>NZ_CP129217.1:0-277500 GCF_030414215.1 Geobacillus zalihae
CGTTGTTGGACAGCATTTCAACATCAAGATGGAAGATTTTAAAGCGAAAAAGCGAACAAAATCGGTCGCGTTCCCTCGGCAAATTGCCATGTATCTCTCCCGCGAACTGACCGACTGTTCGTTGCCGAAAATCGGCGATGAATTTGGGGGACGCGATCATACAACCGTCATCCACGCCCATGAAAAAATATCAAAGCTTTTGCAAACCGATACGCAGCTGCAAAGGCATATACAAGAGATTCAAGAAAAGCTGAAGCAACTGTGAACAACTGTCTCAGTTTTATGCACAGCTTATCCACATGTGGACAGGCTGTGCTTGCTTCGCTTTTTTTGTTTATCCACATACTAACAAGCCATACGACTAGTACTACGGTTTTTGTTTTTATATTTTCATAATTTATTTCCGACGATCTAAAGAAACAGGGAGGAACAGCAACGTGAACATTTCCATTGACCGCGAAGCGTTGGCCAAGAGCGTCCAAGACGTGATGAAAGCCGTATCGACAAGAACGACGATTCCGATTTTGACCGGAATCAAACTAACAGCAACCGCCTCGGGAGTAACGCTGACCGGAAGCGATTCCGACATTTCAATTGAATCGTTTATTCCGCTTGAAAAAGAAGGCAAGTTGCTCGTTGATGTGAAAAGACCGGGGAGCATCGTACTGCAGGCGCGCTTTTTCTCTGAAATCGTGAAAAAACTGCCGCAACAAACGGTGGAAATCGAAACGGAAGACAACTTTTTGACGATCATCCGCTCGGGGCACTCAGAATTCCGCCTTAATGGGCTAAACGCCGACGAATATCCGCGCCTGCCGCAAATTGAAGAAGAAAACGTGTTTCAAATCCCGGCTGATTTATTGAAAACCGTGATTCGGCAAACGGTATTCGCCGTTTCTACATCGGAAACGCGCCCAATCTTGACAGGTGTCAACTGGAAAGTTGAACATGGCGAGCTTGTCTGCACAGCGACCGACAGTCATCGCTTAGCCATGCGCAAAGTGAAAATTGAGTCGGAAAATGAAGTATCATACAACGTCGTCATCCCTGGAAAAAGTCTTAATGAGCTCAGCAAAATTTTGGATGACGGCAACCACCCGGTGGACATCGTCATGACAGCCAATCAAGTGCTATTTAAGGCCGAGCACCTTCTCTTCTTTTCCCGGCTGCTTGACGGCAACTATCCGGAGACGGCCCGCTTGATTCCAACAGAAAGCAAAACGACCATGATCGTCAATGCAAAAGAGTTTCTGCAGGCAATCGACCGAGCGTCCTTGCTTGCTCGAGAAGGAAGGAACAACGTTGTGAAACTGACGACGCTTCCTGGAGGAATGCTCGAAATTTCTTCGATTTCTCCGGAGATCGGGAAAGTGACGGAGCAGCTGCAAACGGAGTCTCTTGAAGGGGAAGAGTTGAACATTTCGTTCAGCGCGAAATATATGATGGACGCGTTGCGGGCGCTTGATGGAACAGACATTCAAATCAGCTTCACTGGGGCCATGCGGCCGTTCCTGTTGCGCCCGCTTCATACCGATTCGATGCTTCAGCTCATTTTGCCGGTGAGAACATATTGACCCACCGCCCTCCTATTGGCGAAAACCATTCAGCTTCAAGGGCAAAAGCCGCCCGACAACGCTGCTTTTTCTCAAGTCCGATGAGAAGGCGGGCAACATCTATGCCCATCCTTCTCATCGGCTTTCTTTGCGAATGGGCGGATTTTCCGGTAAAATAAAAGAATAGGCAGTTTGAAGGAAAGCGAGCGATGACACGGATGGAACAACGGGTGACGATTACAACGGAAACGATTACGCTGGGGCAGCTTTTGAAACTTGTGCGATTGATCGATACTGGCGGTGCGGCCAAATGGTTTTTGCAGGAACATCACGTGCTTGTCAATGGAGAACGGGAAAACCGGCGCGGGCGAAAGCTGAGAGACGGCGACCGGATCGACATTGAACCGTTTGGCACGTTCGTCGTCGTAAAAGCGGAGTAGGTGAAGGTTCGGTGTTTTTGACCAACTTAACGTTGACGAATTACCGGAATTATGAGTATGAAACGCTGAATTTCGGCGAGGGCGTGAACGTCATCTTAGGAGAAAATGCCCAAGGAAAGACGAACATGATGGAGGCCATTTATGTTTTGGCTATGGCGAAGTCGCACCGCACGTCCAACGATAAAGACCTTATCCGTTGGAATGAAGAGTATGCTAAAATAGAAGGAAGAGCGGAAAAACGAAGCGGGTCGTTAACGCTTGAGTTGCTTATTTCAAAAAAAGGAAAAAAAGCAAGATGCAACCATATTGAACAGCAACGGCTCAGCCAATACGTCGGCCATTTGAATGTCGTCATGTTCGCTCCCGAAGACTTGAATTTAGTCAAGGGAAGTCCGCAAGTGCGGCGCCGATTTGTCGATATGGAAATCGGGCAAGTGTCGCCTGTGTATATACATGATTTGAGCCAATACCAAAAGCTGCTGCAACAACGCAATCATTACTTAAAAATGATGCAGGCGCGCGAGCGGAGCGATGAGGCGGTTCTTGATGTGTTAACTGAGCAGCTTGTATTGCTGGCGGCCAAAATTACGCTGCGGCGCCGCCAGTTTTTGTCGCTGCTTGAGCAATGGGCGATGCCAATCCACTATGAAATCAGCCGCGGCGCCGAACAGCTTTGCATCCGATACGAACCGTCGGTCGACGTATCAGAAAAGGCGGAATTGTCGAGAATAGTAGAAGCATACAGTGAAACGTTCGCCGCCATGAGGGAACGGGAAGTTCTGCGGGGAACAACGTTGGTCGGCCCGCATCGCGATGACATCGCGTTTTTCGTGAATGGAAAAAACGTGCAAACTTTCGGTTCCCAGGGGCAACAACGTACAACCGCGCTAGCGGTCAAGCTGGCAGAACTTGAGCTCATCTTTTCCGAGTTAGGCGATTACCCCATTTTATTGCTGGATGATGTGTTGTCAGAACTTGATGACTTTCGGCAAACCCACCTCCTTGATGCCATCCGGAAAAAAGTGCAAACTTTTGTCACAACAACAAGCATTGACGGCATTAAGCACGATATCATTCAAGAAGCGGCTATTTATCGAGTCCATTCTGGTTCGGTAACCGCTCCTTCTTGACCGCGAGACCGTTGAACGTTTGCAAAGAAAGCGTAGGTGATCAGGCATGACAATGGAACAACGGGTTGAGCAGACGTACGATGCAAGCCAAATCCAAGTGCTTGAAGGCCTTGAAGCGGTCCGCAAGCGCCCGGGGATGTACATCGGCTCGACGGGGCCGAAAGGACTGCACCATCTCGTTTGGGAAATCGTCGACAACAGCATCGACGAGGCGTTGGCGGGCTATTGCACAAACATCGATGTGACGATCGGCAAAGACAACAGCATCACCGTCGCCGACAACGGGCGTGGCATTCCGGTTGACATTCACGAGGCGACCGGGCGTCCCGCCGTCGAAGTCATTATGACCGTCCTTCATGCCGGTGGGAAATTTGGCGGAGGGGGCTATAAAGTGTCCGGCGGCTTGCACGGCGTTGGCGCTTCGGTCGTCAACGCCTTATCGGAATGGCTCGAAGTTTACGTCTATCGGGATGGAAAAATCCATTACCAGCGGTACGAGCGCGGAGAACCGTGCACCGACTTGCAAGTCATCGGCGAGACAGACCGGACCGGAACGACGACCCGTTTTAAGCCGGACCCGGAAATTTTCACTGAGACGACCGAATTTGACTATGAAACGCTGGCCACTCGGTTGCGTGAGCTCGCCTTTCTAAATCGCGGCTTAAAAATCACGCTGACGGACGAACGGGTTGACAGCCGAAAAAACGAATATGTTTACGAAGGCGGCATTCGTTCATACGTCCGTCATTTGAACCGAACACGAGAAGTGCTGCACGAAGAGCCAATTTATATCGCTGGCGAGCGTGACGGCATTGCCGTAGAAATCGCCTTGCAGTACAACGACGGCTATACGAGCAATATTTATTCGTTTGTCAACAACATTCATACGCATGAAGGCGGCACACATGAATCTGGCTTTAAAATGGCGCTGACGCGCATTATCAATGATTACGCTCGCAAGCAGCAAATTTTTAAAGAAAACGACACGAATTTGACTGGCGAAGATGTGCGCGAAGGGCTGACGGCCATCGTGTCGATCAAGCATCCATCGCCGCAGTTTGAAGGGCAAACGAAAACGAAGCTCGGCAACAGCGATGCGCGCACGGTGACCGACGCTGTCTTTTCCGAACAATTTGAAACGTTTTTGCTTGAAAATCCGACGATTGCCCGAAAAATCGTCGAAAAAGGCATGATGGCGGCGCGGGCGCGGCTGGCGGCGAAAAAAGCGCGCGAACTGACGCGGCGCAAAAGTGCGCTTGAAATTTCCAATTTGCCGGGCAAACTGGCTGACTGTTCGTCAAGAGACCCGTCGATCAGCGAGCTGTACGTCGTCGAGGGCGATTCGGCCGGCGGCTCCGCGAAACAAGGGCGCGACCGCCATTTCCAAGCGATTTTGCCGCTGCGCGGGAAAATCCTTAACGTGGAAAAAGCGCGCTTGGACAAAATTTTGTCGAACAATGAGGTGCGGGCGATTATTACCGCCCTTGGCACGGGCATTGGCGAAGAGTTTGACATCTCAAAGGCGCGTTACCATAAGGTCATCATCATGACCGACGCCGATGTTGACGGGGCCCATATTCGCACGCTTCTTTTAACATTTTTTTACCGTTATATGCGGGAATTGATTGAACACGGCTACATTTATATCGCTCAGCCGCCGCTGTATAAAATCGAGCAGGGAAAACAGGTGCGTTATGCTTACAACGACCGCCAGCTTGAGAAAATCCTTGCCGAGCTGCCGGACCAGCCAAAACCGACGATTCAACGCTATAAAGGACTGGGCGAAATGAATCCGGAGCAACTTTGGGAAACGACGATGAATCCGGAAACGAGAACGTTGCTGCAAGTGAGCTTGCAAGACGCCATTGACGCAGATGAAACGTTTGAAATTTTAATGGGCGATAAAGTTGAGCCGCGCCGCCAGTTCATCGAAGAAAATGCCCGTTATGTGAAAAACTTGGACATTTAGGATAAAAAAAGAGGGAATCAGCCGCCCTCCTCGCTTCACCTTGCCGACGGGGACACCCGGCGCGCGAGCGAAGCGGCGCCCGCCGTCCGTCCGCGTCCGCCTGGCCGGGCGGTCCGGACTGGAGGAGGTTTCAAAGGGAGGTTTGAACGAATGGCAGAACACGAACAACCGCGCATCCGCGAAGTGAACATCAGCCAGGAAATGCGTTCTTCGTTTCTTGACTATGCGATGAGCGTCATCGTTTCGCGCGCCCTGCCGGACGTGCGCGACGGGCTGAAGCCGGTGCATCGCCGCATTTTATATGCCATGCACGACCTCGGCATGACTGCCGATAAACCGTATAAAAAGTCGGCTCGCATCGTCGGCGAAGTGATCGGGAAATATCATCCGCACGGGGATGCCGCCGTGTATGACACGATGGTGCGCATGGCGCAAGATTTCAACTACCGCTACATGCTTGTCGACGGACATGGCAACTTCGGATCGATTGACGGCGACGCGGCAGCAGCGATGCGCTACACGGAAGCGCGCATGTCGAAAATCGCCATGGAGCTTTTGCGCGATATCAACAAAGACACGATTGACTATCAAGACAACTATGACGGTTCGGAAAAAGAACCGGTCGTGCTGCCGTCCCGGTTTCCTAATTTGCTTGTCAACGGTTCATCCGGCATCGCTGTCGGAATGGCGACGAACATTCCGCCGCACCAGCTTGGCGAAGTGATTGATGCCTTGTTGGCATTAAGCCAAAATCCGGAGATGACGGTTGCCGATTTGATGGAATACATCCTAGGACCTGACTTTCCAACCGCTGGACAAATTATCGGCCGCAGCGGCATCCGCAAGGCGTACGAAACGGGTCGCGGCTCCATTACATTGCGCGCCAAGGCCGAAATCGAGCAGCAGCCAAACGGCAAGGAAACGATCATTGTGACCGAGCTCCCTTACCAAGTAAACAAGGCGAAACTGATCGAGCGGATCGCCGAACTTGTGCGCGACAAAAAAATTGACGGCATCACCGACTTGCGCGACGAGTCGGATCGGAGCGGCATGCGCATCGTTATCGAAGTGCGGCGCGATGCCAACGCGAAGGTTGTGTTGAACAATTTGTACAAACATACGGCATTGCAAACGAGTTTTGGCATCAACATGCTTGCTTTGGTAAACGGCGAGCCGAAAGTGCTGAACTTAAAAGAGTGTTTGGAGCATTATTTAAACCATCAAAAAACCGTCATCCGCCGGCGGACGGCGTTTGAGCTGAAAAAAGCCGAGGCGCGTGCTCACATTCTGGAAGGGTTGCGCATCGCCCTTGACCATTTGGATGAAGTGATCGACCTCATCCGCCGCTCACAGACAACGGAGGCGGCGCGCGAAGGGCTGATGGCGCGGTTCTCACTCAGTGAACGGCAAGCGCAGGCGATTTTGGATATGCGCCTGCAACGGTTAACCGGCCTTGAGCGGGAAAAAATCGAACAAGAATACCAAGACCTTGTCCGTCTGATCGCAGAACTGAGAGGCGTATTGGCCGACGAAGAGAAAGTATTGCAAATCATTCGCGATGAACTGAGCGAAATTAAGGAGCGGTTCAACGATGAGCGGCGCACGGAAATCGTTTCAGGAGCCGTTGAGCAGTTCGATGACGAGGATTTAATTCCACAAGAGCATGTCGTCATCACGCTTACTCATAAAGGCTACATCAAGCGCTTGCCTTTATCGACGTACCGGAGCCAAAAACGCGGCGGACGGGGCGTGCAAGGCATGCATACGGCGGAAGACGATTTTGTCGAACATTTGCTCATTACGTCGACTCATGACACCGTGCTGTTTTTCACGAATAAAGGGAAAGTATATCAGGCAAAAGGCTACGAGATTCCGGAATTCGGCCGCACAGCCAAAGGGCTGCCCATCATCAACTTGCTTGAGCTCGATAAAGATGAGTGGATCAACGCCATGATTCCGATTGAAAGCGAGTTTAGCGATGAACGCTACCTCGTGTTTGCGACAAAGCAAGGAATTGCCAAACGTTCCCCGCTTTCAGCGTTCGCCCATATTCGCAACAACGGGCTTATCGCCATCCATTTGCGCGAAGGGGATGAACTGATTTCTGTCCGGCTGACGGATGGCAAAAAGCATTTGATCATCGGTACGAAAAACGGCATGCTCATCCGTTTTCCGGAAACCGACGTGCGGGCGATGGGCCGCAGCGCGACTGGAGTCAAAGCGATCACGCTTGATGACGGGGATGAAGTAGTTGGCATGGAAATTTTAGAAGACCATCATGATGTGCTTGTCGTCACGAAAAAAGGGTTCGGCAAGCGCACTCCGGCCTCGGAATACCGCGTGCAAAGCCGCGGGGGCAAAGGATTGAAAACGTGCAACGTCACGGATAAAAACGGTCCTGTCGTTGCGGTGACAACCGTCGTCGGCAATGAAGACGTCATGGTGATCACGACCGGCGGCGTGCTCATTCGCATTGCCGTCAGCGATATTTCTCGGACGGGAAGAATCGCCCAAGGCGTTAAGCTCATTCGCCTCTCTGGCGAAGATGGGCATGAGTGCGTCGCTACGGTGGCGAAAGTGCCTGAGGAAGAAAGGGACGAGGAATAAAGAAGAAGATCATTCAGCCTAACGGAAACGGCGCTTCGCCTATAGGCGCGGGGCGTCGTTTTTCTGTTTCAAAAGCCTGCCATCGCGGCCAAAATCATGTTACGATAGAAATACAGAGAAAAAAAGACAAAGGGGGCACTAATCGATGGTCCGTGTGAAACGCTCCCAGCTTCGCGAAGGATGCGTGCTCGCTGAAGATGTGCTCGGCAAGACGAAACGTCCAATTATACCGAAAAACACCGTGATCACGAAACCGTTGCTACTCGTACTTGAAAAATTCCTCGTTGAGGAAGTGGACGTTGAACCATTGCTTGCTAACGGTGAACCATTTCCCAACGTCGATTCCGCATCAACGGCGGTTGCCAAACAGCCGATGGCTTTCTACTTAGAGGCGGTCCAACGATACAAAACATGGTTTCAATCGTGGCAAGCCGGTTTGCCGGTTGATATCGGCGAAATCAGAGGGGTCATCATTTCGCTTTTTGAACGAATGGCGGGCCAAAAACGGGAGTTGCTTATGTTGCATCATTACGCAACAAAGGACGAATATTTGCACCATCATGCCGTCAGCGTCGGGCTGCTCGCGGGCTTTTTGGCCATGCAGCTTGGATACAGCGAAGGGGAATGCCACCAAATCGCCCTTGCCGGTGTGCTAGCAGACTGTGGCATGGCGAAAGTAAGTAAGAGAATTTTGACAAATCCGTCGGCGCTCACTGAAGCCGAGTTCAATGAAGTAAAGCAGCACCCTGTCTTCAGCTACCGCATGGTGCAAAAAATCCCTGCGCTAAACCATGGGGCAAAACTTGCTGTGTTGCAACATCATGAACGAAATGACGGCAGCGGCTACCCGCTCGGAGTAAAAGCAGAAAGAATTCACCCTTACAGCCAGATCGTTGCCGTCGCTGATGTCTACCATGCCATGACTTCAGAACGGTTATACCGTCGCAAACAGTCGCCGTTTCGGGCCATTGAAACGATGCAAAGGGAGCAGTTCGGCAAACTGAGTACAGAAGCTGTCGCCGCGCTGGTGAACAATCTCATCGGCCTACAAACAGGAGCCGTCGTCAAACTCTCCAACGGCGAAATGGCTGAAGTGATGTTTATTCCTTCGGACGAGCCAGCCCGGCCGATCGTCAAGATCATCGAAACCGGACAGTTGCTGTCACTAAGCGTTCAGCGGGACATATATATCGAGGAAATGGTGCAAGGTTGATCAGTGTCAGTTCCAAAAAATACTATTGCCTAAACAACATCCACATGATACAATCAACATTGCTTGTGACGGTAAAGAAATAAAAAAGTTGTTGACTTTTCGTTGTCCATGGGTTATTATTTAATAGCTGTCATCATTAAGGGACAGCGAAAAAGCTCCTTGAAAACTAAACAAAACGCAAGCGTCATAAGAAAAGCGGAGGCGCCGTAATTTCGCCTAAAGGCAGCCCGCGTCCTGCGGGCAACGGCGAAATATCGCCATCCTGGCGATCTCGAAGCCAAATGTTCTTCACCCTTAGTGGTGCTTGCACCCCGAGGGGGAAGGTGATTTGGCAGAAGAGAGCGAGGCGCCGAAGCTGGACAATACGGAAAAGCTGAGGCTCGCGGGTCGCCGCGATGGGCAAATGTTCTTCGCCTGCAGGGATTTACAATCCCGAAGGCGAAGGTTATTTGACCCCGAGCGGCGGCGGGCCGAAGCTGGACAATGCGAAAAGCTGAGGCCGCTTGCCTATCGGCGAAACGCGCTGAGAGGCCCGCGAGCGGGCTTAGCCCGCCAAAGCGGGACACGAAGCGTCGCGAGTCGATAGCGGCCGAAGCTGGATAATCCGAAAAGCCAATCAACTTTCTTTTGGAGAGTTTGATCCTGGCTCAGGACGAACGCTGGCGGCGTGCCTAATACATGCAAGTCGAGCGGACCAAATCGGAGCTTGCTCTGGTTTGGTCAGCGGCGGACGGGTGAGTAACACGTGGGCAACCTGCCCGCAAGACCGGGATAACTCCGGGAAACCGGAGCTAATACCGGATAACACCGAAGACCGCATGGTCTTTGGTTGAAAGGCGGCCTTTGGGCTGTCACTTGCGGATGGGCCCGCGGCGCATTAGCTAGTTGGTGAGGTAACGGCTCACCAAGGCGACGATGCGTAGCCGGCCTGAGAGGGTGACCGGCCACACTGGGACTGAGACACGGCCCAGACTCCTACGGGAGGCAGCAGTAGGGAATCTTCCGCAATGGGCGAAAGCCTGACGGAGCGACGCCGCGTGAGCGAAGAAGGCCTTCGGGTCGTAAAGCTCTGTTGTGAGGGACGAAGGAGCGCCGTTCGAAGAGGGCGGCGCGGTGACGGTACCTCACGAGAAAGCCCCGGCTAACTACGTGCCAGCAGCCGCGGTAATACGTAGGGGGCGAGCGTTGTCCGGAATTATTGGGCGTAAAGCGCGCGCAGGCGGTCCCTTAAGTCTGATGTGAAAGCCCACGGCTCAACCGTGGAGGGTCATTGGAAACTGGGGGACTTGAGGGCAGGAGAGGAGAGCGGAATTCCACGTGTAGCGGTGAAATGCGTAGAGATGTGGAGGAACACCAGTGGCGAAGGCGGCTCTCTGGCCTGCAACTGACGCTGAGGCGCGAAAGCGTGGGGAGCAAACAGGATTAGATACCCTGGTAGTCCACGCCGTAAACGATGAGTGCTAAGTGTTAGAGGGGTCACACCCTTTAGTGCTGCAGCTAACGCGATAAGCACTCCGCCTGGGGAGTACGGCCGCAAGGCTGAAACTCAAAGGAATTGACGGGGGCCCGCACAAGCGGTGGAGCATGTGGTTTAATTCGAAGCAACGCGAAGAACCTTACCAGGTCTTGACATCCCCTGACAACCCAAGAGATTGGGCGTTCCCCCTTCGGGGGGACAGGGTGACAGGTGGTGCATGGTTGTCGTCAGCTCGTGTCGTGAGATGTTGGGTTAAGTCCCGCAACGAGCGCAACCCTCGCCTCTAGTTGCCAGCACGAAGGTGGGCACTCTAGAGGGACTGCCGGCGACAAGTCGGAGGAAGGTGGGGATGACGTCAAATCATCATGCCCCTTATGACCTGGGCTACACACGTGCTACAATGGGCGGTACAAAGGGCTGCGAACCCGCGAGGGGGAGCGAATCCCAAAAAGCCGCTCTCAGTTCGGATTGCAGGCTGCAACTCGCCTGCATGAAGCCGGAATCGCTAGTAATCGCGGATCAGCATGCCGCGGTGAATACGTTCCCGGGCCTTGTACACACCGCCCGTCACACCACGAGAGCTTGCAACACCCGAAGTCGGTGAGGCAACCCGCAAGGGAGCCAGCCGCCGAAGGTGGGGCAAGTGATTGGGGTGAAGTCGTAACAAGGTAGCCGTACCGGAAGGTGCGGCTGGATCACCTCCTTTCTAAGGAGAAAAGCGGAGGCCGCCCGCTTATCGGCGAGGTGCGCTGGAGGGCCTGCGAGCGGGCTTAGCCCGCCGCAGCAGGACCGAAGCGTCGCGAGCCGATGGCGGCCGGAGCTAGACATTACGAAAAGCGGAGGCGCCGAGATCGGCTCTCGAAGCCAAATGTTCTTCACCCGCAGGGGTGCTTGCACCCCCCGAGGGGGAAGGTTATTTGGCAGAAGAGAACCAGGCGCCGGAGCTAGACAGAATTTCTTGACAAAACCTATCAGTTTGATTATAATGACGCTTGCTGTTTTGTTTAGTTTTGAGGGAACTTATTGTTCCTTGCAATGTGTATATGGGCCTATAGCTCAGCTGGTCAGAGCGCACGCCTGATAAGCGTGAGGTCGGTGGTTCAAGTCCACTTAGGCCCATTGGATGGGGCCTTAGCTCAGCTGGGAGAGCGCCTGCTTTGCAAGCAGGAGGTCATCGGTTCGATCCCGATAGGCTCCACCATATCAAGGTAAGAGGTTTCAACGTAGTTGCTTTGCGTCTGCGTCTACAAGCGGATTCGGAGAAGCTGAATTTCTCGACGCAAACCAGCGAAGAAGCGAATTCAAAGGAGCTACTTTGCGCCTTCGTCTTCTAGCAGGTTCAGGGAAGCAAGATTCCTCGGCACAAGACTGCAGAGAAGCAAATTCAAGAAGCAGTCTCGTTCCTTGAAAACTAGATAACCGATAAAGCAAAGGAAGAAGCCGAGAGCGCAATAGGTTAAGCTAGAAAGGGCGCACGGTGGATGCCTTGGCACTAGGAGCCGATGAAGGACGGGGCAAACGCCGAAACGCTTCGGGGAGCTGTAAGCAAGCGTTGATCCGGAGATGTCCGAATGGGGGAACCCACTGTCCGTAATGGGGCAGTATCCATGCCTGAATCCATAGGGCATGGAGGGCACACCCGGGGAACTGAAACATCTTAGTACCCGGAGGAGAAGAAAGCAACCGCGATTCCCTGAGTAGCGGCGAGCGAAACGGGAACAGCCCAAACCAAGAGGCATGTCCTCTTGGGGTTGTAGGACCGCTCACGATGGGAGTGAGAAAGGGACGGGGTAGACGAACCGGTCTGGAACGGCCGGCCAGAGAAGGTGAGAGCCCTGTAGTCGAAACTTCGTTCCCTCCCGAGCGGATCCTGAGTACGGCGGGACACGAGGAATCCCGTCGGAAGCAGGGAGGACCATCTCCCAAGGCTAAATACTCCCTAGTGACCGATAGTGCACCAGTACCGTGAGGGAAAGGTGAAAAGCACCCCGGGAGGGGAGTGAAAGAGAACCTGAAACCGTGTGCCTACAAGTAGTCAGAGCCCGTTGATGGGTGATGGCGTGCCTTTTGTAGAATGAACCGGCGAGTGACGATGGCGTGCGAGGTTAAGCCGGAGAGGCGGAGCCGCAGCGAAAGCGAGTCTGAACAGGGCGTGTGAGTACGTCGTCGTCGACCCGAAACCAGGTGATCTACCCATGTCCAGGGTGAAGGCCGGGTAACACCGGCTGGAGGCCCGAACCCACGCACGTTGAAAAGTGCGGGGATGAGGTGTGGGTAGGGGTGAAATGCCAATCGAACTTGGAGATAGCTGGTTCTCCCCGAAATAGCTTTAGGGCTAGCCTCGGGTTTAGGAGTCTTGGAGGTAGAGCACTGATTGGGCTAGGGGCCCAAACCGGGTTACCGAACCCAGTCAAACTCCGAATGCCAATGACTTATGCCCGGGAGTCAGACTGCGAGTGATAAGATCCGTGGTCGAGAGGGGAACAGCCCAGACCGCCAGCTAAGGCCCCGAAGTGCACGTTCAGTGGAAAAGGATGTGGAGTTGCAAAGACAACCAGGATGTTGGCTTAGAAGCAGCCACCATTTAAAGAGTGCGTAATAGCTCACTGGTCGAGTGACTCTGCGCCGAAAATGTACCGGGGCTAAACGTGCCGCCGAAGCTGCGGGATGACCGTTGGTCATCGGTAGGGGAGCGTTCTAAGGGCAGAGAAGCCAGACCGGAAGGACTGGTGGAGCGCTTAGAAGTGAGAATGCCGGTATGAGTAGCGAAAACAGAGGTGAGAATCCTCTGCGCCGAAAGCCTAAGGGTTCCTGAGGAAGGTTCGTCCGCTCAGGGTTAGTCGGGACCTAAGCCGAGGCCGAAAGGCGTAGGTGATGGACAACAGGTTGAGATTCCTGTACCACCTCCTTCCCGTTTGAGCGATGGGGGGACGCAGGAGGATAGGGCGAGCAGGCGGCTGGAAGAGCCTGTCCAAGCCGTGAGGCTGATCCGCAGGCAAATCCGCGGATCATAAGGCCAAGCGGTGACGGCGACGGAGTGATCCGGAAGTCCCCGATTTCACACTGCCAAGAAAAGCCTCTAGCGAGGGAAGAGGTGCCCGTACCGCAAACCGACACAGGTAGGCGAGGAGAGAATCCTAAGGCGCGCGGGAGAACTCTCGTTAAGGAACTCGGCAAAATGACCCCGTAACTTCGGGAGAAGGGGTGCTCTTTGGGGTGAAGAGCCCTGAAGAGCCGCAGTGAAAAGGCCCAAGCGACTGTTTATCAAAAACACAGGTCTCTGCGAAGCCGAAAGGCGACGTATAGGGGCTGACACCTGCCCGGTGCTGGAAGGTTAAGGGGAGCGCTTAGCGGAAGCGAAGGTGCGAACCGAAGCCCCAGTAAACGGCGGCCGTAACTATAACGGTCCTAAGGTAGCGAAATTCCTTGTCGGGTAAGTTCCGACCCGCACGAAAGGTGTAACGACTTGGGCGCTGTCTCAACGAGAGACCCGGTGAAATTATACTACCTGTGAAGATGCAGGTTACCCGCGACAGGACGGAAAGACCCCGTGGAGCTTTACTGCAGCCTGATATGGAATTTTGGTATCGCTTGTACAGGATAGGTGGGAGCCTGGGAAGCCGGAGCGCCAGCTTCGGTGGAGGCGGCGGTGGGATACCACCCTGGCGGTATTGAAATTCTAACCCGCACCCCTTAACGGGGTGGGAGACAGTGTCAGGTGGGCAGTTTGACTGGGGCGGTCGCCTCCCAAAAGGTAACGGAGGCGCCCAAAGGTTCCCTCAGAATGGTTGGAAATCATTCGGAGAGTGCAAAGGCACAAGGGAGCTTGACTGCGAGACGGACAGGTCGAGCAGGGACGAAAGTCGGGCTTAGTGATCCGGTGGTTCCGCATGGAAGGGCCATCGCTCAACGGATAAAAGCTACCCCGGGGATAACAGGCTGATCTCCCCCAAGAGTCCACATCGACGGGGAGGTTTGGCACCTCGATGTCGGCTCATCGCATCCTGGGGCTGTAGTCGGTCCCAAGGGTTGGGCTGTTCGCCCATTAAAGCGGTACGCGAGCTGGGTTCAGAACGTCGTGAGACAGTTCGGTCCCTATCCGTCGCGGGCGGAGGAAATTTGAGAGGAGCTGTCCTTAGTACGAGAGGACCGGGATGGACGCACCGCTGGTGTACCAGTTGTCCCGCCAGGGGCACCGCTGGGTAGCTATGTGCGGACGGGATAAGCGCTGAAAGCATCTAAGCGTGAAGCCCCCCTCAAGATGAGATTTCCCACCGCGTTAGGCGGGTAAGATCCCTCGAAGATGACGAGGTCGATAGGTCCGAGGTGGAAGCGTGGCGACACGTGGAGCTGACGGATACTAATCGATCGAGGGCTTGACCTATGAGCGGCTTCTTCCAACGGTTATCTAGTTTTGAGGGAATGAACATCCTGTTGACAAATCCAACAGGATGGATATAATAATTACTGTCCAAGATGATAACCATTGCCTAGTGGCTATGGCGGAGGGGAAACACCCGTTCCCATCCCGAACACGGAAGTTAAGCCCTCCAGCGCCGATGGTAGTTGGGGCCAGCGCCCCTGCAAGAGTAGGTCGCTGCTAGGCGAAAATCCCCTGCTGTATATACAGCAGGGGATTTTTGATTTGATTCAACCCAAAAATTTCCGCATTAAGTATTCATGAAGCAGCAACGGCACTTTTTCCGCCGACACGGAGAGAAACTCAAGAATAAAAGTGTATGCCTTGCTTGGGTAAGAATGGAGAAGCTCGCTCCACCATTCCGTCTCATAGCGCGAAATCATGCTCAAGTTATACAGCAACAAGTAATGGGCGTGTATTTCTGGAAGCGAGAATGTTTTCTCTTTCTTGACTGGAATTCGGAGTGTACCGTCAAGATGGAATAAAAACGGACCTTCTCCGGCCGGCGACAGCGGCGATTCTATATGAAAATACAGAAATTCTCCTTCTTCTTTGGCGAACGAAAGCCGCTTTCCTTGTCCTTCTTCACAGAGATATTGGACAAAGCGGGACAACGACATATGGTAGTGGTCCAAAATCACTTTTGGGATGGCGAGCATCGGCGGCGAAGCAGTATGTACAACAGGCAAGGATAACGGTTTTTTTCGCCCGCTTAGAAGAAAAAACGTTTCATGCAACTCGCCAATTCGTTGCAACAGCGTGCCCATGCGAAATTTTTCCCCAGCTTCTTGTTTCACATGAAACATTTTTTCAGAAAAATGTGCGAATAAACCGTTTTTTTGTATTTTCACTTCATCATCTAAAAATTCGTAGCCCTGTTTTTTTCGTTTTCTTGCTGATACACCATGGGCCAAGACCGATGTTGATTCCGGGTAGTCGGGGTCGACAGTGAGCAGGCATGCTTTTAAGAGCTGCACCATGCCGTAAAACAAGAGAACCGGCTTGATGGACAGCGGCGCCTGCTGGGCAGCGGCGTAAAAGTTTTGCCCGTGTTCCAGATAATATAAAAATGGGTAACAGTTTGCATAACTGCGTTGGACGGCGTCATCCCGCTGCAGCTGTTGATAGCATTGCCGCAAAAATTGCTGCGCAGTATCGGCCGAGCGGAAAACAGAAAGGCGAAACAGTTGACCGTGATTTCCGAACATTTTTACCCCCCTTACATAGAATTGTCTTGAAATAACTGAAAAGTTGGACATTTTCTTGATTCCTTGACAGTAGTTTAACCAGTTGTTAAGCTACTAATAATATTTCCGGACAAGGGGGAGAAAACATGTGGGAAGCGAAATTCGCCAAGGAAGGATTGACGTTTGATGATGTTCTTCTCATCCCAGCGAAGTCGGACGTATTGCCGCGCGATGTTGATGTAACCACGAAGTTGAGCGATACGCTGCAGTTGAACATCCCGATTCTCAGCGCTGGGATGGATACGGTCACCGAAGCGGAGATGGCAATTGCGATGGCGCGTCAGGGAGGCCTTGGCATCATTCACAAAAATATGTCGATCGAACAGCAGGCCGAGCAGGTCGACAAGGTGAAACGGTCGGAACGAGGCGTCATTACGGACCCGTTTTTCCTAACGCCGGATCATCAAGTGTATGATGCAGAACACTTAATGAGTAAATATCGGATCTCGGGGGTGCCGATCGTCAACAACCCCGAGGAGCAAAAATTGGTCGGCATTATTACGAACCGTGACTTGCGTTTCATTCAAGACTATTCGATTAAAATTTCCGAGGTAATGACGAAGGAAAACTTGATCACTGCTCCGGTGGGGACAACGTTGGAGGAAGCAGAGAAAATTTTGCAGCGACACAAGGTCGAAAAACTGCCTCTTGTTGATGAAAACGGTGTGCTGAAGGGATTAATTACGATCAAGGATATTGAAAAGGTCATTGAGTTCCCGAATTCAGCGAAAGATGCGAAAGGGAGGCTGATTGTCGGGGCGGCCGTCGGGGTGACGGCGGACACGATGATTCGCGTCAAAAAGCTTGTTGAGGCAGGGGTTGATGTCATTGTCGTTGACACGGCGCACGGCCATTCGAAAGGCGTCCTAGAGACGGTGGCCAACATCCGACGCCAATACCCGGACTTGAACATCATCGCCGGCAATGTCGCGACAGCTGAAGGGACGCGCGACTTGATTGAGGCTGGGGCGAACATTATTAAAGTCGGAATCGGTCCGGGGTCCATCTGCACGACCCGGGTTGTCGCCGGGGTTGGTGTGCCGCAAATTACGGCGATCTACGACTGTGCGACTGAGGCGCGCAAACATGGCGTCCCGATCATCGCTGACGGCGGGATCAAATATTCCGGCGACATTGTGAAGGCGATCGCGGCTGGGGCGCATGCGGTTATGCTCGGCAGCTTGCTTGCTGGTGTTTCCGAAAGCCCGGGTGAGACGGAAATTTATCAAGGCCGCCGCTTCAAGGTGTACCGGGGCATGGGATCGGTCGCAGCCATGGAGCGCGGCAGCAAAGACCGCTATTTTCAAGAAGATGCGAAAAAGTTTGTCCCGGAAGGCATCGAGGGACGCGTTCCATACAAAGGGCCGCTTGCCGACACGATTTATCAGCTTGTCGGTGGGTTGCGCGCCGGCATGGGCTATTGTGGAACCCGCAATTTGGAAGAGCTGCGCGAAAAAACGCAGTTTATCCGCATGACGAGCGCGGGGCTCCGTGAAAGCCATCCGCATGACGTGCAAATTACGAAAGAAGCGCCGAACTACTCTGCTTTTTGATCGGAGTTGCGCCGATCGGCTCAACTGTGACGGAGACATGTCCTCCGTCTATTTTTTTGGCCGACGGTATGTTACAATAACGGTTGTGTGAGGAGGGTGTCATTGTGAGGAGGAGAAAACAAAACTGGTTGTTTTGGTTGCTGTCGATTTGCCTTTGTTTAACGTTTGGTCCGTTTCAACAGACGGTGAAGGCGGAAAGCGCCCCGCTTGACATCCGGGCGGACGCTGCGATTTTAGTGGATGCACAAACGGGAAGAATTTTGTATGAAAAAAATATCGATACGGTGCTTGGGATTGCCAGCATGACGAAAATGATGACCGAGTATTTGCTTCTTGACGCCATTAAGGCGAAGCGCGTCAAATGGGATCAAATGTACACGCCAAGCGATTACGTGTACCGGCTGTCGCAAGACCGGGCGCTGTCCAATGTCCCGTTGCGAAAAGATGGCAAGTATACGGTGCGTGAGCTGTACGAGGCAATGGCCATTTATTCGGCGAACGGGGCAACGGTCGCGATTGCTGAGATCATCGCTGGATCGGAGAAAAATTTTGTGAAAATGATGAACGACAAAGCGAAAGAGCTTGGGCTGAAAGATTATAAGTTTGTCAATGCCACAGGGTTGAGCAATAAGGATTTAAAAGGATTCCATCCAGAAGAGACAAGCACAAATGAGGAAAACGTCATGTCCGCACGTGCGATGGCGATGCTTGCCTACCGGTTGCTGAAAGATCATCCCGAAGTGCTGAAAACAGCGAGCATTCCTCATAAAGTATTCCGGGAAGGAACAAAAGATGAAATCAAAATGGACAACTGGAATTGGATGCTGCCTGGGCTTGTGTACGGATACGAAGGTGTAGACGGGTTGAAAACCGGCTATACGGAATTTGCCGGCAACTGTTTCACCGGGACGGCGAAACGAAACGGCGTCCGCTTGATTTCGGTTGTCATGAACGCGAAAGATGCGAGTGGGAAAACAACAAAAGAGGCGCGCTTTAAAGAGACAGAAAAACTATTTAACTACGGATTCAACCAATACTCCCTCGAGACGCTTTATCCAAAAGGGTACCAGCTGAAAGGAAAAGAAACACTTCCGGTCGTGAAAGGGAAAGAAAAAGAGGTTCGTGTCGCGACAGGAAAGAATCTGGATCTGCTTGTGAAAAACGGCGAGGAAAAACAATACAAACCTGTATATGTGTTGGACAAGAAAAAAATGACAAAAGAAGGAAAGCTAGTCGCCCCTTTGAAAAAAGGGGAAACGGTTGGATATATGACGCTCGAATATAAAGGGGACGACTCCCTTGCCTTCTTAAGCCCAGACATGCAAAAAAACATCCGTGTGCCGCTTGTCACAACAGCTGAAGTCGAAAAAGCCAATTGGTTTGTTCTTTCGATGCGCGCGGTCGGCGGACTGTTTGTTGATTTATGGACAAGCGTCGCCAAAACAGTGAAAGGCTGGCTGTAGAATCGACTCCCCTTGATGGGGAGCTTTTTTCCATTGTGATTTTTGTAAAAATTGAGGTAAAATAAAACAGTGGAATCGTCCTTTTGCATGCCTCGCAAAGCATAAGGATTAGGAATAGGGGGAATCAACGTTGGCATTGACAGGTACGGACCGCGTCAAACGCGGCATGGCGGAAATGCAAAAAGGCGGCGTCATCATGGACGTCGTGAACGCAGAACAGGCGAAAATCGCTGAAGCGGCAGGGGCTGTCGCGGTTATGGCGCTCGAGCGCGTCCCGGCGGACATTCGCGCCGCTGGCGGTGTCGCGCGCATGGCCGACCCGACGGTGATCGAAGAAGTGATGAAGGCCGTTTCGATCCCAGTCATGGCGAAAGTGCGGATCGGTCACTATGTTGAGGCGCGTGTCTTAGAGGCGCTTGGTGTCGACTACATTGACGAAAGCGAAGTATTAACGCCGGCTGATGAGGAATTCCATATTGACAAACGGCAGTTTACCGTTCCATTTGTGTGCGGTTGCCGCGATTTAGGGGAAGCGGCGCGCCGCATTGCAGAAGGGGCATCGATGTTGCGGACGAAAGGAGAGCCGGGGACAGGCAACATTGTTGAGGCCGTGCGCCATATGCGCAAAGTGAACGCGCAAATTCGCAAAGTCGTCAACATGAGCGAAGATGAGCTTGTCGCTGAGGCGAAACAGCTCGGGGCTCCGGTTGAGGTGCTGCGCGAGATCAAGCGGCTTGGCCGCCTGCCGGTCGTCAACTTTGCCGCCGGCGGTGTCGCGACACCGGCTGACGCTGCCTTGATGATGCACTTGGGTGCGGACGGTGTCTTTGTTGGGTCTGGCATTTTCAAATCGGAAAATCCGGAAAAATACGCGCGCGCGATCGTAGAGGCGACGACTCATTACGAAGACTATGAATTGATCGCACACTTGTCGAAAGGATTGGGCGGCGCGATGCGCGGCATCGATATCGCGACATTGTTGCCGGAGCACCGGATGCAAGAACGCGGCTGGTAAGCTAAATAAAGGAGCAAAGCAACGATGAAAATAGGTGTACTTGGACTGCAAGGAGCTGTGCGGGAGCATGTTCGCGCCATTGAGGCGTGCGGCGCCGAGGCGGTCATCGTGAAAAAGCCGGAGCAGCTTGAAGGGTTGGACGGTCTTGTGCTGCCGGGCGGCGAAAGCACGACGATGCGGCGGCTCATCGACCGCTATGGGCTGATGGAGCCGCTCAAGCAATTTGCCGCTGCCGGCAAGCCGATGTTCGGTACGTGCGCCGGGCTCATTTTGCTGGCGAAGCGAATTGTCGGCTATGACGAGCCACATTTAGGATTAATGGACATTACAGTCGAGCGGAACTCGTTCGGTCGGCAGCGGGAAAGCTTTGAGGCGGAGCTGTCGATTAAGGGTGTCGGCGACGGGTTTGTCGGCGTCTTCATCCGTGCTCCGCACATTGTCGAGGTCGGCGACGGGGTCGATGTCCTCGCGACATACAATGACCGCATTGTCGCGGCCCGGCAAGGCCAGTTTCTTGGTTGCTCGTTCCATCCAGAGCTGACCGACGATCATCGATTGATGCAATACTTTCTCAACATGGTCAAAGAAGCGAAAATGACGTCAAGCCTTAAGTAAAGTGATCAAGCGAAAGCGATGAGAGGAACAAGCAGCAGACCCCCTTTCTTTCAGAGAGCCGGTGGGTGGTGCAAACCGGCAGGGAGCTCCTGTGAATCCATCCTCGAGCAAAACGTTGAACGCCAAAGCGGGTCAGTAGGCGTTTTCGGCAGCCGCCGTGAACGGCAAAAAGGGAAGGCATCGCAAGCCTTCAATAAGGGTGGCACCGCGGGGTCGCTCCCGTCCCTTTTGGGGACGGGGGCTTTTTTATGTATAATATTGAATGGAAAAGGAGGTAAAAGCCATGCTGGATGTGAAAATATTGCGCGCCCAGTTTGAAGAAGTGAAAGAAAAACTAATGCAGCGCGGCGGAGATTTGGCGAACATCGACCGGTTTGAACAGTTGGACAAAGAACGCCGCCGTTTGATTGCTGAGGTGGAAGAGCTAAAAAGCAAACGCAATGATGTGTCGCAGCAAATTGCCGCCCTTAAGCGCGAGAAAAAGGATGCGGAGCCGCTGATCGTCCAAATGCGCGAAGTCGGCGACCGCATTAAGCAAATGGATGAGCACATTCGCCAACTGGAAGAGGAACTCAACGCCCTGTTGTTATCGATTCCAAATATTCCGCATGAATCCGTACCGGTCGGCCAGTCGGAAGAGGACAATGTCGAAGTGCGGAGATGGGGGGAGCCGCGTTCGTTTTCCTTTGAGCCGAAGCCGCATTGGGAAATCGCCGATCGGCTCGGTTTGCTCGACTTTGAGCGAGCCGCCAAAGTGGCGGGAAGCCGATTTGTCTTTTATAAAGGGTTAGGAGCGCGGCTTGAGCGGGCGCTCATCAACTTTATGCTTGACATCCATCTCGATGAATTCGGTTACGAAGAAGTGTTGCCGCCATATTTAGTGAACCGGGCGAGCATGATCGGAACCGGACAGTTGCCGAAATTTGCCGAGGATGCGTTCCATTTGGACAGCGAAGATTATTTCCTCATTCCGACCGCTGAGGTGCCGGTGACGAACCTGCATCGCGACGAAATTTTGGCCGCAGATGATTTGCCGATTTACTATGCGGCCTACAGCGCCTGCTTCCGCGCGGAAGCCGGGTCGGCCGGCCGCGACACGAGAGGGCTGATCCGCCAGCATCAGTTCAATAAAGTCGAGCTGGTAAAATTCGTAAAGCCGGAGGACTCGTACGATGAATTGGAAAAGCTGACGCGCCAGGCAGAGACGATTTTGCAACGGCTCGGGCTTCCGTACCGCGTTGTCGCCTTGTGCACCGGAGACCTTGGATTCTCGGCGGCGAAAACGTACGATATTGAAGTTTGGCTGCCAAGTTACGGAACGTACCGGGAAATTTCGTCGTGCAGCAACTTTGAGGCGTTTCAAGCGCGCCGTGCCAACATCCGCTTCCGTCGCGATCCAAAAGCGAAACCGGAGTACGTGCATACATTAAACGGTTCGGGGCTAGCCATTGGGCGGACGGTCGCCGCCATTTTGGAAAACTACCAGCAAGAAGACGGCTCGGTCATCGTTCCGGAAGCGCTTCGTCCTTACATGGGGAATCGGGACGTCATTCGCTGAAAAAAGGTGCTTGAGGCAAATCGTTGGTTGACTTTTCCCGACTGCCGTGTTATAGTGAATGACGTTGGCAATGAGGAACAAGAAATCTTGTTCTTGGCCAAGACGATGATGAAGAGGACTGACGCGCATAAGAGGAGATTGTCATCTGAAACGGCTGACCGCCGAAAGCCGTTTCCCATCATAAAAAAACCCGCCGTTGACCGGCGGGTTTTTTATGCCTTTATTTTTTTACAACAGTAAATTGATCAGCGATCAGCAGCCAGTTTTGTGGAAAATCAATGCCAAGTTTCCAATAGCTGACCCCGCGCAAACCAAGTTCCTTCACGAGATTAAATTTTGCTTGAATGGAGCGGGCGTCCTCGAACCATACTTCATGCTCGCGTCCGTTTTCGTCGCGATAGCGAAAATGCGGTGCCTGCGCCTCCGTATCGTATTCGATGGCAACGTTATACTTTGCGGCGAGGGCGATGGCTTGCTGCGGGCTGAGGGCCTGGGCGTACGGGCCGCCGGGTACATATGGCAGCGTCCAGTCGTAGCCATACAAGTTTTGCCCCATCAAAATTTTTCCGGCTGGCATTTCAGAGATGGCGTACTCGAGAACGCGGCGGACCGGACCGATCGGGGACACCGGCATCGGCGGCCCGCCGCTGTAGCCCCATTCATACGTCATGATCACGACAAAGTCGACAATTTGTCCATGGGCGCAGTAGTCGTGTGCTTCGTACCAACGTCCGCGCTGGGTCGCGCTCGTTTTCGGCGCCAAGGCGGTCGACATCATCCACCCTTCTCGTGCAAACCGCCGTTTCGCTTTGCGCAAAAACGCATTATACGCCTCACGGTCTTCCGGGCGCAAATATTCAAAATCAAAATGGATGTCGCGGAAGCCATACCGTCTAGCGGTCGCGACAATGTTGTCGAGCAGACGATTTTGCAGCGTTTCGTTTGTTAACATAAGCGCGCCGAGCTCGTCGCTGAACTGCCCGTTTTCAATGTTGGCGACAACCATAACGAGCGTGACGCGGTTGGCGCGGGCAATATCCGGAAAGTCGTCAAGCGGCGGCTCTTGCAATGTCGCGTCGCGTCGGATCGCAAAATAAAAAGGACTCAAATAAGTCAAATACGGAGCGGCTTCGCGAGCGCTCGCCTCCAGCGCTGGGCTGACAGTCGCGCCGCGCGGTTCAATATAGGCGTTAAACTCCGCTCTTCGCTTGGCGCCGGGCGGTATATAAAGCCGCTGCCCGACCTTAAGCGGAGCGTTTAAGGAGAGGCGATTCACTTCGGCAAGCCGCTGCATCGGAATCGAAAATCGGCGTGCAATCGACCATAACGTTTCGCCGCGCTGCACCCAGTAAAAACGACCGACGATCGGGATCACGAGCGCCTGGCCGACAACGAGTTTATCAGGGTTTGGAAGCTTGTTGGCCCGGACAATTTCTTCCGCCGTGGTCCCGTATGCCTCAGCAATTCCACTTAACGTTTGTCCACTCTGCACTACGTGGATTTGCATACTTGACCTCCTAGTTGCGTCTTTATTCTCCATATTCTATGATGAAAAGAAAGGAGAAATGACCGTTTGTGTGAAGGGGTATACGATGAACACCGACGAGTACTACATGCGATTGGCAATGGAAGAAGCAAAAAAAGCGGAGCAGATCGGCGAAGTGCCGATCGGCGCTGTCATCGTTCAAGACGGCCGCGTCATCGCCCGCGCTCATAATTTGCGGGAAACCGAACAACGCGCCATCGCTCATGCAGAAATTTTGGCAATCGATGAAGCATGCCGGGCAACCGGTTCATGGCGGCTTGAGCGGGCGACGTTGTACGTAACGCTTGAGCCGTGCGCCATGTGCGCAGGCGCCATTGTTCTTTCCCGCATCGAACGGGTTGTATTTGGCGCGTTTGACCCAAAGGGAGGGTGCGCTGGGACATTGATGAACTTATTGCAGGAAAGCCGATTTAACCATCAGGTTAAGGTGGTAAGCGGGGTGCTTGCTGACGAGTGCGGTTCGCTGTTGAGCCAATTTTTTCGACGATTGCGCGAACAAAAGAGAAATGTTGGCGGGAGTGCCAACGAAAATTCCGTCGATTGACATTGCATTTTTTCCGCTAACGAGCTATACTGATAGTGCCGTGCTAAGCGGGGAGGTAGCGGTGCCCTGTACTCGCAATCCGCTCTAGCGAGGCTGAATTCCTTCTCGAGGTTAGTCTGTTGCGAGGCCTGTCTCAAGCAAGTGGTGTTGACGTCTGGGTCCCGCGCAATGGGATTCCGTGAACCCTGTCAGGTCCGGAAGGAAGCAGCAGTAAGCGGATGCTCCCATGTGCCGCGGGGACGCCTGGGCTGAGCTAACTGCTTGAGCAACGCTCGGGGCAGCTAATCGACAGAAGGTGCACGGCCTTACATAGCGATAGGGAACAAAACCCACTCATGGCGAGTGGGTTTTTTGTTATTTCAAATTGCAATAGGAAGTTATATAATAGATAGGACGAGAGAAAGAGGAGGGCCGTTTTCCGTGGCATACCAAGCGTTATATCGCGTGTTTCGGCCGCAGCGCTTTGCGGACATGGTCGGCCAAGAACACGTGACCAAGACGTTGCAAAGCGCCCTGCTTCAACATAAAATATCGCACGCTTACTTATTTTCCGGCCCGCGCGGTACAGGAAAAACGAGCGCAGCGAAAATTTTCGCCAAGGCGGTCAACTGTGAACAGGCGCCAGCGGCGGAGCCATGCAATGAGTGTCCAGCTTGCCTCGGCATTACGAATGGAACGGTTCCCGATGTGCTGGAAATTGACGCTGCTTCCAACAACCGCGTCGATGAAATTCGTGATATCCGTGAGAAGGTGAAATTTGCGCCGACGTCGGCCCGCTACAAAGTGTATATCATCGACGAGGTGCATATGCTGTCGATCGGTGCGTTTAACGCGCTGTTGAAAACGTTGGAGGAGCCGCCGAAACACGTCATTTTCATTTTGGCCACGACCGAGCCGCACAAAATTCCGGCGACGATCATTTCCCGCTGCCAACGGTTCGATTTTCGCCGCATCCCGCTTCCGGCGATCGTTTCACGGCTAAAGTATGTCGCAAGCGCCCAAGGTGTCGAGGCGTCCGATGAGGCATTGTCCGCCATCGCCCGTGCTGCAGACGGGGGGATGCGCGATGCGCTCAGCTTGCTTGATCAAGCCATTTCGTTCAGCGACGGGAAACTTCGGCTCGACGACGTGCTGGCGATGACCGGGGCTGCATCATTTGCCGCCTTATCGAGCTTCATCGAAGCCATCCACCGCAAAGATACAGCGGCGGTTCTTCAGCAGTTGGAAACGATGATGGCGCAAGGGAAAGATCCGCATCGTTTGGTTGAAGACTTGATTTTGTACTATCGCGATTTATTGCTGTACAAAACCGCTCCCTATGTGGAGGGAGCGATTCAAATTGCTGTCGTTGACGAAGCGTTCACTTCACTGTCGGAAATGATTCCGGTTTCCAATTTATACGAGGCCATCGAGTTGCTGAACAAAAGCCAGCAAGAGATGAAGTGGACAAACCACCCGCGCCTTCTGTTGGAAGTGGCGCTTGTGAAACTTTGCCATCCATCAGCCGCCGCCCCGTCGCTGTCGGCTTCCGAGTTGGAACCGTTGATAAAGCGGATTGAAACGCTGGAGGCGGAATTGCGGCGCCTGAAGGAACAACCGCCTGCCCCTCCGTCGACCGCCGCGCCGGTGAAAAAACTGTCCAAACCGATGAAAACGGGGGGATATAAAGCCCCGGTTGGCCGCATTTACGAGCTGTTGAAACAGGCGACGCATGAAGATTTAGCTTTGGTGAAAGGATGCTGGGCGGATGTGCTCGACACGTTGAAACGGCAGCATAAAGTGTCGCACGCTGCCTTGCTGCAAGAGAGCGAGCCGGTTGCAGCGAGCGCCTCAGCGTTTGTATTAAAATTCAAATACGAAATCCACTGCAAAATGGCGACCGATCCCACAAGTTCGGTCAAAGAAAACGTCGAAGCGATTTTGTTTGAGCTGACAAACCGCCGCTTTGAAATGGTAGCCATTCCGGAGGGAGAATGGGGAAAAATAAGAGAAGAGTTCATCCGCAATAAGGACGCCATGGTGGAAAAAAGCGAAGAAGATCCGTTAATCGCCGAAGCGAAGCGGCTGTTTGGCGAAGAGCTGATCGAAATTAAAGAATAAACCGTTTAAAGGAGGATGCCAAGATGATGCGTGGCGGAATGGGCAATATGCAAAAAATGTTAAAACAAATGCAAAAAATGCAAAAAGAAATGCAAAAAGCGCAGGAAGAGTTGGCGGAAAAAACGGTGGAAGGCACGGCGGGCGGAGGCATGGTGACCGTTGTCGCTAACGGTCATAAACAAATTTTGGAAGTAAAAATTAAAGAGGAAGTCGTCGACCCAGACGATATTGAAATGCTGCAAGATTTGATTTTGGCAGCGACAAACGATGCGTTGAAAAAAGCGGATGAGTTGGCTAATGAAATGATGGGGCAGTTTACGAAAGGACTTAACATTCCAGGGTTGTTCTAGGGGGGGCGTATGCATTATCCAGAACCGCTATCGAAGTTGATTGACAGTTTTATGAAACTGCCCGGCATCGGCCCGAAAACGGCTGCCCGCCTTGCATTTCATGTGCTGGCGATGAAAGAAGACACCGTGCTTGAGTTTGCCAAAGCGCTCGTTGATGTCAAGCGGCATATTCATTATTGCACGATTTGCGGACATATTACAGATACAGACCCTTGCTACATCTGCAAAGACGAGCGGCGCGACCGGACGACGATTTGCGTTGTTCAGGATCCGAAAGATGTCATCGCCATGGAGAGGATGAAAGAATACAATGGCCTGTACCACGTGTTGCACGGGGCCATCTCGCCGATGGAAGGCATCGGACCGGAAGATATTAAAATCGCCGAGCTGCTCACGCGATTGCAGGATGAGACGGTCCAAGAGGTGATTTTAGCGACCGACCCGAACATCGAGGGAGAGGCAACGGCGATGTACATCTCCCGCCTGTTGAAGCCGACAGGAATCAAAGTCACCCGCATCGCCCATGGCTTGCCGGTCGGCGGCGACTTGGAGTATGCGGACGAAGTGACGTTATCAAAGGCGTTGGAAGGGCGCCGTGAGCTATAGAGAGAAAGAAGGTGGGGATCGGTTTGTTATGGCGGCGAAAGGGGAAACTAAAGAGACAATTTGATGAGAAGTTAATGGCTGAACTACAAAAGGCTAGAACTGAATGGCTTGAGCAGAAACAACTCATCGAAAAAAGCGTCGATCCGTCTCCGGAGGTGCTGAGCGCATTGCAACTCGCTGAGGCCAAATATTTTTTCCTCCTCCGCGAAGCGAAGCACCGCCGCATCACACTTAAGGAAGTGCGTTAACTTCCTTATTTTTTTGTTCTTTTTTCCCCTGTTTCTCATACGTTGGTAGTACAAGCGTGCAAAAAGGGGGTTCAAACGTTGGAGCCGAAAGTCGTCATTACCGTGTTGCTAGCGCTTATCGCCGTTTTGCTTATCGTCGGCGCCCGTCTCAAAGCGCTTCGCCTGATCGGCTACGCTGCTATCCGCCTGATCGTCGGGGCGCTCGCGCTGTTTGTCATCAACGCCATCGGCGGGCATTTTAACATCCATATTCCGATTAACCTCGTCACCTCAATCGTTTGCGGATTTCTTGGCCTCCCTGGAGCGGCAGCGTTAATCGTGATTGACCGATATATTTTGTAGGCATCATTATTCAAGATGCCTTTAATTTTTTTGTTTAAAAGTTATTGACTTTTATATGACAATGCATTATATTAATTAATGTCGCTGTTCATGAAAGATATGTTGACAGCAAATTAAATGATATGTATAATGATAAAAGTGTGCAAGATAAACAAGTTCCTTGAAAACTAAACAAAACGCAAGCGTCATAAGAAAAGCGGAGGCCGCTTTGGCCGAAGCTGGACAATCCGAAAAGCCAATCAACTTTCTTTGGAGAGTTTGATCCTGGCTCAGGACGAACGCTGGCGGCGTGCCTAATACATGCAAGTCGAGCGGACCGGATCGGAGCTTGCTCTGATTTGGTCAGCGGCGGACGGGTGAGTAACACGTGGGCAACCTGCCCGCAAGACCGGGATAACTCCGGGAAACCGGAGCTAATACCGGATAACACCGAAGACCGCATGGTCTTTGGTTGAAAGGCGGCCTTTGGCTGTCACTTGCGGATGGGCCCGCGGCGCATTAGCTAGTTGGTGAGGTAACGGCTCACCAAGGCGACGATGCGTAGCCGGCCTGAGAGGGTGACCGGCCACACTGGGACTGAGACACGGCCCAGACTCCTACGGGAGGCAGCAGTAGGGAATCTTCCGCAATGGGCGAAAGCCTGACGGAGCGACGCCGCGTGAGCGAAGAAGGCCTTCGGGTCGTAAAGCTCTGTTGTGAGGGACGAAGGAGCGCCGTTCGAAGAGGGCGGCGCGGTGACGGTACCTCACGAGGAAGCCCCGGCTAACTACGTGCCAGCAGCCGCGGTAATACGTAGGGGGCGAGCGTTGTCCGGAATTATTGGGCGTAAAGCGCGCGCAGGCGGTTCCTTAAGTCTGATGTGAAAGCCCACGGCTCAACCGTGGAGGGTCATTGGAAACTGGGGGACTTGAGTGCAGGAGAGGAGAGCGGAATTCCACGTGTAGCGGTGAAATGCGTAGAGATGTGGAGGAACACCAGTGGCGAAGGCGGCTCTCTGGCCTGCAACTGACGCTGAGGCGCGAAAGCGTGGGGAGCAAACAGGATTAGATACCCTGGTAGTCCACGCCGTAAACGATGAGTGCTAAGTGTTAGAGGGGTCACACCCTTTAGTGCTGCAGCTAACGCGATAAGCACTCCGCCTGGGGAGTACGGCCGCAAGGCTGAAACTCAAAGGAATTGACGGGGGCCCGCACAAGCGGTGGAGCATGTGGTTTAATTCGAAGCAACGCGAAGAACCTTACCAGGTCTTGACATCCCCTGACAACCCAAGAGATTGGGCGTTCCCCCTTCGGGGGGACAGGGTGACAGGTGGTGCATGGTTGTCGTCAGCTCGTGTCGTGAGATGTTGGGTTAAGTCCCGCAACGAGCGCAACCCTCGCCTCTAGTTGCCAGCACGAAGGTGGGCACTCTAGAGGGACTGCCGGCGACAAGTCGGAGGAAGGTGGGGATGACGTCAAATCATCATGCCCCTTATGACCTGGGCTACACACGTGCTACAATGGGCGGTACAAAGGGCTGCGAACCCGCGAGGGGGAGCGAATCCCAAAAAGCCGCTCTCAGTTCGGATTGCAGGCTGCAACTCGCCTGCATGAAGCCGGAATCGCTAGTAATCGCGGATCAGCATGCCGCGGTGAATACGTTCCCGGGCCTTGTACACACCGCCCGTCACACCACGAGAGCTTGCAACACCCGAAGTCGGTGAGGTAACCCTTACGGGAGCCAGCCGCCGAAGGTGGGGCAAGTGATTGGGGTGAAGTCGTAACAAGGTAGCCGTACCGGAAGGTGCGGCTGGATCACCTCCTTTCTAAGGATGTTATTGACAAAATCGAATGGTTTGATTATAATGACGCTTGCTGTTTTGTTTGGTTTTGAGGGAATTGGTTATTCTCTCGGTTGTTTTGCGCCTGCGTCTGCGAGTGATTCAGCGGAGCTGGATTCCTCGGCGCAAGGCCGCAAAGAAGCTGACTCAAGGCAGCAGCCTTGTTTCGTTTTGAGGGAACTGACCGTTCCTTGCAATGTGTATATGGGCCTATAGCTCAGCTGGTCAGAGCGCACGCCTGATAAGCGTGAGGTCGGTGGTTCAAGTCCACTTAGGCCCATTGGATGGGGCCTTAGCTCAGCTGGGAGAGCGCCTGCTTTGCAAGCAGGAGGTCATCGGTTCGATCCCGATAGGCTCCACCATATCAAGGTAAGAGGTTTCAACGTAGTTGCTTTGCGTCTGCGTCTACAAGCGGATTCGGAGAAGCTGAATTCCTCGACGCAAACCAGCGAAGAAGCAGGTTCAAGGCAGCAACTTTGCATCTGCGTCTTCTAGCAGATTCGAGGAAGTGGGATTCCTCGATGCAAGACTGCAGAGAAGCAAATTCAAGAAGCAGTCTCGTTCCTTGAAAACTAGATAACCGATAAAGCAAAGGAAGAAGCCGAGAGCGCAATAGGTTAAGCTGGAAAGGGCGCACGGTGGATGCCTTGGCACTAGGAGCCGATGAAGGACGGGGCAAACGCCGAAACGCTTCGGGGAGCTGTAAGCAAGCGTTGATCCGGAGATGTCCGAATGGGGGAACCCACTGTCCGTAATGGGGCAGTATCCATGCCTGAATCCATAGGGCATGGAGGGCACACCCGGGGAACTGAAACATCTTAGTACCCGGAGGAGAAGAAAGCAACCGCGATTCCCTGAGTAGCGGCGAGCGAAACGGGAACAGCCCAAACCAAGAGGCATGTCCTCTTGGGGTTGTAGGACCGCTCACGATGGGAGTGAGAAAGGGACGGGGTAGACGAACCGGTCTGGAACGGCCGGCCAGAGAAGGTGAGAGCCCTGTAGTCGAAACTTCGTTCCCTCCCGAGCGGATCCTGAGTACGGCGGGACACGAGGAATCCCGTCGGAAGCAGGGAGGACCATCTCCCAAGGCTAAATACTCCCTAGTGACCGATAGTGCACCAGTACCGTGAGGGAAAGGTGAAAAGCACCCCGGGAGGGGAGTGAAAGAGAACCTGAAACCGTGTGCCTACAAGTAGTCAGAGCCCGTTGATGGGTGATGGCGTGCCTTTTGTAGAATGAACCGGCGAGTGACGATGGCGTGCGAGGTTAAGCCGGAGAGGCGGAGCCGCAGCGAAAGCGAGTCTGAACAGGGCGTGTGAGTACGTCGTCGTCGACCCGAAACCAGGTGATCTACCCATGTCCAGGGTGAAGGCCGGGTAACACCGGCTGGAGGCCCGAACCCACGCACGTTGAAAAGTGCGGGGATGAGGTGTGGGTAGGGGTGAAATGCCAATCGAACTTGGAGATAGCTGGTTCTCCCCGAAATAGCTTTAGGGCTAGCCTCGGGTTTAGGAGTCTTGGAGGTAGAGCACTGATTGGGCTAGGGGCCCAAACCGGGTTACCGAACCCAGTCAAACTCCGAATGCCAATGACTTATGCCCGGGAGTCAGACTGCGAGTGATAAGATCCGTGGTCGAGAGGGGAACAGCCCAGACCGCCAGCTAAGGCCCCGAAGTGCACGTTCAGTGGAAAAGGATGTGGAGTTGCAAAGACAACCAGGATGTTGGCTTAGAAGCAGCCACCATTTAAAGAGTGCGTAATAGCTCACTGGTCGAGTGACTCTGCGCCGAAAATGTACCGGGGCTAAACGTGCCGCCGAAGCTGCGGGATGACCGTTGGTCATCGGTAGGGGAGCGTTCTAAGGGCAGAGAAGCCAGACCGGAAGGACTGGTGGAGCGCTTAGAAGTGAGAATGCCGGTATGAGTAGCGAAAACAGAGGTGAGAATCCTCTGCGCCGAAAGCCTAAGGGTTCCTGAGGAAGGTTCGTCCGCTCAGGGTTAGTCGGGACCTAAGCCGAGGCCGAAAGGCGTAGGTGATGGACAACAGGTTGAGATTCCTGTACCACCTTCTTCCCGTTTGAGCGATGGGGGGACGCAGGAGGATAGGGCGAGCAGGCGGCTGGAAGAGCCTGTCCAAGCCGTGAGGCTGATCCGCAGGCAAATCCGCGGATCATAAGGCCAAGCGGTGACGGCGACGGAGTGATCCGGAAGTCCCCGATTTCACACTGCCAAGAAAAGCCTCTAGCGAGGGAAGAGGTGCCCGTACCGCAAACCGACACAGGTAGGCGAGGAGAGAATCCTAAGGCGCGCGGGAGAACTCTCGTTAAGGAACTCGGCAAAATGACCCCGTAACTTCGGGAGAAGGGGTGCTCTTTGGGGTGAAGAGCCCTGAAGAGCCGCAGTGAAAAGGCCCAAGCGACTGTTTATCAAAAACACAGGTCTCTGCGAAGCCGAAAGGCGACGTATAGGGGCTGACACCTGCCCGGTGCTGGAAGGTTAAGGGGAGCGCTTAGCGGAAGCGAAGGTGCGAACCGAAGCCCCAGTAAACGGCGGCCGTAACTATAACGGTCCTAAGGTAGCGAAATTCCTTGTCGGGTAAGTTCCGACCCGCACGAAAGGTGTAACGACTTGGGCGCTGTCTCAACGAGAGACCCGGTGAAATTATACTACCTGTGAAGATGCAGGTTACCCGCGACAGGACGGAAAGACCCCGTGGAGCTTTACTGCAGCCTGATATGGAATTTTGGTATCGCTTGTACAGGATAGGTGGGAGCCTGGGAAGCCGGAGCGCCAGCTTCGGTGGAGGCGGCGGTGGGATACCACCCTGGCGGTATTGAAATTCTAACCCGCACCCCTTAACGGGGTGGGAGACAGTGTCAGGTGGGCAGTTTGACTGGGGCGGTCGCCTCCCAAAAGGTAACGGAGGCGCCCAAAGGTTCCCTCAGAATGGTTGGAAATCATTCGGAGAGTGCAAAGGCACAAGGGAGCTTGACTGCGAGACGGACAGGTCGAGCAGGGACGAAAGTCGGGCTTAGTGATCCGGTGGTTCCGCATGGAAGGGCCATCGCTCAACGGATAAAAGCTACCCCGGGGATAACAGGCTGATCTCCCCCAAGAGTCCACATCGACGGGGAGGTTTGGCACCTCGATGTCGGCTCATCGCATCCTGGGGCTGTAGTCGGTCCCAAGGGTTGGGCTGTTCGCCCATTAAAGCGGTACGCGAGCTGGGTTCAGAACGTCGTGAGACAGTTCGGTCCCTATCCGTCGCGGGCGGAGGAAATTTGAGAGGAGCTGTCCTTAGTACGAGAGGACCGGGATGGACGCACCGCTGGTGTACCAGTTGTCCCGCCAGGGGCACCGCTGGGTAGCTATGTGCGGACGGGATAAGCGCTGAAAGCATCTAAGCGTGAAGCCCCCCTCAAGATGAGATTTCCCACCGCGTTAGGCGGGTAAGATCCCTCGAAGATGACGAGGTCGATAGGTCCGAGGTGGAAGCGTGGCGACACGTGGAGCTGACGGATACTAATCGATCGAGGGCTTGACCTATGAGCGGCTTCTTCCAACGGTTATCTAGTTTTGAGGGAATGAACATCCTGTTGACAAATCCAACAGGATGGATATAATAATTACTGTCCAAGATGATAACCATTGCCTAGTGGCTATGGCGGAGGGGAAACACCCGTTCCCATCCCGAACACGGAAGTTAAGCCCTCCAGCGCCGATGGTAGTTGGGGCCAGCGCCCCTGCAAGAGTAGGTCGCTGCTAGGCAATAAACGAGCAGCCAGTTGCATTGGTGCAATTGGCTGCTTTCGTTTTTTGAGGAAAAAACGATAAGGACCCGCTCAATGTCTCTCTTCCTTTCATCTACTAGTATAGAATGTTAGCAATGTGGGAAACATAGAGGATGGGAGGTGGAGAGCGTGAGGACATCAATAGCAGACCGGAATCAACGCGAACATGTATGCATCGTTTGTGAACAGGAAAAAAAGGAAGGGATTTTCCTTTTTGGCCATTTTCTTTGTTTGGACTGCAACCGGGCGATTGTGCAAACGAATACGGACGACCCGAACTACTCGTTTTATGTGCGGCAGCTGCGCAAAATGTTTACATCGAAAATTCACTCGTAATCAGGGCCTGCATTTGGGCCTGTTTTTATTTGCGATTGACGCGACTCGTGCGTTTTTTCGGACGTTTGTGATACTATATGTTTGATGTTTCTCCTGCATATCCCATGCATTTCGGCAGTCTGCCCGGATGATGGCCGTTCTGGGACAGACAGCAAGGAAAGAGGATGATGATGGATCAAACGAAAACTCCTTTATATGACGCTCTCGTGCACCATTGGGCGCGCCGCCCGGTTTCGTTTCATGTGCCGGGACATAAATACGGCGCTTTGTTTTCGAAACGAGGGCGAGATATGTTTGCGCCGCTGTTGGCGTTGGATGCGACGGAAATTTCCGGCTTGGATGACTTGCATCAGCCTGAGTCGGTGATTGCCGAGGCGCAGGCGCTGGCGGCGGAGCTGTATGGCGTTAGGGAGACGTTTTTCCTTGTGAACGGTTCGACGGCAGGAAATTTGGCAATGATCGCCGCCGTGTGTGATGGAAAGAGGAAGAAAGTGATTGTACAACGCAATTGCCATAAATCGGTGATGCATGCATTGCAACTCATGGAAGCCACTCCTGTTCTACTTGCTCCCGAGTTTGATCGTGATGTGTGTGTCGCTTCGCACATTCGTCCTGAAGCGGTCAAAGAGGCGTTGGCGCTTTATGATGATGTTGCTGCGGTTGTATTGACGAACCCAAATTATTATGGAATGGCCGCCGATTTGACAGAAATCGTCCGTCTAGTTCATGAACATGGCATTCCGGTGCTGGTTGATGAGGCGCATGGCGCCCATTTCGTTGTCGGCCCCCCTTTTCCGACATCGGCGCTTCGCTATGGCGCTGATGTCGTCGTGCAGTCGGCGCATAAAACGTTGCCGGCGATGACGATGGGAGCGTTTTTGCATGTAAACAGCGAGCGGGTTGATCTTGAGCGGTTGAAATATTTTTTGCAGTTGTTTCAGTCAAGCAGCCCGTCTTACCCGATTATGGCGTCGCTCGATTTGGCGCGGAGTTATGTCGCCCAGCTTTCAAAAAGCGATGCGGCGGCGATCGTGGCAGAAATTGAGAAGTTTAAAGCAGCCTTGGCCGATATTGACGGGGTGGCAGTCGTTTGTTCCCGCCATTTTGGCGTACAGACCGACCCGCTGAAAGTAACGGTGCAGACGCGCTGTTCCTTGACCGGGTATGAACTGCAACGTTGGCTTGAGCGCGAAGGGGTGTTTGTCGAGCTTGCTGATCGAATGAACGTGCTTTTCGTTTGCCCGCTGGCGGTAACCGGGCGGCTTCAGGAAGCAGCGGAGAAAATCAAACGAGCGTGGCGCGATTTGCCAGATGGCGAGGCGCCGGTGTGTGACGCTTCGCCTTTTCTCGGACCGCTGCTATCGGTTTTAGTCCCGTATAATGAACTGCGCCATTTGCGGACAAAAGCTGTGGCGCTCGAGGAAGCTGAAGGACATATAGCAGCGGAAACGGTCATTCCATATCCGCCTGGGGTGCCGCTCGTGTGGGTCGGAGAACGGATCGGCAGCGGCCATATTGAACAGATCCGCCAGCTTCTTTGTCAGCGGGCGCACATACAAGGCGGAAGCCGGCTGAAAGATGGTCAGTTGGTTGTATACGAATAGGAAGGATGGAAAGGATGCCGCGAGTGATGAACGGATGCTTTTTTTCGTTTGAAGGGCCGGAAGGAGCCGGCAAAACGACGATGATCAGCAAATTGGAGTCGTTGTTGCGTGAGCGGGGGATTGACGTCGTGGCGACGAGGGAGCCGGGCGGGGTGCGCATTGCCGAGGCGATTCGCTCCATCATTTTAAACTGTGATTATACGGAAATGGACGGGCGGACGGAGGCGCTTTTGTATGCGGCGGCGCGCCGACAGCATTTGCTTGAGAAAATCGTGCCGGCGCTTGAGGCTGGGTGCGTCGTCCTTTGCGACCGGTTTGTTGACAGTTCCCTCGCCTACCAGGGATTTGCCCGCGGGCTTGGCATTGAGGAAGTATGGAAAATTAATGAGTTCGCTATTGATGGGTATATGCCGTCGCTGACGATTTATTTTGATATCGATCCGCAAATTGGGCTTGAACGAATCCGACGGAACCGCGGCCGGGAAGTGAATCGGCTTGACCTTGAAACGTTGTCTTTTCATGAGAAGGTGCGAGAAGGGTATCGGGAACTCGCTAGACGGTTTGCCGACCGCATTGTCGTCATCGACGCGAACCGCCCGCTTGATGATGTATTCGCCGAAACAACAGCCGCGGTGCTTTCCCGTTTGAAAGGAAGATGACAGCGCCATTTCCATGAATCCGACCGTGATGATTCCTAGCGGACATGATAGAATAGAAATAAGAAATCAAGGAAGAGTGATGGCGATGCGATGGGAACAGCTAGCGAAACGCCAGCCGGTGGTGGCGAAAATGCTGCAAAGCGGCTTGGAAAAAGGGCGGATTTCTCATGCGTACTTGTTTGAGGGGCAGCGGGGGACGGGCAAAAAAGCGGCCAGTTTGTTGTTGGCGAAACGTTTGTTTTGTCTGTCCCCAATCGGAGTTTCCCCGTGTCTAGAGTGCCGCAACTGCCGGCGCATCGACTCCGGCAACCACCCTGACGTCCGGGTGATCGGCCCAGATGGAGGATCAATCAAAAAGGAACAAATCGAATGGCTGCAGCAAGAGTTCTCGAAAACAGCGGTCGAGTCGGATAAAAAAATGTACATCGTTGAGCACGCCGATCAAATGACGACAAGCGCTGCCAACAGCCTTCTGAAATTTTTGGAAGAGCCGCATCCGGGGACGGTGGCGGTATTGCTGACTGAGCAATACCACCGCCTGCTAGGGACGATCGTTTCCCGCTGTCAAGTGCTTTCGTTCCGGCCGTTGCCGCCGGCAGAGCTCGCTCAGGGACTTGTCGAGGAGCACGTGCCGTTGCCGTTGGCGCTGTTGGCTGCCCATTTGACAAACAGCTTCGAGGAAGCACTGGCGCTTGCCAAAGATAGTTGGTTTGCCGAGGCGCGAACATTAGTGCTACAATGGTATGAGATGCTAGGCAAGCCGGAGCTGCAGCTTTTGTTTTTCATCCACGACCGCTTGTTTCCGCATTTTTTGGAAAGCCATCAGCTTGACCTTGGACTTGATTTGCTTTTATATTTATACCGCGATTTGTTGCATATTCAAGCCGGGCAGATGGACGGCGTGTTATACCGCGATCAGCTGGACCGCCTGCAACGATGGGCGCTTGCTTGCCCGCAGCGGCGGATTTTGGCTGGCATGGAAGCGATTTTACAAGCGAAAACGCGTTTAAATACAACAAATATGAGCACGGCGTTGCTTGTTGAGCAGCTCGTTCTTCAATTAAAGCGGTAAAGGAGGGAGAGCCGTTGTATACGGTAGTCGGCGTCCGTTTTAAAAAAGCAGGGAAAATTTATTATTTTGACCCTGGCGATGCCGTTATTCCCGTCGGCGAATTCGTCATTGTCGAGACGGTCCGAGGCATTGAGTACGGAAAAGTCGTCATCGCCAATAAACAAGTCGACGAAAACGACATCGTGCTGCCGCTCAAAAAAGTGATCCGCGTGGCGAATGAGAAAGATAAATGGGTTGTGGAAGAAAACAAAAAGGCGGCGCGCGAGGCGTATGACATTTGCTTGCGCAAAGTGGAGGAGCACGGGCTGGAAATGAAGCTCGTCGATGTGGAATATACGTTTGACCGCAATAAAGTGATCTTTTATTTCACTGCCGATGGGCGCGTCGATTTCCGCGAACTTGTGAAGGACTTAGCGTCGATTTTCCGCACGCGCATTGAGCTGCGGCAAATCGGGGTGCGCGACGAGGCGAAAATGCTTGGTGGCATCGGGCCGTGCGGCCGCATGCTTTGTTGTTCGACGTTTTTAGGCGATTTTGAACCGGTGTCGATCAAAATGGCGAAAGATCAAAACTTGTCGCTCAATCCAACGAAAATTTCCGGGTTGTGCGGCCGGCTGATGTGTTGCCTGAAATATGAAAACGAAGAGTATGAGACGGCGAAAGAACAACTCCCGGATTTAGGGGAATATGTCGAAACACCGCACGGCTTCGGCAAAGTCGTCGGCTTGAACATTTTAGAGCGGGTGCTGCAAATCGAGCTTCCAGAATTCGGACGGGTCGTCGAATATACACTCGATGAGCTGATGAAAAACGGGACGTTGTCCATTCGCGTCGCAGATTAATTTGGGGTGGGGCCAGTGGAAAAAGTAGATAAAAAAGAAGTGTTTCGATCAGTGGCCAATATGGAAGAGCAACTTAGTTATTTTTACCGCGAGCTGGTACAGCTGAAACAGCGCGTAACGGAGCTGTTAGAAGAGAATCACCAGCTGCAAATCGAAAATGCTCATTTGCGCCGTCGGCTTGAACAATTGTCAGAAGCATGGGAAGAAGGCAAACGAAAAGGGGACAAACATGGCAAAAAACTCATCGACATTGGCGAAGGGTATGACAATTTAGCCCGCCTTTACCAAGAAGGGTTTCATATTTGTCACATCCATTACGGAAGCATTCGCACCGAGGGCGATTGTTTGTTTTGCTTGTCGTTTTTGAACAAAAACTAAAGGCAGCGCCACCCTTTCCGTTTCGGAAAGGTTATTTTTTTCAATGGAGGATCGTGCGTCATGGTGGAATTGTACGAGGATGAACGGCTCGATTATTTGTTTAACGAAGAGCTCCGCATCATTCAAAGTCCATCTGTATTTTCGTTTTCCCTTGATGCCGTGCTCCTTGCTCATTTTGCCTATATGCCGATTCAAAAGGGGCAGATTGTTGATTTGTGCACGGGCAACGGGGTGATTCCCCTCTTGTTGAGCCGGCGAACAAAAGGGACGATCATCGGCATCGAAATTCAAGAACGGCTTTGCGACATGGCGAGGCGAAGCGTGCAATACAACGGGCTTGAAGGACAAATCGAGATCATACACGGCGACATTAAAGAAGCGCCGCAACGGATCGGTTACAGCCGGTACGATGTCGTCACGTGCAACCCCCCGTATTTTCCGGCAGTCGGCAAAGACGAACTGAGCAAAAATGAACATATCGCCATCGCCCGCCATGAAATTTATTGCACCCTAGAGGATGTGATTCGAGTCAGCAGCCAGCTGTTGAAGCAAGGAGGGAAGGCGGCGTTCGTCCACCGGCCCGGGCGGCTGCTTGACCTTGTGACGCTCATGCGCCAATACCGTCTTGAGCCGAAACGGCTCCGCTTTGTGTACCCGAAAGAGGGCAAAGAGGCGAACATGATTTTAATTGAAGGGACAAAAGATGCAAGCCCGGACTTAAAAGTGTTGCCTCCGCTTGTCGTGTATGATGAGAATAACGAATATACCGAGGAGACGAAGCGGATCTTATATGGCATTATTTCATCTTAAAGGGGCGGAACAAGGATGCTTTGGCAGCAAAAAAGTTTTACCGAACAAACGGAGCAAGGGACGCTGTACATCGTGCCGACGCCGATCGGCAATTTGGAGGATATGACGTTTCGTGCGGTTAGGACGCTTCAGGAAGCTGATGTCATCGCCGCCGAGGACACAAGGCAGACGAAAAAGCTGCTCGCTCATTTCGGCATTCATACGCCGCTCGTCAGCTACCATGAGCATAATAAATACGCGAGCGGCCGGCAGCTTGTCGAATGGCTGAAGGAAGGAAAAACGGTGGCATTGGTGAGCGACGCCGGGATGCCCGGCATTTCCGATCCGGGCTATGAGCTTATTGCTGCGGCGCTTGCCGAGCGCTGCCGCGTCGTCCCTCTTCCTGGAGCGAACGCGGCATTGACAGCGCTTGTCGCCTCCGGGCTGCCCACGGACCGCTTTTTGTTTGTCGGCTTTTTGAAACGGGCGAAAAAAGAGAAAAAAGAGCAACTGCTGTCATTAAAAACAGCGGCGGAGACGTTAATTTTTTATGAGGCGCCCCACCGCTTGAAAGAAACGCTCGCTCTTATGTATGATATATTCGGCAATCGGCGCATCGCTCTTGGCCGCGAGTTGACGAAACGGTTTGAGGAGTTCATCCGCGGCGATTTAAGCGATGCGGTCGCCTGGGCGGAAGAACATGACATCCGGGGCGAATTTTGCCTCATTGTCGAAGGGGCGCGAGACGGGAAGAAACAAGAGCAAGAGGGAGAGGAATGGTGGCAGCCGCTTTCGCTTGTCGAACATGTCGATTATTATATTCGCGAGCACAGCCTTTCCGTCAAGGAGGCGGTGAAACAGGCGGCCAGTGATCGAAATATGTCGAAACGCGACGTTTATCGGCAGTATCATCAACAGCAAGAAGAAGAAAAAAAAGAGTTTCTCTGAAGCCAGAGAAACTTTTTTATTCTTTTTCTTTGTCTGTTGCTGCTTCTAGATGCTGTTGGATCTCCTGCAGCAAAATTTCCGCGCCTTCGCGGCTTAAAATGATTTTGCCGCCGGCCAGTTTGAAGTTGTCGTCCGACACTTCGCCGGTGACGACACACGTCATGTTCGGCTTATACTTTTTCAAAATGATGCGGTCATCGTCAACATAAATTTCCAACGCATCTTTTTCGTTAATATCCAACGTACGTCGCAGCTCAATTGGAATGACGACGCGGCCTAACTCATCGACTTTACGCACGATCCCTGTCGATTTCATCGTCGATTCTCCTCTCCGCAAAAAAGTTTTTTGTCGTTTATTCGTCAATATTCGACAAATTTCCTACAACCTAATCATATCAGTGTTTCCATTAAGCGTCAATCCTTTAATATGTAAAATTTAAAAAAAATGTATATTGTTATTTCAAAAAAAAGTTTGTTTAGAAAGAAAGGAGAAAACGAATGAATTTGCCCATCTAAACTCTATCCTTGTATAACAAATTCGCAGCGATGGTTGAAAACGCGGCCGTATTTTTGCCGGTTTGGGTATATTTTTTCAGCCCACGAGAAATAGATGTTTTTGTAGAATGAAAAAATTATGTAAAATAGAAGTAACGCCGCTCTCGTCGCCGGACGGGGGCTTTTGTGCTCAACAGTACGAGGGAGGGCCTAACCGATGGAGAAAAAAACGTTTTATTTGACGACGCCGATTTATTACCCGAGCGACCGCCTGCATATCGGTCATGCTTACACAACGGTGGCGGGGGACGCCATGGCTCGCTATAAACGGATGCGCGGCTACGATGTCATGTATTTGACCGGCACCGATGAGCATGGGCAAAAAATTCAGCGCAAGGCGGAAGAAAAAGGAGTAACGCCGCAGCAATACGTCGATGAGATCGTCGCTGGCATTCAGGAGCTATGGAAGAAGCTCGACATTTCCTACGACGATTTTATTCGCACAACGCAGGAGCGGCATAAAAAAGTCGTCGAACAAATTTTCACCCGTCTTGTCGAACAAGGCGATATTTATTTGGGCGAATATGAAGGCTGGTATTGTACGCCGTGCGAATCGTTTTACACTGAGCGGCAGCTTGTGGACGGCAACTGTCCGGACTGCGGCCGGCCTGTTGAGAAAGTGAAAGAAGAGTCCTATTTCTTCCGGATGAGCAAATATGTCGACCGCTTGTTGCAATATTACGAAGAAAATCCCGATTTTATCCAACCGGAATCGCGGAAAAATGAGATGATCAACAACTTCATTAAGCCGGGGCTTGAGGATTTGGCTGTGTCCCGGACGACGTTCGATTGGGGCATTAAAGTGCCAGGCAATCCGAAGCATGTCATCTATGTCTGGATCGACGCGCTTGCCAACTATATCACAGCGCTCGGCTACGGCACGGACAACGATGAAAAGTTCCGCAAATATTGGCCGGCGGACGTCCATTTGGTCGGCAAAGAAATCGTCCGTTTCCATACGATTTATTGGCCGATTATATTGATGGCGCTCGGCTTGCCGTTGCCGAAAAAAGTATTCGGCCATGGCTGGTTGCTGATGAAGGATGGAAAAATGTCCAAATCGAAAGGCAATGTCGTCGACCCAGTGACGCTCATCGACCGGTATGGGCTTGATGCGCTCCGCTATTATTTGCTGCGGGAAGTGCCGTTCGGCGCTGATGGCGTGTTTACGCCGGAAGGATTTATTGAGCGCATCAACTATGACTTGGCCAACGACTTAGGCAACTTGTTGCACCGTACCGTGGCGATGATCGAGAAATATTTCGACGGCGTTATTCCGCCATACCGCGGGCCGAAAACACCGTTTGACCAAGAGTTGGTGCAAACGGCGCGCGAAGTGGTGCGTCAATATGAAGAAGCGATGGAGGGAATGGAGTTTTCCGTCGCGCTCGCCGCTGTTTGGCAGTTGATTAGCCGGACGAACAAATATATCGATGAAACGCAGCCATGGGTATTGGCGAAAGACGAACAGAAACGGGATGAGCTTGCCGCCGTCATGACCCACTTGGCTGAATCGCTTCGCCATACGGCAGTGCTGCTCCAGCCGTTTTTGACGCGCACGCCGGAGCGCATGTTCGCTCAGCTCGGCATCACGGATCATTCATTAAAAGAATGGGATAGCTTGTACGATTTCGGCCTCATTCCGGAAGGGACAAAAGTGCAAAAGGGAGAACCGCTCTTCCCGCGCCTCGACATCGAAGCGGAAGTGGAGTACATTAAGGCGCATATGCAAGGGGGCAAACCGGCCGCCGAACCGGTAAAAGAGGAAAAAAAAGCAGCGGAGGCGGCGGAAATTTCGATTGACGAGTTCGCCAAAGTCGATTTGCGCGTCGCTGAAGTCATCCATGCGGAACGTATGAAAAACGCCGATAAGCTGTTGAAGCTTCAGCTTGACCTTGGCGGCGAGAAGCGGCAAGTGATCTCCGGCATTGCTGAGTTTTACAAACCAGAAGAACTCGTCGGCAAAAAAGTCATTTGCGTCGCCAATTTAAAACCAGCCAAGCTTCGCGGCGAATGGTCGGAAGGCATGATTCTAGCCGGAGGCAGCGGCGGGGAATTTTCGCTGGCGACGGTTGATCAACACGTGCCGAATGGAACGAAAATCAAATAACGGTTTGCTTGGCAGGGGGGTGTTGCGCTTGACACCTCCTTGTCGCTATTTTGTAATGGAAATGTTAACGAAATGTGACGTATGTAACCAATTTCTATGCTACACTTAACATCAAGGTGGAAAAGAGGGCATTCGTATGCTGTTTGATACGCACGCACATTTGAATGCAGTCCAATACGAAGAAGATTTGGAACAAGTCATTGAACGCGCCCGCGATGAAGGGGTTTCACACATTGTCGTCGTCGGGTTTGACCGTCCGACGATCGATCGGGCGATCGAGCTGGCCGAGCGGTATCCGTTTATTTATGCGGCGGTTGGCTGGCATCCGGTTGATGCGATCGAGATGACGGACGATGATTTGCAGATGATTGAACAGCTCGCCGCTCACCCGAAAGTCGTGGCGCTCGGCGAGATGGGGCTTGACTACCATTGGGATAAATCGCCGAAAGACGTGCAACAAGAGGTGTTCCGGCAGCAAATCCGGCTGGCTAAAAAGGTGAAGTTGCCGATCATTATTCATAACCGTGAGGCGACGGCAGATATTTTAAAAATTTTGCAAGAGGAAAACGCCGCCGAAATCGGCGGGATTATGCATTGTTTCAGCGGCAGCGTCGAGGTGGCCAAACAGTGCATGGACATGAATTTTCTCATTTCCCTTGGCGGACCGGTCACGTTTAAAAATGCGAAAAAACCGAAGGAAGTGGCGAAGGAGATTCCACTCAGCCATTTATTGATCGAAACCGACTGTCCATATTTAACGCCTCACCCTTTCCGCGGCAAACGAAACGAGCCGAGCTATGTCAAATACGTTGCCGAAGCGATCGCACAGATCAAAAACATTTCTTTTGCCGAAGTAGCGGAAACAACGGCGGAAAATGCCAAAAAATTGTTCGCCATCGACCGCTAAAATTAGGCGTCGAACAGCGGGGAAGCTTGTCGAAGGTGCGGCGAAGACGATAAAATTCTACAAATTCAGCCGATATGAGCCAACCGCGTGTCGACAAGTCTTCCTTCCTTTTTCACTGAATTTTCTGCATAATAGAGTATGCTCGTGCGTACATGTTAAAGGGAGAGGGGAATTCCGTAGAAAAAGGAGGCGTTCATCTGATGTTGCCGAATGGGAGGAAATGGCTGGACTTATGGAGGAAAAACGTGACCGTCACAGCGGGCGGGTTTCTCGCCATCTCCGCGACGACAGGGGTTGCTGGATATGAGATGGCCAAAGACGATGTGACGCTGATCAAAAACGGAAACAAACAAGAAATTCGCACTCATGCGAAAACGGTGAAAGAGCTGCTTGCGGAGCAAAACATTCAGCCGCGCAAAGAAGATTATGTTTATCCGTCCTTGCATTCGCCGATCACCGACGATCTCCATATTGTTTGGGAAGCAAGCAAAGAAGTGACGCTGACAGTCAATGGAAAAAAGAAAAAGATATGGACGACAGCCGATACGGTCGCGGAGCTGCTCCGTTCGCAGCACGTGGCGGTCGGGGCGTATGACAAAGTGGCGCCGGCGCTTTCGGCGAAAATTCAAAAAGGCATGGACATCGGCGTTGAAAAGGCGTTTCCAGTCCACGTCAATGTCGGCGGTAAACAACAGCAGGTATGGACAACTTCGACTACGGTCGCTGACTTTTTGAAGCAGCAAGGGATTCAGCTAGGTCAACTCGATCGGATAGAGCCCTCCTTGCATGAAACGGTCAAAGAACAGATGACCATTCGCGTGATCCGAGTAAAAAAAGTCACCGATGTAGTGGAAGAACCCGTCGACTTTGCCGTGGTGACAAAACGGGATGACTCATTGCCGAAAGGAGAGCGGCGCGTCATTCAGCCTGGAGAAAAAGGGATGGTTCAAAAAACGTATGAGGTGACATTGGAAAACGGCAAAGAAACGGCGCGCAAACTAATCGCTGTGAAAACGCTAAAAGAAAGCAAGGCGCGCATTGTCGCCATCGGCACGAAAACGGTGCGCCAAGCTGCCGCGCCCGACCGCCCGTCCTCGCGCGGCTCGGACCATGCCGCGAAGGAATTTTACGTCACCGCCACCGCCTACACTGCCTATTGTGCAGGCTGTTCAGGCATAACAAGCACGGGCATCAACTTGCGCAAAAATCCTTCCGCTAAAGTGATTGCGGTCGACCCGTCCATCATCCCCCTTGGGTCGAGAGTGTATGTGGAAGGATACGGATATGCCATTGCCGCTGACACCGGCTCAGGCATCCGCGGATATAAAATTGATGTGTTTTTCCCGGAACGGTCGGATGCGTTTCGTTGGGGCAGAAAGCGCGTGAAAATACGGGTATTGCCATAGAGATGCGATGGGAGAACGAAGCGGAGGGTTTTTTCCCTCTGCTTTTTTTCGCTATAATGGCATTGTGCCGCGACAATGCGCGCCGCTTCTGCTAAATTAGACGATGCAAACGGAAAAAAAGTTTCAGCGAAATTCAAAAAATAATAAGGGAATGAAGCGGCTTTCGGCGATGATTCGCCTTACTTTTGATTTTACCGGAAAGGAGGCATTGCAGAAATAGGAAAAAGGGACGATTCCGTTGTTTCTGCAATGGGAGGATGAAGATCAAAGAAGTGATCGTTGTGGAAGGAAAAGATGATACGGCGGCGATCCGGCGCGCCGTCGATGCCGATACAATCGAGACAAACGGAGCAGCAGTGGGCGCGGATGTCATTGAGCGGATCAAGCTGGCGAAAGAGCGCCGCGGCGTGATCATTTTTACCGATCCCGATTTTCCCGGCGAAAAAATTCGCCGCACGATTGCCGAACAGGTGCCGGGGTGCAAGCATGCCTTTTTGCCGCGCGAGGCGGCCAAAGCGAAAAACGGCAAGGGCATCGGGGTTGAGCACGCGTCCCCTGACGAAATCCGTCGGGCGCTCGCCAACGTGTATGAAGAGGCGTCGGATTGGAAGGAAGAAATTACGTTTGCTGAACTGATCGAGGCTGGGTTGATCGGCGGCGCGATGGCGCGCCGGCGGCGGCAGCGTCTTGGCGAGGAGCTGAAAATCGGCTATGCGAACGGTCGGCAGTTTCATAAGCGGCTGCAAGTGTTCCGCATTTCCCGTGATGCTTTTTATGCCGCGTTAGCGCACGTGATGCAGGAGGAGGCGGACGATGTATAAAGATATTGCAACACCGGGGCGGACGAAAGAAATTTTGGAGCGATATGGCTTTTCGTTTAAAAAGAGCCTTGGGCAAAACTTTTTGATCGATGCGAACATTTTGCGGAAAATCGTGGATGTTGCCGACATCTCCCCTGATACAGGAGCGATTGAAATCGGACCAGGCATCGGAGCGTTGACGGAACAATTGGCGCGGCGGGCGAAAAAAGTCGTCGCTTTCGAAATCGACGGCCGACTGTTGCCCATTTTGGCCGACACGCTGTCTCCTTATGACAATGTGCGCATCTTTCACCAAGATGTATTAAAGGCCGACTTGCATGCCGTCATCGCCGAGGAATTGGCTGATGTAAGCGACCGGATGGTCGTCGCCAACTTACCTTATTATGTGACGACACCGATCATTATGAAGCTGCTTACCGAGCGGTTGCCGATCCGCGGCATGGTCGTCATGCTGCAAAAAGAAGTCGCCGACCGTCTTGCCGCTAAGCCAGGGACGAAAGATTACGGCTCGCTGACGATCGCTGTGCAGTATTATACCGAAGCGGAAGTCATCATGACGGTGCCGCGCACCGTCTTTATGCCGCAGCCGAACGTTGATTCTGCTGTCATCCGGCTCGTAAAGCGGCAGCATCCGCCTGTTGTTGTCGACGATGAGGGCGTGTTTTTCCAAGTGGTGCGGGCAAGCTTCGCCCAGCGCCGCAAAACGCTGTTCAACAACTTAACAAACAATTTGCCGGGAGGAAAAGAGAACAAAGAGCAAATTGAACGAGTGCTCGTTGCTTTGGGCATTGACCCGCGCCGACGCGGAGAGACGCTTGACATCGCTGAGTTTGCTTCATTAAGCAACGCGTTGGCACCGCTTTTCGGCAAATGAAGGAGTCGTAAAGAAAGCGCTCCTCTGGGGGGCAGCGGTCTTTTCGTCAACCAAAGCCGTCCAAACAGGCGTCTATCACCTATTGTCCGCACGTGCATATCGTATGGATGACAACGATTATGCAATGGAGTGAGCGGTGATGGACGTCATTAAAATCGGCGATATTGTCGCCCGCAAGTCTTACCAATGTGATTTATTGTTCCGAGTGATTGATATGAAAGAAAAAAACGGCGAGTGGGAAGCGATTTTGTATGGTGAAGATGTGCGCCTCGTCGCGGACGCTCCGTGCAGCGATTTAGTCGTCATCGATGAGCAGGAGCAACAGGAACGGAAAAAGCGGGAAATCGAGCTGATCGAACAATCGTATCGGCTTTTTCGCCAAGATTATCAGGCGATCAAGCAAAAAGTCGAATATCGGGCGACCGGCGGATACCGGGTGGAGAAAGATTTTTTTCAAATTCCGGGGCGCGTCCTCCATTTGGATGGCGACCCGTTATATTTGCGCAAATGTATGGATTTGTATGAGCGGATCGGCGTGCCGGTGCACGGCATTTACTGCGAGGAAAGCGAAATGCCGGAAAAAGTTGGCTACTGGATCGAGCAGTTTCGCCCTGATATTTTAGTCATCACCGGGCATGATTCGTATTCGAAGTCAAAAGGAAAGGTGCATGAGTTAAAAGCGTACCGCCATTCGCGCCATTTTGTGCAAACGGTGAAAGAGGCGCGCAAAAAAGTGCCCCATTTGGACCAACTGATCATTTTCGCCGGCGCCTGCCAGTCGCACTTTGAGTCGCTCATCCGCGCTGGGGCGAATTTTGCCAGTTCACCAGCGCGGGTGAACATTCATGCTCTGGACCCCGTCTATATCGTTTCGCGCCTCAGCTTCACCCCGTTCACCGAAACGGTCGACGTATGGGATGTGTTGCGCAACACGTTAACCGGGGAAAAGGGGCTTGGTGGGGTGGAAACGAAAGGCGTGCTCCGCACCGGGATGCCGTTTCGCCTCATTGAGGATCGAGAGGAAAACCGCCGCAGTTGATGGGCGGTTTTTTCTATACGTCCGTCGCATTTTTTTACAAAAAAGTTCCACATCACACATAAAAAGAAGGATATTGTAGAAAAATATACATTGACAGAAATAAAAATGCCCTGATATAATTTTTATTTTTTGACTTTAGACATCATCTTTGTTATAATTACAAATAGTGAGGTGGATGATGAATGCCAAAGACTTTATCCGATATTAAAAAAACGCTGGATTCCAATATCGGGAAACGGTTGACGCTGCGGGCCAACGGCGGACGCAGAAAAATGATTGAGCGTTGTGGTATTTTGGCGGAAACATATCCATCCGTATTTGTCATTGAGCTGGATCAAAAAGAGAATTCGTTTGAACGCGTATCGTTCAGCTACGCCGACGTATTGACAGAGACGGTAAAGTTGACGTTTTGGGATGATGAGCAAGCAGGGGGGCAGTAGACAGATTTGTTTGCTGCTTTTTTGCTTTTTGTTTTTTGTTTTGTCATAAATAGGTGACGTGAACGACTCCCACTTCGCTTTGCTTGAAGCGGGAGTTTTCTTTCGGAACTATATAGGTTGTAATAAAGAATTTCCGACCTCCATGTCCCGTCTTTACTTTATCACCTAACAAGCTGGCACGGTGACAAGAAGAGCGAACAATGCCATGTAAAACAAAATTGCAACTTATATATGATAAAACCGCCCCCTTTATTTCATACTAAAACTGCCGCAGCCGCCTTTTGCCCGGCCAAATGCAAAGCCGGCTTGTTGATGCGCCGGCGGGTTGCCAAACGTTTCATGCCATAGCGCCAATGAACATGGAAAGGGGTTGCTGACATTGGGTCGACGCCGCGGGATTATGTCGCAACGCTTGAAAGAAGAGCTGGCGAAAGAGTTGGGCTTTTACGATGTCGTGCAACGTGAGGGGTGGGGCGCCATCCGCGCGAAAGACGCAGGAAACATGGTCAGATTGGCGATTGAACGGGCGGAGCGGCAGCTGGCCGGAACAACGGAATAGCGCCGGCAGCGGGGCGTGTTGCGGCGAGGGTGTCCCGCGAACGGGGCGCCCTTTTTTTGCATACATATATTGTTTGGCGTCGTCGCCAGAACATGGTAATATGATAAAATGGGTTGACGAAAGAAAGGCGGATGAGACGGGGCAAAGACGGCGGAGACGGAAAGCAGCCGATGGATGCCGATCCGCTTATTCATGATTGCGCGTGGAAGTAGGTGAGGATGAGTGAGGTTGTCGATAAAAGCGCCGGCGAAAATCAATTTGTCACTCGACGTTCTTTATAAGCGCCCGGATGGTTACCATGAAGTGAAAATGGTGATGACGACGATCGATTTGGCCGATCGCATTGAGCTTGTCGCGTTGCCGGAGGAAGATGCGATCCGCATCGTTTCGCAAAACCGCTTTGTGCCCGATGATTGCCGCAACTTGGCGTATCAGGCGGCGAAGCTTCTTAAAGAGACGTTTTCGATCCGCCAAGGGGTGGCCATTTCGATTACGAAGCATATTCCGGTGGCCGCCGGATTGGCGGGAGGAAGCAGCGATGCGGCGGCGACGCTGCGCGGGTTGAACAAGCTTTGGCAACTCGGATTGACGCTCGATGAACTGGCAGAGCTTGGGGCGAAAATCGGCTCGGATGTCGCTTTTTGCGTCTACGGCGGAACCGCCTTGGCGACGGGGCGCGGGGAAGTCATCACTCCGATCGCTTCACCGCCGCCGTGCTGGGTTGTGCTGGCCAAGCCCCCGATCGGTGTATCGACGGCGGAAGTGTACCGAAACTTGGAACTTGAGCGTGTCAGCCATCCGGACGTCGATGCGATGGTGAGAGCGATCGAGCGGCAAGATTATGCGGCGATCTGCCGGTTGGTCGGCAATGTTCTTGAGGAAGTGACGTTGAAAAAATATCCGGAAGTCGCGCATATTAAAGAACAAATGAAGCGGTTTGGCGCTGATGCGGTGCTGATGAGCGGCAGCGGGCCGACCGTGTTTGGACTGATCGAGCACGATTCCAGAATGCAGCGGGTATACAATGGGTTGCGCGGCTTTTGTGACCAAGTGTTTGCGGTGAGAATGTTAGGAGAACGACATTCTCTTGATTAAACACGTACATTTTTGTTAAAATATATTTATAATATTCGGTTTCAGGAGGTCGGCTATGAAGCTAAGGCGAAGCGGCCGTTTAGTTGATATGACGCATTATCTTCTTGAACGGCCACATCAGCTCATTCCGCTGACATTTTTTGCCGAGCGGTACGAATCGGCCAAATCGTCGATCAGCGAAGATTTGGCCATCATTAAGCAGACGTTCGAGCAGCAAGGAATCGGAACCGTTCGGACGCTGCCCGGCGCTGCCGGCGGCGTGCAATACATTCCAAAAATGGATGCTGAGGAAGCGGAAGAAGTGGTTGCGTATTTGTGTGAACAACTGTCGCGTCCGGATCGGCTTCTTCCCGGCGGATATTTGTATATGACCGACATTCTTGGCGATCCCCGCATTATGAACAAAATCGGCCGCCTTTATGCGTCGATGTTTGCCGACCGTCCGGTGGATGTCGTCATGACGATCGCCACCAATGGGATTCCGTTCGCGTATGCCATCGCCAACTTTTTGTATGTGCCCGTTGTCATCGTCCGCCATGACAATAAAGTGACAGAAGGACCGATGGTAAGCATCAATTACGTATCCGGCTCGTCCAAACGCATCCAAACGATGGTCCTATCGAAGCGCAGCTTAGCGGAAGGAGCCAATGTGCTCATCGTTGACGATTTTATGAAGGCGGGGGGTACAATCAACGGCATGATCAGTTTGCTTCAGGAGTTTAACGGCAATGTCTCCGGCATTGGCGTGCTCGTGGAGTCGGAAGAGGCAAAAGAGCGATTGGTCGATGAATACATTTCGCTCGTCAAACTGTCCGAGGTGGATGTAAAAGAAAAGAGGATCTCTGTTAAGGAAGGCAATTACAAAGCGTTTTTGTAGCAGCTTGCTGCTTGACATAAAAATCAAGAAAGGAGACTGGCTCATGAGAAAAGTAGAGACAACGAAGGCGCCGCAAGCGATCGGCCCGTATTCGCAAGGCATCATCGTCAACAACATGTTTTACAGCTCGGGGCAAATCCCGCTCACCCCAGAAGGGGAACTGGTGAAAGGCGACATTCAGGCGCAGACGCATCAAGTGTTCCAAAACTTGAAAGCCGTATTGGAAGCGGCCGGAGCTTCGCTCGATACAGTGGTGAAAACGACCGTATTTTTAAAAAATATGGATGATTTTGCGGCGATGAATGAAGTGTACAGCCAATACTTCCCGAACCATAAGCCGGCGCGCTCATGCGTGGAAGTAGCCCGGCTGCCGAAAGATGTCCTTGTCGAAATTGAAGTCGTTGCCCTCGTTCCGTAATGATTAGCCCCACTTTTTCCCTACATAAAAATTTATAAAAAATTTTTCGAAAAAAGAAGGAAATGACTCGAACACGTGGAATTCATTACATCGAGTCTCATATAGGGGAAAAGGTGGTGAGCAAAATGGAAGTGACAGACGTAAGATTACGCCGCGTCAATACCGAAGGACGGATGAAAGCGATCGCCTCCATTACGTTGGACAACGAGTTCGTCGTCCATGACATCCGCGTCATCGACGGAAACAATGGGCTGTTTGTCGCGATGCCGAGCAAGCGCACACCAGATGGGGAGTTCCGTGATATCGCTCATCCGATCAATTCCGCCACGCGCGGGAAAATCCAGGAGGCGATCCTCGCTGAATATCACCGCCTCGGGAAGTTGGAAGAAGAACTTGAAGAAGCTGGCGCTTCGTAAACATATGAAAGGGAGCTTAGGTGAAATTCACCAAGCTCTCTATTTTTTTGAAAGCCGTATTGTTTCCTTGAAAAGTGCCACTGATTCATATATATTCAATTATGGATAAAAGGGTAATTGGAGGCCTTTCACATGAAACGATATGCGGTCATTTTGGCGGCCGGACAAGGGACGAGGATGAAATCGAAGCGGTATAAAGTGCTTCATCCCATTTGCGGCAAGCCAATGGTTCAGCACGTCATCGACCAAGTGTCAAAGCTTGGGGTGGAAAAAGCGATTGCGGTAGTGGGATTTGGAGCGGAACAAGTGAAAGAACAGCTCGGCTCCCAGTGTGAATATGCCCTGCAGGAGGAGCAACTCGGGACGGCGCATGCAGTCATGCAGGCGGCTCCGCATTTGCGCGGTCTTGAAGGAGTGACGATTGTCGTCTGTGGGGATACGCCGCTCATCACCGCTGAGACGATGGAGATGCTCATCGAGCATCATATGGCCGCCAAGGCGAAGGCGACCGTGTTGACGGCCATCGCTGATGATCCGTCCGGATATGGCCGCATTGTCCGCAACGAGGCTGGCCATGTCGAGAAAATTGTCGAACATAAAGATGCGAGCGAGCAAGAGCGGAACATCCGCGAGATTAACACAGGAACGTACTGTTTTGACAATGAGACACTGTTTCAAGCGCTTACAAAGGTGACGAATCAAAACGCTCAAGGCGAATATTATTTAACGGATGTGATTGAAATTATCAAAGCGGACGGCGGCGTTGTATCCGCCTATCAGGCGCCGTCGTTTGAAGAAACGATCGGTGTAAACGACCGCATCGCTCTCGCTGAAGCGGAGCGGATCATGCGTGCTCGCATTTGCCGTCAACATATGAAAAACGGAGTCACGATCATCGATCCGGCTTCCACTTATATTTCCGCCGAGGCGGTGATCGGGCGTGACACAGTCATTTACCCCGGCACGGTGATTGAAGGCGAGACAGTGATCGGTGAGGATTGCGTCATTGGGCCCAATTCGGAAATTAAAAATTGCTATATCGGCCATCGCACATCGATTCGCCATTCGGTCGCCCATGACAGCGAGATTGGTTCGGATGTGACGATCGGCCCGTTCGCCCATATTCGTCCGCTGTCAAAAATCGACGATGAGGTGCGGATCGGCAATTTCGTCGAGGTGAAAAAATCGACGTTTGGCAAAGGAAGCAAGGCGTCGCACTTGAGTTATATCGGCGATGCTGAAGTCGGCGCCGATGTCAATCTTGGCTGCGGGTCGATTACGGTCAACTACGACGGCGTGAATAAGCATATGACCAAAATCGAAGACGGGGCGTTTATCGGTTGCAACGTCAATTTGATCGCCCCTGTTACGGTCGGTCAAGGCGCTTACGTCGCCGCGGGATCGACGATTACAGACGACGTTCCCGGCCGCGCACTTGCCATTGCCCGCGCCCGGCAAGTCAATAAAGAACATTATGTTGATCGCCTGCCAGGCAAGAAAAAATCTTAGCGGAGGTCTATCATGTCTGACTGTCAGCATCAATTAAAATTGTTCGCTCTGAACTCGAACATGAAGTTGGCGAAGGAAATTGCAGAAGTCATGGGAATCGAGCTCGGCAAATGTTCCGTTTCCCGTTTCAGCGACGGGGAAATTCAAATCAACATTGAAGAAAGCATCCGCGGCGACGATGTGTTCGTCATTCAATCGACGAGCGTGCCGGTCAATGAGCATTTGATGGAGCTGCTTATCATGATCGACGCGTTAAAGCGCGCCTCGGCCCGCACGATCAATATCGTGATGCCGTATTACGGCTATGCCCGTCAAGACCGGAAAGCGCGTTCGCGCGAACCGATTACAGCGAAGCTGGTCGCCAACTTGCTCGAGACGGCCGGGGCGTCGCGCGTCATCACGCTTGATTTGCATGCCCCTCAAATTCAAGGATTTTTCGATATTCCAATCGATCATTTGATGGGTGTGCCCATTTTGGCGGATTATTTCAAAAGCAAACAATTGGAGGATATTGTCGTCGTCTCTCCGGACCATGGCGGTGTCACAAGGGCGCGCAAGCTCGCTGACCGTTTGAAAGCACCGATCGCCATTATTGATAAGCGCCGGCCGAAGCCGAACGTGGCGGAAGTGATGAACATTGTCGGGCAAGTGGCGGGGAAAACGGCTATTTTGATTGATGACATTATCGATACGGCCGGCACGATTACCCTTGCAGCCAACGCCCTCGCCGAGAATGGGGCGAAAGAAGTGTATGCATGTTGCACCCATCCGGTGCTGTCCGGTCCGGCGATTGAGCGCATCCAAAATTCCAGAATCAAGGAGCTTGTCGTCACCAATTCAATTGCCTTGCCAGAAGAGAAAAAAATTGATAAAATTGTAGAGCTGTCGGTGGCGCCGCTCATTGCCGAGGCCATTAGCCGCGTGTATGAAATGAAGTCTGTCAGCGTCCTGTTCGACTAACGCAGGAAAACATGTTTAGCCCTTCTTGTTTTAGGATAAAGTAGACAATAGATTCTAATTCAGGAAGGTGAGGAAACATGGCGATTGTGTTGGAAGCGAAGGAACGCGCAGACAAAAAACGTTCAACATTGCACCGCATTCGTTCACAAGGCGGCATTCCAGCGATTTTGTACGGCAAAAAAGTCGAAAACAAAATGATTTTCGTCAGCACTGCAGAGCTGGAGAAAGCGCTTCGTGAAGGCGGGCGCACAAGCTTGCTGACGCTGAAAGTCGGCGGTGAGGAACATTCCGTGTTGTTGCGCGAACTGCAGCGCGACCCGTTGCGCGGTCATCTTCTTCACGCTGATTTTCAAGCGGTTGACATGTCAACGGAGGTCGATATTGATGTGGAAGTCCGCTTGGTGGGTGAAGCGCCTGGCGTGAAAGACGGCGGTGTGCTGCAGCAAAACTTGCATGAGCTGTCGATCCGCGTCTTGCCGGCGAACATCCCGCCAGTGATTGAAGTGGACATTTCCGGCCTGCAAGTGGGCGATACCGTCACCGTGGGCGATGTGAAAACGGACGGCAAATTTGAAATCAATCATGAACCTTCCGAGGTGATCGCCACGATCTTGCCGCCGCAACAAGAGGAAGAAATCGATAGCGGCGAACAGCAAGAGGCAGGACAGCCTGACGCTGCGGAAGGAAGAGAAACGACGCCAGAAGAGTGACAGACGTAACCGTTTCGGTTACGTCTTTTGTAGTATCATGCAAAGAGAGGAGCGCGAGGATTGAAGCTGTTTGTCGGGCTCGGCAATCCGGGCAAGGAGTATGAGCAAACAAGGCACAATGTCGGCTTTTTCGTCATCGACGAACTGGCGAAGCGCTGGAATGTATCGTTAAAAACCGCTAAATTTCGCGGCTTGTTTGGAACGGCGTCCGTTTCTGGCGAAAAAGTAGCATTATGCAAGCCGTTGACATATATGAATTTATCAGGAGAATGTGTTCGCCCACTTATGGATTACTACGACATTGCCATCGATGATGTCATCGTCATTTACGATGACCTCGATCTCCCGCCAGGGAAAATCCGCCTTCGCTTAAAAGGGAGTTCCGGCGGCCATAACGGCGTCAAATCGCTCATTCACCACCTTGGCACCGAGCAGTTTAAGCGCATCCGCATCGGCATCGGCCGGCCGGCCGGCGGTCAGCCGGTCACGGACTACGTGCTAGGCCGATTTACAGAAGAGGAGAAACCGGCGGTGGACAAAGCGGTGCTGCGGGCGGCCGATGCGTGTGAACAGGCGGTGAAGGCGCCATTTATTCAAGTGATGAATGATTTTAACGAGTGAATATTTTCCTCTGAACTGGTGCACAATGTGAGTACGGGAGGCGGCCGAAGCGTCGGCTTTTCCTGCCTTGTGGACGGAACAGCAGGTGCCCAGTGAGGAGGTTGGCTTGAATGGCGCTACATTACTATTGCCGCCATTGCGGTGCAAAAGTCGGAACGATTGAGCAAATGCCGATATACAGCGAGAAACTGGGATTCCACCACTTAACGGAAGAGGAACGGCTCGAGATGATTTCGTATGAACCGAACGGTGACATTCATGTGAAAACGATTTGCGAAGACTGTCAAGAGGCGTTGGCGCGAAACCCGGAATGGCATCAATACGAAAAATTCATCCATTAAGGGCGGCTTTGGGCGACCAAAGCGTTTTTGCGTTTGCGAAAGAATAGTGAGACGGAAAGAAACTGGCGTTGAGAGGAGGGAGAATAGGGGTGCTTTCGTTGCATCGCTATTTAGCTGAAAACCAAGATGTCCGTACGATCATTGAAGGGCTCCATGTCCGTTTGAAGGAACAGCTTGTCGCCGGGCTGTCCGGATCGGCCCGGTCTGTTTTTATTTCCACGCTTTACAAGGAGACAGGCCGGCCGCTGTTAGTCGTGTCTCACAATTTGTTTCAGGCGCAAAAAATGTATGACGATCTCGTTTCGTTGCTCGGGCCGGAAGACGTGTTCCTTTATTCAGTGAACGAAGTGATCGCCGCTGAGATGGCGGTCGCCAGCCCGGAGCTGAAGGCACAGCGCTTAGAGATTATGAACCATTGGGTGCAAGGCGGAAAAGGAGTCGTCGTCTGCCCGGTCGCCGGCTTGCGGCGTTTGTTGCCGCCGCCGTCGCTTTGGAAGCAGTATTTGTTCACCTTCTCCGTTGGACAAGAGTTCGATGTAGAACGTTGTAAACAGAAGTTTGTGCAAATGGGGTACAAACGGGTCGGCACCGTTTCCGCCCCCGGAGAGTTCAGCGTCCGCGGCGGCATCATCGACATTTATCCATTGACCGCTGAGCTTCCGTACCGCATCGAGCTGTTTGATACGGAAATCGAATCGATTCGGACGTTCACTCCTGACGACCAACGTTCGCAAGGGCAAATCGAGCGCATCATGATCGGGCCGGCCGATGAAATCATTCTCGATGGCGAGACGCGGCGCCGAGGAATCGAGCGGATTGAAGCGGGGCTTGCGTCGAGTTTGGAGACGATGAAAGATGAGGCCGCCAAACAGCGGATGTATGAACATATTCACGCTGAGCTTGAGCAATTGCGCGAGGGGCAGGAAATCGAGCAACAATATAAATATATGTCCCTTTTTTATGAAAAGGTTGCGAGTTTGCTAGATTACCTGCCAGAAGACGGCGTGCTGCTCATGGATGAAATGAGCCGGCTGCAAGAGGCGGCGGAACGGTTGGACCGCGAAGAGGCGGAATGGTATACGAGTTTGCTTGACGGCGGGAAAATGATTCATGGCGTGCCGCTTTCGCATTCGTTTTCTGAATTATTGCAAAAACATCGATTCCAGCGGGTATACTTATCGTTGCTTTTGCGCCATGTTCCGTATGCCCACCCACAAAACGTCGTCAATATTACGTGCAAACAGATGCAAAACTTCCATGGGCAAATGGCGCTTCTTCAATCCGAAGTCGAGCGATGGACAAAGGCAAACTATGCGGTCGTGTTTTTGGCGCCAAATGCCGACCGGGTGAAAAAGCTGCAATCATTGCTTCAAGATTATGAGATTGACGCGCTGCCGCTCGCGCGCGATGCGGCTTTGCTGCATGGCAAATGCCAGCTCCTTGAAGGAGATTTAAATACCGGGTTTGAATTGCCGTTGCAAAAAATTGCCGTCATCACAGAAGAAGAGCTGTTCAAAAAACGGGTCAAACGCCCGGTGCGCCGGCAAAAGCTGTCCAACGCCGAGCGGATCAAAAGCTACGCCGAATTGCAAGTCGGCGACTACGTCGTCCATGTCAACCATGGCATCGGGAAATATTTAGGCATCGAGACGTTAGAAATCAACGGGGTGCATAAAGACTATATTCATATCCAGTACCAAGGCGGCGATACGCTGTATGTTCCGGTCGACCAAATCGATCAAGTGCAAAAATACGTCGGCTCGGAAGGAAAAGAGCCAAAAATTTACAAACTCGGCGGTTCGGAATGGAAAAAGGTCAAAAGGAAAGTGGAATCATCCGTCCAGGATATTGCTGAAGATTTAATCAAGCTGTACGCCGAGCGTGAGGCAAGCAAAGGATATGCGTTTTCGCCGGACACCGAGATGCAGCGCGAATTTGAAGCGGCGTTTCCGTATCAAGAGACGGAAGATCAGCTTCGGTCGATTGAGGAAATTAAGCGTGATATGGAGAGCGACAAACCGATGGACCGCCTCCTTTGCGGCGATGTCGGCTACGGGAAGACGGAAGTGGCGTTGCGGGCGGCGTTTAAAGCCATTATGGACGGCAAACAAGTGGCCTTTCTTGTGCCGACGACGATCCTAGCCCAACAGCATTACGAAACGGTGCGCGAACGGTTTCAAGGGTTTCCGATCAAGGTTGGTCTGTTAAACCGATTTCGCACGAAAAAACAGCAAGCCGAGACAATCAAAGGGTTGAAGGACGGCACGATCGATATGGTCATCGGCACGCATCGGCTGCTGTCGAAAGACGTGAAGTTTAAAGATTTAGGCTTGCTCATTATCGACGAGGAGCAACGGTTTGGCGTGGCGCATAAAGAAAAAATCAAGCAGCTGAAGGCGAACATCGACGTGCTCACCTTAACGGCGACGCCGATTCCGCGTACGTTGCATATGTCGATGATCGGCGTGCGCGATTTGTCGATCATCGAGACGCCGCCTGAAAACCGATTCCCGGTGCAAACGTATGTCATGGAATATACGCCCGAACTCGTCAAAGAGGCGATTGAACGTGAGCTCGCCCGCGACGGGCAGGTGTTTTTCCTTTACAACCATATTGAAGACATCGATTTGAAAGCGGAAGAAATCGCACAGCTTGTCCCGGAAGCGCGCGTCACTTACGTGCATGGCCGCATGTCGGAAACGGAGCTCGAATCGACCATTTTGGCGTTTTTGGAAGGGCAATACGATGTGCTGGTGACGACGACGATCATTGAAACGGGCATCGATATTCCGAATGTCAACACGCTCATCGTCTATGACGCCGACCGGATGGGATTGTCGCAGCTGTACCAGCTGCGCGGGCGCGTCGGCCGCTCCAACCGCGTCGCTTATGCGTATTTCACCTATCGGAAAGATAAAGTGCTCAATGAAGCGGCAGAAAAGCGGCTGCAAGCCATTAAAGAGTTTACCGAGCTCGGCTCTGGTTTTAAAATTGCCATGCGCGATTTGTCGATCCGCGGCGCGGGCAACATTCTCGGCGCCGAACAGCATGGCTTTATCGACTCGGTCGGATTCGATTTGTATTCGCAAATGTTGAAAGAAGCGATCGAGAAACGGCGCGGCATCAAGCGAGAAGACGAGCAGCCGGATGTCGTCATCGATGTCGAAGTCGACGCCTATATTCCGAGCACATACATTGCAGACGAATTGCAAAAGATCGAGATGTACAAGCGATTTAAGGCAGTGGAGACGCTCGAAGACATTGAGGAGCTGCGTGAGGAAATGGTCGACCGCTTCGGCGATTATCCAGATGAAGTTGCGTATTTGTTCCAAATTGCGGAGTTGAAGGTGTTGGCCAAGCAGCTTGGCGTCGAATCGATGAAGCAACATAAGCAGCAAATTGACATCTTGTTTACTGAACCGGCATCGAAAACGGTGGAAATCCAGCGTCTATCTGACATTGGACGCCGGCATGGCCGCTTATTCGGGTTTGGCATGGACGGAGCGAAGTTGAAAATTGTGCTCTATATCAAGGAAATGAAGCCGCACGAGTGGCTGATGATTTTAGAAGAGACGCTGCGGCGGCTGTCTGGGGTGGAAAAAGAGAAGTCGGTGACGGCATAATCAAGAAAAAGTTTTATGATGTTTATCGTTTCCTGCATGTGGCGATAATGAAGGATGGGCAATTTTATCTAAAATGGCCAAAATCACTTTCATCACGTATAGAACGTGGATTGTGAAGGATACTAATGACAACAATGGTGAATTCCCCATTGCAAGGGTTCATCGGAGTATCCTTCAAATCCTAGATGAAAGTGAGGGTATACAAGGCATGAAAGCAACCGGTATTGTTCGTCGCATTGATGATTTAGGGAGAGTTGTTATTCCGAAGGAAATTCGCAGAACGTTGCGCATTCGCGAAGGAGATCCGCTCGAAATATTTGTTGACCGCGATGGAGAAGTCATTTTGAAAAAATATTCGCCGATCAGTGAATTAGGCGACTTTGCCAAAGAGTACGCCGAAGCGCTGTTTGACAGCCTCGGCCAGCCTGTGCTCATTTGCGACCGCGATGTATACATCGCTGTCGCCGGCGTTTCGAAAAAAGAGTATATGAACAAAAGCGTCAGCCCGTTGGTGGAAAAAGCCATGGAAGACCGCAATTCCATCCTCCATACGGAGGAAGGGGAAGTCGAGCTCGTTGACGGGATGACGGAAACGTTGAAATCGTATACGATCGGCCCGATTGTCGCCAACGGCGATCCGATCGGAGCCGTCATCATTTTATCGCGGGAGAAAACGCTTGGTGAAGTGGAGCATAAAGCAGTAGAAACAGCCGCCAGCTTTTTGGCTCGACAAATGGAACAATAGGCGAAACAACAAGGCAGCTTCACAGGCTGCCTTTTTTTCCGCCCGGCAAATGGGGGCGAGATGCCTTGAATCCCGGAATCGCTTCCACATCCTGCTTTTTTCGTCCGCCTGGCTTGCGGAACAGCGCATGAAGCCGTGCGAGTTGACCATCACCTTTGTCCAACAGGCGGAAGTTGCGCTATAATATCGAGCGTAGCCATCATGGCGCTTGGCGGCTTCTATTGCCCTCCGGCGTCTAGGTTTGAGTGGGTTGTCTATGCGAGGGGAGAAACTGGATGGGAAACGTATGGAAAGGGGCGGCGATCTTAACGGCCGCCGCTTTGGCCGCAAAACTATTAAGCGCTTTGTACCGTGTTCCGTATCAAAATATGGTCGGGGACATTGGTTTTTATATTTACCAACAAGTATACCCGATTTATGGCATCGTCGTCGCACTCTCGCTGACCGGCTACCCGGTTGCCGTCTCGAAGCTTGTCGCCGAGCGGTTGGCGGGACAGGATGAAGCGGGCGCTGCCGCTAGTGTGCGCGTCGCCTTGTTGGTGTTAAGCGTCCTTGGCGTCATCCTGTTTGCTTCGCTGTATCTAGGGGCGGGGGTGATTGCCTCGGCGATGGGCGATGGACGGCTTACGCCGCTCGTGCGCTTGCTTTCATTTTCGTTTTTGCTGTTTCCGCCCATCGCGTTGTTGCGTGGCTATTTCCAAGGGCGGCATGATATGACGCCGACGGCGGCGTCCCAAGTTGGCGAGCAATTCGTGCGGGTGGCGGCGATTTTAGGGCTGTCGTATGGAGCGGTGCAGCGCGGCGCCGACGTCTATGCTTGCGGCATGGCAGCGGTCGCAGGGACGCTAATAGGCATGGCGGCGGCGCTTTTCATTTTGCTTTTCTTCCTGTCCCGGCGTCGGCGCCTAAAAACGTCGGGCCGCACGCCGCCAGCTTGGGATCGACAGGTGGGCCGGCGTTTATTGACGGCGGGGACGGTCATTTGCTTGACGAATATGGCGTTGACGCTGATTCCACTCGTCGATTCATTTTTATTCGTTCCGCTTCTACAGGAAGCGGGGGCAAGGCTCGATGAGGTGCAGCGGCTAAAAGGAGTGTACGACCGCGGTCAGCCGCTCATTCAGCTCGGCACGGTCGTCGGCACGTCGTTTTCATTGGCGCTTGTTCCACTTCTTTCCGGAGCGCGCCGCCAAGGTGCCGTTTTCGCCTATGGAGCGCTGTCCATCCGGCTTGCCGTTGTCATTGGGCTTGGTGCTTCGTTAGGGCTCATTTGCCTCATTCGACCGATCAATGCGATGTTGTTCGAGAATGACTACGGTTCGTCGGTTCTCGCCGTCTTGTCCTCCTCTGTCTTTTTTACTACGATCGCGTTGACCGCCTCTGCATTATTGCAAGGAATGGGGAGGGAATGGACGGCCGCTGCCGGCGTGGCGTTGGCAGTGGCGGGGAAGGCCGCGCTTATGCATTGGCTTGCTCCGCGGTTTGGAGCGCTTGGCGCCGCCGCGGCGACGACGGGTGCTTATGCGCTCATGGCAGGCTTTTTATGCGCCTTTTTGCCGCGTGAATATCGGACGGCGGGCCGGAAATACATGTACCCAACCGTGAAAGCGGCCGCTATGATGGCCGTCGTCTTGCATGGGTATAGGTGGCTGATGGACAGCTCGAGCGAGGGGCGGCTATGGGCGGCTGCCGAGGCGCTTGGCGGCGTTGCCATCGGTGCTGTCGTTTACCTTGCGTGTATTGTGAAAGGACATGTTTTTTCTGAACAGGAGTTGGCAGCTTTCCCATTGGCTAATAAATTCCGTCTACGATTAGGAGGCAGGTGATCGGCGATGAATACGATTTATGTGTTCGGCCTCGGCGCCGGAGATGTAAAACAGCTGCCGATCGGTGTGTACCGAAAGCTAAAGCGGGCGCATCCGCTCTTTTTGCGGACGAAAGAACACCCGGTGGTCAAATGGCTTACGGAGGAAGGGATTGCGTTTACGTCATTTGATGAAGTGTATGAAAAACACGAGCAGTTTGCTGATGTGTACGCTGACATCGTCGATCAATTGACGGAACAGGCGAAGCGCGGCGATGTGTTTTACGCTGTTCCCGGCCATCCGCTTGTTGCCGAGCGGACGGTGCAGCTTCTTTTCGAAGCTGAGCGGCGCGGCGTCTGCCGAATCGTGATCGAAGGTGGTCAAAGCTTTTTGGATGCGCTGTTTACGGCGGTGCGCATCGATCCAATTGAAGGGTTTCAATTGCTTGATGCGACGACTTTTCGAGGAGAAGAATGGTCGCCTTCACTGCATGCTGTTTTTTGTCAAGTGTACGATTCGTTTGTGGCCTCGAACGTGAAGCTTTCTTTGATGGAGCAGCTTCCCGACGATTACCCGATCTACATTGTCACCGCGGCAGGCACGAAGGACGAGCAAGTAAAGCGCGTGCCGCTTTATGAGTTGGACCGCGAGACGGAGCTTGACAACTTGACAAGCGTCTACGTGCCGCCGGTGAAGGACGAGCCGTTGCTTTACCACCGGTTTGAGACGCTGCGCCGCGTCATCGCCACGCTGAGAGGGCCGAACGGCTGTCCATGGGATCGGAAGCAGACGCATGCGTCGCTGAAGCGCTATTTGCTTGAGGAGGCGTATGAGCTGCTCGAGGCGATTGACGAGGGTGACGATGATCATATGGTCGAGGAGCTCGGCGACGTATTGCTGCAAGTGATGCTCCATGCGCAAATCGGCGCCGACCGAGGGTTGTTTTCGATCGACGACGTCATCCGCACGCTGACGGCGAAAATGATCCGACGCCACCCGCATGTGTTTGGCGATGTCACGGCCGAGACGGCCGAACAAGTCGTTGCCAACTGGGAGAAGATCAAGGAGAAAGAAAAAGGAGGCGGGCTTTCGGAATCGATTCTTGCCGACATTCCGAAAAGTCTGCCGGGGACGATGCGGGCGTACGAGCTGCAGAAACGAGCGGCGAAAGTCGGGTTTGACTGGGATGATGCCGCGCCGATATGGCAAAAAGTCGAAGAAGAAATGGCCGAGTTTCGAGCCGAAACGTCCGGCGGCCGTCGCGATCGGCTTGTCGGCGAGTTTGGCGATCTATTGTTCGCGCTCATCAACCTTGCCCGTTATTACGGGATTCAACCGGAAGAAGCGTTGCAAATGGCCAACGACAAATTTGCCCGCCGTTTCGCTTATATCGAGGAACAAGTGCGAAAAAGCGGCCGATCGATCACCTCGTTTTCGCTTGCCGAACTCGATCGTTTTTGGGAAGAAGCCAAAGAAAACGAACGGTAAGGGGGATCATGCAATGCGCCTTGATAAATTTTTAAAAGTGTCCCGCCTCATCAAACGCCGCACGTTGGCGAAGGAAATCGCCGATCAAGGGAGAGTGTGGATCAACGGCCATGTCGCCAAAGCGAGCTCTGATGTGAAAGTCGGCGATGAATTGACGATTCAATTTGGGCAAAAGCGGGTAACGGTAAAAGTGACGGATCTAAAAGAAACAACGAAAAAAGAGGAGGCAACCGGGCTGTACGAATTGATCCGCGAAGAACGGACCACCCCGGCGCCGGAACAAGACGACGTCTAATTTGTCCTGCAGGCTTGTTCTAAACCATCCCCCGCTGACATACATATGGTACAAACAACGGATGAGAAAAGGCGGTTGGCCTTGCCGGCTTTCTATACTAAATGGAAATGCGGGGGATGAACATGAGTCGACACGATGAATTTGGCGGAAGCACGAACAAAGGTCCGGTCCAGGAACATGATGTGATCATGCGCGGCCGGCGCCTTCTTGACATCACCGGGGTGAAACAAGTCGAGAGCTTTGACAACGAGGAGTTTTTGCTTGAGACGGTCATGGGCTTTTTGGCCATCCGCGGGCAAAACTTGCAGATGAAAAACTTAGATGTCGACAAAGGCGTTGTTTCGATTAAAGGGCGCATTTTCGACCTCGTTTATTTAGATGACCATCAGGAGAAGGCTAAAGGATTCTTTAGCAAGTTGTTCAAATGAATGTCAGCATACAGCTGTACACCATGCTGGCGATGATTGGCATGGGCGGCTGGCTTGGCCTGGCGTGGGATACGTACAGCCGGATGTTGAAACGGCATGAGCGGGCGCACTGGCTCGTCTTTGTGAATGACGTGCTGTTTTGGGCGGTGCAGGCGCTCATCGTGTTTTATGTGCTTCTTTTCGTCAATGAAGGCGAGCTTCGCTTTTATTTGTTTCTCGCGCTTTTATGCGGATATGCCGCTTATCAAAGCTTGCTCCGCTCCTTTTATGTTCGGGTGCTCGAGTGGTTCATTGGGCTTGCGGTAAGACTCGGACAGACGCTCGTTCAGCTGTTCCGCCTCATGGTCATGCGCCCGCTCATCCTCCTTGGGCAAATGGCGCTGGCACTTCTATTGTTCGCTTGGCGGCTTTTGTTGTGGATCGTTCGGTTTGTGCTGCTGGCTGTTTGGAAGATGATCCGCCTTTTGCTTGCTCCGCTGCGTTGGACGGGCATCATGATTTGGCGGCGGGTGCCGCCGCAAAGACGAGCCGGGGTGGAAAAATTTTTTCGACGTTTAAAAGGATTTGCTGGACAAATCAAGAATACAAAAGAGAAAATAAGCATGTGGTTTGCGAAATGGCGCGAGTAAAAGAGGTGTAAACGCGATGAACGTGCCCCGGAGAACGAATGTGACGAAGCTGTCGTCGACGTACATAGCTGAGCATGAGGAGAAAAAGCAGAAGGCGGCGAGAAGACGGCGGGCTGTCGCTGTCCGTTTGGTTGTCTGGTCGTTGTTGTTTGCGATGTTCGCCTCCGCTCTTGTCTACACCTTGCACTCGCAAGCGAAGGCGATCGATGCAAAAACGGCGGAACAGCAAAAGCTGAAAGAGCAGCTTGCGGAGCTTAAACGGAAGGAAAAGCAACTGAAAGAGGAAATGAAAAAGTTGCATGATGATGACTATATCGCCGAGCTGGCGCGGAAAAAATATTACTTATCGAAAGATGGAGAAATTATTTTCGTCTTGCCGGAAAAATAATTTTGCCTGCGAATGCCCGTTTTCTATGGGCATTCGTCATATTGACACGCATTTTTTTCATTCGCTATAATAAAAAAAACACCATCTTTAAAGCGTTTTAAGGAGGAGCACTTTTTTTATGTCGATTGAAGTAGGCAGCAAGTTACAAGGCAAGGTCACGGGCATTACGAAATTTGGGGCGTTTGTGGAGCTGCCGGAGGGGGTCACAGGACTCGTTCACATTAGCGAGGTAGCCGATAACTATGTCAAAGACATCAACGATCATCTGAAAGTCGGCGATATGGTGTATGTCAAAGTCATCAACGTCGGTCAAGATGGAAAAATTGGCCTGTCCATTCGCAAAGCAAAAGACACGCCTTCTTCGCAGCGGCCGCGCCATCGGACAAACGACCGCTCCGCGGCGGACAGCTTAGAACAAAAAATCAGCCGATTCTTAAAAGAGAGTGAAGACCGATTGGCATCGTTGCGCCGTCATACGGAGTCGAAGCGGGGAGGTCGTGGAGCGAGACGAGGGTAACTTGCTGCTGAAAGATTGTTTGAAGGATGACAAATTAGGAAACAAGCATCCGTCGCTATGGATGCTTTTTTGTTTCTGTATGGAATAAGAGGATATATTTCCCCTCTGCATTTTCCGCCTATATGTATTGACAATCGTCATCTCCTCCGTTATGATATAAACTGTTGTCACACGGCGGTGTAGCTCAGCTGGCTAGAGCGTACGGTTCATACCCGTGAGGTCGGGGGTTCGATCCCCTCCACCGCCACCAACAATCAAACATGGCCCGTTGGTCAAGTGGTTAAGACACCGCCCTTTCACGGCGGTAACACGGGTTCGAATCCCGTACGGGTCATCGCAAACGAGCATGCGCCATCAAGCGACATGCTCGTTTTTCTTTTTTGTCTCTTTCTGTCGGAACAAGCCTGTTGACCGCGTTTTGCCGTGGAAAACGTCGAACGATTTTTTATTTTTCTCTGTGGTTTTGACAAATTTCTGACAATTCAAGCTATATAATAGGGGGTAATAGAAAGGTAAAGGAGAGGATCGGGAATGGAAAGAGTAGAAAGAGGGACGGTGCGCCGCAGCATTTCGGAAGTGCCGATTCATGACACGCAAGCAACGGTGTCGCGCTGGATGCGCCATGTGAAGCTGCGCCTTGGTCATCTGTTCATCCATCAAGGCTTTTTGCTTCTTCTTGTCGGCTTTTTGCTTGGACGAGCGTTGATTTTATCGAAGCTGACCCCGTTCGCTTTGCCATTTTTCGTTTCGGTCTATATGCTGCGCCGCGACAAGGCCGCTTTTGCGTTGATCTCGCTGTTGGCCGGTGCTTTGACGCTGTCGCTTGATGTGGCGCTGTTTGTCGGCATTTCCATTTTTGGCTTTCTCTTTATTTACGGATGGGTGCGGAGGGTGATCAGTGAGTCACTGAAAATCGTTCCATTTGTTGTGTTTGTGCTGTCTCTTTCCGCCAAATGGCTGATCTCCTATTATTGGCTCGGAGAGCGATCGGTCTACGGCGCCGCCATGGCGGTCGTCGAAGCCGGGCTGTCGCTTGTATTGACCTTGATTTTTATGCAAAGCATCCCGTTGTTGACAGTGCAGAAGCATAAACATGCGTTGCGAGCGGAAGAGATCATTTCGTTGATCATTTTGCTCGCCTCGATGTTGACCGGGATGATCGGTTGGGCTGTGTACGGTTTGTCGCTTGAGCATGTGATGTCGCGCTACCTCGTTTTGTTGTTCGCGTTTGTCGCCGGGGCGGCGACCGGCTCCACCGTCGGCGTTGTCACCGGGCTTGTACTGAGCTTGGCAAATGTCGGCAACTTGTCGGAAATGAGTTTGCTTGCTTTCGCCGGGCTGCTTGGCGGGTTGCTGAGGGAAGGGAAAAAACTTGGGGTGGCGTTCGGCCTCCTCGTCGCGACGTTGTTGCTTGGTTTATACGGCGAAGGGAAGAGTGAGCTTGTGCCGACGTTGCTTGAATCCGGCATCGCAATTATGCTGTTTTTTGGTACATCCCGTTCACTGACGGAGAAAATCGCCAAATACATTCCCGGCACGGCAGAATATATCAATGAGCAACAACAATACGTCCGGAAAATCCGCGATATGACGGTGCAACGCGTCTCGCAGTTTTCCAACGTCTTTCAGGCGCTGGCGGAAAGCTTTTCGCCCGAACCGCTTCCGGATGCCAATGAATACAGCGACCGTGAAGTCGACTATTTTTTGAGCGACATCACGGAAAAAACGTGCCAAACGTGCTTTAAGAAGACGCAATGCTGGGCGGACAACTTTCGTACAACCTATGCGTACATGAAGCAAATGATGGGCGAGGCGGACGAAAAAACATTGTCGCAAAACCATCAGTTGCTGCGCGAGTGGGAGCGGTATTGCGTCAAGGCCGGCAAAGTCGTCGACGCGATTGAAAAAGAGATGGTTGCTTATCAAGCAAACCGCAAGCTCAAACGGCAAATCCACGAAAGCCGGAAGCTTGTCGCTGAACAGCTGTTGGGCGTTTCGCAAGTGATGGACGATTTCGCCAAAGAAATGCAGAAAGAACAGGAAAACCATTATTTGCAGGAAGAACAAATTTACCATGCGCTGCAAGAGTTTGGCATCGAAGTGGGCCATGTCGACATTTACAGTTTGGAAAAAGGAAATATCGATATTGAAATGAGCATTCCTTACTGCGAAGGGCGGGGTGAGTGCGAAAAACTGATCGCGCCGATGCTGTCAGATATTTTAGGAGAGACGATCGTCGTCAAGCGCGAAGAGTGCGCCGCCTACCCGAACGGCTACTGCCGCGTCGCCTTCGGCTCGACGAAAGCGTTCGTCGTCGAAACGGGCGTCGCGTTTGCCGCCAAAGGAGGGGGGTTCATTTCTGGCGACAGTTATGCAACGATTGAACTTGCTACCGGCAAGTACGCCGTTGCCATCAGCGATGGCATGGGCAATGGGGAGCGGGCGCATGACGAAAGCCGCGAGACGCTGCGCCTGTTGCAAAAGATTTTGCAGACGGGAATGGACGAGTCGATTGCCATCAAATCGATCAATTCGATTTTGGCATTGCGGACGACAGAAGACATGTATGCGACGCTCGATTTGGCCATCATCGACTTGCAAAACGCGGCGACGAAGTTTTTGAAAATCGGATCGACGCCAAGCTTTATTAAGCGCGGTGACAAGGTGATGAAAGTGGAAGCGAGCAACTTGCCGATGGGCATCATTAAAGAAGTGGAATTTGACGTTGTCACCGAGCAGCTGAAATCGGGCGACTTGCTCATTATGATGAGCGATGGTGTGTTTGAAGGGCCGATGAACGTCGAAAACCATGATGTTTGGATGAAGCGGAAAATTCAAGAATTAAAGACGAACGACCCGCAGGAAGTCGCCGATTTGATCATGGAAGAAGTGATTCGCCAATGCGGCGGCGAGATTGAAGACGATATGACCGTCGTTGTCGCCAAAGTTCGGCACAATACGCCGAAATGGGCGACGATTCCGGCATACATGTATATGAAAAAGGCGCAATAGCTAGCGTATAAAAACGTTCCCCTGCGGCGATGATGGTAATACATTCGCCAAGGAGGGGAACGAACGTGCGAAAGGGAACGTTGCGGCAAATTTTGCTCATTACCGATGGCTGCTCCAACCATGGTGAGGACCCAGCCGCCATGGCGGCGCTAGCCCGTGAGCAAGGCATTACGGTGAACGTGATCGGCATCTTGGATCAAGGTGCGATGGATGAAAACGGACGGCGGGAAATTGAAGCGATCGCCGCGGCTGGCGGCGGGATGAGCCAAGTCGTGTACGCGAAACAGCTGTCGCAAACCGTGCAAATGGTGACGCGCCAAGCGATGACTCAGACGTTGCAAGGGCTCGTCAATCGCGAGTTGAAACAAATCTTTGGTTCTGACGTTTCGCTTGAGGACTTGCCGCCGGACAAGCGCGGCCAAGTGATGGAAGTCGTCGATGAACTCGGGGAAACGGTTGCCCTTGATGTGCTCATTTTGATCGATACGAGCGGGAGCATGAAAACAAAACTGCCGACCGTCAAAGAGGCGCTCATCGATTTATCGCTCAGCTTAAATGCGCGCATGGGCGAAAACCGCTTTTCGGTGTTCATCTTCCCGGGAAAACGGGCGCACGCCGAAAAAATGATCGACTGGACGCCAAGGATTGAAGAGTTGTCCACCATCTTTCCGAAATTGGCGTCGGGCGGGCTGACGCCGACCGGACCGGCGCTGCGTGAGGCAATCGCCTATTTTGAGCGTAAACGGTCGTTAAGGAGCTGGATCGGCGATGGCGATGAGCCATACATCGAAGAATCGTCTTTGTAATTTGCCGCCTGGTACGGTCATCACTGGGAAATGGCATGGCCGTTCCTACCGGCTGCTGCGGCGGCTTGGCAGCGGGGCGAACGGCGTCGTCTATTTGGCGGAGAACGGCCGGACTCGCGTCGCCGTCAAGTTGAGCGATGACTATGCGTCATTGGCATCGGAAATGAATATATTGCGCCGTTTTGCTAAGGTCCAGGGAGCCGCCCTCGGGCCTTCTTTGCTGGAAGCCGATGACTGGCAAAGCCCGTTTGCGCGGGAGACGATCCCGTTTTATGTGATGGAGTATATTGAAGGGGAGAATTTCGCTGCTTTCATCCGCCGCCGTGGAAAAGAATGGGCGCCCGTGCTCATGATGCAGCTGTTGTCGGTGCTTGATCGGCTTCATCAAGAAGGATGGGTATTTGGGGATTTAAAGCCGGATAATTTGATCGTTACCGGGTCGCCGCCGTCGGTTCGGTTGCTTGATGTGGGCGGGACGACGCTGCAAGGAAGGGCGGTAAAAGAGTTTACTGAGCTGTATGACCGCGGCTATTGGGGGCTTGGATCGCGCAAAGCGGAGCCATCTTACGACTTGTTTGCGGCGGCGATGGTGATGATTTCTTCTTGCTGCCCGGGGCCGATTGAGAAAAAGGGTGACGGTCGGGCGCAGCTGTTGTCCATCATCGAAACGGACCGCTTTTTAACCCGATACAAGGAGGTGCTGCAAAAGGCGCTTGACGGCCGATATCGAAAGGCGGCCGATATGCGTCGCGACTTATTGGCCGCCTCTTCCCGCCATACATCGGCGGAAAACGAAAGAAAGGCAGTGCCAAGCCGTCGGTCGGGGCGGCAGGTGAAACGGCGCCGCCAAGCGAGAGGGATTGTCGAAACGGTGGTCATCGCCGCCGCATTGCTGGGCGCCTATGCCTTTTATATATATTGGCAGCTGGCGATGTAATTGTTTTGAGAAAACAGGGCGGACGTGTTACGATGAAGCTGAACGAAACGCAAAGAGGTTGGCTCGGATGATCGACAAAGTGCGCGCCTTTATCCACAGGCATCAACTGCTTTCAGAAGGAGCGGCCGTCATCGTTGGTGTCTCCGGAGGCCCGGATTCGCTTGCGTTGCTGCACGTTTTTTTGTCGCTGCGCGACGAATGGAAGCTTCAGGTCATAGCGGCCCATGTTGACCATATGTTTCGTGGGCGGGAGTCAGAAGAAGAGATGGAGTTTGTGAAACGTTTTTGCGTGGAGCGCCGTATTTTATGTGAGACTGCGCAAATCGACGTCCCGGCCTTTCAGCGCAGCGCAGGTCTCGGCGCCCAAGAGGCGGCGCGGATCTGCCGCTACCGCTTTTTTGCCGAACTAATGGAAAAGCATCAAGCGGGGTACGTCGCCGTAGGCCATCATGGCGACGATCAAGTCGAGACGATTTTAATGCGGCTTGTGCGCGGCAGCACAAGCAAAGGATACGCTGGTATCCCCGTCAAACGGCCGTTTCACGGCGGCTATCTCATCCGTCCGTTTTTGGCTGTCAGCCGGGCGGAGATTGAAGCGTATTGCCGGCAGATGGAGCTGTCTCCACGCCGCGATCCGAGCAATGAAAAAGACGATTATACGCGCAACCGGTTCCGCCATCATATTGTCCCGTTGCTGCGGCAGGAAAATCCGCGCCTGCACGAGCGGTTTCAGCAATACAGCGAAATGATGGCGGAAGATGAGCAATTTTTGGAGGAATTAGCCGCGGACGCGCTGAATAAAGTAATGGAAAAACAACATCGCGATGCGGCGCTTTCCATCGGACCATTTTTGGCGCTGCCGCGACCGCTGCAGCGCCGGGTGCTGCAGCTGTTGCTTCTCCGTCTTTATGACGGCGTTCCGCCGACATTGACTTCCGTACATATCGGCCATATACTGATGCTTTGTGAGCGCGGCCGCCCTTCCGGAATGATCGATTTGCCAAAAGGGCTCAAAGTGATTCGCTCGTACGACCGCTGTTTGTTTACGTTTGACGCAGAAAGCGGCGAGAAAGGCTATTGGTTTGAACTGCCGGTTCCGGCGCTATTGCCCCTCCCAAACGGCTATGCAATCATCAGTGAATTTGGGGAACACTATCCAAGAAAGCAGGCCGGGAATGATTGGTTCGTCGTGGATCCTGCTTCCGTCTCCTTGCCGCTTCGCGTGCGGACGCGTCGGCGCGGCGACCGGATGGTGCTCAAGGGGACGGGAGGCACAAAAAAATTGAAAGAAATTTTCATTGAAGCAAAAATTCCGCGGATGGAAAGGGATCGCTGGCCGATTGTCGAAGATGCCGACGGTCGCATCCTTTGGGTGCCTGGCTTGAAAAAATCGGCTTTCGAAGCGCAAAACCTTGGGCAAGCTCGCTATATTTTGCTGCAATATCAGGCGATGAACAGCTAGGAGGAAAAAAGATGGGGATGAAAGACGATATTCAAAAAGTGTTGATCACGGAAGAGGAAATTCAGGCAAAAGTCAAAGAACTCGGCGGTTTGTTAACGAAAGAATATGAAGGCCGTTTTCCGCTCGCTGTCGGCGTTCTCAAAGGGGCGATGCCGTTTATGGCCGACTTGCTCAAACATATTGATACATATTTAGAAATGGATTTTATGGACGTATCAAGCTATGGCAATGCGACCGTTTCATCCGGCGAAGTGAAAATCGTCAAAGACTTGAACACATCCGTCGAAGGACGGGATATTTTGATCATTGAGGATATTATTGACAGCGGGCTGACGCTCAGCTATTTGGTCGACTTGTTTCGCTACCGGAAGGCGAATTCGATCAAAATCGTCACGCTTCTTGACAAGCCGTCTGGACGGAAGGCGGACATTCAAGCCGATTACACCGGATTTACCGTCCCCGATGAATTCGTCGTCGGCTATGGGCTCGATTACGCGGAAAAATACCGCAACCTCCCGTTTATCGGCGTCTTAAAGCCGGAAGTGTACCAAAAGTAGAACGGTTGCTGGGCGACGGCCGAATTGTTTGTATTGAAACAAATTTCTATGATAGTATTGAGTATAGTGTGTTTCATATGGGAGGAGGCAAGAAATGAACCGGATTTTCCGCAATACCATCTTTTATTTGCTGATTTTCCTCGTCGTGATCGGCGTCGTCAGCTTTTTTAACGGCACGAACCAGCGAACGGAGCCGATGACGTACGATGCGTTCATCACTCATCTGGAAAACGGGGATGTCAAGTCGTTTTCCATTAAGCCGGAGCGCGGCGTATATGAAATCAAAGGCCAGTTGAAAACATATAGCGAAGGGCAGTACTTTTCCACCTACGTCATGAACAGTGACAAAGTGCTTGACCGCATCGATGCGGCGGCGGCGCGGACGCGGGTGGAAGTCGTGCCAGCGGACGAAACGAGCGGATGGGTGACGTTTTTCACTTCCATCATCCCATTTGTGATTATTTTTATTTTGTTCTTCTTCATTTTGAACCAGGCACAGGGCGGCGGCAGCCGGGTGATGAATTTCGGCAAAAGCCGGGCGCGGCTGTATACGGATGACAAGCGGAAAGTCCGCTTCCGCGATGTGGCTGGGGCAGATGAGGAAAAGGAAGAGTTGGTGGAAATCGTCGAGTTTTTAAAAGATCCGCGCAAGTTTGCGGAACTTGGCGCCCGCATTCCGAAAGGGGTATTGCTCGTTGGGCCGCCCGGAACCGGGAAAACGCTGTTGGCGCGCGCGGTTGCCGGAGAAGCGGGCGTGCCGTTTTTCTCGATCAGCGGGTCGGATTTCGTGGAAATGTTCGTCGGGGTCGGGGCATCGCGGGTGCGCGACTTGTTTGAAACGGCGAAAAAAAATGCCCCGTGCATCATCTTCATTGATGAGATCGACGCCGTCGGCCGCCAGCGCGGCGCCGGCCTTGGCGGCGGCCATGACGAGCGTGAGCAGACGCTCAACCAACTGCTTGTCGAAATGGACGGCTTTAACGGCAACGAAGGGATCATTATTATCGCGGCCACCAACCGGCCGGACATTTTAGACCCGGCGCTGTTGCGCCCGGGGCGCTTCGACCGGCAGATTACCGTCGACCGCCCGGACGTCAAAGGGCGCGAAGCGGTGCTGCGCGTGCATGCCCGCAACAAGCCGCTCGATGAATCGGTTGACTTGAAGACGATCGCGATGCGGACGCCTGGATTTTCCGGCGCCGACTTGGAAAACTTGCTGAATGAGGCGGCGCTCGTTGCAGCGCGCCGCAACAAAAAGAAAATTGATATGAGCGACATCGACGAGGCGACGGACCGGGTGATTGCCGGACCGGCGAAAAAAAGCCGCGTCATTTCGGAAAAAGAACGGCGCATCGTCGCGTTTCACGAAGCTGGGCATACGGTCATCGGCATGGTGCTCGCCGATGCGGAAATGGTGCATAAAGTGACGATTGTGCCGCGCGGCCAAGCCGGAGGCTATGCGGTCATGCTGCCGAAAGAAGACCGCTACTTTATGACGAAAGCCGAACTGATGGATAAAATCACCGGACTGCTCGGCGGGCGCGTTGCCGAGGAAATCGTGTTCAATGAAGTGAGTACAGGGGCCCATAACGATTTTCAGCGGGCGACAAACATCGCGCGCCGGATGGTGACGGAGTTTGGCATGAGCGAAAAGCTTGGTCCGCTTCAATTCGGCCAACCGAGCGGGCAAGTGTTTTTAGGACGTGACTTACACAACGAGCAAAACTACAGCGACAAAATCGCCTATGAAATTGACTTAGAGATTCAGCGCATCATTAAAGAGTGCTATGAAAAAGCGAAACAAATTTTGACCCAACATCGGGACAAATTGGATTTGATCGCCAACACGCTGTTAGAAGTCGAGACGCTCGATGCGGAGCAAATTAAACATTTGTTCGAACATGGCACGCTGCCCAAAGACCGGAACGGGCGCGAGGAGTCCGGCAAAAGCGACGGCGATGTGAAAATCAACATCCAAAAGAAAGAGGAGTAATCGATGTCTCTGTTCGGAGGCATCTTTTTTTTGCCGGCGGCCCAGGGAAAGAAGGACAGTTTTTTTCCCGTAAGTATGATATGATAAAGAATGGGAATTTATCGAGGAAAAGCGAGGAATGAAGCGATGATTTTTGTATTGGACGTCGGCAATACAAACACGGTGTTAGGGGTGTATGACGGGGACGAACTGAAACATCATTGGCGCATTGAAACAAGCCGCTCGAAAACGGAAGACGAATACGGCATGATGATCAAAGCGCTCTTGAACCATGTCGGCTTGCAGTTTTCCGACATTCGAGGCATCATCATTTCCTCGGTCGTGCCGCCGATTATGTTTGCTCTTGAACGCATGTGTCTAAAATATTTCCATATCAAACCGCTCATCGTCGGTCCGGGCATTAAAACCGGGCTCGACATCAAATATGACAATCCGCGTGAGGTGGGCGCCGACCGGATTGTCAACGCGGTCGCCGGCATCCATTTGTACGGCAGTCCGCTGATTATCGTCGATTTTGGCACGGCGACGACGTATTGTTATATTAATGAACATAAACAATATATGGGAGGGGCCATTGCCCCGGGAATTATGATCTCGACAGAGGCTCTGTTTGCGCGGGCGGCGAAATTGCCGCGCATTGAAATCGCCCGCCCGGATGATATCATCGGCAAAAATACGGTCAGCGCCATGCAAGCCGGTATTTTATACGGTTATGTCGGACAAGTGGAAGGCATCGTGTCGCGAATGAAGGCGAAAAGCAAAATCCCGCCGAAGGTGATTGCTACTGGCGGTTTGGCTCCGCTCATTGCCAGCGAATCGGACATCATCGATGTCGTTGATCCGTTTTTGACGCTGACTGGCTTAAAATTGTTGTACGAGAAAAACACCGAGAAAAAAGGATGAAAGGCTTGATGAAGATGGGAGACTACTTAGTCAAAGCACTCGCTTACAATGGACAAGTGAGAGCGTATGCCGCAAGAACGACGGAAACGGTCGCCGAGGCGCAACGCCGCCACCAAACATGGCCGACCGCCTCAGCGGCCCTTGGTCGAGCGTTGACCGCTGGTGTTATGATGGGAGCGATGCTGAAAGGCGAGGAAACGTTGACGATTAAAATTGACGGCGGCGGCCCGATCGGCGTCATTTTGGTCGACAGCAACGCCAGAGGGGAAGTGCGTGGCTATGTAACGAATCCGCATGTGCATTTTGAGCTGAACGAGCACGGGAAACTTGATGTGGCACGGGCGGTCGGAAAAAATGGGATGTTGACGGTTGTGAAGGATCTTGGGCTGCGCGACTTTTTCACCGGACAAGTGCCGCTTATCTCCGGGGAGCTTGGCGATGATTTTACGTATTATTTTGCTTCGTCCGAACAAATTCCGTCATCGGTTGGCGTCGGGGTGCTCGTCAATCCCGACCATACCATCCGAGCCGCCGGAGGATTTATGATCCAGTTGATGCCCGGGACGGAGGAGAACACGATCACTCGCATTGAAGAGCGGCTGAAACAAATTCCGCCCGTGTCGCGCATGATCGAAAGAGGGCTCAGCCCGGAACAGCTGCTCGAACAACTGTTGGGAGATGGAGGCGTCCGTGTGCTCGAGACGATGCCGGTGTCATTCGTCTGCCGCTGTTCGCGCGAGCGGATCGCTGATGCCCTTATCAGCCTAGGGCCCGAGGAAATCCAAGACATCATCGACAAAGAAGGGCAGGCGGAAGCTTCGTGCCATTTTTGCAATGAAACGTACCATTTCGACAAAGCGGAGCTGGAACAGTTGAAACAACTCGCAAAAAAAGAATGAAAACAGTAAAATGATTGACAATTACGCCAATAGTTGATACATTGGAGACAAAGTCGATAAAATTAATGGGGATTAGAGGTGGAACAATGGCACGCACAGTCAACTCGATAACCGAATTGATCGGCGATACGCCGGCCGTGAAACTGAACCGCATCGTTGATGAAGACAGCGCGGATGTGTATTTGAAACTGGAATTTATGAACCCGGGCAGCAGCGTCAAAGACCGGATTGCGTTGGCGATGATTGAAGCGGCGGAAAAAGCGGGCAAGCTGAAGCCGGGCGACACGATCGTTGAGCCGACAAGCGGCAACACTGGGATCGGATTGGCGATGGTCGCGGCGGCGAAAGGATATAAGGCTGTATTGGTCATGCCGGATACGATGAGCTTGGAGCGCCGCAACCTGCTGCGGGCGTATGGAGCCGAGCTTGTGCTCACACCGGGTGCACAAGGGATGCGCGGAGCAATCGCAAAGGCGGAAGAGCTCGTCCGCGAGCACGGCTACTTTATGCCGCAGCAATTTAAAAACGAGGCGAACCCGGAAATCCATCGCTTGACGACCGGGAAAGAGATCGTGGAGCAAATGGGCGACCAGCTTGATGCGTTTGTTGCCGGCGTTGGCACGGGCGGAACGATCACCGGAGCAGGCAAAGTGTTGCGCGAAGCTTACCCAAACATTAAAATTTACGCCGTTGAACCGGCCGATTCCCCAGTCTTGTCGGGAGGAAAACCGGGCCCGCACAAAATCCAAGGGATCGGCGCTGGCTTTGTTCCAGATATTTTGGATACGAGCATTTACGATGGGGTTATTACGGTAACGACGGAAGAAGCGTTTGCGGCGGCCCGCCGCGCGGCTCGCGAGGAAGGCATTCTCGGCGGCATTTCGTCCGGCGCTGCGATTCATGCGGCATTGAAAGTGGCGAAAGAGCTCGGCAAAGGGAAAAAAGTGCTCGCCATCATCCCGAGCAACGGCGAACGTTATTTGAGCACGCCTCTTTACCAATTTGAAGACTAAGCAGACTTTTTCGGCAGGGGCAACCCTGTCGAATTTTTTTTACGAGGATGGTGACCCAGACGGACAATCATTGTACAATAAAAGTAACTATGGACATCGTAAGGAGCTGACGAGGATGGAACAGCGGCGCAGGCGACTGAAACGAACTATCGATTATCGCGGACGGGATTGGTTCCGCCAGTACGAACAGCTGGCCTATAGCCGGCCTCATCATGTGTTGCTTGAGAGCGGCCAAGGGGGAAGGTACAGCATGATCGGCCTTGACCCGATCGGAGTGATCCGCGCTGACGAGCGGCGGCTCATCATCAAGCAGCGCGGGGTTGAAACGGTGCTGGATGGCTCGCCGCTCGAAGGGCTCCGGCAATGGCTTCGGTGTTTCGCCGTGCCGGATGAGGGGGAGTCGTTGCCTTGCCAAGGCGGGCTGATCGGTTTCATTAGCTATGATGCGGTTCGCTATCTGGAACGGCTCCCGGTGCTCGCGCAAGATGATTTGCGGCTGCCGCTCATGTATTTTTTCCTCTTTGACGACGTAGCGATTTATGATCACCAAACTGAACAGCTTCATTTGCTTGCCTACGCGAATGAAGGGGAGGAAAGCGAAGCAAACCGGCGGCTTGCGCGGCAAGCACGGATGTGGCTCGAGGATCGGAATGAAGCGCTGGTCTGGCCGCTTGCTGCCTCGACAGCTGCGCCGTCTGTTTCCATGACAAAAGAGAGGTTTATGGATGCGGTTCGCCGCGTGCAACGCTATATTGCGGCGGGCGATGTGTTTCAAGTCAACTTATCGGTGCGTCAGTCGCAGCCGCTGGTGACGCATCCATTTGCCGTCTACAAGCAGTTGCGGATGCTGAACCCGTCCCCTTACATGGCGTATTTGCATACCCCGGAATTTCAAGTCGTCAGCGGCTCGCCGGAGTTGCTCGTCCGCAAGCGGGGATGGCGTCTTGAGACGCGGCCGATTGCCGGCACACGTTCGCGCGGTCGGACGGCGGCAGAGGATGAACAAATTGCTCGCAAGTTGCTTGCGAGTGAAAAGGAGCGGGCCGAGCACGCCATGCTCGTTGATCTTGAACGGAATGACCTTGGGCGCGTCTGTGCATACGGGACGGTTCGAGTTGACGAATGGATGACCGTCGAAAAGTATTCCCATGTGATGCATATCGTTTCTCACGTATCTGGCACCATGACGACGGAGCACGATGCGTTTTCCGTCATTCGCGCCATGTTTCCCGGCGGGACGATCACCGGCGCTCCGAAAGTGCGAACAATGGAGATTATTGAAGAGTTGGAACCGGTCCGCCGCGGCTTGTACACGGGCTCGATCGGTTGGATCGATTTTCAAGGAAACATGGAGCTAAACATCGCCATTCGAACGATGGTCGTCAAAGACGGATTGGCGCATGTACAGGCAGGAGCGGGCATCGTCATCGATTCCAACCCAGAGCATGAGTACAAGGAATGTTTAAAGAAAGCGGCTGCCCTTTGGAAAGCGAAAGAGCTGAGCGAAGCAGAGGCATTATTTCCGAGCATGAGGTGAGAATGATGATCGTCATGATTGATAACTACGATTCATTTACGTACAATTTGGTGCAATATTTGGGCGTGTTGGGAGAAGAGCTGATTGTCAAACGGAATGATGAAATTACGGTGGCTGAAATCGAACGACTCCGCCCTGATTTTATTATGATTTCCCCCGGTCCATGCACACCGAATGAGGCAGGGGTCAGCCTGGAAGTCATCGATCGCTTTGCCGGCCAAATTCCGATTTTCGGCGTCTGCCTCGGACATCAAGCCATCGCCCAGGCGTTCGGCGGCCGCGTTGTCCGCGCTCCAAGGCTGATGCACGGGAAAACATCGTCCGTCTACCATGATGGGGAGACGATTTTCCGCGGCGTGCCGAACCCGTTTACGGCAACGCGCTACCATTCCCTTATCGTCGAGAAAGAGACGCTTCCGGACTGTTTCGTCGTGTCGGCTTGGACGGAAGAGGGTGAAGTGATGGCGATTCGCCATAAAACGCTGCCGGTGGAAGGCGTGCAGTTTCACCCGGAATCGATTATGACAAGCCATGGGATGCAGCTGTTGAAAAACTTTATCAACACGTATAAAAAGGCGTGACAGTCATGTACGTGTATATCAACGGCGCGGTCGTTCCGCGCGAAGAAGCGCAGTTATCAGCGTTTGATCACGGCTTTTTATATGGGCTCGGCTTATTTGAAACATTCCGCACGTATAGCGGCCACCCTTTTTTGCTTGACGATCATTTGGCCCGATTGAACAAAGGGCTGTCTGAGCTTCACATCGAAAGGCAGTTCGGCCGCGCCGAAGTGGTGGCGATCATCGAGCAGTTGCTCGAGGCCAATGGCTTGCGCGACGCTTATGTGCGCTTCAATGTATCGGCCGGGGTCGGCGATCTCGGCTTGCCGATCGAACGTTACCGAAACCCGACCGTCATCGTCTATATGAAGCCGCTTCCGCCGTCCGTCCCTCCGGAAGGAAAAGAAGGGGTGGTGCTCGCGGCAAGGCGAAACAGCCCGGAAGGCAATGAGCGACTAAAGTCGCACCATTATTTAAACAATATGATTGGGAAATGGGAGCTCGGACATCGACCTCATGCGGAAGGAATTTTTTTGAATTCAGATGGTGCGGTAGCGGAGGGGATCGTTTCCAATATTTTTTGGGTGAAAGACGGCATCGTCTACACGCCAGCGCCGGCTGTCGGCATATTAAACGGCATCACAAGACAATTCATCATTGCTTTGCTCAAGCAGTTGCGCATCCCAGTTGAAGAAGGGGTATATCCGCTGTCCCATTTGTTGCAGGCTGATGAAGCATTTATCACCAACTCTGTGCAGGAAATTGTACCCCTTTGCCGCATTGGCCATTGCGTTTACCAAGGAAAAAATGGTCCGGTGGTCCGGGCCTTGCAGCACCATTACCGACGCTTGACCCATCGGCTATGGACGAGGAACGAATTGGCAGAAAGGATGAACGACTGATGACAACATCGATGCGCCCTCTTCGGCTTCAATGCCGCGGGCATGAGCTTGACTTAAACAAAAAAACGTTGATCATGGGCATTGTCAACGTCACGCCCGATTCGTTTTCCGACGGCGGCCGGTTTTACGACGTGGAAAACGCGGTCAAGCACGCGAAGCGGCTCGTGGCGGAAGGAGCAGACATCATTGACATCGGCGGTGAATCAACTCGTCCGGGGGCGGATCCAGTGCCGCTTGATGAAGAATTGCGCCGCGTCATTCCGGCGGTAAAAGCGATTGCTAAGGCGGTGAGTGTGCCGATCTCAATTGACACGTACAAAGCGGAAGTGGCGCGGCAAGCCATGGAGGCTGGGGCGCACATCATCAACGACGTTTGGGGAGCCAAGGCGGACCCTGATATGGCCGGTGTTGCCGCCACGTACGGCGCGCCGATCATTTTAATGCACAACCGCCGCGATATGGCCTATCGCGATTTGATTTCCGACATGATCGCCGATTTGAAAGAAAGCATTCGCATTGTCAAAGAGGCGGGTGTGAAAGATGAGAACATTATTTTAGATCCAGGGATCGGCTTCGCCAAGACGGTCGAGCATAACTTGGAGGTGATGCGGCGCCTTGATGAATTTGCCGCTCTCGGCTATCCGCTTTTGCTTGGCACGTCGCGCAAACGATTTATCGGCCATGTGCTCGGCGTGCCTGTCGAGGAGCGGGTCGAAGGAACAGGAGCGACCGTTTGTCTCGGCATCATGAAAGGGGTGCACATCGTCCGAGTCCATGATGTATTGCCGATTGCCCGCATGGCCAAAATGATGGATGCTATGCTTGGGAAGGGAGAGAGCGGTCATCGATAAAATTTATGTGCAAGGCATGGAGTTTTACGGCTACCACGGGGTGTTTCGCGAAGAAAACATCCTTGGCCAGCGATTTTTGGTCGATGTGACGTTGGAGCTCGACTTGCAGCCCGCCGGGCGGAGCGATTGTCTTGAGTATACCGTCAACTACGCCGATGTGTACGAGCGCTGCCGGGCGATCGTTGAGGAGCGGACGTTCGCCTTGATCGAGGCGGTCGCTGAAGCGATCGCCGCCGACTTGCTCGCTGCCTTTCCTGTTGTCGAGCGCTGCATTGTCAAAGTGACGAAGCCGAATCCGCCGATTCGCGGCCATTATCAACATGTCGCAGTCGAAATTGATAGGGGTCGTTAAATGGAAAACATCGCATATCTCGCTTTAGGCTCCAACCTCGGAGATCGTGTTTCCTATTTGCGTTCTGCCATTGAAGCGCTCCATCATCATCAGGAAATTTTGATCACATCGAGCTCATCGATTTATGAAACCGATCCGGTCGGCTATGTCAACCAAGGCAAGTTTTTAAACATGGTGATCGAGGTGGCGACGACGTTGTCGCCGTTTGCCTTGCTTGACGTGACCCAGCAAATCGAACGACGTCTTGGAAGAAAAAGGGAAATTCGCTGGGGACCACGGACGTTAGACCTTGACATTTTGCTGTATAATCATGAAAATATTGAAACAGAGCAGCTGACGATCCCGCATCCGCGCATGGCGGAGCGGGCGTTCGTGCTCATCCCGTTGTTTGAAGTCAACTCCCACGTGGCAATACCGAACCTTTCCGAGCCGTTAATCGACATCATTGGCCGACTACCTGACAAAAAAGGAGTTCATGTATGGAAGCGGAAAGATGGGGAAGACGTATTCGCGCTTTTCGAAAGTTGAAAGGATATACGCAAGAAAGACTGGCGAAAGAACTAGGCATTTCCGTATCGATCCTTGGTGAAATTGAACGGGGGAACCGGATGCCGTCCGATTCGCTCGTTGGACAAATCGCCGAACGGCTGAATATATCGGTGGAAGAACTGGCGCCGCCGAAACTCGAATCGAACAAGTAGAAAGGAGGCATCTGCGATGTTTCGCATTGGCGATGTCGAAATTAAAAACCGCGTCGTGCTCGCTCCGATGGCAGGCGTATGCAACTCCGCGTTCCGCCTGACCGTCAAAGAATTCGGCGCCGGGCTTGTATGCGCCGAGATGGTAAGCGACAAAGGAATCGTATACAACAACGAAAAGACGTTAAACATGTTATATATTGATGAACGGGAAAAGCCGATCAGCTTGCAAATTTTCGGCGGCGAGAAAGAAACGCTCGTCAAAGCGGCGAAATTTGTCGATAAAAATACGAATGCAGATATCATCGACATCAACATGGGTTGCCCAGTGCCGAAAATTACGAATTGCGACGCTGGAGCGAAATGGCTGCTTGACCCGAATAAAATTTATGATGTCGTTGCCGCGATCGTCGATGCCGTTGAAAAACCGGTCACGGTGAAAATGCGGATCGGTTGGGATGAAAAGCACATTTACGCCGTCGAAAACGCTCAAGCCGTTGAGCGCGCCGGCGGGAAGGCCGTCGCCGTCCACGGACGGACAAGGGTGCAAATGTATGAAGGAAAAGCGGACTGGAACATCATCAAGCAAGTGAAAGAAGCCGTCAACATCCCGGTTATCGGCAACGGAGATGTCAAAACGCCTCAAGATGCAAAGCGGATGCTTGAAGAAACAGGGGTCGACGGCGTCATGATCGGACGGGCGGCGCTTGGAAACCCTTGGATGATCTATCGCACTGTCCGTTATTTAGAAACTGGAGAGCTCATCCCGGAACCGACGCCGAGGGAAAAAATCGATGTCTGCCTGCTGCATTTAGACCGATTAATTGCCTTAAAAGGCGAATATATCGCCGTCAAAGAAATGCGTAAACACGCTGCTTGGTATTTAAAAGGCATTCGCGGCGCAGCGAAAATCCGCAACGCCATCAATGAATGTGAAACGCGGGACGAACTGGCCGCACTGTTGCTTCGCGTGGCGGAGGAAGCGGAAGTCCAAGCAGCGGCGAACGCCGAAGCCGTTTAACGGATTTCCGAAAGAAGTCTCCCACCTCAAGGAACGCGAAGGGTGTAACCCAGTGAGTAGGTGGGAGATGAATGTCGGTTGGCGTTAGCCAACGAATAGGATAGAATATGGCTAGAACGGACACCTTCGGAACGAAGGGAAGCGTAAAGGGTTCTTGTGTGTGGCTTACCGTTCGGCGAACACGCACAAGTCGCTTGAAGCCTCCACCTCTAAGCGAAGCGTAGGTGTGGGTAGTTCACACAACGGAGATGACGTTCATGCAGCGGAGGACTGCCAGCGAGCGCTGGCAGTATTTTTCGTAAAAAATCGCTAAATGGAGTGAATGAGGTATGAGTCATGAAGAATTGAACGACCAACTGCGCGTCCGCAGGGAAAAGCTGAAAAAAATTGAGGAATTGGGTGTCGACCCGTTTGGCAAACGGTTCGAGCGCACTCATAAAGCGCAAGAACTGTTCGAACTGTACGGCGATTTGTCGAAAGAGGAACTTGAAGAAAAGCAAATTGAAGTCGCCGTCGCCGGCCGCATCATGACAAAGCGCGGCAAAGGAAAAGCCGGGTTCGCCCATATCCAGGATGTCACCGGGCAGATTCAAATTTACGTCCGTCAAGACGATGTTGGCGAACAGCAGTACGAACTGTTTAAAATCTCTGACCTTGGCGATATCGTCGGCGTGCGCGGCACAATGTTTAAAACAAAAGTTGGTGAACTTTCCATCAAAGTGTCGTCGTACGAATTTTTGACGAAAGCGTTGCGTCCGCTGCCGGAAAAATACCATGGTTTGAAAGACATAGAGCAACGCTATCGCCAGCGTTATCTCGATTTAATTATGAATCCGGAGAGCAAAAAGACGTTCATCACCCGCAGTTTCATCATCCAATCGATGCGGCGGTATCTCGACAGCCGTGGCTATTTGGAAGTTGAAACGCCGATGATGCACGCCGTTGCTGGCGGCGCTGCGGCGCGCCCGTTCATTACGCATCATAACGCATTGGATATGACCCTTTATATGCGAATCGCCATCGAGCTCCATTTAAAACGGCTCATCGTCGGTGGTTTGGAAAAAGTGTATGAAATCGGCCGCGTTTTCCGGAACGAAGGCATTTCCACCCGCCATAATCCGGAGTTTACGATGCTCGAATTGTACGAGGCGTACGCCGATTTCCGTGACATCATGGAACTAACGGAAAACTTGATCGCCCACATTGCCACTGAAGTGCTTGGAACGACGAAAATTCAATACGGCGAGCATGTCGTCGACTTAACGCCCGAGTGGCGGCGCCTCCATATGGTCGATGCGATCAAGGAATATGTCGGCGTCGACTTCTGGCGGCAGATGAGCGACGAAGAGGCGCGGGAGCTGGCGAAAGAACATGGAGTGGAAGTTGCTCCACATATGACGTTTGGCCATATTGTCAACGAATTTTTTGAACAAAAAGTCGAGTCTCACCTCATTCAGCCGACGTTCATTTATGGCCATCCGGTTGAAATTTCACCGTTGGCCAAGAAAAATCCGGACGACCCGCGTTTTACCGACCGATTTGAGCTGTTTATCGTCGGGCGCGAACATGCCAACGCCTTTACCGAATTGAATGATCCGATCGATCAGCGCCAACGCTTTGAGGCGCAGCTGAAAGAGCGTGAACAAGGAAACGATGAAGCACATGAAATGGACGAAGACTTCCTTGAAGCGCTCGAGTACGGCATGCCGCCAACAGGCGGGCTTGGCATCGGCGTCGACCGTCTGGTCATGCTGCTGACGAACTCGCCGTCGATCCGCGACGTGTTGCTTTTCCCGCAAATGCGTCATAAATAAATTTGATCGCTCCCTGCAAAGACAAGCAGCAGGGGGCTTTTCATTTATGTAAAAATAGTTGTCGTTGTTTTGTTGAAAAACAAACACAGGAAGTCGAGTTGACAAACCACTCCCAACGTGTTATATTATGATAGCACGTTGAAATGACAGCACTAATCAAAAACAAGGACCTATTGACAAATAAATAAATTTAATTATAATATGACTTGTCTGTTGATTGTCTAGTGATGATAGCGGAGGGGAAACACCCGTTCCCATCCCGAACACGGAAGTTAAGCCCTCCAGCGCCGATGGTAGTTGGGGCCAGCGCCCCTGCAAGAGTAGGTCGTCGCTAGGCAATCTTGTGGAGGATTAGCTCAGCTGGGAGAGCACTTGCCTTACAAGCAAGGGGTCGGCGGTTCGATCCCGTCATCCTCCACCACTTATATTATATCTATATATAAGTACTATGAGCCATTAGCTCAGTAACGAGCGATGCATCTTTGAATTGGCTGCGAGCTGCCTCGACGCATTTGACTTTCTCGAATAAGCTTGTAGAGGAAGAGGCAGGTAGAGCAACGAGCTTTGCATCATTGAGTTTGCTGCGAGTTGTCCCGACGCATCCGACATCTTCGAATATGCTAGCAGAGGAAGGGACATCGTTCACTGTGAGTGTATACTTGACTATGAGCCATTAGCTCAGTAACGAGCGTTGCATCTTCGAGTTTGCTTCGAGTTACCTCGACGCACTTGGCATCTTTGAATCGGCTGGGAGAGGAAGAGGCAGGTAGAGTGAAACGAAGCTGTAGAGTGTTATCCTAACCATGAGCCATTAGCTCAGTAGGTAGAGCAACGAGCGAAGCATCTTCGGATTTGCTTCGAGTTGTCCCGACGCATCCGACATCTTCGAATATGCTAGCAGAGGAAGGGACATCGTTCACTGTGAGTGTATACTTGACTATGAGCCATTAGCTCAGTAGGTAGAGCATCTGACTTTTAATCAGAGGGTCGGAGGTTCGAGTCCTCCATGGCTCACCACAATTGATTTGCGGGTGTGGCGGAATTGGCAGACGCGCTAGATTCAGGGTCTAGTGCCCTTTACGGGCGTGGGGGTTCGAGTCCCTTCACCCGCATGTTGATTCGAGCGGAAGTAGTTCAGCGGTAGAACACCACCTTGCCAAGGTGGGGGTCGCGGGTTCGAGTCCCGTCTTCCGCTCCATTTATTTGCCCATTTAGCCGGGGTGGCGGAATTGGCAGACGCACAGGACTTAAAATCCTGGGGTAGGTCACTACCGTGCCGGTTCGAGTCCGGCCCTCGGCACTTGCGCTCGTAGCTCAATTGGATAGAGCATCTGACTACGGATCAGAAGGTTAGGGGTTCGAATCCTCTCGAGCGCGTTGGCGGGAAGTAGCTCAGTTTGGCAGAGCACATGGTTTGGGACCATGGGGTCGCAGGTTCAAATCCTGTCTTCCCGATAGCGGATATATGGGGCCTTAGCTCAGCTGGGAGAGCGCCTGCTTTGCACGCAGGAGGTCATCGGTTCGATCCCGATAGGCTCCACTGTTGCTTTATGTCTGTGCCTGCCGCTTGCAAGGGAATTTGAAGACGTGAGGTTCCTCGGTAGGATTACAGAGAAGCAAACGAAAGTAGCAACCTTGTGTCCTGCAAGTGAATGGAGAGAAGCGAGATTCTTCGACGAAAACCAGCAGAGAAGTTGTTTCAATGCAGCAACTTTGCGCCTGTGTCTTCTAGTGAATTCGGGGGAATTGGGTTCCTCGACGCAAGACTGCAACGAAGCAAGTTCAAGAAGAGGTCTCGTTCCTTGAAAACTGAACGAAACGAAGCGCGACGAAAAGCGGAGGCCGCTTTGGCCGAAGCTGGACAATCCGAAAAGTCAATCAACTTTCTTTTGGAGAGTTTGATCCTGGCTCAGGACGAACGCTGGCGGCGTGCCTAATACATGCAAGTCGAGCGGACCAAATCGGAGCTTGCTCTGGTTTGGTCAGCGGCGGACGGGTGAGTAACACGTGGGCAACCTGCCCGCAAGACCGGGATAACTCCGGGAAACCGGAGCTAATACCGGATAACACCGAAGACCGCATGGTCTTTGGTTGAAAGGCGGCCTTTGGCTGTCACTTGCGGATGGGCCCGCGGCGCATTAGCTAGTTGGTGAGGTAACGGCTCACCAAGGCGACGATGCGTAGCCGGCCTGAGAGGGTGACCGGCCACACTGGGACTGAGACACGGCCCAGACTCCTACGGGAGGCAGCAGTAGGGAATCTTCCGCAATGGGCGAAAGCCTGACGGAGCGACGCCGCGTGAGCGAAGAAGGCCTTCGGGTCGTAAAGCTCTGTTGTGAGGGACGAAGGGGCGCCGTTCGAAGAGGGCGGCGCGGTGACGGTACCTCACGAGAAAGCCCCGGCTAACTACGTGCCAGCAGCCGCGGTAATACGTAGGGGGCGAGCGTTGTCCGGAATTATTGGGCGTAAAGCGCGCGCAGGCGGTCCCTTAAGTCTGATGTGAAAGCCCACGGCTCAACCGTGGAGGGTCATTGGAAACTGGGGGACTTGAGTGCAGGAGAGGAGAGCGGAATTCCACGTGTAGCGGTGAAATGCGTAGAGATGTGGAGGAACACCAGTGGCGAAGGCGGCTCTCTGGCCTGCAACTGACGCTGAGGCGCGAAAGCGTGGGGAGCAAACAGGATTAGATACCCTGGTAGTCCACGCCGTAAACGATGAGTGCTAAGTGTTAGAGGGGTCACACCCTTTAGTGCTGCAGCTAACGCGATAAGCACTCCGCCTGGGGAGTACGGCCGCAAGGCTGAAACTCAAAGGAATTGACGGGGGCCCGCACAAGCGGTGGAGCATGTGGTTTAATTCGAAGCAACGCGAAGAACCTTACCAGGTCTTGACATCCCCTGACAACCCAAGAGATTGGGCGTTCCCCCTTCGGGGGGACAGGGTGACAGGTGGTGCATGGTTGTCGTCAGCTCGTGTCGTGAGATGTTGGGTTAAGTCCCGCAACGAGCGCAACCCTCGCCTCTAGTTGCCAGCACGAAGGTGGGCACTCTAGAGGGACTGCCGGCGACAAGTCGGAGGAAGGTGGGGATGACGTCAAATCATCATGCCCCTTATGACCTGGGCTACACACGTGCTACAATGGGCGGTACAAAGGGCTGCGAACCCGCGAGGGGGAGCGAATCCCAAAAAGCCGCTCTCAGTTCGGATTGCAGGCTGCAACTCGCCTGCATGAAGCCGGAATCGCTAGTAATCGCGGATCAGCATGCCGCGGTGAATACGTTCCCGGGCCTTGTACACACCGCCCGTCACACCACGAGAGCTTGCAACACCCGAAGTCGGTGAGGCAACCCGCAAGGGAGCCAGCCGCCGAAGGTGGGGCAAGTGATTGGGGTGAAGTCGTAACAAGGTAGCCGTACCGGAAGGTGCGGCTGGATCACCTCCTTTCTAAGGAGAAAAGCGGAGGTCGCCCGCCTATCGGCGAGGTGCGCTGGAGGGCCTGCGAGCGGGCTTAGCCCGCCGCAGCAGGACCGAAGCGTCGCGAGCCGATGGCGGCCGGAGCTAGACAATCCGAAAAGCGGAGGCCGCAATGGCCAACTGTCGATACACAGCGCTTTCGTTTCGTTCGGTTTTGAGGGAATGAGAAATTCCTTCAAAAGCGCCTGTGCCTGCGTCTGCTAGCAGGTTCAGGGAAGCAAGATTCCTCGGCACAAGACTGCAGAGAAGTGAATTCAATGAAGTAGTCTCGTTTGCGTCTGCGTCTACAAGCGGATTCGGAGAAGCCGAATTCCTCGACGCAAACCAGCGAAGAAGCAGGTTCAAGGCAGCAACTTCGTTCCTTGAAAACTAGATAACCGGAAAAGCAAAGGAAGAAGCCGAGAGCGCAATAGGTTAAGCTAGAAAGGGCGCACGGTGGATGCCTTGGCACTAGGAGCCGATGAAGGACGGGGCAAACGCCGAAACGCTTCGGGGAGCTGTAAGCAAGCGTTGATCCGGAGATGTCCGAATGGGGGAACCCACTGTCCGTAATGGGGCAGTATCCATGCCTGAATCCATAGGGCATGGAGGGCACACCCGGGGAACTGAAACATCTTAGTACCCGGAGGAGAAGAAAGCAAACGCGATTCCCTGAGTAGCGGCGAGCGAAACGGGAACAGCCCAAACCAAGAGGCGTGTCCTCTTGGGGTTGTAGGACCGCTCACGATGGGAGTAAGAAAGGGACGGGGTAGACGAACCGGTCTGGAACGGCCGGCCAGAGAAGGTGAGAGCCCTGTAGTCGAAACTTCGTTCCCTCCCGAGCGGATCCTGAGTACGGCGGGACACGAGGAATCCCGTCGGAAGCAGGGAGGACCATCTCCCAAGGCTAAATACTCCCTAGTGACCGATAGTGCACCAGTACCGTGAGGGAAAGGTGAAAAGCACCCCGGGAGGGGAGTGAAAGAGAACCTGAAACCGTGTGCCTACAAGTAGTCAGAGCCCGTTGATGGGTGATGGCGTGCCTTTTGTAGAATGAACCGGCGAGTGACGATGGCGTGCGAGGTTAAGCCGGAGAGGCGGAGCCGCAGCGAAAGCGAGTCTGAACAGGGCGTGTGAGTACGTCGTCGTCGACCCGAAACCAGGTGATCTACCCATGTCCAGGGTGAAGGCCGGGTAACACCGGCTGGAGGCCCGAACCCACGCACGTTGAAAAGTGCGGGGATGAGGTGTGGGTAGGGGTGAAATGCCAATCGAACTTGGAGATAGCTGGTTCTCCCCGAAATAGCTTTAGGGCTAGCCTCGGGTTTAGGAGTCTTGGAGGTAGAGCACTGATTGGGCTAGGGGCCCAAACCGGGTTACCGAACCCAGTCAAACTCCGAATGCCAATGACTTATGCCCGGGAGTCAGACTGCGAGTGATAAGATCCGTGGTCGAGAGGGGAACAGCCCAGACCGCCAGCTAAGGCCCCGAAGTGCACGTTCAGTGGAAAAGGATGTGGAGTTGCAAAGACAACCAGGATGTTGGCTTAGAAGCAGCCACCATTTAAAGAGTGCGTAATAGCTCACTGGTCGAGTGACTCTGCGCCGAAAATGTACCGGGGCTAAACGTGCCGCCGAAGCTGCGGGATGACCGTTGGTCATCGGTAGGGGAGCGTTCTAAGGGCAGAGAAGCCAGACCGGAAGGACTGGTGGAGCGCTTAGAAGTGAGAATGCCGGTATGAGTAGCGAAAACAGAGGTGAGAATCCTCTGCGCCGAAAGCCTAAGGGTTCCTGAGGAAGGTTCGTCCGCTCAGGGTTAGTCGGGACCTAAGCCGAGGCCGAAAGGCGTAGGTGATGGACAACAGGTTGAGATTCCTGTACCACCTTCTTCCCGTTTGAGCGATGGGGGGACGCAGGAGGATAGGGCGAGCAGGCGGCTGGAAGAGCCTGTCCAAGCCGTGAGGCTGATCCGCAGGCAAATCCGCGGATCATAAGGCCAAGCGGTGACGGCGACGGAGTGATCCGGAAGTCCCCGATTTCACACTGCCAAGAAAAGCCTCTAGCGAGGGAAGAGGTGCCCGTACCGCAAACCGACACAGGTAGGCGAGGAGAGAATCCTAAGGCGCGCGGGAGAACTCTCGTTAAGGAACTCGGCAAAATGACCCCGTAACTTCGGGAGAAGGGGTGCTCTTTGGGGTGAAGAGCCCTGAAGAGCCGCAGTGAAAAGGCCCAAGCGACTGTTTATCAAAAACACAGGTCTCTGCGAAGCCGAAAGGCGACGTATAGGGGCTGACACCTGCCCGGTGCTGGAAGGTTAAGGGGAGCGCTTAGCGGAAGCGAAGGTGCGAACCGAAGCCCCAGTAAACGGCGGCCGTAACTATAACGGTCCTAAGGTAGCGAAATTCCTTGTCGGGTAAGTTCCGACCCGCACGAAAGGTGTAACGACTTGGGCGCTGTCTCAACGAGAGACCCGGTGAAATTATACTACCTGTGAAGATGCAGGTTACCCGCGACAGGACGGAAAGACCCCGTGGAGCTTTACTGCAGCCTGATATGGAATTTTGGTATCGCTTGTACAGGATAGGTGGGAGCCTGGGAAGCCGGAGCGCCAGCTTCGGTGGAGGCGGCGGTGGGATACCACCCTGGCGGTATTGAAATTCTAACCCGCACCCCTTAACGGGGTGGGAGACAGTGTCAGGTGGGCAGTTTGACTGGGGCGGTCGCCTCCCAAAAGGTAACGGAGGCGCCCAAAGGTTCCCTCAGAATGGTTGGAAATCATTCGGAGAGTGCAAAGGCACAAGGGAGCTTGACTGCGAGACGGACAGGTCGAGCAGGGACGAAAGTCGGGCTTAGTGATCCGGTGGTTCCGCATGGAAGGGCCATCGCTCAACGGATAAAAGCTACCCCGGGGATAACAGGCTGATCTCCCCCAAGAGTCCACATCGACGGGGAGGTTTGGCACCTCGATGTCGGCTCATCGCATCCTGGGGCTGTAGTCGGTCCCAAGGGTTGGGCTGTTCGCCCATTAAAGCGGTACGCGAGCTGGGTTCAGAACGTCGTGAGACAGTTCGGTCCCTATCCGTCGCGGGCGGAGGAAATTTGAGAGGAGCTGTCCTTAGTACGAGAGGACCGGGATGGACGCACCGCTGGTGTACCAGTTGTCCCGCCAGGGGCACCGCTGGGTAGCTATGTGCGGACGGGATAAGCGCTGAAAGCATCTAAGCGTGAAGCCCCCCTCAAGATGAGATTTCCCACCGCGTTAGGCGGGTAAGATCCCTCGAAGATGACGAGGTCGATAGGTCCGAGGTGGAAGCGTGGCGACACGTGGAGCTGACGGATACTAATCGATCGAGGGCTTAACCTAGTGAGAAAAGTGAAAGCGCCGCGATTAGCTCTCGAAGCCAAATGTTCTTCACCCGCAGGGGTGCTTGCACCCCGAGGGGGAAGGTTATTTGGCAGAAGAGAGCTAGGCGCTGGAACTGGACAGCAAGAAAAGTGGAGGCCGCCCGCTTATCGGCGAGGTGCGCTGGAGGGCCTGCGAGGAGGCTGTCGCCGCCGCAGCAGGACCGAAGCGTCGCGAGCCGATGGCGGCCGGAACTAGACAGTGAAAAGCGCAGGCGAGCGGGTCGCCGCGACGGGCAAATGTTCTTCGCCTGCAGGGATGTTCACATCCCGAAGGCGAAGGTTATTTGACCCCGAGCGGCGGCGAGCCGGAGCTGGACAATGCGAAAAGCGCAGGCGAGCGGCTTCTTCCTGAGCACGGTTATCTAGTTTTGAGGGAATGAAAAAGTCTTGACAACAGGTCAACTTTCCTTATAATAAGACTTGTCCATTGTTGCCTAGTGGCTATGGCGGAGGGGAAACACCCGTTCCCATCCCGAACACGGAAGTTAAGCCCTCCAGCGCCGATGGTAGTTGGGGCCAGCGCCCCTGCAAGAGTAGGTCGCTGCTAGGCAAAATGGAAAGCACGTCTTTTCTTTCCTTGGAAGAAAAGGCGTGCTTTTTCATTTATTCGGCTGCTTGACGTTTTATTGTCCAGAAAAACGGATATTCTATAGTTAGTTTTCCTTCTTTGGTCACTCTTGAAATTTTCCGTAATACATTGTATAGTAAGAGTAAGGTCAAATATAGTCAAAGTCAACGAATAGGCAGTGGGGTGTCCTTGTCAGCGGACGGCCCATCGCCAGGCAGCTTGGTTGTAAGGAAGGTGGTAGGTAGAGTGCCGAACATTTCCGACATCATTGAGCAATATTTAAAGCAAGTGCTCAATATGAGCGACCAAGATATCGTTGAAATTAAACGAAGCGAAATCGCTAATAAATTCCAATGTGTTCCGTCGCAGATCAACTATGTCATCAATACGAGGTTTACCCTTGAAAGAGGGTACATCGTCGAAAGCAAGCGCGGTGGCGGTGGGTATATCCGCATTATGAAAGTGAAGACAAAGAGTGAAGCACAGCTTATTGACCAGCTGCTCGAGCTTGTCGGCCACCGCATCAGCCAATCGAATGCTGAAGATGTGGTAAAACGTCTCGTTGAAGAAAAGGTAATTTCGGAGCGGGAAGCGAAAATTATGTTAAGCGCTATGGATCGTTCTGTTTTATATATCGATTTGCCCGAGCGGGACGAACTGCGGGCCCGCATGTTAAAAGCGATGCTGACGTCGCTGAAATACAAATAGGGGGAGGGGGAGGCATTGATTTGCCAAGAATGCAAGCAGCGGCCGGCCACGATGCACTTTACAAAAATTGTAAACGGAGAGAAAACGGAGTTCCATCTTTGCGAGCAATGCGCCAGAGAGCATGGCCATATGTTTACGTTCTACGGCAATGATGATTTTTCACTCAACAACTTGTTGGCGGGGCTTCTTAACTTTCAAGCGCCGATGAAAGAGATGACGGCGAACGCGTTTCCGAACCCGGATGTACTTCAATGTGAGACGTGCCAAATGACATACCATCAATTCACACAAATCGGGCGGTTCGGCTGCGCTAACTGCTACCGGACGTTTGCACGCTACTTGCCGCCGATTTTGAAACGGCTCCATAGCGGCAATACCGCTCATTCAGGAAAAATTCCGAAGCGAAAAGGCGGCGTTCTCCATTTGCGCAAGCAACTTGCTATGTTGAAACAAAAGCTTCAGGAGCTCGTCGCTCGTGAGGAATTCGAGCGGGCGGCCGAGGTGCGCGACCAAATCCGCTCGTTGGAGGATGAACTGCGTCGACGCGGAGAGGGGGATATGTAAGCGGTATGTCGTTCGAGAAGTTTTTCAATACGGCGGTCAGCGCGTGGATGAGCCAAGAGGGGCCGGATTCGGACATCGTCTTAAGCAGTCGCATCCGACTGGCGCGCAACATCGTTGACTTTCGTTTTCCAACGCTGTTTAGCAGTGAAGAAGCGATGCAAATCGTCGCGTTGTTTGAACGGACGTTCGCCCATCGTTCTTACGGAGGGGCAGGCCGCTTCGAGTTGTTGAAAATGTCGGAGCTTCAGCCGATTGAAAAACGGGTATTGGTAGAAAAACACTTAATTAGTCCGCATCTGGCTGAGGATTCGCCGTTTGGCGCTTGTCTGCTTTCGGAAAATGAAGAAATCAGCATCATGATCAACGAGGAGGATCATATCCGCATCCAATGCCTATTCCCGGGGTTGCAGCTTGCTGAGGCTCTCGAGGCGGCGAGCGAATTGGACGATTGGATTGAAGGGTATGTCAACTATGCCTTTGACGAGCGGCTTGGTTATTTAACGAGCTGCCCGACCAATGTCGGGACGGGATTGCGGGCTTCGGTGATGATGCATCTTCCGGCGCTTGTGCTGACGCAACAAATTAACCGTATTATTCCTGCCATCAACCAGCTTGGGCTTGTTGTCCGTGGAACATACGGTGAAGGGAGTGAAGCGTTGGGAAATATATTCCAAATTTCCAACCAGATCACGCTTGGGAAATCGGAGGAAGACATTGTTGCTGATTTGCATACGATCGTTCAGCAGCTGATCGCCCAAGAAAGAGCGGCTCGTCAGGCATTAGTGAAAACTTTGGGCATACAATTAGAAGACAAGGTGTTCCGTTCATACGGCATACTGGCCAACTGCCGCGTCATCGAATCGAAAGAAGCGGCGCAATGTCTGTCCGATGTTCGCTTAGGGATTGATCTAGGATATATCAAGAACATCTCGCGCAACATTTTAAATGAGCTGATGATTTTGACGCAGCCGGGATTTTTGCAGCAATATGCCGGCGGGGCGCTTCGCCCTGAAGAACGGGACGTCCGCCGCGCGGCGCTGATCCGGGAGCGTTTAAAGATGGAGGAACGAAGAAAGATGGAGGGTGATGAACGATGATGTTTGGCAGATTTACGGAACGGGCGCAAAAAGTGCTGGCGCTGGCGCAGGAAGAAGCCATTCGCCTCGGCCATAACAATATCGGCACAGAACATATTTTGCTCGGCCTCATCCGCGAGGGCGAGGGGATCGCGGCTAAGGCGCTCATGGCGCTTGGGCTCGGCCCAGATAAAATTCAAAAAGAAGTCGAATCGCTCATCGGCCGTGGCAGTGAAGTGTCGCATACGATCCACTATACACCGCGGGCGAAAAAAGTCATTGAGCTGTCGATGGATGAAGCGCGGAAGCTCGGCCATTCATACGTCGGCACAGAACATATTTTGCTTGGATTGATCCGCGAAGGCGAAGGGGTGGCCGCCCGCGTGCTGAACAACTTGGGAGTAAGCTTGAACAAAGCGCGCCAGCAAGTGTTGCAGCTGCTCGGCAGCAATGAGTCGATGTCAGGCCATGGCGGCGGCGCGTCGCATGTGAGCACTCCGACGCTTGACAGCCTCGCCCGTGATTTGACAGCGATTGCCCGCGAAGGACGGCTGGACCCGGTCATCGGCCGCAGTAAAGAAATTCAGCGCGTCATTGAAGTATTAAGCCGGCGGACGAAAAATAATCCGGTGTTGATCGGCGAGCCGGGCGTTGGGAAAACGGCCATTGCTGAAGGGTTAGCCCAACAAATCGTCAATAACGAAGTGCCGGAAACGCTGCGCGACAAGCGGGTCATGACGCTCGATATGGGGACGGTCGTCGCCGGAACGAAATACCGGGGGGAATTTGAAGACCGGCTGAAAAAAGTGATGGATGAAATTCGTCAAGCGGGCAACATCATCTTGTTCATCGATGAGTTGCATACATTAATTGGCGCCGGTGGGGCAGAAGGAGCGATCGACGCGTCGAACATCTTGAAACCGGCGTTGGCGCGCGGGGAGCTTCAATGCATCGGCGCGACAACGCTCGATGAATACCGGAAATATATTGAAAAAGACGCCGCGCTTGAACGCCGCTTTCAGCCGATTTACGTTGATGAACCGACAGTGGAAGAATCGATCCAAATTTTAAAAGGGTTGCGCGATCGGTATGAAGCGCACCACCGCGTTTCGATTTCCGACGAGGCGATCGTGCAAGCCGTCAAATTGTCCGACCGCTACATTACCGACCGTTTCTTGCCGGATAAGGCGATCGATTTGATCGACGAGGCTTGCTCGAAAGTGCGCCTTCGTTCGTTCACCGCACCGCCGAAATTGAAAGAACTTGAACAAAAGCTCGAGGAAGTGCGGAAAGAAAAAGACGCGGCCGTGCAAAGCCAAGAATTTGAAAAAGCAGCATCGCTGCGCGATATGGAACAGCGGCTGCGCGAAGAACTGGAGGAAACGAAACGTGCGTGGAAAGAAAAACAAGGCCAAGAAAATTTGGAAGTGACGGTCGAAGACATCGCCGCGGTCGTCTCGAGTTGGACCGGCATTCCAGTATCGAAGCTCGCTGAGACGGAAACGGAGCGGCTGCTCAAGCTGGAAGAAATTTTGCATTCGCGTGTCGTCGGCCAAGACGAGGCGGTCAAAGCGGTCGCCAAAGCGGTGCGCCGCGCCCGTGCTGGCCTGAAAGACCCGAAACGCCCGATCGGTTCGTTCATTTTCCTTGGTCCGACCGGCGTTGGGAAAACGGAGTTGGCCCGAGCCTTGGCAGAAGCGATGTTTGGCGATGAAGACGCCCTCATTCGCATCGATATGTCCGAGTATATGGAAAAACACTCGACATCGCGGCTCATCGGGTCGCCGCCGGGGTATGTCGGTTATGAAGAAGGCGGCCAGCTGACGGAAAAAGTGCGCCGCAAGCCGTATTCGGTTGTCCTGTTAGATGAGATGGAAAAAGCGCATCCGGACGTGTTCAATATTTTGCTGCAAGTGTTGGAAGATGGGCGGCTGACTGACTCGAAAGGGCGGACGGTCGACTTCCGCAACACGATCATCATCATGACGTCCAACGTCGGCGCCGATGCGCTGAAACGGAATAAGTACGTTGGCTTCAACATTCAAGACGGGAACCAGCAATACAAAGATATGAAAAGCAAAGTGATGGATGAGCTGAAAAAAGCATTCCGTCCAGAGTTTTTAAACCGGATCGACGAAATCATCGTCTTCCATTCGCTCGAAAAAGACCATCTGAAACAAATCGTCCGATTGATGGCCGATACGCTCGTGAAGCGGCTGAAAGAGCAAGACATTGATCTTGAGCTGACGGAGGCCGCCATTGAGAAAATCGCCGCCGAAGGGTTCGATCCAGAATACGGTGCCCGTCCGCTGCGCCGCGCCTTGCAAAAGCATGTTGAAGACCGTTTGTCCGAAGAATTGTTAAAAGGCACGATCGCCAAAGGGCAAAAAGTCGTCGTGGATGTCAAAGACGGGGAGTTTGTCGTATTGTCGAAACAGGCGGTCGTGTGAGGGAAGAAAAGGCATGCGGCAGCTTCCTGCCCATGCCTTTTTTTCGTTGGAAAACGTTACAGAAAGGGTTAAGATCGATGGCGAAGAAGAAAACGAAGTTCGTTTGCCAAGAGTGTGGATATGAGTCGGCCAAATGGCTTGGACGCTGTCCGGGATGCCAAACATGGAATTCGTTTGTTGAGGAAATGGAGCAGGAGAAACCGACTGTGCGCGGCGCATTTCTTCATTCGGAGCGGGCGGGTTCGGCCAAACCGGTCCCGATTACAGCCGTGGAGGCGGTGCAAGAGCCGCGCATGAAAACGAACAGCGCGGAGCTCGATCGCGTGTTGGGCGGTGGAATCGTCAAAGGTTCGCTCGTTTTGATCGGCGGCGACCCTGGCATTGGCAAATCAACGTTGCTTTTGCAAACATCGGCGCAGCTGGCCGCCGCTGGGCATCAAGTGCTGTATGTCTCCGGTGAGGAATCGGTCAAACAAGTAAAGCTGCGCGCTGGACGCCTTCGTGCGGAGTGCGATCGGCTGTACGTGTTGGCGGAAGCAGATTTGGAATACATTGTGGCAGCGGTTGAAACGGTTCAACCTGCTTGTGTCATCATTGATTCGATTCAGACGGTGTATCGCACCGATATTTCCTCTGCACCGGGCAGCGTCGCCCAAGTGCGCGAATGCACGGCCGAGCTGATGAAGCTGGCGAAAACAAAAGGCATTGCCATTTTTATCGTCGGTCATGTGACGAAGGAAGGGGCGATCGCCGGGCCGCGCCTGCTCGAACATATGGTGGACACCGTTCTCTATTTTGAAGGGGAGCGACACCATACGTATCGCATTTTGCGAGCGGTGAAAAACCGTTTTGGCTCAACGAACGAAATCGGCATTTTTGAGATGCGCGACATTGGGCTGAAGGAAGTGGAAAACCCATCAGAAGTGTTTTTAGAAGAACGGTCGCGCGGAGCGGCTGGCTCGACGGTCGTGGCGGCGATGGAAGGGACGCGGCCGGTGCTCGTGGAAATCCAGGCGCTCGTCTCGCCGACGAGCTTCGGCAACCCGAGACGGATGGCAACCGGCCTTGACCATAACCGTGTGTCGCTTTTGATGGCCGTGCTCGAAAAGCGGGTTGGGCTGCTGTTGCAAAACCAAGATGCTTATTTGAAAGTGGCGGGCGGCGTGAAGCTTGATGAGCCGGCAATTGACTTGGCGGTCGCTGTCAGCATCGCCTCGAGCTTTCGCGATCGGCCGACGAATCCGGCGGATGTCATTATCGGCGAAGTCGGCTTAACTGGAGAGGTGCGCCGCGTCTCGCGCATCGAACAGCGCGTGCAGGAGGCGGTAAAATTAGGCTTTTCCCGCATCATTGTGCCAAAAAACAATTTAGCTGGCTGGCAGCCGCCAAAAGGTGTGCAAGTGATCGGTGTTTCGCATGTGGCCGAGGCGCTTGAGCATACAATGTGTTAATCGCTCTTTCACCTGCGCAACCCGGTTCTTCGCGCCCAAGGGGATATGAGCGATCAAAAATTCATCGCCTCTTCATTCTTAAGTGTTTAAGCAGAGGCATAAACAGCCTAAAAGGATTGAACCTTTTCGCTCTGATGTACGTAAAAAATAGTAGGGTGATCCGAAACAACTATGGCGTTTGGCCGGCGTTTTTCGCTATTGTTACAAGCAGATGTCGAATGTTCAAAAACGATTAAAAATTGTCTTCCAATTGGTTTCAAACATTGGAAACTGTTTATAATGTTAAATAGGGAGGTGAAGATGGGCTGATGGTCAAACGCATTGTGCAATTATTTTTCCTCGCCGTGGGCGGAACGTTAGGCGCCATGTTTTTTCCTGACTTGCTTAAGCTGATGAATGTGAGCGGCATGCCGCTTCTCAATAATTCTTATACGCTTGCGGTGCTGGGGGCAGTCGTTTTCTTTTTGTTGACGTTTTGGCTTGTCGATTATGTGGTCGACATGATTCGCTGGGTGGAGGAAACGCTCGTGAAGGCGCCGGCCGCCGACGTGCTGTTTGGCAGTCTCGGGCTGATTTTCGGTCTTATTATCGCGTTTTTCGTTGTCATGCCGTTGCAGTCGTTTCACATTCAAGTGTTGAATACGGTGTTGCCGATTTTTTTGACGGTGTTGCTTGGCTACTTAGGGTTTCGCGTCGGTTTAAAGAAACGGAATGAGTTGATGAACTTATTTTCCTTGTCCAACCGCATGGCGAAGAAAAAAGGTGGAGAAGCGGAAAACGAACCGTCAAAGGGCGGTGCTGTGAAAATTTTGGATACGAGCGTCATCATCGACGGGCGGATCGCAGACATTTGCCAAACCGGGTTTTTGGAAGGGCCGCTTGTCATTCCGCGGTTTGTGCTCGAAGAATTGCAGCATATCGCCGATTCGTCCGATGTGCTGAAGCGGAACCGCGGCCGCCGCGGCTTGGATATTTTGAACCGCATCCAAAAAGAAATGGCGATGAAAGTGGAAATCCATGAAGCGGATTTCAGCGACGTCCAGGAAGTCGACAGCAAACTCGTCAAGCTGGCGAAGCAACTTCAAGGCGTTGTCGTGACGAACGATTTCAATTTAAACAAAGTATGTGAGCTGCAAAACGTGCGTGTTTTGAATATCAACGATTTAGCGAATGCCGTCAAACCGGTCGTGCTGCCAGGCGAGGAGCTGAACGTACACGTCATTAAAGATGGGAAGGAGCATAACCAAGGCGTGGCCTATTTGGACGACGGGACGATGATCGTCGTCGAAGATGGCAAAGAATATATCGGCAAACGGGTTGACGTTTTAGTCACCAGCGTGTTACAAACATCTGCGGGGAGAATGATTTTTGCCAAATTGAAACTGCTGCAAAAAGCGTTGTAAAACGAATAGGGGAAACGGCCAATGAATTACGAAGCGATTGTCTTGGCGGCCGGGCGGGGAAAGCGGATGAACGCCGGCATGAACAAGCAATTCCTTGAGCTTGGCGGTGAGCCGCTCATCGTTCGGACGCTGAACGTGTTTGAGCGCGATGAGCGGTGCACCCGCATCGTGCTCGTCGTCAACCCAGCCGAGCGAAGCCGATTTGAGCAGCTGCTCGCCCGCTTTCGCATTCGAAAAGTCGCCGCGCTTACCGACGGCGGCGAGGAGCGGCAGCATAGCGTCTACAACGGATTGCAGGCGCTCGCGGGGGAGGAGATTGTTCTCATCCATGACGGCGCCCGCCCATTTGTCCGCGTCCATCATTTGCACGAGCTCGTGAACGCCGCTGTTCAGTACGGGGCGGCGATCCCGGCAGTGCGGGTGAAAGATACGATCAAAAAAGCGAACGGTTTGTTTGTCGAACAGACGATTGATCGTTCCAGCTTGTGGGCGGTGCAGACGCCACAAGCTTTTCGTCTGTCTTTGATCATGGAAGCGCACGAAGCGGCGAAACAGGCTGGCTATCTCGGCACGGATGACGCCAGCCTTGTGGAGCGAATCGGCAAGCCGGTGAAGATCATTGAAGGGGATTATCGCAATATTAAGCTGACGACGCCGGAGGACCTTTTGTTTGCTGAGGCGATTTTGGCAAGCCGGATGGCCGAATAGATGGGGGTGGAGAGATGTTTCGCATTGGACAAGGGTTTGACGTCCATCAGCTTGTTGAAGGGCGTCCGCTGATCATTGGCGGCGTCACCATTCCGTATGAAAAGGGGCTGCTCGGCCACTCAGATGCCGACGTGCTGCTTCATGCGGTGGCGGACGCATGCCTTGGGGCGATCGGCGCCGGCGATATCGGCCGGCATTTTCCGGACACAGATCCGCGCTTTAAAGATGCCGACTCGGCTGAGCTGTTGGCGCACGTATGGGCGCTCGCTCGGCAGGAAGGGTATAGGCTCGTGAACGCCGACTGCACGATCATCGCACAAAAGCCGAAGATGGCGCCGTATATTGAAGAAATGAGGGCGGTGATCGCTCGGTTGCTGGAAGCCGAGCGCTCGCAAGTCAATGTGAAGGCAACGACGACGGAGAAGCTTGGATTCACTGGGCGGGAGGAAGGCATTGCCGCCCAGGCGGTCGTCTTGCTGCAAAAAAGCTAATGGAGCGGCCTTTGGCAACATCATTTGGGAAGGCCTCGTTCCCTTAATACATAAGCGCTTTGTTCGCCGTCCTGGCTAGGAGGTGTAAAGGGGGGGCGTCGGCGGCGTGGTGCGGCTTAGGCGAGAGCTGTCTGTTTTGAACTTTGCCGCGATAAACGGTACAATAATAGCACAAGCTTTGATGGAAGTGGAGGGTTTGGATGATGGCAAAAGAGGTGCGCGTGCGCTATGCGCCGAGCCCAACCGGCCATTTGCATATCGGCGGGGCGCGGACAGCGCTGTTTAACTATTTGTTTGCCCGCCATCACGGTGGAAAAATGATCGTCCGCATCGAGGATACAGATATTGAACGGAACGTCGAAGGCGGCGAAAAGTCGCAGCTCGAAAACTTAAAATGGCTCGGCATTGATTATGATGAATCGATTGATCAAGATGGCGGCTACGGGCCGTACCGGCAAACGGAGCGGCTCGATATTTACCGAAAATATGTGAATGAATTGCTTGAGCAAGGGCATGCGTACAAATGTTTTTGCACGCCGGAAGAGCTCGAGCGCGAGCGGGAGGCGCAGCGGGCGGCCGGCATCGCCGCTCCGCAGTACAGCGGCAAATGCCGCCATTTGACGCCGGAGCAGGTCGCGGAGCTCGAGGCGCAAGGGAAGCCGTATACGATCCGCCTGAAGGTGCCGGAAGGGAAAAAGTACGAATTTTACGATTTAGTGCGCGGCAAAGTGGTGTTTGAATCGAAAGATGTCGGCGGCGATTGGGTGATTGTCAAGGCGAATGGCATTCCGACATACAATTTCGCTGTTGTCATCGACGACCATTTAATGGAAATCAGCCATGTGTTTCGCGGTGAGGAACATTTGTCCAATACGCCGAAGCAGCTCATGGTATACGAGTACTTCGGCTGGGAGCCGCCGCAGTTCGCGCACTTGACGTTGATCGTCAACGAGCAGCGGAAAAAGCTGTCTAAGCGCGATGAATCCATCATTCAGTTCGTCTCGCAATACAAAGAACTTGGCTATTTGCCGGAAGCGATGTTCAACTTTTTCGCTTTGCTTGGCTGGTCGCCGGAAGGAGAGGAAGAAATTTTTACGAAAGACGAACTGATCCGCATGTTCGATGTCTCCCGGCTGTCAAAATCGCCGTCCATGTTTGATACGAAAAAGCTGACATGGATGAACAACCAATATATCAAAAAGCTTGATCTTGACCGGCTTGTCGAGCTGGCCTTGCCGCATTTAGTGAAAGCCGGGCGCCTGCCGGCGGATATGACGGACGAACAGCGGCAATGGGCGCGCGATTTAATTGCTTTGTATCAAGAGCAAATGAGCTACGGTGCGGAGATCGTCCCGCTGTCTGAGCTGTTCTTTAAAGAAGAAATCGACTACGAGGACGAGGCGCGTCAAGTGCTTGCTGAAGAGCAAGTGCCGGCTGTGCTTTCCACCTTCCTTGAGAGCGTGCGTGAGCTTGAGCCGTTTACGGCAGACGAGATTAAAGCGGCCATTAAAGCGGTGCAAAAGGCGACCGGGCAAAAAGGGAAAAAGTTGTTTATGCCGATCCGCGCGGCGGTGACGGGACAAACGCACGGACCGGAGCTGCCGTTTGCCATTCAGTTGCTCGGCAAAGAAAAAGTGATCGAGCGGCTGGAGCGGGCGTTGCAAGAAAAATTTTAATCGGCCTCTATGCACGTTTGCATGATGGATGTGGTATAATAATATAAAATTTCGATGGAACAAGTGCATAAAGAAAAAGCGTTGACGAGGAGAAGTAGGAAGCATCGGCATCCCAGAGAGAGCCGCCTTGGCTGGAAGCGGCTTATGTTCGGTGCTGTCTGAAGTGCGCCTCGGAGTCTCCTTTCGAACCGGAACAGAGACGTTCTGCAGTAGAGGGGAGCGGAGCATCTCCGTTATCGGAATCGAGTGAGCGAAACGGCGCCCCGTTTCGCTAAACAGAGTGGAACCGCGCCAAAAGCGTCTCTGTGTCTTCGGCACAGGGACGCTTTTTTATTCAAGACAACTTAGAGGGATGGAGGGAGGACATGATGTTTAAAACGTTAAAAGAGGATATTGAGGTCATTTTTGAGCAAGACCCGGCGGCGAGAAGCTATTTGGAAGTCATTTTAACATATTCCGGCCTGCATGCCATCTGGGCGCATCGGATCGCCCATGCGCTTTACAAGCGGAAATTTTACTTTCTTGCCCGCTTGATTTCGCAAATCAGCCGCTTTTTCACTGGCATTGAAATCCATCCGGGCGCGAAAATCGGCCGCCGCTTTTTCATCGACCACGGCATGGGCGTGGTGATCGGCGAAACGTGCGAAATCGGCGACAATGTCACCGTCTATCAAGGGGTCACATTAGGCGGGACAGGGAAAGAAAAAGGGAAGCGGCACCCGACGATCAAAGACAACTGTTTGATCGCTGCCGGCGCAAAAGTGCTCGGTTCGATTACGATCGGGGAAAACTCGAAAATCGGCGCTGGGTCGGTCGTGTTAAAAGACGTACCGCCCAATTCGACCGTCGTTGGCATTCCGGGCCGCGTCGTTGTGCGCGACGGGGTGAAAGTGAAGAAAGATTTAAACCATACCGACCTTCCTGACCCGATCGCCGACCGGTTTCGGGAGCTTGAAGAGGAAATCGCCCGGCTGAAAAGCGAGCTTGAGGCATTGAAACAACAAGAAAGGAAGAACGAGTATGAGCAGCATCCGGCTTTATAATACGCTGACGCGAAAAAAAGAACCGTTTGAGCCGCTGGAACCGAATAAAGTGAAAATGTATGTGTGCGGCCCGACCGTCTATAATTATATTCACATCGGCAATGCTCGGGCCGCCATCGTTTTTGACACGATCCGCCGCTATTTGGAGTTCCGCGGCTATGATGTGACGTATGTATCGAACTTTACCGATGTTGATGACAAGTTGATCAAAGCGGCCCGCGAGCTCGGCGAGAGCGTGCCGGCGATCGCTGAGCGGTTTATTGAGGCGTATTTTGAAGACATTCAGGCGCTTGGCTGCAAAAAAGCGGACATCCATCCGCGGGTGACCGAAAACATTGATACGATTATCGAATTCATTCAGGCGCTCATTGACAAAGGATATGCCTACGAAGTCGACGGCGACGTGTATTACCGGACGCGCAAGTTCCGCGAATACGGCAAGCTGTCTCATCAATCGATCGATGAGCTGCAAGCTGGGGCGCGCATCGAAATTGGAGAGAAAAAAGACGATCCACTTGATTTCGCCCTTTGGAAAGCAGCGAAGGAAGGAGAAATTTGTTGGGACAGTCCATGGGGGAAAGGGCGGCCTGGTTGGCATATCGAATGCTCGGCGATGGCGCGCAAATATTTGGGCGATACGATCGATATCCACGCCGGCGGCCAGGACTTGACATTCCCGCACCATGAAAACGAAATCGCCCAGTCAGAGGCGCTGACCGGCAAACCGTTCGCGAAATATTGGTTGCACAATGGGTATTTAAATATTAACAACGAAAAAATGTCGAAGTCGCTTGGCAATTTCGTGCTCGTTCACGATATCATCCGGGAGATCGACCCGCAAGTGCTGCGTTTTTTCATGCTGTCGGTGCATTACCGCCATCCGATCAACTACAGCGAGGAACTGCTTGAGAGTGCGCGGCGCGGACTCGAGCGCCTGAAGACGGCGTATGGCAATTTGCAGCATCGCCTGCAGGCAAGCACGAACTTAACGGACAATGACGAGGAATGGGTTTCGCGCATTGCCGACATCCGCGCCTCGTTCATCCGTGAAATGGACGACGATTTCAACACGGCGAACGGCATTGCCGTATTGTTTGAACTGGCGAAGCAGGCTAACTTGTACTTGCAGGAAAAAACGACATCCGAGAAGGTCATTCACGCGTTTTTGCGCGAGTTCGAACAGCTGGCGGACGTACTTGGACTCACCTTGAAGCAGGATGAGCTGCTTGATGAGGAAATCGAGGCGTTGATCCAAAAGCGCAATGAAGCGCGGAAAAACCGCGATTTTGCGCTGGCCGACCGCATTCGCGACGAGTTGAGAGCGAAAAACATTATTTTGGAAGACACGCCGCAAGGAACGAGATGGAAACGGGGATAGCACGCGATGATGGCGGAGTTTGAAATGGTCAACGATGTGAAGCAGTTAAATGGACTGGCGCTTGCCTATATTGGCGACGCCGTGTACGAGGTGTATGTGCGACGCCATTTGCTTGCTGGCGGCAGCGTGCGGCCGCATGAGCTGCATCGGCGGGCGGTCCGCTATGTGTCGGCGCGGGCGCAAGCGCAAGTGATTTTGGCGTTGCTTGACGAGGGCGTCCTGACCGAGGAGGAAAAGGACATCGTCCGCCGCGGCCGCAATGCCAAATCAGGCACAATCCCGAAAAATACGGATGTACAAACATACCGGCATAGCACGGCCTTTGAGGCGCTCATCGGTTATCATTTTTTGGTTAATAATGAAAAGCGGGTTGATGAGCTGATCGGCCGTTCGTTTGCCATTATTGAAAGGGAAGAAAGGGCGTTGGAATGATGGACTACATTATCGGCAAAAATCCGGTCATTGAAGCGCTCAAAGCCGGGCGCGACATCAATAAAATTTGGATCGCGGAAGGGGCGCAGCGCCATACCGTCGAACCTGTGCTTGAATGGGCAAAGCGGCGGGGCGTGCTCGTCCAATATGTCCCGAAGCGCAAGCTTGATCAGATGGCTGAAGGAGCTCATCAAGGGGTGATCGCTCAGGCGGCGGCTTACCGCTACTATGAAATCGATGACTTGTTCGCTCGCGCCGCCGAGCGGGGCGAGGCGCCGTTTTTTCTCATCTTGGACGAGCTTGAGGATCCGCATAATTTAGGGGCCATCATGCGCACCGCTGATGCGGTCGGGGCGCACGGCCTCATTATCCCGAAGCGGCGTTCGGTCGGGCTGACCCAAACGGTGGCGAAGGCGTCGACCGGGGCGATTGAGCACGTTCCGGTCGCGCGTGTGACAAACTTGGCGCGGACGATTGACGAGCTGAAAGAGCGCGGAGTGTGGGTAGCCGGAACGGATGCATCGGCTCAAGACGACTACCGCTCGCTCGATGGCACGATGCCGTTGGCGCTCGTCATCGGGAGCGAAGGAAAAGGGATCAGCCGCCTAGTGCTTGAAAAGTGCGATTTCTTGTTCCGGTTGCCGATGCGCGGCCATGTCACCTCACTCAATGCCTCTGTCGCCGCCAGCCTGCTCATGTACGAGGTGTACCGGAAGCGGTATCCGTTGGGAGAATAGCGAATGAACATTTTGATTGTCGACGGCTATAACATCATCGGAGCGTGGCCGGAGCTGCGCCGGCTGAAAGAAGAGGGCGATCTGGCAGCGGCAAGGGATTTATTGATTGAAAAAATGGCTGACTACAAAGGATTCACCGGGGACCATGTCGTGATCGTATTCGATGCCCACCTCGTGCAAGGAAACGAGAAAAAGTATAAACATTACGACGTCGATGTCATTTTTACAAAGGAACATGAGACGGCCGATGAGCGAATTGAACGGTTGGCGAAAACATTGATGAATGCGCGCACAAAAGTGTATGTCGCTACCTCCGACTACACCGAACAATGGACGGTGTTCGGCCAAGGCGCCCTGCGCAAGTCGGCGCGCGAGCTATTGGATGAAGTCGAGACGGTTGAGCGGGACATTTCCCAAAAAGTAAAAGCGATGCGGCAGCGCACTCCGATCTCCAAAGTTCCGCTAAATGATAGAATTGCTGAAATTTTTGAAAAATGGCGAAGAGGAGAAAAATGAGCGGTTGACGCTGTAAAAATTTGTCCTGTATAATACATGTTAGCGATTGATGCGGTCGGGGGGATCAGCGTGGGGGAATGCTTGAAAGCAATGAAAGGGAAAGATTATCATCAGCTGGACGATGAGCAGCTTGTTGCGCTCGTTCACGAAGGGGATGGGGAAGCACTTGATTTTTTAATCCATAAATATCAAAACTTTGTGCGCGCCAAAGCTCGCTCCTATTTTTTAGTCGGAGCTGATCGGGAAGATATCGTGCAGGAAGGAATGATCGGTCTGTATAAGGCCGTCCGTGATTTTAAGGGGGACAAGCTTTCCTCATTTAAAGCGTTTGCAGAACTTTGCATCACAAGGCAAATGATTACCGCGATTAAAACGGCGACCCGCCAAAAGCATATTCCGCTCAACTCTTACGTTTCCTTGGATAAGCCGATTTATGACGATGAATCTGACCGGACGCTGATGGATGTGTTGTCCGGCACGCAGGTGACGGACCCGGAACAATTGATTGTCAACCGCGAGGAAGTCGATGATATTGAACTAAAGATGGCGGAACTGCTCAGCGACCTCGAGCGGAAAGTGCTCGCTTTGTATTTGGATGGACGCTCATACCAGGAAATTTCCGAAGAGCTGAACCGCCATGTCAAGTCGATCGACAACGCGTTGCAACGCGTCAAGCGGAAGCTCGAGAAATATTTGGAATACCGCGAGATCAGTTTGTAGGCATCGTGCCGCCGCATCAAAAGATGTCATTGACAGCGAAACAGCCAATATGATAAATTTTTATGGACATCTCGAAGGAACGGTGGAATGCTGATGCGCCAAAAAGTGACGCTGGCTTGCGCGCAGTGCGGAAGCCGAAACTATACGGCAGCAAAACAAATACGTCGCCTTGGTGAGCGCCTTATGGCCAACAAGTTTTGCTCAACATGCAACAAGCATACAATCCATCGTGAAACGAAATAGACGGTGGAGATAGTTTTGAACGATGATGGAGGTACGAGTGATGCAGCGAGTAATCAACTTTTTAAAAGAAGTCGTACGCGAGCTGAAAAAAGTGAGTTGGCCAAACCGGAAGGAGTTAGTGAACTACACGGCGGTCGTGTTGGCCACGGTGGCGTTTTTCACCGTCTTTTTTGCCGTTGTGGACCTCGGCATTTCTGAGTTGATTCGCCTCGTGTTTGAATAAGCGGACGAAGGATATGTTATAATGAAAGATAATCGTGCGCGTATGGAACCCGGCAACGGGTTTTTGTTTTGCGCAAAAAATAAAACGAAAACCGCCTTGGGGAGGCTTGTTGATGGAGAAAAACTGGTATGTTGTCCATACATATTCGGGATATGAAAACAAAGTGAAAGCCAATTTGGAAAAACGCGTCGAATCGATGGGAATGCAAGATAAAATTTTTCGCGTCGTCGTTCCGGAAGAGACGGAGACGGACGTCAAAAACGGAAAACGGAAAACGACGAAAAAGAAAGTGTTCCCTGGCTATGTGCTCGTTGAGATGGTCATGACGGATGACTCATGGTATGTCGTGCGCAACACGCCGGGCGTCACTGGATTTGTCGGCTCAAGCGGAGCTGGTTCGAAACCGACGCCGCTTATGGAGGAAGAAGTAAAAATGATCTTGAAGCGGATGGGCATGCCGCTTGCCGAGGTTGACGTAGACTATGAGGTAAATGAAACGGTGCGGATCAAAGAAGGTCCGTTTGCGAACTTTACAGGGAAAATTGAAGCGATTGACCCGGATAAACATAAAGTGAAGCTGCTTGTCGATATGTTTGGGCGTGAAACACGGGTGGAGCTTGAGTTTTCGCAAATAGAAAAAATCTAATGGATAAAGAACTTGCAATTGATAGGGAAAAGTGATACTATTTTAAAGTCAGTATGTCTCTTAAACGGAGACATATGGCGGTGAACTTATACACTTGTATAAGGGAGCCGTTTTGTTTTTACGCTGATCCTCTCAACTGAACGGGAGATAGGAAAACGGCTCAGTAGACCGGAGCCGGATGAGTGGGAGGGGCAATCCCTAATACCACATCACGGACTTAAGGAGGTGTGTCTCGTGGCGAAAAAAGTAATCAAGGTCGTCAAACTGCAAATTCCTGCAGGGAAAGCGAATCCGGCGCCGCCAGTAGGTCCTGCGTTGGGTCAAGCCGGTGTCAATATTATGGCGTTTTGCAAAGAGTTTAATGCCCGCACGGCGGACCAAGCAGGGTTGATCATTCCGGTTGAAATTACGGTTTTTGAAGACCGTTCATTTACATTCATCACGAAAACGCCGCCAGCCGCTGTATTGCTGAAAAAAGCGGCGGGCATTGAATCGGGCTCCGGCGAACCGAACCGCAACAAAGTGGCGACAATTAAACGCGACAAAGTGCGTGAGATCGCTGAGCTGAAAATGCCGGATTTGAATGCGGCGAGCATTGAGGCGGCCATGCGCATGATCGAAGGCACGGCCCGCAGCATGGGCATTGTGATTGAAGACTAAAGCCGGTGCGTCGTTTGTAGGGGAGGTTGCGTCATTGGGCAACCTCTCTCTCCATGAACAAAAACAGCAAGACGGGCCTGATGAATGGGCATCCGTCCGCTTCTTCGTTTTCGAAAGAAGCGAAGAACGTTCAATGTGGGAGGTTTTTCCGCTAAAACCACAACCGAGGAGGATTTTTCACATGCCGAAAAGAGGAAAGAAATACTTAGAAGCATTGAAACTCGTCGACCGCTCCAAAGCATACCCGATTGCTGAAGCAATCGAGCTCGTGAAAAAAACGAACATCGCGAAATTCGATGCCACGGTGGAAGTGGCGTTCCGTTTGGGCGTCGACCCGAAAAAAGCGGACCAACAAATTCGCGGCGCCGTCGTCCTGCCGCACGGCACAGGGAAAGTGGCGCGCGTGTTGGTGTTCGCGAAAGGGGAAAAAGCGAAAGAAGCAGAAGCGGCTGGCGCTGACTATGTCGGCGATACAGAATATATCAACAAAATCCAGCAAGGTTGGTTTGACTTTGATGTCGTTGTTGCTACGCCGGACATGATGGGTGAAGTCGGGAAACTCGGCCGCATTTTAGGGCCGAAAGGGTTGATGCCAAACCCGAAAACCGGAACAGTCACGTTTGACGTAGCAAAAGCGGTGCAAGAAATCAAGGCTGGTAAAGTGGAATACCGCGTCGACAAAGCGGGCAACATCCACGTTCCGATCGGCAAAGTGTCGTTTGACAACGAGAAATTGGCTGAAAACTTCGCAGCCGTCTATGAAGCAATTTTGAAAGCCAAACCGGCGGCGGCAAAAGGGACGTACGTGAAAAACGTCACGATTACATCCACAATGGGCCCTGGCATCAAGGTTGACCCGTCCACGGTTGCTGTTGCACAATAACCGTTGACTTTTGTTTGTCCGTCTGTTAAAATGCCATTTGGCTGAACAAATGAATATCATTTGTACCGTAGACAGTAGGTGCCTGTTTGAGGCTTAATTTCCTACCGAGGTATGTGGACGATAGAACAGCGCGCCCTGCGTCGGGGACGAGCGGCGGTGCGTTGAACGACACCTCCATGTCTACGCGGCATGGAGGTTTTTTATTGAGCAGACGGTATAAGTGGTATTCTCTCATTTTCCTTACAGGAGGTGCAGGACGTGTCGAGCGCGATTGAACTGAAAAAACAAGTGGTCGCGGAAATCGCAGACAAATTCCGGGCCAGCAAGGCAACCGTCATCGTTGATTACCGCGGCTTGAACGTGGCGGAAATGACCGAGTTGCGCAAACAGCTGCGCGAGGCAGGCGTCGAGTTTAAAGTGTACAAAAACACCTTGACCCGCCGGGCGCTCGCGGAAGTCGGCTTGGAAGGACTGGATGAAGTGTTCACCGGTCCAAATGCCATCGCCTTCAGCAATGAAGATGTCGTGGCGCCGGCAAAAATTTTAAGCGAGTTTGCGAAAACGCATGAAGCATTGGAAATCAAAGGCGGCGTCATCGAAGGGAACATCGCCAGCAAAGAAGAAATCGATGCGTTGGCGAAACTCCCGTCCCGCGAAGGGTTGCTTTCGATGTTGCTTAGCGTTCTTCAAGCCCCGATCCGCAACTTTGCGCTTGCGATTAAAGCGGTGGCTGACAAGCAAGAGGAACAAGGCGCGTAATGGCGCATCGATATGTGCTTAACAATCATTCAGAAAACAAAGGAGGAAGTTGTGATGACGAAAGAACAAATCATCGAAGCTGTGAAAAACATGACGGTATTGGAATTAAATGAATTAGTCAAAGCAATTGAAGAGGAATTCGGCGTAACAGCTGCGGCTCCGGTTGTTGTCGCGGGCGGCGCAGCAGCTGGCGCTGAAGCAGCGGCAGAAAAAACGGAATTCGACGTCATTCTTGCCGACGCCGGCGCGCAAAAAATCAAAGTCATCAAAGTCGTTCGCGAAATCACTGGCCTCGGCCTGAAAGAAGCGAAAGACTTGGTCGACAACACCCCGAAGCCGATCAAAGAAGGCATTGCGAAAGAAGAAGCAGAAGAAATCAAAGCAAAACTCGAAGAAGCTGGCGCGAAAGTCGAAATCAAGTAATGGCTGCGCCATTGAAAAAAGAGGCTTGCCCGAAGCAAGGGACGGCCTCTTTTTTGTTACACTATATAACGGAAGGCAGTGCAGCCTGTCGACAAGGAGGAGGGGATGATGATGAGCGAGCATTATTACTCAGTCAATCCGAAGTCGGAGCGAAACCCGCAAACGTGGACGTACGTGTTGCGGGGGCATGAATTCCGCTTTACGACCGACAGCGGAGTGTTTTCAAAGCGCGAAGTCGACTTTGGCACACACCTGTTAATTGAAACGTTCGAGGAGCCGGGAGTGGCTGGGGATTTGTTGGATGTCGGCTGCGGATATGGGCCGATCGGGCTTGCCTTGGCCAAATCGTTTCCAAACCGGCGCGTTCACATGATTGATGTCAACGAGCGGGCGCTCGAACTGGCGCAGGAAAACAAGCAGGCAAACGGGATTGACAATGCGGTGATTTACAAAAGCGATCTTTTTTCGGAAGTCGGAGAACAGCGATTTGCAGCGGTCGTCACCAATCCGCCGATCCGGGCTGGCAAACGGGTCGTTTACGCGATTTTTGAACAAAGCCGCGATCATCTGCTTGATCATGGCGAGCTATGGGTCGTCATTCAAAAAAAGCAAGGCGCCCCATCGGCCTTGCAAAAGCTGAACGAATGCTTTCCCGCTGTAGAAGTCGTCGCGAAGAAAAAAGGATATTATATCATAAAGGCGAAAAAATGTTGACACCGTTTTTTTATTGTGGTAGCATTATAAAATGCTAAATATGCACATTTCCCGTGCAGAGGGGATGACGTATAATTTTGGACGCAATGGAAACAATGATAAAATCAATAAACAACGAACCATATGGTTTTCTATTGGAATAGAAACCATTTTCTTTTTTTTCTCCATTCAACTCAACGCCTGGTTTCCTCGCGCCGGGAGCGTGTTAAATCCCCTAAATGAAACGGCGGTGCACGCAACGAAGCCGTTTCCGCCCGGATGGCGGGGGCCGGCTGCATGCATGCCTAGTGCTTTGCCCCGGAATGACGGAGCGGCCAGTCCGCCTTGAAGGCATTGATTGCTGAGCAGAGCGGATGATGGAGCTGTTCCGGTTCCGGTTTTCACTAATGTCTACATTTGAGGGGTGAATCACTCTTGACAGGCCGACTAGTTCAATACGGGCGACACCGCCAACGCAGAAGCTATGCACGCATCAGCGAAGTGCTGGAATTGCCGAACTTGATCGAAATTCAAACGTCCTCCTACCAATGGTTTCTCGATGAAGGGTTGCGGGAAATGTTTAGGGAAATTTCCCCGATTGAAGACTTTTCCGGCAATCTCTCGCTTGAATTTATCGACTATAGTTTAGGAGAACCGAAATATACGGTCGAAGAGGCGAAAGAACGCGACGTTACATATGCGGCGCCGCTTCGCGTCAAAGTTCGCCTGATCAATAAAGAAACGGGCGAAGTGAAGGAACAAGACGTGTTTATGGGCGATTTTCCGCTCATGACGGAAACCGGAACGTTTATTATCAATGGGGCGGAACGCGTCATCGTTTCCCAGCTCGTCCGCTCGCCAAGCGTCTATTACAGCGACAAAGTTGATAAAAACGGCAAACGCGGCTACTCGGCGACAGTGATTCCGAACCGCGGCGCATGGCTTGAATATGAAACCGATGCGAAAGACGTCGTTTACGTTCGCATCGACCGCACCCGTAAACTGCCGGTTACGGTGCTTCTCCGTGCGCTTGGGTTCAGCTCCGACCAAGAAATCATCGATCTGCTCGGTGACAACGAATACTTGCGCAATACGCTTGAAAAAGATAATACCGACAGCACGGAAAAAGCGTTGATTGAAATTTACGAGCGTCTTCGTCCGGGAGAGCCGCCGACGCTTGAGAATGCGAAAAATTTGCTGGCGTCGCGCTTTTTTGATCCGAAGCGCTATGACTTGGCGAGCGTAGGCCGTTATAAAATCAATAAAAAACTTCATATTAAAAACCGCCTGTTCAATCAGCGGCTCGCGGAAACGATCATTGATCCCGAAACCAAGGAAGTCATCGCCGAAGCTGGAGCGATGATCGACCGCCGAACGCTGAATCGCCTGCTCCCGTATTTGGAAAAAGGGGTCGGCTTACAGACATACCGCCCGGCCGAAGGGGTGGTGGACGGGGACATTTCGGTGCAAACGATCAAAATTTATGCCCCGAATGACCCGGATGGCGAAAAAGTGATCAACGTCATCGGCAACGGCTTCATCGCCGAGGATGTCAAACATATTACACCGGCTGACATCATTGCGTCGATCAGCTATTTCTTCAACTTGCTCCACGGCGTCGGCGATACGGATGACATCGACCATTTAGGCAACCGCCGCCTCCGTTCGGTCGGCGAACTATTGCAAAACCAATTCCGCATCGGCCTGTCGCGCATGGAGCGCGTCGTGCGCGAGCGCATGTCGATCCAAGATACGAACACGATTACGCCGCAGCAGCTGATCAACATCCGCCCAGTGATCGCGGCGATCAAAGAGTTTTTCGGCAGCTCGCAGCTGTCACAGTTCATGGATCAAACGAACCCATTGGCCGAACTGACGCACAAGCGGCGTCTGTCCGCGCTTGGCCCTGGCGGATTGACACGTGAGCGCGCTGGGTTTGAGGTGCGCGACGTTCACTATTCGCACTACGGGCGGATGTGTCCGATTGAAACGCCGGAAGGTCCGAACATCGGACTCATCAACTCGCTGTCCACTTACGCGAAAGTGAACAAGTTCGGCTTTATTGAAACGCCATACCGGCGCGTCGATCCGGAAACAGGGCGGGTGACGGACCAAATCGATTATTTGACAGCCGATGAAGAGGACAATTACGTTGTAGCACAGGCGAACGTACCGCTTGCGGAGGACGGCACGTTCCTTGAAGAAAACGTTGTCGCCCGTTTCCGCGGCGAGAACATCGTCGTCAAGCGCGATCGCGTCGACTACATGGACGTTTCGCCGAAGCAAGTCGTCTCGGCAGCGACAGCGTGCATCCCATTTTTGGAAAACGACGACTCGAACCGCGCGCTGATGGGAGCGAACATGCAGCGGCAAGCCGTGCCGCTGTTGGAACCGGAAGCGCCGATCGTTGGCACGGGGATGGAGTATGTTTCGGCGAAAGACTCGGGCGCAGCGGTCATTTGCAAGCACCGCGGCATCGTCGAGCGCGTCGAAGCAAAGGAAATTTGGGTGCGTCGGCTGATTGAAGTGGACGGCAAAGAAGTCAAGGGTGATCTAGATAAATATCGGTTGCTGAAATTCGTTCGTTCGAACCAAGGCACGTGCTACAACCAGCGGCCGATCGTGAAAAAAGGCGATATCGTTGAGAAGGGCGAAATTTTGGCCGATGGCCCGTCGATGGATAAGGGCGAATTGGCGCTTGGCCGCAATGTGCTTGTCGCCTTTATGACATGGGACGGTTACAACTACGAAGACGCGATCATCATGAGCGAACGGCTCGTCAAAGAAGACGTGTATACATCCATTCATATTGAAGAGTATGAAGCCGAATCGCGCGATACGAAACTCGGTCCTGAAGAAATTACGCGCGACATTCCAAACGTCGGCGAGGATGCGCTGAAAAACTTGGATGAACGCGGCATCGTCCGCATCGGCGCAGAAGTGAAAGACGGCGACTTGCTCGTCGGCAAAGTGACGCCAAAAGGAATGACCGAGCTGACGGCGGAAGAGCGGCTTTTGCACGCGATCTTCGGCGAAAAAGCGCGCGAGGTGCGTGATACGTCGTTGCGCGTCCCGCACGGCGGCGGCGGCATCGTCCTTGACGTGAAAGTGTTCAACCGCGAAGACGGCGACGAGCTTCCGCCGGGTGTCAATCAACTGGTGCGCGTCTATATTGTGCAAAAGCGGAAAATTTCCGAGGGCGACAAAATGGCAGGTCGCCACGGAAACAAAGGGGTTATTTCCCGCATTTTGCCGGAGGAAGATATGCCCTTCTTGCCGGATGGCACGCCGATTGACATCATGTTAAACCCACTCGGCGTTCCGTCGCGGATGAACATCGGGCAAGTATTTGAGCTGCACCTTGGCATGGCGGCGAAAAAACTCGGCCTGCACATCGCCTCCCCGGTCTTTGACGGGGCGACGGAGGAAGACGTTTGGAACATCCTCGAAGAAGCCGGCATGGCGCGCGATGCCAAAACGGTGCTGTATGACGGGCGGACGGGCGAACCGTTTGACAACCGCGTGTCGGTCGGGATCATGTACATGATCAAGCTTGCCCACATGGTCGACGACAAACTCCACGCTCGCTCGACCGGCCCGTACTCGCTTGTCACTCAACAGCCGCTTGGCGGCAAGGCGCAGTTCGGCGGCCAGCGCTTTGGTGAGATGGAAGTATGGGCGCTTGAGGCGTATGGGGCGGCATACACGCTGCAAGAAATTTTGACCGTCAAGTCCGACGATGTCGTCGGCCGTGTCAAAACGTACGAGGCGATCGTCAAAGGGGAAAACATTCCGGAGCCGGGTGTGCCGGAGTCGTTTAAAGTGTTGATCAAAGAGCTGCAAAGCTTGGGCATGGACGTCACGATTTTGACGAGCGATGAACAAGAAATCAACATGGAAAACTTTGATGATGATGATGATGACCATGCACCGGATGCCATCATGGTGGACGTCAAACCGGCCGAACGGGAAGAAGCCGGCGAAGAGAAAGATGCGGTGACGAAAGAATAAACCGGCCATAACGGCCAGGCGGGGAGCTGTTCCCCGCCATTGGCCGCTTGAGGGAACGGAAAACCGACGGATCAAAAAGGGAGGTATACCCCTTGCTGGATGTCAATAAATTTGAGTACATGAAAATTGGGCTCGCTTCCCCGGAGAAAATTCGTTCTTGGTCGTATGGCGAAGTCAAAAAGCCAGAGACAATCAACTATCGGACGTTAAAGCCGGAAAAAGACGGCTTGTTTTGCGAGCGCATTTTCGGTCCGACGAAAGACTGGGAATGCCATTGCGGCAAATATAAACGCGTTCGCTACAAAGGCGTCGTCTGCGACCGTTGCGGCGTCGAAGTGACGCGCTCGAAAGTCCGCCGCGAACGGATGGGCCATATCGAGCTGGCTGCCCCGGTTTCGCATATCTGGTATTTCAAAGGCATCCCGAGCCGGATGGGGTTGGTTCTTGACATGTCGCCGCGGGCGCTCGAAGAGGTCATTTATTTTGCATCCTATGTCGTCACCGACCCGGGTGATACGCCGCTTGAGAAAAAGCAGCTGTTGTCGGAAAAGGAATACCGCGCCTATCGCGAGAAGTACGGTCAATCGTTCCAAGCGTCGATGGGGGCGGAGGCGATCAAAAAGCTGCTCCAAGACATTGATTTGGATAAAGAGGTAGCCGCGCTGAAAGAAGAGCTGAAAACGGCGCAAGGGCAACGGCGCGCCCGCATCATTAAGCGGCTTGAAGTGCTTGAAGCGTTCCGCAGTTCAGGGAACGACCCGGCATGGATGGTGCTTGATGTACTGCCGGTCATTCCGCCGGAGTTGCGCCCGATGGTTCAGCTTGACGGCGGGCGGTTTGCAACATCGGATTTGAACGATTTGTACCGCCGCGTCATCAACCGTAACAACCGGCTGAAACGGCTGCTTGATCTCGGTGCGCCGAACATTATCGTCCAAAATGAGAAGCGGATGCTGCAAGAGGCGGTTGATGCTTTGATCGATAACGGCCGCCGCGGCCGTCCGGTGACCGGTCCGGGGAACCGTCCGTTAAAATCGCTTTCCCACATGCTGAAAGGGAAGCAAGGGCGCTTCCGGCAAAACTTGCTCGGCAAACGCGTTGATTATTCCGGCCGCTCCGTCATCGTCGTCGGCCCAAACTTAAAAATGTATCAATGCGGGCTGCCGAAAGAAATGGCGCTAGAGTTGTTCAAGCCGTTCGTCATGAAGGAGCTTGTGGAGCGGGGGTTGGCGCATAACATTAAAAGCGCGAAACGGAAAATCGAGCGCGTCCATCCGGAAGTGTGGGATGTGCTTGAAGATGTCATCAAAGAACATCCGGTGCTGTTAAACCGCGCTCCGACGCTGCACCGTCTCGGCATTCAGGCGTTTGAACCAACGCTTGTGGAAGGGCGGGCGATCCGTCTTCATCCGCTTGTTTGCACGGCGTACAACGCTGACTTTGACGGCGACCAAATGGCGGTGCACGTGCCGCTGTCGGCTGAGGCGCAAGCCGAAGCGCGCTTGTTGATGTTGGCGGCGCAAAACATTTTGAACCCGAAAGACGGGAAGCCGGTCGTGACACCATCACAAGACATGGTGTTGGGCAACTACTACTTGACGATGGAGCGCGAGGGAGCCATCGGCGAAGGCATGGTGTTCAAAGACACGGACGAGGCGCTGCTTGCTTACCATAACGGCTACGTCCATCTCCATTCGCGCATCGCCATTCATGCCGGTTCGCTGAAAAACGAAACGTTTACCGAAGAGCAAAACAACAAGCTGCTCTTAACGACCGTCGGAAAGCTCATTTTCAACGAAATTTTGCCGAATTCGTTCCCGTACATCAACGAGCCGACGACGGAAAACATTGAAGGGCGGACGCCGGACAAGTACTTCCTTGACAAAGGGGTCAACGTGCGCGAAGAAATTCGCAAGCGCGAACTCGTGCCGCCGTTTAAGAAAAAAGTGCTCGGGCAAATTATCGCTGAAGTGTTCAAACGGTTCAAAATCACCGAAACATCGAAGATGCTCGACCGCATGAAAGACCTTGGCTTCCAATATTCGACGAAGGCCGGCATCACGATCGGCGTGGCCGATATCGTCGTCCTGCCGGAAAAACAAGAAATTTTGGATGAAGCGCAAGCGAAAGTCGATACGGTTTTGAAGCAGTTCCGCCGCGGCTTAATTACGGACGAAGAGCGGTACGAGCGCGTCATCTCCATCTGGAGCGCGGCGAAAGACAAAATTCAAGACCGGTTGATGAAGTCGCTTGATAAACGCAACCCGATCTTTATGATGAGCGATTCCGGAGCGCGCGGGAACGCGTCGAACTTTACGCAGCTTGCGGGGATGCGCGGTTTGATGGCCAACCCGGCCGGCCGGATCATTGAGCTGCCGATCAAGTCGTCGTTCCGCGAAGGCTTGACGGTATTGGAATACTTTATCTCGACGCACGGCGCGCGAAAAGGATTGGCGGATACGGCGCTCAAAACGGCCGACTCAGGCTATCTCACGCGCCGCCTTGTCGACGTGGCCCAAGACGTCATCGTCCGCGAAGAAGATTGCGGCACCGACCGCGGCATTTTGGCGCGGGCGCTGACGGATGGCACGGAAGTTGTCGTCAAGCTTGAAGAGCGGCTTGTCGGCCGCTATGCGCACAAAACGGTGCGCCATCCGGAAACGGGCGAAGTGATCGTCCGCAAAGACGAGATGATCACCGAAGATATCGCCAATGAGATCATGAAAGCCGGCATTACGGAAGTATGGATTCGCTCCGTATTCGCCTGCAACACGCGCCATGGCGTCTGCAAAAAATGTTACGGCCGCAACATGGCGACCGGCATGGACGTCGAAGTTGGCGAAGCCGTCGGCATTATCGCCGCTCAGTCGATCGGCGAGCCGGGCACGCAGCTGACAATGCGGACGTTCCATACAGGCGGCGTCGCCGGCGACGATATCACTCAAGGTTTGCCACGGGTGCAAGAGCTGTTTGAAGCGCGCAACCCGAAAGGGCAAGCGGTCATTTCGGAAATTGACGGCACGGTCATCTCGATTAACAAAACGCGTGACAACCAATATGAAGTTGTCGTGCAAGGTGAGGTTGAAACGCGGACATATGTAGCGCCGTACAATGCGCGGCTGAAAGTCGAAGAAGGTCAGCGCGTCGAACGCGGCCAAGAGCTGACAGAAGGCTCGGTCGACCCGAAACAGTTGTTGCGCGTGCGCGATATTACATCCGTGCAAGAGTACTTGCTCCGCGAAGTGCAAAAAGTGTACCGGATGCAAGGGGTAGAAATCAGCGACAAGCATATCGAGGTCATGGTGCGGCAAATGTTGCGCAAAGTGCGCGTCATCGATGCCGGCGACACCGATGTGCTGCCGGGTACGCTTTTGGATGTTCACCAGTTTACCGATGTCAACGCCAAAGCTCTTCGCGAAGGGAAACGGCCGGCGACGGCCCGCCAGGTGTTGCTTGGCATCACGAAAGCGTCGCTTGAGACGGATTCATTCTTGTCTGCTGCTTCGTTCCAAGAAACGACGCGCGTCTTGACCGATGCAGCGATCAAAGGAAAACGTGATGAACTGCTTGGCTTAAAAGAAAACGTCATTATCGGCAAACTCGTCCCGGCTGGAACCGGTATGGCCCGCTACCGGAAAGTGAAGCCGGCCGTCAAAAAGGAAACGGCTGGCGACACGGTGTCGTCCAAATAACGCGAGTCAAGCGGCCGGCTAAGGCGCTCCTTGGCCGGCCATCATCTAATGAAAAATCCAGTTGACAATCGACAAAGAAAATGGTAGTCTAATAAAGGTGTTCCAACAACCTGGTACTTTGGAGGATATGTTACATGTCTTATGAAAAAGTATTACAGGCTGGAAAAATTGTCATTGGAACCAAACAAACGATAAGGGCTTTAAAGGAAGGGAAAGCAGCGGAAGTGATCGTGGCGGAGGATGCCGACTTGCCGATCATCGAAAAAGTGACCGCCGCCGCCAATGAGGCAAACGTGCCGGTCACAAAAGTCGATTCGATGAAAAAGCTTGGCAAGGCGTGCAAAATCCAAGTCGGTGCGGCTGCAGTGGCGATCCTTCGGTAACGTTTTGCCTTTCTCCCCTAAAACCTTTATTTGCATAAACGATGAACCACCTGGATATGTGGGCTTAAACGATACATGCGAAAGGAGGATCTTTTCATGCCTACAATCAACCAATTGGTCCGCAAAGGACGCGAGAAAAAAGTCGTGAAATCGAAATCCCCTGCGTTGAACAAAGGGTATAACAGCTTCAAAAAAGAGCAAACGAATGTGTCGTCTCCGCAAAAACGCGGCGTTTGCACGCGTGTCGGCACGATGACGCCGAAAAAACCGAACTCGGCGTTGCGGAAATACGCCCGTGTCCGCTTGACAAATGGGATTGAAGTTACGGCGTACATTCCGGGGATCGGCCATAACTTGCAAGAACACAGCGTTGTGCTCATCCGCGGCGGACGTGTCAAAGACTTGCCGGGGGTACGCTACCATATTATCCGTGGGGCGCTGGATGCTGCAGGCGTAGCGAACCGGATGCAAGGTCGTTCGAAATACGGCGCGAAAAAACCAAAAGCAGCGAAAAAATAATGAAATGAAGAGAATGTTTTCCTGAAGGGAGGAAACACTATGCCACGTAGAGGCCCTGTTGCTAAACGTGACGTACTGCCGGATCCAATTTACAATTCGAAGCTTGTTACCCGTTTGATCAATAAAATTATGATCGACGGCAAAAAATCAAAAGCGCAAAAAATTCTTTACACCGCGTTTGATATTATCCGTGAGCGCACGGGTAAAGATCCAATGGAAGTGTTTGAGCAAGCGTTGAAAAACGTGATGCCGGTGTTGGAAGTGCGCGCTCGCCGCGTTGGTGGGGCGAACTACCAAGTTCCGGTCGAGGTTCGTCCGGACCGCCGCGTTTCTCTCGGTTTGCGCTGGCTCGTGCAATATGCACGTCTTCGCAACGAAAAAACGATGGAAGAGCGCTTGGCAAATGAAATTATGGACGCTGCCAACAACACGGGTGCAGCGGTGAAAAAACGCGAAGATACACATAAAATGGCTGAAGCGAACCGCGCGTTTGCCCATTACCGCTGGTAAGGAGCGCCGCCTAAAGGAAATAGGTGAGGAGGCACTGCGGTTGCCTATTCACCTATCTTCCTATATATTGCGGCCTTTCCGGTCGCGCGTGGGACAACTTCAAAGACAAGGGGATTGCGCCATCGATGGCGGCGCCATCTACTTATATTTCATATTTGAAGGAAGGAGAAAATAACCACTATGGCAAGAGAGTTCTCCTTGGAAAAGACTCGCAACATAGGGATTATGGCGCACATTGACGCCGGGAAAACGACGACGACGGAACGGATCTTGTTCTATACCGGCCGCGTTCATAAAATCGGGGAAGTGCATGAAGGTGCGGCCACGATGGACTGGATGGAACAAGAACAAGAGCGCGGAATTACGATCACGTCGGCGGCGACAACGGCGCAATGGAAAGGCCATCGCATCAATATCATCGACACGCCGGGGCACGTCGACTTTACGGTCGAGGTTGAGCGTTCGTTGCGCGTATTGGACGGGGCCATCACGGTCTTAGACGCGCAATCGGGTGTTGAACCGCAAACGGAAACCGTTTGGCGCCAAGCGACGACATATGGCGTCCCACGGATCGTGTTCGTCAACAAAATGGATAAAATCGGCGCCGATTTCTTGTATTCGGTGAAAACGCTCCATGACCGCCTGCAAGCGAACGCCCATCCGGTGCAACTGCCGATCGGTGCTGAAGATCAATTCTCCGGCATTATCGACTTGGTTGAAATGTGCGCGTACCATTACCATGATGAGCTTGGCAAAAACATTGAGCGCATTGACATTCCGGAAGAATACCGCGATATGGCAGAAGAGTACCATAACAAGCTGATTGAGGCGGTCGCTGAGCTGGACGAAGAATTAATGATGAAATATTTGGAAGGAGAAGAAATCACGGCGGAAGAGCTGAAGGCCGCGATCCGCAAAGCGACGATCAGCGTTGAATTCTTCCCGGTCTTCTGCGGCTCGGCATTCAAAAACAAAGGTGTTCAGCTGCTTCTTGACGGCGTTGTCGACTACTTGCCGTCTCCGGTTGACATCCCGGCGATTCGCGGCGTCGTTCCGGATACCGAAGAAGAAGTGACACGTGAAGCAAGCGATGACGCTCCGTTTGCCGCTTTGGCATTTAAAATCATGACTGACCCGTATGTCGGGAAATTGACGTTTATTCGCGTCTACTCTGGAACGCTTGATTCCGGTTCATATGTGATGAACACGACGAAAGGGAAGCGCGAACGGATCGGCCGCTTGCTGCAAATGCACGCGAACCACCGTCAAGAAATTTCGAAAGTCTATGCCGGTGATATTGCCGCAGCGGTAGGTTTAAAAGATACGGCGACCGGTGATACTCTATGTGATGACAAGCATCCTGTCATTTTAGAGTCGATGCAATTCCCAGAACCGGTCATTTCGGTGGCAATCGAGCCGAAGTCGAAAGCCGATCAAGACAAAATGAGCCAAGCGCTGCAAAAATTGCAAGAAGAAGACCCGACTTTCCGCGCTCACACCGACCCGGAAACGGGCCAAACGATCATCTCCGGAATGGGCGAGTTGCATCTTGACATCATCGTCGACCGGATGCGCCGCGAGTTCAAAGTCGAAGCGAACGTCGGGGCGCCGCAAGTTGCCTACCGCGAAACGTTCCGCAAATCGGCGCAAGTCGAAGGCAAATTCATCCGTCAATCCGGCGGCCGCGGTCAATACGGCCACGTTTGGATCGAATTCTCGCCGAACGAGCGCGGCAAAGGCTTCGAATTCGAGAACGCCATCGTCGGTGGGGTTGTTCCGAAAGAGTATGTGCCGGCCGTCCAAGCTGGATTGGAAGAAGCGATGCAAAACGGCGTCTTAGCCGGCTATCCGGTTGTCGACATTAAAGCGAAGCTGTTCGACGGATCGTACCACGATGTCGACTCGAGCGAAATGGCATTCAAAATCGCTGCTTCCTTGGCATTGAAAAACGCCGCGACGAAGTGCGATCCGGTTCTTTTGGAACCGATCATGAAAGTCGAAGTCGTCATCCCTGAAGAGTACCTCGGTGACATCATGGGCGACATCACGTCCCGTCGCGGCCGCATCGAGGGGATGGAAGCGCGCGGCAACGCCCAAGTCGTCCGGGCGATGGTGCCGATGGCTGAAATGTTTGGTTATGCGACATCGCTCCGTTCGAACACGCAAGGACGCGGAACGTTCTCGATGGTGTTTGACCACTATGAAGAAGTTCCGAAAAACATCGCCGATGAAATTATCAAAAAAAATAAAGGCGAATAATTGATTTCTCTTGCTAGTTTCGCTATAAATACTTATGTAAGTAAGACTTGGGAACATTTTGTTCCCAAGCATCCTATACTTACCCAACCATATAAATTCATATCTTACTTTTAAGGAGGATATCTCTCATGGCTAAAGCGAAATTTGAGCGCACGAAACCGCACGTCAACATTGGCACGATCGGCCACGTTGACCACGGGAAAACGACGTTGACAGCTGCGATCACGACGGTTTTGGCGAAACAAGGCAAAGCCGAAGCAAAAGCGTACGACCAAATCGACGCTGCTCCGGAAGAGCGTGAACGCGGGATTACGATTTCGACGGCGCACGTCGAGTATGAAACAGATGCTCGCCACTATGCGCACGTTGACTGCCCAGGCCACGCTGACTACGTTAAAAACATGATCACGGGCGCGGCGCAAATGGACGGCGCGATCCTTGTTGTATCGGCGGCTGACGGTCCGATGCCGCAAACGCGCGAACACATTCTTCTCTCCCGCCAAGTCGGTGTTCCGTACATCGTTGTATTCTTGAACAAATGCGACATGGTGGACGACGAAGAATTGCTTGAACTTGTTGAAATGGAAGTTCGCGATCTTCTCTCTGAATACGACTTCCCAGGCGATGAAGTGCCGGTCATCAAAGGTTCGGCATTAAAAGCGCTTGAAGGCGACCCGCAATGGGAAGAAAAAATCATTGAACTGATGAATGCGGTTGACGAATACATCCCGACGCCGCAACGTGAAGTGGACAAACCGTTCATGATGCCAATCGAGGACGTCTTCTCGATCACGGGCCGCGGTACGGTTGCAACAGGCCGTGTTGAACGCGGTACGTTGAAAGTTGGCGACCCGGTTGAAATCATCGGTTTGTCGGATGAGCCGAAAACGACGACCGTTACGGGTGTAGAAATGTTCCGCAAACTTCTCGATCAAGCGGAAGCCGGCGACAACATCGGTGCGCTTCTCCGCGGCGTATCTCGTGATGAAGTCGAGCGCGGCCAAGTATTGGCGAAACCTGGTTCGATCACGCCGCACACGAAATTCAAAGCGCAAGTATACGTCCTGACGAAAGAAGAAGGCGGACGCCATACTCCGTTCTTCTCGAACTACCGTCCGCAATTCTACTTCCGTACGACGGACGTAACGGGCATTATCACGCTTCCGGAAGGCGTCGAAATGGTTATGCCTGGCGACAACGTTGAAATGACGGTGGAACTGATCGCCCCGATCGCGATCGAAGAAGGTACGAAATTCTCGATCCGCGAAGGCGGCCGTACGGTCGGCGCTGGCTCTGTATCGGAAATCATCGAGTAATCACGGCAAAAAAGGGTGTCCAGCAATGGACATCCTTTTTTTGATGCCATCTTGACCGTCAGATTGGCGGCTGTGTTGAAAACGGGATGGCGGCTATGTATAATAGAAGAAGTGTGGGAAAAGCAAAGAAATCACTTGCAATCTTGCTTACATACCAGTATAATATCAAATGTTGGTCTTTGACTGCGATGAAGCGGAAGGTTGCTGACACACCCGGCCGCTTTGCCACGGCGGTGTGCAGGAAATTTCCGTGGAGAAGTCTATTTTCAAAATAGGCGAAGAAGGAGGGAAACCAAATGGCAAAAGAAAAAATTCGCATTCGTTTAAAAGCTTACGATCATCGAATTTTAGACCAATCGGCGGAGAAAATTGTGGAAACCGCAAAACGTTCCGGGGCAAAAGTGTCGGGGCCGATCCCGTTGCCGACGGAAAGAACGGTGTATACGATCTTGCGTGCCGTTCATAAGTACAAAGACTCCCGTGAACAATTCGAAATGCGGACGCATAAACGTTTGATCGACATCATCAACCCGACTCCGCAAACGGTTGATTCGTTAATGCGTCTCGATTTGCCGTCGGGCGTTGATATTGAAATTAAACTTTGATCGACTGGGAGGTGTGACACATGACGAAAGGAATCTTAGGAAGAAAGATCGGTATGACGCAAATATTTGCGGAAAATGGCGATTTGATTCCGGTAACCGTCATCCATGCGACGCCGAACGTCGTCCTGCAAAAGAAAACGATCGAAAACGACGGTTACGAAGCGATCCAATTAGGTTTTGAAGATATTAGCGAAAAACGCGCCAATAAACCGCAAATTGGCCATGCTGCCAAAGCGAACACGGCACCTAAGCGCTTCATTCGTGAAATCCGCGGCGCCAACATCGATGAATATGAAGTTGGCCAAGAAGTGAAAGTTGACATTTTCAGCGAAGGCGAAATTGTCGATGTCACGGGCATTTCGAAAGGGAAAGGTTTCCAAGGGGCGATCAAACGCCACGGTCAATCACGCGGACCAATGGCTCACGGTTCCCGTTATCATCGCCGTCCGGGTTCGATGGGGTCCATCGCGCCAAACCGCGTTTTCAAAACGAAAAACTTGCCGGGCCGCATGGGCGGTGAGCGCGTGACGATCCAAAACTTGAAAATCGTGAAAGTGGATCCGGAGCGCAACTTGCTGCTCATTAAAGGCAATGTGCCGGGTCCGAGAAAAGGCTTAGTCATCGTCAAAAGCGCCGTGAAAGCGGCGAAGAAGGCGAAATAACATCCGGCCAAGAAAGGAGGAACTACGTAATGCCAAAAGTAGCATTATACAACCAAAACGGTCAGACGGTCGGCGAAATCGAGTTGAACGACGCCGTTTTTGGGATTGAACCGAATAAGCATGTGTTGTTCGAAGCAGTGATTATGCAACGCGCCTCGATGCGTCAAGGAACGCATAAAACGAAAAACCGCGCTGAAGTGAGCGGCGGCGGCCGCAAGCCATGGCGCCAAAAAGGGACAGGACGCGCCCGTCAAGGTTCGATTCGCGCTCCGCAATGGCGCGGCGGCGGTACGGTCTTTGGTCCAGTTCCGCGCAGCTACAGCTACAAACTTCCGAAAAAAGTTCGCCGTTTAGCGATCAAATCGGCATTGTCTTCGAAAGTGCTCGAAAACGACATCGTTGTATTGGATCAATTGTCGCTTGAAGCACCGAAGACGAAGGAAATGGTCAAAATTTTAAACAATCTCTCAGTGGATCGGAAAGCACTCATTGTGACCGACGAGCTGAATGAGAATGTATATCTGTCGGCGCGCAACATTCCTGGCGTCAAAGTGGTGGCAGCCAACGGCATCAATGTGCTCGATGTGCTCAACCATGACAAACTCGTCATTACGAAGGCGGCCGTGGAGAAAGTAGAGGAGGTGCTTGCATAATGAAAGACCCTCGCGACATTATTAAGCGCCCCATCATCACGGAAAATACAATGAATTTGATCGGGCAAAAAAAATATACGTTTGAGGTCGACGTCAAAGCGAACAAGACGGAAGTGAAAGACGCCGTCGAGAAAATTTTTGGCGTTAAAGTAGCCAAAGTGAACATCATGAACTATAAAGGGAAATTTAAACGCGTCGGCCGCTACAGCGGCTATACGAACCGCCGCCGCAAAGCGATCGTCACGCTGACGCCGGACAGCAAAGAGATCGAACTGTTTGAAGTGTAACATAAACGATGAAGGAGGGACATTCCGATGGCGATCAAAAAGTACAAACCGACATCGAACGGCCGTCGCGGCATGACGGTGCTTGATTTCTCGGAAATTACGACGGATCAGCCGGAAAAATCGCTGCTTGCTCCGTTAAAGAAAAAGGCGGGCCGCAACAATCAAGGGAAAATTACGGTGCGCCATCAAGGCGGCGGCCATAAACGCCAATATCGGATTATCGACTTTAAACGCGACAAAGACGGAATTCCAGGACGCGTTGCTACGATTGAATACGATCCGAACCGTTCTGCCAATATCGCGCTTATCAACTATGCAGACGGTGAAAAACGCTACATTATCGCGCCGAAAAACTTGAAAGTCGGCATGGAAATCATGTCCGGTCCGGATGCGGACATTAAAATCGGCAATGCGCTTCCGCTTGAGAACATCCCAGTCGGTACGCTCGTCCACAACATTGAGCTGAAACCGGGCCGCGGCGGACAATTGGTGCGTGCAGCTGGTACGTCGGCGCAAGTGCTTGGGAAAGAAGGAAAATACGTCATCGTTCGTTTGGCTTCCGGCGAAGTGCGCATGATTTTAGGCAAATGCCGTGCAACGGTTGGTGAAGTCGGCAACGAGCAACACGAACTTGTCAACATCGGGAAAGCAGGACGCGCCCGCTGGTTGGGAATTCGCCCGACAGTTCGCGGTTCGGTTATGAACCCGGTTGACCATCCGCACGGCGGTGGTGAAGGGAAAGCGCCAATCGGACGCAAATCGCCGATGACACCATGGGGCAAACCGACGCTTGGATACAAAACACGCAAAAAGAAAAACAAATCGGATAAATTCATCATCCGTCGCCGCAAGAAATAATGAACGAGCGCAATTCAGAAGGGAGGTTCACTTATGGGTCGCAGCTTGAAAAAAGGTCCGTTTTGCGATGAGCATTTGATGAAAAAAATCGAAAAACTGAATGCAACAGGGCAAAAACAAGTGATCAAAACGTGGTCTCGCCGTTCGACGATCTTCCCGCAGTTTGTCGGGCATACGATCGCGGTGTACGATGGCCGCAAACATGTTCCGGTCTACATCACGGAAGACATGGTCGGGCACAAACTCGGCGAATTTGCGCCGACGCGCACGTTCCGCGGCCATGCTGGCGATGACAAGAAAACGAAACGGTAATGAGAGGAGGTTCTAGATATGCAAGCTAAAGCTGTTGCAAGAACCGTTCGCATCGCTCCTCGTAAAGCGCGCTTAGTCATTGACTTGATTCGCGGGAAAGAAGTGGGCGAAGCGTTCGCTATTTTGCGCCATACACCAAAAGCAGCTTCCCCGATCATTGAGAAAGTGTTGAAATCAGCAGTTGCCAACGCTGAACACAACTATGACATGGACGTCAACAACTTGGTCATTACTCAAGCGTATGTCGACGAAGGCCCGACGCTGAAACGGTTCCGTCCGCGCGCCATGGGACGGGCAAGCGCCATTAACAAACGCACAAGCCATATTACGATCGTCGTTTCAGAAAAGAAGGAGGGATAATCCGTGGGTCAAAAGGTCAACCCGATCGGTCTGCGCATCGGCATCATTCGTGACTGGGAATCGAGATGGTATGCGGAAAAAGACTATGCAGATCTGTTGCACGAAGACTTGAAAATCCGTGAATACATTAGCAAACGCCTGCAAGACGCGGCCGTCTCCCGCGTGGAGATTGAACGGGCAGCCAACCGGGTCAACGTAACGATCCATACCGCCAAACCGGGCATGGTCATCGGGAAAGGCGGTTCGGAAGTGGAAGCGCTCCGTAAAGCGCTCGCGCAATTGACCGGTAAACGCGTCCATATCAACATTGTAGAAATCAAAAAACCAGACTTGGATGCACGTCTTGTTGCTGAAAATATCGCTCGTCAGCTTGAAAACCGCGTATCGTTCCGCCGGGCGCAAAAACAAGCGATCCAACGTGCGATGCGCGCTGGGGCGAAAGGGATCAAAACGATGGTATCCGGCCGTTTGGGCGGGGCTGACATCGCTCGTTCGGAGCATTACAGCGAAGGGACGGTTCCACTCCATACGCTGCGCGCTGACATTGACTATGGAACGGCAGAAGCCGATACGACGTACGGAAAAATCGGCGTGAAAGTATGGATTTATCGTGGAGAAGTCCTTCCGACCAAGAAAAAAGCTGAGGAAGGAGGAAAATAATCATGTTAATGCCAAAACGCGTCAAATATCGCCGTGAACATCGCGGACGGATGAAAGGCCGGGCGAAAGGCGGCACGGAAGTTCATTTCGGTGAATTTGGGTTGCAAGCATTAGAATCAGCTTGGATTACGAACCGGCAAATCGAAGCAGCCCGTCGGGCGATGACCCGTTACATGAGACGGGGCGGGAAAGTATGGATCCGCATTTTCCCTTCCAAACCGTATACGGCAAAACCGCTTGAAGTGCGGATGGGTTCTGGTAAAGGGGCGCCGGAAGGCTGGGTCGCCGTTGTCAAACCAGGCAAAGTGATGTTTGAAGTGGGCGGTGTTTCTGAGGAAGTGGCACGTGAAGCATTGCGTCTCGCTTCTCACAAACTTCCGATCAAATGCAAATTTGTAAAACGTGAAGAAACTGGTGGTGAAGCGTAATGAAAGCGAAAGAAATCCGTGAGTTGACCACTGCCGAGATCGAACAAAAAATTAAAGCGTTGAAGGAAGAATTGTTCAACCTTCGCTTCCAACTGGCCACAGGTCAATTGGAAAACACGGCGCGCATCCGCCAAGTGCGCAAAGACATCGCCCGCATGAAAACGATTATTCGCGAACGCGAGCTCGCTGCCAATAAATAATGTGTTTGAGAGGAGGTTTGTGGAATGAGCCAACGCAATCAACGCAAAGTGTACGTCGGGCGGGTTGTATCGGACAAAATGGACAAAACGATCACCGTGTTGGTCGAAACGTACAAAAAACATCCGCTGTACGGCAAACGCGTGAAATATTCGAAAAAATATAAGGCGCATGATGAACATAACATCGCGAAAGTCGGCGATATCGTGAAAATTATGGAAACTCGCCCGCTGTCGGCCACAAAACGCTTCCGCTTAGTGGAAGTCATCGAAAAAGCGGTTGTTCTGTAATCGTTCTTCACTTAGTTCGGAGAGATAATTCCGAAAGGAGGTTTCGTCGATGATTCAACAAGAATCTCGCTTGAAAGTAGCTGATAACTCTGGTGCACGCGAAGTGCTTGTCATTAAAGTGCTCGGAGGCTCGGGTCGCCGCTATGCGAACATCGGCGACGTCGTTGTGGCGACGGTCAAAGATGCGACACCAGGTGGCGTTGTTAAAAAAGGTCAAGTCGTGAAAGCAGTTGTTGTTCGTACGAAACGCGGGGTGCGCCGTCCGGACGGTTCGTACATCCGCTTTGACGAAAACGCCTGCGTCATCATCCGCGATGACAAAAGCCCGCGCGGCACGCGGATTTTCGGACCGGTTGCCCGTGAATTGCGCGATAAAGACTTCATGAAAATCATTTCTTTAGCTCCGGAAGTTATTTAATGGAACGGAACAGCGTTTCAAGGAGGTGCGAATGCGATGCATGTAAAAAAAGGCGATAAAGTGCAAGTAATCTCCGGCAAAGACAAAGGCAAGCAAGGCGTCATTCTGGCGGCGTTTCCGAAGAAAAACCGCGTCATCGTCGAGGGCGTCAATATTGTGAAAAAGCATGCGAAACCGTCGCAAGCGAACCCGCAAGGCGGCATCATTGAGAAGGAAGCGCCGATCCATGTTTCGAAAGTCATGCCGCTCGACCCGAAAACGGGTGAACCGACGCGCATCGGCTACAAAATGGTCGATGGCAAAAAAGTGCGCTATGCGAAAAAATCCGGCGAGATTTTGGATAAATAACCGTGACGCAGGAAGGGAGGTACTTTTATGAACCGCCTGAAAGAGAAGTATGTAAACGAAGTCGTACCTGCTCTCATGAGCAAGTTCAACTATAAATCGATCATGCAAGTGCCAAAAATCGAAAAAATCGTCATCAACATGGGTGTCGGCGATGCGGTGCAAAACCCGAAAGCATTAGACAGCGCCGTTGAAGAGCTGACGCTGATCGCCGGTCAGCGTCCGGTGGTAACGCGTGCGAAAAAATCGATCGCCGGCTTCCGTCTTCGTCAAGGGATGCCAATCGGTGCGAAAGTGACGCTGCGCGGCGAACGGATGTATGAGTTTCTCGATAAGTTGATTTCGGTCTCGCTTCCGCGCGTGCGCGACTTCCGCGGCGTATCGAAAAAGTCGTTTGACGGCCGCGGCAACTATACGCTCGGCATTAAAGAACAGCTCATTTTCCCTGAGATTGACTACGATAAAGTGAACAAAGTGCGCGGCATGGACATCGTGATCGTCACAACGGCCAACACGGATGAAGAAGCTCGTGAACTGCTGGCGTTGCTCGGCATGCCATTCCAAAAATAATGATCCCATAACGCAAGGGAGGCGAAATCGTGGCTAAAAAATCGATGATCGCGAAACAAAAACGGACGCCGAAGTTTAAAGTGAGAGCGTACACCCGTTGCGAGCGCTGCGGCCGCCCGCACTCGGTCTATCGCAAATTCAAATTGTGCCGTATTTGTTTCCGTGAGCTCGCATACAAAGGTCAACTTCCAGGCATCAAAAAAGCCAGCTGGTAATCAACCCATTGATTGGGAAGGAGGTAAAACATAATGGTGATGACAGATCCAATTGCTGATATGCTGACTCGCATCCGCAATGCGAATATGGTGCGTCACGAAAAGCTCGAAGTCCCGGCTTCGAAAATCAAGCGGGAAATCGCGGAAATTTTAAAGCGCGAAGGGTTTATTCGTGATTATGAATATATCGAAGACAACAAACAAGGCATTCTCCGCATCTTCTTGAAATACGGTCCGAACAACGAACGTGTCATTACCGGGCTGAAACGCATCAGCAAACCGGGGTTGCGCGTTTACGTCAAAGCCCATGAAGTGCCGCGCGTCCTGAACGGCTTAGGGATCGCGATTCTTTCGACATCGCAGGGCATCTTAACAGACAAAGAAGCACGGCAAAAAGGCACGGGCGGCGAAGTAATCGCCTACGTTTGGTAATCTATCTGCTCAAGAATGGAGGTGTTTTTGACATGTCACGTGTCGGCAAAAAACCAATTGAAATTCCTGCCGGTGTCACCGTTACGGTCAACGGCAACACGGTTACGGTCAAAGGGCCGAAAGGGGAGCTGACCCGCACGTTCCATCCAGATATGACGATCACGGTTGAGGGCAATGTCATCACGGTTACGCGTCCAAGCGATGAAAAACATCATCGCGCGCTCCATGGCACGACGCGCAGCTTGCTTGCCAACATGGTCGAAGGCGTTTCGAAAGGTTATGAAAAAGCGCTCGAACTCGTTGGTGTCGGGTACCGGGCGTCGAAACAAGGGAAAAAGCTTGTATTGAGCGTCGGTTATTCTCATCCGGTAGAAATTGAGCCGGAAGAAGGGCTTGAAATTGAAGTGCCATCCCAAACGAAAATCATCGTCAAAGGGGCAGACAAACAGCGCGTCGGCGAACTGGCCGCCAACATTCGCGCGGTTCGTCCGCCAGAGCCGTATAAAGGCAAAGGCATCCGCTACGAAGGTGAGCTTGTGCGCCTGAAAGAAGGCAAAACTGGTAAATAACGCGGCATAGCGAAGCGAAAGGAGTGACATTCGATGATCACGAAAGTGGACCGAAACGCGGTTCGGAAGAAAAGACACGCGCGCATCCGCAAAAAAATCTTCGGCACGGCTGAACGTCCGCGGTTGAGCGTGTTCCGTTCCAATAAACATATTTACGCGCAAATTATCGATGATACAAAATCGTCAACGATCGTCAGCGCCTCGACGTTGGACAAAGAGTTTGGCTTAGATTCGACGAACAACATTGAGGCAGCGAAAAAAGTCGGCGAACTTGTCGCCAAACGTGCGTTGGAAAAAGGCATTAAAAAAGTCGTGTTCGACCGTGGCGGGTATTTATATCACGGACGGGTAAAAGCATTGGCAGACGCCGCCCGCGAAGCCGGCTTGGAATTCTAATTACAAAGGAGGGACAACGATGCGTCGTATCGATCCAAACAAACTTGAATTGGAAGAGCGTGTAGTCGCGGTCAACCGTGTAGCAAAAGTCGTGAAAGGCGGACGTCGCCTGCGCTTTTCAGCTCTCGTCGTCGTCGGCGATAAAAACGGCCATGTCGGATTTGGCACCGGAAAAGCACAAGAGGTTCCAGAAGCGATCCGCAAAGCCATTGAAGATGCGAAGAAAAACTTAATTGAAGTGCCGATCGTCGGCACAACGATTCCGCATGAAGTCATCGGCCATTTCGGTGCCGGGGAAATCATTTTGAAACCCGCTTCCGAAGGTACCGGGGTCATCGCTGGGGGTCCGGCGCGTGCTGTATTAGAGCTGGCGGGCATCAGCGACATCTTGTCGAAATCGATCGGTTCCAACACGCCAATCAACATGGTGCGCGCAACGTTTGATGGGCTGAAACAATTAAAACGCGCCGAAGACGTAGCGAGATTGCGCGGCAAAACAGTCGAGGAACTGTTAGGATAAGGAGGGAACGATCATGGCAAAAAAACTGGCGATTACCCTCACGCGCAGCGTGATTGGCCGTCCGGAAGACCAACGCGTTACCGTCAGAACGCTCGGCCTGCGAAAAATGCACCAAACGGTCATCCACAATGACAATCCTGCGATCCGCGGGATGATCAACAAAGTGGCCCACCTTGTCAAAGTCAAAGAAATTGAAGAATAATGAATCATAAGGAGGTGCTTTGCCATGAAACTTCATGAACTAAAACCAGCGCCGGGATCCCGAAAGAAAGCTGTGCGCGTCGGCCGCGGGATCGGTTCGGGCAACGGCAAAACGTCCGGCCGCGGTCAAAAAGGTCAAAATGCCCGCTCAGGTGGAGGAGTTCGTCTTGGGTTTGAAGGCGGTCAAACTCCGCTGTTCCGCCGTTTGCCGAAACGAGGATTTACGAACATCAATCGGAAAGAGTATGCGGTTGTGAATCTGGAAAAACTGAATCGTTTTGAAGACGGAACGGAAGTGACGCCGGAATTGCTTCTTGAGACGGGCGTCATCAGCAAGTTGAAATCGGGTGTGAAAATTTTGGGCAAAGGCCAAATCGAGAAAAAGCTGACGGTCAAAGCGCATAAGTTCTCGGCATCGGCGAAAGAGGCCATTGAGGCGGCTGGCGGTAAAACTGAGGTGATTTAATGTTTCGGACAATCTCCAACTTTATGCGCGTCAGTGATATTCGAAACAAAATTATTTTCACTCTTCTTATGTTGATCGTGTTCCGCATTGGAACGTTCATCCCTGTTCCGGGCGTGAACGCGGATGTGTTAAAACTGCAAGATGAATTGAATGCATTCGGCGTCCTGAACATTTTCGGCGGCGGGGCGCTGCAAAACTTTTCGATTTTTGCCATGGGGGTTATGCCCTATATTACGGCATCGATTATCGTCCAGCTGCTGCAAATGGACGTTGTTCCCAAATTTACGGAGTGGTCGAAGCAAGGCGAGGTAGGCCGGCGTAAATTAGCTCAGTTTACCCGCTATTTCACGGTCGTGCTCGGGTTTATCCAAGCCATCGGCATGTCGTACGGCTTTAACAACTTGGCTGGCGGGATGCTCATTCGAAATCCGGGCATCGGCACGTATTTGTTGATCGCGGTTGTCTTGACCGCCGGCACCGCATTTTTAATGTGGCTCGGCGAACAGATCACCGCGAAAGGCGTGGGCAATGGCATTTCGATCATTATTTTCGCCGGGATTGTCTCAGGCATTCCGACGGTCTTGAACCAAATTTACGCCCAACAGTTTGAAAATGTCGGGGAAGATGTGTTTTTGCGCATCGTCCGGCTCCTGCTTGTGGCGTTGGCGGTCGTTGCCGTCATCGTTGGTGTCATTTACATCCAGCAGGCGTTCCGGAAAATTCCGATTCAATACGCAAAGCGGCTTGAGGGCCGAAGCCCGGTGGGCGGCCACTCGACTCATTTGCCGCTCAAAGTGAACCCAGCGGGAGTCATTCCGGTCATTTTCGCTGTATCGTTTTTGATTGCACCACCGACCATTGCATCGTTTTTTGGCACGAATGATGTAACATTGTGGATTCGCCGAACGTTTGATTATACGCACCCGGTTGGGATGATCATTTACGTCGTGCTCATCATCGCGTTTACGTACTTTTATGCGTTTGTTCAAGTCAATCCGGAGCAGATGGCGGACAACTTGAAAAAACAAGGCGGCTACATCCCAGGTATTCGCCCTGGGAAAAACACACAAGAGTACGTGACGAGAATTTTATACCGGCTGACGCTGGTCGGATCAATCTTTTTGGCGGTTGTCGCTGTGCTGCCGGTGTTCTTTGTGAACTTTGCCAACTTGCCGTCTTCCGCACGAATCGGCGGTACGAGCTTGCTTATTGTCGTCGGCGTGGCGCTTGAGACGATGAAGCAGCTTGAGAGCCAGCTGGTGAAACGCCATTACCGTGGATTCATCAAATAAAGAAGGCAAGAACGGACGTCCCTTGCCGATAGGGGGAGTTAGGATGAATTTAGTGCTGATGGGGCTGCCGGGTGCCGGCAAAGGCACGCAGGCCGGGAAAATTGTCGAGGCTTACGGAATTCCGCATATTTCAACGGGAGATATGTTTCGAGCGGCGATCAAAGAAGGGACGCCGTTAGGGTTGCAGGCAAAGCAGTATATGGACCGCGGTGATCTTGTGCCGGATGAGGTGACGATCGGCATCGTCCGCGAACGGCTGAGCAAAGAGGATTGCCAAAATGGTTTTTTGCTCGATGGATTCCCGCGCACGGTCGCCCAAGCAGAAGCGCTTGAGAGGTTGCTTTCGGAAATCGGGCGCAAGCTTGACTATGTCATCCATATCGACGTTCGCCAAGAGGTCTTAATGGAGCGCCTGACCGGCAGACGTATTTGCCGCAACTGCGGAGCAACGTACCATCTCGTTTTTCATCCGCCGGCGAAACCGGGCGTATGCGATAAATGCGGTGGCGATCTGTACCAGCGCCCCGATGATAATGAAGCAACGGTGGCCAATCGGCTTGAGGTGAATATGAAACAAATGAAGCCGCTCCTCGATTTTTACGAGCAAAAAGGCTATTTGCGCCACATTAACGGCGAACAGGAAATGGAAAAGGTGTTTGCTGATATTTGTGAAGTGCTCGGGGGACTTGCTCGATGATTCGTTGCAAAACCGCGCAGGAAATTGCTTTGATGCGCGAGGCGGGAAAAATCGTTTTCCTTACATTGAAAGAATTGCAAAAGCACATTCGTCCCGGGATCACAACAAAGGAACTGGACGCCATCGCGGAGGAAGTGATTCGTTCCCATGGCGCCATTCCGTCGTTTAAAGGGTATCAAGGGTTTCCAGGGAGCATTTGCGCCTCGGTGAATGAAGAGCTTGTGCACGGGATTCCCAGCGGCCGCGCATTGCGGGAAGGCGATATTATTACGATCGATGTCGGCGCGCAGTATGAAGGCTATCACGCCGACTCGGCCTGGACGTATCCGGTCGGGGAGATTGACGCCGAGACGAAACGGTTGCTTGACGTGACAGAGCAATCGCTGTACGTCGGGCTCGCCGAGGCAAAACCGGGCGCTCGTTTAACGAACATCTCCCATGCGATTCAAACGTATGTCGAAGCGCATCACTTTTCCGTTGTTCGCGAGTATGTCGGGCATGGAATTGGTCAACACTTACATGAAGACCCACAAATCCCACATTATGGGCCACCGAACAAAGGCCCGATTTTGCGGCCAGGGATGGCGCTGTGCATCGAACCGATGGTCAATGCCGGCAGCCGTTACGTGAAAACGTTGGCCGACGATTGGACCGTCGTCACGGCCGATGGAAAACGGTGCGCCCATTTCGAACATACGATTGTCATTACAGAAGATGGCTGCGAAATTTTAACACATTGTGGAAATGAGTCTCCCACTTCATAAGTGGGAAGGGGTAAACGTCTTCTCGATCATCATGGATATCACGTTCGGTTTTGCGCAACACAATGTTACTCATTCGAAGGAGGGAGAGCCGCTCGATGGCGAAAGATGATGTAATTGAAGTGGAAGGCACCGTCATCGAAACATTGCCAAATGCGATGTTTCGTGTAGAATTAGAAAATGGGCACACGGTGTTGGCTCATGTATCCGGCAAGATCCGCATGCATTTCATTCGCATTTTGCCTGGCGACCGGGTGACGGTGGAGCTGTCGCCGTATGATTTGACGCGTGGACGGATCACGTATCGATATAAATAAAGGAATGCACTCCGTTCAATTAGGGAGGTAAACAACATGAAAGTAAGACCATCTGTCAAACCGATTTGCGAAAAGTGCAAAGTTATTCGCAGACGCGGCAAAGTCATGATCATTTGTGAAAATCCGAAGCATAAACAACGCCAAGGGTAATTTTCAAGGAGGTGTATCATATGGCACGCATTGCAGGTGTCGATATTCCGCGTGATAAACGGGTAGTCATTTCGTTAACATACATTTATGGGATCGGCAAACCGACAGCACAAAAAATCTTAAAAGAAGCTGGCGTATCGGAAGACACACGCGTTCGCGACTTAACGGAAGAAGAGCTTGGCCGCATTCGTGAAATCGTCGGCCGCTTAAAAGTGGAAGGCGATTTGCGGCGTGAAGTATCGTTAAATATTAAACGGTTGATGGAGATCGGCTGCTATCGTGGTCTTCGCCATCGCCGCGGATTGCCGGTTCGCGGCCAAAACACGAAAAACAATGCCCGCACGCGCAAAGGTCCGCGCCGCACGGTAGCGAACAAGAAAAAATAATTACGCAAAGGAGGTCATTTGACGAATGGCACGCAGAACAAACACTCGTAAACGCCGGGTAAGAAAAAATATTGATACAGGCATCGCCCATATCCGTTCAACGTTCAACAACACGATCGTGACGATTACGGATGTTCATGGCAACGCCATTGCTTGGGCGAGCGCTGGTTCGCTGGGGTTTAAAGGTTCGCGCAAATCAACGCCGTTTGCGGCGCAAATGGCGGCTGAAGCAGCAGCGAAAGCGTCGATGGAGCATGGCATGAAAACGGTCGAAGTGAACGTCAAAGGTCCGGGGGCTGGCCGCGAGGCAGCGATCCGTGCATTGCAAGCAGCCGGGTTGGAAATTACGGCGATCAAAGACGTCACTCCAATCCCGCACAATGGATGCCGTCCGCCAAAACGTCGCCGCGTGTAACGCCCCTGTATAGAATTTGCACCATTGTCAATAATGGGATATGATAAAGACCATGGCAGGCAAGCGTAAAGAGAGATTCATGGGGGAATGTTGTTAGGCGTGTACCGTTTGATCGGGGTCTCGACGTTTTGAAGGAGGGTATAATAATCGATGATTGAAATTGAAAAGCCGAAAATTGAAACGGTCGAACTGAGCGAAGATGCCAAATATGGCAAATTCGTCGTCGAACCGCTTGAGCGTGGATATGGTACAACCTTAGGGAACTCCTTGCGTCGTATCCTATTGTCTTCACTCCCTGGTGCAGCTGTAACATCGGTGCAAATCGACGGCGTCTTGCATGAGTTTTCAACGATTGACGGCGTCGTGGAAGATGTGACAGCTATCATTTTGAATATCAAAAAACTAGCGTTGAAAATTTATTCAGACGAAGAGAAAACGTTGGAGATTGATGTGCAGGGTGAAGGAGTTGTCACGGCTGCCGATATCACTCACGACAGCGATGTAGAAATTTTAAACCCGGACCTTCATATCGCGACGCTGGCGGAAGGCGGCCGCCTGCGCATGCGCATGACCGCCAAGCGGGGGCGCGGATATGTTCCTGCTGAGGCGAATAAGCGCGAAGACCAGCCCATCGGCGTCATTCCGATCGATTCCATTTATACGCCGGTCTCCCGAGTTTCCTATCAAGTCGAGAATACAAGGGTCGGCCAAGTGACGGACTATGACAAGCTGACCATTGATGTGTGGACGGATGGAAGCATCGGGCCGAAAGAGGCCATTTCCCTTGGAGCGAAAATTTTAACGGAGCACCTGAACATTTTTGTCGGCTTGACGGATGAGGCGCAAAATGCGGAGATCATGGTGGAGAAAGAGGATGATCAAAAAGAAAAAGTGCTCGAAATGACGATCGAGGAACTCGATCTTTCGGTTCGTTCCTACAATTGCTTGAAGCGAGCCGGCATCAACACTGTTCAAGAACTGACGCAAAAAACGGAAGAAGATATGATGAAAGTGCGCAACCTCGGCCGCAAGTCGCTTGAGGAAGTGAAAGCGAAACTGGCTGAGCTTGGCCTCAGCCTGCGCAAAGACGACTAAGTGCCGGCCTCCGCCGGCAAGCCGGAAACACACTTTCACCATATCGCTTTGATGATGACCACCATGAGGAACACATCACTTTAAAAGGGAGGGACATTTGATGTCGTACAGAAAATTAGGACGCACGACTTCGCAACGAAAAGCACTGCTTCGCGACTTGGCAACAGACTTAATCATCAACGAACGCATTGAAACGACGGAAGCGCGGGCGAAAGAACTGCGCTCGGTCATGGAAAAAATGATTACGCTCGGCAAACGCGGCGATTTGCATGCCCGCCGCCAAGCAGCGGCATTCATCCGCAAGGAGGTCGCCAACAGCGAAACCGGCCAGGATGCGTTGCAAAAGCTGTTCAGCGACATTGCGCCGCGCTACCAAGATCGCCAAGGCGGCTATACGCGCATTATGAAACTTGGTCCTCGCCGCGGTGACGGGGCGCCGATGGTCATTATTGAACTCGTGTAACGGTTTCATTTCAACAAGGGCGAGACAGTTTCGTTTGAACTGGATCTATGCCCTTTTTTTGTTTACCATCATTTAGCAGGCTGCGTTTGCAACGCGGCGAAGCAAGGGGAAACGATCATGGCCGAACCAATCTTGTCGATCGAGGGAGTGTCCTTTCGCTATCCAAATCAATCCGACTATGCGGTGCAAAACGTCAGCTTCACGGCCGAGCGCGGGGAGTGGTTAGCGATCGTCGGCCATAACGGATCCGGCAAATCGACCATCGCTCGGATGCTGATCGGCTTGCTTCGGCCGGAGCGGGGCGCCATTCGCTTGTTTGGACGCCTTTTGAACGACGCAACCGTTTGGGAGGTGCGCCGCCGCGTTGGCCTTGTGTTCCAGAACCCGGACAACCAGTTTGTCGGTGCGACCGTGGAAGACGACATCGCTTTTGCCCTTGAAAACAACGGCATTCCGCGCTTGGAAATGGTCGAGCGCATTCGCGAAGCCATTCGCCAAGTCCATATGGAGCCGTTTCTCCATTATGAGCCGCACCGGTTGTCTGGGGGGCAAAAACAGCGCGTCGCCATCGCTGGCATTTTGGCGCTCCGCCCCGATATGATCATTTTGGATGAAGCGACATCGATGCTTGACCCGCGTGGAAGGGAAGAAGTGCTTGAGACGGTGCGCCGCCTGAACCGCCAGCAGCGCATTACCGTCTTGTCAATTACCCATGATTTGGAAGAGGCGGCGAAGGCGGACCGCCTCATTGTGATGAACAAAGGCGAAGTGATGGCAGAAGGGACGCCGGAGCAAATCTTTCGGCTCGGAAGCAAGCTCGAGCGCATCGGTCTTGATTTGCCGTTTGCCGTGAAAATGGGCAGTCGCTTGCGGGAACAAGGCATTCCGCTTCGGGCTGGATATTTCACGACAGAGGAGTTGGTCGAGGAGCTATGGACATTGTATTCGAAAAAGTAGAGCATGTGTACAACGCCCGTTCACCGCTTGCCCGTCGGGCGCTCTATGATGTCAATGTCGCAATCCGAAGCGGGGCGTACGTCGCCGTGGTTGGGCATACGGGCTCAGGAAAATCGACCCTCCTTCAGCATTTAAACGGGTTGCTGCAGCCGACAAGCGGCGCGGTGAAGATCGGCGAAGAGACGATCACGAGCCATAAGCGGCCAAAGCAGCTGAAACCGCTGCGCAAAAAGGTCGGGGTCGTCTTCCAGTTCCCGGAGCACCAGTTGTTTGAAGAAACGGTGGAGAAAGATATTTGTTTTGGCCCGCTCAATTTTGGCGTGCCGGAAGACGAGGCGAAGCGGAAGGCGCGGGAGCTCATTAAGCTCGTCGGATTGAGTGAAGACGTATTGGCGAAATCGCCGTTTGATTTGAGCGGAGGGCAAATGCGGCGCGTCGCCATCGCCGGCGTGCTCGCGCTTGAACCAGAAGTGCTCGTGCTCGATGAACCGACCGCGGGCCTTGATCCGCGCGGGCGCAAAGAGATGATGGAGATGTTTTATCGCCTCCATCGGGAAAAGCAGTTGACGACGGTCCTCGTCACCCACAGCATGGAGGACGCCGCCCGGTACGCCGATGAAATCATCGTCATGCATGAAGGAACGGTATGGGGCCACGGAACGCCGGAAGAGATCTTTCGAGACGCTGACAAACTGGCTGCCATCGGTTTGAGTGTGCCGGAAACGGTCAAATTGAAACAGCAGCTCGAAAAGCGGTTCGGCGTTGTCATTCCGTCGCCATGCTTGACGTTGGAACAGACAGCGGAAGCCATCCAGCAATTGTTCGCCAAAGGTGAGCGTCCATGACGAATCATTTGATTATCGGCCAATATGTGCCTGGTCATTCCGTCATTCATCGCTTAGACCCGCGCGCCAAACTATTGATCGTGTTTGCTTACGTCCTGATCGTCTTTTTGGCGAACAATGCGGCGACGTATGCACTGCTGTCGCTGTTTGCGTTTGCCTTTGCAGCGCTGTCTCGCATCCCGTTTTCGTTCATTGCCCGCGGCTTGAAACCGATTTTATGGGTCGTTTTGTTTACATTGCTGTTGCATCTATTCATGACGAAAGAAGGAGACGTCATCTACCAAATCGGTGCGCTCTCTGTATATGAAGGCGGCATCAAGCAAGGGGTCTTTATTTCCCTAAGGTTTTTGCTCCTTGTATGGATGACGACGATGTTGACGTTGACGACGACGCCGATTGAAGTGACCGATGGCGTCGAAAGCTTGCTTGGGCCGCTCAAAAAGATGCGCGTTCCTGTCCATGAGCTCGCCTTGATGATGGCCATTTCGCTTCGATTCATTCCAACGTTGATGGAAGAGACGGAAAAAATTATGAAAGCACAGGCGGCCCGCGGCGTTGATTTTTCTGGCGGCCGTTTTTCCGAACGGATGAAAGCCATTGTCTCACTGCTTGTGCCTCTGTTTATCAGCTCGTTCAAACGAGCCGATGAGCTGGCGACAGCCATGGAGGCGCGCGGCTACCGCGGCGGGGAAGGGCGGACGAAATTCCGCCAGCTCGCTTGGAAGCCGGTGGACACCGTGTTTTTAGCGGCCGTGGCGCTGCTTTTTGCATTGCTTTGTCTATTACGATCATAGCGGAGGAAGGCCATGACAACACGGATCAAATGCATCATTGCCTATGATGGCACCCACTTTTCCGGCTACCAAATCCAGCCGGGAAAGCGGACGGTGCAAGGCGAGTTTGAGGAAGTGCTTCGGCGGATGCATAAAGGGACAAAAGTGCGTGTGGCGGCTTCGGGAAGGACGGATGCCGGCGTTCATGCCTATGGCCAAGTGATCCACTTTGATACGTCGCTTTCCCTTTCCTCGGAGCAGTGGAAAAAGGCGTTGAACGCCCAGCTGCCGGATGATATCGTCGTTCGCTTTGTACAGGAGGCCGATGCAGACTTCCACGCCCGTTTTTCGGCGAAAGCGAAAGAATACCGCTATAAAGTATGGACGGCTGCCGAGCGCGACGTGTTTCGCCGCCATTATTGCGCATGGCATCCATATTCGCTTCATATCAGCGCGATGAACGAGGCGCTTGGTTTGCTTCATGGAACGCACGATTTTACAAGCTTTTGTTCCGCCAAAACGTCGATCGAAGACCGGGTGCGCACCATGTATCGGGCTGAAGTGAAGGCCGACGGCCCGATGCTCGAGTTTCGGTTTGTCGGCAGCGGCTTTTTGTACAACATGGTGCGCATTATCGTTGGCACGGTGTTGGAGATCGGCCAAGGGAAGCGTTCTCCCGCCGACATTTCGATGTTGCTTGCGGCGAAAGATCGGCGCCTCGCTGGTCCAACCGCGCCGGCCGAAGGGCTGTATTTATGGCGCGTATACTATGAGGATGAATGTTTGGACCACTCATTGGCGTACGGCTGATGGTTTTCCCCCGGCTTTTTAAGATAACGAGTCCTTGTGTAACATCTTCTTGACATTGGCGCGCCGGCAAGCTATTATATCATATGGCATGTATTTTCCACGATTAGCCCCGGACCATAATCGTGTTGAAATAAACGACCATTTGTTTGTTCATTTTTTTATTTTAGGAGGGAACTGCATTGCGTACGACTTATATGGCGAAACCGAATGAAGTAGAGCGTAAATGGTACGTTGTCGACGCAGCTGGCAAAACGTTAGGCCGCTTAGCCAGCGAAGTAGCGGCGCTGTTGCGCGGCAAACATAAACCGACGTTCACTCCGCATGTTGACTGCGGAGATCACGTCATCGTCATCAATGCGGACAAAGTTGAACTGACTGGGAAAAAGTTGACGAAAAAACTGTACTATCGCCACAGCTTATATCCGGGTGGCTTAAAAGTAAGAACAGCGCTGGAAATGCGTACGAACTACCCGGAACAAATGATCGAACGTGCGGTGCGCGGCATGCTTCCAAAAGGCAGCCTCGGCCGGCAAATGTTCAAAAAGTTGCACGTTTACCGTGGAAGCGAACATCCGCATCAAGCACAAAAACCAGAAGTGTATGAACTTCGCGGATAATCATAAGGGAGGGTATGATTTTGGCACAAGTACAATATTACGGCACAGGTCGTCGCAAAAGCTCGGTCGCCCGTGTCCGCCTTGTCCCGGGCGATGGCCGCATCATTGTCAATAAGCGTGACATTCGCGAGTACATCCCGACGGAAGCGCTCATCGAAATGGTCAAACAGCCGCTCGTACTGACCGAAACGCTTGGCAGCTACGACGTTTTGGTGAATGTCCAAGGCGGCGGATTTGCCGGCCAAGCCGGTGCGATTCGCCATGGCATCGCCCGTGCGTTGCTTGAAGTCGATCCGGAGTTCCGCACGGTGCTGAAACGGGCCGGTTTGCTGACGCGCGATGCTCGCGTTAAAGAACGCAAAAAATACGGGCTCAAAGGCGCCCGCCGCGCTCCGCAATTCTCGAAACGTTAATCGCGCGATGTTCCAACCCAGCCGATTTGGCTGGGTTTTTTGCTTATTTCTGCTTTTCGCCCGCGCGTATGATTGTGAGCGATCGTTAGACACTACATCGTAAAGGAGCGTGAAAGACGATGACAGTCATCACTTCATTGGCGGAAAAAAGGCAGGAAAAGCAGCTTCGCTATGAACGGAACATGTTGCGCGAACTGTCGCTTGAGAAATTACGGACCAAAGCGCTTGAGCACTTTGTTCCGTTTTATACGGCGTATCGGATGTTCCCATCCGTTGTGGAGGAAGGCTGCATTGATCTGGCCATTGAAGCGTATTTGCTCGGCGCTCGCTACAGCCGATTCGGCTATTATGGGGAGCCTGCGGCCAGCGTACGCTGTCGATGTGCTCAAGAAGAAAAATATTTGATCGATACGCTGTTTGATTTTCTTTGCTTTTGGGGCAATATCGACAACGATTTCCTCAGCCAGTCGCTGTATGACGCGTGTGAACAATATATCGGCAACTGGTGGACGGAAGGATTTGAGCGGGGCAAAAAACGGCATCGTCTAAAACTTCGCTGAATGAGTTCTATTCCCGCGCCTTGTCCCATATAAGATAGAGAAGGGAAACGTGCGGGAGGAGAAACAATGAAAGAAAAATGGAAGTGGCTGGTCGCTTTTGCTGCCGTCGCCCTTATGAGCACTTTGCTATTTCCGTCTTTATTTTCCGATTTGACATCAACAAAACCATGGAATCTCCCATTATCGGGGAGAATCATCGTATTGGACCCCGGCCATGGTGGGCCGGACGGCGGCGCCGTCGGTGGTGAGGCGGTGGAAAAGGACATCGCGCTCAACGTGGCGAAAAAGCTGCGCGATTATCTGCAGCAGCAAGGGGCGCTCGTCCTGATGACGCGCGAGACGGATCGGGACTTGGCCAGCCCGTCCACACGCGGCTACAGCCGACGGAAAACGGAGGATTTGCTCGAACGAACGGCTTTCGTCAATCGATCGAATGCCGATCTTTTCATCAGCATCCATCTCAACGCCATCCCGTCGCCGCGTTGGCGAGGGGCGCAGACGTTTTATTACGGGTCTTTCATCGAAAACGAGCGGCTGGCGAGATTTATCCAAGCGGAATTGCGGCGCAATTTGGAGAACACCCATCGACTGGCAAAAATGATTGATACCGTCTATTTGCTCAAGCATGCAAAAATCCCCGGCGCGCTTGTCGAGGTTGGGTTTTTGTCGAATCCCGATGAGCGAGAGCTGCTTGTGTCTGATGGCTACCAAACGAAGCTGGCCGCCTCGATTTATAAAGGAGTGCTCCGCTACTTTTCCAATGAACATACGCCTCGCGAGTAGCGGGGATTTTTTAAGGTCGGAACAGAGGAGACAGATAGCCGACCGGCCTTGTTTCGCCAAAAGGAATTCGAAATTCCCCTTTTTCAACCGCGGGGACGTGCGGGAGCAAGTCAAACATGGCGGCCGTCTGCCGATTTATGGTATGATAACACATAGAAATGACCATTGATTTGCAAAAGGGTTGGTGAATACGATGTTGACGGAAACTGAAGTGCGCGCCATTCTTGAAAAGATGAAAGATCCCTTTTTAAACAAAACGTTTAAAGAGACGAATGCCATTCAAGAAATCAAAATTAAGGAAGAGAAAAACCATGTCAGCGTGAAAATCGCGCTCGCCAAAACCGGAACGCCCGAGCAGCTTCGCGTGCAAACGGCGATCGTCGAGCAGCTGAAAGATGCGGGTGCTGCAACGGTCGGGCTGCGGTTCGCCGAACTGCCGCGCGATGTGGTGGAGAAATATAGCGAAAACAAGCAAAAAACGACGTATATCGCCATTGCTAGCGGCAAAGGTGGTGTCGGCAAGTCGACCGTTTCTGTCAATTTGGCGGTGGCGCTCGCCCGGCTCGGCAAAAAAGTCGGGTTGATTGACGCGGACATTTACGGGTTCAGTGTTCCGGACATGATGGGAATCACCGAGCGCCCGACGGTGAGGGGCGACAAAATCATCCCGGTCGAACGGTTTGGCGTAAAAGTCATTTCGATGGCCTTTTTCGTCGAGGATAACGCCCCGGTCATTTGGCGCGGCCCGATGCTTGGGAAAATGTTGAACAACTTTTTCAAAGAGGTCGAATGGGGAGACTTGGATTACTTGCTGCTTGACTTGCCGCCTGGTACGGGCGACGTCGCCTTGGACGTCCATACGCTCTTGCCGTCGTGCAAAGAAATTATCGTCACGACTCCGCATCCGACCGCTGCGTTTGTCGCTGCCCGCGCTGGGGCAATGGCGTTGCGCACCGAACATGAAATTATCGGCGTGATCGAAAATATGTCGTACTACGAGAGCCGGAAAACAGGAGAGCGGGAGTATGTCTTCGGCAAGGGTGGCGGAGAAAAGCTGGCCAAAGAGCTGCAAACCGAGCTGTTAGGGCAGCTGCCGCTTCAGCAGCCGGATTGGAACGACGACGACTTCGCTCCGTCCGTTTACGCAGAAGATCATCCGATCGGGAAAATTTATATGGATATCGCCCGCAAAATCGTTGCGAAATATTAATCGGTTTCACAAAAAGCGTCCGATGGCGAGAAACCGCCGATTAGAGCGTTGGCGGTTTTCAGCGCACGGACGCTTTTTTGCTTGATTAACCTCCTCCGCCTTGTTGGTTGCCGGTGCTTTCTTCTCCCTCTCCCCCTTCCCCTCCGCCTTCTTCTTCTTGTTTTTCTCCGCCTTGCTGAACCTTTTCAGCTGCTTTCATCAACATATCTTGAATTTTCGCCTGATACAGCGGGCTGTTCAACGTTTCCGTGATCACCTTTTGCAAATGCTGGCGGAACTCTTTGCTTTTTAAGACATCGACCATGGCTTTTTCCATTTCTGGATCTTTTAAAATATCGATCATCAGCGCCTGGTAATCGGGATCTTTCATGAGCGCCTTCATCATTTTTTCATGTTCTGCTTGCAGCCCTTTGGCAAAACTTTCAGCGAATTTCGGGTCTTTTAACGCACTTTCCCAGAACTTTTTTCCTTGATCGGATGTCAGCATTTGTTGCAGCGTTTCTTTTACAGCTTTTTGATCTATGACTAGTTGCTGCTTCATCTGATCTTCCGACATAATATCTTGAATCGCCTTTTTCCCCTCGTCGGTTTTTAAAATGTCAACAACCATCTTTTTCGTTTCGTCATAATCCGGGGGAGGGGGGCTGATTTCTTGAGGGGCACAGGAACCAAGAACGAGAAAACTGAGCAAGAGGAGCGGTAGGCATTTGTTCATGAAAGTGAGCTCCTTTCTGCAAAAATCCCTCACCCTTAATATGAATGTTGGCGAAAAAAATATACATGGGGGAGATCGGAGCTGGCTTTTTCACAAGGGCGCTGGTAAAATGGTAAGCGGGTTATGCTGAAATGATGGAGGATGAAGCTGTGAACAGCCGCAAATGGGTGCGTTTATTTTTATCGACGCTGCTGATCGGCGGCATCGCCACGGCGGCCGTCGGCATTGTTTTCAACTGGGAAGAATTCGGGCGCTTGCTGTTGCGCCTGGAAATGGTCGAATTTATGGCTGTTTTGTTATGGCATATCGGTGTTGGCTTTATTTTCAGCGTCATCAGTCAGGCGGGGTTTTTTGCTTATTTAACCGTCCACCGGTTCGGGCTTGGCATCTTCCGTTCGCTATGGAACGCTGTGCAGGTTGTTTTGATCATGTTCGTGCTGTTCGATTTAGTGTATTTCCGCTACATGGCGTTTGCGGACAAGGGCGATTCAATCATTCCGTATCTATTGACCGCATTGTTCATTTTGGTGGTTGGTCTCGTTGTTGCCTACGTCAAGAGCGCACAGACGAACAAAGGGGCGTTCGTTCCGGCTTTGTTCTTTATGGTCGTCGTTACGGTCATTGAATGGTTTCCCGTGTTGCGCATCAACGACCGTGATTGGCTGTATTTGATGTTGATTCCTTTATTAGTATGCAATGCATACCAGCTTCTTATACTGCATAAATTGACAGGCGGCGCGAAACAATAAAGAAAGCAAGGCGCCGCCTGTTTTCTTATGGCAGCCGCGAAAAAAACGGCGTGTTCGCCAAAAGCCAATCATTCCAATTGGCGGCTTGTCTGCCGCCGCAATCCAACCGCACCGGCGCAGGCCGTTGTCGGAACGTGTCACTCGATCCCGCGGCTTTCGGCTTCGCCATTCGCCAACAGCTCGGAGAGGTTGACGTTTTTGTAGCCGTTTTCTTTCATGGAAGCGATAATTTTCGGCAGCGCTTTGGCTGTCTGTTTTGCCGAATCAGATGCGTGAAGGAGCACGATATCGCCCGGTTCCAGGTCCCTCGTGACGTTCTCAACAATTTGGTCTGTCCCAGGGTTGAGCCAGTCTTTCGAGTCAATGCTCCAATGGACGACAGTGTAGCCGAGGGACTGAGCAACCTTTAACACATTTTTGTTGAAGTTCCCCCCAGGGGGGCGCAGCAGCTCAACCTGTTTCATTCCCAACATGTCAAACACTTTTTTCGCCATCATTAAATCTTGACGGATTTTGGCGTTCTCAAGTTCCGTATAGTTGACAAAGTTATATCCCATACTGCCAATCTCATGCCCCTCCTCTTTGATCCGCTTCACCACGGCTGGATGGCGTTCGGCCCATGAGGCGGATAAGAAAAAGGTCGCGTTTTGAATCCCATGCTGCTTCAAGACATCCAAAATTTTGTCTGCATTCTCATCTCCCCAGCTGATATCGAACGTCAACGCCACCTCATTGCGGGCGTTGTCCACTTTATATACCGCCGTCGGCCCAGAAGGAAGCGAAAAAACGGGACGGTTCATTTCATAAGCGTACAAGACAACGGCGGTGAAAAAGGCGGAGCAGATAATAATGAGAGCTTTTTTCAGCGTCCGTCCGTTCAACGCGTAAAACATGACATCGGCCCCCTTTTTTGCATTGTAAAATCGTTGTCCTAATAACATCTTATGCGGACAGCCATGGCGGTTATGAAACTTATTTGCCAGTCCTCTTACCGTCGAAGAGATGGAGGAAGCCTAAAGGAACGGTCTGGCGTCGGTTCTTGAAATTCCCTTAAAAAAGATATTGCATTTTTGATTGGTAAGTGGTATATTAAAAATCGTCGCTAATCCGACAGAGTGTTCGATAGCGGTGAGTGACGAAAAGCAACGGAAAAGATCTTGACAAGAAAAAAGAGGCATGTTAGTATAAAAGAGCTGTTTGCAATAGGAAGCTTCAACTATTCTTCAGTTCAAGACTGCAAATCAGCAGAGAAGTTGTTTCAATGCAGCAACTTTGCGCCTGTGTCTTCTAGTGAATTCGGGGGAATTGGGTTCCTCGACGCAAGACTGCAACGAAGCAAGTTCAAGAAGAGGTCTCGTTCCTTGAAAACTGAACGAAACGAAGCGCGAAAGAAAAGCTGAGGCCCGCGGGTCGCCGCGATGGGCAAATGTTCTTCGCCTGCAGGGATTTACAATCCCGAAGGCGAAGGTGATTTGACCCCGAGCGGCGGCGGGCCGAAGCTGGACAATACGAAAAGCGGAGGCCGCTTTGGCCGAAGTTGGACAATGCGAAAAGCCAATCAACTTTCTTTTGGAGAGTTTGATCCTGGCTCAGGACGAACGCTGGCGGCGTGCCTAATACATGCAAGTCGAGCGGACCAAATCGGAGCTTGCTCTGGTTTGGTCAGCGGCGGACGGGTGAGTAACACGTGGGCAACCTGCCCGCAAGACCGGGATAACTCCGGGAAACCGGAGCTAATACCGGATAACACCGAAGACCGCATGGTCTTTGGTTGAAAGGCGGCCTTTGGCTGTCACTTGCGGATGGGCCCGCGGCGCATTAGCTAGTTGGTGAGGTAACGGCTCACCAAGGCGACGATGCGTAGCCGGCCTGAGAGGGTGACCGGCCACACTGGGACTGAGACACGGCCCAGACTCCTACGGGAGGCAGCAGTAGGGAATCTTCCGCAATGGGCGAAAGCCTGACGGAGCGACGCCGCGTGAGCGAAGAAGGCCTTCGGGTCGTAAAGCTCTGTTGTGAGGGACGAAGGGGCGCCGTTCGAAGAGGGCGGCGCGGTGACGGTACCTCACGAGAAAGCCCCGGCTAACTACGTGCCAGCAGCCGCGGTAATACGTAGGGGGCGAGCGTTGTCCGGAATTATTGGGCGTAAAGCGCGCGCAGGCGGTCCCTTAAGTCTGATGTGAAAGCCCACGGCTCAACCGTGGAGGGTCATTGGAAACTGGGGGACTTGAGGGCAGGAGAGGAGAGCGGAATTCCACGTGTAGCGGTGAAATGCGTAGAGATGTGGAGGAACACCAGTGGCGAAGGCGGCTCTCTGGCCTGCACCTGACGCTGAGGCGCGAAAGCGTGGGGAGCAAACAGGATTAGATACCCTGGTAGTCCACGCCGTAAACGATGAGTGCTAAGTGTTAGAGGGGTCACACCCTTTAGTGCTGCAGCTAACGCGATAAGCACTCCGCCTGGGGAGTACGGCCGCAAGGCTGAAACTCAAAGGAATTGACGGGGGCCCGCACAAGCGGTGGAGCATGTGGTTTAATTCGAAGCAACGCGAAGAACCTTACCAGGTCTTGACATCCCCTGACAACCCAAGAGATTGGGCGTTCCCCCTTCGGGGGGACAGGGTGACAGGTGGTGCATGGTTGTCGTCAGCTCGTGTCGTGAGATGTTGGGTTAAGTCCCGCAACGAGCGCAACCCTCGCCTCTAGTTGCCAGCACGAAGGTGGGCACTCTAGAGGGACTGCCGGCGACAAGTCGGAGGAAGGTGGGGATGACGTCAAATCATCATGCCCCTTATGACCTGGGCTACACACGTGCTACAATGGGCGGTACAAAGGGCTGCGAACCCGCGAGGGGGAGCGAATCCCAAAAAGCCGCTCTCAGTTCGGATTGCAGGCTGCAACTCGCCTGCATGAAGCCGGAATCGCTAGTAATCGCGGATCAGCATGCCGCGGTGAATACGTTCCCGGGCCTTGTACACACCGCCCGTCACACCACGAGAGCTTGCAACACCCGAAGTCGGTGAGGCAACCCGCAAGGGAGCCAGCCGCCGAAGGTGGGGCAAGTGATTGGGGTGAAGTCGTAACAAGGTAGCCGTACCGGAAGGTGCGGCTGGATCACCTCCTTTCTAAGGAGAAAAGCGGAGGTCGCCCGCCTATCGGCGAGGTGCGCTGGAGGGCCTGCGAGCGGGCTTAGCCCGCCGCAGCAGGACCGAAGCGTCGCGAGCCGATGGCGGCCGGAGCTAGACAATCCGAAAAGCGGAGGCCGCAATGGCCAACTGTCGATACACAGCGCTTTCGTTTCGTTCGGTTTTGAGGGAATGAGAAATTCCTTCAAAAGCGCCTGTGCCTGCGTGTGCTAGCAGGTTCAGGGAAGCAAGATTCCTCGGCACAAAGCCGCAAGGAAGTTTGTTCAAAGAAGTCGCTTTGCGTCTACAAGTGAATTCAGAGAAGCTGGATTCCTCGGCGCAAAGCTGCAAGGAAGCAGACTCAAGGCAGTCGCTTCGTTCAGTTTTGAAGGAATGAAAAGTTCCTTCAAAAGCGCCTGTGCCTGCGTGTGCTAGCAGGTTCAGGGAAGCAAGATTCCTCGGCACAAGACTGCAGAGAAGTGAATTCAAGAAGTAGTCTCGTTTGCGTCTGCGTCTACAAGCGGATTCGGAGAAGCCGAATTCCTCGACGCAAACCAGCGAAGAAGCAGGTTCAAGGCAGCAACTTCGTTCCTTGAAAACTAGATAACCGGAAAAGCAAAGGAAGAAGCCGAGAGCGCAATAGGTTAAGCTGGAAAGGGCGCACGGTGGATGCCTTGGCACTAGGAGCCGATGAAGGACGGGGCAAACGCCGAAACGCTTCGGGGAGCTGTAAGCAAGCGTTGATCCGGAGATGTCCGAATGGGGGAACCCACTGTCCGTAATGGGGCAGTATCCATGCCTGAATCCATAGGGCATGGAGGGCACACCCGGGGAACTGAAACATCTTAGTACCCGGAGGAGAAGAAAGCAAACGCGATTCCCTGAGTAGCGGCGAGCGAAACGGGAACAGCCCAAACCAAGAGGCGTGTCCTCTTGGGGTTGTAGGACCGCTCACGATGGGAGTAAGAAAGGGACGGGGTAGACGAACCGGTCTGGAACGGCCGGCCAGAGAAGGTGAGAGCCCTGTAGTCGAAACTTCGTTCCCTCCCGAGCGGATCCTGAGTACGGCGGGACACGAGGAATCCCGTCGGAAGCAGGGAGGACCATCTCCCAAGGCTAAATACTCCCTAGTGACCGATAGTGCACCAGTACCGTGAGGGAAAGGTGAAAAGCACCCCGGGAGGGGAGTGAAAGAGAACCTGAAACCGTGTGCCTACAAGTAGTCAGAGCCCGTTGATGGGTGATGGCGTGCCTTTTGTAGAATGAACCGGCGAGTGACGATGGCGTGCGAGGTTAAGCCGGAGAGGCGGAGCCGCAGCGAAAGCGAGTCTGAACAGGGCGTGTGAGTACGTCGTCGTCGACCCGAAACCAGGTGATCTACCCATGTCCAGGGTGAAGGCCGGGTAACACCGGCTGGAGGCCCGAACCCACGCACGTTGAAAAGTGCGGGGATGAGGTGTGGGTAGGGGTGAAATGCCAATCGAACTTGGAGATAGCTGGTTCTCCCCGAAATAGCTTTAGGGCTAGCCTCGGGTTTAGGAGTCTTGGAGGTAGAGCACTGATTGGGCTAGGGGCCCAAACCGGGTTACCGAACCCAGTCAAACTCCGAATGCCAATGACTTATGCCCGGGAGTCAGACTGCGAGTGATAAGATCCGTGGTCGAGAGGGGAACAGCCCAGACCGCCAGCTAAGGCCCCGAAGTGCACGTTCAGTGGAAAAGGATGTGGAGTTGCAAAGACAACCAGGATGTTGGCTTAGAAGCAGCCACCATTTAAAGAGTGCGTAATAGCTCACTGGTCGAGTGACTCTGCGCCGAAAATGTACCGGGGCTAAACGTGCCGCCGAAGCTGCGGGATGACCGTTGGTCATCGGTAGGGGAGCGTTCTAAGGGCAGAGAAGCCAGACCGGAAGGACTGGTGGAGCGCTTAGAAGTGAGAATGCCGGTATGAGTAGCGAAAACAGAGGTGAGAATCCTCTGCGCCGAAAGCCTAAGGGTTCCTGAGGAAGGTTCGTCCGCTCAGGGTTAGTCGGGACCTAAGCCGAGGCCGAAAGGCGTAGGTGATGGACAACAGGTTGAGATTCCTGTACCACCTTCTTCCCGTTTGAGCGATGGGGGGACGCAGGAGGATAGGGCGAGCAGGCGGCTGGAAGAGCCTGTCCAAGCCGTGAGGCTGATCCGCAGGCAAATCCGCGGATCATAAGGCCAAGCGGTGACGGCGACGGAGTGATCCGGAAGTCCCCGATTTCACACTGCCAAGAAAAGCCTCTAGCGAGGGAAGAGGTGCCCGTACCGCAAACCGACACAGGTAGGCGAGGAGAGAATCCTAAGGCGCGCGGGAGAACTCTCGTTAAGGAACTCGGCAAAATGACCCCGTAACTTCGGGAGAAGGGGTGCTCTTTGGGGTGAAGAGCCCTGAAGAGCCGCAGTGAAAAGGCCCAAGCGACTGTTTATCAAAAACACAGGTCTCTGCGAAGCCGAAAGGCGACGTATAGGGGCTGACACCTGCCCGGTGCTGGAAGGTTAAGGGGAGCGCTTAGCGGAAGCGAAGGTGCGAACCGAAGCCCCAGTAAACGGCGGCCGTAACTATAACGGTCCTAAGGTAGCGAAATTCCTTGTCGGGTAAGTTCCGACCCGCACGAAAGGTGTAACGACTTGGGCGCTGTCTCAACGAGAGACCCGGTGAAATTATACTACCTGTGAAGATGCAGGTTACCCGCGACAGGACGGAAAGACCCCGTGGAGCTTTACTGCAGCCTGATATGGAATTTTGGTATCGCTTGTACAGGATAGGTGGGAGCCTGGGAAGCCGGAGCGCCAGCTTCGGTGGAGGCGGCGGTGGGATACCACCCTGGCGGTATTGAAATTCTAACCCGCACCCCTTAACGGGGTGGGAGACAGTGTCAGGTGGGCAGTTTGACTGGGGCGGTCGCCTCCCAAAAGGTAACGGAGGCGCCCAAAGGTTCCCTCAGAATGGTTGGAAATCATTCGGAGAGTGCAAAGGCACAAGGGAGCTTGACTGCGAGACGGACAGGTCGAGCAGGGACGAAAGTCGGGCTTAGTGATCCGGTGGTTCCGCATGGAAGGGCCATCGCTCAACGGATAAAAGCTACCCCGGGGATAACAGGCTGATCTCCCCCAAGAGTCCACATCGACGGGGAGGTTTGGCACCTCGATGTCGGCTCATCGCATCCTGGGGCTGTAGTCGGTCCCAAGGGTTGGGCTGTTCGCCCATTAAAGCGGTACGCGAGCTGGGTTCAGAACGTCGTGAGACAGTTCGGTCCCTATCCGTCGCGGGCGGAGGAAATTTGAGAGGAGCTGTCCTTAGTACGAGAGGACCGGGATGGACGCACCGCTGGTGTACCAGTTGTCCCGCCAGGGGCACCGCTGGGTAGCTATGTGCGGACGGGATAAGCGCTGAAAGCATCTAAGCGTGAAGCCCCCCTCAAGATGAGATTTCCCACCGCGTTAGGCGGGTAAGATCCCTCGAAGATGACGAGGTCGATAGGTCCGAGGTGGAAGCGTGGCGACACGTGGAGCTGACGGATACTAATCGATCGAGGGCTTAACCTAGAAAAGTGGAAGCGCCGCGTTTAGCTCTCGAAGCCAAATGTTCTTCACCCGCAGGGGTGCTTGCACCCCGAGGGGGAAGGTTATTTGGCAGAAGAGAGCTAGGCGCTGGAACTGGACAAAGAAAAGCGCAGGCGAGCGGGTCGCCGCGACGGGCAAATGTTCTTCGCCTGCAGGGATGTTCACATCCCGAAGGCGAAGGTTATTTGACCCCGAGCGGCGGCGAGCCGGAGCTGGACAATGCGAAAAGCGCAGGCGAGCGGCTTCTTCCGACGGTTATCTAGTTTTGAAGGAATGAACATCCTGTTGACAAATCCAACAGGATGGATATAATAATTACTGTCCAAGATGATAACCATTGCCTAGTGGCTATGGCGGAGGGGAAACACCCGTTCCCATCCCGAACACGGAAGTTAAGCCCTCCAGCGCCGATGGTAGTTGGGGCCAGCGCCCCTGCAAGAGTAGGTCGCTGCTAGGCAATGTTTCATTATTCTGCAATAGTTCAGCGACGAGCTTCACATCTTCGAATTCGCTACGAGTTGCCTCGACGCATCTCGCTCCCTTGAATTAGCTGGCAGAGGAAGAGGCAACGAGCACATTGGGAAGATGTGCATGACATATAGTTATTCATCATTCCGCAATAGCTCAGCGGTAGAGCAACCGGCTGTTAACCGGTAGGTCGTAGGTTCGAATCCTACTTGCGGAGCCATTTTTACGCTTCCATAGCTCAGTAGGTAGAGCACTTCCATGGTAAGGAAGAGGTCACCGGTTCGAGCCCGGTTGGAAGCTCCATTTATTTTCCGGCCCGTTGGTCAAGTGGTTAAGACACCGCCCTTTCACGGCGGTAACACGGGTTCGAATCCCGTACGGGTCACTCCATTTCGGCCAGTCGTCCTTTCAAGGATGATTGGCCGAAATGAAAAGTGTATACTTCCCTGATTGCTGAGATATAATAGCAATTGAATACAGCGTTTCTTTCTCATCGCGTTGGGCTATAGCCAAGCGGTAAGGCAACGGACTTTGACTCCGTGATGCGCTGGTTCGAATCCAGCTAGCCCAGCCATTATTTTTTTGTACATAAAAATGGTCATGAGCCATTAGCTCAGTGACGAGCGTTACATCGTCGAATAGGCATCGAGTTGCCTCGACGCACTTGGCATCTTTGAATCGGCTGGGAGAGGAAGAGGCAGGTAGAGCTAGGTAGTACCTAGAGTGTATACCCAACCATGAGCCATTAGCTCAGTAGGTAGAGCAACGAGCTTTGCATCATCGAGTTCGCTTCGAGTTGTCCCGACGCATCTTGCATCTTCGAATATGCTTGTAGAGGAAGGGACATCGTTCACTGTGAGTGTATACCCAACCATGAGCCATTAGCTCAGTAACGAGCGCTACATCTTCGAGTTTGCTTCGAGTTGCCTCGACGCACTTGGCATCTTTGAATCGGCTGGGAGAGGAAGAGGCAGGTAGAGCTAGGTAGTACCTAGAGTGTATACCCAACCATGAGCCATTAGCTCAGTAGGTAGAGCATCTGACTTTTAATCAGAGGGTCGGAGGTTCGAGTCCTCCATGGCTCACCATAGCGCGGAAGTAGTTCAGTGGTAGAACACCACCTTGCCAAGGTGGGGGTCGCGGGTTCGAGTCCCGTCTTCCGCTTGGGGCGGGGCCTTAGCTCAGCTGGGAGAGCGCCTGCTTTGCACGCAGGAGGTCATCGGTTCGATCCCGATAGGCTCCATCAAGAGCAGACTGCTTGACAACCAAAAGCAGCCTGCTCTTTTTTGTTATATCGGTATAAATATTCAAAATTTTGTCAAGTTGAGTCATCCCCTTTCTTTCCTCTACAATAAAGACGTAACAGGAACCGGAAAGGAGTGGGAGACAGCATGAAGCCAATTTCAATTATCGGGGTTCCGATGGATTTAGGGCAGACACGCCGCGGCGTTGATATGGGGCCGAGCGCGATGCGTTATGCAGGCGTCATCGAACGTCTGGAACGTCTTCATTACGATATTGAAGATTTGGGAGATATTCCGATTGGAAAAGCAGAGCGGTTGCACGAGCAAGGAGACTCACGGTTGCGCAATTTGAAAGCGGTTGCGGAGGCGAATGAGAAACTCGCGGCGGCGGTTGACCAAGTCGTTCAGCGGGGGCGCTTCCCACTTGTGCTGGGCGGCGACCATAGCATCGCCATTGGCACGCTCGCCGGGGTGGCGAAACATTATGAGCGGCTTGGAGTGATCTGGTATGACGCGCATGGCGACGTCAACACCGCGGAAACGTCGCCGTCTGGAAACATTCATGGCATGCCGCTGGCGGCGAGCCTCGGGTTTGGCCATCCGGCGCTGACGCAAATCGGCGGATACAGCCCCAAAATCAAGCCGGAACATGTCGTGTTGATCGGCGTCCGTTCCCTTGATGAAGGGGAGAAGAAGTTTATTCGCGAAAAAGGAATCAAAATTTACACGATGCATGAGGTTGATCGGCTCGGAATGACAAGGGTGATGGAAGAAACGATCGCCTATTTAAAAGAACGAACGGATGGCGTTCATTTGTCGCTTGACTTGGATGGCCTTGACCCAAGCGACGCACCGGGAGTCGGAACGCCTGTCATTGGAGGATTGACATACCGCGAAAGCCATTTGGCGATGGAGATGCTGGCCGAGGCACAAATCATCACTTCAGCGGAATTTGTCGAAGTGAACCCGATCTTGGATGAGCGGAACAAAACAGCATCAGTGGCTGTAGCGCTGATGGGGTCGTTGTTTGGTGAAAAACTCATGTAATGCATGTGGGCAAAGAGGGTTGGTTGCGGGATTCACGGATATGATGATGATTTGTTCCCGCTGTTTGTGAAAGAGGGGCTGCCATTTGTTTGGAGTCCCCTCTTTTTCCGTTGTATGATACAATAAATATGTTGCATGAAACTTTTCTTGATCGAGCGCCGTAATATACAGTAAGCCGTGAGGCGGGGGTATTGTATTTTATGGATCTATTTATTAAAAAGAGAATTAAGGCGATCCAAAAAGGGGATCAAAACGCATACGCGGATCTTGTCGATTTGTATAAGGACAAGATTTACCGTCTTTGCTATCGAATGCTTGGCAATCGGCATGAGGCGGAAGATGCGGCGCAGGAGGCGTTCATCCGCGCCTACATCCATATTGATACGTACAATCCTGAAATGAAGTTTTCCACTTGGCTGTACCGAATCGCGACGAACTTGACGATCGATAAATTGCGGAAACGGAAGCCGGACGTGTATTTAGATGAAGAGGTCGGAGGCACGGACGGGTTGACGATGCAGGCTCAGCTTCCTTCCCGCGAAACATCCCCGGAGGAGGCAGTGGAAAGCCTGGAGCTGCAAGAGACGGTGCAGCGAGCGATTGAGCAGTTGCCAGAAAAGTATCGAAGCGTGATCGTGTTGAAATATATGGAAGATTTGTCCTTGCAAGAAATCAGCGAGATTTTAGGGTTGCCGGTCGGCACGGTGAAAACGCGGCTGCATCGCGGCCGCGAAGCGTTGCGCAGGCAATTGGGTCATTTATAAGAGGGTGGGAGACTATGGAATGTCCGAAAGAAATCGTGTTGCTCATGCACAGCTATTTTGATGGAGATCTCCAGCCAGAAGGAGAGCAGCAGCTGAAAGAACATTTGCGTTCGTGCGCTGCGTGCGCTGCCCATTTTCACGAGCTGAAAAAGACGGTTGCTTTCCTCCAATATGCCGCCCACGTTGCGGCGCCGCCGTCGTTTGCAGCCAAGGTTATGGAGGCGATGCCGAAAGAGAGAAAGACCGCGCGGCTGCGCCGTTTTCTGCATCGTCATCCGCTGCTTACGGCTGCCTCGTTGTTTTTCGCGCTTACTTTCGGCAGCTTAGCCTCTTCATGGGGGGAAAGAGGCGCGTTTTCCGTCTCAGCTGATGAACATGTCATCATCCGCGATCATACTGTCATCGTGCCGAAAGGAGAAACGGTCAAAGGAGATATTGTCGTCCGCAATGGCTCGATTCGGATTGAAGGAACGGTTGATGGGGACGTGACTGTGATCCATGGAAAGAAATATATGGCGTCCGCCGGGCAAGTGACAGGGGAAGTGGAGGAAATTAATCAAGTGTTTGAATGGATTTGGTATAATATTAAAGAAAGGTTCAATCGTGCGCTCCAATCGATTGAATGATGGCAGCCATCGTTCGATGGCTTTTTCCGTGGCCATCAACAGATTGGAATTAGAGATAAAGGAAGTGTGAAGATGTCCTTCGGAGAGCTCCCCATCGTGTCATATTTGTTAAAAGTGGTTGATATCCTTGTCGTTTGGTATGTGATTTACAAGTTGATCATGATGATTCGCGGGACGAAGGCCATTCAGTTGTTAAAAGGCATTTTTTTAATTATTTTGGTTCGTTTCGTGAGCAATTACCTCGGATTGACGACGTTGCAATGGCTGATGGATCAGGCGATCATTTGGGGATTTCTCGCGATCATCATCATTTTTCAACCAGAATTGCGGCGCGCCCTTGAGCAGCTCGGCCGCGGACGGCTGTTCACCCGCAATACGGTCAATGAAGAGGAAGAGCGGATGCGAATGGTGGAAGCCATTGTCAAAGCGACCGAGTATATGGCGAAGCGACGCATCGGCGCGCTGATTTCCATTGAGCGGGAAACCGGAATGAACGATTATGTCGAAACCGGCATTATGTTAAACGCTCATGTATCGCCGGAACTGCTCATTAATATTTTCATTCCGAACACGCCGCTTCATGATGGGGCGGTCATTATTCAAAAAAACCAAATCGCTGCGGCGGCCTGTTATTTGCCATTATCGGAAAGTCCGTTTATTTCGAAAGAGCTCGGAACACGCCATCGGGCGGCGCTCGGCATCAGCGAAGTGACGGACAGCGTCACCGTCGTCGTGTCGGAAGAGACGGGAGCAGTATCGTTGACGAAAAACGGCGAGCTGTACCGCGATTTAACGATCGATGAGTTTCGGGAGCTGTTGACCGGCGAACTTGCTCCAGCGACGAAGGCGCCTGCTTCTTCCCGTTGGCAGTGGAGGGGGAAGAAACATGGATAAGTTGATGGACCATCCTTGGTTTATTCGCGTTGTCTCCTTATTGCTGGCGATTATGCTGTATATGTCGGCCAATGTCGGGGCGAAAACTGGTGAGACGCGCAACACGTTTGGCCAGGAAGATACGGAAACGTTGGTCGATATTCCGGTGGTCGCTTACTATGATGAAAACAACTTGGTCGTATCGGGTGTCCCGAAATACGTGAACGTTACGCTCCAAGGACCCGCCAGCATTGTCAAGCCGACGGCTCTACAACGAAATTTCGAGGTGTATGTCGATTTAACGGAATTGCCATTAGGGACATACACGGTGCCGATCAAATACAGGGACATCTCCGACAAGTTGAAAGTGACGATTCAGCCTTCCTCGGCCAAAGTGACGATTCGTGAAAAAGTGTCGAAACAGTTTCCGGTCGGTGTTGAATTTTTCAATCGAAACAAAATGCCGGATGGCTATTCCGTTGGAGAACCGACGGTGAAACCAGATGCCGTGACGATTACCGGGGCGAAGGAACGAATCGACGAGATTGCCTTTGTCAAAGCCATCGTCGACTTAGATGGGGCGACGGAAACGCTGACGAGAGAAGCGCGCGTTCGAGTGTACGATCGACGGGGAAATGAGTTGGATATTGAGCCAGAGCCATCGTCGGTGGAAGTAACCGTGCCGGTGAAAAGCCCGAGCAAGACGGTGCCGGTTCAAGTGCGAACAACCGGAGAGCTGCCGGATGGTGTGCATCTTGTCAGCATCACGCCGGAGCCGGATCGAGTGACGATTTATGGACCGAAGGAAGTGTTGAACCATATTGACAAGCTGGAAGGATTGACAGTTGATTTGGACGACATTACTGATGATGCGACGGTAGAACTTGGCGCTCCGCTCCCTGATGGCGCAAAAAGCGTCAATCCAGACAAAATCAAGGTGCATATTGATGTAGAAAAAGATGTCACACAAACGTGGAAAGACGTGCCGATCGCTGTCGTCGGCTTGCCGGATTCATACAAAGCCGAATTTGTCAAACCGCTTGAAGGCAAAATTACGGTCCGCCTTGTCGGTCCGCCCGATGTCGTCCGCGGGTTGACAAAAGACGATATTCGTTTGTATGTCGATGTCGGTGGACTTGACACCGGCGAACATCAAGTTCCCATTCAATGGAACCACCCTGAACAAGTCCAATGGCAGCCGTCGGTGGAAACGGCGATGGTCCAGATTAGCGAAAAAGCGGCTGCACAATAAACTGCATAGTAAGGAGAGAGTGAACGAATGGGCAAATATTTTGGCACTGATGGTGTACGAGGAGTCGCAAATCGTGAATTGACGCCAGAGTTGGCGTTTCAAATCGGCCGCTGCGGCGGATACGTGCTGACCAAAAGCGCTGAGCGCCCGAAAGTACTGATCGGGCGCGACACCCGCATTTCCGGCCATATGTTGGAAGGGGCCCTTGTCGCGGGGCTTTTGTCGATCGGGGCGGAAGTGATGCGCCTTGGCGTCATTTCCACGCCAGGTGTCGCCTATTTGACGAAGGCGCTTGGAGCGCAGGCCGGCATCATGATTTCTGCCTCCCACAACCCGGTGCAAGATAACGGCATTAAATTTTTCGGCCCGGACGGGTTCAAGCTGTCGGATGAGCAGGAAGCCGAGATAGAAGCGCTCATCGACAGCGCGGAGGATATGCTGCCGCGGCCGATCGGGGCTGGACTTGGGCAAGTCAACGACTATTTTGAAGGCGGGCAAAAATACTTGCAGTATTTAAAACAAACGATCGATGAAGAAGATTTTTCCGGGATGAAAATCGCCCTCGACTGCGCGCACGGGGCGACGTCATCGCTTGCGACGTACTTATTTGCCGATTTGGATGCGGATGTCGTGACAATGGGGGCTTCGCCCAATGGGCTCAACATTAACGAAGGGGTCGGTTCCACCCATCCGGAAGCGTTAGCGGCGTTTGTCAAAGAAAAAGGAGCTGATGTCGGGCTCGCCTTTGACGGGGACGGCGACCGTCTCATCGCTGTCGATGAGAACGGCAACATCGTCGATGGCGACCAGATTATGTACATTTGCGCCAAATATTTAAAAGAAACCGGCCGCCTCAAGCACCAAACCGTCGTCTCGACCGTCATGAGCAACCTTGGGTTTTACAAAGCGCTGGAGGCTCAAGGGATTAAAAGTGTGCAAACAGCAGTCGGCGACCGCTATGTCGTCGAAGAAATGAAGAAGAACGGCTATAATCTCGGCGGCGAGCAGTCCGGACATATCATCTTCCTCGACTACAACACGACGGGGGACGGAATGTTGACGGCGCTCCAGCTTGTCAACATCATGAAAATCAAAGGCAAGCCGCTTTCCGAATTGGCGGGGGAAATGAAAAAATACCCGCAGCTGCTTGTGAACGTCCGGGTGGCCGATAAGGAAAAAGCAATGGAAAACGAACAAGTGAAAAAAGTGATCCAGGAAGTGGAGGCAGAGATGAACGGCAACGGCCGCGTTCTTGTCCGCCCATCGGGGACTGAGCCGCTTGTGCGCATTATGGCGGAGGCCCAAACCGAGGAAGCGTGTCGCGCCTACGTTGAGCGGATCGCGGATGTTGTCCGCCGTGAAATGGGAGCGGAATAACCGATTGCTTGGACAACCACCCTATGCATAGACGGAACGTTCGCTTCCGTTTATGCATAGGTTATTTTATATAGATAGTTGACGCCGCTGGGAATGTCCTGTAATATTAACGTTGTTGCTTTTTTCTTGAAAGGAGGCGATGGAAGGGCGAAGAGCGGAACATGGTAAAGTGATGGCTTGTCGCAACCGTAGGCATGGCCAACAAAGCAACAAGGTGGTTGGTTGTTGCATCGGTTTTAACGATCACAAAGCGCCTGGACTAAGCGTTGGACGGAAGAACGCTTAGTTGACGAGGAGGAGGTTTATCGAGGTTTTCGGCGGATGCCTCCCGGCTGGGGCGATGACAGCCGCAAGTCCTCTCTTAAAACAAAGGGGCGACCCTTTGCACAAAGGGGAGGATGTCATCGCGCAAATCGAAAGGGGAGTCTGCCGCATTGACGGTGAGGCCCCGTTGTTCTTTGACAACTGAACATGGAAGGATCTCATTAGCGGCAGCCTCCAAGATGAAAAGGAGGAACATTTGCCATGTGCGGCATTGTTGGCTATATCGGTTATCAAGATGTGAAGGAAATTTTATTGCGCGGATTGGAAAAACTCGAGTATCGCGGCTACGATTCGGCGGGGATCGCTGTGTTGAACGAAAGCGGCGTGCATGTGTTTAAGGAAAAAGGACGGATTGCTGATTTGCGCCGCATCGTCGACCCGAACGTCAACGCGACGGTCGGCATTGGCCATACACGCTGGGCGACACACGGGGCGCCAAGCCGAGTGAACGCCCACCCGCATCAAAGCGCTTCAGGCCGTTTTACGCTCGTGCATAACGGCGTCATTGAGAACTATGAAATGGTCAAGCGCGACTACTTGGCCGATGTCACATTCCAAAGCGACACGGACACGGAAGTGATCGTTCAGCTCGTGGAGAAGTTCGTCAACGACGGACTGGCAACGGAAGAGGCGTTCCGAAAAACGCTCTCGCTGCTAAAAGGATCGTACGCCATCGCCATGATCGATGCGCAAGACGAAAACACCATCTATGCGGCGAAAAACAAAAGCCCGCTTCTCGTCGGCTTGGGCGATGGGTTTAACGTCGTGGCGAGCGACGCGATGGCGATGCTTCAAGTGACGAATCAATTCGTCGAACTGATGGATGGGGAGCTCGTTATCGTCACGAGCGAGAACGTCACGATTCAAACGCTCAACGGCGAGACAGTCGAACGGAAGCCGTTTACGGCCGAGCTCGATGCAAGCGACATTGAAAAAGGAACGTATCCGCATTACATGTTGAAAGAAATTGACGAGCAGCCGTTCGTCATCCGCCGCATCATTCAAAAATACCAAGACGAAAACGGCGGATTGACGATTGACCAAGCGATCATCAACGAAGTGCTGAACGCCGACCGCCTGTACATTGTCGCGTGCGGAACGAGCTACCACGCAGGTCTCGTCGGCAAGCAGTTGATCGAATCGTGGGCGAAAATTCCGGTGGAAGTGCATATCGCCAGCGAATTTTCGTACAACATGCCGCTGTTGTCGGAAAAGCCGCTCTTCATCTTTATCTCGCAAAGCGGCGAAACGGCCGACAGCCGCGCCGTGCTCGTGCAAACGAACAAACTCGGCCATAAAGCGATTACGATCACGAACGTCCCAGGTTCGACGCTGTCGCGGGAAGCCGATTATACGCTCCTGTTGCACGCCGGCCCGGAAATCGCCGTTGCCTCGACAAAAGCCTATACGGCGCAAATTGCCGTGTTGGCAATTTTGGCGGCGGCCGCGGCAAAAGCGAAAGGCTTTGAGCTGGACTTTGACTTGACGAAAGAGCTCGCCATCGTCGCCAATGTGATGGAAATGCTGTGTGATGCGAAAGAAGAAATGGAGAAAATCGCAAGCGACTACTTGACGCTGACGCGCAACTGCTTCTTTATCGGCCGCGCCGTTGACTACTATGTCTGCCTAGAAGGCGCGCTGAAGCTGAAGGAGATCTCGTACATTCAAGCGGAAGGGTTCGCCGGCGGCGAGCTGAAACACGGCACGATCGCCTTGATTGAGGACGGCACGCCGGTGATTGCCCTCGCCACCCAAGAGCACGTCAACTTAAGCATTCGCGGCAACGTAAAAGAAGTCGTCGCCCGCGGCGCGAACCCGTGCGTCATCTCGATGCGCGGCCTGGAAGGCGACGGCGACCGCTTCATCATCCCATCCGTCCATCCGGATCTTACGCCGCTTGTGTCCGTCGTGCCGTTGCAGCTGATCGCATACTATGCCGCCTTGCACCGCGGCTGCGACGTCGACAAACCGCGCAACTTGGCGAAGAGCGTGACGGTGGAGTAAGCGGTTCATTGGTCGGAAAGATGTTGAATGACAAAAAAGTCGGGTACTTGACAAAAAAGTCGGGAACCGGACAAAAAAGTTAGGTACCGAACAAAAAAGTCGGGAACTGAAAGCCTGTTGGTGAATCCAGCAGGCTTTTGTTTTTTCTATTATCTGCGGAAAATAAAGTCGCATACTGAAAAATAAAGTTATATATTCAATAAAAGTGTTGGCGAATTTTTATGCCAACAATTTTTCCTTTATTTCCGATCAAACAAATATTTGAATAATAAAAGGCATTTTGAAAGTGTTTGTAATATTGTGGTAAATTGATTAAAATCGGTCTTATTTGATTTCTATGGAAGAATAAAATTTCTTTCATCATCTGTGATGCCGCGAAGCGATGCATGGGCATCTAACGGGCAGTATAATTAAAGAAGGAATCAAATGCTAAATATCTAACTGTAGATGAGTAATTTTCATTACAATATTTTCCATTAACAAAGAGACAAACAGGGTAACCCTTAGGCGACATGGAGTTGTTTTTTGACAACATCAATGGGAATATCTTGCTTCGCCGCGTTGTAAATGAACTCAACTAGGCTGTGTCCTTTCCGCGATCGAAGAAGCTCCAGTCCGGCGGAGAGGTCTTGTTGAGATTCGGCTATGCTGTACACGCAAGCCAACAACACGGTGATCCAATACCGTTTGACCGCCCGAACGTGGCGAACACGGTACCCATCAAGCTTCAGCTGGTCTTTTGCCTGCCGGAAAAAGCATTCGATCGACCAGCGTTGGGCATAGTAACGCAAGATGTCTTCGTCACTCAGCTCCCGATCGGTGCTCAAGATGCAATGAAGATGTTCGGGTGTCATCGGCTGAGCAGCCTTCCAAGTAAGCAGCACCACCGCATCATCAAGACCGTTGAGCGCACCTTCGTAGCGGTAGACACGATAGCGCTCGTTCCCCACCGTGACGAGGCGGGTGTCTCGCGGTTCGAGATAGCGGGCGAACTGCTTGGCTTGGACGGCGATGCCTTTCGGGTAGAGAATTCGGTTCGTCTTGAGCATCGCGATGACATGGAATCCCTTTTTCAGGCAGGCTTCGATGAGCTCTTTGGACGGATACCATGAATCCATGAGCACATACACCGGATGATCCGGCTTCACCTTGAGCGAAGAAAGCATCTCCATCGCTAGGTCGACTTTGCTTGTTCCCGCCGCCTTATCATAAAGACGAAACGCGAACGGGAATGCCTGAGTCATGGTGTGTACCATCAGCCAAACGAGCGAATGCCCCCAGACCGATTGATGATCTTTGTGGGAGAAATGCCAATCACACCCTTGAATGGCGTGCGTGGCCCGTGACGAAGGCTTCGTTTTTTGGCAAATGGTATCATCAATCGAAACAAAAAGGGGTTGATTCTCCCGTTTGGCGATTCGCTTGATGCGATGAAGGATCCATTGCTGGAGTTTGCGAAGCAACGTCTCTTCATCCCAAGGGCTTTTCGTGAAAAAATGGCTGAGCGTTGTTCGATGGTTGGGATGAAAACTCCAGTGATGGACATCGGTCAACGTTCCCGAAAATCCCTTGGTCGTCAAGGCATCCACAATATGAACGAGATGCTTGATGACCGGTTTCGAGAAATAAAGCGCCAACCCCAACGCCATGAAAAACTTGTGGATTCCTTGATGATGTGCTAATCTATTCATGAGACATGAGCCTCCTTGTGAATGGTTGGTTAGCACATCTATTTTAACCAAGGAGTCGGGTTCATGTCTCCTTTTTTGTTTGGTTGTAAATTTATGTTAGTAAATTTACTCAACTACAGATGATAATTTACAATAAGCTCGGAATCGAAGAAAATTCTGAATGGATTAATGGAATTATTGATATGGTTATTTAAGCAGAAACACCCGCACATTTTGCGGGTGTTTTGCTTACACCCATTTCTTTTTTAACTATCCCGAAAATTAGTACCCGAGTTCGACAGTTTTGAGGCCATTTTAGGCAAATGAAAATGGCCAAAATGCTGTTATATCAAAGATTTCGCGATGCGGATCCTAGAAAAAAACACTGAATTTCATAGGCACACGACTTGTTTATTTTAACTTTTAAAACAGCTGAATATCGGTTATAATATAGGCATGTACATACGGCGAGTAACACGCAAAAACAAAGATGGAACGACCGTGGCGTATCTCCAGCTTGCTCACAACGAATGGGATCCGAAGGCCAAATATGCGAAAGCGAAGGTGATTTATTCGTTTGGGCGCGAAGACGAGGTGGATCGCGCTGTCTTGGAGCGTCTGGCCAAAAGCATTTCGCGATTCCTTTCTCCTGAGCAGGCTTGGGAAATCGAGACGTTGACAGGAGAAGTGTCGGATGACTTTCAGTTTCAATCAAGCAAACGCCTTGGTGGCGCTTGGCTTTTGGATCAGCTCTGGAGACAACTGGGATTGGGAGAGATTCTCCACTCCTTGTTTGCCTCCCGACATCATCAGATTCCGTTGGAACGGCTGATTTTTGCCATGGTGGCGAATCGTGCCCTTCATCCGTCAAGCAAGTTGGCGATGGAGGAGTGGGTGGAGAAAGACGTGCATATCCCTCATCTTCCCCAAGTCGCCAGCCACCAGTTGTACCGGGCGATGGATGAGCTGCTGGCTGTGCAGCCGGAATTGGAACGCCAAGTGTTCCATGCCGTGGCCGATTTATTGAACCTGGAAGTCGATTTGATTTACTTTGATACGACTTCGTCGTACTTCGAAGTGGATCCATCCGAAACACCAGAAGGAGAATCGCTTCGAAAGCAGGGGTTTTCCAAAGATAAGCGTCCCGATTTGGTCCAAATCGTCATTGGACTGGCCGTTACCCGGGAAGGAGTCCCCATTCGCGCTTGGGTATGGCCTGGCAATACGATGGATATGACGGTCATCAAACAGGTGAAACAAGACTTGATTGGCTGGAAGCTTGGGCGTGTGATCAGCGTGATGGACCGCGGATTTTCGTCTGAAGAGAATTTGCGAATCTTGCAACAGGCCGGGGGACACTACATTGTCGGCGAAAAGATGCGGTCCGGCAAAGCTGCCGTCGAAGAGGCCCTAAACCGTCGCGGGCGCTACCAACAAGTTCGCGAGAACTTGCATATCAAAGAAATCATCGTGGGCGACGGAGAAGCGCGTCAGCGCTATGTTCTCGTGTACAATCCCAGCGAAGCCGAACGCCAACGCAAGGAACGGGAAAAGCTGCTCGAATCGCTGAAAGAGGAGTTGGAGGGGCTTCGCCAACTCCCCAATGAAGCTCATCATAAGGCCACCTGCCGGCTGCGTTCCCATCCGTCCTACGGAAAATACTTGCGTCAATTGAAGGATGGAACGCTTCGCATCGACAAGCAAGCGGTTCGTGAAGCGGAAAAGTACGATGGCAAATATCTCATCCGAACCTCCGATGACACCTTGTCTGCCGAGGATGTCGCGCTCGGGTATAAGCAACTGGTGGATATCGAGCAGGCCTTTCGGACGTTGAAATCAACACTCGAGCTGCGCCCCATGTATCATCGCTTGGAAGACCGTATCCGGGCGCATGTGCTGCTCAGTTGGCTGGCTCTCTTGCTGGTTCGGATCGTGGAGATCCGAACTCATGAATCGTGGCCGAAAGTAAGAGACGAATGCGAGCGTCTCATGCTTGGACATTTTTCTTCAAAAAACGGCGACCTTTATCAACGAACCGAACTGACGGCCAAACAAGCGCTATTCCTTGCGGCTCTAGGGCTGGAACCTCCTCCAAAGATTCTAGGCATCCACCCTCGCACCTAGATACACGCCCGAAGTGTGCCCAAATGCCTCCGATCCCTTTTGTATCAAGGGGCGAGAGGCATTTTGTTTGCCTAGTGACTGTCGAACTCGGGTAGTATTTTCATCATTTGCTAGTGCCGTAAGCACGACATGGAGGTCTATCCTGAAAATGAATTTTTCATTATTCTGATGATGCCGCATAGATGCGGCATGGTTGTCTCCCTGGGAAGAACGAATGAACTTCCATCATCTGTGGTGAAGTTCGTTTCATGGTTGGCTAACGAAGCAGTTAGTCATAATAAACCGTTAATAAATTGATGAAGAAAAAGGTGTATCACTATTCGATACACCTTATTAAATCACTTAAAACATCCTTAATCCAATTGCCTTTCTAACTTCACTGATCACTTTTTGTGATGACTCTTTCGCTTTCATTTTCCCGTGTTCTAAAACATCATATACATCACTATCTGACAATTTTTTTCTTTTTTCTCTGAACGGTCCAACGATGGAATTGATCGAATCGGATAGAATGGATTTACATTGTACGCACCCTATCGTCGCATTACTGCATTGGAGCTGAATCTTTTCTAACGTTTCCTTTTCAGTAAAGTAAGTGTGCAAATGATAAACGTTGCACCCTTCTTTTGAAGGGTTACCTGCTTGATGTTTATAGATACGAGTAGGGTCAGAATATGCCTTCTTTACTTTTCGTTGAATGGTTTTATTGTCATCTTTCATACTAATATAACTGTCGGCGTTATCGGATTTACTCATTTTCCCTTTCCCTGAAAGAGAAGGAATACGAACAGCATTTTCCACAATCGGTCTTGGTTCAGGAAAAATATCTCCATAGAGTTGGTTAAATCTACGTACAATGGTCCTTGCTATTTCCAAATGAACCAATTGATCTTCGCCGACGGGCACAAATTTTCCTTTGTGTATAAGAATGTCTGCTGCCATCAAAACTGGATAACCTACTAATCCATAATTGACATTATCAGGTTGTTTTTTTGCTTTTTCCTTAAATGTCGGACAACGTAATAAATCCCCTAATGGCATTACCATGCTTAAATAAGTATGCAATTCACATATTTCCTCTGCAATCGAGGATTGGACATAAAATGTAGATTTATTTGGATCGAGCCCTGCTGCCAAATAATCTTTAGCAATTTCCAAAACATTTCTCGTTAAATCATCTGGTTTAGGGTGAGTAGTTAGTGAATGAATATCACTGATAAAAAAGTATGAATTGTACTTTTCCTGTAATTCAAGGATATTCTTCATTGCACCATAGTAGTTACCCAAATGTAATTCTCCTGTAGGTCTTATTCCTGATACTAATATTCCCCTATTCATCGAAATCCCTCCATTTTGTTGTAGTTTTAATGCTTTGAATTGAAAAAAACGTCCACCAGCCGTCTTCCATGACTAATCACTCCTTTTAGACAACTAAATAAAAAGGCTTTCCATCCACTTGCCAAAGGACGGAAAGCCGCGGTGCCACCTTTGTTCGTTTGTAAAACAACAAACGCACTTTTAGGGTACGGAAACATAAATTACGTTTCGATACCTTGTCTCTTTTAACGGTGAGACTCTCCGCCAAAACCTACTCTAAATTTCGGTCTGGTTGCTCCGAAGCCCATTCAACATGGTTTCCACACTGATTTGCACCAACCATCAGCTCTCTGAAGTGTCCGCCATGCCTACTATTCTTCATCATCACAAAGATATATGGAATTTTTTTATTTATTATAATCACACGGTAGAATGATTGCAATGTTTTTTTACTAAATTATACAAAAAATCAGTATTTTCATCATTGCTGGTGCCACATAGATGCGGCATGGTTGACTCCCATGGAAGAAAGAATTAACTTCCATCATCTGTGATGAAGCTCGCTTCATGGTTGGCTAACGGGTGCTTTGTTGAATAACCTACATTAAATATAAAAGAGATTGGAACGTTTTCTTGTAACGTTTTTCAAGCTCTTTTATTGATTTGAATTATACTGTGAATTCATTGTGAAAATTGTGCGATTTTATCTGTGACTCAACCTGCGTTTTACTGTTTTGCACCTGACAAGTGAGGTCAAGTCCAAATTATTGTGTAAATTCCCCTTTGATAGACAACATGGACCTGATGACCTGACGTATGGCAGGTAAGTCCGGCAAGTCTCCCTGCCGGTCGCCTTCCCGGACTAATGATCATGTTGTCAAGGAACAGGCGTGTCAAGGAGCTTTCGCGGCATATCCTCGCTTCGCTCCGGTATTCCACGTTCTCCTTGACACAGCGAAGGGGTTACCCTACTCTTTTCATCTCCGAAACTTCCTGATTCACCGATCGAGCTTCTTGCTCTTTCGTTTTCCGCCACTGCCAATAGTCGGACATATCCAGGTATTTGCGTCCCGATATCCATTTTTCGTCCATTTCGGTCAACACGGCGCCTACGAGGCGATACACCGATTCCCGGTTCGGAAAGATGCGGATGACCCGTTCTCTGCGGCGAATTTCTTCGTTCAGCCGTTCCACTCCGTTTGTCGTACGCAGACGCCGCCGATAACGGTCCGGATAGTCCAATACGGCGGTGGCGTCTTCGAATCCCTCTTCGAGGATTTGCATGGCTTTTGGGGCTTTTTCTTCCCATTTGGCCAGCACTTGTTCCAATAACAGTCGGGCCGTATGCTTGTTTGGGGCATGAAGAATCCCACGAATCTCCTCGAGCAAGGCATCCTGCATATACTTTGGTGCGGCATCGAGGATATTGCGAATAAAATGTGTCTGGCATCGCTGCCATGTAGCGCCTTGGAAATGCTTTTCAATGGCTTGCACCAGCCCACCGTGCTGATCCGAGATGATCAAGTCCACTCCCCGGAGTCCCCGGTCTTTCAGCCATCCGAAGAACTCGCTCCAGCTGGACTCCGATTCACTGTTTCCGATTTGCAGGCCAAGAATTTCCCGATATCCTTCCTCATTCACTCCTGTAGCGATCAACACGGCTCTGGAGCGTACTCGTCCATCCTCCCGGACTTTCGTATAAATAGCATCTACTAGCACAAACGGATACACGTGTTCATGAAGGGAACGGTGATTCCAGTCTTGGATAATCGGATCCAGCCCCTTGCACAGCGAGGAAACCGTGGATTTGGAAAACGAAGTGCCGCATAATTCCTCCGTGATTTGAGTGATTTTTCGGGTAGACACCCCGTTTACCACCATTTCCATGAGTGCCAGTACCAGAGCTTGTTCGCTCCGTTGATACCGTTGGAACAGTTCCGTAGAGAACTCTCCATCTCTTGTCCGTGGAACGCGCAAGGTCAACCGTCCCACCCGGGTCGTCAGCTGGCGTGGATACGAACCGTTTCGATAGCCTTTTCGTTCTTCCGTCCGTTCATAACGGCGAGCCCCCAGCTGTTCTTCTACTTGGGCCTCGAGGATTTGATTCAGGACTTGTTCCAATAGCTTAGCTAATCCCTCATCTCTGGTGAATAACCCGTGCAAAAGTTCATCATTTAGGGTAATATGATATTGAGCCATGGTTGCATTCCTCCTTATGTTTGGTGTTTTTGGTCCACTGTTTATTCTACCAAAGGGGAAGCAACATGGCTCTTTTTCTATTTCCCTTTTTACACAATTATATGGACTTAACTATTATCAGCAGAACGGAAAAGTCGAGAAGAAAACAGTAGGTGGGGGACGTCCAACACCCGGCTACTCTCTAACGGCAACTGGCGAAAAAGTGTCAGACGAACAAATCCAAGAATGGCTCTCTGAGCTTGTGATGGGAGAAGGATTTGCCTACGGATATCGCAAGCTGACCATTCAGTTAAGAAGAGACCATCAGCTTGTGATCAGTAAGAAAAAAGTATATCGATTGTGTAAAGCGATGGACTTACTACGTCCGCAGCGAGAGAAACGGATTCCATATCCGAAGAAACTCGCTCGAAATCGCATTATTACAGGCTCGAATCAGTTATGGGAAATGGACGTGAAATACGGATATATCGAAGGAGAAGAACGCTTTTTCTTTGTTTTGTCGCTCATCGATGTGTATGACCGTTCGGTAATTGATTACCATATTGGGTTGAGTTGTTCAGCAAGCGATGCCGTAAAGACGCTTCAAAGAGCGTTATTCAAGCGTCAGCAATTTGAACAGGCAAATAAACCTGTGATTCGGACAGACAACGGCCCGCAATTTATTTCTCATGCCTTTGAAGCTGCCTGTGAGCGATTTGGAATCGAACATGAACGGATTCCACCACGGACGCCGAATATGAATGCACATATTGAAGCGTTTCATCGTTTACTGGAGGAGGAATGTCTAGGAAGAATGGCGTTTGACAGCTATGAAGAAGCTTATCAAGCCGTGATGGAGTACATGAAATTTTATAACGAGCGAAGGATTCATTCGAGTATTCTCGATCTTCCACCGCGTGAATTTTACAAAAAAGCGCAAACGGAATCGTTAATCATCAAAGAAGTTCGCGTATAAGGCAAGAGGATTTTGTCTTCTTGCCAAGAAAAAACGAGAAATTTTGAGAATAACCTAAAATTAAGATAGGATGTGTCCAAATTTAGGGGGTCAATCCGGTTAAGTGACAAAAAAGTTGTATACTGGACTCTTTAAAATGAGGGTGTCCCATTTTCTACTTTTGGGACACCCACTTTTTTTTTAAGGGGTATTCTTCCATCCACTTTTTCAATAAAGGATTATGCCATCTTTCGTTTTCTTGAAAACTTGTGTTCGTCCGCTGTATTGTAAGTTGTGAAATCTCCCTATGTTTCTTAAAAATGAAAAGCTAGACAGATATAATTAGCTTGGATAAAATGGAAAATAAGAACATCTACACAACTGAAAAACACGATTTTTACGGAAGGAGGAGTTCCATACATGGATGCCAAGGCGAAAAAAACGGCTTTACGTGGAATTACATACGGTTTATACATTGTCGGCACAAAAGATGAAAACGGTACTGCCAATGCTTTTGCGGGAAACTGGCTGACACAAACGTCTTTTAATCCTCCATTGGTAGCGGTTGCAGTGAAAGTAGGCACCCGTTCCCAAGAGCAAATTGCCAAAGGTGGCGTATTTAGCGTCAATATTTTGGAAACAGGCCAGAAGGATATGGTCACCGCTTTCTTTAAATCTTTAGAACCGGAAGGAAATAAGCTGGCAGGGTACGAATTCTATACCGAAGAAACAGGATGTCCGATTTTTAAAGATGCGCTCAGCTTCTTTGAGTGCAAAGTTGTCGAAAAAGTAGAAAAAGGCGATCACTATATTTATGTAGGCGAAGTCATCAATGCCGGTGTGCATCGGGAAGGAGATCCGCTGACACTGAAGGAAACCGGATTTTATTACGGAGGGTGATTGGGGTACTCCTAACGTACAAGCCTGTTATAAGCGGTTGCGAAAGGAACGGATATAGAAACCACTGTATGGATGAGATGAAGCAGGCGGAAAAAGCTTGCTTCATCTTTAGCAATCGAACTAACGTTTAAAATTATGTTAATAAACAACGATAAAAGGAATAATGATCAGCTTGTTTTAGAAAACATCAATGAATCAATAATATATATCAAAGTTGCATACCTCTTTCATACATCTAAAGTTCATAGTACACCTTATTTATATGTGATAAATCAGTCAGAAGAAATCGAGATTAGTACAGGGATGAAAAATCCTAAAGAACTAAGTCTTATGTTAATTGATGGAAGATTTCAGAGCAACCACCTAAAAAGACACGAAGGTAACCAATTAGTGATGCAGATCCCCCATTGTCTCCAAGAGTGAATGGAAAAACTAGTTTTTCAACAACAATCCTTTGACATCATACTTCTAAAAGAGAGGCCATTTCGCCAGACACTGTACATTTCATCACAAAACCGAGAATCATAATGATTTACCATTGTTAGAAATATACCAAAGCTGGTCATATCATGGTTGAACTTAAGAAACAACAAAAAAGCAATAGTGATGGTTGGGCGTAAATATTAAAGAATTTTCCGAATCATTTTTGGAAGCCTTGTTTATCGTCGGATAAAGATTATCAGATTCATTTGAACGAAATGGTTAACCTAATATTTCACATCGTATACTATTTTTCTTTTTAAAAGATGCTTATACATACATATAAGGAGGGTTTTTATGAAGGATATCCGAATGACGGTGGTCCTTACGTTGTTGTTGCTATTGGTGCTAGTTGGCTGTGCCAAACCGAAAGTGGAGCAAACGGTAAAATTAGGTGGTGCGGTCAAAACGATCGGTGACCTAGTGGTGCTAAACGGAAACAGCAATTTGCCAAAAGGCGCCGTCGTGCAAATTGTGATGAAAGAAATCGAGGGGGGCAAACAGGTACTCGAGGAAAAAGTAAACGTTGGGGAAGACGGAAGTTATTCATGGAGCGCGAAAAGACCGGAGCGAGCTAAGGAATATGAGCTGGATGTGATGTTTTTGCCAGAATTGCAGCCGAAGCACGTAAAAGAGAAGTATGGCGAAAAGGGAGAGCTTATCAAAAAAGACTCGTCGGGCAGGGTAGAATATCAAACAGACGGACAAACCTATGTAGGAATTAAAATGTATGACCGCATCTTGAAAATAGGCGATGGAATGGGAGGACAGCAATCCATGTTAGCAGAAACATTGCCTCCACCGCCACCATCTTATTAACATGCAAGCACTGGCAGCTTACAGATGAAAGGAACATGTAGCAATCGTTTGCCTGTGCTCTGAGGGAGGGATCGGCCTTATGAAGAAATGGAAGCTCGCCTTGACGGTGCTGGCGGATTTGTTGCTTACCATTTTCACGATTATGGCGATTATCGCGTTTGCGCAAAGCTATTCCTTGTTCCCGAGCCCGCAAATGATCACGGTATTTTGGCAGCAATTTCAGCAGCTGTTTTGGAGCTTTTTTTCTATTCGTGATATAACGGTTTCGCTCTCGCAATGGCACAATGCTCCCCTGCTCTCAACGATGATGGAGCCGTATGCCTATTCCCTTGTTATTTTATGGGGGGCGCTGGCTGTTTCCTTCCTTATAGCCGTTACGGGAGCCTACATCTGCTTTTTGCTTCCGCGTCCGCTGCAAAAAATGGTTAAAGGCATCGCGTTTTTTCTTGAGTCGATCCCCGATGTTATTTTTATTTTTTCTACGCAACTGTTTGTCATCTGGGTGTTTAAAAAGACAGATTTGCTTATTGTCAATCCTGTTGCCGGTTTTGACAATGTATACGTGCTGCCGATTGTCATGATTTCCATTTTGCCTTCCATTCTGCTGTTCCAAATGACATTTCTTGCGTTTACGGAGGAAAAAGACAAGCCATACGTCGAATATGCGCTAGCGAAAGGATTGTCAAAAACGGCAGTGCTATGGCGCCATATGTTCCGCAACGCGCTGATCACCGTGTTTTCTAACGTCCAATATTTGTTTTGGTTTATGCTGTCGAACTTGTTAGTGGCGGAATATTTGTTTAATATGCACGGATTGTTCCGGTTTTTGTATGAGCAGCTCCATACGCCGGAAGTAGTGGCTATCGGTCTTGCCATGCTGTTTTTGCCATTTTACCTCATTGATGTGGCCGGGAAACGAGTGATTGCTTATTTGACGGGAATCGAGAGGGGGGTGGCGTGATGCGCGCATTCCGCAACGTGTATTTTGCGGCAGGGTTTATCATCGCGGCTGGTCTATTGCTGGCCAGTTTTTTCTATTCTTATTGGCTGAAAGACATCATTCCCCAGCCGCCGAAGCAGATCTACAATGAGGCTGGGCGGCTCGTTGACGTTCCTCCATACCCGCCGAGCTGGGCCCACCCGTTTGGCGTCGATCGCCAAGGTGAAGACGTGTTTTGGAAAGTCATCGATGGGGCGAAATATACGATTGTCACCGCATTGGCGGTCAGTTTGCTGCGGCTTGTGTTTGGGACGGTCGGCGGAATCGTGTATGCTTTTTATTTGCAGAAATTTCGGTTTATTGCCGAGTCCATCGTCCGCGCCTTTCGGTTTGTGCCGGCGATCTTTTTAACGATGCTCTTTTTTGCTTTCATTCCATTGGAGGAGCAAGGAGCTGGAATGGGAGTGTTGATCAAACAACTATTGGTGCTTGCGGCTGTTGCGCTTCCGCCGTTAATGCTGGTCATCGGCAATGATATCGCTGTCTTTTTGCAAAATGAATTTGTCGTTTCTTCCCGGCTGATGGGAGCTGATCACGTTTGGCTCATCCGCAAGCACGTTCTCCCGTATATGCGGCCGCGGCTGTTTTTGCTGTTTACCCAGCAGACGGTGCAGTCGCTCTTGCTGCTTGTGCATCTCGGGGCGTTTCAAATATTGCTAGGAGGCGTAAAAGTTATATATGATTCCGATGGGTTGGGCCCTCCGGAGAAGGTGGCGCTCTCCCTTTCGAACGAATGGTCCGGCTTGATCGGTCTTTCCTATCGGGAAATGATGCTTGACCAATGGATTGTTGTCGGGCCGTGTGTTGCCTTTATCGTTGCCATTTTTGCCTTTAAATTAATGGGAAAAGGGTTAGAGCAAGTGATCGCTGGAAAAGGAAAACGGAAGCAGCGGAAAAAACAGCGGAGTTCATCGGGAAAAACCGCTTCTTTTCCGCCGCAGCAGGGCGATTTTGAATTGGTCCTTTATAGATAGGCTATCCGAAAAATACATGAGGGGGGATGGGGTTGCGTGATCGCATCGACTTCTTATGCAAGACCATTTTGGCGATCAAAACAGCGGGCCGATTGGTCCTCGGGATTGATGGGCTAAGCCGATCGGGCAAAACGACATTCGCCAATCAGCTGAGTCAAACGTTGCGGGAGCAAGGCATCTCCGTGTGCGTTTTTCACATGGATGATCATATTGTCGAGCGAGCCAAACGTTATCATACGGGAAACGAGGAATGGTTTGAATATTATTATTTACAGTGGGATGTGGAGTGGCTAACGCATCAGTTGTTCCGTCAACTCAAAGCATCCCACCAGCTGACCCTCCCGTTTTATGATCATGAGACCGATACGCACTCCAAGCGAACGGTTTATCTCTCTGATTCGGACATGATCATGATTGAAGGTGTTTTTCTGCAAAGGAAAGAATGGAGGCCGTTTTTTGATTTCGTCGTCTATTTGGATTGTCCGCGGGAGATTCGCTTTGCCCGTGAAAACGATCAAGTGAAACAAAACATCCAAAAGTTCATCAACCGGTATTGGAAAGCAGAAGACTATTATTTGGAAACCGAAGAGCCGATTAAACGGGCGGATGTTGTTTTCGATATGACTTCATGATCGGGAATCTTTGGTAGGGTTTGTTCCTTTGCGAGGATGACGATGTTGGAAAAGAAAACATCGAATCGATCATCGATAATTTCATACAATTTGTTGAATAATCAACGAATTGTCTTGATCTAACCATTGAAAGTGCCCTCTTTCTTTTATAATGATAGACAGGTGTTGATGAAATTTATGGATTGAAGGAGGGTATCCTATTATGATTTCCGCGAAAGCACGGGCTGTCGATGAAAAACGAGTAATTGGGGGGAGTGCGGTTAAATAGCAGAATCAGGCCTGACGGGCCGAACGGCGGCTTTTTCCGGGATGGAAAGCGAATCGATTGGTAATGGGCGGCGTGGAAGTGAATACGGTGTGCCTGTTGTCTCAATAGGTATGGTCGGGCGTTACCGTGTGGGGACGTCTTTTCTTTTTGCTGTTTTGCAGAAAAAATTTAATTTAAATCAACAATTATTTATTGATAAACGATAAGACATTCATTACAATAAAGTCGAAAACGAGTCAGTGAGGTGTTTCGATGAAACGGGAAACGTTGTTTTTGAAGGCGTCTTTAGTGTTGATCGGCCTTCCGGTTTTGGCATTGTGCCTATTTTTGGTTCCTGCGCTTGCGAAGGTGGCTGTCAAGCTGGTGCCAACGTTCCCTTGGATCAAGTATTTTGTTTATCTTGTGTTTGAGGCGTCCGCGCTGCCGTTCTACTTCGCTTTGTATCAGGCGTTCCGGTTGTTAGTGTATATTGACCGAAACGACGCGTTTTCCGAGGCGTCGGTGAAAGCGTTAAAGACGATCAAACATTGCGCCGTCGCCATCAGCGGGCTGCATTTGCTTGTCTTGCCGCTGTTTTACTTGTTCGCCGAGAAAGACGATGCTCCGGGAGTCATCTTCGTCGGTCTGATTGTGCCGTTTGCGTCGCTTGTCATCGCTGTGTTCGCCGCGGTGTTGCAAAAGCTGCTGCAGCAGGCGATTGAAATCAAACAAGAAAATGAGTTGACCATTTGAGGTGGATGGCATGCCGATTATCGTGAATCTTGATGTCATGTTGGCGAAGCGGAAGATGAGCGTCACCGAGCTGTCGGAGAGAGTCGGGATCACGATGGCGAATTTGTCGATCTTGAAAAACGGGAAGGCGAAGGCGATCCGTTTCTCGACGCTCGAAGCCATTTGCAAGGCGCTCGATTGCCAGCCCGGGGACATTTTGGAGTATCGAAGTGATGAAGGGGAGTCAAATCCGTGAGCAGGGAGGGGACGGCTTGAAAGGGGAAAAGCAAGAGCTAGCGGTGGACGAATCTCCACCGTTTGGCCTCATGATCGTCCGGGTGCGCCAGTTTGGCAGAACGTCGCGGCTGATCAAAGCGTTTGTGCAGCTTGTTCGCTTCGGTTGGGCGCAGGCGCAATCTTGCGTGTTTCCGGTTGTCATTTTTGCCTCATTGGCGCTGACGAAGCTCGCGCCGCTTCCGCTGTTGCCGCGGTATGATTGGTTGCTTGTTATTTGCCTGCTCATGCAATGGTGGATGGTGCGGTCAGGGATGGAAACGCGGGATGAACTCAAAGTGATCACCTTGTTCCACGTCATTGGACTTGCGCTCGAGCTGTTTAAAGTGCGCATGGGTTCGTGGTCGTATCCGGAAGAGGGGTATACGAAAATCTTTGGCGTGCCCTTGTACAGCGGCTTTATGTATGCGAGCGTCGCCAGCTATCTTTGCCAGGCGTGGCGAAGGCTGAAGGTGGAGTTGGTGCAATGGCCGCCGTTTTGGATGGTCGTTCCTCTCGCTTCGGCGATTTACTTGAATTTTTTCACCCACCATTATTGGGTGGACGTTCGTTGGTGGCTCTCAAGCCTCGTCATGCTTGTCTTTTGGCGGTCATGGGTGACGTATGAGGTCGGGGGAATCCGCTACCGGATGCCGCTTGTTTTGTCGTTTTTGCTGATCGGGTTTTTCATCTGGATCGCGGAAAACATCGCCACCTTTTTTGGCGCTTGGCAATATCCAAACCAGGCGAAGGCGTGGAGCCTTGTTCATCTTGGGAAGGTGAGTTCATGGTGTTTGCTCGTTATTGTCAGTTTTCTCATCGTGGCGACGTTAAAGCAAGTGAAAACAATTGCTGTGACAGGGGCAGTGGAGCGTTCGCATGAAGATGGAAAATCGTTGTAAGCCGAGCAGGGCGGGATTTGGCTGGTCGTTGCTCGGCTTTTTCCTTGATGAGCCGCCCGCTCCTCACGGAAGCTGTGCCTTGATTTCTTCAATTTGCGCGAGGTGGCGCTGTTCATGGTAGCCGACAAATTCCACCCATTGCTTCAAATTCAGTGGCCCAAAAATGGGATGCGGGAACGATTTGGCTTCCAAGTCAGCCGGATTGGCTTGCTCCGTGATTTGGCGCAACCGCTGCCGCGATTGATGCAATTTTTCTTCCAGTTCGTGTCGAGTGAAAAAGCGGTCGCTCGGGCGGGCGAAATCAGGCGCCTCCACTTTTTTGGAACGGTCAACGGTCAAGTGGATCGGTTTTTCCTCAACCGGCTGGCTCTCGCCATGCTTTACTGTATGGGCGATCATGGCTGCGATCGATGTTTCGATTAAGTACAGGTGTTCGAGCACTTGGGCAATCGTCCAACTTCCGTCCGCCGCCCGGGTGTTCAGCTGTTCGTCCGACAGCCCGGAAACGCTTTTGATCAGCTGTTGGCGCACTCGCTCATGATGATCCATCATTTCCCCTCATTTCGGTATGGATTTGGAATTGGTTTCATCATACTACACGGTCGGCCGCACCGTAAAGCTGTTTCGTGTTCGCAGTGATGACGGCTTTGACTTGTTCGATATCTCGGCCATAGTGTGCCGCCACGGCTCGCGCGGAGTCCAACAGCCATAACGGGGTCGTCAGTTTTCCGGCAAACGGGCCTGCAAACGGCCATGGGCCATCCGTTTCAAGGAGCAGCTGCTCGATGGGAACGAGGGATAACAGCTGCTTGTCGCGCTCGCGGTAGCACACTTCCGGCGTGACGGAGATGTAGTAGCCGCATTGGACGATTTGTTTGACCACGGCAGGCTCGGCCTTCAGCCAGTGGAAATGGGCTTGTCGGACGCCAGCTTGCTGCAAGATGGCCAAGGCGGTTTCGGCGCGGTCGTAGACGGCGTGAAGAACGAGCGGCAAGGAGGCATCCGCGGCGATGGCCGCGATTTCGGTTAATCGTTCTTGATACGCGGGCAGCTTGGCGCATGCTTCCGCTGAATAGTATGGCAGCCCGACTTCGCCGATGGCGGCGAGCAGCGGCCGCTCTTGCTTGACAAGCTCTGTCCATTCGTTCCAATCACTTTCGCTTGGCAGCGGTTGCTCTGGATGAAAACCGATGGCGGCGTAGATGAAGGAAGGGAATCGCTGTTTCAACTCGAGCGTTCGGTGGCTTGAGCGCAAATCGGTGGAGACGGCGACGACGCCGATGATGCCCGCTTCTTGCCAACGGTTGATTTGTTCATCGATGTCCGTGTACTGGTCGAGATGAAGATGAGCGTCGATCATCCACAGCGACCTCCCCTGTCCTTTTGGCCGTACGATCGCCAACTGCAGCTTATCCCCATTCCTTATCAATCTGGTACTTGCGGATGCGGTATTGCAAGTTTTGTCGGCTCAAACCAAGCGCTTTGGCCGTTTTTGTGATGTTGAAGCCGTGATGCTGCAGCGCCTTGCGGATGTAGTAAATTTCGACTTCTTCCATGTATTTGTCAAGAGGCAAAATGTCTTCCGTATCAAATAAAAAGTCCGTTTTCGTTTCGTCGGGCGCCAGCTTGGCTCGAAAAGGGGCAGGCAGATGGGCGAGGGTGATGGTTTGTTCTTGTTCCATCGTCGCCATCGTTTCCAACATGACGGCCTCAAGCTCGCGCACGTTGCCGGGCCAGCTGTAAGCAAGAAACGCCTCTTGCACGTCATCGCCGAGTCCTTCGACATGTAGGCCATAGCGCTCGTTGCCTTGACGGATGAAATGGATAGCGAGCGGCAAAATGTCCTCTTTCCGTTCGCGCAACGGCGGCAGGACGATGCAGTGGACGGCAATTTGGTAGTAAAGCGATTTGAGCAATTCCCCGTTTTGGACCGCGTCAATCGGGTCGCCGCTTGTCGAGGCGATAAGGCGAACGTCCGCACGAACCGGTTTTTGGCCATGGGCGCGGACAAACTGTTTTTCTTGCAGGAAACGGGCAAGTTTTTGTTGAAGCGGCAGGCTTAACGAGTCAATATCGTCAAGCAGCACAGTGCCGCCGTCCGCTTGTTCAAACAAGCCGGGCTGGATCTCGCCGTCTTCTTCGCTGCCAAACAGCATCGTTTCCATCCAATCGTCCGGAAGCGACAAACACGTTTGCGCAAAAAACGGCTTCGCTCGCCGTTCGCTTTCATGGTGAATGCAGGAAGCGAGCAAGTCTTTTCCTGTCCCTTTCTCCCCAATGAGCAGCACGGACGCTTCGGAGCGGGCGGCATGACGAGCAAGGCGGATGGCCTTTTGCATGGCTTCGCTTTGGCCAATGACGTCGGCAAACGTGCGACCGGCTTCACCGCGTTGGTGGTGCTCTTGGATCAGCTTGCGGAATTTGGTGATGTCTTTGGCGATTTCCACGGCGCCGATGATGCGCCCGTCTTTTTGCAGCGGGTGTGTTTGATTGACCGTTGTCACGGCTTGTCCTTTATTATTGAAATACGTTTGCTGCTTGTTCAGAATGCTTTCACCGGTGCGCAGCGCTTCAAGCAATGTGCTCGGCTGCTCCGGGTTGAAGCGGAAGACGTCCAAAATATTTTTATCGAGCACGTCCTCGATGTTCATACCCTCGATGTCCCGCATTTTCCGGTTGTAAATGACGGTTTTCCCATGTTGATCGACGGCATGGACGCCAAGGTCGATCAGTTCGAGAATTTGCTCATACATCGATAAAAGCGTTTCCATATCCCGGTTCACGATCAGCACCTCTCTTTTTTGTATTATAGCATAAGGTGGATGGGAGACGGGAAGGGAAAGAAAGATGTGAAAAAAATTTTTGCTAAATATATTGAAAATAGAAAAAAACAACTTCATAATAAAGTTGTGATACACGAAAAATTGAAAAATAATTTTGCATAAAAGGGGGTTCTGTTTGTTTGATAAAAATGTAAGCGGTTGCGAAATCGATCATAGAGAGGGGAGAGTTTTCGGATGCAACCCGTGCAAGAACTGAGACGAGAGCTAAAAAGCAGGCATTTGTTTATGATTGCGCTTGGCGGGGTGATCGGCACCGGTTTGTTTTTAGGATCGGGCTATACGATTCATGAGGCGGGGCCAGGCGGGGCTGTCGTTGCGTATCTTTTTGGCGGATTGGTCATGTATTTGACCATGCTTTCGTTGGGAGAATTGGCCGTCCGCATTCCTGATGCCGGGTCGTATCAGACGTATGCGACAAAATTCATCTCGCCGGCGGTAGGGTATTGCATCGGCTGGCTGTCATGGCTGAACTGGTCGGTGACAGTCGGCATCGAGCTTCTCACCGTCAGCATCCTCATGAAACGATGGTTTCCCGATGTGCCGACGTGGGTGTTTTGCGCCGTCTTCGCTTTGCTCTTGTTTTTGATCAATGCGTTGTCTGTCAAAGGATTTGGCGAGGTGGAGTTTTGGTTTTCGAGCATCAAGGTGCTGACGGTGATCGCGTTTATTGTTCTTGGTCTGGCGGCGATGTTTGGCGTCATCCAGATGAAAAATGGGCAGCCCGCTCCGTTTTTCTCGAATTTTACTGATCATGGCGGATTGTTTCCAAACGGGTTTTGGGCGATTTTTACGACGATGATCCTGGTGAACTTTTCGTTCCAAGGGACGGAATTGGTCGGCGTGGCGGCAGGGGAAAGCCGCGAGCCGGAAAAAACAGTGCCGGTTGCGTTGCGCAACACCGTATGGCGCATTTTGATCTTCTTTATTTTGGCCATTTTTGTGCTGGCTGGCTTGTTTCCGTGGGAGAAAGCCGGCGTTGTGGAAAGCCCGTTTGTTGAGGTGTTTGACAACATTGGCATTCCGTATGCAGCCGATATCATGAATTTTGTCATCATTACGGCGGTGCTGTCGGTGGCCAACTCGGGCTTATATGCGACATCGCGCGTCCTCTGGTCGATGTCGCGCCAAGGCATGGTCAGTCCGTTTTTCAGCAAGCTATCGAAACGCGGCGTGCCCATCAATGCGCTTATTGCCAGCATTGCCATCGGCTGCTTGTCTCTGTTGTGCAGCGTGTATGCGGAAGATACGGTGTACGTCTGGCTGACGGCGATCGCCGGTTTTGGCGCCGTCACGGTGTGGGCTTCCATCGCGCTGTCAAGCTATTTCGGCCGGAAAGCGTTTTTGCGCGAAGGCGGCGATGTGCGCGATCTGAAATACCGGACGCCGTTGTATCCGTTCGTGCCGCTCGCGGCGTTTGCGCTGAATATGGCGACGATCATCGGACTGGCGTTTATTCCAGATCAACGGATCGCTCTTTACTGCGGCATTCCGTTTTTGCTCGCTTGCTACGGGTACTACCACCTTGTGGCGAAAAAACGGGTTCAGCCCCTAGCCGCAGAAAAAGGGGAGCTCAAGGCCGCCAAGTAAAAACAATTGAAAAAAGCCATAATCATTTGCATAATATAACTATGAAACCGTTTTATAACGAAAAATTTTTTTGCCTTTAAAAGGAGGATGACGAAATGGTGCAGCCGTACAGACACGAACCGCTCACCGACTTTACCGTAGAAGCAAACCGTGAAGCGTTTTTAGCGGCGCTCAAAAAAGTGGAATCGGAGCTTGGGCGCGATTATCCGCTTGTGATCGGCGGCGAGCGGGTGATGACGGAAGACAAAATCATTTCGATCAATCCGGCGAACAAAACGGAAGTGGTCGGCCGGGTGGCGAAAGCGAACAAAGAGCTGGCGGAGCGGGCGATGAAAACCGCTGATGAGGCGTTCCGTACATGGAGCCGGACGAGCCCGGAAGCGCGGGCCGATATTTTGTTCCGGGCGGCGGCGATCGTGCGCCGGCGCAAGCACGAGTTTTCCGCTTGGCTGGTGAAAGAAGCGGGCAAACCGTGGCGTGAAGCGGACGCCGATACCGCGGAAGCGATCGACTTTATGGAATATTACGGCCGGCAAATGTTGAAGTTGAAAGACGGTATTCCGGTTGAGAGCCGTCCGGGGGAAACGAACCGGTTCTTCTACATTCCGCTTGGCGTCGGGGTTGTCATTTCGCCGTGGAACTTCCCGTTTGCCATTATGGCGGGAACAACCGTTGCTTCGCTTGTGACCGGCAATACGGTGCTGTTGAAACCGGCGAGCGCGACGCCGGTCGTGGCGTATAAATTTGTGGAAGTGTTGGAAGAAGCGGGGCTTCCGGCTGGTGTGTTGAACTATATTCCGGGCAGCGGGGCTGAAGTCGGAGATTATCTCGTCGACCATCCGCGTACACGATTTATCAGCTTCACCGGATCGCGCGATGTCGGCATCCGCATTTATGAGCGGGCAGCGAAAGTGCATCCGGGGCAAATTTGGCTGAAGCGCGTCATCGCGGAAATGGGAGGCAAAGACGCCATCGTCGTCGATAAAGAAGCGGACCTCGAACTGGCGGCGCAATCGATTGTCGCATCGGCGTTTGGATTCTCGGGGCAAAAATGCTCAGCGTGCTCGCGCGCGATCGTGGTTCAAGATGTCTACGACCAAGTGCTAAACCGCGTCGTCGAGCTGACGAAGCAGCTCAACGTCGGCGATCCGGCGGAGCAAGCGACGTTTATGGGCCCGGTCATCGACCAAGGGGCGTACAACAAAATTATGGAGTACATCGAAATCGGCAAACAAGAAGGCCGTCTCATGACCGGCGGGGAAGGAGACGATTCGAAAGGGTTCTTCATCCAGCCGACCGTGTTTGCGGATGTCGACCCGAACGCGCGCATCATGCAGGAGGAAATTTTCGGACCGGTCGTGGCGTTTGCCAAAGCGCGCGACTTTGACCATGCGCTTGAGATTGCGAACAACACCGAATACGGTCTGACAGGAGCCGTCATTTCGCGCAATCGGGCGAATCTCGAAAAAGCGCGGCACGAGTTCCATGTTGGCAATTTGTACTTCAACCGCGGCTGCACAGGGGCGATCGTCGGGTATCAGCCGTTTGGCGGCTTTAACATGTCAGGCACCGACTCGAAAGCGGGCGGTCCGGACTATTTGATTCTCCATATGCAAGCGAAAACGGTGTCGGAAATGTTTTAAACCAAAAAAAGGGCGGCGGCGTCCGCCCTTTTATAGCGAAGAAACGCAGATAAGGAAAGGAGCGGTTGATGATGGCTACGAAGTCCGAACAGCTGATCGAACAAACGGAACGATATGGAGCGCGAAATTATCATCCATTGCCGATCGTCATTTCCGAAGCGGAAGGGGTATGGGTGAAAGATCCAGAGGGCAACCGTTATATGGACATGTTAAGCGCTTATTCGGCCGTCAACCAAGGACATCGGCATCCGAAAATTGTGGAGGCGTTAAAGCGGCAAGCTGATCGCGTCACGCTCACATCGCGCGCCTTCCATAACGACCAGCTTGGCCCGTGGTATGAAAAAGTGTGCCAGCTGACGAAAAAGGACATGGTGCTGCCGATGAACACCGGCGCCGAGGCGGTGGAAACGGCGCTCAAGGCGGCGCGCCGCTGGTCGTATGACGTCAAAGGCGTTCCGGACAATCAGGCGGAAATCATCGTTTGTGAAGGCAATTTCCACGGCCGGACGCTCGCCGCGGTGTCGTTGTCGTCCGAACCGGCTTATAAACGCGGGTTTGGGCCGCTTTTGCCCGGGGTGAAAATCATCCCGTACGGCGACATCGAAGCGTTGAAAGCGGCGATTACACCGAATACGGCGGCGTTTCTTGTCGAACCGATCCAAGGAGAAGCCGGCATCCGCATCCCACCGCAAGGCTTTTTAAAAGCGGCTTATGACGTGTGCAAAGAACACAACGTGTTGTTCATCGCGGATGAAATTCAAACAGGTTTGGGACGGACTGGAAAGTTATTTGCCTGCGACTGGGAAGAGGTTGTGCCGGATATGTATATTTTAGGGAAAGCATTGGGCGGCGGGGTGTTCCCGATTTCGTGCGTCGTCGCCAACCGCGACATTTTGTCGGTGTTTGAACCCGGCTCGCACGGATCGACGTTTGGCGGCAATCCGCTCGCCTGCGCGGTGTCGATCGCGGCGCTTGAGGTGATCGAAGAAGAGCGGCTGGCGGAGCGGTCGCTTGAGCTTGGCGAATACTTCCTTTCGAAACTAAAACAAATCCGAAACGCCGATATGAAAGAAATCCGCGGCCGCGGCTTATTTATCGGCGTCGAGCTGCATGTGCCGGCGCGTCCGTACTGTGAGGCGCTGAAAGAGCAAGGATTGCTTTGCAAGGAAACGCATGAGACGGTCATTCGTTTCGCACCGCCGCTCATCATTACGAAAGAGGAATTGGATTGGGCGTTTGAACGGATTGCGAATGTCTTGTCCCGTCCATAAATCGAGTCAAAGAGGCGAATGAGACGATGGAAGAAAATATGTTTCTCTCCACCCAGCGTGTGATCAAAGCGGCGCTGGCCAAACTTGGCTACGGTGAGGAGATGTATGAGCTGCTCAAAGAACCATTGCGCGTCCTTACCGTACGCATTCCCGTCCGTATGGATGACGGAACGGTGAAAGTGTTTACCGGCTACCGCGCCCAGCATAGCGATGCCGTAGGGCCGACCAAGGGAGGCATTCGTTTTCATCCGGATGTCACCGAGGAAGAAGTGAAGGCGCTGTCGATGTGGATGACGATCAAAGCCGGAATTGTCGGTTTGCCGTATGGCGGCGGCAAAGGTGGCATCGTCTGCGACCCGCGGAACATGTCGATGGGTGAGCTGGAGCGGCTCAGCCGCGGCTATGTGCGGGCGATCAGCCAGATCGTGGGGCCATCCAAAGATATCCCGGCGCCGGACGTGTTTACCAACTCGCAAATTATGGCGTGGATGATGGATGAATATAGCCGCATCCGCGAATTTGATTCGCCTGGGTTTATCACTGGCAAGCCGCTTGTGCTCGGCGGCTCCCAAGGTCGGGAAAAAGCGACGGCGCTCGGTGTCACGATTTGCATCGAAGAAGCAGCGAAAAAAGCGGGAATTGAGTTGCAGGGGGCGCGGGTCATTATTCAAGGATTCGGCAATGCAGGCAGCTTTTTGGCCAAGTTTTTGCATGAAGCTGGAGCTCGCGTCATTGGCATTTCCGATGCGTATGGCGCGTTGTATGACCCGAACGGACTGGATATTCCGTATTTGTTGGATCGCCGCGACAGTTTTGGCACGGTGACAACGCTGTTTGAGAATGTCATCACCAATCAAGAGCTGCTGGAAAAAGAGTGTGATATTTTAGTTCCGGCCGCGGTAGCGAATCAAATTACGCGTGACAATGCCGCGAATATTCGCGCTAAAATTGTGGTCGAGGCGGCCAACGGCCCGACGACGCTGGAAGCGACCAAAATCTTGACGGAGCGGGGCGTGCTATTGGTGCCTGATGTGCTGGCGAGCGCTGGCGGGGTGACGGTTTCCTATTTTGAATGGGTGCAAAACAACCAAGGCTATTATTGGACGGAAGAGGAAGTCGTCGAGAAGTTGAAAGAGAAATTGACGAGCGCGTTTCATCGCGTCTATGAATTGGCGGAATCGCGCCGTGTGGATATGCGCATGGCGGCGTACATGATCGGGCTGCGCCAAACAGCAGAAGCAGCTCGCTATCGTGGTTGGGTATAATCATGGAAGGGTTGTTGCAAGGGGGGCGCGCCGTCCATCCTCATCTGCTTGGGGGTGGGCGGCCTTTCGTTTGCGGGACGCCGATGAAGCCGGTGATATCGAAGGGAGAGCGAAAGCAAGCTGCTTTTCTTTTTTGCAAAGGATCTTTTTTTGTACTACCATATCATATACATACATTAATGAGGAAAGAGACATGCATACATACAATGAGCCGGGCGGAAGGGAGAGAATGGCGCCATGCAGGCGTGGATCACGAATGTAATGGAACAATTCGGCTATATCGGCATTTTTCTGATCATCGCGCTGGAAAACATTTTTCCACCGATTCCGTCGGAAGTCATTTTGCCGTTTGGCGGGTTTATGACGACGTACACGTCTTTGACGGTGCCCGGCGTCATTGCGGCGGCGACCGCCGGTTCGGTTGCCGGGGCATTGGTGCTGTACGGAATTGGCCGGCTGTTGTCGGTTGAACGGCTCGAGCGGATCGTCGACCGTTGGGGGAGATGGCTGCGGGTGAAGCCGGAAGACATCGCCAAGGCGAACCGGACGTTTCACCGTTATGGGGTATGGGCCGTCTTTCTTGGCCGCATGATTCCGTTGGTGCGCAGCTTGATTTCCATCCCGGCGGGCATGGCGAAGATGAATATCGGACTGTTTGTCTGGCTGTCCGTGCTCGGCACATTGATTTGGAATACGGCGCTCGTTTCGATCGGCGCAGCGCTTGGCCAGTCGTGGGGGAAAGTGTCCGAGGTGATTGGAATGTATGCCGAGGTAGTGTATGTCATCATCGGCCTGATCATCACCGTTGCCGCTGTCCGCCTATGGAAAAGACGCCGGATGTCTTGATGCCGGCGCCTTTTTTGCGGCCTTGATTGTGAAAATGACCGCTGCCGCCGTTGATCGGAAGCGGATCGGTCAGCGTTTTAGCAACAAGTAAATGAAATATGGGGCGCCGATCAAGGAGACGATGACGCCGGCCGGAAGCGGCTCGGCGAGAACGTTGCGCCCGATCGTGTCAGCCGCAAGCAGCAACCATCCGCCAATAAGCATGGAGGCCGGAATGACACGCTCATGCCGCGGGCCAACGATCAACTTGGCGATATGCGGCGCCATTAAGCCGATAAAGGAGATGCCCCCGGTTACGGAGACGGCGGTGGAAGCGACGGCGACGGCCGCTGCCATCAGCACGAGCCGCTCGCGGCGGACGTGGACGCCGACGCCAATTGAGACGGCGTCGCCCAAATGTAAAATATTGAGGCTCTTGGCTCGGTACAATGCCGCCAATGCGCCGGCCGCCAGCCACGGCAGCACGGCCCAAATAAATGGCCAATCATCCCCCCAGATGTTGCCGGCGAGCCATTTGGCAATGAAATCGACTTTTGTCCGGTCGGTGGAAGAAATGAGCACGATCATCAGCCCGGAGAGCGCCATCGACACCCCGACGCCTGTGAGCACAAATGACACAGGCTGGAGTCCTGCTGTTCTGTTATAGGAAATGGCATAAATGACGGCGGCCGTCAACAAGCCACTCACGAACGCAACAAGCGGAATGGCGTACACAAAGGTGCCGGCGTCGATCGGGAAAAATAAAAAGAATAAGGCCACGCCCGCTCCAGCCCCAGCGTTGATTCCGAGCACGCCTGGGTCGGCCAAGTCATTGCGGGTAATGCTTTGCAAAATCGCACCCGACAAAGCAAGCGCCATCCCCGCTAGCAAGGTGATCACGATGCGCGGCAAGCGAAGCGAAAACAAGATGAACTCTTCTTGCATCGAACCGTTGCCGATCAGCGTCGGGATGATGCGGCCGTATGAGAGCGGCGCTTCGCCTGTGCCCAACGCCACTGCAACCGTGGCAAGAATGAGCAAAGCGAGCCATCCTAACACCGATGTCATGCGTGTTCTCATTCCCATCCCCTCCCTTTTCTCCGCACGACGAATAGGAAAAAGGGCAGGCCGATGACCGCAATGATGGCGGCTACCGGTGTTTCAAACGGCGCGTAAATCGTGCGCGCGGCCGTGTCAGCCATGACCATGGCGCTAGCGCCAATGGCGGCGGACAGAGGGATGACAAAGCGATAATCGGCCCCGGCGATCGCCCTCACGAGGTGGGGAATCATCAGGCCGATAAAGGTGATGTTGCCGGCAATGGACACCGAGGCCCCCGTCAACAAAAACACGACGAAAAACAACCAAGCCTTGACGACGGACGTTTTCTGCCCAACCCCGACAGCCACATCTTCGCTTAGACTCAAAATGGTCAATTGGCGTGAAAACGCAATGGCGATGCCTAAACCAATAAGAACGAGCGGGATCATCACCGTCAGCTGTTTCCAGGAGACACCAGCGACTCCGCCTGACGTCCACATTGACACGTCTTTGGAAATATGGAAATAAAGCCCAATTCCTTCGGCGATGGCGAACAAAAGCGCCGAGACCGCTGAACCGGCCAAGACGATGCGAAGCGGTGAAAACCCTCCTTTGCGGGCGGCGCCGATGCCAAAGACCATCCCCGCCCCTGCAGCAGAACCGGCCAAGCAAGCGAAGGTGATGGCGATATAGCCGGCTGAAGGGAAAAAGGCAAGGGTGGCGGCCAGCGCCGCGTTCGCTCCCGCCGTGAGGCCAAGAAGCCCCGGATCAGCGAGCGGATTGCGCGTCATTCCTTGCATGATCGCTCCGGCGACGGCGAGGCCAGCGCCGACAAAGGCGGCCGCTGTCTCGCGCGGAATGCGCAATTCTCGGATGAGATCAAACGTCTTGCCCTCCTGATCGGAAAACAGGGCTTGCCATACATCACGCCAAGTGGTGTCCGCTACGCCGATGGCCATGGAGCTGAACCAAACGGCGGCCAAGATGAGGACGGATAGCGGAAAGGTGTAGCGAAACGGCAAACGGCGCTGCATCTCTTCCATCGTCTCTCTCCTCCTTGTTGTGTATACGAAACAGACGGGACATCCATGGTTGGACGCCCCGTCGTCAAGGTCATTGACCTAAAAAGTGCTTTTTAAAGAAATCGAGCTGGTACTCGAGTGTGATCGGGTCGTTAAAGTAGAATGCTTTTGAATCCGCGACAAACATGCGGCCGTTTTTCACCGCAGGGATGTTTTTGAATGTGTTCGTTTCCATGAAAGAAGTGTCGCTGTCGCCTTCCGTGTACTTGCAGAAGATGAGATAGTCGCCGACAAATTGCGGCAGCGCTTCAAGCGAAACGGCGTAATACCCTGGTTTTAGCGCGTGCTCTTCAACCGCTTTCGGCATTTTCAGTTTCATTTCTTGATATAAAATTTCCGTGCCGCGTCCCCAGTTTTGTCCATACACGTACAGCTGTTTGCCGAAATTCTCGGCAACGGTCACCGTCGCGTTTTCGCCGATTTTCGCCCGAATTTGCTTTCCAGCTTCCTGTGCCCGTTGTTGGAAGTCTTTAATCCATTTTTTTGCTTCGTCTTCTTTATTGACGAGCTTGGCGTATTGCAAGATTAAATCGCGGTAGTTGTATTTTTCATATGTAAAGGTGATCGTCGGCGCGATTTTGTTCAATTTGTCGATATTTTTCGTTGTCGATAATCCGACAATTAAGTCCGGTTTTAATGAAATGATTTTTTCAATATCATCTTCGCTGACCGTTTCGGCATCTTTCAGCTTGTCCTGCAGAACGGGACTTGCTTTGGACCAGGCATCCGCTCCGACCACCGGCACTCCAAACGCCACGATATAAGGAGCTCCCCATAGAGCGACAATTCGTTTCGGATGGGCGGGAATTTCGACTGGGCCGTTTTCCGATTGGAAGGTGACCGTCTCCTTTTCATTTTTGGAAGATGACGCGTTGTCCTCTTTTTTTCCGTTATTGGTGTTGCCGCATGCGCTTAGCACAAGCGCGAACATCAGCAGCAGTGCAAGCCATGTTTTCCTCATGATGAATTAAGCCTCCTTGAGCAATTGATAAGTGAAGCAAATTGGTTTGTTCGTCCGCGGGTCGCGGCCGATGTCGGCGTCGATGCCAAACACGTCACGGAGCACTTCGCGGCAGATAACGTCTTCGCTCCGCCCGGACTTGATGATGGCTCCTGCTTTCATGGCGATGATATAGTCGGCAAAGCGGGCCGCCTGGTTGATGTCATGAAGCACCATGACGATCGTCCGCCCTTCTTCTTGGTTCAGCCGTTCAAGCAGCTCGAGCACCTCAAGCTGATGGGCGATGTCCAAATACGTCGTCGGCTCGTCTAAAAAGATGATGTCGGTCTCTTGGGCGAGCGCCATGGCGATCCAGACGCGCTGCCGCTGTCCGCCCGAGAGCGCATCGACCGGCCGGTGCTTTAAGTCGGCCGTTTTGGTGACGTCAAGCGCCCAGTCAATCGCTTCATAATCCCGCTTTGTCAGCCGTCCGAATCCTTTTTGATACGGAAAGCGGCCGTACGAGACGAGTTCCCCGACGGTCAGTCCGCTTGTCGCTTCCGGCGTCTGCGGCAAAATGGCCATTTTTTTCGCCAGCTCTTTCGTCGGTTGCTGGGAAATCGCTTGGCCGTCTAAAATGACCGCGCCCGATTGCGGGGAAATGATGCGCGTCAACGTCTTGAGCAGCGTTGACTTGCCGCACCCGTTCGGCCCGATGATGGCGGTGATTTGCCGATCGGGAATGCGGACGGACAAACGTTCGAAAATCGTCCGGTCGTCATAGCGGACGGTGAGCTCCTCGGCATACAAGCGAACCATGCGGCCACCTCCTTTTGGACTAAGAAAATGAAAATCACTATCATTAACAATCTTTATTATAACGAAATTCTTAAAAAAGACAATGAATTTTCTCATCGAAAAAACAAGTTTTATGATGGAAAAAAGAAGGAGAACAGGATGGACAAGGTATGCGGCCGCCACAGCCCCGCTGTTAAGAGAACCCCGGACTATATTTCGCAGGCCTATCGCTGCATCCCACGCTGCAACCTGACCGACATACGGCCGGTGCGGCCTCAGAAAGCCCGGCCCTTTGCCCCGCAGTTGTCTAGCGCCATGCTGTTGCGAAAACGCAACGATTCCGGCTGTCTGAATGGCAAAAACACAACACATTCTGCAGGTTTGTTGCGTTTTTGCAACAAGTCGTTGTTGTTTTGCAACGGAAGGTTTGATACGATGGAGAATGGAGATTCATTTTTCTGAATAATTAGACGCTTGATTTGTTGGCACGCAGTTTGCTTTTCCAAACAAAGTGAAGGCGAGACAGGGGGATGGGGGATGACGATAGAAGACATCATGTGGAAAACAACCGCTGCTGTTTGGGAAAGCGATTCCCTTGAGCAGGCGGCCCGCACGTTGGCCAAGCAAGGGATGGCCGGGGCCATCGCATGCGACAGTGAAGGAGAAATGGTCGGGGTGGTGGCGGCCGAGGACGTGCTGTTTGGCCTCGTGCAGGGGCGCAAAACGGTTCGTGAGGTGATGCGGCCGCCGCAGCCACTTCCGGTCCATGCGCGCCTTGAGGAGGTCGCGTTTGGCGGCAGTCTGCTCCGCGCCGTTGTTGATGAGAGCGGCCGCCTGGCCGGTCTATTGACAAAAGAGCAGTATTTGGCGGCGCAGGCAAAGGCGTCCCGTCTTCGCTTAAAACAGCTGGAGGCTATGTTCAACGCCGCCCATAACGGCATTTTGTCGATCGATGCAAAAGGGCGCATTACCTCGATCAATCCGGCCGCGGAACGGATGGCGCGGACGACGAAGGAAGAAGCGCTCGGGCGGTTGTTGACCGATGTCGTCGTGCCGTCCGGCCTGCTCGATGTCGTGCGCACCGGCCAAGGGTGTACGGAAAAGTACCGCGTCGGCAAGCGCGTCTATATTACGAACCGGTCGCCGATCGTCGACGATGGAAAAGTTGTGGGGGCGGTCGGAGTATTTCAAGACATTTCCGAGATTGAATTCATCTCGAGCGAGCTTGAGACGGTGAAGCGCATTGCCAATGAGCTGCAGACGGTGATGGATGCAGCAACCGACGGCATCGCCATCGCGGATCGCAATGGGGCGATCACCCGGCAAAATCAAAAATGGGCCGCGCTGTTCCCGGATGCGGGACAAGGGCGCATCCCCGCTCCGCTCGACCAAGTTGTGCGCCAGGCGCTTGACCGCTGCCAGCCGTGCTCCATGCTCCATCAAGGCGCGGAAACCGGCAATACGCTGATCGTCTCCGCCGTGCCGATCATCGAGGAAGGCGGCCGGGGCGATCGGGTTGTCGTGTACGTCAAAGACATGACCGAGATGGAGCAGCTTCGCGCCGAACTTGAGGAGACAAAACGGCTCCTTCATACGTTAAGCCGGCAGGAAGGCGCTGACCTTATTTACCGGGCGCCGGCGATGGCGCATGTGATCGCCATTGCCCGCCAGGCGGCGGCCGTGGATGTCACCGTGCTTTTAACCGGAGAGTCGGGCGTCGGAAAGGAAGAGTTAGCGAACTTCATCTGGAAGCAGAGCGCGCGCAGCGGCCGTCCGTTTGTGAAGGTAAACTGCGGGGCGATTCCGGAGACGCTGATGGAGTCCGAGCTGTTCGGCTATGAGCCCGGGGCGTTCACCGGTGCGGCGAAAAAAGGAAAAAAGGGTTACTTTGAACAGGCGGATGGCGGGACGATTTTTCTCGATGAAATTAGCGAAATCCCGCTCCACCTGCAAGTAAAACTCCTTCGTGTGCTTCAGTCGATGGAAATTATGCGCTTGGGGGCTGAGGCGCCCAAACGGATCGATGTCCGCATCATCGCCGCAACGAACAAACCGCTTGAAGAGCTGGTCGCCGCCGGGCGGTTCAGAGCTGATTTGTTTTACCGGCTGAACGTCATGCCGATCGCCATTCCGCCGCTGCGCGACCGGAAGGAAGACATCCCGCTGTTGGTCGACCATTATCGAAAGCGGTTTGCTAAAAAGTATCAAAAACAGCTCGTGTTCACCGACAGGGCGCTTGCGATGATGATGGACTACCATTGGCCTGGCAACGTCCGCGAGCTCGTCAACGCCATTGAGCGCATGTTTGTAACGTCTGCCGCGCCCGTCGTCGACGAAGATCACGTGGCCAAATGGCTTCATCTTGAGCCGCCGACGGCTGCCGATCCGGTGTCAGTCAGCGAGGTCGTTCCGCTCAAACAAGCGGTGGCGGACGTCGAGCGCCAGCTCATCATCAAAGCGCTTCATCATGCGCGCACGTATCGGCGGGCGGCGAAGCTGTTGGGTGTCGATGCGTCGACCCTTGTGCGCAAGGCGCAAAAATATGGAATCGAATCACGGGGAGGGGAAGAAGATGGATTTTACGTTGCCAGCCGAGATTGAATTTTTAAAAGAAAACGTCCGCAAATTTGTGAAAGAAGTCGTGGAACCGGTGGCCATGGACATTGAAGAAAACGACCACATTCCAGAAGATATTATTGAAAAATCGAAAGCCATGGGGCTGTTCGGCTTAAGCATCCCAGAAGAATACGGCGGCCTTGGCTTGTCGATGGTCGGCAAATGCGCTATTTACGAGGAACTCGGCAAAACGCATAACGGCTATACGACGCTAATTGGCGCCCATACAGGCATTGGCACGGTCGGCATTGTGGAGCTCGGCACGGAAGAACAAAAGCAGCGCTATTTGCCAAAGATGGCGACGGGCGAATGGATCGGCGCCTTTGCCTTAACCGAGCCGAGCGCCGGCTCGAACGCCGCCGCGATTAAAACGACCGCCGTCCGCAAAGGCGACCGCTACATCATTAACGGCTCGAAGCATTACATTACGAATGCTGTCGACGCCCACGTGTTTACGGTGATGGCGGTCACCGATCCGTCAAAAGGCCCGAAAGGCATTACCTCGTTTATTGTGGAAAAAGATTTCCCCGGCTTTATCGTCGGTAATGTCGAGCGGAAAATGGGACTGCGCGGATCGCATTCAGCCGAGCTGTTTTTTGACAACTTGGAAGTGCCGGTCGAAAACGTGCTCGGAAAAGAAGGCGAGGGATATGTCAACGCTCTCAAAATCCTCGCCAACGGCCGCGCGGGTCTCGCCGCCCGCAACCTCGGTTCGTGCATCCGCCTCTTGGAATACTGCATGGAATACGCCGAACAGCGTGAGCAGTTCGGCAAGCCGATCATCGAGCAGCAAGCGATCCAGCATATGCTGGCGGAAATGAGCATGTTGATCGAAGTGCTGCGCTCAACCGTTTACCGCGTCGCCTGGATGGTCGACCAAAAGATGCGCGTCGTCAAAGAAGCGGCCATCGCCAAACTGTTCGGCTCGGAGGTGTACAACAAAATCGCTGACATGGCCGTGCAAATCCACGGCGGCCTCGGCTACATGAAAGATTACCCGATCGAACGTTACTTCCGCGATGCCCGCATTACGAAAATTTACGAAGGCACCTCGGAAATCCAGCGCAACATCATTGCGAGCGAACTGCGGAAAGAATACGGAAAAGTGCGGGTCTGACCGAAACGCCGTCTGCTGACAGCAGGCGGTGTTTTTTCACCGTTATTGTCGGAAAATGTCATTCGCTTTTCGTTGACGAAAGGAAAAGAAGATTGCTAGAATGAGAGAAAATGAGTGACTATTCATAACGCTCCAGTCATTTGTGCAATCTTCCTCTTAGATGACGACCTACCTTTCGTAACAAGGCCTTTCTTGTAAGCCCTTACATAAATGAACTTGCCCCATGATCATCGATGGAGAAGCATCATATCCAGTGAGTTCGAGAAAAAATAGAAAAGGAGTGGTGACCGTGCGGCGGGCCGAGCCGTTGGTTACAACAGGCAGCCGCGGGCTGCAGGAAGATTCGTTTCCATTTCGGCTTTACCAAAAGGCCAAGCGGTTGGAAGCGGCGGCCCACGATTCGATGTTCGGCCCCGATCACCATGCCGACATCATGAATTTCACCGCCCGCCAACTGGCAGCGAGGATGGAAGTGTTGAAAAAAGCGCAGGAGAAACCGTTTGACGAGCTGTTTGGACTCGAAGAAAGCGAACATGTCGGGTGAGAGGGAGGCTAGGCCGAAAAACGGCTTTCTATACGTTGAACAGGCAGACGCCAACCGGCAATGATGACCGGCTGTTCGACGCCAATGGAAATCGATAGATGTCTATATTGAAGCCGGCAAGCAAGAAGGTGCGACCATTGTATGCGGAGGTCATGAAGTCGAAGTGCCCGGCTGTGAAGGCGGCCATTTTGTCGCGCCGACGATTTTTTCGAATGTCACGAATGACATGAAAATCGCCCAAGAAGAGATTTTCGGTCCAGTGTTGTCGATCATCCGCTATCATGACGTGGAAGAGGCAGTGGCGATGGCCAACGATACGATCTACGGGCTGGCGGCCGGCGTCTGGACGCGCGACGTCAACAAGGCGTACGCCATCGCCGGGCGTCTGCAGGCTGGGGTCGTCTGGATCAATGACTGGCATATGCTGCGCAATGACGCGCCGTTTGGCGGCTACAAGCAAAGCGGCATCGGGCGCGAGATGGGCAAATATTCGCTTGATGCTTACACGCAGCTGAAGCATGTGCACACATCAATGGTGCCGGAGCTTGAAAAGCGGAAATGGTATCAAGTGCTGTTTTCCCGCCTGCACGCTATGATGAAAAAGTAAAGGGGGACGAAGGAACATGACGACGTTAGCGAACTTTTGGCTGCGCACCGCCATTTACACCGGATCGAACGCCCGCGCGCTCGTGCCGGACTTGTTCCGCGGGCTGGGTGCTAAGCGGGTGCTATTGCTTTCCGACCGAGGACTCGAGCAGGCTGGGGTCGTGGAGAAAGTGGCCGATCTGTTTCGGCTGACAACGCGCGGCGTTGGACCGGAGCTGGCCGGCATCTTTTTAGATATTCGCCAAGATGCGGAGAGCGAATGCGTCAATGAAGCGGTGCGCTATGCGCGCGAGATCGGAGCTGACGCCTTGTTGGCGGTCGGCGGCGGCAGCGTGCTCGATACGGCCAAAGGGGTGAAATACGCCCTGTTTAAAGGGTTGCGTGACATTAAAGAGGCGATTCCAGGCGGGCTGCGGTACGAGTCGTTCCCGCAGGCGCAATTCATGCCGATTCCGCACATCGCCATCCCGACGACGGCCGGCACGGGGTCGGAAGTATCGCCGATCGCAGTCATTTATAATGAAGAGCTGCGCTTGAAAACGAACATCATCAATCCGTTTATCAATGCTGATGTGGCCGTTTTGGATCCTGATTTAACGGTAGGGCTTCCCCCGAAGGTGACGGCGTTTACCGGCATGGACGCGCTCACCCATGCCATTGAAGCGCTCGCCTCGCCGATGGCGACCGCCATGACCGATGCGTGCGCCTTGCAGGCGATCCGCCTGATCCGCGACTACTTGCCGATAGCGGTCCGCGACGGCGGAAACATCCGCGCCCGCTTGGAGATGCTGCAGGCGAGCCTGCTCGGCATCACCGCGTTCAGCTTTGCCTTAAACGCTATTCCGGTGCACAATTTCGCCCATGCGTACGGAGCGATGTTCCGCATTCCCCACGGATTGGCGAACGCTGTCTTTCTGCCGGTCGTGATGGAAGCGATTCCGGAGTTGTATTTGCCGAAAGCGAAGCTGCTCGCTCAAGCGCTTGGCATTCACGATCACGGCCAAGGAGACGATGTGCTGTTGGCGAAGTCCATTGAACGAATCCGCCAGCTGCGCGACGACATTGGCTTGCCAAGGGATTTTGCTGACTACCCGATCACGGCGGAGCAATTTGCCGCCACCATCCCGGCGGTTGCCTCCGATCCGGCCGCAGTCAGCTTCCCGATGCCGCCGGAATTGATTCAAGCCATCGGTGAGCGCGTCGTCAAGCTGACAGTGGAAAAAGGACAAGGCAAGTAGAAACAGGTGTCCCGTTCGGTATGCGGGACACCTGTTTTCGTGCCGGCTGTTCAGCCCCGCGGCCGTCCGATGACCGCATCTAACGACCAAAGCCGGCTGCCGTTCAGCCACAAATATACGGACATTGCAAGCAAGGCGAGGTTGAATTCATAGCCCGTTTCCCGTCCGTTGCCAAGCAAACCGGCGTCGGCTTTGGCGGTGGCGATGGCTCCGGCCATGATAATGACAAACACCGCCGCAATCGGCCGTGTGCCAAGGCCAAGCATCATCGCCCAGCCGCCGGCAAGCTCCACCATCGTCACGATGTAGGCGAGCCAGCCGGGAAGGCCCATAGCAACAAACGAATCCGTTGCCGCCTCAAGCCCCCGTTGCCATTTCACCCACCCATGGGCGAAAAAGATGAATCCGGTGACAATCCGCAATAGAAAAGCGCCTAGTTCGTGAGAATGCATCGGTTTTTGTCCTCCTTGTCCCAACAGCATGGTAGTACAATGTATGCGGGCGGGTCCGCCCCCATGCCTTTCATTCGCCATTTGACCAGCGATGGGCTACAATGGAGGGGAAGCGCGTCAAAAGTAGAGGAGGATGGCCATGAAAATTGAAGTATGGTCCGATTTTGTCTGCCCGTTTTGCTATATCGGCAAACGTCGCTTGGAACAGGCGCTTGAGCCATTTCCGCACCGGGAAAACGTTGAAATCGTATTCCGCAGCTTTGAACTCGATCCAAACGCACCAAACGAGACCCCGTTGACGATTCACGAAATCATCGCCAACAAATACGGCATTTCGCTTGAAGAAGCGAAGCGGGCGAACGCCGATATCGGCCGGCAGGCGGAGGCGGTCGGCTTGACGTTCCGCTTTGAGACGATGAAGCCGACGAACACGTTTGACGCCCACCGGTTGGCGCAATACGCCAAGGAAAAAGGGAAGCTGAACGACATGGTGGAACGGCTGTTTTATGCGTATTTCACGGAGTCGAAGCGAATCAGCGACCGCAATGTGCTGCTTGCGATCGCCGAAGCGGCCGGGCTTGAGCGGACGGAAGCGGAAGAAGTGTTGGCCAGCGGCCGCTACACACAAGAGGTGCGCCGCGATGAGGAAGAAGCGGCGGCGTTGGGCATCCGCGGTGTGCCGTTTTTTGTTTTCAACGGGAAGTATGCGATTTCCGGCGCCCAGCCGGTTGACGTGTTCCGGCGGGCGCTGGAGAAGGTATGGGAGGAAGAACAATCGCGGCCGCTGCAGCTTCTCGGTGAAGAGGGGCGGGCGTGTGGAGACGATGATTGCCGATTCAATTGAATCGATATGGAATGGTTGGGTAGAGGCGGTCTCAAAAGATCGTCTCTCTTTGAGAGATTCAATAGATAGATCGTGTCGCCGCAGTGATTTGTTCCTGCCTTCTTGCAAGAAAGAAAGGGTGTCCCGTTGCGTTGGGGACACCCTCTTTGATGATGAAGTTGTCATCCGATTAGGAAGTATGGTACATTTAATGATAATGAAAATCGTTTTTAAATCAGATGCGGAGGGAACAGTGATGGCCGATTTGTACGATGTCACCATTATCGGCGGCGGACCAGCGGGATTGTATGCATCGTTTTACAGCGGGCTGCGTCAAATGAAGACGAAGTTGATCGAGTACCAGCCGCAGTTGGGCGGCAAGTTGCATGTCTACCCGGAAAAGTTTATTTGGGATGTCGGAGGGCATGCGCCCATTACAGGAGAACAATTGATGAACCAATTGATCAAGCAGGCGCTGTTATTTGACCCAACAATCGTTTTGAATGAAAAAGTCACGGCCATCCTACGCCAACCGGACGGCACATTTTTGCTGCAAACCGCTTCAGGAGCGCAACATTGGTCCAAAACGGTCATTGTAGCAGTCGGAAGCGGCATCATCAAACCGAAAAAGCTGGACATCGAAGGGGCGGAAACATTTGAGGTGACGAATTTGCATTATACCGTCAAATCGCTCCAGCGATTTAAAGGGAAAACCGTGATCATTTCCGGCGGCGGCAATTCGGCGGTCGATTGGGCAAACGAGCTCGTGCCGATCGCCAAAACCGTTTATGTCACCTACCGAAACGAAGAGTTCAAAGGCCATGAAGCGCAAGTTTCACAGCTGCTTCACAGCGGGGCGGTTTGTTATTTTCATACATCGATTACGAAACTGATTGCTGATGCCCGCCATCATGCCATTGAGCAGGTCGAGCTGACCAACCATGCGACCGGTGAGGTCGTCCATCTGCCCGTGGATGAGGTGATCGTCAGCCATGGTTATGAAATTGACACTTCGCTTCTGAAAAACAGCCCTTTGCATATCGAAATGGTGGATGACTACTATATCGCGGGCAATGCGAACAGCGAGACTTCGGTGCCGGGGCTGTATGCGGCGGGCGACATTTTAAAGTATGACGGCAAACTTCATCTGATCGCCGGAGCTTTCCAAGACGCCGCCAATGCAGTCAACAGTGCCAAGCGGTTCATTGATCCATCAGCGGAACGATTTGCCATGGTCTCCTCTCATAACGAGCGGTTTCAAGAGAAAAATCAAGCGATCATCGAGCAGTTGATCAAGGGGGTATAGGGAGCAGGGTGAAATACCTTGCAATGAATTTCTTTTTCAGGTTTGGCAGACAAAAATAAGAAAGGGGTGTCCCGTTTCTGTCTGGGATCCCCCTTCGTTAGTTTTAACCGCGTTTGACAAAAAGCGGTAAGTCCGTATGCCCCATGCCGCGGACGTAGACGAACAGCTGGCCTTTATGATGAATTTCGTGATCCATTGCCATTTGCAACAACTGCTTGGCTGGAATTTGAATGCCGAAAATCGATGTTAAATCGAGCGTCCGGTCGAAGTCGTCATCGCTCATCGATTCGATGAGCTGCCTCGTTTTTTCCGTATATGTTTCCGCCAGCTTGGCCAAATTCGTCTCCGGCTCCTCGATTTTTTGCCGGAACAGCGATGGATCGCCGTGTTTTGCCGTATTAGCGAAATTGTAGAAGCTGAACAGCATATGCGTCGCCAGCTGCTTCGCTGTCATCGAGGTCGGCGTCGGTTTGTAATCATAATGCGCTTCGTCGATTTTGTGGATCAGTTCCAGCGTGACACGGCGGTGCGAAAGGAAATATTGCACCCATTGTTGTGCGCGGGACATGGCCATTCCTCCCTTTGGTTATGGACTTCTATTTTCTATTTTACCATAAAGGCTCTTCACCAAAAGTTGTACTTGATTTTTTCTGAACATACCCTATTTACGCTTGTGAGGGAAAATCAACAAATCCGTGATTTTTGCACATCTTTGTGCAGGAAACCGTATTGCTTGTCAAGTACATGTTGTGGTGAAGAGCCAAAAAGAAAAACGATTTTGTCCTTGACAAAATCGTTTTTCAACAGTCTGGGGTATAAATATTTATACCTTATTGTTTTGCTGATACAGTTGTACGATTTGTTCCTCCTGTTCGCTAATGATGACTTTTGGAACAGGCGTCGGTTTTTTGTTTTGATCGATGGCGACCATCGTCAAAAAGCATGTAGTGGTCAAGTGATGTTCGCCTGTAAATAAATCTTCTGTTTCGACTTTGACGAATACCTTCATGGATGTGCGTCCAGTCGAGTAGACGAATGCTTCAAGTTTTAAAATATCGCCTACTTTCGCGGACGAAATGAAATCAACTTTGTCGATCGAAACGGTGACGACCGCTTTTCGTGCATGGCGCATGGCGGATATTGCTGCAATTTCATCAATATACGCTAAAACGGTGCCGCCAAAAATCGTGCCAAGATGGTTCGTATCAGAAGGCAAAACGAGCCGCATTTGAATCGTTTTTGATTGCTCGACGTTTACTTCCATGACGGTTTCCCTCCGCAAGCCAAAAGTCGCTCCCGGTATTCGCGCGCGGCTTCCACCATCGCTTTGAGTGCGGCAATTGCTTCCTTTTCTTTTCGCGTTTTTAATCCGCAATCGGGATTGACCCAAAATTGTTCTGGACGAAGGACGCGAAGCGCTCGCTCGATTTGTTCGCTTATTTCTTTTTTTGTCGGAATGCGTGGGCTGTGAATGTCATAAACCCCTAAGCCGATTTCTTTTTTGTACTCATATGTTTCAAATGCAGCAATAAGCTCACCATGGCTTCGCGATGATTCAATGGAAATGACGTCGGCATCAAGTTTATCGATGACATGCATCATCTGTTCAAACTGTGAATAGCACATATGGGTATGAATTTGCGTTTCCTCTTTCACTGATGAGGTAGCAAGACGAAACGCCATAACGGCATCTTCCCAATAGGATGCGTGTTTTTCCTTTTTCAATGGCAATCCTTCCCGCAATGCTGGTTCATCGACTTGAATGATGCGTATGCCTTTCGCTTCCAAGCGCAACACTTCTTCACGAATGGCCAAGGCGAGCTGTGTCAGCACATGTTTTCGTGGAATGTCGTCGCGAACGAACGACCAGTTTAACATGGTTACAGGGCCTGTCAGCATGCCTTTGACAGGTTTATGGGTCAGCGACTGGGCATATACCGTTTCTTCTACGGTCATCGGTTGTTGGTAGGACACATGGCTAAAAATAATGGGCGGGCGAACACAACGTGATCCATACGATTGTACCCAGCCGTTTGTCGTGCATGCCATGCCTTGCAGCTTTTCACCGAAAAATTCTACCATATCTGTGCGCTCAAATTCCCCATGGACAAGCACGTCGAGCTGCAGTTGCTCTTGAATGTCGATCCATTTTGCGATTTCTTTCTTTATAAAGGACTTATATTGATGATCGTTCCATTCCCCTTTTTTCCACTTCATCCGAGCTTGACGCACGTCGCTCGTCTGCGGGAAGCTGCCGATTGTCGTTGTCGGCAACAGCGGGAGTTGCAAATGTGATTGTTGTATCTTTCGTCGTTTGCTGTAAGGTGTTCGGCTTACCGGAACGGCTGTGATCTCGTTTATTTGTTCTTGTTGTTTGCGGAACTTGGCTAAATTACTGTTTGTTTGTTCGTCGTATTGGATTAGCTTGTCGATTGTTGTGTTTCCTTTCATATATTCTGTCAGCATACGTATTTCATCTAATTTTTCATCGGCAAATGATAAAGCCCCAGCGAGCTCCGGCGGCAGTGAATGTTCGTGTTTTGTCGTGACAGGGACGTGCAGTAAGCTGCAAGACGGTTGAATGATCAGTTGTTCAGCAACGTTTGCTAGATGGTGAAGGAGCGTCGCTTTTTGGGCAAGCGAACTTTTCCATACATTGCGGCCATCTACAATCCCAGCAACTAATATTTTATCTTTCGGAAATCCATAGGTGTTTATGTTTTTCATGTTTTCGCCATTATCATGTACAAAGTCAAGCCCAATGCCTGCGACAGGTAAAGCAACGATTTCACGATAATGCGACACGCTATCAAAATATGTTTGTAAAATAAGGTTTATATTTGGTACACCGCGATGAAAAACTTCATATACATCACGAAATGCATCGACGATGTCATCGTCTATATCTTGGACGAGAATCGGTTCATCGATTTGGACGAATGACACGCCCGCTTCGCTTAGTTGTTTGAATAATTCTACATAAACAGGAACTAATCGTGCGAGATGTTTGCGCCACTCGTGTCGATCGTATTGCTTAGAAAGCAAAAGAAACGTAATCGGTCCAAGCAACACAGGTTTTGTTTCTAAATCGAATGTTTCTTTTACAAGGTTGTATTCTTTCAATAGGCGATTCTCCACTAATCTTGGCTTTGTTTGTCCAATTTCAGGCACGATGTAATGGTAATTTGTATTAAACCATTTCGTCATTTCAAGCGCATGTTGCCCATTTGTCCCGCGTGCCATCGCAAAATATTGCTCAAGTGTATCGTCTATTTGTTGAAATTGCTCTGGAATATATCCAAACATGAATGCTGTATCTAATACGTGATCGTATAAAGAAAAATCTCCAATTGGAATGAGATCGATTCCTTTCTCCATCTGTTTACGAATCGAATCAAGTCGAATCGCTTCCATCATTTTGGTGCATTGTTCTTTGGTGATCTGCCCATTCCAAAACGATTCTAACGTCTTTTTCCATTCTCTTTTCTCCCCAATGCGTGGATACCCTACATTTGAACTGCGGATGAACATGTGGAAGCACCTCCAGTTATTTGATCCCAATCAAGCAAAAAACCCTCTTCCAACGGAAGGAGGGTATAACTAGCTTGTATTGAGATACGTGAAGTGCCTCAATATCATATGTCCTCACTCCTCCCTATGACGCGTAGGTCGAAAGTGCATACAACAGGCAGGTCTCCTGACTTAGCTTCATCGCTGTTTATCTCCTTCCCATTTCAAATGAAACAGTGGATTGTGATAAACAGCTCTGCATCACAGTGGCGCGACCGTGTTGGATTTTCACCAAACTTCCCTTTTAAGGTTCACCACATGTGTGAACCACCTGTTGCGTGAACTGATTATTTGGTTGTATAAAATTTAGAATAAAAGAATTTTTTGTTTTTTTCAACCGAAATGTTTTTGTGAAGGGGTTTTAAGAGGCATAACGGCATAGTAAGCAGGGATATTTTTTGAGTTAATATTAGTATTTTATGTAAAAATATGTTTTTTGTGAAAATGCAGGACTGACGTGTGATTTTCATCCCCGGGTGGAGGGCAAAGTGCGCTGCCCATGGAATTTTTCTGCGAAAACAAAACACCGTTTCTTGTACATTCTTTCAGAAAGCCTTTTCCCTCTTTTCTGAAGAGTGTGCTAAATTTTTTGTGAATTGTTTCGGAGGCTCTTCACCAAAAGTTGTACATGATTTTTTCTGAACATACCCCATTTACGCTTGTAAGGGAAAATCAACAAATCAGTGATTTTTTCAAATCTTTGTGCAGGAAGCTGTATTGCTTGTCAAGTACATGTTGTGGTGAGGAGCCGTTTCGGGCGGAAATTTCCATTTGTTTCAAAGATGGGGAGGAAATTTGATCAAGTTTCACGACTTTGTCATTGACATTCAAATGTATATGGATGGTGGGAAAGACGAGGAGGAGATCCAGATGGATAAGTCGATGAGACACGACATCGCACTGTTTCGGTACAGGATGATCGCTCCGTTGGTGAATGGGCACCTCGACCTGCCTTCCGTTTTGCCTATTCGATCGAGCTTGGCTCTGTTCCCATGTCTTGATCCGACAGCTACTCTTGGCAACACCGGACGCATCCCAGCGTCGACTCGGTTCGGCCTGCTCTTGCTTTGGTTCATTTCCTCTGTGGCAACGGAAAAAATCGCCCTTATTCATTACAGAAATCTTGTGCTCCTCTCCCCCTTAAAGGAGTGGGAGGAAGCGCAATATGGTATAATTTTCTTGACGATTGGAATGCGCCAAGCCTGTTCCGTCCGTCTCTATCCGACAAAAGAACAGGAACCGTATATCCGGAGCATCATAGGATGTTGCCGATTTGTGTACAATCATTTTCTCACTCGCTGGACAGAAGGCCGCCTTGAAGGCATATGTTTGTGTGCACGAATGGTCCACGTTGAAAGAATAGTTCCTCCGGTTTTGGAAAGATGAAAGTAAACCATGAAAATCATGCACGCGAGGTAGTGGACAGGCGTCATGATGAAAAGGGGTGGGTAAAGATGGAACATCACTCTTCGTCCCATGTTCCGCGCATAAAAGTGCTCATCGCCGATGACAATCCCTTTGTCCGCGAAGGGCTGCGGATCATCTTAAGCACGTATGACGAGTTTGATGTCGCCGCGACTGTAGGCGATGGGAAAGAGGCAGTGGAATATTGTCGACATCATGAAGTTGATGTCGCGTTATTGGATGTGCGCATGCCGAACATGAATGGAGTGGAAGCGACAAAGCTTCTATGCGAGCAGACGAAGACAAAGCCGCTCATCTTGACGACGTTTGATGATGATGAATACATTCTAGACGCCATTCAATACGGTGCAAAAGGATATTTTTTAAAAAATACGGACCCGGAACGAATCCGCGAAGCGATCAAAGCGGTTTATCACGGCCAAGTGGTGATGCAGGAGATTGTGATGGACAAAATTAAGTCCAACTTAAAAGAAGAAACAGAAGCAGCCCCGAAAATCGATAAAAGCCTGTTTACGGAACGAGAGTTGGACATTATGGCGCTCATTGCGAAGGGGCTTTCGAATAAAGAGATTGCCAAACAGCTATTTCTCTCCGAGGGAACGGTGGCCAATTACATCACATCGATTTTGGACAAAACCGGACTGCAACATCGAACGCAAATTGCCGTTTATTATCTGACGGGAAAAGTCGGCTGAGGGGACGTTATGGAATCGCTGCTGATCATTTACAAGCTGATTGTATGGGGCTATGCGGCATTCGATTACATTTCATCGAAACAGAGAACGGGAGCGGGCTTTGTTCTAGTCTCTCTGATCTATTTTTGTCTTCAGCTGTTTGCCCTGATCGTTCGCCATATGAGTTGGAAAAGGGGAGCGGCGTTTGGTTCCGTTGCTCTTCTCGTTCTAGCCGCCGCCTTTGTGGAGCCGTTATGGGCGTTGTTGCTGCCTCTCAATGGGTATGAGCTGGCCTCCGTGTATATCCACCGAGTTTGGGGGATCGGGGCGGTGTTGTTGACGCCGATGATTTGGCTTGATCCATCGGCGGGGAAATTATACGGCTTTGTGGCATTGTTCAGTTTTGTCAGCGTGACGGCAGTCAAGCGGCACATCGAGCGGATGGAACAACAAGAAGATCGTTTGGATCAAATGCGCAACGATTTGCATCGGCTGACAAGAAGGATCAGCGAATATCATCAATACATCAAGCAGTCGGAATATACGTTGCAGTTGGAAGAACGGAACCGTCTGTCGCAGCGCATCCATGACCAAATCGGCCACTCGCTCGCTGGAGCGCTCATTCAGATGGAGGCGGCCAAACGGTTGATGGATGGGGACCGCGACAAGGCGAAACAACTGTTGGAAAACGCCATCCATATTTCCAAAGAAGGCATGGAACAAATCCGGATGACATTAAAACAGATCAAGCCACCGCTCGAGCAAATCGGGCTGAATCGGGTGAAATTATTCATTGAGGAATTTTCCGCCCAACATCATCTCCCGGTTCCGCTCGTATGCAAAGGGGATTTGGATGTGATTACACCAATCCAATGGAAAGTGATTTATGAGAACATTGCCGAAGCGTTGACGAATGCGAGCAAATACGCTGAGGCTACGGCCATTGCCGTTGAAATTCACGTGTTGAATCGAGTCATCAAGGTGGAAGTGAAAGATAACGGGAAAGGTGCGGCCAAGATCAAGAAAGGACTCGGGATCATCGGCATGGAGGAACGGGCGGCCTCTGTTCATGGCACGGTCATTGTCGATGGAACGAACGGTTTCTCTGTCACGACGTTGCTTCCGATTCATGAGTAAATCGTGAATTTTCTCATGTCAACGAGATGAATTCCTGCACTTACAGGAGTTCATCTTTTTTTCTATAATCAATAACACCAAGCATGGAAAGAAGGTGGAACGATGAACATTTTAGAGATCAAACAAGTGACCAAAAAATTTGGTGACTTCATCGCTGTCGATCATATGTCTCTTACGGTTGCCGAAGGAGAAATTTTTGGCTTCCTCGGAGCCAATGGCGCGGGAAAAAGCACAACCATCAATATGATTGCTGGGTTGCTGCGCCCGAATGCAGGAGAAATCAAGATTCTCGGCAAGGACATCGCCAAGCATCGCCAGTTTGCCAAACGACAGATCGGCATCGTGCCTCAAGAAATCGCCATCTATGAAAATTTGACGGCGTATGAGAATGTTGAATTTTTTGCCGGGTTGTATGGACTGCGCGGCGCGGAGTTGCGCCAGCGGGTTGAAGAGGCGCTCGAGTTTGTCGGTTTAAGCGATAAGCGCAAAATTTATCCGAAACATTTCTCAGGGGGAATGAAACGGAGGCTCAATATCGCCTGCGCTCTTGCCCATCGGCCGAAGCTCATCATTATGGACGAACCAACAGTCGGCATCGATCCGCAGTCGCGAAATTATATTTTGGCTTCGGTGAAAAAGCTCAATGAGATGGGATGCACGATCATTTATACAAGCCACTATATGGAGGAAGTGGAGGAGATTTGCACACGGATCGCCATCATTGATCATGGAAAGATCATCGCAGAGGGGACAAAGGAGCAGCTGGAAGCGATTATCACCGATACAAAAGATATTTGGCTGGAAATCAGGGGGATGGATCGGCTCAACAAGCAGCATCTTCAAGACATTCCCGGGGTCAAGGCGGTGCAATGTGAAGAAAATATGATCAAAATCAGTTCGGATATCAGTGTCAATAATTTAAACGAAATTGTGCAATGCCTGATCAATGACGGTGTCGAAATCCGTTCGCTTGAAGACAAATCACCGAACTTGGAAACGGTCTTTCTGGCGCTGACGGGGAGAAATTTGCGGGATTAGCTGTTTGGAGTGCCATCATGCGAGGGAGGTGCTTCTTTTGAATATTTTTCGCATTGCAGCCAAGGAAATCAAAAGCGATTTTCGTGATGTCCGGACGCTATTTTTTATGCTGCTGTTTCCGATCGTACTGATGTTCATCTTAGGAACAGCCCTTTCCAACACGTTTCACTGGACGATTTCCGTCGGTGATGTACACGTCTTGTACAACGATCAAAAAGCAGGGCCGTTGTCGCCGTATATTCAAACGATGATCCAAGCAGGGAAGAAAGCCCACATCGATTTTCAAAAGGCATCCGACCGGATAAAAGGAACGAAAGCGGTGCAGGAAGGAAAAGCGGATGGATACATTGAGATCCGCCCGCATGGAGTGGAGTTGTACACCAATGAGCGCAACAAGATCAAAGGAAGCATTGTAGAGGGGGTGATGGCCGCGTTTGTCGGCCGATGCCAGCTGGCGATGGCCGTTTCAGAGGTGAAGCCTGGTTTTGTTCCATCCAATAAACATGTGCATGATGAGTATATTCAAGAACGGTCGCTGCATTCCAAGCGCAAACCGGGAGCGATGGATTATTATGCGGTGGCGATGACAACGATGATTGCTTTATACAGCGCATTGCCGGGCAGTTCGTTGCTGCGGGGGGAGCGGACGCGGAAGACGGCTGATCGCCTTTTGGCTGCTCCTGTTCGCAAAAGCGAGATTTTTATTGGAAAGCTGACCGGGAACGTGGCGGCGAATTTTCTTTGTGTTGCGGTCGTCATGTTGTTCAGCCAATGGGTGTTTCATGCCGATTGGGGGCATCACGTCAGCCTCGTATGGCTGCTTCTGTTGACCGAGGTGGTCTTAGCCATCAGCTTTGGTCTAGGGATGAGCTATATGGCAAGGACGGAAGGAGCGGCGCGAACGATTGCGATGGTCATCATTCAGCTGTCTTCCTTTTTCGGCGGCGCTTATTTTCCGATCGATGAAACAGCATGGTATGCCCATTTGTCTCCGCTTTCTTGGATGAATGACACGATTTTCAAAATCGTGTATGCGAACGATTTGTCAAGCGTCGTTCCTACTATGCTGCTGAATATCGGTATAGCGGCGTTGTTTTTGATGATCGCTGTCGTGTCGATGGCGAGACGGGAGGGATTATAAGGTGAATGACGTCATCTGGTTGGTGAGATATACGTTAAAGCGAACGTTTCGTCGGAAAATCAATTTTTTGCTCTATTTCGGCACCCCTTTGGCCGCGATTCTGTTGTCCTTGTTTGCTTACGGAAGCTCCCCGGCCAAGGATGTGCGCATCGGGGTGGTCAATGAGGATCATGGGCGGATTTCCGATGATACGATCCGTTTTCTGAAAAGCCTTGATCATCTCTCCGTGAAAAGCGTGAAGTTATCAGCGGTGGACGACCAAATCACCTCGCAAAAGGTGGATGGCGTGCTGATTTTCCCCCAAGGGTTTTCCGAAAGCGTTCAGCACGGCCAGCCCCGGCCGATCGAACTTGTCTCGCTCAAGGGAGCGGAAATCACGATGTTCATCAAGTCGTACTTGCATGAATACATCGATCATTTGGCGACATTGGGGCGATTGGCCAATGGGGATCGCGATCTCTTTTGGAAGATGTATGAACGGTATCAACAAGCGCCGTTCCGCCTGTCCGTTCACTCGCTGTCCGACACAGCCAAACAAAAAGGGGTCACGTATCAAACGATCGGTTATTTGGTCATGATTATGTTGATGTCAGCGGGAAATTTGACGGAGATCATCATCAAAGAAAAAGAAGAGCGCACCTATTCCCGCTTATTGACGACGCCGATTCAGGCGAGAACGTATGTGTTATCGAATATCGTGGTGAATTTGTTGATGATGGCGGCACAAATCATCGTGACAATCGCGGCCATGAAGAACATCTTTCATATTGATCCTAATATTCCGATGTGGCAAATGGCCCTGGTGCTCCTGCTTTTCTCTTTATCCGCGATCGGCTTGTCTTTGATTACCGTGATGTTTGCGAACAGCTCTGCTTCCGCCGGGGCGCTGCAGCCATTGATTACCGTGCCGACATGTATGCTGGCCGGCTGTTTTTGGCCGGTCGAGCTGATGCCGGAATTTTTGCAAAAAGCGGCGTATTTTATACCGCAGCGGTGGGCGCTCGATTGTTTGGTAAAGCTGCAGGAGGGGCGCTCTTTCGGAAGTTTGTATTGGCATCTGTTGATTCTTCTCGCCTTTGCGCTGACCTTTTTCCTTCTGGCTGTTTACAAGTTCAGTCGAAGCCAACAGAGTGGACAGTTTGTATAATGCCTAGCGGTCTATGTTTTCTTGTATGGCTGTGTGGGGGGCTTTCATCATATCGAACAAGTCGATCAGCGGGAATGTCAGGTGCAGTCGTTTTTTTGACTGCGCCTTATTTGTTGGCCTTGGGGAAGTATCTATGGCATTTTGGAGTGCCACGCTTATGCTAACAGTGCCATATTCCGAAACGACGAAGGATGTGAAAGGAGAAGAAAAATGGTTAAAATTTTTCTCGATCCAGGTCACGGTGGGAACGATGCCGGCGCGGTCGGCAACGGGTTGTTGGAAAAAGACATTACGTTGTTTATTGCTCTCGAAATCAATCGTCTGCTGCAAAATGAGTATGAAGGAGTTTCCGTGCAGCTAAGCCGAACAAAAGATGAAACGGTGTCACTTGATGAGCGGACGGACCGGGCCAATCAATGGGGGGCGGATGTATACGTCGCGATTCACGTGAATGCTGGCGGCGGCACGGGGTATGAAGATTATATTTATAATCGGCTCGATGACGATTCGGCAACAGCCCGCATTCGTGATGCCATTCATGAAGAAGTCGTCAAAGCTACGGGATTTCGCGATCGTGGGAAAAAGAAAGCGAATTTTCATGTGCTGCGGGAGACCGCGATGCCAGCCGTGCTCACGGAGAACGGGTTTATTGACCGGGAAGAGGATGCAGGAAAACTGAATGATACCCGTTTTTTGCGCATGGTCGCCCGCGGGCATGTGAACGGGTTGGAGCGGGCGCTTGGGCTGCGGAAGAAACCGAATGCTCCGAACGATCCTCCGCCAAGCAGGCCGGACGAAGGAGGGGGACAGGCGCCAAGTGGGAGTGATTTGACGCGCGTCATCGTGGATGGGACGCAAGTCGGGGCATTTGCGGAGAAGGAAAATGTGTTGCGCCAAGTGGAGCGTTATTTAGGAAAAGCAAAATACATTGTGTTGGAGCGGATTGGAATGTAAATAAGAAAGGCTTGCCTAGTTTTCGCTGGGCGAGCTTTTTGTTTGTTTGTCTTGGTGAGCTCGCCGCTTCTTTCGCGATCTTTCCCTCATATGAGTATAGCGAAACACGCAAGGAGGGGAAGAATGTGTTCACCTATTCGATCGTGCAGCTCGCTCGCCGCCATGCAGCGCGGCTTGACCGTCCGCTTCGTCATGCGCTTGTGAATATGTATAAGCCGATGACACGAATGCCGTGCATTTTTCACCGCTGGATGGAGCAGTGGTTGCGAAAATGGAGGACCGTTTCTGTTTTGATCGAGGTTGAAGGCACAGAGGGCATTGAGGCGCTGGCCAAAGCGGAGCGGGATCATTTCCGCATGAAACTGCATCACCATTTCCGCCATGTCCCGCTATGGAGCGCGCGGGTGACTCCGGCAGCGATTGAGCAGCTGCTCGAGCATCCGAAAGTGAAAAAAGTGTACCTCAATCGGCAGGTCAAGGCGCTGTTAAACAATGCAGTCCCATCGGCCAATGCTAAACATGTGGCTGTCAACGGAACGGAGTTAAGCGGAAAAGGAGTGACGATCGCCATTGTCGACACAGGCATTTACCCGCACCCGGACTTGGAGGGGAGGATTGCCGCCTTTGTCGATTTTGTCAATGGGCGCACAACCCCGTATGATGACAACGGCCACGGTACGCATTGCGCCGGCGATGCGGCCGGAAACGGGCGCATGTCGGACGGGCTGTATGCCGGACCGGCGTATGAGGCAAGCCTCATTGGTATCAAGGTGCTCGACCGTTCGGGAAGCGGGACGCTCGAGACGATCATACGCGGCATTGAGTGGTGCATTGATTACAATAAGAAAAACTCGGCCAAGCGAATCCATATTATTTCCTTATCGCTTGGAGGGGAGCCGCAGCCGTTTCCGATAGAAAATGATGATCCGCTCGTGCAAGTCGCGGAGCGGGCGTGGGAGCAGGGCATTGTCGTCTGTGCGGCGGCAGGGAATGAAGGGCCGAATTATGGGACGATTTCAAGCCCGGGCATTAGCGACCGCATCATTACCGTCGGTGCTCTTGACGATCATGATACGGCGGCAACGCGCGCCGACGATGAGGTGGCGTCGTTTTCGAGCCGAGGGCCGACCGAGTATGGGGTGACAAAACCGGATCTCGTCGTTCCCGGGGTCAACATTATATCGCTTCGCGCCCCGCGTTCATTTCTTGACAAGATGAATAAGCAAAGCCGGGTCGGTGACCATTATATATCGATGTCCGGTACATCGATGGCGACGCCGATTTGCGCCGGCATTGTCGCGTTGATGCTTCAGGCCAAACCAAATGCAACGCCGGATGAAATCAAGCAGGCGTTAAAAGACGGCGCCGATTTGTGGAAAGGGCGCGACCCGAACGTATATGGGGCGGGTTACGTGAATGCGAAGCGGGCCATTGAGCAACTGCTGCAGCGCTAGAAAAAAGAGGGAGGCGATCATTGATCGCTTCCCTCTTCACGGTTATTGTAATCATATTTTGACGGATCGACCGGCTTGAAGCCTTTCGGCGTATAGAACCGGAGCAAATCGCCATAGACGACTTTATCCGATAGGTCAAGCTTCGTACGGACGATTTGTTCGAGCCGCTGAATTTCCGGCGTGCTTTCAAGAGGTTCGCCTGTTTTCGTGTCATAGTACTTGCCGTTGACCGCTGTCACCTTCGGCGTGACAAAGTCGCCGTTGCGGAACGGAACGATTTCTTGATGTTCAGGTGACAGCAAATCCGTTCCAAAATGGACGTAATTTTTTGTATCAATGCCCAGCAGGTGCAAGACCGTCGGCAACAAATCGATTTGGCCGCCAAACTCGTGAATGACGCCGCCTTTTATGCCCGGCACGTGGATGAACAGCGGCACCCGCTGCAATTGCGCATGTTCATACGGCGTAATTTCTTTTCCTAAAATTTGCGCCATGGCTTTGTTATGATTTTCCGAAATGCCGTAATGGTCGCCGTACAAAATGATGACCGAGCGGTCGTACAGACCCGATTTTTTCAAGTAGTCAAAGAACTCTTTCACTGCTTCATCCAAATAGCGTGCCGTTTGGAAATAACGGTCGACCGAGCCGTCGCCTGTCGTCGCCGGCGGGATCGTCGCATCCTCCTCGCTGATCGGGTATGGGAAATGATTCGACAGCGTAATAAATTTCACATAGAACGGTTCTTTCAATGTTTCTAATAGCGGGATCGACTCCCGGAAGAACGGTTTATCTTTCAGACCGTAGTTCAAGACGTCCTCGTCGTTCATATCGTAGTAGCTGGCGTCAAAGAAATGGTCAAAGCCGAACGACTTGTAAATTTCATCGCGGTTCCAGAACGTTTTGTAGTTGCCGTGGAAGACGGCGCTTGTATAGCCGTATTGGTGCAAAATGGCCGGAGCCGCCTGATACGTGTTTTGTCCTTTCGTCGTAAAGACAGCGCCTTGCGGCAAGCCAAACAGCGAGTTTTCGAGCATAAACTCCGCATCCGACGTTTTCCCTTGTCCTGTTTGATGGAAGAAGTTATCGAAATAGAACGTGTTCGGATCGCGGGTGAGCGAGTTTAAGAACGGGGTGACTTCTTCACCGTTCAACTTATAGTTAATCACAAAGTTTTGCAGCGACTCTAAATGAATGTAAATGACGTTTTTCCCTTTCGCCACGCCGAAATATTTCGGGTTCGGTTTGGCATACGTCGCCTGCACATAGTTCAGCACAGTCGTGATGTCGCTTTTGTTTGCGAACGCCCGCTGCGTCGATGATTTCATGCTTTGGAATGCATCGTAAATCAAATAGTTGTACACGCCTAAATATTTGACGATATAGTTGCGGTCGAACGTTCTTGTCAAGAGCTGCGGGCGGTCGGTCTCAGCGAGCGCCAAGTTGATGCTGAACATAAGAATGGCCGAAGCGAAAATGGCGCCTTTTTTGAATCGGCCGGCCTGCACTTCCGGGAGCGAGAATCGCTTCGAGAAAACGATCACCGCCAAAATGATCGTATCCAAGAAATAGAACACGTCATACCAGTGGAGCAACTCCCAAATGCTTCTGCCGAGATCGCCGAAGTTTTTCGTTTGCGTCAACGTCGGGAATGTAATAAAATCGCTGAAAAAACGATAATAAACGATATTGGCGTATAGAATGAACGATAAAACGAAATTAATAATAATGAGCCATTTGTACACACGCGTTTCCTTGGCCAACAGCGCCAACCCAAGGAAGAATACCGCCGAGCTGATCGGGTTGATGAACAATAAAAACTCCTGCATGGAGTTGCTGATGCCAAGGTTAAATTCCGCTAAATAGGCGGCGTACGTCTTCAACCAAAATAAGAGCACGGCAAAAATAAAAAAGCCAATGTATTGGTTAGGGAGAGAACGACATTTTTTCAACCATTTTTCCCAAATTGCCTTCACGTCCTCTTCTCCTCCTTTGCCTCGTATTCTTAACGATGCTTCTATGTTTATATCAACAGCCGTTGCCCACAGCAACAAACGTTTTATTCTTACATGATTTTACATCGGAACGTCTCCATGTCAAGTAGCATAATACGTCTGTTGCCAAAAGTCAATGGAATGTTTTTATGGGACTGGCGCAAGCCCCCTTCCGCGCTTCAATGCCTGTGTGGTCCCAGTCGGACTGCCATTTGCCATTCATATAGACGAACGGAGACGGAAAAGGTTTCAATGCATCCACATTCTTGAAGTCGGTGGCCATGCCCTTTATCCATTTTATTATGCAGAAAGAATGTTATGATGAAAATGGTTTAGAGTACCCGAACAAGCTTGTTTTTGGTATATTTTTTCTATGCATCATCCACAACTATAAAGAGGCGATTATGTGAGCGAGGGGGAAGGGATGGGGCTTTGAATGCGAACCGTAAATTTTTCGATCCGCCGAAAGTATTAGTGTCCGGCTTTGCCTTGATTATTTTGGTTGGAGCTTTCTTGTTGATGCTGCCGACGGCGACCGTTGACGGAAAAGGACTTCCGTTTTTAGACGCCTTGTTTACGGCGACATCTGCTACGTGCGTGACCGGACTTGTTGTGGTTGATACGGGGACGACGTTCACGTTGTTCGGCCAGCTGGTCATTTTAGCGCTGATCCAAGTGGGCGGGCTTGGATTTATGACATTTGCTACGTTGTTTGCCTTTTTGCTCGGCAAGCGGATTTCCTTGAAAGAGCGGTTGTTGCTGCAAGAGGCGCTCAATCAGCTGAGCATCGAAGGGATTGTTCGGCTCGTGAAACGCATTCTCGTTTTTACCGTCGTCATTGAGGGCATCGGCGGATTGCTGTTGGCGATTCGTTTCTCGTTCGATATGCCGTTTTGGAAAGCCGTGTACTTTGGGTTCTTTCATGCGATTTCCAACTTTAACAACGCCGGCTTTGACTTGATGGGCGAGTTTCGCAGTTTGACCGGCTATGTGGAAGATCCGGTCGTCAGCCTTGTTGTGCCGATTTTGATTATTTTAGGCGGAATCGGCTTTATTGTCATGAATGAAGTGTACGAGTATAGGCAGACGCGCCGCCTTTCCCTTCATACGAAGGTCGTCGCCATTACGACGGCATGGCTGGTGTTGGCCAGCATGGCGCTGATATTGCTGCTGGAGTGGAACAATCCGAAGACGATGGGGCCGCTGTCGCTCTCAGGCAAGTTTTTGTCCGCGTTTTACCAAGCGGTCACTCCGAGAACGGCGGGCTCGAATACGCTTAACATCCCGGATTTGACGCAGCCGACGCTGTTTTTGATCGTGTTTCTCATGTTTGTCGGCGCTTCCCCGGGTTCGACGGGCGGAGGAATCAAAACAACGACCTTTACGACGTTGCTCGGCGCGGTTTGGTCGCAAATCCGCGGGAAAGAGGATGTCATTTTATTTCGGAAACGGATCGTGTACGATACGGTGTACAAGTCGCTGACCGTGACCATGAGCGGGCTGTTTATCGTCATGTTTGTAACGATGGTGTTGACGATCACCGAGAGCGGAAAAGACTTTCTCATGATTTTATTCGAAGCGACATCGGCGTTTGGGACCGTCGGACTGTCGATGGGACTGACTCCAGAGTTGTCTCCGCTCGGAAAGGCGGTCATTATCTTGACGATGTTTGCCGGCCGCGTCGGCCCGTTGACGATCGCGTACGCGGTCACGCTGCGCCGTCAGCCCGATCCGTTCCGCTATCCGAAAGGGAAAATGATGATTGGATGAGTGAAAAACAGAAAAATGTCGGGAGCGTGAGCGAAGGGGAAATAATAAAGAAAAAATAAGCCCAAAAGCCTAAAAACTCGCTGTTTTCCTCCTTTTTCAAGGTTGGCGGAGGGACAAGAAAAGGGGTAACATATGGAAGCAACAATCACTTGATTCGATGCGCTGAATCCGGCATGGAGCGGGGGACCCAATCGTTGCAACGCTCGTTGCTAGGGGTGAATCCGAAAGGACGGGCATCTCTCCAAGCCCGAACCCGACAGCTAACCTCGCAAGCGCTTTGGGGAGGGACGAGTATGGCTTTAGAACATTTGTAGCCGTTGAGTGCGTCCTCAGCGGTTTTTTCTTTTGAATCGATGAGTCAACTCTTATGCTTTTGGGAGGAACGGAAGCATGGCTTCGTTAAAACGTTTGTTGATTGGGAAACCGATGGAAACGAAACGGTTGAAGCATGAAAAATTACCCAAATGGAAGGCATTGGCCGTTTTTTCTTCCGATGCCCTGTCATCGGTGGCTTACGCGACGGAAGAAATTTTGCTTGTGCTTGCTTTATTAGGGACAAGCGTCTTTTTCTATTCGCTGCCGATCGCGGTGGCGATTTTAGTACTGCTGTTGTTAGTAACGTTGTCGTATCGGCAAATCATTTATGCGTTTCCATCTGGCGGCGGAGCGTATGTCGTTGCCCGCGACCACTTGGGGACGAAAATTAGTTTAGTGGCCGGGGCGGCGCTCATGATCGATTATATTTTGACGGTCGCTGTCAGCATCAGTTCCGGCGTCGCCGCGCTGACATCGGCGTTTCCGGGGTTGCTGCCGTGGAAAGTGGAGCTCGCTGTCGCCCTTGTCTTGTTTTTGATGGTGCTCAATTTGCGTGGCATTACCGAATCCGCAACAGTTTTCGCCTACCCGACGTATGTGTTCATTGGCTTCGTTCTCGTGATGATCGCTGTCGGCGGGTGGCAGTTGTGGCATGAAGGATGGCATGGGTTTACGATGCATGAGCATGCTTCCTCAGCTCACATGTTTGCGTCCGGTTACAGTTTGTTTATTTTGCTGCGCGCCTTTTCGTCGGGATGTTCGGCGATGACCGGGGTCGAAGCCATCAGCAACGGCGTGCCGGCGTTCCGGCCGGACAGTTCAAAAAACGCTGCCATTACGATGGGATGGATGTCCGCATTGCTTGGCGTGATGTTTTTAGGCATCACCGTGTTGGCGGCGGGATTCGGCGTTACTCCGACCGAGCATCAAACGGTCATTTCGCAAATCGGGCGTCATGTATTTGGGAATGGTCTTGTGTTTTACTTGTTTCAGCTGGCCACGATGGTCATTTTAGTGCTCGCGGCGAATACGAGTTTTGCCGGATTTCCGCAGCTGACGTCGATTATGGCGAAGGACGGTTTTTTGCCGAGAAGCTTGGCGGCCCGGGGCGATCGCCTCGTGTTTTCCAATGGCATCATGTTGTTGAGCGTGCTGGCGATCGTATTGATCATCGCGTTTCATGCCAAAACTCATTCGCTCATCCCGCTTTATGCGGTTGGCGTCTTTCTTTCCTTTACCATCGGTCAGAGCGGGTTGATTAAAAAATTATGGAAACGGGAAGAAGGACGGAAGTTCGGCGTGCTGCTCACCGTCGGAACGGGAGCGGTGGTCACCGGGATCGTCACGCTCGTCACGATGGTCGCTAAATTTACGCAAGGAGCGTGGATCGTTATCGTGGCGATTCCGTTGTTTGTCTGGATGTTCATCCGAATTCACGAGCATTACAAAAAACTTGGCGAGCAATTGCGGCTTGACGAACGGGAGTGGCAACAGCGCGAGAAACTGTTGAAACCAAAAGTCATTATTCCCATTTCCGGCGTCAGCAAAGTGGTCGCCCAATCCGTTCAGTACGCTCGCAGCATTTCCGACGACATTACGGCACTGTCGATTACTTTCGACGAAAAAGACGAACAAAAGCTGCGGCAAAAGTGGGAGAAGTTTTATCCGGACATTCCGTTGAAAGTCATCTATTCACCGTACCGAACCATTTTGTCGCCATTGTTAGAATACATCACGAAAGCGGAAAAAGAAGCAGACCGCGCGCCGGTGACGGTGCTCTTGCCGCAATTTATCGTGAAAAAATGGTGGCATACATTTTTGCATAACCAAACAGCCATCATCTTGCGCTTTTTCTTGATCATGAAAAAAGATGTTGTCATTGCGACGCTGCCGTATCATTTGCGGGAATAATGTCGAGAAAAGGGGAAACATTTCCCCGGAAATCGATGCGTGTCGAATGGCAAGAAAGTCCCCTCTCCGTACGGAATTGCATATTGTACGGCAGGGGGGATTCATATGTGGTTATGGGTGTCCATGATTTTGCTCGCTTTCAGCGTGAGCATGGACAGCTTGAGCGTAGGCATTACGTATGGAATGGGTGGTGTCCGTTTTTCCTGCTTTTCGTTGGCGCTTATTGCATGCATGTCTGGAATGATGGTGTTTGTGTCCATGAACATCGGCCGTCTGTTGGCGCTTGTTTTGCCGTTGCAAGTTGAGAGAGGGCTTGCTTCAGTCATTCTCATGGCGCTTGGCGGTTGGGCGATTTATAACGTCTATAAGCCAAAGGGAGACGGAAGCGATTCCTCTATGGAATGTGATGGAACAGGGGAGGCTAACCGATTCAGCGGCGCTGTTCAAGTATTGAAACGGCCTGAACTTGGGGATCTTGATCGTTCAGGCACGATCAGCCAAAAAGAAGCGTTGTTGATCGGGATCGCTTTGTCGATGGATTCATTTGGCGCCGGGATCAGTTCGTCGCTTTTGCATTTCCCGCCGCTTTCGTTTTCCCTGTTGGTTGGCGTATTTACTCTCATGTTCATCCGAGTCGGCTTATCGTTGGGGTACATGGTGTCGAAAACGGGAATCATGAAAAAGGCGACAATGCTGCCTGGGGTTGTGTTGATTGTCCTAGGGTTGATCAAATTATTTCGGTGACACCATTTTGGCGGCTCGTTCGTAATTCAAATGTGAAAATAGGTTGATGAAAAAGGAGAGAGGTCCGATGTGGAAAAAGTTTTTATCGAAATTCGGCATTGGCGCTGCCAAAGTGGATCTCGTGCTGCATCGCCCTCATGTGCGCCTTGGTGAAACGTTGGAAGGGGAATTTTTGCTGGAAGGTGGTTCGGTCGCCCAACACATTCGGAACCTAGATGTCGTATTGCAATTGGAGGTGCACGCGGAAGGAAAGGCATATCGCCGAACCGCAGCGGTGATCCCGGTCGCTTCCTCGTTTACGATTCAGCCCGGTGAGCGGAAAGTGCTCCCGTTTTCGTACGCACTGCCGCTCCATTTGCCGATCAGCCGCCCAACGGTCCGTTATACGTTCGTCACCCGGCTCGATATTGCCGATGGGGCGGATGCATATGACCAAGACGCCATTCACATTTTGCCGCCGACGGCCTTGGAGCAAGTGTTTTCCGCTTTGGCCGCCCTGGGATTCCGGGAGAAAGCGACATCCGGAAGCATTACGCCGCATGGCCAGGAATTTTCGTTCTTCCCGACGAGCGAATTTCAAGGGATCGTCCAAGAAGTCGAGTTTTTTGCCCTTGTCGAGGGAGAAGGGGTGCGTTTGTATATGGAGATCGACGTCCGCCACGGCTTTGGCGGGGAACGCGAAATGAAACGGGAGCTGTTGATCACTCACGAACAGCTTCGCGATTCGGCGACGGCAGCCCGTCTGCTTCGGGAAGCCATCGAAGAGGCGGTGTGGGCGGCCGGGGCGTTCGGCCAGCTGAGCGGGCATCCGTTGGCAACGCCGCATTCGCCTATTTATAGCCATCCAGTTGGCCATTATCCACCCGTCCATCATTCGCATCATGGCGGACATGGGTGGGCTGGCGCCATTGGAGGATTTGCGGCCGGGATGTTGGCGGGAATGGTGGCGGAAGAGTTGCTTGACGATGTGATCGATGATGTCGCTGACGGGTTGGACGTGGATGATTGGTTTGATGGCGGCGATGGATTTGATGGCGGGGATTGGCTGTAATGATGATATGGAAGGTGCTTCGCATTTCGCGAAGCGCTTTTTTGCTGATGCGGATGTCTTGTACAACGGTGACCGTTTCTCCTTAGTGGGCATATACAATAAATGGAAAAATAAAACAAGGAGGAAACAAAATGAATGATACGTACGGTCATCGCCATTTGGCTTGGCATGAAACGTTGGAGTTGCATGAACTGATCGCTTTTCAAGCAAACGGTCTCATAAAAATGAAAAAGGCGGTCGGCAAAATCGACTGTCCTGAATTAAAAAGATTGTACCTTGAGACGATTCAAGGGCTGGAAACGAATTTGCGCGAGTTGCTTGCCTTCATCCCGGCCGCACCGATGATGGAAGAAAGCCGTGACCATGATGATGGCGACCGCGCCTTGCACGCTGGCGACTTGCTTGGCTTTTCAAAAGCGGCAGTGCGTAATTATGCTGCTGCCATTACCGAGGCGGCGACGCCGGTGCTGCGCAAAACGTTTGTCAAACATCTGCTTAAAGCCATTGACACGCACGAAAAAGCGTTCAACTATATGTATGAACGAAGTGATTATCCAGCGTACGATCTCGTCCAGCTCCTTCACAACGACGTCCGCAACGCGCAAAAGGCGTTGTCGATTAGGATATGAACGATAACAGAAACGAGCCGCTCCCCCAAGTGGAGCGGCCTCTTTCATTGCGGCAGGGAGGAGCGGATGGACCGACGGCGAATACATAAAAGCGGAGAAACAGCTAAGCCGAATGGAGCTAGAAGAGAGGAAAGATAAAAAACGAAGGAGGCGTCATCGGTGCGTTACTATATCGTTTTTGATATTGGCGGCACATATGTCAAACATGCCGTCATGAACGAGCATGGCGACTTTTTCGAAAAGGGGCGTTACCGTTCGGAGCGGCATGACTTTCATCAATTTCGCGATGACTTGCTTAACGTCGTCCGCCAGGCGCAGGCCAACTATCCACTTTCCGGCATTGCGATCAGTTCCGCAGGAAGCGTGGATAGCGACATCGGCGTCATCGGCGGAAGCAGCGCCTTGCCTTGTATTCACGGCCCAAACTTTAAAGAAGTATTCGGCGGGGCGACGGGCCTGCCGGTGGAGATGGAAAATGACGCGAATTGCGCGGCGCTTGGCGAGTTATGGAAGGGGGCGGGCCGGGGCTGCCGCGACATCGCCTTTGTCATTGTCGGCACCGGCATTGGCGGGGCGATCGTGAAAGACGGACGCATCCATAAAGGGGCGCATTTGCACGGCGGGGAATTTGGCTATATGTTGATGGATGTCCGCTATGAGAACGGAAGGATCGAATGCAAAACATGGAGCGAACTGGCGGCGACAAGCGCGTTGATCCGGATGGCGGCTGAGGAAAAGGGGATGCCGGAGAGGGAGCTGGACGGAGAAAAAGTATTTGCGTTGGCCGAGAGCGGCGATGAAGCCGCGCAAAAGGCCATTGACCGGTTTTATTTTTCATTGGCCCAAGGGATTTTTAACTTGCAGTACGCATATGACCCGGAAAAAATCATTTTGGGCGGGGCCATTAGCAGCCGCCCCGATTTCGTCGACGAAATCAACAAGCGGCTTTCGGTGTTATTGTCGCTCGTTCCCATTGCCAAAGTCCAGCCAGTGGTGGAGACGTGCCAATTCAAAAACGATGCGAACTTGCTCGGCGCTTTGTATCATTACTTAGAGCGGCGCGGGGAGTTAGGGGAAGCGTCCGGCCCGTCCCATTAGGCAGCAACAGGAAGTCGACTGTTCTGTCTTGAAAACAAGGTCGCTGACTAGAAAAAGCGCGGGTAGTACAAGACAAAGATTTGTAGTACAATAGAGCAGGCGCGGCCAAAAGCGGAGTGTTATTCCACCCGCTTGGCCCATATGTATAGAAAGGACGACCCCGCGCAGAAAGGATGGAAGGACATGCACTGGATGGAATTATGGAAGGCGATCATTTTAGGAATGGTCGAAGGGCTGACCGAGTTTGCCCCGGTTTCCTCGACCGGCCATATGATTATGGTCGACGATCTTTGGCTGAAATCCACAGAGTTTTTAGGCAAGTACGCGGCGAATACGTTTAAAGTCGTCATCCAGCTCGGCTCGATTCTAGCCGCTGTGGTCGTGTTTAAAGACCGATTTCTCGACTTGCTTGGCGTTCGCGGCCGTCATCCGGGCGGACATCCGCGCCTTAACCTCATTCACGTCATCATTGGTCTGCTGCCGGCTGGGGTGCTCGGCGTCTTGTTTGAAGATTACATCGATGAACATTTGTTTTCGACCAAAACGGTGCTGATCGGCCTTGTGCTCGGCGCGTTGCTCATGATTGCCGCCGACCAATTCGCCAAAAAAGCCGCGCGGACGCAGACGGTCGACCAAATTACGTACAAGCAGGCGTTTTTTGTTGGTTTGATGCAATGTTTATCCTTGTGGCCCGGCTTTTCCCGCTCCGGCTCGACGATTTCTGGCGGGGTGCTTGTCGGCATGAGCCATCGCGCCGCCGCCGATTTCACGTTCATTATGGCTGTTCCGATCATGGCTGGGGCGAGCGGGCTGTCGCTGTTGAAAAACTGGCAATACGTCACCACCGCCGATATTCCGTTTTTCATCGCCGGCTTTTTGAGCGCCTTTGTCTTCGCCTTGCTCGCGATTCGCTTTTTCCTTGAGCTCATCAACCGCATCCGCCTCGTGCCGTTTGCCGTGTATCGGATCGTGCTGGCCATTGTCATTTATTTCTTATACTTCTAGTCGTGCCGCCTGGCGGGGTTGTTCCGCCGGGCGGTTTTCTGGTTGGGGGAAGGAAATGGCAAACGAAAAAATTTGAATAAAAATAACCCGTAGTGCTAGCTGAGTGCTAAGACTGAGCCAGCATCACAATTCCAGTACAACATCAAGAAGATATCGATCTCTTGTGCGACCATGTGTTCCGTATCAACCGTTATCGGCTTGAGCCGGTGTAAAGGAGAGAAGGCTCGTTGTGTGGTGATGAAAACAAAACGAGGCGATGCCGAAAAACGGCCGTGGTTGGCCGCATCGGGCATCGCCTGTTTTTACCGGCGGGCGGTGTCTTGAATGATTGCAAGCAACGTTTGCAGCGGATCGCTTGCGCCGGCTTTCTCCATGTTTTTTCGGTAGCGGTCTTTGTTTTCGTATAGGCGGTGAATGGCGGCTTGCAGCGATTCGTTCGTCAAGTCCTCTTCCATCAGCACTTCCGCATAGCCGGCTTTTTCAAACGAACGGGCGTTAAGGATTTGGTCGCCGCGGCTTGCCGCTTTCGAGAGCGGGATGAGCAGCATCGGCTTGCGCAAGGAGAGCAGTTCGAAAATGGCGTTCGCCCCGGCGCGGGAGACGACGATGTCGGCTAAGGCGAGTAAGTGGGGCAGCTCTTCGTTGACGTATTCGAACTGTTTGTATCCTTTTTGGCCTGCGAGGCTTCGGTCGATGTTCCCTTTGCCGCAAATGTGGATGATGTCAAATTCGGCAAGAAGCGTCGATAGGTTGGCGCGCAAGGCGTCGTTAATTTTTTTCGAGCCTAAGCTGCCGCCCATCGCCAGCAAGACCGGTTTTTTTCCGTCGAACTGGCACATCTTCCTCCCTTGTTCGGCGTTGCCATCCTTCAACTCTTCGCGGACGACGGCGCCCACGTAGACAGCTTTATCGGCATTGACGTATTGCTTCGTTTCCGGGAAGGTGAGGCAGATTTTTGTCGCAAACGGCATGGCGATTTTGTTTGCAAGCCCGGGGGTTAAGTCAGATTCATGGATCACCGACGGCACACCGTTCAGCCAAGCGCCGAGAATGACGGGAACGGAGACGAATCCGCCTTTTGAGAAGACGACGTCCGGTTTTTCTTTTTGGATCAGGAGGTACGCCTGCCAAACGCCTTTCAGCACGTTGAATGGATCTTTAAAGTTTTTCCAGTCAAAATAGCGGCGCAGTTTTCCAGTCGAAACCGAATAGTACGGGACGCCGTCGATGCGGCCGATAATCTCCCGTTCAATCCCTTGATGAGATCCGATGTAAACGATATCCCATCCAAGCTCTTTCAATTTCGGGATGAGGGCGACGTTGACCATCACGTGGCCGGCTGTGCCGCCGCCGGTTAAAATGATTTTTTTTCGCAATGCGGATCACCTGTCTTTTTTTAATCGCTCGTGTATCGTTATGTATTATAGCAAATTCCACCGAGCTTCGGGAGGAAACCAAGCGATGGCGGTTTTCGTATAGGAAATAAGAAGACTGGACGGTCTGCATGAAATTTTCATGATTTTCTTTTCGATTTCTCATTTGTTTGTTATATGATAAAACACCTACATCGTGATGATCTCGAATATAGAAAATTCATTTTTCTATTTTCAGAGAGAAGAAATATTGGTAAAGTACAATCAAGAGGTGAATGCCATGTGGGCTTGGTTGTTCGTTTGTTTCATTGTGGGAATTGCCATTTATGGGATTGTACCGACGATCATCATTCGCAAAAAGCGGGTGCGTTTGTTTCGGGAGGGAACGGCATCCGATTGTCTGGCGCTGACGTTTGATGATGGCCCCGACCCGTATTATACGCCAAAGTTGCTTGATTTATTAAAGAAATATGGCGTGAAGGCGACGTTTTTCGTTGTCGGCCGCAAAGTCGAGCGCTATCCGGATATTGTGCGGCGGATGGCCGAAGAAGGCCATGAAATTGGGATTCATAATTACCGCCACATCAGCAATTGGCTGTTGCCGCCGCTTTGGTTGGATTGGGGGGTGCGCCGCGCCGCTAAGGCGATTGAGCGGGCGACGGGCCAACGCCCGGTGTATTACCGCCCGCCGTGGGGGCATTTTAACGCTTGGACGCCGATCGTGCAAAAGCGGTATACAACGGTGCTATGGTCGCATATTCTTGGCGATTGGAACGAAAAAATTGGTACAATGGAATTGTTCCACCGCTTGCGTTCGTCCATCCGCGGCGGGGCGGTGATTGTGCTTCATGACAATGGGGATGCGCTGGGTGCTGACAAACGCGCGCCAGAGCAAATGTTGTCAGCGCTCGAGCTGCTGTTTAAGGATGAAGCAGCGAAAAAGATGCGTTGGGTGACGATTACGGAACTGCGAAATGTGCAAACTAATACACAAATCTCGGCGATGTAGCGGGGGAGCTATGGATACAAGCGTATGGTTGCCGTATGTCCAGTCATATGGATATGTGATGCTGTTTTTCTTTTTGTTTTGCGGCATTGTCGGCATTCCGGCGCCGGAGGAAAGCTTGCTCTTTTTGGTCGGCGTGATGGTGGCCAAGGAGCAGTTGCTGCTTGGACCGTCGCTCGCTTCATGCTGGGGCGGGGCGATGGCCGGCATGGTGACGGCATACGGCGCCGGCCGGTGGTGGGGGGCGCCGTTTGTGCAAAAGTACGGCAAGTGCGTCGGAATTACGGCTGAACGTTGGGAGCGGGCTCGCCGCTGGTTTGGCCGCTATGGCAAATGGGGGATTTTGTTCGGCTGCTATGCTCCCGGGGTGCGGCAAATTTGCCCGTATATGGCGGGAGTGAGCCGGTTTCCGTTCGGGCCGTTTTTGTTGCTGTCGGCGCTTGGAACGGCAGGTTGGGCCGTTCCGTTGACCGCGGCGGGGCTTTGGCTCGGCCAGCGCATCCATATCCCCCTGATTTCTTTTCCGCTTGCCGGTTTGGCGTTGTTTTTGCTTTTTTTGCTTGCGGCATGGGTTGGGCAGCGGAGGCGCAAAAAATCTTTCGAAAGCTAAAGGGTGCGATCGATGATGAAAGTATTGTTTTTGCCGCTGTTTCAAATGAATACGGGACACCATAAAGTAGCCGATACGTTGATGGATTTTTTGCGCCGCCAGTTTCCGGCGGTCGAAAGCAAAAAGATCGATTTTTTGAGCTATTGCAATGAACTGATGGAAAAAATGGTGTCAGAGGCCTACTTGCGCTGGATTCGCTCGCATCCTGCTTCGTACCACCGTGTGTACAAAACGCTGATGTACCAAGAGCCGCCCCGGTTTGAGTTCATTTCGTTTGAGCCATGGCTGCCTTATTTTGAAAGCAAAATGAAAAAGATGGTGGAAGAAGAACAGCCGGATTTAATCGTCTGCACCCATTCGTTTCCGTCGCGCATTTTGCAGCGGCTGAAGCGAAAACGGGTGCTGACGGTTCCAGTTGTCAATGTCTACACCGACTTTTTTATGAACAGCATCTGGGGGAAACGGTTTATTGACTATCATTTTGTTCCCCATCAAGAGGCGAAATGGGAGCTGATCACGAAGTACGGGGTTGACAAAGGACGCATCATCGTCACTGGCATCCCAGTGCACGATGTGTTTATGAATCGGTCGGAAGCGAGACGCAAGCGGGACCTCGCTCATGTGCTTGTCGCCGGTGGAAACCAAGGGCTTGGCAATATGCTGGCGTTTTTGCGGGCGGCCCGCACGTCAACGTTGTTCCGCTATTCGGTGCTGTGCGGCGCCAATCGCCAGCTGTACGAGGAAATCGCCAGCTGGCAGCTGCCTCATATCCGGCCGCTTCCATACATCGCTGACCCGGAAGAGATGAATCGGCTGTATGAAGAGGCGGATGCCGTCATTACGAAACCAGGCGGGGTGACGGTCAGCGAGTTGCTTCATAAGCGCATTCCGATTTTTACGATCGATTGCTTGCCTGGGCAGGAGCGCATCAATTTGCAATATTTACAGCAAAATGGTCTCATTTATCATTTGGTCGGGCCAGAAAGCGGCGAGCAGCACATGCTTCGCTTGTTGATGGATGACGTGGAGAAAAACCGGTTTTTCCGCCGTGTGTCCGATTATTTTGCCGGCGTGGAAAAAACGGGGCAAGAAGCGCTCGCCGAAGTGGTAGCGGCCATGCCGCAACGCATGGCTTGGCGCGTGTTGCATCCGTAGCGACAGAAGGTGTCCCAAAACGGTCGGGGCACCTTTTCTTATTCCTGTATATACGTGTAAAACAAATGCTGGAAAACGATATGTTGTGCTTTGCTGAAAGAAGAACCACTTTTTTAGACACCCTCACTTTTTTGTTCCTTATCGCTTATGGGGGGTGGCGAAACAACCTGCATCGTACATATAAAATATCAGACCGTTGGGCGCGAAACGTGTTACAATAGGAACGATGGCCAAGGAAAGAGGAGGAACGATGATGAAAACGAGAGTTGGCGTGTTATACGGCGGCAAATCACCGGAGCACCAAGTATCGTTGTCGACGGCGATGGCGGTGATGAACGCCATTGATCCTCATAAATTCGATGTCATTCCGATTTATATTACACCGGAAGGTCAATGGATCAAGGGCAAACAACTGACCGGACCGATCGAGGAAATCAAGCAGCTGCAATTCACTTCGGCGGCGACCGCCTTGATTCCGGTTTCCTTGAACCAAGTTCCGGCTGCCGATTCGGCTGCGGGAGGAAACGAGGAAACGATCGATGTCATTTTCCCGCTTTTGCATGGGCCGAACGGTGAAGACGGAACGGTGCAAGGGCTGCTTGAGATATTGAACATTCCGTATGTCGGCAACGGGGTGCTTGCTTCCGCGGTCGGCATGGATAAGGTGATGATGAAAAACTTGTTTGCGCAGGCCGGGTTGCGCCAAGCAAAATATATCGCCGTGACGAAGTACGATTGGCAAAAAAGCGGCGAGACGGTGTATGACCGGATCGAACGAGAGCTTGGCTACCCGTGCTTTGTCAAGCCAGCCAACGCCGGTTCGAGCGTCGGCATTTCCAAATGCAAGCAGCGCGGCGATTTAAAAGCCGCATTTATCGAGGCATTTCAGTATGACCGAAAAATTATTATTGAAGAGGCGATTGTCGGCCGCGAAATTGAAATCGGCGTGATCGGAAATGATGAGCCGATTTGTTCGGTCGTTGGCGAAATTGTTCCCAAAAAGGAATTTTACGACTATGAAGCGAAATACGAAGACGGGCAAACCGAATTGATCATCCCAGCGGACGTAACGAAAGAACAGTATGAGACGATCAAACAAATGGCCATTACGGCGTTTCAGGCGCTGGATTTGTCTGGACTTGCGCGCGTCGATTTTTTCCTCGCCGAAGATGGCGCTGTTTATATCAACGAAGTGAACACGATGCCAGGCTTTACGCCATACAGCATGTTCCCGCTTCTTTGGCAGCACAGCGGTGTGCCGTACCCGGAGCTGATTGAACGGCTTATCGCGCTCGCATTGGAACGACATCAAGAAAAGCAGACGATTACGTACACGTTCAAAAAAGAAAAGAGGTGAGAGCCGATGATCAAACGGACAGTGCGGCAAATCGCCGAAATGGCTGACGGACAGTGTTTAAAGCCGGAATGGGAGAATATGGTCGTAAGCGGTGTGTCAACCGACACAAGGACGATCCAAGCCGGCAGCTTGTACGTTCCGTTGCGCGGTGCGACCTTTAACGGCCACGATTTCGTGCAAGAAGCGGCGCAAAAAGGAGCTGCCGCCGTACTGTGGGCGGAAAGGGAAGGAACGCCGCCGGAAGGTGTGCCAGTGGTCGTTGTGGATGATACGCTTTTGGCATTGCAGCGGCTCGCCGCCCGCTACCGCGAGCAGCTTGGACTGAAGGTGATCGGCGTCACTGGCAGCAACGGCAAAACGACGACGAAAGATATGATTGCCGCGCTGCTTTCAACCCACTATCGAGTGCAAAAGACCGAAGGGAACTTGAACAATCACATCGGCGTGCCGCTGACGCTTCTTTCGCTTGACGAAGGGACGGAGATGGCCGTTGTCGAAATGGGGATGAGCGGGTTTGGCGAAATCGAGCGGCTGACGATGATCGCCAAGCCGGACGCGGCTGTGATTACGAATATTGGGGAGTCGCACCTGCAAGAGCTCGGGTCGCGGGAAGGCATCGCCAAGGCGAAGTTGGAAATTTTGGCGGGTTTGCACCATGATGGTTTATTCGTCTACCATGGCGATGAGCCGCTCTTGACGGAGCGCGTGCCGAAGCTGCCGCTTCCCCGCCATGTCGTGACGTTCGGGGCGGGCGAACAGAACGATTACTATCCGACCGATGTGCGCATTGAAGCGGGAGGAACATCGTTTGTCATCAATGCGCTCCCCGGCCGGACGCTGTTTATGCCGGTATTAGGCAAACATTATGTATACAACGCGCTCGCCGCCATTGCGGTCGCCCGCTTTTTCGGCATCGATTGGGAAGGCATTGATGCGTCTCTCTCCCGCCTGCAAGTGACGCGCATGCGTACGGAAGTCGTCAAGACGAAATATGGCTTTACCGTCATTAATGACGCCTACAATGCCAGCCCGACATCGATGCGCGCCGCCTTGATGCTTCTTCAAGAATTGAGCGGTTATCGGCAAAAAATCGCCGTATTGGGCGATATGCTGGAGCTTGGTGACGAAGAAGTGGCGTTTCATCGAGAGATCGGGGAGGTGCTGCGGCCGGGAATGGTGGACTATGTGTTCACTTACGGGCCGCTTTCGCACCATATCGCCGCGGCGGCCGCCCCATTTTTTGATGATGGACGGGTGAGGGAGTTTGACGATAAAGCAGCGTTGGCCGAGGCTGTGCGTTCCGTCGCGACTTCGGATGACATTGTTTTATTGAAAGCATCGCGCGGCATGAAATTGGAAGAGTTGCTTCGATATTGGGTGTAACATCAAGCAACCCGAGAGAAACTAAAAGCGGCGTCACAGGCGCCGCTTCTCATTCGGGCGGGGGTGGAAATGATGATCGGCTGTTTATGTATTCACGGGTTTACGGGAAGTCCAGAAGAAGTGGCGCCGCTGGCCGATTATTTGCGGGAGCGGACCGATTGGATGATCGAAACGCCGACCTTGCCGGGCCACGGAAGCGAACTGCGGTTGAAAGGAATTACATACGACCAATGGATCGCGGCGGCGGAACAAGCGTTTTTAGCGCTCCATCACCGTTGCAGTGTGGTGTATGTCATTGGGTTTTCAATGGGTGGAGTGATCGCCGTCTACTTGGCGGAAAAATACCCGGTCGCCAAACTCGTGCTGCTAAGCGCTGCGTTTTACTATGTCAACCCGCGCCAATTATGGCGCGACATCCGCGAGATGTTTGCCAATGGATGGAAAGGAGCGCGGGAGCACCCACTGTTTCTCCGCTATCGAAACAAAATGATGGCGACGCCGTTTTCAGCTGTCAGGGAGTTTCGCAAACTCGTTCGCGATGTGCGTCCCCGACTTCCGCGCGTCGCGGCACCCGCGCTCATTGTGCAAGGAGAAAAAGATGGGATCGTGCCGTTAAAAAGCGCCTATTATTTATATGAGCAGATTGGATCGGCGGAAAAAAAGCTGTTGCTTTTGCCCAATTCGTTCCATCATGTTTGTCATAGCATCGATCGGCACGTTCTGTTTGCTGAGGTGGAAACATTTTTGCGCGCTGCCCATGCCCATCATTGCAAATCACCGCATAACATGGTATGATAACTGTCAAACCTTTCTCTCGGATAAAGGGACGATTTTTTATAAGGAGTTTGAATAACATTGACGACATTTCAAGAATTAGGATTAAGCCAAGAAGTGATGAAAGCGATCGAGCGGATGGGGTTTGAAGAGACGACTCCGATTCAAGCAAAGACGATTCCGCTCAGTCTGCAAAATAAAGACGTAATCGGTCAAGCGCAAACCGGAACGGGGAAAACGGCGGCGTTTGGCATTCCGATCGTAGAAAAAGTGGATGTGAAAAACGGCGCCATTCAGGCGCTTGTGGTCGCGCCGACGCGTGAGCTCGCCATCCAAGTATCAGAAGAGCTGTACAAAATCGGCGCCGTCAAGCGCGTGCGCGTTTTGCCGATTTACGGCGGTCAAGATATCGAGCGGCAAATCCGTGCTTTGAAAAAACATCCGCACGTGATCGTCGGGACGCCGGGCCGTATTATCGACCATATCAACCGCGGGACGCTCCGCCTTGAGCATGTGCATACGGTCGTTCTCGATGAGGCGGATGAAATGCTCAATATGGGCTTTATCGAAGATATTGAGGCGATTTTAAGCCATGTGCCGGCCGAGCGGCAGACGTTGCTGTTCTCGGCGACGATGCCGGATCCGATTCGCCGCATTGCCGAGCGCTTCATGAACGAGCCGGAACTTGTCAAAGTGAAGGCAAAGGAAATGACCGTGCCGAACATTCAACAGTACTACTTAGAAGTGCACGAGAAAAAGAAATTTGACATTTTGACGCGGCTTCTTGATATTCAGGCGCCGGAGCTCGCGATCGTGTTCGGCCGCACGAAGCGTCGTGTCGATGAGCTGGCGGAGGCGCTCAACTTGCGAGGCTATGCAGCGGAAGGCATTCACGGTGATTTAAGCCAAGCGAAACGGCTGTCGGTGCTGCGCAAGTTTAAGGAAGGTGCGATTGAAATTTTAGTGGCGACGGATGTTGCGGCGCGCGGCTTGGATATTTCCGGCGTAACGCACGTGTACAACTTTGATATTCCGCAAGACCCGGAAAGCTATGTCCACCGGATTGGGCGCACCGGGCGCGCCGGCAAGACAGGGGTGGCGATGACGTTTGTCACTCCAAGGGAGATCGGCCAGCTTCACCATATTGAGCGGACGACGAAGCGGAAAATGGAGCGGATGAAGCCGCCGACACTTGATGAGGCGCTCGAAGGCCAACAGCGTATCGCGATCGAAAAGCTTCTCAACGTCGTGGAGACCGAAAACCTGTCATTTTACAAACGGGCAGCGGAAGAATTGCTTGAAGAGCACGATTCGGTAACGATTGTCGCTGCCTGCTTGAAAATGTTGACGCGCGAGCCGGATACGACGCCGGTGCAATTGACGGAAGAGCCGCCTTTAGCGGTCAAGCGGGAGAAAAAACGGGGCGGCCGCCCGGACGGCTCAGCCCGCAGCCGGACGAAGAAACGGCGGATTACGGCGCATTAAGCGCCGTTTTTTCATAGCCGAGGCATGTAAAACGACGGCCGCTTGGGGCGGATGGACAAAAAGGGGGCAAGCAGGCCGCCGACGGCGAAGCCAAATAGATGGGCCAATAAATTCCCATCTGGTGTCATGATGCCAAGCAGCAAATGAACCGCCATGACCGAAAGCAGCAACTGGGCGTGGCGGGGGGCGACTAAGTCGCGGCGGAATAGGGCGAGGTAGCTGTACATGCCAAACAAGGCGAAAATGGCGCCCGACGCCCCGACATGGGTGTACAGCGGCGGCAGAAGGAATAAAGTGGCGACATTGGCGCCGATTCCGCCTCCGATATACAGAAACAAAAACTTTCTTTTCCCAAGTGCGCGCTCCAGCCAGGGGCCAAACAGCCATAAGGACAAACTGTTGGCGGCCATATGGTGGAAATCGCGATGCAGCACGATTGGGCTGACAAGCCGCCAGCACTCTCCATGGCGGATCGCGCCGTTCGTCCCGACGGCGTATTGCCAAATGGGTTCAAGCGCTGTCAAGGGAAGAGAAAACAACAGCCATGCGGCGATATGGACCAATAATAAGGCGGCAACGACGGGATAAAGGCGGACAAATGAGCGGACATCGCTTGCATGTTGAAACACGGGTTGGTCTCCCTTCTTCGCGGAAATGGGGCGTTTTTTATAAGCCATCTTATGCGGGTCTCTCATAAAAAATTTGTCCGACCATCAGGGCGGATAGGATAGGTGAGGAAGCAGTGATCGTCGGCATTGGCATTGATATTGTAGAGTTGGAACGGATCCGCTCCCTTCTTGAGCGGAGCCGCAAATTTCCAGAGCGAATTTTGACGCCGCGTGAAAAAGCGCAGTTTGGCGAGTTGCCGCCCGCAAGACAGGCAGAGTTTCTCGCCGGGCGATTTGCGGCGAAAGAAGCGTACGCCAAAGCGCTCGGAACGGGGATCGGGCGGCATCTATCGTTTCAAGACATCGAGATCGTTTCCGATGAGCACGGAAAGCCGAGCATTGCTGCCCGCCGCGATGGCGAGACGGTTCATCTGTCCATTTCCCATAGCCGCGATTACGCCGTCGCCCAAGTCGTCATTGAGCGTCTTGACCGATGACGCCGGCTGATGCTTGCCATGGCTAGTCTGCATATTCCCGAAAGTTGTCTCATATATTGTAGTGCATGGGTAGAAATCGATATATGAGGCAAAGGGGTTGAAGCGATGGGCAGAAACGTGCTGATGGCGTTGGTCGGCATCATTTTTCTGTTTGCTTTGGCTGGCTGCGGGTCGAAATCGCAGGAAGAGGTGCTGAAGGCGCTTGATGAAAAGGTCGATGAGATGACGGGTTATCAGGCTGAGGCGAAAATGACGTTCCGCACCGGGGAAAAGCCGCAAGTGTATCATGTCGAAGTGTGGCACAAGCAGCCGTCCTACTACCGCGTCAGCTTGAAAAACGCCGACAAAGGACAAAGCCAAATGATTTTGCGCAATGACGAAGGGGTGTTCGTCTTCACGCCGGCGCTCAACAAAACCTTCAAGTTTGTGAGCGATTGGCCGAAAAACAGCAGCCAAGCGTATTTGTACGAATCGCTCGTCAAAGACATTTTGAGCGATTCGAAGGCGAAGTTTAAGGCGACGGACGATTACTATGTGTTTGAGACGAAAACGAACTACCCGAACAGCGAAGTCGTTCCAACCCAAGAGATTACACTGCGCAAAAAAGATTTGGCGCCCGTCTCGGTCAAAGTGATGGATACGGACCGGAAAGCGCTGTTGACGGTCGAATTTTCCAACGTCGAGTTTAACAAAAAGTTTGATGATGACGCGTTTGATACAAAGAAAAACATGACTGGCGCCCGTCTTGAGGTGCCAACGATGGCCGAAGGAAAAGAGCAAGTGATGGCCGTCATGTACCCGAGTCAGCTTCCGAAAGGGGTTCAAGCGCTTGAGGAAAAAGAAGTGAAAGGTGAAAACGGCACGCGCGTCATTATGACATTCGGCGGCAAAAAATCGTTTACGCTCGTGCAAGAAAAAGCGGATGTGCTTCCGGCGACAAGCATGCCAGTTCTTGTCAACGGCGACCCGGTTGATTTAGGATTCACCATTGGCGCCCTCACCGACCGAACGTTGACATGGTGGTACAACGGGGCGGAGTTTACGCTCGCCTCGGACGATTTGACGCCGGAAGAAATGGTGATGGTCGCCAGCTCCGTGCAAGAAAAAGCGGCAAAATGACAGTGCGGTTTTGCAAACAGGCGGCTCTCCGCGTTGAAGCGGAGAAGCTGCTTTTTGTTTTTGTGCAGAAGCAGTGAAGGCAGGCCAGTGGACGAATCGTTGCGATCTCCAATGTTTTCCGCCGTTTTTCTCATTTTTCCGCCGCTCATCCTATTCCTTCTTCCCTAGGAACATGGTAAACTAAAAAAGGAATCCAATCGATTCAAGCGCTTTCAAACTGGCTATGACTAGAAAGGCAGCGAGAGAGGATGGACGAGTTTCACCGCGATACGTGGGTGGAAATTGATTTGGACGCCATTTACGACAACGTCGCGAATTTGCGCCGCTTTTTGCCGGAGGGTACGCAAATTATGGCCGTTGTCAAGGCGAACGCCTACGGGCACGGCGATGCCCAAGTGGCGGCAACGGCGCTCGAAGCGGGCGCTTCCCGCTTGGCCGTCGCCTTTTTGGACGAGGCGCTTGCCTTACGAAAAAAAGGCATCGATGCCCCGATTTTAGTGCTTGGGGCGTCTCGTCCCGAGGATGTGGCGTTGGCCGCCGAACACCGCATCGCCTTAACCGTGTTTCGCTCTGATTGGCTCGAGAAGGCGTCATCGCTGTATAACGGTTCGACCCCGATTCATTTCCATTTAAAGATGGACACGGGAATGGGACGGCTTGGGGTGAAAGACGAAGAGGAGACAAAGCGAATAGCGGCCTTGATCGATCGCCATCCGCCCTTTGTGCTTGAAGGGGTGTATACGCATTTTGCGACCGCTGATGAAGTGAATACGGATTACTTTTCTTATCAATACGCCCGCTTTTTGCATATGCTTGACTGGCTGCCGTCGCGGCCGTCGCTCGTTCATTGCGCCAACAGCGCGGCGGCCCTTCGTTTTTCCGATCGAGCGTTCAACATGGTTCGCTTTGGCATTTCGATGTACGGGCTCGCCCCATCGCCGGACATCAAGCCGCTCCTCCCATACGAATTGAAAGAGGCGTTTTCGCTCCATAGCCGCCTTGTACACGTCAAAAAACTGCAACCAGGCGAAAAGGTGAGCTACGGTGCGACGTACACCGCGCAGACGGAAGAGTGGATCGGCACGATTCCAATCGGTTATGCGGACGGCTGGCTGCGAAGGTTGCAGCACTTTCATGTGCTTGTTGGCGGGCGGCGGGCGCCGATCGTCGGCCGTATCTGCATGGATCAATGCATGATCCGCCTGCCGGAGCCGCTGCCTGTCGGGACGAAGGTGACATTAATTGGCCGCCAAGGGGACGAAGTCATTTCCATCGATGATGTCGCCCGCCATTTGGACACAATCAATTATGAAGTGCCGTGCACGATCGGCTACCGGGTGCCCCGTATTTTTTTCCGAAATAAGCGTATAATGGAAGTGAGAAACGCCGTTGGTCGCGGATGAAGCGATGCATAATCTGCTTCGGAAGACAAAGGATAGAAAATGGAGAAATGACTTTGCAGCGCCGTTGTTTAATGGTATCATGAAGTGGAAGCAATCAATGGCTGCAGTTCGTGGAGGTGTATATTTGTGTCGGAATCTGGCGCAACAGCGGAAATCGTCGTTCGTTTGCCGCAGTCGCTGCTGACAGAACTGGACGTGCTCGTAAAGCAGGAAAACGGCAACCGCAATGAACTCATTTATCAAGCGACGAAAATGTACATTCGCGAGCGGAAGAAACGGCAAATTCGCGAGGCGATGAGACGAGGCTACATGGAAATGGCGAAAATCAATTTATCTATCGCTTCTGAAGCGTTTCATGCTGAATACGAGGCCGACCACACCGTTGAACGCTTAGTTAGCGGGGGGTAATGCTTTGATTGTCAAACGTGGCGACGTGTATTTTGCGGACCTTTCCCCGGTTGTTGGCTCGGAGCAGGGCGGCGTGCGCCCCGTGTTGGTGATCCAAAACGATATCGGCAATCGTTTTAGCCCGACGGTGATTGTCGCGGCGATTACGGCGCAAATCCAAAAAGCGAAGCTGCCGACGCATGTCGAGATTGACGCGAAACGCTACGGGTTTGAACGCGATTCGGTCATTTTGCTTGAGCAAATTCGCACGATCGACAAGCAACGGCTGACCGATAAAATCACTCATTTGGACGATGAAATGATGGATAAAGTCGATGAGGCGCTGCAAATTAGCTTAGGACTGATCGACTTTTGATAGAGCGAAAAACCTTTGCTTTTGGCATAACAGCGAACAGGAGAAACGGCGTTTTCGGTTGCCAACGGGCGGCCGAGCGGATGGGGAAAGCGGCGTTGACGTGCGGCATCGGTCTTGATTATCGAGTGTTCACGTTGGTGAGACGGGCAGATCGGTCTTCCCGGAACGGTCTGTCCTTCCATTTTCATCTATGTATACTGTTTCACAAAGCAGCTGCGTACAGGTAGCGCTTTTTTTATTATCCTAAACCGATTCATCCCCCACTTCCACCTCGAAGCGTTAGCGTAGGTGGGAGAGCGTTCAAGTCCCATATCATTAAGGAGGGAATCGCTTGGCTAACGAACAGCGGCTCATTGAAGTCATTGCCGTCGAGCAGCAGCTGGCAGCGAAGCAAGTCGAAAACGTCATTGCGCTCCATCGAGAAGGAAACACGATCCCGTTTATCGCCCGCTACCGGAAAGAAATGACTGGGGCGCTCGATGAAGTGCAAATTCGTGAAGTACTGGAGAGATGGGAGTATTTGCAGCATTTAGAACAACGGAAAGAGGAAGTGCTCCGCCTCATTGACGAGCAAGGGAAGTTGACGGAAGAGTTAAAGCGCGACATTCTTGAGGCCACGAAGTTGCAACAAGTCGAAGATTTATACCGCCCGTATCGGCAAAAGCGGCGCACGAAAGCAACCATCGCAAAAGAGAGAGGGCTTGAACCTCTTGCCGAATGGCTCCTTTCGTGTCCACCGGCCCCAACTCCGGAACAACAGGCCGAAATGTTCGTCAACGAAGATAAAGGAGTCGCAACCGTTGAAGAGGCGCTTCAAGGTGCGAAAGACATCATCGCCGAGAAAGTGGCAGATGACGCTGCTCTTCGTCAATGGGTGCGCGACGAGACGCGGCGGAAAGGAACGATTGCTTCGGTTGCCAAAGCGCCGGAAAAGGACGAAAAGAGTGTGTACGAAATGTACTACGACTACGAGGAGCCCCTGGCTAAAATCGTTCCGCACCGCGTGTTGGCGTTAAACCGTGGTGAAAAGGAAGAGGTGCTGCGCGTCTCGATCAAGGCGCCTGTTGAGGACATCATTCGCTATTTGCGGCGAAAAACAGTCGCTGATGAATCGTCCCCGGCCGCTCCCATCGTGGCAGAAGCGATCGAGGACGGATACAAGCGGCTGATGGAGCCTGCCATTGAACGCGACATCCGCAACGAGTTGACGGAGAAAGCGGAGGAGCGGGCCATCCATATTTTCGCTGAAAACTTGCGCAAACTGCTTCTCCAGCCGCCGCTCAAAGGAAAAACGGTGCTCGGCATCGACCCAGCCTATCGGACTGGGTGCAAGCTCGCCGTTGTCGACGAAACGGGGAAACTGCTTCGCATTGATGTGATCTATCCGCATCCGCCGCAAGAGCGAAAAGAAGAGGCGCGCGCGAAACTTCTTCGCCTGCTTGATGACGATCACGTTGATATGATTGCGATTGGCAACGGAACAGCATCTCGGGAAACCGAACAGTTTGTCGCCGACACGCTGAAGCATGTGCAACGCGATATTTTTTATTTGATTGTCAATGAAGCAGGAGCGAGCGTCTACTCTGCTTCCGACCTTGCACGCGCTGAGTTTCCCGACCTGCAAGTCGAAGAGCGGAGCGCCGTCTCGATCGCCCGCCGCGTCCAAGACCCGCTCGCCGAGCTTGTCAAAATCGATCCAAAATCGGTCGGCGTCGGCCAATACCAGCACGATGTGTCGCAAAAAAAGCTTGCCGAGTCGCTTCGTTTCGTCGTCGAGACGGTCGTCAATCAAGTCGGTGTCAACGTCAACACCGCCTCCGTCTCCCTGCTTCAGTACGTGTCCGGGCTCACGAAAACCGTTGCAGAAAACATCGTCAAGCGTCGCGAAGAGCAAGGGAAATTCCGCAACCGTGAAGAGCTGAAAACGATTCCTCGGCTCGGAGCGAAAACGTACGAGCAGTGCATCGGTTTTTTGCGCATCGTTGATGGCGACGAACCGCTTGACCGCACGCCGATTCACCCTGAGCGGTACGCGGAAGTGAAGCAACTGTTGCGTAAGTTAGGATTTACGACCGCCGCCATTGGCAGTGATGAACTGCGCCAGGCGCTGCAAGCCATTGATATCGAAGCGACAGCAGCTGAACTCGGCATCGGGGAACTGACGCTCCGCGACATCATCGATGCCTTGCGCCGCCCAGAGCGCGACCCGCGCGACGAGCTGCCCAAGCCGCTATTACGCAAAGATGTGTTGAAGATGGAAGATTTGAAGCCAGGCATGGAGCTGGAAGGAACCGTGCGCAACGTCGTTGACTTCGGCGCCTTTGTCGACATTGGGGTCAAACAGGACGGGCTCGTGCACATTTCCAAACTAAGCAAACAATACGTGCGCCATCCGCTCGATGTCGTTTCGGTCGGCGACGTCGTCAAAGTATGGGTCGAGCATGTCGATGTGGCGAAGGGAAGAATATCGCTGTCGATGGTGCCGCCGAAAGAGTGAAATGGAGAAAGCACTGCCTTAGGAGCAGTGTTTTCTCCGATAAAAAAACCAGCATTGGTTCAACAGTTTAATTTGCTCACGGTTTTTCTCATAGTAGGCTCGTCTCATCTGATTTTTCAGCCATGTAGGCAAAATCAGTCACCTCCCTGACAGTGGAAAGGTAATATATGTGTATGTAATGGTGAATTGTCCTGTGCCAAAAGATGAAGGAGAGACCCGCCATGGACCAAAAGCAGCTGCAAGCCCTTGTCGAACAAATTTCCATTCGCGTGTTCGGCAAGCCGTTCCGCCATACCGCTTTCTTCAACCCTCGTTTGCGCACCACCGGCGGGCGCTACATGTTGCAAACGCACAACATTGAGCTCAATAAAAAACATTACGAGCAGTTCGGCGAGGAAGAATTGATCGCCATCATCAAACACGAGCTTTGCCATTACCACTTGCACCTTGAGGGAAAAGGCTACCGCCACCGCGACCGCGACTTCCGCGAACTGCTGCAAAAAGTGGGGGCGCCTCGCTATTGTCGTCCGCTTGCTCGAAATACAAAAGCGCCGAAAACGATCTACACATACATTTGCACGTCATGCGGCCTCACCTACCGCCGCAAAAGACGGATCAACATAGACCGTTATGTTTGCGGCCGCTGCCGAAGCAAGCTCAAACGATCCTAGACTCCCATGACAGAAAAATTTGGTTGCCATCGGAAGGATGAAAATATCTCTATGTCGAATATTACAGTTTTACACATTTTGAAGCTCAGGTATTTTCAGAGTAGATGCAATTTGAAACTTTAACATTTGTAGCTTTTACATAGCCCGATCGACTGTCGGGCGACTGAACAACGCCGCTTTCAGACCCATGCATGGGTCTGTGAAGCGGGTGGTTGTTCGGTCTTCCGTCACGCCTTGGTGTTCGTCAGTCGAGAAAATAGACAAGCTACCTTTTCGTCAAGAATTGTTAAACTATAATGTCCAGTCAACGCCCATAATCAAACAAAACATTTTGCGAAAAAAGGTTGACAATCAGGATGATCGTGTGCTAAATTATAAAAGCCGTCGCTAAACGGCGGAAAACAGCAGAGGAAGTTGCGGGAAAACGTATTGACAAACGACAAGTTGCTCAATATAATAAACAATGTCGATTGTCAAACATCATTCCGCAATAGCTCAGCGACGAGCCTCACATCTTCGAATTGGCTGCGAGTTGCCTCGACGCATCTCGCTTCCTTGAATTAGCTGGCAGAGGAAGAGGCAACGAGCACATCGTAAAGATATGCATGACATATAATTTTTTCATCATTCCGCAATAGCTCAGCGGTAGAGCAACCGGCTGTTAACCGGTAGGTCGTAGGTTCGAATCCTACTTGCGGAGCCATTTCTTTGGAGAAGTACCCAAGTGGCTGAAGGGGACGGTTTGCTAAACCGTTAGGTCGTGGCTTTACGGCGCGCGGGTTCAAATCCCGCCTTCTCCGCCACTCCAATACGTATATGCGTGGCCCGTTGGTCAAGTGGTTAAGACACCGCCCTTTCACGGCGGTAACACGGGTTCGAATCCCGTACGGGTCACTGAATAGCGCGGGGTGATCCCCGCGATTTGTGGTCCCGTAGTGTAGTGGTTAACATGCCTGCCTGTCACGCAGGAGATCGCGGGTTCGAGTCCCGTCGGGACCGCCATTGCACTAAATCGCTGGGCCATAGCCAAGCGGTAAGGCAACGGACTTTGACTCCGTGATGCGCTGGTTCGAATCCAGCTGGCCCAGCCATTTTTATGTGTTAAATACATGAGCCATTCGCTCAGTAACGAGCGCTGCATCTTCGAGTTTGCTTCGAGTTGCCTCGACGCGCCTAGCTTCTTTGAATAGGCTGGCAGAGGAAGAGGCAGGTAAGCTAGGTAGTACCTGGAGTGTATACCCAACCATGAGCCATTAGCTCAGTAGGTAGAGCAACGAGCGATGCATCATCGAGTTTGCTTCGAGTTGTCCCGACGCATCCTGCATCTTTGAATATGCTAGTAGAGGAAGGGACATCGTTCACTGTGAGTGTATACCTAACCATGAGCCATTAGCTCAGTAGGTAGAGCATCTGACTTTTAATCAGAGGGTCGGAGGTTCGAGTCCTCCATGGCTCACCATATTAGCGGGTGTGGCGGAATTGGCAGACGCACCAGACTTAGGATCTGGCGCCTCACGGCGTGGGGGTTCAAGTCCCTCCACCCGCACTGATTAGTCAATATGCGGTCGTGGCGGAATGGCAGACGCGCTAGGTTGAGGGCCTAGTGGGGGCGACCCCGTGGAGGTTCAAGTCCTCTCGACCGCATTTTTTAGATAAACTATTGACAGCAACACAGTGAGTTGCTAAAATGTAATCCGTCTCTTTGGTGCAATAATCTATTGCGCTCGTAGCTCAATTGGATAGAGCATCTGACTACGGATCAGAAGGTTAGGGGTTCGAATCCTCTCGAGCGCGCCATCATCGGGAAGTAGCTCAGCTTGGTAGAGCACATGGTTTGGGACCATGGGGTCGCAGGTTCAAATCCTGTCTTCCCGATTTTGTTAAACTAAATATTATGCGGGTGTAGTTTAGTGGTAAAACCTCAGCCACGAGCCTTCACTTCGCCGAATACGCTTCGAGTTGCCCCGACGCATCCAGCTTCTTTGAATCAGCTGGCAGAGGAAGGGGCATGAAAAATTGTGATGGGTGTTTCATCAAAAAATATGCGGGTGTAGTTTAGTGGTAAAACCTCAGCCTTCCAAGCTGATGTCGTGGGTTCGATTCCCATCACCCGCTCCATGAAGAGTCCATAGGATTATTTTGTTCCTTGAAAACTGAACGAAACGAAGCGCAACGAAAAGCGGAGGTCCGCGGGTCGCCGCGACGGGCAAATGTTCTTCACCCGTAGGGGTGCTTGCACCCCTAGGGGGAAGGTTATTTGACCCCGAGCGGCGGCGGACCGAAGCTAGACAATTCGAAAAGCGGAGGCCGCTTAGCGCCTTTGGTGCTGCGGCTGAAGCAAAAAGCCAATCAACTTTCTTTTGGAGAGTTTGATCCTGGCTCAGGACGAACGCTGGCGGCGTGCCTAATACATGCAAGTCGAGCGGACCAAATCGGAGCTTGCTCTGGTTTGGTCAGCGGCGGACGGGTGAGTAACACGTGGGCAACCTGCCCGCAAGACCGGGATAACTCCGGGAAACCGGAGCTAATACCGGATAACACCGAAGACCGCATGGTCTTTGGTTGAAAGGCGGCCTTTTGGCTGTCACTTGCGGATGGGCCCGCGGCGCATTAGCTAGTTGGTGAGGTAACGGCTCACCAAGGCGACGATGCGTAGCCGGCCTGAGAGGGTGACCGGCCACACTGGGACTGAGACACGGCCCAGACTCCTACGGGAGGCAGCAGTAGGGAATCTTCCGCAATGGGCGAAAGCCTGACGGAGCGACGCCGCGTGAGCGAAGAAGGCCTTCGGGTCGTAAAGCTCTGTTGTGAGGGACGAAGGGGCGCCGTTCGAAGAGGGCGGCGCGGTGACGGTACCTCACGAGAAAGCCCCGGCTAACTACGTGCCAGCAGCCGCGGTAATACGTAGGGGGCGAGCGTTGTCCGGAATTATTGGGCGTAAAGCGCGCGCAGGCGGTCCCTTAAGTCTGATGTGAAAGCCCACGGCTCAACCGTGGAGGGTCATTGGAAACTGGGGGACTTGAGGGCAGGAGAGGAGAGCGGAATTCCACGTGTAGCGGTGAAATGCGTAGAGATGTGGAGGAACACCAGTGGCGAAGGCGGCTCTCTGGCCTGCAACTGACGCTGAGGCGCGAAAGCGTGGGGAGCAAACAGGATTAGATACCCTGGTAGTCCACGCCGTAAACGATGAGTGCTAAGTGTTAGAGGGGTCACACCCTTTAGTGCTGCAGCTAACGCGATAAGCACTCCGCCTGGGGAGTACGGCCGCAAGGCTGAAACTCAAAGGAATTGACGGGGGCCCGCACAAGCGGTGGAGCATGTGGTTTAATTCGAAGCAACGCGAAGAACCTTACCAGGTCTTGACATCCCCTGACAACCCAAGAGATTGGGCGTTCCCCCTTCGGGGGGACAGGGTGACAGGTGGTGCATGGTTGTCGTCAGCTCGTGTCGTGAGATGTTGGGTTAAGTCCCGCAACGAGCGCAACCCTCGCCTCTAGTTGCCAGCATTCAGTTGGGCACTCTAGAGGGACTGCCGGCGACAAGTCGGAGGAAGGTGGGGATGACGTCAAATCATCATGCCCCTTATGACCTGGGCTACACACGTGCTACAATGGGCGGTACAAAGGGCTGCGAACCCGCGAGGGGGAGCGAATCCCAAAAAGCCGCTCTCAGTTCGGATTGCAGGCTGCAACTCGCCTGCATGAAGCCGGAATCGCTAGTAATCGCGGATCAGCATGCCGCGGTGAATACGTTCCCGGGCCTTGTACACACCGCCCGTCACACCACGAGAGCTTGCAACACCCGAAGTCGGTGAGGCAACCCGCAAGGGAGCCAGCCGCCGAAGGTGGGGCAAGTGATTGGGGTGAAGTCGTAACAAGGTAGCCGTACCGGAAGGTGCGGCTGGATCACCTCCTTTCTAAGGAGAAAAGCGGAGGTCGCCCGCCTATCGGCGAGGTGCGCTGGAGGGCCTGCGAGCGGGCTTAGCCCGCCGCAGCAGGACCGAAGCGTCGCGAGCCGATGGCGGCCGGAGCTAGACAATCCGAAAAGCGGAGGCCGCAATGGCCAACTGTCGATACACAGCGCTTTCGTTTCGTTCGGTTTTGAGGGAATGAGAAATTCCTTCAAAAGCGCCTGTGCCTGCGTCTGCTAGCAGGTTCAGGGAAGCAAGATTCCTCGGCACAAAGCCGCAAGGAAGTTTGTTCAAAGAAGTCGCTTTGCGTCTACAAGCGGATTCGGAGAAGCCGAATTCCTCGACGCAAACCAGCGAAGAAGCGAATTCAAAGGAGCTACTTTGCGCCTTCGTCTTCCAGCAGGTTCAAGGAAGATGGATTCCTCGGCGCAAAGCTGCAAAGAAGCGAATTCAAAGGAGCTACTTTGCATCTGCGTCTTCTAGCAGATTCGAGGAAGTGGGATTCCTCGATGCAAGACTGCAGAGAAGCAAATTCAAGAAGCAGTCTCGTTCCTTGAAAACTAGATAACCGATTAACATAAGGAAGAAGCCGAGAGCGCTGTAGGTTAAGCTAGAAAGGGCGCACGGTGGATGCCTTGGCACTAGGAGCCGATGAAGGACGGGGCAAACGCCGAAACGCTTCGGGGAGCTGTAAGCAAGCGTTGATCCGGAGATGTCCGAATGGGGGAACCCACTGTCCGTAATGGGGCAGTATCCATGCCTGAATCCATAGGGCATGGAGGGCACACCCGGGGAACTGAAACATCTTAGTACCCGGAGGAGAAGAAAGCAACCGCGATTCCCTAAGTAGCGGCGAGCGAAACGGGAACAGCCCAAACCAAGAGGCATGTCCTCTTGGGGTTGTAGGACCGCTCACGATGGGAGTGAGAAAGGAACGGGGTAGACGAACCGGTCTGGAACGGCCGGCCAGAGAAGGTGAGAGCCCTGTAGTCGAAACTTCGTTCCCTCCCGAGCGGATCCTGAGTACGGCGGGACACGAGGAATCCCGTCGGAAGCAGGGAGGACCATCTCCCAAGGCTAAATACTCCCTAGTGACCGATAGTGCACCAGTACCGTGAGGGAAAGGTGAAAAGCACCCCGGGAGGGGAGTGAAAGAGAACCTGAAACCGTGTGCCTACAAGTAGTCAGAGCCCGTTGATGGGTGATGGCGTGCCTTTTGTAGAATGAACCGGCGAGTGACGATGGCGTGCGAGGTTAAGCCGAAGAGGCGGAGCCGCAGCGAAAGCGAGTCTGAACAGGGCGTGTGAGTACGTCGTCGTCGACCCGAAACCAGGTGATCTACCCATGTCCAGGGTGAAGGCCGGGTAACACCGGCTGGAGGCCCGAACCCACGCACGTTGAAAAGTGCGGGGATGAGGTGTGGGTAGGGGTGAAATGCCAATCGAACTTGGAGATAGCTGGTTCTCCCCGAAATAGCTTTAGGGCTAGCCTCGGGTTTAGGAGTCTTGGAGGTAGAGCACTGATTGGGCTAGGGGCCCAAACCGGGTTACCGAACCCAGTCAAACTCCGAATGCCAATGACTTATGCCCGGGAGTCAGACTGCGAGTGATAAGATCCGTGGTCGAGAGGGGAACAGCCCAGACCGCCAGCTAAGGCCCCGAAGTGCACGTTCAGTGGAAAAGGATGTGGAGTTGCAAAGACAACCAGGATGTTGGCTTAGAAGCAGCCACCATTTAAAGAGTGCGTAATAGCTCACTGGTCGAGTGACTCTGCGCCGAAAATGTACCGGGGCTAAACGTGCCGCCGAAGCTGCGGGATGACCGTTGGTCATCGGTAGGGGAGCGTTCTAAGGGCAGAGAAGCCAGACCGGAAGGACTGGTGGAGCGCTTAGAAGTGAGAATGCCGGTATGAGTAGCGAAAACAGAGGTGAGAATCCTCTGCGCCGAAAGCCTAAGGGTTCCTGAGGAAGGTTCGTCCGCTCAGGGTTAGTCGGGACCTAAGCCGAGGCCGAAAGGCGTAGGTGATGGACAACAGGTTGAGATTCCTGTACCACCTTCTTCCCGTTTGAGCGATGGGGGGACGCAGGAGGATAGGGCGAGCAGGCGGCTGGAAGAGCCTGTCCAAGCCGCAAGGCTGATCCGCAGGCAAATCCGCGGATCATAAGGCCAAGCGGTGACGGCGACGGAGTGATCCGGAAGTCCCCGATTTCACACTGCCAAGAAAAGCCTCTAGCGAGGGAAGAGGTGCCCGTACCGCAAACCGACACAGGTAGGCGAGGAGAGAATCCTAAGGCGCGCGGGAGAACTCTCGTTAAGGAACTCGGCAAAATGACCCCGTAACTTCGGGAGAAGGGGTGCTCTTTGGGGTGAAGAGCCCTGAAGAGCCGCAGTGAAAAGGCCCAAGCGACTGTTTATCAAAAACACAGGTCTCTGCGAAGCCGAAAGGCGACGTATAGGGGCTGACACCTGCCCGGTGCTGGAAGGTTAAGGGGAGCGCTTAGCGGAAGCGAAGGTGCGAACCGAAGCCCCAGTAAACGGCGGCCGTAACTATAACGGTCCTAAGGTAGCGAAATTCCTTGTCGGGTAAGTTCCGACCCGCACGAAAGGTGTAACGACTTGGGCGCTGTCTCAACGAGAGACCCGGTGAAATTATACTACCTGTGAAGATGCAGGTTACCCGCGACAGGACGGAAAGACCCCGTGGAGCTTTACTGCAGCCTGATATGGAATTTTGGTATCGCTTGTACAGGATAGGTGGGAGCCTGGGAAGCCGGAGCGCCAGCTTCGGTGGAGGCGGCGGTGGGATACCACCCTGGCGGTATTGAAATTCTAACCCGCACCCCTTAACGGGGTGGGAGACAGTGTCAGGTGGGCAGTTTGACTGGGGCGGTCGCCTCCCAAAAGGTAACGGAGGCGCCCAAAGGTTCCCTCAGAATGGTTGGAAATCATTCGGAGAGTGCAAAGGCACAAGGGAGCTTGACTGCGAGACGGACAGGTCGAGCAGGGACGAAAGTCGGGCTTAGTGATCCGGTGGTTCCGCATGGAAGGGCCATCGCTCAACGGATAAAAGCTACCCCGGGGATAACAGGCTGATCTCCCCCAAGAGTCCACATCGACGGGGAGGTTTGGCACCTCGATGTCGGCTCATCGCATCCTGGGGCTGTAGTCGGTCCCAAGGGTTGGGCTGTTCGCCCATTAAAGCGGTACGCGAGCTGGGTTCAGAACGTCGTGAGACAGTTCGGTCCCTATCCGTCGCGGGCGGAGGAAATTTGAGAGGAGCTGTCCTTAGTACGAGAGGACCGGGATGGACGCACCGCTGGTGTACCAGTTGTCCCGCCAGGGGCACCGCTGGGTAGCTATGTGCGGACGGGATAAGCGCTGAAAGCATCTAAGCGTGAAGCCCCCCTCAAGATGAGATTTCCCACCGCGTCAGGCGGGTAAGATCCCTCGAAGATGACGAGGTCGATAGGTCCGAGGTGGAAGCGTGGCGACACGTGGAGCTGACGGATACTAATCGATCGAGGGCTTAACCTAGAAAAGTGGAAGCGCCGCGATTAGCTCTCGAAGCCAAATGTTCTTCACCCGCAGGGGTGCTTGCACCCCGAGGGGGGGAAGGTTATTTGGCAGAAGAGAGCTAGGCGCTGGAACTGGACAGCAAGAAAAGTGGAGGCCGCCCGCTTATCGGCGAGGTGCGCTGGAGGGCCTGCGAGGAGGCTGTCGCCGCCGCAGCAGGACCGAAGCGTCGCGAGCCGATGGCGGCCGGAACTAGACAGCGAAAAGCGCAGGCGAGCGGCTTCTTCCGACGGTTATCTAGTTTTGAAGGAATGAATTTCCTTCTTGACATTGTTTGTTTTTCAAGTATAATAAATGATGTCAAAATCCAACCGCTTGCCTAGTGGCTATGGCGGAGGGGAAACACCCGTTCCCATCCCGAACACGGAAGTTAAGCCCTCCAGCGCCGATGGTAGTTGGGGCCAGCGCCCCTGCAAGAGTAGGTCGCTGCTAGGCAGCTTCATTCACCAGGGAGTTTCGACACGCCTCATTCCCTTTTTCTTTTTAGGGGCGATTGCGCAACAGGGCGATCTGTCAGCGAGCCAAAAGGCTGCGCGGGATCGTCCTTTTTGTTTTTCCTTTTCTCCTATGCCTATTTTTCGTTTTGGAAGTGGCGGCAAGATGTTCGGATATGATACAATTTCAAAAGCAAGAGTGAAGATGATAAAAGGGGATAAGGTAGAACAAAATGAAAAAAATTGAAATTTTGGTGCATTCTCCGGAAGAAACGAAGTCGGTGGCCCGCCGGCTGGCGGAACATCTTGAGCCGGGAATGGTCATCGCATTAGAAGGTGATCTCGGGGCGGGAAAGACGACGTTTACGAAAGGTCTTGCTGAAGGGCTGGGCATTACGCAAACGGTCAATAGCCCGACGTTTACCATTATTAAGCAATATGATGGTCGGCTTCCGCTTTATCATATGGATGTATACCGACTTGAAGATGAATGGGAAGATCTTGGATTTGACGAATATTTTGCTGGCGATGGCGTCACGGTTGTTGAATGGGCGCATTTGATCGCCGGCCAGTTGCCTGAGGAACGGCTGACCGTTTTCTTGTTTCATCGTGGCGGCGATGAGCGGTTGCTTCACTTTGAGCCGTCGGGGGAGCGTTATGAACAGTTGTGCAAGGAGATTTTTCCGTCATGAAAGTATTGGGAATTGATACATCGAATATGCCGCTTGGCATTGCGTTGGTAGATGGTGATGTCGTGAAAGGGGAATTCATCACCAATGTGAAAAAAGACCATTCATCCCGGGCGATGCCAGCCATTGAGTTGTTGCTTCGACGATGTGACGTTGCTCCAAAAGATCTCGATTTAATCGTTGTAGCGAAAGGGCCGGGGTCGTATACCGGGGTGCGGATCGGCGTGACGATTGCGAAAACGCTTGCCTGGTCGCTCGGTATTCCGATCGCCGGAGTGTCGAGCCTTGAGGTGCTCGCCGCCAATGGCCGTTATTTTCCTGGGGTGATCGTTCCGCTGTTTGACGCACGGCGCGGACAAATTTACACCGGGCTTTATCGCTACGAAGGCGGTGCGCTCCGCTGTCTTGAGGAGGACCGGATTGTGGCGGCGGATGAGTGGGCGCGTCGGTTGAGCGAGCGGGAAGAGGATGTATTGTTCATTGGTGCGGATGCACCGCTATATCGTGATTTGTTTCGAAGTCATTTAGGCGAACGGGTTCACGTGGCCCCGCCGTCTTTGGCGTTGCCGCGTCCGAGCGAGTTGGTGATGCTAGGCAAACAAAAAGAGCGCGAGAACGCCCATGTGTTTGTGCCGAACTACCTCCGCCTTGCCGAGGCGGAGGCGAAATGGCTCGCGAAACAAAAAGGGGAACAGAACGATGGGGATCAATGTTCAATTTCGGCCAATGACCATTCATGACATTGATGAAGTCGTGCAAGTCGAGCGGGCATCGTTTACTTCGCCTTGGAGCCGTGAATCGTTTTACAACGAGCTCATGTACAACCGCTACGCCAAATATATCGTCATGGTGTACAACGGGCGGATCATCGGGTATGGTGGGATGTGGCTTGTCATCGATGAGGCGCATGTGACGAATGTAGCCGTGTTGCCGCAGTTTCGTGGGCAAAAGCTTGGTGAAGCGCTCATGCGGCGCTTGATGGACATGGCCAGGCAGCACGGGGCGGCGACGATGACGCTTGAGGTGCGCGTGTCCAATCATGTTGCCCAGTCGCTGTACCGAAAGCTAGGGTTTCGCAACGGAGGCATTCGCAAACGGTATTATCCGGATAACTTTGAAGACGCGTTAGTCATGTGGGTGAAGCTGAGATGAATGAGGACGTATATGTATTAGGCATTGAAACGAGCTGCGATGAAACGGCGGCAGCAGTCGTGAAAAACGGAAGAGAGGTTTTATCGAATGTAGTGGCGTCGCAAATGGAAAGCCATCGGCGGTTTGGCGGCGTCGTGCCGGAAATTGCTTCCCGCCATCATGTGGAGCAAATTACGCTCGTTATTGAAGAAGCGATGCAGCAGGCCGGCGTATCGTTTGCGGGCCTTGATGCGGTGGCGGTGACGGCCGGACCGGGGCTTGTCGGAGCGCTTCTTGTCGGGGTCAACGCGGCGAAAGCGTTAGCGTTTGCCCATGGATTGCCGCTTATTGGGGTGCATCATATCGCCGGTCATATTTACGCCAATCAATTAGTGGCTGAAATGAAGTTTCCGCTGTTGGCGCTCGTCGTTTCCGGTGGTCATACGGAACTCGTGTTCATGAAGGAGCATGGGAATTTTGCGGTGATCGGTGAAACGCGCGATGACGCTGCCGGTGAGGCGTATGACAAGGTGGCGCGGGCTTTAGGCCTTCCGTACCCAGGAGGACCGCACATCGACCGGCTGGCTCATGAGGGAGAGCCAGTGATTGATTTGCCGCGAGCGTGGCTTGAGGAAGGTTCGTATGATTTCAGCTTCAGCGGCTTAAAATCGGCGGTTCTCAATGCGCTCCACAACGCGAAGCAGCGCGGCGAGGAGATCGATCCGAGACAGATGGCCGCGAGCTTTCAGGCCAGCGTCGTCGATGTGCTGGTGACGAAAACGGTGCAGGCCGCCAAAGAATACCGCGTACGGCAAGTGCTGCTCGCCGGGGGGGTGGCGGCCAACCGCGGGCTGCGGGCTGCACTGCAGGATAAAATGAAAGAGCTCCCCGATGTGGAGCTTGTCATCCCGCCGTTATCGCTATGCACCGATAATGCTGCGATGATTGCCGTTGCGGGAACAGTGTTATATCAACAAGGAAAGCGGGCTGATTTGGCGCTCAACGCCAATCCAAGCTTGCCGCTTGTCTAGGCAGTTGGCTGAAACGCGAAAGACACCGAAGGGCGATCCGTTTGCGGCAGGCAAACGGATCGTCCTTTTTGTTTTCATGTGAAAAAAGTTTGTGTATATTTTTATCCACAAATCTGTGGACAATGTGGAAAAAGCGGTAAAACATGATCAACATAAGAAAAACAATACACAGCGATTTTTGTGCAAAAGGAAGATGTTTTTTGTGGATAATGTGGAAAAGTTGGTGAATAACTTATATTCCATGGTGGAAATTGTGGATTCTTTTGTGGATAATGTGACTAACTAAAGAACAACCCGCCGAAACTAGAGGCGGGTTGTCGGTTATAGTGAAGTATAAAGCTGTTCCCATTCGGCCAATAACGTTTCGACTCGCTGCTTCCGCTCGTCGTTTTCTTGCGTCAATCGTTGCATCGTCTCATAGTCGCCGTAAACGGATGGATCACAAAGTTTTTGCTCGATCTCAGCGATTTGTGCTTCAAGCGCTGCAATCTCGGCTTCGATTTCATCCAAGCGGCGTTGGCGCTGGCGCCGTCGTTTTTTTTCCTCTTTTTCTTGCTCGTATGTCGTTTTGGCAGAATCACTTGCCGTTTCTGTCGGGCGGACGTTCAGGAGCGCCAATTCGCGCATTTCTTCTTTTTTGGCGATGTAGTAATCATAGTCGCCTAAGTATTCCGTTAGGCCTCCGCTGGAAAGTTCAAACACCTTTGTTGCGATTCGGTTGATGAAATAGCGGTCGTGGGAAACGAACAAAATCGTTCCCGGGTAGTCGATGAGCGCTTGCTCGAGCACTTCTTTGCTGTCAAGGTCGAGATGGTTTGTCGGTTCGTCCAAAAGAAGGACATTTGCTTTTTGCAGCATCAGCTTGGCGAGCGAAAGGCGTGCTTTCTCCCCGCCGCTTAAAGCGGAGACCGGTTTTAAAACGTCATCGCCGGAAAACAGGAAGTTGCCGAGCACGGTGCGAATTTCTTTTTCCGTCTTTTCGGGGTAGGCGTCCCACAGCTCGTCAAGCACCCGTTTGTTCGATGACAAATCAGCTTGGTCTTGATCGTAATAGCCGATTTGGACGTTTGCGCCGTAGCGGAGCTCTCCTGTTTGGATAGGGAGTTTTCGGGCGATCGCCTTCAGCAATGTCGACTTGCCGATGCCGTTCGGCCCGACTAGGGCGACGCTTTCGCCGCGCGTGATGCGGAAGCTGATTTGGCGGATGATGGGTGCACCGTCGTCATAGCCAACGGCTATGTCTTCAGCGGTGAGCACTTCATAGCCGCTCGGTCGATCGATCGAGAACGAAAAGGAGGCTGATTTTTCATCGCCGACAGGCCGTTCGAGCCGTTCTATTTTTTCCAGTTGCTTTCGCCGGCTTTGCGCCCGTTTGGCCGTCGAGGCACGTGCGATGTTGCGCTGGATGAAGTCTTGGAGTCGGGCGATTTCTTCTTGCTGTTTCTCGTACCGTCTTAACTCTTGTTCGTATTGCTCGGCCCGCAACTCCAAATAGCGGCTGTAGTTGCCGGCATAGTGTTTGAGCGTGGCATTCGACAGTTCGTATACGTCGGTGACGATTTTGTCTAAAAAGTAGCGGTCGTGGGAAACAACCAGGACGGCACCGGGATAGGCTTGCAAGTACTGCTCCAGCCAGGCAAGCGTCTCAAGATCCAAATGGTTCGTCGGCTCGTCCAAAATCAATAAATCCGGCTTGGACAACAGCAATTTCCCAAGGGCAAGCCGCGTCCGCTGTCCGCCGCTTAACGACGAGACCGGCGTAGTTTTATAATCATATGAGGAAAACTGCAGCCCGTGCAAAACGGAGCGGATGTCGGCTTCGTATTGGTAGCCGCCTTGTTCTTTGTATTGTTCTTGCAGCTCGTCATACATTTTCAGCGTTTTTTCATAGCGAGCGGGATCGGCGAGTACGTCCGGGTCGCCGAGTTGCATGCTGAGTTCGGCGAGCTGTTTTTCGAGTCCTAGAAGCGGGGTGAATACCTCAAGCATTTCGTCCCAAATGGAACGCGGCGAGTCGAGCCCGCTGTTTTGCGCCAAATAGCCGATTTTGATATGGTTTGGTTTGATGATTTTGCCGCTGTCGAAAGAGAGTTCACCGGCGATGATTTTCAACAATGTCGATTTTCCCGCTCCGTTGCGGCCGACAAGGGCGATTCGGTCGCGGGACTGTATTTCTAGTTTTATATTCGATAAAATAAGGTCAGCGCCGAAATATTTCGTGAGCCCGTGCACTTGCAAAATGATCATGTCCGTCACCTCGCGAATAGTTTAACGCAAGTCGCGAAAACGGTCAAAGACGAATGATGAAAAATCGTGTATAGTGTATAAATGGAGGAGATTGTATTGTCATCGTTCACTCATTTCAATGAACAAGGGCGCGCGAAAATGGTTGATATTACGCACAAAGAAGATACTGTGCGAGTGGCTGTGGCGCAAACGAGCGTGACTGTCAGCCGGGAAATTTACGAAAAAATGACGAGCAATGCGATCGAGAAAGGGGATGTGCTCGCCGTCGCTCAAGTGGCGGGGGTGATGGCGGCGAAGAAGACAGCTGACCTTATTCCAATGTGTCACCCGCTTATGTTAAAGGGTGTGGACATTGCTTTTGCTTGGGAAAACGATGGAGAAGCGCATAAGCTCGTCATCACGGCAACGGTGAAAACGAAAGGGAGCACAGGAGTGGAAATGGAAGCGCTGACGGCCGCTTCGGTCTGTGCGTTGACAGTGTACGATATGTGCAAGGCGCTTGATAAAGGAATGGTCATCGGTCCGACGTATTTGGTCGAAAAAACGGGCGGGAAGTCTGGCCATTACCGACGGAAAACCGATTAGCTAGGGGATGAGATCATGAGCAACGAACAACCGAAAATTCCGCAGGCAACCGCCAAACGGCTGCCGCTTTACTATCGGTTTTTGAAAAACTTGCACGCTTCCGGCAAGCAACGCGTCTCCTCTGCCGAGTTGAGCGAGGCGGTGAAAGTCGATCCGGCGACGATCCGCCGTGATTTCTCCTATTTTGGCGCGCTTGGCAAAAAGGGATACGGGTATAATGTCAATTATTTGTTGTCGTTTTTCCGCCGGACGCTTGAAGAGGATGAGGTGACCGAAGTCGCCTTGTTTGGCGTCGGCAATTTAGGCACCGCCTTTTTAAACTATAATTTTTCGAAAAACAACAATACGAAAATCGTGATGGCGTTTGATGTCGATGAGCGGAAAGTAGGGACGACAGTCGGCGGGGTGCCGGTCTATCATCTCGATGAGTTGGAGGAGCGGCTTCACGAAAACATCCCGGTCGCCATTTTAACCGTGCCGGCCGCCGCGGCTCAAGCGCTGACCGACCGCCTTGTCGCGCAAGGAATTAAAGGCATTTTAAACTTTACTCCGGCGCGGTTGAACGTGCCGAACCATATTCGCGTCCATCATATCGATTTAGCCATTGAGCTGCAGTCGCTCGTCTATTTTTTGAAAAACTATCCATCGCCATCGTAAAAAGGAGAGAACAACACATGAAATATTTGTTGCTCGTTGCTGTGATTTTGTTGCTGTTTGGCACGAAAAAGCTGCCGGAGTTGGGGCGGTCGTTCGGCCAGTCGCTTCGCGAGTTTAAAGACGCCACAAAAGGGCTCGCTGATGACGAAGAAACGAAAACCGACCGATGACAAGGCAGGATGGGGAAACAATGAATGACAAAGAAATGTCGGTGTATGAGCATCTGGGTGAACTGCGAAAACGGCTCATCATCGTGCTCATCTTTTTTGCTGCGGCGCTTGTCGTTAGTTTCTTTTTTGTCGATGATGTCATTTTGTATTTGCAGCGAACGGCCGAGGCGAAGCATTTGACCATGAACGCCTTCCGCCTCACCGATCCGATTAAAGTGTATTTTCAGTTTGCCTTTGTCATCGCGGCTGTACTGTCGGCTCCGGTGCTGTTGTATCAAATTTGGGCGTTTGTCAGCCCCGGTCTGTATGAAAAAGAGCGGAAAGTGACGTTAAGCTATATCCCGGCGTCGATCGTTCTTTTTTTAGCAGGCGTCAGCTTCGCTTATTTCGTCTTGTTTCCGTTTGTCGTTCGATTTATGAGCCAGCTGGCTGACCAACTAGGGGTTCAACAAATGATCGGCATTAATGAATATTTTCAGTTTTTGCTTCAGCTCGTGCTGCCGTTTGGCATCGTGTTTCAGCTGCCGATCGTCGTGTTGTTTTTCACCCGCTTAGGGCTTATTACGCCGCAGCTTCTTGTTCGCATCCGCAAGTATGCGTATTTGGCGCTGCTTATTTTAGCGGCGGTCATTACGCCGCCGGATGTGCTGTCGCAAGTGATCGTCATGATTCCGCTCACCATTTTGTATGAAGGAAGCATTTGGGTGGCGCGCATCGGCTATCGGAAAGCGCAGCGAGCAGCCGAGGAGGAAGGCAATGAGTGAGGCGGGACGAAAAACATTGAGAGGAAAGCGAGCAAGGCCGGGCCAAACGAAGGGGCCGTCTCAAAAGCCGCAACACAGGACTTTGAGGCCGGCCTCTTGTTTTTTGTTTCCATTTTCACGATATGATCGCCGTCATGAGACTGATGTTCTGGTCCCTTCCCGTCCGAATCACGGGAAGGGGTCAGCGTTTTGAGGCGAAAAGAAGGCGAAGGGCGGTGCCGAAATCAAAGGCAGCGAGCGCCGCTAAAGCGATGGTGGAGACGTTCCAAACCGTTTCATGAGCACTTTCGATGGCCAAATACGTAAACATTGAGCCTAAGACGAAATACGGAAGCGAAAACAGCTGAGGGTTTCGCATCATAGCCAAACCCTCCAAACGGCGAGCGGCAGCTCGGACTGGCGCATCATGTTCTCAATCTCGTCGGCCAACAGCGTCTGCATGGCGACGACGAACGTATTCATGGCGACATGGGCGAAAATCGGCACGAAAATGCGTCCGGTTTTCGCGTATAAAAACGCGAATACCATCCCCATGGACGTGTACAAAAGCAAATGCTCCGGCTCCATATGGACAAGGGCAAACAAGAGCGAACTGACAAGCGCAGCAAGCCAAAAGTTGTATTTTTCATAAAGCGAGCCGAAAATGATTTTGCGGAAGATAATCTCCTCCAAAATCGGGCCGATGACGGAGGTGACGACGATAAGCAGCGGCGTCAGGCGGATGATATCGATGATTTGCCTTGTATTTTCCGACCCTGGTTTGATGCCGAGCAACCGCCATTCGATGTTGGCGGCGATGCTTTGCGCCGTGAGCGCCAAAAAGACGCCCAAGACCGCCCACATCCACGAGGAACCAAGCGGCAGCCGCCGCATCATTCGTTCGTTGCGGTCACCGCGGAGCAGCCATAGGATAATGACAAAAGCGAGCAGGAAACTAATGATCGCCCAATACCCGGAAGCCAGTTTGGCGGCTTCGAGGCGGCTTTCCGTTCCTTGGCCGACGCCGAGGGCGCGAAGAAGCGGCACGCCGACAAAGGCGGACAGCTGCATGACGATATACGTGATGATGACGTACCAGTGGTTGCGTTTCAAACCCTCTACCCCTTTTATTTCAAATTATATCCGTATTGTAGCACATGTATGGCGAAAATAGTAAGAAAACTGCATCCTCGCATCCCACCTCACCGCCGTAAAAAAATTAACCGGAGCCGTTTATCAGTCCGAGGAATGTGAAATAATGAAAATGAGCTCCGCGCGGATGGGGAGTAGAGGCAAAACAACCGGCTCCTTTTGCTCTTTCTTCTTTAGGAGAGAAAAACAGTTATTTTTTTGCATTTCCTACTTGCAAAACGGAAAGAAGTTCATTAATATTATAAGTGTGTTAGCACTCGATAGTGATGAGTGCTAATAAGAACGGCGAAAACTATCGTTAAGGAGGTCGTTTCCCGTGTTGAAGCCATTAGGCGATCGCATTGTCATTGAAGTCGTGGAAACAGAAGAAAAAACGGCTAGCGGCATTGTGCTGCCGGATACGGCGAAAGAAAAACCGCAAGAAGGCCGCGTTGTCGCTGTCGGTGCAGGCCGCGTGCTCGATAACGGCCAACGCATCGCGCCGGAAGTCGAAGTTGGCGACCGCATTATCTTCTCGAAATATGCGGGCACAGAAGTGAAATACGACGGCAAAGAATACTTAATTTTGCGCGAAAGCGATATTTTGGCTGTCATCCGCTAATATATGCGTTCATCACATAAACATTCCGAAAACATACTGGGTACTTAATCGGATACTTAACTTGTGGCACGCAGTCCAACAATTTCATAAGGAGGTAACGGGGTATGGCAAAACAAATCAAGTTCAGCGAAGAAGCGCGCCGTGCGATGTTGCGCGGGGTGGACAAACTTGCAGACGCAGTGAAAGTCACATTAGGTCCGAAAGGCCGCAACGTCGTATTGGAGAAAAAATTCGGTTCGCCGCTCATCACGAATGACGGGGTAACAATCGCGAAAGAAATCGAACTCGAAGACCCGTTTGAAAACATGGGCGCGAAATTGGTCGCTGAAGTCGCCAGCAAAACGAACGACATCGCTGGGGACGGTACAACAACCGCTACGGTATTGGCTCAAGCGATGATCCGCGAAGGCTTGAAAAACGTGGCTGCTGGTGCCAATCCGATGGGCATCCGCCGCGGGATTGAAAAAGCGGTTGCGGTTGCTGTTGAAGAATTAAAAGCCATCTCCAAACCGATCAAAGGGAAAGAGTCGATCGCCCAAGTGGCTGCGATTTCGGCTGCTGACGAAGAAGTCGGTCAATTGATCGCTGAAGCAATGGAACGCGTCGGCAACGATGGCGTCATCACGCTCGAAGAATCGAAAGGCTTCACGACGGAACTCGACGTTGTCGAAGGGATGCAATTCGACCGCGGTTACGTTTCGCCGTACATGATTACGGATACAGAAAAAATGGAAGCCGTTCTCGAAAATCCGTACATCTTGATTACGGACAAAAAAGTATCGAGCATCCAAGAACTGTTGCCTGTTCTTGAGCAAGTCGTGCAACAAGGCCGTCCGCTCTTGATCATCGCTGAAGATGTCGAAGGCGAAGCATTGGCAACGCTTGTTGTCAACAAACTGCGCGGCACGTTCAATGCGGTAGCTGTCAAAGCGCCTGGCTTCGGTGACCGCCGCAAAGCGATGCTCGAAGACATCGCGATTTTAACGGGCGGTGAAGTCATCTCCGAAGAGCTCGGCCGCGAACTGAAATCGACCACGATCGCTTCGCTCGGCCGTGCGTCGAAAGTTGTTGTTACGAAAGAAACGACGACGATCGTCGAAGGCGCTGGCGATTCGGATCGCATCAAAGCGCGCATCAACCAAATCCGTGCGCAGCTTGAAGAAACGACTTCGGAATTCGACCGCGAAAAACTGCAAGAACGCTTGGCGAAACTCGCTGGCGGCGTAGCGGTCATCAAAGTGGGCGCAGCGACAGAAACGGAATTGAAAGAACGCAAACTGCGCATCGAAGACGCGCTCAACTCGACTCGTGCGGCTGTTGAAGAAGGCATTGTCGCTGGCGGCGGTACGGCATTGATGAATGTCTACAGCAAAGTCGCGGCCATCGAAGCGGAAGGCGATGAAGCAACCGGCGTGAAAATCGTCTTGCGCGCAATCGAAGAACCGGTTCGTCAAATCGCGCAAAACGCTGGTCTGGAAGGCTCGATCATCGTTGAGCGCCTGAAAAACGAAAAACCGGGCATCGGCTTCAACGCGGCAACAGGTGAATGGGTCGACATGATCGAAGCTGGCATCGTGGACCCGACGAAAGTCACTCGTTCGGCGCTGCAAAACGCTGCCTCTGTCGCCGCCATGGTCTTGACGACAGAAGCGGTCGTTGCCGACAAACCGGAAGAAAACAAAGGCAACAACAACATGCCAGACATGGGCGGCATGATGTAATCTCGCCGCAAAAGCCTTGGAGCACCGGGGGAGTTCCCCGGTGTTCTTTTTCTTTTTGACTATATATGCCTCAGCCAGGTGTTCTTACAGCCGCTGATCGGGTGAAGGGCAGCTGTTGTTTCTCCCTCATATCGCTATTCTATTGCACCTTTTCCTCCGCTGTGCTAGTTATCGCACCTCAATGAAAAACGCATAAATCGCATCCCCTTTTTTCCAAGAGGCGTGAATGGCATAAATGTATGCCCCTTTCTTTTCCGGAAGAGTAATGATTCCGTTTTGCACCGGGCGCCAGTCGGCATCTCCGCCGTTCCATACACCCGCTTCGATCGTCAACGGGCGGTCGTCAAATTGGAGGTGTAATTTTGCCCCAGGGGCAACCGGATGGGGATTCATGTTTTTCACGAGCAGCGGCGGGGCGGCAGCGTCGGCCACGACTCCGCGGCCGCCTGTTGACCATGTATATGTTCCGAGGCGGTGGTCGATTGTCTCTCCGTCGACGGCCAATCGTAAGTCAGGCGGTTGGATGTCGCCCGATTGGCAACCGGACAGCCATACAGCGATGAGGAGCCATAGCCATCTATTTTTCATGTCGTTTCCCCCTTTCTCAGTTAGACGTTTTGCCTGCTCATTTGTTTCATTGTCGATTGTGATTTTGGGTAAAATTAGAAATGGAAAGGCGATATCCAAAGGAGGAGAATGGAATGAACGTGCGGATTGAACGCGATTCGCTCGGTGAGGTGCAGGTGCCGGCTGATAAGTACTGGGGGGCGCAGACGGAGCGAAGCCGGCAAAACTTTCACATCGGCACGGAAACAATGCCGTTGGAATTGATCTATGCGTATGCCGAGCTGAAAAAAGCGGCGGCCATCGTCAACCACCGAGCCGGGAAGTTGAGCGAAGCGAAGCAGCGGGCAATTGTCGCCGCGTGCGAGGAAATTTTGGCGGGCCAATGGGATGAGCATTTCCCGCTCGTCGTCTGGCAGACGGGAAGCGGGACGCAGACGAACATGAACGTCAATGAAGTCGTGGCGAGACGGGCGAGCGAGCTGCTGGATGAGGGGGAAGGGCGCATTCACCCGAACGATGATGTGAACATGTCGCAAAGCTCGAACGACACATTCCCAACTGTGATGCATATCGCGATCTTCACGAAGATCCAAACGCACCTCCTGCCAGCGCTTGATGGCTTGATCGGGACATTCGCGACCAAAGAACGCCAATATGGGAAGACGATCAAAATCGGGCGCACCCACTTGCAAGACGCGACGCCGCTCACATTTGGGCAGGAGATTTCCGGTTGGCGGGCGATGCTTGAGAAAAGCAAGGCGATGATCATGGAGGCGAGTGAGAAGCTGCTTGATTTGGCGATCGGCGGCACGGCGGTTGGCACCGGAATCAATGCGCCGCCGGGATTTGGCGAGCAAGTGGCCGAGCAGCTAAAAACGCAGACGGGCTATCCGTTCCGTTCGTCAACCAATAAATTCCATGCGCTGACAAGCCATGATGAGATCGTGTATGTCCACGGAGCGTTGAAAGCGCTCGCCGCCGATTTGATGAAAATCGCCAACGATATCCGCTGGCTGGCGAGCGGGCCGCGCTCCGGGCTCGGGGAGATCACGATTCCAGCCAATGAACCCGGAAGCTCGATCATGCCGGGGAAAGTGAATCCAACGCAAAGCGAAGCGATGACGATGGTCGCTGTGCAAGTGTTCGGCAATGACGCCACGATCGGCTTTGCGGCGAGCCAAGGCAACTTCCAATTAAATGTGTTCAAGCCGGTCATCGCCTATAACGCCATTCAGTCCGTGCAGCTACTCGGCGATGTGATCCGCTCGTTTGATGAACGGTGCGCCCAAGGGCTGGAGGCGAACGAAGCGAAAATGAAAGAATACGTGGACCGCTCACTCATGCTCGTGACGGCGTTGAGCCCGCGTATCGGCTACGACCGGGCGGCGGAAATCGCGAAGCTCGCCCATCGCGAAGGGTTGACGCTCAAGGAAGCGGCATTGAAAACCGGGTATGTGACAGCTGAGCAGTACGAAGAATGGGTGAGGCCGGAGAAGATGATTTAGCGGCACAAAACGACGGGTAGATCAGCCGTGAGCGAATAGGCGGGCCAAAAACGCTCATCCCGATTCAAGGGATGAGCGTTTTTCCATTGAGACAGCCTCCTGCCGCCAGCTGGCTGCTTTGCACCGGGCAAATGTTAAGCAAACAGGCGAATGAGTTCATTAATCGACAAGACGGCAAACAGCGCCAGACAAAGAACGAGCAGCGCATTCGAGAGCCAATGGTTGCGCCCTTCGTCTGGAAGCGCTTTTTTCGAATTGAGCAAATAAAGAAGCGTCACAGCCAAAAATGGCATAAACAGCGCGCCGAGCGCCCCGTAGGCGATGATGAGTCCGACCGGCTTGCCGATGAAATGCAAGAGCATCGGCGGGAAGGTGAGCCAAAAGACGTAGAAGCGGAACGCTTTTGACTGGTTGAGCGATTCGGCGCCAACCGGCGTTTTCCGCATGTTGCGAACAAAATCGGCGAACAAATACGAAACGCCGTTCCAAACGCCGATGACCGATGTAAATGACGCCGACCAAAAGCCGAGCAAAAAGAGCCAACGGGCAGCCGGGTGCAGCTCGTTGCCCATGATCGAAGCGAATGACACAAGCCCCTGCTCGCCGCTGATCGTCGTGTCAGTGCCGTACAACAAGGCGGCCCCAAGCACGAGAAGCGACAACGTAAAGATGGCGGTGACAATATAAGCGACAGCGGAATCATAGCGCATCGGCGATACGTAAGCTCGCCCTTTCCAGCCGTTTTCCTGCAGCCAATATCCGTATGACGCCATGGTGATAGAGCCGCCGACGCCGCCGATCAGCCCGAGAGCATACAAAAGCGACCCTTTCGGCAAATCCGGAACGGCCGTTTTCCAAAGATCATCGAGCTGCGGCAGGACAAGAAGCGCCGAGCCGACCACGGTAATGAACATGAGCCCGACGAGCACATTCATGACCCGCTCAAACAATTGGAATCGGCCGGACCAAGTAATCGCAAAGCCAGCCACCCCATGGATGACGGCCCACGCCCAAAGCGGAATGGACGGGATCATCGCTGACATCGCCAAGGCGCACGATGACGTACCGGCCGCGCCGTATACGAATCCCCAAATAATGGCGTACACGCCAAAATAGATTGAGGCCCATTTCCCCATTGACTGCCAGCCTTCGAAAATGGTTTTGCCGCTGAGCAAATGCCAACGGCCGACCCCTTCATTCAACACAAACTTGAACAATGCACCGACGATGATCGCCCACATAAAGACAAGGCCGTAGTTCGTTCCGGCGACAAGAGCGGCCACCAAATCCCCGGCCCCGACTCCGGTCGCTGCGACGATCAGCCCCGGGCCGATCATCGTCCACTTCGATTTCCCCATTTTTCTCTTCCCCCTTGTTGCAAATGGATTCCAAAAGTTCAGTATATTCGATATTATAGTAATAGTATAAACTGCGCCTTGTCTACCGCTGAAAGACCCATTCATTACTATAAAAGGAGTTTGATGTCATGGCGATTTACGAGCCGCTGCTTCCCCCTTTTGAAAAGGTGGTCCGCAACATTGAGCAAGTCATCGTCGGAAAACGCGACGTCATCATCCTCAGCTTAACAGCGTTATTGGCCAAAGGCCATGTGCTGCTCGAGGATGTGCCCGGCGTCGGCAAGACGATGTTGGTGCGTGCGCTGGCGAAATCGTTCAACGTGGAGCTGAAGCGCATTCAGTTTACGCCGGATTTGCTGCCGAGCGATGTGATCGGCGTTTCCGTCTACAATCCGAAAACACAGCAATTTGAGTATAAACCCGGACCGATTGTCGCCCACATCGTGCTCGCGGACGAGATCAACCGGACGTCTCCGAAAACGCAATCGGCGCTCCTGGAAGCGATGGAAGAAGGAAGCGTGACTGTTGACGGCGTCACCCGGGCGCTGCCGCAGCCGTTTTTGGTGATGGCGACGCAAAATCCGATTGAATATGAAGGAACGTATCCGCTCCCCGAGGCCCAGCTTGACCGGTTTTTAGTGAAACTGCACATGGGCTATCCGTCTCCCGATGAGGAAATCGAAATGTTAAACCGTCTAGAAAAGACGGCACCGCTGGCGGAGATCGGCCCGGTGATGTCGCTTGATGAATTGCTTGCGTTGCAACGAAAGGTAGCCGACGTGCATGTGAGCGATACCGTGAAACGATATATCGTCGATCTTATCCAGCAAAGCCGTCAGCATGAAGCGGTCTATTTAGGCGTCAGCCCGCGCGGGTCCGTCGCTTTGATGAAGGCGGCGCAAGCGTACGCGTTCATCCATGGCCGCGATTTTGTCATCCCCGATGATGTGCAGCACCTTGCTCCCTATGTGCTGGCTCATCGCCTGCTTATTCGCCCGGAAGCGAAATGGGACAAGCTTGATGCTGAAATGGTCGTCAGTCAGCTTGTTTCCCGTACGCCGGTGCCGGTGCAAGGGCGGAGATAAAAGCGATGAACGCGAAGCGAATGAAGAAGGGGAGGCGTTGGCTCCCGCTTATTGGATTGTTGCTGTTGACCGCAATCTTGTTTTCCTACGCCATGTTTCAAGGTGGATTTGTCAGCTGGTTTTTGTTTTACAGCTTTTTGCCGTTTGGACTGCATGCGTTTGCCGTCGCCTTGTATCCGCTCAGACGCGCTGCGGTGATTCGAACCGTGCCGGCGCGGCGCTACCATGCGGGTGAATCGATTCCGGTGATGGTTCGTATCGAGTTGCCGTGGGCGGTTCCGCTGGCGGCGCTTGCTGTTGCTGAGGAAGGGTGGAAGCACGGAGGAGAGATGATTGCGATTGCTTGGCCGTTTCGCCGCCATCTTTCTTGTACATGGCCGCTTTCCTTGCCGCGCGGCCGTCATCAATTGGAAGCTGTTCGCTTGGAAGCGCGCGATGTCTTTGGCTGGGTGAACAAAACGGCATCGTTTTATGCCCCGTGCACGGTCATCGTCTATCCACGTTATATCGAATGGCCGCCTGAGATGGTGCGCGAATGGTTTGCCCAAGGAAAAGCTGCGCGCACGCTTGCCTATCGCCGCGATATGGCCGTGGCGGCCGGCGCCCGTGAATACGTGCCTGGGGACAAAATGTCGTGGGTGCATTGGAAGGCGTCAGCGCGCAGACAGGAACTGATGACCAAAGAGTTTGATGAACAGCGCAATGACGATTGGATCGTTGTGCTCGACGGCGCCGCGTCTCCATGGTTTGAGGAGCTTGTCACGTTAGCGGCTTCCGTATCGAAGGCGTTGATAGATGAAGGGGTGCCGGTCGGGATGCTCGTTGCTGGAAAAGAGCGTTCTTTCTTAGCGCCGCGCCGCCATGACGGACAGTGGCAGTCGATTCTTCTCCGGTTGGCGGAAGTGGACGTCGGCGGCCAAGAGCCGCTCGCGCATGTTTTAGCTGAGGAGGCGAACTGGAGGACGGCTGCTGGTTGCATCATTGTGACGTCCGCGTTGTCCGCCCAGTTGGCCGGGCAGCTGCGAGCAATGGCGCCAAAACGCCATATTGTTCTGTATGTTGTCAACCGTGAATGGGGAGAGGATGAGCGGAATTGGGCGGACAGGCTTCGCCGCAGCGGAGTGTACGTATCGCGCATTGACCCGCAGGCGTTGCAAACCGTCCGGCAAGGAGGAGGAGACGGATGAGACCGTTAGGGGCAAACATGTTATCTACCGTGCTGTCTAACGCCCTAGCCGCTTGGCTGCTCACGGAATGGCTTTGGCCGTTAGAGGCCGTCACCGATACAGCGCATATAGGCGTGTTTGTATCATTTGTCGCCCTTTGTTTCGGACTTCATTTGCTCCGTGTTCCCATATGGCTTTCCGCGCTCGGGAAAATGGTTTATATATGGTGGGCGCTTTCTCGTCTATTTTCTTTTGCTTCGATCGCCGCTTTGCCTCATGCACTTTGGCGGGATAGCACCGTCTGGTTGTTGGGCGACCGGTCTTCTATGCCGGGTGATGCGCTGCGCACCTTTGTCTTTTTTTTGCTGTTATGGGCCGTTTCGTTCCTGTTGCATTGGCTTATTGTACGGCGGAATCGGTGGTTTGTCCCATACGCGTTGACAGTTGGGTATATCGCTGTGCTTGATACGTTTCTGCCATATAGCGGCAACGGGGCGATCCTTCGTCTTGTTGCGCTCGGCTTTTTTGCCTTCGTTTGGCTCCAGGGCGAAGAGCTGCAGGCAAAAGCGCCGTCTTTTCGCATCGGAAAGTGGCGGGCGGCCGCTCTATTCATTCCTGCCGTCGCTCTTGCGGTTGGGTATGCGGGTCCGAAGCTGCCGCCGCAATGGCCGGATCCGGTGGCGTTTATCCGCAGCTATCACGCCCAGCCGGAAGAAACGAACGATGACTCACCTTCTCCTGGTGTGGCAAAAGTGGGATATGGGCAAAATGATTCCCGCCTCGGCGGGCCGTTTATTGCTGATGATGCCGTCGTTTTCATTGCCAAAGACCAAGGCCGTCATTATTGGCGCGTCGAAACGAAAGACATTTACACGGGAAAAGGGTGGGAAGCGTTTCAAAGCGAACAAGTCCAGTCGTTTGGAAACGGTGAGCTGATTAGGTATGAATGGTGGAGCGACAAAGTCAAGACGGTCGAGCAGACGGCGGAAATCACCCGCCAAGACCAGGCGTTTCATCTCGTCTATCCGCTCGGCTTGCAACAGGTGCAAACGTCTGACCATATCGTCTACCGCATGCATATGGCGACGGAAAAAATTTATACGAGCGATCAAAACGCCAACGCGCTTCCGATCCGTCAGTATATGCTGACGTATATGGAGCCAGATTTTCCGATTGAGGCATTGCGCGCCGCGCCTCCTGTCCAAGACCCGCCCTTTTTGAAACGTTATACGCAATTGCCAGAGACGCTTCCGCAGCGGGTTCGCGAGTTGGCGAAGCAAATTACTGATGGAAAAGAAACCGTGTACGACAAGGTAAAAGCGATCGAGCAATACTTCCATCTGAACGGATACACGTACGAAACGACGGACGTCGCTGTTCCCGGGCCTGATCAAGATTACGTCGACCAGTTTTTATTTGAGACGAAGCAAGGGTATTGCGACAATTTTTCCACCTCGATGGCGGTGCTCGTCCGCACACTGGGCATTCCAGCGCGCTGGGTGAAAGGGTACACATCCGGACGGTTGGTTGGGGAACAAGACGGGCAATCGGTTTATGAAGTGCGCAACAACGACGCCCATTCATGGGTCGAAGTGTATTTTGAAGGCATCGGCTGGGTGCCATTTGAATCGACGCAAGGGTTTGTCAATCCATATGCGTTCTCGCTTGCCGCTTCGAATCCAGAGGAGCCAGAACCACAGCTGCAGCCGGAAGAACGGGAAACGCCGCGTGTGCCGCTCGATCAATTACTTGAGCAACCTTCGACGGCACAGGGGGAGCATTGGTGGGAGAAGCTGGCGGATGTTTGGTCGTGGAAAATGGGGTTGACCACGCTGGTCGTGTTGGCCGTGTTGGGCGGAGCGGCCTATGCGACAAGGCGGAAATGGTGGCCGCGCTTTACGCTGTTTCGGTTCCGCCGCCGGAAACTCGATGGGGCCGCCTGGCTCATTTCTGCGTACGGGGCGCTTCTTCGCCATTTGCAAGATTATGGACTTAAGCGTCGGCCGCATGAAACGCTGCGTCAATACGCCGCCGAAGTGGATCGCCTGTTTGAAACAGATGAAATGAATCGGTTGACGAAACTATATGAACGCGCCGTATACGGAACGGGAATCAAGGAAGCCAATGTCCGTGAAGCGGTGGAATTGTGGGAAAATTTAATAAAAAGGACGATCTCTTGACCGTATGCTGGCAAGTTGATAGAATGAACTCAAATTTGCATACGGATAGACGAAAGCCCTTCATATAAGCGCAAGAATATGGCTTGCGCGTCTCTACCGGGCCGCCGTAAACGGCCCGACTATGAAGGCAGAAGACGCTGCTATTCTGCCTTCATCCATGTTTTGGGCAATGGCAGCGTTATTTTTTTGACGGGGTGGAAAACATGAACCAAGAAATGATCGTCGTCTTGGACTTTGGCAGTCAATATAACCAGCTGATTACCCGCCGCATCCGAGAGTTTGGTGTCTACAGCGAACTGCATCCGCACACGATCCGTGCTGAGGAAATTCGTGCGCTGAACGCCAAAGGAATCATTTTCTCGGGCGGTCCAAACAGCGTGTATGATGAACGAGCGTTTACATGCGACCCAGCGATTTTTGAGCTGGGGCTGCCGATTTTAGGGATTTGCTACGGGATGCAGCTGATGGCGCACCATTTAGGAGGTAAGGTGGAAAAAGCGACGCACCGTGAATACGGCAAAGCGCTCATCCAAGTGAAAAACGATTCTTTGCTTTTTCATGGTTTGCCGGACGAGCAAGTCGTTTGGATGAGCCACGGCGATTTGGTGACCGCTCCGCCGGCTGGTTTCGCTGTCGATGCGACGAGCCCTTCGTGCCCGATTGCTGCGATGAGCGATGAACGGCGGAAGTGGTATGGAGTGCAGTTTCATCCCGAAGTGCGCCACTCGGTCTACGGCAATGATCTATTGAAGAAATTTGTCTTTGAGGTGTGCGGCTGCCGGGGCGACTGGACGATGGAAAACTTTATTGATGAGCAGGTGCGCCGCATCCGTGAACAAGTGGGCGGAAAAAAAGTGCTGTGCGCCTTAAGCGGCGGAGTCGATTCGTCGGTTGCTGCCGTTTTGGTGCACCGCGCCATTGGCGATCAACTTACTTGTATTTTCGTCGACCATGGCCTTTTGCGCAAAGGTGAAGCCGAAAGCGTCATGAAGACGTTCCGTGAGCAGTTCCAAATGAATGTCATTAAAGTTGATGCGAAAGACCGCTTTTTGGCGAAACTCAAAGGGGTTACGGACCCGGAACAAAAGCGGAAAATCATCGGCAACGAGTTTATTTACGTATTTGACGACGAGGCGGCCAAGCTTGAAGGCATTGAATTTTTAGTGCAAGGCACGCTCTATACCGACATTATCGAAAGCGGCACGGCGACGGCGCAAACGATCAAATCGCATCATAATGTCGGCGGTTTGCCGGAAGATATGAAATTCGAACTGATCGAACCGCTCAATACGCTGTTTAAAGACGAAGTGCGTGCACTCGGCACGCAACTAGGAATCCCAGACGAAATCGTCTGGCGGCAGCCGTTCCCGGGGCCAGGGCTTGGCATCCGTGTTCTTGGAGAAGTGACGGAAGAAAAATTGGAAATCGTTCGCGAATCAGACGCCATTTTGCGCGAAGAAGTGAAAAAAGCTGGGTTGGACCGCGAAATTTGGCAATACTTTACCGTCCTTCCCGACATTCGCAGCGTTGGGGTGATGGGGGATGCCCGCACGTACGATTATACGGTCGCCATCCGCGCGGTGACCTCGATCGACGGGATGACCGCCGATTGGGCCCGCATCCCGTGGGATGTGCTCGAGCGGATTTCAACGCGCATCGTCAATGAGGTGCCGCATGTCAACCGCGTCGTCTACGATATTACAAGCAAGCCTCCGGCAACGATCGAGTGGGAATAAAAACGAACAAAAGACGGACATTTCCAAAGAAATGTTCGTCTTTTTTCTTGACAGGTCATCTTCAGGCTGATACAATAGCCGTGGAATCATGAATATTGTTGAATTCCGTCGTATAATCCCGGGAATATGGCTCGGGAGTTTCTACCAAGCTACCGTAAATAGCTTGACTACGAGGGATGCGGGATCGGAGAGTGCTTGTTTGTCCTCTCTCTGTTCGTCATTCCTTCCTAGTCAACGCTTCTGGTAGCTGCTAGAAGCGTTTTTTATTTTATGTATAGGAGGGGGCAGACGTGAGAAAGTACTTCCAGTTTGATGAGCTCGGCACGAACTATCGAACGGAGATTATCGCCGGGCTGACGACGTTTTTGTCGATGGCGTACATTTTGTTCGTCAACCCATTTACCTTGTCGTTAGGGGCTGTGAAAGATTTTCCTGACGAACTGCGCATTGACCAAGGCGCCGTGTTTGTCGCCACGGCTTTGGCAGCGGCGTACGGATCGATTTTGATGGGAGTGTTGGCCCGCTATCCAATCGCCTTGGCGCCTGGGATGGGGCTGAATGCCTTTTTCGCCTTCACCGTCGTGCTGCATATGGGCATTCCGTGGCAAACAGCGCTGGCAGGGGTGTTTGTTTCCGGCATCATTTTTACGATTTTATCGCTCACCGGCATTCGGGAAAAAATTATCGATGCCATTCCCGTTGAACTGAAATATGCAGTCAGCGCCGGAATTGGCCTGTTCATCACGTTCATCGGCTTGCAAAACGCTGGAATTATTGTCGATAACAAAGCAACGCTCGTTGGATTAAGTTCATTGAAAGACGGCAATACACTGTTGGCCATTTTTGGATTGTTCATTACTGTTGTTTTGATGGTAAGAAAAGTAAACGGCGGCGTCTTTTACGGCATGGTCATTACCGCGATTGTCGGCATGATTTTCGGATTGATCAAAGTGCCGCATCAAATTGTCGGCGCGATTCCGGATATTTCGCCAACCTTCGGTGTAGCGATCAAGCATTTGCCGGACATTTTCTCGTGGAAAATGCTCGGCGTTGTCTTAACGTTCTTTATTGTCGACTTTTTCGATGCGACAGGGACGCTTCTAGCTGTCGCCAACCAAGCCGGACTGCTGAAAAACAACAAACTGCCGCGCGCCGGCAAAGCGCTGCTTGTCGATGCGACAGCAGTGATGGTGGGGGCGGTGTTTGGCACATCGACGACGACATCGTACATCGAATCGTCAGCCGGCGTCGCCGCCGGAGGACGCTCTGGGTTTTCGGCCGTTGTGACGGGGATTTTGTTCTTGCTGGCGCTGTTCTTCTCCCCGCTCCTGAGCGTCATTACCGCACCGGTCACCGCACCAGCGCTCATCATCGTCGGGGTGTTGATGGCTTCGTCGATCGGCGAAATTGACTGGAAAAAGTTCGAAGTCGCCGTGCCGGCGTTCTTCACGCTCATCACGATGCCACTTTCCTACAGCATCGCCACTGGGATTGCCGTTGGATTCATCTTCTACCCGATCACGATGATTTTAAAAGGCCGCGGCAAAGATGTTCATCCGCTGTTGTATGTGCTATTTGTCGTCTTTATCTGCTACTTCGTCTTTTTGCGGGAATAGAGAGGATCGGAGGACTGTTCCTAAGGCGGGTTTGCCGTCATGGGAACAGTCTTTTTTTATTTGCCAAGAAGGGATTGGCGGACGACTGGCGTGTTTAGGTTGATATGCTATAATGAGAAAAATGATGAAAGGGGAATGAACGATGTTTATCCATCGCTTAGAGGAACATTCATGGCTAAAGTTGCTCACAATGGAAGATGCGGAATCGCTTTTTGCGTTGATTGACTCCTGCCGCCCGCATTTGCGTCAATGGCTCCCATGGGTGGATTCAACCCAAACAGCAGCGGATTCGAAGACGTTTATCTTTCAAGGATTGCAGAAGTTTGCTGCTGGCAATGGTTTTGAGGCAGGAATTTGGCATCGTGGCCAATTGGCTGGTGTGATCGGAATTCATTATATGGATCGAGTGAATCGAAAAACGAGCATAGGCTACTGGCTTGGCGAATCGTTTCAAGGAATAGGGCTGATGACGAAAGCGTGCAAGGCGTGCATCGACTATTTGTTCGTTGAGCAGGGGATGAATCGTGTCGAAATCCGCTGTGCAACAGAAAATCGCCGGAGCAGAGCGATTCCTGAACGGCTGGGATTTACGAATGAAGGGACGATTCGAGATGCGGAGTGGCTTTACGATCATTTTGTCGACCATGTTGTGTACGGGATGTTAGCGAGAGAATGGAAGAAATGTGAATAAGGGAGTTTGGGGCCGAAAGAAAAAACTTGAAGTGTGAGTAAAATATTTGTGGGTGACATTTCGAAATGATCCCCGACGAGGGTTGCGAACTTTTGTTCGCGACGCTCGTCGGGGCCACCAAGCGAAGCGCGGTAGAACAAGCAAAGATCATGCAAAAAGGACTCTCTCCCTGCTATGATGGTGATTGTCAACATCAACCGAAAACAGGAGGGAGAGAGTCCATGACCTGAATCCGTGACAGAAGTGTATCAAAAATGTTGGAAAACCCAATCACGCCAAAGTATCAACTCAATTCCGAATATTCACCTATTAGGTGAAGAACCCTGAGCACAATATTTGTTGATTTATCAAGTTGTCTTGGCAGTTTGAACGCGTCTTTATCACGGATTCAGGCATGAAACATCTTACCACATAATGGACTTTATGGAAAGATTTGGATGATCAATTGTTGAGAACTCTTCAAAAGGTGTTCGCTGTCTTGTTGGCGGCCCTTTTGGAGGAGATCGATCAACAACTGGCGGAAGCGCGGGACAAGCGCCGGTATCAGCTGAAAGACAAACGGCCGACTACGATCCAAACGCTGTTTGGGGAAGTGACGTTCCGACGGAACTACTACTATGATCGACAAACGGGGGCGTATACGTTCTTGCTGGATGCCGAACTGGGCTTTGATGGAGCGCAGTCGATCAGCCCTTGCCTCGAGGAAACGGCGGTCGAGTTGGCCGTCGAGTGCTCTTCCTACCGCAAAGCGGCTCGCACGCTGGAGTCGATCGTGGGGTATGCGGTCCTCAGCCACGAGGCGATTCGCCAACTGGTGCTGGAGGCCCCTGTCTCGCTGCATCACCCTGTTTCCAAACGGCACGGCCGGGTGCTGTTTGTGGAGGCCGATGGACTGTTTATTTCCCGCCAGGGGAAAGGGAAACGGGCGAAAGAAGAGAAAATCCTGGCGGTTCACGAGGGATGGAGACGAAACGGGTCGCAGCTTGAGCTGGTGAACCGGCGCCACTACCTCCATGAAGGGACGGGGGACGTGTGGGAACGGTTTGAGGAGTGGCTGATGAAGGAATATGCCTATGATCCGTGCCAAGACCTATTGGTCATCAACGGCGACGCGGCGTCGTGGATCACGGCCTGCCGGGAGTATTTTGGGAAGCGGGCGTGCTTTCAGCTGGATCGATTTCATGTGGCGCGGGAGCTGCGTCAGTGTCTGTCCGGCCATCCGCGTTGGCGGGAGGTGCGGAAGAAGCTGGCGAAACAAGACGAAGAAGGGCTTCTCGTGGAGCTGAACAGCGCGGTCGGCACGTTGGAGGACGAAGCGAAAGAGAAGCAGCTGGCTGCCATGATCCGCCGGATCGAGTCGATGCCGGGATGCATCCGGGACTATCGGGGGTGGCTGTCGGAGCAAGGGGTGGAGACGACCGGCATGCGTCCGATGGGCCATGCGGAGAGTGTGATGAGCCGGTTTGCGCATCGGGTGAAATCCCGCCGCAGCTGGAAAGACCAAGGGCTTCGGGCGTTTCTGAGGGCGATGGCGGCCCGAATCGACGGGATTTGGCGGAGAAATGGGCAGTTGGTGGAGGAAGAAGAGACCCGAACGGCGGCCTCGGCCTCAACAAAGTCCAAGCGGATCGAACAGGCCAAGCGGAAGGCCGGACGGTTATGGGCAGATGTGGTGCGTCAGAATCTACCGTGTCTGCAGCGGTCATCCGGGACACCGATCCATCAAGCGTTGTCGGCGCTCCGGGATGGTGGTTGGGTGTAAAAAAATGGAATATCGTATCATCGCCTCAAGATGAGGGATGAGAGTCCGAAAGCGCTTACGATATGAATTCCTGAAAATGGTTCGCTAACTAGTGATTGACAACGCCCGTAGTGAACCGAAAAAATGTTCTCCACAAAGTCTTGACTGACTCTCGATGCATATTGTTTTTGAATCTTCGCTCGATCTGTAGTAAAATGAAAGTGCTCTTACATGGTGACCTCTCCTTTCAAATGTTAGGTGACACTTCCATTCTAGTAGAGGGTTCACCAGAAATGGCTATTTTAGGCTCTTCACCAAAAGTTGTACTTGATTTTTTCTGAACATACCCTATTTATGCTTGTGAGGGAAAATCAACAAATCCGTGATTTTGGCACATCTTTGTGCAGGAAACCGTATTGCTTGTCAAGTACATGTTGTGGTGAAGAGCCCTATTTTATGATTGTTTGAGTTTATCTAGCGCCGGGGATTGCGATTTAATACTTGGAAATAAGTTGTTATAGCTGTTGCAGTACACAAAGAGCCACTCACTAACCAAATATAAAAAAAGATTTTTCCACCTGTTGTGGTAGAATCCATAAAAAAGCAACCAAGCAGGAATAAGCCTCCTCCTAAAATGAATAGAAAACAAGCAAATTTCTTATTCTGTGGTTTTAATAAATAGTATCCAATAAGAATTAATAAGTATAAACTACTTATTGCCATGATAATTGGAAAAAAGGGGTGAAATTTAGCGGAGTATACAAAGTAGTCAAGTTGCGAAATATGACTTTTACTATGTACTTGACCATACATCATTTGGGAAAACGGTGTTGAATACTTCCATTCCCAAGGATTATCTAATATTGCACTGCCTTCATACCAAGCAGCTAGAGTAGAAAATAAAAGTAAAATAGCGGCTAATCCAAATTGAATAATAATACACAAAACAACAATACCTCCCTTAATGTATATCAAGCTAGGCTTGTTGATTATCCAATAAAATTCAAAAGACAGAAGAGTGCCTTTGCTGTAGAAGATGAGTAACGATTCAAACAAACTCAGGCGGTGCTCTATAAACAAGCATAGCACACCTCCAAGTTTGATGCAAAAACTTGTTTCGGATGAAGAAATTCAACGGATGGCTGAAGCAGTTAGGGATTGTGATTTGGCCCGAAACTTTGCGTTGCGCAAGTTGATTCATTTGTTCTTATTGGTTGCGCATTAATGGTTTTGCCTATCCTCCTGTAGGAAATTGCATTGTTTGTCAAGCATATATTCCTGGTGAAGAGTCAATTTTTATATGTAATAAATGCTAATGTTGTGGAGATAAATGTTCAAAAATGAATGAAAGGATGAGAAAAATATGAGAATGATGAAAAAGATTCATCATATTATAATTACATTGGCGACTATTCTTTTGTTTATATTTGAATCAAACGCCGTAAATGCTCAAGTAAATGATCAAGCAATTAACCGAGATAAAGCTCCAAGAGTTGAAATTTATGATGAAAATAATAATCTTATCAAAACGATTAATCTTGAAGAGAAATCCATCGAAACAGATGACCCTAAAACAAAATCTATTATAGCAGAACAAACAGTAACTGCTCAGAGCATTAAAAAATACTCCTTTGGCAATACCACTTTTTCAAATTACGTTTGGATTAATGGTGGATACTATTTTTATAATCCTGGGATTTTTGAATTTGAACTAATTAATAGACCTGAGGCAGTTGCAGTAGAAGTTTATAAACTAGGTCAAGTATATACTGGTAAAGTTGTATGGAGAGATGTGGCTGGCTGGGCTGCACTTGATTGGAGAGACACTACACTGGTAAAGCATCCCGGTAGTTATGCATTTAGATTTAAAAATGACGGTTCTGGTACAGTACAAATTAAACATGGTAATTTAAAATATAATTATTAACCCGTGGTGCTATAGACATACTTTTCCTGCACATACCCCATCCGTTTTTGTCATTCTTCCGCCGTCAGACGGCGGAAAACCAACCGTGGAACGTACAAGCGTTCATGTCCGATGTACACATGTTCCATGTTTTTGACGATGCACAAAGACCAAAATTCTTAACTTGATGGGTATGGGGGTGGACCTCTTGCTTCATTGGGATTTCGCGCCCGGATGAGAGCTGTTTCTCACGGAAGAACAGCAGAAAGAGATCAAGCGGCTCGTGCTCGCCACGACTCCGCCGAACTGGGGTGGGATGTAGCTTCGGCGTGGAACACTAAACTCCTGCCGTCCTATGTGGAAAAGCACTTCGGCGTTTCCATTTCCTGTGAAGCGCTGCGAAAACTCCTGCACCGTCAAGGTCTGTCATGGACTCGCTCGACGTACACACTGGCGAAAGGGAATCCGGATGAGCAAAAGCCATTTGAAAAACAAATGGATCTGATAAAAAACTTGATCACTAAGGAGACCGAAGAGGCCGTTCTTTGTACATCGATGAAATGCATATCCGCTCTTATCATGTGTTGCGATCCGCTTGGTCCGAGACTGGCTATCAAAAACGAGTGCCGATATTCGGCTATCATGCCCATATTTCGGTATTTGGCGCCGTGAACGTCCACGATGGGACACCGTGCTTCACCAAGCAGAGGCCGCCGACGCCACGACGTTCTTGGGTTTCTTGCGCCGACTCAAAGAGCGGCATCCCAACCGGATCATGGCGCTTGTTCTAGACAATGCCCGGATTCATCACGCTCGAATGGTGAAGGAGTTTTTGCGGGAAGAAGGACCATGTTTTCATTTCTTGTATCTCCCGCCCTACTCGCCGTAGCTCAACCCGATCGAGCGTTTGTGGAAATGGCTGAAGGATACGGTGTCCGCCAACGCCTTTCACAAAGACCGCCATGAGATCCTGCGAGCGGTTCAACGATTTGTTCATTCCATTCAGAAACGCCCGGAAGACGTGTTGCGACGCTTGGGGTGTGTTGCGTAATCGAGAAGTTAACTTTTCGAGGTGCATTTA
>NZ_CP129217.1:280000-517500 GCF_030414215.1 Geobacillus zalihae
TTCAAAGGAGCTACTTTGCATCTGCGTCTTCTAGCAGATTCGAGGAAGTGGGATTCCTCGATGCAAGACTGCAGAGAAGTGAATTCAAGAAGTAGTCTCGTTTGCGTCTGCGTCTACAAGCGGATTCGGAGAAGCCGAATTCCTCGACGCAAACCAGCGAAGAAGCAGGTTCAAGGCAGCAACTTCGTTCCTTGAAAACTAGATAACCGGAAAAGCAAAGGAAGAAGCCGAGAGCGCAATAGGTTAAGCTAGAAAGGGCGCACGGTGAATGCCTTGGCACTAGGAGCCGATGAAGGACGGGGCAAACGCCGAAACGCTCCGGGGAGCTGTAAGCAAGCGTTGATCCGGAGATGTCCGAATGGGGGAACCCACTGTCCGTAATGGGGCAGTATCCATGCCTGAATCCATAGGGCATGGAGGGCACACCCGGGGAACTGAAACATCTTAGTACCCGGAGGAGAAGAAAGCAACCGCGATTCCCCAAGTAGCGGCGAGCGAAACGGGAACAGCCCAAACCAAGAGGCATGTCCTCTTGGGGTTGTAGGACCGCTCACGATGGGAGTGAGAAAGGGACGGGGTAGACGAACCGGTCTGGAACGGCCGGCCAGAGAAGGTGAGAGCCCTGTAGTCGAAACTTCGTTCCCTCCCGAGCGGATCCTGAGTACGGCGGGACACGGGAAATCCCGTCGGAAGCAGGGAGGACCATCTCCCAAGGCTAAATACTCCCTAGTGACCGATAGTGCACCAGTACCGTGAGGGAAAGGTGAAAAGCACCCCGGGAGGGGAGTGAAAGAGAACCTGAAACCGTGTGCCTACAAGTAGTCAGAGCCCGTTGATGGGTGATGGCGTGCCTTTTGTAGAATGAACCGGCGAGTGACGATGGCGTGCGAGGTTAAGCCGAAGAGGCGGAGCCGCAGCGAAAGCGAGTCTGAACAGGGCGTGTGAGTACGTCGTCGTCGACCCGAAACCAGGTGATCTACCCATGTCCAGGGTGAAGGCCGGGTAACACCGGCTGGAGGCCCGAACCCACGCACGTTGAAAAGTGCGGGGATGAGGTGTGGGTAGGGGTGAAATGCCAATCGAACTTGGAGATAGCTGGTTCTCCCCGAAATAGCTTTAGGGCTAGCCTCGGGTTTAGGAGTCTTGGAGGTAGAGCACTGATTGGGCTAGGGGCCCAAACCGGGTTACCGAACCCAGTCAAACTCCGAATGCCAATGACTTATGCCCGGGAGTCAGACTGCGAGTGATAAGATCCGTGGTCGAGAGGGGAACAGCCCAGACCGCCAGCTAAGGCCCCGAAGTGCACGTTCAGTGGAAAAGGATGTGGAGTTGCAAAGACAACCAGGATGTTGGCTTAGAAGCAGCCACCATTTAAAGAGTGCGTAATAGCTCACTGGTCGAGTGACTCTGCGCCGAAAATGTACCGGGGCTAAACGTGCCGCCGAAGCTGCGGGATGACCGTTGGTCATCGGTAGGGGAGCGTTCTAAGGGCAGAGAAGCCAGACCGGAAGGACTGGTGGAGCGCTTAGAAGTGAGAATGCCGGTATGAGTAGCGAAAACAGAGGTGAGAATCCTCTGCGCCGAAAGCCTAAGGGTTCCTGAGGAAGGTTCGTCCGCTCAGGGTTAGTCGGGACCTAAGCCGAGGCCGAAAGGCGTAGGTGATGGACAACAGGTTGAGATTCCTGTACCACCTTCTTCCCGTTTGAGCGATGGGGGGACGCAGGAGGATAGGGCGAGCAGGCGGATGGAAGAGCCTGTCCAAGCCGTGAGGCTGATCCGCAGGCAAATCCGCGGATCATAAGGCCAAGCGGTGACGGCGACGGAGTGATCCGGAAGTCCCCGATTTCACACTGCCAAGAAAAGCCTCTAGCGAGGGAAGAGGTGCCCGTACCGCAAACCGACACAGGTAGGCGAGGAGAGAATCCTAAGGCGCGCGGGAGAACTCTCGTTAAGGAACTCGGCAAAATGACCCCGTAACTTCGGGAGAAGGGGTGCTCTTTGGGGTGAAGAGCCCTGAAGAGCCGCAGTGAAAAGGCCCAAGCGACTGTTTATCAAAAACACAGGTCTCTGCGAAGCCGAAAGGCGACGTATAGGGGCTGACACCTGCCCGGTGCTGGAAGGTTAAGGGGAGCGCTTAGCGGAAGCGAAGGTGCGAACCGAAGCCCCAGTAAACGGCGGCCGTAACTATAACGGTCCTAAGGTAGCGAAATTCCTTGTCGGGTAAGTTCCGACCCGCACGAAAGGTGTAACGACTTGGGCGCTGTCTCAACGAGAGACCCGGTGAAATTATACTACCTGTGAAGATGCAGGTTACCCGCGACAGGACGGAAAGACCCCGTGGAGCTTTACTGCAGCCTGATATGGAATTTTGGTATCGCTTGTACAGGATAGGTGGGAGCCTGGGAAGCCGGAGCGCCAGCTTCGGTGGAGGCGGCGGTGGGATACCACCCTGGCGGTATTGAAATTCTAACCCGCACCCCTTAACGGGGTGGGAGACAGTGTCAGGTGGGCAGTTTGACTGGGGCGGTCGCCTCCCAAAAGGTAACGGAGGCGCCCAAAGGTTCCCTCAGAATGGTTGGAAATCATTCGGAGAGTGCAAAGGCACAAGGGAGCTTGACTGCGAGACGGACAGGTCGAGCAGGGACGAAAGTCGGGCTTAGTGATCCGGTGGTTCCGCATGGAAGGGCCATCGCTCAACGGATAAAAGCTACCCCGGGGATAACAGGCTGATCTCCCCCAAGAGTCCACATCGACGGGGAGGTTTGGCACCTCGATGTCGGCTCATCGCATCCTGGGGCTGTAGTCGGTCCCAAGGGTTGGGCTGTTCGCCCATTAAAGCGGTACGCGAGCTGGGTTCAGAACGTCGTGAGACAGTTCGGTCCCTATCCGTCGCGGGCGGAGGAAATTTGAGAGGAGCTGTCCTTAGTACGAGAGGACCGGGATGGACGCACCGCTGGTGTACCAGTTGTCCCGCCAGGGGCACCGCTGGGTAGCTATGTGCGGACGGGATAAGCGCTGAAAGCATCTAAGCGTGAAGCCCCCCTCAAGATGAGATTTCCCACCGCGTCAGGCGGGTAAGATCCCTCGAAGATGACGAGGTCGATAGGTCCGAGGTGGAAGCGTGGCGACACGTGGAGCTGACGGATACTAATCGATCGAGGGCTTAACCTAGAAAAGTGAAAGCGCCGCGTTTAGCTCTCGAAGCCAAATGTTCTTCACCCGCAGGGGTGCTTGCACCCCGAGGGGGAAGGTTATTTGGCAGAAGAGAGCTAGGCGCTGGAACTGGACAGCAAGAAAAGTGGAGGCCGCCCGCTTATCGGCGAGGTGCGCTGGAGGGCCTGCGAGGAGGCTGTCGCCGCCGCAGCAGGACCGAAGCGTCGCGAGCCGATGGCGGCCGGAACTAGACAGTGAAAAGCGCAGGCGAGCGGGTCGCCGCGACGGGCAAATGTTCTTCGCCTGCAGGGATGTTCACATCCCGAAGGCGAAGGTTATTTGACCCCGAGCGGCGGCGAGCCGGAGCTGGACAATGCGAAAAGCGCAGGCGAGCGGCTTCTTCCGACGGTTATCTAGTTTTGAAGGAATGAATTTCCTTCTTGACATTGTTTGTTTTTCAAGTATAATAAATGATGTCAAAATCCAACCGCTTGCCTAGTGGCTATGGCGGAGGGGAAACACCCGTTCCCATCCCGAACACGGAAGTTAAGCCCTCCAGCGCCGATGGTAGTTGGGGCCAGCGCCCCTGCAAGAGTAGGTCGCTGCTAGGCAGGCAAAAAAATGAGGGAGCTGAATGGTTCTCTCATTATTTTTGCCTAATGGGAAATGAGTCATTTTGAATGACGCCATTTTCAATCCTCTCCCCCAAAATGTAAAGCGTGATCATCGTTTCCTAGACCCCCTTTTTCATAAAAGCGATAGGAAACGGAAACTCGCGTAAGGGTGTCCTGTACGGCATGGACACCCTCTTTTTTTATTTTTTTCGGAAAGGCAGGTATCTCCTTTTTTGGACTCGTGGGGGAGATTATTCGCTTTTTTTGATGACAATTTTCTTTTTCGGCTCGTCAGGGATGAGTCGATGCAGGTGGATGAACAACAGGCCGTTATGGTATGTTGCTTCGATGCGGTCCTCTTTGACGGCGAACGGCAGTGGGATTGTTTTTTGGAATTGGCCTTGGAAAAGGCCTTCTTCTACTAGCTCAAACCCTTTGAAGTTTAGATTAATGGTTGCCTTCACTTCCAACGTTTTGTATGATACATACACTTCTGCATCTTCGATTTTTTCGAGCCCCGGGAGGCTGATGACAACGAGCAGCTCGTTGTCTTTTTTGTAAATGTTCATACCGGATGATGGCTTGTTCGATGACGGCAGCAACGGCTGGATGCTTCCCCAAAAATCATTTTGAAAAAATTGCTGCCAATGTTTTGTCCAATCGGAAAACGGCATAAATGGATTTTCGTTGGTCATAACGTCTCCCTCCTCCGCTCCTTCATCATATGCCGTCTTCTTCGTTTGGTGATTCAAAAAACACGAACATTTGCTTTGATGAAATACTAAATGTTCGATTTTTTCCTTGACACGCCGAAAAAAAACCTGCTACTATAAAGGTAACTTCATAGTGTATGAGAAGATCCCTCATATAATTTTGGGAATATGGCCCAAAAGTTTCTACCCAATCACCGTAAATGATTGGACTATGAGGGAAAGGATCGGTTTTGGCTTTTTTTCGATCAGCAACTGTCAAAGCCCGGAACGATGCTTTCCCTCGTTTACGGATGGGAACGCATGTTCTGGGTTTTGTTGTGCTAGCAAAAGGAGTGAAACGGTATGAGCCCGCTCGTTGGGGTGATCATGGGAAGCCATTCGGATTGGGAAACGATGAAACATGCTTGCGCCATTTTGGAGGAATTGGGTGTTCCGTTTGAGAAAAAAGTCGTATCGGCGCACCGGACGCCGGATGAGATGTTTCGGTATGCGGAGACAGCCGAGGAGCGCGGCATCCGCGTGATCATTGCCGGCGCTGGCGGGGCGGCTCATTTGCCGGGGATGATCGCGGCGAAAACGACGCTGCCGGTGATTGGGGTGCCCGTGCAGTCAAAAGCATTGAATGGACTTGACTCGTTATTGTCGATTGTGCAAATGCCAGGCGGGGTGCCGGTAGCGACGGTGGCGATCGGCAAGGCGGGGGCGACCAACGCCGGACTGCTCGCCGCATCGATTCTTGGACTGCTTGAGCCACGCTATATGGAGGCGCTCAAAGCTCGGCGGGAAGCGATTCGCAAACAAATCGTAGAAAGCAGTGATCAATTTGACTAAGCAACGGATCGTTCCTGGGCAGACGATCGGCATCATCGGCGGGGGGCAGCTCGGGCGGATGATGGCTTTGGCGGCGCGCGAGATGGGTTTTCGCATTGCCGTGCTCGACCCAACGCCTGACTCCCCGTGCGGGCAAGTGGCCGATGTGGAGATTACGGCGCCTTATCATGATTTGGACGCCATCGCTGAACTGGCCTGCGTGAGCGATGTCATTACGTACGAATTTGAAAATATCGATGCGCGAGCGCTTGAGTGGCTGGAGGCAAACGCCTATGTCCCGCAAGGAAGCCGACTGCTGGCGGTGACACAAGACCGGGCGTTGGAGAAAGCGGCGATTGTGGAGGCCGGGTTGCCGGTGGCGCCGTATAGGGAAGTGGACGGATGGGATGAGTTGGAACAGGCCGTTGCCATGATCGGCTTTCCGTGCGTCTTGAAAACGCGGCGCGGCGGCTACGACGGCAAAGGGCAATATGTGCTGCGCGGCGAAGGCGATCTAGCCAAAGCGGCTGATTTGCTTGGGCTTGGCCCATGCATTTTGGAAGGCTGGGTGCCGTTTGTGAAGGAAATGTCGGTCATTGTCGCCCGCAACCTCGATGGTGAGACGGCTGTTTTTCCAGTGGCGGAAAATGTTCATGTCGAGAACATTTTGCATCAAACGATCGTTCCGGCCCGAATTCCGGAAAGCGTGCAAGAGCGGGCCATTCGCTACGCGGAAGTGTTGGCCGCATCGTTTTCGCTCGTTGGGACGCTGGCGGTGGAAATGTTTTTGACTGCGGACGGGGATATTTATATTAATGAGCTGGCCCCTAGACCGCACAACTCCGGACATTATACAATCAATGCATGCGCGACGTCGCAGTTTGCCCAGCACATCCGCGCTGTTTGCAACTGGCCGCTCGGATCGACCGAATTGTTGAAGCCGGCGGTGATGGTCAATATTTTAGGCGAGCACGTCGAGCCGGTCATTCGGCATATCGGTGCGTTCGACGGGGGGACCTACGTCCATCTGTACGGCAAACACGAAGCGAAGCCGAAGCGGAAAATGGGGCATGTGACGGTGCTGGCAGACGATGTCGAGGCGGCGTTGGCGCGAATCGAATCGTGGCAAATTTGGCATGATCGGAGGCTGGAACGAGGATGATTGAACGTTACACAAGACCGGAAATGGGAGCGATTTGGACCGAGGAAAACCGCTTTAAGGCATGGCTTGAGGTGGAACTGCTCGCGTGCGAGGCGTGGGCCGAGCTTGGCGTCATCCCAAAAGAAGATGTCCGCCGCCTGCGTGAAAACGCGTCGTTTGACGTCAACCGCATTAAGGAAATCGAAGAAGAAACGCGCCACGATGTCGTCGCCTTCACCCGCGCCGTTTCTGAGACGCTTGGGGAAGAACGAAAATGGGTGCATTATGGTCTCACGTCGACCGATGTTGTCGATACGGCGCTCGGCTACTTGTTAAAGCAGGCGAACGCGATTTTGCGGCGTGATTTGGAAAACTTCATTCAAGTGCTGAAAGAGAAAGCGCGCGAACATAAATACACGGTCATGATGGGGCGCACGCACGGCGTTCATGCCGAACCGACGACGTTCGGGCTGAAGCTGGCGCTTTGGTATGCCGAGATGGTACGGAACTTGGAGCGGTTTGAACAAGCAGCCAAGATGGTGGAAGTAGGGAAAATTTCCGGCGCAGTCGGCACGTACGCCAACGTGGATCCGTTTGTGGAGCAGTATGTTTGTGAAAAACTCGGCTTGACGCCGGCGCCGATTTCGACGCAGACGCTGCAGCGCGACCGCCACGCTTACTATATGGCGACATTGGCCTTAATTGCGACATCGATTGAAAAATTTGCCGTCGAGATTCGCGGCTTGCAAAAAAGCGAAGTCCGCGAAGTCGAAGAGTTTTTTGCCAAAGGACAAAAAGGCTCATCAGCGATGCCGCATAAGCGCAATCCGATCGGTTCGGAAAACATGACCGGCATGGCGCGCGTCATCCGCGGGTATATGGTGACAGCGTACGAAAACGTGCCGCTTTGGCATGAACGCGACATTTCCCATTCGTCGGCCGAGCGCATCATTTTGCCGGATGCGACGATTGCGTTGAATTATATGTTGAACCGATTCGCGAATATCGTGAAACATTTGCTTGTGTACCCGGAAAACATGAAAAAAAATATGGAGCGCACGTTCGGGCTCATTTATTCACAGCGAGTCTTGCTTGCCTTGATCGACAAGGGGATGACGCGCGAGGAGGCGTACGATTTGGTGCAGCCGAAAGCGATGGAAGCGTGGGAGAGACAAGTGCCGTTCCGCTCGCTTCTTGAAGCGGATGAGCGGATCATGAGCCGGCTGACGAAAGAGGAACTCGATGATTGTTTTGATTATCGTCATCATTTGAAACATGTCGATACGATTTTTGCCCGCTTAGGGTTGGAGTGAGCGGCTGCCGGCTGGTCGAAGCCGGCCGGCTATACAAAAGATTTTCAATCTTCTGGATAAACGGAGGCGTTGATCGTGCCGACGAAACAACAGCTGTTATATGAAGGGAAAGCGAAAAAAATTTACGCGACTGACGAGCCAGATGTGCTTTGGGTCGAGTACAAAGACAGCGCAACGGCGTTTAACGGCGAAAAAAAGGCGACGATCGCCGGCAAGGGGCGGCTCAATAACGAGATTTCCAGCTTGTTGTTTTTGAAGCTGCGCGAAGCAGGCATTGCCAATCATTTTATTGAAAAGCTGTCGCCAACGGAACAATTGGTCCGGCGCGTGACGATCATCCCGCTTGAAGTCGTTGTCCGCAATGTGGTAGCGGGAAGTTTAGCCAAGCGGATCGGTCTAGAGGAAGGGACGCCGCTTGAGGCGCCGCTTGTTGAGTTTTATTACAAAAACGACGACCTTGGCGACCCGTTGTTGTTGGAAGATCATATCTTCATTTTAAAACTCGCCAGCCGCGAGGAAATCGCCGCGCTGAAGCAGGCCGCGCTGGCGGTGAATGACGTGCTGCGCCTCCATTTTGCCGAGCGGAACGTGCGGTTGATTGATTTTAAGCTTGAGTTCGGCCGTACAGCAGACGGAGCCATCCTCTTGGCGGATGAGATTTCACCGGACACGTGCCGGTTATGGGACGCAAAGACGAACGAAAAGCTCGACAAAGACGTGTTCCGCCGCGACTTGGGCAGTTTGACGGACGCATACGAAGTCATTTTACAACGGTTAGGGGGAGAATCGGCATGTACAAAGTAAAAGTGTATGTCACGTTGCGAGAGAGTGTGTTGGATCCGCAAGGGATCGCTGTAAAAGGGGCGCTGCACAGCTTATCGTATACGGAAGTGAAAGATGTACGAATCGGGAAGTTTATGGAGCTCGTGATTGAAGAGAGCGACCGCGACATCAACGAGCTCGTTCGCGAGATGTGTGAAAAACTGCTTGCCAACCCGGTGATTGAAGACTACCGCTATGAAATCGAGGAGGCCGTCGCCCGATGAAGTTTGCCGTCGTTGTGTTTCCGGGATCGAATTGCGATGTCGATATGTATCATGCGATCGCCGATGAACTTGGCGAAGAGGTCGAATACGTTTGGCATGACGAGGACGATCTAGACCGTTTTGACGCCATTTTGCTTCCAGGCGGCTTTTCGTACGGCGATTACTTGCGTTCGGGGGCGATCGCCCGCTTTTCGAAAGTAATGGCTGCCGTCAAACAGGCAGCTGACGCCGGAAAACCGGTGCTTGGCGTGTGCAACGGGTTTCAAATTTTGCTCGAAGCCGGCTTGCTTCCTGGGGCGATGCGCCGCAATCAAGGGTTGAAATTCATCTGCCGGCCGGTCCAGCTGACGGTGGAAAATCATGAAACGATGTTTACGTCTGCCTACGAAAAAGGCGAAGTCATTACAATTCCAATCGCCCATGGCGAAGGGAATTATTATTGCGATGAACAGACGCTCGAGCGCCTTGTCAAGAACCGGCAAATCGTGTTCCGTTACCATGGAGAAAATCCGAACGGCAGCTTGGCGGATATTGCCGGCATCGTCAATGAACGGGGCAATGTGCTCGGCATGATGCCGCATCCGGAGCGGGCGGTCGACGCCTTGCTCGGCAGCGCGGACGGATTGAAACTATTCCGATCGATCGTCAACTATTGGAGGGAGACGCATGTCGTTACTGCTTGAGCCGAGCGCGGCGATGATCAAAGAACAAAAGTTGTACCGTGAGATGGGGTTAACAGATGAAGAGTTTGCGCGCATTGAAGCGATTTTGGGGAGGCTGCCGAACTACACGGAAACCGGCATTTTTGCCGTCATGTGGTCGGAGCATTGCAGCTACAAAAACTCGAAGCCGGTGCTGAAAAAATTCCCGACTGATGGTCCGCACGTGCTGCAAGGGCCGGGTGAGGGTGCGGGCATTGTCGATATTGGGGACGGGCTGGCGGTGGCGTTTAAAATCGAAAGCCATAACCATCCGTCAGCGATCGAGCCGTATCAAGGGGCGGCGACCGGGGTCGGCGGCATCATCCGCGACGTCTTTTCGATGGGGGCGCGGCCGATCGCGCTTTTGAACTCGCTTCGGTTTGGCGAACTGACGTCGCCGCGCGTCAAATATTTGTTTGAGCAGGTCGTCGCTGGCATTGCCGGGTACGGCAACTGCGTCGGCATCCCAACTGTCGGCGGCGAGGTGCAGTTCGACCCGGCGTATGAAGGCAACCCATTGGTCAACGCCATGTGCGTCGGGATCATCCGCCATGAGGACATTCAGCGCGGCGTGGCGACCGGGGTCGGCAACACGGTCATGTACGTCGGGGCGAAAACGGGCCGCGACGGCATCCACGGGGCGACGTTTGCTTCGGAAGAGTTGAGCGAACAGTCGGAAGCAAAGCGTCCCGCCGTGCAAGTCGGCGACCCGTTTATGGAAAAACTGCTGCTTGAGGCGTGTCTTGAAGCAGTCAAGTCCGATGCGTTAGTCGGCATTCAAGATATGGGGGCGGCAGGACTCACGAGTTCATCCGCCGAGATGGCAAGCAAAGGCGGATTTGGCATTGAAATGAATTTGGATCTCGTCCCGCAGCGTGAGGCAGGCATGACGCCGTATGAAATGATGCTGTCCGAATCGCAGGAACGGATGTTGCTTGTTGTCAAGCAAGGTTGTGAAGACGAAATCGCCGCGATTTTTGCCAAATACGGCCTAGAGGCCAAAGCAATCGGCAAAGTGACCGATGACAAAATGCTCCGCCTCTTGTTCCGAGGCGAGGTGGCGGCGGAAATTCCGGTGGACGCCTTGGCGAAAGACGCGCCGGTGTATCATAAACCGTCTGCCGAGCCGGCTTATTACCGCGAGTTTCAAGCGATGCCGCCGTATACTCCGCACATCGAAGACTACAACCAAACATTGCTCGGGCTGCTCGCCCAGCCGACGATTGCGAGCAAAGAATGGGTGTACGACCAGTACGACTATATGGTGCGGACGAATACGGTCGTCGCCCCGGGATCGGACGCGGCGGTCGTGCGCATCCGCGGCACGAACAAGGCGCTCGCGCTGACGACGGATTGCAACTCGCGCTACTTGTATTTGGATCCGGAAACGGGCGGGAAAATCGCCGTCGCCGAGGCGGCGCGCAATGTCGTCTGCTCCGGAGCGAAGCCGCTCGCCATTACGGACTGCCTCAACTTTGGCAGCCCGGAAAAGCCGGAGATTTTCTGGCAGCTCGAAAAAGCAGTCGACGGGATGAGCGAAGCGTGCCGGGCGCTCGGGACGCCGGTCGTGAGCGGCAACGTCTCGCTGTACAATGAAACGAACGGCGAGGCCGTGTACCCAACCCCGGTCGTTGGCATGGTCGGTCTCATTGATGATCTTTCCCATATTACGACTCAGTCGTTTAAGCAAGCGGGCGACCTCATTTACGTGATCGGCGAGGCGAAGCCGGAGTTTGGCGGCAGCGAGTTGCAAAAATGGCTGGAAGGCCGCATTTTTGGAAAAGCACCGGAGATTGACTTAGAGGTGGAAGCAAGCCGCCAGCGCCAGCTGCTTGCAGCGATCCGCGCGGGGGTGGTGGCGTCAGCGCATGATATTGCCGAAGGAGGATTAGCCGTTGCGCTTGCTGAGTGTGTCATGGGTGCCTCGGGGCTTGGCGCCAAGGTGACGATCGGCGGTGACCTCGTCAGTGAACTGTTCAGCGAAACGCAATCACGCTTTGTTGTCTCGGTGAAAAAAGAGCAAAAAGAGGCGTTTGAGCAACTGGTTGAAGCGAAACAAATCGGCGAAGTGACAGACGATGGCGCATTCGTGGTGAACGGGGAGCACGGTGAGACGCTCATTCACCTTTCCGTTGCCAAGATGCGAAATGTCTGGAAAGGGGCTATTCCATGCTTGCTGAAATCAAAGGATTGAACGAGGAGTGCGGCATTTTCGGCATTTGGGGGCATGAAGACGCCGCCCGGCTCACATACTACGGGCTTCACAGCCTGCAGCACCGTGGGCAGGAAGGGGCCGGCATCGTGGCGGCGCATAACGGGAGCTTATCCGGTCATAAAGGGCTGGGGCTGGTGACGGACGTGTTTCAAAGCGGCACGCTCGATGCACTCAAAGGGGCGGCGGCCATCGGTCATGTCCGCTATTCGACGGCGGGTGGGGGCGGCTATGAAAACGTGCAGCCGCTCTTGTTCCGCTCGCAAACCGGCGCGATGGCGTTGGCCCATAACGGCAACTTGACAAACGCCATCGAGTTGAAGCTCGCGCTTGAAGGACAAGGAAGCATTTTTCAGACGACATCGGATACGGAAGTGTTCGCCCATCTCATCCGCCGCAGCCAAGCGCCGACGTTTGTCGAGCAAATGAAAGAGGCGCTCAGTCAGATCGAAGGGGCGTTTGCGTTTTTGCTGCTGACGGAAAAGGCGCTCTATGCGGCGCTTGATCCGCACGGGTTTCGGCCGCTGTCGCTCGGCCGGCTCGGCTCGGCGTATGTCGTGGCGTCGGAAACGTGCGCGTTTGACGTCATCGGCGCCACATACGAGCGGGAAGTGGCGCCTGGGGAATTGCTCATCATCAGCCGCGAAGGGGTGCGTTCAGAACGGTTCGCTTCTAGGCAGCCGCGGTCGATTTGCAGCATGGAGTACATTTATTTCGCTCGTCCGGACAGCCATGTCGATGGCATCAACGTCCATACGGCCCGCAAAAATTTAGGAAAACGGCTGGCGCTCGAGGCTCCGGCCGACGCTGACATCGTCACCGGCGTGCCGGACTCAAGCATCTCCGTTGCCATCGGCTATGCTGAGGCGAGCGGCATTCCATACGAATTGGGGTTGATTAAAAACCGATATGTCGGGCGGACGTTCATCCAGCCGTCGCAGGCGTTGCGCGAGCAAGGAGTGAAAATGAAGCTGTCGCCGGTGCGCGGGGTTGTGGCCGGCAAACGGGTTGTGATGGTCGACGATTCAATCGTGCGCGGGACGACGAGCCGGCGCATCGTCTCGATGCTCCGCGAAGCGGGAGCGGTCGAAGTGCACGTGCGCATCAGCGCGCCGCCGATCACCCATCCTTGCTTTTACGGCATTGATACGTCGTCAAAGGAAGAATTGATCGCGGCGAATCGCACTGTTGAAGAGATTCGGCGCTTGATTGGCGCTGATTCCCTCGCCTTTATCAGCCAGGAAGGGATGCTTGAGGCCATCGGGCGTCCGGACGTCTCGCCAGAGCGCGGGCAATGTTTGGCGTGTTTCACTGGCCAATATCCGACCCGTCTCGGTCAAACGGCGCGGCCATGTCTGACGATGAAATGATGGAGGAAGTATAACCGGTGCAGCTGACGAGTGTGGTGGCGCGTTTCCACGAGAGAAACGCTGCGCAACAAGAGCGTCGCCTGGCGTCCTGAGCGTGATGGGCGGCGAAAAGGAGGAGTTGACGTGGCAAAGGCATACAAACAAGCAGGGGTCGACATCGAGGCTGGTTATCAGGCCGTCGCCCTCATGAAAGAGCACGTGCAAAAAACGATGCGTCCCGAAGTGCTGGGTGGGATCGGCGGGTTTGGCGGCTTGTTTGATCTATCCGCGCTTGGTTACCGCCAGCCGGTGCTTGTCTCCGGCACGGACGGTGTCGGAACGAAGTTGAAACTAGCGTTTTTGCTTGACCGGCATGATACGATCGGCATCGACTGTGTCGCTATGTGTGTCAACGATATTATTGTCCAAGGGGCGGAGCCGCTCTTTTTCCTCGACTATATCGCTTGCGGCAAGGCGGTGCCGGAGAAAATCGCCGCCATCGTCAAAGGGGTGGCCGACGGCTGCGTCGAAGCCGGCTGCGCCTTGATCGGCGGGGAGACCGCGGAAATGCCAGGAATGTATGATGAAGATGAGTATGATTTGGCTGGGTTTGCGGTCGGCGTTGCGGAAAAAGAGCGACTCATAACCGGAGAGACGATTCAAGCGGGCGATGCGCTTGTCGGCCTGCCATCAAGCGGCCTTCACAGCAACGGCTATTCGCTTGTGCGCCGCATCGTGTTTGAACAAGCGAAATTGTCGCTTAATGAGATTTACGAGCCGCTTGATGTTCCGCTCGGCGAGGAGTTATTGAAGCCGACGCGCATTTATGCGAAACTGTTGCGCTCTGTGCGCGAGCGGTTTACGATCAAAGGGATGGCGCATATTACCGGCGGCGGGTTGATCGAAAACATTCCGCGCATGCTGCCGCCAGGAATCGGCGCGCGCATTCAGCTCGGTTCATGGCCGGTTTTGCCAATTTTTGACTTGTTGCGCCAAAAAGGCGAGCTTGAGGAAGAAGAGATGTTTTCCGTCTTTAATATGGGCATCGGCCTTGTGCTCGCTGTCAGTCCGGAAACGGCGGCGCCTCTTGTTGAGTGGCTTTCGGAACGAGGCGAACCGGCGTACATCATCGGCGAAGTGGCCGAAGGAGCGGGCGTGTCGTTTGCTGGAGGGGGCCGGGCATGAAGCGGCTGGCGGTGTTCGCCTCAGGAAGCGGCACGAACTTTCAAGCGATCGTCGACGCGGCCAAGCGCGGCGATTTGCCGGCTCGTGTGGCGCTTTTGGTCTGCGACCGCCCAGGTGCGAAAGTCATTGAACGAGCGGCGCGCGAAAACGTGCCGGCGTTTGTGTTTTCTCCAAAAGACTACCCGTCCAAAGCGGCGTTTGAGAGCGAGATTTTGCGTGAGCTAAAGGAACGCCAAATCGACTGGATTGCGTTGGCCGGCTATATGCGCTTGATCGGGCCGACTTTGCTTTCCGCCTATGAAGGGAAAATCGTCAACATCCATCCGTCGCTGTTGCCCGCGTTTCCGGGCAAGGATGCGATCGGCCAAGCGTATCGGGCTGGCGTTTTGGAAACAGGGGTCACCGTTCATTACGTTGATGAAGGGATGGACACCGGGCCGGTCATCGCCCAGCGCGTTGTTCCGATCGTGCCGGGCGAGCCGATCGAGGCGCTTGAGGCGCGCATCCATCAAGTCGAACACGAGCTGTACCCGACGGTGTTGCGCATGCTGCTAGGGGAAAAGGAACAACAGGAAGAAAGGATCGAGAACGATGGCAGTGAAACGAGCATTGATCAGCGTGTCCAATAAGGAAGGCATCATTCCGTTTGCGAAGCAGCTGGCTGAACTTGGCATTGATATCATTTCGACCGGTGGGACAAAACGAGCGCTTGAAGACGCCGGCGTTCCCGTCATTTCGATTTCCGATGTCACCGGCTTTCCGGAAATTTTGGACGGGCGCGTCAAAACATTGCATCCGGCCATTCACGGCGGCATTTTGGCGGTGCGCAGCGATGAGCGCCACCAAGCGGCGCTTAAAGAGCACGGCATTCGCCCGATCGATTTGGTCGTCGTCAACTTGTATCCGTTCCAACAAACGATCGCCAAACCGGATGTGACGCTCGCCGAGGCGATTGAAAACATCGATATCGGCGGCCCGACGATGGTGCGGGCGGCGGCGAAAAACTATGCTGATGTCGCGATTGTCGTCGATCCAGCCGACTATCCGATAGTGATTGAAGAACTGAAAATGACCGGTTCGATCCAAGTAAAAACGCGGCAACAACTGGCGGCGAAAGCGTTCCGCCATACGGCGGCGTATGACGCGATGATTGCGGAGTATTTGACAAACCTCACCGGAGAGAACTATCCGGAAACGCTCACGGTCACGTATACGAAAAAACAATCATTGCGCTATGGCGAGAATCCGCATCAATCGGCAGCGTTTTATGCCAAGCCGCTCGGTGCGGCGTTCTCGATTGCCAACGCGACACAGCTGCATGGCAAAGAGTTGTCGTACAACAACATTAACGACGCCAATGCGGCGATCAACCTCATTCGCGAATTTCAAGAGCCGGCTGTGGCCGCCATCAAACATATGAACCCGTGCGGCGTCGGCGTCGGCGCGACGCTTCTTGAGGCGTTTACGAAAGCGTACGAAGCCGATCCAGTCTCGATTTTCGGCGGCATTATTGCGGTCAACCGTGAAGTGGACAAAGAAACAGCCGAACGGATGCACGACATCTTTTTGGAAATCGTCATCGCTCCGTCATTCAGCGACGAGGCGCTTGCCATTTTGACGAAAAAGAAAAACATCCGTCTGTTGACGCTTGATTTTACCGCGCCGGACGTCAAGGAAAACATGCTCGTTTCCGTCAATGGCGGCTTGCTCGTCCAAGAGGCCGATACGTTCACGCTTGAAGACGCCGAATGGAATGTCGTAACGAAGCGCGAGCCGACCGAGGCTGAGCGCGAACAGCTTCGGTTTGCTTGGAAGGTTGTCAAACATGTGAAATCGAATGCGATTGTACTGGCCAAAAACGGGATGACGGTCGGCGTTGGCGCCGGGCAAATGAACCGGGTCGGCGCGGCCAAAATTGCGATTGAACAGGCTGGGGAACAGGCGGTTGGCGCCGTGTTGGCGTCCGATGCGTTCTTCCCGATGGACGATACGGTCGAGGCGGCGGCGAAAGCCGGCATTACCGCGATCATTCAGCCGGGCGGCTCGATTCGCGACGCCGACTCGATCCGCAAAGCGGATGAATACGGCATCGCCATGGTCTTCACCGGCGTGCGCCACTTTAAACATTAAGTGTGGCAAAGGAGAGGGAGACGATGAATGTACTGGTCATCGGACGAGGCGGGCGCGAGCACGCCATCGCCTGGAAAGCGGCGCAAAGCCCGCTTGTTGGCAAGCTGTATGTAGCGCCGGGAAACCCGGGCATCGCGGACGTGGCGGAACTGATTCCTATTGATGAGCTCGATATTGAGGCATTGGTGCAGTTTGCGAAACAACAGGCGATCGATTTGACGATCGTCGGGCCGGAAGCGCCGCTTGCTTCCGGCATTGTTGACCGTTTTATGGCCGAGGGGCTTCGCATTTTCGGCCCAAGCCAGAGGGCGGCGCTCATCGAAGGAAGCAAGGCGTTTGCCAAAGAGCTGATGAAGAAATACGGCATCCCAACGGCGGACCATGCGACCTTTACGTCATACGAAGAAGCGAAAGCGTACATTGAACAAAAAGGCGCGCCGATCGTCGTGAAAGCGGACGGATTGGCCGCCGGAAAAGGCGTCACCGTCGCCCAAACGGTGGAAGACGCGCTTGCCGCGGCGAAGGCAGCGCTTGTCGACGGACAATTCGGCACAGCCGGCAGTCAAGTTGTCATTGAGGAGTATTTAGAAGGGGAAGAATTTTCGTTTATGGCGTTCGTTAACGGCGAGAAGGTGTATCCGCTCTCCATCGCCCAAGACCATAAGCGGGCGTATGACGGAGACGAAGGACCGAACACCGGCGGCATGGGAGCCTACTCGCCGGTGCCGCAAATCTCGGCGGAGACGGTGGAAACAGCGCTGGAGACGATCTTGCGTCCGGCCGCCAAAGCGTTAGTGGCTGAAGGCCGGCCGTTTACCGGCGTGCTGTATGCCGGGCTGATCGAAACAGCAACGGGGCCGAAAGTGATCGAATTCAACGCCCGTTTTGGCGACCCAGAGGCACAAGTCGTGCTACCGCGGCTGAAGACCGATTTGGTGGAAGCGGTACTAGCGGTGATGGATGGAAAAGAGTTGGAGCTTGAATGGACGGACGAGGCGGTGCTTGGCGTCGTGCTGGCAGCGAAAGGTTACCCCGGCGCGTACGAGCGCGGGGCCGAAATCCGCGGGTTGGACCGAATTTCCCCTGATGCGTTGTTGTTCCATGCTGGCACCAAACGAGAAGGCGGCGCATGGTACACCAATGGCGGACGCGTTCTCCTGTTAGCGGCCAAAGGGGAGACGCTTGCCGAAGCGAAGGAAAGAGCGTACGAGCAATTGGCCGCGATCGACTGTGACGGTTTATTTTACCGCCGCGATATCGGCCGGCGCGCTATCGAACGCGCCTCCGCCGCATATACACGTATGAAAGGGCGATAATGCCGCCGATTAACGCGGCCAATACGAACGACATATCGGTCATATACTCGAGCAGCAAGGTGGTTCACTCCTTTGTAGTCGAAGGTGTCCCAAGTATGGGACACCTTTTTTGATGATGTTTGGCTAGTCCACAATGCCAAGCCGCGAATCATGTTGCTTTCTTCTCTTTCGTTGACAGTCTGCACTCTTCACGGGCCGCTTCGATACCGAAGCAGCACGCATCACTCACGATGCGAAAAATGTTGCCGAATGACGGTGGTATGGAGGATATTGGAAAAAGCGGTGCGCAACGTCGAACGGATGTCCTCCCTCATGTCGGATTGACGACCGCTTCCTTTTCCTCTTCAAGCAGCTGTCGGCGCTGCATATTGTCAAACAGAGCGGTCATCGGACAAAAACGGGTGATCCCTTCTCCGACTTTCATCGCTCCAAGCAAAGCGGCCCACAAATAGGATGTGCACCAAGGCCGCCGAGCCAGGCGGGCGGTGGCCCAGGCGATGACAGTCAGGCCAACCGTGATGCGAATCAATGCGTTCACAATGCCGATATTCGCCATCGGTCTGTCCCCTCCTTAATATTTTTTATTGTGAAAGTCGCTTTTGTGCGTTAAAATGGTTGTATGGAACGATTAGGAAACAAGGGACGGGGTATCAATGGGCGAACAACGTTACCGATGGAAAGGCAGCGAACTGCGTGCACAAGCAGCGGTGATTGATGGCAAACAATCGCCGACGAAAGTATTGGTGAATGCGACGTATTTGCACTCGTATTTTCGTGAATGGGTAAAAGGAAACATATGGATCCATGGAGATCGCATCGTGTATGCCGGAGAGCGTCTTCCTGATCAGGTCGACGAGGCGTGTGAAATCGTCGACTGCCGTGGATATGTGCTCGTTCCCGGCTACATCGAGCCGCATGTCCATCCATTTCAATTATATAATCCCCATTCATTTGCCCGTTATGCAGCGGCGCACGGAACAACAACACTCCTCAACGATAACTTGTTTTTGCTTTTGCAGCTCGATGATGAAGAAGCGCTTTTCTTTTTACAAGAAATGAATGCGCTTCCAACGTCGATGTATTGGTGGTGCCGATTTGATGGGCAAACGGAGCTCGAGCGCGAAGAGGAACAAGTGTCCAATGCTCGGATCAAGCGCTGGCTTGACCAAGAGGCGGTGCTTCAAGGCGGTGAGTTGACCTCATGGCCAAAAGTGGCGAGCGGCGATGACATCATCTTGTACTGGATGCAAGAAGCGCATCGGCGACGCCGCAAAATTGAAGGGCATTTTCCGGGGGCGTCGGAAAAGACGCTTGTCAAAATGGCGCTCTTTGGCGCAGATGGCGATCATGAGGCAATGACGGGAAAGGAAGTGCGCATGCGCCTTTGGCACGGCTATACCGTCGCGCTTCGGCATTCCTCGATTCGCCCCGATTTGCCGGTGCTGCTTGAAGAGATGAAAGCGCTTGGCATCCGGCATTATGATAAATGCTTGTTGACGACGGATGGCTCGCCGCCATCGTTTTATGAGAATGGAGTGATCGATTGGCTGATCCGCATCGCGATCGAGCATGGCGTGCCGGTGATCGATGCCTATGCGATGGCGACGATCAACGCCGCCCGCCACTACGGCATCGAGCATCTTCACGGCAGCATTGCCACCGGCCGCATCGCTCATATCAACTTTTTGCGCTCGGCTCACGATCCGACGCCGGCGCAAGTGCTCGCCAAAGGCGAATGGGTGAAGCGCGATGGAGAAGCGCCGCCTCTCTGGCCAGATCTGGAATGGGGGCAGTTTGGCATTCGGCCGTTATCGTTGCCATGGGAGGTGGACTGGAATGATTTGCAGTTTTCGATGCCGATGGGACTGCGCATGGAAAACGCCGTCATTTTAAAACCGTATTCCGTGTCGATTGATACGTCGCGCGATCGTTTAGGGCATGACCATGATGAGTGTTTTCTGGCCTTGTTTGACCGAAACGGCCGCTGGCGCGTCAATACGATGTTAAAAGGTTTTTCATCGGTGCTTGGCGGGCTGGCGAGTTCTTACTCGAACACCGGGGATTTGATTTTGATCGGCAAGCATAAGGAAGATATGATGCTCGCCTTCCGGCGGATGAAGGAGATCGGCGGCGGCATTGTGCTCGCTGAGGACGGAGAGATTTTGTTTGAGCTCTCGCTTCCTTTAGGCGGCATGATGTCCTCCTTGGAGGTGGATGAATTGATCAACGAAGAAAAAACGTTCGTCCGTTTGCTGCGTGAGCGCGGATATCCATTCGAAGACCCGGTGTATTCGCTGCTGTTTTTACAGTCAACCCACCTGCCGTATGTGCGTGTCACGCAACGCGGGATTTATGATGTCATGCACAAAACGGTACTCTTTCCTTCGATAATGCGGTAAAATAAAAAAGAAAAGGTTGTGTGTCCATTGAAACATTGGCTGTTCGCTGTCAGTTGCGCGGTATTGTTGTTAGGCGGCTGCACGACCAAAAGCGAGCCGAAGCACGCCGAACCGGCTCCTCGGCAGGAGCAGCCGTCCAAGCCTCGGGCGGAGGAACAACAAACGTTCCCGCTGACGGGGCTGCCGGCGAAAGGGAACATCCATCAGCGGGTCGTCGGCGTGATGATCAACAACCACCCGAAGGCGCGCCCACAGTCGGGATTAAGCAAGGCGGACATCGTGTATGAGGTGCTCGCCGAGGGCGATATCACCCGTTTGTTGGCGTTGTATCAAAGCGAATTGCCGGAGCGGGTCGGACCGGTGCGAAGCGCGCGTGATTACTATATTGACTTGAGTGAAGGTTACCATGCACTGTATGTATGCCATGGCTGGAGTCCGGAGGCGAAAGCGCGTCTTGAGGGAGGCGGAATCGACTATTTGAACGGATTGTTTTATGACGGCACATTGTTTCAGCGCGTCCCGTTCCGCAAGGCGCCGCACAACTCGTACATTACGTTTGCCAACATTGAAAAAGGGGCGGAACAAAACGGGTATGCTTGGACGGACCACGTTGCCCCGCTATCGTTTCGCACCGATGAGCCGAGCGGCCAAAAGGTCGGGACGGTTCACATCGCCTATTCGCATCGCGCCTATGCCCAGGTCGAATACCAATATGTTTCGGAACAAAAGGGGTATTACCGGTACAGCGGCGGCGAGCAAACGATCGATTATGATACGCATAAGCCGGTTGTCGTGCAAAACGTCATGATCATCGCCGCCCACCATCAAGTGGTTGACAGCCACGGGCGGCGCGACATCGACCTCGTCTCCGGCGGCAAGGGGTACTTGCTGCAGGGCGGCGTCATGCAGCTGATCGAATGGAAAAACGTCGACGGCCGGCTGCTGCCGTACCATAACGGGGCTCCGATCGGATTCGTGTCGGGAAAAACGTGGATCAATATCGTGCCGGAACTGGCGATCGTCCAGTGGAAATCATAACCGCCTTGTCTGTTGCAAGGCAAAGGGGCGGTGGATTCGCAGATTGGTTGGCTACAACATTTTTCCCGCCAAAACGCAAGGAGGAAGCAGCTATGCAAATTGACAAACTGCGCGGCAGAGAGTTGGATCAACTGTTTAAAGCGATTTTATCGCTGCGCGATTTAGAAGAATGTTACCGTTTTTTTGATGATTTATGCACCGTGAATGAAATCCAGGCGCTCGCCCAGCGGCTTGAGGTCGCCCGCATGCTGCGCGAAGGATATACGTATCACAAAATCGAAACGGAAACCGGAGCGAGCACGGCGACGATTTCGCGCGTCAAGCGCTGCCTCAACTACGGCAATGATGCTTACGCCATGGCGCTCGATCGCATTAAAGAGGAGCAACAGCAAGAAGAGAAAGAAGCCAACGAAGCGGTCACAGACTGACGCGGCAAGGAGATTCCTTCCATTTGCAAAGGAACTCCTTTTCTTTTTGCGGATTTGTTATAATGGAACAATGGAGACGGAGTGGAGGGTTGCCGCTATGGAGGAGATTCGCGCTTGGCGCCATGTGTTTAAACTCGACCCGAATAAACCGATTGATGACGAGCGCCTTGAGCGCCTTTGCGAGTCGGGAACGGATGCCGTCATCGTCGGCGGAACCGACGGGGTGACCATCGACAACGTGCTGGATTTATTGGCTCGCATCCGCCGTTTTTCGGTGCCATGCGCGCTCGAAGTCACCGACGTCGAAGCGCTGACGCCGGGATTTGACGTATATTTGGTTCCGATCGTGTTAAACAGCCGGCAGGCGGAGTGGATCATCGGCCGTCATCATGAGGCGGTGAAACAATACGGCGATGTCATGAACTGGGATGAGATTTTCGCTGAAGGTTACTGCATTTTAAATCCAGCCTGCAAAGCGGCGGAGCTAGCCGAGGCCGACGCGGCGCTCACCGATGATGATGTCGTGGCGTACGCCCGCCTCGCCGCACATTTGTACAGGTTGCCGATTTTTTACCTTGAGTATAGCGGCGTCTATGGCGATCCGTCTTTAGTGGAAAAAGTGAAACAAGTGCTTGATCAGACGCAGCTGTTTTATGGTGGAGGGATCACAACGCCTGAGCAGGCGGAGCATATGGCGCGTTATGCCGATACGGTGGTCGTCGGCAACGCGATTTACGACGCGTTCGAACAGGCGTTGGCGACGGTGGCGGCGGTGAAGCAGATGGCTGGTCAACGCAGCGGCGATGATGGAAAATAGAACATATGGTTTATTGGTGGTGGACATGATGAATTTTTTATCGGAAAAGCTGCTTGCGCATTTAAACAAAGAGCAGCAAGAAGCCGTTAAAACGACAGAAGGCCCATTGCTCATCATGGCGGGAGCGGGCAGCGGAAAAACGCGCGTGCTGACGCACCGGATCGCCTATTTGATGGCGGAAAAACAGGTGGCGCCGTGGAATATTTTAGCCATTACGTTTACGAACAAAGCGGCGCGTGAAATGAAGGAGCGGGTGCAGGCGCTCTTAGGCGGGGCGGCGGAAGACGTGTGGATTTCGACGTTCCATTCGATGTGCGTCCGCATGCTGCGCCGCGACATTGACCGCATCGGCATCAATCGCAATTTTTCCATCCTTGACCCGACGGATCAGCTTTCGGTCATCAAAGCGATTTTGAAAGACAAAAATATCGATCCAAAAAAATTTGAGCCGCGGACGATTTTAGCGACGATCAGCGGGGCGAAAAACGATTTGCTCACGCCCGAGCAATTCGCGAAGCGGGCATCGACGTACTACGAAAAGATCGTCGGCGACGTGTACCAAGAGTATCAACAGCGCCTTCTCCGGAATCATTCGCTCGATTTCGACGATTTGATCATGACGACGATCCACTTGTTTGACCGCGTGCCGGATGTGCTCCACTATTACCAATATAAGTTCCAGTACATCCATATTGATGAGTATCAGGACACGAACCGCGCCCAATATACGCTTGTCAAAAAGCTGGCAGAACGCTTTCAGAACATTTGCGCCGTTGGCGACGCTGACCAGTCGATTTACCGGTGGCGCGGGGCGGACATTCGCAACATTTTATCGTTTGAGCGCGACTACCCGAACGCGAAAGTCATTTTGCTTGAACAAAACTACCGCTCGACGAAACGCATTCTGCAGGCGGCAAATGAAGTCATTGCGCATAACGTCAATCGAAAGCCAAAGCGGTTGTGGACGGAAAACCCGGAAGGGAAGCCGATCGTCTATTATGAAGCGATGAACGAAGTGGACGAAGCGCAATTTGTCGCCCGCCGCATTCAAGAGGCGGTTGAGAGCGGGGAGCGCCGCTACCGCGATTTTGCCGTGCTTTATCGGACGAACGCCCAGTCGCGCGTCATCGAGGAAATGTTTTTAAAAGCGAACATTCCGTACCAAATCGTCGGCGGCTTAAAGTTCTATGACCGGAAAGAAATTAAAGACATTCTCGCTTACTTGCGCGTCATCGCCAACCCCGATGACGATTTGAGCTTGCTTCGCATCATCAACGTGCCAAAGCGCGGCATCGGCGCCTCTACGATCGACAAACTTGTCCGCTATGCGGCCGAGCATGAGCTGTCCTTGTTTGAAGCGCTCGGCGAGCTGGAGATGATCGGCTTCAGCGCGAAGACGGCCGGGGCGCTCGCCGCGTTTCGCGGACAGCTTGAGCAATGGACGCAGCTGCAAGAATACGTTCCGGTGACGGAACTTGTGGAGGAAGTGCTCGACCAATCGGGCTACCGCGAGATGCTCAAGGCGGAACGGACGATTGAAGCGCAAAGCCGGCTTGAGAACTTGGACGAGTTTTTGTCGGTGACAAAGCATTTTGAAAATGTGAGCGACGATAAATCGCTCATCGCCTTTTTAACCGACTTGGCGCTCATTTCTGATTTGGACGAGCTGAATGGGACAGATCAGGCGGCCGAGGGCGATGCCGTCGTCTTCATGACGCTGCACGCCGCCAAAGGGCTTGAGTTTCCGGTCGTGTTTTTGATTGGCATGGAAGAAGGCATTTTTCCGCATCTTCGTTCACTGGAGAATGAGGATGAAATGGAAGAAGAGCGGCGGCTGGCGTATGTCGGCATCACTCGGGCCGAGGAAGAGCTCGTATTGACGAACGCGCAAATGCGGACGCTGTTTGGCAACATCCAAATGAACCGGCCGTCGCGCTTTTTAGATGAGATTCCCGCGCATTTGCTGGAGACAGTCTCGCGCGGGAAACCGTCTGTTTCCCGTTCAGCGTCCGCTCGCTTGCAGGCAGGCGGCGCCATCGGGGTGTGGAAAGTCGGCGACCGGGCGAACCATCGGAAATGGGGAATCGGTACGGTTGTCAGTGTCCGTGGCGAAGGTGACGACCAAGAACTCGATATCGCCTTCCCGAGCCCGATCGGCATTAAACGTCTGCTCGCTAAATTTGCGCCGATTGAGAAAGTATAGAAAGGAGAACGGGTGAACGTATGGACCGCCAACAAGCCGAACGGCGCGCGGCCGAGCTGCGCGAACTGTTGCACCGCTATGGCTACGAATATTATGTGCTCGACCGGCCGTCCGTCCCGGACGCCGAGTATGACCGGCTCATGCAAGAGTTGATGGCCATCGAGGAACAGTATCCGGAATTGAAAACGAGCGACTCGCCGACCCAGCGCATCGGCGGCCCGCCGCTTGAGGCGTTTCGCAAAGTGACGCATGTTGTTCCCATGATGAGTCTCGCGAACGCGTTTGGCGAAGGCGACTTGCGCGATTTTGACCGCCGCATCCGCCAGGAAGTCGGCGAAGCAGCGTACGTATGCGAGTTGAAAATCGACGGCCTCGCCGTCTCGGTCCGCTATGAAGATGGTTATTTCGTGCAAGGAGCGACGCGCGGCGACGGAACGACGGGCGAGGACATTACAGAAAATTTGAAAACGATCCGCTCGCTGCCTCTCCGCCTGAAAGAACCGGTGTCGCTTGAGGCGCGCGGCGAAGCGTTTATGCCGAAAGCGTCGTTTTTGCGCTTGAATGAGGAGCGAAAAGCCCGCGGCGAGGAGCTGTTTGCCAACCCGCGCAACGCGGCGGCCGGCTCGCTCCGCCAGCTCGACCCGAAAGTGGCGGCGTCGCGCCAGCTCGATTTGTTCGTTTATGGTTTGGCCAATGCTGAAGAGCTTGGCATTGAGTCGCACAGCGAGGCGCTCGACTACTTACAGGCGCTTGGGTTTAAAGTGAATCCCGAGCGGCGGCGCTGCGCCAACATCGATGAGGTGATCGCCTTCGTCAACGAGTGGCACGAAAAACGGCCGCAGCTGCCGTACGAAATCGACGGCATCGTCATTAAAGTCGACTCGTTCGCCCAACAGCGGGAGCTTGGTACGACGGCAAAAAGCCCGCGCTGGGCGATCGCCTACAAATTCCCAGCCGAGGAAGTGGTGACGACGCTCATCGGCATTGAGGTGAACGTCGGCCGCACGGGCGTCGTCACGCCGACCGCGATCTTAGAGCCGGTCCGCGTCGCTGGCACGACCGTGCAGCGCGCCACTCTTCATAATGAAGATTTTATACGGGAAAAAGACATTCGCATCGGCGATGCGGTCATCATTAAAAAAGCGGGCGACATCATCCCGGAAGTGGTCGGCGTCGTCGTCGACCGGCGCGACGGGGATGAAACGCCGTTTGTCATGCCGACGCATTGTCCGGAATGCGAAAGCGAGCTCGTCCGCCTGGATGGAGAAGTGGCGCTCCGTTGCTTAAACCCGAAATGCCCGGCCCAGCTGCGCGAACGGCTCATCCATTTTGCTTCAAGAGCAGCGATGAACATTGAAGGGTTGGGCGAAAAAGTCGTCACCCAACTGTTTAACGCTGGCCTCGTCCACGATGTCGCCGATTTGTACTGCTTGACGAAAGAACAGCTCATCAGTTTGGAACGGATGGGCGAAAAGTCAGCAACCAACTTGCTTGCAGCGATTGAGGCATCGAAGCAAAACTCGCTCGAGCGGTTGCTGTTCGGTCTTGGCATCCGCTACGTCGGGGCGAAAGCCGCCCAACTTTTGGCTGAGCATTTTGAAACGATGGAGCGGCTGGAAAAAGCGACGAAAGAGGAATTGATGGCCGTGCCGGAAATTGGCGAGAAAATGGCGGACTCGATCATCGCCTTCTTTTCCCAGCCAGAAGCGGCCGAGCTGCTCCATGAGCTGCGGCTTTACGGCGTCAACATGGCATACAAAGGGCCGAAGCGGGCGGCTGAAGCGCCTGCTGACTCCGCCTTCGCCGGCAAAACGGTCGTCTTGACCGGCAAACTCGCGTCGATGTCGCGCAATGAGGCAAAAGAAGAGATTGAACGGCTCGGCGGGCGCGTCACCGGCAGCGTCAGCCGCAGCACCGACATCGTCATCGCCGGTGAGGACGCCGGATCGAAGCTGGAGAAAGCCCAGCAGCTTGGCATTGAGATTTGGGACGAATCACGATTTTTGCAAGAGATCAACAGGGGGAAACGATGAAACGAATCTCACCACTTCGCAGTTTGGTTGCCTGCCGTTGGACGAATCGGGCCCGAAAGCGGTTGGCCGCTGTCGGCCTCGCTTCGATTTGTTTGTTGTCTGCGTGTGCGCCGAAGTTTGACAAAGGTGAGGAAGTCGTGCAAGACAAAGGCAGCAAACAGCAAGAAGCCGTCATCCCGAAATACAACATTGCCGACTCGTATTACCGCGTCATCCTTCCGTTCAAACCGTCCGGGGCCCGTGGGGAGGTCGTCAATGATGTAAATACGCGCCTTGATGTCGACGAATTTGAGACGGGGCTCATGCGCTTGGCCACTGAGCAGTTTCCGGCAGATGAGTACTTGTTCCAAGAAGGGCAATATTTAGACAGTGAGACGGTTGGAAAATGGCTCGCTCGCAAGAAGACGGCTCGCCAGCTGAAGGAAGAGAAAATGAAGCCGGAAGACAACATCGGCTTAAACCCACCGATTGGCGACACGGGAACAAACGAACAAAAAAACAAACAAAGCCCGATTTATTTGGCGAGCATTTTGGAACATGATTATTTGGTGAAGATCGACAACGACAAAGTGAAGCTCGGCGGCATCGCTATCGGCCTGGCGTTAAACTCCGTCCACTATTATTCGACCGAGCAAGGCTATCCGCGGGAGGTCAAAATCAAAGACGATGTCATCGAACGGGAAGGAAAGCGGATCGCCGCCGAGGTGCTGAAGCGGCTGCGGAGCATGAAAGGGCTTGGGAACGTGCCGATTACGATCGCCCTGTACAAACAAGCGCCCCGTTCATCTGTTGTTCCAGGCCACTTTTTCGCCGTCGCCCATGTCGATGAAGGAAGCAGCACCATCGATGATTGGGAGGCGGTGAACGAGGAATATTATGTATTCCCGTCTGATGAGGCGGAAGAGAACCATCGTGATGACTGGCTCAAATTCAACAATTTTAAATCAGATGTTGAAGACTTTTTCCCGAACTACACCGGCATCGTCGGCAGAGGGTTGTACGTCAACGACCAGCTTCAGAAGTTAACGATCAACATTACGATGCCGTTTTACGGCAAAGCGGAAGTGATCGGCTTTACCCAATACGTGACCGGTTTGGTGATGGAAAAATTCCCGGACTACATCACCGTTAATGTCTACATCGCCTCGGCCGGCCAGCCGGAAAGCCTCATCGTGCGTCAGGCGAAAGCAGACGAGCCGTTTGTGCATATTTATCAATGACAACGTGCCGCATCCTCTCTGGACGAGCCAGAGGGGATGCGGTTTTTGCGACGTTGCGGTTCGAAAAGGCTGTTGTAAACGGATTCGGTGGCAGCCTGTCGGTGTGATTTGCCGGATGGGGGACAGACTGATAAAATAATGAAGACCTAGATGCGAGTAAAGGTGTGTCGCGATCATGAAAGCCATCTGTGTGTTTTGCGGATCAAGTTATGGACAAAGTGTAAAATACAAGGAAGCGGCGAAAGCGCTCGGAACGTTTCTCGCCCAAAGCGGCACGACGCTTATTTACGGCGGCGGAAAACGCGGCTTGATGGGGGAAATCGCGGAGGCGGCGCTTCGCCATCAAGGGCGTGTGATCGGCATCATTCCGCAGTTTTTAAAAGACAGGGAAGTGGCGCATGACCGGTTGAGCGAGCTGGTGGTCGTCGATACGATGCATACGCGCAAGGCGAAAATGTATGAAGCGGCCGACGGGTTTATCGCCTTGCCAGGCGGGTATGGGACGTATGAAGAGCTGTTTGAAGTGCTCTCATGGTCGCGCGTCGGCCTCCACCAAAAACCGATTGGCCTGCTTAACGTGGAAGGGTTTTTCGATCCTCTTCTTCATTTGCTTCGGCATACAGTCGAAAACGGATTTGCCGCGCCGGAAGATCTCAAGCTGATCGTCAGCGCCGAAGACGTTCCGACGCTGTATGAGCGGATGAGCCTGTTCCGCCATCATCGTAGACAGTGATGACGGGTCTTTTTATGCGATCATGACGGTGCATTTGATCTTTCAAGGCCAATCAAAACGATGGTGCGGGCTGCCAGTGGTTCATCAAGCCTGTGCATTGTTCACTTCATGGGCGACGCGAATGCCGGATTCAATGGCGCCTTGAATCCATCCGTGGTGGGTGGAAGCGTGTTCCCCGGCAAAATGCACCCTCCCTTCGGGAGTGGCGATATACGGCGACAGCTCCGTCACTTGATTCGGCTTCATCATCGTGAAGGCACCGCCGGAGTACGGATAGCGAACCCAGCTATGGCTCGTTCCGGTTTCAAATTCACGGTATACTTGCTCTCCATAGAGGATCGCTAAATTTTTCAGCGTATATTCCAGTCGCTCTTCATCGCCCAAGCTGTCCCAAGGAATGGTGTCATCTTCCCACGTATAGCTCGCCAATACGACACCTGGCCCCGTGGTGCCAATGCCTTGGCTTGGATATTGTGTATACGTAATCGGCAGATCGGAAACCGCTCTGCCCCCAAACATGCCTTCTTTTTCCCAAAACCGCGTTTTAAACTGGATGCCCGTTTTCGTCGAACCGGCATAGTGAAGTTCACGAATGGCTTTCCATTTGTTTTCGGAAAATGAATGGCGGGGTTCGATGTCGACAAACTGCAAAATCGAAAATGGGATGGTGACGATTGCTCGATCGGCGGTGACTTGAAACGGTTGAAGAATTTTGGTGTGCGTGGCGTGGATGGTGACGCCGTTTTCGCGCTGGACGATTTTTTGCACTTTGTGGCTGAAAAGGATATCATCTTTCAGCTGCGGCAAAAAGGCTTTTGGAAGCCGGTCGTTTCCGCCGACGATTTCGTAAAAACGGATGTTCGGGGTAAACAGCACCATCAATTCACGCAACATTTCCAGAAACGACAGTTCCGGCAATCCCCCAAGCGAAAGAACGGCTTTGATCATATCGATGGCGCCGATGGACAACGATAGGCCAAACGGATTGTAACGCAAATAGGCGTCCAGCGAATAGCGGTCGAGCCGTTCGATGACAATTGGCCAATGGTTTTCCGGATTTTGTTCAATGAATTGAACGACCGGACGAATGGCCATCTGCAATAACTCGGAAGCGGTTTTTCCCCGTTCGTGGGGGGCGACGGGAAAGCCAAAGAGGCCGGGATGCCGCTCATATTCGCCAAGGCGTGCTTTCACACCGCGGAAATATAAAATGTCGCGCGGGGTGCTGTTGATAAACGGGTGGAGCGGCAAGTTGAATTTTTTGATATATTCCAATGTCAATTGATGGGTGTGCGGGATGCGCATCGCGCCGGCTTCGAGATACTGGTCGTCGCGAAAGTGGGAGCGGAGCGTGTAGATGCGGCCGCCGACCCGCTCGGATGCTTCTAAGATGGTGATGCGATGGCCGGCTTGCTTCAGCAATGACGCTGCGACAAGCCCGGCCATCCCGGCGCCGATGATGACGATATGTTGAGGCGCCGTCGTTTTCTTTAAGCCGTGGCGAATAATCGAGATCATCGTTTCCATTGAGAGTTTTGGAGAAACATACGGGTGGGACACGGTTGGACTCCCCCTTTGCCGTTTTCACCGCGCGAGGATGAAGGTGCGGTTATTCCATCTTATTCCGCGGCAAAGGGGAGTATGTGAGAATAGGAATGCCCGTCACGGCCTGGAAACGATATACGTCGCGCCATCGATTTCGATGGAGCGCTGTTCCTGCACCCCCACAATCCGGCACGAAAACGGGCGCGTTGATGGATGACGTCGGTCAGCCTCATAGAACCGAATCGCAATGCCGCCGACAGCGAGCTTCGCATACGCTCCCGCCTCATCGCGCCCCACATCGGGTTTGGGCAAGTCAAACAGCCGGCGGTAGCCGTTGACTGCCCGCTGGAGATCGAGGGTGTAGATGCTAATTGACGACAGCGAAACAGAGCCAATCGGGTGTCTCATGAGCGGTGCCAGCTCGTTCATCCGCACGTCATCGCCGTCGCCCCATTGGATGAAAAACGGATAGCGAAATGCACCGTCTGTGTCGTCTTCGATAAACAGCATCGACCATGTCAGCCGCTTGCCGTCATCGCGCTCGCGGCTGCCGGGGAGCGGACCGATTGGGGTAAACCCGTTTCGTTTGAGATGTGCCGCCACCGCTTCGATGTTGTTCGTGCGGAAGGCAAATTGGGAGAAGCCGTTTCCTTCTTGGCGGTCGGCGACAAGCTGGGCGATGAGCGGATTTCCGCACGTTCTCGCCGCCTGTCTATCAGCAATGCCGATCCATTCAATGTAGCGCAAATGCTCAAAGTAACATAAGGCGTTGTACGTTCCCCATGACGGATGGCGGCCGCCATGGATGGCTGTAAACCCCCATTGTTCAAACGCCGTTTTCGCTTGCTCGGGTCGTTCGACCAGATGGACGAGATGGTCAAACACGACATGCATGGCGGCGGCCTCCTCCTAGATGGAATCGATCAGCGGAACAGCATTTCTTTGAGCTTGTAAATGATTCGTTCGTTATCGACGGTGCGGTGGGCGATAAAATTCAAATCGAGCTTGATGTCTTCGATTTGGGTGGACAATTGTTCGTAACGGGAATCCATTTTTTGTTCGAGGCGGTCCACCGTTTGTTTCAATGAGGAAAATTCCCGGTGAAGCTGGTGGATGTCAGCAGCGAGAGCTTCCAGTTTGGCGTCTGTTTCGTCTTGGCGGTGGAGGAGAGCAGCCACGATGCCGTTCAATTCCGTTTGCCCAGCGCGAAGCGAATCTTGTTCTTGACGCAGACGCTGTTGTTCCAAACGGATTTCCTGCTGCTCTTTTCGGATTTCTTGCTGTTCTCTCCGAATTTCTTGTTGCTCTTTCCGAATTTCTTCTTGTTCCTGGCGAATGGCGATTTGTTCACGCTCGAGCCGCTCTTGGCCTTCTACGAGCTTTTGCAGTGTGCTGTCCATGGCGTTCAGGCGATCAAGCACTTGGGCGAGCAAAGCGTCACTCATCGTCATGATTCCCCCTTTTTTCGTCTGTTATGGCCATTATAGTACATATGTTCGGGGTTGTCAATCAAGAAAATTTGAACATCCATGGCGGACAAACTCCTTCCCATTCCTTGTTTGTCAACGGTTTATTCCATATCGATGCCCAACAATCCTCCCGATTTTTGTCAGCAGCATCCAAAATATGAGATGTTCACATGGAAGCAAATACTTTTGGCAATGAGATGAAGAGCTTTGGAAAAATATGAGGGCAAATCGTTTCATCTTTATAGTGCACTCCCGCTTGGTGAAACTTTTGATCTTGCAAGGCATATTTTTCGACGGTCTCATGAACCGGATCGACAATCCAGTATTCTCTGACACCAGCTTGTTCGTAGTTGTGAAATTTCGTAATGCGGTCGTGTTTGGCGGTAGATGGAGAAAGAACTTCTACGATAAGATCAGGCGCCCCATAAATTCGCTCATCACCAATTTTTTGTTTGTCACAAACAACAATGAAATCGGGAATATACCAATCTTTAATGTCATGAAGAGGAGTATCTTTTGTTGCGAATAAACATACATCGATCGGTGCGACAAATACTTCACACGAGGAATGGTGTAGAAAGTCGAAAAACTGTGCTGACAAAGCTGTCACGATACGTTGATGTCTTGGTGTAGGTGAAGGAGTCATAAATAGGACGCCGTCAATTCCCTCATATCGTTTTTCCTCAGGGAAGTTTACGTAATCTGCATATGTCCATGGATGATTTTGATTTGGCAGCGACATGCAATTTCCCTCCTTGTGCTTTCATTTTATCGTATTTCTTTGAATAAAAAAAGGCGTCACGAGCGATTCCTTCCTGTGTCTAAATTAGGAGCGCGTCCTTTTTCTCCCATCAACCGTTTACTCATGCGAGTGACGTCCTATTGTGCGCTGTTCAGGAAAACGAAATATTCCTACATCAAAATTAAATCCTCCCGGTTTCACGCCTGCCTTCGCTATTGGGGGGTGTTATGGAACGTTGTATTCATTTGCATCGCGAATATGTAGATTGATTCTCGCTCAGAACACGCGGCAACTGTTGCTTCATTCGTTGAAAGTTTGGTATCATCATGGTATTGTGATAGGTCGAACTCGTTGGAGGTGAAACCATGTCGCGAATTTCGATTGACCAAGTCAAACACGTCGCCGACCTAGCGCGATTGGCGATTACGGATGAAGAGGCGGAGATGTTTGCGAAACAGCTCGATGCGATCATTACATTTGCCGAGCAGTTGAATGAATTGGATACGGAGAATGTTCCGCCGACTTCGCACGTGCTTGATATGAGAAACGTGATGCGCGAGGATATTCCAGAACCGGGGCTGCCGCGCGAAGAAGTGTTGAAAAACGCGCCGGATCAGCAAGACGGCCAGTTCCGTGTGCCGGCCATTTTAGAGTAAGGAGGGGGATTTATGTCGCTTTTTGACCATTCCGTGCAAGAATTACATACGTTGCTGCAGAAAAAAGAAGTGTCCGTTTCCGATCTCGTCGACGAATCGTACCGCCGCATCGGCGAAGTGGAAGAGAAAGTGCAAGCGTTTTTAACATTAAATGAAGAACAGGCGAGGGCGAAAGCGAAGGAGCTCGATGACCGGCTCGCCAAAGGTGAAGAAACGAACCCGCTGTTCGGCTTGCCGATCGGCATTAAAGACAACATCGTCACAAAAGGATTGCGCACGACATGCGCCAGCAAAATTCTATACAACTTTGACCCGATTTATGACGCTACTGTCATGGAGCGGCTGCATGCCGCAGGGGCGATCACGATCGGGAAGCTGAACATGGACGAGTTCGCCATGGGCTCGTCGACGGAAAACTCCGGCTTTCAGCTGACGCGCAACCCGTGGGACGTAGAGCGCGTTCCGGGCGGCTCGAGCGGCGGTTCGGCGGCGGCGGTGGCGGCCGGCGAAGTGCCGTTTGCTTTAGGTTCTGATACGGGCGGTTCGATCCGCCAGCCGGCGGCGTTTTGCGGGGTTGTTGGCTTGAAGCCGACGTACGGACGCGTCTCGCGCTTTGGCCTCGTCGCGTTTGCCTCGTCGCTTGACCAAATCGGCCCGATTACGCGCACGGTCGAAGACAACGCCTACTTATTGCAGGCGATAGCGGGTGTCGATCCGATGGATTCGACATCGGCAAATGTTCCGGTGCCAAACTATGTGGAGGCGTTGACCGGGGACATCAAAGGATTGAAAATCGCCGTGCCGAAAGAATATTTAGGTGAGGGCGTCGATGAAGGCGTGCGCCAGTCGGTGCTTGCGGCGCTTGCCGTGCTTGAGAAGCTGGGTGCGGCGTGGGAAGAAGTGTCGCTGCCGCATTCGAAATATGCGCTCGCGACGTACTATTTGCTCGCTTCGTCCGAGGCATCAGCGAACTTGGCTCGCTTTGACGGCGTCCGCTACGGCTACCGGACGGACAACGCGAAAAACTTGATCGATATGTATAAACTGACGCGAAGCGAAGGGTTTGGGGCGGAGGTCAAGCGCCGCATTATGCTCGGGACGTTCGCGTTAAGCTCGGGCTATTACGATGCGTATTACAAAAAAGCGCAAAAAGTGCGGACATTGATCAAACGAGATTTTGAGAACGTCTTTGAACAATATGACGTCATCATCGGCCCGACGACACCGACACCGGCGTTTAAAATCGGTGAGAAAACGAACGATCCGCTGACGATGTATATGAACGACATTTTAACGATTCCAGTCAACTTGGCAGGCGTGCCGGCCATTTCCGTGCCGTGCGGCTTTGTCGATGGCTTGCCGGTCGGCTTGCAAATCATCGGCAAGCACTTTGATGAAAGCACTGTCTACCGCGTCGCCCACGCTTTTGAACAAGCGACCGACTACCATAAGCAAAAACCGGTGTTGTAAGGGGGGGTTAGGTGATGAACTTTGAAACGGTCATCGGACTTGAGGTGCACGTCGAGCTGAAAACGAAATCGAAAATTTTCTCCAGCAGCCCGAACGCGTTCGGCGCGCCCCCGAACACGCAAACGAACGTCATCGACTTAGGGTATCCGGGCGTGCTGCCGGTGTTGAACCGGCAGGCGGTCGAGTTTGCGATGAAAGCGGCGATGGCGTTAAACTGCGAAATCGCGACCGAGACGAAATTCGACCGCAAAAACTACTTTTATCCGGACAACCCGAAAGCGTACCAAATTTCGCAATACGACCAGCCGCTTGGCAAAAACGGCTGGATCGAAATCGAAGTGAACGGGAAAAAGAAAAAAATCGGCATCACCCGCATTCACTTGGAAGAAGACGCCGGCAAGCTGACGCATACGGGCGACGGCTATTCGCTCGTTGATTTTAACCGCCAAGGGACGCCGCTCATCGAGATCGTCTCCGAACCAGACATCCGCTCGCCGGAAGAGGCGTACGCCTACTTGGAAAAATTAAAGGCGATCATCCAATACACGGGCGTCTCCGACTGCAAAATGGAAGAAGGATCGCTCCGCTGCGATGCCAACATTTCGCTCCGCCCGATCGGATCGGACCAATTCGGCACGAAAACGGAGTTGAAAAACTTAAACTCGTTCAACTTCGTCCGCATGGGGCTCGAGTATGAGGCGAAGCGGCAGGAGAAAATTTTGCTTTCAGGCGGCGTCATCCGCCAAGAAACGCGGCGCTTTGACGAAGCGACGAAAACGACCGTCCTCATGCGCGTCAAAGAAGGATCGGAAGACTACCGCTACTTCCCGGAGCCGGACTTGGTCATGCTCTATATTGACGACGAATGGAAAGAGCGTGTCCGCGCCTCGATTCCGGAGCTGCCGGACGCCCGCCGGAAGCGGTATATCGAGGAGTGGGGCTTGCCGGAATACGACGCCAAAGTGCTGACGCTGACCAAAGAAATGGCGGATTTCTTCGAAGCAACGGTCGCAAACGGCGCCGATCCGAAACTGGCGTCGAACTGGCTCATGGTCGAAGTATCCGGGTACTTAAACGCCGAGCAAAAAGAGCTCCATGACATCGCGTTGACGCCGGAAAGTTTGGCTGGGATGATCAAACTCATCCAAAACGGCACGATTTCGTCGAAAATCGCGAAAAAAGTGTTCAAAGAACTCGTCGAACACGGCGGCGACCCAGAGAAAATCGTCAAAGAAAAAGGGCTCGTGCAAATTTCCGACGAAGGAGCGTTGCGCAAAATTGTGCTCGAAGTGCTTGACGCCAACCCGCAGTCGGTGGAAGACTATAAAAACGGCAAAGACCGCGCGCTCGGCTTCCTTGTCGGCCAAGTGATGAAAGCGACGAAAGGACAAGCGAATCCGCCGCTTGTCAATAAGCTGTTAGTAGAGGAAATTGGAAAACGATAATGAAACAATAGGAGGCCTGCCCACCGGCAGGCTCTGTTTTCAATAAAAATTTTTGCACTATTAAAAAAATACAATTGACAAACGTTGTGATCGAATGATAGATTTTTTATAAGAAAAAACCAATTGATTTAGTAGGATATGAAATCTCGAAGGGTCAAAAAGGGGAGAGGAAACGATGAGCAATAAACAAACCTTCCGCCCGGAGACGCTCGCCATCCACGCCGGGCAAAAACCGGATGCGGAAACGGGCGCGCGGGCGGTGCCGATTTACCAAACAAGCTCGTATGTATTCCGCGACAGCGAGCACGCAGCCAATTTATTTGGCTTGAAAGAGGAAGGATACATTTACACTCGCATTATGAACCCGACGAACGACGTGTTCGAAAAACGGATCGCGGCGCTTGAAGGCGGCATTGGAGCGCTTGCGCTGTCATCGGGGCAGGCGGCGGTGTTTTATTCGATCATCAACATCGCCTCGGCGGGCGATGAAATCGTCTCGTCGTCGTCCATTTACGGCGGAACGTACAACTTGTTCGCCCATACGCTGCGCAAGTTCGGCATTACGGTGAAGTTTGTCGATCCGTCTGACCCGGAAAACTTTGAGAAGGCCATCACCGACAAAACGAAAGCGTTGTTTGCGGAAACGATCGGCAACCCGAAAAACGATGTGCTTGACATTGAAGCGGTCGCCGACATCGCCCATCGCCACGCCATTCCGCTCATCGTCGACAACACGGTGGCCAGCCCCTATTTGTTGCGGCCGATTGAATTCGGCGCCGACATCGTCGTCCACTCAGCGACAAAGTTCATCGGCGGGCACGGCAATTCGATCGGCGGTGTGATTGTCGACAGCGGCAAGTTTGACTGGAAAGGGAGCGGCAAGTTTCCGGAGTTCACCGAGCCAGACCCAAGCTACCACGGGTTGGTGTATGTGGACGCCGTCGGCGAAGCAGCGTACATCACGAAAGCGCGCATCCAGCTCTTGCGCGACTTAGGAGCGGCGCTGTCGCCGTTTAACGCGTTTTTGCTTTTGCAAGGGTTGGAGACGCTCCATTTGCGGATGCAGCGCCATAGCGAAAACGCCCTTGCCGTCGCCAAGTTTTTAGAAGAGGAAGAAGCAGTTGAATCGGTCAACTACCCAGGGCTTCCGAGCCATCCGTCGCATGAACTGGCGAAAAAGTATTTGCCGAATGGGCAGGGCGCGATCGTCACGTTTGAAATCAAAGGCGGCGTCGAAGCTGGCAAAAAACTGATCGACTCGGTCAAGCTGTTCTCCCATTTGGCCAACATCGGCGATTCGAAATCGCTCATCATCCACCCGGCCAGCACGACGCACGAGCAGCTGAGCCCGGACGAACAGCTGTCCGCCGGCGTCACCCCGGGCCTTGTGCGTCTGTCCGTCGGCACGGAAGCGATCGACGACATTTTGGACGACTTGCGCCAAGCCATTCGTCAAAGCCAGACGGTGGGGGTGAAGTAGAAGCAACGAAGCGAGAACCATTTAGAAAATAGAAAGAGCGCCCTAATCGACAAACTAGGGCGCTCTTTTTTCATGGAAAAACAAATGAAAGCATGGATTCAAACCATTCGTCAACTCTTTTCTCCCGGAGAATGAACCCGTCTCGCACGGAAAACAGGCTTTATCCGGCGGCAGCGTTCGTTAACGGCGGAAGCCTTTCTGACTCTCTGTGCATGGGGAGATGGCTCACTGGCCAAACAGTCGCTTCAGCGGTTGTGTGCGGCCTTGACGCTCTGGCATGGCTGTTCCCTTTCAAGCGAAGGCTTGAATCAGCCTTTTACCGATCAAGCCGTGGCATTTTTGCGAGAAGTGTTTTTCCTTCTCCTCCTGCATCAACGTCCATTGCTTTTGTCAGCCATGGAGACCTATCGAACTTGTTTTACCCGCCTGCGGATTTTGGACTCCACCAGCTTTTTGGTTTCCGCTGACTATGGGGAAGACTATCGAGGTTCCGTTTCGTCGGGGGTGAAAATTCAGTTTGAATATGACTTGTTATCCGGCGCCTGCCTTCAGCTATGCGTTCAATCGGCCAATGACTCGGACGCTCGTTTTGCTTATCATGCCCAACACACGATTTTACCGAATGACCTATGGATTCGGGATTTGGGCTTTTTCTCCGTTGCCGCACTGGCTGAGATCGACGCCGTGGAGCGTATGATATTACTCGGCTCCGTTCCGATATGAACGTGTATATCAAGGAGAATGGCCAGTGGAAGGAATGGGATTGGGAATCTCTTAGGAATCAATGAGAGGGAGGGGAATCAGTGGAAATGGAACATATGTACATCGGAAAGGAACGCTTGTATGTTCCACGGTTGGTTTTCCGCCGTCTGACGGCGGAAGAATGGCAAAAACGGATGACGTATGTGCGGAAAAAGGAAAAAAGAAAAGGGAAGGCGCTGGCACGCCAAACCCTCGAACAAAAGAAATACCACATCTTACTGACGAATTTACCACAAGAGTCCTTTGATGGTCAAACAGGTTTATGAGCTCTATTCCCTGCGCTGGCAAATGGAATGGTTGTTTAAAGCCTGGAAATCCGTATTGGATTTGGAGAAAGTCAAGGAGATGAAAAAAGAATGTGTCGAATGCCATTTATACGGGACGTTGATTGCCATTGTGGCCACCCAGACGTTTCTGTTTCAAGCTCGGATGTATTGGCATCAAAAGGAAGACATTCAAATCAGTGAACGGAAAGCGCTCGATCTTCTCCAGTCGTATTGGCATCAGTTGCTTTTGCGTTCGCATATGGCGGAAATCAACCTTTTCTCTCTCCTTTCCCTGTTGCGAAAACATGCCAAGAAAGGTCGAAGGAAAGGGGAAGAAACGGCATCAGATATCGTAACGAAATTAGAGATATGGTTGGATATAAATACCAAATACCCCTCTTCTGGAGGGGGATTTGGTATGCCTAATAATGGAGGTGATCCTCATCATTCACTGAGGGGATGAACACGAGTATCGTCTTAAAAATTTTATACCGCTAAACTTGACGGGTATGGGGGGTTCCCGTGTTTTCACATGCACCAAAATAGCCCGATTTGCTGATTTCTTCCTTCAACAGAGAGCATGACATGCTTTGAGAGAGTTCGGTACGATCTTCTCCAAAAGGTACATACCGAAACATTAGAAAAATCTTATGATTTTAATCTATTTTGAATGTGAAAATGTCTCTATCAACAAGGCATCGGTGACATGAGATTCAGGATATAGGGGATGAAATCAGTTTGTTATTCAACTGTATGGGGGGATCAAAACATGAACAAAAAGAAGATTTTGCTTGTTGATGATGATGAAGATATTTGCTGCACAATCAAGCAATATTTGGAGCTTCATCATTATCAGGTAGAAACGGTTCATAGCGGTGTAGAAGCGTTGAAGATGATGAACAACGATTTTGACTTGATTGTGTTGGATATCATGATGGAAGGAATTGACGGAATGGAGTTGTGTCGCTTGATTCGTGACCGCGTCGATGTCCCTATTGTTTTTGTCAGCGCAAAGACGCTGGAGGAAGATAAGGTTCAAGCTTTGGCGATCGGTGGAGATGATTACATCACTAAACCATTCAGCTTAAAGGAGTTAAAGGCGAGAATTGATTGCCATTTAAGAAGGGAGGAACGGATTCGTTCGAACGAGAGATATCTTTTGAGTTCTAAAAATATGACGATTGATCTTTTGGCTAATGAGGTCTTTTGTAAAGGAAAGAAATTGCCGTTCACAAAAAAAGAATATGAGATTGTGAAGTTGTTGATGCTGAACCAAAAGATCGTTTTCTCGAAAGAACGAATATTTGAACGAGTATGGGGGATTGACTCTGAAAGCCAGTTAGACACGGTGGCAGAAAGCATTAAAAATATTCGAAAGAAAATCAAGGCCGTCGATCCAGACACCTCTTATATTCAAACATTATATGGGCTCGGTTATAAATGGGATGTGACCGATGAAAAACAATAAAACGATTAAACGAGATTTTTATTTGTTAGTTGTGAAAGTTGTGCTGGCAACGGCGATTACTTCGGCCTTTACTTATATATGCATCATCTATTTGATTATGACATTAACCACCAACCATGTGGTGAAACCGACCAATTATTTCGTGAAAGATTTGGATTTGATTGAGAAAAAGGTGAAAGAAAACGAAGAAGCTATTTTCAAGGGGAGACTCATTCCCATCCATCGTTACAGCGAAAAGATAAAAGGAGAAGTTGTAGACATCAGCGGCAAGCATCTGTATGGCGATCGCGGAATTGTAGACGGTCAAGTGGATATGAGCAAAGTGATCAACCGTGAGATTGTAAAAGGAAGCTATGTGTATCGGTTCATTCCCGTTCAACATGATAACGCCATTCAGGCGGTGTATGTGTTGAAAGCGCCTTTCGGGTTTATCATTAACAATCAAAATCGCTTCGGAGCCGTGTTGATTTATGCTTTGCTCCTTATTTCTCCGTTGATCTTTTTTATTGTCTATTTGATTTTCTTTACATCAAGGCTGTACAAATCATTGTTTCATAATGTCAGGTTGCTGCTTCAGGCTTCTGATCACATTGCAAGCGGGGATTTTGATTTTCAAGTCTCAGGGTTGAAAAGAAAAGAATTTATGAAAATCCAGGATTCCTTTAATACCATGATCAGTGCGCTGAAAGAAATGGTGGAACGTTTAGCCAAGACCGATGACGAACGGAGAATGATGGTATCATCGATCGCGCATGATATCCGAACCCCGTTGACGGTCATCCAAGGACAAATTGATTTGATTCAAGACTTGCGAAAGTTGGACCACTTTGATCTCACTCCCCATTTAGAGATTATTCGCAAAAACTGTGGGAAGATGACCATGTTGACAGATAATTTGTCGTTGCTCTATAAAGTGGAGAATGACCACTTCTCACTGAATGCAAAAGAAGTGGATGTAAGGCAAATTCTTGATGAGAAAAAACGAGAGATCACAACAATGGTTTATCATCAAAAATCGATAAATATTTGCTTTGATGTGAATTTGCAAAAATCATGTTACATCCTTGATGAAGCGATGTTAATGAGAGTGTTGGACAATATTTTATACAATAGCTTGCGGTTTACCAAAAGCGGAGAAATCAAGTTGGAAGTGCATGATGAAAAAGAGGGGGATGAGCGTAAAATCTATTTTCGCTGTTCCGATACTGGAACGGGGTTTAAAGAAAGCGATACGTCGTTGTTGTTCCAGCCTTTTTACCAAGATCAGCAGTATAAACATCATGTTGGATTAGGGCTGTATATTGCCAAACGAATTGTCAATCATCATGGCGGTGAAATTTGGGCATACAACAACGAAAAAGGCGGCGCGACCGTTGAATTTTATATTCAGGAGCTGGCTGATTGATCATTCCATCTCATGGCTTTTCCGCTGTTGTAGAGAACGGAAGGCGGCTAGGGAGATTCCGATTTCCCTAGCCCATCTCTGAGCCTCTATTTTCTTTTCGCAATGAGAAATTGGTGGTTCACCGTAACAGCCACTTCTTCGTCCGGATTTACACCTTTGATGCTGTAAACCCATCCGAAGTTTAAGTGAGTTCGTTTTTCGTCTTTTTGATCGGGAATGATTTCAATCTTTCGCAGTTCTTTTTTGCTCAAAATTTGATGATGCTCATTGATGGTGATCGTCTCCGCTACTTTCCCGATTGGTTTGTGCAATTGATGTCGATCTACTTTTGCTGCCTGAATGATGTACGTTCGGTCTTGATAGTGAATTTCTTGCAAATTGTCTTTGTTCAACTCATATTTTGGCAATTTCCGATCGATCTCCATATTTTTTGTTGCTGTCTTTTTTAAGTCGCTGACAAGTGAACAACCTCCTATAAAGAGGATCCCGATCAACATGAGGGGTAAGAGGAAGTTTTTCATCGCCACTCTAAAACCTCCCTCTAGAAATGTTGATTTATCAAGGCTTTTCGGCCCCTCCTTTTTGAACATCCCATTGAAAGAGAACCACGGGGGTTCATTCATGTGGTTTATTTCCTTCCCAACGATGAAACCAGACTGAACCGATGATGGTCACGATGATAAAGCCTAGAAGGGCATAGGCCATCCCTTCCCACAATGATAGCGAATAGGAATTGAACAACTGCGCCCCCAATGCTTGCTTTACTTCGGGCATCATCAAAATCGGAAATTGTGAGAGGCGAACACCCCAAGCCCAAGGAACATAGCTCCATATATGATCGCCTAAGGACGTTGCGCCAATAAGGGCGGAAATGAGAAATCCGCCGCTCCCGATGGCAATCGATGCTCCCATTCCAAAGGCAAGGCTGATGAACAGATGCAAGGAAAAAAGGATCAGTGAGCCCACGATCGAGAGCATGGCTCCTTGCAAAAATAAGTGATCATGAATGGGCGCGACGTTGAGTACGTATTTCATTCCAAAGAGCATAACCATCGTCGCCAGCAAGATATCCGCGCATGCGATGAAGATGAGCAGCGTGAGTTTGCCAACATACCATTTGATTTTGGATACAGGGCCGGCCAAGATGTTCATGAAATTTCCTGCTTTTTCTTCTTGATAGGACATCAGTCCGGTAAGCAAGGAGATGATGATCGGCAAGGAAACGGTCATCACTTCGAAAAAACCTTGGTAGATTTTCACCTGCCAAAACACGGAATGTCGGTAGTGCGAAAAATACCATACCATAAAGAGCGGATACAGGATTGGTATGATGATGACCATGATCCGAACTGCTGTGCGTTTCGTTTTGATCCATTCGGATGACAGAAGGCGAAGAAACGACATGTCAATGCACTTCCTTTCGCGAAAACCAAACGGCGGTCAGAAAAGATAGCAACAGAAACATGACAAGGGCAGTCGTTAGGCCTATTGGAATGACAGAAGGATCCAATAGCGAATTCCCTTTTTCCAAAGGAACGCCGTTCGGATGAACCCCGACGATCGGGCACATCATCCTCATTCCCCAGCTCCATGGAATGAACAGCCAGTAAGGCTGTGCAGCCATGACGACCCCTAAGGCGAGGCCGATGACACTGACAAGGATCGAGGCTGCCATCCCGAACCGCTCGGCGATAAATAATCCGATCGGGATATAGGATAAAGAACTCATCCAAATGACCAAGCTGGCAAACACCGCGACAGTAGCGGATGAGAGGCTGTTGGGCAAAAACCATTTCAATAAAACAAGCAGGACGATCAGCTCGATAGTGGAGAGCAACATATAATAGGCGATGACGGCGATTTTGCTCCACCATAGACGCACAATGCTAATGTCGAGACAACGCAGCGCTTTATCGTTTCCGGACTTTTTCTCCCTTGACACTGAAAGGGAAGCAGTCAAGGCCGTTCCAATGGGAACAAAAATCAACGGCCACCAATTAAATACCGTGTATTCAAAATAATGGCGCGTTGAATTCATGGTTGGCATGGTGATCATGGCATACAGGACAAAGAAAAGCGGAGCGATGAATATAAGTTTTTTGGCAAACGTTCGCTTGTATTTTAAGTGTTCTGACTGGAACATATTGAGCATGACTCCCATCCTCCTTCATTGCTTGTTCACAACATCGATGAAGAGTTTTTCGAGATCTTGACTCTCGTCTATTTTCCCCTCGTACCTGAGTTTTCCGTTTTGAATAATGCCAATGTAATCGGCTAATTGTTTGACTTCGGACAAAATATGGCTCGATAGGATGACGGTGATCCCGTTTTCGGCAAACGATTTAATGAGTGTTCGCAAGTCCTGGATGCCTAATGGGTCCAAGCCATTTGTCGGTTCGTCGAGAATGAGCAGTTTTGGATGGTTTAAAAGAGCTTTGGCAATTCCTAGCCTTTGCTTCATGCCAAGGGAAAATTGAGATGCTTTCTTTTTCCCCGTATTTTCTAAGCCGACGATGTTCAAAACTTCTTGGATTCGCGAGTCGGGCAAATGAAGCAATTTGGCGTGAACGAGTAAATTCTCATAGGCTGTTAAATTGCCGTAAAGAGCCGGGGATTCGATCAGTGCGCCGATATCTTTCAGGACTTTTCTGCTCCAAGGATGGCCGTTGATGACGATTTCCCCTTTTGTGGGACGCAACAGCCCTGTCAGCATTTTTAAAAGAGTGGATTTTCCCGCTCCATTTGGCCCGAGCAATCCATAAATGGTATGTTTCTTGACTTTTATGGATACATCATCCACCGCGAGTTGTTTCCCAAACGCTTTGCTTATATGACGGGTTTCTAACATATACTCTTCCATGTTCATTCTCCTTTCATAATGGGAACATGCTAGGCGGTTCTTGACTGGCATAAGCGCAAGAATAGGACTGTTAGATCCGTGCTGTTCTCATATTAATGACTCAATCTAATGTTTTTATAAGAAAAGAATGGCTCTTCACCAAAAGTTGTACTTGATTTTTTCTGAACATACTCTATTTACGCTTGTGAGGGAAAATCAACAAATCAGTGATTTTTGCACATCTTTGGGCAGGAAACCGTATTGCTTGTCAAGTACATGTTGTGGTGAAGAGCCAAAAGAACACATGGATGATGTTTTTTACCAGACTTGTCACAATCTTGGACAAGTCTTTTTATTTTTCAGGAAGGAATTTCATTGAATTTGTCCAATATTATTTGTAAATATTTGTTCAAGGTGCGATAGGATGAGTGAAAAAGAAAAAAATAGCGAAACAAATGAAAGAAATCGTGGAACAATTGGTGTCGGAACCACAACTGAAAGCGCACATGCTCGTGGCAATCGAGCAACATATGAAAGGGAGCGATTTGTTGTTTGGGCGGTTGGCTTATTTGCATTATGACTTGTTTTCGATACAAGGAGATCACTCAACATATATCGCAGCGGCTATTGAATTGATCGTGATTGCTGGGGATTTATTTGATGATATAGTCGATCAAGATCGTTTCGAGGATACAGCTATTCCTCTTCATATTGCGATCGGGTTCTTGCTGCTTGGTCAGCAAGCGATTGCGAATGTACCGATTTCTAGTAATAAAAAATTAAAGGCACTGTCATATGTTACGTCTTGCTTGTTGCAAAGTGTACACGGACAACAGCTTGATGTGGGGTGTGACGTACAAACAGAGGCAGATTATTTAAAAATGGTAGAGAAAAAATCAGGCTCTCTTGTTGCGATGGCTTGTGTCATCGGAGCATTATTAGCAGGAAAAGAGGACATCGCAGCGATTGAAACATATGCTCGCTACATCGGCATTGCAGCACAAATCGACAATGATCTTGATGCGCTATACAACTGGGATAAAAAAGCGGATATTCAAGCAAAGAAAAAGTCGCTTCCGATTTTGTATATGCTAGAAAGCAAACAAAATAACTTGTGGAAGCAGTATTTCAACAACGATATAGACTACGATCGGATGTATGTCCAAAAAGAAAAAGCACTTCAGCAAATGGAACAGGAAGGAGCGTTTTATTATGCTAAAGTGATAAGCCAGATTTACAAGGAAAAGGCTTTGCAAGAAATCGAGAAACTGGATGTAGACGATAGGTACAAATCCGTACTGAAAACAATGATTTTGTAATGTTGGAGGGAGATCTGCGATGCAAGAAATCATTCGCTTTTTAGTAGAACATCCAGAAGTCATCGAAAAATTACAAAATGGTACGGTGAGCTTGATCGGTTTAAGTGAGTTAGAGGTAAAAGCGGTTGTAAAGGTATTTAGTGAATCGACGGAGCCGCTTGGATATTGGAAGTAGGTAAAGATGAATCGAACAGTCATTGCGATGATTGTTGCTTTGATTGCAGCGCTATATTTAACCATTTTAAATGTTAGGCATCCATTGATTGGTATGGATGTAATAGAAAACAAGAATGGTGATATTATTGTTAACGATATTTACGAGTTTGGTTGGGCAAAAAAACATGGTATTCATATTAATGATCAAGTGCTGAAAGTGGATGGAAAGCCTCCGCTCTCCCATTTTACTGTCCGGGAATACAAAACAATTGAACAAGCGAAAACAATAACGATTCAGAGAGAAAATCAAATCCAAACATTGAAGGTTGACTATAAATCGCATGGAACGGAACAATGGCTGTATTATATTGCCTTACCGGCGGGTTTTTTTCTATTCGCTATTAGTTTAAGCATTTTTTTGCTTCGTCTGCGGCCGAATGACAAATCGGCAACCGTGCTTATTTGCTTTTTATTATTGATAGGGATTTGTTATATAAGTGCCAGCTTATCAGCGAAATATGCACCGTTTGGACGGCAAATGTTTAACGGTATATTTTTAATATTGCCTGCTGTCTTTTTGCATTTCGTTTATCATTATTTTGAAAAAGAAAAGAAAGTGTGGTTTGCGAAAAAAATTGTCTTTTCCCTTTATGGGTTTAACTTTTTGATGTTTGTTGTCTCACTCGAGTCTTTATCGTTTCGTTCGATAAGTGAAGCGGAAGTGCTATTGACGACATTTTTTATCAACATGGTCATCATTCTCGCTTTGTTAGGAAAAGGATTCGTTTATTTTAAAAAAGATGAACAGCGACATACGGTTAAAGGGGTGTTTTTCGCAATTGGGTTATCTGCCGCACCATTTGTTTTATTTTATGATCTCCCCGTTCTAATCATTGGAAAATGGGTACTACCAGCTGAATTAACCGTTACTTCGTTTTTTGTGTTGCCTTCCGTCTTTCTTTATTTGATTTGTACGGATCGGCTATTTCGATTGCAGTTTTCCATCAATCACTTTGTATACTATGCTCTTTTATCATTATTTCCGGCTTTTCTTGTTACATTGCTTTATGCCAAATTTGTTCATGAAGCAAGGAGATTTGCTGAACTCACTTTGTTGTTTTTACTGATTTATGTAATCAATATCCTTGTTCTCTATTCAAAAGGATATTTTGATCGAACATTAAGAACGAAGTTATATGTACAAAAAAACTTTTATCAAGAAAGTATATATCGAATCGGTGAAGCATTAAAAAAACAAAGAAATATGCAAGAAGTCATCCAATGCTTGGAAAAAGAAGTGAGGGAAGTATTAGATATAGAGAATCTGGCTTTTGTACAATTGGCGGTCCAAAATAGGCAAGCCCCTTTTCATTGCGATGAAAAAGAGTGGATGAAGTTAATCAAAAAGATGGATGGTCAACCACTTTCGATTGGAAAAATGATTGAAAATAAGCGTTTGTTTGCGGTTTTTGTAGGCTCATTCCGACAAAGTCCTTTACTATTGATAGGAAAAAAGAAACATCCCATTCCATTTCGGGCAGAACAAAAAGATTGGTTATCCACCATTGTCTATTATGCCAGCGTCACGATTGAAAATATGTTAAAAGTAGAGGATTTCATCAAAGAGTTAGACAATTTAAAGGAAAGAAGCCATTCTGTTTGGCTCACTCGTTTGATCTTTCAATGGTCGGAAAAGGAAAGAAGAAAGTTAGCCATTGACTTGCACGATACGATTCTTCAAGATTTAATTGTTTTAAAACGAAAAGTGGAGAGCTTGCGCTTTCAAAATATGCGTATGGAAGAAATGAAAAAGCAGCTAAACGACATCGAAGAAGAAATCGTAGATATGATTGATGTAACAAGAGAAACGTGCCATGAATTAAGACCGCCGTTTTTGGAACAAGTCGGATTAAGAGAAGCATTAGCCGAATTAATCAGAAGATTTCATTTGCGTTCAAATATCAAAGTGGAGTGGAATATTCATGTATCAACCAAATTAGATGAAGAACGAGAACTTGCAATATATCGGATGATCCAAGAATTATTAAACAATGCGCTGAAACATTCGCAGGCATCGTATATTCAACTAACATTGGAGACTCAAAATGAGGAAGTTCAACTTCATTATGTTGACAATGGTATAGGTATAGACATGAAAAAATTAAATCATTATGATGGAAAGCTTGGTTTGTTTGGCATAAAAGAGCGTGTGCAAGGCTTAGGTGGAACTTGCGAGATGACATCACAACTTGGCGAGGGGCTAGATATACGGATCACCATTCCATTATAAGCATAGGAAGGAGAGAAATGACTAGATGATTCACATTTTGGTTGTCGATGATCATCGCCTTGTTGGTGAAGGGACAAAGAATATGCTCGAGAGCGAACAAGATTTCCAAGTAGAACTTGTTACATCTGGCACAGAAGCGGAACAGATGATGGAACAACGTACATATGATGTGTTTTTGCTTGATTGGCGTATGCCGGATATGAGCGGTATCGAATTAAGCAGGCGGATTCTCCAAAAACAGCCAAATGCGAAAATTGTCATCTATACCGGATATGATATTGTTCCTTTTTTAAATTATTTCATTGAATCAGGCATTACAGGCTTTGTCAGTAAAACCGCATCAAGCGAGCAATTAGTGACGGCGATTCGCTGTGCGTTAAGAGATGAGGCGGTTATTCCTGTGCATGTACTGCGCCAGCTGCGGCTTTTCGAAGTGAAAGCTAGGATGGAAGAAGAGGAGGAACATATCGCGCTCGACATGTTTGAACAAAATATATTGATAGAGGTTGCCAACGGTTTAAGCAATAAAGAGATTGCAAGAAAGCACTGCATGAGCCAGCGGAGCCTAGAAAGACAGCTATCGCGTATTTTTTCAAAATTATGTGTATCTTCTCGGATAGAAGCGGTGGAAAAAGCAAAACAATTGGGACTCATTCCAGAGCATTATATGTTGTTAACGTCCTCATCGGATGGATGAGGGCGTTTTTGTCTAGTCCGCCAAAATTGGCGGGCGCACCGTCAAAAAATGGCGGGGTTCCGACACAAGTTGGCGGTGAAAAAATGATCGTTTTGATTTACATTTTATAGTATTAGGAATCATAAAAAATCGAACAAGGGAGGGGATTTTATGTTCAAAAAAGGTTATTTATCTATTCTTTCGCTAGTTATGGGATTCACTTTCTTCTCAACTAATACTTTTGCAGCTACTGATATCGTTGATAATGATGCTTTAAGCAGTGCCCCTGGATACTGTGAACAAAAGGGAAATTGGACCTACAAGACAGGTTCTGGATACTACAATGATTATCGGATCGTTTCGGCAACCGTTAATGGCTTTGATACTGATTATGCGTATATTTGGGGATTTTATGCACACGACAAAAATGCCGCTCATTATGTCTACTTAAACAATAAAGATTTTACAAATCCAAGAACAGCTTATCAAATAGATGAGTTTGGCGGTATTGTGTATATTAATCAAAATACAGCACCTGGTGGTTGGAATTTTCTTAAAACCCATAAAGAGTGGAATCATATGATTGTAATTAACACATCTTTAACTACCAAGTTAGGAAATGTGGGAGCAGATGCTACAAAAATTACTTATTAATTAGGGGTGAGTGCTTTGAAGAAAAAATTTTTGATTGCTGGAGTTGCTAGTGTGGTATTAGCCGTTTCATTAGTGGTATATAATGGTACAGATATTGCTGGAAGCCAAGACAACGTGGCTCAGGCAAGCGCAAATATTCAAAAAGTAAAAGTGCAAAATACAGATGAACAAAAAACTAAAATTCAAACCTTGATGTTAAATTCTATTGATCATTATAAAACAGCAAAAGGATCGTTTGAATATTTTAGTGAATCAGGTAATTTTCATATCAGTGTAGATTATCAAACAGATCTTTCTGACAGCCCCAAATCTTATGAAAAAGTTCGCGGACTGGCTAAGGAAAATAAGAATGGTATAACTACTGCAGCTGAACCAGGCTATGAAGTGAGCGTATATGATGGAGAAAATTTGATTAATTACAATAGTGGTTCTAGTGATTATCAAACGAATAGTGTTACTAAAAGCAATGTTCCTATAAAAACTATCGTAAAAGTAGGAAAAGTGAGTGAAAAGGAACGTAATTATTTAAAAAACACGACCATCCATGAACGGATTACTACAGTAGATGGAGAAAAAGCCTACATACACAGAATAGATCCGTCCTATATGGGAATAGCGAAGACTTCTTTATTTCCAGAAGATATAGCAATGGGACTTTTAGCAGATGATGCACGATGGGATATCACAGGGCAGGAAAATATAGCAGGAGTCAAGACGGTAGTAATAGAAGGTAAACTGAATAGTGAGTATTCAAAACGATATAACGCAAAAACTTTCAAATTAAATATAGAGCCAAACACTGGAATAATGATACAAATGGAAGTTTTTGATTCCTCAGGCACCATTAAAGAATCAATAAAAACAAAAAATATTGAAATTAATAAAAGTTTAGACACCGAGTTATTCACAAGTTTTTAACAATTCTGTTTCAATGAAAGCCCACATTATAAACGAAGTAATGATGTATAAAATTTGATTAAGTCTGAAATTTTGCGTGAAAAGAAACGGCAAAAAGCGGTTTGATTTTTCCAAAACGTTCATTTGCTGGCTCTTCACCACAACATGTACTTGACAAGCAATACGGTTTCCTGCCCAAAGATGTGCAAAAATCACTGATTTGTTGATTTTCCCTCACAAGCGTAAATAGAGTATGTTCAGAAAAAATCAAGTACAACTTTTGGTGAAGAGCCACATTTGGCTCTTCACCACAAAGTGTACTTGACAAAGAAAGACGATTATGATAAAGACAATCAAAATAGCATTTTTCCTTTTTATACCACACATCTCTTTGAGCAACATTGCTATCATGTTTATCTTTAAAAGTCAAGTACATCTTTTGGTGATGAACCCCTTTTTTGTTTGGTTGTCAATTTATGTTATTTATGTTAGTGAATTTGCTCATCTACAGACCATACTCAAGTTTAGTGGCTTATATCTTGGAGCTGTTCCTTGGAGAGAAAATTCTCCAAGGAACTTGTTTCAGTGAAAATACGCGTGCCTTAATGGGGCATATTCATGCCTAGAAGGCTGGTGATTGAATGAAAAATCAGCTCAACAATAGTTGTTGGAGGACACCTTTTTCAAGACGGCTTCCATCTTAGGAAGTTTTGCGTCAGGGCCACTGTGTTTGTTGGTTGCCTGAAGAGTATGGAAGAAGTCAACATCTGGTGGCCTGTCAAAACCCTTTTGGCGTCACTTTCTTTTCGACTTTGCGCAGCAGCCAGTCAAAGGCAATCGCTAAGATCGCTGCGGGGATGGCGCCGGCTAAAATCAAGTTTTTGTCGGCGATGCGCAAGCCGCGGTCGATCAAGTCGCCAAGCCCGCCAGCGCCGATGAAGGTCGCCAAGGCGGCGACGCCGATCGTCAGCACCGTTGCCGTGCGCACGCCAGCCATAATGACGGGAAGCGAGAGAGGAAGTTCAACCATCCATAAAATTTGCCGCGATGTCATCCCCATCCCCCGGCCAGCGTCCACCAGCGCCGGGTCGACGCCGAGAATGCCGGTGTACGTGTTGCGCAAAATCGGAAGCAAGGCGTACAGCGTCAACGCGATGATCGCCGGCAGTTTGCCGATGCCGAAAATCGGAAGCATAAACCCAAGCAACGCCAGGCTCGGAATCGTCTGAATGATGGCGGCCACGCCAATGATCGGCTCGGCGAGTTTGCGATGCCGCGTCAATGCGACGCCGAGCGGCACGGCGATGACGATCGCAATGCCCATGGCGATAGCGGATAAGAGCACATGCTCTTGAAAGGCGATCCAAATATCATTCTTTCGTTCGATCAACGTCTGCAACAATTCCATCGTATCCCTCCTTGGCGGAAAAAGCGGCAGCGGATGGCTGCTGCTTCGTCGTGAGAAGTTCAGATAAAAACGGTCATCCCTTTTTATTCGCAAGCAGAACGAATTCCGTTGACAAACCGCTCGAGGCCATTTTTCCTTTTCAACATGAGGCATGTTGTTCAAGCGAGGCGATTGCGGCATCGAGTTTTCCGGCTGTGATTTGCCTGCGCATGTTCCGTTGCCCGTTATGCGTGTTGCTGAAACGTCCACTCCGCGAGTGCGCGCATCATGCTCGAGCGCGTAATCCCCCCGATAAGACGGTCGCCATCGAGCACCGGAATGATGCGCACATCAGGGTCTTGGAACAGAGCGGCGACGTTCGTGACGTCCGCTTCTTTCGCCAACGTCGTCACATCGTAATCGGCGATGTCGGCGACTAACAAATGCTCTTCCCGATAGCGCTCCTCGATTTGTTTCAGCGTCACGATGCCGAGAAAGGCCTGCTTTTTATCGACCACGACCAGGCTGTCGACTTTTTTCGCTTTCATCAATCGGAATGCCTCGGCCAAACCGCGGCGCGGCGAGATCGTCGCGACGTCCGCCGACATTAAATCTTCCGCCGTCGGCACGGCCGTCTGGCGGGTCCGCAGCCGATCCTCGCCGATAAACTCGCGGACAAACGAGTTCGCCGGCCGCCGGAGCATTTGGTCGGGCGTCGCAAACTGGACGATTTCCCCGTCCTTCATCAAGGCGATCCGATCGGCGATTTTAATGGCTTCATCCATATCGTGGGTGACAAAGACGATTGTTTTTTGAATCTCTTCCTGCAGGCGGACGATGTCATCTTGCAGCTGCTCGCGGCTGATCGGGTCAAGCGCGCTGAACGGTTCATCCATCAAAATAATATCCGGTTCAGCCGCCAAGGCGCGGACGACGCCGACGCGCTGCTGCTGGCCGCCGCTGAGCTCTGACGGGTAGCGGTGCTTGAATGTGGACGGATCCAATCCGACGAGCTCAAGCAGCTCATCCACCCGCTTTTCATAGACGTGTTTTTCCCACTTTTTCAACTTCGGCACGAGCGCGATGTTTTCCGCGATCGTCATGTGCGGAAACAAGCCGATTTGCTGGATGACGTAGCCGATGTTGCGCCGCAGCTCAACCGGGTCGAGCTCGGAAATGTCTTGCCCGTCAATGTACACTTTGCCCGATGTCGGCTCGATCAAGCGGTTGATCATCCGCATCGTCGTCGTTTTTCCGCACCCGCTCGGCCCGATCAAGGCGACAAGCTCACCTTTGCGGATTTCAAGATTCATATTTTTTAAGGCGACAAAGCCGTCCTCATACTGTTTCGTCACATTCTCAAATCGAATCATCCACATTCCTCGCTTTCTAGTCGATCAGTCCTTCCGATTTCAAAAAGTCGATCGCCACCTCGCGCGGCCGTTTTCCTTCCAAGTTCACTTGGCCGTTGAGTTCCATCATCTTTTCATCGGTTAAAATATTGGCCAACTTGTTCAGCTTCTCTTCCAGACCCGGATTGGCATCGAGCACTTCCTGGCGGATGATCGGCACGGCGTGGTACGGCGGGAAGTAGTGTTTGTCATCTTTAAGCACGACCAAATCGTATTTTTTGATTCTTGCATCGGTTGTATAGGCCGTGATGACGTCAATCTCCCCATTTTTCGCCGCTTCGTATTGCAAGTCCGGATCGATTGTCACTTTTTTCTTGAATTGAAACCCGTACGTATCGACAAGCCCGTCATAGCCGTCGCTTCGCTCAAAAAACTCGGCGTCCGACCCGAAGGTGAGGGAGGACGAGTGTTTGGCCAAATCGGAGTGCGTTTTCACCCCAAGTTTCTCGGCAAGATCCTTGCGCAACGCCAAGGCGTAGGTGTTGTTAAATCCGAGTGGTTTGAGCCAAGCGATGTTGTATTTTTTCTTATATAATTTCTTCGTTTCATTGTAGATTTGTTCGGGCGTCTTTTTGGGGTCGTACGGCTGTTTTAAAATGTTCAAATACCCTGTCCCTGTGTACTCGACATACATGTCGACATCGCCATTTTCAATGGCCTGCTGCAACATAAACGCGCCGCCTAAACTGTCTTTCACTTCAACATCCAAATCCGTATGGGCTTTCACATATTCGGCCAACAAATGCGTCAAAATCACCTGCTCGGTAAACTTCTTCCCGCTAATGACGATTTTCCCTTTCGCATCACTCGTTTCGCTGCAGGCCGCTAACCCAAACACAAGCCCGACAGCGAGCAAAGATCGAATCCATTTTCGCAACACAATTCCTCCTTTTTCGGCTGTTGTCATACAAATAAAGGGGGATGAAAAAAGGCGGCAACAAGACGCGGAGGGGATGAAAAAGCGTCACAAACAAAGGATACCGCAATTTGGGTGCAACTGGCAAATTTGGTATCAGCCGATATGTTTGCCTCTCGCCTGCTCTCGCGGTGATGATGGCCCTCTCCTCCTTGATCCTAAAAAATGCTCCGGAATGCTGGCGAATCCTTCAGAATGCTCCGAATTCGAGATGTCCGAACAAGCCCGCCGTTTATCCATCAACATGCTGGCTATGCATTCCCCCGCGCCGTTGATCGAAAGGTTGGCAGGCTCCATGGCGAAGACGAACGGATCGACACGTGAACAAAAAAACGGCAGCCCACGGCTGCCGGGTGAAAAAGGAATCCGTGTGGAACGTTTTTTATGGGGAACGCATTAGGCATGAACAAGGCGATGAAGGGTGCTTTCCGTTTTGAAAACGCGGGCGTTCAAGACGTGCAGTCCCGCTTCATGTTCGGCGAGGGCAGGCAGCACTTTGTCTTCGAGGATGGATGTGATATGGGTGAGGTCGCCTTTCATATGGTGAAGGTCGTGCGCCATCGCCTCGTATTTGGCGGTCAGCACTTCTTGCCCATGGCGGAGCGCTTCAACGATCGCCTTCGTTTCATTCGTGCGCTCATCCAGCAAGTCGATTTGTTGCGCAAGCGTGGTCGTCTGCTCGTTCAGTTGGGCGACTTGATGTTCGACAGTGCCCATGCGTTCGTTGAGTTGGGCGACTTGATGTTCGATAGTGCCCATGCGTTCGTTGAGTTGGGCGACTTGATGTTCGATAGTGCCCATGCGTTCGTTGAGATGAGCAACTTGGTGCTCAAGGTTGCTTGTCCGCTCATTCAACTGAGTGAACTGCTGCTCAAGGGCGCTTGTTCGTTCGTTAAGCTGTGCGACCTGGCGTTCGAGAACGCTCGTGCGCTCATTCAGCTTGGTCATTTGAGCTTCAAGAGCACCTGTTCGTTCATTGAGCTGGGCCACTTGCCCCTCCAAGGCGCCAACCCGTTGCTCGAGCGATTCGACCGCCGCGCGCGTCGCTTTCACTTCATGCAAAATTTCCCGCAGCAACGCTTCCATTCGTTTCACCTCCTTTTCCCCTCTATTTTACAAAAAACGCGCGCCGATGGCGAGAAAAAATAGGAAAACGGTTTTTGCTAGAAAAAGAGCGGAGAGAATCGTTACAATAAACATAGGAAAAAAACCGAAGCAAAGGTGGACGGAAATGGACGCCACATGGCTCAAGCCGATTGTCGAAACAAAATATTTATCAACGGAAAACGCGCACCGCTACCGGGCGATTTTGCGCTATTTCTACATCCAGCACGAGCGGATGCGCCAATTTTTGTTTCCGGAAGAAGTGTACGCCTTTTTAAAGCAGCACGAGGAGTTTGCGGATTACACGGAAGATGACTTGCAGCAAGACCTCGACCAGCTCGTCAAATGGAACAACTTGATCGCCCGCCAAGAGACGTCCCATGTCCGGACGATTGAAGAGTTTAAGAAAAAGCGGTTTCGCTACCAATGCAGCCCGTACACGGTGGAGATCGAGCGGATGATCCGTACCCTTGAGCAGCTCGGGGATTCGTTCGGAGGGTCCCTCGAGAAAACACGGTTCGACCGTTTGTATGCATCTCTTTCCCGCATGGAGGCGATCATCGCTTCTGATTTTCAAGAACAAGCGGATGAAATGCATCAAGTATGGGAAGAGACGTTCGATTATTTTAAGAAAATCATCCAAAATTCCGCCGACTATATCGCTTATTTGCACAGTGAAAACTTGGAAGAGCGGATGACGTCCGAGTCGTTTCTCGTCTATAAAGAGCAGTTTACGGCGTACTTGCGCGATTTTATCGTCGCCTTGCAAAAAACGTCGATGCAGATTGAACAATTGCTTGAAGATCTGCCGGAAGAAGGGGTTCGGCAGTTCATCGAGCGTGTCGTCGACTATGAGCGGTCGATCCCGCGCTTTGCCGATGCGCTGCCGCCGCGCGCTGTGCAGATTGAAGAAAAATGGGAGACGTGGCGCAGCCTGTGCGAATGGTTTTTAGGCCGCAACGGGCGCGAGAGCGAGCTTTCGTTTTTGCAATACCAGACGAATGAGGCGATTCGCCGCCTGACGCGCGTCGTGCAGCGGCTTGGCGAGCGGCATCATCATTTTCGCAGCCGCAAAGGCGACTACTTGCATTTGGCCCGTTGGTTTTCCCGCCTTGAATCGATTGAAGAGGCGCACTGCCTGTCAGCGGTCGTATTCGGCTGCTTCCATACGAAACATCTCGTCGCTGACACGGAAGCAACCGACAACATATACCGCGACGTATGGGACGAGCCGCCAGCCGAGTGGGTGACGAAGCCGCGCGTCCGCCATTACGGGGAAAAGAAAAAGCCGCAGGCGATTGAAGACAAAGAACGGGAGAAAGAAGAAGCCCGCCTTCGCTATTTGGAAGAAAAAGCGCGCGAGGAAGCGGCGCTCAGACAGCTTGTGACCGACGGGAAAATCGTGCTTGCCGACCTTCCCGAGGTGACCCCATACGTACGGAAAACGCTGCTCGGCTGGATCGCCAAAGCGATGGGGCGCGAGGGGCAAGCAATGAAGACGGAAAACGGGTGGGTGGTCAAAGTGGTGAACAAAGAGGGGACGATTTGCCTTCGCGCAGAAGATGGGGAACTCGTGATGCCGAACTACGAAATTCATGTGCTTTCGGGAGGTGAGTGAGGATGGAAACGGCGTTTGACGACAAGGCGAAAGAAGCGCTCGCCGCGCTGTTTGAGCAGTTTTGGATCATTCGCGACCAAGAGCCGGATTTGTACCAGCTCGTCCGTGAGCGCGAACATGTGTTGAAACGGTATGTGGAGGAGAAGTTTGGCTATCGGCTCATCGTTCACCGCTATTTTGCCAAGCTCGAGAAAATTCCCGCCGAACCGGAGCCGTGGATGGGAATCGAGTCGTTTCAAGAGCCGCTTGACTATGCGCTGTTTTGCTGCTTGATGGCGTATTTGGAAGGAAAAACGGTGGAAGAAAAGTTTTTGCTTTCTGACGTATGCGAAGAAATTCGCGCCATGTACCCGGGGGATCTACCGGTCGATTGGACGAACTACTCGCATCGGCGCTCGCTCATCCGCGTGTTGAAGACAGCGGAACAAATCGGACTCGTCCGCCGGATGGATGGGGAGATTGAGGCGTTCGCCCAGCATGTGGAGGAAGAGGCGCTGTACGAAGTGCCGGTGCTCGCCCGTTATTTTATGCGCACGTATCCGAAAGATTTGTTGCAATATGAATCGATCGACGAATTGCTCGCCGAGGAGTGGAAAGCCTCGCCGCAAGATTATCGGCGCCATCGCCTGTATCGGAAGCTGTTTTTATCCCCGGCGGTGCATCGGACGGAAGGGGACGAGCAAGACTTTTACTACTTGCGCAACTTCCGCCATCGGCTGCGCGATGACATCGAAGCGCATACGCCGTTTCGGTACGAGTTGTACAAAAACGCCGCCATGTTGACGCTGCCTGAGCGGCAGGCGCCGTACACGACATTTCCCGACCAGAAAGGAACGTCGGAGATCATCCTTCATTTTTCTGCCTTGGTGCGCGAGCGGCTTGGGGAATATCCGCCGGATGAATACGGCCGCATCCGGTTGACGTTTGAACAATTTTCCGCCTGGCTTGCCGATTGCCGGCGCCGTTACGGGGCGGGGTGGGGGAAAACGTACCGCGACATGTCGGCTGTCGAGCTTGTCCGCGAAATGCTTGCGGCGCTCAACGAATGGCGCATGGCCGATGTGGAGCACGACACCGGAATGATCGTCCTTTACCCGCTGCTCGGGCGGGTGTCGGGACGGTATCCAGATGATTTTGACGCGAAAGAGGGGGAGGAACATGGCGAATCCATGGGTGCTTCATCGCGCGGGGCTGATTAATTTTTGGTATTACGACGAGCAATACTTTCACTTCGCTGACGGCAAGCTGCTGTTGCGGGGAAGCAACGGGGCGGGCAAGTCGGTGACGATGCAAAGCTTGATCCCGGTGCTTTTAGACGGCAAGAAGACGCCCGATCGCCTCGATCCGTTCGGTTCACGGGCGCGGCGCATGGAAGACTACTTGCTTGGGGAAAAAGACGTCGTCAATCGCGATGAGCGGACGGGGTATTTGTTTTTAGAATATAAACGGAAAGAATCCGACCAATACGTCACAACGGGCATCGGCCTGCGCGCGAAGCGGCAAAAAAGCCTCGACTTTTGGGGGTTTGTCATGTTCGACAACCGCCGCATCGGCTATGACCTTCAGTTGTATAAACAAGAAAAAACAGGTGAAAAAATCCCGCTGACGAAACGCGAGCTCGCCGCATTGCTCGGTGCGGGCGGGACGGTCGTCGAGACGCAAAAAGAGTATATGGAGCTCGTGAACAAACATGTGTTTCGTTTTGAGACGATCGACGCGTTTCAAGAATTGATCGAACTGCTCATTCAACTGCGCAGCCCGAAGCTGTCGAAAGACTTTAAGCCGACGGTGATTTATGAGATTTTGGAAAGCTCGCTGCCTCCGTTGACCGATGACGAGCTCCGCCATTTATCCGAAACGATTGAAAACATGGACCAAGCCAAGCAGCAACTTGAGCAGCTCGAACGCGACGAACGGGCGTTGAAGCGTCTTTGCGATCAGTACCGCCTGTACAACGAATATATGATCGCCGAAAAGGCGGCAGAATACGTAAAAGCGGTCAAACAAGCGGAACAGCTCGCTGCTGAACAACACCGCCTTCACGATGAAGAAGAAAAGACGCGAAAGGCGCTTGATGAGCTTGAGGAGTCCATCACCCGCCTCGGCCGCGAGGAAGACGTGCTGCGAGCGCGCGAAATCGACTTGGCTGGCCATGAAGTGTTTCAGCAGGCGGAAAAGTATGAACAGCTGAAAGCCGAACGGCAGCGCCTAGAGGAGCGGCGGGAGCGGCACGAGCAGACGATTGCGGAAAAAGAACGGCAGGAACGTCAGCACCGCCGCCGCCTCGATGAAGCGGAAGCGCGGTTGGATGACCTTGAGCAGAAGCTTGAAGATGAGTTGGAGCAGTTGCGCATGGATGCCGAAGAAGGAGCGTTTCCCTTGCATGAAACGAACGAAGACGATTTTCACCGCCATCGCCAAAAGCAGCAGGAGTTTTCGTTTGCCGCTTGGAAGCAGGAAGCCGATCGTCATGTCGAACGGCTTGAGGGGCTGGCGCGCCTTTGGCGCAGGCATGACGAGGTGAAACGGCGCTATGAAGAAGCGAGCAGTGAGGCGGGCGAAAGGCGGCGGGAAATGGACGAATGGCGCCACCAGCAACGGAAATGGGAAGAGCTGTTCGAAGAGGAGAAAGAGCGGTTTGAACAAGCCGTGCTTGCCTGGGTCGAGCAGGGAGGAATCGACGTTTCCGAAACGGACATTCAGGCGTTTTTGCAACAAATGGGCGCCCTCTATGAGCAGTATTCGCTCGATGATTTGAAGCGCCCATTCGTGCAAGCGTATTACGATGCCGTCGGCAAGAAAAAGGATGAGAAATGGCGGCTCGAGCATGACATCCGTCTGTTGGAAGAAAAACGGGCAGAGCGCGAGGCCGAACTGCGTCAATGGCGGGAACAACGCGACCCCGAGCCTGAACGGGATGAACAAACCGTCGCCGCCCGGTTGGCGTTGGAGGAGAAAGGCATTCCGTTTGTCCCGTTTTATGCCGCGGTCGAATTTGTCGACGATGTGCCTGACGATGTGCGCGAGCGGATCGAATCGGCGCTTTCACACGCGGGGCTGCTTGACGCCCTCATTACCGCTCGCGAGATTGACGTCGCCTGCGATCGTGTGCTCACTCCGAACCCGGCTCATATGGCGCATACGCTCGCCGATTATTTGCGCCCCGACAAAGACGCCCCTGTGTCAATGGAACGGATCGACGAAGTGCTCCGAAGCATCATGATCACCGATGTGGAACAAGAAGGCGGCATGACGATCGATGAAACGGGGCGCTATTCGCTCGGCCTTGTGCGCGGCCATGCGCCGCGGAGATCGAAGGCGATGTTCATTGGCCGTGCGGCGCGCGAACGGTGGCGGCTTGAGAACATCGCGGCGCTGGAAGCCGAGATCGCCGCTGTGGGGCAAGAGATCGACCGTCTGCGCGGGGCGCATCAGGCGGTGGAAGCGGCCATCCAAGCGCTCGCCGACTGGTTGGCGTCCTTCCCATCGGACCGCGATGTGCGCACCGCGTTTGACGAAGCGCAAGAAGCGCGCCGCCAAGCCGAAAGCAAAGAACGGGAATGGAAGCGGCAAGAAGAAAAAGCCGCTCTCTTGGCGCGCGAATGGAAACAAATCAAACAACAGCTCCACGACGAGTCGGCCGAGCTCGATTTGGCCTTTACTTTAGACGGCTGTGAACAAGCCCAGCTCGCCATGAAATCGTACGTCCGCCATGTGCACGAACTCGAAGTGCTTTACCGCGAAACGCGCCATACCGAGGCGATGATCGCCCAACAGCGCGAGCGGCTCGCGGCGCTGGAAACGGAGATCGACGAAGCGAAAGGCGAACGAAATCGGCTTCGGGATGAAACCGAGCGGCTCGCCTTGCGAATCGCGGAGATGGAACGGACGCTCGCGCAAATGGGGGCGGATGACATTCGCGCCGAAATCGCCCGCATCCAAGAACGATTGGCGTTTTTGCGCCGCGAAATTCCGCGCCTTGTCAACGAACGGGCGCGCACGGAACAGCGGCTCATGCGCTTAGTCGAAGAGCGGGAAAAAGGGGCGCAGCGGGAAGCGTTCGCCCGCGAGCTCGCCGCGATGTGGGAAAAGTCGTTTGCCCGTGAAGCGGCGCTTGGGCTTGTGGATCTTGATCGTTCCCGCTCCCTCCTGGAGCAGGCGAAAGAAGCGAAACAACGGTACGAAGCAGTGTTAAAAGAGACGCGTTCCTCGCTTCTGGCGCGGCTGAACACCGTCTTTTTCCAAGAGTCGTCCAACTTGACCGAATACCGGGCGTCCTTCGAGCCGCTGGAAGAACAAACGAAGCCCGAATGGACCGCCGCTGCCCCAGACGATGAGATGGCCATGAAAGCCGCGGACTGGCGGGAGAAACAAGAACGGCACGTCATTTACCTCGACTACAAAGGCGAGCGCGCCACGCCGTTTGCGGTGCTGGCGGAAGTGGAGCGCGACATCGTCTTGCAGCACGAGTATATGAAAGAACAAGACCGCGAGCTGTATGAGGACGTCATTTTAAAATCAGTCGGCCGCATTTTGCGCAGCCGCATTCAGCGCGCCGAACGGTGGGTGAATGATATGAATAAACTGATGGGCGGCCTCGACACATCATCAGGGCTTGTGCTGTCCATTCAATGGAAGCCGAAAACGGCGGAGACGGAAGCGGAGCTCGATACGAAAGAATTGGTGCGCCTATTGCGGATCGATTCACGGCTGTTGAAAGAGGAAGATTTGCAGCGGGTGACGAACCATTTCCGCTCGAAAATCGCCCGCGCCCGCGAATTGCTTGAAGAGCGCGGCCAAGGCAGCACGCTCCATCAAATCATTAAAGAAGTGCTCGACTATCGGAAATGGTTTTCCTTCACTTTGTACTATGAAAAAACAAACGAGCCGAAACGCGAGCTGACGAACCACCGCTTTTACCAATTCAGCGGCGGGGAAAAGGCGATGGCGATGTACATTCCGCTTTTCGCCGCGGCGTATTCGCGCTACCAAGAAGCGGGCGATGACGCCCCGTACATCATCTCCCTTGACGAGGCGTTCGCCGGCGTTGACGAAAACAACATCCGCAACCTGTTCGGACTTGTCGAACAGCTCGGCTTTAACTACATCATGAACTCGCAGGCGCTTTGGGGCGACTACGACACCGTGCCCGCGTTGTCCATTTGCGAACTCGTCCGCCCGCGCAATGCGTCGTTTGTGACCGTCATTCATTACCGTTGGAACGGCCGCGTCAAACAGCTGATGGTCAATGATAAAGAATGGGAGACGATCGAGACGTGAGCACGGCCAAGGAGGCGGCTGCCTTTTTCCGATCCGAACCGGGCTTCAAGCGGCTGTTTGCCGAAATGAAACGCAAGTACGAGTCGCTCGGCCGCGTCGGCGGCGCGGTTTCATTGCAGTCGTTCTCCAAGGAAGAGCGGGAGTCGATCGCCGCCTTTTTCGGCAAAGACGTCTCCCGCGTCTCCCTTATCGCGTTTGAAAAACAGCTCGGACAGACGAGGTTTGCGGGCGTTGGGCTTGTCGAGCTGCTTGAACAGTACTTCGGCGCCCCGCTTGTCTCAAACAAAGAACGGCGCCAGGCGGAGGAAGAGGAACGGGATCGTTTTTTTGCGCGTCTGACCGAGGAGCATCATTGGGTTGAGTCGGTCCGCCCTCAGCGCTTCGTCCAAACGGCGTACGAAGCCGACCGCCGCAGCCTGGAGGAGGCCATCCGCCTTGTCGGCGCCGCCCTGGGCTACTTCCCGCTCCCGTCATACATGCGCCTCCCGCTCTTTGCCCAGCAAGTGGCGGGCGACCCGCACGCGTTCGATTTGTCCACGCTACCGGGGAGATTGTTGCTTTCGGCGTTGCAAGCGACCGTGCCCGGGGATTGGGACATGGCATCTGTAGAGAGCGTCAACGAGTTGCTCCAGTCCGTCGGCTTGCTCCGTGAGGATATCCTGAACTTTGTCACATGCGCCAACATTCTTGCTGAAACCAAGGACGGACCGCATCCTGTTTTCTCCGCTGCCTGGGAGGCGAACACGGCGCTGAACATGCCGCTTAGAGATGTGCTGTCGCTTGTCCGCGCCCGCCCTGCCCATGGGGGGACGGTGTACATTGTCGAAAACGCGGGCGTCTTTTCGACGCTGCTTGACACCCGCGCCCCGCTTGTCAGCACGAACGGGCAAATGAACTTGGCGACGATGAAGCTGCTCGATTTGCTCGCGGCTTCTGGCGCCAAGCTGTATTACTCCGGTGACTTCGACCCGGAAGGATTGGCCATGGCGGAGCGGATGCAGGAGCGGTACGGACCGTCCGTCACCCTTTGGCGCTTTTCCGTGGACGATTATAAGGCTGCCAACCCTGTCGTCGACCTCACCCCCGAGCGCCTCGCCAAGCTCGCGTCCGTAACGTCGACGCCGCTGCAGCCGCTGAAAGAGGAGATGGCGGAAACGAAAAAAGCGGGGTATCAAGAGGCAATTATCGGGAGGCTGACAGAGGATATCAACGGGTAGTCCATCCACGAGCCAGAGAAGGAGCCCGGAGCGATCGGGTCTCCTTCTCCAAAAGGAATTTTTGCGCATGCTCGTCCGTCTCGAGCTGGATGAAGCGAAACAGCGGCTGTTGTTCGGTTTTTTCGAGACGTATTTGCGGCTATCTGAAGAGGAGGAAGCAAAACCGCGACACGAGGTGAGCCAAATGGAAACGAAGGAAGCAAAGCGTGTGATGGAGCTCATCGTCTCATACGAACAGCGGGGGATGGAAAAGGGAATCCAACAAGGAATCGAACAGGGGTTAAAGCAAGGGATGAAGCAAGGACTCCAACAAGGAATCGAGGAAGGGAAGCTCGACGTGGTGAAGAGAATGATGGCGAAAGGGTACGATGCCGACACGATCCACGAACTGACCGGGATGCCGATGGAGAAGATTGAAAGGATGAAGGGGTAAGACGGCCCTTCGCCGTCAAGCTCCGCATTGTCGTCGACCTCCAATCGTGCAAAAACCCCTGGGGATCGACGACAATGTTCTTTTGCGCCAAAATCCTACAGCCAACACGGCTGAACGATATTGACAGAATATTTGAAACGTGATATTCTGAAAACAGCCAAAAGGGGAAAAGCTTGATTTTATGCGCATTGTGTGGGTTTTTATCGTACCTATGAGGGATTGAAACTATCTCCCTTTTCTCTTTCTTGTAAAGCTAAATCAGCGTTTTTATCGTACCTATGAGGGATTGAAACATACAAGAAGACCTAAGGTAGAATGACCAGAATGGAAGTTTTTATCGTACCTATGAGGGATTGAAACATTTTTGATTCTAGTATTTCAGAGACGATGGAAGCAATGTTTTTATCGTACCTATGAGGGATTGAAACATTTCTTCGCCGCGTTCCCAAAGGATTCGATAATATGTTTTTATCGTACCTATGAGGGATTGAAACTCAGGAGCCTCATTTTCATATCGGGGAACTGGATCAAGTTTTTATCGTACCTATGAGGGATTGAAACCGAAAAAAGGCAGTTCTCTGCCGTATAACAACAGCGTTTTTATCGTACCTACAAGGGATGAGACCTGTGCCGGTGTACCAAAATATTTGTGTTACCCGTGGTGCTAGTTGAGCGTTAGAACTCAACTAGCCCAAGTGTAACTAGGGAATAGGCTAACAATATGCCGTCGAGCGCTACTTCAAATCCGATCATGGAATTTGCTCGGATCCCTGTGATCCGGTATTGGTCAACCAGAACCGAGAACACCGTCTCGATCACTTTGCGTTTTTGTTGGATCCATTTCTCCTATGCTTCGGACCAGCAATGTTTCTGGTTTTTTCGAGACGGAGTCCAAAGCGCCATTTGGTACTCTTCGTACAGCCTTTTTTGCAACTCACGGCTGATGAATCCTTTGTCCCCAAAGTTATAGGGATGAGGAATTTGAGTCATCACGCTTTCAGCGGCGATACGATCATGGCAGGATGCTTCCGTTACCACATAGCCCATGGGCAACCCTTGATCGGTCACTTGAAGGTGCAGCTTCAACCCATAGTACCATTGCTTTTTGGAAGCGCAATACCCGATGTCTGCGATCTCTTGAAACCGTTTGACGCGATGCATTCTTGCGGTATGGCACAACGGGAGCGGCAAGCGGTCGACGACGGCATAGGCATGATGTTGGCCGCGTTTTGCTCACGACGGCGATCCATTTGATGGCGAAGTCAAGCGTCAGGCAACGGCGGTTGTACCGGGAACGTTCGAGAAACGAGCCATTTGTGAACAAATTTCCCGTGACAAAGCGATGCCATGCCCGTTCGGATGTCAAACCGAGCAACTTTCCTAAAAGATGAATCGCGATGACCACGGCGTCTTCCTGTTTGACCAAATGGCGGTTGCGACGCTGTAGGTACATCTGAATCGATGACAGTTGGGCAGAGACAAAAAAGAAAATGGCGGCATATTGCTTTTGAATCTTGGCTCGATCTGTAGTAAGTGGAGACGAATTTATTTTATAAGGGCAAAGGACGGCACTCAACAAGGAAGGACAGGATAAAATATGAGATTGACAATCACAATGAGCGGACGGCAAGGGCCTGTTTCCTTGCCTCTCTATTACCAACATTTGTTACAAGGGGTGGTGTATCGCTCGTTAGAGAATGAACAATTAGCCGCTTTTTTGCATGACAAAGGATTCCGTCACGGGAAACGGTCATTTAAACTTTTCACATTTAGCCGTTTATTTGGAACGCATCAAGTGAATCGAGAAAGGAAAACAATTCATTTTTTGGGGGATTTCCAATGGCATATCGACACCGTTCTCCCAGAACTGACTCAACAACTTGGGCAGCGATTCTTGTTGCAGAGAGAGATTGAGCTTTACGGACAGTTGATCGAAGTGAAAAGTGTCAAAATGGAGAACATCGACATACGTGAAAACGAAATGGACATTGTCATGCTCTCTCCGTTGACCGTATATAGCACATATGAAACGTTCGATGGAAGAAAGAAAACGCAATTTTTTGATCCCGATGATGAGGTGTTCCCCCACTTGATTGAATTGAATTTCCGTCATAAATATGAAGCATACTACGGTGTTCCGCCGACGGAAAGGCTATTGATCGAGCCGATTCATGTTCATCATCGTCATCGTGTGGTGACGATGTTCAAGAATATATATATTACAGGATGGCTTGGCTATTACCGCCTCTGTTCTTCGCCAGAACAGTTGACATTTTTATATCATGTTGGTCTAGGTGGCCGAAATTCACAAGGATTTGGCATGTTTCGCCTCAAAAGTGGATAAACGAGTCATGGGATTGTCGTCGACCTCCAATCGTGCAAAAATCCCGGGGGATCGACGACAATGGTTTTTGGTGGTTCAGACTTACAGCCATCGAGGTTGAAGGTTATTGACAGAATTTTTGAAATGTGGTATTCTGAAAACAGCGCTAGATCGAAATGCTTGATGCAACAAGCATTTTTGGGGTTTTTATCGTACCTATGAGGGATTGAAACTCTCGTTTTGTTTACTGTCATGATTTCTTCCATGAGTTTTTATCGTACCTATGAGGGATTGAAACCTTGTACATATCTTGATTTTTCTCCCTCGATAACTTCGGGTTTTTATCGTACCTATGAGGGATTGAAACCTTGTACATATCTTGATTTTTCTCCCTCGATAACTTCGGGTTTTTATCGTACCTATGAGGGATTGAAACCAATTAATTTATTTTCTTCTTTTACGCAAGGAAAAACGTTTTTATCGTACCTATGAGGGATTGAAACTTTTTGCTTGCGGCGGTCAAGCCAATCTATGATGTTTTTATCGTATCCACAAGGAACTGAACCCTCTTCATCTTCGCGCGCAGGTGTGATGGGGGGCTCGTTGTTGTCGCAGAGTTAGTTCAGACCACATCTCTCATTTGCTTCGTTTGCGGTGATGAAGCATTGTGCGTAACGGATGGGCGCCTGCGGAACAGGCAGTACAGCATTCTAAGTTGGGCAAAGGCATTTCTAGTCTCACGGGTTGCCTTTCTAAGTGACGGGAGAAAAAAATAAGATGGCAGCGATCTATGTTGGCGGCATCTTTCGATCGAGGGAATCCCTTCTGAGCAGGGGATTCTTTTTTTGTGTTTCGTCCTCCGACGTTGTTTTGCGTCGCTCCTTAAAAGGGGGAAGCAACGGAAAAACCAGCTGGAAGAGACGCTCTTTTACTTTCGAGGGCCCTTGTTATTTTCCATTCGCCTTCGTGAAGTTGGGTGGAAAATTCGTTTTTCACCCGTCTCTTCAGTGGGAAAATGTTTGAAATTGTTAAAAATATCCTCCTCTATAATTGAAAAATAGGATATAATTGATATAAACATAGCTATATTTTCCTGAGATGAAAGAAATATGGAGGGGAAGGGCGGTTGTACCAGCATATTGTTGTAACGTGTGGTGTGTCGTTGCTGACAGGAAACAGGAACGTTTTCTCGATGAATCGGGATGAAATCATGGGGGAGATTCGTCCTTGGTTGAGCGCGACCAACATCGACGAGGAAAAACAACGAAAAATTGATGAATGGATTCGCCATGCCGGGCAGTTTGCTCATGAGGCCGCCCGAGATCCCAATCGTGTGTCGGCGGAATATTCGATGATTTACGAACTTCGTAGACAAGGGAAATTGGCGGAAAGGCCGACGGTCGTTCTCATTGTGACGGAAACGGTTGGGGGACGGATTGTGGAAGCCATCTTGACGAGGTTGCTTGAGGAGGACTTTCAAGCAAATGTCCGCATTATATATGTGGACGTTGATGTGAACCATCCGAGACGGATGCAGGAGACATTGGGAGAGTACATGTGGAAGGTGGCGGATGCTCTCTCCCACGGGGAACCGTCAACAACTTGTTTTGCGCCGATTGGCGGGTATAAAGTGATGACATCGTTGGGCTACATCGTCGGGGCATTTCTGCACTATCCGACAGCTTATATGCATGAGGACGGCCAAGTGTTACATGAGATTCCTCCTGTGCCGATACATATTGATGAGCAATTTGTTCATGATCACTTTGATCTGTTGCGGAAATGCCAAAAGGACATGGTTGATGCGGATTCGCTTTCTTACCGCGAAAAACAATGTATTCTTCAATATCCGTTTTTGTTCCAGCAAGAGGATGGTCTTGTGTATTTAAGTGCATTTGGACAATTTTTGTTTGAACATGAAAAATATAAACATTTGTTTGCGACCACGTACCTTGTATCCAAACAAGTCGCCAATATGTTGCAACACAATCATCACCAGTTGCTGTTTGTGCACCAACAAATGCGGGAGCTGGTAAAGAAGCTGAAGCATGAAGAGGGAGACATGGGCGTTTTGTACCACGAAAAGTCATTCAAAACGATTGATGTCCGAAAAGTGAAATATCACTTGTACAAAGGAGCGAGCAACGGACAGACGGCGTTTCGCCTTGCTTACCGATACGATGAAAAAGAAGATTGCTTGTATGCCAACTATTTATGGCTTGACCATAACCGATATGAGCGGGAAGCGGAAAGAGGAAAAGGGATTTATGAAGAGGATTCTGAGTTTATCGATATCACGAAACAATTGGCGGGAGTGGGGAGATAAGCGTGGGGAGAAGGGTATTGTTGTCGTTTCTTGGATTGAGCGATTATGAATATTGTTATTACACATACGAGGGCAAATCGTCTTCTTATACGCGTTTTATCCAGACAGCGGTGTATGAGTTGTTTCGCGGGGATGGACCGATGGATGTGGTGGTGTTTGCGACGAAAGAAGCGCGGGAGCGGAATGGGCGAGACCGCTTCAAAGGGGAGGAGCGGCTGGAGGGCTTGATCACCGCTTTTCAGCGCATCGCTCCTGAGGCGAATGTGAAGCTCGTGGAAATGGAAAGCCGTCAGGATGAACAGGCCAATTGGCGGTTGTTTGACTGCATTCTGAATGAAATTCGGGAAGGGGATACGATTTATTTTGACATCACCCACAGTTTCCGTTCCATCCCGTTTGTCGCGCTCATCGTGTTGAACTACGCCCGCTTTGTGAAAAAAACGGACATTGGCGCGATCGTTTACGGCTGGTTTGAAATGCTTGGGCGTCCAGCCGATGTCAAACAGTTGCCTCCAGAACGGCGGTTGGCGCCGATTGTCAATTTGACAAGCATGGCGAGGCTGCTCGATTGGACGAACGGGGTCGATCAATTTTTGCGCACGGGGGATGCCTCCATCATCCAGGCGCTGACCGCGAAAGAAAACAGCGAAGTGTTCCGCAATCCGTCTTCGAGCCAGACAATGCGAAACGAAGTGAAAGAATTAAATCAGTTGACGAAGCAGCTTGATCAGACGGAAAAAGTGATCCGCACGTGCCGAAGCTTGCAAATCGATGAAGAAGTGCAGAAATTTCATGAACAGCTCGGCCGCGTTCGCTCAGCGTCGGCGGAAGCGATTAAACCGCTTGTCCCATTGTTGGATGTGATGGAGAAAAAGTATGCGATGTTTGATGATGATCCGATCATGAACAGTTGGAAGGCTGTGCGTTGGTGTTTGGACCACGGATTGATTCAGCAGGCGCTGACGATGTTGGAGGAAAATGCGGTGACGGCCGTTTGCCGGGTGTTGGGGCTTGATTTGCGGAATGAGAAGGCCCGGGGAGATGTTCATTCGGCTATTGAAATTTTATTGCGAGATATTCCGAAAGAGGAATGGCGCGTTCGTTCCGTAGAGCGGGTTGAACAAATAATCGATTTCTTGTCTCCTTATAAGGGCGACTTAAAACGATTTAGCACGCTTAAGGAGCGGCGCAACGACATCAATCATGCTGGGGCGCGGCCGCAACCGCTAAAGGCGGAAAAGTTTTGGCCCGATGCGGAGCAGTCGTTCCGAGAACTTGGTGCGTTTTTTGAACGCATGTCAGCGCTCGCAAAAACGATGCAAATCTCAAAGGAGAATGCGTGATGGCCTATCAGGAAAGCGGGGCAACAGCTGTTGTTCAGTCGTCATATCCGCTTGTTCTCTTGACGCCGGCCGCCATTCACGGCGCTGATCCGAGGGGGAAGGCGGAGTTTCGCCTTCCGTCGTTGCGGGGGGTATGGAGGTACTGGTGGCGGACGTTGCAGGATGAACCTCATCACGAAAAGTTGCTTGCCAAGGAGGAAGAGTGGTTTGGCGGCACGAGGAAAACAAAGCAGCAATCGCCTGTCCATCTAACGTTGGCAAGAGCGATGGAAGGGACAATGAGAGAAAATATTTTGCCGCATCGTACGTCTCCAACGTTTGTTCCGGCGCTTCCTGCCGGCGGGGAGGTGACCGTGACGCTCTCGGTGCGGAAGCGTCATCAAGAGCGATTGGCGCAATATGATTGGCACTTTCAATATATGCTTCACCTCGCCAGCTTCGGGCAGCGGTCGCGCCGCGGATTCGGAGCTGTCCAATGGACGGAGCATCAATGGGATCACGTTGAGGAATACGGTGAAAGTTTGCGTATGACGCTAGAACGCATCGGGGCGGCGGATGCGTTTTCCTTTGCGGAGCGCGGCTGCCTTGTGGCACGACGTGAAGACATCGCAACACCTCATCCGGTATTGTCCGCGGTGTGGGTTGGAGAAGGAAAAGAGAGCGCGGCGGAAGTGGTGAAGGCGTTTGGCAGGGCATCGCATGAAGCGAATCGTTATGGCAACCTAGGATATATGAGGGGGAAAGAAGGAAAGCTTTCTTCCCCGTTATGGTGCACGGTGAGGAAAATCGGAGGCCGCTACTATCCGATTGTAACAGAAGTGAGAAACCATGACTCGCGCTACAGCGAGCCGCGCTATGAGCGAGATCGAAACCGGTTTTTAGAGATCGTTGGGGTGAGGATATGACCAATCGCTATATCGTCATTTTTACGGTCGGGCCTGTGCAGTCGTTTATCGCTTCAGCCCGCAAAACGGAAGATTTTTGGAGCGGAAGTTATATTTTGTCCCATTTGGTGCGAGAGGCGATCAAACAGTTTTACCAGTTGGATGCCAACTGTGAAGTCGTATACCCGCTCGTCACAAGGGAGGAGTTGCGGTCGCCATCTGCGCGGGATTTTCGCATTGCTTCGATCCCGAACCGCGTGACGGTGGTGATGGAGGGAACAGAAGAAAAGGTTGGCGGCTGGCTGCGCGAAGTGGAGGACAATGTTCGCCAAGTGTTTCTGGACTTCTGCTTTCAAGCCATTCGACGCGTGTTTCCACATCTCACTGCCGAAGAGTATGAATGGCTGGAGATGATGGTGGAACAGCAAGTGCAGTCGTTTTTAGAAGTGTACTGGGTCGCTGAACCGTATGAGCCGTCCGCTTCGTTCCGGACCGTGCGTGAACGCGCCGAACGGCGGTTGGGGGCGCTGAAAAATGAGAAGCATTACATTCCTGTTTCCCAATTCGGCCTTGTTTGTTCCGTCTGCAAGGAAAGGGAGGCGCTGCGGCTTGCCGAGATCAAGGAAACGGATCATTACGGTGAGATCAAGCGGAAAACGCTCCACCTTTGGAAGCGGCGGGCGGAGAAATTTCAAGGAGCTGGAGGCGAAGAAGACGACCGCCGCTCGGGACGAATCAAGGACAACGAATTTTTATGCGGCATTTGCTTAGGCAAACGGGTGGCCCGCGATTACTTCTCCACTTTGTTTGGCGCTTCGGTTTTGTCGTTTCCGTCTGTTCTCGAGATCGGAGCGGGCGATTATTACGCCGTGCTCATGATGGACGGGGACAACATGGGGAAATGGTTCTCCGGGGAACGGAAAGAGGAGTATAGTCAAACGAGCCAAAAACTGGCCCGGTTTGCGAAGGAAATCGTTCCGCGGATTGTCGAAGAACAGTGCCGCGGCAAGCTCGTTTATGCAGGGGGGGATGACGTCCTTGCCTTCCTGCCGACCGAGACGGTGCTGAAAGCGGCTGAGGAGCTCCGATTGGCGTTTGGCGATGAACGGAAAGGATTAGGTCATGGAGCGACCGCCTCGTTTGGCGTGGTCATCGCTCACAAAAAGTCGCCGCTCCATCTCGTTCTTAACGCTGTCAGAGCGTTGGAGAAAAAGGCGAAACAGTATTCCAACGACAAGACGGGGCAGCGAAAGGACGCCCTTGCTTTAGCGCTTCACACCCGCTCTGGCGAGATTTCGGAAGCGGTTCTCCCATGGATGATTGGAGGAGAGAAGGTTTCACAATTATTGGATCAATGGATTAATCTGTTGAAAACATCCCTGTCGCCGAACTTTATTTTTCATTTCGCTTCCGCGTTTGCCCCGCTGCTGCATGAGCGGCACTGCCCTAAATGGGAGAATGGCGACATGCTCGCGACAGAGCTTCGGCGTTTGCTTAAGCGGTCTGTAAAAGAGGGAAGCCATCTGAGCGCCCAAGAGATCGCCCATCACACGCAAGTTCTTTTGTCTTTGCATGAAGCGGTTCGCAGCGGCTATGACTTTTTGTATCTGTTAAAGATATTGACCTTTTTCAAACGGAGCGAGGGGAACGGGCAATGACAAAATTAGTCTTGACACCGGTAGACACGTTTTTCTTTAAAAACCATCATGCGACGCAAGCGGGGGAGGCGACGGTGATGGAGTCGATATTCCCTCCGCGCCCGAATACGATTTACGGCGCGTTGCGGGCGGCGTACATTTATGCGTACAGCACGTTTGACGATTTTACGAGGGGCAGTGATGAACAGGTGAGGAGATGGATGGGCACCCCGACTGAGCGGGGGCAGTTCTGTCTCCATTATTGCACGCTGGTGAAAGAAGACGTCTTGTTCTTTCCCCTGCCCTTTGATTATCAAGTCATAGAGGAGGAAAAATCGCTCAAAGCGTATCCATTGCGGCTTGTCAAAGACCGAAAGCCTTCATCATCTGCTTCGATGTGGCGTCTGGCTTCTTCGCGGCGTGACAAAACGAAAAGTCCGCAGCACTATTACGTCCCGATGGAGGAATGGAAGCAGGCGCTTCTGGAGAATAAGCCAATCTCTTCCCTTTGTTCATTGTCATCGTTCATCGCTCGGGAAGATAAGGTGGGAATTCAACTCGACACGTCCAGCCGAACAGCCCAAAAGGGGCTTTTATACCGGGTGGCGAAAGGGCGTTTTGTAGACGGGGCGTCCCTTGTCGCTTTCGTCGGTGATGGACCGGATTTCTCTGATGTCAAGTGGGCGCGGATCGGCGGGGAAAACCGGCCGTGGTCTATCCGCCAGCAGCCGGAAACGCTTCGTATATGGAATCCAGACGAGAAAAAGGGGATTGAACAAGACATTCAGCGGACAAAGCTGGCGAAAATCGTCTTTTTGTCTCCAGCTATTTTCTCGAACGGATCCCGTCCAGCGGCAATGGACGGCGATCAGTGGACATGGCCGAACGGGGCGGTCGTCACTTGGCTTGCCGCTTCCATCGGACGTCCGGAGTTGTACGGGGGATGGGACATCGTCCGCCATCGGCCAAAACCGCGGAAATGGATGATCCCAGCCGGTTCGGTCATCTATGTGAAGATCGAACGCGACGATGCTTTGCCGCTTGTCCTCTCCGCCCTTGACGGCGTTCATCTCACCGATGAAGGGGCGGAGGAAGGGTTTGGGTTTGCGGTGATCACGAGTGCGAAAGAAAGCGAGGAGGAGTTGTAATGTATTCGATCGTACGGCCTTTTCTTATGCATGCCATTACGTCTGTCCATGCGGGGAGCGGGAGCGAGATCGGGTTTGTCGACTTGCCTATTCAGCGAGAGAAGCATACAGGATTTCCAAAAATCGAAAGCTCCTCGCTCAAAGGGGCGCTTCGATATCATATGACAGAGTCGCTTCCTGAAGATGGGAAGAATCCTGAACGGAAGAAGCTTGAACTGATTTTCGGCGCGGACAAAGGACAGGAAAGCGTCACACAAGCGAGCGCCATTGCTCTGAGTGATGCACGCGTTTTGCTGTTTCCGGTTAAATCGCTTCGCGGCGTATTTGCTTGGATTACGTGCCCGTTTGTGATTGAGCGGTGGAATCAAGAGATGAGCGTTCATCAGCAATCGATCGGGAAAGAAGTTCAACTTCTTCCGATGCCCGCACCGAACACGGTCAGTTCCGACCGGTTGATGGCGGTCAATGGACGCATTGTGTTGGAGGAGTATGCGTTTTCGGTCACCGTCTCTTCTGAAGCGAAACAGTTGGCGGAACAACTTGCCGCCCTCCTTGGGGAGCATTGCCGCCTGCGTCTTGTAGATCGACTCGTTGTTCTCTCCGATGACGATTTCACGGATTTCGTCAAATTGTCGACCGAAATTAACGCGCGCATTCGCATTTCACCGGAGACAGGGACCGTTGACAACGGTGCGCTCTGGTATGAGGAAAATGTTCCGCCAGAAACGGTTTTTTACAGTTTCCTCTACATTGGTGATGTACGGGGAGACGGAATAGACGGTCTTGCGAAGGCTGCGGATATTGAACAGTACTTTGTGAATGAAAACAAATTTCCATCCGTCTTTCAGCTTGGCGGGAACAGTACATTAGGCCGCGGAATGATGAGAACGATTTGGGTGTGAACGGAGGAGAAGCCATGGAAACAAACGTGAAGCGTGTGGGGATTGAGAACGGGCGAGCCGCATTTGCGTTTCAAGAAGTGAAACAGGCAAAAGAACGATTGAGAGGAAGCTTCGAAAACTATCGTTCTTACGTCAAAAAAATGCCGTCCTTAATTCAAGTCAACGGTCTCGGACAAGCATTGGCGTTTTGTTTTCAAAAAGGGAAGGAATACAAGGCGATTTATCAATCCCTCGCAAAATGGATGAGGGAACAGTTTCCGGATCAATTTTCATCGGCAAACCAAGAACTCGTCGAGGCTGTCGTCAACTTATCGAGCGCTGATTATCGGTTATGGACGATGGAAGCCATGGCGCTGTTAGATTGGATGCGCAAGTTTGCCGACGGGATGGCGAAAGACGATGCAAAGGCGGCAGAGTAAGGAGGGGAGGGCATGCTTTTTCATCCAAAGGACACCCTAGAAGTCGTGCAAAAGGCCAATAAATCGATCGGGCATTTGGCGTACCATCTCCATTATTTTATTGAGCATCGGTGGAATGACCGTAAAAAAGTGTGGGAGCCTTCGAAACAGTTGAAATCCGCCCCGATTCTCCCCGAGCTGAAAGAGGTTGGCGAGCAGCTGCGGGCGCAGCGAGAACAGGCCATGGTGGAATGGGCGCAAACAGGGGGAGTCAAGAAGCTGAAAGCCCGCCTCTCTGGCCGAATTGTCCACGGACTGGGCGCGGGGCATGTTCGCGAGACGTCATTGACGATCCACCCCGTGTACGGTCTTCCTTACATTCCTGCCTCCAGTTTGAAAGGCCTTGTGCGCCATTGGTTCATCGAGGCGTATTGCGAAGGGGACGAGAAACGGCTCAGCGAGCATGAAGATGGATGTGCGATTTTTGGGATACAAGACCATAAAGGACAGGTGCAGTTTTACGATATCTTTCTCATCGATGGCTTGCGGTTGGAAAAGGATGTGCTCGCTGTACATATGAAGGAGTATTATGAGGGAAAAAACGCTGCGACAGATAATCAAAAACCTGTTCCCGTTTCGTTTTGGACGGTCATGGCTGCAGAGGCAGACATTTATTTAACGGCCCATGGCTTTCGAGACGATGAAAAAACCGCCCGTTTGTTGGAGGCAGCATCGTTATACACAAAACAGGCGTTGATGGAATGGGGGATCGGTTCGAAAACATCGTCAGGCTACGGTCGATTTTCTGAAGTGGACGACGTGACGGAAACCGAATTCCTCCCAATGGTGCAAAAAGAACGCGCCCGTCTTGAGCGTCGAAAAATCGAGCAGGATATGTTGGAGCGAAAGAGACGCGAGGAAGAAGAACGAGCAAGGCTGGCTCTTCTCTCCCCCGAAGAACGGTTGGTGGCCGAAATTGAACGGTTGACTGACAGCGAAACGGATAGGCAGCGAAGCAAGGATAGCCTTTACCAACAAGTGATCGAGCAGCAAAACAAACAAGCCGCCGTTGCGTTGCAGGCGTATTGGAAACGCATCGGAGAATGGGGAAAAGCCGTCAGCAAAAAGCAAAAGCAAAAAATGGACAAACTTCAACAACTGTTGGAGGAAAAGTGAGGGTCTTGCGATTGTCGTCGACCCCCAATCGTGCAAAAATCCCGGGGGATCGACGACAATGTTTTTTGCGCCAAAAATCCTACAGCCATCACGGCCGAACTGTATTGACAGAATTTTTGAAACGTGATATTCTGGAAACAACCCAAAGGGAAAAAGCTTGATTTGATGCGCATGGTTTGGGTTTTTATCGTACCTATGAGGGATTGAAACCTTGGGTATATCCGTTAAGGCTTATAGCATGAAAGAACGGTTTTTATCGTACCTATGAGGGATTGAAACTACAACACGTTTAATATTTTATGGTATTTTTCATGAGCGTTTTTATCGTACCTATGAGGGATTGAAACTTCAGCAAGATGGGATTCGTATGCACCACCGTGTTTGTTTTTATCGTACCTATGAGGGATTGAAACGTTTATGGGTACGCTCAATATATCGAATTATGCGATGGTTTTTATCGTACCTATGAGGGATTGAAACGATGATGATTACGAACGGGCGGAGTATGTATGCAAGTTTTTATCGTACCTATGAGGGATTGAAACCAATTTTTTTAATGGTCTTCATTATTTCACCCCCTTCCAAAGGCGAGCCAAGTTTTTATCGTACCTATGAGGGATTGAAACCATGAGATTGGTCATTTATTTGTTAGACGTTACACGGTTTTTATCGTACCTATGAGGGATTGAAACAGATGCGGTTGGCAATCGAACGGTCATCCAACTCGCGTTTTTATCGTACCTATGAGGGATTGAAACAATAATTCTTGTAATACGTAGATCTACTCGATTGGCGTTTTTATCGTACCTATGAGGGATTGAAACGAAGCGGTGAAATGGTTATTGCGATATGGAGCAGACGTTTTTATCGTACCTATGAGGGATTGAAACCCCGCGTCGTCCACAATTTTCACCACATGTGGTGTCGTTTTTATCGTACCTATGAGGGATTGAAACAAAATTTCCGCTATCCTTTCTTTAAGGAATAGCGCTTGTTTTTATCGTACCTATGAGGGATTGAAACACCTGATAATCGTTAGTTGACGGGTTCATCGCTGCCATCGTTTTTATCGTACCTATGAGGGATTGAAACACGGCAAACCCTAGCGCTCCGCCAATCGCAGTGGCCGCCGTTTTTATCGTACCTATGAGGGATTGAAACGCAGAAAATGCCTTTTTCACTTCCGCCAACACTCTTTGTTTTTATCGTACCTATGAGGGATTAAAACTTATCCAACTCCCCGTCTTCCACACATATCTGAATCGCGTTTTCACCCACGCAATTTGGTGATCTTTTCTCCTCTTGTGCTGTCTTCGCTGGCAATGTGGAGATGACCCACCATCTTCCCTTGATCCTCGCCACGCGCAAAACTTCTTCTTCGTTCTGTTTTTCTCGCGGCAGCTTTGTTCGATGCGCTATACTTGGATAGAAGGAGCAACATTTGTTTGCTTCCGGATGGGCGTTTGTTTTTGCTTTTTCACGATGGGGGCAAGCAAAGGAAAGAAAGGGGAACGGTTATGCGCTGCAAGCTTCGCGATCTCGGTTTTTCCATCGGCACGCTTCCGACAGGGGAGCGCAATCAAATCACCGATGTGCCCGGGGTAAGGGTGGGGCATGTGACGATTCGCGAGGACATCGATGAACGGACGGTGATCCGCACCGGGGTGACGGCGGTGCTGCCGCATGGGGGCAACTGGTTTTTGGAGAAAGTGCCTGCGGCTTGTTTTGTGCTGAATGGGTTTGGGAAAACGGCTGGACTCGTGCAAGTCGAGGAGCTTGGGACGATCGAGTCGCCGATTATGCTGACGAATACGTTCAGCGTCGGGGCGGTTTGGCAAGGGACGCTGGAATATATGTTGGAGGCGACGCCGGAGATTGGGGATGTGACGGGGTCGGTCAACATTGTCGTCGGGGAATGCAATGACAGCTATTTGAATACAGCGCGGGTGATGGCGGTGACGAAGGAGCATGCGAAAGAGGCGATTGCCGCGGCGCGGGTGGAGATGGAAGAAGGGGCGGTTGGCGCGGGTACGGGGATGATGTGTTTCGGGTGGAAAGGAGGCATTGGCAGCTCGTCGCGGATCGCGGGCGGGATGTATACAGTCGGGGCGTTGGTCGTGAGCAACTTTGGACGGCGCGAGGAGCTGCGGTTGGCGCCGTATGTGCCGCCGTCGTTTGATGAGCGGGACGTGCCGCCTGGGTCGATTATGATGATCGTGGCGACTGATGCGCCGCTTGATGCGCGGCAGTTGAAGCGGCTGGCGCGGCGGGCGGCGGTGGGGCTCGGGCGGACGGGAAGCTGCGTCCATCACGGGAGCGGCGACATTGTCATTGCGTTTTCCAATGCTTATACCATTCCCCATTTTTCGGATTCTGCTCTTCAACCGTTCCCTCCGCTCGTCCGTGATGACGCGCCGCTTATGAATGAGCTGTTCCAGGCGGCGATTGAGGCGACCGAGGAAGCGATTTGGAATTCGCTCACGACGGCCGAGACGACGACCGGGCGCAACGGGCGGGTTGGGGAGGCGATTCCGTATTCGCTGCTTCGACGGATGGGAGAATGATCGAAAACGGCCTGAAAGGGATTCCTCTCAGGTCGTTTATTTATGATCTTGGCCGCGCTGTCAGTGCCGGATGTGAAGGCGGTGCGCCCAGGCGGCGATTTTTTCTTTCATGTCTTCACGCCATGCGCGGTCGTGGGTGGTGGATCCGACCAAAGCCCCTGTGGCGATGAGGAGCAGCCCTGACAAGGCGAAAATGGCCGAAATGGATGCGAATCCTGCGATGGCTCCCGCTGCCGTCGGACCAGCGAGGTTGCCGAGAAAGCGGGAGCTGGCTGTGACGCCGAACACGCGGCCTTGGATGCGGCGCGGGCATTGCGCGTTGATCAGCGCTTGAAGGGCAGGCCATACCCCGCCGACGACAAGCCCTTGCAAGAAGCGCCAGACGTACAATTCATAAAGATGGTCCGTCCATACTTGCGGCAAGGCGAACAGGCCGGAGAGCAGAAGCAACATCGGCAGTGTTTTCTCCTGCCCGATCCGGTCGCCGAGCTTGCCTAAATACGGCGCGCCGATGATCGTGGCGATGCCGGTGATCGAGGAGGCGAGCCCTGATAGAAATGCGAGATTGCGAGAATCGCCGACGAGCGACTGGACGAAAATCGTCATCATCGAGTTGACGCCAAGAACGGCGATTTGCACGAGAAAGGTGGCGACAAACAAGATGACGAGCGGCCGATGGGCGAATACTTCTTTGAAACTGGCATGGCGCTCTTGCGTCTGCGGCGCGACGGGGTCTTTGTCGAGCCAAAAGACGACAGGAAGCAATGTCGCCAAAATGCAAAACCCGGTCACGAGAAACACCGGGCGGAAGCCGAACAGGTCGGATAAGGCGCCGCCGATGAGCGGCCCGATGATGTTGCCGGCGATGCTTCCCGTCTGCAGCGTCCCGAGCGCCTCGCCGCTATGGTCTTTTGGCACGACGCGCGCCAAGTACGAAAACGAGACGGTGATGAATCCCGAGAAAAAGCCGACCAAAAAGCGAAGAACAAGCAGCGCCATCGGCGAATGGGCGAACGCCATGCAGCTGGTGATCAGCCCCATGCCAATCCCTGCACGGATGAGGTTGGCGCGCTGGCCGTACTTGTCGGCGAACATGCCCCAAATCGGCGCCATGATGGCCGCCGACAAAAACGTCGCCGAAAAGACAAGACCGGTCCAGACGCTCAACGAATGGTGCTCGGTGACGCCCATTTCCCACAACAGCAGCGACAAAAACGGAATGACCATCGTCATTCCCGCCGACACCATGAAATTGCACAGCCAAAGGATGCGGACGCTTCGTTTCCAGTTCAAGGCAGGTCATCTCCTGTATTCTTTCGTCTCTCTAATTAATTTTAGCACGATGGAAAAACAAAGGAAACGATTTTGCTTATCAATGGGGCAAGACCATGGCATCGGGCATCGTTCAGGCTTGTCGCGGGCTGCATGTGCTTTTGGCCGCCGCTTGTCCAAGGGAGCGAAACAAACGAATCCCCCTTGCCAACTCGCCAAGGGGGGTGATCTATGTCAAAAGGGGGGAGGGGAAAATTAGGCGTTATGCGCTTGGGCGTCTTTCCATTTCGCCAGTTCACGTTCCACTTCTTCGTCAAACGGCACAGGGGACAACACGGCGTTCGTTCCGAATCGGGCGGCTGCCGCTTCGGCTTCTAACGCGATGACGCGCTCTTCCATGCGGGCGAATCCGCGCAGCGCCTCGTCGGCGGAAAAGGAGGCGAGCGCCGAGTCGATTTGCTTCAACGCTTGCGCGGCGTTAACGCGGGTAGCGAGCTCCAGCTGCTTAGCTGCGAGCTCGTCGTACCGCTCGCGCAGTTGGTTTAGACGGTTGGCGACTTCGGCTGTTTTCGCTTTGATGGCGTCGTATTGTTGTTTGTACGCCTCCAGCTTTTTCTCATACAACAGCTTGTCGCGCAAGGCGAGTTTGGCGACGGCTTCTTCGTTGCGCTCGAGCGCCAGTTTCGCTTGGCGGCTCCGTTTTTCAATCGTCGCCTCCGCTTGGGCGATGAGCGTCTCATAGCGCCGCTCGGCGACCCATTGCTGGGCGAGCGCTTGGCGCCCTCGTTCTAGCTGTTCTTCAAGTTCGCGCAAATATTGTTTCGTCATGGCGACAGGGTCTTCCCAGCGGTCGATTTGTTCGTTCACTTCAGCGAGAACGATCGTCTTCATTCGGCGAAAAATGCCCATTTGTTTGTGCCTCCTTTTGAATCGTTTTTTCCCATTCATCGAGCCAATCGGCGGAAACGGATGGCGCCGCTGGCATCAACACCTCAACAGCAGATGGTTTGCGCCCTTGACGCCGCCCCGAGGCGTACACCACGGCCAGTGCAAGCAAAATCAACACCCATTTCGGCAGCAACGCCGCAATTCCGAGCGCGACGAGCACCCAGCCGATCCATCGCTTCGACCGCGCCGCGGCGAGCCATACGGCCCCGGCGGCGGCAAGCAAAAGAGGGATGAGCCACTTTAGGAACAACATCGGCATCATCCAGCCTCCACGCTGCTCCATGATGAACTCCCGATGGGGATGACCGAATCCGCCCGGCATGCCGTCAAACGGAGCGCCCGGCCGCCCGTGCGCCATCACTTCATGCGGAGCGAGAATGTGAAACAGGCTGACCCCTGCAAGGGCAACAAGGGCGAGCAGAAACACCGCTCGAGCTTTCTTCAATCTCGTCACCTCCTTTTGTGTGGTGGACTGGCTTACGGTTTGTATTGTAGAAGGGGAAGGAGAAAATTAGGTGAAAAGCGAATGTTTTTTGAAGGGGTTTTGAGCATATCATCCATTAGGTGGGGAGCTGCGAGATGAACGGTGATGTTCGCATGACAGGTGGGGGAGGAAGGAAAGACGTGGTTCGGTCGTATGGGGTTGATGTGGGCGGCGCTTTGTTGGTGTTGTGGTTTTCCTTTTTGTTTCCGACGTTTTATGTTGGATATTATGCGTACGGCTCGTTTTTGGGGTTTGCCATCGGTTCGTTGATCGTCGGCCTGGCGAGAATTCGATGGCATCCGCAGGCGCGGTTCGGCGGTACTCTGATCGGTTCGTTCCTCATCATCGCGGTGTCTGTCCTCATCATCCGCCTGTTTCCCATCGAAATCCGCGATGTCGGAGACTTGGTCATGCCCTATGTCAATGCCGTGGTGAATGCGTTGATTTATTTTCTGGTGCTGAACGCCCTCCACTTGTGGCATCGCCTGGCAACGGGAAACGTTTCGTTTTGGAACAAACGGTGAAGCCGCGCATGCGGCCGTCGCAAGCAAAAGGCGCCCCAGTCTGTCTGGAGCGCCTTTTGCTTCAAAAGTCTGCTCGCCATGTTTTAACGCCTAATACAGTGAATACATGAACCCTAAGTTGATCGGTTTTCGATAATACATATCTGACCCGAATGAGTAGCCGTACGTGAACCCAGCCTCTTTAAGAGCTGAAATGGAAAATGATCCTGTTATACGATCGCTAGTCTTCACTTCAATTGTTGCACTTCCTGATGTCTGCACTTTTGTAGTAGGAAAAGATCCGGTCATATATAGATGCAATTTGAAGATTTACCATTTGCAGCTTTTATCGACTGTCAGGCGACCGAACAACGCCGCTTCCAGACCCATGTATGGGTCTGGAAGCAGGTGGTTGTTCGGTCTTCCGTCACGCCTTGGCGTGACGGGGCAAGCCATAGGCTTGCCTTCGACAGTCGAAAATGGACAAACCGCTTTTCCGTCAAGGATATGTTAAACTTCTTCGTTGCATCTATGTAGAAACGGTGTTTGCTACGTCACGAGTCAAATACCATTTCAATCGGAAGGAAACAGAAATCATTCGAGCGGCAAGTAGAATGGATAATTTTTTCCAAAATCTATGAAATTCGAGACAAGAGAAAAGTAAATAGAATAATCGAAATTATGAAATTCGCAGAATGGTCAAAAACAGCCAAAGTCGATGAAGGTCAACCCGACTATCGTTTTTGGCTCGAACATCCAAAAACGAAGGACAGGCTATTCCATTACAACATTTGGTTTAAGAAGAATAACACAATGATCTTCGATAAAAAAACAGGAAAATATGGGGTCCTTCCTTCAAAATATGAAACTGAATTGAAGCGTTTGCTCAGTGAGTAGGGCAACGTTTCAAGGAGATTGTTTGAACGTCAATTCACGTTTTGCTTCGTAACAAAGTAAACACAAAGAAAAATCCTCTTAATTTTCATTGAGAAGGTGCGAAAGGTGATGGAGAACGTGAAAAAACGGTTCTCCATCATTGTCCCTTGCATCAGAGAGAAATCATGAAAGAATGATAACGATGGCAAGGGTCGATAGAAAAAAACAAGCTTCTGAAGCAATTACGCTTCAGAAGCTTGTTCGACGACTGTTGCAAATTGGCGGCGATGTTGGATAGTCAAATAAACGAGTGTTCCCATCATCATGGCAACAACAAATAGAAGCAGCTTGCCGATGTTTTCCCACATAAACGAGAAATCACCGCTTGAGATGACCGCTTTCAATCCGAAAACCGAATACGTCATCGGAAGCCATGCGTTAAAGTGTTGCAACGAGCGTGGAATCAGTTCGAGCGGGAATGTTCCCGCGCTTGTTGTCAATTGCAAAATCAGCACGACAATCGCGATAAATCTTCCTGGATCGCCGAACACGGTAACAAGAAATTGAATGACAGATAAAAATGTGATGCTAGTGACAATGCTAAACACGATAAAGAGCGGGACGCTTTTTACGTGTAAATCGAGTCCAACCAGCAACACGACATCCGCCAGCAGTGCTTGCAAAATCCCAACGCCGATCAAGACGCCGAATTTAGCCAAAAACCAATGCAATGGCGAACGTGGAACCCCTGCTGGTTCGCGAAGCGGAAAGACGATGGAAAGCAACAGCGCACCCACAAACAATCCGAGTGACAAGAAGTACGGCGTAAACCCTGTTCCGTAGTTCGGCACTTTATTGATTTCTTCCTTGTGGAGATTCACTGGTTGGGCAAACATGTCGTAGACAGCCTCATTGGCCTTGACATCGCTTGCTTGTTCGGCTCCTTCTTTCAACTTATTCGCCAATTCTTTTGAGCCGTCTGTCAGTTGGTTGACACCATCTTGCAAATGTTTTGTCCCGTTCGTTAATTCCTTCGTTCCATCCGCTACTTGTTGTGAACCGTTTGCCAACCGACGCGTGCCATCTTGAAGCTGATCTGCTCCTTGAGCCAATGTTTGCAGGCCTGAAGAAAGTGTTCCACTGCCATGGGCAAGCTGGCTTGCTCCTTGTGCAGCTTCTTGCATTTTTTCATACATTGTGTTCATGCCGCTGACGAGTTGTTCTTGGCCATTCGCCAGTGCGTCTGCTCCATTGACAAGTTGTTGTTGACCGGCAAGCAGTTTGTCGATTCCGCGATCGAGAGCGATATGCCCTTCGTGCAGCTGTCGGGCTCCTTCGTGCAAAGAAGAGGCTCCAGAGTGCAACGATTGGGCGCCGCTATTTAACTGTGCAAGGCCGTTTTTGACTTGTTGGCTTCCTGATGATAGCTTCATGATCTGCTGTTTTAATTGTTCGTATACGGCTCTCTGTTGCGCTTGGGGAGTTGCCTTGATGAGCGCATCCAACTGTGTGTCCAACTGCTCAAGACCGTTTGCGACTTGTGCTGCTCCTGTTTGAACTTGTGCGGCTCCTTCCTGCCACTGAGCCAGTGAAGCTGTGAGCTTTGCCGCTCCATCGCTCAATTGTTCAGATCCTTGTAAAAGTTGCGGAATGCGGGCGTCGAGCGCTTGCATCCCCTCATATACGCGTCTTGTCCCTGAAGCAAGATTCGCTGTTCCTTGTTGAGCCTGCTTGGCTCCGGAGAGGAGTTTCTCTTGCCCAGCGGTCATTTGTTTCATCCCGTTGTAAAGCGTTTCGATTCCGGTTTGAACTTGCAATGAGCCACTGGCAGCTTGGTGCAGTCCGTCAGTAAAGCTCACGGATTTTTCCGCGAGTGTCGCTAAATGGTGATATAACGTTTCACTTCCGTCTTGTGCTTTTTTCATGCCATCATACAGTCGGTTTGTTCCGTTTTGTGCTTGGCTGAGTCCGTCATGCAGTTGTGCGGCTCCGTCGCTCGCTTTTGTCAATCCGTCAGCGACGGTTTGAATCGTATCAAACATGCTTTCGGCATATGTTTCTGTTATGGCGTTCGCTACTTCGTTTTTTATTTTTTCAACTGCAGTTTGACCGATTTGTGCCGATAGAAAGTTAAATCCCTCATTCGGTTTGTAAATGAGCTCCAGTTTTTTCGGATGATCGTCTTGCAGCGTTGTCGCATTCCGGGAAAAATCGTCAGGGATTTGAATGAGCATATAATATTTTTGTTCTTTTAACCCTTTTTCCCCTTCATGTTCGGTTACAAAATGCCAGTCAAACTGTTTGTTCTCTTTTAACTTCTCGACGAGATCTTTTCCAAGATGAATCTCCTTTCCGTCGAGCATTGCCCCTTTGTCTTGGTTGACTACAGCGACGGGAAGTTCATCCAAATGATTGTATGGATCCCAAAATGCCCATAGAAACATGCCGCTGTATAGAAGAGGGATGAATAATACAGCTATGACAGGAATCAGTACTTTGCGGTTGGTCAGAATGGCCTTCCATTCTTTCAACCATAATTGAAATGCGTGCATGCCCGAACCTCCTTTGTTTATAATTATGACTGATTTGTCCATTTAGTCATTTTTAGCCCAAAAAGTGAAGGATTATCATGGAGACAATCCTTTCAGCAAATACAGATCAAACAGTTCGGCAATGGTTTGTTGAGACAATGGTTCGTGCTCTTTTTCCCATTCAATGCTTAGTGCGATGTACATTTTAAACATGAAAAATGCCGTCAACTCAGGATCGCAAGGGCGAATTTCTCCTTTTGCCATCGCTTCTTCAATTTTTTCGCGAATATAGGCAATCATTTCGCGATCAAGGCGTTTCATCACCTCTCGTACAGCTGCGGTGCCAATATCGCGAACTTCCTGCAAAAGTTTGATGGTTAATTCATGTTCCTGGCGGAACGTAAAAATACGTTGCAAGGCGCGTTGGACGTTTTCGCTGAACGGCAAACGATCATCCATAGCCGCATCCGCTTCATGCTTAATTTCGGATATAACAGAGGAAACGATATGGTCAAGCAGCTCTTCTTTGCTTTTGAAAAATGTATAAATCGTTCCTTTCCCGACATTAGCCATCTTCGCTACTTGATCCATTGTCGTTGCTTTGTAGCCGAACAGCGAAAATGATTGAGTGGCGGCATGGATAATTTGCTGTCTTTTATCCGACATGGGCATTCATCCTTTGTTTTTGACTAAATGGACGATTTGGTCATTTCGTTTCAAATCATAACATGAATACGTTCGATTTGCAACAGCAATAAAGTATTTATGTTTCGTTTTTCTCACTCAACGGCGCGTTCTATCGGGGAAGGAAGCCTTCGCCTTACTGTTTTGCCCCCTGGATTTAGCGAGGAAGACGAACAAGAAATTCGGTTCCTTTCCCGATTTGACTATGGACGTGGATCGCGCCGCCGTGGGCGTCGACGATCCATTTGGCGATCGACAGCCCGAGGCCGTGGCCGCCGTGTTGGCGAGAGCGCGCTTTGTCGACGCGGTAAAAGCGGTCGAAAATGCGGCCGATGTCTTCCGGCGGAATGCCGATGCCGGTGTCTTTGACGGAAAGGATGAACTGCTTTGGCTCGGTGCGGATCGACAGCGTCACCTCGCCGCCTTCGGGGGTGTATTTGATCGCGTTGTCGAGCAAAATGTACAACAGCTGCGTCAATTTGTCCGGGTCAGCGGTGACGAGCGCTTGCTCGGGAGCGTGAAAATGCATCGTAATCTGTTTTTTCGCCGCCAGTTCCGACATGAGCTGGAACGTGCGCTCGGCGTGCGGGCGGAAATCGAACGTTTGTTTTGAAAGCTCCAGCGCGGCGTGTTTCGCATCCGCGCGGGCGAGCGTCAACAAGTCGTTCATCAGTTTCGTGATTCGCTTCAATTCGTCACGCAGGCGGTCGAGCAGGCGGCGGGCAAAGTCGTTTTTCATCACATCCTCCTCAAGCGAAAGCGCCTCGACGGACGAGAAGACGACGCTGAGCGGCGTCCGCAGCTCATGAGAGGCGTCGGCGACGAACTGGCGCTGCCGCTCGTACGCCTCTTCAATCGGTGCGAGCGCGCGCTTGGACATAAAGAAGCTGAGCGCCACGCCGACGGCAAGAAACAAAACGGCCAAGCCGATGAGCACAATGAGCAGCCAATGGAACACCCCGAAAAACGACGTGACATCCATGCCGATATACAGCATGCCCACGAAATCGCCGTGGATGACGAGCGGACGGGCGGCGGCGAGCACGCGCCAGTCGCGGGCCGCTTCGCGCGCGAGGCCGGGCATATGTTCCGGCAAAGAGACGCTCATGTAGACGGGAGCGCGCTCATTTGCCTTGAGATGGGACAAGGCGTTTAAAAAATACGGGCGCAGGCGCGGGTGGACTTCATCCCCGGCGAGCAGGCCCCCGTCCGGGCCGATGACGTAAAAAAAGAGTTGGTCTTCGCTTAACAAAATGACATTTTCATCATCAAACAAGTCGAAATTGCTTTGCTTGAGCAGCACTTGTTCGATCGTATTCGCCTCTTGCTCGGCGAGGCGGCTGATGCGCCGCTCTTGGTCAGAGGTGGCGATCCAGTAAAACAAGGCCGCGGCGATCATGACAAACAAGGCGAGAAACAACGTGAAAATGCCGCTGTAGAGCGCTGTGAGCCGCCAATGGGCGCGGCGGAACAAGTCGGCGCTTCCTAGGCGGCGCAGCCAGTCGCGCCATTCATTCCATCGATTTCTCAATTTTATATCCCACCCCGCGCACTGTTTGAATGACATCGTCTTTCAACTTTTTGCGCAATAGTTTGATCGTCGCATCGATCGTTTTCATCGACACATCGGCGTCCCACCCCCAGACGCGGTCCAAAATCGTCTCGCGCGGCACGACTTGCCCTTGGTTTTGCACGAGCAGGTCAAGGAGCTGAAACTCGCGCGGGGTGAGGAAAATCTCTTCATCGCCGCGATGGAGCGTATGGCTTGTCCGGTTTAAGGTGAAGCCGTGAAACGCCACTTTTTCCTCTTGAAGCGGGACGAACGTCCGCCGTGCGAGCGCCTTGAGCCGCGCGACGAGCTCGTCGATTTCAAACGGTTTGACCAAGTAATCGTCCGCTCCCGCCTCAAGCCCGGTGACGCGGTCGTGGACGGCGTCTTTCGCCGTCAACATCAAAATCGCGCCTGTGTAGCCGTTTTGCCTCAACCGTCGACAAATGTCCACCCCATCGCCGTTTGGAAGCATCCAATCGAGCACGACGACATCGTAAAACTCCGCCATGGCGTAATCGTACGCATCTTCCCCTTCCTGCACCCAATCGATATGGTCGATCCCTTTCTTTTTCAATAAATGAACGATCAGCTCCCCTAGGTGAAGATCGTCCTCGGCCAGCAAAATTTTCATCGCCATTCCTCCCGTTCTGTCTCTCTTCCTTCTTAATCATATCAAATCGTTCGTGAAAAAACGGTGAAAACGCAGCCCATTCGCCGCGCAGAAGGCTGTTCTCTCAAAAAGAATTTTCACCATTTTTTCACCTTCCTTGGCTATCATGATGGACGAAGAGGAAAAGGAGGCAAACGGCGATGAGGAAAATGAGGAATTTGCATCTTTGGATTGGGCTGATCAGTTCGATCTTTTTGCTTGTTGAGGCGGTGACGGGGCTCCTTCTATCCGAGCCGTGGCTGATCGGCCAGGCGGAGCGCGGCGAGATGCACCGCGCCGCGCAGGAAAGAATGAACGCGTTCGGGGCGGGGCAGACGTCGGGGACGGGAGCGTCCACGGCCCCGATGACTCCGCGTGCCGAGGAAGGGGGATCGTCGCTGATGATGTTCGTCCGCCAGCTGCACGAAGGGAGAATCGGTTCGCTTGACATCCGCTGGGCGGTTGATGTCGCGGCGGTGGCGATGATCATTTTGACCGCGACGGGGATTTTCCTGTCGATCCGCACGCTCGCAGCGGGACGGAGGCGGAAGCAGAAGCGGATGACGCCAGCGCCGGAGACGACATAACGTACGCAGGAAGGGATGAAACGATGCATCGGAACAATCGGAGGAAACAGTGCCGCTGGTCCTCCCTTTATGCGAGACCGATCGATGTCGGTGGCATCGTCGTATTTCGCCCGCCATTTCACTGCTTGGCGGCCATTCGCACAAAAATGTCGTATATGCGATTAGGGATCACGAAGGAGGAGATGAGCCATGGACATGATGCCATTTGAACCAACCCCAACGCCAGAACCGAAACGCCGCGGCCGCTTTGTATCGTGGCTCGCCGCTTCCGTCGCAGGGGCGGTGATTGGGAGCGCGGCGACGTGGTATGTGGCGCCGAAATGGATGCATGAAGAAACGAATTCCCAAACGGAAACAGCGGAAACGACCGCAAAAAGCGAGGCGCTGCCATTGCAGCCGACGGCGAACGTCAACACGAATATGATTGACGCTATTAACAAAGTCGCCGATGCGGTCGTCGGGGTCGTCAACATTCAGAAGCAAGTGGACTTTTTCTCTGATCAAGCGCAAGATACCGAAGCGGGAACGGGGTCGGGCGTCATCTTTAAAAAAGACGGCAATGCGGCCTACATTGTGACGAACAACCATGTCATTGAAGGGGCGAACAAAGTCGAAGTGGCGCTCGCGAACGGCAAGAAAGTGAACGCCGACATCGTCGGCGCGGATGCACTCACCGACCTCGCCGTCTTGAAAATCCCTGCTGAAGGGGTGACGAAAGTGGCGAGCTTCGGCGACTCGTCGAAGGTGAAAATCGGCGAGCCTGTCGCGGCGATCGGCAACCCGCTCGGCCTTGATTTGTCGCGGACGGTGACGGAAGGGATCGTCAGCGGCAAACGGACGATGCCCGTCTCAACGTCAGCGGGCGATTGGGAAATCGACGTCATCCAAACGGACGCCGCGATCAACCCGGGCAACAGCGGCGGGGCGCTCATCAACAGCGCGGGGCAAGTGATCGGCATCAACAGCATGAAAATCGCGGAAACGGGCGTCGAAGGGCTCGGCTTTGCCATCCCGAGCGAAAACGTCAAACCGATCGTCGAGCAGCTGATGAAAGATGGGAAAATCAAACGCCCGTACCTTGGCGTCCAGCTTGTCGATGTGGCGGATTTGTCCGATGACGTCCGCACGAATGAATTGAAATTGCCGGCGAACATCACAAGCGGGGCGGCCGTCACATCCGTCGAACCGTTCTCCCCAGCCGCCGAGGCCGGATTGAAATCGAAAGACGTCATCACGGCGATCAACGGGGAGAAAATCGACAGCGTCAGCGCCTTGCGCAAATATTTGTATACGAAAACATCGGTGGGCGATCGCATCAAACTGACGATTTATCGCGACGGGTTTGAGACGACCGTATCCGTCACCTTAAAAGCGAGAGAAAGCAGCCAGTCGTAAGAAGACATCGCCTCTTTTCAGCCGAAGCGGCTGGAAAGAGGCGATGTTCATTTTCGTGTGCGGCGCTTGCTCATGATGCTGGAGTATAAAGCGAAATGAGACGGCTGTACGTTGATTCCGTGTCGTCAGCACTTTTTGTATCGAGTCTGCTCATATTGCGAGAGCTGGCAGGACGACGTGCAGCCGTTGCATGTCCGAGAGTGGGTGCGCCCTCAATACAGGGGGCCCCATGATCCGAATCATCACTTCGCTCGGAATGATGTTGGAGGAAGGGCTTCGTTTGCTGTTGTCACAAGGACCGAATTCCTTGGCTAGAATAGGCGTGCCTACTACGAGCCACAAGGACCGTTCGTGCCTCATATGTACAACAGCGAAGTCTCACGAAGGGATCTCAGTTGTCCATGGAGATGAGTAAGTTTGCTCACCTACGGTTTCAATTGGGCAACGACTCTCGGAAGCGGCTGCACCACCATAATTTGATTTTCCTGATGCTCCATTCGGTTTCTGTTGTTTGAAGCGCATGAACACGCCAATACATGGGCGGATGGGACATAAACTGGAATTCCAAAAATCTAAAAAACCAAGAATCTCTTTCTAAGGAAGAGATTTTTTTGTCCTTTTTATTTGCTTCTTGCTCGTTTTTAAAATCAATGTGGTATCCTACAGACTTTTCCAATGCTCGATCTTGATATTCACACAGGATCGTCAAACTGTTAGCCATTTGAGCATTCCCACCGTCCAACAGCGTTGCTCCTAAATGATCTGCCCGGACTTCCATCCACTGTGTGAATAGAGATTGGAAAGCAGGAAGCAGAAAAATCAAGAGCCATAGGCCGAGAAAAACAAAGATTTGATTATGTTCTAGCCAATTTGGAAAGGCTTCATGGATAAGGAAAACACCAGCAAAAACTAACCCGATCAACGCAAATCGCAATAACTGTCCCATCAAGACATCTCGCTTTTTCACATGAATCGCCTCATGAGCCAAAATGCCTTCAATGGCTTCATGGGGAAGTTTCAGCGTTTCTGAAGTTAACGCTACCAATGATCGACCAATATTCGCACCTATCGCAAAACCGTTATATTCGGCCGATTCCGTAACATAAATATCAACATGAGAAAGGCCGGCACGTGAAAAGACTTTCTCGATGATGGGCAGCAAATCGGGATCGTCTATTTTCCTCATATCTAAAGCGATTTTCAATACGCGATCCGAAATCCATAGATTGAATATCCAAAATAGTATAATAACAGCGGTTGTTGCGATCGGCCCGATCCCCAGCAAAGTAAACAGTGTGAGAAGGGCTGCATAAGCTCCCACCCCTTTCACCGTTGCTGCAAAATACCATTTTCCTAAAAGTCGTTTCCAATTTTTCGGATGATAAAAAGGCTTTACTTCGAACTCTTCCATTTTATGTATTTCTCCTTTAAGGAGAAAATCCATCGATTCTAATGGATCAGGGGTGAGATAAACTTTTTCACCGGAAAAAGATAACTTCCACGTTTTCCCCATGCTGGTCGTATAGTCCATATTAGGAGAGAACAAAGAAAAAAGCTGGAATAGTTGCAACACATCCGGCCTTGTCTGAACGCTTACTTCTGAAAGTTCCTTCAATGGATATTTTTTGGTTTCAAACAAAGATACAGCATATAATGCTTCTTCGTGTTCTGCGTAAAAAAGGCGGAGAGAGCGAAGCAGTCCCACTCTTTTTGTCAGCCCAACAAAAAGAGAGATGAAGCTATATAAAAGGATGAACGTAATCGCGGAATTCGGCCCGAAAAGGAAATAAAGAACAGCAATGACGATGAAAAATCCGGAAAATAACAAATCCGCTAATAGGCGCTCTTTATTTTTAGACAAGACTATTTCTCTCGCACCTTGTTCTTTTAGTTGATCGATGATCTCTTTCAATTGGGTTTTGCTTCTTTCCGGTACCGGAGAGCTAAAAAAGCTAAATCCAAATATAAAAAAAATGGGCACCGTTTTTATAAACCCTTGATCTAAGAACACATAGACGATCCATCCGATTCCGAGTATCGCAGTGAGGATATGTACATATAAAGAAGGACACCATTTTTTAAAAAAGTATGCCAAGAAACCGAGAAAAAAGCCGACTGCAGCAGTCCAAATCGATATAGTCACATCTGGCATCTGTTGCTCCCCCTGTCTAGTTGAAAAAGTGCAAGAAAACCCCTAGTCATTATTTATCACTTAAGTAAATCCACTAACACCCATTGGTAACGAAATTCGTCCATTCTACATGTAGGTGGTTGACAATGGCATGTTGTTGAACGTTCATGAACGTTTTTCTCCAATATTGGTTCTTTTTTCAATTGACATTATAGCAGGGACAGGTTCGTTTTGTATATCTTTTTCTTTTTTCACTCCACTGCGCTTGTTGGGGAACATGAATATGACCTACAATATTTTCCTCACATGTAACGGATAACGATCATTCATGTAGGAGAGGAACCGTATGATTAAGAGACCCGTTTTTGTATGACTCATGTTGTTGTCTTCCGCATGATTCGTGATTTACGCTTACGAAAGCGAGCGGTCAGTGTCCTGGTATGTTCGTTGCATGAATGGATCAGCAGATTGTTGCTGATGTTTTGACCATTCATTGTATATACATGCTCATTGAAAAGTTAACCTTCGCATAAGCGGTGCCCACTCCGGTTATACTGCTCCTAATGAAAAACATGGAAAAGGAGCGGAATTCTGCATGAAACGTCTCAAAATCACCAACGATCACGGATGGACACCTCGGACACTTCGCAAACAGGAACGGAAAATCAAAAACACCCTTCTTCGCCAACGGGTGATGGCCGTTCGCCTCGTCATGGAAGGCTATTCGGGCAAAGAAGCGGCCTCCATGGTCAACGTGTGCCGACAAACCGTTTCCCATTATGTGTCGCTGTTCAACGAAGGCGGCCTTGAACTCCTGCTTCATCGGGATTTCGCCCCCGGGCGGGAGCCGTTTCTCACCGAAGAACAGCAGGAAAAGATCAAACAGCTTGTATTGACCACCACTCCCGCCGAACTGGGCTGGGACGTCGCCTCGGCGTGGAACACCAAACTCCTGCAATCCTATGTCGCAAAGCAATTCGGTGTTTCCATTTCCCGCGAAGCGCTGCGAAAACTCCTGCACCGCAAAGGGCTGTCGTGGACACGACCGACGTACACACTGGCGAAAGGGAACCCGGATGAGCAAAAGCAATTGGAAAAGCAAATGGATCTGATCAAAAAACTTGATCACCAAGGACACAGAAGATGCCGTTCTTCTGTACATCGATGAAACCCATATCCGCTCTTACCATGTCTTGCGGTCCACATGGTCAGAAGTCGGCCGCCAAAAACAAGTGCCGACGTTCGGCCATCATGCCCACGTATCGCGGTTTGGCGCGGTCAACATCCACGATGGCGAAACGGTGCTTCATCAAACGACTGCCGTGCCAATGCCGCGACGTTCTTGAATTTCTTGAGAATGCTCAAAGAGCGCTATCCAGACCGTCTCATCGTCTTGGTGTTGGATAACGCCCGCATTCAGCTTGTGGAAATGGCTGAAAGACACCGTGATCGCCAATGTGTTTCACAAACATCGAAACGATATCGTCCAGGCCATTGCTCGGTTTGCGGACGACATCCACGAACGTCCGCAGGAAGTGCTGCAACGCTTAGGGTGTGCAGGATGACTGAGAAGTTAACTCTTCATGTTGCATGTATATAGAATTAGGTATTGATTCTCAAGTGCTAAACATAACAAAAGCGAACTGACTGCAGCTGAGCGGGCATGATCCCAAAAATGGAGGAGATCCCGTTCTAAGAGTTACGTCCTTCTGTGTTCCCACACTCTTTCCCGCAACTTGAAAACACAATTCATTATGAAGGGGAGCTTTGTGGGTGCAGGCCAAATGTGTGTTGAACTTGAGCAGCCGCTCCCTCACAGAGGAAGGGAACATCGTTCTAACAGGAAGGAACTCTTTTGGTTCTCATCGAATATGGCCATTATGACGGATGAAAAGGGATTTGAAATGGGCCCGAGTGCGCCGCTATGGATGTCCGTGTTGTACTACATTATGTGCATGGCCACCTTGATTGTCGGTGTGGCGATGCTAGTGAAAGGAACGGTTCGCCGCTTGTATTCGCTCGTTGCGGTGATCGCAGTGCCGCTCTTTTTTCTGAACAATTTTCACACGATCGCCAGGGTCGGCGTCGATCCGTTCGCCTACTGGCAGCAATCCCTCATCGAAGGGCAATGGTGGGCGTGGCTGTCGCTTGTGCTGTTTCTGTACATGATCGGGTACTGGGTGCTGCTCGTTCGCGGCATTCGTGGGCGGCGCGCCGCATCCATCAAAGGGGGAAAGGGAGATGGAATTCCGCGATTATGAAGAGTTTTGGCCATTTTATTTGACTCAGCACCGCAAACGGGCGACAAGGCGCTGGCATTTTGTCGGAACGAGCTTCGTGTTTTTGTTTGTGATCATTGCGATCGTGACGAGGAATGCGTGGTGGCTGCTCGGCGCTCCAGTGGCCGCCTATGCGCTCGCCTGGTTCAGCCACTTTTTCATTGAAGGAAACAAGCCCGCCACCTTCGGCCATCCGTTTTGGTCGCTTCGGGCCGATTTTCGCATGTACGGGCTCATGCTTACGGGGCAGCTTGGGCGGGAGTTGGAGCGGCTGGGGATTTCAGAGGAATAAAGCGAAGAACGATGAAAAGACCTTCTCCCTGAAGATGTTCCAAAGTTTGGAGAAATGGGGGGCGGCAACCCGAATGATTCAGGGAGAAGGGGTTTGCCTTCTCATGGCTTCAATTGTTCAATCGTTTCCAGCGGCAGTCCGGTCAGTTCATGGATCGTGTCAGCATCAAATCCTTTTGCCAACATTCGTTTCGCAACATCTAGCTTTGCTTTCTCCATTCCTTTCTCTATTCCTTTTTCCATTCCTTTTTCCATGCCTTTCTGTTCGTATGACACGATGAGTTCCATGACTTTGGCAGCCTCCTTTTCCTCCACGGTCTTCACCTCATTTCGCAGTCGGACTTCTTCTTCCTCCGATAACCGCAAATACGTTTCGAAAAAGCCGAACAACAGACGCTGTCTCGCCTCATCGAGCTCGAGGCGGGCGAGCATGCGCAAAAATTCCTTTTTCACTTCCACCTTCTCCTCCTCATTATACCCCATTTTGCTTAACAGGGCGGCAGCGACCGGGTTGTCATGGCGGATGTATGTGCGCCATGGGAGTTTGGACAATTCCACCGTCAAAAAACGGAAATCGAGAACGGTCAAAAACGGAAACGAAACGGTGAATGAAGATGGTTCATCGCGGATGGCATCATAGCTGAAGATGGCGATCGGAAGAATGCGGCGGCGGTGTTTTTGAAACAAGCGGCTGAAATAAATGAACATTCGCTCTGAAAACGAGGATTGGATGTAGCTTTGATGGATGATCAGTCCATCTTCTCCTCTCAGCTTCGTCTCGACCAATAAATCGACTCGATGTTTTTCACCCGCGGTGACATCGGTCAGCACTTCTTCTGATAAAAAGGAAGGGGAGTGAAAGTCAATCTGTTCGTGTACGTGAGGAAAGAAGAGGAGAACAAATTCTTCAAAAAAGGTGCTCAACAACTCTTTAAACAGCCGATCGTGGTCAATGCGCGTTTCTGACATGGTCTTCCTCCCGATATGTTTTTAGATTCGCATAGCTTGATTCGCCTTGCACTATGCAAAATCCTGCCGGTCTCCCTGCATTTTTTCTGCTGTTAGAAGAAGGAAATCAGGGAGGATTGTCGAATTTTGATGACATTGGAAAAATGATGAAACCAACGGCTGCCCTCGCCGTATGTATAAGCGAAGGGGAAAGGAGGGAGGGGAGTTGTTCAGCCATTCGCCTGAAGTTGTGTACGGATGGGTGCTTGTCGTCAGTGCGTTGTTGACGGTTTTGTATTTTTTCTTCAGCGATGTGCTTGACGGTTTGTTCGATGTGGCTGATCATCCGCTGTTCAGTCCGCAGCTAGTTTTATCGTTTTTCATTGTTGGCAGCGCGGTCGGATTGCTGGCGGAATGGTACACAGACTGGGCATCGAGCTTGGTTCTGTGGCTTGCCATCGGCGTGGCGCTTGTTGCTGTGTTGCTGTTGCACTTTTTCGTTTTTTTGCCGCTCCGTTCGGCTGAGGCGTCACTTGGGTATACGGACGCCGATTTGGAGGGAGCGCTCGCCAAAGTGATCATCCCGGTGCCGCCTGATGGATTTGGAGAAATTCTCATCTCCCGCAAAAGCGGGGCGGTGGCGAAACCAGCGAAAAGCCTCCATCGCGAGGAAATCGCTGCGGGGGAAGAAGTCGTCATCGTGCAAATGGAAAACGGCATCGCTGTAGTGGCGAAGCGCGATCCGTATCATGTTTTGATTTAAACAGAGAAAGGGGAAAAAGTGATGACTATTGCGCCATGGCTTGTCGTGATCGGCGTCGTCGTCTTGCTTCTTGTCGGACTTATTGCCATTTTTATCGCCCGCTACCGCACCGTCGGGCCGGACGAGGCGCTCATTGTGACGGGCAGCTACTTAGGAAGCAAAAACGTTCATGTCGATGAGTCGGGAAACAAAATCAAAATCGTCCGCGGCGGTGGCACGTTTGTTGTGCCGATTTTCCAACAGGCCGAGCCGCTGAGCCTATTGTCGATCAAGCTTGACGTGCAAACGCCCGAGGTGTACACCGAACAAGGCGTGCCCGTGATGGCGGACGGGGTGGCGATCATTAAAGTCGGCAGCTCAATCGGCGAAATCGCGACCGCGGCCGAGCAGTTTTTAGGCAAAACGCGTCAAGATATGGAAAACGAAGCGAAAGAAGTGCTCGAAGGCCATCTCCGTTCCATTCTCGGGTCAATGACTGTTGAAGAAATTTACAAAAACCGCGACAAGTTTTCGCAAGAAGTGCAGCGCGTTGCGTCGCAAGATTTGGCGAAAATGGGGCTCGTCATCGTCTCGTTTACGATCAAAGACGTGCGCGACAAAAACGGCTACCTTGATGCACTCGGGAAACCGCGCATCGCCCAAGTGAAGCGCGACGCCGACATCGCAACAGCCGAGGCGGAAAAAGAGACGCGCATCAAGCGCGCCGAAGCGGACAAGGAAGCGCGCAAAGCCGAGCTCGAGCGGCTGACGGAAATCGCCGAAGCGGAGAAAATCAACCAACTGAAGCTCGCCGAGTTCCGCCGCGAACAAGACATCGCCAAAGCGCGCGCCGACCAGGCGTATCATTTGGAGGAAGCGAAGGCGAAACAAGAAGTGATGGCCCAACAAATGCAAATCAAAATCATCGAGCGGCAAAAACAAATCGAGCTCGAAGAAAAAGAAATTTTGCGCCGCGAGCGCCAATACGACTCGGAAGTGAAGAAAAAAGCCGATGCCGAGCGCTATGCGATCGAACAAAAAGCGGCGGCGGAAAAGGCGAAACAAATCGCCGAAGCCGATGCGCAAAAGTACCGCGTCGAAACGCTGGCGAAAGCGGAAGCGGAGCGCGTCCGACTCGACGGGTTGGCAAAAGCCGAGGCGGAGAAAGCGAAAGGGGAAGCGGAAGCGGAAATCATCCGACTGAAAGGCCTCGCCGAAGCGGAAGCGAAACAAAAGATCGCCGAAGCGTTCGAGCGCTATGGCCAGGCTGCGGTGCTCGACATGATCATCAAGATGCTTCCGGAGTATGCGAAACAAGTGGCGAGCCCGCTTGCGAACATCGAGAAGCTGACGATCGTCGACACCGGCTCAGGAGCGGGAGGCGGCGCCAACCGCGTCACGGGCTATGCGACGAACTTAATGGCGAGCTTGCAGGAGACGTTGAAAGCGTCAACGGGCATCGATGTGAAGCAGTTGCTTGAGAACATCGCCCAAGGGGGCGCACCCGCCCATGCCCAGCCGCTCGGTGCGCCAGCATCGTCCCAAGAGGCGAAGACAACAGAATGATGCCTATCCTCCCACAGCGCCCTTCGCTTGAACCCGAGGGCGCTGTTTCTCGCCGCCTTGTTCACGACATTCGTCGGAGTTGCGCATGAAGCGTTGTTTCGTTATGATGGGAACGGGTGGAATGGAAAAAAGGAAGTAGGTTGAGAATAATGAAACGAGCTCGAATTATTTATAACCCGACATCGGGTCGCGAGTTGTTTAAGCGCCATTTGCCTGATGTGCTCGTGCGGTTGGAAAAGGCGGGCTATGAAACGTCGTGCCACGCCACCGAAGGGCCGGGGGATGCGACGGAAGCAGCGCGCCAGGCCGTCCTGCGGGAATTTGATCTCGTTGTCGCCGCAGGGGGCGACGGAACGATCAATGAAGTCGTCAACGGCATCGCCGATCAGCCGCATCGGCCGACACTGGGCGTCATTCCCGTTGGGACGACGAACGATTTCGCCCGCGCCATCGGCGTGCCCCGTTCGATTGAAGGGGCGTGCGACGTGATCGCCACGGGTGAGCCCGTCCCGATTGACATCGGCTGTGTGACGAACGAAGACAAAACGCGCTATTTCATCAACATCGCGGGCGGCGGGCGCCTGACCGAGCTCACCTACGAAGTGCCGAGCAAGCTGAAAACGATGCTTGGCCAGCTCGCCTATTACTTGAAAGGGATCGAGATGTTGCCGTCCATCAAGGCGACCGAAGCGCAAATTGAGTATGACGGCAAACTGTTCGAAGGCGAGATTATGATGTTTTTAGTTTCGCTCACGAACTCGGTCGGCGGGTTTGAAAAACTGGCACCCGATTCATCATTGAATGACGGCCTGTTCGATTTTATCATCGTCAAGAAAACGAACTTGGCCGAATTCATCCGCCTTGTCACGCTCGCCGCGCGCGGCGAGCACATCAACGACCCGCATATCATTTACACGAAAGCGAACCGGGTGAAAGTGCACTCGCCGATGCAGCTAAACTTAGACGGCGAATTCGGCGGCATGCTTCCAGGGGAGTTCGTCAATTTGCGCCGCCATATTGACGTATTGATGCCAAAAGAAAAGGCAGAACAAGTGAGAACAGGAAGATAAGCCTGTTCTTTTCTTATGCCTTTCCCCTATAAAGGGCACGCTACATATACAGAGGAACGGCAGAAAGGAGAACGACATGACGAAGCAGCAACCACCAGTCGCCAAAAACGAGTATTATGACGTCACATTCACCGATTTGACCCACGACGGGCTCGGGGTGGCGAAAGTCGACGGCTTTCCGTTGTTTGTGAAACACGCGCTTCCCGGCGAGCGGGCGAAGGTGAAAGCGATCAAAGTGAAAAAAGGGTATGGGTACGGCCGCCTCGTGGAGCTGTACGAACCAAGCCCCGACCGCGTTGAGCCGCCGTGCCCCGTCTATCGCCAATGCGGCGGCTGCCAGCTGCAACACCTCAGCTACGAAGGCCAGCTGAAAGCGAAGGAAAAGCAGGTGAAAGAAGTGCTCGCCCGCATCGGCAAGCTAGAAGGCGTCACCGTCCATCCCGTCATCGGGATGAAGAACCCATGGCGGTATCGAAACAAGGCGCAAGTGCCCGTTGGCGAGCGCGAAGGGGGCTTGGTGGCGGGCTTTTACAAGGAGCGGACGCATGAAATCATCGATATGGACGCCTGCCTCATCCAGCAAGAGGCGAACGATGTCGTCGTCCAGGCCGTGAAGCGCATCGCCGAGCGCTATGGTATTCCCCCATACGACGAAACCACGCACAAGGGCGTTCTTCGCCATATTGTCGCCCGCTACGGCGCGTCAACTGGCGAGGTGATGGTCGTGCTCGTCACCCGCACGGACCATCTGCCCCACGAACAGGACATTGTCCGTGACATCGTCCGCGCCATTCCGGGCGTGAAATCGATCGTGCAAAACGTCAACCCCGAGCGGACGAACGTCATTTTCGGCGCCAAAACGCGGGTGTTATGGGGAAGCGAGTTCATCACCGACCGCATCGGCGGCATTCAATTCGCCATCTCGGCCCGCTCGTTTTACCAAGTCAACCCCGAACAGACGAAAGTGCTGTATGACAAAGCGCTCGAATACGCGGAGCTGACCGGGCGGGAGACGGTGATCGACGCCTACTGCGGCATCGGCACGATCTCGCTCTTTTTGGCGCGTAAAGCGAAACACGTCTACGGCGTCGAAATCGTCCCCGAAGCGATCGAAGACGCCAAGCGCAACGCCAAACTCAACGGCATCCAAAACGTCACCTTCGAAGTCGGCGCCGCCGAAGACGTCATCCCGCGCTGGTACGAAGAAGGCATCCGCGCTGACTGCTTGGTCGTTGACCCGCCGCGCAAAGGCTGTGACGCCTCGCTGCTTGAGACGATCATCGCCATGAAACCGCCCCGCGTCGTCTACGTCTCGTGCAACCCGGCGACGCTCGCCCGCGACTTGCGCATCCTAGAAGACGGCGGCTACGAAACGATCGAAGTCCAGCCAGTGGACATGTTTCCGCACACGGCGCATGTGGAGTGTGTGGCGAAAATTCGGTTGAGATAAGACAACGGGCCGGTGGATCCGGCCTTGTTGTTTGCAGTCGAATTGGGCAAACGGCCATGACGACACGAATGACATGATAAAGATTTCATCCGCCTGCAAAACTGGGGGCTGGATGAGATCCATCCTATTGAGAATCCACAACACTTGCAAGTGTTCCTCGAACGGTTATGGTGAACGACTCCCGCTTCATAACAAAGCACAGTGGGAGTTTCTTTGTTCCACAAAGAAAGCCATTCTCCGTCTTCCTGAGCGTCAACCGGCATAAAACGTATTTTTCTTCCCCTTTTGTACCGAAAACCGTATATAATGGAGATTGGAAATCACAAGGAGGTACATAGAAGCCATGCTCACAGGCGAATTGCGCCATAAAGTCGATAAAATATGGGAAACGTTTTGGACAGGCGGCATTACGAACCCGCTGACGGTCATTGAACAGTTTACCTACTTATTGTTCATCAAAGGCTTGGATGAAGTCGAAACACAGCGCGAGCAGGAGGATGCGCTGCTCGGCATTGAATCGGAACGCATCTTTCCTCCCGATAAGCAACACTTGCGCTGGAGCAAATTCAAACATTTTGAAGCCGCCCATATGTACGATGTCGTGTCCAATGAAGTGTTTCCGTTCATCAAAAACTTGCACGGCAATCGGGAATCGGCCTATGCAAAATATATGGGCGACGCCATTTTCATGATCCCGACGCCGCAAATGCTCGTCAAAATCGTCGACGGCATTGACCGCATTCCGATGAAAGACCGCGATACGAAAGGCGATTTGTACGAGTATTTGTTATCGAAAATCGCCACCGCAGGCACGAACGGCCAATTCCGCACCCCGCGTCATATCATTCACATGATGGTCGAACTGATGAAACCGACGCCGGAAGACATCATCGTCGACCCGGCGGCGGGGTCGGCGGGGTTTTTGGTGGCGGCGGGCGAATATTTGCGCAAACATCGCAGTGACTTATTTTTAGTGCAAAGTTTAAAAGAGCATTTTAATAACCATATGTTCTACGGTTTTGATATGGACCGCACGATGTTGCGCATCGGTGCGATGAACATGATGCTCCATGGCATTGAAAATCCGAATATCGAATATCGCGACTCCTTATCGGAACAAAACAAAGATAAGGACAAATACACCCTTGTCCTTGCCAATCCGCCTTTTAAAGGTTCATTAGATTATGATGCAGTTTCAAATGATTTGTTAAAAGTTGTAAAGACAAAGAAAACCGAACTTTTATTTTTGGCATTATTCTTACGCATTTTAAAAACAGGCGGACGTTGCGCGTGCATCGTGCCGGACGGGGTATTGTTCGGCAGCTCGAAAGCGCATAAAGACATCCGTAAAGAAATTGTGGAAAATCATAAATTAGAAGCAATTATTTCCATGCCAAGCGGCGTATTTAAACCATACGCGGGCGTATCGACAGCGATTATGATTTTCACGAAAACGGGAGTCGGCGGTACGGATCAAGTATGGTTTTATGATATGAAAGCCGATGGCTATTCATTGGACGACAAGCGCACTCCGATTGAAGAAAATGACATTCCGGACATCATTGCGCGCTTCCATAACCGTGAAGCGGAAAAAGACCGGAAACGGACAGAGCAATCGTTCTTTGTGCCGGTGGAAGAAATCCGGGAAAATGACTATGACCTTTCGATTAACAAGTATAAAGAGATTGAGTATGAAGAAGTGGAGTATGAAGCGCCTATGGAAATAATTAAAAGAATTAAGGTACTGGAAGAAGAAATTAGAGAGGGTATTGTTGAGCTGGAAGGAATGATCAAATGATAAGGACTAAATATAAAGTATTAAAGTTAGAAGATATTGCTGTTAATAGCAAAAATGCAATTGTTGATGGTCCCTTCGGATCGGCATTAAAAGTAAAAGATTACGTTGATGATGGGATACCCGTTTTACAGGGGAAAAATATTAGTAACTTTCAATTTAATTTTTCAGATATAAGATATATAACTCCTCAAAAAGCGCAGGAATTAATTAGAAGTAAAGTTGAAGTAGGAGATATATTATTTGTAAAAATAGGTTCAATTGGTTATTCAGCAGAAGTAACTGATTTAAACGGGTACCCTTTTGCTATTATCCCAGCTAACTTAGCAAAAGTTTCTATTGATTATAGTAAAGTTGATAAAAACTATTTACTCTTTTGGTTAAGATCTGATACAGTTGTCAATTATTTGAAGAAAAATGCATCTAAGACTGCTCAGCCGGCTTTAAGTCTAGGGAAAATTAAACAAATACCGGTTGTTATGCCTTCTCTTGAGACACAAAAAAAGATTAGTGCTGTTTTGTTGAAAGCCCAAGAACTCATTGACAAACGAAAAGCCCAAATTGAAGCGTTAGACCAGTTAACGCAAAGTGTGTTTTTGGAGATGTTTGGGGATCCAAAATTAAATAAGAAAAATTGGAAAAAACAAAAATTAAATGATGTTTGCCTTCGTAAGGGCGAATATGGTTCAGGTTCTTCTGCAATCCCCTATGATTCTGGTAAACCAAGGTATATTAGAATTACTGATATTAGAGATGATGGTAGTTTAAATGATGATATAGTGGCACCGAGTAATCCAGATGATTATGAGAAGTATAGATTGAACGAAGGAGATATATTATTTGCAAGGTCTGGCGCAACTGTTGGAAAAACTTATTTACATTCTGAGAAAAATGGATATTGTATCTTTGCGGGTTACTTAATCAGATTTGTTCCGGATACTAGTAAAATAAATCCTAAATTCTTATTTCATTTCACAAGAACCCAATATTATAAGCAGTGGGTTATGAGTAAGCAAAATACTGTTGCTCAACCGAATATAAATGCGAAGCAGTATGGAGAGGAACTATTTATAATTTGCCCTCCGTTAGAATTACAAAACAGGTTTGCTAAAATTGTTGAAGAAATAGAAGCTGAAAAAGAGTTACTTCAAAAGAGCATGGTAGAGCTACAGAATAATTTCAACTCCCTCATGCAACGGGCGTTTAAGGGAGAGTTGTTCAACGATTAGTAAATGTAAAAGGAATTCGTGCTGGTCAAGGGAGGGGTGTTTGTTGTTATCCAACTTTCATTTTTTAATAGGAAAACCTCATTATGAGAGCTTTACGAATGCGTGTTTAGAGGCAGAGAAAAGTTTAGTCGTGAGTCCGGCGACGTGCGCGATTTTGACGCGCCGTGCGCTGGAACTCGCGGTGAAGTGGGTGTACAGCTTTGATAGCGCTTTGAAAGTTCCGTATCAAGATAATCTCTCGAGCTTGATTCATGATCATGGATTTTTGTCGATCATTGACGAAGATTTATTGCCGTTGTTGCGTTACATTGTCAAACTGGGAAATGTCGCGGTTCATACGAACTCGATGATTACGAGGGAAGAAGCGATTCTTTCTCTCCACAATCTTCATCAGTTTGTGTCTTGGATTGATTATTGTTATTCTGACGAATACACCGCTACGGACTTTGATGAATCGTTGCTGCCGATCGGTGAGGAGAAGCGCGAGCGTCCGGAAGAATTAAAAGATTTATACGAACGGTTAAGCTCCAAAGATAAACGTCTCGAAGAAATGATGAAAGAAAACGAACAGCTTCGCGCCCTTCTCACCGCCAAACGGGAAGCGAACACGAAAGAGTACGATTTCCAAGTTGACGAATTAAGCGAATTTGAAACTAGAAGGAAATACATTGATTTAGATTTAAAGTTAGCGGGTTGGGAATTTAAAAAGGACGTTATTGTGGAATACCCTGTGGTTGGCATGCCGAATCAGGAAGGAGTCGGCTATGTCGATTATGTCCTTTTTGGCGACAACGGGAAGCCGCTTGCGGTTATCGAAGCGAAACGGACAACCGCTGACCCGAACAAAGGAAAGCAACAAGCCAAGCTATATGCCGACTGTATTGAAAAAATGCACGGCCAGCGTCCAATCATTTTTTACACAAACGGTTTTGAAACGTATATTTGGGACGACCTTAACTATCCGGCGCGGAGAGTTTCCGGCTTTTACAATAAGGAAGAATTAAGCTTGCTTATTGATCGTCGGACGATGAAGAAGCCGCTAAAAAATGTGCAAATCAATGACAACATAACGAATCGCTATTACCAAAAAGAAGCGGTGTTAGCCGTATGTGACGCGCTCGAGAACAAACGGCGCAAAGCGTTGCTTGTCATGGCGACGGGGAGCGGCAAAACCCGGACGGCGATTTCGATTGTCGATGTTCTTACCCGTCATAATTGGGTAAAAAATATTTTGTTTTTAGCGGACCGCAAAACGCTGGTAACGCAAGCCAAAAACAGCTTTAGCCATTTGTTGCCGAACTTGACACTTTGTAATTTGCTCGATAACAAAGATAATCCAGAGGAAAGCCGCATGGTGTTTTCGACGTACCCGACAATGATGAACGCGATTGACGAAGCGAAACGAAAAGACGGCAAACGTCTCTTTACCGTCGGGCATTTTGATTTAATTATCGTCGATGAATCCCATCGCAGTATTTATAAGAAATATCGGGCTATTTTTGACTATTTTGACGCGATATTGCTTGGGCTTACCGCCACACCAAAAGATGAAATTGACCGCAATACGTATGAAGTGTTTGATTTAGAAAACGGCGTGCCGACCTATGCCTATGAGTTAGATCAAGCCGTTCAGGACGGCTATTTAGTCGATTATCGGACGATTGAAACAAAATTAAAGTTTCTCGAAGAAGGCATTCATTACGATGAGTTATCGGATGAAGAAAAAGAACGATATGAAGAAACATTTGATGAGGAAGTGGGCGAGGACATTGACAGTGCCGCGTTAAATGAATGGCTGTTTAACGACGATACGATTGATACGGTGCTGAGAGATTTAATGGAAAAAGGAATTCGCGTCGAAGGCGGAGACAAACTTGGCAAAACGATTATTTTTGCGAAAAACCATCGTCATGCGGAACGGATTGTGGAGCGCTTTGATCAATTGTTCCCTGAATACAAGGGCGGCTTTGCGCGGATCATTGATTACAGCGTGAACTACTACCAAACCTTAATCGATGATTTTTCCGACCGTAACAAATGGCCGCAGATTGCGGTATCGGTCGATATGCTCGATACTGGAGTGGATATTCCGGAAGTTGTCAACCTTGTGTTCTTCAAGAAAGTACGCTCCAAATCAAAGTTTTGGCAAATGATTGGACGCGGAACCCGTTTATGCAAAGACTTATTCGGAGTCGGGAAAGATAAAACGCATTTCCTTATTTTTGACTATTGCGGCAACTTTGAGTTTTTTCGCGAGAATCCAAAGGGAATCGAAGGAAAAGCGGTGGAAAGCTTAACGGAGCGTCTATTTAATGCCAAAATCGAAATCATTAAAGAACTGCAGCATTTACAGTACCAAGAAGAAGAGTATATTGCCTATCGCAATGAATTGATTGACGAGGTGCTGGCGGAAATCAATAAGTTGAACGAAGAAAACTTCCGTGTACGCCAACATATTCAATACGTACACAAGTTTAAAAACCGGACTAAATGGGACTCCTTAACGGCCATGGATGTCAATGAAATCAAAGAACATATTTCGCCGCTGATTGTTCCGTTGAATGATGATGAATTTGCGAAACGTTTTGATTTGCTCATGTACACGATCGAATTGGCGAAGCTGCAAACGAAAAATGCCACAAAGCCAATTCGGAGTGTGATTCGCACCGCAGAGGCGTTATCTAAGCTCGGCTCCATTCCTCAAGTGATGGAACAAAAATACATTATTGAAAAAGTACAGACGGAAGAATTTTGGAGCGAAGCCGATATTTTCGAATTGGAAGCCGTTCGCGAAGCGTTGCGTGATTTAGTGAAATTCCTTGAAAAAGAGACGCAAAAAATTTACTATACGAACTTTAAAGACCAAGTCTTAGAGGTCAAAGAAAACGGCCCGATGTTTAATGTCAATGATCTGAAAAATTATCGAAAAAAGGTGGAACATTATCTGCACGAACACCGCGACCAGATGGCCATTTACAAGTTGCGAAATAATAAAAAGCTAACCGTCCAAGACGTAAAAACGTTGGAGCATATTCTTTGGAATGAGCTTGGCACACAGGAAGATTATCAAAGAGAATTCGGAGACACACCGATTACAAAACTCGTCCGCCAAATCGTCGGCCTTGACCCACAGGCCGCCAACGAAGCGTTTTCCGAATTTTTATCAAGCGAACGGTTGAACATCCAACAAAGCCGTTTTGTCAAATTGATCGTCGATTACTTTGTGAAAAATGGAGTCATGGACAAGCGGGTGCTGCAGGAAGAACCGTTCAAAACCGTCGGCAGCATTGTTGAACTCTTTCAAGACAACATGGATGACGCGCGGAAGATTATTCGCATTATCGATGAGATTAACCGAAATTCGGAAGAAATTGCGGGGGCGTGAGCGATGGGCGGCATCAACCGGGAAGAGGTTCTCGCGGGAATGGATCAATCGCTGGTTGTGATGGCACGGATGGAGATGCGCTGTCTTTCCTAGGGGCAGTGCACGATAAGGAGCGCTGAACGTGAGCATTTCGTCTCTCATTTTGCTTTTGTTGGTCATGTCGATCGTGTTGTTCGTGTATGGTGTTGTCCAAAAGAGCAAAGCCGCGAAACGGATCGCCTTTGGCCTCTTCGTCGCATCGGTCGGATTGGCCGGTTTTGTCGTGTTTCTCATCGGCTATATGTAACAACAGCCAAAGCCGAACACGCTGTTCTGTGTGTTCGGCTTTGCGTTTGCGGCGATTCAGATGGGGATCATTGGGGGAGATGGGGCTCGCGCTCAAGGCCTCAAGGACTGGCATTAGGGGACCGTTCGAGGCGGATTTCTCTGTCTTGCCTCATCTATCATTTTTGGGCTTCAAAGTTATTTTTAAAAAAGCGAAGAAAGTCGTTCATTTTTCTACACGAGGACAAGCGCAGGAAATATAAAGAAAATGCAGAAAAGAATGATATATGAAAAAAATTATTGAAGCTGAAATGTGTAATATTTATAATATTATTTAAGTTGTGTGTTGTACAACAAAAATAATCAGCTGGCATAGGAGGGATTGGGTTGATTGAAAAGCTTGTAGAAACGGTGAACGGGTGGCTATGGAGTCCTTTTTTGATTGCATTCATTGTTTGTTGCGGTTTGTATTTTAGCATTCGCACCCGTTTCCTGCAAATCCGCCATGTGAAAGAGATGGTCCGGCTTGTGACGACGGGGAAAAGCTCTGAGGCCGGGGTGTCTTCTTTCCAGGCGTTGACGATGTCGTTGTCCGGCCGCATCGGCGTCGGGAACGTGGCCGGGACGGCGACGGGGATTGCGTACGGGGGGCCGGGCGCGGTCTTTTGGATGTGGGTGATCACCTTTATCGGAGCGGCGACCGCGTATGTCGAGTCGACGCTGGCGCAAATTTATAAAGAGGAACAAGACGGACAATACCGCGGCGGTCCGGCGTTCTACATTGAAAAAGGCCTTGGCTGGAAATGGTTTGCGGTGGTGATCGCCGCGGCGATCATTCTCTCGATGGCGGTGCTGATGCCGGGAATTCAAGCAAACTCGATTGCCGACAGCTTTTCGAATGCGTTTGGCATTCCGAAATTGGTGACGGGAATTTTCGTGATTGCCGTTCTTGGCTTTACGATTTTTGGCGGAGTGAAGCGGATCGCGAAAACGGCGGAAATTGTCGTGCCGTTTATGGCAGTTGGCTATTTGTTGGTCGCGATTGCCATTATTGCGGCCAATATTGAGAAAGTCCCGGATGTGTTTGGTTTGATTTTCAAAAGCGCGTTTGGCGCTGATCAAGTGTTTGGCGGCATTCTTGGTTCGGCGGTGATGTGGGGGGTCAAACGCGGCCTTTATGCGAATGAAGCGGGGCAAGGGACGGGCGCCCACCCGGCAGCGGCGGCGGAAGTGTCCCACCCGGCCAAGCAGGGGCTTGTGCAGGCGTTTTCGATTTATTTGGATGTGTTCTTGGTCGTGACGGCGACGGCGCTGATGATTTTGTTTACAGGTCAATACAATGTGATCAATGAAAAAACGGGAGAGACGATTGTCGAGCATTTGAAAGGGGTGGAACCGGGCGCAGGGTATACGCAGGCGGCGGTGGACACGCTCTTCCCGGGATTCGGGTCGGCCTTTATTGCGATCGCTCTGTTCTTCTTCGCGTTTACGACGATGTACGCGTATTACTATATTGCCGAGACGAACCTCGCCTATTTGGTGCGCAGTGAAAAGAGGGGAACGGCCTTCTTTGCCTTGAAGCTCATCTTTTTGGCGGCCACGTTCTATGGAACGGTCAAAACGGCGACGACGGCGTGGGCGATGGGCGACATCGGGCTTGGCATCATGGTGTGGCTCAACTTGATTGCGATCTTGTTGTTATTTAAACCGGCCTATATGGCCTTGAAAGATTACGAAGAACAGCTGAAGCAAGGGAAAGATCCGGAGTTCAACGCGTCGAAATACGGAATCAAGAATGCGGAATTCTGGGAAAATGGATATAAGAGATGGGAAGAAAAGAAAGAGAAGGCATTGTAACAGGTTGATTGGTTGGAGTCGACGGTGTCCCGGATGCAGCGGGACACCCTTTTTTCATCATCATCTATATGGATTAAGGAACACTTTCGTTAGACATTCTCTAGGATGGGCATCCTCGAACCATCTTGACCCCTGTGAATTCATGCGATTTTGCCATTATGATGGCTCCTCATCCGCTTCCACCACACGCTTGAGAGCCGCAAGCCGTTCATCCCAATACCCTTCAAAGAAGGAAAGCCACGTTTTCAGTTCGACGAGAGGTTCGGGCTCCAGCCTGTACCTTGTTTCACGTCCCGTTTTCCGACAGCTGCCCAACCTTGCTTTATTGACAGCTGTGCGGCTGATCGGGAAGGATTTGGCAATCGCGGCAATCGACAATTCGTTGTCCGCGAGCATCTGCAACATCTGGCGGCGGATTGGATCGGCGATGGCGTGAAACACATCGTGCTTCGGCGCGGAAACGGTTCGTTTATCCTTCGAGATATGCGGGAAGTTTTTGGTTGACAATGTTCTCCCACCCGTCATCCATAATCTTGCGAACGACTGTGTCAACTACCCAACGGCTAAAGCCGTGGGCTTGCAACTAGCCTAATTGGCTGCCGCGTTCGGCTGGTTGACAGCAGCCCTGCGGATGTTTTCCGCAGCCACGTTGTCGGCAGGGGCAGCGTACCCACAAGCTCGACAACAAAACTGATCCCTTGACGGTCTGTTTTCTTTGGCCACATGTCCGCAAACCGGACAGGTGCGGGAAGTATTTTTTGGATGAACCAATACCACCGGCACGCCAGCGATCGCCGCTTTATACTCAATAAACTTTCTCAACTGATAAAAAGACCAAGAAGAGTGTTGACGACGCTGTTGCTTTTTAACCGTTTTCTCGGTGCGTTGGCGGATGCCCTTTAAATCTTCAAGGGCAATGCCGCATCCGAGTGCCTTTGCCTTTTCAACAATCTTCTTGCTAATGCAGTGGTTCACATCACGGGCAAATAGTTTTTCCTTCTTGGAACGCTTTTTAAGCAGGCGTTTCGCTGACTTGGTGCCTTTCTTTTGGAGTTTGGCGCGAAGTTTCGCATGGCGGCGGCGCAGCCCGTTGACCTTCGAGCCGGAAAATACCTCACCGGTGCTATCGACGGCGATATTAATGATGCCAAGGTCCACACCGATAAATCCGTTTTCGGAATTGGGCTGGCCTTCGGGAACGTCCACCACGAGCAGTAAATAAAAAATACCGTTTTGAAGGACTAAATCGGCTTGACCCCGAACACGGTTGCCACACAGCAAACCTTGATGGTAGCGGCTAATGACCATAGGGATTTCCATTCTTCCTTGCAAGGTAAGGATGGAAGCATACTCTAACCCTTTAAAGGACAGGATTCTTTCATCATACACGATGGCACCGGTTTCTTTAAAGTTATGCAAGGTTTTTTTATCCAAACGATAGCTTTCCGACACTTTGCCGATGGCACGAACGGTCATTTGGGCAGAGAGGCCAAATTTTTCCCTGACGTCATAGTAGCAAAGCCGCTGGATTTTCGTTTTGGAAAAGGTTCTGGAGCGAAAAGCAATCTCGCTAATATAGTTGCATGCTTGGTTAAACCGTTTCATTGTTTCCAGCAGCGCATGAAACTGTTCAAGAGTTGGCATTAATTTAATCTTGAGAGTGCAGAGCATTCTTGATTCACCTACCTTTCTAAATCCAGTGTACTTATATTGAACGAAAATTCAATATATACTGAAAATATAAACCCCGCCTTCCTCCCACAGCTAAAGCAGTGGGCTTCCGGCGGATGTTCTCGTGAATTCCGTTTTTCCGTCTTCCAATGCTTTTCATTCCCAATCTTTTCCCTGCGCGAAGTTTCTTTGGATTCGTCCACTGATCGTGTACAATACATAAAGGGTGACAACATCGTTCATCTCGGAAGGAGGAAAGCCATTGACAGACAGCGGAAAACAATCGTTCATTACGGACATTCATCAGTTGGATAAAAAAGGAGCGGGACAAGCGGTCGTTTGGCAGGAAGAAGAAGGGAGGAGAAAAAAGCTCAAACTCACTGTTCCGTCCACGCTTCCTGGTGAAAAGGTGCGGGTTTTGATCGATTGGCCGAAACGCCGGAGGGCCCATGCCCGAGTGGAAGAAGTGATCGAGCGGCATCCAGAGCGGCTCGATCCGCCGTGTCCGCACTTTGACCGCTGCGGCGGCTGTGTCTGGCAGCACTGGCGCTATGAGGGACAGCTGCGGCATAAGACCGAACAGGTGAAGGCGCTGCTTGCCCAGCACGGATTTGATCCGGACGTTGTGCGCGAGACGATCGGGATGGAACATCCGTGGCATTACCGCAATAAAATGGAGTTTACGTTCTCTCCTGAGGGCCTGCTTGGACTGCACGAGCAAGGGAATTTCCGGCAAGTGATTTCGTTGGAGACATGTCTCATTGCCGGCGAGAAGATCGTCAAAGCCGCTATGGAAGTGGCGCGTTGGGCGCGCGATCATCAGCTGCCTGGGTATCACAAAGACACCCATGAAGGGCTGCTTCGCCACGTCATGGTGCGCGAGTCGTTTGCGACAGGAGAGGTGATGGTGGCGCTCTTTGCGACCGAGGCGCCGGAAGGGGAGTTGAAAGAAGCGGCGGCTGATTTGACGGAGCGGATCACGAAGGCGCTCCCGGACGTGAAAAGTTTGCTTTGGCTGGAGAATCGGGCGTGGGCCGACCGCACCCAGGCGGAACGAACGCACGTGCTGGCCGGACGGGATTTCATTTACGATGAATTGTGCGGGTTCCGCTACCGTCTTTGGTTTGATACGTTTTTCCAAACGAACCCGGTGCAGGCGGCCAAATTGGTTGAACTGGCGTTGGAGATGGGCGAGCCCAAGCCCCATGAGAAAATGATCGATCTCTTTTGCGGAGTCGGCACGTTTTCCTTGCCGTTCGCCAAGCGGGTGAAAGCGTTGGCGGGCATTGAAATTGTGGAAACGTCGATCGAGTCGGCGAAACGAAACGCGAAAGACAACGGCGTTGACAATACGTACTTTTTGGCGCGGGATGCGCGGCGCGGGATTGATGACGTGTTGGAGCAGTTCGGGCGGCCGGAGCTGCTGCTTTTGGATCCTCCACGTTCTGGCGCAGGCGGAAAAGTGATGCGCAAAATCGGCCGGGCGCAACCAAAGCGGGTGGTGTATGTCTCCTGCAATCCGGAGACGTTTGTGGCTGATATTGCGGAGCTAGCCCCGTTCGGCTATGTGTTGAAAACTGTCCAACCGGTGGACATGTTTCCGCATACGGCGCATGTCGAGTGCTGTGCGTTGCTTGTCAAATCATCATAAATCAGGAAAAGCCCGTTCCCCCAAGTGAGAGGGAAACGGGCTTTATACAAGAAGGGTTTCAGTTGCCACCCGCTCGTTTTGCATGAAATTCAGCTTCGATGATGACGGCGGTTTTTTCTTTGCGTCTCTTCGCATATTCCGCTGTTGCGGTGAAAAGAACATCGGAAGAGGAGTTCAGGGCCGTTTCACATGAATCTTGCAACACGCCAATGATAAAACCAACCCCTACTACTTGCATGGCAATATCATTTGGGATGCCAAACAAACTGCATGCCAACGGGATAAGGAGAAGCGAGCCGCCCGCGACGCCGGATGCCCCTGCAGCGGCGATGGTGGAAAGAATGCTAAGAATCAGCGCTGTACCTAGATCGACTTCAATCCCCAATGTGTGAACCGCAGCAAGCGTCAACACGGAAATCGTAACGGCGGCGCCAGCCATATTAATCGTTGCACCGAGAGGGATCGAGACCGAATACGTATCTTTGTTTAATCCGAGTTTTTCAGCCAAATTCATATTCACCGGAATGTTTGCGGCCGAGCTGCGCGTAAAGAAGGCGGTCATTCCGCTTTCCCGAATGCATCTCCACACGAGCGGGTACGGATTTTGGCGAATGTTCACAAAGACAATCAGCGGATTCATGACGAATGCCACGAAAAACATCGTCCCAAGAAGAACGGCCAATAACTTTCCGTATTCGATGAAAGCGGAAAGCCCGTTGGTGACCATCGCGTCAAAAACAAGCCCCATGATTCCGATGGGTGCCAAATTGATGACCCATGTGACAATGTTTGAAATGGCGTCAGAAAAACTGGCGATGACGTTTTTGACCGTCTCCGGCGCAGGTCTTAATGCGATGCCAAGCAGCACCGCCCAAGTCAGGATACCGATATAATTCGCATTGATCAGTGCATGAATAGGGTTATCAACAATATTAAGCAACAATGACTGAAGTACCTCTGTTATGCCGCTAGGGGGAGAGATATCTTTCATCCCTTCAGCTAAAGATAAATGAACCGGAAAGATGAAGCTGGCCACGACGGCGGTAAGACCGGCTAAGAACGTGCTGGCCCCGTATAGGACAAGAATGTGTTGGATATTTGTTTTTTGGCCGCTTTGATGGCGGGAAATGGCGGAGACCACGAGAAAGAACACCAATACGGGTGCGACGGCCTTTAGAGCGCTGACAAACAAGGAACCAAAAATGGACACCCATTTTGTTGATTCCGGGACGGCCATGGCGAGGACAATCCCGATGATGATACCGACAAGGATACGTCTGACAAGGCTAAGCTGATTCCACCTTACAATGAGTTGCTTCATAACGTTCCTCCTGACACTCATGGATGATCAAGAATGAAATTCACCGTACATGCACAAGTGTTTTCCAGTGGTGAACAAACACTATTTTAGCATGAATATTAGTGATTAACGAATAGATTGTTATATTAGAATAGTTTGAATTATCCAAACGTTGCATTGCCTTTTGCGCTTATGGCAAGGTCGAAAAAGAAGCCAGCCGCGATGGGGCTGACATCGGTTGCAAAGCAAAAAGCTCACTGAATCCTAGCCGTATGAATCAAAATAAACAAAAGGAGTGTGTGGTGCAATTTGAAATTGTAGTAATGTGGTTTTTGCAGAACAGTTGGGTCGACTGCAGGGAAGATAGACAAGCTTTTCACTGCATCCGTATAGCACATAGTACAAAAGGGCCGAGTGGCCCCTTCGTTTTTTGCCCCTTTTAGCTCAGCTATACCGGCTAATTGCATTCGCCAACCGTTGCGCCAATGAAGCGACATCGCTCGGCCCATAGGTGAACCGGACAAGCGTTTCGTCCATATCAAGCGCCTCGGAAAGCAATCCAGCAAACCCGCGCGCTTTGCGGTCAATCTCTAAAATGGCTTCAACCCCATGCTCGGAGACAAAGAAAATGGCCTCCAGTTCGTCAAGTCGGCCTTTAAACGGTCCGCTTGCCGGCTTGAATTCAAACTCTTGGACAAACGGCAGCCGCCGTTGCCAATAGCGCGGCGCTTGTTCGCATTGCACATGGCGAAGGCGGAAACCTAATTGGCGGGCCGCCTCGAGAAACGCGGCGACAAGCGGGTGCGGCTCGATGGTGAGATAGTCGCGGTCTTGCGGGTCGAGCGCCATTTTAATGTCAAGGCCGGTTTGCAGCCATACCCGCGAAGAACCGAGCGTGACCGGTACGTCGTACGGCAAGGCGAATTGAAACGGGATCGTTTTCGTTTCGTTCGGCGCGATCGTCAGCGGGCCGCTCACTTTGTAGCGCGCCAGCACGGCTTTTTCTTCAAATTTCTTATCATCGATTTCGCGGATGTACGTTGTGACTAATGCCAAATAAATTTCATCAATGTGCTGTTCGACGCTGCCGCCGCGAATGTCGACAACCCCTTCGACGGTTTCGCCTTGGACATATTGCGCTTTGGCGAGCTTCGTATCAACAGTGGCGGCACCGATGCCGATGGAGCTTAACAGTTTTTTGAACAACACGTTCTCCCCCTTGTCAGCGATTTCAGTTGAGAATACGGAGCACCTGGTGAAAAGGTTCTGCTCTTCTTTAAAGTAACTAACGCCTAAAGGGGTTCCACTGTTTTGGAAAGCGAGACGGTTTTTGCTAAAATGGCGTATATGGATGAGAAGGGCGGGTTATGAATGAAACGGGTCGTTCACGTTGTCGGGGCAGCCATCTTCAATGAACAGGGGGATGTGTTATGCGCGTTGCGTGCGCCAAATATGTCGCTTCCAAACGTGTGGGAGTTTCCCGGCGGCAAAGTGGAAGAGGGGGAGCGGCCCGAAGACGCTTTAGTTCGGGAAATTCGCGAGGAGCTTGGCTGCACCATTTCGGTCGGTGAGTTGTTGGCTGATGTGTTCCATGAGTATGAACACGCCATCGTGCATTTGCGGACGTATGAAGCCCGCTTAGTCGATGGGGAGCCGCGGGCGCGGGAGCATGCTGAGCTTCGGTGGGTGCCGCTTCAAGCATTGCGCTCGCTTGAGTGGGCGCCGGCGGACATTCCGACTGTTGAGGCATTGTTGGTCGAGGGGGGCGCAGAAGGGCGTTTTGGATGTTCTGGTGAGACCGAGATCTATCGCCGATTGAGGTGAAGAAAGCCTGGTTGCGGCCGTTTGCCATGTGGCCGCACCAGGCTCTTTTTGTGTCAGCATGTTAGCGGATGTCAAGTGGGTCGACTGCTTTACCCGTCACGGTGCACGTTTCGGCTAGGGAGAGGTCGGCGGCGGCGTCTTCCGCCGTCACAAGGCCGCACTCGTTTGGGTTTTCGATTAGGCGGCAAAAGTCGAGAAAGCGCGCTTGGGCGATCGCTTCGTACCAACCGTGGCGGTTTGAGAGCGCAACGGTGCGCTCGTATGGGCGGCGCGGAGCGGCTGAAGGTTCCGTGGGCGGCAACAGCCGGTCGGCCGCTTGCTGCAGTTGTTCGATAGCGTCAGCCGACGGCTTTGTCGGGATGGCGTCAAGCCAGGCGTCAATGCAGGCTGCCTCCTCGTCAGTGACGAGGCCGGAGACGGACAGCTGCGTTGGAATCCAGCCGTCAAGCACGATGCGCCCGCGTGCCGTATGAATGTCCCAATGTGTCGACTCAGGAGCGTCCGGGTTCATCGTAAAGCCGTGGTAATAGTGAACCGGGACGGGCCGGCCGTTGTTTTCATGAATCACCGTGGCGCCGACGCGCGGCTGCGTGCCGTCTGTTTCCCTTAACGCGAATCCGTGCGCGGAAACCGCTTCGCCAAACCAATCGCGACCGACTTCAAAAAAGTGGACGCCGTGCTCGATCAGGATGCCGCCGCTTCGCCGCTCGTCCCAAAACCAATGGCCTTCCGCGACGCGGTGAGCCGCGTTGTGAAGGCTTGCGTAGTCCACTGGGCCAAGAAGCGCGCGGTGGATGAGTTGCTTGACGGCTTCTGCGAGCGGATGGTAGCGCAAGACGAGATTGACCGCCAACGCCCGGTTTTGGCGGGCGGCGAGCTGGATGTTCGCCCGCAGCGCCTCGGCGGTGAGGCCGCCTGGCTTTTCAAGGAGCACATGTTTTCCTTCCTCAAGCGCCCGCTCGGCAAGCGGGGCGTGCAAATGCGGCGGGGTGGTGAGAATGACGATGTCAACGTGCGGGTCAACGATCAATTGTTCAGCTTCGCGGTATTCGCGCACGTCGCCCGCCTGCGGCTGACGGCGGCGATAGGCGTCGATGACGCGCTGGCGTTTTTCGTCCGTCCGCCCGGCGACAGCGGCGAGATGGAAGGAAGGAAGCGGGGCGAGCGCGCCGGCGAGAAATTCAGCGAATGCGCCGGCACCGGCGATGCCGACACGGTAACGGAAAAATGAAGAAATCATGGCGTATTCTCCTCCTCCCTCACATATATATATATAGCATTAACGATGTTCATTATACCGCAAAGAAAAAGAAGAACGAGAAAATGAAAGTTTTGAAATTTGCAAGCATCAATCATTCCTCATCGACACCATCCGACAATCATTTCGCTTGCGCAACAGAAGGAATATTATGTATATTATTATTAGCAACCATCGCAGCCGAGTGCTAGCAATCTATGAATCACTTTCATTTTCTCGTTCATCCATCAAGAATCGTGTCTAGTTTTGTGAAAAAAATCGTATGGAGGGATGACGAAATGAAAGCATTGTTGCTGGCAGGAGGATTAGGCACACGTCTTCGTCCATTGACCGAAAACATCCCCAAACCGATGGCCCCGATTGCGAATCGGCCATGGCTTGAGCACCTCATCATTCATCTTCGCGACCAAGGAGTCAACGAATTTGTCATCGCCGCACATCATTGTTCAGAAGTGATCCGTCGCTATTTCGAAGATGGGAAGCGCTGGAACGTCAAGATTACATACGCGCTCGAACCGTTCCCGCTCGGAACGGCTGGGGCGATCAAAAACGCCGAGCGCTGGCTTGATGAACGGTTTCTCGTGTTTAACGCCGACATCGTGCATTTGCCGCAATTGATCCCGCTGCTTGATTTCCATCGTCAACATGGCGGTTTGGCGACCATTGTTTTAACGGAAGTAGACGATCCTTCTTCCTATGGGGTGGTCGAACAAGACGACAGCGGGAGAATTTTGCGCTTTGTCGAAAAGCCGCGCCGGGAAGAAGCGCCATCGAACCGCATCAACGCCGGCATGTATATTTTCGAGCCGGACGTGATGCGCTATATTCCGGCTGAGCGGGAAGTGTCGATTGAACGCGAAACATTCCCGCTGCTGATCGAGAAGAATGTCGGTGTATATGGCATCGTCAGCAACGGATATTGGCGTGATATGGGGACGCCGGCACGATACCGCCAGGTGCATTGGGATGCGTTGCGTCGGGAGTTTCCGATTCCGCTCAAAGGACGTGAAATTCAACCGGGCGTGTTTGTCGGTGAAAACGTGGAGATTGGGTCTGGCGTCTTGTTTGTGCCGCCTGTGCTCATCGGCGACCATGTGAAAATCGGTCCGCAGGCCGTCATTGGCCCGAATGCGGTCATCGGCGACCACTGCCAAATCGGCGCCCGCGTCCATTGCGCGCAAACCATCGTTTGGGACCGCTCTGTCATCCGCGACCGCAGCCGGTTGCAAAACAGCATTTTCGGCTACCGGACGGTGACGACGGCGGGAGAAGTGTTCGAGGATTCAATCATCAACCAGTTTAAGGAGGCGGTGCAAGCATGATTCGAATCGCGTACGTCAGCACGTATCCGCCGCGGCGGTGCGGGCTGGCGACGTTTACGGAACATTTGCGGCAAAGTATTGACGGCGTCCGCGGACCGTCCGATGGCGACCGCGTCATCGTGTTGTACAACGAAAGCGACGGCGATGACGCCTATCGCCACAACCCGGCGTATTGGCCGCTCCCGGCGCAAAACCGCACGGCGTATGCCGAAATGGCGAAACGGGTGAATGAGAGCGACATCGATGTTGTCGTCCTGCAGCATGAATTTGGCATTTTCGGCGGCGAGGCGGGCGAATACATTCTCGATTTCATCGCGGCGCTCGAAAAGCCGCTCGTGACGACGTTCCATACGGTGTTTGCCGAACCGCCGCTGCCGTACCGCCCGATTCAAGAAAAAATCGCTGCGGCAAGCGACGCCATCATCGTCATGAACCGGCAGGCGATCCCGTATTTGGTCAAAGCGTTTGGCTTGCCGGAAGAAAAAATTGTCTACATTCCGCACGGTGCTCCAGGCCCAAGCAGCGAAAATCGCGATTCGCTTCGCCGCCGCCTCGGATTCAGCGGCCGCAAAGTGATGTTGACGTTCGGGCTTCTAAGCCGCGGCAAAGGGATTGAATCGGTCTTGGCCGCATTGCCGGGCGTCGTGCGCAAGGTGCCGGAAGCGCTGTATGTCATTGCCGGACAGACGCACCCAGAAGTGAAAAAGCGGGAAGGGGAGGCGTATCGCGATGAGCTGAAAGCGTTGATTCATCGGCTCGGGCTCGATGGCCATGTTCGCATGGAGGACCGGTATTTCAGCGAGGAAGAGCTGATTGATTATTTGACGGCATGCGACTTGTACGTCACCCCGTACCCGGGCATGCAGCAAATTACAAGCGGCACGCTTGCCTATGCGGTCGGCGTCGGCCGTCCGGTCGTTTCGACGCCGTATGAGCATGCGCGCGATTTGTTGCAAGGTTGTGAAGAGCTGTTGTTGCCGTATGGCGATACGACCGCCTGGGAAGAGCGGCTCGGGCAGCTGTTGGCCGACGAGGCGGCGCTGAAGCGATGGGAGGAAAAGGTGCGCCAAATCGGGGCAAACACGCATTGGCCGCGCGTCGGCGAACAGCATGTCGCCTTGTTTGCGCGCATGTGCGCCGCGAAACGTGGGGAGGTGAAGACCATTGGCACCGTCAGTCATTAAGTTCGACCATCTCGAGCGCATGACTGACGACACCGGGTTGCTTGAGCATAGCCTCGGCCGCATTCCGCGGCGGCGCGAAGGGTATTCGACCGATGACAACGCCCGCGCCATATGGGCGTGCCTCGAGTGGCTGGCGTTGCTCGACGATCAAGAAACGAAGGAGCGGCTGTATCGCCTGCTTGACCGATATTTGGCCTTTTTGCTTTGGGCGCAAAACGATGACGGGACGTTCCATAACAACTTTTTCTTCGATCGGACGAAAGAGGAAGAGACGCCCTCAGACGACTGCTTCGGGCGGTCGTTTTGGGCGGCGGCGATCGCGTATAGGCAATTGGATGACGCGGCGCGGCGCGAGGCGGCTGCGGACATGTTGAGGCGGGCGCTGCCGGCGGCATGGGAGCTTCGCTCGCTGCGCGGCATCGCTTGGGGGCTGGCGGCGTGCAGCGGGTCGCTTAAAGAGGAGGGGGTGCCCGGCGTTGACAAGAAGGAGTTGGCCGCGTTGGCGGGGCGGTTTGAGCGTCAGCTGCTTGAGGCCTACGAAACGCACGCGGATGGCAGCTGGCGCTGGTACGAACCGGAGCTGACATACGCCAACGGGGTGCTGCCGTGGTCGCTTTGGACGGCATATCGGCGCGCGCCGCGGGATGAGGTGAAGGAAGTGGCGGAAAAAAGCCTTGCTTTCCTTATTGAAAAAATGAGCGGACCGGGAGGTGTCATCCGTCCGGTCGGCAACCGCGGCTGGTGCAGCCGCCGCTACCGCGCTGATTGGGATCAACAGCCGCTTGATGTGATGAAGCTCGCTTTGGCGGCGCGCGAAGCGTATTGGGCAACGGACGACGAGCGTTATCGCGGCGTCGTCCGCCGCTGCCTCGCTTGGTTTTACGGACAAAACGACGGCAACGCGCCGCTTGCGGACCCAAGCGACGGCAGTTGCTGCGACGGGCTTGGCCCGAACGGCCCGAACCCGAATCGGGGGGCGGAGTCAACATTGTCGTACTTGTTAACAGCAGCAATCGCTCAATCGATTTCGGTGGAGGTGGTTGTCGATGAATACGTCAACAACGAAACCGTTCGCATGGCCGGCACACGTGTTTAAAGAATACGACATCCGCGGACGAGCCGGTGAGGAGCTCGATGAGTCGTTCGCGTATTGGCTCGGACGGGCCTTTGCCGACATGATGCAAAAGGAAGGCGAGAAGAGGGCGGTTGTCGGTCATGACAATCGTCTGTCATCGCCTGGCTTGCATCGGGCGCTCAAAGATGGGCTGCTCGATGGCGGCTGCGATGTCGTCGATATTGGGCTTTCGACGACGCCGATGTTTTACTACAGCTTATACTACACGAATATTCCATGCGGCATGATCATCACCGCCAGCCATAACCCAGGGGATGAGAACGGATTTAAAATTGCCATGGGAAAAACGACAATTTATGGCGAGCGCATCCAAGCGCTGCGGCGGGCGATGGAGCGGCTCAGCCAGGAACAGCCGCGTCCTGAAACAGCGCGCGGGCGCGAGGAAACGCTTGACCTTGCTCCGGCCTATATCAAGATGTTGAAGGAGAAAATTAAGCTCGGTCCGCGCAAGCTGAAGGTCGTCGTCGACTGCGGCAACGGCACCCCATCGATCATTGCGCCACAAGTGCTCAAAGAATGGGGGTGCGATGTCGTCCCGCTTTACTGTGAATCCGATCCGACGTTTCCGAACCATCATCCGGACCCGGTCGTGCCGGAGAACTTAACGGACTTGATTGAGATGGTGCGCAAGGAGCAGGCTGATCTTGGCATCGCGTTTGACGGCGACGGCGACCGGATCGGGGTTGTGGATGAAACGGGTGCGATCCGTTGGGGCGACCAACTGATGGTGCTGTTCTGGCGCGAGATTCTTAAGCGTCATCCGGGAGCCGACGCGCCCGTTGAAGTGAAATGTTCGCAAGCGCTTGTTGAGGAAATTGAGCGGCTCGGCGGGAAACCGTTCTTCCATCGCACCGGCCATTCGCACGTCAAAGCGACGTTGCGCCGTCGTCCGGAGATCCCGTTTGCCGGTGAAATGTCTGGTCATTTGTTCTTCAATGATGAGTTTTACGGCTATGACGATGCGCTGTACGCCGCTGGGCGCCTGCTTCGATTACTGTCGCACGATGAGCGCCCGCTGTCCGAGTGGTTTGCCGATGTGCCGCGGTACGCGGCGACGCCGGAGACGCGAGTTGCTTGCCCGGAAGAGAAAAAAGCGGCTGCCATTGCCAGAGTAAAAGAGAAATTTGCCGGCCGTTTCCCTGTTGTCGATGTGGATGGCGCCCGCATTCAGTTCCCAGACGGCTGGGGGTTGGTGCGGCCGTCGAACACCCAGCCGATTCTTGTGTTGCGTGCAGAAGCCAAGACGGAGGCTGCATTGGCGGAGATTAAGCGGCAGCTGGCTGATTGCCTCGCCACCCTTGAATTGCGCATTGACTGGTGACGCCTTTTCTCCGAATGGTCTGCGCTTGTCGCCCTCTGTCCGTTTCAAAAGATTTGTTCCGGCGTGGGTCGTCCGTAGGGCTCCCACGCCGGTTTATTTTTGTTGTGAGGGGGCTCATGCTTGATTTCTTGCAAATGGTTTGTCCATAATAGATAAGGATAAAAATGTATTGTAGGAGAGTTGAAGGCGTGGTGATCCGTGAATCGTTGCAATATATTCAAGATGCATACGCGGCATTGACGGAGTTGAGCATGCTGATCGTCGATGATCACGGCGCTCCCGTGACGAAAGTATCGAATATGACCGAGTTGGCGGAGTTCGTTTTGTTTGCCGCTAAAAGGGAAGCGCCATCGTTTTTCTGCCCGCAGGAGCTTGTCATGGACGGATGGCAGCGTCCATCGGTCGTGCCGGTCGGGCGTTTTGGCATGAAGAGCATCGTCGCTCCCGTGTTTGTCGATGAGAAGGCGGAATATTGGATTTGGGCAGGCGTGTTTATCGAGGAAGAAACGAAATGGCTCATTTGCGAACAACCGCTGATGGACACTGGAGAATGGATGTCAGCGATCGAACAGGTGGCGGCGTTGCCGGCGCGGGCGGTCGAAGCGAAGTTAAAAGATATAGAAAAGATGGCGGTCATATGCGGGGAATTAATCAGCGGCGAGCGCCGCAAGCAACAATGCTGTGAATACGGAAAACGGCTCGAAGCAGTGGTTGCGGACAGCTCCGCCCTAGCGGACGTGGACAAGCTGCTTTTTGAGTTGCGGGCGTTCGATGAACGCGTCGATATGGCGTTGTATATCGCCAAATGTCCGCAAGGATGGATGGTGGCGGCGGCAAGCGGGGAAAAGGCCGGAAAGCTGCGCGGCAAGATGATCGATGCGTTGTTTCCGCCGCTTTCGTCTTCGGAGCCGCCGCTTCGTTCGGTTTACGTTCAAGATGCCGCTTTGGATCCACGCTTTTCCTTTTTTGTTCGCCATGGCATCCGTCCGAAAGCGATGATTGCGTATCCGGCGACGTACGGGAAAGCAGTGGAAGGATGGATCATGATCGGCAGCGAGGCGTCCTCTTCACTGCCGGCGGCGCTTCGTTCGGTCGGTTCCGCCCTCGTTCAACATTGGCTGCTCCTGGCTAAATGTACAGAGGTTGATATGAAAATGGACCGCCACTTGATGCGCCTGTCGATGTTGATGGAAATTGGACGGGCCATGCGTGTGGTGCAGAACGAGGAAGACATCATCCGGATGATGGCCGAATTTGCCGCGGAGCTCGCTTACGGCGATTTCGTCTGCGTGGTATGGTCTAGCGATGGCCAAACAGCCGTTGTCCGCGAAGGAGCGATGGACGTAGAAATGGCTGTTCGTTATCGGGATGATGTCTGCCGTCGCTATGGCTGTCACGGCGAGAAGGCGAAAAGCGAGGTGCCGGCGCTGCTTGATGTTGAGGGCAAATCGGTGATGGAAGTGCCGTTTTTCGTCAGCGATGGCCGCTATGGCGTTCTCGCCGTTCATATAAAGAAAGAAAGGGAAGCGAAAGAGGCGGAAGTGTATATGACGGCGTTGGCCGCGATTGGGGCGATGATGATCAGCGGCAAGGCTCACGGTGGGAATGATGGGACGGTCAATATCGACATGTTGTCCAAGCAGTTGACGGCCCGGGAGATGGATGTATTGGAGCTGCTCATTCAAGGCTGCAGCAATCGCGAAATTTCAGAACGGCTGTTCATTAGCGTCCATACCGTGAAAAATCATATTACAAACATTTTTCAAAAAATTGGCGTCAACGATCGGTCACAGTTGATTGCCCTTGTGTATCAACTAAACCACCGCCGGCAGCGCCGTTAAGGGGGACATCATTGGACGATGGGTGCCATGATGTCTTTTTTTTTTGGATGTAGGAAATTGGAATGAGCCCCATTTTGTATTATAATGAATTGTAGTAAATAAGAACTATTTTTCGATAGATGGAACAATAAAGGAGAAAAATAGCATTCGAATCCGTTTTCCCCAGCGCTGGAACGTGCGATAGTGGAAAAGCTGCCATGTTGCTTTGGCCGGTGTATAAGCATAACAAAGATAGGGGAAATGCCGATGAAGCCCAGGACCATGATCCGAACGATGGCGATCATGAAAACGGCGGACATTTTAAAAGCGATGGACATTACCGAGGAACTGGCGAAGAGAATGGGGTTTTTGCCGCGTGATTGCCTTTTTCTTCGGCTCGCGACAGAGGAAGCGTGCACGAATGCGTATGAATATTGTCAAAAAACGAGAAAACTGCCATTTAGGATATTTTGGAAAATGGAAGCGAGACAGTTTATGATCATTGTCAAACAGCGAGGAGGATGCTTCTCCGTAGCCCAAACCGATGTCGTCAACACAGGGCCGCGCGGCAGAGGGCTGCAGCTGATCACCCATATTGTCGACGATGTATACGTGAAGCGAGCGGGAAACAACGTCTTGTTTTGCATGTGCAAATGCAAAAAAATGAGTGACCATTGGAGGAAGCAAGATGAGGATGAGACAAGGGGCAATTTGCGCGCTGACATGGGCAGAAGATATTACCTTAAACAACGTCGAATCGTTCCGTCAAGCGCTGGAAAGGCTGCTGGACAAACAGGCGGATCAATTGATCGTCAACATGGAGGGGGTCAACTACATAAACAGCGCCGGACTCGGTGTCATCGCTGACAGCGTCATGGAGGCGAGAGCCCGACAAAAAGAGTTGGTCATTGCCGGAGTGGAAGGGTCGCTTGCAGAAATTTTCCATATTGTCAAATTTTCTTCGTTTATCAAACTATTTGCCACAGAGAAGGAAGCCATGGATTATTTCAGTGGAGAATGACGTTCTATGGTGGATGGGTTTTGGGAACATGTTCAACGTTATGACCACCTCGCGTGGCGGGAGTTGCTTCTCGGCTTGGAAAAAATGAATGTGTTCGTTGGGCCGGGCGACTATGTGTATTGGCTCGCAACGCCGGAACGAAGGCGGCTCTTGTTCATTTCGTCATCATGCGAGCAGCTGTACGGCCTACCTCCGGACGACTTTTACCACGATCAAGACATATGGGCAAAGGTGGCTTACCCAGATGACCGCGCCAAGGCGGAAAGAAAATGGTCGCTTCTTTCAGGAGCGGATGCGGGCGCCCAGACGTATCGCATCATCAATCAGCGGGATGGCTCTGTCCGTTGGGTGCTTGAACGGACGTTTCCTGTGCTTGATCAATTCGGGGAAGTGAGGCTCGTCAGCGGGTTTGTCGCTGATCTGACAGAAGCAAAGCGAAACGAGAATGAACGACAGCTCGCTGAACAAGTGTACAAAGCGATGGAACAGGCGATGCTCGTCACCGATGGCCAGTTTGTCGTTCAGTTTGTCAATCCGGCGTTCACAAAAATCACTGGTCATGATGTAGAGATTGTCGGTCAGCCGTTGCATACGCTTTACGCGGGTTATTACGAGGCCTGGCTTTATGAGGTGATTCAAGCGAGCACTGGGGAAAGTGGAGAATGGAGGGGGTGGGTGCGCTGGCGGCGGAAAAACGGTTCGGTCTATGTCAGGCAGACGACGGTGCGGGCTGTGCCCGGCCATGATGGAGAAATCGCGTTTTACTTGTTTTTATTTGCCGGTCCAACTTACGAGAACCTATACATCGCAGCGATGAAAGATGACTTGCGGCTGGCCCGCGAGGTGCAAAAGCGCGTGTTGAGCAAGCCGTTGTCGGCCAAAGGAATCCAGATTGCCGGAACGTACATCCCATCGCGGGAGCTGGGTGGCGATATGTACGCCTGGTATCCGATCGACAAACAGCGGTACGGCATTTTTTTAATGGATGTGATGGGTCATGGGGCAGCGGCTTCGCTCATTTGCATGTCGGTCCGCTCGCTCTTAAACGGCGTCATCCGCAAAGGGATCGTTCCGACGGAAGTGTTTCGCGAGTTGAACCGCCATATGCGCCAGTTGTACCATGAAAACGGGCGGATGACGTATTATTTCACCGCCGTATATGTTCTGGTGGATGTCAAGGAACGGATGATTGAATATGCATCAGCCGGCCATCCGCCGGGGTTTTTGTTCCAACCGGATGGAACGGTGGCGGAGTTGGACCGCGGCTGCGCGCCGATCGGGCTGCTTCCGCGCCTTTTTGTCGACAGCGGCCGGTTGCGCTACGAGCCGGGGGCGACGCTTGTGTTGTATTCCGACGGGGCGATCGAAGGGGAAACGGGTTCCGTCCGGCAAAAGATTGAAGCGTTCCGCGATGCGCTGGCGCCGCATATTTTATTGGACGAGCAAGTGCTTTTGGACCATCTGCGCCGCCATTTTGCGCAAAAAGGGCCGCTTCCAGACGATTTTTCGGCTGTGGTGGCGAAGCTGGGCTAAAGAAATTGCTGCAAGAAGATCGATTCCATCATCTTGAGCGTGTGCAGCAGGGACCACCGCATCGAAGCAAAAAATCGATGTGATGTCGAAAAAACCGATTTTCTTTTATACGCCATTTACGGTAAAATGAAGACAATTATACTGTTAATGGAGAATACAATATAGAAAAGGCAACAGGAGGGAAGGCATATGGCGGTGACAAATCCGGCTGGATTTTGGAAGCGGCTGTTGGCTAACTTGTTGGATGCGATTGTCGTCGGTATTCCGATTTCGATCATCGGCTATTTCATCACTGGCAGTTGGGAAACGAACTGGTTTACGTCATTAGCGAACATCCTTTACGCGTTAATCGTTCCGGCTGTTTGGTACGGATATACGGTCGGCAAGCGGATGCTTGGCATCCGGATTGCGAAAGTCAACGGCGGAAAAGTCGGCATCGGCACGATGTTTTTGCGCTCGTTCGTTGGCGGACTCGTATACTTTATCACGTTCGGCATTGGTCTCATCATTAGTGCGATTATGGTCGCGGCGAGAGAAGACAAACGCTCCATTCACGATTTTATTGCCGGGACGTATGTGACAACGGAAAAACCGGCGGTGTAAAGCGGAAAACAACAGGTGGTGCCCCAATCGAACGGGGCGCCTTTTCTTATTTTCGTCACCGATTATAGGCGATCAAAAGCATGATGTTTTTGAGCGGGTCCTTGTTAGATCAGAAAACTTTGCAACCACCCCTATTCATGATTAGGGCTAGGAAGGAAAATGAACGTTCATTCACGAATCTATTTATGTGGTAAAGAAATAAGAAAGGTGTTTGCATCATGGCAAAAGGAGGAGAGCGTTTTGTCATTAGCAAGTTATATCATCCGCACCATGTTCATCGTCATCCCTGGCACAGCGGCGATCGGCATGGCCACATGCCTGGTCAACGGCATTCGCGGGGCGGCATTTTGGTGGACGCTTGTTGCTACGGTGCTGTTTGGCGCGATGCTCGGCTTCGTTTCGGCAACGCTCAACTATCGACGGTTTGTTGCCCCGATTGCCGTTATTAACGAACATTTAGGCAAGATGACAGGCGGAGATTTGACGGCGCGCATACCGCTTGATCGCGTGCAGCAGCTGCGGCCGATTGCGGCGTCGTTAAACGATATGGCAAACGCTTGGCAAAGTGTGATGGGGCAAATCCAACATCATGCCGAAGAAGTAGCGCAATATTCTCAGCAGCTTGCCGCCGTCGCCGAACAGACGACGAAAGCGACAGAGCAAATTGCGACAACGATGGAAACGCTTGCGGCAAGTGCGGAGGAGCAGGCCGATGCTGTCCGCACCACCGCCGCGTCCGTGCATGATATTTCCCAAACATTGAGCGACGTCGCTTTCCATACGAAAGAAGTGGCGCACCGGGCTGAGAAAACATCGGCGAAAGCAGAGGACGGCAAGCAGTCAATCGGACAAATGTCCGAGCAAATGCAGTTCATTTACGATCATGTGCAAACGCTCGGCCAGGTGGTGAAAGGGCTTGGGGAGCGCTCCAACGAGATTGGACAGATTACGGAAGCGATCACCGGCATTGCGTCGCAGACGAATTTGTTGGCGCTCAATGCGGCGATCGAAGCGGCGCGCGCCGGCGAGCAAGGGAAAGGGTTTGCGGTTGTCGCGGATGAAGTGCGGAAGCTCGCAGAACAATCAGCGCGCTCAGCGCAACAAATTTCCGAGCTGATCGGTTACATTCAAGAAGAAACGAAGCGGGCGGTTGCGTCTGCCGAACAGGTGATCTCCGAAGTGGCGAAAGGATTGAACGTGGCGGCGGCATGCGGCCAATCATTTGCCCATATTCGCGAGGAGGTCGGCCAAGTGAGCAAACAAATTGGACAAGTATCGTCCGCCATCGAGCAAATGACGGAGCATGCCCGCCAAGTGAACGACGCACTCCAACAGATGACCAATATTGTCGAACAGTCAGCGTCCGGTGCGGCCAACGTATCGGCAGCGACGCAGGAACAAATGGCTTCCGTCGAGGAAATCGCCTCTTCGTCGACATCGCTCGGTCAGATGGCGGACGAGATGCGGGCAATGCTGAAGAAATTTTCTGTGTGAGTGAGGAAAAGGACGCTTTCTTCGAGAAAGAGGGGCTTTCAAACGACGTGTGGGAGTCAACGTTTGGAATAAAATGGTTTGCATCTTTGCCAATTGCCTGATAAAATAAAAAAGTCAGTCATCATTGTGATACGCTTATCTGCTGGGGGAGTCCGGGAGCCGGGCTGAGAAAAGAACGCGATGAAGTTCTTTGACCCTTTGAACCTGATCTGGGTCATGCCAGCGTAGGGAAGCAGGCAGCGGGAACAGATGGACGCACAGGCTGTTCATTTGGCCTTTTTGCCTTGATCGGGTTCCGTTCGTTTTGCGGAACCCGTTTTTGCGTAAATATCCCCCGTTTTTGCCTCTCTTTTGCTGGTGCGGCTGCAGGTCTCAACCACCATTTCAAAGGAGGAAAGCCGCATGGAAAACATCCGCTCGTTTATGTCGTTTCCGGAAAGCCGCAAAGTGTACATCGAAGGGTCGCGTCCGGATGTGCGCGTGCCGATGAGAGAAATTGCTTTGTCGCCAACGAAAACGCCGCAAGGAATGGTGGAAAACAAACCGGTGCGCGTCTACGATACGACGGGCCCGTATACGGATCCCGATTTTGAACCGGACGTGGAGAAAGGCTTGCCTCCTCTTCGCCGCCGCTGGATTGTCGAGCGCGGCGATGTCGAAGAAGTGAAGCCATCAGCGACCGCCGGCGTCCGCCCGCTGCCGTTCGTGCGCCGTCCATTGAGGGCAAAGCCCGGAAAAACCGTGACACAAATGCATTACGCCAAACGGGGAATCATCACACCAGAGATGGAGTTCGTCGCCATCCGTGAACGAATCGACCCCGAAATCGTTCGCCAGGAAGTAGCGGCCGGACGGGCGATCATTCCGGCGAACATTAATCACCCCGAGAGTGAGCCGATGATCATCGGCCGTCGTTTCCATGTGAAAATTAATGCCAATATCGGCAACTCGGCTGTTTCTTCATCGATTGAAGACGAAGTGGAAAAATTGCTTTGGGCGGTGCGTTGGGGCGCCGATACGGTCATGGATTTATCGACCGGCAAACACATTCATGAAACGCGCGAGTACATCATCCGCAATTCGCCGGTCCCCGTGGGAACGGTGCCGATTTATCAGGCGCTCGAAAAGGTAGGAGGGGTGCCGGAGAAGCTGACATGGGACGTGTACCGCGAGACGCTCATCGAGCAGGCTGAACAAGGAGTCGACTACATGACGATCCACGCCGGTGTGCGGCTTCATTACATTCCGCTCACCGCCAACCGGACGACCGGAATTGTCTCGCGCGGCGGCTCGATCATCGCCCAATGGTGTTTGGCCCACCATGAAGAAAACTTTTTGTATACGCATTTTGAAGAAATCTGCGAGATTTTGAAACAATACGATGTCGCGATCTCCCTTGGCGACGGCTTGCGTCCCGGCTCCATCGCCGATGCGAACGATGAGGCGCAGTTTGCGGAACTCAAGACGCTCGGCGAGCTGACGAAAATCGCCTGGAAGCATGATGTGCAGGTGATGATCGAAGGGCCCGGACATATTCCAATGCATAAAATTCGCGAAAATGTCGAGCAGGAACAGGAAATTTGCCACGGGGCGCCGTTTTATACGTTAGGGCCGCTTGTCACCGACATCGCGCCCGGGTATGACCATATTACGTCAGCGATTGGCGCCGCGATCATCGGCGCTTATGGAACGGCGATGCTTTGTTACGTAACGCCGAAAGAGCATTTAGGGCTGCCGAATAAAGAGGACGTACGCGCCGGGGTCGTGGCCTATAAAATCGCCGCCCATGCGGCTGATCTGGCAAAAGGGCATCCAGCCGCTCAGCAGCGTGACGATGCGCTCTCGAAAGCGCGCTTTGAATTTCGTTGGAACGATCAGTTCAATTTATCCCTCGATCCGGAACGGGCCCGCGAATACCATGATGAAACATTGCCGGCTGAGGCGGCGAAAACGGCTCATTTTTGTTCGATGTGCGGGCCGAAATTTTGTTCCATGAACATTTCACATGAACTGCAACGGAAAATCAAAGAGGAGGGGATGAAAGAAAAAGCGCAACAATTTATTCGGCAAGGGTCATCGCTGTATCAATGACAAGAAGCGGGCTGCGATGCTCGGCATGGTGGAGAGGATATGGAAGTTCGATCAACGGAAAAAGCATGAGCTGGAAAGCGCTCAGTGCTGATCGAAGCAGCGGAGGGGGGCGAACGTTCATCGCCCCTCTTGTTTGTTGTGCAAATTGGTGTGGTTCTTTATTATTTTTAAAATATATAATTTTCAAAAAATATATTTACAAATCGTTTCAGATGGATTATGATAATGGCATAAGGTGCAAATTTTGAATCATAGAATGATCATGAGGGGAAAACTGCGCAGTCTATCGCGACGCCTTCGCCGGCGCTTCGCTTCCATAGACAGCGGCCAGTTGCGTCATCGAACCGTGGATGATGCCGGCCGCTTCTTTTTATGGCGAAAGGGTCGGGTTTCAGATGGTTGGATCGCGTTTTTCCAGAAGGCTGGTGAAAAACCGCTGTTTGCCTTGATCGATGGGTGAACGTGTGAAAATAGGGTCGATGCTACAAGCTTTTTCTACTTGAGAAGCGATTCCAGTAAGCTGTTGCTCCAGTAAATCACCGGCCTTCTAGCAGCTTCGTGAAAAAGCCTGCTATTCGAGAAAAAAGATTTTGATGATGTCTTGATGTGCGCAAGCCATTAATATTATAGGCTGCTTCTGGAACGTGAGACGGGCATGAGGGGGATGGGCGTGCGCATAAACTGAAACGAAGGGCCATGAGGAGGGATGGGATTGAACACATTTTCCGATATTGTGCAGACGATGCCGCCATATTTGTTCTCCCGATTTCAAAAGAAAAAAGAAGAACTGCTAAAGCTCGGGGTCGATGTCATTGATTTAGGGATCGGCGCCCCCGATTTGCCGCCCCCTTCCTTTGTCATCGAAGCGTTGAAAGAAGCGCTCGATGCGCCAGAACACTATACGTATTCGCCGTATGGCGGCTGCAGGGAGTATCGGGAAGCGGTCGCGCGTTTTTATGAACGGGAATATGGCGTCAAGCTCGATCCGGAGACCGAGGTGTTGGCGTTAATCGGCTCGAAAGAAGGAATCGTCCATTTGCTGCAAGCCGTTCTCAATCCCGGCGAGCTCGCCTTAGTGCCTGATCCGGGCTATCCTGTCTACCGGACGGCCGTCCATTTTGCCCGCGGCCAGAGCCTATCGCTGCCGCTCGATGCGCAACATGGTTATATTCCTCGGTTTGATGCGCTTCCCTCGTCCGTTTATGACCAAGCGAAAATCATGTTTCTCAATTATCCGAGCAATCCGACGGCCGCCGCTGTCGATTTGGATGTATTGGCCGAAGCCGTTTCACTTGCCCGTCGCCACCGGATGTTCATTGCTCATGATGCGGCCTACTCGTTCGTGACGTTTGCTGGTTTTCAAGCGCCGAGCATTTTGCAGGTGGACGGGGCAAAGGAAGTGGCGGTGGAATTTGGATCGTTGTCCAAAAGCTATAACATGGCCGGCTGCCGCATCGGATACGTAGTCGGAAACCGGGACATGATTCGAGCGCTTTCGGTGATCAAGAGCAACACGGATACGTGCCAGTTTATTCCGATCCAGAAGGCGGCGGTGGCCGCTTTGACGAACGGACGGACGTTTATTCGAGAAAATAGCCGCATTTATGAACAACGCATGAATATGATGGCCGAGAGACTTCGAGAACTGGGCATCGACGTGCAGCGGCCGAAAGCGACCTTTTTCTTGTGGATCCCGGTCTATGACGGATACTCGTCCGAACGATTTGCCGCCAAACTGCTCGAAGAAGCGGGAGTCATCGTAACACCGGGAACAGCGTTTGGATCCGCAGGGGAAGGATATGTCCGCGTATCGCTGTCAGCGCCGATGGAGCGTCTGCAGCAAGCCGTTGAACGATGGAAGCAAGTGAATTGGGAGGAATCGGCGCCATGAAGCGAACGGTGCGTCACATCACGGTGGCTCAAGCCATCGTCGAATGTTTCAAACAGGAACAAATCCGTTATGTGTTTGGTGTGCCGGGGGAAAGTTATTTGCCCCTGCTTGATGCCATCTATGATGAGCCATCCATCGAGTTCATCTCCGCCCGCCATGAAGGGGGTGCTTCCTTTATGGCGGAAGGGTATGCGAAAGCGTCGCAAAAGTGCGGCGTCGTGCTGGCTACAAGGGCGGTTGGCGGAGCGAATTTGGCGATTGGCGTCCATACCGCGAGGCAAGATTCCACTCCGATGGTCGTGTTTTTGGGGCAAGTGAACAGCCGCTTCCTAGGGCGTGAAGGATTTCAGGAAGTCGATATGGAAGCGTTTTTTCGTCCGATCGCCAAATGGGTGGTCGAAATTCGCGAAGCCGAGCGGGTGCCAGAGCTGGTGCAACGGGCGTTTCGCACCGCGAAAACAGGGCGGCCCGGCCCCGTCGTCGTTTCACTGCCAGAAGATGTCTTTTCCAAAACGATAGCGGAAGCAGTGATAGCCGAGACTGATGTGCCGAAGCCGGCACCAAGGCAAGAGGATATACAGAACATTGAAGAGATTCTGAAGCGCGCCAAACGGCCGCTCGTGATTGCCGGCGGCGGCGTTAAATGGTCGGGAGCCGAGCAATTGCTGCGCTTATGGGCGGAAAAGTATGCACTTCCGGTCATGGCGGCGTTCCGGCGGCATGACGTGTTTCCCCACAACCATCCGTGCTATGTCGGACACCTAGGTCTAGGGGCGCCCAAAGCGGTCATGGAAACGGCCGAGCAGGCGGATGTGGTGATGGCGTTGGGAACGCGGCTATCGGAAGTGACGACACAAGATTACCGTTTGCTCTCTCCCAATCAGACGCTGATTCACATCGATATCGACAGCGATGGATTCGGAAAAGTGTATGCACCGGATCTCGCGGTTTGGGCTGACTGTCAGGAAGTGCTGTCCCGTTTGCTCGATATCGCGGTGCGGCCGTCTTGGCAAGAATGGGCGGCTGAACGGAGGAAACGGTACGAACAAACGGCCAGGCTGCCGGTGGAACATCGCAATCTCTATGAAGTTGTGATGGCGAGTTTGGCGCGCCATTTGCCAAAAAATGCGGTCATTACGAACGATGCCGGGAATTTCGCCGGTTGGCTTCATGCTTTTTTCCCGTTTGGGGATGGGCACACGTACATCGGCCCCACGTCGGGAGCGATGGGATATGGCATGCCGGCGGCCATTGGCGCGAAACTGGCCTTTCCCGACCGGACCGTCGTTTCTTTATCCGGGGATGGCGGCTTTATGATGACGGTGCAGGAGTTGGAAACGGCCGCTCGATACGATATTCCGATCATCAGCATTGTGTTTAACAATCATATGTACGGCACCATCCGCATGCATCAAGAATTGCAGTTTCCGGGGCGGGTCATCGGCACCGATTTAGGCCGCGTGTCGTTTGCCCGTTTGGCAGAATGCCTAAACGGCCGCGGGTTCCAAGTACAGACGGAACAACAGTTCACGGAAGCGCTTCTGTTGGCGCTTGAGGCCAAGAAGCCGACGGTGATTGAGGTGTTGACCGATCCGGACCACATTTCGGTGGCCGCCACGATCCAGGACTTGCGGGCCAAGAGGAAGTCCTGACGATCATCGCTCGGCGTTCAATGTATAAATTATCTCAATAAATCATCTAGAAAAATGGGGGGAGTATACAGTGAAAATCCAAAACTATATCAATGGAGAATGGAAGGAGCCAAGCACCGGGCAATTTGCGCCGGTGATCAATCCGGCGACGGGGGAAACGATTGCCGAGGTGGCGATGTCCGGGCCAAACGATATTGACGAGGCCGTTCAAGCAGCCAAAGAAGCGCAAAGACAGTGGGCGCTCGTGCCGGCGCCGAAACGCGCGGAAGTTTTATATCGAGTCGGCATGCTGCTAAAGGAGCGGAAAGAACAATTGGCAAGGCTGTTGACGATGGAAATGGGCAAGGTGATCGAGGAAGCGCGCGGCGAAGTGCAGGAAGGCATTGATATGGCGTTTTATATGGCGGGGGAAGGGCGGCGGCTGTTCGGCGATACGACGCCGTCTGAACTGAAAGACAAGTTTGCGATGAGCGTCCGCACGCCGGTTGGAGTGGTCGGCATCATCACTCCATGGAATTTTCCCATTGCCATCGCCACTTGGAAGTCGTTTCCGGCCATTGTTGCCGGCAATGCGGTCGTATGGAAGCCAGCGCCCGAGACACCGATCATGGCGCAGGAATTAGCTCGCATTTTTGAAGAAGCGGGCTTGCCGCCGGGAGTGTTTCATGTGGTCCACGGTGACGGGCCGACAGTCGGCAATGCGCTCGTCGAGCATCCTGATGTCAAGGTCATCTCATTTACCGGATCGAATGAAGTCGGGCGGATGATTGCGGAAAAATGCGGACGGCTGTTGAAAAAAGTGTCGCTCGAAATGGGTGGGAAAAACGCGGTGATCGTCATGGATGATGCCGATTTGACATTGGCGGTTGACGGCATCATCTGGAGTGCGTTCGGCACATCAGGCCAGCGGTGCACGGCGTGCAGCCGGGTCATCGTCCATGAGCGGGTGAAACAGGAGCTTGAGCGGCGTCTGCTTGAAGCCGTGAAAACATTGAAAATCGGCAACGGGTTGGATGAAACGGTCAAAGTCGGACCCGTCATCCATGAAGAGGCGCTGCAAAAAATCGACCGCTACGTGCGCATTGGCGTAGAAGAAGGGGCGAAACTGCTTGTGGGTGGCTATATATTGCGCGAGGGCGACTATGCGCGCGGCTTTTATTACGCGCCGACGATTTTCACCGATGTCACGCCGAATATGCGCATCGCCCGCGAAGAAATTTTCGGCCCGGTTGTATCGGTCATGTCCGTCCGCAGTTTGGACGAAGCGATCGCCGTCAACAACAGCGTCGATTATGGGCTGTCAAGCGCCATTTTCACACGCGATGTCAACCATGTATTCCGAGCGATGCGCGATTTGGACACCGGCATCGTGTATGTCAACGCCGGCACAACGGGAGCGGAAATTCATTTGCCGTTTGGCGGCACGAAAGGGACGGGCAACGGCCACCGCGACTCCGGCGTCGCTGCGCTTGACGTCTTCACCGAATGGCGGAGCATTTATGTCGATTTCAGCGGCAAGCTGCAACGGGCGCAAATCGATACCGATGATTGAACCGGGCTGTCGCTTGCAACATGGTCGGCAAAAGAGAAGCGAAGATCAACGTGGAACCTATATCGTGAATCGAAGCGGCGGCCGCGGCAAAGATGTGAAAAAAGCGGCTGTCATGTGAGCGTATGGCAAAGAATCGGTGACAGAGGGGGAAAGAACGATGAAAGTGCTCGTGCTTGGAGCGGGGCTGATGGGCAAAGAAGCGGCGCGCGATTTAGTACAAAGCCAAGATGTTGAGGCGGTGACGCTGGCGGATGTCGATTTGGCTAAAGTGGAGCAGACGGTGCGGCAGCTTCATTCCGAAAAGCTTGCCGCTGTGCGGGTGGATGCCGGCGATCCGCAACAACTGGCAGCGGCCATGCAAGGGCATGATGTCGTCGTCAATGCCTTGTTTTACCGCTTCAATGAAACGGTGGCGAAAACAGCGATCGAAACGGGTGTTCATTCCGTTGATTTAGGCGGCCATATCGGCCATATTACCGATCGGGTGCTTGAAATGCACGAGGAGGCTCAGAAAGCGGGGGTGACGATCATTCCGGATCTTGGCGTCGCACCCGGAATGATCAACATTTTATCCGGCTATGGGGCGAGTCAACTCGATGAGGTGGAATCCATCTTGCTGTATGTCGGCGGCATCCCCGTCCGCCCTGAGCCGCCGCTCGAGTACAACCATGTGTTTTCCTTGGAAGGGCTGCTTGACCATTACACCGATCCGTCTCTCATTATCCGCAACGGCCAAAAGCAGGAAGTGCCGTCGCTTTCGGAAGTCGAGCCGATTTATTTCGACCGGTTTGGGCCGCTTGAAGCGTTTCATACCTCAGGAGGGACGTCGACGCTCTCGCGCTCGTTTCCGAACTTGAAGCGGCTCGAGTACAAAACGATCCGCTACCGCGGCCATGCAGAAAAATTTAAGCTGCTCGTCGATTTGAATTTGACGCGCAATGATGTGGAAGTGGAGGTCAATGGATGCAAAGTCAAACCGCGCGATGTGCTGCTTTCCGTCCTGAAGCCGCTGCTTGATTTGAAAGGGAAAGATGATGTGGTGTTGCTTCGGGTCATCGTCGGCGGCCGAAAAGGCGGGAAGGAAACGGTATTGGAATACGAGACCGTCACGTTTAATGACCGCGAAAACAAGGTAACGGCGATGGCGCGCACGACGGCCTACACCATTTCCGCTGTCGCCCAGCTCATCGGCCGCGGGGTGATCACAAAGCGCGGCGTCTATCCGCCGGAGCAAATCGTTCCGGGGGATGTGTATATGGACGAGATGAAAAAACGCGGCGTTCTTATCAGCGAGAAGCGGACGGTTCATAGCTGAACAGCGAGCGCCATAAGCAGGAGGATGGAAGCAGTTTCGTGAAAAAGGGCAATGCTTCGCCGCCGCGAACACGATGACAAAATGGCTGCGGCCGGGAAGCGAATTGTGAACAACGCCCGTTCCCGTCTGGAACGGGCGTTTTCTGATTTTAGACGCGAAATGATTGTGATCGCCTGTTTTTTTTACGGCTATGCCGTTTTGGGTGCCGAAGTCTTGCGCTTGCGCCAGGAAAGGAACAGAAAGGCGACGAGCGCCAGCGCCATGGCGACCATAAACGGTGCTTTTGAGGAAATGGTGTGGCCGATGATGCCGGACAGCACCGGAGCGATGGCCGCTCCGAGCCAGCGGACGAAGTTGTACGTGCCGGACGTCACTCCCCGCTCATATGGCGATGTTTCCATCACATAGCTTGTAAACAAAGCGTTGTTGAGTCCGGAGACGAGCCCAGACAAAATGATGAGCGTTACCATAAGCCATGTCGGCTTGGCGACTACAAGAAGCAGCAATAAGGCTGCGAACATCAGCAAACCGTATGGCAAAATTTCCCTTGGTTCATATTGTTTCTCAAGCTGATGGGCGAGCACCGCTGAGCCATAAGCAAGGCAGAGCCCCCAGCCGAAGAAAACGAGGCCGATTTGGATGGCCGACAGTCCAATGATCAAAGGCGAATACGCCAATACGACGAAAAAGCCGTAATAGTAAAGCATGCCGCCGACCGCCCCTTTTAAAAATGGCGGGAACGAAAGCAACCGCCGCATTTCTTGCAGGCCGACCGCTTTTTTCGGCTTTCCTTTGTTCGGATCATAGACGAAAAAGGTGACGAGTAAAAAGGCAATGAAAATCAAGACGCTCGTGCCGATAAACGGATAGCGCCATGAATGTTGGCCAAGCAGTCCGCCGACGAGCGGACCGCCGGCCATGCCGAGGCCGATCGCCGCTTCATACAGGCCGACCGCGGTGCTTGCCTGCGGCGTCAACGCGATCAACAACGTCATGGCTGTGGCGAAAAACGTCGCATTGCCCAATCCCCAGCCGGCGCGAAAGAGCGACAGCTGCGGGATAGTAGAAGCAAAGCCGCACAACAACGAAAAAATCGTAACGAGGCCAAGCCCGATCACCATCATTTGTTTATCGCCGATACGGTTGACAACAAGACCGACCGGGATCATCATGACCGCCATCGTCAAAATGTAGGCGGTAAACAACATTTCGACTTGCCAATGGGTGGCGCCGATGCTTTCGGCGATGACCGGCAAAATCGGGTCGACGATCCCGATGCCCATAAACGCTAAAAAGGCGGCGGCGACGGTAATCCATCGCGCCTTTGTTTTTCTCCCTTCCTCCACTATTCTTCTCTCCTTTCTTGCAAGAGGGCGTCTACCCGCTCTGCCATTTGTTCCAGCTCTTGCTTCAGCATGGCCATCTTCTTCATTTTCTCTTCCAGCATGGCGATTTGCCGACGCAATCCAGCGCTGATTTGTTCCAGTTCACGCCGTTTTTCGCTCCCAGCAGCCGCATGTCGATATTCCGCCCGATGCGTCTCCATCGTTTCTTTCAGCGCCAAAAAATGCTGCAGCTCCTGCAGCGAAAAGCCGAGCACTTCGCGCGCGGCAACGATGTTTTTCAGCCGTTCGATGTCCTCAGCTGTATAAAGGCGTGTGCCGCCTTCGCTGCGCGCCGGCGGCTTGATCAAGCCAATCTCCTCATAATAGCGAATCGTCCGTTTTGTTAGGCCGGTTGCTTTGGCGACGTCATCGATTTTGAATCGCTCCATTCGGGGCCCCTCGCTTTCCCGTGATCACAGTGAACGATCTGTTTTACAAACATAACATTAACGTTAACGTTATATTTTTGTCAATAGCTATTTAGAAGGCCGGTGAAAAACCGCTGTTTTCCTTGATCGATGGGTGAACGTGTGAAAATAGGGGCTGATGCTACAAGGATTTTCTACTTGAGAAGCGATTCCGGGAAGCTGTTGCCCTAGTAAATCACCAGCCTTTTCGATGAGATGTATACCGCATCAAAAAAGAATATCCCGATTGGGTGCGGGATATCCATTGCTCGTCAAGGATCTGTTGGTTTTGCTTTTTTGGCTTCGAGCACTTCTTTGACCGCCGCTTCAATTTCTTGATAGCTTGTGCAGCGGCAAATATTCGACTCCAGCCATTCTTGAATCGTCGCCTCATCGGCGTTTGGGTGCCGCTCGATGAGCGCGTGGGCGTTCATAATGAATCCAGGAGTGCAATAGCCGCACTGAAAGGCGAAGTGGCGGACGAAGGCGTGCTGAATGGGGGCATCATCAAGCCCTTCGATCGAGGTGATCTCTTTGCCGACCGTTTCGATAGCCAGCATCATGCATGATTTGATCGGCGTGCCGTCGACTAAGACGGTGCAGGCGCCGCAGTCGCCGTTCAAACAGCCTGGCTTGGCCCCGGTCAGCCCCAGCCCATCACGCAAAACAAACAGCAGCGTTTCGGCTTGGCGAGCGACGATCGATCTTCGTTCTCCATTAACGTGCAGCACAAGCTCCCGCTTTGTCGTTTCCTCCATGTCCGCATGCTCACCTCCTGTTTAGACGGTTTCCTCATCTCCGAGCTCACGAAGCATATCTTCAAGCAGCTGGGCGGCCACGAACAGCCGGTAGTCTGCCGAGCCTTCAATATCGTGCAAAATCGGGCGCGGGAAGGCGTCAACCGCTGCTTGGATTCGTTCACCAACTGGGCGGCTCCGGTCGTTTACATGCGCCTCAACTTCAGCGGAGCGGAACGGGAACGGACAGACGCCGCTTAGAGCAGCGCGAACCGTCCCGTCTTTTTTCAGCGCTGCAATCGTCACAAGCGGGTAGCCGACTTCCCCTTGCTTGCGGCGCTTGCGGTGGAAATGGGGCAGGGTGGCGGTGGCACGGTCAACTTTGAACTGGACGACAAATTCACCGCGGCCAAGCTGCAGCTGTTGATGAAACAAGTCAAGGAAGCGGCATTGCCTGATGCCGTATGGTCCGGCGATGATGACATCCGCCTCGGCGACGAATAGCGGCAGTGCGGTCTCACGGTAAAAAATTTGCCCGCAAATGTTGCCGCCGAGCGTAATTTGGTTGCGCGCTGTCCGGTCGGCGACTTCTCGCGCCGCTTTTGTCAATAACGGGAACGGATTTGCTTCTTCGAGCTCGGCGAGGGAGAGCGCCGCTCCAAGCACGAGAGGATCGGCGCTTGCCTCAAGCGCCCGGCACTCAGGGATCGATTTTATGTCAATGACGGCCGCGGTGCGGACAAGGTTCAAACGAGACAACGTGATGATCTCCGTGCCACCGCCGTAGTAGAGCGGTCGTTTTCCATCCCGCTCGAGCGCCGCAAACAGCGCTGTCGCTTCGGCGATCGACTGCGGCCGGTAGTAGGCAAAGTCAAACGGAACCATAGGAGTCCCCTTTCTGTTTCCGCCAAATGAGTTCAGGCACAAGCGGCAGTTCATTGAGCGGCACGCCGGCAGCGAGCGACAAGGCGTTTGCCAAGGCGGCGGGCATGGCGATCAGGCCATGTTCGCCGATGCCGCGAGCGCCGTATGGGGCATCGATTTGCGGCGTTTCGACAAACTCAACGATGTATTCCGGATGTTCGCCGAAGCGAATCGGCCGGTATGTGCGCAGCTGCGGGTTTAACACGCGCTGTTCGTTGTCAAAAAGAAACCCTTCACGGCTGGCAAAACTCAGCCCCATGCTCATCGCTCCCATGGCCTGGCCAAGCGCTGCCTTTGGGTTGAGCACTTTGCCGGCATCAATGACCGCATACGCTTTGACAATGCGATACGTGTAGTCGCGACGGTTGAACTCAACTTCCACTCCTTCGGCGCATACGCCCCATTCCGGTCCCGGTTGGCCGGCGCCGGTCTCCGGATCAAGCGGGGTCAAGCGGCGCAAAATGTAGTGGCCGCGCCCGATCACTTGCCCGCCGATGGCGTTGCCGTTCGGAAACTTGTAGCCATAGGCGATGTCTTTGATCGGAAGAAAGATGGCCGGGTCATCGCGCAAAAAGACGCGCCCGAACCCGACTTCCAAATCGTCCGGCGAGGCCCGCAAGACGCAGGCGGCGATGTCTTTTAACTGACGGATGGCGTCGTCGGCAGCGGCAAGCGCCGCACGTCCGGCCATAAACGTCCCGCGGCTGGCGACTGTTTTCCAATGTTCCGGCGTCGTTTGTGTATCGATATCCATTTTGACATGGACACGATCGACATCCATCTTCAGCCGTTCGGCGACGATTTGCGCGAGCACCGTTTTCGTGCCCGTTCCGATTTCGACGACGCCGGAGATGACGTTGACGCTGCCGTCGGAGTTGAACGTTAAGATGACGCCCGAGCTCGCGTCGGTGTCGATCGTCGATGTTTTCCAGCCGGCGCTGATTCCTTTTGCTCTTACCGTATAGGCGTCCACTTCGACGCGCTGCCATTCGTCCCAGCGCATCAGCTCGCGCAACCGGTCGAGGCAGGCTGATATGTTGCCGACGTTGCTTTTCGTGAGCCGCACTTGCGTCGGGGTCGTATGCCCCGGGCGGATGGCATTTTTGCGCCGCACCTCCCATGGGTCAAGTTGAAGCGTTCGTGCCAATTCATCGATGGCCCGCTCGACGGCAAATGCCTGTTCGCAATGGCCAAAACTGCGAAACGGCGTCGCGTACGGGCGATTCGTATAGACGCACAATGAATCACAAAAGACGTTTTCGACATGGTACGGGCCGGTGCAATCGACGGCTGCGGCGCGGCTGACATCGATCGCCTTGTCGGAATAAGCCCCGCCGTCAAATAGAAATAAGATTTCCATGGCCTTGAACAAGCCCTCTTTTGTCGCGCCGATTTTGACGGTTGCCTCCAAACCGATATGGACGGGCGAAGTGACCATGTCATGCTCGCGGCTGTTCCAGACGCTCACTTTTCGGCCGCCGACCGCTTTGGAGGCAAGGTAGGCAAGCAGCTCAAGCTGGACGGGCGCTTTTCCTCCGTAGGCGCCGCCGACAAGAGGCGTATGAACGATGACTTTGCCGGTTTCTTCGCCAAAATACGTATGAAGCAACTTCTTGATCATAAACGGCGACTGCGAAGAGGCAGAGATATGGATCGTGCCATCCGGCCAAATTTCCGCCGTGGCGCAGCGTGTTTCCATCGCGATATGATCGGAAGGGGCGAACGATACGCTCGTTTCGACGATGACGTCGCTTTCCGCAAACCCTTGTTCAATGTTGCCCTTTCGGATTTTCGTCCGGTGGGCGACGTTTGTCCCCGGCTCAGGATGAGTCGTTTTGTTTTTTTCATAACGGTCGAGGTGTTCATGCAATAATGGAGCGCCCTTTTTCAACGCCTCACGCGGCGAGCCGACCGCCGGAAGCGGTTCGTAAACGACGCGGACGAGGCGGGCCGCCTGTTCGGCTTGAACGAGCGTATCGGCGACGACGACCGCCACAACCTCTCCATAGTAGCGTACTTTGTCGAAAGCGATCGGAGGGCGGTCGCGCATGTCTTCACCGGTAAGCGGCAGCCCCTCGCCGGTCACGACGGCGCGGACGCCGGGGGCGGCGAGCGCGCGGCGTGCCTCCAGCGAGAGGATGCGCGCATGGGCGTATGGGCTTGTCACCAAAGAGGCATGAAGCATCCCCTGTTCTTTGAAATCGTTCGTATATTTCGCCCGGCCGGTCACTTTATCCCATGCTTCTTTGCGGATGATGCTTTTACCGACGGCCATGGGGGCGTCCCTCCTTTTTTTCTCGAACGATGACGGCATGTTTATAATCATCTTTCGTGTCAATGTCGAGGCTGGCTGTTTCGCCGCCTTCATACAAAAGGCCGCGCCAGTGGGGGTCGCGAAGGAGCGCACGCCCGCCGGCATCGCCCTTTAGAGAAAGCAGGGAAGGAAACATTTGTTTTCCAAAAATGACTGGGGGCATCGGCGTGCCGAAGCGGGCGAAGGCGACGTAATCAGGACGGTGGCGGCGATAAAGGCCGGCCAGCACCTCGATCGTTTCAGACGTGACAAACGGCTGATCGGCGAGCAGCACAGCGGCGGCGTCGGCCCCGCTAGCGATTGCTTCTTGCAGGCCGCAGGCAAGTGAATGCGCTTGACCGCCATGATGGGCTGCGCAACGGACGAAGCGGCACTTTTCATGATTCCGAAGTTCAGCCGGAAGCCACGCGAGCGCATCGTCTGGAGGGACGACAACGATGACGGGCGCAAGGCAAGAATGAAGCGCAGCCTGAAGGCCGGCAGCGCCCAGCGTGCTTTCCCCCCAGGGCAAAGCGCGTTTATCCGTTCCCATCCGCCGGCTTTCTCCAGCCGCCAAATAAATGCCAGCGATGGTTGGGCGACTCATCATACTCTCTCCGTTGACCGCCTGCGAAGGACGCTGATCAATTCGGCAGTGATGCTGACGGCGATCTCATACGGACCGCGTGCGCCGATGGAAAGCCCTGCCGGCGAACGGACAAATGGAGGCGTCGAGCCGGAAGGAAAGAGGCGGTCCGTGCGCCGCCGCGGACCGAGCACACCGAGATAAGCGAGTGGCATGTCGGCTAACAAGGAAACGAGTTCGCGGTCGCGTTCAAACTGGTGGGTCATGATGACAACAAAGTCGCGCTCGTTTAGGCGAAGCCGCGGAACAGTTTCATGGGGAAAGCCCATGACGAAGGCATCGGCGTCCGGCACGTGGGATGGATGGCAAAACGCCGGACGCCAATCGCTTACGGTGACGGAGAACCCGGCGGCTTTGGCGGCTGAGACGAGCGGCGGGGCGTCTGATCCGGCGCCGAATACGACAAGGCGCGGTTTTGGCCAAAAGTGCTGAACGTAAAATGTTTCCCCGTCCACTTCGTACAAACCGCTTCGCCCTTGATAAAACGGCGTTTTGTGAAGCCATTCGCGCCATTCCCGATGCGGCGTCCGACGGCAACCGCCGAATTGTTCGCCTGTTTCGCTTTGGAAAAACGGCCGCTCGTCTGGATACAAGATGCTTCGGACCATCAGTACATGTTCGCCGCGGTCAAGGCAACGCTTGAGCGCCAGCCAATCGAGTTTTGCGTCGCTTGTGACCGGCTCGAGCCAAATGTGGACGAGGCCGTTGCAGCCGGCGCCCTGCCCCCACGACCAATCATCCTCAGTCCGCAAGTCAAACGAAACAGCGGCTGCCTGGCGGTTCGCCAATATCTCACGCGCGTAAGCTGCCGCTGCTTCTTCCAGGCAGCCGCCGCTCAGCAGCCCGACCGTTTCCCCGTTTGCGCCAATCCACATGCATGTTCCTTCTTTTTGATAAGCCGAGCCTTCCACACTGATGATGATGGCTAACACGCCGTCGCCTGGTGCGCCGGCGATCGCTTCGAGCACAGCATAGTAGCTTTCCATGCTCATCCTCCTTCCGCATGGCGCCAAAGGCGGCTGAGCTGTTGAAAGCGCGGTGGGACGGACGATCCATAAGATTTCGTAATGGCTGTAAGCGGCGGCAGCGGGTGGGCCATCAGGTCGTCCCCCTTTCGAAAAAGAGCTCTGCTATCATTATATTTCGGCAACAAATGCCCATGACTGAAAAACAAAAGAAGCCAGCCGTCATTGGCTAGCTTCCTTGTTTTGGATCGTTTTTTCCTTTTCCGAGCCGTCCAGCGCGCTTTGCCGCCTCCCGCAGCAAATACTCGATTTGGGCGTTGACGCTGCGAAACTCGTCCTGCGCCCATTGCTCTAGTATGGCGTACAGGTCATAATCAATGCGCAAAGGGAATTGTTTTTTCGCTGCCATCGCACTCCACAACCATCAGTATAGACTGCCGGTATTGATCACCGGCTGGGCGGCGCGCTCGGAGACGATCGCCACCATTAAGTTGTTCACCATTGCGGCTTTTCGTTCATCATCTAACTCTAAAACGTTTTCTTTGTCAAGCTGTTCGATCGCCATGCGCGCCATCGAGACGGCGCCTTCGACGATCTTTTTCCGGGCGGCCAAAATGGCGGCGGCTTGCTGGCGTTGGAGCATGGCGCCCGCGATTTCCGGCGAGTAGGCCAAGTGGGTGAGGCGCGCTTCCATCACGTCAACTCCGGCAATGCGCAGCCGGTCTTGCAATTCTTGGGCAAGCACATCAGAAATGACATCCGCATTGCCGCGCAGCGTGATCTCGTTGTCGTCTTCAAACGTGTCGTACGGATATTTTGTCGCCACATGGCGGATAGCGGCTTCACTTTGAATCTCGACGAATTGTTCATAATCATCAACGTCAAACACCGCCTTGGCTGAATCGATGACGCGGAAGACGACGACGGCGGCGATTTCAATTGGATTGCCTTGAACATCGTTCACTTTCAACCTGTTGCTCGTGAAGTTGCGCACGCGCAGCGATACTTTCTTTCGAACGGTGAGCGGCACGGTGAAAAACAGCCCGCTGTCGCGAATCGTGCCAAAGTAGCGGCCGAAAAAAATGATCACTTTTGCTTGATTCGGCTGAACGATCGTGATGCCAGTCGCCAAGAAGGCGGCAAGGGCGAAGCAGAAAACGGCCAATAAGAGCTGCGCTTGAATGAGGCTGACAAAACCAGCCAGAACGAAAAGAGCGATGCATCCGATGCCGATAAATCCATCTATGCGCCATGCTTCTTGTTCTCTCATAACCTATCCCCCTAATAGTGTCAATTTGATACTTATATGATATCATATAATCAAAAAAATGGAAACCGGAATTGATCATGGTAAGACGAGAAGAGGGAGTCGCCCATAGCTCGCCACGAGGCAGATGTTTCTAACTATTTTCCATCCAGAAGTATAAAGGCGATCGTTCAGCCTGTTAATGTTTTAATGTGCTAAAAAATGGAAATTCATCATTGACATCGCTTTCATTGTCATCATACAATAGAAAAAAAGACCAATAGGTGTGTAGAAGCCATGGAACCAAGACAAGCGCGCATCGGCCGGCTGGCATTGCTGCTGGCGATGCTGGACGAGGGAGAGGAAGACCCGATCCTCAACCAGCTTGAGGCGCTTTCGTGGCGCTATTGCCAAGGGCGGGTCGGGGCGATGGAGCCGCACAAAATCGTCGCGGCGATTGAGACGGCGGCAAAGCGGCATGGAGTGGTGGACGGCGGCTTGTACCGCGAGATGCACGCCTTATACCATGCGATTTTAGAGGCGGTGCATGGCGTGACGAGGGGGCAGGTAGAGCTGGGAGATTTGTTGAGAACCGCTGGCCTTCGTTTCGCCGTCGTGCGCGGCATGCCGTATGAACAGCCGAACGAAGGGGAATGGATCGCTGTCGCCTTGTACGGGACGATCGGTGCCCCGGTGCGCGGGCTTGAGCACGAGGCGGCGGGGCTTGGAATCAATCATATATAAGCACGCTCCATGCCTAGAGCGATGAGTCATGAGGAGGCGAACACTGCCATATGGCAGGCCGCCTCCTTTTTAATTGGGAAAGGAGCTTGATTGGGAAAACCAGTCAACTACCCCCACTTCGCTCACGCTTGAAGTGGAGGCTTGCAACTCCCCAGAAGTGCAAACGGACTTCGTCCTCCTTCCTTGACTTGGGGTTGCATTAGGGGCAGGTTGACAGCTGCCCAACGACGCAGGTCATGCCTGCATCGTTACCGATTCTCTCGGTGTGTCTGTTGGCAGTACTTGGCTTCCACACACAACAGACAGACCTACGCTCGATGTTTGACGGTTGCAACGTTTCCTGCAGCCAACTCCATCCATCGAGCAGCCGTGATTGGAGTGCCTTTATTGAACGGTTTTCTCCACGTCTTTATTCTATCATACACAAAAGAAAGGGGGAACGCGCATTCCTCTCCTACTTACTTTCTTTGGTCGTTGAAGTGGGAGTCTTCTGCGCGAAATAGGATGAAAGGGGATGGGAATGATGGTTGTGTTGACCGGACATACATTGACGATTGATGAGGTAAGACGTGTTGTCTATGAGCGGGAGAGGGTGGCGGCTGCGGAGGAAAGCATGAGGGCGGTCGCGAAAAGCCGCGCGGCAGTGGAGCAAGCGATCTCCAATGGACGGACGATCTATGGCGTGAATACGGGTTTTGGCAAACTCGCCGATGTGCGCATTGAAGGGAGCAGTCTTGAGCAGCTGCAACTGAATCTTCTCCGTTCGCACGCCTGCGCGGTCGGCGCGCCGTTTGCCGAAGATGTCGTGAGGGCGATGCTTCTTTTGCGAGCCAATGCGTTGTTAAAAGGGTATTCCGGCGTGCGTCCGGCGGTCATTGAGCAGCTGCTCGCGTTTTTGAACGCCGGCATCCATCCGATCGTGCCGCAGCAAGGTTCCCTCGGCGCTAGCGGCGATTTAGCGCCGCTCGCCCATTTGGTGCTGGCGCTGGTCGGCGAGGGTGACGTGATGTACGAAGGGCGGCGGATGTCTGCTCATCAGGCGCTCTCAAAAGCAGGGATTTCGCCGCTTTCTTTGCAAGCGAAGGAAGGGCTGGCGCTTATTAACGGCACGCAGGCGATGACAGCCGTCGGAGCCCTTGCTTACTTAGAGGCGGAACAACTGGCGTATGACAGTGAATGGATCGCGGCGCTGACGACTGAGGCGCTTTATGGCATTGTGGACGCGTTTGACGCCCGCATCCACGCAGCCCGCGGGTTTCAGGAACAGGCCGAGGTGGCGGAACGGCTGCGCCGCTATTTAGCTGGCAGCCAACTCACAACAAGGCAAGGGGAGCGGCGCGTGCAAGATGCGTACTCCATCCGCTGCCTCCCGCAAGTGCACGGAGCGTCGCTCAGGGCGATTCGCTATGTAAAAGAAACGCTTGAAATCGAAATGAACGCAGCAACGGACAATCCGCTTATTTTTGCGGACGGGACGGTGCTCTCTGGCGGCAACTTCCACGGCCAGCCCGTTGCGATCGCTATGGATTTGTTGAAAATCGCGGTGGCGGAGCTGGCCAACATCAGCGAACGCCGCATCGAACGGCTCGTCAATCCGCAGCTTAGCGAAGGCTTGCCGCCGTTTTTAAGCCCACAGCCTGGCTTGCAGTCGGGAGCAATGATTATGCAATATGTCGCCGCTTCGCTCGTATCGGAAAACAAGACGCTCGCCCATCCGGCCAGCGTCGATTCGATTCCGTCATCGGCCAACCAGGAAGACCATGTCAGCATGGGAACGACCGCCGCCCGCCATGCGCACATGATCGTGCAAAACGCTCGAAAAGTGTTGGCGATTGAGCTCATTTGCGCTTTGCAGGCGGTGGAGGAACGCGGCATCGAGCGCATGGCCCCGTCAACGCGGCGGTTTTACCATGAGGCGCGCCGCATGGTTTCCTCCATTACAGCTGACCGCGTCTTTTCCAATGACATTGAAGCGGTGGCTGCGTGGTTGAGCGAAAGGGCAAAACATCACTCCCTCCGCGATGAAACGAAAGCTTAGAAAAGGGCAAAGCATAGTGGGCGTAGAGGCATGGGAGCGTTCAAGGATAGGTGTTTGAAAAAATGGCAGTGATATAGACCTTTTCCGCTAGAGATAGGGAAGCAGTCATCAGTGAAGATGGTTTGCTTCCTTCACTTTTTCTGCGAAGTTCGGACGATGCAGAGAGCCTTTCCCATATTGGTTAGGGCGAGAGCATGGACAGACTATTCGACAGTTGTCCCCCAGTCGAATTTGCAGTATGATGAAGAAGAAAGGCAAAGGGGAGGGGGGCTTTTGTTGACTATTTCTGCCGCGGCGCTGTTGGCGTTATGGAAGATTATTGCAATTGATATCATTTTGTCGGGGGATAATGCGGTCGTCATTGCGATGGCGACGCGCCGGCTGCCGAATGACCAGCGGAACAAAGCGATCGTATGGGGAACGGCGGGGGCGGTGCTGCTCCGCATTTTGTTTGCGGCGGTCATCGTCTTTTTGCTCAACATCCCGTTCGTTCACTTCGCCGGAGGGTTGCTGCTTGTCTGGATCGCCTATAAAGTGCTCGTTGAGCGGGAGGAGGAGGCCAATGTGCAAGCGGCGGACCGTTTGCTGAAAGCCATCATGACGATTATCATCGCCGATGCGGTCATGAGCTTGGACAATGTCGTCGCCGTCGCCGGGGCGGCGGAAGGGCATCTTGGCATGCTGGCGCTTGGGGTGGCCATCAGCATCCCGATCATGATTTTTGGCTCAAAAGCGATCGTGCGTCTTATGGAAAAACACCGCTGGATCGCGTATGTCGGCTCCGGCATTTTGGCGTGGACGGCCGGAAAGATGATGGCGGGGGATGAAGGGGTGCTTCATTGGCTTCATCTTTCTTACGGCCCGTTCGTTTATGTGGTTGCCGCCGGCGTGACAATTGTGGTATTGGCGGCCGGCTATATCACGAATAAAAGAGCTGAGCGTGAGGAAGGTACATTGATTTGAACGGTTGAGGGGTGGTTTGACGTCATGGACATCCAACGCATTCTTGTGACAGGAAGGCTTTATGCCGAGCTTGCCGCCCTTCTTCCGGACAAGCGGCCCGATAAAGCGTTTCGCTTTGTGGCGGAAGAAGAATTGACGGCCAATGATTTCGCCTGGGCGGATGCGTACGTCGGCTTTCGTCCGGCCGGGCCGTTTTCGCTCGCCAATTTGCGCTGGGTGCATTCGCTCGGCGCGGGCGTTGACGCGTTTTTGTGGAAGCGGGAATGGAAGAAGAACGTGTTGCTGACGCGGACGGTCGGCTCGTTCGGCGAGCAGATCGCCGAATATTGTCTCAGCTACTTGCTGCGCGACGCCCAATGCCATGACGTGTATGCATGGCATCAAGAGCAGCGGCAATGGAAGCCGTTCGCTCCGAAGCGGCTTGGCGAACAGCGGGTTGTCATTTACGGGACAGGCGAAATCGGCCGGCGCATCGCGGAAACGCTTCGTTTATTTGGGGTTTCCCCGATCGGCGTCTCGCGAAGCGGCCGAGACACGCCGCCGTTTTCGGTTGTTTACCGCCATGAAGAGGCGGGGGAAGCGCTTGCCCGTGCTGATTGGGTGATCGCGGCCCTTCCACTCACCAAGGAAACGCATCATCTCTTTGACGAGACGTTTTTTGCCTGTTTGCACAACGCGAGCTTTATCAATGTTGGGCGTGGGGCGACGGTTGATGAGACGGCGCTTGTCGGCGCGTTGGAAAACCGAAATGTGCGCCTCGCCGTGCTCGATGTGTTTGAAGAAGAGCCGCTTCCGCCGCACTCGCCGCTATGGGTTCATCCGAATGTCATCATCACTCCGCATATCGCGGCGCTCACGTCAGCCGAAGACGCCGCCCAAAGCATTTTAGACACGCTCCGTTGCATCGAAACCGGCGAACCGCTTGCCAATGCGGTCGATGTCAGCCGGCAATATTGAAGGAAAAAGGTGTCTCAAAAACAATGGGACGCCTTTTTTCTATAGCATCATTGTGAAAAGAAGAAGGAATGTTAGAAATCCTGTTGAAATTTACAGAAAAAGCCATCTAAAAGCCTACGGTTTCAATCGAGGGATGAAAGCCGGCATTGCTCGGCAATCCCTCAAGAGGATGGCTTCGAGCCACCATTTTTCTCTTTCGGTGTGGAATCTCAAAAGAAAAGGGGGCGAAGCCATGCCCACGATTACACTCAGGCTGGAGCGGCACAACCTAACGAAAGTTGCCAAATTTGTTCATGCAATAAAGACATTGCCAAAAAACATCACACGAGCCAACGAACGATAGAAAGACGCTTATCGCGCATCTTCACGAAGCTGCATGTATCTTCGAGGGTAGAAGCCGTGGAAAAAGCAAAACAATTAGGGTTCATTCCAGAACTTCATATGTTGTTAACGTCTTCATCTGATAGGTGAGGGAGTTTTCTTTTTGAAGTCCGCCATTTCGTGTCGGTATTCCGCCAAAAAATGGCGGGGTTCCGACACAAATTGGCGGTGAAAAAATGATCGTGTTGATTTATATTAAAAATTAAACCACTAAGGAAGGGGGATCGATAAATTAGGGTGACTTCGAGATATCTTTTTTATAAACTGACTTGGTGTTGATATGGTGATGAAAAATGGTGTAGAGGGGGAGAGTGAAGGTTATGTTTCACCCATTACACTTGAAACGATTGGTCATTTCACTGATTGTGTTCGTAGGAGGACTAACGAGTCTGTTCATTTCAGGAGGCAGCTTGGCTGGAGCTGCTAACTTAGTGGTAAATCCTTCAAATGATAGTGATCTTGCTGCTGTGAAGCAGAAGGTTGTCCATGCTTTAGAGGCTCGATGGCAGTTGATGATTGATCCGCAAGTGAACGTGAAACGGTTTTATGATCCGAGTGTTTCCGAACAAGAGGAAAGCCGTGAGCGTGCTTACGTAAGAAGGCACTACTTGGAACCTGCTTATCGTGCTGGATTTCGATATTCAAATGTGGAGGTTCACCCTGTTTTTGAAAGTGTTGAGATCAATGGTAAAATGGCTAAGGTCCGGGCCCTGGTTTCTGTTGAGTATGAGTCCGTGTTTCCGGGATCGAATGAATCTGTGATCACCAAAGAGGCTAACATTCCTTATTCGGCTACATTGATCAAACGTGATGGAGATTGGCTGATTGTTGGGATGAACTACCAAGATACGTATTCGAAAAGAGGACAGGAAAACGTGCGGAAGGTTGGGGCATCGGGTTCAGAGACTCCACCTATCTCAATCGCTGGAGGCGATGTTGTCATTCAAGGTTTTTACACCTACTACTCTCGCCAAGGAGCTGTCAACTACGCGAATCGATGGTGGAATGGGCGTAACCCGAAATACCGATCTTTTTCGAATGACTGCGCTAATTTCGTGTCTCAGTCGTTCTACGAAGGAGGCTCCGCTCGGCAAGCTTGGGCGGAACCGTATGTTTGGTGGTACAATACCAAAGGAACTTCAGGGACCGGGGATGACGCATGGACTTACAGCTGGTCCGTGGCCCACGATCAAGCGTATCATCTTTCCCGCAACAATGAGACAGATGAGCATCGCGGCACATACGTTTCCAGGGCAACTGATTTGCAATTGGGTGACAGCATATATTACGATTTTGACGGTGATGGCATCTTGGACCACAGCGCGATTGTCGTTGAGATCAGGAATGGTCAACCGTATGTCAACTATCATACCAATGATACGTACCATCGCTATTGGGATTTGGGGGCCAAGACGACCCGGTTCCTCCATGTGACAGATTACTATTGGGTGAACTAAATGGGAAATCGCGATGGATGATCAATCCATTTGGCCGTCAACGGGCTAATTCCAAAGCTAGTATTCTACGGGAGGGGATGAAGTGCGTATAGGCATCCCGCTAGTTTTGCTCCTTGTCATGATTTTCTTTTCAGGTTGTGAGCAACAACAGACGGTCCCAGGGTATGACGATATTCCCCTGCACCCAAAGGCGAGTGACATTCGTTCGGTGGATGAACGGGTGGAGTTTGTTGTTGCGTCTTCTTCGGCGGAGGAAGTGGCTGACTATTATCTTGACGAATTGGAGAAACGTCAATGGACTCAAGTTGACCGGTGGGGGTCAGCTTTTGTGTATGAGAAGAAGGGAAGGCTGATTTTGCTGGTCGTTACGGATGTGAAAAATCACGCGAAAGTGTCTGTCAGTCCGTTCCATCCGAATTGATCAAGACGTCAAACCGTTGCGAACAACCATTTTCGCTGCATCGAAACCGGCGAACCGCTTGCCAATGCGGTCGATGTCAGCCGGCAATATTGAAGAAAAAACGGTGCCCCATGATCAAGAAAGGGCACCGTTTCGTTTTGGTCAGCGGTCGGTGACGACGATATACGCCGCTTTCATCGGGCCGTGGACGCCGACGACTAAGTTCATTTCAATGTCAGCCGAGTTGCTCGGCCCGGTGATGAAGTTGATGCACGACGGGACGAGCCCGCCTTTTTCGATTTGCTCGTGAATGACCGCCGCCGCTTGCGTCATGCGCGGCACGACCGTGCTTTTCGGGACGATGGCGATATATGTTTTCGGCAAAAAGTGAATGGCCCGCCCTTGTTCATTGCGCGAAAACAACACGACTGTCCCTGATTCCGCGAGCGTGATGTCGCTGAAGGCGATGCCGACGTTCGCCTGCTCGGCGGCGTCAATGTTTTGGCGTCCAAGCGCCGGATTCCAAATATGGACGGTCGTTTGTTCCGCGGGCCATTCGTCGCGAAGCAAGGCGGACAGCCCGTACTCGGCAAAGCGCGGGTCATCCGGCACGATGACCGGACCGCCGCCGTAGGCGGCCACTTGCCGCCTCAGTGCGCCGGCAAGTTCGGCGCTTGTCGTCTCGATGTAATCGGTATGGATCAATCCGCATTGTTTTTGCAGCACGTTCAGCAAGTCGTCTTGGCTATAGCCGGCAAACACCGTCCATTGCGGCGCATAATCCCATTGCGGCCGGGAGACGCCGGACAGGCGCGGGCTTCTCCCAAGGCGCTCGGCGATGGTTTGCAAAAACGCATCGCGGTTTTGAATGGTGCCACGCGTCATGATGGATTCCCTCCTTTTTGGCGTGTTTGGAACCAGTCACGGAACCGTTCTTTGCTCGGCGCCGGAAATTCGCGGCTTTCCGTCCATGCTTTCAGCGGCCCGGGTCCTTTTGTGACGCGCCCGTCCTCTACAAACGGAGCGAAGGCGCTCGGTGCGAATTTCGTGCCGAAGCGGTAGAGCGACGATGAGGCTGTCCCGAGGCGGAACGCTTTCATCGCCAGTTTTTCTGCGACCGGCGCTTTTCCTTCCCGCTCGACGATGATTTGGCGATGCTTGATGAGCAGCTCGTGAAGCGGGATTTTCACCGGGCACGCCTCGGTACAGGCGGCGCACAGCGAGGAGGCGTACGGAAGCTCCTTGTAGTCGTCGTAGCCGCCCAACAGCGGCGACAATACCGCGCCGATCGGGCCGGAGTAAATCGAGCCGTACGAATGGCCGCCGATATGGCGATATACTGGACAAACGTTGACGCAAGCCGCGCAGCGGATGCATTGCAATATGGGCTGGAATTCCGTCCCTAAAATCGAGGAGCGTCCGTTGTCAACGATGACGAGATGGAATTCTTCCGGACCGTCAGCGTCTCCTTCGTCGCGCGGACCGGTGAGAACGGTGATGTAGCTCGTCAGTTTTTGCCCGACGGCGCTGCGTGTCAACATACTCACAAGCACTTCCATCTCCTCAAACGTCGGAACGATCCGCTCCATCCCCATGACGGTAATTTGCGTTTTCGGCAATGCGGTCACCAAGTCGGCGTTGCCTTCGTTCGTGACGAGCGTGATCGAGCCCGATTCGGCGATGGCGAAGTTGCACCCGGTGATGCCGATGTCAGCGGTCAAATAGTCGCGCCGCAGCATCTCACGGGCATGGCGGGCGAGTTCAACCGGATCGGACGACTTCGTATAGCCGAGCTTGCGGCGGAAGACGTCGCGGATTTGCTCTTTGTTTTTATGGAGCGCTGGACCCACGATATGCGACGGCGGGTCATGGTCATCGATTTGCAAAATGTATTCGCCAAGGTCCGTTTCGACCACTTGGCAGCCGATGGCTTCGAGCACCGGGTTTAAGTTGATTTCTTCGGTCACCATCGATTTTGATTTGACGATTTTTTTCGCCTGTTTTTCCAAGGCGATGCGGCGGATGTAGTCGTTCGCTTCTTCAGCCGTCTGGGCGAAAAAAACGTGGCCGCCTCGTTTGGCAACGTTTTCACTGAGCTGCATTAAATAATAGTCCAAGTTTTCCAGCGTATGCTTTCGGATTTGTTCGGCGAGCGAGCGCCACTCCTCCCAATGGCCGAGCTCTTCGATGACGCCAAGCCGCCGCACATAGCCGCGGTCTTGCATGCCGGCGACCGCCCCGCGCATAAAATCATTTTGCAAGTTTTCCTCGACCCGCTTCCAAAACGGACCGTTTTCAATTTTCATCGGCATGTCCGAGTCCCCCTCTCTTACTTTTGTTGATTGAGCACTTCGGCGATATGCATGACGCGAATCGGTTTGCCAAGCCGCCCGATGCGGCCGCCGATGTTCATTAAACAGCCGCAGTCGGCGCCGATTAAATAGTCTGCTTCCACCTCTTCGATATGCCCGATCTTTTCATCGACCATTTGTTCGGAAATCGGCCCCATTTTGACAGAAAATGTGCCGCCAAACCCGCAGCACTGGTGGGCGTTCGGCAGCGGAACGAGCTCAAGCCCTTTGACATGTTCCAACAGCCGGAGCGGTGCGTCTTTCACGCCAAGAAGGCGGGTCATATGGCAAGACGTATGGTACGTCGCCCGCCCGTGAAGCGAGGCGCCGACATCTTCGACTTTCAGGACGTCAACGAGAAATTGCGTCAGCTCGTACGTTTTCGCTGCGAGCCGTTTCGCCTCCGCTTCCCATTCCGGGTCGCCGTGGAAAATGTGCGGATATTCTTTTAACATCGCCGCGCACGAGCCGGATGGGGTGACGACGTAATCAGCGTGGGCGAACGCGCGCATCATCTGTTTCATGGCTTCTTTTGACTCTTTGACATAACCGCTGTTATACGCGGGCTGGCCGCAGCACGTTTGCGCCTCCGGAAAATCAACCTCGCAGCCGAGCCGCTCGAGCAGTTCGACGGTCGCTTTGCCGGCATTCGTGTAAAAGAGGTCGATGAGGCAAGTGACAAACAACGATACTTTCACTTCTTCTCCCTCCTGTTTTTTGGGGATGGGTGAGCAGGTCATCTGATGACTATATGTCTATTATAAACCATTTTTTCAGATTCGTAGCTCTTTTTTGCAAAAAACGCACTCAGTTTGGCTGCTGAGTGCGAATGTAGCGGCGCAATACGTTTTCGACATTGGTCAAATGTTCAAGCATGCGCGCCCGGGCGGCGTCCGGATTTTGGTCGCGAATGGCTTCGAAAATCGCTTGGTGTTCGGCAAGCAGCTTTTCGGTCGTCGTTTGTTTCGAAAACAGCCAAATGCGGCGCGTTTCCCGCATCGTTTCAACGATCATGCCGGAGACGCTGTTCATGATGCTTGTGAGCATCGGATTTTGCGACGCCTCGGCGATGGCCATATGAAACGCCCAATCGGCCTTCTCCCCAAGCTCACCGCTGCCGATGCCTTCTTTCATTTGCCGAAGCGCTTGTGCCATCGCCTCAAGGTCGCGCTCTGTCCGTTTGGAGGCGGCGAGCGAGGCGGCTCCTGCCTCAAGCAGCTTGCGCACTTCAAGCAAATGCCAAATATCTTCTTTGTTCATTAAGACCGCCATGGATAACGGAAACGTCATCATCGTCGGATCGAACTCACGGACGTACGTCCCCTCTCCTTGCCGCAGTTCGATCAACCCCATTGCTTTCAAGGCAGTGAGCGCCTCGCGAATGGCGGCGCGCCCAACTTGAAATTGCTCAGCGAGCTGCTGGACGGAATCAAGTTTGTCACCGGGTTTCAGCTCGCCGTTTTTGATCATATCAAAAATCGCTTCGGCCACTTCTTCATAGATTTTTTTCGTTTTGATTCGTTTAAATGCCAATGGTTCCACCTCAATGTTCGGAAGAATGGATTTCCCGTTTTCAAAAGCAATGCATCCGCACTGTCTATTATGATACAGCATAAAGGGGAAGGACAAGCGCTTTTTTGCGGACGGAAAGGAGAAGGGGATAAGAGAAAAAGTTAGAAAAATGAAAAAATACTATTGTCTTTTTTGTTGAGTACTTTTATAATGTGAGACAGACGGCGTTTCTTATCCGGTCATCTGATGACTAGAAGACTAGAATGAAAAGGATGGGCGGACGATCTCGCAAACGCCGCGAAGTCAGGCGCAAAGGGGAGGAGAAAACCGCATGTGGAAGCAGGACTTCACGCCAATCGCCGACCAGCTTTGGTTATCGGCCATTGTTGCACTCATTCCGATTTTGTATTTCTTTTGGGCGCTGGCTGTCAAGCGGATGAAAGGGCACATCGCTGGGTTGACGACGCTGCTGCTTGCTTTGGTGTTGGCTGTAATCGCTTACAGAATGCCGGCTGGAAAAGCGGTGATGTCAGTGACGCAAGGGGCGGTGTACGGGCTGCTCCCGATCGGCTGGATCATCATCACCTCTGTCTTTTTATACAAGCTGACGGTGAAAACAGGCCACTTTGACATTATCCGCAATTCGGTTGTCTCGCTCACCGAAGACCGGCGGCTGCAGGCGCTGCTGATTGCCTTTTCGTTTGGCGCTTTTTGGAAGGAGCAGCTGGGTTTGGCGCCCCGGTGGCGATTTCAGCGGCGCTTCTTGCCGGGTTGGGGTTCAACCCGCTGTATGCCGCGGGCATTTGCTTGATCGCCAACACAGCGCCGGTGGCGTTCGGGGCGGTCGGGATTCCGATCATCTCGATGGAAGGGCCGACCGGTGTGCCGGCGATGGAAATTTCGAAAATGGTCGGGCGGCAGCTGCCGTTTTTATCGGTGTTCATTCCGTTCTATCTCGTTTTGATTATGGCAGGATGGAAAAAGACAGTCGAAGTGTTGCCGGCCATTATCGTCTCCGGCGTTTCGTTTGCGCTGACGCAATATTTCACCTCGAACTTTTTAGGACCGGAGCTGCCGGACATTTTGTCCTCGCTCGTTTCGATCGTCGCGTTGGCTGTCTTTTTGAAATATTGGAAGCCGAAAAGCACATTCCGCTTTGCAACGGAGTCGGAAGTGGCGGCCGCTGGTCAAATGGCTCGCATTTCGCATCGCGGCGGGGAAGTATTCCGCGCTTGGTCGCCGTTTCTTGTGCTGACGGCCTTGATCTCGCTTTGGGGCATCCCGCAAGTGAAAGCGGCGCTCACCGGCCATTATGAAGGGACAAACGGCTTGTTGAAGTTGGTCAACGCTATCGGCGTCCACTTGACGTTTATGCCGCCGGTGCCGGGGCTCAACAACCAAATTTTGAACCCAAGCGGCCAACCGATCGCTGCGGTGTATAAGCTTGAGCTGCTCGGCGCGGCTGGGACGGCGATTTTGCTGGCGGCGGTCGTCACCAAGTTCATCATCGGCATCTCGTGGAAAGAGTGGGGCCGCACGTTTGTGGAAACGCTTAACGAATTGAAATATCCGATTGTGACGATCGCTTCGGTCGTCGGCTTTGCCTACATTGCCAACTCGTCAGGCATGAGCACGACGCTTGGGATGGCGTTGGCCAAAACAGGCCCGTTGTTCCCGTTCTTCTCGCCGATTTTAGGCTGGCTCGGCGTGTTTATCACCGGTTCCGACACGTCGTCGAACTTGTTGTTCGGCAACCTGCAAAAAGTGACGGCGGCATCGATCGGCATGGATCCGGTGCTGGCGTTGGCGGCCAACTCATCAGGCGGCGTTGTCGGGAAAATGATTTCGCCGCAATCGATCGCGGTCGCCTGTGCGGCCGTCGGTTTGACCGGCAAAGAATCCGACTTGTTCCGCTTCACGGTCAAACATAGCGTGTTCTTAATCATCTTGATTGGCATTCTTGTTTACTTGCAATCGACGGTATTGTCGTGGATGATTCCGTAACGGCAACGAAGGGGGGACGAGGCTTGGCCGGGATGGAAACGGGCGCCAAGCCCGGCCCCTTTTCCACTGTCGACGAATGCAGACGATGTGGAAAGGGTGAGACCATTGATTCCAAATGAGGCGAAAAAACGGTTGATTCAAGTCGTGGGAGCTGAAAACTACGATGACACGAAAACGGGGCGGCTCGTCTATTCGTATGATGCCACGCCGCAGTTTCAGTCGCTCCCCGATGCGGTCATTGCGCCGCGAACTACCCAGGAAGTGGCGGAAATCGCGAAAATTTGCAACGAGTATCGCATCCCGATCGTGCCGCGCGGGTCGGGCACGAACCTTTGCGCCGGCACGTGTCCGGTCGAAGGCGGGATCGTTCTTCTGTTTAACCATATGAACCGCATTTTGGAAATTGATGAGGAAAACTTAACCGCGACTGTTCAGCCGGGAGTGGTGACGCTTGATTTGGCGAAAGCCGTTGAAGAAAAAGGATTGTTTTATCCGCCGGACCCGGGGTCGATGAAAATTTCAACGATTGGCGGCAACATCAGCGAAAACTCAGGCGGCTTGCGCGGTCTGAAATACGGGGTGACGCGCGACTATGTGCTCGGGTTGGAAGTCGTCCTAGCGAACGGCGATGTCATCCGCACCGGTGGCAAGCTGGCAAAAGATGTAGCTGGCTATGACTTAACCCGTCTGTTTGTCGGATCGGAAGGAACGCTTGGCATTGTCACCGAAGCGACGTTAAAACTTATTCCGATGCCAGAGACGAAGCAGACGATGCTCGCTCTTTATCAAGATTTGGAGGCGGCCGCCCGTTCGGTGTCGAAAATCATCGCCAACAAGATCATTCCAGCGACGCTCGAGTTTTTGGACCAGCCGACATTGGAAGTGGTCGAAGATTTTGCCCGCATCGGCTTGCCGACCAATGTCAAGGCCGTGCTGCTGATTGAGCAGGATGGACCGAAGGAAGTGGTAGAGCGCGATATGAAAAAGATGGCCGATATTTGCCGGGCCGAGCAGGCGGTGTCCGTTCAGCTCGCCCGCTCGGAGGAAGAAGCAGAGGCGCTGCGGACGGCGCGGCGGGCGGCGCTGTCGGCGCTGGCGCGTTTGAAACCGACGACGATTTTAGAGGACGCAACCGTGCCGCGCTCGGAAATCGCCAAAATGGTCAAAGCGATCAACGAAATTGCCGAGAAGTATCAAGTAAAGATCTGTACGTTCGGCCATGCCGGCGACGGCAACTTGCACCCGACCTGTCCGACCGACGCCCGCAATCGTGAAGAAATGGAGCAGGTGGAACGAGCGTTTGAAGAAATTTTCGCCAAAGCGATTGAATTGGGTGGCACGATTACCGGCGAACACGGCGTCGGGGTGATGAAAGCGCCGTATTTGGAATGGAAGCTCGGTCCGGCCGGCATCGCTGCCATGAAAGCGGTCAAGCAGGCGCTCGACCCGAACAATATTATGAATCCGGGCAAAGTGTTCGCCAAAAGCACGAGAAAACGGGTGGTGGTGACACGATGACAACGAAGATAGAACGAGCGCTCATTCAGAAAGCGTTTCAAGAACGGATGGATGAGGATGAACTGATGAACTGTATGCGCTGTGGCTTTTGCCTGCCATCATGTCCGACGTACATCGAATCGGGGCGGCAAGAAGCCCAATCGCCGCGCGGGCGGATTGCGTTGATGAAAGCGGTCGTGGACGGTTTGATTGAACCGGACGAGGAAGTGGAACGAGCGCTCCACTTATGTTTAGGATGCCGGGCGTGCGAACCAGTCTGTCCGTCCGGCGTCCGCTACGGCCATCTGTTGGAAGAGGCGCGTGACATTATCGCCCAGCATAAAAAAATGCCGCTTCCGGTTCGCCTCATCCGCAAGCTTGTGTTTGCCGGACTGTTTCCGCATCAAGAACGGATGCGGAAGGCGACGGCGCTTCTCGGTTGGTATCAGCGCTCCGGCTTGCGGACGCTTGCCCGCAAAACCGGGCTGCTTCGCCTGCTTCCGGCCTCGTTCCGGCAAATGGAGCGCGTGTTGCCGGACGTGCCGACCGCAAAAGAGATGAAAAACCGGCCGCATCGCTTCAACCCAGATGATGCGGTGAAAAAACGGGTCGCCTTTTTCGCCGGCTGCTTGATGGATACGATGTTTATGGCGACAAACGATGCGACGCTGCGTCTGTTGCAGCTCGCCGGCTGCGAAGTCATCATTCCGCCGTCCCAAGGGTGCTGCGGAGCATTGCATGGGCATGGCGGGGAGAAGGAGATGGCGAAAGAGCTGGCAAAGCGAAACATTGCCGCTTTTGAGCAGCTCGACGTCGACTACATTGTGACGAACGCCGGCGGCTGCGGGGCGTTTTTGTTGGAATATGAACATTTGCTAAAAGACGATCCCGAATGGCGCGGACGGGCGGCGGCGTTTGCGGCGAAAGTGAAAGATATTTCCGAAGTGCTTGTCGAGCTGGGATTTCATCAACGGCCGCTCCGCGTGGCGCCGCAAACGGTCACCTACCAAGATTCGTGCCATTTGCGCAACGTTATGAAAACAGCGGCAGCCCCGCGCCGTTTGTTGCGGGCGATTGACGGCGTCGAGTTCCGCGAGATGAAAGATGCTGACCGCTGCTGTGGATCGGCCGGCATTTACAACCTTGTGGAACCGGAGATGTCAATGCAAATTTTAGACTACAAAATGGAAATGGCGAAACAAACGAAAGCGACGACGATCGTGACGGCGAACCCAGGCTGCTTGCTGCAAATGAAACTTGGCATTGAACGGGCCGGGCTGTCAGGAAGCGTCCGCGCCGTCCATATTGTGGACTTGCTGCTTGAGGCCGCCGAGGGAGCACAGGCAGCGCAAGGGGAGGAGCGCATTTGGCAGACGTCCTAACACCACAGTGAGCGGCCTCTTGCGCGCCAGGGATGTCCATAGCCGGTCTAACAAGAACCCCCGCGATGACGCGGGGGCTTTGAGTTGCTTCCATGATTGGGAGTTGGAAATAAGCTACAGCGCTGCATCGAGGCGCTTTGGCATCGCCCGAAGCGCCTTCCCTGTGCCGATGGCGACCGCTTCAGCCGGATTGGGCGCGACATGCACGGGCACGTGCAGTTCCGTGCTCAGCCATTGCTCGATGCCATGCAGCAAGGCGCCTCCGCCGGTGAGCACGACGCCGCGGTCGATGATGTCGCCGCTCAGTTCGGCCGGGCATTCTTCAAGAACAGCGCGAATGGCTTCGGCGATTTGCCAAAGCGATTCTTTGATGGCCGTTTGCACTTCGGTTGGGTCCAAGGACACCGCTTTGAGGAAGCCGGTGACAAAATCGCGGCCATGGATCGTCACCGACTGTTCCATGACCGTTCCCGGGGCGCTGCCGATTTCGATTTTCACTTGTTCGGCCGTCTGTTCGCCGATTAGCAAACTGTAGTGCTGGCGGACATATTGCATAATGTCTTCGTCAAGCTGGTTGCCGCCGATGCGAAGCGAGCGGCAGGCAACAACGCCGCCAAACGAGATAATCGCGGCTTCTGTTTTGCCGGCCCCTAAATGGACGACGACATTCGCGACTGGCTCGCCGACCGGCAAATCTGCGCCGATGGCGGCTGCGACGGGTTCCTCAATAAACTGAATATGCTTTGCTCCGCAATGTTTGGCGATTTCGTAAAAAGAGCGGCGCTCGACGGAGGTGGCGTGGAATGGGACGCTCATGACGACGTCTGGTTTTTTGAAAGCGAGGCCGAGCTGTTTGCTTGATTGTTTAAAGACTTGCTGCAACAGCGCCTTGGCGCGGTCAAAATCAGCGATCACGCCGTTTCGCAATGGATACGTCACTTCAACATGGGGCGGAGTTTTGCCGATCATTTGTTTTGCCTTTTGGCCGATTGCCATGAGCTTGTCCGCCTGGCGGTTATAGGCGACTGTTGCTGGTTCGTCAAACAGAAGCCCTTTCGTCTGGCTGAACAGCCTGACATTCATCGTCCCTAAATCAACGCCCAGCTGTGAGGAAGCGAACAACGGAAACACCTGCCTTTGTCAAAAATCGATGAACGGACAACCAGTCATCATCTATACCATTCGACAAGAACGGCGGTTTTATGTCCACATTGTCGAAACGAGAGGGAGAAGCTGTTGCGGCTGGGGATCATAAAAAATTTTTTTGTTTTCATGTATAAAAGACGAAAAGGGAGGAAATGAATAATAGCGTAACGTTTTCCAAGTATTCCCCCGATCCCCTATGAATATATATTGGGCCCTTCGGTTTCGGAGGGCCGCTTTTTTTTTTTTTTTTGCATAATAAAAACCCCCTGCCTATTAAGCGCGCTTAATATGACAGAGAGCTTTTGCAATGAACCGCTACAGACGCTTGGCTCCGACATATCTTGTTTTCCAATAGCTGCTGTTTAAGCTGTCGATTTTGACACCGCGGGAAACGGCATGAATCACTTGGTTGTTGCCAATATAGATCGCGACGTGGGAGACCCCTTTCGTCTGTTTGGAAGTGTCGAAAAACACTAAATCTCCCGGCTGCAATTGGGACTTATGTACGTATGCACCTTCTTTGTACATTTCTCGCGAAGTACGAGGCAACGTGACGCCGACTTTTTTATGGGTATAGTAAACAAATCCCGAGCAGTCAAATCCTTTTGGCGTTGTGCCACCATACCGATACGGAGTGCCGACCAGTTTTTTGGCCTCGGCGATCAGCCTCGTCTTGTTGGCGGCTGCGTCAGAACTGGAAGTGCTTACAAAGAAGGAGGAAAATAGAACGATCATGGATACGAACAGGAGAGAATACCATTTTTTCATTTCCCCTAACCCCCGACAAAATCTTTTCCGATTCGACGTCTCTCAACTAGAGTATAGCAGAGGAAACTAGACTTGTTTTTTACAGTTGGATTAAATAATGTTACAGCGCCGTTACAAATATAGCACCTCGTCCTAAAGGCTTATACCAATAGATAGATCTTTTCGTTTCGGCCGACCTGGCTTTATGGTCGTAAGCGTGGAAACGGTGTCTCATACCCGAGTCCTATGACCGGTAGATGAATGTCGTAAGCTGTCGAACAAATAGGAACGGTGGAGGGAGGCAGAGCGAAGAATGGTCGTCTTATAATGAAAGCAAAGCGTCGAAGAATCGATGACGGTGATGGAGGATGTCGAATCAACTGGAATATATCTTGTATATTTTTGGCCTTTTTTTAACGGTCGGCGGTGTCTATGTATACGGCCATTGGATGGCAAAACGGCACTGGGGAGGCATCCCATGGCTGGCGGCGCCGAGACTGACTGTTGTGTTTGCCACCGTTTCCTTGCTTTTTTTAGGGGCAGGGATGATCTATATCCATTATGCTGAAAAACAAGAACATCGTGAATATGAGGAAGCCACAAAGCAAATCGCCGGCATGATCGCCGGCGATTTGGCCGCCATGGGGCACGAACGGCTCGATGAAAGGGCGGAACATCTGCCTGCGTATCACACGGTGATGGCGGTGCTGGAGCGTTGGCAACATTATGGCCGCGTGTTGAGCGTGTATACGTTAAAAAAGAATGAACACGGTGAGCTATATTTCGTGGCAGCGCCAGCGACTGACTACAATCGGAACGGCCGCATCGACGGCGAAAAGGAACAAGCGGTTCCACCTGGGACAGTTTACCGCCGCCATTTTCCAGAGATCGAAGAGGCGTTCCACGGCCGGTTTGCGATGGAACAGCATCCGACAACGGATGAATGGGGAAGGAGCATCAGCGCGTTTATGCCGATTCGTCAATCGGACGGGACAGTGGATGCGGTTGTTGGCATCGATTTTGATGCCAAAACGTATGAGCAACATTTGCAACGAGGACGGAAAAAGGCCCTGTGGACGATGATGGCCATGTTTTTGGCGTCAGCGGTTGCCTATTTGCTCGCTTTGCATCAACAAATGGAACGGAAGGCGTTGGCTGTCTATAAAAAAACGCTCGCATCCAACGAGCATCGACTGCGGAGGCTGGCGGAAATGACGATGGAAGGCTTGATCGTCTATGCGGGCGGCAAAATTATCGAAGTCAATGAGGCGGCGTGTCGCTTGCTTGGTTATACAGAAAGTGAATTGGTTCATTTGCCTGTAGATGATCTTGTAGTTCAAGGGTCGATGACAGAAGCTCGCTCGGATGGGGAGCGCAAGCGGTTTGAAATCGAACTGCGCCGAAAGGATGGAACGGTGTTTCCGGCGGAAGTGTTGCAGCGCCGTTACGATTACGAATGGCAAAATGTGATGGTTGCTGCCGTCCGCGACTTGACCGAGCAGAAGCAAAACGAAAGGCGGCTGCAATACTTTGCCAGCCATGATGAACTGACCGGTCTCCCGAACAAGGAAGCGATGTATAAACAGATCGAACAATGCCTCGCCGGCGCTAAACGGAATGGCCAAGAAGCGGCTGTCATGTTTTTGGAAGTGAGCGGCATTAAGACGATCAACGATTTTTACGGCTATGCTGTTGGAGATGAGGTCTTGCTCCAGCTGGCCCGCCTTTGGCGAGAACAGAAAGGAATTATGGTTGGACGTTGGAGCGGAAATGAATTTATCGCTGTGCTGCCGGATAGCGCCAATGAAAAAGCGGAGGAAGCAGCGAAACGGTTGATTGAAGCTGCTGACGAACCGATCGTTGTCAACGGCCTTGAGCTATATGTGACCGTGAACATCGGCATCAGCGTCTACCCAAAAGATGGGGAGGATGCAAAAACGTTGATTCGCAAGGCGGATATTGCCCGCTACGAGGCGCGAAAAAAAGCGGCGAGCGATTTTCTCTTTTTCACGGAGCCGATGGCGATTCGTCTCAATGAAAAGATGGCGATGGAACGCGACTTGCGGCGTGCGCTTGAACATGAGGAATTTGAATTGTACTATCAGCCGCAAATTCGGCTTCACGACCGGCAAGTGATCGGCATGGAGGCGTTGATTCGCTGGCGCCATCCGGAAAAAGGGATGGTTTCGCCGTCATTGTTTATCCCGGTTGCCGAACAGACCGGCATGATCATTCCGATCAATGAATGGGTCATCCGCACGGCTTGCCGGCAAACAAAACAGCTGCTTGACCGGTTTCCGCACTTGTCTGTCTCGGTAAATTTGTCGCCATACGAGTTTGAAAGCCGCCGATTTGTGGATAAGCTCGCCGGCCTGCTCGCCGACACCGGGCTGCCGCCGCACCATTTAGATCTGGAAATTACGGAACGAATGACAATGGATACGGAGCGTGCGCTCGATATTTTGTCAAAGCTGAAGGGGCTTGGTGTGACGATCAGCATGGATGATTTCGGCACTGGTTACAGTTCGCTCAGCTACTTGACGGATTTGCCGATCGATCGGCTGAAGATCGACCGTTCGTTTGTTCAGCATATTCAAGGAAAAAAAGATGTCATCTTGCCGGCGATCATCCGACTCGGGCATAATATAGGTGTAAAGGTGCTGGCTGAAGGGGTCGAAACGGAGACCGAAGCGGCTTATTTGCAAGGAAAACGGTGCGATGAGGCGCAAGGCTATTATTTTTCCCCGCCGCTTCCGTATGACGAGCTCGTCCGGTTCTTAAACGAGCAGCGCGTGAGGCGGCAGGCGCAGGAGCTGAGGTAACATGGACGGATTTTGGCGCATCGCCGAGGAGAAAATTCGCGAGGCGATGAAAAACGGCGAGTTCGACAACTTGCCCGGCTTCGGCAAACCGCTTGAGATTGAAGACCTTTCCCGCATTCCAGAGGAGCTGCGGCTCGGGTATTTGTTGCTGAAAAACGCCGGCTATGTGAGGGAAGAAGCGGAGTTGCGCAAAGAACTTTTGACGCTCGAGGACTTGCTTCGTTGCTGCGAGGATGATGAGGAAAAACGGGAGCTGGAGAAAAAGCGGACGGAAAAACAGCTTCGGTTTGCGGAACTGATGAAGAAACGGGGGCAGACAAACTCGAAGGCATTGCGCGACTACGGGCGGCGCATTGAAGAGAAATTTCGCTAGACGATTCCTTCATATCTTGAGGAAACACGATTGTTTTGCGGGTTTCCTCATTTTTTATGCAAAGATGTCCAAAAAACGGGGAAAATAAGGAAGGAGTAAATGATCGGAAAGGAGGCAGCGCAAAGGAGGGAAAATAAAGAATGATTGATCCCAGCTGTCTAGTCGTTGATGGATCGTGAACGAAATGAAAAAAGGAGTGCACATGATGAGAAAATTATGGGTTGCCTTTTTTGCTTCGCTCGTTCTGGCGATGCCGTCATGGGTGTCTGCTCGAAGCCATGCAGGCGGGGGGGCCGATGTGCATTTGCCGGTCGGCCATATGTGGAAGCATGAGGGACTTGACGAGCAAAAGTGGATGGAGATGGTCCAAAAATATACGCCTGAGCAGGAAGAAGAATGGAAAAAAGTGCTGGATGAGCGGAACGCGTTGCGTCAGCAGTTGAACGATGAAAATGTGAAACAGGCCATCAAAGAAAAGTGCAAAAAGATGAAAAAAGAGCGCGAAGCAGCGCTTGACCGGCTCATCGACCAGCTGGCCAATAAAAAAATCACCAAAGAACAGTTTAAACAAGAGCTGAAACAGTTGCATAAAAAGAAACGGTGGATGACGAAAGAAGAAAAACAACAGCTTCACCAGCTTCATGAACAAACGAGGCAAGCGATGGAGAACAACGACCAGGAGGCGATGAAAAAGCTGCTTCCGCAATGGCTTGAGCATATGAAAAAGAAAAATGAACGGTTGGCGAAATGGCTTCAGGAAGTGAAACAAGGATGATATAATGGAAGAAAAAGGCCGTGTTCAATGCACGGCTTCTTTTTTTACATTTTGGTTGGAAACGCCTTTTGGTTGTCTGCCAAGGCAGGCAGTCCGGGAAGATTGCGCCTGTTTTTGCGCAGAAACCGACTCAGTCTGCCTGATGCTGGAATGGGAGGGTTGCGCCGTGGGGTATCCGATTGTTCTTCATGTGCGCGGCCGCCGCGCGGTCGTTGTCGGCGGCGGGAAGGTGGCGGCAAGGAAAATTCATGGATTGTTAGAGGCAGGGGCGGAAATCGTGATGATTGCGCCTGAAGCGGAGCCGGAGCTTCAAGCGTTGGCCGCGGGGGGGATGATCGTTTGGAAGAAAAAGCGGTTTGACCCAGACGATTTGGCGGAGGCCTTTTTGGTGATTGCCGCGACGAATGATCGCAAGGTGAATGAAGCGGTGGCGCAAGCAGCAACACCCGGTCAACTCGTAAATGTCGTGGACGACCCGGAGCGATGCGATTTTCACGTTCCCGCTGTTGTCCGCCGCGGTCCGCTTACCATTGCCGTGTCGACCGGGGGGGCAAGTCCGGCGGTGGCCCGCCGCATTCGCCGCCAGCTTGAGGAGAAGTATGGCGAAGAGTATGGGCCGTATCTTCAGTTTTTGCAGCGGGCCCGCGACGTTGTATTGCGCGAAGTGGAGGACGCTGAGGGACGGAAGCGGCTGTTTCAGGCGCTCGCTGCTGATTCTTTCCGGCAGCGCGGCCGATGGGATGAAGAGTTGGCCCAGCTATTGGCGAACGAAAAAGAACGAAATGGGGAAAGAGGGAAAGAGCTATGAACATTCCGATGTATATTGTCGATGCGTTCACTGACCGGCCGTTTGCCGGCAACCCGGCGGCCGTCTGCTTGTTGCCGCAGCCGGCCCGTGATGAGTGGATGCAGCGTGTTGCCGCAGAAATGAATTTGTCTGAGACGGCTTTTTTAGTTCCACATGAGGGCGGCTATCGTCTGCGTTGGTTTACTCCTAAAGCAGAGGTTGACTTGTGCGGCCATGCAACGTTGGCGAGCGCCCATGTGCTGTGGGAGCGCGGGGAACACCGCCGAGATGAAGCGATTGCCTTTTTCACGAACAGCGGGGTGTTAACGGCTGTCAACAACGATGGCTGGATTCGGCTTGATTTTCCGAATGAAGCGCCAATGTTGGACGAGTCGCCTCCTGCTGCGCTTGTTGGTGCCTTGCCAGCTGAACCGCTGTTTATCGGGCGAAACCGGTTTGACTATTTAGTGGAAGTTGATTCAGAACGAATCGTGCATGAGCTGCAGCCGGATTTTCACTTGCTTCAACAAGTGGATGCCCTCGGTGTGATCGTAACAAGCCGCTCGATGACGGAGGGAGTAGACTTTGTATCGCGGGCTTTTTTTCCAACTATTGGTGTTCCTGAAGATCCAGTCACCGGCTCGGCGCACTGCTGCCTTGGGCCGTATTGGGCGGACAAGCTTGGGAAAACGACGTTAGTCGGCTACCAAGCTTCAGCCCGCGGCGGCATTGTGCGGGTGACGATGGCGGGGGAGAGAGTGCATCTGGAAGGAAAAGCGGTCACTGTGCTGAAGGGGGAATTGGCCGAAGAAGCGTATGTTTGGCTATAGATGAAGATAGCAGCTGCCTGGCCGGACAGCGATGTTTGCATGCGTTTGGACAATGGGATCGCACCCAATAGGAAAATAGGGGGGGCGGAACAAAGCGCCCCCACCCAAATCGGTGTCCGACCGCTTAATCATCCCACCGATACGTCCAAAACCGCTCCGTTTTCAGCCAGGCAAGCGCATCGCCGCGCTTGGAGGCTGCCTGCATCAGCCCTTCGGTTTGCGAACGGTGGGCGCGAATGGCGGCCAGCTTCGTCTCGATCACCGAGCTGACATCGCGCACGACATCCGGCTGGCCAAGGTCTTGTTCGCAGTTTTTCGCAAACGCAACGCAATGGACGGTTGGCCGTTCTTCTTTCGGCCAGCGCTTTAAGGCGCGGATGACAGCGGCTCCACACGCGTCATGATCGGGATGGACGCTGTAGCCGGGGTAAAACGTAATGACAAGCGATGGATTCGTTTCCGCCACGATGGCGGCGATCCGGTCAGCCAGCTCTTCTTCATCCTCAAACTCGACCGTCTTGTCGCGATAGCCGAGCAGGCGCAAATCATGAATGCCAAGAATGCGGCATGCTTCCTCCAGTTCTTGCTTGCGGATGTGTGGAAGCGTTTCGCGGTTGGCAAACGGAGGCACGCCCATATTGCGCCCCATTTCGCCGAGCGTTAAGCAAACGTATGTCACCGGCGTGCTGTTTTGCGCATGCTCGGCAATCGTTCCCGACACGCCGAACGCTTCATCGTCCGGGTGGGGAAAAACAACGAGCACATGTCGTTCATTCAACGGAACTCCCTCCTTACACAAACGGTTCGTTGCTTAGTTCGAGAGCCACGGCCAATTTCCCTTGATCATCATGGCCTGCTAGCAGCAACTGTCCTTTTTCTGTCCATTCCCAATGGGTCAGCCCTTCGGCGTACACCCAGCCAAGATCAAGCTTCAGTCCGACGCGATATGGCCCAGGGCCGGTAATCTTGCCGCGGGTGAAGCGAATGCAGGCGTTGCGGATGTAGGCGCCGACGGAATAAAAGCCATCGTTATGATGGGAGGCGTATGCTCCGTTCGTCGTTTCCAAATGAATATATACGTCGCGATTGGCAAAACGATTCAGCGCCTCTTGTACGGCGGCCGTGTCGATCGGTTGCAAGCGGCTCCCTCCTTGCTGTTTGTTTTTCTATTATTGTACATGACCGAGGCGTGTGAGCGGAACTATTTCGACTTCTATTGTATAATAAAAAAAGAGACACATCTTGGACTCATCCGCACCTACAAAGCGTTGAATGATGATTCAACGAAAGAAGGGTGATGATCGATGGGGTTTCAAGGCAATGGTGTCACGGTGTTGAATTTTGACGGCGTGTACCGGCCGCAAAAGCGGCTGTTTCAGTTCCCGCACGAATGGGTCGATCTCGCCGACGTGCCGGAGACGAATTTGTATTGCAGCGAAGCGGCGCTTGCTGAAATTGAGCGGCGGCTTGAGCGGCGGCGGAAGCGCGGGGCGGTGCTGATCGGCAGCGGCAACTACCATTATGTCACGTATTTATTGCTTAAAGAAATCAACGAACCGTTTATGCTTGTGCTTTTTGACCGCCATACGGATGCTGAAGGAGGGGATGATGTCATTTCGTGCGGCTCATGGGTCTCCTATGCACTTAAGCATCCGCGGCTGCAAAAAGTCGTGATCGTTGGCCCAACTGCTTCTTCGCATCAACTCCGTTTATCTCCGAAAATGACTGTTCTTCCATTTGATGATCATGATGAATGGCCAAAAGCGCTCATCGAGGCCATCCCGACCGGAAGCATCTATATCAGCATCGATAAAGACGCTCTTCGTCGCGAAGACGCGGTCACGAACTGGGATCAAGGAGTGATTCCGCTATCCCGGTTGCTCGCCTGCCTGCGGTTGCTTTTATTCCATAAAAAAGTGCTCGGCGTGGACATATGCGGCGAATACCCGCCCTCCGCTGTCGACATGTTCGACCCGCTTTGTCGCGAAGCGCGGGGAAAAAATGAGCAGGCGAACATGGCCATCTTGGAGACATATTTCCACTATGCGGCGCCGCATTTGCGGCCGACGTAATCGAGCGGCGAGAAGCGTGGGAAAGGCAGAACCGCTTTTGGTTTGGCGATCAGAAAAGCAAGGAAGACGCTGTCCCTTCGGATTTTGGCAAGCGAGCCGGCGCTTCTGCCGGCTCGATGGCCGAAAAAGCCGGGAAGGCCGCTGCTTGAGGGGATGAGCCTAGTTGTCAAAAGCCGCTCCCGTACATAATGCGAAATTGTTTTTCATCGGAGCGGACATCGCGCGGCTCGATGTGCATGCGGGCGACTTTGGCAAACATCGTTCCGGCTTCAATGGTGTCCAAAAAGAGTTGAAGGGCGCTTTCATCCCCCTGAACTTCCATTTCCACTGTTCCGTCATCATTGTTTTTCACCCAACCGGTCAGCTGCCGTTTTAGCGCTTCGTGTTGGACGAAGTATCGAAACCCGACGCCTTGCACGCGCCCTTCCACGATGACATGAACTCTTTTCACGCCGATGAGTCCTCCTTCATCACGGTTGTTCTGTTTCCATCATATAATAGATGAGGCGGAAAGTACATGAAAAGAGGAGCTTGATGGTTCAAGCTCCTTTTTTTACGGATGATAGCGATAATACTTGTTGTTGAATGAGCAGCACAAGCCGCGGGTGATCGCCTAGGTAAGAGCATAAATGCCACTCTTTGTCGGAAACAGAGAACCCCTGCAACTTCCGTTCGATCGTTTTCATTAAGACGCCGGTAAACAATAAGTACGGGACGACAAACACACGCCGATACGCCGATGCATGGGCCCGTTGGAGCCCTTCATCAAGCGTCGGGCGGATGGCAGCGAGAAAACAAACGTCCACGTGCGGCACGTTCGTTTTTTCTTTTAAAAGCGCAGCGATGGCGGACATGTCGCGCTTCGTGTCTGGATCACTGCTGCCGCGGCCGACAAGAAGGATCATCGATTCGCCGTCAAGCGGTGCGGACTGTTCGCTGATGCGGTCGATCACGATGTCGATCATCGCTTCATGGACGCCGAACGGAGCGCCGCAGAGGATATCAACGGACGGATGGCGCCGTCTCGCGATGTCCAATGCCGCTGGAATATCGTGTTTGGCATGCCCTGCAGAAAGAAGGAGAAGCGGAACGACGATGACGCGTGTCGCCCCTTGGGCGACACAACGGTCAACGCCGGTGACAATGTCCGGTTCCGCGAGCTCGACAAAGCATAGCTCTTGAATCGGAATATCGATGACCCTCCGGCACTGTTCGACGAAACGCGCCGCTTCATGGCGCGCGGCGGCAATGCGGCTGCCGTGGCTGACATATAAAACAGCTTCCATCGCCATCGCCTCACGATGTTGCCTCAGCGGCTGCCGATGACGCAAGCAACCGTTCGAACCATTGAATGTTGGCCCGCAGCCGGACGACGTCTCCGATCATGATCATGCTCGGATTTTGGATGTTTTCTTTGGCGGCGATTCCGGCGATCGTCGCGAGTGTGCCGGTGACGGTGCGCTGAGCCGTTGTCGTTCCCCATTCGATGACCGCCGCCGGCGTCTCCGGCGCTTTGCCGTATTTCATCAGCTGGCCGCAAATGTATGGCAAGTGATGAACCCCCATGTAAATGGCGATCGTATCGATGCCTTTGGCGAGGCTTTCCCATTTGATCTCGTCACGACTTCCGTCGCGCCGATGCCCGGTGACAAAGGCGACGCTTGAGCTGAACGCGCGATGGGTGACAGGGATGCCGGCGTAAGCCGCCGCCGCGATGGCGGAGGTGATGCCGGGAACGATCTCAAATTCGATCCCATGTTTGGCCAGCGCCTCGGCCTCTTCGCCGCCGCGCCCGAACACGAACGGATCGCCGCCCTTTAAGCGGACGACCGTTTTTCCTTTTTTGGCATGCCAGACGAGCGCATGGTTGATCGTTTCCTGCTGCATGGCATGGAAGCCGGGCAGCTTGCCGCAAAAGATGAGTTCGGCGTCCGGCTTGGCATATGAAAGCAACTCTTCATTGATGAGACGGTCGTACAAAATGACATCCGCCTGCTGGATGCATTTTAATCCTTTGACGGTAATGAGTTCCGGGTCGCCGGGGCCGGCGCCGACAAGATATACTTTGCCCATCGTTGTTTCAGCCCCTTCGTGCATGATTCAGCCAGCCGCCGGAAAACGGCATGGATGCTCGGCTGCTTTTATTGTAAATGGTCTGCCTTGGGATGAAAACGACCTTGTCAAATGACCTCCCGTTCTTTTTTGGCAGAGGACGGGGGAATCAGTCTGTTTTCGCATCCGGGATCATTCCTCGCTCGCGCAGGTAGGCGAGCACTTGCTCGACACATTCGTCAACCGAATAACGGTGTGTTTCGATCGTCAGCTCCGGTGCTTCCGGCGCTTCGTACGGCGAGTCGATGCCCGTAAATTCACGGATTTCCCCGCGGCGAGCTTTTTGATACAGCCCTTTCGGATCGCGCTTTTCGCATTCTTCAAGCGGGCAGTTGACGTAAATTTCGATAAACTCGTCTTCTTCGACTAAGCGGCGGACGAGCGCCCGGTCTTCGGCAAACGGCGAGATGAACGCCGTCAGCACAAACTGGCCGCTGTCGACAAACAGCTTTGCCACTTCGCCGATGCGGCGGATGTTTTCCGTCCGGTCGGCGGCGGAAAAGCCGAGATCTTTATTGAGCCCGTGCCGGATGTTGTCGCCGTCTAAGACATAATTCTGAATGCCGAGCTCAAACAGTCGTCTGGAGACGGCATTGGCCACCGTCGATTTGCCGGAGCCGGACAGCCCGGTGAACCAAAGGATGGCGCTATGATGGCCGTTGCGCTTGCGACGATCTTCTTTTGTGACCGATGTGTGATGCCAAACGATGTTCGTGCTCATCGCCATCCTCCTTTAGCGCGCTGACGGGGCGACCGTTTCGCGTTCTTGCAGCCCTTTGATCAAGACGGCGGCCACTTCCGGGCGGCTGAACGTGCTCGGCGGCACTTGGCCGTTGCGCAGCATTTCACGAACTTTCGTGCCGGAAAGGACGACATGGTATTTCGCGTCATGCGGACACGTTTTTGTCGATGCCATCCCTTCGCATTTCGTGCAGTAAAAGCTATGTTCGAAAAAGAGCGGCGTAATGCCAAGCTCTTCAGCCGTAAAGTTCAAGAAGATTTTTTGCGCATCATACGTACCGTAATAATTGCCGACACCAGCGTGGTCGCGGCCGACGATGAAGTGCGTGCAGCCGAAATTTTTGCGCACCATTGCGTGGAAAATGGCTTCACGCGGACCGGCATAGCGCATCGCAGCTTGGAAGACGCCGAGGAAAACGCGGTCTTTCGGGTAATAGTTTTCCAGCAGCACTTGATAGCTTTCCATCCGGATGTCAGCCGGAATATCGTCCGCTTTCGTTTCGCCGACGAGTGGGTTTAAAAACAGGCCATCAACGATCTCGAGCGCGCATTTTTGAATGTATTCATGGGCGCGGTGAACCGGATTGCGCGTTTGGAAGCCGACAACGGTGTTCCAGCCAAACTCAGCAAACTTTTTCCGCGTTTCCGCTGGATCAAAATAAAACGCGGCGAATTGGCCTTTGTCGGTCCGTTTGACAAGCGTAATCTCCCCGCCGACATACACATCCGGCTTTTCAAACAGTTTGCGCACGCCTGGGTGGGCAAGTTCATCCGTTTTATAAACGAGCTTCGCTTCTTTCGTTTTGTCCGGGCGGTAAATGTCAGCAATCTCAATGACGCCGTAGACGTCGCCACGATAAACGAGTTTCGCCTTATCGCCGACGGCGAGCTCTTTCGCTTTTTCTTCTGTTACCGCGAGCGTGATCGGAATGCTCCAGACGGTGCCGTCAGAAAGACGCATGGTTTCAACAACCGCGTCGTAATCCGTTTTCGTTAAAAAACCAGTGAGGGGGCTGTAGGCGCCCGTTCCGATCAGCTCCAAGTCGCTCAGTTCGGCTTTGGAGAGCTCGATCGTTTTGGTCGCCTCATCAAGCGGATAGTCCGGATTCCAACGATTGATCAATGTGCCGCCATGCGGGATGCTTACGCTCATGTTCATAACCTCCTAGATTGATAGATGTTGTGAAATGCCGCTGCCATGTTCATGAGGCAAGCGCTCTTTTTTTAGGCTAATGACGCCAAGCAGACGCTCAAGATGGCGATGACCGTATAGACGTCGCTGTCAAACAGTAGCTTGACGATTCGGAATGGCGTCCGATTCATCAGCGACGCCTATCGAGGCCGCCGCGCCGCTTGCCCCGATGTTCATGGCGAAGAAAAAGGATGCGATCAAAGCAATGGCAAGGAGCATGTCAATGTTCTCTCCTTAGGCGAGATGGAGACCGCATTCCGTCTTTCCTTGGCCAGCCCAGCGCCCGGAGCGCAAGTCGTTCGGATCTGTAGCCGGAGCGGTGCACGGGGCGCAACCGATGCTCGGGTAGCCGCGGTCGTGGAGCACGTTGTACGGAAGGCCGTGTTTATACACGTAATTCCAAACGTCTTTCCACGTCCAGTGAATGAGCGGACAAACTTTAATCGAACGGAACTTGTCGTCTTTGTTAATGTACTCGACATGCCGCCGCGTCGGCGATTGCTCGCGGCGCAAGCCGGAAATCCACGCCGTCACCCCGGTCAGCACCTCGCGCAGCGGAATGACTTTGCGCAGCTCACAGCATTTGTTCGGGTCGCGTTTCCATAACTCGTCGCCAAACTGCGCCTTCTGTTCTTCCAACGTCAAGCGCGGCTGCTTCATCACGATGCGAAGCGACGGATATTTTTCTTTCACTTTCGCGATCGTATCGTATGTCTCTGGAAAATGCAGACCGGTATCCAAAAAGACAATTTCGGCGTTCGGTTTGACCCGAGAGATGAGATCAATCAGCACAATCCCCTCGATGCCGAAGCTGCACGCGTATACGATCTCATCGCCGTATTCGCGATACGCCCAGGCCAGGACGTCAAGCGCCCCTTTTGTTTCATTATCGGACGGAAAAGACGGTTTTTCCGCCGTTTCCCACTGATCATACGTGAGCATCGGTTTCTCCTCCTCACAAAATCAAAGAAAATCCACGTAATTAGTCGGATATATAGCGGCCAAACGGCAATTCGGCGGCAAAAATCCTTCCTTGCATGAATCAGAAAGAGCGGGAGAAAGGGAGCCCCTTATTTTACTAAAGATCTTCTTTAGCTGGAATTGGCACTTTGCTATAGGCGGCAGGTTGTCGGAGTTCATTGAGCCCATTCCTCCCTCACTCTCGAGCAACGTATGCAACGCATGTCATTTAATTGATTAAAATTTTAGCACAATTGACGATAATGTCAATCATAGTTTTTCGATAGGAATTGTTTTTATACGAAACAGCTGCATTGCCTGCCTAACAGCAGATGGGAGCGTTATTTTTTGCGCAGGCTTCCGAGCTCTTCGACAATCGCCTGCATTTCGCTTGGGCTGAACGTCTCGCGTTTCATCACCATCTCGTAAATGTCTCTCAACTCATCGTACCATTCCTCGGAAAAATGGGACGGCTTGATGGCATCCAAGTTCAGCACTTTCAACTTTTGCTTCAACTGTTCGATCATGTAGGCGACGTTTTCCGCCGACCGTTTTGATAAATCCATTCGTTTACTCCTTTCATGGCAAGTTACTATGTATTGTACCATAGGTGCAGGAAGAATGGGGAGAGATTGCATGGCTTGCTTTTCTGATGAAAAACGGATGATGTGGTAAAATGTAGGTGCACATGCATAGTGCCAGTCTAAAAGGTTGGTGAAACACCGCGTTTTCTTCAAAATGGTTGTCGTGAACGCGCGCAAGAGTTGTTGGCCCATTCGCACACGCTCCCCCGCTGGAGTTGTTTTGTCGTGACATCCCCGTCCTTTTAGGGCCAAAAAGGGCTAGATGAAAAGAAATGAAGGAAAACTAACGGTGGAAAGCACCGTGGACATAGAGAGAGGGGTGGCTGTTTGGATGATTAAAGTGCTGTTTGTTTGTCTTGGAAACATTTGTCGTTCGCCGATGGCGGAAGCGGTCTTCCGTCATTTGGTGAAAGAGCGGGGGCTTGACGGTCTGATTGCCGTTGATTCGGCGGGAACAGGCAGCTGGCATGTCGGTGAGCCGCCGCATGTGGGGACAAGAAGGGTTTTGACGGAAAATAAGATCGACTACTCCGGCATCCGCGCCCGGCAAGTGAACCATCGTGACTTGGAAGAATTTGATTACATCATCGCCATGGACGCAGCCAACTTGAACGATTTGCGCCGATTGGCTGGCTCCCGTTCGAAAGCGGTGCTCGCCCGGTTGCTTGACTTTGTTCCCGACCGGGAAAAAGACGATGTGCCTGATCCGTATTATACCGGGAATTTTGCCGAAGTGTATCGCCTCGTCCGCTCAGGGTGCGAGCATTTGCTTGAGAGGATCATCCGCGACCATCGACTTGGTGTGGAGGAAACAAAATGACTTTGAGGGCGGCGCACCCGTCTAGGGAAAAACGGGGAAGGAGGGCAGCCGATGGTCGTAAATTTGGCGTTCATCCGTGAGTTGGCCCGCCGTTTTACGGAAGATGAAATCCCGCGCTTGTCGGCGGAATTGGCATATTACTTTCTTCTGTCGCTCTTTCCGTTTTTGCTGTTTTTAATGACGCTGTTGGCGTATTTGCCGATTCCGCATGAAGATGTGCTTGCGCTCGTGCGGCAATACGCCCCGAAAGAGGCGCTTCACCTCATTGAGACGAACGTTCATCGCCTCATCGATGAGCAAAACGGAGGATTGTTGTCGTTTAGCATCATCGCAGCGATTTGGTCAGCGTCTAATGGCATGAGTGCCATTATGAGGGCATTCAACCGCGCTTATGATGTGCAAGAAGACCGGCCGTTTTGGATCGTACGCGGGCTGTCGATTGTGTTGACGCTCGGCATGATCATGGTCATCATCGTTGCCCTCGTGCTTCCGGTCTTCGGGCGGATAATCGGGCTGTTTTTGTTCTCTGCTCTCGGGTTGTCGCAACAGTTTTTGAATGTTTGGAATGCATTTCGTTGGGTGACGAGTTCGCTGTTATTGTTTGCTGTCTTTACTGCCCTTTATTATTTCGCGCCGAACAAACAGCTTCGTTGCGTCAACGTCGTGCGCGGTGCGCTGTTTGCCACCGCCGGCTGGATTGCGGCGTCGCTGGCGTTCGCGTATTATGTCAACAACTTTGCCGATTACACGGCGATGTACGGCAGCCTTGGCGGGATGATCGTGTTGATGGTTTGGTTTTATTTGTCCGGCATGATTCTTGTCTTAGGCGGGGAACTCAACGCCATGTTTGACTGTGAGCGCGAAGGGAAAAGACGGCAGCGTTAGCGTGCATAAACGGTGCCGAGGCGGGATATCGTAACAATGCAAGGGATCTTGGCATAGGGGGGATCAAGATGACGAAACATACGAAAAAAGACGGGGGCACGAAGCAAAAAGGAAAAAACAGACCAAAGCATAAGACGAGTGGCAGCGCCAACGGCCAAAACGGCTATCATTGAAAGAAGCTGTCTCAAAAGGTGGTTCTTCGTTCAACATACCACAACATATTGTAATATTGTGCCCCGGCGGTCGTTTTATGTGTATAGATGGAAATCAAAAAAAGGTGCCCTTCCTTTTTTGAGGGCACCTTTCCTTTCATGCAAACACAGGCACATCGAGCCGCTGCCGCTTTATTCAACGATTTCTTCGTGATGGTGGTAATAGCGCTCATAAATGTATTCAATTTCTGCATCAGTCATATAGGCGAGTTCCTCGCGCGACAATCCCCGCACTTTTTCGATAAACTCGATCATATTTTTCCGTTCCGTTCTGCTCATGATCGCCACTCCTTTATACTGTTTTAAAACAGAAACTTGATATCTTGGTTTTATTATATAACAGAGGGAACAAAATGGTCAACGATTTTTTTGAAAAAATAAAAAATAAAAAACAAAAAAACGGTCAAGCCGCTGTTTCCTGTTCCCGGCGGCTGACGAGGCAAATGGCCGGAACGAGGAGGACAGCGCTGACCGCAAGGAAAAAGGCGCGACTAGAGAGATCCACCACGCTGCCGGCAAGCGGCGGGCCTGTCATGCTGCCGAGACTGTATAGCATCCCGCACAACAAATTGCCGGCGGGAAGCAGTTCTTTCGGCAACAGGTCGGTCATATAGGCGATGCCGAGAGAGAAGAGCGAACCGGTAAACATGCCAGCGGTGAACAAACAGGCAGCCAACCCAACCATGGACGCACCGACAGTGAGGGCAATCAAAAAACAACCGGCGCCGGCCAAGAGTGCACCGGTGATGATCTCGCGCCGCCCGAACCGGTCGCTGAGCGCTCCGAGCGGAAGCTGAAAGATGATGCCCCCAAGCGAGAAGCATGGCAAGATGAAGGCGATCTGCTCAGCGCTCATCCGCTCACGCAAGGCGTACAGCGGGAAGATGGAATGAACAGCCGCTTCTAAAAAACCGTACGCAAACGGCAACAAAAGCGCTGGCCATGCCTGTTTCCAAGCGCCAATAAACCGACCGGCCGCCGACGAAGAGCGTTCAAGCGGCTTTGGTTTTTCGTTCGGCAGCCAAAAGACGCCGATCCAACCGGCGAAACTAAGGAGAGCAGCTAAATAAAACGGAAGCGCCTTCTCGACCGAAGCGAGTGAAGCCAACAGCGGGCCGATGGTGAAGCCGAGGCCGAACGCCCACCCATACAGCGACAGCCGCCGTCCGCGCTCCGCCGGCGGCGAAAAGTCCGTAATCCACGTTTGCGTCGCAAAATGAAGCATATGATCGCCGATGCCGATGGCAAAGCGAAGAACGAGCCAAAAGAAAAGAGAAGGAAAAAGTGGAAAAAGAATAAGCGAACATATTACAATGAAACCACCAAGGAGAATGAGGAGCCGATAGCCATAGCGTCTCAGCGGCCGCTCCAAAAATGGCGAAATGGTCAAGACACCGATATACAGGGCGGCGGCGTGCGCCCCGTTAACGGACGAAGAGACGCCGTTTTCATCAAGAAGCATCGCCAGAAGCGGCAGCAACATCCCTTGCGACAGACCAGAGACGGCGACAATCCCGGTTAAGATGGCAAAACGCATCGTGCATCCCCATTTCAGTTGAAATCGCCGGCCGATCAAACAAGCGAGGCCGGATGTTTCCCAGGGCGAATGAATGCCCTTATCCATCGTACATAGAAACGGCGGTCAATGCAACGAAAACAATCAAGAGGAAAGGTGGAAGAGAAATGAACAAGGTGTTTGCTTGGATGACATGGATCGGCGTGCCGGTGTCGGTCATCGGCGGGTTTCTTCATTGGCCGACTGTCTTGATGTTTGTGTTGTACTGTTTGACGATCATTGCGCTCGCCAGCTACATGGGGCGAGCGACGGAAAGCTTGGCGATCGTCGCCGGACCGCGCATTGGCGGGCTGTTGAACGCGACGTTTGGCAACGCGGTCGAGCTGATCATTTCCATTTTTGCCTTGCAGGCTGGACTCGTTGACGTCGTGCTCGCTTCCTTAACCGGTTCGGTGCTCGGGAACTTGCTTTTGGTGGCTGGGCTATCATTTTTTGTCGGCGGACTAAAATATAAGCGGCAAGAATTCAACATTTATGATGCTCGTCATAATGCCGGGCTGCTGACTTTTGCCATCTTCATCGCTTTTGTCATTCCGGAAGTGTTTACCATGCATATGAATCACAGCGAACAAGTCGCGTTGAGCGTTGGCATTTCGATCATCATGATCTTGCTTTACGCCGCTGCCCTTTATTTCCGGCTTGTCACCCATCGCGGCGTATATCAGCATAAATCAGAAGAAGTGGAAGAACATGAAGAGCCCGAATGGGGCAAAGGGAAAGCGACCGCCATTTTGGCGCTGGCGACGGTTGCGGTCGCCTATTTATCGGAACGGCTCGTTCACACGTTTGAAACGGTCGCTGAGTCATTCGGCTGGAGCGAGCTGTTTATCGGGATCATCATCGTGGCCATCGTCGGCAATGCGGCGGAGCACGCTTCCGCGGTTATTATGGCGTACAAAAACAAAATGAATGTCGCGGTGGAAATTGCCGTCGGCTCGACATTGCAAATCGCCATGTTCGTTGCGCCGGTGCTTGTGCTCGTTTCGCTTTTGTTTCCGGAAAAGATGCCGCTTGTCTTTTCACTTCCTGAGCTGGTGGCGATGGCTGCTTCCGTCCTTTTGATGATCGTGCTGTCAAATGATGGTGATACGAACTGGTTTGAAGGCGCAACATTGCTCGCTGCCTATACGATCATGGGCATCGGTTTTTACTTGCTGTAAGTGACTGCATCCGGGCGTTCGCCGTCCGGGTGTTTTTTGCGGGTGCGGGAAGTGGGGCGTCAAACGGGGAAAATTTTCGCCGCCGCGGATAAACGGCGCATTTTGAAAGAAACTAACAGTGAATAACGTGGGAAGAAAGGAGTGAAGACGATGAAAAAGTGGGCTGTTTCGCTGTTTGGGAGCGTGCTTCTTCTTTATGCGGCGGCGTTTTCGGCGCTGGCGGCTGCCGGCAAACCGGCGCCCGGTGCGGTGATGGATATATCGAAGGAAAATACGTATCCGAACCCGACTCAAGATTTGCCGCATTTGGAACCGAGCTCGTTTACAAAACAGCTGTTAAGATCGGCGAATGTGAAAATTGAGAATCCCGAATTGATCCATCTCTTTAATGAATCTTCGGCGACCGACACGCCATGGGCCATTGGCTTCAGGGCGACGATTTATTTAGGCCAATGGCCGCTCAATTACCAGTCGATCGAAACGTCGACGAACTGGGAATATCAAAAGGTCAACACGAATTTCCTTGATAACCGCGGCGGCGATACGGCGCAAAAGTTGTACTATAAACAAGAAATGCAAAAATACGTCCGCGGCGGGTTGACGGTGAAAGTGCCGAATGAAGACGCGGTTAAGCGGATGATGTTAAACAAAGCGATGGAAAAGACGAACTTGCCGCTCTCTTTCAGCACGGTTGTCGGCCTTGGCACGAAAAAAGACCAACCGTACAACGTACCGGCGAAAAAAATAGGTTATTTGTACGCGTACGCTCCGGCGGTGAATGAAAAAGGGAAAGTAACATACGGGGAAGTGTACGTCGTGCTCAAAGGAAACAAAAAGAAAATTGTCGTCAAAAACGTGACGACAAGAGGGGTTGGGGCGTGGATTCCGGTGCAGGATCGCCTGTACATGTCATATGTGGTGAGTGAACAGCCAAGATAAAACGTCAAGGAAAAGCTCCTTGACGTTTTTTATCGGCCAATGCGCGCGGACCGCTTCGTAAAATCGACGCCGCGGTAATACGTCTGCTTCACAAGGACGTTCGGTCCGAGGCAGCGTGCCGACGGGCAGTGGCAAAGAAGCTCCCTAGCAAGCTTTGAGCGCCGCCATTTGTCATACACGTCTGGCAGCGAATCGTGAATGATGTTGCCAAGCGGCGGTTCATCACCGAAATCGGTGACGATGACATCGCCGGTGAAAATATTGACATTGAGCCGTGAACGTCCGTCTGGATCGTTGCGCACGGTGACGTTTTTGCTTTCATACAGCCGCTTCAATAGGCGCACATCTTCTTCGTTGTCGCTGCACGGGTAAAACGGCAGCGTGCCAAACAGCATCCAGACGTTTTCGTCGCGAATGTCAAGCAAATGGTGAATCGCTTCGCGCAATTCGTCCAAGCTCAACGTCTCTAAAGCGCTGGCAAAATCGCTCGGATACATCGGATGGATTTCATGGCGCCGACAGCCCATTTCCTCGACAACTTGGCGGTGGATCGCTTCCAAGTGGCGGACGGTCCGTTTGTTTAACATCGTTTCCGCGGATACCATCACGCCGGCATTTGCCAGCGCTTTTGCATTGTCAAGCATGCGCTGGAAGTATTTCTCGCGTTGGGCGCGCGTCGGCTTCCGCTCCATCATGGCAAAACCACCTTCGACAAAGTCGTCGACCGTCCCCCAGTTGTGCGAGATATGGAGCACATCCAAATACGGAATGACTGGTTCATAGCGAGACAAATCCAACGTCAAGTTCGAATTAAGCTGCGTCCGCACCCCGCGCTCGTGCGCGTAGCGGAGAAGGGGAACGACGTATTGTTCGACGGATTTTAATGACAGCATCGGCTCGCCGCCGGTGATGCTTAATGACCGCAAATGCGGAATTTCCTCGAGCCGGCGGAGCAACATATCAAGCGGCAGCGCCTCGGGATCTTTCATTGTCAACGTATAGCCAACAGCACAATGTTCACAGCGCATATTGCAAAGCGTCGTTGTGGTAAACTCAATATTCGTCAGTTGTAGTTGTCCATATTCTTCAATATCGACGTACGCTTCCCAAGGGTCATACGCCGGCGTAATGGCCGGTATGGTCGATGAACGCATCACTTTCTCCTCTCTCCATGACAAAGTCCTATCGTTCATTATTAGCCGCCTTAGCAGCGCTTGTCAATCGTTTTGGATGTTTTGCCTCTACCCCATTCGTATGATGAGGATGGAACAATCATGAGATCGAAAAGAAAGATTTTTTACACAACGCTGGAAAACGGAGTATAATAGGAAAAGATGGGACAACTGCATATGGACGATAAACAGGGGAAGGGGCGTTTAGACAAATGGAAAAATTCCAGCAAAGCATGTATGACTTGATTGTGGAAACATCTACGAAGCTGCCAAAGGATGTCCGTCGAGCGATCGCTCGGGCGAAAGCGCGCGAAAACGCCGGCACGCGGGCGGCCATGGCGCTCAATACGATCGTCGAGAATATTCAGATGGCGGATGAAAACGTGTCTCCCATTTGCCAAGACACCGGCTTGCCGACGTTTAAAATCAAAGTGCCGGTCGGCGTCAATCAAATCGAAATGAAAAAAGCGATTCGGGCCGCCATTGTCGAAGCGACGAAAAACGGCAAACTGCGCCCGAACTCGGTCGATTCGCTCACCGGCAAAAACAGCGGCGACAATTTAGGGGAAGGCGTGCCGGTCATTAAATTTGAACAATGGGAAAACGATTACATTGACGTCCGTCTCATTTTAAAAGGCGGCGGCTGTGAAAACAAAAACATCCAATACAGCCTTCCGTGTGAACTCGAGGGGCTCGGCCGCGCTGGCCGCGATTTGGACGGCATCCGCAAATGCATTTTGCATGCGGTGTACCAAGCGCAAGGGCAAGGATGCAGCGCCGGCTTTATCGGCGTCGGCATCGGCGGCGACCGCTCATCCGGCTATGAGCTCGCCAAAGAACAGCTGTTCCGTCCGGTTGATGACGTCAACCCGATCGAAGAATTGCGCCAACTCGAAGAATACATGATGGAAAACGCCAACAAACTTGGCATCGGTACGATGGGCTTTGGCGGCGAATCGACGCTGCTTGGCTGTAAAATCGGCGTCATGCACCGCATCCCGGCGAGCTTCTTCGTTTCGGTCGCCTACAACTGCTGGGCGTTCCGGCGCATGGGCGTGAAAATCGATCCGGCGACCGGTGAGATCATCGAATGGCTGTACCAAGACGGCGAAGACGTCGATTTTGCAAAAGAGTTGGAAAAAGCGGAAGCCGCCGCGGCGCTTGAACAAGGCGACACGCGCGTCATCGACCTTGTTCCGCCGCTGTCGGAAGAACAAGTGCGCCAGCTTCGCGTCGGCGACGTCGTCCGCATCAGCGGCGTCATTTACACCGGCCGCGATGCCATTCATAAATATTTGATGGACCATGACGCGCCGGTCGACTTGAACGGGCAAATCATTTATCATTGCGGCCCGGTCATGTTAAAAGATGAAGAAGGCCGCTGGCACGCCAAAGCTGCCGGCCCGACGACAAGCATCCGTGAAGAGCCGTACCAAGGCGACATCATGAAAAAATTCGGCGTCCGTGCTGTCATCGGCAAAGGCGGCATGGGCGCGAAGACGCTGCAAGCGTTAAAAGAACACGGCGGCGTGTATTTGAACGCCATCGGCGGCGCGGCGCAATATTACGCCGATTGCATCAAATCCGTGGAAGGCGTTGATTTGCTGGAGTTTGGCATCCCCGAAGCGATGTGGCATTTGCGCGTCGAAAACTTCACTGCTGTTGTCACGATGGATTCGCACGGCAACAGCTTGCATGAAGATGTGGAAAAATCGTCGCTTGAAAAGCTGGCCCAGTTCAAAGAGCCGGTGTTCAAGTAAGAGGGAGAGCTGAATTTCAAGCACATGGCTATTGGTATTCACAAGCTGATCCCGTTTTCTTCTCTGTCCCCAAAGCGCTCGCTTTTGGGGCTTTTTTTTGCAAAAAATGGCGCGCGTAAAGCGGTCAGGGGTGAAAACAATAAGAAAGAGGAAAAGATGGCGGCCAAGGAGGAACTAGGCATGAGATGGCTCATTTCTCTCGTTTTAGCGCTCGCGCTTTTTCCCGCCCCTGCTTTTGCCATAAGCAATGCGCCGATCCATTGGGGATTGAAGCGAAGCGAAAACCACGAGCCCCCATCGGCGGGAAAAGAGCTCGATGAGCTGCTCGCCAAATATGACGCCTTTTATTTAGGCGACACGAGCGAAAAAACGATCTATTTAACATTTGACAACGGGTATGAAAACGGCTATACGGCGCAAATTTTGGACGTGTTAAAGGAAAAACATGTGCCGGCCGCCTTTTTTGTCACCGGCCATTATTTGCAAACAGCGCCCGATTTAGTCAAACGGATGGCGGCGGAAGGGCATATCATCGGCAACCATTCGTGGCATCATCCCGATTTAACAACTGAAAGCGATGAGCAGGTGCGCGAAGAGCTGGAAAAAGTCAAGGAAAAGACAGAAGAGTTGACCGGGCAAAAAGGGATGATGTACCTTCGCCCGCCGCGCGGCATTTTCAGCGAGCGGACGTTATCTCTCGCCCGCGACCTTGGCTATTATCACGTCTTTTGGTCGCTGGCGTTCGTCGACTGGCAAACCGACCGCCAGCGCGGCTGGCAATATGCTTACGACCAAATCATGAAACAAATCCATCCGGGGGCGATTTTGCTGTTGCATTCCGTGTCCAAAGACAACGCCGAAGCATTGCCGAACGTGATCGACGACTTGCGCAAACAAGGGTACACGTTCGCCAGCCTTGATGACCTTATGGCCAAAAAGACCGGCCTTCATCCGTGGCTGTTTCGCCCATAAGCCGCTTTCATCACTTGAGCACAAAAGCGGTACGAAACGTTGTGTGTCGGACCATTCGAAAACCCGCCTCGTTCTGTCAACCGAACCATATGCCGCTGCCTCGTCCTGCCAACAAGTTGGTTCGACGGGGCGTTTTTCGTTATAATAGGGGCACGGACAAATGAGAAAGGTGAGAACGATGTGGAAACGAACGATCACTGTGCCGGCGCCGTATGATTTCGCCCACGCGCTTGAACGGCTTGCATTGGATCCGCTCCTGGCGGTCGATTTAGAGCGGCGGCGCATCACCGTGCCGCTTCATCTCGATGGTTTAAAGGTGCCGGTCGTGATTGAAAGCATCGGCACAAAAGACGATCCTCGCTTTGTCGTCTCGGCGCCGCATCCCAAGCGGCAGGAAGACATCATCGAGCGCGTCTCTCATTTATTTCAATGGCGGACGCCGCTCGTTCTGGTGTATGATCATTTTCGCGCGACCGAGCTGGCGCCGCTGTTTGCCGAGTATGAGGGGCTGCCGCTTGTGCTCGATTTTGACTTGTATTTTTGCCTAATGAAATGTTTGATCCACCAGCAGCTTCATCTTAAAGTCGGTTACCGGCTCACAGAGCGGTTTGTGAAAGCGTTTGGCGAGGAGCGGGACGGCGTTTGGTTTTACCCGCGCCCGGAAGAAGTGGCCGCCCGTTCGTACGATGACTTGCGCGCCTTGCAGCTGAGCGGGCGGAAAGCCGAATATATCGTCGATGTGTCGCGCCTCATTGCCGAGGGGAAGCTGCGGCTTGATGAACTCGAGCAGATGGAAGACGGCGAGGTGATGGAGAGGTTGACCGCCGTGCGCGGCATCGGTCCGTGGACCGTGCAAAATTTCCTCCTCTTCGGCCTCGGCCGTCCGAACGTCTTTCCGCCGGCGGATATCGGTTTGCAGCGGGCGGTTGAAAAACAATTCGGGCTTCAACAGCGGCCAACTGTCAAAGAGATGGCGGCGCTTAGCGAGCGGTGGAAGCCGTACGCCAGCTATGCGGCGCTTTATTTATGGCGAAGCATTGAATGAGAGGGACCGATATGGCAAAGCAACAAATGAACATCAAAATCAAAAAAGGCGAGCAATTTCCCGTGACGATTCAACGGATCGGCATTAACGGCGAAGGGGTCGGTTATTTCCAAAAACAAGTCGTCTTCGTCCCCGGTGCGTTGCCGGGGGAAGAAGTCATCGTTGAGGCGACGGACATCCACCCAACCTACGCCGAGGCGAAAATCAAGCGCATCCGCAAGCGCTCGCCAAACCGCATCAAGCCGCCATGCCCGCTCTATGACCAGTGCGGCGGCTGCCAGTTGCAGCACTTATCGTACGAGGCGCAGCTCGAGGCGAAGCGCGACATTGTCATCCAGGCGCTCCGCCGCCATGCCCGGCGCCTCGATGTCGACAAGCTTGACATCCGCCCGACGATCGGCATGGACAACCCGTGGCATTACCGAAACAAAAGCCAGTTTCAAGTTGGAATGAAGGAAGGGAAGGTGCTCGCCGGGCTGTACGGCCTCAACTCCCACCGGCTCATCGATTTATCGGAATGCCGCGTCCAGCATCCGCAAACGACGCGCGTCACGAACATTGTGAAAACGATTTTGCAAGACTTGCGCATCCCGATTTACAACGAGCGGACAAGAACGGGCGTCGTGCGGACGATCGTCGTCCGCGTTGGCTTCCATACGGGCGACATCCAGCTTGTGCTGGTGACGGCGACAAAAGACATCCCGCGCAAACAGCTGCTCATTGACGAAATTCGCCGCCGCCTCCCAGAAGTGAAATCGATCGTGCAAAACATCAACGGCGAAAAAACGTCGCTTATTTTCGGCGACGAGACAGAAGTGCTCGCCGGCGACGAATATATTCAAGAAACGCTCGGCGATTTGTCGTTTGAACTGTCGTCGCGTGCCTTTTTCCAGCTCAACCCGTTGCAGACGGTGAAATTGTACGACGAAGTGAAAAAAGCGGCCGCCCTCACCGGAACGGAGCGGATCGTTGACGCTTACTGCGGCGTCGGCACGATCGGTTTGTGGCTTGCTCGCGATGCCAAAGAAGTGCGCGGCATGGACACGATTCCGGAAGCGATCGAAGACGCGCAAAACAACGCCAAAAAGCATGGTTTCACCAACACGCACTATGTCGTCGGCAAAGCCGAATATTGGCTGCCAAAATGGGTGAAAGGAGGCTGGAAGCCGGACGTCATCATCGTCGACCCGCCCCGCGTCGGCTGCGACCGGGCGTTGCTTGAAACGATTCTCCACGTCCGCCCGAAAACGGTCGTCTACGTCTCGTGCAACCCATCCAGCCTCGCCCGCGATCTCGATGCCTTGGCCGCACAATACCGCGTCGACTACATCCAGCCGGTCGACATGTTTCCGCACACGGCGCATGTGGAAGCGGTGGCGAAATTAACGCTGCAATTTTGACACTTCACATGGCTTCAGCCGTGTGGAGTGTCAATGGAAAATGAAATCGGGTTCTTCCACTCCTTTTTGGGAGAAAGAAGAGAGGGAGAAAAAGTGGGGGAATCATTGAAAAATCAAGGAAAAAGGATCAAAATGAGAGAAAAATGAGAGGGAGAAAGGGGGGAGAAACGCTCACGTTCTTCCCTTTTTTAAAACTCGAAACCAGTCAGAGTCAGCGAGAGGTAAAAAGGAAAATCGAAAACATCGAGAGGTTGGTGAACGAGTTTAGTTATGAACCCAAAATGTAGTTCACGAACATAAAGACCCGAAGAAGGGGGAATCTCATGGGGACTTATTGTATTTCGATAAGACACACAAATTGTTATTTGGTAAAGGTAAACGATTTTTACGTTGCCATAGATGCCGGTTGGCCAGGGTGCATCCGCCAATATAGAGAAGCTTTAAAAACTTATAACATTAAGCCAGAGATGATAAAATATCTGTTCGTGACACACTTCCATCCTGATCATGCCGGCATGGTAGAAAACATTAAGAGATTTGGAACTTCCTTTATTTTGTTTGAACATCAGGCACCTTATATTCGAGTGATGGAGAATATGCTCAGGAAGGATCGGTCCTATTTGCCATTAGATATGAATTCGAATGTTGTGCTAAGCATTGATGAAGCAGGGTTATTTTTCACAGAACATAACATTCCTGCACAGGCAATCAAAACGCCCGGACATTCTGATGATAGTATTTCGCTCGTATTTCAAGACGGCACTGCTTTTATCGGCGATTTATATTCCCCGAATTTAGTAATGGAAGACGATGATAAAAGCAAGCAAAGCTGGCATGATTTAAAGTTGAAAGGTGCAAAAGTCATATATCCGGGACACGGGAACGTTTACACCCTGGGTGTGTAAATCATGAACAGAGCACAAATGGAAAGCCATGCTCACCTTACTTAAATCAACCGCGGCACTTGTACTTAGATCAACTGCCGCAGTTCTTCGCTCATCTGCTCGACGAGTTCCGGTCTCCCATGAAACTGGGCCGGAGTGTTTTGGAAAAGCTGAATTCGCCATTCGCCATCCCGGTTTATGGCAACGATCGTGTGGTGGGTGTTGACCGCGGGATTGATATCGGATTTTCCAGGGGGAACCATGCCGGCGATCGCACGTAAAATAGCTGCCTGAGGATTCAGGATGTGAACGTTCTTCACTTTGCTAATAAACCGTGCGGTCGGGTGGTCTTTGAAAATCGAATCCAAGTGAAAGAAAATGTCCTCCGATCCCAACGCTAGACTTCCGTCAAAGCCGATCATCTCTCCGTCCGTTGCGAACAGTTGCGCCATATCGCGGGCGTTTCGGTTGTTCCATCCGTCCAACAGTCGTTGGTACAGAGCCTTAACCTCGTTGACAACTTGAGATTCCATCAACGCTCCTCCTTGTCAAGCAATACGAACCTGGTGTTTGCGGTTCTTCCTGTGAAATGAAAGAGACGCCCTGAATACAATGGGAGGAATCTCCATTGTGAGGGCAATTCCATTTTAGAATAGATTAAGAAAATGGTCAAAAATTTCCCTAAAACAATTCAAATTGGCAAGGCTTTCTGATATGGAAGCTATGACAACCTTGTGGTGCAAGAGGAGCCGATGCATGCTCTCTCGGTGAAAAAAATACGCCTCCGGTTGTAGGCAAAATATATCCCTGGTTCATGATGGAAAGAAGGGGACTCGGGTAAGATGGAAGACGAAAGGAGGCGAAAGGATGGCAAAAAAGATCGGGCTGTTCGTTGCCGGCGCGGTGGCGTTGCTTGTGCTGCTGTTTCATCTTGGGCCGCTTGTCGGGTTGGCAATCACGCTGGCGGTGCTGTACTATGCGTTCAAGAAATGTTTGAAAGCCCCATCGACATTGGGGAAAGTGGTGTGGGCGCTCATTGGCTGTGCGGCGTTGGCGGCCAGCGCTTCGAATGTGCCAGCGCTCATCGCGCTTGTCGCGGCGTATGTGCTGTATGTCGTGTATAAAAAATGGAACGGGGTGAAAGACGAGCGCGTCGTTCCAGAAGCAGACGACCCGTTTGTCAACTTTGAAAAACAATGGGCGGAGCTGCAAAAGCATTATTCATGAAATCAATGGAAAAGGAGCGAATCGATGATGAGTGTGTTCTCACGCTTGAAAACGATCATTGAAGCCGATCTCCATGAATGGCTTGACGAAAAAGAAAAGAAAAACCCGATCGCGCTTCTCAATCACTATTTGCGCCAATGTGAACAGGAAGTCGAGCGGGTGCGGCAGCTGCTCGAGCGCCAATATGTGCTGAAAGAGCAATTTGCCCGCGAACATCGCGAAGCCGAACAGATGGCGGAAAAGCGAAGCAAGCAGGCGGAGGTGGCGACGCAAGCCGGGGAAATGGAGCTGGCCGAATTTGCGCGGCGTGAACAAGCGCAATATGCGGAACGCGCGGCCCGCTTAAAACAGCTGCTCGAGCAAACGAGCCGCGAGCTGTTTGAGTTAGAAGCGAAATATGAAGAAATGAAGCATAAGCTGAAAGATATGCAAATGCGGCGCATGGAGCTGATGGGGCGGGAGAATGCGGCTCGGGCGCACTACCGCATCCATCGGGTGGTCAACGGGGACACCGGCCCGGCGTTGGCGGCGTTTGCTGATGCGGAAGTCTACCTTGACCGCCTTGAGCAGCAAGTTCGCTCCGATTATTACCGGAGCACGATCGATGCGCGCATCGCTCAGCTGGAAAAGCAGTTGCAGGAAGGAAAATAACCGGATATGCTAAAGGCGTACATGGTTACGCCTTTTTCATTTTGGACAACAGGGGGCTCCCCACATGCTTGATCAACGGAAGAAAACTGACTATGTCAGTTGGGTTGTTTTGGTGACACTGCTCCTTTTTGCAATCGAAATTTCGTTTTTTCGCCCGGGCGTGCTGTTTTCGTTAAGTATATCGGTCTGTTTGATTTATGTTGGAAGGAAACAATGGCATCGGCGGAAAGGAAAATGGCTGTTTTGGCTTGGCTGCATCATGTTGGCCATTCATGTGTTCACGATGATGGCCGCTCGTTTTGTCATGGTCGCGCTGTTGGGTTATGCCCTTTGGCAATTGTTTCAGTCGAAGCGGCATCCGACGGTGATCCGCCCGACTATGGCTGAGAACTCGTATGGGGGAGAGGAAATCGTGCGCCGTCAACCGCTGTTTCAAAATGTATGGGTTGGCCGGCAAGCGACCCCAGAACGGGCGTATGAGTGGAATGATGTCAATATCCAAACGGGGATCGGGGATACGGTCATTGATGTCAGCTATACTGTGCTTCCGAAAGGGGAAGCGGTCATTATCGTGAGAGGGTTGATCGGCAACATTCGAATTCTCGTTCCGTACGAAATGGAAACACGGCTCGTTCATTCCGCCATTTTCGGTGTTGCCTCGCTGTTTGGCAAGGAACAGGAAAAAATGTTCAACGAGACGCTCATTTATCAAACTTCTTCGTATGATCAAGCGGAGCAAAAGCTAAAAATCGTCACCTCGATGATCATTGGCAATGTCGAGGTGACACGCGTATGAGCCGACCGATGCTCGCTTCTGTTTTGCTTGCGCTTGTGCTTGCTGTGGCGTTGCTCATTTCCTTTCTCTATTTCCTTCCGCCTGGAATGTGGTCGTCTTTGTGGGAGCAAACCGTGATGGGGTTGCCGTTTTTGTTGTTTGTGTTCGCTGTAAGCCTGTGTATGGGGATTGCTGTTGGACTTATGCTTGATTCCTTCTTTCGCAAGCAATGGCAAGCGGTTGTGCAGGCGCTTCGGCACATTGAACAAGGAGAGATGGGGGAGTTGCATCGGGAAGGGCCGCCGCCGGAACTGCAAGACGTTTGGCAACAAATCGCCAAGCTGCAAACGCAATGGCTCGAGCAAACGAAACGCGTGCAAAAATTAGCGGCGGAAAAGGCCGAACAGGAAGAGCGGCTCGTTGAGCGCATTCTGTCGGAAGAACGCACGCGGCTGGCGCGGGAACTGCATGATTCCGTAAGCCAACAATTGTTTGCCGCTTCGATGATGATGTCGGCCGTCATGGAAACGATGCCGTCGGACGATGAACGCCATCGGAAGCAACTGAAAATGGTCGAACAAATGATTCATCAGTCGCAATTGGAAATGCGGGCGCTGCTTCTGCACTTGCGGCCGGTGCATCTGAAAGGAAAATCGCTCCAAGAAGGGATGAACGAACTGCTGACGGAACTGGCGGGGAAAGTGCCGCTCGAGATGAAATGGAAAATCGAAGACATTTCGCTGGATAAAGGAGTCGAGGACCATCTGTTCCGCATTTTGCAAGAGTCGCTTTCCAACACGCTGCGCCATGCGAAAGCGAAGTCGTTGGAAGTATTGCTCATCGAACGGGACGGGTTTGCCATTTTGCGCGTCACCGACGATGGCGTTGGCTTTGATGTGGAACGTTCGAAAAGCGGCTCGTACGGGTTGCAGCACATGTATGAGCGGGCGGCGGAAATCGGTGGGATGTTGAAAATTGTCAGCTTAAAAGGTCAAGGAACGAGGTTGGAAGTGAAAGTGCCGCTTTTGCACAGGGGGGATGACCGTGATTAAGGTGCTGCTTGTCGACGATCATGAAATGGTGCGGCTTGGCGTGTCGGCGTATTTATCCGCCCAACCGGATATGGAGGTGATTGGGGAGGCGGAAGATGGAACAAAAGGGGTGGAGCTCGCCCTCCAGTTGCGGCCGGATGTCATTTTAATGGACCTCGTGATGGAACCGATGGACGGCATTGCCGCGACGCGCGAAATCATCGGCGCGTGGCCGGAGGCGAAGATCATTGTCGTGACGAGTTTTTTGGATGATGAAAACGTGTTCGCCGCGCTCGAAGCAGGGGCGACGAGTTATTTATTGAAAACATCGAAAGCGAGCGAAATTGCCGACGCCATTCGCGCCACGTTCCACGGGCAATCGGTGTTCGAACCGGAAGTGGCTGGAAAAGTGATGCGAAACTATCGGAAACAAGAAGAGCGCCTGCCGCATGAGCAGCTTACGAGCCGGGAGATGGAAGTGCTTTTGTTGATGGCGCAAGGGAAAACGAATCAACAAATCGCAGATGAATTGTTCATTTCACTGAAAACGGTGAAAGTACACGTAAGCAACATCCTCGCCAAACTTGGCGTCCAAGACCGGACGCAAGCGGTCATTTACGCGTTTCGGCATGGCTTGGTGAAATGAAGAGCATGTGAGCGGCACAAGCGCTATGCATGGAGAGTATGCTATGTCGAACGCGATTCATTTTTTGATAGGGAGTAGGTGTTCGGTGAACACCAAAACCGCTCCGTTTCATCAAGATGAACATGGAAGATGAAACGGAAGCGGTTTTTGACGTGCGGTGGACAGGGAAAATGGCTGGCTAACTGAGAGGGGTTACGCTTGCTTGGTCAGTTGGCGAAGCTTCCGGTCGTGGTGGAGCACTTTTGTTGTCAACACTTCGACCGAGGCTTGAGTATCTGTTAATTCTTCTTCAAGGTGGTCGATTCGTTCGTTCAGTTGTCTGTTCATCTGTTGCATTTCCTCACGAAGGGAGTCGATTTTGGCCTCAAGCCGAGTCTCAACAGCACGGATTTCTGCTCGGAGCTGTTGTCCCATTTCCTGCATCTCACTGCGGAGTCGTTGCTCCATTGTTTGCATTTCATGGTGAAGTCGCTGTTCCATCGTTTGCATTTCATGATGCAGTCGTTGCTCCATTTCCTGCATTTTCGAGCTGATTTTGTCAGAATGCTGTTCGAGCGCTTGAAGCACCGCTTGAATGATTGTTTTCTCTTCCACTTTTTCTCACCTCCTCACAGGTATTATACAAAGAAACGGGGCGAGAAAGAAAGAGAAAATATGGTGGTTTTCGTCGAACGTTGACGGTTCGGTTTTTGGTTTAGGATCGCGCGTTTTCGGTTTATCATGCCGCCCGCTTTGCCGTACAATAAACTCATATAAAAAGGCTGTTTTGGCCGCAAAGGAGATGACGATGTTGGACGCAGGATGGAAGTTCGACAACAGTTATGCAAGGCTGCCGGAGCGCTTTTTCAGCAACGTCCTCCCCACGCCGGTGCGCGCGCCGAAGCTTGCGGTGTTGAATCGTTCGCTGGCCGCAGAGCTTGGGCTGAATGAGGAAGCGTTGCGAAGTGAAGATGGGGTGGTCGTTTTAGCTGGAAACAAAATTCCAGACGGAGCTGAGCCGCTGGCGCAGGCGTATGCGGGGCATCAGTTCGGTTATTTTACGATGCTTGGCGACGGACGGGCGGTGCTGCTTGGCGAGCACGTCACCCCAAGCGGCGAGCGGGTGGACATCCAGCTGAAAGGCTCGGGCCGGACGCCGTATTCGCGCGGCGGTGATGGGCGGGCGGCGCTTGGGCCGATGCTGAGGGAGTACATTGTGAGCGAGGCGATGCACGCGCTTGGCATCCCGACAACGCGAAGTCTTGCGGTCGTCACCACGGGAGAGACGATTATGCGCGAAACGGAATTGCCTGGGGCGGTGTTGGCCCGCGTCGCCTCAAGCCATTTGCGCGTCGGGACGTTCCAATACGCGGCGCAATGGGGAACGGCCGAGGAGCTGCGCGCGCTGGCTGACTACGCGCTCTGGCGCCATTTTCCCGGTTTTGAGGAAGCTGAGAACCGCTATTTGTTTTTGCTTGAACAAGTGATCGAACGGCAAGCGGCATTGATCGCGAAATGGCAGCTCGTTGGTTTCGTCCACGGGGTGATGAACACCGACAATATGACGATCAGCGGGGAAACGATCGACTACGGGCCGTGTGCATTCATGGATACGTATGACCCCGCGACGGTGTTCAGCTCGATTGATACGCAAGGACGGTATGCATACGGAAACCAGCCGTATATCGGGGGGTGGAATTTGGCAAGGTTTGCGGAAAGCTTGCTGCCGTTGCTTGATGAGAATGAAGAAAAAGCGATCGCGCTTGCCCAAGGGGCGCTTGACCACTATCCGAAGCAATACCACGACCATTGGCTTAGCGGGATGCGGGCGAAGCTCGGCCTTGCCGAGGAGCAGGAAGGAGATCAGGAGCTGATTGCGGATTTATTGCGGCTGATGGAGCTGCATCGCGCTGATTATACGAACACGTTCCGGGCGTTGACGTTAGGCGAGTATACGGGAATGGCGCTCTTTGACGCTTCGGAGTTCCGCGAGTGGCATGAGCGCTGGCAAACAAGGCTCAGCCAAGAATCGGCGTCAAGGGAAGAAGCGTATGAGCGGATGCGCCGCCATAATCCGGCTGTCATTCCGCGCAACCACCGGGTTGAAGAGGCGTTGGCCGCTGCGGTCAACGGCGGCGATTACAGCGTGATGAATCGTCTCCTTCAAGCTCTTTCCGACCCGTACGCCTACTCGCCGGAGCAAGAGAAATACGCGGAACTGCCGCCGCCGTCCGACCGCCCGTATCGGACGTTTTGCGGGACGTAATGAAGGGGGGGCTTTGCGGCATACCCGTCAAGTTAGCGGTATAAAATTTTTTAGGATGATACGCATGTTCGAAAAATCAATCAAAGGATGAAGAGAAAACCAAATGCTGGGCATGCCAAATAACCCTCAAGAAGAGGGTTATTTGTCATTTATATCCATAACCCACACTACCATATCCCCAAAAAAATAATCCTTTCCAACGATGATTTTCGTTAGAAAGGATACCATGTTTTTGGCACTGAAAAAAGATCAAATTCTTAACTTGATGGCTATGGTTAGCCGCCTCCTCCTACTCGATGGATGTCTGCCTTTGATGATGTTGCCTATTCCCCAGTGCACAATCGAATCCTTTCTGTGCGGCATCGCGTCAGCGATTGGAAAGCAATGTTTTCAAACAGAAGCGTTTCATGCAACACAATTTAGGACGATGACGTATTTCAGCGCTATGCCATTGAAATGGTCATACGTTATCATTAAAATTTGGAGCATAAGAATTCAAAGTACAATGAGGTGAATGTTATGCCTTCTCTTCCGGAAGAGTTGAAAGATCTAGAATCCAAACTGCAACATACATTAAGAAAATTAGAGTCAATTCAAAAAGCGTTGGATGAATCGACGATTGTTGTGATTACCGACCAGACGGGAAAAATTACATATGTGAATGAGGCTTTCTGCCGCATCTCACAATATAGCCGTGAGGAACTGATTGGAAACACCCATCGCATTGTCAATTCAGGATACCATAGCCGAGAATTTTTTAAACATATGTGGAAAACCATCGGGAAAGGGAAGATATGGAGGGGAGAGATCAAAAATAAAGCGAAAGACGGGAGTTACTACTGGGTTCAGTCTACCATTGTCCCCTTTTTGGATGAACGAGGAAAGCCGTATCAATACGTGTCGATTCGAACGGATATTACCCGTTTGAAACAGTATGAAGAGCAAATCAAATATATGGCCAACCATGATGATTTGACGGGCCTTCCCAATCGCCGTTTTTTAAGAGAGCAGTTTTCTAAATTGCTGAAAGAGACGAAAGAGGAGGAACGACTGCTGGCCGTTTATTTTATTGATTTAGCGCGGTTTAAAAACATTAATGATTCATTGGGGCATTCGGTGGGAGACGAAGTGTTGAAACAAATGGCTGCTCGTTTTCGAACAGTATTAGATCAAAAGCTGTTTTTGACTCGCGTGGGCGGTGATGAGTTTGTCGCTGTGGCGCCGCGGGTGAATTATCAGTCTATCCTTGCGTATGTGCGGACAATCCAACAAATGTTGGCCCGACCATTGGAGATTGAAGGAAGAGAGTTTATTCTCTCCGCCAATATCGGAATCAGCGTTTTTCCTTTTGATGGAGAAGATTTAAACACGTTGCTCGGCAATGCGGACATGGCCCTGTATCATGCGAAAGAGGAAGGAAAATTTTATCAATTTTATCATCGAACGATCAATCAGCGCTTAATTAGGGAAACGATATTAGAAAGCCATTTGCATCGTGCTATCGAAAGAGATGAATTTATTCTGTATTATCAGCCGCAGTACGATTTGTTCACTGGGGAACTGATTCGCCTAGAAGCGCTGATTCGTTGGTATAATTCAGAGCTTGGATGGATCCGCCCTGATCAGTTTATTCCTTTAGCTGAAAAAATAGGATTGATGCCAAAACTCGATGAGTGGGTGCTGTCTACGGCATGCCGGCACAGGAAAATGTGGAAACAAAGAGGGGGGGTCGAAGCGGATTTATCCATCAACCTGTCTGCTTCCCATTTCCAAATACCAGGCATGGCTAAACGGCTCCTTTCCATTATTGAAAGCAATGGAGATGATCCATGTCGATGGGAATTTGAAGTGACTGAACATATTATGATGCAAGATAGTGCGGTCGTGTACGAAAACATAAGCCAGTTAAAAGAGGCAGGCGTTAAACTGGCGATTGATGATTTTGGCGTAGGATATAGTTCATTAGGATATATAAAGAAGTTAAAAGTGGACCGTTTAAAAATCGATCGTTCGTTTATCAAAAACTTACCGCAATCCGCTGATGACCAAGCCATTGTGGCTGCTGTGATCACGATGGCTCATCAATTGTCGATCGATGTCGTTGCAGAAGGAATTGAAAATGAGAAGCAAATTCAAATATTAAAGGAAATGGGGTGCAACGGAGGGCAAGGGTATTTTTGGAGGCAACCTGTGTCGGAAACGGAGATTGGATCGTTGTTGCAATGCAATGAGTGAACAGTTCAAAATGGCAATATAGGTTGTCTTGCCATACTCGGGTATGTTGAGGCAACGAATGAAGAGGAAAAGGAGCTGGTTTCATGGAAACGCTCAGACAACGGCTGCGATCCATTGATCAAAAGGGATATAAAGCGTATAAAACGATCGAAGGGACGTATTCGTTTCCACTGTTTACGCTCGCGATTGACCACGTGCAAGGCGATCCGTTCGCTGAGCCGTCCAAGGTGCGGGTGATCGTGCCGCGGGCGAAAACAGCGCTGGCAGCGGAGTGGACGAATACGAAACCGCGGCGCGTCCGGTGTGAAGATGTGCTAGCGCGCCGTATCCATCATGCATTGCGGCAATGGCCGCTGCGGGCGCGCGGGTCGGGAAAAAGTGGACTCGTCTTGATTGATGCGCCGGGGCAAAAAGTGCTCGAGCGGACGGCGGTGCAAGTGGCTGACGAGACGATTACGGTTTGTTTATCGGTCGGTTTGCCGGCGAATGGACGGCGCATTTTGGCGAAAGAAGCCGAGGCCATCTTTTTCGAGCAAATTCCATCCGTCATTGAGCGAGCGGTGTACGGCCTTCGGGAAGAAGACATCCGCCCGGCGGTGGAGCTGGCCGATCAGCAGCACGCCATTCGCCGTTATTTGCGCGAGCATGGTTTGGTGGCGTTTGTCAAAAACGGCGCGATTTTGCCGCGGGAGAGCGGAGTGAGCGACAAGCCGCTGCAACGTGGAGCGGTGCCGTTTCAAAGCCCGCCGGAGCTGGAGATCGCGATCCCCGTTCCGCATCGCGCTGAACCGATCAAAGGCATGGGCATCCGAAAAGGCATTACGCTTATTGTCGGCGGCGGGTATCACGGCAAATCGACGCTGCTTCAGGCGTTAGAGCACGGCGTGTATGACCATATCGCCGGCGACGGGCGGGAGTTTGTCATCACCGACAGCGGGGCGGTGAAAATTCGCGCCGAAGACGGCCGGAGCGTCGCCAGTGTTGACATTTCGCCGCTCATTGGCGCGTTGCCGTACGGCAAAGAGACAACGCAGTTTTCGACGGAAAACGCGAGCGGCAGCACCTCACAGGCCGCGAGCATGATTGAAATGATTGAAGCCGGGGCATCGGCGTTTTTGATTGACGAAGATACGAGCGCGACGAATTTGCTCATCCGCGATGCGCGCATGCAGGCGCTCGTGGCGAAAGAAGCCGAACCTATCACGCCGTATATCGACAAGGCGCGTCAACTATTTCGCGATTACGGCATTTCGACGGTTCTTGTCGTCGGCGGGTTGGGGGATTACTTGGACATCGCGGATTGCGTGATCAAAATGGAGCAGTACGTCCCGTTTGATGTGACCGGGGAGGCGAAGCGGATCGCTGCAGAGATGCCGTCGGGACGGAAAGCGGAAGGCGGAGAGTCGTTCGGCCGCATTCACGAGCGCATTCCGCTGCCCGAAAGTTTGAACAGCCAAAAAGGAAAAAAAGCAAAAGCCGTCGCGCGCGGACGGCACGTTATTCAGTACGGGCAAACCGATCTATTGCTTTATGCGCTTGAGCAGCTGGTCGATGACAGCCAAACGCGGGCGATTGCCGCGGCGCTGCTGTATATGGAACGAAAAGGATGGCTCGACGGGAAGAAAACCATCCGCCAACTACTCGATGCGATCGAAGAACAATGGGACCGTCAAGGGCTAGGCTCCGTTTCGTTCCGAAAAGGGAATCCGGGTGAACTTGCTCGCCCGCGCCGCTTCGAGCTGGCGGCGGCGCTGAACCGGCTGCGGTCGCTCCGGTGTATAAAGCAGTAGCCAGCTTGGAAAGGAGAAAGCCGGTTTGCTTGTTCTTGGCGACGTTTCCGTGCAGGTTGGATGACGGGGTTATTGGGGAGGAGGAATGGCTTGGTTTTTGTTTTTCCCAGTTGCAACAAAAAATAGGGTCACAGGATGTGCGGCAAGGGCGTTTGTTTTCCCTGCTGGCCAACGGAACAACGGATGCTCTTGTTTCAACAGGGGCGGCCGCGTGCCGGTATTGACCTAGGCGCGGCCGGTGCGAGGCCGCTGTTCTTGTTCCAATAGACGATGCCTCATGCCTCTGGCAAAACGCGAATGAATCCGCTTTCTATCGGCGCCTTGCCCATTTTGCTCTAGCGCTATCCACCAATTACGGCTATAATAATGTTTATCAGTGCAACGTGGCGGATGGCGGCGAGAAGCCGCGGGTTGGTTAGGGGGATCAGGGCATGAACAAGTCAAAAGGTTGGATGGAATCGGAAATCAGCAAAGCGTTGACGAAATGGGAAAAAGATTTTCTCGGCCGCGGCTCGGTGTCAGTGAAAACCGATATTTTGCGCGATATGATCATTGTTTCTTTGCACGGCATCCTGACGCCTGCTGAGTACGCTCTTTGTGAATCGAAGGAAGGGATGCTGGCGGTGAAACGGTCGCGGACGAGTTTGGTGGAATCGGGCGTCGATGATTTGAAGAAGATGATTTTGGAAATCACGGGTGAAAAAGTAAAAAGCTTTCATACCGATTTAAGCACCCGAACGGGTGAGCGGATTATTGTCTTTAAGCTGTTCAACGATTTGGAGAAACAGTTGACAAAATAAATTTTTCCATGACAAATCAACAAAGTTATTGTATAATTGAAACAACTTTTGTATAGTAAGTATATATAAGTTGAAACTTTGTTTTACATCCAGTAGAGCGCCCGCTGCATTCTATCAAAATGACTTGTTATGAAGGAAAACAGAATCGAACAATCGGAAAATCTTTATTGCAACTTATATAGAATAAAATAGTGGACGATGCTGTCGGGAGCCCTTCAAAAAACCTACGTGGGCTTAGGTTCGTTGAAGGGAAACCGACCATCGCCTGCCGCGCGACAACGAACGGGAGATCTTCAAACAATCGAGCGATGATTGGTTGAAGGTAAACCGGCTATGGGCAATCGATAGGCAATGGAACGGCCTTTTTCGGCCGTTTTGCCTGATTGACATAGCCGGTTTTTTCTTTTTTCTCTCGAACGATGTGCAAGCAGATGAGGGGAGGAGATGGCAATGGGGAACGAATGGTTCGCATGGGGATGGCTGGCGGCGATTGCGGTCGTTTTCCTAAGCGCGATCGTGTGGCTGTTTCCGCGCGTGTCGGAACGATATGTGCATGTGCACGTTTGGCTGTTGCTGTTGCCGGGGGCGGCGGCGCTATTCGGATGGATCGGCGCCGGCGCGGTCGACATCGGCCCGTGGCGGTTTGATGCGACGAGCTGGCTGTCCGCCGTTTATATTTCGCTTCTCAGCTGGGCGATTCAACGGTTTGCGGTTCGCTATTTGCACGGCGACCGCCGCTATCGGCTGTATTTCTCGCTCTTGACATGGACGTCGTTTGCCGCTTCGCTCACGTGGGCGGCCGGCGACTTGCGGTTGATCGCAGTGTGCTGGGGGCTGCCGCTTGTGGGGCTTGTGGCGTTGACCGCGTTGAAAAAAGAATGGGAGCCGGCTCAGTTCGTTGCCCGGCAGATGGGCATGCTGTTTTTGGCAAGTTGGATTGCTGTGGCCCTCACCGCTGTTTGGCTTGGGGCGAGAGTCGGTGAATGGACGCTCGTCTCGGCGTTGTCGGCGGAACGTTTAGCTCGTCTCGCTCTATGGGAAAGGGCGGTGATGAGCGGATTGCTCATGTTGGCTGCCGTCATTCCAGCTGGGCAATGGCCGTTTCATCGCTGGCTGATGGAATCAGCCGTGACGCCGACGCCGGTGTCAGCGGTGATGCATGCCGGTCTTGTCAACGCTGGGGGGCTCTTGCTTTGGCGCTTTTCTCCGCTTTTTCACGAAACATGGGCGCATGTGGCGCTGTTTCTGATCGCTTTTGCCTCGATTTTGATTGGCACGGGCATCAGCTTAGTTCACGTCGACTATAAGCGCCAGCTTGTCGGTTCGACGATGGCGCAAATGGGTGTCATGCTTGTGCAATGCGCCCTGGGCGCTTACGGGGCCGCAGTAGTGCATTTAGTGCTGCACGGGTTGTTTAAAGCGACGCTCTTTTTGCAGTCCGGGTCCGTCGTGCCGCGAGTCGGTCGGGCAGGATTGCGAAAAACAGGCAGTTCGTGGCCGGGCGGCATCATCCTCGGCGTGCTGCTTGGGTGGGCGTTTTGGCAGGCGGCTCCGCACGAACCGGCCCGGCTGTTGAGCGCGCTTTTGCTTGCGGCCTCGGCAACGGTTGCCTGGGGACGGCTTACGGATTTTCGCGAAGGCCGTTGGCTGGGCTTTGCGGTTGTCGTTGCTTTGGCGTTGGTGTCCGAAACGGTGCGCCATCAATTTATGGCGCTGCTTCATAACGGGATGTCGTCCGCTTTTTTGCCGCCCGCTTCGTTCGAATGGCTGGTCTGCGCTCTGTTTGTTGCCGCGGCGCTGGTTGCTGTATGGATCGCGAACCGGCGCAGTTCCATGCTTGCCATTCGCCTGTACATGTGGTTTGTTCATCTTGGTGAACCGCGTCCGGCGGCGACCGAAGCACACCCGCGTTATTTGGCGTCCTATCTAAAGGAGGGGATGGCTCATGAGTAGAAGCGTCATATCACTTGAACGGTCAACGGAGGCAAAAAAAGCAGCCGCTTGTCCGCTCGAGGCGATCGTCAGCGAAGCGGCGAAGGTGATCGCTCCGCTTTGGCCGATTTCTGCGTTTATCGCCCGCCATCCGTGGATGGGGATGGAAGACAAGTCGTTTGTCGACGCGGCTGACCGGCTGCAAGAAGCTTACGGCATCGACTTGTATCCGCCAATGGCCGTTTTTCATGCGGCGCTATCCAAAGGGGAGATTGACGTTTCCTTCATCGAGCGGCGTCTGCAACGATGGTTGGATGACGAGCCGCTTCCTGCGCCGCGCCATGAAGCGGAACGGCTATGCCGCGCCCTCCTTTGGAACGATGCGGTGCCCGAAGAAGCGCTTCAGATGCCGAAACTGATCGAGTTGGCCGCCGCTATGCCGCTGCGTTCTGTTTCCATCCGCACGCGGTCTGTGCGCCTTGGTTTGGAAAAGCGGTTGAATCAACAAATGATCAAATGGTGCAAGCTGTTTTACGATCGGGGAGAGGCGGCGTGGGCGCTGCCGCACCGTGAACACGGCTTTTACGGGTCTTGGCGTCGCTTGGCGCCTCTTGATCCGTCCTTGTCCAAGGAGGAGCGGAAACGGCTTTTCGATTGGCCTCACCATCCAGAGGAGGCGCTGCAACGGGCGCTTGAGCAGCTCGGGGTGCAGGATGAGGAAGCAGTGGCCTATTTAGAAGCGCATTTATTAGCTCTGCCCGGCTGGGCGGGGATGATGGTCTGGCAATCGCGCCGTGCAGGTGACGAAATCGGCGGGCTGATCAACTACTTGGCCGTTCGTTTGTCGCTGGAGTGGGTGTTCACAGCGCCCCATCTGCCGCTGAAGGAGGAAGAAAACGAGGACGATCGTGCGGTTGGGCCGCTGTTGGCCGCCTGGATCCACTGGGGCGGCATGACGCTGGACGACTGGCGGCGCCTGTCGCTCGAAGACCGCCAAGCTCGTCTGGTGTTCGCCGATCGGTTCTGGCGGATTGGCCGCCGCCATCTTTGGCTTGAGGCGTGGGAAGATACGTATGAAGCGAAGTTGAAAGAAGCGGTTCTCACCCGTCAACCTGAGGAGCCAAAAGAGCAGGCGGCAGCGCAGCTATTGTTTTGCATTGATGTGCGCTCCGAGCCGTTCCGCCGTCATGTAGAGGCGGTCGGCCCGTTTGAAACGTACGGCTGCGCTGGCTTTTTCGGCTTGCCGATCCAAACGCGCGTGCTTGACGGAGATGACGCCCATCCATCTTGCCCGGCGATTGTGGCGCCGCGGCATGAAATCAACGAAACCGCTTCTCCCGAGATGGCGGCGCCGTACCGCCGGCGGCGCGATCTGTTCCGCTTTGTCGGGCGGACGTTTAAAAAAATCAAGCAGCATCTGCTGGCTGGTTTGCTGCTTCCGGAAATGAGCGGCCCGTGGCTCGGTTTGCATACGATCGCCCGCAGCGCGGCGCCGGCTTGGGCCGGGCAAGCCATTCATCAGGCGGAAATGTCGGCGCAACAAAAACCGAAGACGACGCTGTCGCTTGATTGCCAAGGGCATGACGAAACGACTGGGCTGCCGATCGGGTTGACAAAAGAAGAGCAAGTGCAATACGTAAAACAGCTTCTCGTGAACATCGGCCTGACGTCTTCATTTGCCCCGCTTGTCGTCGTCTGCGGCCATGAGAGCGAGACGACAAATAACCCGTATGCGTCCGCGCTCGATTGCGGGGCGTGCGGCGGCGCGGCTGGGGCGTTCAACGCCCGCGTATTCGCCGCGTTGGCCAACTTACCGCACGTGCGGGATGGATTGGCGAAAGAGGGAATCATCATCCCGGATGAGACCGTGTTCGTCGCCGCTGAACATATCACGACCGTTGACGAGTTGCGTTGGGTGGAAGTGCCGCCGTTATCCGAAGCGGCTGAGGCGGCGTTTCGACAGCTGAAACAAGCGCTTGCCGACGTCAGCCGCCAAGCCAATGCTGAGCGGATGGCGAAGCTGCCGCATGTCGGCGCCATGCCGCGCGATCCGGTGGCGGAGGCGCAACGGCGCGCCGTCGACTGGAGTGAAATTCGTCCGGAGTGGGGATTGGCGGGGAACGCCGCTTTCCTGATTGGGCGGCGGGCGTTGACAAAGGGCGTTCATTTAGACGGCCGGGTGTTTTTGCACAGCTACGATTGGCGCGAAGATCCGACCGGTGAGGCGCTGGCCGGCATCATCGCTGGGCCGGCGACCGTCGGACAATGGATTAACTTGCAATATTACGCTTCAACAGTCGCACCGCACTACTACGGGAGCGGCGATAAAACGACCCAGACGGTGACCGGCGGCATCGGCGTCATGCAAGGGAACGGAAGCGACTTGTTAGCCGGCTTGCCATGGCAGTCGGTCGCCGCGTCCGATCGCGAACTGTTTCATGCTCCGCTTCGGTTGCTTGTCATCATCGAAGCGCCGTCCTATTATATCGAGCAGCTGCTCGACAGAAATGAAGAGTTTCGTCGCAAAGTGCAAAACGGTTGGCTCCGTCTCGCCTCGATTGACCCAGACAGCGGGGCGTGGGTGAACTGGGAGGCAGGCCGTCTTGCGTCGGTGCAGCAGCGCTAAAAAGCAACGATATGCCGCTTGCCGGGTTTGTCTGGCCGGCGGCTTTTTTTCGTTGACCGCCAAACGAGGCAGGGAAAATGGATGCACGCCGCGAAACAAGATAATAGTTGGTATAACAGCAACAAGAAAGACGAGGAAAGAGGGAAAGCGGATGAAAACGCAGTTTATCGCCGGCCATGCGCGGCTGCCGGCCGGAATGGCGGCGAAAAGCCTTTACGATACGCTGACGATCACAGCGGAAATTGATAAAAAATACGGGGTGATCGTGGAGGCATCATGCACATTGGCTACTGAACATGGGCGCGATTACGTGGCCCGCCTGCTTCGCGGCCATTCGCTGCGCGATGGCATCGACGGTCTGCTCGCCGAGCTTGACGAAGGGTATTTAGGGAAAGCCCATTCTGCTCTGTGCGCGGCGCTAAAAGATTTGTACAAACAATATTGCAAAATGGAGGAGAAAGAGCCATAAGCCGCTGCCCCTCATCGGTTGATGGGGGGCAGCGGCGTTTTGGTGCGGGTCAGCGGTTTGGCCGCCCATGATTTCGTTGGTGATTCAGTTTTCAGCCGGCCGCCATGCCGGCAGCGTTTTGCGCAACGGTTTGTCTTGGCGGTAACCGAGCACATATTCGGCCTGCATGATCGTATGAATTTCCCGTGTTCCTTCGTAAATGACCGGCGCTTTCGAGTTGCGCAAGTAGCGCTCGACCGGGTATTCGTTCGAATAGCCGTAGGCGCCATGGATTTGCACGGCATCGTCGGCCGCCTGGTTCGCGTAGTCGCAGGCGATCCATTTGGCGAGCGATGTTTCTCTCGTGCAACGCCGGCCTTCGTTTTTGAGAAAGCCGACTTTGTAAACGAGCAGGCGGCTGATTTGCAAACCAGCTTCCATACGGGCGATCATTTGCTGGACGAGCTGATGGCGGCCGATTTCTTTGCCGAATGTTTTTCGTTCGTGGCAGTATTTAACGCTCGCCTCAAGACATGCCATAATGAGGCCGACCGCGCCGGCGGCGACGGTGAAGCGGCCGTTGTCAAGCGCTGACATGGCGATTTTGAATCCTTCGCCTTCTTCCCCGAGCAAGTTTTCTTTCGGGACGCGGACGTTGTCAAAAAACAGCTCGCCCGTATTGCCAGAGCGGATGCCAAGTTTCCCTTTAATCGGGCGCGACGAAAAGCCGGGCATCGTCCGTTCGACGATAAAGGCGGAAATGCCGCGGTGCTTTTTCGATTTGTCCGTATAGGCGAATACGAGAAAATGGTCAGCGATGTCAGCGAGGGAAATCCATGTTTTTTGTCCGTTTAAAATGTAGTCATCTCCGTCGCGGACGGCTGTCGTCTGGATGGAAGCGACGTCTGAGCCGGCATTCGGTTCGGTCAGGCCGAATGCGCCGATTTTTTCCCCGCGCGCTTGTGGGACGAGATATTTTTGCTTTTGTTCTTCAGTTCCCCACTGAAGGAGCGTCAAACTGTTCAGCCCGGTGTGAACCGATACGGCGGTGCGAAACGCCGTATCGCCGCGTTCGAGCTCTTCGCAGACGATGGCAAGCGAGTTGTAATCCATGCCCATGCCGCCATATGTTTCGGGAATGCAGACGCCCATTAAATTGAGCTCAGCGAGCCGCTTGAAAATGTTGCGGTCAAATTCGCCGCGCTCATCCCATTCTTTGATATAAGGCATAATTTCTTTATCGACGAATTTGCGCACCGTTTGCCGCAGCATTTCTTGTTCGGGTGTAAAGTCGAAGTTCATCATCGTTTCCATCCCCCTATGCAACTGTTTGTTTTTCATGGTTTTCGTGTCAACGTTCGTTTCCCTTGTTTCAGCGGGCGCTGAAGCGGTCGAGGAGAACAACGGTTTATTCATTGGTTTTTGTCGTACGGACCGTTTTCAGCGGCCGGTTTGCCTTGCCATCCAGCTTCGACCTCGCCGTTATGCTCGCCGGCCAGCGGGGGCGGTAGCCGATAAGACACCGCCGTGTCAGACAGTTTCAGTGGGCTGGCGACAAGCGTTAACGGACCGACGATTGGATGGTGCACCGTGACTGTCATCTCGCGCGCCGCCGTTTGCGGATGGCGGAACAGTTCATCGAGCGTCTGCACCGGTCCGCATGGAATGCCTTTTTCGGCGAGAAGGCGCTGCCACTCGGCCCGCGTCCGCCGCTTGATTTCCTCGTTCAGCCGCCGGTTCAGCTCTTCGCGATGGGCGACTCGGCCGGGATTGGTTTGAAAGCGCGGATCGGTTCCAAGCGAGTGATCGGACAACAACGAGCAAAGCGCTTGAAATTGTCGGTCATTGCCGACGGCGATGACGATCGGACCGTCGCTTGCCTCGTACGTTGAATACGGAACGATGTTCGGGTGTTCATTGCCAAGCGGCTGCGGAATGTCACCTGACATTAAGTAGTTCGCCGCCACATTCACCAATGCACTGACAGCGCAGTCAAAGAGCGATAAATCAATTTTTTGTCCGCGCCCCGTTTTTTCACGAGCCAAAAGCGCCGCTTCGACGGCGATGGCCGCATACAACCCTGTAAACACGTCGGTGACGGCCACTCCCACTTTGAGCGGGCCGGTGTCCGCAGTGCCGTTGATGCTCATCCAGCCGCTCATCGCCTGAATGATGTAGTCGTAGCCGGGAAGCGAAGCGAGCGGACCGGTTTCGCCAAACCCGGTGATGGAGCAGTAGATGAGACGTGGGTTGAGGCGTGACAACGATTCATAGCCAAGTTCCCACTGTTCCATCGTTCCGGTCTTAAAATTGTGAATGAGGACATCAGCTGTTTCGGCGAGGCGGCGAATCGTCTCTTGTCCTTCTGCCGATTTTAAATTGACGGTGATGCTTCGTTTGTTTCGATTGACGGCGGTATAGTAAGCACTCATGCCGTTTTGGAACGGCGGCCCCCAAAACCGGGTGTCATCCGACCCCCCGGGCGCTTCGACTTTGATGACATCAGCGCCTAAATCGCCTAAAATCATCGTCGCATACGGACCAGCCAACACGCGCGATAAGTCGAGTACGCGCACGCCATCGAGCGCTCCTGGCATCGATTTCCCTCCTTTCTGTTTACATGCAAAAAGCCGGTTCCTATACAGCGTGCAAGATAGGAACCGGCTTGAACGGACTGAGAAGGCATTCCGGCGCGGAGATGCCGTCAGGCCGCACAGTTCTTTTTGTGGTCGATGCATAAAAGCTGCCAACGCTGCCTGTCAGGCAACGGGGCTATCGGACAGATGGCAGGGGCCGTCCGGTCTGCACAAGCGGCCAAGCTGGCAGGAGACGGCTTATACGTTTATTATAGTGATTTGTTTGATAATTGTAAATAGTCGAACAAGAAATTCGCCAGCGAAAGCCGGCTGGCGAGGGGAGTAAGGCACATTGCCGCGTTGCTGGCATAGGCCCTTTTCAATGTAAAGGAATGACAAGAAATCGTCGCCCGGTCGGACAATTTGGCATGAAAAGGGCGCAACATTCACCTAAATTTCTATATAATTGTAGAGAAAGGGGAATCGATGACGCAAAAAAGGAAGTGATGGTGCATGTTTCAAGTGTTAGTCACGACAGACGCCAATTATCTTCCGCCGCTGAGAGTCTTGATGCATTCGCTGTTTTGCAACAACCGGCGCCCGTTTACGTTTTACTTGCTTTACTCGCGCATTGCCGAGGAAGAGATTCAGGCGCTTGGCGAGTTTGTTCGCCGGCAGGGGCATGAGCTGGTGCCGATTTACGTTGATCCGCAACTGTTTCATGATGCGCCTGTTTTCCGCCACTATACGGTGGAGATGTATTACCGTCTGGCGGCGCATTTGTTTTTGCCGCCAGATGTCGACCGTGTCTTGTACCTTGATCCGGATATTGTGGCGATCAACCCGATGGATGAGCTGTATGACATGGATTTTGAAGGGAACTTGTTCATTGCGGCTGAGCATACCCATTCGACGAAGGTGGCAAACTTGTTCAACAAGTTGCGGTTAAAAACGCCGAACGCGAAAGGGTATTTCAACACGGGTGTGATGATGATGAACATTGCGATGATGCGCGAACACGTTCGGCTTGCGGACATTTACCAGTTCATTCGCGACAACCGGTTCAAGCTTGTTCTTCCTGACCAAGACGTCTTAAACGGGTTGTACTGGGACAAAATTAAACCGGTCGACTGCTACCGCTACAACTACGACGCACGCTATTATGACTTTTTGCAGCTTTTGCCCAACCCGAAACACGATTTAGCTTGGATTGAGGAAAACACCGTTTTTATCCATTATTGCGGCAAGGAAAAACCGTGGAAAGACCATTACAAAGGGGAGCTGGGGCGGTTTTACAAACGGTACAGCCAAGTGTTGGAGCTCGAGGGCGAGGCGACGGTGTAGCGCGGCTTGAGAGACGCGTTGAACAAAGAAAGTCTCTCACTCCAAGCAAAGCGAAGCGGAAGCGGTTCACAGGAAAAAGGCGCCCCATCAAAGCGGGCGCCATGTTCGATTACTGTTTGCGCTCTTGCCGGCGGATGCCGGCTGCCGCAGCGCGTGCCTGTGCTTCAAGATCTTCATGGTCGGCAAATTCTGCCGAGTATTCCACATCGATGCCGTCAGATTTCAGCTGTTTCGGCACTTGCGGCAAAGTCGCCTTGTTTTTGTCGCGTGTTCGTTGTCCGCGAGAACGGCCCATCATCCATGCCCCCTATAGAGAAGTGTGAATCGTACGATTCAATCATTAGGATGGCATGGACGGCGCCAGCGTATAAATAGCAATCGTTTCTAGTGGCGCGCCTTTTTGGCCGTATAGCCGCCCGCTTGGTCCGCCATTTTAAAATCGCGGGCATAGCTTACTTCTTGGGCGCTTGTCAGCGTATGCTTCGCTTTTTCGCGTTTTCGTTTTTCCGCCATCGCTTGTTCCCTCGCTTTGCATCAATATTCCTTTAGTTCCATTTTGCGCAAAACCAGCCGTTTTTATGCTTGACACTCCACACGGCTAAAGCCGTGGGATTCTTGGGTCGTTCGCGTCCTCCTCCATTTCTGGTTCGGACAACGCCCAAGTTTAGGGGTGTGTCATCACCCCGTCCCATCGGGTTAGGATGTACCCCGATGGGCGGCGCACCTGTGACCAGTCGCTAGGTTAGGAGGCGAAGCCCGAAATCGCTTTGGCGATGTTGATGGCGCCATTCAAGTCGGCGTGGAGAGTGTATCCACACCTTTGGCATCGGAAGCAGATGCCGTTTCGGTTCGCTTTCTCTCGATGTCCACATTTACACGTTTGGCTCGTATAAGTTGGATTCACCCACTCCACCCGAATGCCTGCCATTTCGGCTTTATAGGCAATCATCGTTTGTAGTTGGTGAAATGCCCAAGAATGAAGGCTTCGTCCTGCTTCTTTAGCCGATGTTGCCCGTTTCCGAATGCCTGTCAACTCTTCCATCCGAATCACGCCAACACCGTTGGCGAGCGCAACATTCACGATTTGACGGCTGATTTTGTGATTTTGATCCTTCATCCAGCGTGACTCTTTGCGGCCGATTTTGCGAATCATCTGGAGCTTCTTGGCTTTGCCCAACGTTCGCCGCAAAGCCGCATAGCGTCGGCGCACAAAGGCGCATTGGTTCCCTTTGAAAAACCACGATTTCGTTCCCACGCTGGCCACGGCGATATAGCGAAGCCCAAGGTCAACGCCCATCACCTTTGTTTCGTGCCGCGGCTTCACGTCAAAGGTGATCGCGATCGCCAAGCACCATTTCTTTCTCTTTTTGTAGAGCTTGGCGGCCCCTTGTTTGGCGGTTCCATCGAGCAGCCGATTCAGCCACGCTTCTTGGTAGGGGCGCGCAACCACTGGCACGCCAATTCGCTTCTCCAGTGTGGGGAAGGAAACCGTGTAGAACGCTCCTTTCTTTTCCACCTTTACGTTTTGATTGTTAAAGCAACACCAGAATGTTCGGAACTTCTTTGCCTTTTGTTTTTTCTTTTGGGCCTTCACTTCTCGAATCGTCTGATTCACGACGGCGGAAGGAAACCGCTGCGACGAAAACTCTTTAAATGTTTGCTCGTCGCTTGATTCAGCTCGGGATGATTCAACAGCCAATTCGCAAACGCGGTATTCACTTCTGTCATCCGTTCATACATGTCTTGTTTGGCTTTCGTCGGCTTGTGCAGTTCCAGCCTGAGGGTGATCGTGGGCATGGATTCACCTCCTTGCAGCAATGACAGGATGCCATTTCCATATGAAGAAAACGGCTCACTTTCATCCCACGCCTAAAGAGCGTGGGCTTTCTCGTTCGCGAATCTGTAAAAAAGAGGATGTCCGTTTGGACAGCCTCTTTTTGCATCAGATGCGCTCTCCCGCGGCTTATGCCTCTTTGCGCTGTTCTTCATTGTGGGCAAAGGAAGGATGGCGCATTGTATAGAGCGTGTAGTTGTCTTTTGTAATTTCGTACAAATTGTATACATCCGCGCCGATTTGCTCGAGCAACGCCCGCCGCGTTTCATTGGCCGGCGTGACGTACGGCAGTTTTTCCGCCGCTTTGATCGAGCGGACGTTGACTTTGCGAATGCGCAAAAACACGGTTTCGATCGACAGCTCATAAAACAGCTCATGGAAAAACGCTTCTTTGGCGCGCCGATTGTAACCGAGCCCGTGATACGGCTTGCCGAGCCACGTGCCTAAAAAGCCGGCGCCATCTTGGATATCAAAGAGGCTGATTGTGCCGATCGGGTTTCCCCATTCGTCTAAAATCGTGCGCGAAATCAATTCGCCACGTTCTTCCGCCTCCATGAGCTGTTTTGTCATGAATAAAAACTCTTCGTACGAGCTGGCTTTTTGGCGCACGAAAGGGAAGACGTCCGGATGCACCATCAGCTCGTACAGCGCATGGCAATCTTGCAGCTCGTGTTTTTTCAACATGGCCAATCCCTCCTTTGGATGCCGAGGGCAGCCTCCCAGCGGGAACCCACCCTCGAAATTTTTTTATTAAAACTTCATTAAAAAAATTTCGGGGTGGGAATCGAACCCACTAGGACCAGCGCGAGCGCTGGTGACGCACCATTTGCCTTCCCCTTGTTCCTGTCCGTATGCGATTATGACGACAACTAGCCTAAGGTCTCCTTTATCATACACGATCGGAGGCGAAAAGGGAATTGTTTTTTTGTTAATTTTTTTTGGATATTTTTTGTCGGTCATGGGGCAAAAGCAAATCGGTGAGACAGCCTTCCAACGTTGGAAACGAAAAGCGGAAGCCGGCTTGCAATAGCTTCTCTGGAATGACGCGCTGCCCTTCGGTCACAAGCATGCTCATTTCGCCAAGGAGAAGACGAAGCGCCCAAGCGGGAATCGGAAGCCAATGCGGACGGCCAAGAAGGCGGGAGAGCATGCGGCCGAACTCATCCATTTGCACTGGATAGGGTGCGGTGAAATTGATCGGGCCGGACAATTCCTCGTGTTCGATGATATACGAGGCCGCGCGCACGACGTCTTCAAGATGAATCCACGATAGCCATTGCCGTCCGCTGCCGATTGGACCGCCGACAAACAGCCGGTACGGCTTGATCATCATCGGCAAGGCGCCGCCATGTCGGGCAAACACGACGCCAAAGCGAGCGTAGACGGTGCGGATGCCAAGCTGCTCAATCGGACGGGCCGATGCTTCCCATGCTTGGACGGTCTGGGCTAGAAAGTCGCCGCCGTAATCGGTCGTTTGCTCGGTAAATGTTGCGGAGTCCGAAGTGCCGTAAATGCCGATGGCGCTGGCGTTGATAAACAACGACGGGGGGCGGGACAGTGAATCGATGTAGCGGCCCATCGCTTCGGTGGATCGAAGGCGGCTGTCAAGGATGATCTCTTTTTGCTTCGCCGTCCAACGTTTTCGATTGAGCGGCTCCCCGGCTAAATTAATGGCGACATCGACAACTTCAGGCTTTCGGTGGTTGTCGAAGGAAAGGTAATGAATGCTGCCTTCGGAAGGTTTGGGAGAGCGGGTGAAAATGTAGATCTCATGTCCTTGCTTGGAAAAATGGCGGGCGAGCGCCTGGCCGATCAGCCCAGTGCCGCCGTTGATGGCGATGCGCATCTTGATTCCCCTTCCATTGGTTTATATTATGACTTCGCTTTTGGTGTCAGAAGTTCCTGCTTATGATACGATAAAAGATAAGGGGGACAAACAATGGGAACGATTGCCGACATTGTCGCAACCGAACAAAATGCTGAACGATTTTGGATTGTCGTGCACCGTGACGGCGCACCGTCGTTGAGATTGACAGTTGATCAAGATGTATTGCTTCAATTCCGCTTGAAAAAAGGGATGGAGATCAGCGACGACCTGCTTCAACATATTGTGTATGCCGATGAGGTGAAAAAGGCGTATCAACAGGCGCTTTACTTTTTGGCACACCGGATGCGTTCGGAGCATGAGGTCGCCGCACACTTGCGAAAAAAAGGCGCTCCGGATTCGGTGATTGATGAAGTGCTCAAAAAACTTCGCGCCGAGCGGTATGTCGATGACGAGGCGTTTGCGGCGGCTTATGTGCGCACGCAAAAAAAGACGGCGGCGAAAGGGCCGCTTCTCATCCGCGCTGAACTGGAACGGCTCGGTGTTTTGGGCTGCTTGATCGAGCAGAGTTTGGCGGAGTATACGTTGGATGAACAGGTGGCCATCGCCCGCTCGCTTTACGAAAAAGCGAAAAAACAGCGCCGGGCTGAATCGGCTCGCGCGTTTTTGGAACGGGTGCGGCAGCAGCTGATGCGCAAAGGGTTTCCGCATGAGGTGATTGCCGCCGTTTTGGCGGATGGCGGCGCTCATACTGAACAAGAAGAACGGGAGGCGCTCCGTGTTCAGGCGGAGAAAGCGCACCGCCGTTATGCGCACCACCCGCGGCCGCTTTATGAGCAAAAGATGCGCCAAGCCCTGTACCGAAAAGGATTCGCACTTGACTTGATCAATGAATGGCTGCGCATGCACGGTAATGACGAGTGATCTCGAATGAAAGGATTTAAAAAAATTAGGGGATATTATCAGTTTTGTCGTTGAATGTTGATCACAAAATCGTTCCAGTTCCATAAATCAAGAGATGTTCTGAGCCTTGTGCCGAGTTCCATGTGGATGAAAACGATCCATCCGGAATGCTCAAAAAGGAGGCTTGTCTATGATCAAAGGAGAACAAAAACGGTACAGCGAAATGACGAAAGAAGAACTGCAACAAGAAATCGCCATGTTGACGGAAAAGGCACGCAAGGCGGAGCAGATGGGGATGGTGAACGAATACGCCGTCTACGAGCGGAAAATCGCCATGGCGAAGGCGTATATGCTTAATCCAGCTGATTTTCATCCTGGGGAGATTTATGAAATTGAAGGGGCGCCCGGAGAGTATTTTAAAGTGCGCTATTTAAAAGGAGTGTTTGCCTGGGGATGGCGATTGAAAGGAAACGGAGAGGAGGAGGCGTTGCCGATTTCACTGCTTCGTAAACCGAATTTGCCTCAATCATGACGGGCGGGACAAGTTCACAATCGGACGGAAAGAGAGCCTAAAAACCTAGGGAGGGTGTCTCCCTAGGTTGTTCCGCTACGACTGCTTGCGCGTCTGCCGCTCTAAAATGATGAGGTCAAGCGTTTGCTGCGTTTCGCCGTTCACTTGCGAGTGGGCGTGTTTTGGATTGGCCCACGGCTGCTGAAACGGGTTCGAATAAAAGTTGTCATAAAATTTTTTGTGCCGATGGTGACCCATGATTGTTCACCTCGCTGCGGAATGTGCCGGGGGAGTGCGGCGAACGATGCCGTGCTCCCCCTTCATGTTAAAAGAAATCGCTTCGTTCGCCGGAGGCGCGCATCCGTTCTTGCGGGTGGGTGTTGGTCGTGCCGTCGGCCCGCTTCGAGGCGTACTCGGCCTTGGCGCGCGGTTCGCCTTCGAGCTTGTTGTTGTTTTGGTTCGGGAAGTTGTGCGCTTTGTTCCGCACGGCACATTCCCTCCTTAACGGCGTGCTCGTGTTGGATGGCCAACACGTATTTTTATTATGGGACACCCTGTAGCGCTTATGTGTGGCAATGATTGGGGCGGAGCCCATCAGCCGTTTGGAGCAAGTTCGAGCTTTTTGCGCAGTTTGCCTTCGCTGAAAATCCAGCCGGTGTATGAGCTGACAATATTGAGATCGCGGTCGAGCTGGACGACAGCGACAAACGGGTAATACCCTTTGCTTCGATAGCGTAAATCAGTAAAGCGCACTTCATAGTAATCATCGTATTCGTTCATTTCCCAACGGTAAACCGGGGAAAAAGATAAGAAAGCGGCGATATTTTCGTCGCGTTTGGCGGCGTTCATCACCGGATGGTCGGGAAGCGCACGCTTTTGGAAGCGGTCAAGGATGATGAGCTCGCCGCGTTTGACGCGGGCGACGTAAAATTCGTCGCAGGTTGAAATGGCTAAATGCCATTCGCGCGGCCGCCATGTCGGTACGGTGATGATCTCGGTCACCCCGGCGATCGAGGCGTGCACGAGCCGTTTGATGTTGGCCTGCTGGCGGAAGCGAAGCCCATAATACGCAGCGATAAGCACGTAGACGACAAGAAACGTATAACCGGGATGGGCGCCGAGAAACAAGCCACCGACGCCAACCAAATGAAGCCCAAAAATGACCGGATCAAACGTATGAATCACGCCAAGGGCGATCCATTTTTTTGTAAACGGGCGCAACGCCTGGGTTCCGTAAGAGTTAAAAATGTCAACAAATACGTGCAAGGCGACGGCAACAAACGTCCAAAGCCAAACGCGAAGCCAATCCGTTTTCGGATAGATGGCGGCCATCACGCTGACGATGAGCAGCGGCCAAAGAACGACGGCGGGAATCGAATGGGTGATGCCGCGATGGTTGCGAATATATTGGGCGTTGTTGCGCAATTTGAAAATCGTGTCGATATCCGGCGCTTGCGAGCCAGCGAGCGCGCCGATCAACACAGCGTGGGATAAGAGCGGATCGTGGGCGATCGCAGGGTCAAGTGAAGCAAGACTGCCGAGCGCCACCCCCATCAAAACATGTGTGCCTGTATCCAACGTGAAGGCGCCTCCTTCTTGCAGCATCGTTGCATGTTCGGATGGAAACTGTCTGTTGTCTCTCGGCCGGAGCACATCTTTCTTTTTCATGCAACTATTAGTATGCCCCACCTTGTGTTCAGCCAATAACCGTTTGAGGCATTGGCCGAAAGGAGGCGAGAGACAAACAAGGTTATGGCTAGTGTATCATAGGGCGACAATCGTTGGCGAGAGGCGGAACGACCAATTTCACAAAGATTCAAAAAAGGAAACGATTGATAGACAGTGGAGTGAGAAAAAGAAACAGGAAGCAAGCCGTTCGTCAGACGAAAAGGGAAGCGCTTCAACCAAAAACGAAAAGCGCCCCGCATGAGGCGGGACGTTTTGTTGATCATCTCGAACCGAGAAGCTCCCCACTTCAACGTCTATATAGGTGTAAGTGGGGAGCATTCCATTTTGATGGAAGATCGGTTCACCATCCGTTCTTTTGGCGGCTCATTGGTCAACTGTCCTTTTCTCTGCCAGCCGATCGATTAGCCGTCATTTCTGAACCGTTTGCCGATCGCTTTGAGAGCGGACAGGAAAAAGCGGATCGCGCGGTTGATGTCCGGGTCATTGAGCGCTTTAAGCAAATCAAACAACCCGATTTTTTTTGTTTCGGCGGAGTTTTGTTCGTACGCCTCCAGCGCGCCGGCGGCGATGTGCTCAAGCAGTTTCGCCGTTTTCTCCGGATCAAGTGAAGCAGCAAGGGCAGCTATGGCGAACGCATGGTTGATCATCGTTGTCACCGGTTTTTGGTTGAGCTGGCCGACGACGATTTTCGCCACGTCTTCCCGTGCTTTTAACAAGGCGTTGGCCGCTTCGAGCAGGCCGCTTTCATGGAGCTGCTCGATGAACTCCAAGAGCTCGCGGACCGCCTCTTCACTGTCGCCGACAGCGGCTTTTAGCTTGGCCAGCGCTTCAGTTCGTTTTTCTTCCTCCGTCATTTGGCGCTTTTGAATGGTGGTAATCGGCTTAGCCACCGATCGTCACCCCCTTGTTTTCCTCGGTGAGCGGCACGTAGTCGCTTCGCCGCCACTTCCGCTCCACCTCGACGCCGTTTTGCGGATGCCGCTTTTTAAAGCGCGGATTTGTGCGCGGCAGCGGCGTCTTGCCGGACCGTTCAATGACTTCCATGCGCACGCGGGCTTGTTTGTAAGCCGGCGTGTTCGTGCGATGGTCGGTTTGCGGGCCGGTCAGCATGTTAATGGCGCTCTCATTGGCTGTGGAGTGCATCGGCAAGAACAGTTCATTGCCTCTGACTCGATCGGTGACGAGCACGCGCACTTTGACGCGGCCGTACGGCGAGATGAGCCGAACGAGCGCCCCATCTTCAATGCCGCGTTCTTTGGCGAGTTCAGGGGATACTTCGACAAACACTTCTGGGAATTTATGCTCGATGCCTTTGGATTTGTACGTCAAGTTTCCTTCATGGAAATGTTCGAGCAATCGGCCGTTGTTCACAAGCAAATCGTACTCTTTTGGATATTGCACCGGTTCGACCCAATCGGCTAACGCAAAGCGGGCTTTGCCGTCCGGGAAGTTGAACCGCTCTTTGTACAACAGCGGCGTATCAGCGCCGTCGTGGCTGCCCCAGCAAAGGCTGTTCCAGCCCTCGAGCCGGTCGTAATGCGCTTGTGAGTACAGTGGAGCGAGGCTGGCGATTTCATCCATGATTTCTTTCGGACCGGCGTAATTCCAATCGGCGCCAAGCCGCTTCGCGATTTCTTGAATGATCCACCAGTCTGGCTTGGAGTCGCCAAGAGGCTCCAGCGCTTGGTAAAACCGTTGGATGCGGCGCTCGGTATTCGTGAAAGTTCCTTCCTTTTCCAAACTTGGCGCTGCTGGCAAGATGACATCCGCAAATTGCGCTGTTTTTGACAAGAAAATGTCTTGAACGACAACAAAGTCAAGCTTCGCCAACGTCTCTTGCACATGGTTGGCGTTGCAGTCGACAAGCGCCATATCTTCGCCGATGATATACATCGCTTTCAGCTCGCCGCGCTCGGCCGCTTCGAGCATTTGGATGTTGTCAAGGCCTGGTTTCGCATCGATGCGGACGCCGTACGCTTTTTCAAACTTCGCTCGCGCCTCATCATCGGTGACATGTTGGTAGCCAGGCAGCCAGGCAGGAAGCGAACCCATGTCGCAGGCGCCTTGGACGTTGTTATGGCCGCGCAATGGGAACGCGCCCGCCCCCGGACGGCCGTAGTTGCCGGTTGCCAAAAGCAAGTTGGAAATCGCCGCCGATGTATCGCTGCCGCCCGTGTTTTGCGTGACCCCCATGCCCCAGAGGACGCACGTGCCGTCCGCCTCATGGATCATTTCGGCGATGCGGATGAGGTCGGCTTTGGCGACGCCGGTGACTTGTTCGGCATAATCAAGCGTATATTTTTCCAGCAATTGTTTAAACTCTTCAAAGAAATGGACGCGCTCGCGAATGAATGCCTCATCGTGCCAGCCTTGGTCGATGATGTATTTTGTCACGGCCATCAGCCATACTTGGTCGGTGCCTTGTTTCGGGCGGATGAACAGGTCAGCCCGCTCGGCCATTTCATTTCGGCGCAAGTCCGCAACAATGAGTTTTTGGCCAAACAGTTTATGCGCCCGTTTGACGCGGGTGGCGATGACCGGATGCCCTTCCGCTGGGTTGGCGCCGATGATGATGACAAGGCCGGCTGAAGCGATGTCATGAATCGTGCCGGAATCGCCGCCCATGCCGACCGTGCGGAACAGGCCGTCCGTCGCCGGCGACTGGCAGTAGCGCGAACAGTTGTCGACGTTGTTCGTTTCAAATACTTGGCGTGCCAGTTTTTGCATTAAATAGTTTTCTTCGTTGGAAATTTTTGACGATGAAATAAACCCGATGGCGTTGCCGCCGTATTGCCGCTTGATCGCGCCCAATTTTTCGGCAACGAGGTCGAGTGCTTCGTCCCATGTCGACTCGATGAATACGTCGCCTTTGCGAATGAGCGGTTTCGTCAGGCGCTCTTCGCTGTTGACGAAATCCCAGCCGAATTTCCCTTTGACGCATGTCGAAATGGCGTTGACCGGCGCTTCAGAAACCGGCTGGATTTTTAAAATTTTCCGCCCTTTCGTCCACACTTCAAACGAACAGCCGACACCGCAGAACGTGCAAACCGTTTTCGTCTTTTTGATCCGTTGTTCGCGCATGGCGGCTTCAATTTCGGAAACGGCGAAAATGGCGGTGTAATTCGGCTCCACTTCTTTGACGAAATCGATCATCGGATTGAGCACGTCTTTGTCCAGCCCCGTCATAAATCCGGCTTCGCCGAGCATCGATTTTTCCATTAACGCGTTGCACGGACAGACGGTGACGCAATGCCCGCAGCTGACGCACGACGATTCGTTGATCGGCACCCCACCGTCCCAAACGACGCGCGGCCGTTCCGCTTCCCAATCGATCGAAAGCGTTTCGTTCACTTGCAAGTTTTGGCAGGCCTCGACGCATTGCCCGCAGGCGATGCATTGATTCGGGTCGTAGCGGTAGAACGGATGCGACATGTCCACCTCGGACGGGTCGACTTTCGGCCGGTACGGATATGTTTGATGTTCAATTTGCATCATTTCCGCCGTGTTGTGCAGCTTGCAGTTGCCGTTGTTGTTGTCGCACACCGTACAGTACAAGAGATGATTTTCCAACAGGCGGTCCATCGCTTCTTTTTGCGCTGCCTTTGCCCGCGGCGAGCCGAGTTCGACGACCATGCCGTCCTCAACCGGTGTCGCACAGGCACGAAGCAGCGTTCCATTGACTTCAGCGATGCACGTGTCGCATGTCTGAATGGCGCCAAGCTCCGGCGTATAACAAACTTGCGGATGCGGAAGACCGTGTTCATTGACGACTTCTAAAATGGTCATCCCTGGCTTGGCGTGGTAGGCACGCCCGTTGATGGTTACCGTCACCATTTGCGCTCCCATCATCGCTCCCCCTTTGTTAAAATAAAAAACTCCACCAGCGACGAGACGAATGCTTCATCGTGGGTGGAGTAGTTCTTTAGCATAACGATACTAAACAACCAATCCAAACTTTTTATATTTAGTAGAAAAATAACAAGGCCGCTTCTTGCCTTATTATTTTTCCACTATGTATACATTTGCTATAGTTTATTATAGTACGGCGAAAGGAAGAACACAACGGATGGGCCGGAAGTTTTTCTGCTGACCGCAAGGAGGGATGAGAATGTCCAAAAAAGAAGCCGCTTTCAACGATATTGTGCGCAAAGTGCGCAAACAGCTGTTTGGGAAAGGGCCAGAGCGGATCAAAACGTATTTTGTTGACAATTTGGCGATCACCATTTTGCACGGCAATTTGACGCCGACGGAAAAATTTATCGCCCGCACGCCGGAAGGGCGGGACATGGTGCATGCAGCGAGAACGAAAATGATCCAAGATGTGTACGCCCAGCATGTGCCGGACGGCATGGAAGAGCTTGTCGGTTCGAAGCTTCTTTATTTGTTCAGCGACATTAAAGTGGAAGAAGATATGGCCGTATCGGTGTTCGTGTTTGAAAAACCGATTGAATTGTGACGATTTTGTGAACAGAAACAATTGTTTTTCGTTACTGTTCGTGGTATGCTTATGAATAGTTAGCACGATGAAAATAGTAGAAGCCTTGCCGGCTAAACGGTTTTGCCGCTTGGCAGGCAGGTTTCGGAAACGGATGTGCGTTGGTTTCGCTGCAGAAGTGCTGGGCGCAAACTACCGCCGCTTTTCGCTGACAGGGGCGAGTTTGTCCTCTTGTCCGGAAGGCGGCGGTTTTATTTTGCATGGAAAGGGGGAATGGCAAGGTGAGCGGGTTTGCGGCGAAACGGCGACCGATTGCGAAATACCGGAACGGGCGCTTTGTTGAGGAAGAGGACGAGATCGCGCTCGAGTTTCCGTTGACCATAACGGTCAATGGCGAGGAGTTTGCGACGATCGTTTGCACGCCGGCGCATCTAGATGAATTGGTAATCGGATTTTTGGCCTCGGAAGGAGTCATTCGGACGTACAGCGACATCAAAGGAATGAGCATTGATGGGGAGCGGGGCTTTGCTTATGTTGAGCTCGCCGCGGGCGGACTGCCGGCCAAACAGTTTTATGCCAAGCGGTTCATCGGCTCGTGCTGCGGAAAAAGTCGGCAGTTTTATTTTTACAATGATGTGAAGACGGCGAAAACGATCGTCGGCGGCATCGCCGTGAAGGCGGATGACTGCATTCGCCTCATGAAAGCGCTGCACGAGCAGTCGACGGACTTTGCGGCGACGGGCGGTCTTCACAACGCCGCGCTCGCCACACCGGACGGGATCGTCGCCATCCGCTCTGACATCGGGCGTCACAACGCGCTCGATAAGCTGTATGGCTATTGCCTGCGTCATCAAGTTGCGGTGAAAGACAAGCTTATTGTATTCAGCGGCCGCGTTTCGTCGGAAGTGCTGTTAAAGGCGGCGAAAATGGGAGTGAGCGTCCTGCTCTCAAAATCGGCCCCGACGACGCTAGCCTTAGATTTGGCGGATGAACTCGGCATAACCGTCGTTGGCTTTTTGCGCGGACAGGTGTTTAACGTGTATACGCATGAGAGTCGGATCATAATCGGGTAAAAGGGGAGGAGAGGCTGTGAAAAACCGTTGGCTCATTGCGTTATCGGCTGTCGGCATTCATATTTCGATTGGGTCTGTTTATGCGTGGAGCAATTTTACCAATCCATTAAAACAATTGTTTGGATGGTCCGATCAGGAAGTAGCGCTCACGTTCAGCATTGCGATCTTGTTTTTAGGATTGTCGGCTGCGTTCCTTGGCCATTTTGTGGAAAAGCACGGACCGCGGAAATCCGGGCTATTGGCCGCCATCTTCTTTGGCCTCGGGGTGACGGGGTCCGGTTTGGCCGTGGCGCTTGGTTCGAAATACTTGCTGTATTTGTTTTACGGGGTGTTGGGAGGAATTGGGCTCGGCGTCGGGTATATTGCGCCAGTGTCAACGCTTGTCAAATGGTTTCCAGACCGGCGCGGGTTGGCTACAGGGCTGGCGATTATGGGGTTTGGGTTTGCCGCAGCGATCGCGAGTCCGGTGATGAACAGTTTGATTGCCTCCGTCGGCGTCCAAAATACGTTTTTCATTTTAGGCATTACGTATTTTGTCATTATGACGTTATCTTCTCTTTATTTAGAAAAGCCGCCAGAAGGATGGCTGCCGGAAGGATTTCAGGAAAAAGTGAAGGCTGGAAAAGCCAAACCTTCGCTTGATTTGGCGCAATTGACGGCCAATGAGGCGGTCAAAACAAGACGGTTTTGGTATTTATGGTTCATGTTGTTTATTAACGTGACGTGCGGCATTGCCGTTTTAGCGGTGGCCAAACCGCTGGCGGTGGAAAGCATCGGCATCAGCCAAACGGCCGCGGCGGCATTAGTTGGCGCCATTGGGGTGTTTAACGGGTTAGGGCGCATCGGTTGGGCATCGGCTTCTGATTATATTGGGCGGCCGAATACGTATACGACGTTTTTCGTTTTGCAAATCTTGATTTTCTTCCTGTTGCCGAACGTGTCCATCAAATGGCTGTTTGTGGTTATGCTGACGATTGTGTATACGTGCTACGGCGGCGGATTCGCCTGTATCCCGGCGTATATCGGCGATTTGTTCGGCACGAAGCAGCTTGGCGCCATCCATGGTTATATTTTGACCGCTTGGGCTGCAGCGGGCCTTGTCGGACCGATGTTTGCCGCGTATATTAAAGACACGACCGGTTCTTATGAAGGAAGTTTGGCCTTTTTTGGCGGATTGTTTGTCATCGCTTTCATCATCTCGTTGCTCGTGCGCATTGATATTCGCCGATTGCGTGCTCGACATGAATCGATCGCCTATGTTTCTGCGGCTAAGGAAAGTTGAGAACGATTTCCTTCCGTTTCCCCTCGGCGTGCGGCAAGCCACGCCGGGGGTTTTTTGATATAATAAAATGGATATGGATAATAGGCATCATGGGGGAAACGTTGAATGACAAGAGAAACAGAGCGATTTCCAGCGCGCGAGTTTCAGCGCGATTTGCTTGACTGGTTCGCCCGCGAGCGCCGCGACTTGCCGTGGCGGAAAGACCGCGACCCATACAAAGTATGGGTGTCGGAAGTGATGCTGCAGCAAACGCGCGTCGAGACGGTCATTCCGTATTTTGAACAGTTTATCGATCGGTTTCCGACGCTGGAGGCGCTTGCTGACGCTGATGAGGACGAGGTGCTGAAGGCGTGGGAAGGGCTCGGCTATTACTCGCGCGTGCGCCATTTGCACGCGGCGGTGAAAGAAGTGAAAACGCGCTATGGAGGCAAAGTGCCGGACGATCCAGATGAATTTTCTAGGCTGAAAGGAGTCGGACCGTATACGGTCGGGGCGGTGTTGAGCCTCGCTTATGGCGTCCCGGAGCCGGCTGTTGACGGCAACGTAATGCGTGTCTTGTCGCGTCTGTTTCTCGTGACAGACGATATTGCCAAACCGTCGACGAGAAAACGATTTGAACAAATCGTCCGCGAAATTATGGCGTACGAAAACCCGGGAGCGTTTAACGAGGCGCTGATTGAGCTTGGCGCTCTTGTTTGCACACCGCGCCGCCCGTCGTGCCTTCTTTGTCCCGTGCAAGCCTACTGCCAAGCGTTCGCCGAAGGGGTGGCGGAAGAGCTGCCGGTGAAAATGAAAAAAACAGCGGTCAAACAAGTGCCGCTTGCGGTAGCGGTGCTGGCCGATGATGAAGGCCGCGTTCTCATTCGCAAGCGCGACAGCACCGGTTTGCTTGCGAACTTATGGGAGTTCCCCAGCTGCGAAACGGACGGTGCAGATGGAAAAGAGAAGCTCGAGCAAATGGTTGGGGAGCAATACGGTTTGCAAGTGGAGCTTACAGAACCGATCGTTTCGTTTGAGCATGCGTTTTCCCATTTAGTCTGGCAGTTGACCGTGTTTCCCGGCCGTTTGGTTCATGGCGGACCGGTCGAGGAGCCTTACCGGCTTGCGCCGGAAGACGAGTTGAAGGCGTACGCCTTTCCGGTGTCCCATCAACGTGTTTGGCGCGAATATAAAGAATGGGCGGGCGGAGTACGCCGCCCCGATTAATCAGGCACCGGCATCGTGCCGTGTGTATACGTTGCTTCACGGCGCCCAAGGCCGCCGCGCGCTTCGATTTCCTCGATGATTTCGCGGTGAATCGTCTGCCCTTCAACGTTTAAATATGGAGCGATTTGTTGGAACGAATGATGAAAATAAGCGAGTTCGTCATCGGTCCATTCCGTTTTCGGAATCATCGACAGCTCCGTCATATCGCGGCCGACGTACATAGGCAGCCCCTCCCTCATCTATGGAATTCGGCTATATTATATGTATAAGGAGTGAAAAACATGAGCGGAAAAGTAGCAGTGGTCACCGGCAGCAGCCGCGGCATTGGCAAAGCGATCGCTTTGCGGCTGGCCAAGGAAGGATATGATATTGTCGTCAATTACGCCCGCAACAAAACAGCCGCCGAAGAAACGGCGCACGAAATTGAAGGGCTCGGGAGAAAAGCGCTCGTCGTCAAGGCGAACGTCGGCGACGTTGAGAAAATTCACGCCATGTTTGCCCAAATCGATGAGGTGTTCGGGCGGGTCGACGTGCTCGTGAACAACGCCGCATCCGGCGTCTTGCGCCCGGCGATGGAATTGGAAGAAACGCATTGGAACTGGACGATGAATATCAACAGCAAAGCGCTTTTGTTTTGCGCCCAGGAAGCGGCCAAAAGAATGGAGCGGGTCGGCGGCGGGAAAATTGTGAGCATCAGCTCGCTCGGGTCGATCCGCTATTTGGAAAACTATACGGCGGTCGGCGTCTCGAAGGCCGCGCTTGAAGCGCTGACCCGCTACTTGGCTGTCGAGCTGGCGCCGAAAAACATCGCCGTCAACGCCGTCTCCGGCGGGGCGGTCGATACCGATGCGCTGAAGCACTTCCCGAACCGTGAAGAGCTGCTCGCCGACGCGGCTGCGAACACGCCGGCTGGCCGCCCGGTCAAACCCGATGATATCGTCAACGCGGTTTTGTTTTTGCTCTCGGATGCAGCCGAGATGATTCGCGGGCAGACGATCATTGTCGATGGTGGAAGATCTTTACTTTTGTGATGTCAGCGGATAGAACGATCACCCCCGGGGTATAGTAAAGCACGTGGAGGTGAGAACAATGGCCAAACAACCGAACAAAACAGCAGCTGGCACAAACATTCAAGAAGTAAGACAACAAAATGCCCAATCGGCTCAAGCCGCTCAAGCTGGCCAATTTGCGACGGAATTTGCGGCTGAGACGAATGTGCAACACGTAAAACAACAAAATGCGCAAGCGGAAGCCCGCAAAGCGCAAAATGTCAATCAATAACCAACGATCATCCACGGCTGACGCCTGGCGGTTGTGACGACGGCGTATGTTGCTGCAAGAGCGCAGGCGATAGGCCGAAGATGGAAGGCAAAAGCAGGGGCGGCGCGCCTCTGCTTTTTTTTGTCGACAAAAGCTGTCATCTCTTTACAAGATTAGTGAAAGGGATTTGTGGGTGCGGACGCGAAATGATGAAAGGAAATCACACGGCAAAGGGGAAGGGAGAACGGAATGGCGATGGAGCACGCATGGACGAATGTAGGCGACGAGGCGCTGTTTTTGCAACAGGAGATGGAGCGTTGCGAGGAGATCACCCGCCAGTTGGATGAACTTGAACGTGAAGCGCCGACCGCCGCCTTGCGCGAGGAAGTGCGGCAAATGAAACGGGAGGTGGAAGCCATCCGTCGCGCATTTTTAGGGCAGATGGCATCCGGTGTCTGACGGACAGGATGCGTCCTTGAGCCAACGCGCCAGTTGCCTTTTCCTCAGTAAGGCGGCCTGCTTTTCTTTCCTTTTGCAAAAGGAACAGGGTATAATATAACGAAGAAGCTCCCATCGGAAAGTAGGGAAGAATGATGCCAGCTTACCCTCGGGAAGGGAAAATCATTCAAATCCATAGCTACAAACATAATGGGACGATTCACCGGATTTGGCAGGAAACGGTCGTATTAAAAGGGACGCCATCGTATGTGATCGGCGGCAATAACAAAACACTCGTCATGGAAGCGGACGGCCGGACGTGGGTGACGCGCGAACCGGCGATTTGTTTTTTTCATGCTAAGCATTGGTTTAACATTATCGCCATGATTCGTGAGGACGGGGTGTACTACTATTGCAATTTAAGCTCGCCGTTCGTTTGGGATGAAGAAGCGCTGAAGTACATCGATTATGATTTGGATATTAAAGTGTTTCCCGATATGACGTACATGCTGCTGGATGAAGATGAGTATGAGCGGCATCGCCGCGAAATGCACTATCCCGATGTGATCGACCGCATTTTAAAAAACAACGTTCAAAAACTGATCGGCTGGATTAAGGAGCGGAAAGGGCCGTTTGCGCCCGAGTTTATCGACAAATGGTACGGAGTGTTTCAGGCGTACCAAACGTAAATAGCGGCATGAAAAAAGCCTGTTCGGCATCGCTGGCAGGTTTTTTCTGCTTTTTTGTCGAAAGAGGCGCGCATGAGGAACTGATGGAAAAGGGAGGAAGCTATTATCATTTGTTGACGATCCAGCAGTTGCAGTAGTAAGCAAAAATATTAAGAAAATGTTGTCTGATGCCAAAGACTTCTTGACCCAAGCACCGTGGACGATGATTTTCCTTGGATTGGCGATCATGCTGACGGTGCTTGGCTTTAACTTAATGGGCGACGGGCTGCGCGACGCGCTTGACCCGCGGATGAAAAATTGAGAGAGGCGACCTGCTAGGAGCGGCCGCCTGCCGACTTTTCGAGCTGTTTGGCCAATTCGTCATCGTAATGGTAATGGTGAAAACTATCAATTAACTTGTCTAAATGCTCAAGCCGGTCTCCATAATCAATGATGGCGCCGAGTAACGAAAATAGGCGGTAATCGGAAGGTGGCTGCCCGTCGGCGTAAATCATGGAAGCGAGCCGCCCCCGTTCGCGATCGATGCCTTCTGCCCACATGTGATGGGGAAGCGGCTTTGCTTGATGGACAAACTTCAGCAACATTTGCTCGTGATACCCAACCAGGCTGCCAAGGTGCAGGCAGATGGCATGGCGAAACGGGTCGGACAGGCGGCCCAACTCATTCTCAAGGCGGTGGAGCCATTTTAATACGGACAGCGCCCGGTCGGCTGAGGCGATCATTTGCCGGTACAGCACAAGCTTGCGCGACTTTTGGAAGCGTTGGCGTCGAAAATAGGTGCGTTCTTCTTTATACATTAAATACAAGTGCTCCAGTTTCGTCATTTCCTCGTGCAACGTTTCGATCTCGTCCTTTAAGTGATGATGATCGGCCGCCTGCTGTTGACAAAGGCGAATCCATTTCAAAATCGCTTCCGTCTCATCGCGAATTTTTTCGTACAATTTCTTTTCATACTTTGGCGGCAAGAAAATCAAGTTGACAAGAAAGGCGGCGAAAATGCCGAACATAATCGTTAAAAAGCGGATGGCCGCAAATTCGATAAATTGGCGGTCCGTGTATTCCATAATGGCAATGACGGTGACAAGCGCCACGGAAATTGTCGACGATTCAAGGCGCATTTTTAGGCAAAGAGCGATCACAACCATGAGCGTCAAGCCGACGACCAGCGGGTCGCGGCCGAGGATAAGAACCGCCGCAATCGCGAACAAGGCGCCGATCACGTTCGCCTGCACTTGTTCGATGAGTGACAAATATGAGCGATAAATGGTTGGCTGCATGGCAAATACAGCGGAAATGCCGGCGAACACCGGTGACGGAAAGTGAAAGAGCGCCGCCAAAAACAAGGCGAGCGCCACCGCGATCCCCGTTTTGAAAATGCGGGCACCGAGCTTCATCTATGGAAACCTCTCCTTTTCCATTTTCGTAGACCATTCAGTACTATACACACTTTTAGATATGAGTGCAAGGAAAAAAATATAACGCCCTGCCGAAATCAGCAGGGCGTGAAGGATCAAAAGGCGATCGGAGCATGTGCATCGCGCCGATTGGAGAGGCGGATTGCCATCTCTTGGAGGAAATGGTCGCCATTCAGCCATTGGGTTCGCCCCGTTGTGGAACGGATGAGCGCCAGCGGCTGGCCGGGAGCGAGCGGTTCAGCATGGCCGCCCTGCGGACGAGAGGCGATGAATACACGGGAGGAATCATCCGTTTTCCAAAGCGCTCCGGCTGTTCCGGCGACCCATACGGCTTCTTGTTCGAAGCTGGCGGCCAAACATGCCGGCAGCTGTCCGATAGACGGCAAGCTGTGTCGTTTGGCCGCGTCGGGCCAAAAGGCAGCTCCGGCTGCCTCGAGCAGGCTGTAACCGTGGTCGTAAATGAGCGTTTCCACAGCGCCAACAGACATTTCCCCGCAATGGACAAGCATGCCGGCTGAACCGAGCCGCTGATGGCAAAAGAAAGACTCCGCCCCATTGGCATAGGCGAACGAAGCGGCTGAGGCGAAAAACGGATGGGATACATCCGGTTCGCGCAACAAATCAGCCAGTGTATATGCTTGATAGATCACATGAGTGTGGCCGAGCGAAGCAACGCGGACGTGCGGCTCGCGTTCCATAGCGGCCGTCAGTCGAAACAAGCGGTCTGATAACGAAAATACATCGCCTGGCAGCATGGCGATTTGCCAAAACAAGGCGCTTTCATCTGCGGATGGCCGGATGGTTTCGAACAGAAGAATGAAGCCAAACTGTTTGCACAATTGACGAAGGTGCGCCCGAACCCGCTCAGCGTCAGCGGAAGGCGCAATGTGTATATGACCGACGGTGAAATAGCTGTTTGTTGCAATTTCCGGATTTTGCCCAGTATTCGCGAGTTTTTCCATCCATAGTTTGCGCGGGATGTCCAGCTGAATCGCAGCGTTTCCTTTTGCGCTCCATTGGGCAAGCGCCTGAAGGACAGCTTGGACATGTTCGTTGGTCGGGATGTTCCGCTTTTCCACGGCCGCCAACAACAGGGCGCCGCGCTGGTTCGCTTCGTTTGCCAAACGATATGTACGTTGCTCCATGTATACTTAGGCGCGGTCGGGAGGGCGTTCTCCCCTCGGCGCCGGTCACCTCCTCCACTGCTTGCTGGATGAAAAATGCGAGTCTTAATTTTCAGAATTTGGTGCTTATCATACCATGCAGGCAGATGGAAATCAATGACCCTTTCCCGTTCTCCTGCGTTGTTCACAAAATTGTCAACAAATGCAGTGAAAACAAAACAGCGCCTGCCTGACGCGGGCGCTGTTCAGCGAGGGTGATAGAGGCGCAAGCGCTTATAGCTGCCGGAACGCCTTGCCGACCGCGTCGATCGTGTAGGCGATGTCGTCTTCCGTATGGGCGAGGGTGATAAACCATGCTTCGTATTTCGACGGCGCGAGATTGATCCCTTGTTTGAGCATGAGCTTGAAAAATTTCGCAAACAACTCGCCGTCGCTGCGCTGGGCTTGCTTGTAGTTTTCCACTTTTTCGTCAGTGAAGAAGACGGTGAGCGCGCCTTTTAAGCGGTTGACGGTCACCGGCAGGCCGCATTGGCGAGCATGGGCAAGGATGCCTTCTTCCAGCATTGCTCCCAATCGGTCGAGATGCTCATAGACGCCCTCTTGTTTCAACACTTCAAGGCAGGCGATGCCAGCGAGCATCGACGCCGGGTTGCCGGCCATCGTCCCGGCCTGGTACGCTGGTCCGAGCGGAGCGACTTGTTCCATAATGTCTTGGCGTCCACCGTACGCCCCGATCGGCAAGCCTCCGCCGATGATTTTCCCCATCGCCGTCAAGTCGGGCTCCACACCGAGCAAGTTTTGCGCTCCGCCGTACATAAAGCGGAAGGCGGTGATCACTTCGTCGTAAATGACGAGCGCCCCTTCCTTGTGGGCAATCTCATTGATCGCTTCTAAAAAGCCCGGTTTTGGCAGGACGATGCCGAAGTTGCCGACGATCGGCTCGACGAGGACCGCTGCGACTTGCTCGCCCCAAACGTTCATCGCTTCGCGGAACGATTCGACATCGTTGTATGGCACGGTAATGACTTCTTGGGCGATGCTCGGCGGCACGCCGGCTGAGTCCGGCGTCCCCAACGTCGATGGCCCCGAGCCGGCGGCGACGAGCACAAGGTCCGAATGGCCATGGTAGCAGCCTTCGAATTTGACGATTTTGCTTCGTCCGGTGTAGGCGCGGGCGACGCGGATCGTGGTCATCACCGCCTCTGTTCCCGAGTTGACAAACCGCACTTTCTCGAGCGACGGGATCGCCTCTTTTAACATTTTGGCAAACGTGATCTCATGCGGCGTTGGCGTGCCGTACAACACACCGGTCTCGGCGGCGCGGCGGATGGCTTCCGCGATGTGTGGATGGGCGTGCCCGGCGATGATCGGTCCGTAGGCGGCCAAGTAGTCGATGTACTTGTTTCCATCCACATCCCAAAAGTAGGCTCCTTGCGCCCGCTCCATCACGACTGGCGCACCGCCGCCGACCGCTTTGTATGAGCGGGACGGGCTGTTCACTCCACCAACAATGTGCTGGAGCGCTTCTTCATATAATTGTTCTGATTTGGTCCACTGCATTGTTTGATCCTCCTGTTTCCGCTGACTGCCTCTTTATATAGTAAACCGAGAAGACTCAAACTTCAATGCTATAGGTGTAAAGCGGGAGACGGATCGGTTTCTCCCATCATTGACGTGCCGATTCGAAAAAATCCGACAGGAAATCGTTTGTTTCCGTATGGGCGGAACTGACATCCAACTGTTGCCGACGGTCGATCGGTGAGTGGGCATTGATTTAGGACAAAAGCATTTTGCCGTTCTTTCCAAATCGGCGGCGGCGCCTAACGCAATGGCGTCAACAGACTGGAAAACAAAAAAGATGAAAATGGCGGCGATTCATGTATAATGCAACATAGGGAGAAGGGCGCAAGCTGCCTTTTTCATTTGACGCCAAGGAGAGGTCAGGAGGAGAACGATGAACGCGATTGAAGTAGAACATTTGCGCAAAGAATTTAAAGTGCACAAAAGCCGCTCCGGCCTTGTCGGAGCGTTTCGCGATTTATGGACGCGCCGTTATACGCTCGTTCGAGCGGTTGATGACATTTCGTTTGCTGTTAAGCAAGGGGAAATCGTCGGCTATATCGGCGAAAACGGCGCCGGCAAATCGACGACGATCAAAATGTTGACCGGCATTTTAACGCCAACGTCTGGGCGCATTGTCGTCAACGGGATGAATCCCCATAAAGAGCGGGAAAAATTCGTGCGCACGATCGGCGTCGTGTTCGGCCAGCGTTCGCAATTATGGTGGGACATCGCTGTTCAAGAATCGTTTCGCTTGTTGAAAAAAGTGTACCGCGTCTCAGACGAGCAATATCGCCGCCATATGGCCGAGGTGATTGACATGCTTGAGATCGGCCCGCTGCTTGATAAGCCGGTGCGCAAGCTGTCGCTTGGCCAGCGGATGCGCTGTGAGCTTGCCGCCGCGCTCATTCACAACCCGCCGCTGTTGTTTTTGGATGAACCGACGATCGGCCTTGATGTGCTTGTCAAACTCAACATCCGCCAGTTTTTAAAGCAATTGAATGAACGGTATGGCACGACGATCCTGCTGACGACGCACGATATGTCAGACATTGAAGCGCTTTGCGAGCGGGTCATTATGCTCGATGAAGGGAAAATCATTTACGACGGGTCGCTTGAGCGCCTGAAAGAAAGATGGGGCCAAGGAAAACGGGTCGCCTTTACGTTTGCCGAAGCGGTGACGGCCGCTTTTTTGCAGCAGTTGACTGAAGGGTTGGATGTTGTTTGGAAAAAAGGTGAACAGCCAAACGTTTGGGTCTCGCACGTCCCATCAGGAGGCGTGCCGGAAGTTGTCAGTCGCGTCGCTGCCCGTTGTGCGTTAAACGACATCCATATTCACGAAGTGCCGACGGAGGAGATCATCCGCAATATTTATGAGGAAGGTGCGGTTCATGGGTAAGTATGTCGAAATGGTCCGCATCCGCTTTTTAATGATGCTCGCCTACCGGACAAACTATTACACTGGCATTTTGATTTACGCCATTAACATCGCAGCGTATTACTTCCTTTGGTCGGCTATTTATGGCGGCAAATCATCGATGCAAGGGATGTCGCTTGGGCAAATGACGACGTATGTCGCCATTTCCTGGCTGGCGCGGGCGTTTTATTTTAACAACCTTGACCGTGAAATCGCCATGGAAATCCGCGATGGAAAAGTAGCGATTGAACTGATCCGCCCGTACAGCTATTTAGGGATGAAAGCTGTGCAAGGGCTTGGCGAAGGGCTGTTTCGCCTTTTCTTTTTATCGCTGCCTGGGCTTTTTTTCGTATCGCTTTTTTTGCCGCTTCAGTTTCCGGGACACGCCAAAACGTGGCTCGCTTTTGGCTTGTCGCTTCTATTCAGCTTTATCATTTTTTCGGAGCTGAACTTGCTTGCGGGGGTTGTGACGTTCTTTACGTTCCGAAATGAAGGGTTGCTTAGGGCGAAGCGGTTTATTATCGATCTATTTTCCGGTCTTATTTTGCCTTTGTCGTTTTACCCGGATTGGGCGCAGCAGCTCATGGCGTATATGCCATTTCAAGCCATTAGCTATATTCCAAGCATGATCATTACGGAAAGCTTCCAAGGCGCCGCTGTAAGCGATGGATTGTTCACGCAGGCGGCGTGGTGCGTGCTGTTATTGTTTCCGATCGCGCTGCTATGGCGGGTGGCGAAAAAGCGGCTTGTTGTGCAAGGGGGGTAGACATTGTTTTACGTATCTGTTTTTTTTCAATATATGGCCCAGTACATGAAGACAAAATTGCAATACCGCACTGATTTGCTCATTGAATGGTTGTCCGACTTAATGGCGCAGGCGGTGAACTTAGTGTTCTTGCTTGTCGTGTTCGGCCATACGACGCTGCTTCACGGCTGGTCGCGCGATGAGATTTTGTTTATTTACGGTTTTTTTCTTGTTCCGTATGCCGTATTTGGCGCCTTTTTTAACCTTTGGGATTTTAATGAACGATATATTGTGCAGGGGGAAATGGATCGCGTGTTGACGCGCCCGCTAAACAGCCTGTTTCAAATTGTTTTGGAGCGGATGGAGCTCGAATCGTTGCTTGGCGCTGTGCCCGGGCTGATCATTATGCTGTATGCCGGCAGCCGCTTGTCTCTTTCATTTCATTGGTATGATGTCTTCGTGTTTATTTTGTTTGTCATTGGCGGTGCATTGATTTATGCCGGCATTTTCATTTCATTGGCGACGATCAGTTTTTTTGCCGACGCCCGCACATCCATCATGCCCATGATGTACAACATCAGCAGCTATGGCCGCTACCCGATCGATATTTATCATCGCGTCATCCGCTATATTTTAACGTGGGTGCTGCCGTTTGCCTTTGTCGGCGTTTATCCAGCTGCTTATTTTCTTGATAAAAAGGAATGGTACAGTTATGCCTTTTTCACCCCAGTGGTCGGCATGGTTTGCTTCACCGTTTCGGTCATGCTTTGGAACGCCGGGGTGAGGCGATATCGCGGGACGGGGAGCTAGGCGCCCCGCCCGTTTTTGTTCATTTGCCATCAAAATGACAAACAATGGTCAAGCAATCGACACAACCTTGTCTGTATCGTTAGCATGTTATGGCGTAAAATAAAATGTGAATATATTCACAAAAAGGAAGAAGAGGTGAATAGTTATGAAAAACGGGAGAGGAAATCGGGTAGCGGTCGTCGGCACCGGGTTTGTCGGCGCCAGTTATGCGTTTGCCTTAATGAATCAAGGGATTGCCGATGAGATCGTGCTCATCGATGCAAATGAAAACAAGGCTGAGGGCGATGCGATGGACTTAAACCATGGGAAAGTATTTGCGCCGAAGCCGGCTGACATTTGGCACGGCGATTACGATGATTGCCGCGATGCCGATTTGGTTGTCATTTGCGCCGGCGCCAACCAAAAACCGGGCGAGACGCGGCTTGATCTTGTGGACAAAAACATTGCCATTTTCCGCTCGATCGTTGAGTCGGTCATGGCATCCGGATTTCAAGGACTGTTTCTCGTCGCCACCAATCCGGTCGACATTTTAACGTACGCGACGTGGAAATTCAGCGGCCTGCCGCAAGAGCGAGTAATCGGATCGGGCACGATTTTGGACACGGCGCGGTTCCGCTTTTTGTTGGGCGACTATTTCGCCGTCGCCCCGACGAACGTGCACGCCTATATGATCGGCGAACATGGCGACACTGAACTCCCGGTCTGGAGCCAGGCTGATATCGGCGGCGTGCCGATTCGCAAGCTGGTCGAGTCCAAAGGGGAAGAAGCGCAAAAAGAGCTCGAGCGCATTTTTGTCAATGTGCGCGATGCCGCCTACCAAATTATTGAGAAAAAAGGAGCGACGTACTACGGGATTGCTATGGGGCTTGCCCGCGTGACGCGCGCCATTTTGCATCATGAAAATGCCATTTTGACCGTTTCCGCTTACTTGGACGGCCCATACGGCGAACGCGATGTCTACATCGGTGTGCCTGCTGTGATCAACCGAAATGGCATCCGCGAAGTGATTGAAATTGAACTTGACGAGGAGGAGAAAAAATGGTTCCACCGTAGTGCTGCGACGTTAAAAGGTGTATTGGCGCGCTATTTTGCTCAGTAAAGCGCAACGATTGGCTTCGTCTGACGGGACGCTGGTTTGTCAAATGGGTCGGGCGATCCGGTGGAATACAGGAGTGCTGCCGATTCAAGCAGGGTTCGGAGGGTCATGCGGTATAATCGCCCGGTTGTCCGCGTATATATGAACGACGGACAAAAATGGGGGGAACGTGATGGATTACGCCTTCCTTGGCATTGTTGCCGCCGTACTGCTCGGCAGCATCACCTCGCTTTGGACAGTGCGCGTGCAAGCGACGCATCGCATGTCACTCGATAGCTTATGGGTTCTCGTCCACTGGTATTTAACGATGTTGCTCGGTTTTGCCATGATTTATATGATTTTGCAAGTAAACGGCCATGCCGTGTTTACCCCATCCCCAAATAGCGCATCGAAAGATCGTTTGTCGCTGCTTGAAGACAGCTTGTATTTAAGCGGTATGACGCTTTTGTCGGTCGGATACGGTGATGTCACTCCGATCGGCGTCGGGCGGTGGATCGCCATTGCCGAAGCGCTGCTCGGCTACATTATGCCCGCTGTCATCGTGACGCGCACCGTGTTTGACTGGGATCATCGCTGATATGAGTTGCAATTTCCCTTCGTCTTCGCTACGCTAAAAGAAAATGAAGAAGACGGGGGGAACGACATGACGATTGCCATTGGCCAGCCAGCTCCAGATTTCACCTTGCCGGCAAGCAATGGGAAAATGGTTTCGCTGTCTGATTTTCGCGGCCGGTATGTGGTGCTTTACTTTTATCCAAAAGACATGACCCCGGGGTGCACAGCCGAAGCGTGCGACTTTCGCGATCGCCATGCGCAGTTCGCCGAGTTGAACGCCGTCATTTTAGGAGTGAGCACCGACCCGATGAAGCGGCATGAGGCGTTTATCGAAAAATATGAGTTGCCATTTTTGCTTCTTTCTGATGAGCGGCATGAAGTGGCCGAGCTGTATGGGGTATGGAAGAAAAAGAAAAATTTCGGCAAGGAATATATGGGTATTGATCGCTCGACATTCATTATCGCCCCCGACGGAACGTTGGTTCAAGAATGGCGCGGGGTGAAAGTGAAGGGGCATGTCGATGAGGCGCTTGCGGAAGTCGCCCGACTAGCGTCATCTAGGTAAGCGTCCAGACAATGTACATCGTTTTGCGTATGATACATAGTAACCTCCTCAAATGAATGACATAAGAGGCGGAAACAATTTCCGCCTCCTTTTTTTGTTAAAATGGCGTCTGAGCCCATATATTAATGGCATCTATATTGACAAATGGCATGTATTCTTTGTAGACTAATTATAAATATTATAAAGTGATAATTTTTTTCACCTTTGAACAGAGAGTGAGGTGCATGACGGTGTCTGACAACGAGCAACTGAAGGAAGCGCTTGACATGCTGAAAAAGACTGGCATACGCATCACGCCGCAGCGTCATGCGATATTGGAGTATTTGATCAGCTCGATGTCCCATCCGACGGCTGATGAAATATACAAAGCGCTGGAAGGGAAATTCCCAAACATGAGTGTAGCTACCGTCTACAATAACTTGCGCGTCTTTAAGGAAATCGGGCTTGTCAAAGAGCTGACGTACGGCGATTCGTCAAGCCGGTTTGACTTCGTCACTTCCAATCATTATCACGTCATCTGTGAAGAGTGCGGCAAAATTGTCGATTTCCACTATCCAGCGCTTGATGAAGTCGAGCAGCTTGCCGCTCACGTCACCGGCTTTAAGGTCGACCATCATCGCATGGAAGTGTACGGAGTCTGCCCTGACTGTCAAAAAAGCAGGGCGCCGGCGCATTCGCATTAAAAAAGCTGATAGCACAAGGCGGCTATCAGCTTTTTCTTTTTTTGTTGTACTTTTCGTCAAACTCTTTTCCTTCCAGTTCGCGGTCTAACGTCAACGGTTCACGGCAAAACATGCATAAATCGACGCGTCCGAGCATTTTTGTCACTTTGCCGCACGACGGGCAAACAACTTGGACGGCTCTCGTCGAGAGTGTGCCGATCCAAAAATATACAATGCCACTGGCGACAAGAAACAACATCCCAAACAACATAAACAACGTCATGATGACCGGGGACGTACGAAAAAACAGCCCAAGATACATGACAATGACACCGATAAAAATCAAGCTTAAGGCGAAAGTGCGAATTTTGTTGATTTTGCTCGAATATTTGATGCTCATCACAGTCCCTCCTACATAGACCACTATACCATAAAACGGGGTCCCATCGCGAAGAAGAAATCAACAAAATCGACGTTTTAAAGAAAGGAATTCCTCGTTTTTTGTCGAATAACGAATGACGGCAACAAACGACAGCTTCATGGATGCAAGCATTCTGGTCTTTCTGAAATGAAACAAGCGTTGACAGCATTGTTTGAACATCTGCACAAACGCAATGTGATGATTGATGACGGTGGAAGGGAGGAAAAAACGTTGCAGAAAAAACAGCCGGCTCAAAATGGGAACGTATGGTTGTCTGTCAATCGATATGTTGGGATATCTGAGGGATTTGTCCGCCGGATATCGCGGCCGGCTTTCTGCAACGGACGCGAGGTATGAAAGAATTGCTGCATCCCATCTGTCACGAATGGGCAAACCGCTGCAACACGCACGGAATTTTAATGATTGAAAAAACGGCTTGCCATGCAGCAACAACGGATACGTTTGATGTCGTGCTGCTCGTCATTGTCGACCCGCAAAGCGAGCCTATGCTTCTCAGACAGTATTCACTAAACGAGAAAAAGGCGGTGCTTTATGCAGTCAGTGAACGGCAGTTAAATGAATGGCTTGTTCTCGGGTCACATCGAAAGGCGGTCGACTGGGTGTTCAACGGAAAGGTCGTGTTTGACCGAAACGGCTATGTTCAGCAGTTGCGCCAGCGCCTTGAGCAATTCCCGCCTAAAGAACGGCGATTGAAAATGGGACTCGAGTTTGCCAAACTGATCCGCCGCTATACAGATGGCAAGGCGCTGTTTGCCGCCAAGCATTGGCTCGACTCATACAACCATATGGTGCAAGCCCTCCATCATTTGGCGCGATTGACCGTGATCGAGCACGGACTTTACCCGGAAGTGACCGTATGGAATCAAGTCAAGCGAATGGATGGAAGGATTTATAAACTGTATGAAGAACTCGTCGGAAGTGAAGAACCGCTTCCGAAACGGCTGGAACTTTTGTTGCTGGCCAGTGAATTTTTGATTCATTCTTACGTAGAATCAGGTTCCTCTCATTTATGCGAAGCGCTGAAAGAAAAAAATGGTACTTGGAGCATTGAGGAAATGACCGGTCATCCGCAGTTTGCGCCTTACTCGGTTGATCT
>NZ_CP129217.1:520000-3532984 GCF_030414215.1 Geobacillus zalihae
AAAAGCGGAGGCCGCAATGGCCAACCTACCAATCCATCGCGCTTCTGTTTCGTTCGGTTTTGAGGGAATGAGAAATTCCTTCAAAAGCGCCTGTGCCTGCGTCTGCTAGCAGGTTCAGGGAAGCAAGATTCCTCGGCACAAGACTGCAGAGAAGTGAATTCAATGAAGTAGTCTCGTTTGCGTCTGCGTCTACAAGCGGATTCGGAGAAGCCGAATTCCTCGACGCAAACCAGCGAAGAAGCAGGTTCAAGGCAGCAACTTCGTTCCTTGAAAACTAGATAACCGGAAAAGCAAAGGAAGAAGCCGAGAGCGCAATAGGTTAAGCTAGAAAGGGCGCACGGTGGATGCCTTGGCACTAGGAGCCGATGAAGGACGGGGCAAACGCCGAAACGCTTCGGGGAGCTGTAAGCAAGCGTTGATCCGGAGATGTCCGAATGGGGGAACCCACTGTCCGTAATGGGGCAGTATCCATGCCTGAATCCATAGGGCATGGAGGGCACACCCGGGGAACTGAAACATCTTAGTACCCGGAGGAGAAGAAAGCAACCGCGATTCCCTGAGTAGCGGCGAGCGAAACGGGAACAGCCCAAACCAAGAGGCATGTCCTCTTGGGGTTGTAGGACCGCTCACGATGGGAGTGAGAAAGGGACGGGGTAGACGAACCGGTCTGGAACGGCCGGCCAGAGAAGGTGAGAGCCCTGTAGTCGAAACTTCGTTCCCTCCCGAGCGGATCCTGAGTACGGCGGGACACGAGGAATCCCGTCGGAAGCAGGGAGGACCATCTCCCAAGGCTAAATACTCCCTAGTGACCGATAGTGCACCAGTACCGTGAGGGAAAGGTGAAAAGCACCCCGGGAGGGGAGTGAAAGAGAACCTGAAACCGTGTGCCTACAAGTAGTCAGAGCGCGTTCATGCGTGATGGCGTGCCTTTTGTAGAATGAACCGGCGAGTGACGATGGCGTGCGAGGTTAAGCCGAAGAGGCGGAGCCGCAGCGAAAGCGAGTCTGAACAGGGCGTCAAGTACGTCGTCGTCGACCCGAAACCAGGTGATCTACCCATGTCCAGGGTGAAGGCCGGGTAACACCGGCTGGAGGCCCGAACCCACGCACGTTGAAAAGTGCGGGGATGAGGTGTGGGTAGGGGTGAAATGCCAATCGAACTTGGAGATAGCTGGTTCTCCCCGAAATAGCTTTAGGGCTAGCCTCGGGTTTAGGAGTCTTGGAGGTAGAGCACTGATTGGGCTAGGGGCCCAAACCGGGTTACCGAACCCAGTCAAACTCCGAATGCCAACGACTTATGCCCGGGAGTCAGACTGCGAGTGATAAGATCCGTGGTCGAGAGGGAAACAGCCCAGATCGCCAGCTAAGGCCCCGAAGTGCACGTTCAGTGGAAAAGGATGTGGAGTTGCAAAGACAACCAGGATGTTGGCTTAGAAGCAGCCACCATTTAAAGAGTGCGTAATAGCTCACTGGTCGAGTGACTCTGCGCCGAAAATGTACCGGGGCTAAACGTGCCGCCGAAGCTGCGGGATGACCGTTGGTCATCGGTAGGGGAGCGTTCTAAGGGCAGAGAAGCCAGACCGGAAGGACTGGTGGAGCGCTTAGAAGTGAGAATGCCGGTATGAGTAGCGAAAACAGAGGTGAGAATCCTCTGCGCCGAAAGCCTAAGGGTTCCTGAGGAAGGTTCGTCCGCTCAGGGTTAGTCGGGACCTAAGCCGAGGCCGAAAGGCGTAGGTGATGGACAACAGGTTGAGATTCCTGTACCACCTTCTTCCCGTTTGAGCGATGGGGGGACGCAGGAGGATAGGGCGAGCAGGCGGCTGGAAGAGCCTGTCCAAGCCGTGAGGCTGATCCGCAGGCAAATCCGCGGATTGTAAGGCCAAGCGGTGACGGCGACGGAGTGATCCGGAAGTCCCCGATTTCACACTGCCAAGAAAAGCCTCTAGCGAGGGAAGAGGTGCCCGTACCGCAAACCGACACAGGTAGGCGAGGAGAGAATCCTAAGGCGCGCGGGAGAACTCTCGTTAAGGAACTCGGCAAAATGACCCCGTAACTTCGGGAGAAGGGGTGCTCTTTGGGGTGAAGAGCCCTGAAGAGCCGCAGTGAAAAGGCCCAAGCGACTGTTTATCAAAAACACAGGTCTCTGCGAAGCCGAAAGGCGACGTATAGGGGCTGACACCTGCCCGGTGCTGGAAGGTTAAGGGGAGCGCTTAGCGGAAGCGAAGGTGCGAACCGAAGCCCCAGTAAACGGCGGCCGTAACTATAACGGTCCTAAGGTAGCGAAATTCCTTGTCGGGTAAGTTCCGACCCGCACGAAAGGTGTAACGACTTGGGCGCTGTCTCAACGAGAGACCCGGTGAAATTATACTACCTGTGAAGATGCAGGTTACCCGCGACAGGACGGAAAGACCCCGTGGAGCTTTACTGCAGCCTGATATGGAATTTTGGTATCGCTTGTACAGGATAGGTGGGAGCCTGGGAAGCCGGAGCGCCAGCTTCGGTGGAGGCGGCGGTGGGATACCACCCTGGCGGTATTGAAATTCTAACCCGCACCCCTTAGCGGGGTGGGAGACAGTGTCAGGTGGGCAGTTTGACTGGGGCGGTCGCCTCCCAAAAGGTAACGGAGGCGCCCAAAGGTTCCCTCAGAATGGTTGGAAATCATTCGGAGAGTGCAAAGGCACAAGGGAGCTTGACTGCGAGACGGACAGGTCGAGCAGGGACGAAAGTCGGGCTTAGTGATCCGGTGGTTCCGCATGGAAGGGCCATCGCTCAACGGATAAAAGCTACCCCGGGGATAACAGGCTGATCTCCCCCAAGAGTCCACATCGACGGGGAGGTTTGGCACCTCGATGTCGGCTCATCGCATCCTGGGGCTGTAGTCGGTCCCAAGGGTTGGGCTGTTCGCCCATTAAAGCGGTACGCGAGCTGGGTTCAGAACGTCGTGAGACAGTTCGGTCCCTATCCGTCGCGGGCGGAGGAAATTTGAGAGGAGCTGTCCTTAGTACGAGAGGACCGGGATGGACGCACCGCTGGTGTACCAGTTGTCCCGCCAGGGGCACCGCTGGGTAGCTATGTGCGGACGGGATAAGCGCTGAAAGCATCTAAGCGTGAAGCCCCCCTCAAGATGAGATTTCCCACCGCGCAAAGCGGGTAAGATCCCTCGAAGATGACGAGGTCGATAGGTCCGAGGTGGAAGCGTGGCGACACGTGGAGCTGACGGATACTAATCGATCGAGGGCTTAACCTAGAAAAGTGGAAGCGCCGCGATTAGCTCTCGAAGCCAAATGTTCTTCACCCGCAGGGGTGCTTGCACCCCGAGGGGGAAGGTTATTTGGCAGAAGAGAGCTAGGCGCTGGAACTGGACAGCAAGAAAAGTGGAGGCCGCCCGCTTATCGGCGAGGTGCGCTGGAGGGCCTGCGAGGAGGCTGTCGCCGCCGCAGCAGGACCGAAGCGTCGCGAGCCGATGGCGGCCGGAACTAGACAGTGAAAAGCGCAGGCGAGCGGGTCGCCGCGACGGGCAAATGTTCTTCGCCTGCAGGGATGTTCACATCCCGAAGGCGAAGGTTATTTGACCCCGAGCGGCGGCGAGCCGGAGCTGGACAATGCGAAAAGCGCAGGCGAGCGGCTTCTTCCTGAGCACGGTTATCTAGTTTTGAGGGAATGAAAAAGTCTTGACAACAGGTCAACTTTCCTTATAATAAGACTTGTCCATTGTTGCCTAGTGGCTATGGCGGAGGGGAAACACCCGTTCCCATCCCGAACACGGAAGTTAAGCCCTCCAGCGCCGATGGTAGTTGGGGCCAGCGCCCCTGCAAGAGTAGGTCGCTGCTAGGCAATTTCGTGGAGGATTAGCTCAGCTGGGAGAGCACTTGCCTTACAAGCAAGGGGTCGGCGGTTCGATCCCGTCATCCTCCACCATCTTAATATAAAAGCTGACTTGCTTTCTCATCATCGTGGGGTGGAGCAAAGAGCCTTTGCTTCAACGAATCCGCTTCCAGTTGCCTCGACGCATCTGGCATCTTTGAATCAGCTTGTAGAGGAAGAGGCGACGAACAACAACGATAAGAGCATTGTGCAAATTAATTTACTTTCTTATCGCCGCGGGGTGGAGCAGTCCGGTAGCTCGTCGGGCTCATAACCCGAAGGTCGCAGGTTCAAATCCTGCCCCCGCAACCAAAATTGGTCCCGTAGTGTAGTGGTTAACATGCCTGCCTGTCACGCAGGAGATCGCGGGTTCGAGTCCCGTCGGGACCGCCATTCTTTCAAAATTGTGAAAGATGAAAAAATATGGCTCGGTAGCTCAGTCGGTAGAGACGAGCATCCGCATCGTCGAATCTGCTGCGAGTTGTCCCGACGCATCTGGCTTCTTCGAATGGGCTAGTAGAGGAAGGGACACAAAAATCATCAACGAACAAGGGAAAAATAAGATAAGGCTCGGTAGCTCAGTCGGTAGAGACGAGCATCTGCTTCATCGAATTCGCTTCGAGTTGCCTCGACGCATCCAGCATCGTCGAATCCGCTGGCAGAGGAAGAGGCACAAAGCGGTATCAATAGGCAGTGTGAAAAATATAATACGGCTCGGTAGCTCAGTCGGTAGAGCAAAGGACTGAAAATCCTTGTGTCGGCGGTTCGATTCCGTCCCGAGCCACCATTTTTATCATAGTTCCGAAAGAAGATTCCTGCTTCATGCAAAGCTAAGTGGGAGTAGTTCACAGACATGTCAGATGTTCAAACCACCCCGGCTTAGTTCAATGGGTAGCCACGAGCACTCGCATCGTCGAATCTGTTGCGAGTTGCCTCGACGCACGAGGCTTCCTTGAATGAGCTTGAAGAGGAAGAGGCACAACCAGGCAGACAACATGAATCACTAGCTAATTTTAAATGTGCCGGCTTAGCTCAATTGGTAGAGACGAGCATCGGCATCATCGAATTGGCTGCGAGTTGCCTCGACGCACAAGGCTTCCTTGAATGAGCTTGAAGAGGAAGAGGCACAACCAGGCAGACAACATGAATCACTAGCTAATTTTAAATGTGCCGGCTTAGCTCAATTGGTAGAGACGAGCATCGGCATCATCGAATTGGCTGCGAGTTGCCTCGACGCACAAGGCTTCCTTGAATTAGCTGGCAGAGGAAGAGGCAGGTAGAGCTAGGTAGTACCTAGAGTGTTGTCCTAACCATGAGCCATTAGCTCAGTAGGTAGAGCAACGAGCTTTGCATCATCGAGTTCGCTTCGAGTTGTCCCGACGCATCTTGCTTCCTTGAATATGCTTGTAGAGGAAGGGACATCACTATCCTAGAGTGTTATCCAACTCGTGAGCCATTAGCTCAGTAGGTAGAGCATCTGACTTTTAATCAGAGGGTCGGAGGTTCGAGTCCTCCATGGCTCATCGTCTTGCGGAAGTAGTTCAGCGGTAGAACACCACCTTGCCAAGGTGGGGGTCGCGGGTTCGAGCCCCGTCTTCCGCTCCACTTCCGCCGGGGTGGCGGAATTGGCAGACGCACAGGACTTAAAATCCTGGGGTAGGTAACTACCGTGCCGGTTCGAGTCCGGCCCTCGGCACTTGTGCGCTCGTAGCTCAATTGGATAGAGCATCTGACTACGGATCAGAAGGTTAGGGGTTCGAATCCTCTCGAGCGCGTTTTGTCGGGAAGTAGCTCAGCTTGGTAGAGCACACGGTTCGGGTCCGTGAGGTCGCAGGTTCAAATCCTGTCTTCCCGATTTATCATGGGGCCTTAGCTCAGCTGGGAGAGCGCCTGCTTTGCAAGCAGGAGGTCATCGGTTCGATCCCGATAGGCTCCACCTTTTGACTTAAATTTGGCGGTGTAGCTCAGCTGGCTAGAGCGTACGGTTCATACCCGTGAGGTCGGGGGTTCGATCCCCTCCACCGCCACCATTATCGGACCTTTAGCTCAGCTGGTTAGAGCAGACGGCTCATAACCGTCCGGTCGTAGGTTCGAGTCCTACAAGGTCCACCATTATTATTGTTGCTTTTTTGGAGGAGTACCCAAGTGGTTGAAGGGGTCGGTCTTGAAAACCGAGAGGCGCCGCAAGGCGCGCGGGGGTTCGAATCCCTCCTCCTCCGCCATGCACTTTAAAATCATGCCGGCTTAGCTCAATTGGTAGAGACGAGCATCGGCATCATCGAATTGGCTGCGAGTTGCCTCGACGCACAAGGCTTCCTTGAATGAGCTTGAAGAGGAAGAGGCACAACCAGGCAGACAACATGAATCACTAGCTAATTTTAAATGTGCCGGCTTAGCTCAATTGGTAGAGCAACTGACTTGTAATCAGTAGGTTGCGGGTTCAAGTCCTGCAGCCGGCACCAGATCGAGGCGACTATGGCGAAGTGGTTAACGCACCAGATTGTGGCTCTGGCATGCGTGGGTTCGATTCCCACTAGTCGCCCTTTTCATTATATTCTATATTTGCGTGTGTAGTTTAGTGGTAAAACCTCAGCCACGAGCATTCGCATCATTGAATTAGCTTCGAGTTGCCTCGACGCATCCAGCTTCCTCGAATTAGCTTGCAGAGGAAGAGGCATGGAAGAGCGTGGCAGATGTTGACTCCAAATGATATGCGTGTGTAGTTTAGTGGTAAAACCTCAGCCACGAGCATCTGCATCATCGAATCTGCTTCGAGTTGCCCCGACGCATCTGGCTTCTATGAATCAGCTGGTAGAGGAAGGGGCATGGAAGCAGCGTGGCGGATGTTCAACTAAATGATATGCGGGTGTAGTTTAGTGGTAAAACCTCAGCCTTCCAAGCTGATGTCGTGGGTTCGATTCCCATCACCCGCTTTTGACGGGCCTATAGCTCAGCTGGTCAGAGCGCACGCCTGATAAGCGTGAGGTCGGTGGTTCAAGTCCACTTAGGCCCATTATTTTCCATTGAATGTTTTTTGGCTATTCGCTATAATAATGGGCGAACAATGCCCCATCGTTCCACAGCAAAAGCGGAGCGACGAGCTTCACATCTTCGAATTCGCTGCGAGTTGCCTCGACGCATCTCGCTTCCTTGAATTAGCTGGCAGAGGAAGAGGCAACGAGCACATTTGGAAGATGTGCATAACATATAGTTATTCATCATTCCGCAATAGCTCAGCGGTAGAGCAACCGGCTGTTAACCGGTAGGTCGTAGGTTCGAATCCTACTTGCGGAGCCATGTTACGGAGAAGTACCCAAGTGGCTGAAGGGGACGGTTTGCTAAACCGTTAGGTCGCAGTTTTGCGGCGCGCGGGTTCAAATCCCGCCTTCTCCGCCATAATGGCCCGTTGGTCAAGTGGTTAAGACACCGCCCTTTCACGGCGGTAACACGGGTTCGAATCCCGTACGGGTCACTGGTTGCTGGCACCAGAGATTCTGGTGCCCTTTTGTACAATTTCTTTTGTCGATTTTTGCGTTTTTTTCTTGCGATGCGTGTGGAAGTCTGTTATAATGTCTCTCGTTAGCTTTAAAATTATGTTATGATGCTTGGGGACAACGCAGTGTTTCGTTTCGTTAAAGAACGAGGCATTGCGTTTTTTTATTTATCACCCTAAACCGAGAAGCCCCCCACTTCCACGCGTGAGCGTAGGTGGGAGAGCGTTCAAGTAGGGAGGGAGTCCCCCGTTTCCAACGGCAGGAAAGTGGGGGGAGAAGATCAAACGAACAATTGGGCGTCGGCTTCGCCGCCATGAATTTGCACAAACATCGTTTGGATGGCTTGAAGCTGGCGCTTGGCGGTTTCTTCTGGCGTTGATGGGAGAAAGTAAACGATTTGCAAAGCGTTTTTCGTTTCTCTCGTCACGGCGGTCCGCTCCGAATCGACGATCGGACTGCCAAACGGCCCTCGTTCATCTTTGCTGACGAGTTTGTTGGCAAAGTTGACTGTGCGGCCGTTTAACGCGATGTATTCATCTTGTTCCGTGCCGATCGTGAGCGTCACTGTCCCGTTGATGCGGTCTAGATCATAGATGCCGAGTGGAATTTTATAATAGAGTGAAAAAAAGTTGTTTATGTCTGCCGCTGAATGGATAGGCGAAATGAAGCTTTTTTTCTGGATGCGTCGGTACAGGCTTTCACTTGACGGTCGATAGCGGCTTGGGTCCGTTCCGATTTGTTTGAAAGTACGGCGCCATTCGACCATCTCAGGAATGTCGGCAATCGACTTTTCCTGCAGCTCGATGTAAAGAGATTCTTGAAACAGCTCAAGCCGCCCCCTTAACATTTGCGGTGAATCGCTGACCTCGATATGATGATAGCGGATGACGCCGAATTTACCAGAAGGAAGGCGTTGCTTTAGTTGTTCTGATATCACGAATTTCATCTTGATCACCTCGGATTTCATTTTATCATATATGACGAAAGGAGGGAAAACGATGGATGTTATGGCATTAAAGCGGGAAGTCATTGAGTATAGTCGGTCAATCGGCATTGATAAAATCGGATTTGCGAGCGCTGATCCGTTTGTTGAATTAAAGGAACGGCTGCGCCGCCAGCAGGAGCTCGGCTATCAGTCCGGTTTTGAGGAACCAGATATTGAGAAACGGACGAATCCTTCATTGCTTCTTCCGGAAGCAAAATCGATCATTGCCATTGCTCTTGCCTATCCGTCCAAAATGAAAAATGCGCCGCGGGGGACAAAGACGGAACGGCGCGGCGTTTTTTGCCGCGCTTCATGGGGAAAGGACTACCACGATGTGTTGCGGGAACGTTTGCAGCAGCTCGAGGAGTTTTTGCTGGCCAAAGTGCCCCATGCCCGCGTTCGCTCGATGGTGGATACCGGAGAGCTCGCCGATCGGGCGGTGGCGGAACGGGCAGGGATCGGTTGGAGCGGCAAGAACTGCTCTATTATTACACCGGAGTTTGGATCGTATGTGTATTTGGGAGAAATGATTACGAATATTCCATTTCCCCCTGATGAACCGGTTGAAAACCGATGCGGCACGTGCACGAAATGCATTGATGCCTGCCCGACCGGGGCGCTTGTACAAGGGGGACAACTGAACGCACAGCGGTGCCTTTCCTTTTTAACGCAAACGAAAGGCTTTTTGGCCGACGAGTTTCGGGAGAAAATCGGGAACCGGCTGTACGGCTGCGATACATGCCAGCAAGTCTGCCCGGAAAATAAGGGGAAAGACTTTCATTTGCATCCAGAATTCGAGCCGGATCCGGAAGCGGTAAAGCCGAAACTCATCCCGCTGCTTCAGATGAGCAACCGTGAATTTAAAGAAACATTTGGGGCCATGGCGGGTTCATGGCGTGGGAAAAAGCCGATTCAGCGCAATGCCATTCTGGCGCTCGCCCATTACAAAGACCAAACCGCGGTGCCGCACTTACTGCGTTTGTTGAAAGAGGATAGCCGTCCAGTCATCCGCGGGACGGCGGCGTGGGCGCTCGGGAAAATCGGGGATCCAAGCGCTAAGCCTTATTTGGAGGCCGCGCGGCAAACGGAGGCGGATGCCGATGTGATCGCTGAGATTGAAAAAGGACTGAAACTGTTGGCTGAGGCAAAGGAATAGGGAAAAAAACGCAGCTTCCCCACATAAGGTAGTAACAAAAACGAAAGTGGTGGAAAGCAGCATGAAAAAACAGTTGCGCGCGTGGTTGGATGAGCGAGCCCGCTCGTTTGTGTCGGAAAGCAATATCCGAAGCGAAGAGGCGGCAAGAAAGCAACGGCTTTGCCAAAAGCGCGGTGCGGAGATCGTCCGTTGCACGATCCGGGGACAAATTATCGGCAGGCAGACCATCGAGCGGGAAGCGAAAGTGATGTATATTGCCCACCATCAATTTTTAATTAAGCAAAGGGGTTCACTATATATAGAAGAACAGGTTGAGGAGCGATGCGCCTGTTTTGTTCGCGGTGAGCTTGTAGCTGATGAACCGATCAACCGGTTGGGGGGGTATATGGAGGCGCCGCGCGTCGAACGAGAGCAATGGACGGGGGAGCGTCTTTCTTACCAGTATGACCGCGCCCGGGCGGTGCGGTATGCGGAAACGTGGTGGAATCGGCATAACCCGGTGTTTCCGTCGTTTCCGGTGGATTGCACGAATTTTGTCTCTCAATGCTTGTATGCAGGCGGGGCGCCGATGACGGGCTATCCGAACCGTGCGAGGGGATGGTGGTGTCAAAACGGAAGTTGGAGTTACAGCTGGGCTGTGGCCCATGCTTTTCGTTGGTATTTGAGCGGGTCGCGCATCGGCTTGCAGGCGGTGGAAGTGGCGGAGCCGGAGCAATTGATGGCAGGCGATGTCATCTGTTATGATTTTCAAGGGGACGGACGCTTCGACCACTCAACGATTGTGGTGGCGAAAGATCAGAACGGGATGCCGCTTGTGAACGCCCATACGACAAACAGCCGCATGCGTTACTGGTCGTATGAAGATTCAAGCGCCTATACGCCAAACATTCGGTATAAATTTTTTCACATCATTGACCGCAAATAAACGATGTTGCTGAGGTGAACGAAATGCCGCTCCATGTAGTACTGTACCAACCAGAAATTCCGGCTAATACCGGGAATATCGCCCGCACATGCGCGGCTACGGATACGGCGCTTCACTTGATTCGTCCGCTTGGGTTTTCAACGGATGATAAAATGTTAAAGCGCGCCGGGCTTGATTATTGGCCGTATGTCAATATTTCGTATTATGACTCGCTTGACGAACTATTCGCCCGCTTTCCGGAAGGGGAGTTTTATTTCATTACGAAATTCGGGCGCCGGTATTATGATTCGTTTGATTTCAGCGATACAGAAAAACATATTTTCTTTGTGTTCGGCCGTGAAACGACCGGATTGCCGAAGGAGCTGCTTGAGGCCAATATGGATCGTTGCCTTCGCATCCCGATGAATGACAAAGTGCGCTCGTTAAACTTGTCGAACACGGCGGCCATTTTAGTGTACGAAGCGTTGCGCCAACAACGGTTTTATGGGTTGTCATAAACAAAAAAACGACCTTCGCTCTGGAGGTCGTTTTTTTGGTCTTATTGTCTGACGCCTGGTTTGTCTTCATAGCCAGCGGTGAAAATGGCCGTCAAAAACGCAATGATAACCCCTAGCACAAGCAACGTGCGCATCGTTTGTTCCTCCTTCATAATGAAAGTGGCAGGCGTTTCCCTCTTTATTATAGCGAATATGGCCAAGCATGTGAATGACCGCAGCTGGTTGTTAGGAGACAAAATTTTTTTTGCGGCGAATGATACGGGACATCCTCGCATAAATTGTAATAATCTTGCTGTTAGACATCCAAGGGTGAGGAGGTCCTTTATGGATATTTTGCAAAAAATCGCCCGGTATCGGGAAGAAGAAGAAAAGTTGAAATGGGAAGGAACGTTTGCCGAGTATTTAAAGATTTTAAAAGAAAAGCCGTGGGTGGCCCAGTCGGCTCATTCGCGTGTTTATAATATGATCAAAGATGCTGGGGTCGAAGAGGTGAATGGGCGGAAACGATATAAGTTTTTCAGCCAGCACCTGTTCGGGCTTGAGGAGGCGCTTGAGCGGCTCGTTGAGGAATATTTCCACCCGGCGGCGAAGCGGCTTGATGTGCGGAAACGGATTTTGCTGCTGATGGGGCCGGTCGGCGGCGGGAAGTCGACGTTGGTAACGCTCCTGAAGCGCGGGCTTGAGGAGTACTCCAAAACGGAGCGCGGAGCCGTTTATGCGATTAAAGGGTGCCCGATGCATGAAGACCCGCTTCACCTCATTCCTCACCATTTGCGCGACGATTTTTACCGTGAGTACGGCATTCGCATTGAAGGTGAGCTGTCGCCGCTCAATATGATGCGGCTTGAGAAAGAGTACGGCGGACGCATTGAAGACGTGCTGGTGGAGCGTATTTTCTTCTCGGAAAACCGCCGCGTCGGCATCGGGACGTTCAGTCCGTCTGACCCAAAATCGCAAGACATCGCCGATTTAACGGGAAGCATTGATTTTTCAACGATCGCGGAATACGGTTCCGAGTCTGACCCGCGCGCGTATCGGTTTGACGGCGAGCTGAACAAAGCCAACCGCGGGATTATGGAATTTCAAGAGATGTTAAAGTGCGATGAAAAATTTCTTTGGCATTTGCTGTCGCTGACGCAAGAAGGCAATTTCAAGGCTGGGCGGTTTGCTTTAATCAGCGCCGATGAATTGATCATCGCGCATACGAACGAAACGGAATATCGGTCGTTCATTGCCAACAAAAAGAACGAGGCGCTCCATTCGCGTATCATCGTCATGCCGATTCCGTACAACTTGCGCGTCTCGGAAGAAGAGCGCATTTATGAAAAAATGATCCGCGAAAGCGACGTCGCCGACGTGCATATCGCCCCGCACACGCTGCGGATTGCGGCTATGTTTACGATTTTGACGCGGCTGAAAGAATCGAAGCGGCCGGATGTGGATTTATTGAAGAAAATGCGCTTGTATGATGGCGAAATGATTGAAGGATTCAGCGAGGTCGATGTGGAGGAGCTGAAAAAGGAGCATCCGGATGAGGGGATGAGCGGCATCGACCCACGCTATGTCATCAACCGCATTTCTGCCTGCATCATCCGCAAAGGAGTGCCGTCGATCAATGCGCTTGACGTGCTTCGTTCGTTGAAAGAAGGATTGGATCAGCATCCGTCGATCACGAAGGAAGACCGCGAGCGGTATTTGAATTTCATTTCGCTCGTGCGCAAGGAGTATGATGAAATCGCAAAACAAGAAGTGCAAAAGGCGTTCGTCTATTCGTATGAAGAGTCAGCGAAAACGTTGATGGATAACTATTTGGACAACGTCGAGGCGTACTGCAACAAGACGAAACTGCGCGATCCGCTTACGGGTGAGGAAATGAATCCGGATGAAAAGCTGATGCGCTCGATCGAGGAACAAATCGGCATTTCCGAAAATGCGAAAAAAGCGTTTCGCGAAGAAATTTTAATTCGCATTTCGGCATATGCACGAAAAGGACAGCGGTTTGATTATAATTCACATGAACGGTTGCGGGAAGCGATCCAGAAGAAATTGTTTGCGGATTTAAAGGACATTGTCAAAATTACAACGTCGACGAAAACACCGGATGAGCAGCAGTTGAAAAAAATTAACGAAGTCGTCGCCCGCCTCATTGATGAATACGGGTACAACTCCACGTCAGCCAATGAATTGCTCCGTTATGTCGGCAGCTTGTTGAACCGCTAGGCATGCCTCAAGCGCTGAGGCATGCTTTTTTTATCCTCCTCCCCTGTCTGACCGAGTTGCACAGGGAGGGTCGAGCGAAGACGACGCAGCGAGCTTCGCTAAAAGGAAGCGAACAAGAGGGCGCGAAGCTGATAATCGGGCTTGTCTACTTTTCTATTTTCCTCATTCATTGGTCAATTATTTTGAATTTTTGCATACGATAAAATAAACCAACTTGGCATCGTGATGGCCCGTTTTGATGACGCCAACATAAGTATATGCGGGAAAGCGAAAAGTGTGAAAATGATTTTTTCAAAGGAGGGGAAAACATGAAGGGGAATTTTGTTGTATCGAAAGAAGACTGGTCCCTCCACCGCAAAGGATATGATGATCAAAAGCGCCATCAAGAAAAAGTGAAGGAAGCGATCAAAAACAATTTGCCCGACTTAATTACGGAAGAAAGCATTATCATGTCCAACGGGCGCGATGTGATTAAAATTCCGATCCGCTCGCTCGATGAATACAAAATCCGCTACAATTATGAGAAAAACAAACACGTCGGCCAAGGAAACGGAGACAGCCAAGTCGGCGATGTCGTGGCCCGAGACGGAAGCGGGGAGGGGCAAGGGCCAGGAAAAGGCCAAGGGGCTGGCGATTTGCCGGGCCAAGATTATTACGAAGCTGAAGTGTCACTGATGGAGATTGAGGAAGCGTTCTTTAGCCAACTGGAGCTGCCCAACTTGCAACGAAAAGAGCTGGATCAAAATGTAACTCAACATATCGAATTTAATGACATCCGCCGCACCGGACTGATGGGGAACATCGATAAGAAGCGGACGATGCTCGCTGCCTTCAAGCGCAATGCCATGAATGGCAAACCAGGTTTTTATCCGATTTACCGCGAAGATTTGAAGTTTAAAACGTGGAACGAAGTCGTCAAGCCAGAATCGAAGGCGGTCGTCTTGGCGATGATGGACACAAGCGGATCGATGGGCATGTGGGAAAAATATATGGCACGCAGCTTTTTCTTCTGGATGACGCGCTTTTTGCGCACGAAATATGAAACCGTTGAGATCGCCTTTATCGCCCACCATACGGAAGCGAAAGTTGTCAGCGAGGACGAATTTTTCACGAAAGGGGAAAGCGGCGGGACGATTTGCTCATCCGCCTACCGCAAGGCGCTTGAACTGATCGAAACGAAGTATTCTCCGTCGCGCTACAACATTTATCCGTTCCACTTCTCCGACGGCGACAACTTGACATCGGACAATGCCCGTTGCGTGAAGCTTGTTCAAGAGCTGATGAAAGTGTCGAACATGTTTGGGTACGGGGAAGTCAACCAGTACAACCGCCATTCCACGCTCATGTCGGCGTATCGCAATATTAAAGACGAAAAATTCCGCTATTATATTTTGAAGCAAAAATCGGATGTGTTCCATGCGATGAGAACATTTTTCCGCAAAGAAGAAAGCAAGCAGCTCGTTTGACCCTCTTCATATGGCGAAAAGAGGGTTTTTCTTTTTGGAAAGGCGGGAGGGCGAGGCCCTCCCTAAAATAAGTTATTGCTTTTGCAGCGTCGCCGCCATGGCGAGTACGGCGCCAAGCACGTCTTCGTTGCTTGGAGCGTGCACGGTCAATAGCATCGGCGTTGGTTGGGCGCTGGCGATGACATGAACGGTGACACCGTCCGCTTGGGCAGTGTACCAAACGGCATCAGCGAACGGCTTAGGCAATCCGTTCGTTTGTTGGCGGGCGGCGTTGGCGTCAACCGCTTGGGCATGTTCTTGCGCTAGTTGCTCGTAGTTTGTTTCCCCCTCCGAAAGCAAGCGGATGCGGGCGAATGCGTCGCCATGAAGCAAGACATCGGCGCCCGGTTCTTCGGCGTCAAGGGTCCATCCTTCCAAAACATAGAGGGAAAAATGTTGATTGTCGCTCGTTTGCAGCGTTGCCGTTTTCGTGATGGTTTGTTTCCCTTCTTGATAGGACAAGGAAACGGTCGGTTGTGAAGCAGCAGATTGCTCTTCTTTTGTCGTTGATTGCTCTTCCTCTTTCCCGGTTGGTGATGTTTGCTCTTTTGCTTCTTTCGAGGAAGAATGTTCTGTGGATGACGGCGCATCAGACGATGGTTTTGGATCGTCGGCTGTCTGCTCTTCCTTTGCCGCCTGTGTCGTCTCGTGCTCTTTCGTTCCACAGCCAACCAGCAAGACGGAGGCGACAGCGAGAGAGAACAACAGTTTCCAGTATCGAATCATGTTCATTCCTCCCTACGTTCCATATACCCCCCATTATACCAATTGAAACGGTGGAAACAAACAGACTCGTTTCCCTATTTTTTTGTTTGTTTCGCGTGCAAGGCGATATGCGCCCCGCCCCAAACAGCGGCGACGAGCAGAATGAGTGAAGCCAATCCGCAAAGCATGCGGTCACCTCCTCGTGTATACTAGAACTAGATGGCAGGATGAATGTAATGTATGAAACGCGTTTCAAGTCAAGAGCTTTTATGGAGGGAAGTGGGAACGTGGCGAACATCCGTGATTTGGCGAAAGAAGCGGGTGTGTCGGTGGCCACTGTATCGAGGGTATTGAACGGATATCCGTATGTGAGCGAGGAAAAGCGGAAGGCAGTTTGGGAAGCAGCCCAGAAGCTTCAATATGTGAAAAATATTCAAGCCGTTCACTTGGCGAAGGGAAGAACAGCGATTGTCGGGGTCATGCTTCCGTACATTCACCATCCTTATTTTTCCGCTGTAATCGAAGGGATTTCCAAAGAGGCGCTTCGTTATGGTTACCAGTTGCTTTTGTTTCAGACAAACTATGAGGTGGAAAGGGAGCTTGAGGCGTTGGAACGGCTGCGGATGAAGCAAATGGATGGGTTGATCGTATGTTCCCATGAAGTGGACTGGGAAGCGTTTGCGGCTTATCAGGAAGACGGTCCCATTGTTTTATGTGAGCAGGTGGAAAGGTATGATTTTTTCACTGTCTATATCGATCACTACCAAGCGTTTGTCCAAGCGCTTCGCTACTTGATCAAAAAGGGGCACCGGCGCATCGGTTATTGCATCGGAAGAATGACCGGGCCGAACAGCCAAGCGAGGGCAGGGGCGTACCAGGATGTGTTGCGTGAAGTCGGCGTCCTTCCTCGTCGGCAGTGGGTTTTCGATGGTTGTCTATTTCTTGAAGATGGAAAGCGGGTTATGGAGCAATGGATCGCGATGGAGGAGAGGCCGAGCGCGTTGCTTGTGACGAGTGACCAAGTGGCGGCCGGAATCGTGCTCCATGCGCGCCGAATCGGGGTGCGCATTCCAGATGAGCTTGCCGTTATTGGTTTTGATAATGATCCATTGGCCGAAATGCTGGGCATTACAACCGTGGCACTCCCCCATTTTACGCTCGGGGAAAGAGCGTTCCGCCTTCTTCACCATTGGCTGGAGACAGGCCGTGTGGCGCGAAAACAGGAAGAGCTGCCTGCCCGGTTGCTGGTGCGGGATACGGCATAATAAGGCCTGGCTTTCCGTCTCTGACAACCAGCTTAAAGCCAAGTGAAACGGCGCCGTGTTATGTTGCTTTCAGATGGTACCGATTCACTGGTCGTCCGACGCCGCCGTATTGAACATCGAGCACGACTTTTCCTGTTTTCTCAAGGTACTCCAAATAGCGGCGGGCGGTGACGCGGGCGATGCCGACTCCTTCGGCCACTTCCTCGGCGGAAACAGGGAAGCGGTGCCCGCGCAAATAGGCGATCACTTTTTCCAATGTGACCTCATTCAGTCCTTTCGGAAGCTCGGAGGACGGTCCGGCCGGTTGTTCAGCCGCCCGCCTTAGGGCATCGAGTTCCACCTGGGTGAGCGATTCCTTTTCCGCAAGCGACCGGCGGAACGTCCGATAATTTTCCAACGCCTGTTTGAGCCGTTCAAATTTGAACGGTTTCACAATGTAATCGAAGGCGCCGTTTTGCAGGACGCGGCGCACCGTTTCAATGTCGCTCGCCGCGGTAATGGCGATGATATCGACTTCATGGCCGCGGGCGCGGATTTGTTTTAATGTTTCAAGGCCGTCCAGCTGCGGCATGTAAATATCGATCATTGCTAAATCCGGGTGCAGCTCGTCGATGAGGCGGAGTCCTTCTTCACCGTTTCCAGCGAGGCCGATGACGGTGAAGCCGTCGACTTGTTCAATCATTTGCCGATTCACTTCTTGCACCATCGGGTCATCCTCGATCAACAACACGCGATACATAGCCTTTTCCTCCTTCGTCTCGACGGGGGTGTCTTTCGCGGCCGCCGTTGCCTAAATGGACCTCACATGTCAAAGGTCACCGTAAACACCGTTCCTTTCCCCTTTTCCGACTGCACATCGATGCGCCCGTTTCCCTTTTCCACAATTTGCTTCACCAAATACAAGCCGATGCCTCGACCGCTCTCCCCTTTGGTTGAAAAGCCTTCATCAAAAATGCGGTTGATATGCTCACGGGCAATGCCTTGGCCGTTGTCTTCGACCGAGAGGGAACAAATGTCTTCATTTTGTTCGATGCTGATGTAAATTTCTTTTTCCCGGTCGGTTACATCACGGAACGCGTCGAAGGCGTTTTCAATTAAATTGCCAAGGAGAACAACAAAATCATGGTGATCGAGATGCGGCGGAAAGCGGTGCAGCCGGCTGTGCCGATCGATGGTCACGCGGATGCCGAGCTCCTTGCCGCGGCGGATTTTGCTTAAGAGCAATCCAGAAATGCTTTCGTCCTTAATGTTGCGGCTTAAAAACTGTGTCAGTTCTGCTTGTTCCTCCGTGACTTGGAAGACGTACTCGAGCGCCTTTTCGATATGGCCGAGCTGGATGAGGCCGGCGATCGTATGAAGCTTATTCATGTATTCATGATTTTGCACGCGCAAGGCGTGGACAAACGCCTTGACGCCCGTCAGTTCTTCGGCGAGTCTCTTCACTTCCGTCCGGTCTTGGAAAATGGCGATGGCGCCGACCGTTTTCCCGTTGACTTTGATCGGGATGCGGTTGCTCCAAATCGTTAAATTGCCGATCTGCAACTCCTTATTGTAAATCGGCTTGTTTACTTCCAAGATTTCCGGAAGGTGTGTGTCTGGAATGACGGAACGGATCGACCGGCCGATGACATCCCCTTTGACGCCGAGCATTTGTTTTGCCCGGTCGTTGAAGATGGTAATGTTTTCATCGCTGTCAATGGCGATGACGCCTTCGTGCATGGCGTTAAACGCTTCCGTCCGTTCGATCAGCAGCTTGGCGATCTCATGCGGTTCCAGCTCAAACATTTGCCGCTTGATATGGGAGGCGAGCAGCCATGCACCAATTCCACCGACAACGAGCGACAAAACGACCGCTACGGCAGCTTCTTCTTTCAAAGAATCAATGGCTTCAAAAAACGTCGGCAACCGGTAGGCGGCGATGACGACGCCAATTTGTTCGTGATCGCTGTTCATAATGGGAACGAAGGCGCGAACCACTGTCCCGATTTCCCCGCGGGCTTTGGAAGTGTACGTATGTTCGGCAAATGCCGGCCCCTCATCAGCACCGCGGGAGATCGTGCCGATCATTGCCGGAAGCGGATGGGAGAGGCGCACTTTGTTCATATCGAGAACGACGATATAGTCGGCGCTGTGAATGACGCGCACCCGCTCGACGACCGGATTGATCAGCGCCCGGCTTTGTTTGTTTCCGACAATATGGCGCCTGACTTCGGGCAGCTCGGAGACGGTGCGCGCGGTCAATAAGGCGCGCTGGCTGAGTTCCTCCTCCTTTGTATGGAAAAAGTCGCTGATGATGAATGCACCGCTCAGCAACATGGAAAAGCTGACGATGGCGAAAATCAAAATCGTAATTTTCCAGCGAATCGGCAGCCGGTTCATGGCGGAACTCCTTTTTGGCAGTCGTGATGGCTGTTGGACATGCCATATGAATCGGGAAAGGAATAAATCAACGTTTTTTTCATTATACCAAATCTTCTTGAATGGAAAGAAACGAAAGGTGTAAAATGGCGGTGGGGAACAAATATTCTGCCCGCCAGCATAGAAGATGGTGCATACGTAAGGCGTGGCGATTGCTGCTTTCAAACCGAATCGGTGGGCTCCAGCCGCTTTTTTGCTTCAATGATTCGAGTCGGCGGGGAGCATTCCGTTGGAGTGCCATTTTAGCAATAGGATGGAAGAATGGTGTGAACAATGGGGAAAAAGTGGAAAGCATGGACAATCCTTTTGTTTGTCGGCCTCGGTCTAGTCGGCTGGGCAGCGAGCCGTCAACTGGGACGTGAACCACTTGTTTATGACGACGAGCAAAAAGGATTGGAAAAGCAAATCATTATTTATTTCAGCCATGTCGTAGCAGAGAACACGCCAAAAGGGCTGGCGGCGCAAAAGTTTGCTGAGCTCGTCGAGCAAAAAACAAACGGCCGCGTCAAAGTCGAAGTGTTCCCGAACGGCTCGCTTTATTCGGATGGGGAAGAGCTTGATGCGCTGTTGCGCGGCGACGTGCAAATGATCGCGCCATCATTTTCAAAGGTGACAGAGCTCGTCCCCGAATGGCAAGTGCTCGATTTGCCGTTTTTGTTCCGCGATGAGGACGACGTGCGCCGCGTGTTTACTGGAAAAGTGGGCGCCGAGCTGCTTCGGATGCTGGAGGCAAAAGGAATGAAAGGACTGGCGTTTTGGAGCAATGGATTTAAGCAAATGATGAGCACAACCCGTCCGCTCATCGCCCCTGACGATTTTCGCGGCTTGCGTTTTCGCATTATGCCGAGCGAAGTGATTGAAAAGCAGTTTCGCTTGCTTGGCGGTGAACCGATTGCCGTTTCATTTGACCGCGTTTATCAGGAGCTTGAACAGCATAAGTTTGATGGGCAGGAAAATACGATTTCCAATATTTATTCGAAAGGGTTTTACAAATTTCAACCGTATATTACGATCAGCAATCACGGATATCTCGGGTACGCCGTCATGATGAATCAGTCATTTTGGGACCATTTGCCGAAAGACATCCAGCAAAAAATAACCGAAGCGATGGCTGAAGCAACACAATGGAATTTGCAGGAGTCAAAGGCGCAAAACGAACGGGAATTGAACGAATTGCGCCAGCGCGAGGACGTCCATCTCTATGAATTATCCGAGAGGGAGAAGTGGGAATGGGAGCGAAAGTTCGCCCCGCTGTATGAGGAGTTTGCCAAACGGTTTGGGGCGAGATTATTGGAGGAAATTCGGGAATCCGAGAAGTAGGGGAGCTGTCCCAAAAGAGCGGTAATGCTTCTGCCGGGGCAACATGGAAAAATAGACCACCGCGAAAAACCTGGTAAAACCAATGGTTTCAGAGGTGGTCTCTTTCCCGTGCTTCGGTTGCATTTCATCAAAAAGGGGCTTTTGAGCCAGCCCCTTTTTTTGTTGGTCCTTGCCGAAATAGGCCATGACCAAAAAGACCAAAACGACCATTATCACCATAATATTTTGATTTTATGCTTTTTCCTTTATGATGATGTTGAAAGCGTTGTCAAGACAAAGAAAGGAGTGGGAGAAATGCGGAGCAAATTTAAAAATTTAACTGTGCAAGTCATTATCGGTATTATTTTAGGGATTATCGTCGGATTTTTATTCCCGGAATTCGGCACGAAGCTGAAAGTATTGGCCGATGGGTTTATTAAGCTGATTAAAATGGTGATTGCGCCGATCATTTTCTTCACGGTCGTCATCGGGATCGGCAATATGGGCGACTTGAAAAAAGTCGGCCGCATCGGCGGCAAGGCGCTCATTTATTTTGAAATTGTCACGACGTTTGCGTTGGCCATCGGGATTGTCGTCGTCAACCTTGTCAAACCAGGGGTTGGGTTTCATACCGATGCAGTAAAAGGCGGCGACATTTCGCAATATACGAAGCAGGCGGAAGAAACGAGCCATGGTTTTGTTGATTTCATTTTAAGCATCATTCCTGACAACGTTGTTGCCGCGATGGCGAGCGGCCAACTGCTTCCGGTGCTCTTCTTCGCCGTGTTGTTCGGTTTAGCGGCTGCCGCGCTTGGGGAAAAAGCAAAACCAGTGATTTCCTTGTTTGAACGGCTGGCGGAAATTTTCTTCGGCGTCGTCAACGTGGTAATGAAGGTGTCGCCGATCGCCGCGTTCGGCGCGATGGCGTACACGATCGGCACGTTCGGCCTCGGATCGCTCGTGTCGCTCGGTAAATTGATGGGTTCTGTTTACATTACGATGGCGCTCTTCATTTTCGTCGTGCTTGGCGGGATTGCCAAGTTTTATGGGTTTAACATCTTTCAGTTTCTCGCTTATATCAAAGAGGAACTGTTGCTTGTTTTGGGCACGTCTTCGTCTGAATCAGCGCTGCCGCGGCTGATGGAGCGTTTGGAAAAATACGGGTGCTCGAAATCGGTTGTTGGTCTTGTCGTTCCGACAGGGTATTCGTTTAACCTAGACGGCACATCGATTTACTTGTCGATGGCAGCTATTTTCATCGCCCAAGCGTACGGCATTGATTTAACCATTTGGCAAGAGCTGACGTTGCTTGGCGTCTTAATGCTCACTTCGAAAGGGGCAGCAGGGGTTACCGGTTCCGGCTTTATTACGCTGGCTGCAACGTTGGCAGCATTTCCGATGATTCCGGTCGAAGGCATCGCCTTGTTGCTTGGGGTTGACCGCTTCATGTCGGAAGCGCGGGCGATTACGAATATTATCGGCAATGCTGTAGCGACAGTGGTTGTTTCGAAAATGGAAAACGAGTTTCATCCGAACGAAGCTGAAGTGGAGCGCGCCTCGATGAGCGTGGCCAAATAAGAGTCAGGAGCGCTCTGCAAGTCCCATTGACAGCTTTTCCGTTCGCATGTTTCTGACTGCGTCGGGAAAGGCGCCGCACGCTGCAAATCGCCGAATGGATAAAAAAAGGAATGCAATGACAGCGCGAGGGGAACGTTTCCCCTCGTTTTTGCGTTGATTTTCCCCTAAAGAAAGAACAAGAGGGACGCGGGGAAGCGAGAAAGGAGAGCAAGCATATATTTTGATTTTCTTTCCCTCTTTTCCCATAATGAAACTATAATGACGCTCGAGGAGGAGAGGATATGAACGGTCTGCAAGATTGCGCCACTTTGCATAACGGGGTGAAAATGCCTTGGGTCGGCCTTGGCGTTTATAAAGTCAAAGAAGGGAAGGAAGTAAGAAGCGCGGTGCGCACCGCGCTCGAGATCGGCTACCGCCACGTCGATACAGCCGCTTTTTATGAAAACGAAGAAGGTGTCGGTCAAGCGATCCGCGAATCCGGCATTCCTCGCGAACAAGTGTTTGTGACGACGAAAGTGTGGAACACCGACCAAGGGTATGAGACAACGCTGAAGGCGTTTGACAAAAGTTTGAAAAAACTCGGGTTCGATTATGTCGACTTGTATTTGGTCCACTGGCCGGTGAAAGGGAAGTATAAAGAGACGTACAAGGCGCTGGAAAAGTTGTATAAAGACGGTTATGTGCGCGCGATTGGAGTGAGCAACTTCCAAATTCACCATTTGCAAGATGTGATGGCTGACTGCGAAATTAAGCCGATGGTCAACCAAGTCGAGTATCACCCGCGCCTGACGCAAAAAGAGCTGCTTACGTTTTGCCGGGAAAACGGCATCCAGCTTGAAGCATGGTCGCCGCTCATGCGCGGGGAAATTTTAAGCGAACCGACGATCGTTGACATTGGGCGCAAGTACGGGAAAACGCCGGCGCAGGTGGTGTTGCGCTGGGATTTGCAACACGGCGTTGTGACGATCCCGAAGTCGGTGACGCCGGCGCGGATCAAGGAAAACGCTGATATTTTTGATTTCTCGCTGACCGACGAAGAAATGAAACAGATCGACGCGTTGAACTTGAACAAACGGGTCGGTCCTGACCCAGACAATTTCAATTTTTGATGTCCCCATCAGCCAAATAGCGCCTCGATGCAGGCGCTGTTTTTTTTGAAACCGGAGCGGGCCGTTTGACGTATGAAAAGGTGAGCAAGTACAATAAATAATAGTATACACATTTGATGAACATTGAAAAAACGGAGGGTGCTGTGATGCTATTCCATCCGATGGATATTTTCATTTTTATCGCCTTCCTGATATCGCTTTGGGCGCAATGGAAGGTATCAAGCAATTTCAATGCCTGGTCTGAAGTTCCAGCCTCATCGGGGTTGACGGGGGCGGAAGTGGCGCGCATGATTTTAGACCGCCACGGGCTGCACCATGTGCCGGTGGAGGTCGTGCCAGGGAGATTGTCCGACCATTATGATCCGATTTCCCGCACGGTCCGTTTGTCGGAGCCGGTCTTTTATGGGCGTTCAATCGCTTCCATTTCCGTTGCCGCCCACGAGGTTGGCCATGCCGTTCAACACCAGCAAGGCTACGCGGCGCTCGTCCTTCGCCACCGGATGTTTCCGATTGTGAACTTCGCTTCGGGCGTTGCGCCGTTGTTGTTGCTCGTTGGATTTGTGCTCCATCAATTTTCGCTGATTGGACTCGGCATTTTGTTTTTCTCGCTGGCGGTGGCCTTCCAAATCATTACCTTGCCGGTGGAGTTTAACGCGAGCGCACGGGCGAAGCGGTTTATGCTGGCTGAAGGGTTGATCGCCCCAAATGAAGCGCGAGGCGTAAACAAAGTGCTTGGCGCGGCGGCGCTGACATACGTCGCGGCAACGTTGATCGCCGTGTTTGAACTGCTGAAATATGTGCTCATTTTCACCCAAGGGAACAATAATGAGGAATCGTAACATATTGGGCCGCCTAAGGCGGCCCAGCGGCATCATCGTCTATCAGCTGCAATGGAAACTTTTGTGTGCAGGAGGTGTAACCTGGGCGCTTCATCCGCGCTCGGAGACGAATTGGATATAGCCAGTTTGCTGTTGGTGGCGTTTCTCATCGCTTGCACCGCCTTTTTTGTCGCTTCTGAATTTGCGATCGTCAAGGTGCGCAGCTCGCGCATCGATCAGCTTGTCAATGAAGGGAATCGACGGGCGGTCGCGGCGAAAAAAGTGATTTCGAATTTGGACGGCTATTTATCGGCGAACCAGCTCGGCATTACGCTCACCTCGCTTGGCCTTGGCTGGCTCGGGGAGCCGACGGTGGCGCGGATGTTGCTGCCGCTGTTTGAACGCCTCCATTTATCGGAATCCGTCTCCCACTTTTTAGCGTTTATCATTTCGTTTTCGCTCATCACCTTTTTGCATGTCGTCGTCGGTGAATTAGCGCCGAAGACGTTTGCCATTCATAAGGCGGAAGCGATTACGCTGTTTACGGCTCAGCCGCTCATCTGGTTTTACAAAATCATGTATCCGTTCATTTGGACGCTCAACAACTCTGCGCGGCTCGTGACGCGCCTGTTTGGCCTCAGGCCGGTGGCGGAGCATGAAATCGCCCACTCTGAGGAGGAGTTGCGCCTCATTTTATCCGAAAGCTACAAAAGCGGGGAGATCAATCAGTCAGAGTACCGCTATGTCAATAACATTTTTCGTTTTGACGACCGCATAGCGAAAGAAATTATGGTGCCGCGCAAAGAAATTGTGGCGCTCGATATTAACAAAAGCGTCAAGGAAAACTTGGACATCATTCGCGAAGAAAAGTATACGCGCTATCCGGTCATTGACGGCGATAAAGACCATGTGCTTGGACTCATCAACGTGAAAGAGGTGTTTACGGACTTTATTGCCAATCCGTCCAACGAAAAGCAGATGAAAGACTATATCCGCCCGATCATTCAAGTGATTGAATCGATCGCCATTCACGATTTGTTGGTCAAAATGCAAAAAGAACGCATCCATATGGCGATTTTGGTCGATGAATACGGCGGCACGTCTGGACTGGTTACAGTCGAGGACATTTTGGAAGAAATCGTTGGCGAAATCCAAGATGAGTTTGATATTGATGAAATGCCGCTGATTCAAAAAATGGACGATCGATTGATCTTGGATGGCAAAGTGTTGATCAGCGAAGTGAATGACTTGCTTGGGCTGGACATTGACGATGATGACGTCGATACGATCGGCGGCTGGATTTTAACGAAGCATTATGATATCAAACCAGGCGAGAGTGTCGAAATCGATGGCTACTTGTTTACGGTGAAGGAAATGGATGGCCATCATGTGAAATCGCTGGAAGTGGCAAAAAAAGAGCCGAGCAAAGAGGAGGAGGCGGCAGGCGCCGAAGAGGAGGAGTTGCGTTTGTAAGGCAGACGGGGGCGTCTGCCTTTTCTCGTTTCGGCCGAGAAATCCCCTCCTCCATTGAAGGACGGCGGAGTAGATCAATTGTAAATGCGCGAAAGGTCGGTGGGAAAATCGCTTGTTGGCGCGAGACAAATGACCTCTTCGTTTGTAAACGGATGGCGGAACGTTAGCTTAGCGGCATGAAGCGCATGGCGATGAAACACTGGTTTGCCGCCATAAAGCACATCGCCGACGAGCGGATGGCCGAGATGGGCCAAATGGACGCGGATTTGGTGCGTCCGTCCAGTCTCGAGAGAAAGCTCAACAAGCGATGTTGACGGGAATGTTTTGATGACGCGATAGTGTGTCACCGCTTTTGCCCCCGTCTTCGAGACGCGCCGGCGCGTTGGATGGTGGCGGTCGCGGCCGATTGGCGCGGAAATGGTTCCTGATTTCGGGGACAAACGACCGTGAACAAGGGCGACGTACGTCCGCTTGATGGCACGGTGGGCGAGCATCCGATCGAGCGTCGCACCGGCAAGCGGGTGTTTGGCAAATAAAATCGCTCCCGACGTGTCGCGGTCAAGTCGGTGAATGTGGCGCACTTTTGTTAAAATTGCCTGCGACTGCAAATAAAACGCGACCGCATTGGCAAGCGTGCCGGTTTGCCCCGGTTCGGACGGATGAATGTCGATGCCGGCTTCTTTGTTCAAGACGAGCAGATGGTCGTCCTCCCATAAAATCGAAAGCTCCCGATATTCTGGAACGATGAACGACGGCTCGGGCTCATATGCGTAAAGCTGAAGCCGGTCGCGTTCGTTGAGCACCGTCTTCCAGGGAACAGCCTGGCCGTTCAGTTTGACGCCGTGTTCCATCCGCCAACGGTGGGCGAGCTTTTTCGAGGCGGCCCATACGTCTTTCAGGAGCTGTTCAATCGTCAAACCGCTCCACCAGCTAGGGATGATGCATTCCAGCCAATCGCCTTTTCTTGTCCACAAAGGTTGTCACACTCCCAATTGTTTGTTAGCTGTGGAAACACTTTCTACCCCTATCCTTGCGCGAGATATGGTACACTCATAGTATCGTCTTCATGATGGAGAACGCAAGCATTGCGGCGAGAAAAGGTGGTATGGACGTTGAAAATGATGTATGCAGCGACTCCGGAACAAGAGCATTACATGCAGTATTTGCTCAACTACTTTTATACCGATGTGTTCCCGTATTACTTCGATGACGAACAAATCCGTCAATTTGAGGAGTGGGGCATTCTTTCGTTAGATCACGAACATGTGGCATATAATGGAACAATGAAGGAGGCTTTCCAAATCATTTCGGCGCTGCAGTCGCTCATTACCGTCATCGAATATATGGGGGAACATGGAGAGTGCGACCAATATGAATGGCTGTTTGCCCGCAACCAAAAAATTTTGGCTCGTCATGGCATCACCTTTCCATTTCGGGCCAAGCAGTTTCTCCATAAGCGGGCGATGCCGTGCAGCATGTATGTTCCCGCTGTGAACCAGTGGGTGATGTAGGGCAAGGGGCTGCGTCTTGTAAAAGGCGCAGCTCCTTATTTTTTTGGCATTGGCAGTGAGGCAAACCATCGGCGAAACGTTTTTTCATCATGGTATCCTTCGATGCGTTTTGCCTCTTTGCCGTTTTCATAATGGACAATGGTCGGGGTTGCTTCAATATGGTATATGTCCCAACCGTCTTCAAATTCGAGCAAGTTGAACAGCTTTAAATCGATGCCAAGCTCCTTTGCTAGCGGCACGACGATCGGCGTTGTCCGGTGGCAGTGCGGGCATGTCGGGCTGTAAAAGTAAACGGTGAGCGTCTTGCCGTCAGCCAGCTGCTGTTTCAACTCCGCGGGCAAAATAATGTTGCGGTAGTTCGGGTCGTCAAGTTGGGCGACAGTGGCTGGGTTCAGCTCGCTTTTATGGTAAGGGTTGTTGCTTGCGGCTTCTTTTTGTTCGTACATCGTAATAAACGCGATCGCAGCGAACAGGACGACAATGATGCCGCCAAATGCGAGCAGTTTTTTCAACGTTCGCTCTCCTTTCTTTGCTGGCGCATGACGGTCCAACTTAACAAAATAATGATCATAAAGGCAGTGAACGCCAAAAATGGAATGGTGATAAATCCAAGCCAGTTTATATATTGCCCTGTGCACGGAATGCGGCCGCAGCTGATGGCGTATTCTTGAAGCAGCGGAATTTTTTGCAATCCATAATGATACAGAGAAATACCCCCGCCAATCAATGACAGTGTGAAGCTATAGCGAGCTGCCGCAGCGTCTTTGCGCACGATGGCGATTCCTAAAATGATGACTTGCGGATACATAAAAATGCGTTGAAACCAGCACAGGTCGCACGGAATGTACCCAAGCACCTCCGAAAAATAAAGGCTTCCGAGGGTGGCGATGAGCGCGGTCGCCCATGCGGCCAAAAGCAAGTGTTCCGCGCGTTTTTCTTGTTCCATCCTTCTCCCCTTCTTCCGTTGCAGACACCGTTGCCCGATCTTACACTGTTCAGCTCCATTATAAGGGATGGAAAACGGAACGTCCATTCATAACCGGCAAAGGGCAGGAAAGAAAACAACATTTTCTATCTATATCGCTCGACAAACGAGCCATACTAATCGGTGAAAGGGGAGGATCACATTGACGAACAACAGCGGAAACAAAGTGCAGGACATTATGACGAAAAACGTCGCAACGATTTCGCCGAACCAAACGGTGCAAGAAGCAGCGCAAATCATGAGCCAAAAAAATATTGGGGCGCTTCCGGTTGTGGAAAACGGGCAAGTCAAAGGGATGATTACGGACCGCGATATTACGTTGCGCGTCTCGTCCCAAGGAAAAGACCCGTCGACCGTCAAAGTAGCGGAGGTCATGACGAACCAAGTCGTCACCGGTACGCCGAATATGAGCGTACAGGAAGCCGCGAATGTCATGGCCCAACATCAAGTTCGCCGTTTGCCGATCGTGGAAAACAACCAGCTTCAAGGCATTGTCGCTTTAGGCGATATTGCGACGAACAGCGCATCAAACGAAGCGGCTGAACAGGCGTTGACGAGCATTTCCGAACCGTCGCAGCCGCAAGGGTAATGGGGGAAAAGGATGCCCACATTTTTTCCAGGGCATCCTTTTTCTTTTGGCAGGTATATTGTATGATGGGAGCGAATACATAAACAGGGAAAATGAAAATCAAGGGGGAACAGCGATGGAGTGGAGACAAAAATACGAACAATGGCTGCGTGAGCCGCAGCTCGATCCGGAATTGAAGCGGTTGTTGGAACAACGCCGCCATGATGAACGATGGCTGGAGGATTGCTTTTACAAAAATCTCGAATTCGGCACCGGCGGCATGCGCGGCGAGATTGGCCCGGGGACGAACCGAATGAACATGTATACGGTGCGAAAAGCGTCGGAAGGATTGGCGCGATACATACAATCGTTTGGCGATGAGGCGAAGCAACGCGGGGTCGTCATTGCCTATGACTCCCGGCATAAGTCGCCGGAATTTGCGATGGAGGCGGCGAAAACGTTGGCGACGAACGGCATTCAAACATACGTGTTTGATGAATTGCGTCCAACGCCGGAACTGTCGTTTGCTGTTCGCTATTTGCGGGCGTTTGCCGGCATTGTCATCACCGCTAGCCATAATCCGCCCGAATATAACGGCTATAAAGTGTATGGAGAGGACGGGGGACAGCTGCCGCCTGCTGTCGCCGACCAAGTGATCCGCTATGTCAATGAAGTCGAAAATGAGCTCGCCATTCATGTGGAAGATGAGAAAACGTTAAGAGAAAAAGGCCTTATTCGCATCATCGGAAGCGAAGTCGATGATGCTTATATCCATGCGGTCAAAACGATTTCCATCCATCCGGAGCTCGCTCGGGAAACGGCGATCCATATCGTGTTTACGCCGCTTCACGGCACGTCAAACAAACCGGTGCGCCGCGCGCTCGCTGAGCTCGGCTACCAAAACGTCTTTGTCGTCAAAGAGCAGGAGTTGCCGGATCCGAATTTCTCGACGGTCGCCTCGCCCAATCCGGAAGAACACGCGGCCTTCGCCATGGCGATGGAGTTGGGCAAGCAAGTGAACGCTGATCTGTTGATCGCCACCGACCCGGATGCCGACCGGCTGGGCGTGGCGGTGAAAAATGACAAGGGAAACTATGTCGTGCTGACCGGCAATCAAACCGGCGGCTTGTTGCTCCACTATTTGCTGTCGCAACGAAAAGCTCAAGGCACTCTGCCGGAAAATGGTGTTGTCTTAAAAACGATCGTGACGTCTGAATTGGGTCGGGCGATCGCCCAATCGTTTGGTCTTGAGACGGTGGATACGTTGACCGGTTTCAAATTCATCGGTGAAAAAATAAAGGAATACGAGCAAACAGGGCAATATGTGTTCCAGTTCGGATATGAGGAAAGCTATGGGTATTTGATCGGCGATTTTGTCCGTGACAAAGATGCCGTGCAGGCGGCTGTCCTCGCGGCGGAAGTGTGTGCGTTTTATAAAAAGCAAGGGCTATCGTTGTATGAGGCGCTCTTGCAATTGTTTGACCAGTACGGCTATTACCGCGAGGGACAACGATCGCTCACGCTGAAAGGCAAAGAAGGAGCAGAGGCGATTGCCGCGATTTTAGCGTCGTTCCGCCAACAGCCGCCGGTGGAGGCCGCGGGGAAAAAGGTGACGGTGATTGAGGATTACAAAACGAAAGAGCGGACGAACACGTTGACCGGCGAAAAAACGGCCATTAATTTGCCGACATCCAATGTGCTCAAGTATATCTTGGAGGATGGCTCGTGGTTTTGTCTGCGTCCATCAGGGACGGAGCCGAAAATGAAGGCGTACTTCGGCGTCAAAGGGACGTCGCTGGGGGACAGCGAAGAAAGACTAGCGCGCTTAACAGAAGCCGTCATGCAACGCGTAAAGGATGTGCTTAGCACCGTTTCGCCTTCTTATGCGCAATGATCAGCACAATCTGCGGGGAATTGGCATCGGCCAATTCCCCGTTCGTTTTACGAGTAAAACTGCGCGTACTGCTCGACTCCCATTTTTTGTTCGCTCACTTCAAGCGCATGGTCAATATAGCGAAGCAAGGCGTGCAACCGCTCCTGGATGACGGAGTAGTCATGTTCAAAATTATAAGCGTGGAGAAACTTTTCAATTTTTTTCGACAGAATATCATCAGGCGTACGCACCATTAAAATGAGCAAATTGTCCCATTCGGAGCGATGCGTGTAATAGAGCGCCTTATCATAGTCGACGGTGTTCAAGCGGCATGCCTCCTTTATCAAGAAGGAGTCATTGTTAGTGTATGACGGCGGGGCGTTTTGTTGCCCTGTAAATGTTGCGACAGAAGGCAAAATATAAATTATAACCGAAATGAAAACGAAAAAGGAAAAATAAATGTTGCAATTTTGTGACAAGGATAGTATCCTCAAAATAAGGGGATGATGAGAATGAACAAACGGCACGAAGGGCAAGAAATCATCAACATGTGCAAATGGATGGCGTCAGTGGGATTGATTGTCGGAGTTGTACTGTTTTTGCTTAGTTTTATCGCAAGCGCTTACAACAAAGACTATTTCTTGACGATCATCAGTCTCAGCATTATCGGGGCCTCGATGTTTATGTTCGGATTCGGCCTGTTTATGGGTCTGCTGACGGAAACGTACCATCGCGGCCCGCGCGAGAACGTATAGCGCGCATAGAGAATGAAAAACACCGGAGATTAGCCCGGTGTTTTTCGCTTTTGCTGGATGTACCAATAGAAGATGGCGAAACCAAGAGCGACCAAAAAGACTGGAAATAAGAATGGACGGTAGGCATGGATGTACTGCTTGACGGCCATCCAGCGGCTTTCAAAATAGGCGCCGATCGTCAAAAAGACAGCGACCCACACCATCGCCCCGCTGTAGGCGAACAAAGCAAACTTTCTCCAACGGTAGGCGTTCATGCCGGCCCAAAAGGCGGCGAGATGCCGAACGCCGGGGATGAAATAGCAAATGAACAATACCGCTGGGCCGAGCTTCGAAAAAAGCGCTTTCGTTTGCTCGAGCCGCTTCTCCGTAAGATGAAGCTTCGGACCAAATTTATGCAAAAACGGCAGCCCGAGCGTAATCCCGAGCATATAGCTGAGCGAGATGCCAATGATGGCTCCAAGCCAGCAGGAAAGAAAAGCGAGCGGATACGAAAACGCCCCCGTTGAAACGCGGTAACCGGCATATGTCAACAGCAGCTCGTCGGGGATCGGCAGCCCGACGATGCCGAGCATCAGCGCAACCATAATGCCGATGTAGCCAAAATGTTCAATGAAATGATGCCAATATTGATGCAAACGATCACCACGCTTTATGGAAATATGTCGTGTACAACACAAATTATAACGGACGGCAGGCAGAAATGGAAAGCATGGGCAATGATTCAACGTATCAAAATTTCTTTTCCCTCATACATTGTGATAAGAGGAAAAAGGGGGGAGATGGATGCGGAAGGGCGAGCTGAAAGAGCTGGAACGGGCCATTGCCGAAATTACCGAAATTGCGGAAGGATTTGGCCTTGATTTTTATCCGATGCGTTATGAAATTTGTCCGGCGGACATTCTTTATACGTTTGGCGCCTACGGAATGCCGACGCGATTTTCCCATTGGAGCTTTGGGAAACAGTTTTACAAAATGAAGCTTCATTATGATTTAGGGTTAAGCAAAATTTACGAGCTCGTCATCAATTCGGACCCTTGCTACGCGTTTTTGCTCGATACGAATACGCTCATCCAAAATAAGCTGATCGTCGCCCATGTGTTGGCTCACAGCGACTTTTTCAAAAACAACGTCCGCTTCAGCAACACGAAGCGCGATATGGTGGAAAGCATGGCGGCGACAGCGGAGCGGATCAAGCATTATGAACATCAATACGGAAAATTGGAAGTGGAAAAATTTTTGGATGCCGTCTTGGCCATTCAGGAGCATATCGATCCCTCGCTCCTGCGGCCGAAGCTGTCATGGACGTGGGAAGATACGGAAGTGTACGAAGAGGAGGAGCCTCCGAAAACATCGACGCCGTACGACGATTTATGGTCGCTTGACGAGCGGAACAAACTGAAAACGCCGCCGCGAAAAAAACGGCGCAAGTTTCCTCCGCAACCGGAAAAAGATGTGCTATTGTTCATTGAAGAATACAGCCGCGAACTGGAGGATTGGCAACGCGACATTTTAACGATGATGCGCGAGGAAATGCTTTATTTTTGGCCGCAGCTGGAGACGAAAATCATGAACGAAGGCTGGGCGACGTATTGGCATCAGCGCATTTTGCGCGAGATGGATTTGACGAGCGATGAGGCGATTGAATTTGCGAAACTGAACGCCAACGTCGTGCAACCGTCGCGCACCGGCATCAATCCGTATTATTTAGGACTGAAAATTTTTGAAGACATTGAAGAGCGGTGGAACAACCCGACTGAGGAGATGAAAAAATACGGCGTCAAGCCGGGGTCGGGGAGGGCGAAAATTTTTGAAGTGCGCGAACTGGAATCCGACATTTCGTTTTTGCGCAACTATTTGACGAAAGAGCTCGTCATGCGCGAAGATATGTATTTGTTCCAAAAACAGGGAAAAGAATATAAAATCGTCGACAAAAACTGGGAGCATATCCGCGACCAACTCGTCAGCATGCGGGTCAACGGCGGGTTTCCGTATATCACGGTCAATGACGGCGACTACATGCGCAATGGGGAGCTGTATTTAAAACATTGGTATGAAGGGATCGAACTCGATCTGAAGTATTTGGAAAAAGTATTGCCCTACATTTATCAGTTGTGGGGCCGTCCGGTCCATATGGAGACGGTTGTTGAAGAGAAGCCGATGTTGTTTACGTATGACGGGAAGACGGTGCATCGGAAGTATTTGTGATCACGAACGGCAGGGGCATCCTGCTTTTTTTGTTTGTCACGGCAGATATGTGAAAAATGTCACAAATTATTCGAATTTGCGATGGATAAGAGCGGGAAGTTTATGGGATAATAAACACAACTGGTTTGTGATGTTTATCACAATTATGTCATGTAGGACTTTACGGAGGGGAATGAACGTGTGGAAACGGCAAGAAACGTGGCTCATATGGATTAGTTTTTTGGCGGCGGCCGCCGTGTTCGTTTCGTTGATGGGACGGCTGTTTTCACAGGGGGGATGAAATATGCGCGAGTATGATTCAGTGTGGCTCAGCCGCGTGCTGACAGAGTTGACGCTGACGTTTCACATCATTTACGCCACGATCGGCGTTGGGATTCCGCTTATGATCGCCATTGCCCAGTGGATTGGGATTCGGAAACATGATATGCATTATATTTTGCTTGCCCGTCGTTGGACGCGCGGCTTTGTCATCACGGTGGCGGTCGGGGTTGTGACCGGAACGGCGATCGGCTTGCAGCTGTCGCTTTTATGGCCGAACTTTATGCAGCTGGCTGGCCAAGTGATCAGCTTGCCGCTGTTTATGGAGACGTTCGCCTTCTTTTTTGAAGCCATTTTTCTCGGCATTTATCTGTATACATGGGACCGGTTTGAAAACCAGAAAAAACATTTGCTGTTGCTCATTCCGGTGGCGATCGGCTCTTCGGCTTCGGCCATGTTTATTACGATGGTGAACGCCTTTATGAACACGCCGCAAGGGTTTGAGTTGAAAAACGGCGAGCTTATCAACATCGACCCGATCGCCGCAATGTTCAATCCGGCCATGCCGACAAAAGTCGCCCACGTGCTGGCGACGGCGTATATGACGTCGGCGTTCGTGCTCGCTTCGATCGCGGCGTGGCATTTATGGAAGGGCAACCGACACGTGTACCATCGCAAGGCGCTTCATTTGACGATGAAAACGGCGCTCATTTTTTCCGTAGCGAGCGCTCTTGTCGGCGACTTGTCAGGCAAGTTTTTGACCGAATACCAGCCGGAAAAGCTGGCGGCGGCCGAATGGCATTTTGAAACGAGCTCCCACGCGCCGCTCTTGTTATTTGGCACGCTGACGGAGGATGGGGAAGTGAAGTATGCCATTGAAATTCCATATGCGTTAAGCATTTTGGCGCACAACCACCCGGGGGCGGTCGTGACGGGGCTGAACGACATTCCGAAAGATGAGCGCCCGCCGCTTTATATCCACTATTTGTTTGATGCCATGGTGACGATTGGCGTGTTTTTAATGATTTTATCGGCTGCTTATTGGCTTGGATCGATTTTTCGTTGGAAATGGACAGCGAAAAACTGGTTTTTTGGATTGTTGACCGCAGGGGGGCCGTTGTCGATGATCGCGATTGAAACCGGATGGTACTTGGCGGAAGTCGGCAGGCAGCCATGGATTTTGCGCGGTTATATGAAAACGGCCGAGGCCGCAACATCGTCTGCCCATGTCGATGTGATGCTTGTGTTGTTTTGTGCGTTATACCTCGTATTAGGAATCGCAAGCGTGATCGTCCTTGTCCGTTTGTTTCGCCAAAACCCGATTGAGCGGGAGCTGGCGGAGCGCGGGGAGGTGGCGCCATGACGCTCGAAGTGGTCGGGATTTCGGTGCTATGGCTGTTTTTGTTCGGCTACATTATCGTGGCTTCAATCGACTTCGGAGCTGGGTTTTTCAGCGCCTACAGCCATTGGGCGAACAAACAACATATTTTGCATCGCATCATCCAGCGCTATCTGTCGCCAGTATGGGAAGTGACAAACGTCTTTCTCGTCTTTTTCTTTGTCGGAATCGTCGGCTTTTTCCCGAAAACGGCGTATTATTATGGCTCGGTGTTGCTTGTTCCGGCCAGCATTTCGATTGTTTTGCTCGCCATTCGCGGCTCGTACTATGCGTTTCACACCTACGGAGGGACGGAGCGGAACTGGTATTTGCTCGTTTACGGATTGACAGGCTTGTTGATTCCTGCCTCGCTGTCGATCGTTTTGACGATTTCGGAAGGCGGATTTGTTGAAAAAAACGGCCATGCATTGGCGCTTGATTACGGTGCGTTGGTTGCCAGCCCGCTGTCGTGGAGCGTCGTGTTACTGAGCGTTACAAGCGTCCTTTACATTTCCGCCGTGTTTTTGACGTATTATGCGAACGCGGCCGGGGATGAGCGGGCGCGGGAGCTGCTGCGCCGCTATGCCCTTCTTTGGAGCGGGCCGACGATGTTGTCGGCGCTGCTCATTATTTACCAGCTGCGCTACCATAATCCGGAGCATTACGCCAACTTATGGAAGATGGCATGGATGTTGGCTGTTTCATTTTTGTTTTTTGCCGCTACCGTGTATTGGCTTTGGAAAAAGCAACGGTTCGGCCGGGCGTTTATCGCACTGGTGTGTCAATACGCGTTTGCATTTTATGCGTACGGTATTTCGCATTATCCGTATTTGCTTTACCCGCACTTGACGATTTACGATGGGTTCACCAATGAAACGATGGCGGTGGCGTTAATTGCGGCGTTTATCGCGGGGCTGTTGCTGCTCATCCCGTCTTTGTATTTGTTGATGCGCCTCTTTTTGTTCAATAAAGCGTACGTCAAAGGGAAATGGGAAGGAGGGAAAGGATGATGCAAACGTTTTTGATCATGTATGCGCCGCTGATGATTGTTGCCCTTTCCGTCGTTGCCGCCTTTTGGGCCGGATTGAAAGATGCACGGATCAATGACTGAACGCGATGGAGACAAGGATGCATAGTTTGCCGCCAATCGCTCACACTAGCGGATGACAACGAATCAAGGAAGGGTGGGCGATCATGAAAGAAGTGCTGCAACGTGTAAAAGAACAATTGGAGCAGGCATTTGAAGAGCCGCGTTCGACGAGCCTTGACGGGGCGCTCCATGAGCTTGAACAATTGAAGGCGAGCTCTGGGGAGAAGAAACAAATGATTGAAGACGTCATTCGCGCCGTCACCCATGCGCGCAATGCACGAATGGAGCTGGCCGAGGCTGGAGATGAATCGGCGACGAACGCCTTCGCTGAGGCGTATCGGGCGCTGGATCAAGCGATTGAATCGTACAGCGGCGTCGATAACGACCCGGTGTAAGACGGATGGGGGCCCCCTCGGCCTTCATCTGTCGGAAATACGCGGAAGGCGGATGGATTGCAAGCGTTTGGCTGACGTGTTATACTGATTGGCAGCCAAGTAAATACAGGGAATGTTTTCTAGGGTTCCGCAGCTGCCAGACGGCTGGCCTGTGACCGAGAGAAAACGCGCGGCGCGGCTCGCGTACACGGAGGGACAAAAGCCCGGGAGGAGCATCGTTTCGATCGTTCTCGCGGCTTTTTTATTTTCGCTAAAAAAGGAGGACGGGGCATGGCGTGGGTTTGTTTAATAGTTGCTGGTTTGTTCGAAGTTGTATGGGCGATCGCGCTGAAATATACGAACGGGTTTGCCCGCTTTTGGCCTTCTGTTGTGACGATTGCGGGGATGGCGGCGAGCTTTTACTTTTTATCACTGGCGATAAAAACGTTGCCGATCGGCACCGCCTATGCGGTGTGGACGGGAATCGGAGCGCTCGGGGCGGCCTTGGTCGGCATGTTGTTTTTAAACGAGCCGGTCAACGCGCCGCGGGTGACGTTTTTGCTTTGCATTCTTGTCGGAGTCATTGGTTTGAAGTTTACGGCGGGGCAATAAATTGGATTCATTTCTTGTCAAGAAAAAGAGTTGACAACAGGTATAAATATTGAATATCATGGAAATATAAAAACGAATATAGTTTCTTTATGTTAAAGGGGAGTAGCTTTAACAGCAAAGTCGTCAGTTCAGGGCGCACGCCCTCGGCTTTGTTGGCAACGGCGACGTTGTTAGCGAGACCTTTACCGATGTGGGTAAAGGTCTCTTTTACTTATGAAGGCCTTTACCAAGGATGGTAAAGGCCTTCTTTCATGTCATGAAACAAAAGGGGGGAAGATAATCGTAAAAGAAGATAGGTTCGGCTTCAAAAAGAACAAAAAGCGGAGGGGATGACATGCGCAAATGGTGGAAACGGCTTCGCTTCATCGTCCATGTCCGGCGTTTTCTACCGTTTTTGTTCGAATTTTTCGTTTCTCATGAAGTGCCAATGCGAAAAAAATTGTTTTCCGTCGGTTTGCTGCTTTTGTATATAGCGCTGCCGCTTGACCTCATTCCAGATTGGCTTGCGTTGTTTGGTTTGATCGATGATTTGACCGTCTTCCTATTTATTTTGCAACAAGTCATTAAGATGGCTCCAGTTTCATTAAAAGAAAAATATAACTTATAAAGGAGGATTCTTCCATGGATCTGTTGTCAGCGGAGTTTTGGACGGCGTTGCTGTCGATCGTCATTATTGATCTTTTGCTGGCAGGGGATAACGCCATTGTGATCGGATTGGCGGCCCGCAACTTGCCCAAACACCAGCAAAAAAAGGCCGTTGTCTGGGGGACGGTAGGCGCTGTCGTCATCCGGGCGCTGGCGACGATTTTTGTCGTCTGGCTGCTGAAAATCCCAGGGCTTTTGCTTGTCGGCGGCGTGTTGCTTGTCTGGATCGCCTATAAGCTGCTTGTTGAGGGGAAGGGCCATGACGATGTTGAAGCCGGGGGGAGTTTATGGGAGGCGATTCGCACGATCATCATTGCCGATGCGTTGATGGGGCTTGACAACGTATTGGCGGTTGCCGGAGCCGCGCACGGAAGTTTTCTCCTCGTGCTCCTTGGGCTGCTCATTTCTGTGCCGATCATGGTGTGGGGCAGCACGCTCATTTTAAAATGGATCGAGCGCTTCCCAATCATTATTACGATCGGCGCCGGTGTCCTCGCCTGGACGGCGGCGAAAATGATCGTCGATGAGCCGTTTTTAAAGGCGTATTTTGCCAATCCTGTTGTGAAGTATGGATTTGAGTTGTTCGTTGTCGCTGCGGTCATTGCGGTGGGAACGATGAAAAAACGAAAAAGCGCTAAAGAGCCGCAACCGAAAGCCGCCAATGAATAATTGGCGGCTTTGTTCATTAGACAGCTACGGAACGGATGGCCGCCTCCATCTTAATAAAAGAAACTGAAGCAGCCATCCGACGGTCAGCCCTGGGATGACCGATAAGATCGGCAGCCAAATCGGTCCAAAAAATACACCGCCAATCGTCACGTGCGCCGAGTACATCAAGCCGACTGTCACAAAATAGGCGGAGAAGACAAACGGCAAAAACGAGTACGGCGTCCGTCCGCCGCCAGCGTCTTTAAACGCATCCCACATGGCGAAAAAGTATAAACATGGGTAAAACATCAGCCATCCAATATCGATGATGCGGGCGGCCTCATCCGTGCGCCCCAAGAAGCTGAGGCGGATGGCTTCATTGAAATGAGATTGGGTGTTAATCACAAATTCCAACGCAATAAACAAAATTCCTTTTATATACTTTTTGTTCAACAGTTGCCCGAATCCAGGCAAAGCAATGCTCCATAACAATGCTTCGATCGCCTTCACCTTCTCGAACCCTTTACTGAAATAGTAGTTGATCGTTGTTTTGTCCATTGCGCCGTCAGATGGAGCTGGAGACAATCAATGGGTGCTTCATAGTCAGTTGCTGGTTAAGCCGATGGGTGCAATTACATTTTTTGCGCCAAAGACTTGTTTTATACTTTTGTGAAATAGGAATGGGGAAAAACGTTCCTATAGAACCAAACGATACGTTAGTTGAAGATGAAAAAATATCTTTAAATTTTTCAGAATAATGAATATAATAGTAGCGTAAAGGATTTTGACAAATAAAAAAGGAGGAAGCCGTGTGAAGGGGCTAAAATCGATTTTGTTATGGGGCCTGATTTCCGTCCTCGGGGCCGCAGCGTTTGCCATTTTGGCTTTAAGCCGCGGCGAATCGGTCAACGCCATGTGGCTGATCGTCGCCGCTGTCTGCACGTATGCGGTCGCCTATCGTTTTTACAGCCGGTTTATCGCCCGCAAAGTGTTCGGTCTTGATGATAACCGGAAAACGCCGGCTGAGGTGTTCAATGACGGAAAAGACTATGTTCCGACGAACAAATGGGTGCTGTTCGGGCATCACTTCGCCGCTATTGCGGGTGCGGGACCGCTTGTCGGACCGATTCTGGCCGCGCAGATGGGGTACTTGCCGGGGACGCTTTGGATTGTGATCGGCGTTGTGCTCGGCGGAGCGGTGCAAGACTTTGTCATTTTGTTCGCTTCGATGCGCCGAAACGGGAAGTCGCTTGGCGAAATGATCAAGGAAGAAATGGGACCGGTGACGGGCTTGATCGCAGCGCTTGGCATTTTGGGCATTATGATTATTTTATTGGCCGTATTGGCGCTCGTTGTTGTGAAAGCGCTTGTCGGAAGCCCGTGGGGGATGTTTACGATCGCCGCGACGATTCCGATTGCGATTTTGATGGGCATTTACATGCGCTTTATCCGCCCGGGGCGTGTGGCAGAGGCGTCGCTTGGGGGATTTGTGCTGTTGATTTTGTCGATTGTGGCCGGTCAGTACGTCGCAGAGCACCCGACGCTCTCGGCGATGTTTACGCTCAAAGGGGAAACGATCGCCATCTTAATGATCATTTATGGCTTCGTTGCCTCGGCGCTGCCGGTATGGCTGTTGCTTGCGCCGCGCGACTATTTGAGCACGTTCTTGAAAATCGGTACGATCGTTGGACTGGCGCTTGGCATTTTCGTCGTCATGCCGGACTTGCAAATGCCGGCGGTGACGAAATTTATCGACGGCACCGGGCCGGTGTTCGCCGGCGACTTGTTCCCGTTCTTGTTCATTACGATCGCTTGCGGCGCGGTGTCTGGATTCCACGCGCTCGTTTCATCCGGTACAACGCCGAAGATGATTGAGCTTGAAAGCCATGCGCGGCCGATCGGCTACGGTGCGATGCTGATGGAGTCGTTCGTCGCTGTCATGGCGATGGTGGCGGCTTGCGTCTTGACGCCAGGGGCGTATTTTGCCATCAACAGCCCGGCGGCGGTGATTGGCCAAGATGTGGCACAGGCGGCAAAAGTGGTATCGTCATGGGGTTTCACCGTAACGCCGGATATGCTTGCGCAGCTGGCGAAAGACGTCGGCGAGCAAACGGTGTTGTCACGCACGGGCGGGGCGCCGACGTTGGCGATCGGGATGGCGCACATTTTATCGAGCGTCATCGGCGGCAAGGCGCTTATGGCGTTCTGGTATCACTTTGCCATCCTGTTTGAAGCGCTGTTCATTTTGACGACGATTGACGCCGGCACGCGCGTCGGCCGTTTCATGATCCAAGATATTATGGGCACGTTTTACAAACCGCTTGGCAAAACGGATTCGCTTGCCTCGAACTTGATCGCCACGACCCTTTGCGTATTGGCATGGGGTTACTTCCTATACCAAGGCGTCGTCGATCCACTGGGCGGCATCAACACGCTATGGCCGCTGTTTGGCATCGCCAACCAAATGTTGGCGGGCATCGCCTTGTTGTTTGCGACGACGGTTCTATTTAAAATGGGCAAAAAGGCATATGTTTGGGTCACGCTCGTGCCGACAACATGGCTTTTGGTCGTCACGCTGACGGCCGGGTATCAAAAGCTGTTCCATGAAAACGTCAAAATTGGTTTCTTGTCGCATGCAAAAATGTTCCAAGACAGCTTGAGCCAAGGCAAAATTTTGGCGCCGGCAACGAATGAGGCGCAAATGCGGCAAATTATTATGAACGACTACATTGATGCGACATTGTGCGCGATTTTCATGCTCGTGGTGATCGCCATGCTCATTTCCGCATTGAACATCTGGATCAAAGTGCTTCAAAACAAACATGTGCCGCTCAAAGAAGCGCCGTATGTGCCGCGCGATGGAGAAGGAGCGAAGCACTATGCCTAAATGGCTGCAAAACGTTTTGGCTTATCGCCGGCAGTTTCTTGACTTGCTTGTCGGCGTGCCGAGTTATGAAAAATATGTTGAGCATATGAAAACCCATCACCCTGGCGAGCCGATCAAGTCGCGGAAAGAGTTTTTCTGCGAGGCGCAAGAGGCGCGCTACAATGCCAAAGGCGGCAAAGTGTCGCGTTGCTGCTAGCGGACGAGAAGGAAGGAGGGGCGCGTTCCCTTCTTCCTTTTTTCTTCTTGTTTATCATCGTGGAGAAACATGTTCGATTGGCGGCATGGCTTTTGTGAAAGACGTTGGAAGCGTAGGATCAACCCTCAAGTAGAGAAAGGAGCTGTACATACGATGCGCATTCTGTTTGTCGGAGCGGGAGCGGTCGGCGGGTATTTCGGCGGCCGTCTTCTTGAAAAAGGGGTGGACGTAACGTTTCTTGTCCGCGAGCGCAGAAAACAGGAACTGGAGAAATACGGGCTTGTCATCCACAGCATCCATGGCGATGCGGTATTGGCGCCGAGATTGCTTGTTGCCGGTGAATCGGCCGAGCCATTTGATCTTGTCGTGTTCTCAAACAAAGCGTACCATTTAGACGGCGCCATCGCCGACGCGAAACCGTATGTTGGAGAGGCGACGATGATTTTGCCGTTGTTAAATGGCATGGCCCATATGGAGGCGTTATGGAAGGCGTTCGGCCGCGAGAATGTCTTAGGCGGGCTTTGCTTTATCGAAACGACGTTAAACGAGAGAGGGGAGATCATCCAAACGAGCCCGGCGCATGAGATGCGTTTCGGCGAATGGCCCGCAGGACGGACTGAACGGGTGAAGGCGCTCGAATCGCTGTTTGCCGGCGCCAATGCCCGTTTTCGCCTAAGCGAACAAATTGCGGCTGATATGTGGAACAAATATTTGTTTATCGCGACGATGTCGGGCGTGACGACGCTGTTCCGCGCCCCGATCGGGCCGATTCGCTCCGGCGAGTACGGGAGCGTCATCATCGACCGGCTGTTTCGCGAAATCAAAACGATCATCCAAGCGCATGGGGCGCCGTTGACCGATGAAATGGCCGAGCGGCAACGCACCCAGCTCGAACAGATCGCCCCAACGATGAAATCGTCCATGCAGCGCGATATGGAAAAAGGACAGCTCATCGAAGCCGACCATTTGCAAGGGTATTTGCTGGCATTGGCGAAACGGCATGGCATCCATGCCCCGATGCTTGAGGCAGTATATCACAATTTAAAAATTTATGAAGCGAGCCGCGCAACGAGTTGATCAACCCCAGCCGGTTGGCAGGAGCGTGCAGCCCCGTCAACCGGCTGTTTTTTTGAGAAAAAGAAAAGTTGTTTATCGCACCAATATCGTGTACAGTTAATAGTGAAAACGTGTGCACAAGGAGGAGGCAGCCTTGAAAAAAACATGGTGGAAAGAAGGCGTTGCGTATCAAATTTATCCTCGCAGCTTTATGGATGCCAACGGCGACGGCATCGGCGATCTTCGCGGCATCATCGAAAAGCTGGATTATTTGGTGGAGCTTGGAGTCGACATCATTTGGATTTGTCCGATTTACCGGTCGCCGAACGCCGATAACGGATATGACATCAGCGATTATTATGCCATTATGGATGAGTTTGGAACGATGGATGACTTCGATGAATTGCTTGCCCAAGCCCATCGGCGCGGGTTGAAAGTCATTTTGGATTTGGTCATCAATCATACGAGTGATGAGCATCCGTGGTTTATCGAATCGCGGTCATCGCGAGACAATCCGAAGCGCGACTGGTACATTTGGCGCGACGGCAAAGACGGGCGCGAACCGAACAACTGGGAAAGCATTTTCGGCGGCTCGGCATGGCAGTATGACGAGCGGACGGGGCAGTACTATTTACATCTTTTCGATGTGAAACAGCCCGATTTGAACTGGGAAAACAGAGAGGTGCGCGAAGCGCTGTATGACATGATCAACTGGTGGCTGGATAAAGGCATCGACGGCTTTCGCATCGACGCGATTTCCCACATTAAGAAAAAGCCGGGTCTTCCCGATTTGCCAAATCCGAAGGGGCTGAAGTACGTGCCGTCATTTGCTGCGCACATGAACCAGCCAGGGATTATGGAGTATTTGCGAGAGTTGAAAGAGCAAACGTTTGCACGATATGACATTATGACGGTCGGCGAGGCGAACGGAGTAACGGTTGATGAGGCCGAACAATGGGTCGGGGAAGAAAACGGCGTGTTTCATATGATTTTTCAGTTTGAGCATTTAGGGCTTTGGAAAAGGAAAGCCGATGGTTCGATCGATGTCCGCCGGCTGAAGCGGACGTTGACGAAATGGCAAAAAGGATTGGAAAACCGTGGGTGGAACGCGCTCTTTTTGGAAAACCACGACTTGCCTCGATCAGTGTCGACATGGGGAAATGACGGCGAGTATTGGGCGGAGAGCGCGAAGGCGCTTGGCGCGCTCTACTTTTTCATGCAAGGGACGCCGTTCATTTACCAAGGGCAAGAGATCGGGATGACGAACGTGCAATTTTCCGACATTCGCGACTACCGCGATGTCGCTGCCTTGCGTCTGTATGAACTCGAACGGGCGAACGGCCGGACGCATGAGGAAGTGATGAAGATCATTTGGCAAACCGGGCGCGACAACTCGCGCACCCCGATGCAATGGTCTGGTGCCCCAAACGCTGGATTCACGACAGGTACGCCATGGATCAAGGTGAACGAAAACTATCGTACGATCAATGTCGAGGCCGAGCGGCGCGACCCGAACTCGGTATGGTCGTTTTATCGACAAATGATTCAGCTTCGGAAAGCGAACGAGCTGTTTGTTTACGGAACGTACGATCTGCTTTTGGAAAACCACCCATCCATTTACGCGTACACAAGAACGCTTGGCCGCGATCGGGCGCTTATCATGGTCAACGTATCTGATCGTCCTTCACTTTACCGCTATGACGGCTTCCGCCTTCAGTCAAGCGATTTGGCGCTCTCGAACTACCCGGTCCGTCCGCATAAAAATGCGACGCGTTTTAAGCTGAAGCCGTACGAGGCGCGCGTATACATCTGGAAAGAATAAGAAGGAATTTGCCTTTCTGTGTGGAATGAATGAATACGGAAGGGAGATGATCAACATGGCGACGGTCGATCCGATTCGCTACCCGATCGGAACGTTTCAAGAGCCGGAGCGTTTTGAGGCTGAGGAGGTGCAAAAGTGGATTGCTGCCATCCGCGGACTGCCGAACGACTTAAGAACCGCTGTTTCCGGCTTGAACGATGAGCAGCTGAACACGCCGTATCGCGACGGCGGCTGGACGGTGGCCCAAGTCGTCCATCATTTGGCTGATGCAAGCATGAATGCGTTTTTGCGCACGAAATGGGGAGTGACGGAAGACGGCCCAACGGTGAAGCCGTTTGCGGAAAGTGAATGGGCGAAAACAGCTGATGCCCGTACATTGTCGATTGAATCGTCGCTTTTACTGCTTGACGGGCTGCATGCGCGCTGGACGGTGTTGCTTGAATCGATGACGGAGGTGGATTTTCACCGAACCATTCGGCCGGAAGGGGCAGCGGGGGAGATGCCGCTGTATGTATTGACCGCGTTGTATGCATGGCATGGGAAACATCATACCGCACAAATTGTGTCGTTGCGCAAACGAAAAGGATGGTAAAGGCTGCCGATTGTTCGGCGGCTTTTTTCTTCATCCTATTTCGCGCAGGAGACTCCCACTTCAACGACCAAAGGGAGTAAGTGGGAGAGGAATGCGCGTTCCCCCTTTCTTTTGTGTATGATCGAATAAAGGCGTGGAGAAAACCGTTCAATAAAGGCACTCCCATAACGGCTGCTCGATGTATGGAGTTGGTTGCAGGAAACGTTGCAACCGTCAAACATCGATCGTAGGTCCGTCTGTTGTGTGTGGAAGCCAAGTACTGCCAACAGACACACCGAGAGAATCGGTAACGATGCAGGCATGACCTGCGTGGTTGGGCAGTTGTCAACCTGCCCCTGATGCAACCCCAAGTCAAGGAAGGAGGACGAAGTCCGTTTGCACTTCTGGGGAGTTGCAAGCCCTCACTTCAAGCGTTCGCGAAGTGGGGGTAGTTGACGCATCATAGAAGGATGGTGCTGCGCAAACAACACCCGGGAACCGCCGGCTGGGCGGGGCTTTTTTGTCGTCATCTTGCCGGGAGAACGGTGAAATCACATTTTGCTTAAACGGCGGCATAGGATTATGTTATACTAACAAATATTAAGGGACACGAAATACATCGTTCGCAAGGGGGATCGGTATGGGAGCGGAGCAGCAGCCGCTTATGGCAGAACAAAAAGAAAAAATATGGACGAAAGATTTTGTTTTGATTTGTTTGGCCAATTTTTTTGTGTTTCTTGGGTTTCAAATGACGCTGCCGACCCTTCCGCTGTTTGTCGAGCATTTGGGCGGCAACGATCAGCTGATTGGCGTTGTCGTCGGTGTGTTTACGTTTTCGGCGCTCATCGTCCGTCCGTTCGCCGGCCATGCGCTTGAGACGAAAGGGCGCCGGTTTGTGTTTTTATTGGGGCTTCTCATTTTTGTCATTTCTGTCGGTTCCTACAGCTTGATCTCAAGCATTTTCCTTCTCTTTTTGATGCGGGTCGTCCAAGGAATTGGCTGGGGGTTTTCGACAACCGCTTCCGGAACGGTGGCGACGGACATCATTCCAGCGAGCCGCCGCGGGGAAGGAATGGGCTATTACGGGCTGTCGGGGAATATCGCCTTGGCGTTTGGTCCGTCGCTTGGACTTGTGCTTGCCGCTATGATTCCGTTTAGCCATCTGTTTGCCATTTGTGCGGCGCTTGGAGTCGCTTCGGTGCTGTTTGCCGCCGCGATCACGTATAAAAAAGCGGAAGCCGTGCATGGCAAAGGGGCGAACAGATGGGATTTGTATGAAAAAAGCGCTTTGACCCCGTCGTTGCTGTTGTTTTTCTTGACGGTGACGTTCGGCGGCATCGCCTCATTCTTGCCTCTATATACGGCGCAAAAACAGATCGGCGGCCTGCAGCTGTACTTTTTGCTTTACGCGCTGGCCTTGATGGTGACGCGAACGTTCGCTGGCCAGTTGTATGACCGAAAAGGGCATCGAGCCGTCTTTCTCCCTGGTGCGGGGCTTATTTTGCTGGCGATGCTTCTTCTCGCTTGGCTGCCGGGAGAATGGGCGTTGCTTTTGGCGGCGGTGCTGTACGGTTTCGGCTTTGGCATGGTGCAACCGGGGCTGCAGGCGTGGTCCGTCGAGCGGGCGCCTGCCCACCGCAAGGGAATGGCGAACGCGACATTTTTCTCGTTTTTTGATTTAGGGGTCGGCGTCGGGGCGATGGTGTTTGGCCAAATCAGCCATTGGTTCGGCTATCCGAGCATTTATTTAGCTGCTAGCGGTTCGGTGCTCCTTTCGATGCTTGTCTATCTGTCGGTCTTGCATAAAGAACAATCGCTTCGCCCCAGGGAACGAAAAAACGCTTAGGGATAACCCCTAGGCGTTTTTTCTGCCCAGCGGCGCATCGAAACGGCCTTTGAGAGCGGCTCGTCACCGCCGGGAATGCACTTCGTAAATGGCGAATTTTAAGTAGTCGCCTTCTTCCGCGGCAAGGAGTTTCGGGTGGTCGTAGCCGGCGCCGTTCCAATATACTTGGCGCAGCACTTTTTTCGCGTCAAATGCGGCATCAGCGATCATCTCTTGAAATAGGTGCGGGCGGACGTGGTACGAGCAGCTTGATGTGACGAAAAAGCCGCCGTCTTTGACAAGCTTCAATCCGTTTAAGTTAATGTCTTTATAGCCGCGCAGCGCCTTCGGGACGGCATGGGCCGATTTCGCGAACGCCGGCGGGTCGATGATGACAACATCCCACTGTTTGCCGGCGCGCACCGACTCGCGCAAATAGTCGAAAGCGTTGGCGACGACAAATTCAACGTTCGTGAATCCGTTTAACGCGGCGTTCCGTTTCGCCGTTTCGATGGCATGTTCAGAAATATCGACGGCAGTAGCATGTTTTGCCCCATACAGACAAGCGTTTAGCATAAACGAGCCGGTATGGGTGAAGCAGTCGAGCACGGTCGTCTCCGGGCCGATGAGCGGACGAAGAGCGGCGCGGTTTTGCCGTTGGTCGAAGAAAAAGCCGGTTTTTTGTCCGTTTTCAATATCGACGATGTATTTCACGCCGTTTTCCTCGATTTCGATTTCCGTTTCCGCTTCTCCGTACCAAAAGCCTTTTTCTTGTTTGAGGCCTTCAAGCTCGCGGACGGACACATCGTTGCGCAAATAAATGGCCCTTGGGGCAAACACGTCAAGCAAGCCGCGCAAAATCCAGTCTTTCCGCCTTTCCATGCCGAGCGCCAAAATTTGCACAACAAGCACATCTTCATATTTGTCGACGATCAATCCGGGCAAAAAGTCGGCTTCGCCATAGACGGCGCGGCAGGAGCGAACGCCGGGAATCATCCGTTCACGGTACGCCCACGCCTGACGGATGCGGTCGATGAAAAAGCGCTCATCGAGTTCATCGTTTCGGTTTTGCGTCAAGACGCGGACGATGATTTGCGAAGCGGGGTTGATATATCCTTTCGCCAGCCAATAACCTTGATGATTGTAAACGTCAACGAAGTCGCCCGGCGTCGCATCGCCTTCGATGCGGTCGACTTCACTTCGAAAAATCCATGGATGCCCTTGCTCAAGCCGTTTTTTCCGTTCTCTTTTCAGGATGACCTTCGCCATCGTTTCCACTCCCATTCCGTCGTCAATTGCTGCGTTTCCATCATAGCGGATTGCAACGCATAGCGCAACGTCGGAGAAAAAAAGATTGACAATCGTTCGTGCCATGGTATGATTAAGTGTAAAGAAAACTGAAAATTGCACCATCATCCACTAGGGGGGCCTTTAGAAAGGCTGAGATCAAAGTGTGCCTTTGAGACCCTTAGCACCTGATCTGGGTAATGCCAGCGTAGGGAAGTGGAGGAGCAGCACAGCAAGGCTAGGCTTTGCCTTGCCAACGTCGCATGCCCACGCCGCTTTCTTTACGCCAATCGGCAAAGGAAGCGGCGTTTTTATTTTGCCAAAAAGGGGGAAAACGAATGTCATTTGCCAAACAATTGCGTCAAGCGGCCGATCCGATCTGGCAGGCGAGTTTCCGCCATCCGTTTGTTCAGGAGCTTGGCCAAGGGACGCTTGCGCGCGAGAAGTTTCGCTATTACGTGATGCAAGATGCCTATTATTTGCGCCATTTTGCCCGCGTGCAGGCGATCGGGGCGGCGAAATCGCCGGATTTGGCGACGACAGCCCGGTTGGCGCACCATGCACAAAGCACGTGCGAAGCCGAGCTGTCGCTGCATGAAACGTTCGCCGAGCTCTTGGGCATTACGGAAGAGGAAAGGGCGGCGTTCATTCCGGCGCCGACGGCGTACGCCTATACGTCGCACATGTACCGCGCGGCGTACGAAGGGCATCTCGGTGATGTTATCGCCGCCATTTTGCCGTGCTACTGGCTGTATTACGAAATTGGCGAGCGCTTGAAAATGTGCCGCCCGAATGATCCGATTTATGAAAAATGGATCGGCACCTACAGTTCGGACTGGTTCCGCTCGCTTGTGGAAGAGCAAATCGCGCGGCTTGACGACATCGCTGACGAGGTCACCGAAGAGGATCGCCATCGGATGAAGCGGCATTTCCTCATCAGCAGCGAATATGAGTACGAGTTTTGGGAGATGGCGTATCGGCTTGAGCAGTGGCCGTCGGCTGAATTGGCGGCGAGCCGTTGACGCAAGACAAGGAGGAGAACAGGATGGAAGTGAAGACAAAAGGGTTAAAATTGGCGGATATTTTAACGACGATCGTCATTGCGATTGTGTTTGGCATTATTTACAAATTATGGGCCCCGCTATATAGCGCGGTGGGAGCAGTAGGGTTTCATCTCGATCAACTCATTTACGGCATGTGGTTTATCGCCTCCTCGCTCGCTTATTTGCTCATTCGCAAGCCAGGGGTGGCGTTGCTCGCGGAGATTGCGGCTTCGTCCGGCGAGCTGATCATGGGATCGCAATGGGGGCTTGAAGTGCTCATTTACGGGGTCGTTCAAGGGCTGTTTGCCGAGCTCGTCTTTGCCGCCTTCCGCTATCGGCGCTTTGATGTGTTCGTTGTATCGCTCGGCGCGGTCGGGGCGACGATTGGCTCGCTCATCATGGACTTTTACAAAGGCTATATTGAGGCGCTCGCCCCATGGAATATGGCGCTCTTTTTGCTGGCGCGTTTTATCGGCGCCATCCTCATCTCCGGCGTGCTTGCTGTTTCATTGGCGAAAGCGCTCGAAAAAACCGGAGTGACGCAAATGTGGCGGCCGGCCTCGAAAGACGATTACGATGCATTGAACCGGTAAGGCGGCGAATGGCGATGAAACAAGCAATTGCGATTGATCGGCTGCGCCTGAAATTTCCCGGGAGCGACGGGCTGCTGTTTCGCGACTTGTCGCTTTCGATTGCCGAGGGGGAGAAAGTGCTCCTCCTTGGTCCGTCGGGATGCGGCAAGTCGACATTATTGCAAGTGATGGCTGGCATCATTCCCCACTCGATCGATGTGCCGATGAAAGCGGAGCGCCTTAAGCGGCCGGAACGGTGGGGCTATGTTTTCCAAGATCCTGATGCGCAATTTTGCATGCCGTATGCGGACGAGGAAATCGCTTTTGCCCTCGAAAATCGAAGCGTGCCGCGCCACGAGATGCCCGTCCGCATCCGTGCGCTGCTGAACCAAGTCGGTTTGGAGATCGCTCCGCATACTGATATTCATACGCTTTCCGGCGGGATGAAACAGCGGTTGGCGCTCGCTTCGGTGCTGGCGCTTGAGCCGGATGTCTTGTTTTTGGATGAGCCGACGGCGCTGCTTGATGAAGAAGGGACGAAGGCGGTATGGCAAACGGTGAAGAAGGTGGGCCGCGGCAAAACGGTCATCATCGTCGAGCATAAAATTGACCATGTGCTCGACTTTGTGGATCGCATTGTCTTGTTCGGCCGCGATGGGCGCATCATCGCCGACGGCGAGGCGAAGGCGGTGTTTTCCGACTATAAAGACGTCATTGCCGCTGAAGGGATCTGGTATCCAGGCGTCTGGGACGACTATGACCGGACGGCAAGGCAGCGAACTCGCCATCAAGGCGAGGAGCTTCTTCGCCTCGACCGTTTTCGCGGGTTCCGCGGCCGGGAGGCGAAAATCTATGTTCCTAAAGCAACGGTGCACGCCGGCGAATGGATTGCCGTCACCGGAAAAAACGGCGCCGGTAAAAGCACGTTGCTGCACGCGCTTATGCAACTCATCCGCACGGACGGAGAGTATATGCTGCTAGGCGCCGACATCAAGCGGCAACACCCGCTCTACCGCCATATTGCGTTTGTTTTCCAAAATCCGGAGTGGCAATTTGTCGCCCATTCCGTCCGCGAAGAGCTCGCCTACTCGCTTCGGCTTGAAGGGCGGCCGGAAGCGGAAATCGAGGAAACCATCACCCGCCTGTTGCGTGAATTTGACCTTGTTGAGCAGCAAGACCAGCACCCGTACCAGCTGTCAGTCGGGCAAAAACGGCGGCTGAGCGTGGCTGCTTCGATCGTCGCCGGCCAACGCCTCTTTTTGCTTGATGAGCCGACATTTGGGCAGGATGCGAAAAACACGTTCGCGTTGCTGGCGATGCTTGAATCATACCGTGAGCAAGGGGCGGCGATCATCATGGTCACCCACGACGAGCAAATTGTCCGTCGTTTTGCGACGAGACGGTGGGTCGTTGAAGATGGAGCGCTTGTTCGCGATGAGCGCCTTGCTGCTGTGGAGCCTGTATTGGCCGAAGGAGGAACATGGCGATGAACTGGGACATTCAGCGCCGTGAAACATGGCTTTATGAAGCGAACCCGAGTTTGAAGCTCATTGTGCTCGTCATGCTCTTTTTTGCGGTGTTGTTCATTCATAACCCGAACGTGCTGATTAACGTTTCGCTCGCTCTCTTCGTTTTGTTTTGCTTTGGCACCGGCTATCCGGCGAATGTGTTGTTTTGGCTGTTTTTGCCGTTTTTCCTCGTGTTTGTTTCGACGGCTTCATCGATGATGATGTTTGGCGAGGGAACGACGACATGGTTTCGCTGGGGGCTCATCCATGTTACAGCGGAAAGTTTTTGGCGCGGGGTGCACATCGGGTTTCGCGCTTTGGCGCTTGGGCTTCTCGGCTTGATTTTTTCGCTGACGACCCGGCCGGTTCCGTTGTTTTATTCGCTCATGCAGCAGTTGAGACTGAAGCCAAAGTATGCGTACAGTTTTTTGGCGGCCGTTCGCCTATTGCCGATTATGCTTGAAGAGTTTCAGGCGATCCGCTATGCGTTAACAGTGCGCGGCGTGCCGAATAAGGGCGTCCTCAGCAAAATGAAGCGCTACGCCATTCCGCTGTTGTCGCAAAGCATCCGCCGCGCCCAGCGCATCGCCGTGGCGATGGAAGCGAAACAATTTTCCGGCAGCGGGCGGCGCACGTTTTATTATGAAATCGGGTTCGGCAAATATGATATTTGGCTTGTCGCCTTGTTTGCCGCTTTGATGTTCGCCGCCTACTATGTCGGTGTTCATTATCCGTATATTTCTATAAGCGATGTACGGTAGAAAGAAAGGGATGGCGATGGGGGTTCTCCATTTCGTTTCCACCGGGCGTCAGACGGTTGACGAATTCGCCGCGATTTGTGCGCACACCCATCCGTATGCCGACCTGATTCATATTCGCGAAAAAGGGAAGACGGCGCGTGAAGTGGCGGCGTTTGTCGCGGCACTGCTTCGCGTCGGGGTGCCGCTGCAAAAAATCATCGTCAATGACCGGGTTGATGTCGCCGCTGTCTACGGTGTCAAAGGTGTGCAGCTTGCTTATCACAGCCTGCCGGTCCGCGCCGTCCGCCGCTCGTTTCCGGACTTGACGGTTGGTTGCTCGGTGCACGGGTCGGAGGAGGCGAAACAAGCCGAACAGGATGGCGCTCACTTTTGTTTGTATGGCCATATTTTTCCGACGGACAGCAAGCCCGGTTTGCCGCCGCGCGGTCTGGACTCGCTTGCGGAAATCGTGGCCGCCGTGTCCATTCCAGTCATCGCCATCGGCGGCATTCACGCCGGCAACGCCCGTCGGGTGCTGGAAGCGGGCGCAGCCGGGGTGGCAGTATTGTCGGCTGTTTTTTTCGCTGCTGACCCCGTTGCTGAGGCCAAACGGCTGGCAGACATCGTGAAAGGGAGGGGATAGGGGATGACGCATTGGTATGACGTCGCCATCGTCGGCGGCGGAGTGATTGGGGCGGCCATCGGTTTTGAGCTCGCCAAGCGGCGGCATCGCGTCGCCATTTTTGAAAAAGGAACGATGGGAAGCGGGGCGTCAAGCGCGGCAGCCGGCATGCTTGGGGCGCAATCCGAGTTTTCGACGTCAAGCCCGCTTGTGCCGCTTGCCTTGCAAAGCCGAGCTCTCATGCCGGCCTTGGCTGAAGAGCTGAGGGAGAGGACCGGCATCGATATCGGCCTTGTCGAAAAAGGATTGATCAAACTAGCGACAACGGAAGAGGAAGCAGACGATCTCTATCGCCATTATACATTTTGGCGGGGCATAGGCGAACCGGTGCAGTGGCTCACGAAAGGGGAGGAGCTTGAAATGGAGCCGCGTCTTGCGGCGGAAGCGCTTGCCGGCGCGATGTACATCCCTGGCGATGGGCAAGTGAGCGCTCCGGATTTGGCCGCCGCTCTCGCCTATGCCGCCGCCTCCGCCGGCGCTTGTCTGTACGAGTATACGGAAGTGTTCGACATCCGTTCCGACAGCAGTGGGCATGTGGTAGACACAACAGGCGGGACGTTTGCCGCCGAGGCGGTCGTCATCGCTTCCGGCGCTTGGGCGGCGCGGCTCGGCGCGCGGGTCGGGCTTTCGCTTTCCGTTTATCCGGTCAAAGGGGAATGCGTCATGGTGCGCACTCCGGTTCCGTTGTTAAAAACGACTGTATTTGCGAAAAACGGCTGCTACATCGTTCCGAAATCAGGAAACCGGCTGCTCATCGGAGCGACGACCACGCCCGGCACGTTCGATCGGCGCGTATCGGCCGGTGGGGTGATGAACTTGCTTCACCGCGCCGCCAGTCTTGTTCCGGACATTGAACAGGCGGAATGGGTGGGGGCATGGAGCGGCATTCGGCCGCAGACCGAAGACGGCTTGCCTTATCTAGGCGAGCATCCGGAGCGGCGCGGCTTATTCGTCGCTGCCGGCCATTACCGGAACGGCATTTTGCTCAGCCCGTTGACCGGTCTGCTTGTCGCCGACTTAGTGGAGCGGAAAGAGACGGCGTTTGACCTTGCGCCATTTTCGTTGACACGCCATATCGGAAAGGTGGGGGTGGAATGACGTTAGTGATTAACGGGGAGGCAGTCGCCGTGCCCGACGAGGTGAAAACGGTGGGCGATTTGCTTGCCCATTTCCGGCTTGAGAACAAGCTTTGCATCGTCGAAGTCAATGTCCGCATCATCCAAAAACATGAGTATGAGACGAAGGCGCTATGTGATGGCGATCGCGTGGAAATCGTTCATTTTGTAGGAGGCGGTTGAGATGTTGAAAATTGGCCCATATGAATTCTCTTCGCGGCTGTTGCTCGGCACGGGCAAATATCCGAGCTTGGACGTGCAAAAAGAAGCGGTGGAAGCATCAGGGGCGGAAATTTTAACGTTCGCCGTCCGGCGGATGAACATCTTTTCTCCGGAGCAGCCGAACTTTTTAGAGCAGCTCGATTTAAGCAAATATAAGCTTTTGCCGAACACCGCCGGGGCGAAAACGGCCGAAGAAGCGGTGCGCATCGCCCGGCTCGCCAAGGCATCCGGATTGTGTGATATGATAAAAGTAGAAGTGATCGGCTGCGACAAAACGCTCCTCCCAGACCCGATCGAGACGTTGAAAGCGGCGGAAATGCTGCTTGAGGAAGGGTTTATTGTGTTGCCGTACACATCCGATGATGTCGTGCTGGCGAAGCGGCTAGAGGAGCTTGGCTGCCATGCGATCATGCCAGGCGCCTCGCCGATCGGGTCCGGACAAGGCATCATCAATCCGCTCAATTTGAGCTTTATCATTGAGCAGGCGAACGTGCCGGTCATTGTGGACGCTGGCATCGGTGGACCGGCGGACGCGGCGCTGGCGATGGAGCTTGGCGCGGATGGGGTGCTCTTGAACACCGCTGTTTCCGGCGCGGCCGATCCAGTGAAAATGGCGAAAGCGATGAAGCTGGCGGTGGAAGCGGGCCGGCTCGGCTATGAAGCCGGACGCATCCCGAAAAAACGGTACGCGTCAGCGAGCAGCCCAACGGAAGGAATGAGTGTTGTTTGAACGAACGGTATTCCCGGCAGCAATTGTTTGCACCGATTGGCGTGGAAGGGCAAAAGAAAATACGGGGAAAGCATGTCGTGTTAGTCGGCGCCGGAGCGCTCGGCACAGGCAACGCCGAAGCGCTCGTTCGCGCCGGCATCGGCAAATTGACGATCATTGACCGCGATTACGTCGAATGGAGCAACTTGCAGCGCCAGCAGCTTTACAGCGAAGCGGATGCGAAGGAGCGGCTGCCAAAGGCGATCGCCGCCAAACGGCGCCTTGAACAAATCAACAGCGAGGTTGAGATCGAGGCCATTGTCGGCGACGCCGGCCCGGAAGAATTGGAAACGATCGCCCTCAAGCAACGTCCTGACTTATGGATCGATGCGACAGACAATTTTGATACGCGCCTTGTCATCAATGACGTTGCCTACAAGTACAACATTCCGTGGATTTATGGCGCTTGTGTCGGCAGTTACGGTTTAAGCTGCGCCTTCATTCCGAACCGCACGCCTTGTTTGTATTGCTTGCTTGAAACGGTGCCGCAAGGGGGATTGACGTGCGATACGGCCGGCATTATCAGCCCAGCGGTGCAAATGGTTGTCAGCTATCAGATGGCTGAGGTGTTAAAAATTTTAGTGGAGGACTGGTCGGCGCTCCGCGGCAAGCTCGTTTCGTTTGACCTTTGGACGAACGAATATGCCGCCATTCGGATTGATGGGGTGAAAAAGGACAGTTGCCCGACGTGCGGACGTTATCCATCTTATCCGTTTCTTTCCTATGAACAACGGACGAAGACTGCCGTCTTGTGCGGGCGCGATTCCGTGCAAATCCGTCCGCCTGCTTTGCGCCAGTACGACTTGAATGAATTGGCGGAGCTGTTTCGCCGCCAAGGGCTTCAAGCGGAAGCGAACCCGTATCTTGTCTCCGTTTCGCTCGGTGACAAGCGATTGGTTGTCTTTCGCGACGGCCGTGCGCTTGTGCACGGCACGAAAGATGTGCAGGAAGCCAAAGCCATTTATTATCGCTATTTAGGCTAAAGCGAGACCCCATGCATTGGCGGCCGCTTTCGTCTTAATATGGCAATGTCATCAAACTGTCAAATCCATGTCCTTCCTCTCCCCTTTTTTTCGCCATCTATATGGTATGATGAAAGCGGGGATGGAAAGGGAGGGAGAAGGAATGGACGAGTGGTCGGTGACGTTCAACATTGCCTCATTGCTTGTTCTTGTGTATTTCATTGGTTCTTGTTGGTTTGAGTCATGATGTGAAGGTGTCCCAAAAGGATCGGGACACCTTTTCTTATTTGTTATTTGCTGTATAAATTCAACACGATCAAAACGATCTATTGCTCCCTGCTTAGGAGAGCACGGTCTTTTAAGACAGCCATGTTTTCATTCAAGAAACTGGATTTATGGTGGAAGAAAAACCGCCAGCTGTAGTCAGTTGGCGAAAAATTTGTTATATTTAAAGTAAGGAGGGCAACGCCGGCTTCCGCCGGCCGCGCGCTCCGTGCAGCCAACGTTGTTTCCATAAGCATGATTCGGCGGAAAAATGGATATGAATAACATCGTCACCATCCATAGGAGTGTGAAGATTCGTTGGAAGAGTGGCCGTTAAGGTTATTCGGGTGGTTTTTCCTCTCCCTGCTTGCCAATGTGCTGTTCGCTTCAGCAGAAGCCGCGTTTTCCCTGGCAAGCAAGGCACGGTTGCGGCATTATGCGGAAGAGCATCTGCACAATAAGCGCCTCCAAGCGGTGATCGGTCAGCTTGACCGCGTGTTGTTGGCGCTTGCTGTGGCCAACCGCTTCACCAACGTCGTGACGGTCGTGCTGTTTACGGACATCGCCGTTTCGTTGCTTGGGGAACAGATGGGCTTGTTTGCCACGCTGGCGGTGATGACCGTATTATTTGTCGTCTTCGGTGAAATTTTGCCAAAATCGATGGCGAAAGAGCATGCGGAGCAGCTCGCCATCCGATACGCCAGTCTTGCCTATGCGCTGATGAAGTTGATGACGCCGGTTACGGCGTCGCTCCAAGCCTTAAAAGATCGAATCGCCAAGAGGTTCGCCAATGGGGTGGCTGTGCCGGCTGTGACGGAGGAAGATATTAAAGTGATGGTTGAGCTGAGTGAAGAGGAAGGGGTCATTGACAACAAAGAAAAAGAATTGATCCAACGTTCGCTCGATTTTGATGAAATTTTGGTCGGAGAAATTTTCACGCCGCGCGCTGATATGGTGGCGGTGGAAGTGAACCAGCCGATTGAAGAGATTCGCGACGTGTTTTTGGAAGAGAAATATTCCCGCATCCCGGTTTATGAAGGGGATATTGACAACGTGATCGGCATTTTGTCGGAAAGCGACTTTTTCAGCGAGCTTGTGCAAAAGCGGGAGGTGCGCATCCGCGATTTGTTGCGCCAGCCGTTGTTCGTTGTCGAGTCCATGAAAGTGTCCGATCTCCTGCCGGAGCTGCAAAAAAGCAAAGTGCATATGGCGATCGTCGTCGACGAGTTTGGCGGCACCGCTGGCTTGATTACGCTCGAAGATATTCTCGAGCAAATTGTCGGCGAAATATGGGATGAGCATGATGAGGCGGTGAAAACGGTGCGTCAAATCGACGAGCACAGCTTCGAGTTCAGCGCCGAACTGCCGCTGGATGAATTTTGCGAAGTGATGAACATCGACGTGCCAAAGAGTGAATCGCATACGTTGGGTGGCTGGATTTTTGAGATGTTTGAGCGCATTCCAGCCGTCGGCGAAACGTTGCAATATGGATCGCTGACGTTCACCGTCCGCCAAGTCGACAATCGCCGTATTCGCAAAGTGCTTGTCTCATTGAGCCAACCGCTTGCCGAGCAGGCGGGAGGCGCCTGATTCGCTCCCCGTTTCCATATGAAAGCGCCCCGGGCTGACGGCCCGGGGCGTTTGCCATCTATATGAAGTTGTTCGTTAAGGCGGTTATTGAATGTTGCCGAATTGGCCGCCAAGTTGTTGCTGAGCCATGGCGACAAGACGTTTCGTAATTTCGCCGCCGACCGAACCGTTCGCGCGAGAAGTCGTGTCAGCGCCGAGGTTCACACCAAATTCTTGGGCGATTTCGTACTTCATTTGATCAATGGCTTGTTGAGCACCAGCGACTAACAATTGGTTGTTGTTATTGTTGCGTGCCATCGTTGATCATCTCCTCTTAAAAATTTTTGATGGTTGGGGTGGTTGGATTTGCACCAACACTTCACGCTGCAAGGCATGTGCCAAGCTTGGCTGAACCCACCGGCCCACCCGCTTTTGGCTTCGCCAGCGTCACTGTTGCAACGGATGGGTGGTTTCGCTGGCGGTACTCATAGTTTGGGACGTTTTTTGCCTGTTATGCATGGGGAGAATATGGGAATTTTTAACGTTTTACCGCTGTCACCATTAGGGAATATGTAAAGATAAGGAACATCCTAGAGGAGGAAGCAACATGAATGTATGCCCGCTGTGCAACGGGCTGCGCCGGGTGACGGTGTATTGTAGCTACTGCCGGCAACCAATGGAAGATCATGGGAAAGTTACAGATTATTTCGATGACTACAGCCCGTACATGGATGACGACGTCATGAAGCTTGTCGACGGCTATTTGCGCACGTATACGAATCATGAATGTGTTCATTTGTTTTACTGTCCGACTTGCCATGAGGAGGAAGTGCGTTTTATCAAGGAATAAGGCTGTTGATGGAGTGAAAAGAAAGGCGTTCCTTGTTTTTTTTCGGAACGCCTTCGAATGAATCTATATGAACAACAATGGGGGGTTACTTTTCATCCGCCGCTCGGATGCGCCGTTCCGTTTCAACGTCAAAGAAATGCGCTTTGTTCATATCAAGCGCCAGGTCAATCCGGTGGCCCGGCTTGATTTCCGTGCGGGCGTCGATGCGAGCGACCAATTCTTGGTTGTCGATGCTAAAATAGATCATCGATTCAGCGCCAAGCAGCTCGGCGACTTCGACGAGAGCGGTAACTTTCGTCGCCGGAGATGCTTCAAGGAAGAGCGGTTCGTCGTGAATGTCTTCCGGACGAATGCCTAAAATCACTTCCTTGCCGACATACCCTTGCTCACGCAACACTTTCATTTTTCCTTCCGGAATGCCAAATGATGTTTGGCCGACGACAAACTTGCCGTCTTGCAGCGTTCCACGAAGGAAGTTCATGGCTGGTGAACCGATAAAGCCGCCGACAAAAATGTTTTCCGGTTTTTCGTATACCTCGCGCGGCGTTCCGACTTGCTGGATGACGCCGTCTTTCATGACGACAAGACGGGTGGCCATTGTCATGGCTTCCGTTTGGTCGTGGGTGACGTAAATGGTCGTCGTTTCCAAGCGCTGATGGAGCTTCGCGATCTCCGAGCGCATTTGCACCCGCAGTTTCGCATCCAAGTTCGAGAGCGGCTCGTCCATTAAAAACACTTTTGCATCGCGGACGATGGCCCGTCCCAATGCCACGCGCTGCCGCTGCCCGCCGGAGAGCGCTTTCGGTTTGCGGTCCAAATATTGCTCGAGCCCAAGAATGCGCGCCGCCTCGCGGACGCGTTTTTCAATTTCCGCTTTCGGGAATTTGCGCAGTTTTAAACCGAACGCCATGTTGTCATAGACGCTCATATGTGGATACAGGGCGTAGTTTTGGAACACCATGGCGATGTCGCGGTCTTTCGGCGGCACATCGTTCATTCGTTTGCCGTCGATGTAAAGATCGCCTTTGGAAATTTCCTCAAGGCCGGCGATCATCCGCAACGTGGTGGATTTGCCGCAGCCGGACGGGCCGACAAATACGATAAACTCTTTGTCTTGAATATGTAAATTGAAGTCTTTGACGGCGACCACATTGTTGTCGTAAATTTTGTAAATATGATCAAGAATGAGTTCTGCCATAACCATCCTCCTCATCGCCGAAATCGTTTTCTTGCCATTAGTGTATAGAAAAATAGGAACATTCGTAAATGGACGAGGTGCACAAAAAATGCCGCCGATTTTCGGCGACATGACAAAAAAGCGGGGGATTACGAACGGCGCCGGTGCAAGATAGCCAAATAGACGGCTGCCGCCCCTTTGAACCGTTTGATGTCAACACCAGTTTGCTCCGTCCATTTATCGATTCGATATTGCAAACTATTGCGGTGCATATACAGCTTTTTCGCTGCCATCGAGACGTTTAAGTTGCATTGCAAAAACGTCTCCATCGCCCGCACTTCCTCCTCGTCGAATCCGTCAAGAAACGAGAGGGTCCGGCGGGCTTTCTCACTGACTGCTCCTTCTTCAAAGAGCGGAAGCGGAATGACGTCTTCCCATTCGTACACCGTTCGTTTCGGCCAAAAGCGCCGAGCGGCGGAAAAACACTCTTTTTCAAGGAGAAACGATTCATATAGCCGTTCATCGACGGAGCGGATTGGGCCGATCAATAAATGAAGGGCAGTATAAAAATCAGCGGCGAGCGCCTCAGCCATGTCCGCTAACGAAGGCGGCTCCGTCGTCCGCTTTTGTTTCGCTTCGACGATCAGCCCGCGCCGATCTTGTTCCCAGACGATGGCAACCGGGGAGGAAAATAAGCCGCGAACGGCGTCAGCAAACTCCTCTTTGTTGGCGATCGGCCGGCTGGCTGTAAAATGAATGAACCGGCAATACGGAGCAGCGAGCCGAGCGAGCGCGGCTGGGTCGCCGGTTGCCATCCATCGTTTCCATGCCCGCTCCTCTTCGCTTTCCGGTTCGCGTCGGCGCTCGGCGGGGGTGAAAAAAAGCGCCAGCAATCGCCGCTCCTGCTCTGTCAATCGATGCTTGGCGATGCCGATCTCATCACCATCGGCGGTATAAAACCATTCGTAATCTTCGGGGTGTTCCGGCTGACCGTTGATGACGATGTCCCCTTCATAAAGCGATTCGAGCTCTTTTAGCATCGCGGCGCACCACTTTCCGTCAAGGATGATGTCACGCCGAAGAGGAATCGGCGTTGTTTTCATTATACCAAATCCCCGCGAATGGAAAGAAAGACAATGGATGAAAGCGGGAAAGCCGCAGGATGAACGGGCGGCTTGGCCAACAGCGGTCGTTTCGAACGATCCCTGCCTAACGCATTGGCGGAGAGGCTTCATAAAACAAAAGGCCGACTTTCCCGAGGCGGGAAAATCGGCTCCGTTTACTGGCCGGCTTCGTACGGCGGCTCTTCTTTGACAAGATCGCGCGCTTCCTCCATGTTGACGTCATCGCCGTGGCCGTACACAGCACCTCCGGCCATCCCTTCGTTGATCATGCGGTCGATGTCCATATAGTATTCATCGCGCCCTTCGTACAATGAATCCCGGCGCTTGGCTTCATTTCGTTCCATCATCTCGCTCCTTCCTCTCATCGTTTTTCCTAAAGTTTGTCCAAAAGAGGCATACGCTATCCATGCCATTCATATGGATGAAAGAGGACAAGCGGCAAGAAAGGGGCGGCACGCGATGATCATGCTGATCAAAAAATTGCTCGAAACAACCGCCGCGGCGGAAGAAAAAGCCCGGCAGCTCGCTGAGATGGAAACGGATGAGGCATGGGCGGTCTATTTGGCTGAAGCCGAGCGGCAGCGTAAACTTTGGCAATACGTGCATTATTTAGTTGCTGGGGCTAACGCCGACGGTCGAGCGGAAAGAGAGCAAAGCAAAGCAGGCGCACCTCGTTGTGATCTCTTGCAAGCCATGGCGGCGGCTGAGTGGGAAAAAGCGATGTTATGCCAGAACGTCTGCCAAAGCTTAAATGGAGCCGCCAAACAAGCGGTTGATGCTGTGTTCCGCCAGGCGCTTCGCTACAGCGGCCAGTTTCTCGCTATGGCGTACGATGAGCGAGCTCGGCAAACAGCTGATTGAGCCTCTCGAGCCGCCGCGTTTCGATCTCCGGCTCATCAAACACCATCGGCTTGGCGTTGATTTCATAAATGTAAAGCTCGCGTTCGCTTCCGACGCCGATGTCGGCGGAAAACTCGCCGACAAAGCCAAACCGTTCGCCAAGGCGTGCGCCGCTCAAGGCAATAAGCCGCTCGAGCGCCGCTTCATCGATGCGTTCCTTGACTTCTTTGTACGGGAGGATGGTTCCGCCATGAAACACATGGGTCGTCACTGACTCGACGTCGGCCGAACGAACACCGATGCCGGTGATCGTATGGCGGCCGTTGTGCCAATGGGCGAGCACGCGCAAATCGTAGCGGCGTCCATTCCACTCGTCCGTTTCAGCCAATGCTTGGGCGATGTAGCGGCCGGACTGAATGAGTGATGCGAGCGCATCGAGCGAGCAGAACCGTTTTTGGCCGCCCGGATATTCGCAAATGGCTTCCGTCTCCGACAAGGCGGTGAGACGAAACAGCCCCATTCCTCTGGCGCCGTCATCCCGCTTCAAGTAAATGCAGCTGTATTGGCGGAGCCAAGCGCGAAGATCGGCCGCTGTTTGGACAGGCGCCGTCGGCAATAGATGCGGCCAGAGCCGGCGGTCGGACCGCAGCGCGTCATAAACGTCCGATTTGCGGAAAAAAGAGCGGTTGACAAGTGGAACGCCATGGGCGCTCAACTGGGCAGCCGCCGTTTGAAACGGCTCGCTTTCTTCTTCTTCGCGGCTTTTTACTCGATTGTAGACGACATCGGGCAGTGGAGCGGCCGCTTCGATGAAACGATGAATCGTCGGAACGAATACATATCCGGAGACCGTTTTCTCTCCGATGCCGGCGGCCGCACTGACGACGGAGATGCCGCCGGCTTTGTGGATGGAGCGGATGACGGTTTCAAGCCACGGCTTTTTCCCAGCCAGCAAAGCGGAAAGGGACGAGGCGCTGACCAGCACGCCGACGAGCGGTCCCACCCGTCCATATTGCTCGCTTACGGGAAAGACGAGATCGGGAAGGACAGCGGCGGGAGCAACCCAGCCGCTGCCGAATCGATAAGGGCTGCCCGGACTGTTGCACACCCACTCCCCGATGTCAGGACGGTAGCCGATCGTCAGCATGGCCAAAGCGCCTCGGGTTCGGTGATGGCTGTTTTGCTGAGGTGGACGGCGTAAGCGAGCGGCAACCGCGCTGTTCGTTCGTCTGCGTCCTTTAATTTTGGATGCTTAAAAATCGACCGTCCGGGTTTGGAATTGGCTTCAAACATCCAAATCCTTCCTTGTTGGTCAACACCAAGGTCAAAACCGATTTCGCCGATCAACGTTTCTGATGCTTCATCAAGGCAACGGCTGAGCGTAAGGGCGGCGTCAGAAAGACGGGCAAGCATGATTTCGCGCTCGACGGCATCCGGGAAAATTTCTTCCAGCGTTTTGACGATGCCTCCGCTGTTCATATGGGTCGTGATGCTTTGTTTTCCAGCAATTTTGGCGGCGATGGCGCTCACTTGCCATATGCCGTGTTCGTTTTTGTTAACGTGAACGCGGAAATCAGCCGGTCGGCCGTTGACGGCAAGAAGCGGAACCGCTTGTTGGATGACATAGCGGTGAAGCGGCGCATGGGCGAGCAAATGATGCCACACCGCCATGGCGGTCGGAAACAGCACTGTTTGGATTTCTCCGCTTTCATCGCGGAACCGGCATTCATAGGCGTTTTTTTTCGCTACATGATAAATGCCGCGGCCGAGGCTGCCGTCGGCCGGCTTGATGTACGCTTCACGGTAGCGGGCAAGAAACTGCTCAATGGTGTGCTGCGTCACGTGGGCGGACGTCGCCGGCAAATACGGCTGCGCCTTCGGATGAAGAGCGAGCCGGCGGTAAATGTCCCATTTGTTGAAAAAACACCCGTTAAAGATCGGGATGCCGTAGGTGGTTTGCAACGTCTTCGTCATCGTTTGAAACGCTTCCTCCTTTTCGACGCGCCGGTTTGGCAGCCGGTTGTAAACGACATTCGGCAACGGCACCGTATGGCGTTCCCAGCCGCGCTCCGTGTAAAAATAGCCGTTCGTCATGCCGTTTTCCCAGTCAATATGGGGCGCGCCAAACAAAAAGGCAAATCCGCCGACTTGCTTTTCTTGCGCCAGCAGCTTGGCAAAAAAGAAGCTCCGGCTGCCGACCGGGCGGTGGAGCGACTTTGTGAATCCGGCGGTCAAAATGCCGACAAGCGGCCCGAAGTGAACAGCTTCATCGGTCAAAAAGACATGAACGTCAGCGGCAAATGGGATCGACAAGCATCGGGCAACGTCATGCGACACAATCACACGGTCGACAAGACGGGGGGAAGAAATGACCCGGCATGGGGTGACAAGGCTGCCGAACGCGGCTGATGTTTGCCTAGATGCTTGGAGCGTGGCGGGAAGAATCACTGTATTTGTTTGTTTTTCGTCAATGATCAACGTGTAGGTCATTGGCTTTTTCCCCCTCTGGCCAAAAACAAGCAATACCGAAGCGGCGCTTCGTACAGTTCGTTTTGTTGCTCCGGGGGCAGAAGATGCGCCACTTTTCTCCCCGGCTTGGAATTGACATCCAAAATCCACACCGCCCCGTTGTCGGTCGCACCAAGATCCAAGCCGATTTCAAACAAAGGTCCGAACATGTGATCTATATAAACTGGCAGCGTGCGGATGATCGTCTCAACGCCATCGAGCACGAAGAGACGTTTTGAAGAGGAAAGGCGGTCGAGCCACTCGGAAAACGGACGAATGTCCGCGCCGGCGCAGACGTTGGCCACCCATGCCCCCGGTCGGCCGACTCGCACGGCCCGCACCCGCTCCACCCAGTGTCCGTTTTCATCCTTTTGCAAAAGAATGCGGAGGTCAAACGGTTCACCCTCCGGGGTCGATAGCTGAAGCAATGGCTGCAGGACATACTCGCCGCGGCGGCTCCAAGAGGCGAGGAGTTGTTCCAGCTCGCTTCGGCGGGCAATGACGGCCTGTTCTTGACCGTGACTGTCTTGGACGGACAGCGCCTTCCCTTTCTTTTGAAAGATGCCAATACCGCGTCCCCCGGAGCCGTGCACCGGCTTGGCGATGGCGGCTTGTTCGCGGCGGAGAAGCGCAAGCACATCATCGGCGCGCTCAAGACGGACAGTCGGAGGCACGTATGCGGACAAGAGCGGGTGAGAGGAGAGCGCTTCATATACGTCCCATTTGCCCGGCAGGCCATAGCCTAAAAACGTGAGGTCAGGTCGCTGCTTCAACCAGTTCATAATCGGTTTTGCTTTTTTGGACCGCTCATCATGGCCGTAAAAGCAGCGGTCATATAAAAATGGCGGAATGGCAAAGACGGCGTTTGTCCATTCGTTCGTTTCCTTTTGAAAGAGAAAGCCGCGGACGTTTTCCGTCTGCGGATCGATCGATAGCGGTGAAAAGCGGCAGACGGAAATGCCGTAGCGTCTGGCGCGTTTCGCCACCTCCGTGCAATACGTGTGGTCTTGCTGTTCGTCAAGGGTGACAAAACCGAGTGAAAGCAAAACGGTTCACTCCTTTTCTTCCATCAATGTCAAACTATAGTCGATGATCGCCTTCGCCGACGGGCGGACCGATTGGTAGGAAGCGGCCATATCCGTCTGTTTCGACGGCTTCGTATTCACCTCGATGATCCACGGCTGGCCATGGATGTCAATGGCAAGATCAACGCCAAACTCTCCATACAGTCCTTCCGCTTCCGAGGCGAGAACGGCAGCGGATTCCAGTGCGATTTCTCTCAGAAGCTGTTTTTGCTGGAACGCGTCAACTCTCGTGTACCACTTCCGCAAGACATCATTGACCGCCATGAGCTCCCCGCCGCGGGCAAGGTTGGCCACGAATTGGCCGGGCGGCGCGATGCGGGCGACGGCGGAAGTGACGCGCCAATCATGGTGGCGGACGCGATGACAAAGCAGGCGAAAATCGACCGGGCGGCCGTCGAGGGTGCGAAGTTCAAGCCCTTGTTGGATGATCATCGGCGTTCGGATTTGTTGCCGCAAAGCGGAAGCTAAAGCGTCCATCGAACGATATACGGCCGTTGAAGCGGAAGTGGAATGGCGAAGACAAATTCCGTCGTCCGAATGTTGGAGGCAGAAAATCCCTCGCCCTTGGCTGCCATAGATCGGCTTGAGAAAGACGGATGGGAAAGCGTCAAGGAACGCCTCAAGCGTATGTTGACCGCTCCAGAGCGCCGTTTTCGGCAAGTGCGGGTGCAAGTACTCGTGCCGCTCAAAATGGCAGTGCACTTCCCATTTATGCAAAAAGCGATGGTTGAACATCATCCCGTTTTCTTCGGCAAGCCGGGCGAGCAGCTCGGCAAACAAAGGGGAGCGTTCGAGCTTGCGCGAGTGAAGGCGATTGTAAACGACATCGGCTGGAGGCACGTCCCGCTTGCCCCATCCGCTTTCGGTCCACTGATAGCCGACTCCCTCTAAGTAAAGCGCCGGCGAGGATACGTAAAAAAAGAGACCACGCTTTCTAGCATATGCCGCCAATTCCTCGCAAAAATGATGGATGGATCCAAAGGCAGCCCGTTCACTTGTTTCATTGATTTCCGTCAGCACAGCCATCGTTCGTTGTTTGCTCATCGCAGTCCCTCATTTGCGCATTCGTCAGGCAAGCTCTATAATGAACAATTAGGCAAACGTTTATATCGCCATCGTATGATGACGGACGCCGTTTGGTGACAGCGGCGGGGACGGAAGGAGAAGAGGATGGAAACGTTCGTTTATTTGCTGTTTATGGTGGCGGTCGGGGCGCTCATTGGCGGGGTGACGAATTTGATCGCCATCGTGATGCTGTTTCGCCCATATGAGCCGATGTACGTGTTTGGCAAACGGCTGCCGTTTACGCCGGGATTGATTCCAAAGCGGCGGCGGGAGCTGGCCGAACAGCTCGGGAAAACGGTCGTGGAGCATTTGGTGACGCCGGAAGGATTGCGGCGCAAACTCATGGATCCGTCCTTTACGGCCGAGATGGCCGAGTGGGGGCGGGAATGGCTTCGAAAGTGGCTTGCGCGCAAAGAAACGCCGGCTGAGTTGCTTGAACGCCTCGGTATTCGCTCTCCCGCCGAGCGGCTCGAAGCGATGGCGGCCGAGCAAGCTGAGCGAGCGTACGAACGGTGGAGCGAAACGTGGCGTCTGCGGCCGATACGCGATGTATTGCCAGCGGAGTTGAAGCAGACGATGGAAGCGCGCGTCGAAAGTCTAGCGGGTTATTTGGCCGACAGGACGCTTGACTACTTTCGCAGCGAGGAGGGAAAGCAGCAGATTTCCAGCATGATCGAGCGTTTTTTCCAAGAGCGCGGGATGGTTGGAAATATGCTGCAGATGCTGCTTGGCAATGTCCATTTCGTCGATAAGGTGCAGGCGGAGCTCGGTAAATTTTTGCGCCATGCTGGCACAAGAGAGGTGCTCTCCCGCCTTCTTTGGACGGAGTGGAACAAATGGTTGGACTATCCGCTCGCAACCGTGGAAGAGATGATCGGCCGCCGGCGCATCGATGAAGCGGTGCGGTCGGCTGTCCGCCGCTTGGTGCAAAGCGGCGGATGGCTGAACCGTCCGCTTGCCGAACTGCTCGCCCCATACGAACAGCCCTTGTTTGGTCGTCTCATCCCGCAGGCGGCGGAAGCAGCCAGCCGCCTGCTTAGCGGCAAGATTGAGGCAATCGTGGCGCAGCTTGGGCTTGAAGATATCGTCCGTGAACAAGTAGAGTCATTTTCGTTGCAACGGTTGGAAGCGATCATTTTATCGATCGCCCGCCGTGAACTAAAGATGATTACGTATTTGGGCGCCTTGCTTGGCGGGCTGATCGGCGCCGTTCAAGGCGTCATTGGCTTATGGCTGTAGGCTGTGGCATATCGCCGTCAGATGGCGCATACGTTAGAACGTGAACGATATTCGTATAGGAGGCTCTTTTTATGTCTGAACCCCTTCATGCGCTCGCTAGACAGCTTGAGCAGGCGATTCGGGCGAGCGAGCCGTTTCAGCAGCTGAAACGGGCATACGAAGATGTCCGCCGAGATGAAATCGCCTATCGAATGTTCGCGAATGTCCGCGACATCCAGCTTCGGCTCCATGAAAAACAGATGCGCGGGGCGGCCATTTTGCCTGATGAAATCGAACAGGCGCAAAAGGCGATGGCGCTCGCCCAGCAAAACGAGAAACTCGCCCGCCTGATGGCGCTCGAGCAGCAAATGAGCATAACCATTGCCGAGGTTCAGCAAATCGCCATGAAGCCGCTTGAGGAGTTGCACCGTTCATTCATGGAAGGAAGATAGGAAAAACACCCGGTCGGGTGTTCTTTTTTTGTCCGTTTCGTCATAGTCATGAAAATGATAAGGAATGCAAAGCCGCCGCCAGCTTGCTGGCGGCGGCAAGAGAGGTTGAGACGGACAAAAGGGGGAGACAGCCGTGTATAAGCTGTTGGCGCTCAACATTGACGGAACGATTTTAAAAAACAACGGCCGCCTGCCGCGCGAAACGAAAGAGGCGGTCGACTATGTGAAGAAAAAAGGAGTTTATGTTACGTTAATCACGAGCCGCAATTTGCTTTCCGCCCGCAAAGTGGCGAAAGCGCTGCGGCTTGATGGGATGCTCATTGCATTCCAAGGAGCGATGATTGCCAGAACGCTTGATGATAGGCTGTTTGACGCCGTGATCCCTGAGGAGCGGACGTTTAATATCGTGCAAATTTTGGAAAACTTCAACTGCAACATCCGCCTCATGCATGAGCGGTATTCGCTCGGCAATCGGAAGAAAGTGAAGAAAAACCTTGTCGTGCAAACGGTTCTCTCCTCAAGCGACCCGTTTTTCTATCCGACCCAATTTGTCGACTCGCTTGGCGACGTGTTGATGGACGAACCGATCGCTGTGCCGAAAATTGATGTATATTTTGCTACAGACGAAGAGAGGGATGCAGCGGCCGCTTTATTGACGAAATCGATTCCGTCCATTGATATGATTATGCAGCCAAACGGAAAAATGGAAATTGTCCCGCAAGGAGTGTCTAAACTAGCGGGGTTGCGCCGGTTGGCTCAACATATCGGCGTATCGTTGAAAGAAACGGTGATGATCGGTGACGGCCTTGACGATTTGCCGGCGATTGAAGCGGCTGGGCTCGGCGTCGCCATGGGGAACGCGCCGCTTGAGGTGAAGCGGGCGGCCGACTGGGTGACGCGTTCGAACGAACAGCTCGGCGTCGCCTACATGGTGAAAGAACATTTCCGCAAACAGCAACGGATCGAGTTTTTGCAAAAACTCAAAACGAAACAGTAAGAAGCTTGAGCGGGGAGCGAACCGTGAGCGGACAACTGGCGCTTGCCGTTTTCACGAAAATCATAAAAATGAGGCCGGAGCGAATGCCCGGCTTTTTTAATCTAGTTGGCCGGGCGGGAGTCATTTCCATAAAGTCGGTGGCAAAGGTGCATTCTTCCGCTTGACGAAGGAAACAGCCGTTCAGTACACTGAAAGAAGTTTGAAAGAAAAGGTGATGAACGTGCGGATCGAAATTCAAGGACTGCCGCATCCGGAACGGTTTCAGCGCCCGCTCGAAGTGATGACCGAGCTGTTCTTCGAAGCGCCGGAGCTGTCGTTCGCGCCGCTTCCCGAGGCCGATATGGCCGCTATGTTTTCCGTCAAGGAAGACGGGTGCATCGCTGTTTCTGGGACGCTTCTCGACAAGACGTCCGGGCGCGTGGAGGAAGCGCGTCATGAATGCAGCACGCCGGCGGATGCTGACGGGAAAACGTACGAAAAACAGCTGAAAAACGCCGTTTTGCATGTCTATTTGACGTTGCTTGAGCGTTCTACCGGCCTCATTCAGCCGTGGGGCGTGCTGACCGGCGTGCGTCCGGTCAAGCTGCTTCATCAGCTTTTGCGCTCAGGCCTTTCGAAAGAAGAGGCGCACCGGAAGCTGGCTGAAGAGTATTTAGTGACAAACGAAAAAATCGAATTGATGCAAGCGATCGTGGACCGCCAGCTCACGGTCGTGCCGGATTTGTACGATTTGGCCCACGAAGTGAGCATCTATATCGGCATTCCATTTTGCCCAACGAAATGCGCCTATTGCACATTTCCGGCGTACGCCATCAACGGCCGCCAAGGGTCGGTCGACGCCTTTTTGGCCGGCCTTCATTACGAAATGGAGGCGGTCGGCCGCTTTTTGCGCGAGCGCGGCATCCGCATCACAACGATTTACTACGGCGGCGGGACGCCGACGAGCATTACGGCCGACGAGATGGACCGGCTGTACGCTCATATGTATGACGTATTTCCAGACGTCGACCGCGTCCGCGAAATCACGGTCGAAGCCGGGCGTCCGGATACGATTACGCCGGAGAAGCTCGAAGTGTTGAAAAAATGGCGGATCGACCGCATCAGCATTAACCCGCAATCCTACATTCAGGAGACGTTAAAAGCGATCGGGCGCCATCATACCGTTGAAGAAACGATTGAGAAGTTCCACTTGGCGCGGCAGATGGGGATGAACAACATCAACATGGACTTAATCATCGGACTGCCGGGCGAGGGGCTGCCGGAGTTTGTGTATACGCTTGAACAGACGGAACGGCTTCTGCCCGAGTCGCTGACCGTTCATACGCTGTCGTTCAAGCGGGCGTCGGAAATGACAAAGAACAAACAAAAGTACAAAGTCGCCAGCCGCGAGGAAGTGCAGGCGATGATGAAGGCGGCCCAAGAATGGACAAAGGAACACGGTTATGTCCCTTACTATTTGTATCGACAAAAAAACATTCTCGGCAACCTTGAAAACGTCGGCTACGCGCTGCCGGGGAATGAGAGCATCTACAACATCATGATTATGGAAGAGCAACAGTCGATCATCGGCCTTGGCTGCGGGGCATCAAGCAAATTCGTTGATCCGAAAACGCGGAAAATCACCCGCCAGGCGAACCCAAAAGAGCCGAAAGTGTACAACGAGCATTTCGCCGAATATACGGAAGAGAAAATCAATATATTAAAGGAAATATTTGGATAAATAACAACATCCCGGGAACAACCCCGGGGTGTTTTGATTAGCGGTGAAATAAAATGAGCTTGCCGCTGGCATTGACGCAACGGTGTGTTTTGTCCCAACAGCCGCGCTCGCGCAGCTTTTGTTCACCGATTTTTTTCGCTTCTTCATCATTGGCGGCTTCAAACGTTTCATCGAGCAATTTTTCCCCGTCGCGCTCAAACGCGGTCAACGTATACGTCGGCATGTCACCATCTCCTTTCGCTGAATCATCATTCATTTCTCTTTCATTTAGAGGTTGAATCGACAAATTCCTGCTTTTATCTGAAACTTTTTTTAAGATTGTACGTTTTAATAATGTGGGTGGAAAATTTGTTTTACGTTGGGGGAATGTGGATGAGTTTAGAGATCATTGAGGTGACGAAACGGTTTGGTCAGGCGACGGCCGTCGACCATTTAACGTTGACGGTTCCAGAAGGGGAGATGTTCGGATTGCTTGGGGCGAACGGAGCGGGAAAAACGACGACCTTTCGCATGATTTTAGGCCTTCTGCTCCCGACGGAAGGGGTGATCCGTTGGCAAGGCGAACCAATTGATGACTCGAAAAGCCATCTGATCGGCTATTTGCCGGAAGAGCGCGGGTTGTACCCGAAGCTGAAAGTGCAAGAGCAGCTTCTGTATTTAGGGCGGTTGCGCGGAATGAAAAAGACGGATCTTCTTCCGGAAATCGACCGCTGGCTCGAGCGCTTCCATATCCGCGATTACGCCCACAAGCGGGTGGAGGAGCTGTCGAAAGGCAACCAGCAAAAAATCCAGTTTATCGCTGCTGTGCTTCATCGACCGAAGCTATTAATCTTGGATGAGCCATTCAGCGGTCTTGATCCGGTGAATGTTGAACTGTTGAAAGAAGCGGTGCTTGATTTAAAACGGAACGGCACGACCATTGTCTTCTCGAGTCATCGGATGGAACATGTGGAAGAGCTGTGCGAACATGTCTGCATTTTGCGCCGCGGCCGCGCGGTGGTGGCTGGAGCGCTGCGTGAACTGAAACGCTCGTTTGGCAAACAAATACTTGTTATTCAAGGCGACGGGCCGTTTGAAGAATTGGCGCGGTTTCCTGGCGTTTTGCAGTGGAAGAGGACGGCGGAAGGGGTGCGGCTGCAAATCGCCAATGAGGAGACGGCACAAGCGATACTCGGTCATATAGCAGGAAAATTCGCGGTTCGTCTGTTTGCCTTGGAGGAACCGTCTCTGAATGATATCTTTATTGAAAAAGTAGGTGCGGCGTATGAATAAGTTTTTCCTTGTGGCGGTACATACGTATCAGACGAAGCTGAAGGCGAAAGCATTTTTGGTGACCACTGCCATCACTTGCCTGTTGATCATCGGGGTGGCCAACATTCAGCCGATCATTGAGTTTTTCACCGGTGATGAAAAGCCTCATGTCGCGGTCATTGACCGCACGGGATCTTTGTACGGTCCGCTTGAGAAGCAGGCAAACCATAATCAAATCGCGTTGACAAAAATTACGGATATGGAAAACGAAGCGAAAGAAGCAGTCAAAGAAGGCAAATGGGACGGATTGCTCGTATTGTCCAGGGATGCGGAAGGATTGCCGGAAGCGGTGTATTATGCCAATACGATTGTGGACAATCAGACGCCTGAGGAGCTGGAACGAGCGCTGAGCCAGCTGAAAACAGCGCTTTCAGCCGCTAAGCTTGGCCTGACGGATGAACAAATGGCGGAGCTTTACAAACCTGTTCCGTTCCAAAAGGTGGCATTGGAAAAAAACGCGAAGACGGAAGAGGAGTTGAACCAAGCGCGCGCTCTTGTTTATGTCCTTCTTTTCGCGATGTATATGTTCGTTTTGATGTATGGCGGCATGATCGCGACGGAGGTGGCGACGGAAAAATCGTCGCGCGTGATGGAAATTTTAGTGTCAAGCGTCCCGCCGGTCCAACAGCTGTTTGGCAAAATCATCGGCGTTGCGCTTGTCAGCTTGACGCAATTTTTCGTGTTTTTCGCCGTTGCGTTCGCCGCGTTAAAAACGAGCGGGCAGGAAGTGTGGCGTTTCCTCGGATTGGACCACCTGCCGGCCTCGATCTTTGTGTATGCACTCGTTTTTTTCTTGCTCGGTTACCTCTTGTACGCGGTGCTGTTTGCCGTGCTCGGTTCGCTCGTCAGCCGGGTTGAGGACGTGCAGCCGGCGATTACGCCGGTCATGATGTTGGTTGTCGCTGCCTTTATGATCGCGATGTTTGGCTTGAATGCCCCAGAGTCGGCGTTCGTGACCGGCGCTTCGTTCGTTCCTTTTTTCGCGCCGATGCTCATGTTTTTGCGCATCGGCCTCGTGTCCGTGCCGGGGTGGGAAGTGGCGCTTTGCCTTGTGCTTTTGGTGGCGACGATTGTTTTGCTGATCTATTTTGGCGCCAAAGTGTATCGAGGCGGCGTGCTGATGTATGGACGAATGAACATTTTCAAGGATATAAAACAGGCCATCCAGCTGACAAAAAAATAAACAGCGTGACGGGACGTTTGGGCTAATGTTCCCTTGCCGTTTCGGCAAGGCTTTCTTTTTGCCCTTTGCCCGTTATGATATACTAGAAAGTACGTACAGAGAAACGGAGGAGAACGAAGTGGCGAAAGGCATCATCCATTATGAGGTTGGGGAACAAGTTGATCTCTTTTTGCTCATCAAATCCGCAACGAAAGGCATCGCCAGCAACGGCAAGCCGTTCTTGACGTTGATTTTGCAAGATAAAAGCGGCGACATTGAAGCCAAACTGTGGGATGTCTCGCCGGATGACGAAGAGCGGTATGTGCCGGAGTGCATCGTCAAAGTGGCGGGAGACATCCATAACTACCGCGGCAAATTGCAGTTGCGCATCCGTTCGATCCGTCCTGCTCATCCGGGCGATGCGGTGCGCATCGATGACTTTTTGGAGACGGCTCCGCTCGGGCGCGAGGAAATGAAGGCGAAAGTGATGGAATACATATTTGCGATGGAAAATCCAAACATCCAGCGCATTACCCGCTATTTGTTGAAAAAATACGAAAAGGCGTTTTTTGAGTACCCAGCGGCGACGAAAAACCATCATGAATTCATCTCCGGACTGGCGTATCATGTCGTGTCGATGCTTGAACTCGCCAAGGCGCTCGTCCATCTCTATCCGTCGCTCAATAAAGACTTGCTTTATGCCGGCGTCATTTTGCATGACCTTGGCAAAGTGATGGAATTATCTGGTCCGGTATCGACGGCGTATACGCTTGAAGGGAATTTGCTCGGACACATTTCGATCATGGTGAGCGAGATCAGCAAGGCGGCGGAACAGCTCGGCATTCAAGGTGAAGAAGTTGTCATTTTGCAGCATCTTGTGCTCGCGCATCATGGCAAGGCGGAATGGGGCAGCCCGAAGCCGCCGCTTGTCAAAGAAGCCGAGGTGCTTCATTACATTGACAATTTGGATGCGAAAATTACGATGATCGACCGCGCGCTTGAGAAAGTGAAACCAGGTGAATTCACTGAACGCGTCTTTGCCCTTGACAACCGCTCGTTTTACAAACCGGCGTTTTTGTCTGTTTCAAAGCCAAAAAACGCGGGTAGTAAAGAGTAAGGGGCGGACCAAGGGAGGGATGGATCATGATCGAACCGATCATTGAAATCGTCCCGACGGCTCAGTATGAACAGGCGAAAGAAGAGTTGAACGAGCTGCGCCGACAGTGGAAGAAAGCGAAGAAGAAAACAAAGAAGAAGCGAAACGAAGCATAAGCGTTGTCCCTAAGAAAGAGGCGGCTTTCCCGCCTCTTTCTCCATGCATACTGCCCCCTTGTTGCGCGTATAGTGTACTAAGACAAGACAAGCATACAAGGGGGAATGGCGATGCTCAGTTTGCCTTGGTGGGTGTATTTGGTTGTTGCCGGTATTATTTTCAGCGGCTATATGACCGTAAAAACGGCGGCGCGCGAGCGGGAAATTGACGAAGCATTTATTGAAAAAGAAGGGGAGATTTACATGGAGCGCATCCGAAAGGAGCGCGAGCGGCGGAAACAAGCGAAGTCCTTGCAATAGCAGGGACTTTCTTTTTTTGGAAGATTTCATTTGAAAGCGTTTTTTTCGAAAAATTCTCTTTCTTTTTTTGCGAATCGTGTTAGGATAATAATATCAATGGACTACCAGGAGGCAAAGTGAGGGATGACAATGAAACGCGCGTACAACTTCAACGCCGGCCCGTCAGCGCTGCCGCTTCCGGTGCTTGAGCGGGCGCAAAAAGAGCTCCTTAATTTTCAAAACACCGGCATGTCGGTGATGGAATTAAGCCACCGAAGCAAGGAATACGAGGCTGTCCATAATGCGGCGAAAGAGCGGCTCAAGCGGCTTCTAAATGTGCCGGACGGATATGACATTTTATTTTTGCAAGGCGGGGCGAGCCTGCAGTTTTCCATGGTGCCGATGAACCTCCTCACGGAAGGGAAAATCGGCTGTTATGTGCTGACCGGGGCGTGGTCGGAGAAAGCGCTGAAAGAAGCGCAAAAAATCGGTTTGACAACGGTCGTCGCTTCGAGCAAAGAAGCGAACTACACATACATTCCGCCGCTTGATGACGTCCAATGGCCGAAAAACGCCGCCTATGTCCATATTACGTCAAACAACACGATCTTCGGCACTCAATGGAAGGAATTTCCGAACACGCCGGTTGACTTGGTCGCGGATATGTCGAGCGATATTTTAAGCCGTCCGTTCGATGTCAGTCAATTTGCCCTCATTTACGCCGGGGCGCAGAAAAATCTCGGCCCGTCAGGAGTCACGGTTGTCATTCTCCGCAACGATTTGCTTGAGCGCATTCCGGACGGGCTGCCGACGATGCTTGATTACCGGACGCACCAGAAGAGCAATTCGCTGTACAACACGCCGCCGACGTTTGCGATTTACATGCTGTCGCTCGTGCTCGAATGGGTCGAAGAGCAAGGCGGTGTGGCGGCGATGGAAGAGCGCAGCCAGCAAAAGGCAGCCGTGCTGTATGAGGCGATTGATGAAAGCGGCGGCTTTTACAAACCGCACGCCGAAAAGGGGAGCCGTTCGCTCATGAACGTCACCTTTACGCTTCCAAATGAGGAGCTGACGAGAACGTTCCTCGCCGAGGCGAAAGAACGCGGGTTTGTCGGGCTCGGCGGGCACCGATCGGTCGGCGGCTGCAGGGCGTCGATTTACAACGCGGTGCCGCTTGAGGCGTGCGAAGCGCTCGCGTCGTTCATGAACGAGTTCCGCCGCCGTTTTGCCTGAAAATTTCTTCTTCACTTTTACACTGCAAAGTGATATAATGATAGAAAAATTCTCGAGCAAAAGATATAGACGAGGAGAGATGAGGAGAGATGAGCATGAATGTGAGAGCATTAGTATCGATGGCGCTGTTAGTCGGAATCGGAGCCGTGTTGCACGCGGTCATTCCGGGGTTGTTTTTCGGAATGAAGCCGGATATGATGCTGGCGATGATGTTTTTGGCGATTTTGCTTTTTCCGAACGTCAAAGCGGTCGGCCTTGTCGGCGTCGTCACTGGCTTGATCTCAGCCATGACGACGACGTTCCCGGGCGGACAGCTGCCGAATATGATCGATAAGATCATCACCGCCTTTGTCGTGTTTGCCCTAGCGACTTTGATGAAAGCATACAGCCAAACGGTCATTGGGGCTTCAGTGCTGGCGGCTGTCGGCACCGTCATTTCCGGGGCGGTGTTTTTAACCGCGGCGCTCCTTATTGTTGGGTTGCCGGGTGGAACGACCTTTTCTGCGCTGTTTGTCACGATTGTGCTGCCAACCGCGGCGTTAAATGCGGTGGCCATGGCCATTATCTATCCGATTGCGGCGTCCATTTTCCGGCGGATGAACGTCACAGCACACGTGTAAACGGCAAAAAACCCGATCATGGCTGGTCGGGTTTTTTGCTATCAAAGAGAGAGTAGGAAAAAAATACTTATGCTCTCAGGCGTGTTGATTAACCATTAAAAACCAGTTGAAATCGCTCTATTATCAGCTTTTTCTGCCGTAGTCGGCAAGCGAACCGCTTGCCGACTGGGCATGCTGTACGCATGCCTTCCTCGAACAATGAACGCTTTGCGGGCAAATGACATTTGCCCGCCGGCGTTCTTGTTCGAGGGAAGAGGCAGAAAAGCTTGTGTTCAGTCAAATGATTCTGTGCTTTTAGTAAAATAATGGATCATCAACACTCGTGTTATGCTCCATTTGTTTTTAACGCGTATTAGACATAGCTGAGAAGCCAAGCGGTGAGCAAGCAAATGAACGCTATTCCAATATAGCGCAAAGTCCGTTCTTTCAGCAATGCTTTCGGCGGGTACGCCCGCGCTTTCCATAAGGCGAAAAATGCGTTTATAAAAAGACAGAAAAATAAGAATCCGACAGCGATAAGCAGCCATTGTATATACACCATGGCATTCTCCTCCTGTATGCGCTAAGCGCCTTATGCTTACTACTATGAATATGCAAAAAAAATCATAAAAATAAATACTTTTGTCTTTATTCCTTTTTGTTTTATTGATATAATGGAGAGTAAAAAATACGGTGAGGGAAGAGTGGGTGGAACGATGAAAGCGACAGAACAGCATTATTCCATCAAAGAGGCGATGTTATTCAGCCAACGAATTGCCCAGCTGAGCAAAGCGCTATGGAAATCCATTGAAAAAGATTGGCAACGGTGGATCAAGCCGTTTGACTTGAACATTAACGAACATCACATTTTATGGATCGCCTACCACTTCAAAGGGGCCTCGATTTCGGAAATCGCCAAGTTCGGTGTGATGCATGTGTCGACGGCGTTCAACTTCTCAAAGAAATTAGAAGAAAAAGGATTGCTTTCGTTTTCCAAAAAACAGGATGACAAGCGCAATACGTACATTGAGTTGACGGAAAAAGGCGAAGAAGTGTTGATGAAGCTGATGGAGACGTATGACCCGACGAAAAATGCCGTTTTCAATGGGGCGTTGCCGTTGCGCGAGTTGTACGGAAAGTTTCCAGAAATTTTAGAAATGATGTGCATCGTCCGCAATATTTATGGCGATGATTTCATGGAAATTTTTGAGCGGGCGTTTGAAAACATTAAAGAAGACTTTATCGAGCAGGACGGCAAACTTGTCAAGCGAAAGCCGAAAACGGAAGAGCACGAGAAAGAATTGGCCAGCCAGGCTAACTGATGGTGCGAATGAGCGTTTTCAGCTCGGTCATCAGCGGGACAAACATTTGTTGGGCCAAAAGAGCGTCAACTGTCTGTTCCAGCGGAAGGTTCGGATGAAGCATCCCAGCAAACTGCACGAGCAGGGGAGTGAAAATCGTCAACCCTTCCGCTTTTTGCTGTTCGTATTGGTCGGCAAGCTCTTGGCAAAACGCCAAGAAGGCGTCGACTTCTTCTTTGGTCAAATCCGCGCGGATGATGAGGGAATAAAATGGTTTTTTCGTTTCGTCGATCATTTCCATCAGCAGAGACTGGTGAAATTCCAGCTTGGCCACTCGCTTTTCCAACGATTCCATATATCGTGCTCCTTTTGGTGACGAAAATGTGACCGTTTTTACGTATATTTTACCGAATTTGTGCGCATTCACCAATAGAAAAATCGGTTTGTGTCCGGAAAAAGAAAAATGATTGATTTCCCGCCATGAACGATGTAAAGTTAAAGCCATGGGCGGCGTTTGGCGAAGAATCAAAGAGGAGGGGAACAGTTTTGGTGCTTTATTTCATCCTCCTGGCGGTTACGGTCTTATTTTTTATCAACCAGCTCACACACTCGCTTTGCGCGCAGCGTGACATCCCGGAGGAGCAGCAGCCGGCGGTTTTTCGCACGATCAATGTCCTTATTACGATTTTATTAATCTCTTCTTACTTTGAAGTGTTGTTTACATAACTTTTCTCTCTTCTAACGGTTGATGCGGGGATTGTTATGTTTTCCTTTTGATGGAGCGAGTTCCATTGTCGTTGCCTCTCCCTTCGTTTCAAGGAAGGCGGCAAAAAAAGGGTGCTCCTTTTGCGGGAGCACCCTCTTTCGTTTAGTAGATGACGCAGGCGCAGCCGACAATGATTAGCAAAATAAACAGCACAACAATCAACGCAAAGCCTCCGGAATAAGGTGCGCTCATCGTAACACCCCCTTTCGGCAAGAAGAAGCCTGTCGAGCGCTTCATCCTCATCATATGTATGGCAAGCGTGCATGTTATGGGCGGATGACTAAAGCGGAAAGAGGTTTTTTTTTCGTTGGAAATATGGTATAGTTATTGTCGTGGCTGAAGAGGCGAGCATGTTGTTTCTTGGGCGCGCTTGGGCGCCATTCGATCTGCGCCGCTTGAAAGCGTGGGAACATTCAATCGAAAAAAGATGTAGGAGTTGTGAAGCGAATGAAAAAATGGATGATGGCCGCTGCCGTCGTTTCGCTCATGGCTTTGTCGGCCTGCAGCAACGACGGTTCGGAAGCGATTGTGGAAACGAAAAACGGCAATATTACGAAAGACGAATTTTATAATGAGATGAAAGAGCGCGTCGGCAAATCCGTCCTTCGTGATTTGATTGACGAAAAAGTGTTGAGCAAAAAATACAAGGTAACCGATGAAGAGATCGACCGCGAAATCGAACGAATCAAGGAGGCGTATGGAACGCAATATGATTTGGCCGTGCAGCAGAACGGAGAAAAAGTGATCCGCGAAATGGTCAAGCTCGATTTGCTGCGGACGAAAGCGGCCGTTGAAGACATAAAAGTGACGGAGAAAGAGCTGAAGGAGTATTATGACAACTACAAACCGAAAATTCGTGCCAGCCATATTTTGGTCAAAGATGAAAAAACAGCAAAAGAAGTAAAGGCGAAGCTTGATAAAGGCGAGGATTTCGCCAAGTTGGCCAAAGAATACTCCCAAGATCCAGGCTCGGCGTCCAACGGCGGCGATTTAGGCTGGTTTGGCCCAGGGAAAATGGTCAAGGAGTTTGAAGAAGCCGCCTATAAGCTGAAAGTCGGCGAAGTGAGCGATCCGGTGAAAACGGATTACGGCTACCATATCATTAAAGTGACGGACAAAGAAAAGAAAAAGTCGTTCAACGAAATGAAAGACGAAATTGCGTTTGAAGTCAAACGGAACAAGCTTGATCCTACGACGATGCAGTCAAAAGTGGACAAATTGGTGAAAGATGCCGGTGTTGAGATCAAAGACAAAGATTTGCAAGATGTGATCGAGCAGCAAGGAAAACAGTAAAAAACGGAAGCAGAACATCCCTGCTTCCGTTTTTTTATTTGTGGGCTTGACCTTTCTGCTGTTCAACAACGGGAGATCAGCCGAGCTGCTCGCGAATGGCGGCCGCGATCGCCTGCAGGTCAGCGGGCGTATAGTCGCTTGCATGCGACTTCCAGACCGCGCCAAACCCATCCCCTTTGCCGTAGCGTGGAATGAGGTGAAGATGGTAATGGAACACCGTCTGCCCCGCTTGCTCGCCATTGTTGTTCAGTAAGTTGAGCCCGACCGGGGAAAATGCTCGCCTGAGTGCATTGGCAATCGTCGGCACTGCGCGAAACAGTTGGCCGGCCGCCTCCGACGTGAGGGTGAAAATGTTTTCCGTATGTACTTTCGGGATGACAAGCGTATGCCCTTTTGTCACTTGGCTGATGTCCAAAAACGCGAGCACATGGTCGTCTTCGTACACTTTCGCCGCAGGCAATTCGCCGTTAATGATTTTGCAAAAAATGCAATCGCTCACTGTGGTCACCCTTTCCTTCCTATTTTCTTCATTTTACCATAAAAAAACCGGGATGTAATCCCGCAACGCAGGTTACATCCCAGTTGGTGAAAAGGGGAGAGGATGATTCAAGCAAATGTGCGTTTGATGAACACCCCATTTGCAGCAAAAATTGGTTCGGCGTGAGCGCTTCCTTTGTTCAACGTGACCATCCCCTTTGGACAGGCTCGTTGCTTCCCAGCAACGAATGCGATGGTCGCTTCCTAGGAACGTTTACAACGTTTTGCGGCTCACAACGGTGTCTTTGACGAACACCCCATTTCGGATGGATCGTTCATCAACTTTTTGATTCCTCATCCCCTCTTCGCTATTTATCATGCCCGGCTTGAGTGAGTTTATGCAAAAGAACGGTGTGATCTTTTTTGGTAAGCGAGGCTATCGTTTGGTACAATGGGGACAAAGGCCAGAACGGAAAGGGAGCGGACGATGACGCTTTTAGAAGTGAAGGATCTATCCGGAGGCTACACGGCGCAAAACGTGCTTGAAGACGTGACGTTTGCGGTCGACCGCGGCGAAATGGTCGCCTTGATCGGCCTGAATGGAGCCGGCAAAAGCACGACGATCAAACATATTATCGGCTTGATGGAACCGCGCCGCGGCGCGATTTCCATTAACGGCTATCGGCTTGCGGACGGGCGGGAAACGTATCGAAGGCAGTTTGCTTATATCCCGGAAACGCCGGTGTTGTATGAAGAATTGACGCTTGAGGAACATTTGCGTCTAGCGGCGATGGCGTACGGGTTGAGCGAAGCAGAGTATGAACGCCGCCTTCCGCCGCTGCTTCGCGAGTTTCGATTGGAGCGGCGGCTTTCCTCGTTTCCGGCTCATTTTTCGAAAGGAATGAAGCAAAAAGTCATGATTGTATGCGCCTTTTTGCTTGAACCGCCGCTTTATATCATCGATGAGCCGTTTCTCGGCCTCGATCCGCTTGCCATTCACGCCCTGCTTGAGCGAATGAATGAACAGAAAGAGAAGGGGGCGGGCATTTTGCTGTCGACGCACATTTTAGCGACGGCAGAGCGGTATTGCGACTCATTTGTGATTTTGCACAACGGCCGCGTCAAAGCCAAAGGGACGCTCGATGACATTCGCCGCCAGTTCGGGCTCTGGGGGGCGTCGCTTGATGAACTGTACGTCGAATTGACAAAGGACGATGCGCCATGATTGACGCCCGCCGTCTTTGGAAGCAGCGTTTCCAAGCGGAATGGCGAAAACGGATCCGCTACTTGCGCTATATGTTCAACGACCATTTGCTCGTCGGTTTGATCATTGTGCTTGGCGGCATAGCGGTGATGTACGAGCGCTTTGCGGCGGCGCTTCCTGACTCGTTTCCGTATCCGGCTATTGCGGCGGTCGTGTTCGGCTGGGCGGCGGCTGCTGGATCAGTGCGCACCTTGTTCCGCGAGGCGGATGCGGTGTTTTTGTTGCCGGCGGAAGAACGGCTGGGTCCGTATATTCAGCGGGCGTTTTTCGTCTCATGGTTATGGCAGGCGTACGGCCTTTCTTTGCTTTTGCTGTTGGCGGGTCCACTGCATGCTCGCTTTTCCCCGGTGTCATGGCCGCTTTTTTTGTTCGGTCTTTTCTGCTTCAAAGGATGGAGCTTATGGGCCAGTTGGCAAGGAAGCTACATCGCCGATCCGTCTTTTCATCGCTTTGGCGCATTTACCCGTTTCAGCCTAGCGGCGGTGTTCGTTTATTTGGTGCTGGTTGCGGCCCCATGGCCATTTTTCGTCGTTTTGGTCGGTTTGATGGTTGTTCTGTCCATCTGTTTGTCAAGATTGGTCAGAGGTAAAACATGGAAATGGGAACGGATCATCGCGGAAGAACAGCGAGCGGCCACGGCGTTTTACCGGTTGGCCAACTTGTTTACCGACGTTCCGGAATGGCGGGAGGCGGCGAAGCGGCGGCGCTGGCTTGATCCGCTGCTCGCTTTGATACCGTACGACGAGCGGCATGTGTTTTTTCATTTGTATGCCCGCACGTTTTTGCGCGCCGGCGGGTATGCTGGTCTATATGTCCGCCTCACTGCGATCGGAGGCGTCATGCTGGCTGTGATCGATCACCAATACGGGCGGGCGGGCATCGCATTTTTGTTTCTTTACGCGACCGCTGTTCAATTGGCCGCGCTGCCTTCCCATCATCGCTATTTGCTATGGCCGCGGCTGTACCCGTTGCCGCAGGCGCAACCGGATGCTGCGGCGGTTCGGTTGCTTTCCATTCTGCTGATTGGGCAAAATACGATATTCCATCTCGTACTGTTGGCTGTTTCCCCGCGCCTTCTTTGGCTCGCCACTTGGCTTGGCGGAAATATATGGGGGCTTTGGACGGCAGGGCGGTACGTGCGCCTGCAGCGTGGGCAGAAAGCCGGACGCTAGCGCTGTTTGCGCTGGCGCCGGCGTTTTTCATTCTTCAATGGATGGCCAAAGCTTTCACACCTTTTTTCCCGCTTCATATGCTGTAGTACACTGGCCTGGGCGCATGTCCGGCGGTCAGGCTGGAAGTCGGGAAGAAAGGGGAATGAATCATGGGTGTAGAGCTTGTAGCGTTGCACTGGATTTACTTGCTGTTCATCGTGCTCATTATTGGGTTTATGGTCGCCCGCAAAGATACATCGCTCATTTGCATTGCCGGCATCTTTTTATTGGCGGCGGTCGCTACCCATTCGTTGAGCGCGGCGGTCAGCGGAGTGTTTAACAGCTTTATTTACGCGATTACGGAGCTATTGCCGACGATTTTAGTCATCTCTATTATTGTGGCGATGAGCAAAGTGTTGTCGGCCACCGGCATCAATGATGTCATGGTTTCGCCGTTTGTCCGTTTCATCCGTACGCCGGCTTGGGCGTATTGGACGATCGGAATTTTGATGATGATCATTTCTTGGTTTTTCTGGCCGTCTCCGGCTGTTGCTCTCATGGGGGCAGTTCTGTTGCCGGCAGCGGTCCGAGTGGGCTTGCCGGCGTTGGGAGTGGCGATGGCGATGAACTTGTTCGGGCATGGCATCGCGCTTTCCGGCGATTTTATCATCCAAGGGGCGCCGAAATTAACGGCCGATGCCGCCGGGCTGCCGGTCGGCGATGTCATCGCTGCCAGTGTGCCGCTTGTTTTTGTCATGGGGGCCGTCACAACGGTCACGGCGTTTTACTTGCTGCGCCGTGACATGAAGCGAGGGCGACTGGCAAGCGGGGAGGCGGAAATGGCTGCAACGGTCGATTCGACGCTGGAAAAAACAAGTCATTTCCTGACGGGACAAACGAAAAAATGGCTTGCGCTGTTGATTCCGATTTTGTTCGCCCTTGATGTCATCGCGATGTTTTATTTGCGGTTGCAAGGCGGGGAAGCGACCGCCTTGGTCGGTGGGACGGCGATTTTCATTTTGATTCTCATCTCCGTTCTCGCCCATCGGCAAGAAAGTTTTGCGGAAGTGACCCATTACTTTATTGAAGGGTTTCAGTTCGGGTTTAAAGTGTTCGGCCCTGTTATTCCGATCGCCGCGTTTTTCTATCTTGGCGATGCGGGGTTTGTGAAAATCATCGGCGACTATTTGCCGCAGGCATCGCAAGGCATCGTCAACGATTTAGGGGTTGCCTTGGCTCATGCGATGCCGCTGAACAATGAGGTGGGAGCGGTTACACTTACGATCGTCGGGGCGATTACTGGTCTTGACGGCTCCGGGTTTTCCGGCATCTCGCTCGCCGGTTCGATCGCCCATTTGTTTTCTGTAGCGATCGGCGGCGGAGCGGCAACGTTGACGGCGCTCGGCCAAATCGCCGCCATTTGGGTCGGCGGCGGCACGCTCGTTCCGTGGGCGCTCATTCCAGCCGCAGCGATCTGCGGGGTTGACCCGTTTGAGCTGGCGCGCCGCAACCTCATTCCTGTTGCTGTCGGCTTGGTGGTTACGACCGTTGTCGCCATGTTTCTCATCTGAACAGAAAGCTGTCCCGTGCGGCCGGGGCAGCTTTTTTGCTATAATGGGCATGGACTTAAAAATCGGTCGATTTTTTGACAGTTCGCCTTCTTCTCTATACATTGGGTACGGAAAGCTGTATAGTGAAAAGGAGATAGGCAATGTTTGAAGGCAAAAAAAGGCGAAACCATTGACGGGATTGTGAGGAAAGAAAGGCGGATGGAGATGGCTAGACAGATCAATGATACATTTTTGCGCGCCTGCCGCGGCGAACAAACATCGTACGTGCCGGTTTGGTATATGCGGCAAGCCGGACGGTCGCAGCCGGAGTATCGGGCGCTGAAAGAAAAATATTCGCTGTTTGAAATTACGCATCAACCGGAGCTTTGCGCGTACGTCACGAGACTTCCAGTTGAGCAATATGGCGTCGATGCCGCCATTTTATATAAAGACATTATGACACCGCTGCCGGCCATTGGCGTGAACGTCGAGATTCAGGGCGGCATCGGGCCGGTGATCGCAAATCCGATTCGCTCGCTTCAAGACGTCGAGCGGCTTGGGGAGATTGATCCAGAACATGATGTGCCGTATGTGTTTGAAACGATTCGGCTCCTTGTCAACGAACAGTTGGATGTGCCGCTCATCGGGTTTGCCGGGGCGCCGTTTACGTTGGCGAGCTACATGATTGAAGGCGGTCCGTCAAAAAATTATCATAAGACGAAAGCGTTCATGTATGCTGAACCGAAAGCGTGGTTCGCCTTAATGGACAAGCTCGCTGAGATGACGATCCGTTATGTGCGGGCGCAAATTCGGGCAGGGGCAAGCGCTGTGCAAATTTTTGATTCTTGGGTTGGCGCCGTTAGTGCTGACGATTACCGGACGTTTATCAAGCCGGCGATGGCGCGCATTTTTGCCGCTTTGCGGGAAGAAGGGGCTCCGCTCATTATGTTTGGCGTCGGCGCCAGCCACTTAGTGCATGAGTGGAACGATTTGCCGCTTGATGTCATCGGCCTTGACTGGCGGCTGTCGATTCGCGAAGCGCGCCGCCAAGGCATTGCGAAAGCGATTCAAGGCAACTTGGATCCGGCGGTGCTTCTTGCGCCGTGGGACGTGATCGAAGAACGGGTGAAGCGCATTTTGGACGAAGGGATGGAACGGCCGGGCTACATCTTCAACTTAGGCCACGGCATTTTTCCGGATGTTCAGCCGGCGACACTGAAGCGTCTGACCGCTTTTATCCACGAATATACGTCAACGAACTAAACGAGGGGGTGGCACAATGGTGAAAAAAACAGTGGGGCTGCTCGTGATGGCGTACGGAACGCCGTACCGGGAAGATGATATTGAACGGTATTATACGCACATTCGCCATGGGCGCAAGCCGCCGCAGGAACAAATCGACGATTTAAAAGCGCGTTACCGGGCGATCGGCGGGTTGTCGCCCCTTGCGAAAATTACGGAAGAGCAGGCGAAACGGCTCGAGGAGCGGCTGAACGAAGTGCAAGATGAAGTCGAGTTTCGCATGTATTTAGGGCTCAAACATATTGAGCCGTTCATTGAGGATGCCGTCGAGCGCATGCATGATGACGGCATCAAAGAAGCGGTTGGGATCGTCCTAGCCCCTCATTATTCCACATTCAGCATTCGCTCGTACAATGAGCGGGCGAAAGCGGCAGCAAAAAAGCTCGGCGGACCGACCATTTACACGATTGATCAATGGTATGACGAGCCGAAGTTTTTGCAATATTGGGCAGAACAAGTGCGGGCGATTTTTGCCGCCATGCCGGAACGTGAGCGGGAGCGAGCTGTGCTGATCGTATCCGCACATAGTTTGCCGGAAAAAATTATTCAAGCCGGTGACCCGTATCCAACGCAGCTCGAAGATACAGCGAAACGAATTGCTGATCAAGCCGGCGTCGCCCACTATGCCGTCGGCTGGCAAAGCGCCGGTCAGACGCCGGAACCATGGCTTGGGCCGGACGTGCAAGACTTGACGCGCCAGCTTTACGAAGAGCGCGGCTATACGTCGTTCGTTTACGCGCCGGTCGGTTTTGTCGCCGACCATTTGGAAGTGTTGTATGACAACGACATTGAGTGCAAACAGGTGACGGAAGAGATCGGCGCCCGCTATTACCGACCGGAGATGCCCAACACGAATCCATTGTTTATTGATGCATTGGCGTCGGTTGTGTTAAAGCGGTGGGCGGAAGAAGGCGATCGACATGAATGAAGGGCAACGGACGGTCGTCATCATCGGCGGTGGCATTACCGGCTTGACGGCTGCTTACTACTTGCAAAAAGCGATTCGAGAGCAACGCCTCCCACTTGCATGCAAACTTGTCGAGGCGACGCACCGGCTCGGCGGAAAAGTGCAGACGGTCGTCCGCGACGGTTTTGTCATTGAACGCGGTCCAGACTCGTTTTTGGCGCGGAAAACGAGCGCGTTTCGCCTTGTGAAGGAAGTCGGCCTTGAACATGAGATCGTTCATAACGCGACCGGAACATCGTACATTTTGGTCAACGGCAAACTCTATCCCATTCCGGGCGGAGCGGTGATGGGCATTCCGACGCGCATCGCCCCGTTTTTAACGACCGGACTGTTTTCCCCGGCCGGCAAGCTGCGGGCGGCGCTTGACTTTGTGCTGCCGCCGGTGAAAGTCGATGGTGATATGCCGCTTGGCCGCTTCTTCCGCCGCCGCCTCGGCGATGAGGTGGTGGACAATCTCATCGAACCGCTACTTTCCGGCATTTACGCCGGCGACATTGATGAGATGAGCCTAATGGCGACGTTTCCACAGTTTTTTCAGCTTGAGCAAAAATACGGAAGCCTTGTCCGTGGAGCGAGACGAACGACGCCGAAAGAGCAAAAAGAGCGGAAAGGGGCGTTCCAGACGTTAAAAACGGGCTTGCAGTCGCTCGTTGATGAAGTGGAAAAACGGCTTGAGCCGGGCAGCGTCATCAAAGGGGTGCGTGTCGAGCGGATCGTTCGCACCGATTCGGCGTATCGGCTGCAACTGAGCACAGGAGAGGTGTGGGGGGCAGACGGCATCATCGTGACAACGCCGCATCATGTTGTGCCCGACATGTTCGCTGACTATCCGTTTTTCGCCCCGTTCCGTTCAGTGCCGCTGACGTCGGTGGCGACGGTGGCGCTCGCATTTCCGGAGGAGGCGATCCGCCAAGACATTGACGGCACCGGGTTTGTCGTTTCGCGCCGCAGCGATTACACGATGACAGCGTGCACATGGACGCATAAAAAATGGCCGCACACCGCGCCGCCTGGCAAGGCGCTCTTGCGTTGCTACGTCGGGCGCCCGGGCGATGAGGAGATCGTCGACCAACCTGATGATGAGATCGTCCGTGTTGTATTGGATGATTTAAATAAAGTGATGAACATCGCCGGCCAACCGGAGTTCGCCGTCATCTCGCGCTGGAAGCGGGCCATGCCGCAATACACGGTCGGGCACCGCGAGCGGCTGGCGAAGATTAAGGAGCAGATGGCGTCCGAGTTGCCGGGGGTGTTTTTGGCCGGCAGCTCATACGAAGGGCTCGGATTGCCGGATTGCATTGACCAAGGCGAAAAAGCGGTGCGTGACGTGCTTCTGTATTTGCAGCAAGCGCCAGTTCAACAGACGTCCGATCTGTACAGCAGCGTCCGTTAACCAACGGTTTTCCAACGCCCTGGTCCGTTCGCCGCTCACATTTGGACGTCGGTGCGGCCGCCCGCCGTTTGAAGCGAAAAGCAGCGGATGGCTGTTTGTCTCTTTTGGTTCGTGGAAGTGGTTTCCGCTGCAAAAGGGATGTGAAAAGAACGTGGGAGAAGCTTCAACGGCGCTTCTACCCATTTGCTTGGAAAGGATGAGGGAGCAGGAAGAAATTCCGTCCCCAATGCGACGGCCCTTTACATCCATGTTGTTTGATAGTATAATGGATACGGATTGACCAAATTGTTCATTTAGTCAGTTTGAAGGATGAGGAGTATGGCAAGCGACCGCAAACGGCAAATCATCGAAGCGGCGGCCCAATCGTTTGCTGCCTTTGGCTACAAGGCGACGACGATGGAGCAGATCGCCAAGCTCGCCAACGTCGGCAAGGGGACGATCTATACGTTTTTTAAAAGCAAAGAGGAACTGCTTGATGAAATCGTCTCCGGATTGATTATGGAAATCAAGGCGGAAGCGGAGCTGGCGATGGACTCGTCGCTGCCGTTTTCCGAAAACGTCCACCGCGCCTTGTACCGCATTTTGGAATTTCGCCAGCGCCATCAGCTGACGGCGAAGCTGCTTCAAGAAGTGCGCAATATCGGTACGGCGGCGGTGCAAGAAGTGCTTGCCAAACTGGACCGGGCAATGGTCGAGTTCATTCGGCAAAAAATTGATGCGGCGGTGGAAAAAGGGGAGATTCGTCCGTGCAATTCGGAAATTACGGCATTTTTGATGCTCAAGACGTACATCGCCTTGATCGTCGATTGGGAAAAAGATCATGAACCGTTGACAAAAGAACAAATTGCTGAATTGTTTACGCTCTATTTTTTGCAAGGATTGTCGAGATAGATGATCCTCTTTTTTTGTTGGAAATTGACCATGCGGACAATTTGGTCATCTGTACAAAGGAGGGAGCGCCATATGCTGCGAAAAGAGCTGCGGGCCATCGTGCTCCGCCCGAATTTGCTTGGCATTTGTTCACTTGGATCATCAGCATAACATTTATGATGATTGTTCAATTCCTTGTCACCGTGTTTGACAACCCGGGCCGGTTTCTTGCCATTTTGCTATTGATTGCCCAGCTGGTCGGAAGCGCCGGCACGTATCCGATTGAGCTCGTTCCGGGTGCGTTGCAGTCGCTTCATCCGTGGCTGCCGATGACCCATGCGATCCGTGGGTTGCGAGCCGTCATTTCAAGCGGCGATTTCTTGGTCATGTGGAAGGAAGCTGCGATATTGCTTGCGACAGCCGCGGTCTTTGCCTTGGCGACGCTCGTGTATTTTCTCCTTCGGTATCGCCGCCGTTATGCGGTATGGACGGAAACAGCGGCTCAAACGTGATGATTGAACCATGCCGTCTCGAAGGCGTCCTAAAAAGATTGGGACGCCTTTTTGCATTGGCCAATATCGGAATCAAACAACAGATGGAATTAAAACCATTTTCTAGGACGAGGGATTGCTTTTTGCGGATGGGCCGCCATTAGAACGTTGTGTGTGATGGCGCCCCTGAGATTGGCAAAAAAAAAAAAATGCCTCTTAGCTGGAGGCAGTCAAAAGAAAAGGCAGGCTGCATTAGGGAACAGCCAAACGCCGGCGGGGCAGCCGACGTCGTGACGCAAGAAGGTATTCCGCTTACCTAGTGGCGGTAAGCGGCGCCAAGGCAATCAGAACATGTGTTGCCGTAGCATTCATGCTGCTCGTCAATCTCTTTGCCGCAGTGCGTACATTTTTTAGGTGGCAAGTTTCTGAAAAATTCCAACACTTTCATCAACATTCCGATCCCCTCCGTTGTCTTGGTAATTTTATTGTATTATAACACATAACAAAATGTCAATATGTGTTTTAAAACAAAAATCAACAAAGATGAAAAAATAGGCGCGGTTGTGTATGATGAAGACAAAACGAATGGAAGGAGAGAACCGAAAATGAAAGTGACGGTCATCGGCTATTGGGGAGGGTTCCCGGCCTCCAATGAAGCGACATCGGCGTATTTGTTCGAGCATGACGGATTTTGCCTGCTCGTTGATTGCGGCAGCGGGGCGCTTGCCAAGCTGCAAAACTATACGGCTGTGGAAAACTTAGATGCGGTCATCATCTCCCATTACCATTACGACCATATCGCCGACATCGGCCCGCTCCAATACGCGCGTCTCATTCATAAAAATTTGGGAGCTGACCTTCCCGTCTTGCCGATTTACGGCCATGTGGAAGACGAGGCGGCGTTTTCCCGCTTGACGCACAGCGGCATTACGGAAGGAATTGCCTATGACCCGAATGGGACGCTGGCTGTTGGACCGTTTTCGATCACATTTATGAAAACAGTCCATCCGGTGCCATGCTACGCGATGCGCATTACTGCCGGCGGCAAGACGGTTGTTTATACGGCCGATTCAAGCTATATACCGGAGTTTCTTCCGTTTGCCAAAGGAGCCGACTTGCTCATTTGCGAGTGCAACTTTTACGCTGGGCAAAACGCGGCGCCGGCTGGGCATATGACGAGCGAGGAGGCGGCGGCCATCGCAGAGGGAGCACGTGTCGGAGAATTATGGTTGACGCATTTGCCACACGTTGGCCGGCACGAGCAGCTGGTTGAGGAGGCTGGCCGGACGTTCCGCGGTGTCATCCGCCTCGCCCGCACCGGCCTAACATGGGCGCAATAGGCCAAAATAAGAGAGAGCAGCAAAGGAAACGGTGTGAGTAAAATATTTGTGGGTGACATTCCGAAATGATCCCCGACGAGGGTTGCGAACTTTTGTTCGCGACGCTCGTCGGGGCCACCAAGCGAAGCGCGGTAGAAAAAAGCAAATGTCATGCAAAAAGGACTCTCTCCCTGCTATGATGGTGATTGTCAACATCAACCGAAAACAGGAGGGAGAGAGTCCATGAAACATCTTACCACAGAATGGCCTTTATTAAAAGAGCTGGAGGAACAATTAGTCAGAACTCTTCAAAAGGTGTTCGCTGTCTTGTTGGCGGCCCTTTTGGAGGAGATTGATCAACAACTGGCGGAAGCGCGGGACAAGCGCCGGTATCAGCTGAAAGACAAACGGCCGACTACGATCCAAACGCTGTTTGGAGAAGTGACGTTTCGACGGAACTACTACTATGACCGGCAAACGGGGAACTATACCTTCTTGCTGGATGCCGAATTAGGCTTTGATGGGGCCCGATCGATCAGTCCTTGCCTCGAGGAAACGGCGGTCGAGTTGGCCGTCGAGTGCTCTTCCTACCGCAAAGCGGCCCGTACGTTGGAGTCGATCGTGGGGTATGCGGTCATGAGCCACGAGGCGATTCGCCAACTGGTGCTGGAGGCCCCTGTCTCGCTGCACCGCCCTGTTTCCCAACGGCACGGCCGGGTGCTGTTTGTGGAGGCGGATGGACTGTTTATTTCCCGCCAGGGGAAAGGGAAACGGGCGAAAGAAGAGAAAATCCTGGCGGTTCACGAGGGATGGAAACGAAACGGTTCGCAGCTCGAGCTCGTGAACCGGCGCCACTACCTCCATGAAGGGGAGGGAGACGTGTGGGAACGGTTCGAAGAGTGGCTGATGAACGAATATGCCTATGATCCGTGCCGGGACCTGTTGATCATCAACGGCGACGCGGCGTCGTGGATCACGGCCTGCCGGGAGTATTTTGGGAAGCGGGCGTGCTTTCAGCTGGATCGATTTCATGTGGCGCGGGAGCTGCGTCAGTGTCTGTCCGGCCATCCGCGTTGGCGGGAGGTGCGGAAGAAGCTGGCGAAACAAGACGAAGAGGGGCTTCTCGTGGAGCTGAACAGCGCGGTCGGCACGTTGGAGGACGAAGCGAAAGAGAAGCAGATGGCTGCCATGATCCGCCGGATCGAGTCGATGCCGGGATGCATCCGGGACTATCGGGAGTGGCTGTCGGAGCAAGGGGTGGAGACGACCGGCATGCGTCCGATGGGCCACGCCGAGAGCGTGATGAGCCGGTTTGCGCATCGGGTGAAATCCCGCCGCAGCTGGAAAGACCAAGGGCTTCGGGCGTTTCTGAGGGCGATGGCGGCCCGAATCGACGGGATTTGGCGGAGAAATGGGCAGTTGGTGGAGGAAGAAGAGACCCGAACGGCGGCCTCGGCCTCAACAAAGTCCAAGCGGATCGAACAGGCCAAACGGAAGGCCGGACGGTTATGGGCAGATGTGGTGCGTCAGAATCTACCGTGTCTGCAGCGGTCATCCGGGACACCGATCCATCAAGCGTTGTCGGCGCTCCGGGATGGTGGTTGGGTGTAAAAAAATGGAATATCGTATCATCGCCTCAAGATGAGGGATGAGAGTCCGAAAGCGCTTACGATATGAATTCCTGAAAATGGTTCGCTAACTAGTGATTGACAACGCCCGTAGTGAACCGAAAAAATGTTCTCCACAAAGTCTTGACTGACTCAAGGAAACGCTTTCCCTTGCCCTTTGCTGTTCTTTTTTTTATAATGGATATAGTTCGAATTTTTTTATTTATAAAATGAATGGTCATTCATTCATTTTGGGGGGAGGAGCGTATATGAACGTCACGGCGCGGTTGGCGCAAATCGCGAAGCAGTTGCCGGACAAGGAAGCGTATGTGTTTAGGGAAGAGCGGTGCACGTATCAACAATTGGATGAAGCCATTTCCCGATTTGCCGACGGATTGGCGCGGCTTGGCATTCGCCGAGGCGACCATATTGCCTTGTTGCTTGGCAATTCGCCGCAGTTCGTCATCGGCTTGTACGGGGCGCTGCGGCTTGGGGCGACCGTCATTCCGATCAATCCCATCTACACGCCCGAGGAAATTTCTTATATTTTGCACAACGGCGACGTCAAGGCGGTGATCGGCCTTGACTTGCTCGCTCCGTTGTTTGTGGAGGCGAAGAAGCGGCTTCCGCTGCTCGAGCATGCGATCGTTTGTGAAACACCGGAAGGGAAGGAAAAAGGCATTTCCCTGTCGGAAGGAATGAAATCGTTTGCAGAAGTGTTGGCGGACGGCAGCCGGGATTTTACCGGCCCTGAACTGGGTGATGACGATGTCGCCGTCATTTTGTACACATCGGGGACGACCGGCAAGCCGAAAGGGGCGATGCTCACTCATCAAAACATATACAGCAATGCGCAAGATACGGCTGATTATTTAGGCATCAATGAAAACGATCGCGTCATTGCCGCCTTGCCGATGTTTCATGTGTTTTGCTTGACCGTGGCGCTCAACGCCCCATTAATGAACGGCGGAACGGTGCTCATTATGCCAAAGTTCAGCCCGGCGAAGTTGTTTCAGCTAGCTCGCGAGGAAAAGGCGACGATTTTTGCCGGCGTGCCGACGATGTACAATTTCCTTTATCAATATGAAGGTGGAAGTGCGGACGATTTGCGGACGCTCCGCCTTTGCATCTCAGGAGGCGCTTCGATGCCGGTCGCCTTGCTTAAAAACTTTGAGAAAAAGTTCAACGTCATTATTTCGGAAGGGTACGGGCTTTCGGAGGCATCCCCTGTCACCTGCTTCAATCCTCTCGACCGGCCGCGCAAACCCGGCTCGATTGGAACAAGCATTAAGAATGTTGAAAATAAAGTCGTAAACGAATATGGAGAAGAAGTGCCCATCGGTGAGGTTGGCGAGCTTGTCGTCCGGGGGCCGAACGTCATGAAAGGGTACTACAAAATGCCGGAAGAAACGGCGGCCGCCTTGCGCGACGGCTGGCTGCACACCGGCGATTTGGCGCGCATGGACGAGGACGGTTATTTCTATATCGTCGACCGAAAGAAAGAGATGATTATCGTCGGCGGCTACAACGTGTATCCGCGCGAAGTCGAAGAAGTGCTGTACAGCCATCCAGATGTCGTGGAAGCTGCGGTGATCGGCGTGCCGGATCCAGACTACGGAGAGGCCGTGCGGGCGTATGTCGTCGCGAAAAATCCGGAATTGACGGAGGAAGAGCTCATTGCTTACTGCCGTGAGCGGTTGGCAAAATATAAAGTGCCGAGCGCGATTGACTTTTTGGACGAGCTGCCGAAAAATGCGACAGGGAAAATTTTGCGAAGAGCGTTAAAAGAGCGGCTCGTGTCTTCCCACGCTTGATGGTGCTGAATTTTCAGCACCTTTTCTTTTTTTTGAATATTATATTGAAAACAAGTAGAGAAATTTATATAATTTAACACATAAAAGTTTAAAAGGAATAAACTTTTCTACATAGGGGGATGGGATCGTGGGTCAATCGATTCGGCAGTTCGCCGCGGTGTGTGCGGCCAGCTTTTTGTTGCTTGGCGGCTGCGGCGGCGCGAAAGAGACGGGAAGCAGCCAAGGGAGCGGCGGGAAGAGTGGGAGCGAAAAGACTTACAAAATCGGCGTGACGCAAATTGTCGAGCATCCATCGCTCGATGCGGCGCGCAAAGGATTCCAGCAGGCGTTAAAAGACAAAGGGCTGTCCGTTGAGTATGACGTGCAAATCGCCCAAGGCGACCAAAGCAACAACCAAACGATCGCCAATAATTTTGTTTCGGACGGCGTCGACTTGATTTTTGCCAACTCAACGCCAAGCGCGCAGGCGGCGCTCAATGCGACAAAAGACATTCCGATCGTGTTCACTTCGGTGACTGACCCAGTCGGCGCGCAGCTTGTCCAATCGATGGAAAAGCCGGGCGGCAATGTGACGGGAACGACCGATACCCACCCGGAGGCCATTCCAAAAACGGTGCAATTTATTGACAAATATATCAAAGGCAACCGCGTCGGCATGGTATATAACGCCGGCGAACAAAACTCCGTCGCTCAAATCGAACAGGTGAAAAAGGCGATGCAAGGAACGGACTTGCAAATCGTTCCTGCATCAGTATCGACATCAGCAGAGGTGAAGCAGGCGACCGAGTCGCTCGTCGGCAAAGTCGATTGTCTGTACATCATCACCGACAACACGGTCGTCTCGGCGCTCGAGTCGGTGATCCAGGTGGCGAATGAGCACGACATTCCGCTTTTTGTCGGTGAACTCGATTCCGTCAAGCGCGGCGGTTTTGCGGCGTACGGGTTTGACTATTATGACATCGGCTACGAAGCGGGGGAAATGGCGGCGCAAATTTTGCAAGACGGCAAAAAGCCAGCCGATTTGCCGGTGCAATATCCACAAAAATTGAAGCTTGTCATCAATAAAAAAGCAGCGCAAGAAATGGGCATCAAGCTCAATCCAGAATGGGATTCCATTGCGGAATATATTGAATAAGCGGCCGTCCCTCCTTCGATGAAGGAGGGGGCCAAAAAAGCAGGGAAAGTGCGTTTTGGCGCGCAACGTGCCACATGCGCCTTCGGTGTGTTTCCGAAAAGGTAGGTGAAAAGCTGTGTGGACAGCGATGTTCAGTTCCGTCGAAGCCGGCTTGATTTACGCCGTGATGGCGCTCGGCGTCTATCTATCGTTTCGCATTTTGGATTTTCCCGATCTGACGGTTGACGGCAGCTTCGTCACCGGCGCGTCTGTCGCCGCCGTGCTCATTGTCAATGGAGCCAACCCGTTTGCCGCCTCAGCCGCGGCGCTTTTGGCCGGCTTTGCCGCCGGGGTGTTGACTGGGCTTTTGCATACGAAAGGGAAAATCAATCCACTGTTATCCGGCATTTTAATGATGATCGCTTTGTATTCGATCAATTTGCGCATTATGGGCAAATCGAACGTTCCGCTGTTGCAGCAGGAAACGGTCATCACAAAAATCACCGCCGCCTGGCGGCAAGCCGGATTGGATGCGGCGCTCAACCGACTTGTTTCCTTCACCGGCTTTGCGCCGCGGACATGGGCGGTGCTTGTGTCAATGGCGATTGTCGCGCTAATGGTCAAAGGGCTGTTGGATTGGCTGCTGAAAACAGAAGTGGGGATCGCCTTGCGGGCAACTGGAGACAACAAGCCGATGGTGGCGAGCTTTTCCGCCAACACCGATTGGTTGATCGTGTTTGGCCTTGGGCTGTCGAACGCACTTGTGGCGCTTTCCGGAGCGCTCGTCGCCCAGTACGGCGGATTCAGCGACGTCGGGATGGGAATCGGGATGATCGTTATTGGGCTCGCTTCCGTCATCATCGGGGAGGCTTTGTTTGGCGCCCGTTCGGTCGCACGCGCGACGTGGGCGGTCATCGGCGGCGCCATCGTCTATCGCCTCATTTTGGCGCTTGCGTTGCGCGTCGAGTTTTTGGAGACGGGCGATGTGAAATTGATTACTGCGCTCATTGTGATGATGGCGCTCGTCGTGCCCAACACGTTGGCGGCGCAAAAAGAACGGCAGAGGAAAAAGCGGAGGGTGCGGCAGTTGGAGAGGGGGGAAACCGTTGCTGGAGCTGAAACGAATTACAAAAGTGTTTAACGAAGGAACGGCTGACGAGAAAATCGCTTTGCGCGGCATTGATCTGACGCTTGCCCCCGGCGATTTCGTCACCGTCATCGGCAGCAACGGCGCCGGCAAGTCCACGCTCATGAACATCATTTCCGGACGGCTGTCTCCTGATACCGGCGAAGTGTGGATCAACGGCCGCGATGTAACCGCGCTCAAGGAGCATGCGCGCGCCCGCTACATCGGCCGCGTCTTTCAAGACCCGATGGCCGGCACCGCCCCGCATATGACGATTGAGGAAAATTTGGCGCTCGCCTACAACCGGACAAAGCGGCGCACGTTAAGCCTTGGCGTCACGAAGCAAAAGCGCGAGTGGTTTCGGGAGACGCTGCGAACGCTTCATTTAGGGCTTGAAGACCGGCTCGCCGCCAAAGTCGGACTTCTTTCCGGCGGGGAGCGGCAGGCGCTTTCCCTGTTGATGGCGACGTTTACAAAACCGGATGTGCTGTTGCTCGATGAACATACCGCCGCCCTTGATCCGGCGCGGGCGGAGTTGGTCACGGAGTTGACGAAGCAAATTGTTGAGCAGCACCGCCTGACGACGCTCATGGTGACGCACAACATGGAGCAGGCGATTCGCCTTGGCAACCGGTTGATCATGATGGATGGCGGGCAAATCATTTTTGCCGCAGAAGGAAAGGAGAAAGAAGAGCTGACGGTCGAGCGGCTGCTTGAGGCATTCCAACGCATCCGCGGCAGCCAGTTTGCGAGCGACCGCGCCGTGCTCAGCTCATAAAGGAAATGAGGTGTCCTTCTTTGGCTGGGGGACACCTCTTCTGTTCGGCCGGCCGGTCAGATATTTTGGGTTTCTCGCTGCGTCGCTTGTCGGTAGGCGGCTTGCAGCGCCTTCGTCACCGCCCCCGGCGCGCCGCTTCGGATCACCGTTTCGTCGACTTGAATAATCGGGATAATCGCTGACGTCGTGCTCGTTAAAAACAGTTCGTCCGCCTCCCTAAGGTCGTTGGTGGAAAACGCTTCTTCGACAAATGGAATGCCAAGCTCAGCGCAAAACTGCTTCACTTTCGTGCGGACGATGCCGTTTAAAATCCGTGCGGTGGCCGGATGGGTGTACACCGTTTCATTTTTGACAAGGAAAATGTTTGACGAGCTGCCTTCGGTTACGACGCCGTCGCGATGCAAAATCGCTTCAAACGCTCCGCGCTCAACCGCTTCTTGTTTCGCCAATACGTTGGGCAATAAGTTCAAGCTTTTAATGTAACAGTATTCCCAGCGGACATCTTTCGTCAAAATCGTGCGCACCCCATGTGTCATTTCCTCGGTTTTCCGCGCCATCGGCTGGATGTAGGCGTACAAGTTCGGCCGGTTTTCCGCCGGAAACGCATGGTTGCGCGGGAAGCTGCCGCGCGTCATTTGCAAATACAAAATCGCATCTTCCTGCACATCGTTGAGGCGGCGAAGCTCCTCAAGCTGTTCGATGAGCTCTTCGCAGCCAAACGGAACGGATAGGCGAATGGCGGCCGCTGAACGGTACAGCCGGTCAAGATGCTCGCGAAGCCAAACGTATGTTCCTCTATATAAACGGACGACTTCGTAGACGCCATCGCCGAATTGCAAGCCGCGCTCTTCCATCGGATACGTGACTTGTTCATAACGGAAAATGCCGCGGTCGGTTAATACATACGGTTTCACTGACATGGACGTGCACTCCCTTTCTGTTGCCGTCAATCATGAATCAGTTTGATTATATCATAGATTGGCCTCTCTCTGCGTTTGTCTCGTGTTTGGCGTGAGCAGAAACAATGGATGGACGTTCGGGTTGCGAAATGAGACGAATTTTTAGATAATAAAGTTATCAATCTATATAAGTTGCAATAAAGATTTTCCGATTGTTCGATTCTGTTTTCCTTCATAACAAGTCATTTTGATAGAATGCAGCGGGCGCTCTACTGGATGTAAAACAAAGTTTCAACTTATATGGTCAAATGGGGGGATGAATGAATGGAAACGACATGGGCAGCCGGCAAGATGGCGCCGTTTCGCCAAGGGGTGCAAGCAGGAGCAGCGATTGCCATCGGCTACATGCCGATCGCGCTGGCGTTTGGGCTGCTCGCCAAGACAACCGGACTGACGTTCGCCGAGACCGTGCTCATGAGCATCGTCGTCTTCGCCGGCGCCTCGCAATATATCTCATTAAGTCTGCTTGCCGCTGGCACCGGGGTGTTTGAAATCGTGTTGACGACATTCGTATTGAACATTCGCCATTTTTTAATGTCGGCGTCCCTTAATGAAAAGGCTGAGCCGGACGCACTTTGGAAAAAAGCGCTGTACGCCTTTGGCATTACCGATGAGACGTTTTCGGTGGCGGCGATGAAAGAAGGAACGATCAACGCCTCGTATATGTTTGGGCTCATTGCCATGGCGTATGGCAGCTGGGTCGTCAACTCGGGCATTGGTTATGCCGCTGGGTCCGGTTTGCCGGAAAGTTTGCAAGAAAGTATGTCCATTGCCTTGTATGCCATGTTTATCGGCTTGCTCGTTCCAGCGTTGAAAAAGCAGCGGAAAATCGTCTGGCTGGCGGGGCTGTCGGCTTTATTCAACTCGATCGGCACGTTTGCCCTTCACTTGTCGAAAGGCTGGTCGATCGTGTTGGCTACATTGTTGTCGGCCATCATCGTTCAATGGCTGACGAAGGAAGGGGGAAACGGCGGTGAATAGCGCGATCGTATGGATGATCATCGGCATGGGGATCGTGACGTATTTGCCGCGCCTGTTGCCGTTTGTGTTGCTCGGCGGCGTCGAGCTGCCGTCGTTTTGGCAAGGAGTGCTGAAAAATGTGCCGTATGCGGTGCTTGGGGCGCTCATTATTCCGGACGTTTTTTTCATCCAAGATGATCTTTCGTTCGGTGTCATCGGTTTTGTAGCGGCCGTCATCACAGCTTGGCTTGGGGCCAATGTCATGATCGTCGTGCTTGCGGCGGTTGCGGCGCTCAGCCTGTATTCGTTATTTGTTTAAAAAGGGAAGCGGACATCGCTTCCTCTTTTCCTTTTGCGACAGGTATGCAAACTTGCTGCATGGTTATGACAATTCCTCCATAATCGCCTCGTATACCTCATCGACATGAAATCGAGATGTCCCCATGCCGATTTGTTTGACGACACGCCCGTTGCGGCCAAGCAAGTAGGCGAGCGTCGTGTGTACGATCATGCCGTTGCCCGGGTCGCGGTATTGAAAGTGGAAGGCGTCCGCTACTTTTTTCGTGTCTGCTTCGCTGCCGCGCAAAAACACCCAACCTTGTCCGTCGCTCATGACTCCAAACGCATTGGCATATGTCTGCAGCTTTTCATTCGTATCGCGCGCCGGGTCGATCGTGATCGTGATGAATTCCACCTTGCTCCCAAATACCCCGGCTTTTTTTAGGCGATCGCGCAGTTTTGCCATTTGTGCTGTCGTATTCGGACAAAGATCCGGACAGTTTGTATAAATAAACTCGACAAGCCGCACTTTCGGCGGAAGGTCGCCAAACTCGTATGATTTTCCCCATGCTGTTTCCATCGTCACGTCATTTGGAAGCCGCATCGTCGATGGCTGGTAGACAGCAAAGTACAGGATGCCGACGCTGATGCCGATGATGACAAGAGAGGCAGCTAACGTATACCATTTTTTCACTATTCATCACTCCTCAATATGATCATATCAAAAAGATTAGCGAAAAAATCGCGATGTTTATGAACAATATGCGACTATTTTCCCAATTAAAAAAAGTTTCAAAAAAAGGCTTGCACTTTTGTTTTTCTGTTATATAATAAAATCGTAAATATAAACAATGTAATATAACAATAGAGAGATGGGGGAAGGAAAAATGGCGTCATTTGCTGAACGTGTCCGGCAATTAGAAGAAAGTTGGAAAAATGAGGAGCGCTGGAAAGGGATCGTCCGTCCGTACAGCGCGGAGGATGTCATTAAACTGCGCGGCTCGCTTGACATCGAGTATACGCTCGCTCGACGCGGGGCGGAAAAATTATGGAAGCTGCTTCATACAGAGGATTACGTCGCGGCCCTTGGCGCGCTGACCGGAAATCAGGCGGTGCAGCAAGTGAAAGCAGGCTTGAAGGCGATTTATTTAAGCGGCTGGCAAGTGGCGGCCGACGCCAACCTCGCTGGACAGATGTATCCGGACCAAAGCCTGTATCCGTCCAACAGCGTTCCGCATGTCGTCAAGCGAATCAATCAAGCGTTGCAGCGCGCGGATCAAATTCAATACTTAGAAGGCAGCGGGGACGTGGACTACTTTGTGCCGATCGTCGCTGACGCTGAGGCGGGGTTCGGCGGCCAACTGAACGTCTTTGAGCTCATGAAGGCAATGATTGAAGCCGGAGCGGCTGGCGTCCATTTTGAAGACCAGCTGTCATCGGAGAAAAAATGCGGCCATTTAGGCGGCAAAGTGCTTTTGCCGACGCAAACGGCGATTCGCAACTTGATTGCGGCGCGGTTGGCCGCCGATGTCATGGGGGTTCCGACGGTGCTCATCGCACGCACCGACGCGAACGCTGCTGACTTGATCACAAGCGACATCGACCCGCGCGATCAAGCGTTTATCACTGGAGAACGGACACCGGAAGGATTCTATCGCACAAGAGCCGGTTTGGATCAAGCGATCGCCCGCGGGCTTGCCTATGCGCCGTATGCCGACCTCATTTGGTGTGAGACGAGCGAGCCGAATTTGGATGAGGCGCGCCGGTTTGCCGAAGCGATTCATGAAAAATTCCCAGGCAAGCTGCTGGCGTACAACTGCTCACCGTCGTTCAACTGGAAGAAAAAATTGGACGACGAAACGATCGCCAAATTCCAGCAAGAGCTCGGCAAAATGGGATACAAGTTCCAATTTGTCACTTTGGCTGGCTTCCATGCGCTCAACTACAGCATGTTCGAACTGGCGCGCGGCTACAAAGAGCGAGGCATGGCGGCGTATGCCGAGCTGCAGCAAGCGGAATTTGCCGCCGAGAAGTACGGCTACACGGCGACGCGCCATCAGCGCGAAGTCGGCACGGGCTATTTCGACGAAGTCGCCCAAGTGATCTCTGGCGGCCAATCGTCAACAGTCGCTTTGAAAGGATCGACCGAAGAAGAACAGTTTACGACAGCTTAATGCAAACCGATCACAAACGAAGACGAAAGCCCGGCGTGGCCGGGCTTTTTTCGTGTATAAAAAGGAAAAAGATGGAGCATCCTATAAGACATAGGGAGGCGATGTGATGGAAAAGAATCAAGGCGACCTGCCGGAGCTGATGCCCGCTGAGTTTCGCGTCAGCACGGATCTTCATGTTGAGCAATGGTTGATGGATGAAGAGACGTATGCTGGCGACTCGGTCGGCGAGCATACCGCGTTGGAACAGGCGAATGAATATTTAGCGTCCAAAGAAATCGGTCAAACGTTTGAAAACTCTTAGAACACCCATGACGATTGTCATGGGTTTTTTTAATAGATTTTTTGCAAAATATAGAAAAATATAACTTCTGATGGTATGATAGGAGTAGTGGGTGAGTTGATTAAGAGAGGAGACGAACGGATGAAAGTCAATGAATTCATTGTCTTGGAGCAATTCATCGTAAGCCGTTATACGATGGCGATTCTCCCATACTTTTTAAACAGCGATGTGTATGCGAAAGTCATTGAGGAGGACGGCGAATATATCATCAAACAAACGCCGATGGACATTATTAAACATAGTTGCGATTACTATGGAAGCAGCTTTCAAGGGAGAAAAGAAGGAACAAAAGCCGTCATTGGCATCACCCATAAAGCGCCGATCGCCATTGAACCAGCCAATGAAATTTACGTATTTCCAACCGCCTCTCCGCGTGACTCCCGCTGCGTTTGGCTCTCGCACATGCACGTTTATCGGTATGAGCCTGCCAAATATGAGCGGACCATCGTTTATTTCCGCAACGGAAAAAGCATATCCCTCGATGTTTCCTGCAAATCGTTCATCAACCAGTTATACCGAACGGCTCAACTGCGGACAAAATTATCCGAGCGGATGGAAGCGAGGGAGCGCAAACTCCAATACATATTTCGCATGCAGCAAGAAAAACAGAGTTAGCTGAATAAATTGATAAAAATGGTTTTTCCTAAAGATGAGTTCAAATTAGGCGCCTGGACGTGTAAAATAAAGATATAAACGGCATTTGAATGGGGAATAGACATGGATATGGAAACAATCAAACAATGGTTCACGCTCGACAGCATCCTTTCCCTGCTCGAACAATACCGCTCTTTCGGCGTGCTTCCCGGCATCGCAGCGACGTTGCTTGAGTCGTTTTTTCCCATTTTGCCCATGTTCGTCTTCGTGATGGCGAACGCAGCGGCGTTTGGACTATGGAAAGGGTTTCTGATCTCTTGGCTAGGCGCTTCACTTGGCTCGCTCATCGTGTTTTGGCTGACGCGGAAAGTGGGGCAGAAGCGTTTTTTTCACTTTGTCCGCCGCCACCCGAAAGTGCGGCAGTTTATGCATTGGATTGAGCGACACGGATTTGGTCCGCTGTTTTTGTTGTATTGCTTTCCGTTCACCCCATCGGCGCTTGTCAATATTGTTGCCGGACTGTCGCGCATCAGCCGCCAGCAGTTTGTATTGGCGGTGCTGCTAGGAAAGATGATCATGGTGTTTACCATCAGTTTTATCGGCTATGACTTGAAGGCGCTCATCCGTCAGCCGTTGCGCACGGCGATGATCGCCGCAGTCGTTCTGTTGCTTTGGTACGCCGGAAAACGGGTGGAAGCGCGATTTTCGTTGACGGAAGAACAAGGCGGCGAGGAGGGCGGGGAGTGACCAAGCAAAAAGAAAAACGAGGCCGCCGATGGCCATGGTTTGTTGCCGTTTGTGTTGTCGCCACGCTTCGGTTGTTCGTGTTCAGCAATTACGTGGTGGAAGGAAAATCGATGATGCCGACGCTAGAGAGCGGCAATTTGCTGATCGTCAATAAGCTTTCCTACGACATCGGGCCTATTCGCCGGTTCGACATTATCGTTTTTCACGCCAACAAAAAGGAAGATTACGTCAAGCGGGTTATCGGCCTGCCTGGCGATCGGATCGCGTACAAAAATGACATCTTGTATGTCAACGGAAAAAAAGTTGACGAACCGTATTTGCGCCCGTATAAGCAAAAGCTGCTTGACGGCAGGCTGACCGGGGATTTTACGCTTGAGGAGGTGACCGGGAAAACACGGGTGCCTCCCGGCTGCATTTTCGTTCTTGGCGACAACCGGCTTAGCAGCTGGGACAGCCGCCATTTTGGGTTTGTCAAAATCAACCAAATTGTCGGCAAGGTGGACTTTCGCTACTGGCCGTTTAAACAGTTCGCCTTTCAATTTTAACCTTAATCTCGAAAGAAGTCTTCCGCTTCTATAACGAAGTGAAGCTTCAGAGACCAATAAATGGATCCTTCGAAGCGAGGTTGTTCAGTCGTCCGACAGTCGCTGACATGTCGGCTGGATCCACAAAAAGAAACAAACGTTAACGTTTCAGATTGCCTCTATATAACCCGCGGCCGGAAGGGCGTTTTTTTCTTCCCAAAAGCGAACATACGTGCTAAAATAAAACAAATAAAGGAAACGAATGGTGGTGGATACAATGTCGCTGCGGTTTTTGCTCGGACGGTCAGGAAGTGGGAAAACGGCTGTCTGCCTCGAAGAAATTCGCCGCCAGTTGCAAGAGGATCCAAAAGGAAGGGTGATCGTCTATCTCGTTCCGGAGCAAATGACATTTCAATGCGAATACGCGTTGATACATACCGAGGGAGTGGACGGGATGATTCGCGCCCAAGTGTTCAGCTTCACCCGTCTCGCTTGGCGCGTGCTGCAGGAAACAGGCGGCATGACCCGGTACCACATTCATGATGTTGGCGTGCAGATGATGATCCGCAAAATTATTGAGCAACGCAAACAAGAGCTGAAACTGTTTGGCCGCGCGGCGGACAAACATGGGTTTATCGAGCAGCTGAACGAAATGATCACCGAATGCAAACGGTATTGCCTGACGCCGGGCGAACTCCGCCGACATGCTGAGGCGTTCGAGGATGGGCCTGATCAACCGGGCCGCCGCTTGCTCGCTGACAAGTTGAGCGATGTCGCGCTTGTGTATGAGGAACTTGAGAAAAGTCTTTCCGGCCACTATCTTGATTCGGAAGATTATTTGCGCTTGCTCGCTGAGCATATTCCGCGCTCAAGTTATTTGCGGGATGCCGATATTTACATCGACGGCTTTCATCATTTCGCGCCGCAAGAATATATGATCATCGAACAGCTTCTTCGCCATTGCCGGCGCGTCACCGTTTGTTTGACGATCGACCGCCCGTATGACGACGGAATGCCGGACGAACTTCATCTCTTTTATTTGCCGGCGCAAACGTACCGCCAGCTGAGGGAGTTGGCGCTAAGCAATGACATTGCGATCGAAGAGCCGATCGTGCTTTCGGCCAACCGACGCCATGAAGACAGGGCGCTCGTTCATCTTGAGGCGCAATTTCACCGACGCCCGTTGCTTCCATATGGTGCAAAGACCGATGCCGTCCATCTTTATGAGGCGTCCAATCGCCGAGCGGAAATCGAAGCGGTCGCACGCGAAATCATCCGCCTTGTCCGCGATGAAGGGGCGCGCTATCGCGACATTGCGCTGATCATCCGCCAGACGGAGGCGTACCGCGATCTGGTAAAAACGGTGTTTTTTGATTTTGGGATCCCGTATTTTATGGATGAAAAAGAACCGATGCACCACCACCCGCTCATTGAACTCGTGCGCGCTGCCTTAGAGACGGTCGTGACGCGTTGGCGATATGAAGCGGTGTTTCGGGCGGTGAAAACGGATTTGCTTTTTCCAACGGACGGCGATCTGCACATGTGGCGCGAGGCGGCCGACAAGCTCGAAAACTATGTGCTTGCTTACGGAATCAAAGGGGATAAGTGGACAAACAATGAGCGCTGGGCGTATCGGCGCTATCAGGCGCTTGACGGTTTGAACGTACCACAAACGGATGAAGAGCGGCAGTTTGAGGACATGCTCAATGAATGGCGCGAGGCGTTGGCCGCTCCGCTTCGCCGGTTGGAGCGCCGTCTGCGCCGGGCGGAGGACGGACGCGGGTTTTGTATGGCATTATATCTGTTTTTGGAAGAATTGCAGATTCCAAAAAAACTAGAGAAAATGAGCGCGCAAGCGGAAGCGGACGGCCGCCTCGTTGAAGCGCGCCAGCATGAACAGGCGTGGAACGCCGTCGTCGATTTGCTTGACCAATATGTAGAAATGCTCGGGACAGAATCACTGCCGCTCGCTGAGTTTGTCAAGATTATCGAGGCTGGGCTCGATCGGTTGGAGTTCTCCCTTGTGCCGCCGGCGATGGACCAGGTGATCGTCGCTCAGCTTGATCGCTCTCGTTTAATTGACATCAAGTATGCGTTCGTCATCGGCGCCAACGATGGCGTTATTCCAGCGAAAGTGAAGGAAGACGGGCTGATGGCGGAAGTGGAGCGCGAGCAGCTGCGTGAGTTGGGGGTGGCGCTCGCCCCAGGGGGACGGGAGCAGCTGTTTTATGACCCGTTTTTTGTCTACTTGGCACTTGTTTGTCCGAGCCGGCGGCTGTATGTTACATATCCGCTTGCTGATGGAGAAGGGAAAGCGTTGATGCCGTCGCCGCTCATCAAGCAGCTTACGGAACTGTTTCCGCATGCGCCGGTGCATCTGTGCGGCAACGACCCGTTCGACGCCCCGGCAGAAAAAGCAGAGGCGTTCGTGACCGCGCCGCGGGCGACGCAAACGTATTTGATCAGCCAGCTCCGAGCATGGAAGCGCAACTACGGCATCGATCCGCTTTGGTGGGATGTGTATAACACGTTCATCGGCCATCGGGACTGGAAGGAGCAGGTGCGGCATGCCGTCTCCGCGCTCTTTTATACAAACGGAGCGACGCCGCTCAAAAAACAGTGGAGCCAGCGGCTGTACGGCAAAAAAATTCAGGCGAGCGTCTCGCGCATGGAGCAGTTTCAAAAATGCCCGTACGCCCATTTCGCATCGCATGGGCTGCGGTTGAAAGAGCGCAACGTTTTCCGACTTGAGGCGCCGGATGTTGGGCAATTGTTCCATGCCGCCATCAAGCAAATCGCCGACCGGCTGCGCGAACAGCATCTTGATTGGCGCGAACTGTCAAGACCAGACTGTGAACGGCTGTCGGCCGAAGCGGTCGAGCGAATCGCCCCGCTCATCCAGCAGCAAGTGCTCTCAAGCTCTCATCGCTATGAATATATGAAACGAAAATTGAAACACGTCGTTGCCCGTACAACCCATGTGTTAAGTGAGCATGCGCGGGCGAGCGGTTTCGTTCCGATCGGACTTGAGCTGTCATTCGGCCCCAATGGCGACCTGCCGCCGCTTCGGTTTCGGCTGCCCGACGGAACAGTGATGGAGCTTGTTGGGCGGATCGACCGCGTCGATAAGGCGGAAAGCAGCCAAGGAGTGCTTCTGCGCATTATCGATTACAAATCGAGCGCGAAAACGCTCGATTTGACGGAAGTATATTACGGCCTGGCGCTGCAAATGTTCACCTACCTGGACATCGTGCTGACATATGCCGAACAGCTCGTCGGCCAGCCGGCCTTGCCAGCCGGGGTGCTTTATTTTCACATCCACAATCCGATCGTTCAAGCGAAGCAATGGGTGGATGATGAGGTGGAAATGGCGAAAAAGTTGCTTGAACCGTTTCGGATGCGCGGACTGTTGCTCGCTGACGTCGAGGCGATCCGGTTGATGGACAACCGAACGGAAGACGGACAATGGTCGCTGATTGTGCCCGCTCAGCTTACGAAAAGCGGATCGATCCATTCGCGTTCGTCGGTGGCGAGTCCATCCGACTTTGCCGCGCTCCGCCAGCATGTCCGCCGTTTGTTCATCGACATCGGCGGGCAAATCGCCGACGGCGTCGTGTCGATCGCCCCGTACAAGTTGAAAGATAAAACAGCGTGCGAGTTTTGCGTCTTCAAACCGGTCTGCCAATTTGATGAGGCACTCTCCGGCAACGAATACCGGAAGCTTGCCCCGCAAACGAAGGAAGCGGTCATCGAAAAACTAGCGGAAGGGAAGGAAGGATAAATGAACGCCACGATTCGCCCGAAGCCGGCTGGGAGCCGATGGACGGATGAACAATGGAAGGCGATCGCCGCGGGCGGCCGAGACATTCTTGTCGCCGCGGCGGCCGGATCCGGGAAAACGGCCGTTCTTGTCGAGCGGATCATTCAAAAAGTGACGGCGGAAGAAGGAGCGGTCGATATCGACCGGCTGCTTGTCGTTACCTTTACCAATGCGGCAGCCGCGGAGATGAAAGCAAGAATCGGTGAGGCGCTCGAGCGGGAATTGGCCAAGCGTCCGCATTCGCTCCATTTGCGGCGCCAGCTCAGCCTGCTTCCCCGCGCCGCGATCTCGACGCTCCATTCCTTTTGCTTGGATGTCATTCGCAAATATTACTATTTGCTCGATTTGGATCCGTCGTTTCGCATCGCGGATGAAACGGAAATCGAGCTGTTGAAAGAGGATGTCCTTGAAGAGCTGCTTGAGGAGGAATACGGAAAGCCGGACAACGAGCGGTTTTTCGCCGTCGTGGATGCCTATACGGGCGACCGGAGCGACGCCGAGCTGCAGGAGATGATTGTCGCCCTTTATGAATTTTCCCGCTCCCATCCGGAACCAGATGAATGGTTGGCCGGTTTGGCCTCGATGTATGACGTCGATGAACGGACGGATATCAAGACGCTGCCAGCAGCCCGCTATATCGCGCAACATGCCGCGATGGAGCTGGCGGCGGCCAAACGGCTGATCCGAAGGGCGCTTGAGCTCGCCGAAGAACCGAGCGGGCCGCGGCCGTATGCCGAGCGGCTGCGCGAAGATCTGGAGATGATCGTCAAGTTAGAGGCGCAACTTTCCGGGCCGTGGGCCGAGCTGCATCGCGCGCTAAAGGCGCTGTCGTTTGGGCGGCTGCCGGCCTGCCGCGGCAAGGACTATGACGAGCGGCTGATCGACGAAGCCAAATCGCTGCGCGATCAGGCGAAAAAGAAAGTGGAGGCGCTGCGCGACAATGTGTTTTCGCTCGATCCATCCGTTTGGCTCCGCCATATGAGGGAAATGAAGCCGATCGTTGAAACGATCGCTAACCTTGTCCGCCGTTTTGCCGTCATGTTCCAAGCGGCGAAACGGGAAAAAGGAATCGTTGATTTTTCTGACTTGGAACATTATTGTTTGCATATTTTGCGGCGGCGCGATCCGGAAACGGGCGAATGGCAGCCTTCCTCCGCCGCCTTGGAATACCAGGCGCAGTTTGATGAAGTGCTTGTTGACGAGTATCAAGATACGAACCTCGTTCAAGAAGCGATTTTGCGGATGGTAAAAAAAGGAAGTGAACGAACAGGCAATTTGTTTATGGTCGGCGACGTGAAACAGTCGATTTACCGATTCCGCCTTGCCGAGCCGATGCTGTTTTTGGACAAATACAAACGATTCACCGCCGACGGGGAAGAAGGGGGGATGAAAATCGACCTCGCGAGCAACTTCCGCAGCCGCCGCGAAGTGCTTGACGGGACGAATTTTCTGTTTGCGCAACTCATGGGGGAAACCGTCGGCGAAATGGTTTACGACGAAGCGGCGCAGCTGAAATACGGCGCCGATTACCCGGAAGGGGAGGATGCGGCGCCGGAAGTCATGATCATCAACCGGCAGCGTGCGGCGGAAGAGGACGAAGAGGAAGCGGCTGAATGGGAAGCGGCGGAGCTCGAGGCGCGGCTGATGGCGAAAAAAATCAAAGAGATCGTTTCCGCTCCGTTTTATGTATACGATCGTTCGAGCGGGCAGCCGCGGCGCGCCATGTACCGTGACATCGTCATCCTTGTCCGCTCGATGACGAATGCGCCGCAGATGATCGAGCAGTTGCAGGCGCAAGGCATCCCGGCGGCCGCGGATTTGTCATCCGGCTATTTTCAGGCGACGGAAATTTCGATCATGCTCTCACTGTTAAAAGTGATCGACAACCCGCACCAAGACATTCCGCTCGCCGCGGTGCTCCGGTCGCCGCTCTTTCGTTTTGACGAGAATGAGCTCGCCATGATTCGCCTCGCCGATCCAAAGGGCACGTTTTATGAAGCGCTCTGTTCGTTTCGGCAAAAGCCGGCGGAAACAAAAGAGGAGGCCAACGCCCAAAGGAAAGCGGCGGCTTTCTTAGAGCGGCTCGAGGGCTGGCGTACGATGGCGCGCCGCCGCTCATTAGCTGATCTCATTTGGCAGCTGTACCGCGATACGCAATTTTACGATTTTGTCGGCGCACTGCCGGGCGGCAGGCAACGGCAGGCGAACTTGCGCGCTTTGTACGACCGCGCGCGGCAGTACGAGTCGACGTCGTTTCGCGGCTTGTTTCGCTTTCTTCGCTTCATCGAGCGGCTGCAAGAGCGCGGCGACGATTTAGGGGCGGCCCGGCCGCTCGGCGAGCAGGAAGACGTCGTGCGCATCATGACGATTCACAGCAGCAAAGGATTGGAATTTCCGATCGTGTTTCTCGCTGGGCTGGCTCGTCCGTTTCATACACGTGATTTGCACCACCCATATTTGCTCGATAAAGAGCTGGGCTTTGCCGCCCGCTTTGTCCACCCGCGGCTGCGCATCAGTTATCCGACGCTGCCGCTGCTTTCCATCCAAACGAAAAAGCGGCTTGAACTGCTCGCTGAGGAGATGCGCATTTTGTATGTCGCGCTCACAAGGGCAAAAGAGAAGCTGTATTTGTTGGCGTCGGTCAACGATGCGGCCAAGGAGATTGAAAAATGGAAAAGCGCTGCTTCGGAACGCGGCTGGCTTCTCCCCGACGATGTGCGGGCTTCGGCCCGCTCCTACTTGGATTGGATCGGCCGGGCGCTCATCCGTCATCGGGATGGGGGGGCGCTTGCGGGAACGAAGGCGCCTGAAGAGGTCGCCTCTCACCCGTCTGTATGGCGTGTCGCCATCGTGCCGGCCGCCGATTTGCGCGGCGCAGAGGCTGCGAGGGAGGAGATGGATGGCGGCGTGCTTCTTGCCCTCGAACAAGGCCGACCCGTTCCCGTAGAAGGAGGGTGGCAGAAGGAGGTCAAACGCCGCTTGTTGTGGCGGTATTCGTATGAGAAAGAAACGGCCGTGCGCGCCAAGCAATCGGTGTCAGAACTCAAAGAACAGCGCGCGCTCTTTGGCGAGCAAGCGGACGAATGGCGGCCGCGCCAAGGGACGGCTCCGGTGTTTTCCCGGCCGCGTTTTATGCAGGAGAAAACGTTGACGCCGGCCGAAAAAGGGACGGCGCTCCATGTCGTCATGCGCCATCTCGATTTGCAAGCGCCGCTTGATGAATCGTGGATCCGCAGTCAGATCGTCCGCCTTGTCGAAAAAGAGCTGCTGTCGGCAGAACAAGCAGAGGCGGTCGATCCAGCGGCCATCGCTGCCTTTTTCACTGCAGATCTTGGCCGCCGCCTTTGCGCCGCCCGCGAAGTGCACCGTGAAGTGCCGTTCAGCTTGGGGCTTAAAGCGGCTGAACTGTACGGCGGCGAAGGGACGGAAAGCGGCCGGCGCGTCCTCGTGCAAGGGGTGATCGACTGCGTGTTTGCCGACGAATGCGGCTATGTGATGATTGACTATAAAACGGATGAAGTCGTCCACCGTTTTGCTGGGCAAAAGGAAGAAGCGGCTCGTTTTCTGCTCGGCCGCTACGGGACGCAAATGCGCTTGTACCGGCGGGCCATCGAGCAAATTTGGCGTGCGCCGGTGGCGGAATGCTATTTGTATTCGTTTGACGGCGGGTTTGTTGTGGCTGTTGAGTGATGCAAGGGGGGAAAGAGAGAATGCGGATTTTGCATACCGCGGACTGGCATTTTGGGAGAACGCTCGAGGGGCGGAGTCGGATGGCCGAGCAAGAGGCATTTGTTGATGAGCTTGTGGAGATTGTCAAGAAAGAACAAATCGACATCATCCTTGTGGCCGGCGATGTATTCGACTCCGTCAATCCGCCGGCGGCTGCGGAACAACTGTTTTATGAAAGCCTCGCCCGCCTGTCCGACAAAGGACGCCGCCCGGTGGCAGTCATCAGCGGCAACCACGACCACCCCGACCGGATCAGCGCTGCCCGGACGTTGATGTGTGCGCACAACATTTTTCTTTTCGGCCGCCCGCAAGCGGCTGTTTGCCGGATTGACGTTCCATCGTGCGGCGAAACGATGATGCTTGCTCCGTTGGCCTATCCGTCCGAATCGCGCCTCGCCGAGCTGTTGTCATCCGACTGTAAAGAGACGACGATGCGCGATCGGTACGATGACCGCATCCGCGCCCTATTAGCGGCGATGGCCGCCTCGTTCACGGCGGAGACCGTCAATATCGCGATGAGCCATCTTTACGTTGCCGGCGGACGTACGTCCGATTCCGAGCGGCCGATTGAAGTCGGCGGCGCTTATACGGTGGCGGCTGAGAGCTTGCCGAAAGCCGCGCAATATGTGGCGCTTGGCCATCTGCACCGGCCGCAGGATGTCAAGCAGGCAAAGACGGCGGCGCGCTATTCCGGCTCGCCGTTGGCGTACAGCTTTTCCGAAGCCGGTCAAGCCAAATCGGTCACGGTCGTTGACGTGCATCCAGGCGGGGCGGCCAAGGTGGCGGAGATACCGCTCGTTGCCGGCAAACCGCTCATCCGTTGGAAGGCGACAGAGGGGCTCGCTCAAGTATACCGCTGGTGTGAGGAAGGAAGAGACCGATCAAGCTGGATCGATTTGGAGATTCATGTGACCGAGTCGTTGACAATGGAAGAAATTGATCGGCTGCGTAAGCTTCATCCCGGATTTGTCCACATTCGCCCGGTGCTTCCCAATCGGGTGGAAGAGATGATGGAAATGAGCCGCGAGCCGCTTTCACTTGAAGAAATGTTTCACCGCTTTTACGAACGGCAGACTGGGGGACAAACGCCGGATGAAGAGCTCGTCCGCCTCTTTTTGGAGCTGGCGGCGGAAGAAGAGAAGGAAGGGGAGGGAGAATGAAGCCGATCTCGCTGACGATCGCCGGGCTTCATAGCTTTCGTGAAAAGCAGACGATCGATTTCACCGCACTGTGTGAGGGCGGTGTGTTCGGCATTTTCGGGCCGACTGGAAGCGGCAAATCAACGATTTTAGACGCCATGACGCTCGCCTTGTTCGGCAGCGTCGAGCGGGCGGCCAACCGCACGCAGGCGATCATCAACCACGCGGAGCAAGAGTTGTTTGTCTCGTTTACGTTTGAGCTGGAAAATGCGGCAGGAGCGAAACGGTATACAGTCGAACGAAGCTTAAAAAAAGTGGACGAATGGCGGACGCGCAGCGCCGTTTGCCGCCTGATCGAGCATCGGTCCGAGCCGGTCGTGCTCGCCGATAAACTGTCGGAGGTGGACAAGGCGATCGAGCAATTGCTCGGCTTGACGATGGAGGATTTCACCCGGGCGGTCGTCTTGCCGCAAGGAAAATTTGCCGAATTTTTATCGCTCAAAGGGTCGGAGCGGCGGCAAATGCTGCAGCGCCTCTTCCATCTTGAGCGGTATGGCGATCAGTTGAATAAAAAGTTGAAAGACCGGCTTGCCGCCGCTCGGCAAGAATGGGAAAAAATCGAAGCGGAAAAAGCGGGGCTTGGCGATGCTTCAAAAGCAGCGCTCGAGCAGGCAGAGGCGGATGTGCGGGAGCTCGCGGGGCTGTTTGCCAAGCGAAAAAAAGAGCTTGAGGAAGTCGAAGCAGATGTGGAACGAACAAAACAACGATGGGCATGGCAGCAAGAAAAAGAAGCGGTCGAACAAGAGCTCGCCGCGCTGCGCCAACATGAATCCTCCATCCGCGAGCTTGAGGCGAAAAAGGAGCGCGCCGAGCAAGCAGAGCGCATCTGGCCGTATTGGGAGCAGTGCGAGCAGGCATGTCGCTTGCGGGCAGAGGCGTTTCGTCGGTATGAAGGACTGGCGCGTCGGTTAGAAGAAGCCCAATTGAGCTATGAAGAAGCGGCGCGGCGTTATGAACGGGCGCGCCAAGAAAAGGCGCAGCGCGAACCGGAATTGCTCGTCCAGATGGAACGGCTGCGGCAGGCGGCGCAGCTTGAGCAGCAAATGGAAGTGCTTGGACAGGAGCTCGCAGCTCTTCGTGAAGAGAGGAAGCGACTCATTGCCCAGGAGAAGGCAGCTGCACGCCGGTTTGAAGAGGCGTCGGTCTGGTATGAGCGCGGCGCGAAGCGGCAGCGGGAGTTGAAAGAAGAACTGAAACAGCATGAAGAGGCGCTGGATGGAAAAGATGAGGCAGAGCGGGCGTACAGGCAGAAGCAGCATATTGAGCAAGCGGCGTCAGCCATCGCTCGCGTCGATGCCCAACTTCAGCAAAAGGAGGCCGTTTGGCGTCGGGCGAAAGAGGAAAAGTTGGAGCGGGAACGCCGATCAGCCGCTGTCGGCTCCCGGCTTCAAGAGCTGTTCCGGCGTGTGGAGCGGACGTATCGTTTCGTCTGCTGGCGGCAGCAGGACGCTGAAAAACAATTGTATACGTTGCAGAAAACCATGGAGGCGGAGCGACAGCGAGCCGAAGAAGCGCGGACGGCGCAACTCGCCTCCGCCTTGGCTGAGCGGCTCCGTCCCGGCGAGCCGTGTCCAGTGTGCGGATCGCGCGAGCATCCGCATCCGGCCGCCGCACCGCACGATGTCCAACTTGAGCGTCTGTCCGAGCTTGAGGCAGAGCGGCAGCGGTATGAACAAGATTGGCAAATGATCATTTCGTTCAAGGCGCAGCTCGAGCAGCTTGCCGAGCTGGCGGCAGGCCATGAAGCGCCGCCTGTGTTTGCCGAAAGCCGATCGGTGGAGGAGGTCGTCGACCTCACTGTGGAAGTGCGGGCGCTTGCGCAAGATGTCATTGAATTGAAAGAAGCGGCCTACCGGGTGCTTGCCCAATGGAATGAAGCCGAGTCAGCGCGGCGCGAAGCGGAGAAAGCGTGCCAATGGATAGCGGCGGACATCGAAGCGCTGCAAGTTGAAAAGCAGCGGCTGGAGGAAGAGCGGCGGCAACTTGAACAGCAATGGCGGCAGATGTATCCTTTCCATTCGCTTGAGACGATCGATACGGTGTATGAACAGCTGTGTGAACTGGAAAACGTGCGGCGCGACGTGCAAAAACGGCTGGAGGACAGCGTGCTGTTTTTAGAGGAAAAACAGCGGGCGAAAGAGGAAGCGGCCAAAGAGCGGAGCCGGCTTGAGACGGAGCGGGTGCGTCTTGACTCGCTGATTAGTGCCAAACAGCAGCAATGGAACGAATATGAGCGGCAACGGGGCGAGAAGGCGGGGGAAGGTCCTGCGGCCGTGCAGCTTCAGAAGGCGGAGGACGAATGGCGCCAGCTGCAAAACGGCGAGCAACAGGCGTATGAGGCCTGGCAGCGAGCCCAGCGGGAATATCAAATGCTTGAAAGCGAAACAAAAGCAGCCAAGCAGGCGTGGGAAGAAGGCGTCCGCCGCGAAGAAGAGGCGCTCGCTCGCTGGCGCGGCGCGCTTTTGGACACCATGTTTGCCGATGCCGAACAAGTCAAGCAAGCAAAGGCGGAAAAAGCGCAGCGAGATGAATGGGATGAGGCAATCCGCCGCTATTGGCGCCAAATCGGGCAAGCCGAACATCGCCTCGCCCAGCTGGCCGCCGCCATCGGGGGGGCGACGGTGAGCGCTGAACAATGGGAGACGATGCAGCGTGTATACGCCGAGTTGAAGGGGCAAGTGGAGGCGATGACGCAGCAGCTTGGGGCGGCTCAAGCGAAGGTGGAAGAGTTGAGAAAAAAACATAGCCGCTTTGTTGAACTGGAGGAGAAGCAGACGGAGCTCAGCCGGCGCATCGAGCGGTATAAACAGCTGCAGGCGCTGCTTCGCGGCAACAGCTTTGTCGAATTTATGGCTGAAGAGCAGCTCGAGCAAGTCACCGCCATGGCTTCGGAACGGCTGCAGCGGCTGACACGGCACCGGTATTCGCTCGAATTGGATTCGCAAGGCGGGTTTCTGATCCGTGATGATGCCAATGGCGGCGTCAGACGGCCGGTATCGACGCTCTCGGGTGGGGAGACATTTTTGACGTCACTGTCGTTGGCGTTGGCGTTATCGGCGCAAATTCAGCTGCGCGGCGAGTATCCGCTCCGCTTTTTCTTCTTGGACGAAGGGTTTGGCACCCTCGATGCTGAGCTGCTTGAGACGGTCATTTCCGCCTTGGAAAAGCTGCATACCGAGCGGCTGGCGGTCGGCGTCATCAGTCATGTACAAGAAATTCGCCACCGTCTGCCGCGACGGCTCATCGTCGAACCGGCTGAACCGTCCGGACGCGGCACGCGTGTCTGGCTGGAAATGATGTGAATGGCTCGCCCGTTGAGCTGAACGGGCTTTAGGGGAATAATGGAGAGATGCGGTCGCAAAAGGTTGGTTTCCTTTCGATCAAGCACAATGTATGGTTTTTTAGATATAGAGGTAAATAAGCAAAGGTGTCCGGATCCTTTTGGGACACCTTCTCTTTTTGGTTTCGGCAGCGTTCGGCTGATAAGGTTGATGTTGGCAAATGAAAGGTGAGGGGATTCGTTTTCTGCAACGTTCAGTTGTTGGCGGCCACGTTTTGGTCGGATACATCCGGATCAAACGCGTTTGTAAAGCTGATCGCGTTGTTCGTCATCACAAAATCGCCGGTGTTGAACCCGCCGGATCCGGCTTGCGTTTTCGTGGCGACTTTCGGCGCGATGTACAGACAGTCGCCCATTTGGACGACAGCTCCGCTGCTGACGTTGTTGATTTTAATCGGGCCGACAAACGAAGGCATTATAAATCCCTCCCTCTTGTTGGCGCGCTCGACTCAGAGCCGACCAGCTGGCGGATATGTTTAATTCTTGCCTCTGCCTCCGCTGTCGAGGTCGAGCCGATATGGACGATGGCGGACGAAGAAATGGCGAGCACGCGCACAGACTGAACGGAAATGACCGGGGACTCATGGAGCGTTTGGCGTGCGGCTACCGGCGGTGGAGAAGTCCAGCGCGGGATCGGCTTCGCAAAAACAGGGAATATTTGTTCTCCTTCTGGGCCAAAAAACAGTTCATATTGCCGCTGAACGGCAAAGGCGCGCGTGCGGGCGGAAATTCGCTCTGAGTCGCCGATTTGCAGCACAGAGCTAATGATGAGCGTTTCGGCATGGAACGTTTGCACAACTGACGTTCGTTTCACGGCGTATCCCCTCGGGCCGGCACAAGCGGGACGAACGGGCCGATGATAAGCGATTCCGGTGGTGTGTCAAACGCTGATGACAAGTGAATCGCATCGGCGTCGCCGATTAAAAACAGCGAGGCACTGGCGACGGCCACGAGGCGGATGTCGCCAACATGCAGATGACGATTGATCACTGTATAATTCACGTCTATCCCTCCTTTGAAGGCAAATGTTTCAAAAACGCATCGAGCGATTGTTCGATATCGGCTTTCACTTTTTGAAAAATTTCATTTTCGACTGCTTCATCGCGGTCGCCGGACGGAACGTAGCCATGGTTGGCTTTCTCTTGCAAATAGAAGCGGATGCGTTCGTCTGTTTGCCGGGCGATGTCTTGCAAAATGAACTGGCGGTACGTATCGTCGAGGCGGCGGCCGTATTGCTGCTCAAGGCGTTTTAACGTTTCCGACGCTTCCCCGTTGAGATAGGCGGCTACTTTTTCTTGAATCGGGCGCATCAGCACCGGTTCCGGCTTTGGAATTACGGTTTTGACCGGTTCGACGGCAAAGTCTTCAATTGTACCGCCGGCTCCGGACGGAGCGATCCCGATGTTTAGCGTTCCTTCGAGCGTTTCCACTTTGAGCTGGTCAAATTTATATTCAATTCGTTCGATCGATGTGCGCGGCTGAGCCTCCATTTCCCGAAGCCGGGCTTCGAGTGCGTGGAGACGGCGTTCCAGAGCCCGTATTTTTTTTGTTTGCCATAATAAATAGCGGTGCAGCTTGACGAAATACTCGTAAATGCTCATTGTGCACCATCATCCTCTCCAAAGAGCCCTCTTACTTCAATATATGGACGGCCTTTCGCTCTCATCACTTTTTTTCGCTGAATTTAGCGGGTGGCTGAATGGAGAGGAACGAGAGGAGCGGATGCACCGGGCGGCACGGTCGCCTGTGGGGCCGAACCGGTGAATCCGCCGGTGTTGGCAAGCGTTGAGAGCGCTTGAATGCTTCCGGCGCTGCCGATTTGCAAAACGGATGAATTGGTGACCGAGCCGATCCGCAACTGGTGGATGCAGATGCTTTGGCTGATGTAAACGTGCACCCTCCTTCTCCTCCTTCAAACGTTTCCGACGACATTTTCATCGGCGACATCGGCGTCATTCGTATTGGTATTGCTGTAATAGTTATAGATATGAAGCCCGTCGCCGGTGTTAAACGAACCGGCGCCAGCGAACGTTTTCGTCACGCTTTGCGGGGAAATCGCAAACACATCGCCAATATGGAACACGCCGCTGCTTCCGATGCTGTTCAGTTTGACGACTCCGACAAAAGCCGGCATGTGGGCATGCTCCCTTCCATGTTTTCTTCGTTGATACTAGTGTATGGGCGCAAGCTGCGAAACGTTCGCTTTAATTGTTGGCGGCATTATTTGAGTCGAACACATCCGGATCGCCGTTGTTTGTAAAGCTGACGAACGTATTCGTCTGCAGGAAGTCCCCGTTGTTGCCGCCGCCTGAGCCGGTATTGGATTTCAACGTGCTCTTTGGTGTGATTTGCAAGACGTCGCCGAAATTCACCGTGCCGTCGCCGCTGACATGGGTGATTTTAATTGGACCGCTGATAAATGAAGGCATGAAGAGCCCCCTCCTTTTTCGTCGTGTCGCTATCGTTATTGTATGAAAACGGAGAAAAAACGGTTCAATGCGGGGCGAGAGTCCAATTGAGGAAAGCAGCTCCCGCGTATGATAAAGAAAGGGAACGGGCAGAAAGGAAGGGGAAAGGGGATGCCAGCAATCGTCATTGGTGGGCTCAAAGTGACGAACGTAAGCGGCAATGGCACTGTCAACATGGGCGATGTGCTGCAAATCGCTCCGAAAAGCACCACGAAGTCAAACTCAGGTGCCGGCGGCGGCAATACTGGCGATTTCTTGCAAACGAATACGTTTTGCAGCGTCACGAATACGGTCGATCCGGACGTCTCCGACGCCGGGGTGAAAGGAAATAACTAGCGGTTGTCGAGACGATTCGCCTAGCATTCGTTTTTGGGAAAAAAGAAGAAACTGGGTTCTTTTTTGGCGCAATGGAGCGGACTAGCCAAGAAAGAGGGCTGGCTTCAAAAGTCATTTTACGACTTTTGGGATGGCCCTCTTTTTCTTTATGCCATCTTTGTTATATAATACAATTGTGAATTTTCTAAAACATAAAACAGGGGGATGGGAGAATGAATGCGCCGCTCGTGCTCCATCACTTTTTCGGTCGCGCCGTGGCTCTCTATGGGGACAAGACAGCCATGATTTGTTCGGGGCGGACGGTGACGTATCGTGAGCTTGGCGAACGGGTGTCGAGACTCGCCAACGGGCTGCGGGGGCTTGGCGTTCGCAAAGGCGACCGTGTGGCGTACTTGGCGCCCAACACGCTCGAGATGCTCGAAGGGTTTTACGGTGTGTTTGAAGTGGGAGGGGTGATGGTGCCGCTGAATACGCGGCTGAAACCGGATGATTACGTTTTTATTTTGAATCACAGCGAAACGAAAGTGTTGTTTGTGGATCAGGAGCTGTATGGGCTGATTGCACCAGTCAAAAACAAGCTTGAAACGGTCGAGGAGATCATTGTCCACCATAAAACAGAGGCGGTGATTGATGAAACCGCTTACGATGAATGGCTCGCCGCCCAGTCGTCAGCGCCGGTTCCGCGCCCGATGATCGATGAGAATGATATATGCAGCTTGCTATATACGAGCGGGACGACAGGAAATCCAAAAGGAGTCATGCTGACGCATCGGAACAACTATTTGCATGCGCTTGTGACGATGCACCATTTGCGTGTGTCCGACCGCGATACGTATTTGCATGTGTTGCCGATGTTCCACGTCAACGGCTGGGGGGCTCCGTTTTATTACACCGCCAACGGGGCAACGCAAATCGGTTTGCGTAAAGTCGATCCGAAAGTCATTTTTGATCTTGTCAAGGAACATCAGGTGACGGTTATGCATATGGCTCCGACTGTGCTCAATATGTTGCTGCAATATTATGAGCAATATCAACCAGATGTCCCGGAAGGCGTGCGGGTCGTCATCGCCGGTTCTGCGCCGCCGCCGGCATTTGTCGCACGCGTTGAGGAAAAGCTCGGCTGGGAGTTTATCCAGGTGTACGGCATGACCGAATCATCTCCGCTCAGCACGATTTCGCTCATTCGTCCGCAGCTTGACGGACTGCCTGTGGAGCAAAAGCAGCGGATCAAGGCAAAAGCCGGCTATCCGATGATCGGCTGTGAAGTGAAAGTGGTCGATGAAAACGGCGACGAAGTGCCTCATAATGGCCGGACGATCGGCGAGGTGATCGTCCGCAGCCATGGCGTCATGAAAGGATATTGGAAAAACGAAGAAGCAACCGCCGCAACGATCCGCGACGGCTGGCTGTATACCGGCGATATGGCGACCGTCGATGAATACGGGCATATTGATATCGTTGACCGGAAAAAGGATATTATTATTAGCGGAGGGGAAAATATTTCGTCGATTGAAGTCGAAGGTGCGCTTTATGAACACCCTGCTGTGCTTGAGGCAGCCGTCATTGCCGCGCCGCACGAAAAATGGGGAGAAACGCCGCATGCGTTTGTCGTCGTCCGCCCAGGGCACAATGTGACAGAGGAAGAGCTGATCGCCTTTTCTCGGGAAAAACTGGCTCATTTCAAAGCCATTACAGGCGTTACGTTTGTCGATGAGCTGCCGAAAACAGCCTCCGGAAAAATTCAGAAAGTACACTTGCGCCGCCAATATTGGGATGCAATTGGAAAATCGGGCCGCTATGTCAACTGATGATACAGGCATGCGCCTTCAGACGGGCAGAGGAGAGCGCGTCGAATGAAATGGATAAGGCGGCGGGCGTGCCGGCAAGGCGGTAAAGCGTCGCCGATTGCGCAGACGGCTAGGCGGCAGAAAGAAGGGAGAAAGCGATGATCAGATCGCCCGAGCGAATCGCCGCGGCCGATGTGCTGCGTGGATTCGCTTTGCTTGGCATTTTGCTTGTCAACATGCGTTATGTTTCCTCGCCGGCGTTATACGACGACGGCGTCAAGGGCAGTGATTTTGACCGAGTTTTCGTTGCCGTCGTGGATGTGTTGTTTGAAGCGAGCGCGTATCCGCTGTTTGCCTTTTTATTCGGCTTTGGCGCCGTGATGATGTTCCGCCGGCTCCAAAGCCGCGGGGAGCGGCCGATTCCGATTCTGTTGCGCCGCTTCTTTCTTTTGCTTGGGATTGGCATTGCTCATGCGTTTGGCCTTTGGTTTGGCGATATTTTAATCCCCTACGCCCTCGCCGGGTTCATCATGCTTTTCTTTTTCGCCGCCCCGCCTCGTTGGTGGCGGACGGCGGCTGTTGCCGTCTTTTTTCTTTTTCACGGCCTCATGGCGCTGTTGTTAACTCTCAATGTGTTGACCGGAGAAATGGAGACAGCCGGCGGCCACGAGACCGCGGCGGCCGCGGCGGTTCGCCATTATCGAAACGGAACGTTTCGTGACGTGTTTTGGCAACGGTGGAACGACTGGATGTATATCAACGGCGATGGAGGGCTTTTGCTTACGGTGTTGACCGTGCTGCCGTTTTGTTTGCTTGGCGGCTATGCCGCCGACCAACGTTGGCTTGAAGCCGACCGTCACTCGCCTGCGAAGCTGCGCCGCCTGATGAGGTGGGCGCTATGTTTTGGTTTAGCACTGAAAACCATTCCGTATTGGGCTGCGGCCAACGACTTGACCATGTACATCCAAGACAGCTTCGGAGGCGCCGCTTTGGCGGTGTTTTACGCGGCGGCTGCCGTGTTTGTCTGCCGGAAACCAAGTTGGCAGCGCGCTTGGCGGTGGTGGCAAGACGTCGGGAAAATGTCGCTCACCCATTACCTCGCGCAATCGCTCGTTTGCACGTCGCTGTTTTATGGTTATGGGCTTGGGTGGTATGGACGCACAAGCGCATGGCAGGAGATGTTGATTGCGTTTGCCTTGTATGCAACTCAAGTGTGGATAAGCCGCTTTTGGTTTGCGCGTTTTCATTATGGCCCGATTGAGTGGATGTGGAGGTGGGGAACATACGGAACGCGGCCGCCGTTTCGCCGCCGGCCGGGGCAATAAAAACCCCCGCTTACTGAACGGACGGGGAAGGCGATTCCAACATCCTTGTTTGCTGCAAATATTGATTGATCAATTGGTCAAGCTCTTGGCTGCATTCGATCGTCTCTTTGGCCGTGAACCCATACGTGAGCGCCAATTCGATCATTTGTTGTCGTTTTTCTTCAATTTGCAACAGAACCATTTCCTTCACCATCAATTCGTTTGAAATGTTGGTTGAGGCATGCCGCGTCGATGCAAGACGTTTGTTGCATGACGAAAGTCGCAATCGACGCCCTAGTGGAAACTAAACATTATTATACATATCACGACGAAAAAAGGAAGCGATTCGGGAAAATAAGTGATAAATTTCCTAATTTAGACAAAATTCTACAAAAGCAGGACTTTTTCGCCTCGATGGCGAATACCATCCTCAACGCGCCAAAATGGCGAAGACGGGTGGAAGAGAAGAGTTCACGAAGCGTCCGCTGCATAACAAAGAAAGGGAGAGAGGCACGATGAAACTGATCACCGCACTTTTCGATGGAGAAACGTTTGTTGGAGCCGTGCCGCAAGGAGACGACCGGGCGGTTCATTTGCGCCGCGCCGAACGGGCGATGGATGGAACGGAGACGATGCCGACGACGATGGTTGAAGCGATTGCCCAAGGGGAGGAGTTTCTCGTACGGGCGCAAAAAGTGATTGACTGGGCGCTAGGCCATCCGACGCGGGAGTACGTTTATCGCCTCAACGATGTCCGTCTTTTGGCCCCGATCCCACGGCCGGCGAAAAACATTTTTTGCATTGGAAAAAACTATGTTGATCACGCGCTGGAGCTCGGCGGCGCCGATGTGCCGGAGCATTTGATCGTCTTCACGAAAGCGTCGACAACGGTCATCGGTCATGAGGAAACGATTTTGCGCCATGCCGATGTCACGGATGAAATGGACTATGAAGGGGAGCTGGCGGTGGTCATTGGCAAACAAGGGCGGGCGATCCGCCGCGAAGACGCGCTTGATTACGTATTTGGATACACGATCATCAACGATGTGACAGCAAGAGATTTGCAGGAGCGGCACCAACAATATTTTCTCGGCAAAAGCTTGGATACATTTTGCCCGATGGGGCCATGGATCGTGCCAAGCAAATTTGTGCCAAATCCAAACGATTTGCGCATCGAGACACGGGTCAACGGCGAAGTGCGCCAGCAAGCGAACACGAAACAATTGATTTTTTCCATTGAATCGATCATCGAGACGATCTCCAAAGGCATTACGCTTGAGCCGGGCGACATCATTGCGACAGGAACTCCGGCTGGAGTCGGCAAAGGGATGAACCCGCCGCGTTTTTTGCAGACGGGTGATGTCATTGAGGTGACGGTGGAAGGCATCGGCACGTTGCGCAACAAAGTGGGAGAGTAAACGGCGAAAGTGAGGAAGCTCCCATTGATGCTCAAAAGGCGTCCTTTTGAAAGAAAGGGCGTCTTTCGTTTTCGTGAAGTTTGTCAACCGTAAGCCCGCCGTGCTATGATGGGAAGGAACAAGGAATGGTTGGAGGGATGGACGTTGACGCATGCCCATATTACGAGCTGGCTCATCACGATTGTTTTGTTTTTCCTTGCGGTGTCGATGGAGCGGCAAGGGGCGGGCAAAGCCAAGATCGTGCAAATGGTGTTGCGGCTGTTTTACATTCTCACGATCGTGACGGGCCTGCTTTTGCTGCATAGCATTGCTTCGATATCTGCGCTTTATTGGCTAAAGGCGCTTGCCGGGCTGTGGGTGATCGGAGCGATGGAAATGGTTTTAGCAGCTGAAAAAAAAGGGAAAAGCGCGGCGGCAAGATGGACGCAATGGGTCATTGCCCTTGCGGTGACGCTGTTTCTTGGTTTGCTGCTGCCGCTTGGTTTTGACTTATTCTAAAGCGAAGCGGCAGCCTTCTATTGGTTGCCGCTTTTGTTGAAGATGAAAATATGGTATGGTAAAAGAAATATCATTTTTTGAATTTTTTGACCTTATTGGTCAGCGGAGGGGGCATGATCGTTTATGCATTGGTTCTGCTGCCGCCGCGTCGAGGAGCTGGATCATTTGCTCAGGGAGCATAGTTCTTCCTTGGATGAGCCGTTGTTTGTCCAAATCGCGGGCAATGATGAGGAAGCAGTGCACCATGCGGCCGCCGCGTTAGCCCGTCGTTGGCCGCACGCCCATATGGTTGGGATGGCAGGGCCGCTGCCAATGGCCGGGGAGGCGAATCTCGCTGTTGGCGTCGCGTCGATGACGTCTTCAACCGTTTCGTCGTTGGCGCTGCCAGCTGATGAGTTTGACCGCCCGGATGGATTGGCGGCGTTGATCGCGGAGGCGGTCGTTCGTCACGATACGACGTTGCTTTTGTTGTTTACGAATCACCGCTCGGCTTTGCCGCCTTTGCTTCGCCATTTGCCGCTTGCAAACGAACGAATGGTTATCATCGGCTGCGCGCTTCCCGAGGGCAGCGTGTTATTTTCGCCCGACGGTCGGCTTGAGCGCGGAGGAATCGCCGTCTCTTTCAGTGGAACAGCGCTTCGCGGCCACTGTGCCGCACCGTTTTTATGGGAGCCGATTGGCTTGGCGTTTTCCATCACGAAAAGCCGCGATCAGCAGATTGACGAGCTAAACGGGCAAAAAGCGTCGAGCTATTTGGAACGGTATTTAGGAAAAGAGTTTATCGAACGCCTTCCGTTTTCTGGGATGGAATTTCCGTTTCTTATCGAACGGAACGGACGCGATGTCTGCCTGCCGATTGTCGCTGTCAACCAGGATGGCTCGGTTGCAGTAAGGAGCCATGTCCATAACGGAGAAAAGGTGCGATTTGCTTATATTCATGCCGCGTCCCTTTACTGGAGCGCGCGTGATGTGGCGATGCAAACGGCCAAGCAACCAGCAGAAGGAATGCTGCTTTACTACAGTGCGGCGCTCGGTGGGTATACGCGCCCGCTGTTTGACGGCGTGGCTGCGGCGTTTGGACAGGCAGCGCTGTTTCCGGCCGTCGAGGTGTTGGTGAAAGATGCGTATACGGCGGTGCGGCCGGCCGCATTTGCGGCCATTTCGCTGGCGGAAACAGCGGCCTCGGCGGAGAGCGGCCTACTGTCACCGTGGTCATCGCCGCCAGAAGGGATGATGACATTGGCGCAGCTCATGTCAACATCATCCCGCGACATGGAGCGGCTGCACGTCCGCCTGCAAATGTCGGAGCAACGCTACAAATCGTTGTTTGAGCATAACACGGACATTGTCTATTCCACAGATTTGCACGGCCGTTTGACAAGCGTCAACCCCGCTTTTGAGCAAGTGCTCGGTTACAAGAAAGAAGAGATTTTGTATACGAATTCGCTCAAGTATATTCATCCGAATGATATTCCCCGCGTCACTCGCTATTTTTACCGAGCGCTGCAGGGGAATATCCAAACGTATAACTTGGAAATTCCGACGAAATCGGGAGAACGGCTTTTGTTTCAAATGAAAAACATTCCCATCATTGTGGATGGCAAAAAGGTCGGCATTTACGGAATCGGACGCAACATTACCGAGCAAAAAAAGGCGGAAGAGAAAATCTCTTATTTAGCATATTACGACATCGATACGAACTTGCCCAACCGGACAAAGTGGATGGAATTGTTTTCCGAACAGCTGGATAAAGCCAAGCAGAAGCGACGAAAGATGGCGGTTGCTTTGATCGATTTGGACCGGTTTAAATGGATTAACGACAGCGTCGGCCATTACGCCGGAGATGACATTTTGCGCCAGCTTGTCGAGCGCATTCGCCGCGCCTTGCCGCCTAGTGCGGAGCTTGGCCGATTTCATGGCGACAAGTTTTGCTTGCTTTTTCCGCTCAAAACAGAGGCCCAGGCGGCGACGGAAGCGGCGCTCCGCATCGTGCGCGAAGTGGCGCGGCCGATTGTGTACGACGGAAAGGAATTTTTCGTTACAGCAAGCGTTGGTCTAGCGATGTTTCCAGATGACGGAGAGGACGAACATGCGCTCCTTAGGCACGCCGATATGGCGGTCAATATGGCGAAAAAAGGCGGCGGCAACCGGGTGGAGCGCTACTGCGCGCAAATGAACGAAGAAGCAATGCACCGATTGGAAATGGGCGGACATTTGCGCAGGGCGATCGAAGAGAATGAATTATTTCTTTGCTACCAACCAATTGTCGACGTACATACGGGTGCGGTGAAGGCGACGGAGGCGCTGATTCGCTGGCGCCATCCGAAGCTTGGGCTTGTGCGGCCGGATGAATTCATCCCTTTGGCGGAAGAGACCGGGTTGATTCATGAGATTGGGCGCTGGGTGCTGAAAACCGCCTGCAGACAGACGAAACAATGGCAGGAAATTACAGGAAATAACCGGCTTTCCATTTTTGTTAACGTATCCCCTGTCCAGTTTCAACACGAGCGGTTTGTAGACAATGTAAAACAAGCGCTTAAGCAGTCACGCTTGTCTCCGTCCTGTTTGCATCTCGAATTGACCGAACATTCGATGCTCCGTTATCTGTCCAGCACGATGCGGACAATGGACGAGTTGAGGAAGCTTGGCGTCGGCATCGCCGTCGATGATTTCGGCAGCGGATATTCCTCGTTCCATTATTTAAAGCGGTTGCCAGCGACAATATTGAAAATTGACCGTGCCTTTATTGAACAATTGCATGCCAACGCTTCCGATGAGGCCATTGTCAAGGCGATGATTACGATGGGACACGGGTTGGGGCTTGAGACGATCGCCGAAGGGGTGGAAACGCCGGAACAGCTCAACCGGCTTCGCGATTTGCAATGCACGTATGCGCAAGGATACGTGTTTTGTCCGCCGCTTCTCGCTGAAGAAGTGATGCGGTATGTGACGGAAAAGCAAAAGTGATCCCCCGCCCGCGTCGGTTGACAGCTGTCGTCCGTCGGCACTCCGCCTGAAGCAAAACGGCTGCTAGGCTTCGCTTCGGGCGGAAGGATGGCCGGTAAAAAAACATTGACAGATCACCGTTGGACTTCGACGACGTGAGGATCAACAGGCGATTCAGCCGATTTGGGCGCAAATGGCTCGCTCACCGCTGTTTAATGTGATTTCAAAACGGTCGCTTGACGCCCGTCCGCGCTCGTAATAATGGTGGATGCTGCCAATTTGTTCGGTGTTGTCGTAAATGATGAAATTCACGCCAGACGATTTGGCAAACAATAGGCCGTTGTAGCAATATAAGCAGTCATACAGCGAAAATCCGAGGCTGTTCAGCCATTGAACAAACTGGAAAAAGGTTGAATCCGAAAGCGCGGCGAGCCATTGTTGATAGGCATAAGTCAGCCGTTTGCGGAAACGGATGCGATCTCCGTTTTCGAGGGGAAAGACGCCAAGATCCGTGGCGACCGCGCCCTGATCCTGCCATTGCCCGGACAGCCAATGCCCGCAGTGAAACCATTCGATGCCTTGCTCGGCAATTTCTTCTACTAAAGAGGCTTCCTCTTCTTCTTCGTCGAAGAAGATCCATTCATCGTTGACGAACTCCACTGTTCCATACACATAAGCCCGCGGCTGTTCCACAATGCATTGCAGTCGTTCCTCGATGTTCAATGTCTCTCATCCTCCTTGTACTCCTCTGTTTTTCCATTTTTTTGCTGATTTATTCGTGCGGCGACCGACGTCGGACAATTCATCGAAATGACGGGGGGTGCATAAAATGGAATCATGCCGACGTGGAGAACCATCGTGAATCAAAGGAGCGATCGCTGGAAACGATCGTGAAAAAGAACGGACGAAATGATGGAAACGGGTGAGAACTTGCCATCTTTGATAAAAAGAAAGGATTGGTTTGTATGTGTGGCATTACTGGCTGGGTCCATTTCGGGCGCAATTTGCGCCGCGAGCGGACGGTCATTGACAGCATGACAGAGACGCTCGCCAAACGTGGACCGGATGATACAAATACGTGGCTGGACACTCATGTCGCCTTCGGCCATAAACGGCTTGTCGTCGTGGATCCGGCTGGCGGCAAACAACCGATGGTCCGGCAAAAAAACGGACATCGTTATACGATCGTCTATAACGGCGAGCTGTATAATACGGAAGACATTCGCAAGGAACTGTTGCGCCAAGGCTATCGATTTGATGGTCATTCCGATACAGAAGTGTTGCTTGCCGCATATATGGAATGGAAGGAGAAATGCGTCGATTGGCTCAACGGCATTTTTGCCTTCGCCGTTTGGGACGAGGAGCGCGAGCTGTTATTTATGGCGCGCGACCGGCTCGGAGTAAAACCTTTGTTTTATCGAGAAGATGGCGAGGGGCTGCTGTTCGGCTCGGAAGTGAAAGCCATTTTGGCCCATCCCGATGTAAAGGCAGAAGTCAATTATGAAGGACTCGCCGAAGTGTTCGGCCTCGGACCGTCGCGCACACCGGGGCACGGCGTGTTTTGTGGTGTTCAGGAGCTGCGTCCAGCGCACGCGTTGACTTTCTCTCGCAGCGGGCTTCGCATTTGGCGGTATTGGAATGTCGAAAGCGACGTCCATCGCGATTCATTCGAGGAAACGGTCGAAAAGCTGCGCTTTCTATTGACGGATGCGGTCACGCGCCAACTCGTTTCCGATGTACCGGTTTGCACCTTCCTTTCTGGTGGGGTCGACTCGAGCGCCATTACGGCGATTGCTGCCAATGCCTTCGCGGCAGCTGGAAAAGGGCCGCTGCACACCTACTCGATCGATTATGAAGGGAACGACCAGTATTTCAAAGCCAACGATTTTCAACCAAACACGGATGCGGCCTTTATCGAACAGGTGTCAAACCAATTTCAAACGGTTCATCATCGCTGTGTGATCACGCAAGAGGAACTGTTCCGCCATTTGCATGAAGCCGTCATCGTCCGCGACGTTCCGGGCATGGCCGATGTCGATTCTTCGCTTCTTTGGTTTTGCAAACAAATTCGCGAACGGTTTGTCGTCAGCTTATCAGGGGAGTGCGCCGATGAAATTTTCGGCGGCTATCCATGGTTTCATCGGCCGGACGATTTGGCGCGGAAAGGATTCCCATGGATGCGCTCGATTGAGGCGCGCATCGGGTTGTTAAAGGAAGAATGGCGGCAAAAGCTTCGCCTTGACGACTATGTGCAAATGCGTTATGAACAAACGCTTGCTGAAGTGCCGCGTCTCGAGGGGGAAAGCGCCGAGGAGGCGAAGCGGCGTGAGCTGTTTTACTTAAATATGATTTGGTTTATGACGACACTGCTTGACCGAAAAGACCGGATGAGCATGGGAGCAAGCTTGGAAGTGCGTGTGCCGTTCGCTGACCATCGCATTGTCGAATACGTTTGGAACATTCCGTGGGATATGAAAATGTATGGAGGACGAGAAAAAGGCCTTTTGCGAAAAGCGCTCGAGGGATTGCTTCCCGAAGAGGTGCTCTACCGGAAAAAAAGCCCCTATCCGAAAACGCACCATCCTCTATATACGAAACTTGTCAAGCAATGGCTTGAGCAGTTGCTCCATGACCGCTCTTCGGTTTTGCACGAGTTTTTCGACCGGGAAAAATTGTTGGCGCTCATTGAAACAGAAGGGAAGTCGTTCCAAGTGCCGTGGTTTGGGCAGCTCATGACCGGTCCGCAGCTGCTCGCTTACCTTGGCCAAGTGCACGTTTGGTTTGATCATTACGGCATTCGCATTAAAGAATAAGAGCTGCGCCTACGCGCAGCTCTTATTCGATTTGGCGGCGCTACGCCATTTTTGCTTGTGGCACCATCGTTTTTTTCATCCAGACGCGCGACCGCCAGCGCCAAAGCATCAACAGTCCGCGCAGCCATTCGTCGGCGATGAACGACAGCCAAATGCCGACGAGGCCAAATCCGAGGGCGATGCCAAATACGTAAGCAATGGTCACGCCGACGCCCCACATCGACAAAATGCCCATATAGACAGGGAATTGCACATCGCCAGCGGCACGAAGCGAGCTGATAATCACTAAATTAAATGAGCGCCCCGGTTCAAGGATAATCGTTAACAGCAACAGTTTGCGGCCAAGAACAATCATTGAGCGGTCATCGGTAAAGAGCGACAGCAACGGCTCGGCAAACCAATAGGCGGCTGCGGCCAGCAACACTGAGATGGCGATGGCGCTGTACAAACTTTTCAAGCAGCGGGCGTAGGCTTCCTCGTATCGCCCGGCCCCGACGAAGTGGCCGACGAGAATTTGCGTTCCTTGGCTGACGGCGATGCCGAATAAAAACACAAACATCATAATGTTTTGCGTGTATACACGGACGGTCAATGCCTCAGCGCCAAGCCATGTAATGAAATACGTAATGACCATTTGCGCCGTATTGTACGAAAGATGTTCCCCGGCTGCCGGAACACCGATTTTCAGCAGTGAGCGCAAATAGTGAAACGGAAGGCGGCGAAACGCCCTTGGTGCGAGCGGAATGTTTGTTCGTTTGCGCAACAAAGCAAGAAGTGCGAGAAAGGCCATGCCACGGCTGGCGGCGGTCGATATAGCAGCCCCTTGGATGCCGAGGGCGGGCAGGCCAAACAAGCCAAAAATGAGGACCGCGTTGCTGATGACGTGCAAAACGTTCATGCCAACCGCCACATACATCGTGTCACGGGTGAAGCCATAGCTTTTCAAAATGGCGCCGACCGTCATCATCAGCGCTTGGATGAACAAAAATCCACCGACAATCGCCAAATAATGGGTTCCTTCATCGAGCAGCTCGGCGGGCAAATCCATCATTCGCAAAATCGGCTCGCTGAATGCGGCGAGAATGGCGCTTAACAACAATCCGAACAACAAATTGGCCACGAGGGATACAAGCGATACGTCAACGGCTTCTTGCTCTCGGCGGGCGCCTAAATATTGAGCAACAAGCACTGCTGTCGCTAAAGCGACGAAGTTGAACAGCACGATCGCTAAAGCGATGATTTGGTTCGCCACCCCGACGGCAGCAACCGCGTGATCTGAATACTGGCTGAGCATCAGTGTATCGGCGTTGCCCATCACCATATAGAGCAGCGTTTCAATAAAAATTGGCCACGTCAAGGAAAACAGTGACCGCGTTTTGGCCTCATGGCGCATGTTGAGACAACTCCTTTTTCTTATTCCGACTTGAACGATATATTCAGTTTAGCTAGTTTGTTGCATAATGGAAAGAGAAAGAAGCGATTTTGCTTGCACATTTCCGACAAAAGAGGGGAGAGGCCGATGGATACGGTCACATTTTCCATGCCGCCGCTGCCGGTGTTCATCAAAGGGGCGGAAAGTGTATTTCTGGAAGGAAAGAAGCATTTCCGCCGCACATTTTCCGTCTTTGATTTGCTTTACGTGAAACGAGGCTGTTTGTATATGACAGAAAACGGGCGCGAGTTTGCGGTTGGCAGTGGACACTATTTGTTGTTGATTCCGGGAAGGGAACATTACGGACACCGCCCATGCGAAGAACGGACGGAGCTGGTTTGGCTTCATTTTTTGCTGCCAGACTTTGCGGTCGTTTCCGATTGCGGTGTCAGCCGGCAGATCGTGATCGAAAAGGAGGCGACATACACCGAGCCGATCCAATACCGGCTCTCCATCCGTCAATATGGCGAAGTCAAGCAGCGCGAGCGGGTGGAACAGCTGCTAAGTCAAATCGTGGAACAAAACATTCGGCGGGATATCGATCAGCCACTCCGGCAGCTGCTGTTGTTCATCGAATTCCTTTGGCACTTGCAAAAACAAGAGCTTTCCGTCCCGAGTGCGTCTGAACAGATCAGCGCCGCGGTGGTTGCGTATATCGAGAAACATTTCAGCGAGCCGATTACACTGGACATGCTCGCGCAGGAGCTCCGATTCCACCCGGACTACATCACCCGCTGCATGCAAAAAACGATGGGCATGGGATTTAGCCGCTACTTGGCGCATTATCGGTTGTCAAAGGCAAAGCAATGGTTGGCGGAGACGAACGAGACGATTGAGGCGATCGCCAAGCGGGTTGGCATTGACGATGGCGCCTACTTTTCGCGCCTGTTTAAAAAGGTGGAAGGAATCACGCCGACCGAATATCGGCGCATGGCGCGGCGTAATTGACCTTCTTCTATGCCGGTGGTATAGATGGGGACGGTCAGCAAAAGATCAAACCGGTGCAGCTTGTCCGCTGCACCGGCAACCGATATGTTTGTCCGTAACCGCCCGCTCAGTCGCCTTACCAGCTTTCGACCGCGTAAAGCACAAACCCGTACGGCGGCAAGGAGACGCAAAGTGTTTCCGCCTCTGCAGCGAATCGCTCCCCTGTCAGAAGGTTGACCAGCCATTTTCCACGCGCATCGATCGGCATGGGAATTTCTGCTGCTTCGTTGCTCCGGTTGATGATGATCATGACCGTTTCATTGCCATCCGTTTTTTCATAAACAAGATGGTTCGCTTCATCATCGGCGGCGAGAAAAGCGACATCGCCGCGTCGAAGCGCCCGATATTGCTTGCGAAGAGCGATCAGTTGCTTGACATGTTCATACAGTTCTTTGTTTTGCTTCTCTGGATCCCACACCATACATTTCCGGCATTCCGGATCGTTTCCCCCCGTCATGCCGATCTCATCGCCATAGTAAATACACGGCGAACCAGTGAACGTGAGCTGGAACAAAAACAACAACTTCGCTTTGCGGACGTCGCCGCCGCAAACCGTAAGCAGCCTTGGTGTATCATGGCTGCCAAGCAAGTTAAACGCCGCTTCGTTCACATGTTTCGGATACGAATGAAGCAACCGGACCATGATATCGGCAAACTGGCGGGCGCTGATTTCCTCTTTCGCGAAAAAGCGAAGCGCTCCGTCCGTGAACGGGTAGTTCATGACGGCGTCAAATTGGTCGCCGCGCAGCCACGGCATGGCGTCATGCCAAATCTCGCCGAGAATGTACACATCGGGCTTTAGCGCCTTCACCGCCTGACGGAATTCGCGCCAAAATTGGTGATCGATTTCGTTTGCCACATCGAGCCGCCAGCCGTCAATATCAAACTCGCGAATCCAGTACGTCGCGACATCAAGCAAGTAGCGCTTCACTTCCGGATGGGCGGTATTGAGTTTGGGCATTTGCGGCACGAACGCAAATGTGTCGTAATTCGGGCGCGGCTCCGTTTGGAGCGGAAACTCGCGAATATGGAACCAATCTTTATACCTAGACGCTGCACCGTTTTTTAACACATCTTGAAACGGGGCAAACTCATAGCCGCAATGATTGAAGACTGCATCGAGCATGACGCGGATCCCTTTTTCATGGCAACGCTTGACAAGTGTTTTCAACGTCTCTTTGTCCCCAAAGTGCGGGTCGATTTCAAAATAATCAGCGGTGTCGTATTTATGATTCGACGGCGCGCGGAAAATCGGCGTCAAGTAAATGCCGGTGATGCCGAGATCAGCCAAATAGTCAAGGTGATCGATGATTCCTTGCAAGTCGCCGCCGAAAAAGCTCGTCGGCGTCGGGTCCTCGCTTCCCCACGGCCGCGCCCCTTTCGGACTGATGGCCGGGTTGCCGTTGGCGAACCGCTCGGGGAAAATTTGATACCATACGGTGTCTTTTACCCAGTCCGGCGCTTGGAATAGGTCGACCCGATGAAGAAAGGGGAAGCAAAAGTAGTAAGCGGTGTCGTCGCTCGGAGCTTCATGGTAAAATCCTTTTTCCGTATAGACCAGTTGTTCGCCCCCAGCTCGAAGCACAAACCCATAGCGCAGCCGTCGATATGGCGGTTTGACTTCGGCGAGCCAATAGTCAAACAACCCGTCGCTTCCCGTTTTCCGCATCGGCATCGTTTGAAACTGCCAGGCGCCATCGTGCCATTCGTACGGGTCGCCAAAAAGCAGCTCGACGTGGTCGACATCATGTTTCTTTGTTTGAAGCCGGAGATGGAGCGTCTCGCTGTCATAAGCATAAGCGAAATGGTCGGTTGAGCGGTGGTGGATGGCTTCTTTCCTCATTTTCTTTTTCCTCCTTTGTTATCTGAAGCAACCGTTTGCATTAATGCTCAGCTATAATAAAAAGTACGTTAAGAGAAAAGAAAAGTCAAATTTTATAGAAAAAAGGCTTGTAAAATGAAAAATAAGCGTTATAATGGAGATGAGTGGTGCAATCGTTTTCATAGAAAGGATTAAAACTTATTTGCGCAAACGTTTTCCTTATGATTGTACCGCTAAGATTCCGTCATGATGACAGGAGGGGGATTATGAGAAAAGCGTTATCTTTCTTTCTCATGGCCGTGTTGTTGATTGGCGTGCTGGGTGCCTGCGGTCCCAAGCGCGATGTCCAGCAGCCGAAAGGAAACGACCAAAAGACGGCAGAACAGGACAAAAAGCCAGAGAAACTCGTCGTGTGGGTGAACGATGATGAAAAACAAAAACAAGCGTTAAAGGATATTTTTCAAAAGTACACAGAAAAAACCGGAATCAAAATCGAGATGGTTGGGGTCAACATGCTCGATCAAACGAAAAAACTAGCGCTCGACGGACCGGCTGGCAAAGGGCCGGATGTGTTCTACCAGCCGCATGACCGCATCGGCGACATTGTGCTGCAAGGATTGGCCGATCCAGTCGACCTTGGCGATGCGAAAGGCGAGTACAGTCCGACAGCCATCAACGCGGTCACCTATGACGGGAAAACGTACGGCGTGCCGATGGTCGTCGAAACGTACGGCGTGTTCTACAATAAAAACTTAGTTTCAGAAGCGCCGAAAACGATGGAAGACTTGATGAAGATCGCCAAGGAAAAAACGAATGCAGCGAAAGACCAATATGGCTTTTTAATGGAAGCAGCCAACTTCTATTTTGTCTATCCGTTCTTCGCCGGATACGGCGGCTATGTGTTTAAAAATGAAAACGGCAAATACGACATAAGCGACATTGGGCTCGCGAATGATGGAGCCGTCAAAGGAGCCGAGCTCGTCCAATCGTGGTTTAAAAACGGCTACATTCCGAAAGAAATCACCGGCGATATTATGAACGGGCTGTTTACGAAAGGAAATGTGGCGGTTGCCATCACCGGACCATGGAACATCGCGTCGTATAAAGAAGCGTTGGGCGACAAATTAGCGACCGCACCGTTGCCGGTCTTAGACAACGGCGAGCATCCGAAATCGTTCGTCGGCGTGAAAACATGGATGTTATCAGCCTATTCACAAAACAAAGAATGGGCGGTCGATTTCATGAAATTTGTGACGAACGAAGAAAATTCGCTCCATTACTATGAAGTGGCAGGTGAAATGCCGGCGAATGAAAAAGCGTTGACAAATGAGAAAATTACGAACGACCCGCTGATCGCCGGCTTTGCGGAGCAAATCCAATACGGCGAGCCGATGCCGAACGTGCCGGAAATGTCGCAAGTGTGGGAGCCGATGGGCAATGCCTTGCAATTTATCGCGAAAGGCGACAACCCGAAAGCGGTGCTGAGTGAGGCGGTCAAAACGATTCAAGATAAAATCGCCGCCAGCGGCGCTGGAAAATAACGCGTGATATCGTGGTGGATAGGATCAGCCCTATCCACCATTCTTATCCATACGATAGGGGGGATTGGAATGCCGGAAGCAAACGTCCGCCATCGGCCGGCGGTGGCGATGGCGCTGTCGCTGTTGTTTGCCGGCCTTGGGCAATTGTACAACCGCCGGTATGTCAAAGGCATCTTGTTCATCATCATTGAGGCTTCGTTTTTGCTGACGTTTTATAACTTTTTGAACATCGGGCTGTGGGGACTCGTCACGCTTGGCGAAATCCCGATGCTTGATCATTCGATTTTTCTCTTGATTCAAGGATTGGTTTCGGTCATCATCATCGCTTTTGCCGCCGCCCTGCATATTGCGAACATCATTGATGCGCGCAACGATGCCCGCCGCCGGCAACGCGGCGAGCCGTTCCCATCGCTGATCGAATCGTGCCGTCATGCGTGGGATCGGGGGTTTCCGTACATCTTTGTGACGCCCGGGCTTGTGATGCTGTTGTTTATCGTGGTGCTGCCGCTGTTGTTTATGGTGTCGCTCGCGTTTACCGACTACAACTTGTACCACTCGCCGCCGCGCCATTTGTTGAATTGGGTTGGGTTGGAAAACTTCAAAAACTTAGTGTCGATTCCGATTTGGAAAAGCACGTTTTTTAGCGTTCTCGCCTGGACGATCGTTTGGACCGTGGTGGCGACAACGGCGCAAATCGCCCTTGGCCTGTTTTTGGCGCTCCTTGTCAACGACCCGCGCATCAAGTTCAAGCGGTTCATCCGCACGGTGTTGATTTTGCCGTGGGCCGTGCCAGCGTTTGTCACGATTTTGGTGTTTGCGGCGATGTTCAACGACAAATTCGGAGCCATCAACCGCGAAGTGTTGAGTTTGTTTGGGGTGTCGATCCCGTGGATGACCGATCCGTTTTGGACGAAAGTGGCGCTTATTTTGATTCAAACGTGGCTTGGCTTCCCGTTCGTCTTTGCGTTGTTTACCGGCGTTTTGCAAAGCATTTCCCGCGACTGGTACGAAGCGGCCGACATCGACGGAGCGACGCGCTGGCAAAAGTTCAAATCGATCACGCTGCCGCACGTCTTGTATGCGACGGCGCCGCTGTTGATTATGCAATATGCCGGCAACTTCAACAACTTTAACATCATCTATTTGTTCAACGACGGGGGACCCGCCGTGCGCGGACAAAACGCCGGGGGGACGGACATTCTCATTTCATGGGTGTACGATTTGACGTTCACGACGAACAACTACAATATGGCGGCGGCGATCTCGCTCATCATCGGCTTGATCGTCAGCGGGTTTGCCATTTACCAGTTCCGGCGCACCCGTTCCTTTAAAGAGGAGGGGAACATTTGATGAACCGCAAATGGAAATCGCGCGTGGAAGTAGCGCTTATTTATTTGTTTATCGCCTTCATGTTTGTCGTCATCGCCTATCCGCTCCTTTGGACAATCAGCATGTCGCTCAATCCAGGAACAAGCCTGTATTCGGCATCTCTCATCCCAGAGAAGTGGACGTTCGAGCATTATAAATGGTTATTTACCAGCCCGCAGAGCGATTATTTGCTTTGGTATAAAAACAGCTTGTTTGTCGCTGCGGCCAATGCGGTGTTATCCGTCTTTTTCACGGCGCTCATCGCCTATGCGTTTTCGCGCTACAAATTCGTCGGGCGGAAAACGGGGCTGTATTTGTTTTTAGTGTTGCAAATGTTTCCGTCGCTCATGGCGATGGTCGCGATCTATATTTTGCTCAATATGCTCCATTTGCTCGATTCGCTGTGGGGGCTCATTCTCATTTATGTAGGCGGACAAATTCCGTTTAACGCCTGGCTGGTCAAAGGCTACTTTGATACGATTCCGCGCGAGCTGGATGAGGCGGCGCGCATCGACGGCGCCGGGCATTTCGGCGTCTTTTTCCGCATTATGCTGCCTTTGGCCAAGCCGATTTTGGCCGTTGTCGCGTTGTTCAACTTTATGGCGCCGTTCACCGACTTTTTGCTGCCGTCGATCGTCTTGCGCGACCCGGATAAATTTACATTGGCGGTCGGGCTGTTTAACTTCATCAGCGACCGGTTTGCGAACAACTTCACCCGCTTTGCCGCCGGCTCGATTTTGATTGCCGCGCCGATCGCCGTCGTCTTTTTGTTCCTGCAGCGGTATTTGATTTCCGGCTTAACGGCCGGTGGCACAAAAGGGTAAGAACCGCTATCATAAATAGTGGGCTTACCCGTTTCCGAATGAGCAAATGAATCGGGAAGGGAGGAATGGAAATGGGGAACCGGCTCTTTATGCTGCTCGTCCTTCCGTTCCTTCTTTTTTATGCCATGCCGGCTGCGGCGGCGGAGAAAGAAGAACGGACGTGGCAAGATGAAGCCATTTATTTCATTATGGTCGACCGGTTTAACAATATGGATCCGACAAACGACCAGAACGTGAATGTGAACGATCCGAAAGGGTATTTCGGCGGCGACTTGAAAGGGGTGACGGCGAAACTCGATTACATCAAGGAGATGGGATTTACCGCCATTTGGCTGACGCCGATTTTTAAAAACATGCCGGGCGGTTATCATGGCTATTGGATTGAAGATTTTTATCAAGTCGATCCGCACTTTGGCACGCTGGGCGATTTGAAAACACTCGTCAAAGAAGCGCACAAGCGCCATATGAAAGTCATCTTGGACTTTGTCGCCAACCATGTCGGCTACGACCATCCATGGCTTCGCGACCCGGCGAAAAAAGATTGGTTCCATCCGAAAAAAGAGATTTTCGACTGGAACGACCAAACACAGCTTGAAAACGGCTGGGTGTATGGGTTGCCTGATTTGGCGCAGGAAAATCCAGAGGTCAAAACGTATTTAATTGACGCTGCCAAATGGTGGATTAAAGAGACCGACATTGACGGCTACCGGCTCGATACAGTGCGCCACGTGCCGAAATCGTTTTGGCAGGAGTTTGCGAAAGAAGTCAAATCGGTGAAACAAGACTTTTTCCTTCTTGGCGAAGTGTGGAGCGACGATCCGCGCTATATTGCGGAATACGGCAAATACGGCATCGACGGATTTGTCGATTACCCGCTGTATGGCGCGGTGAAGCAGTCGCTTGCTAGGCGCGATGCATCGCTCCGGCCGTTGTATGACGTCTGGGAATACAACAAAACGTTTTACGACCGCCCGTACTTGCTCGGGACGTTTTTGGACAATCACGATACCGTGCGGTTTACGAAACTTTCGATTGACAACCGCAACAATCCGATTTCACGCATCAAGCTGGCGATGACGTATTTGTTCACCGCCCCCGGCATCCCGATCATGTATTACGGAACGGAAATCGCCATGAACGGCGGCGAAGACCCGGACAACCGCCGCTTGATGGATTTCCGCGCCGATCCGGAGATCATCGATTACTTGAAAAAAATCGGCCCGCTCCGCCAACAGCTGCCGTCTTTGCGGCGCGGCGATTTTACGCTCCTGTATGAAAAAGACGGCATGGCGGTGTGGAAACGGCAATATGAAGATGAAACAACGGTTATCGCCATCAACAACACGGGCGAAACGCAGCACGTTCACCTAACGAACGACCAGTTGCCAAAAAACAAAGAGCTGCGCGGCTTTTTATTGGACGATCTCGTCCGCGGCGATGATGACGGCTACGACCTTGTGCTCGATCGCGAAACGGCGGAAGTATACAAGCTGCGGGAAAAAACGGGGATCAACATCCCGTTTATCGCCGCCATCGTATCGGTTTACGTGCTGTTTCTTTTGTTTTTATATTTGGTGAAAAAACGGGCAAAACGGATCAATGAATAAATGGAAAGGAGGGGGCTTATGACCGTTACGATTAAAGATGTGGCGAAACGAGCGAACGTTGCGCCGTCAACCGTCTCGCGCGTCATCGCCGACAGCCCGCGCATCAGCGAGAAGACGAAACAGCGGGTGCGCGAAGCGATGAAAGAGCTCGGCTATCACCCGAACTTTATTGCTCGCAGCCTCGCGAGCCAGGCGACGCAAGTGATCGGCATCGTCATGCCGAGCTCGGCCGACCAAGCGCTGCAAAACCCGTTTTTCCCGGAAGTCATCCGCGGCATCAGCAAAGCCGCCCATGAAAAGCGGTACGCCTTGCAAATGTCGACCGGGGAAAAAGAAGGTGAGATTTACGAACGGGTCGTGGAGATGCTGCAAGGACGGCGCGTCGACGGCGTTATTTTGCTTTACTCACGGCAAAACGATAAGCTCATGAAGTACTTGTTAAAGCATGGCTTTCCGTTCGTCGTCATCGGCAAACCGCACCAAAAAGCGGAACAAGTGACCCATGTCGACAACGACAACGTCCAGGCGGGGAAAGATGCGGCAAACTGGTTGATCGCTCGCGGGCACGAACGCATCGCGTTTGTCGGCGGCAATCCGCAATATTTGGTGACCGTCGACCGCCAAACCGGCTACGCCGCGGCCTTGCAGGAGGCGGGGCTTCCGTACCGGCCGGAATACGTCGTCCATGCAGAATTTTTGCAAGAAGGCGGCCAAGAGGCGATGAAGGAGCTTCTTTCGTTGCCTGAGCCGCCGACCGGGCTTGTCGTCGCCGATGATCTCATGGCGCTCGGCATCTTGAAAACGCTTGATGAAATGGGGCTTGGCGTCCCGGAAGATGTTTCGATCGTCAGCTTCAACAACACGCTGCTCGCCGAAATGTCGCGTCCGCCGCTCACGTCGGTTGACATCGGCATTTTTCAGCTCGGCTACGAAGCGGCGAAAAGTTTAATTGAGAAAATCACCAACCCGAATGAACCGATCAAACGCATCATCATCCCGCACCGGCTCGTGGAGCGGGGGTCGTGTGCACAGCGTTAGAAAGAAGCGGTGTTGGCAAAGAGACGTCCGTCGTATTGGCGGGCGTTTTTTTGTTTTCGAGCATGATCATATTTTCATTTTGGTCACCATGCAAAAGTATTGTGGACAGCGTATGTTCAGGTTTGGAAGGAAGAAACGAAAAAATTAAGGGAAAATTAAGCAACCCTTTGGATAATCGGAGTGTCGATGCTTATTTGAAATGGAGAAAGGGGAATGCGAAGTGAAAAAATGGATCATCGCGTTGGTCGCGATTGTGGCTGCAGCCGGCGCCGGCGGTGCATGGTACTTCACGCAGGCCAAAAGCGAGCCCGCCATGGCTCAGACGGCGACCGCTTCAGTGCAAAAAGGAACGTTGGAAGTGAAAGTGAGTGGATCGGGAACGGTTGAGTCCGTAACGAGCACGGACATTCAAGCTGACGGCAGCAAAGAAGTGGATGAAGTGCTCGTTTCCGAAGGGGAAACCGTGACGAAGGGGGAAGACCTCATTACATTTACTGATGGCAGCGATCCGATTGAAGCGCCAGCAGCTGGAACGATCACCTCGCTCGACGTGGAAGAAGGAGACCGCGTCAATGACGGACAAGTCGTCGCCCATCTCACCAATTACAGCGATTTGCAAGTAAAAGTGCAAGTGGATGAGCTCGATATTCCAAAAGTGAAGGTCGGACAAACCGCTGCGATTAAGATCAACGCTTTTCCTGAGGCGACATATACCGGAAAGGTCACCTCCATCGCCAAAGAAGGGACGGTTTCGAACGGTGTGTCGACTTTCGATGTGACGGTGCACATCGATAAACCGACGAATGTGAAAATCGGCATGACAGCGGAAGTAAGCATTTTAGTCGAAAAGAAAGATAATGCGTTGTATGTTCCGATCGAAGCGGTTCACACGATGAATGATGAAAAGTTTGTGCTTGTCGTCCAACAGTCGGCGGACGGGAGCAGCACGGCTGTGCGCCAAACGGTGAAAACCGGCATTAGCAATGAAGACAACATTGAAATTACCGATGGATTGAGCGAAGGGCAAATCGTGCAGCTGCCGAGCGTTTCTACTTCCTCCAGTACGAATAATCCAGGGCGGCAAGAAAGAATGATGGGCGGGATGCCAGGGATGGGCGGCATGCCAGGAGGCGGAATGAACCGTCGGACAGGTGGCCAGCCATGAGAGGAAGGAGGAGAATCGTATGTTGATGATTGATATTCAAGGGATGACGAAAGCGTACCGTTTAGGAGGAGAAACGGTGCATGCGCTGCGCGGGGTTTCATTGCAAGTCAAACGAGGGGATTTTGTTGCGATTGTCGGTCCCTCTGGTTCGGGCAAGTCGACGTTGATGAATATGATCGGCTGCCTTGATCGCCCGGATTCCGGCAGCTACCGGCTCGACGGGAAGGAAGTCAGAACGATGAAAGAGGATGAACTCGCCGTCATTCGCAATCAAAAAATCGGATTTGTATTTCAAAATTTCAATCTTCTATCCAAACTGACGGCGCTGGAAAACGTTGAGCTTCCCCTCATTTATCGGGGAGTGAAGGTGAAAGAAAGGCGAGCCATTGCCTATGAATGCCTTGAAAAAGTGGGGCTGCAGGAGCGAGTCCACCATTTGCCCAACCAGCTGTCAGGCGGCCAGCAACAGCGCGTCGCCATTGCCCGCGCTCTTGTCGGCCATCCGCCGATTTTGCTCGCTGACGAGCCGACCGGCGCGCTTGACAGCAAAACAAGCAAAGAGATTATGCACATCATGAAGCAGCTCAATGAGCAAGGGCATACGATCGTACTCATCACCCATGATTGGGAAGTCGCCAGAGAAGCGAAGCGGATCGTCCGCATTCAAGATGGCGAGTTGTTGGAAGAAAGAGGTGAGTTCGTTGGGGCTTCTTCCATCCATTAAAATGGCGTGGCGCAGCATTCGCGGCAACAAGTTGCGCTCCTTTTTGACGATGTTGGGCATGATCATCGGCGTATCGTCCGTCATCGTGCTCGTCTCCATCGGTCGAGGCTCAAGTGAGCAAGTGACAAGCCAAATCAATCAGCTCGGAACGAATTTATTGACGGTCAACGTCATGAACAGCGATGAAGTAAAGCTGACGGTTGAAGACATGAACAAGTTTCGCGAACTTTCCGGTGTAAAGGACATCGCTCCTATCGTGTCTGGGAGAGTGAATGTCAAACAAGGGACTGCTTCAGCGCAAGTATCGTTAATCGGCACGACAGCTTCGTATGAAGCGGTTCGCGATGTCAATGTGAGCAGCGGCCGATTTTTATCAGACATCGATATCGAGTACAGGCAAAAAATCGTCGTGCTCGGCGCGACGATAGCGCAAACGTTGTTTGGATTCGGGGATCCGGTTGGCCAGTACGTGCAAATCGATGGGACATCGTTTAAAGTTGTCGGCGTTTTGGCGTCCAAAGGCGGTTCTCTTGGACAAAGCGGGGACGATGTCATTTTGATGCCGCTGTCGACCGCCCAGCGCCTGACAAAGACGATGAACATCCAAACCGTGTATATCCAGGCAGACAAGGCTTCAGACGTCAACTTCGTGATGGTGGAAGCAAAACGGCTTCTTGCCCATTTGTTCCCAAACAATGAAGACAGCTACAGCGTCTTTAATCAGCAGGATTTGATGGAAACGGTCAGTTCCGTAGCCGATACGATGACGCTGATGCTTGGCGGCATCGCTGGCATCTCGTTGCTTGTCGGCGGCATCGGGATTATGAACATCATGCTCGTCTCGGTGTCCGAGCGGACGAAAGAAATTGGCATCCGCAAAGCGGTCGGCGCCAAACGCCGCCACATTTTGCTTCAATTTCTTGTTGAGGCGGTGGTGCTCAGCTCATGCGGTGGAGCCATTGGCGTCGTTCTTGGATTTGGTGTTGGCCAAGTGCTGAAGTCGGTGATGGGGATGACAATCTCCTATTCCCCTTCCGTGTCATTGCTCGCCTTTTTGTTCTCTTTGTTGGTCGGAGTGGTGTTTGGCGTATTTCCAGCGAACAAAGCGGCCAAGCTTGACCCGATTCAAGCGTTGCGCTACGAATAAAAGAAAGAAAAACAAAGCGTTCGCATCATGCGGCGCTTTGTTTTTCCTTTCCCGATACGGCATGTATGGTGCTTAGCTGTTGCCTTTCACTGCGAAGGGAAGTTCCTTACAGCCATAGGTTAAAAAAGAGGAGGGAAGATAGTTGAAGCTGCTTGTTGTCGAGGATCACCACGACTTGCGGGAGGCTATGATCGAGATGCTGGCGGATGAGTTTGAGGTTGATGGGGCATGTGACGGCGATGAAGGGTTGTTTTTAGCGCAGCAAAACATTTACGACGCCATCATCTTGGACGTTATGCTTCCCGGCATCGATGGTTTTTCCATCGTCCGTCGTCTTCGTGAAGACGGAATCGAAACGCCGGTGTTGTTTCTGACGGCGAGAGACTCGCTTGAAGATCGGGTGAAGGGACTTGATTTTGGCGGAGACGATTACTTGGTGAAGCCGTTTCAGTCTCCGGAACTGAAGGCGCGTCTGCGGGCTCTTTTGCGGCGCAGCGGCGCCCTGACGACGAAACAGACGATCCGCTACCGCGGCATCGAATTGTTTGGCAAAGAAAAAGGAGTCGTGGTTGACGGTCAACCGCTGAAATTGACCAGCAAACAGTACGAGCTTTTGGAATATCTCGTTCATAACCAAGGCGTCATTTTAACGAAGGAACAAATTTTTGACCGTATTTGGGGATTTGACTCTGATACGACGATCGCCATTGTCGAAGTGTTCGTTCATCAGCTGCGGAAAAAGCTTGAGCCGTTTGGCTATCATGCAGATATTCAAACTGTCCGCGGCATCGGCTACATGCTGGTGCGGGAGCAGGAGTGAAAATGTGCCATGTTTCACAAAACCCTTTGGCGTTTGACATTCGTCAACTCGCTCGTCGTGTTTTTCGTGATTAGCGCGCTTGGCGTCGTGCTGTACGTGTATATGCAGGAGCGTCTGTACCATGCGGCCGATGTTCCGCTTGAACGATTGGCGGAGCGGATTAGGCAGGGCGGGCCATGGCGTAAGGATGATGCGCTGTTAGGAGATCCGCTCTTTCATGATCCGCTGTTGCGCGACCCGCGGCTGGTGGTGGTCATCTGGAACGAGAAAGGAGAAATGGTCGGCATGACCCGCGACGCTTCTTTTTTCACCGGGCTGCCGCTCACTCCCCCAGAAAGGCTTGATGAACTGTATGAGGTGAACGTAGGCCATCTCTATTTTCGGACGTTGGCTGTTGAAGTGAATACGGCGTTTGGCCCGATAACGGTGCAAATGCTGCGTAATACGAACTCTGAACGCGAGCTGCTTGGCGAATTGATGTTCATGATTGCAGTAGGATGCATGCTGAGCGCTCTGTTTGCCATCGCGGCAGGCTATTTTCTGGCTGGCCGGGCGCTCGTTCCCATTCAAGCGGCGTGGAAAAAACAGCAGCAATTTGTCTCCGACGCCTCCCATGAATTGCGCACGCCTCTTTCTGTCATTCAGGCAAAAACGGATGCGCTTTTTCGTTCTCCGAAAGCAACCATTGAAGAGAAAAGCGTCGATATTTCTGTGATCGCCAAAGAATGCCGCCGCTTGTCGCGGCTCGTTTCCCAACTGCTCACCTTGGCGCGTTCAGACTCGAATCAGTTGGAAATGCAAAAAGAAGCGTTTCGGCTGGATGAATTGGTCCGCGACATTGGCGAACAGTACAGCGAGATCGCTTCGTACCAACAGAAAACGATGAGCGTCGAAGCGCAAATCCCTATTGAGTGGGTGGGCGACCGTGAACGCATCCATCAATTGATCGTCATTTTGCTTGACAATGCCTTGAAATATACGACGGAAGGCGGACACATTCGCCTTGCATGCCATCGTTTTTCCTCATCGGTCGTGGTGGAAGTTGAAGATGACGGCATCGGCATTCCAACTGAAGATCTCCCTCGCATTTTCGACCGCTTTTACCAAAGCGACAAGGCGCGCTCGCAATCGGATGGAGCCGGTCTTGGATTGGCGATCGCCAAATGGATTATTGATCAACACCATGGCAAGGTGAAGGTGGAAAGCAAACTCGGCGAAGGAACGCGGTTTCAAGTGATGTTCCCGGCGGCGAGATGGAAATATAAGCGGTCGGGGGATTAAACATTGACGTTCTGTTTATGTTTGTATACAATTGTATACGAATAGGATCAGAAGGAGGGAAAGCATGGAACCGAAGCATCCGCACGATCGCCATGAAGGATGGGAGTTGTTTCGGCAATTAAACCGTTACATGAATGAACAGTTTGCTCCGCAAGATGAAGTGCTTGCCAGCATCCGACGCTCAATGGAGGAAAACGGCCTTCCGCCGATTTCTGTTTCGCCGGCGACAGGAAAGCTGTTGACGATGCTTGTCGCCATCTCCGGCACCAAAAACGTGTTGGAAATCGGAGCGCTTGGAGGCTACAGCGGTGTTTGTCTCGCGCGCGGGCTTGGGCGGGGCGGGTTGTTGACGTCGCTTGAGCTTGTGGAGGACTATGCCCGCTTGGCAAAACAGAACCTAGAAAAAGCCGGTTTCGGCAGCCAAGTCGTGTATATGGTTGGACCAGCCTTGGAAAGCCTTGAAGCGCTTGTTGCCCAAGGCTCGCGCTTCGACTTCTTCTTCATTGATGCGGACAAAGAAAACTATGTTCATTATCTCGATTATTGCCTCCGCCTCGCCAATCCGGGCGCGATCATCGCAGCGGACAACACCATGGCAGGAAGCGGCATTGGCACTCCGCGCGCCTTGGGACGGCGCGGGGAAATCATGAGGCAGTTCAATGAGACCGTTGCTCGGCATCCAGCGCTTGATGCCTTGTTTCTCCCCATTGGGGACGGTGTGACGGTGGCGAGAGTGAAAGCGGCGAAGGAGGAAAGATGACGGCATGCATGGACATTTTTTTCATGGACATGGACATCCATTCGAAGGCCATCCCGCATGGAAAGGCGCGCATATGCACAAAGGGCCGCATCGCGGCGCCAAAACGTTCCGTCGCGGGCGGGCGCTCGAATTTTTAGCACGGCTTTATGTCAAACGGGAGACATTGAAACAGCAACTGCAATCGCCGGAGCTTCAATCGATTCATCCCGTGCTGACAGGAGAGTTGAAAGCAATCGAGATGGTGATCAATGAATTCATCCAATCGTTTGATATTCATGACGAAGAGCTGAGCAGTATATGGGGAGTTCAAAACCGCGACGGAGATGCCCCTATCGATGAACAGCGCAACGATGAGGACAGCAGCGAACAATAATCGCATCATCATCAACAGAGAAAGGGAGAGGATTTATGTTCGTGCAAATGCGTAAAATCACAGTGGCTGAAGGATTCGCCGACCAAGTGGCTGAGCGGTTTCGAAAGCCTGGAATCATCGAACAGCAAGAGGGGTTTGTTGATTTGAAAATTTTGGTTAAGAAAGCGCGCCGCGGCGATGAGGAAGTCGTCATTTTGATTACATGGGAATCGGAGGAGCATTGGAAAAAATGGGAGAAAAGCGACGCTCATATCGCCGGACATAAACAGAGACGAAATGAAGCGAAGCCGGAGTACATCCTCAATGTCGAAGTCGGACATTATGAGGTGAAGGCGGTGAAACAGGCGGCACAGTCAGCGTCGGCTGAAGATTGAAAAAGGGAAATGAAAAAGAGCTCCTCTTTTCGCTCATGGCATTGGCGTTGAGAGGAGCTGAATGCGGTTATGGTTTTATGTTGCTTGGAATGCTGGGTGTTCCGTACGTATGGAATGTTTCCACTGTTTTGTTTCCCCAAGCCTGCCCTCGTTTCCTCTCTTCTTCGGTCCATGTAATTGGTTTCCAATCCGGAGCCAAGACAAGATAGCCTCCGGAACATACTTCAATTCGATTGCCGCCGGGCTCGTACACATATGTCGTATACGTTTGATTGATGGCATGCTTGCTTGGGGAAAGCTCGATGTAAACGCCGTGATCTACAAATACATTGGCCGCTCTCACGATATCGGCCATGCTTTCCACAGCAAAAGCGATATGATGAAGCCGTCCTCTTGATCCGGTCGCATCTTTTGTATAAACAATATCATACGACTTGTTCGTGGCTCGATACCAAATTCCTGTTTTTCGGCCGTCATTCATCACGATTTGTTCCGTCAGACGAAGACCAAGGATCGTTTCCGCAAACTCCCCGTCTTTTTCGGGATTGGAAGATAAAAAGTTAATATGGTCTAATGTCTTGACAGCGGCTCCATGTCCAGTGAATTTTTGCGGCTGATTTTTCCAATAAGGCTTGAGATGATCGGGCGCCTCATAAAAATTAGTCTCATAGTACAATTCCATCACATGGCCGTCCGGGCTGTAAAAACGATATGCTTTGCCGTGTCCTTCATCGCCGTCAATCCATCCGATTCCTTGTCCTGTTTCTTCAATGGCATGCACTTTTCTTTCCAAGGCTTCAAGGCTTATCGTTCTCAATGCCGTATGGCCGATTCCAGCATGTTCAGCTTTTGTCAACTTTAAGGAATACTCTTCGTAATCCCCCCAGCAACGCAAATATGCAGACTGGCTGTTTCGATACACTTCTTGCATTCCGAGAATATCAGTAAAAAAATGAACACTTTCTTCGAATTTTGGCGTCAACAGTTCTACATGACCAAGATGGGCGATATCGAAGTCGAGCTTTTTTGTTGTTGTCATGGTCTCCCCTCCGCATTAATTAAACATTATTGTTTAACAATTTAACTATACAAAATGCAAAAAGTTATGTCAATAAGCGCTTTCATATTCAGTTGTCATCCGCTTCAAAATGCTGCGCAAAGAAAAACGTTTTGCGAAACATTGACGAATTCAATTTCATCATTGAAAATAAATGTATAATCATATTGTTAAACAAAATGGAGATGGAGCGATGACAATGGCCAAAAGACCGATGGATGTAGCTTATGAATATATTAAAGAACGAATTATGAACGGCACGTTTTTGCCTTCGCAAAAGTTAAATGAAAGCGAGCTGTCTGCGCAAATCGGCGTCAGCCGAAATACGGTCAAAAAAGCGTTATTTAAATTGGAGCAGGAACATTTAGTAGATATGGAAGAAAACAAAGGGGCAACGGTGAAATCATTTACTGTCAAAGAAGTTTCCAACTATTTTGAGATCCGTGAAGCATTGGAAGGACTGATCATCCGCAGTGCGGTGGAACGGTTGACGGAGGAAGACCTTCGACAAATGGAAGAAATTTGTGAGAAGATGGAGACATATTTAGATATGGGGGATTTTGAAGAATATTCACAGCTTAACAAACGGTTTCATGATACGATTTATCGCGCGAGCGACAATCAACAGGCGGTGGAAATGGTCAACTTGATCAAAGGCCAACTTCTTCGCTACCATTTGCGGACGATTTTGATTCCAGGACGAAAGGAAAATTCAGCGAAAGAACATCAGCAAATTTATCGCGCGTTAAAAGAGCGAAATGCTGAGGAAGCGGAAAACGCTGTTCGCCGTCATATTGCCAATATCCGAAAAACGATCGAAGAGCACTTTGCCTTTTTAGTTTAGCATCTTTCCGAAAGAAGTCTCCCACTTCGAAACGAAGGGAAAGAAGGAGAAATTCGATTGGCTTAGCCAACCAATACGATAGAATATGGTTAGAACGGACACCTTCGGAACGAAGGGAAGCGTAAAGGGTTCTTGGGCGTGGCTTGCTGTTCGGTGAACACGCACAAGTCGCTTGAAGCCCCACTTCTCAGCGAAGTGTAAGTGGTAGGTAGTTTACCACGATGAAATGGTCTGGCCTCCAACGATATACATGCAACATGAAGAGTTAACCTCTCCGTTATCCTGCACACCCTGAGCGTTACAGCACTTCCTCCAAAGATCCTGTAGGCTCAATCTGCGAGCTGAGCCATGGGGGAAGGCAGTTTGTTGCAGGAGAAGGCAAATGTTAATTTTTTAATGAGCATGTATAGAGATTGTTAAAGAAGTCCGGTAAGAGTGGAGGAACATGCTGGTTTATTCAGCGACAAAGCTGAAACCAGCTTTTTTTACGAAATTTTTGAATGATTTTGTTGACATGATGAAGAATAGTATTTTATAATTCAATCATAAACAAAATTGTTTAACAATATTGTTTAAAGAAAGAGGGATGCTGTTTGTATGAAGAGTTGCTGAAGGATGCTTATGATCTTCATGTTCATACCGGACCTGACGTGTTGCCGAGAAAACTGGATGATTTTGAGATGGCGGCACGGCTTCAACGGCTTGGCATGAAGGGATACGGCATTAAGTCCCATTATTTCTGCACCGCTGAACGAGCAGCTTTGGTCAATCGCCAGTTTCCCGGATTTCAAGCGGTTGGAGCGATCTGCCTAAACAATACAGTTGGAGGGTTAAACGCTGTTGCGGTGGAAATGGCGGCAAGAGACGGAGCGAAAATCGTGTGGATGCCGACGTTTGACGCTGCGAACGAACAAGAACATTTTATCAACAGCCCTCCTGCGAAATTGCCACATTGGGCGAAGTTGCGGCTAGAATTTGAGGCGCAAGGAAAGGCGTTGCCAACCATTCGAATTTTAGATGAAAACCATCGTTTGAAAAAAGAAGTGTACGACTGTTTGGAAGTGATGGCAAAATACGATTTGATTTTGGCGACGGGACATGTGGGCAAACAGGAAATTTATGAACTGGTGAAAGAGGCTCGTGCGGTCGGTGTGCGGAAAATCGTCATCACTCATCCAAACTTTCCATCGATCGCTTTGTCCAAAGAGGAACAAAAAGAGCTTGCTGAGATGGGAGCGATCATGGAACATTGCTTTACAACACCGGCATCAGGAAAGACGACGTGGGAGTCGGTATTTGCGGAAATTCGGTATGTTGGTTCCAAACATTGCATTTTATCCACCGACTTAGGCCAGCCGAGCAACGTCTACCCGGATGAAGGGCTGCTGGAGTTTGTTCGTCAACTCATTGAGCATGGCGGCTTTACACCGGACGAAGTCAGACGAATGACTGTCATCAATACAGCAATTCTCGTGGAAGAAGTCGCTTCGAAAGTGTAAGAGCAACCGGTTATAGAAAGAGAATAAGTGTTCGATAGGAGGAGAAGCCATGGATCAACACACAAACTTATTAGTCGTCAGCGCCCATGCTGCTGATTTTGTCTGGCGAGGCGGCGGGACGATTGCGAAATATGTAAAGGCTGGAGCCAATGTGTCGCTTGTGATTTTGAGCTATGGAGCGCGTGGTGAATCAAACGACTTATGGAAGGTGGAAGGACAGACTCTTGAAAACGTTAAAGCGGTGCGCCGAAGTGAAATCGAAGCCGCGGCAGAATGCTTGGGAGTGAAGGATTACGAGATTTGGGATTACGAAGATTATCATATGACCATCACGCCGGAGCGGACGTTGCAATTAGTAAGGAAAATTCGTGAGGCTCGCCCGAATGTGATTTTAACACATGGGCCGCGTGATGCGTTCAATCCCGACCATGAAACCGTTTCCCGTTTTGTGTTTGAAGCGTCCGTGTTGGCGACATCGGCTGGGGTGCGCGATGTCGATTTGCCGAAAATCAAGCAACCGAAACTGTTTGGCTTTGAACCGCACCAATCGGAGATTAGCGATTTCAAGCCGGAAGTGATCGTTGATATTACCGATACGTATGAACAAAAATATGCAGCGATGAATTGTTTCAAGGCGCAAAAACATTTAATTGACTATTATGCAGCTAAAGCAGCTTTGCGCGGCAACCATGCACGCCGGTGCTCGGGCAATCAACAATATCAATACGCGGAAGCGTTTAGCCGTTTTTTCCCTCTTGTAGGGGGTGAGCTTATCTGATGGAAAAATACATCATTCGCAACATTCAACGTCCAGCTTTGTCAATCATCGAGGAACTGAAACATTACGATGTGTCAACCGTGTATGAAGCGCAAGGAAAGCAAGGGCTGCTTTCTCCTAAACTGAAGCCGATTCAACAGGGGATATCGATATGCGGGCCAGCAGTGACCGCCGTTTGCTACGCGGGAGATAATTTAATGATCCATGCCGCCATTGAAGTGTGTCAGCCTGGAGACGTACTTGTCGTCGCAACGATTGGCGAAGGAATTCATGGGATGATTGGTGAGCTTATTGTGCGTGCGTTAATGAAGAGGGGCGTACAAGGGCTTATTATCGATGCTGGCATTCGCGACGTAAAACAAATTCGTGAACTCGGCTTTCCAGTTTGGTCGAAAGCTGTTCATCCGGAAGGCACTACAAAAGCGAGGGGCGGTTGGGTGAACGCTCCCGCCGTATGCGCTGGCGTGCTCGTCCACCCAGGGGATCTCATCATGGCGGACGATGATGGAGTGGTAGTGATTCGCAAAGATGAGGCGGCTTCATCATTGGAGGCGGCAAAAAAACGCGTTGACAAAGAAGCGGAAACAAAGCAGAAAATTGAAAAAGGCGAGTTGAGCTTAGATTTTTACCATTTGCGAGCAACATTGCAAAGAGAAAATGTGGTGTACTACGAGAACGAGGAAGCGTTTCAAAAACGGCATTCTTTTGGAATCAAGGCGACATAAACGTTTTGAACGATGGGGAGATGGAAAATGATAGCACCATCGATTGGATTTATTGGATTTGGAGAAGCGGCTTTTGCCATGTCAAGCGGGCTGCTGGAAGAAAAGAAGATCACCTCTATTTTCGCCTATGACATAAACAGCGACCATCCTTTATATGGAGCTATGATCCGCGAGCGGGCAGCGGCGCTCGGCATCCCACTCACGGCTTCCTTGAAGGAACTTTGCGAAAACACAACACATCTTTTTTGCACGGCCAGTGCGAAAGTCGCGGAAATGATCGCGGAAAACATTCAGCCCTTTTTGCATACCGATCATTGTTACATTGATATGAACGCGGCTTCTCCGATGACAATGGAGCGAGTGGCGGCACGCATTGCCGAAACAGGAGCCTCATTTATCGATGCGGCAGTGATGGACACTGTTCCTCTGAAAAAGCATAAAGTGCCAATCTATGTCAGCGGATCGAAGGCGCTCGGGTTTGCAGAAGAAGCCAATGGATGGGGGATGAATGTCACATTCATTGGCGAAACTCCTGGAAGTTCGTCAGCCATAAAAATGTTTCGCAGCATTTTTATGAAAGGGGTTTCGGCATTGTTGCTTGAGACGCTGCATGCAAGCCGAATATATGGGGTTGAGGAGACGGTGCTGGCTTCTCTAAATGAATCGATAACCGCACGGCCGCTGCAAGAAACAGCGGATTTGCTGCTGCCGCGCACCGCTATTCATGCGGAGCGACGGGTGGCAGAAATGAGCGAAGTGATGGCCACGCTCGGCATGCTGGGCATTGATGCGACGATGTCTGAGGCGGTGAAGGCAAAGTTGCAATGGCTGGCCGATCAAAGAATACGTGAACAATGGAACGGCCAGCCGCCTAAAAGTTATGATCAATTGCTGACGATGCTCAAGGGGGAGAGAAGAAAGAATCATAAGCAAAGGAAAATAAAAGAGAGTTGACTGATGGCGTGAAGCCATGGTCACAAAAAGCGAATTTTTCAAAGGGGAGAGAAAAGCGATGAATCACGGAGCAGTGAAATGGTGGCGATATGAAAATATCATTATGGTATCTTTTGGATTGTTATGGGGGTTGATTTTTTTAGATCGACTTGGTATTACGTATATTTTTCCAAATATAGCTGATGATTTACAGCTTACCAATGCGCAGCTGGGTTTGACAATGTCCATTGTTGCCTTTACATGGGGGATTAGTAGTGTAATTTTTGCGTTTATCTCTGATTCAATTGGAAAGAGAAAAAACTTTCTTGTTTTCTTTGTCTTTATGTTTTCTATAGCGACATTTGGAGTAGGGTTGGCTCAATCAATTATTGCGTTACTTGTTGCCCGAGCCATCATTGGTTTGGCGGAAGGACCTTCTATTCCTCTGATTCAAGCTTCGATGATGGCTGAATCCACTCCTTCTAGAAGAGGTTTTAATGCGGGGTTTATTATCGCTATGTCTTCTTTAATAGGTGGGCTAACTCCCACATTGATTGTAGCGATTGCCGGTCACTTAGGTTGGCGATATGCTCTGTATTCCATGTCTATACCAGGCATTTTGTTAGGTATCTTTCTATGGATTTATATGCGAGAGCCGCGTCTTTCTAATGAATCAGAGAAGGATGTTAGTCATGTTTCAAAAATGAAGTGGAGTGACGTAAAGATAGTTTTGAAAAGTCGAAATGTATGGCTATGCGTAATAGGTGCTATTTTTCAAATGGGGGGGCCAATTTTAACGTTTTCAAGTTTTGGACCTTTATACTTAATGAAAGAAGGAGGGTTTTCACAAACAGCAGCTGCAGCCATTTTCAGCATTTATGGTATTGCCCAGTTTGTTTGGTCAGCATTAATGCCGTGGCTTTCAGATCGCTTTGGTCGTAAACCTGTTGTGTTAACGGTGATGTTTGTGCAAATGTTGCTGCCCATCTCATTTTTGCTTTTCCACAATATACACGGAATGATCGTGTTAGCTGTTATTACATTTAGTTGTGGATCATGCCTAGCTCCCTTAACATTTTTTACCATTCCCGGAGAATCTGTTCCCCCTGTTTCGGCAGCGACGGCTATGTCTCTTGTGAATCTTGTTGGAGAGGTAATTGGGGGAACGTTAGGACCAGCGTTAGGCGGCATGTTTGCTGATCGCTATGGTATCGCTGCACCTATATGGATCGTGTTGTTAGCAACAATTGTTACATTTATTCTATTTTTAGGGTTAAAAGAAACGGCCCCTGCCAAAAGGAATTTTGAATTTTCGAAGACAATTGCTCAATAATGGTGTATCTAAGGAAAGAATTTTTAGTCTTATTGCAATTTGTGGGAGGGAATGAATATGACAAAGACGTATTTTGACATTCCATATGCTTCGTTATCTGAATCACAAAAGTTAGACATCTATTTACCGGAGAAAGGGGAAAAGCCATTTCCAGTCATTATTTCTATCCATGGAGGAGCATTTGCTTTCGGAGATAAAAAGGGCCCAGATTGCGAGGCTGCATTGCATGGATTGGAGCGAGGGTATGCTATTGCTTCTGTGAATTATCGTTTGAGCGGTGAAGCTACGTTTCCGGCCGATATTGAAGATGTAAAAGCTGCGATTCGATTCTTGCGTGCCCATGCTGATGAATTTTCGCTTTGTTCAGAAAAATTCGCTGTATGGGGCGGATCGGCAGGAGGGGCTTTAGCGGCATTAGTTGGAACTTCAGGGGATGTTCCGGAGTTTAAAAATCCTACTATAGGATATGTTGAATACTCTGACCGAGTGCAAGCGGTTGTTGATTGGTATGGGCCTATCAATTTTCTGACTATGGATGACCAATTTATTGAAATCGGTATCGAAGGTCAAATTCATAATTCCTCAGATTCATTTGAATCGAAATTGATGGGGCAACAAATTACTCTCATCCCAGATTTAGTTGCCAAACATAATCCAGAAACCTATATTACGCCAGATTGTCCTCCATTTTTGATTCAGCATGGGATGAAAGATGATATCATTCCGTATTTACAATCTGTTGAATTTGCTAAAAAATTGGAGTCAGTTATCGGAAAAGAAAACGTCATTCTCGAGCTGTTTGAAAATGCGGGGCATGGTGGGCCGGAATTTCATTCAGAAGAAAATATTAGAAAAGTATTAGATTTTCTTGATGCGCGTTTGAAATAAAATCGCATCTTTAAATCGATGAAGGATGTTATGCGATAAAGTAGGCTTGTCTGTTCATGAAGGAAGAGGGTGTCCCAAAAAGGTCGGGACACCTTTTCTATTGCAGTATATACACATAAAAGGTTTCACGCACGAAGAAAGGCCTCCATATCTGCCTAATTGGTGCGAGGCGGCATGGTCAACAGCTCTGTTCAGTACCTATCTCCTGTCTCGAAAGTTTTGGTCATTTTTAACAAATGCTCATGGACGAATGTAAGATCATTTTTTACACTTTCGTCGAAATACAAGAAAGGAAATCTGCGAGAGAAAGAGAAAACAGAAAACAAAAGCAACCACGGAGGTGAACATAAGATGGCCGTGACCAGCGAGCAAGTGAAAATCATGTGGGAAAAGTTCGTATTTCATAACGAGCTCGATCCCGATTTGCCGCCCATGATTCGAGACTCTTGGCTTCGGTCGAAAAAAGCGATGGTTGATCCGTTTCGGCCGTACGGGTGGATTAAAGAAATCGACAATGAAAAGTACCGCTCCTTGATCGATTGGTCATTGCCGTTAATGGAAGGGTTGTATTCGATTGTCAAAGGATCTGGATTTTTGGTGATCCTGTGCAATGAAAACGGACAGTTGCTTTTGTCGATTGGCGATCGCGAGCCTTTAGCGAGGGCGGAAGAAATCGGATTTATCGCGGGGGCGGACTGGAGCGAGCAAGTGATGGGGACCAACGCCATTGGCACATCGATCGCCATTGATCGTCCGATTCAAGTGTTTGCTGAGGAACATTACACGAAAATATGCCAGTCATGGACGTGTTCCGCTGCCCCCATCCATGATCCCGACGGCCGAATCATTGGTGTATTGAATATGTCAGGACCCTATGAAAAAGTGCACTCTCATACGCTAGGAATGGTTGTATCAGCCGTAAAGGCGATTGAGTACCAACTAAAATTACATGAGAATGCTGAAAAAAACGTGATGATGCAACGGTTTTTGGAAGCGACAACGAACAATATGAAAGAAGGCATTTTAATCATCGATCGCGATGGGAAGATCGTAAAGGCGAACAACCAGTTAAAAAAGCTGTTCCATATACCACAACTGCAACTGGAAGAGAAAAAGCTCGACGATCTTTTCAATGATCCCTCTATCTGTTCGAACCACCCGCTTCATTTGCAAAATCAAGAGCTGCATCTAAGCGTCAAGCCTTCAAACGCGGTGCACCATGTGTTAGTTGACAAGATTCCAATTTACGAGAAAAAAGAACGAATCGGATCGATGATCATTGTAAAAGAAATTGAAAAGGTACGCCAGTTTGTCAACCACCTATCGGGAAACCAAGCGAAAATCACGTTTGCGGATATGATCGGGCAACACCCGTGTTTCATTGAGAAAATGAACGAAGCGAGGCTCGCCGCAGCGACAGATTCCAACGTGTTAATATTAGGGGAAAGCGGAACAGGAAAAGAGATGGTGGCTCAGGCGATTCATAATGAGAGCAAGCGGAGAAACAAACCGTTTATTGCCATTAACTGTGGAGGCATACCGCGTGATCTCCTTGGCAGTGAGTTGTTCGGATATGTGGACGGGGCATTCACAGGAGCGAAAAAAGGGGGAAGCGCCGGAAAGTTTGAGCTTGCCAATGGGGGAACGCTTTTTTTGGATGAGATTGGCGAAATGTCCTTGGAAATGCAAGTGTTGCTTTTGCGCGTTATTCAAGAAAAGGAAGTGATGAGAATTGGCGGGCACAAAGTGATCCCTGTTGATGTAAGAATCATCGCAGCGACCAACAAAGACCTTCGCCAGGAAGTGCAAAAAGGCAGCTTTCGCGAAGACTTGTTTTTCCGGTTGAATGTTATGCCGATTGTTCTCCCGCCGCTTCGGAAAAGAAAAGAAGATATTCCGCTTCTCGTCCGTCATTTTATTGAAAAACTGGCTCACAAACGAAATAAACCGTTTCCTGAGATACGGTCCGATTTCTTAGAGGCGCTTATGCAATACGATTGGCCAGGAAATATTCGCGAGTTGCAAAATATAATCGAGCGGGTGCTGAATCAATGCACCAAACCTATGTTGACAGCAGCGGATTTGCCGGAAGAAATTTTTCAGCCGTCCTGCTCGTCTCAAGTCAGGGAGAACGTAGACATCTCCCGAAATGAGATAAAAAAGCAATCCATCATCGAGGCGTTAAAGCAGTGCAACGGCAACATTTCCAAAGCTGCCCGTTATTTAGGCATATCGAGGAGCACATTTTACCGGCAAATGGATAAATGGAATATTCGGTATTGACTGTCCCATTTTGTATCAAAGTGTAGCGACAAAGTGAAACAAAATGAAACACTTTGTCGCTGTTTTTGTTTAGGTTGGATCAAAAAGACGGCTTTGGATAAACAATTTGGCGGACGAAGAAAAGGAAACAAGCGTTGGAACGATTTTTGCTTTATAGAAATGATGAAAGCGGTACCAATCAAGTGAAGGAGGAGAGGAAGTTGGCCATTTCCAAGGATCATCTTCTTTGGATGTACGAAACGATGTACAAAATTCGCTGCTATGAAGACAAAATGGCGGAGGCGTATGCCGAAGGGAAATCTCCTGTGTTTAATATCGGCGCGGGGCCGGTGCCAGGGGAAATGCATTTGGCCACTGGACAAGAACCGGCTGCAGCTGGGATGTGTGTTCACTTGAAAAAGGAAGATACGGTGACTGCCCCTCACCGTCCGCATCACCATGCGATTGCCAAAGGGGTGGATTTGAACCGGATGACAGCAGAGATTTTCGGAAAAGCCACTGGACTAGGAAAAGGAAAGGGCGGCCATATGCATTTGTTTGATCCTGACGTCAAATTTTCCTGCGGAGGGATCGTTGGGGCTGGGATTCCTCATGCCCTTGGCGCGGCGCTGGCGGCCAAGAAAAGGGGGACGGATTGGGTGGCGGTTGCGTTTATCGGCGAAGGAGCCGCCAATCAAGGGGCATTTCATGAATCGTTAAATATGGCGGCATTATGGAAACTGCCATTCATTGTTGTCATTGAAAACAATCAATATGGAATTTCTGTGCCGAAAACGGCGTCTACAGCGGTTCCCTCGAATGATGTACGGGCAGCCGCCTATGGCATTAAAGGATACTATGTCAAAGACAACGACCCGATTGATATGTACAACGTATCGAAAGAAGCGGTTGAACGTGCACGAACTGGACAAGGGCCGTCGATTATTGAGATTGAAACATACCGTTATTTAGGACATTTCCAAGGCGATCCGGAAGTATACCGGGATAAAAATGAAGTGACGTTGCTTCGCCAAAAAGACCCCATTATTCGCCTTCGCAACTATTTATTGAATGAATGTGGGGTAACAGAGGAGACGATTGCACAGCTGGAAAACAAAGCGACATCTGAGGTCGATCAGGCGTACGCGTTTGCGAGAGAAAGCGATTATCCCAAGCCGGAAGAGGCATTGGAAGATGTGTTTGTCTAATTTCATAGGAGAAAGGAGTTTTGCCATATGCAACAAACAAAACAGCGGCTGTTAACGGGAAATAAGGCGCTGGCTGAAGCGATTCGCCTTGAGATGGAGAGAGATCCGAACGTCTTTGTGATGGGAGAAGATGTCGGAGTATACGGTGGGATTTTTGGAGCGACAGAGGGATTGTTCCAAAAGTTTGGACCGGAACGGGTCATCGATACGCCGATTTCTGAGACCGCGTTCATCGGTGCTGCCATCGGCGCCGCTGCGGAAGGAATGCGGCCGATCGTGGAGCTGATGTTTGTCGACTTTTTTGGGGTTTGTATGGACCAAATTTACAACCATATGGCGAAAATTCCGTACATGTCCGGCGGCAGGGTGAAACTGCCAATGGTATTGATGACGGCGGTGGGAGGCGGTTACAGCGATGCCGCCCAGCACTCGCAAACGTTGTACGCCACCTTTGCCCATCTTCCTGGGATGAAAGTCGTCGCTCCGTCGACGCCATATGATTTAAAAGGGATGATGATTTCCGCTATTCGCGATGATAACCCTGTTGTCTTTATGTTCCATAAAACCTTGCAAGGGCTCGGCTGGATGGATCAGCTTGATGCTTCGATCGGGCATGTACCGGAAGAGGCGTATACTGTGCCGCTTGGGAAAGCAAATATTGTGCGCGAGGGAACGGATATCACCATTGTCGGTATTCAAATGACAGTGCATCAGGCGCTCGAAGCGGCCAAAAGACTTGAACAACAAGGCATTCAAGCGGAAGTGATCGATTTGCGTTCTCTTGTCCCATTGGACAAAGAGACGATCATTCAATCGGTTAAAAAGACACACCGCTTACTTGTTGTTGATGAAGACTATCTGTCGTACGGGATGACGGCGGAAATTGCCGCGATTGCCGCTGAACATTGTTTGTATGATTTGGAGGCGCCGGTGAAGCGGATTGCTGTTCCGGATGTGCCAATTCCTTATAGCCGTCCGCTTGAACAATTTGTATTGCCAAATGCCGATAAAATTTTCCGTGAGGCGATCCAACTCGTCAATGAATAAGGAAAAGTTCGTTCCAAGGGAGGCAGCTTATGGTTGTCGAAGTGACATTGCCCAAATTATCCGATTCCCATGATGAAAGTTTCATTACGTTTTGGCACGTTTCCGAAGGAGATGCGGTGGAAAAAGGAGCCACGCTAGTGGAAGTGCAAACAGAAAAGGCCGTTTCAGAAATTCACGCTCCCGAGTCAGGAACAGTAAAAGAGATCAAAAAGAAACGAGGGGATACGGCCAAGGTCGGCGAAGTACTGGCCGTCATTGCCGTCGAAACGTTTGCTCCGGACGGCGGAGATCCGCAGACAGAGATCAAGATCACCCCACGCGTAAAAAAACTGGCCAAGGAGCTTGGCGTCGATTGGAGTACGGTCACACCGACGGGGGCGAATGGCAAAATCACGGAAGACGATATTCGTCGTGCGGCGAGCGCGGGAAAACAAAGGACTCCTCAAAAAACATTCGTGGCTGCCCCGTCAGTGCGAAAGTTTGCCCGCGAGCAGAACGTGTCTTTAGAGGAAATCACTCCAAGCGGAAAGAACGGAAGAATATTGAAAAGCGATATTGAAGCAGCATTGTCGGTTCGGCAGCAAAAAGCAACAGATGAGGCTGCTGCCAGTGTTGAGATTTTAGAGAAGCAGGAAAGCCGGGAAAAAGTGCGCCGAGTGCCGCTGACAGGCATCCGCAAGGCTATCGCCAAAGCGATGGTGCGGTCAACGCGGACCATTCCGCAAGTCACCCATTTTGGCGAGGCCGATGCGACCCGTCTTGTTCAACATCGCCGACGGATCCAACCGCTAGCCGAGCAACAAGGGGTAAAACTGACCTATTTAGCCTATGTGGTAAAAGCGCTGGCAGCGGTGTTGAAAAAGTATCCAATGCTCAACGCTTCGCTTGATGAGGAACGAGAAGAAATCGTTATTCACGAATTCATTCACATTGGGTTTGCGGTTGACACTGACCGTGGATTGCTCGTCCCGGTAATTCGTGATGCGGATCAAAAATCGTTGTTCCAAATTGCGAAAGAAATTGAAGAATTGACGGCGAAGGCGAGAGCGGGAACGATTCAAGCGGTGGAGATGAGCGGAGGGACATGCACGGTTTCGAACATCGGCTCGGCCAATGGTTCGTGGTTCACGCCGATTATTCATTATCCACAGTCTTGTCTTTTAGGAATCGGGAAAGTTGAGAAAAAACCGGTGGTCGTCGATGATTCGATTGAGATTGCTTCTGTGATGCCGCTGTCCCTTACTTACGATCACCGTCTTATTGATGGGATGATGGCTCAACACGCCTTAAATGAATGTCAAACGTACTTGTCTGAACCGGATTGGCTGCTTGTTATGTGACAAAAAACCCCGCCCCCATTCCGGGGTGGGGTGAGAGAAGAGGGGCACCTTGTAAAGAAGTAGAGGAACATCGTAGCTTTATCGTACTCGTTTTTTTACAATCACGCCATATTTTTGTGAGAAAAGGTAACGCGATTTTGTTAAAAATGATTGGCAACAGCGGTGGCTGCGGTCAATCGCTGATGAACTTGCCGCCATTTACATGAAGCATTTGCCCGGTCATGTACGACGACTCATCGCTCGCCAAAAAGACGTAGCACGGGGCGACTTCGCACGGTTGGCCGGGACGTTTCATCGGCGTGTTGGCGCCGAATGTGGCGACTTGCTCGCTTTTGAACGTCGACGGGATGAGCGGCGTCCAAATCGGGCCTGGGGCGACGCCGTTGACGCGAATGCCTTGGCCGACGAGCGCTTTGGCGAGCGACCGGGTGAAGGCGACGATCGCGCCTTTTGTCGCCGAGTAGTCGATGAGCTGCTCATTTCCTTCGTAGGCGGTGATCGAAGCGGTGTTAATAATCGCACTTCCGCTTTTTAAGTGTGGGAGCGCCGCTTTCGTTAGGAAAAAGCAGCCGAATACGTTCGTGCGAAACGTTTTTTCCAGCTGCGCGGCAGTGATGTTGAGAAAATTCGGCTGCGGGTGCTGCTCGGCGGCGTTGTTGACGACGATGTCAAGCTTGCCGAACGCTTCGATCGTCTGTTTCACCGCCTCTTTGCAAAACGCTTCATCGCCAATGTCTCCCGCAATGGCCAGACACCGTCTTCCTTCCTGCTCGACGAGCCGTTTCGTTTCGTCGGCATCTTCATGTTCGTTGAGATAGAGAATCGCCACATCGGCCCCTTCTTTGGCGAAATGAACCGCGACCGCGCGGCCGATGCCGCTGTCGCCGCCGCTGATGATGGCGGTTTTGTTTTTGAGCTTGCCGCTTCCTTTATAACTATCTTTGATCGTGACCGGCTGCGGGTTCATCTCCGTTTGCAGGCCGGGCTGGCGCGTCTGGTGCTGCGGGGGCAGCGTTGTTTGTTGCTTTGTGACCATCGTGGTCCCTCCTTAACGGATATTGTCATTGTTAGTATGGGACGGAGGAGGGGAAATATGTACAGAGAGGGGATGGGGCATGAACAACGAATGAGTGGTTGGTCATCTTTTTTCCGCCCACGTTTCCATCCACATCGCGATTTCCTCAATCGATGGTTGATCGGTCACGACTTTCAGGGTATAGTCGTCTGCTTCTTTTTCTGAAGCGGCAAAGCGATAACCGTTTAACCAAAGGGACTGTTTCATGGCGACAAATCCTGTTCGTTTATTGGCGTTATGAAACGGATGGTTTTGGCAAAGGCTGGCGTACAATGCTGCCGCTTTCAGCCAAAGAGTTGGATAAGCGTCCTGTCCGAAAGCGCTTTGTTTCGGACGGTTGACCGCGCTGTTCAACAGCTCCGGAAATTTGGGGAACATGTTTTTTTCTTCTGTTTTTTCGTTTCTTGCCATAGAAGTCTTGGGTGATTAGACAATCTTTACTTTTTGATTGAGTAAAGATAAAATGATTAGCAAAGAGGGAAGGAGGAATCGTGATGAAGCCATCCTCACATGAAACGTACACGTATTACTCCACGCTTTCTTCGAAACATCAAGTGACGATTCCAATGAAGATCAGAGAAGTGCTTGGGGCAGAACCGGGAGACCAAGTCGCATTTGTTTATGGGGAAAATCAAGAGGTGACGTTAAAGGTGAAAAAGAAAGATGCGTTGCTATCTTTGTTCGGCACCATGCCGCCTAGGGGAGACAGCCGTCCGATGGCATGGGCGGATATTCGCAAACAGGCGAAAGAGGAACGGATGTCCAAGAGGGAAAAGAACGAGGAGTAGATGATAGGGAGAAGAGGATGAAACGTGTATATTTTAGACACGAACATCATCATTCGTTTTTTAGCCAATGACGATGAGGAACAATCTTCGGTTGCCTATCGGGTATTTGAAAAAGCGGTCAACGGTGAATTTGTGTTCCTATTGCATCCTCTTGTCGTCGCGGAATGCTGCTGGGTGCTTGAGTCGAAACGGTACGGGTATACGAAAGGAGAGATCGCAAGCAAGCTGAAGCAAATCATAGAGGCTTCCTGTGTTAAGACGACAGACAAAGAAGTTGTTGAAAAGGCATTAGATGATTACGCCCGCTGCGGCGTGGATTTTGCTGATGCGTATCTTTCGGCGCTGGCGCAGCACACTTCATCCATCCAAGGGATCATCACCTGGAACGAAAAAGATTTTCGTCGGCTTGGCGGGGAATGCTATATGCCTGAATCCATCATTTGAATCAATGATGGTTGGCACGTGAACAAACGTCGCGATTTTCCCAGAGCGCCAATCCCCCGTCTTTTTTGCTGCAAAACGGGAAACGCCAAGGTGCGTAAAAAAGCAAACGAGCTGGCTCACATAGTCCAGCTCGTTTGCTGTTTATAACACATTGAAATACCGCGCTTCCGGATGGGCGAAGACGATCGCCGAAACCGATGCTTCGGGCTCCATCATGTAGCCGTCGGTGAGGCGGATGCCGATGTCTTCCGGATGAAGGAGGCGGAACAGTTTCTCCTGATCTTCCAAGTTCGGACAGGCCGGGTAGCCGAACGAGTAGCGCTGGCCTTGGTATTTGGCGGCAAAGCGCTCTTCCATCGTGAAATCCGGGTCGTCCGGGAAGCCCCAGCGGTCGCGCATAATTTGGTGGATTCGTTCGGCGAATCCTTCGGCAATCTCGAGCGCCAGCGCCTGGATGGCGTGGCTTTTCAAAAATTCGCCTTCGTCTTTCCACCGTTGGGCGAGTTCGCGAATGCCATATCCGGCCGTGACGGCGAACAAGCCGACGTAATCCATTTCGCCGCTGTCTTTCGGTTTCAAGTAATCGGCGAGGCAAAGGTGCGGCGCCCGCGGCTGACGCGGAAAGTCGAACACTTCAAGCACCGTTTGGCCGTCAGCGGGGTCGTAAATGTAGACGCGGTTGCCGTCGCTTTGCGCCGGGAAGAAGCGGTAGACGCCGGCGGGTTGAATCCAGCCGCGTTCTTTCGCTTCGGCAACGAGTTCGTCGACGACCGCTTTTAACGCCAACGCTTTTTCGTCCCGTTCTTCAAGCAGCCGCTTCACTTTTCCTTTCAAGCCGAGGTGGTGGCCGAGCACCATTTGCCAGTTGACGTACGGCAACACATGGTCAAGCGGCACGTTTCGCAGCACGTGGCGCTCGAGGTCGGCCGGGATGTAGACGGGAACGTCGGTCGAGACGTTCGATTTGACCGTTGCGGCAACGGCTGTTGGCCGCGTCGGCTCGCTTTCGGCTGCTTCTTTTTTCGTGTATTCGATTTCTCCTTGCTGGATTTGGTTGGCGAGCGCGAGCCCGTCCATGGCGTCTTTTGCGTACAGGACGACGCCGTCGTATTCGGGCGCGATTTTGTTTTCGGTAAATTTGCGCGTCAAGGCGGCGCCGCCGACTAAAATGGGCGTTGAGATGCCGGCTTGCCGCAAATCTTGGGCGGTGACGACCATCTGTTGGGCCGATTTGACAAGCAAGCCCGACAAGCCGATGATGTCCGGCTGATGTTCGCGCACCGCTTCAATGAGTTGCTGCGGAGCGACTTTAATGCCGAGGTCGATCACCTCGTAGCCGTTGTTGCTTAAAATGATGTCGACCAAGTTTTTGCCGATGTCATGGACATCGCCTTTGACGGTGGCGAGAATAACTTTTCCTTTTGTGCTTCCTTCTTTCTTTTCCATATACGGCTCTAAAAAGGCGACGGCCGCTTTCATCACTTCCGCGCTTTGCAATACTTCGGCGACGATGAGCTGGTTGTTGTTGAACAGCCGCCCGACTTCATCCATGCCGGCCATAAGCGGACCGTTGATGATCGACAGCGGATCGGAGTAGGTCTCAAGCGCCTTCTCTAAATCGGGAATGAGCCCGTCTTTCGACCCTTCAATGACGTAGCGGGCGAGCCGCTCTTCAAGGCTCAAGTTCTCCTCAGCCGGCTTGGCGGCGGTGATTTTGCTTCGGTAAAATTCGATAAAGGTGTTTAATGTTTCATCGTTTGTGTCAAACAGCAGAGCCTCAGCCATCCGCACTTCCTCTTCCGGAATCGAGGCGAACCGCTCAAGCTTCTCAGTGTTGACGATCGCATAATCGAGCCCAGCTTGCGTGCAATGGTACAAAAAGACGGAGTTGAGCACCTCGCGCCCGGCCGGCGGCAAGCCGAACGAGACGTTGCTGATGCCGAGCATCGTCAAGCACTCCGGCAGTTGCTCTTTAATGAGGCGAATGCCTTTGATCGTTTCGTTCGCCGCGCCGATGTATTGCTCATCACCGGTGCCGACCGGGAAGACGAGCGGATCGAAAATGATGTCGCGCGCCGGCACCCCGTAGCGGTTAACGAGCAAGTCATACGAACGCAAGGCAATTTCCAGCTTCCGTTCGGCCGTAATCGCCATTCCTTGTTCATCGATCGTGCCGACGACGACAGCGGCGCCGTATTTGTGCAAGAGAGGAACGACTTTCGCAAACCGCTCCTCGCCGTCTTCCAAGTTGATCGAATTGATGATCGCTTTCCCTTGCGAGTAGGTGAGGGCGCGCTCGATGACGCGCTCGTCGGTTGAATCGATGACAAGCGGCACTTTCACTTTTTTCACGACTTCGCGGACGAACTGCTCCATGTCATGGAGTTCGTCGCGGTCTGGGTCGGCGAGGCAAATGTCGATGACATGGGCGCCGTTTTTCACTTGGGCGCGGGCGATTTCCGCCGCTTCTTCGTATTTCCCTTCGGCGATGAGGCGCTTGAATTTGCGCGAGCCGATGACGTTTGTCCGCTCGCCGACAAAGAGCGGGCGCATCGTTTCCTCATAAATGAGCGCCTCGATGCCGGAGACGGCGTGGACGTCAAACGAAGACGGGATCGCCCGCGGCGGGATGCCGCGCACCGCTTCGGCGATGGCGCGAATATGGTCCGGCGTCGTGCCGCAACACCCGCCGACGATGTTGATCCATCCCTTTTCGGCAAAGCGGCGGATTTTCTCTGCCAACATCTCCGGCGTTTCATGATAGCGGCCTTCCTCATCCGGCAGACCGGCGTTCGGGTAGCAGCTGACCGCCGTGTCAGCGAGCGAGGCGAGCGTGCGCAAATGGTCGGTCATAAACTCGGGGCCTGTCGCGCAGTTTAAGCCGACGGCGATCGGCTTCATATGGCGCACCGAGATGAAAAACGCATCGATCGCCTGGCCGGCGAGCGTCGTGCCCATCGGCTCGATCGTGCCGGAAATCATGAGCGGCACGCGGCGACCGACCGCTTCAAACGCCTTCGAAATGCCGAGAAAACCGGCTTTGACATTCAGCGTATCTTGGCACGTCTCCAGCAACAGAAGATCGACGCCGCCCAACAGCAGCCCGCGCGCTTGTTCTTCATAGGCGGCGACGAGTTCCTCAAAGGTCGCGCCGCCTGTCACCGACAACGTCTTCGTCGTCGGCCCCATCGACCCGGCGACAAAGCGCGGCCAGTCGGGAGTTGAGAACGCCTCCGCCGCTTGTTTGGCGAGCTTGGCCGCTTCGATGTTCAACTCGAGCGCCAAATGCCCGAGGTTGTATTCATCGAGCACAATGCGCGTCGCCCCGAACGTGTTCGTTTCGATGATGTCAGCGCCCGCTTCCAAATACGCTTCGTGAATGCGGCGGATGACAGGCGGGGCGGTGAGGGTCAAATATTCGTTGCACCCTTCATACGCCTCGCCGCCAAAATCGGCGGCTGATAGGTTGGCGCTTTGGATCATCGTCCCCATCGCGCCGTCAATGACGAGAATTTTTCGCTGCAGCTGCTGTTCTAAGGTGATGTTAGCCATGAACAACCTTCCTTTCTTTGGCGGCCGCTTCTTTTTCATGGATGTAGCGGACGAGCTCGACCGTCATGTCATAGCGCAAAAACGGCGTGATCAAGTAAATGCCGTTGAACAAATCAAAGGCGGCGTCAATGAGCGTTTTGGCGATGGCGATCCCTTCGCGCGCCGCCTGCACCGGGTCGTCGCCGCAAGCGGCCATGCGGGCGCGAATCTCGTCCGACAGGGTGATCCCCGGCACTTCATGATGCAAAAACTCGGCGTTGCGCGCGCTCACAAGCGGCATAATGCCAATGTAGATCGGCGTGTCGAGATGCTTCGTTGCTTCGTATATTTGCACGATTTTTTCTTCCGAGTAAACCGGTTGGGTTAAGAAATAGTGAGCCCCGCATTGAATTTTTTTCTCCATCCGCTCGACCGCTTTATCCAAATGGCGGACGTTCGGGTTAAAGGCCGCACCGATCGAGAAGTTCGTTTTTTGCCCGAGCGGTTTGCCCGAGTACGATAATCCTTCGTTGAATTGGCTGATCAGGCGGATGAGATCGAATGATGACACATCATATACGGACGTCGCTCCCGGGAAATCGCCGATTTTCGACGGATCGCCGGTAATGGCGAGCACATCAGTGATGCCGAGCGTATGCAAGCCCATCAAATGCGACTGCAAGCCGATCAAGTTGCGGTCGCGGCACGTAATATGCACGAGCGGGCGGACGCCGAGCCGCTCTTTCACGATCGTGGCGACGGCGGCGTTGCTGATGCGCGGCGTAGCAAGCGAGTTGTCGGCCAACGTCAGCGCATCGATGCCGGCGTCATGGAGCGCTTTCGCTCCGGCGAGAAATTTGTCAATGCCGAGTTTTTTCGGCGGGTCGAGTTCAACGATGACCGAGCGGCGCGCGCGGGCGAGCTCGGGAAGCGGAGTTGGGGCGGACCGCTCGGCTTGCACCGATACGGGCACCGCGCGCCGCTTCACCGTTTTTTCCGTCACCGGCGTCCGGTCGGCGAGCGCCTTTGCCATTGCCTCAATATGTTTCGGCGTCGTGCCGCAGCACCCGCCGATCAAGCGCACCCCTTGATCGCGGAACGCTTTGGCCGCCTCTTCAAAATATTCCGCGTTCGTTTCATAGACAAGCCGGCCGTCGCGGTAATCCGGGAGGCTCGCGTTCGGATACGCCGACAAAAACGCCTGCTTCGGCAGCGGCACTTCCTCGAGCGACCGAAGCATATGATATGGACCGAGACGACAGTTCAGTCCGACGACATCGGCCCCGAGCGCCTCTAGGCGAGCAAGGGCGTCCGCGAGCGGCGTGCCATCTTGCAAGACGCCGACTTCATGGAGCGACACATGGGCGATGATCGGCAAATCCGTTTCTTTGCGGGCGATGGCAAGCACCGTCTCCAACTCTTCCAAATCGTAATACGTCTCGAGCAGCACGCCATCAACCCCTTCAGCCAGCAGGACAAACAGCTGCTCGCGAAACGTCCGTTTCACTTCTTCGAGCGTGACGACGCTTTTGTTTAACGTGCGAAGCCCCCCGATCGTCCCGAGCACGTACGCCCGCCCGTTCGCCGCTTGCCTGGCGAGCCGCACCGCCGCGCGGTTGATGGCCGGCACCTCATCTTCAAGGCCGTAGCGGGCGAGTTTCACATAGTTGGCGCCGTATGTATTCGTCTGAATGACGTCGGCGCCCGCGGCGATATACGCTTCATGAATATGGACGATTTCATCTGGATTGGATAGATTCAATTCTTCAAAACAACGGTCAATGCCGTGCGAATATAAAAGCGTTCCCATCGCCCCGTCGGCGATGAGAATGCGCTCTTTCAACTCATCCAGCAATCCCACGTTCGATTCCCCCGTTTCTCCGTAGTAAAAGAAAAAAGCCTTCTATAAGAAGAAGACTTTTCATTCGCTTCTTCTTATCTTCCAGGCTTCCGCCTGTCTGGATTTAGCACCTTGGCCGCGGGCCAGGTTGCTGAGGGTTCACCGGGCCAGTCCCTCCCCCTCTCTTGATAAGAATGCCGGTATGCAATTGTGCGGTGACGTTTTGATGATTACTATATAATTTAATGTATTTTTCGAAATTATTCAATACGGTGAAGCAAGGAAATTTGAAAAAACGATCAATGAGACAGCGGCTTTCCGCATTGCGGGCAAAATTGGAAGCTGTTCTGCGGAATAGTCAGCCGCTTTTTGTTTTTTAGTCGCCGACATGGCGGAAAGCATATTTTTCCGTTGCACTTTCCACTCTCCTATGTTCTAATTAGGAATAGTGAACATCAAGAAGACGGGGGGCTGGAAGTGAACGGGGAAGAGATCATCCGCTTCGAGCGAGTGACGAAGGAATACGACGGAACGGTCGTATTGGATGACGTCAGTTTTGCGATGGAGCGCGGGAAGTTTTATACGCTGCTTGGCCCGTCAGGGTGCGGGAAGACGACGATTTTGCGGCTGATTGCCGGGTTTATCGAACCGACGGAAGGAACGATTTATTTCCACGGGAAGCCGATTCAAAACGTCCCGCCGAACAAACGGCAAGTCAACACTGTCTTTCAAGACTATGCGTTGTTTCCTCACCTCGATGTGTTTGAAAACGTGGCATTTGGCTTGCGCGTGAAAAAGATGAAAGAAGCGGACATCCGCCAAAAAGTGAGCGAAGCGCTCCGGTTTGTCAACTTGGAAGGCTATGAGCGCCGCCGCATTCAAGAGATGTCCGGCGGCCAACGCCAGCGCGTCGCCATTGCCCGGGCGATTGTCAATGAACCTGAGGTGTTGCTCTTGGATGAACCGCTGTCAGCCTTGGATTTGAAATTGCGCACGGAAATGCAGTATGAATTGCGTGAGCTCCAACGTCGATTGGGCATTACGTTTATTTTTGTCACGCATGACCAAGAAGAAGCGCTGGCGATGTCCGATTACATTTTTGTTCTGAATAAAGGGAAAATTCAGCAGTTCGGGACGCCGAAAGACATTTACGACGAGCCCATCAACCGATTCGTCGCCGATTTCATCGGGGAATCGAACATTTTGTCGGGGCGCATGATCGACGATTTCCTCGTCGAATTTGCCGGCAAACAGTTTGCGTGTGTTGACCGCGGCTTCGCGCCAAACGAACCGGTCGATGTCGTCATCCGCCCGGAAGATTTGGAGCTCGCGGCGCCGGAAGACGGGCAGATCGTCATCCGCGTCGATTCGCTCTTATTCCGCGGTGTCCATTATGAAATTTGCGGCTATGACGAAAACGGCAACGAATGGCTTGTCCATTCGACGAAAAAGGCGGAAGTCGGGGAAACGGTCGGCCTCCGTTTTGAACCGGAAGCGATTCACGTCATGCGAGTCGAAAGGGAGGATGAGGGCGCATGACGGAACGGGCGTGGCGAAACTGGTATTTAATCCCTTATGGCATTTGGTTGGTGTTGTTTGTCATCGCTCCGATCGTCTTTTTATTATATGAATCGTTTTTGGATATAGACGGACATTGGACGGTGGCGAATTATGAAAACGTGTTGACGCCCATTTATTTAAAAATGATGGCGTATTCGTTTTGGTACGCGTTTTTGATTACTCTTGTGTCGCTGTTGATTGGCTATCCGACCGCCTATTGGCTGACAAAGACGAGGCACAAGCAGTTATGGCTGTTGTTGCTCATCTTGCCGATGTGGGTGAATTTGCTGCTGAAGGTGTATGCGTTTTTAGGGCTGCTCGGCACGTACGGGCTGGCCAACGCCCTGTTGCAGACGCTTGGCATTGGAGCGCGGCAGCTGTTGTTTACCGATTTCAGTTTTGTGTTTGTGTCGGTGTACATTTTTATTCCGTTTATGGTGCTGCCGATTTTCAACGCGCTGGAGGAGCTGCCGCCATCGCTTGTCGATGCCGCCCGCGATTTAGGCGCTTCAGCGTGGACGACGTTCCGCCGCGTCGTTTTCCCGCTCACGCTTAGTGGGGTGAAGGCCGGCTGCCAAGCGGTGTTCATCCCGTCGTTGTCGTTGTTTATGATTACGCGCCTTGTCGCTGGCAACCGCGTCATTACGCTCGGCACCGCCATTGAACAGCATTTTCTTGTCACCCAAAACTGGGGAATGGGGGCGACGATCGCTGTTGTGTTAATGATCGCGATGGCGGTCATCGTCGGCCTGACAGGAAGTGGAAGAAAAGAGGGAAGCCGATGAAACGGACGCATTGGTGGGGACGTGTGTACCTGTTAGCCGTGTTTGCCGTGATGTATACGCCGATTGTGTATTTGATGTATTATTCGTTCAACAGCGGCGGGACGATGCACGATTTTCAATCGTTCACGTTGAAGTGGTACCGCGACGTGCTGTCCGACGACCGCTTGCTCATCATCGTTTTGAATACAATCGTCATCGCGCTGCTGTCGGCGGCGGTCGCGACCATACTTGGGGTCATCGGGGCGCTCGCCATTTACTATGTCAAGCGGCAGCGAACGAAAAACGCTCTTCTCGCTCTCAACAACGTGCTGATCGTCAGCCCAGACGTCATCATCGGCGCTTCGTTTTTGCTGTTGTTTACGATCGCTGGCATTCAACTAGGGTTTACATCTGTGCTGTTGTCCCATATCGCTTTTAGCGTGCCGATTGTCGTGTTGATGGTGCTGCCGAAACTCGAGGAAATGAGCCCGACGCTGATTGATGCGGCTAGAGATTTAGGAGCAGGGCCTTGGCAAGTGCTGTCAAGCGTCGTGCTGCCGTTTTTGGCGCCAAGCATATGGGCGGGCTTTTTCATGGCGCTTACGTATTCGCTCGATGACTTCGCCGTGACGTTTTTTGTCACGGGAAATGGATTCTCGACGCTGTCGGTGGAAATTTATTCGCGGGCGCGCCAAGGCATTTCGCTGTCCATTAACGCCCTGTCGACGCTGTTATTTTTATTTACGATGCTGCTTGTCATCGGTTATTATGTGCTCAGCCAAAAAGGCGGCCGAATGTACGGGATAGGGGGGCGAAAGTAGGTGAAACGGCTTGTCCAAGGGTTTGCGGCCGTGTTTATCGCGGCGTTCGTCCTCATGTTCATCACCCACCGGTTGAACGAAGCGGAAGGGTACGGCGGAGGCAAAACGGTGACCGTTTACAACTGGGGCGATTACATCGACCCTGCGCTCATTCGAGAGTTTGAAAAAGAGACAGGGTGGAAAGTGATTTACCAAACGTTCGATTCCAACGAGGCGATGATGGCGAAAATCGCCCAAGGCGGGGCGACGTTTGATGTCGCCGTTCCGTCCGATTACGCCATCAGCAAAATGATCGAGGAAAAGCTGCTTCTGCCGCTTGATCACCGAAAGCTTCCCAATTTGCAATATATCGAACCGCGGTTTCTCAACTTGCCGTTTGACCCGCACAACCGGTATTCAGTGCCGTATTTTTGGGGAACGGTCGGCATCGTCTACAACCGCGAGATGCTTGGCGGCAAAAGAATGACGAGCTGGAACGACTTATGGGATCCAAGCTTGCGCAATCAAATTTTGCTTGTCGACGGGGCGCGGGAAGTGATGGGGATGGCGTTGAACAGCCTCGGCTATTCGCTGAATGACACGAACAAAGCCCATTTGCAAGAAGCGAAGCGGAAGCTCGACCGGCTTATGCCGAACGTGAAGGCGATTGTCGGCGATGAAATCAAGCTGCTTCTCGCCGACGAGGAAGCGGCCATCGGCGTCGTCTGGTCAGGCGACGCGGCCGAAATCATTGCCGAAAACGACAAGCTCGACTATGTCGTGCCGAAAGAAGGCTCCAACTTATGGTTTGACAACATGGTCATTCCGAAAACAGCGAAAAACATCGAAGGAGCGCACGCGTTCATCAACTTTATGCTCGACCCGAAACACGCGGCGCAAAACGCCGAGTATGTCGGCTATTCGACGCCGAATAAAAAGGCGCTTCGCTATTTGCCAAAAGACATCGCGGGCGATCGGCGCTTTTACCCCGATTTGGATTCAGCAGGGCATCTCGAAGTGTACGAAAACTTAGGAAAACACATGCTCGCCTACTACAACGAGCTGTTTTTGGAGTTTAAGATGCAGCAAAAGTAACCATATAGATGCAACGAAATCGTTTCACATATCCTTGACGAAAAAGTGGCTTATCCATTTTTGACTGTCGAAGGCACAAGCCACAGGCTTGCCTCCGTCACGCTTTAGCGTGACGGAAGACCGAACAACGACTCGCTTCACAGACCCATTCCTGGGTCTTTAAGCGGCGTTGTTCGGTCACTCGACAATCGGATGCAATGACCGGTAAAGTTAAAGCTTTACATTGCATCTATACAATCAGAGCAGGCGCCGCCCTCTGTAATAGGGAGATGGGCGCCTGCTTGTCGTTTGCGTAAAGGGTTGCGCCGCTTCCCTAGCACGCGGGAACGAAGAAGCCCATGGGCGGCTTCACATACAAGAAGGGATCGGACGCAGGGAAGAAGAATAGAAAGACATGATATGATGAAAAAGAGGAGGTGGGAACGTTGCCCAATCATTTGCCTATGGAAGAAAATGTGATGGATATGCTCATCGGCGGCTTTTCGGTTGTGATGTTGATCGCGGTTGTGACAATCGTTTTTCTTTGGCGAAGGAATCGAGAAGGGCGAGTGTTTCTGTGGATATTGGCCCATTTCTTGTTGCTGTCTCTGGCTGTTTCATTTGCGCTGAAGGCGATTTCCTTTGATCTTACCCATGCGCAGGCATCCGAAGAAATCTCCCTCCTTCTTGGCAAGGCGGGGATGGCGTGGGGAGCGGGGATGGTTTGTTTGTTGGTCGGTATTGTGAAACTTTCAAGGCGCTGACCGTGATCCCGATAAGCGATAGGATTGGGAAGGAACAACAAGCAACAAAAAGAAGCCATCCACCTTTATCGGCTGACGGTTCCGAGGGGTGGATGGCGTTTGCAAGATGATTCGAGTAAGGAGTTGCCTATGTTGTTTTTCGATTTCTTGGTATGGTCAGTGTTTTCCAGTTGTTTGCGTTCAGCTGTTTCGCGATATAGACGATTTGCCCGATATGATACGAATAATGGTACATTTGCCGCTCAATGGCTTCGATGACGGAATGGGGTTCGCCGCGGATCGTGACCGTCCGCAACAAATCCGTTTCTTGCAGTTCGTTCAGCGTCTGAAAGAAAGCAGACCACCCCTTTTCCCAGCAATCCATGACTTCTTTGCGCGTATGGAAGTCGTTAATAAACTCATCATCGCGGTTTCGGTCCGGTTTTTCCCCATCCGATGACAAAAAGTCTGTCCAGCGCGACACCATATTTCCGCTCATATGTTTGACAATGATGGCGATGCTGTTTGTCTCCTCATGAAAGCAATGGAACAGCTGTTCCTCCGAACATTGGTCCATAGCCTGTTCGGCGGTCTTTTTCATGTCGAGAAAGCGCGCGCGCACCACTCGCAAATATTCTTGGCCGATGTTCATTCACACACCTCCGTCAAAGAAATGCCATCTCTTTTATTCGCCGTCGATGCGGTGATTTCTTTCTATGTGACGGCAAAAAAAAGCAACGCCTGGGGCGGACATGACTATGGGTCATGTTTTCGAAGCAGGCGAGTGAATAATCTGATCATAGCGGCACGCTTCTTTGCCCGTGTTGATCAACTGATGTTCGCAGCCGGCGTCGGAATAAAGAGAGCTCTCTTCGCGCAAGATGTCCGTGTTATGAAAACTCCTTTGCTTTCCCTGAGTGCCGAGGATTCATTCGGCATGGTCGCGAAAACATCCTCTCGATTTTCGCCGAAAGGGTGCAAAAGGTGAGGGATAACGTCCACTCTTTTAGACGTAGCTTCCGATTTTTCCATTTTTTCTCGCCCAATGCCATTGTTGCTTCAAGACCAATGAGCCCATGGCCAGTCAGAATAGCGAGATACCGAGAGCAGGAAAGAATACGGGCCATCCTTCATTCACTCCTTGCACGGCCCAAGAAAGAGGAGAAAAGCAGTTGAGAATATGAAACGCTGTCGGCAATACATTCGAAGATAGAAAAAATCCTGAGAAGATCAATAAATAATAAAGCAGCACCTCGGTAACGGCTCCCACTTGCTTTAAGCGAAGGGACAGCCCTAAAATGAACACGCCGATTCCCGTCATCCCGATGAGGCTGACGCCGCCAAAGATGACGATCTCCGTTATCATGGATGCGATTCCCGAGAGAATTTCGGAAAATCCGATCATCAAAGCCGCACAAATGAAAAAGAGCGTCACCCACATGGACGATAACGCGATTTCAGCGATCACTACGCTGATCAAAATTTTCCATGGAGCAGTCTTGGTGGAAAGCACTTGCTCGGCGGTGCCGAGATACGCTTCTTCGATCACCGTGTTGCCGAGCTTCGAGATCAAATGAGCACTTAAGTACCAAAGGCTGAAACCGAACAGTTTGACCGTCGCTTCTTTTCCGGTCTGTATTGGGCTTGCGTACAGCGTACCGAGAAAAAAGACAAATTTAATGATAAGTCCAACGGTAAAATCGAACCAATACCGACGATACTCTGCCCTTTTTTTCAAAAAGGAAGCCAATACTACATTCAAAATTTGCGGGGACAACCGACTCACCTCCTTAGGCGGATAGGTTGGAACGAACAGCGGCCAAAAAATGAGTTTCAAGGTCGGCTGGAGTTGAAAAATGTTCTTTTGTGCCACTCCAAACGATTTTTCCGTCTTGGATAAAGACAAACTTATTTCCAACGGCGTGGGCAAAAGGAATGTCATGGGTGGTGATGAGAACGGCTTTCCACCATTGGTTTTCTTCCATTAACATGGTGCGGATAGGATGCTGCGACTCCACATCAAGGCCAAGAGTCGGCTCATCAAGGAACAAAAACGGCGCTCCTTTCATTAAGGCGATCGCAAATGTCAGTTTTTGTTTCATCCCACGTGAAAGGGTTTGGGTAAGACGCTCAGCGTATGGGGTTAGATTCAACACGGCCATCATTCGTTCGGCTCTTCGTTTTGCTTCAGCACGACTCCATTTGTTCAGCAAGCCGAAGTATAAGAGATTTTCCAAAACAGTTAAATAGGAATAGGAGTTGTCAGCTTCTTCAAATACGACCGCAATCGACTCGCGTGCTTCATCTGGATGGCGGACAACATCCACTCCATTGACATAGATGCTGCCGCTGTCTGGTGCGGTAAGCCCGATGATGCACCTTATTAAAGTAGTTTTTCCGGCTCCATTCGGCCCTAACAGAATAAGCCGATCCCCTTCAACCAGTTCGAGAGAGACACCATGTAATACTTGGCGGTTTGGCGGATAGATTTTGTTTACGTCTTGCACGGTGATCATTTTTTTCTACCCTTTCTTTTCCTGTATTTAATTGCATTATACAAAAAAAGAAAAAAAGTAAATATTTAAAATTAACGTGACATTAGAAACCGATCAAAAATACACGCCAAGACAGGGACTCCGGGAGCTTGTGTAAAAAGAGGGTCGTTTTCCTTGAAGTCGTCGTCAACACCACGCTTTTTTGAGCAGTTGGACTCCAAGCTCAATATCCTCGAGCGACAAGCCGCTAAAACCGATCTTGATCATGGGTTGGTCCGGCTGTTGGTTCACAAAATAGCGCGAAGTGGGATACACTTTTACCCCACACGATAGGGCGCGCTGAAGCAACTGTTCTTCTGTACAATCCGACTGAACTTTGATTAACACGTATAAACCGGACTGTTCGCCAATAATGGAGATCATATCTCCAAATGCTTTTCGCAGCAGTGATGTTAAGTGCTCCATTTTTCGTCTATACACGAGGCGCATGCGTTTAATATGGCGGCCCCATTCCCCCTCCTCCATAAATTTGGCCATCGCCAATTGGCTGAGGATGGACGCAGTGCTTTCGAAAAGGCGAAACCGCTGCTGATAACGGTCCAAAAGCGACGGCGGCAACACCATGTAACTTAAGCGAATCCCAGGCAGAAACGATTTTGAGAAATTGCCCAGATAAATGACTCTTGACGAATCAATGGAGGAAAGAGCAGGAAACGGCTTTTGCGTGTAACGGAATTCGCTGTCGTAATCGTCCTCGATAATATAGCCATCGACGTTGTTCACCCATTGAATGAGCCTGTGCCGCTGCTGGATCGGCATGCTGACTCCCATGGGGCTTTGATGCGAAGGGGTGACATAGATGAGCCGCGATCGCCTGTTCTCGAGCGGCGAAAGATCGATGCCGGTTTCGGAAACAGGCACCGTTTCCAGCTGAAAGCGGTGAAACAAAAACGCTTCTCTGGCGCCGTCATAGCCAGGGTCTTCGACGATCACGCTGTTGAACTCATCTTTTAGAATATGGCCAAGGGAGAGAAGTATTTGCTGTGTGCTGCTTCCAATGATGATGGCGTTTGGCTCTGTGATCACCCCGCGGGATTCGAGAAGATAGATGGAGATTTGTTTGCGCAAGCATAATTCCCCAAACGGATCCCCATAGCGAAAACATCCTTTGGCCGCCAATACTTGATTGGAAATTCTTCTCCATGCTTTAACGGGGAAATGATCGGCATCGACGGTATCGGCGCGAAAATCGACAACAACGGACGTTGCTGCTTCCCTTGCCGATTGGCGTGCAGAAATGCGGGCTTTTGGAATGAAAAGAGGTTCCACTTCATTGGCAAAATACCCTTTTCGTTTTTCCGCGCGAATATATCCTTCCGCTACTAGCTGTTCGTAAGCCATTAAAGTTGTGTTCCGGCTGACATTTAATGATTCGGCGAGTTGGCGAATGGAAGGAAGCGGCTCATTAGCTCGAATGTCGCCTTGTTCAATCAATGATTTCAATTTTTCGTAGATTTGCTTGTATTTAGGCGAGCCGTCCTTCAAGTCAAAAATGATCGTCTTCATGTTCATCCTCCTGACATGTTTATTTTTTTGTTATTGTCACTTTTTTTATGTCAGTTTTGATTATATTATACATTGTGAACAATGGAATGCTGTAATTGAAAAGATGGGGGGAGAGGACTGATGTATATTCCGAAGCATTTTGTCATCAACGATATGTCTGTCGTCTATGAGGTGATCGAGGAGAACAGTTTTGCCACCTTGGTGTCGATGCATCAAGGGGAGCTGTTTGCCACCCATTTGCCGCTGTTGCTCGATCGAGAGAAAACGTGTTTGTACGGCCATTTTGCCCGTTCGAATCCGCAATGGAACGACATTCAACATCAGACGGTCTTGGCGATTTTCCACGGTCCGCATTGTTATATTTCTCCTTCTTGGTATGAAACGAACCAGGCGGTGCCAACATGGAATTATGTGGCCGTCCATGTGTATGGGAACGTGGAGTTGATCGACGATGAAGAAGAAATCATGCAGTCGCTGCACGATATGGTAGAAAAATACGAAGCACCGGGCAGCCGTTACCAGCTGTCAGAGGTCGATTCTAGGATGCTGTCCGGCATGAACAAAGGAATTCAAGCTTTCAAAATCATCATCAAACGAATCGAAGGAAAAGCCAAGTTGAGCCAAAACCATCCTGCACACCGACAAGAACGGATCATCAAGCAGCTCGAGCAAATGCCATTTGAAAACGAAAAGCAAATCGCTTTCCTGATGAAAAAGCAACAGCAGTGAAATAGAAAATGAAGGAGTGAGATGTGATGGATCTTGCGGCGATCGGTGTGTTTATAGTGGCAGCCACGGCGCTGCTCATCGTCCCCGGACCGGCAGTATTGTACATCATGGCTAGGAGCATGAGCCAAGGAACGAAAGCAGGGGTTGTACCGGTGCTCGGCGTAGCTTTTGGGGGCGCTGTCCATGTTATCCTTGGAGCCGTGGGCGTTTCCGCGATTTTGATGACATCGGCGGCTGCCTTTACGATGATCAAATATTTAGGAGCCGTTTATCTTATCTATTTGGGAGGCAAAACGTTATTTTTTGCTTCCACCAAGGATGAGGAAATCCCGAACACGAAGGCCAAGGAGAAAACATTGGCGCAAGTGTTTTACGAATCTCTATTTGTCGAAGTGACCAATCCAAAAACAGCGCTCTTTTTTCTTGCCTTTTTTCCCCAATTTATTTCGCCTTCTGCTGGATCGGTGGCTGGTCAATTTTTGCTTTTGGGGGAGATATTTGTTGTTCTCGCCTTGCTGAATGACAGCTTGTATGCCATGTTGGCCGCGGGCATCCGAAAACGGCTGGCTGCCAAGAAAGGAAGTGTGAAGGTGATGAACCGGGTGGCGGGCTGTTGTTATATCTTGTTAGGACTATTCTCCGCATTGGCGAACCCTTCGAAACCGTAAGGAAATGGAGGAGTGAATGATGACACGTTTTGTTGTTGAAGACGATGTTTGGGCCATATTTCCCCATGCCAAAATCGGTGTGGTCGTTGCCCAAGGGATTGACAACAGCATCAAGAATGCCAGTGTTTACGAACAAATGCTGCGGGAGGCGGAGAAAGAGGCACGGAAATTCCTAGAGTTTGAAGAGTTGAGCCGCAACCCCGTCATCAGTGTTTGGCGAGAGGCATTTCGACGATTCAGAACAAAAAAAGGGGCGCGTTGTTCGGTTGAAGCGCTGTTGAAAAGAGTGAAAAACGGCCATCACATTCCAACGATCAACCCGCTTGTGGATATCTATAACTGTATTTCATTGCGCTACGGGCTTCCATGTGGTGGAGAGGATATCGACACATTTGTCGGCGACATCCGGCTGGCGCTGGCGGATGGCAATGAACCATTCATCCCGTTGGGAGGAGAGGAAAACGACCCACCGTATGAAGGGGAAATCGTGTATAAAGATGACATGGGAGTCATATGCCGCTGCTGGAATTGGCGGGAAGCCCAACGGACGATGCTCACCGAACAGACGAAGCGCGCCTTTCTTTGCATGGAATCAATAGATGACACAAGGCATGAAGCGCTTCATCAAGCGTTAGAGGAACTGGCCTGTTTAATACAACGCCATCTTGGCGGTACAGTGAAGAAGCACCTATTGGATGCTCGTCATTCGGAAATACCGATAATAGATTAAGGATCGCTTCAGCCGCTTTGCTCTGGTTGCTTCTGCATCGGCCGCCCCGGCGGGGAAGGGGAGGCGATGCGCCTTGTGAGGCCGATTGTCGGAGCGGCGCTGGTGATCACTGTTGCCGATGTTCTGGTCGGAAGAATGGTTGGCGTCTGATGATGGTTGTCTGTTTAACATTTATCGCTTTTGCCGGTCATTGCACCCGGCTGTCGGGTGACCGAACAACGCTGTTTCCAGGTTGTTGTTCGGTCTTCCGTCAAAGATATGTGAAACGATTTCGTTGCATCTATATATGCAGCCACTCTTTCACAAAATCAGGAAGTGATTCGCGCCAACAGTCGCGCCACCATAATCGAAGTTTTTTAGTGCTCCATCCGATTTCGGTTGTGCGGAGCGAATGAATGCGCCAATACATCGGCCCGCGGAGAAATACACTTTTCCAAGCAGCCGCTTCCAATTGCTTGGATGATAAAACGGCTGGATGCGAATCACTTTCTGTGAAGACAACGGTTTTGGAAGAATGTTCATTGATGCCAGCGATCCAGGATTGAGATACACTCGCTCCCCTGGAAACGACAGTTTCTACGTTTTTCCTATGTTGACGGTATAGTCGGCATGAGGGGAGAACAAGTGAAACAGATGGAATAGCTGCAAAATATCCGGGGCTGTATGCATTTGGATGTCAACGCACTGATCCAATGGATATCGCTTCACCTCAACGGAAGAGATGAGATAGAGCGCATGGTCGTGTTGGTCATAAAACAGGCGGAGCGAACGAAAAAGCGCCATCCGTTTGAAAAGTCCCGCCGCCATCGATAAAAAGCCGTATAAGAGAAACAGCTCCACAACGGGAGATGGAGAGCCAATCCAAAAATACGGAATGGCGATGCCGATGAATAAGGCCGAGAAGCCGATATCAAGCAACGCTCGCGTTTTTTCGCGCGGAACAAGAATTTTCTTTTGCTCCTTTCGCTTGCAGTTCGGCCATGATGTCATATGTTGGCACGCGGTTTCGTTTTGGCAGCGGGATGACTTCACAACTGAGCCAAAACGCGCCGAACATCGCAACAGACTGCAGCAATCCGCCTTGAACAAAACCGCACCATGCCCAAACCGCTCCAATCAATGCAGCGAATAGCCGGACGTATAAGGCTGCGTTCCATCTTTCCAATTTTTTGGACGCCCATTGAAGGGAAAAGCCGAGAAGAAACGAAACAACCATCCCCCAATCAGACACACTTGCTTCCTCCCCTATAAACATCACTCTTCTATATGATGAAAAAACAGGCAGCGCGCTTCTGCCTGTTTCAGCGGTAGTTCACAAACTGCACGTCAATCGGCAAATCGGCTTCGCGAATGGCGGCGATCACCTTTTGCAAGTCGTCTTTGCTTTTTCCGCTGATGCGGATTTGGTCGTCTTGCACTTGGCTTTTCACTTTCAAGCCGGTGTTTTTGATGATCGTGTTGATCTTTTTCGCATTCTCTTTGTCGATCCCTTGGACGAGCTTGGCGCGCTGGCGCACCGTGCCGCCTGCGGCCGGCTCGATTTTGCCGTATTGGATGTTTTTCGTCGCCACTCCGCGCTTAATGAGCTTGCCGATGAGCACATCTTTCAGCTGCTCAAGCTTAAACTCGTCGTCGGAGATGAGAACGAGTTCGTCTTTCTCGAGCGAAATGTCGCTTTTGCTTCCTTTGAAGTCATAGCGCGTCTTGATTTCTTTCATGGCGATGTTGATGGCGTTCGCCACTTCCGCCAAATCGACTTTCGATACGATATCGAACGAACTTTCTTTGGACATAAGCAACCTCCCGGGCGTGTGATGTACTTTCATTATAGAAAATGATGGGTGGGAAGGCAACTATAAGCAAGGGAGAAGGCAGACTCCCCTTTAAGCAGAAGTTCGAAGCAATGGGCGGTTTTACTTATGTGTCGGATGAAGCAGTATATCTGAGTTATGGTCTTTTTCGTTATAAAAATCAATGTCATAATTTTTTCCCTTGTTTCATAAATATGATGACAACAGAGCCAATCGGCTCAACATTGAGCATGTCCTGTATACAGTCGACGAAAATGAAGGTGGTTAACGTTGAAACAGCAAATAGTGAAAAAAGAAACGTTGAAAAAGCAAGTGTATGAATATTTACGTGAGGAAATTATTACAGGAGGATTTGCCCCAGGGGAAAGACTCGTAGAGGAAAAAATAGCGAAACAAATTCAAGTAAGCCGAAGTCCTATTCGCGAAGCGATCCGCATGCTCGAAAAAGAGGGGCTTGTCACCGTGAATAAGGGGGGAGGGGTGGCGGTATTCAGCCCTGATATTGAAAACTTCCAGTATCTTTATGAATGCAGGGTGGTGCTTGAACCACTTGCCGCCTACTATGCTGCACAGAGAATAACGAAAAACCAAATTGAAGATCTTAGGAGACAGCTCATTGGCATAGATGCACAACCGTTGGGGCTAAAAGAAATTCTCGAGATGAATACAAAATTCCATGAGGGGATCGTAGAAGCTAGTCGAAATCCGTTTTTAATTAGGATGATCGAACAAATCCGCGGCATAAACAGTTTGTACAGAGTTGCTATCTTAAAACAAAATATGTTGCGGATGAAATCAGCTATTCAAGAACATATTCAAATATTCGAAGCCATTGAAAGAGGAGATGCAGACAAAGCAAGGGAATGCATGGAAAAACATATTGAAAGCGATTACAAGTATTATATAAGCATTTACCAAGGGAGGAAGTGAAAAAAGGGTGTCCAAGACATTGCCTCTAGAAGGCATAACAGTATTGGAAATGGGGAATTTTGTAGCGGCGCCGTTTGCGGGGAAAATCATGGCTGAATTTGGCGCAGAAGTGATTAAAGTTGAAGAACCGGTATCGGGAGATCCGCTGAGAAGCTGGCGGATTATGTACGGCCACTCTTCGATTTGGTGGTATGTACAAGCCAGAAATAAAAAATCGATTACAGTGAATTTAAGGAAAACGGAAGGCCAACAGATCATTAGAGAGCTCATCCCGAAAGTTGATGTCGTGCTGGAAAACTTTAAACCGGGAACGCTCGAAAAATGGGGGTTGGGTTATGAAGAGTTAAAGAAAATAAACCCGTCTATCATTATGACAAGGATATCCGGGTATGGCCAAACTGGACCTTACCGGGATAAGGCCGGATTTGGAAGTGTGGCTGAGGCGATAGGAGGATTGCGATATTTGACGGGTTATCCAGACCGTCCCCCGGTAAGGGTGGGAATCGCGATTGGAGACCTCGTTGCAGGGTTGTATGCCGTGATCGGAACGTTAATGGCGTTGCGTGTCAGACAAGAAGATAAAGAAAGAAAAGGTCAGCTGATTGATGTCGCCCTTTACGAATCAGTGTTCAGTCTATTGGAAGGCGCATTGCCAGAGTATGTGTTAAGCGGTGTTGTAAGGGAGAGGACGGGCAGCACTCTCCCGGGTGTGGCGCCATCGAATACGTATGAATGCAAAGATGGAAAGCATGTTGTTATCGGGGGAAACAGCGATAATATATTCCAGCGTCTCATGAAAACAATTGGGCGTCGTGACCTTGCTGATCATCCTCAATACGCTAACAACCAAGGAAGAGCAGAACATGCTGAGTTGATTGATCAAGCAATAGAAGCATGGACGAAACAGCACACGTTGGAAGAAGTGCTAAACGCCCTCGATGAAGCATCCGTTCCGGCAGGACCTATTTATAGTATTCGAGATATTGTGAATGATATTCAGTATAAAGAGAGAGGCATGTTATTGCCGGTAAAACTAGAGGACGGGACGGAGTGCCTGTTCCCCGGCATTGTTCCAAAATTGTCTGACACTCCAGGGCAAATGAAGTGGGTCGGACCGAAGCTGGGAGAGCACAATGAAGAAGTGTATGTAAGGATGCTCGGTTATTCTCATGACCAACTCACACAATTGAAAAAGGAAGGGGTGATTTAAATTTGGCGGACGTCCAGATTATTGATGTAAGTCCTAGGGACGGATTGCAAAACGAACCGGCTATCGTTCCCACTGAGAAAAAGAAAAGGCTGATTGAAATGCTTGTTGACTCCAATGTGAAGAAAATTGAAGCCACCTCTTTTGTTCATCCCCGAAAAGTTCCGCAAATGGCCGATGCTGAGCAAGTCATAAAGCAATGTGAAACGTTTGGTGAAATTGAGTTTGTGGCATTGATTCCAAATCAAAAAGGATTCGAGCGGGCGAAACAAACAAACGTGTCTGAGGTGAACTGGGTAACAGCCGCCACCGAAACATTCAATTGCAAAAACATTGGGATGAGCATCGACGAAAATTTCGGGCAGTTCAAAACGATTGTTCAAGAAAGCAAGGCATTGAATATAAAAATCTGTTTTTCCATAGCGGTAAGTTTTGGTTGTCCTTATGAGGGAGAAGTAGCTCCAGCAAAAGTTATATCCTTGGTGGAACGCGCGGCGGAAGTCGGGGTTGATCGGATTGGGATCGCCGATACGATTGGAATCGCAACTCCTAAACAAGTTAAACAACTGCTCGCTGAAGTGATGCAGGTGGTGCCATCCATTCCTATTGCGATTCATCTCCATGATACAAGGGGGCTGGGATTGGCCAATGCTTATGCGGCATTGGAAGCGGGTGTGAACATATTTGAAACGTCTGTCAGCGGCATAGGGGGATGTCCTTTCGCCCCAGGAGCGGCGGGCAATTTAGCAACCGAAGATTTGGTTTATATGCTTGAACGAATGGGGGTTAGAACAGACATTGATTTTGAAAAATTGCTGGCGGCGGCTGACTTCGCTGCTAGTCTTACATCCAATCAACCATTAGGGAGAATAAGACAAGTAGAAAAAAGGGGGAAGTGCAAGTGAGAAAACGAGCGTTGTTTGTGGGAGCTTTATTGACTGCTTCCATTCTGTTAAGCGCATGCGGCAAAAGTTCTTCCACAGCGGAACCACAACCGAATAAAGGTGAGGAAAATGGATATGAACCTGTCACCATCAGGCTGGCTTACAATCTTCCGCAAGATCATCATATTTCCATTGGCGTCGAAAATTTCGCCAAAACGGTGACAGAAAAATCAGGAGGCAAGGTGAAGATTCAAGTATATCCTGCTGGGCAATTGTTGAGTGATAAAGAGATGAACCAAGCCATACTAACCGGCGGGGTGGAGATGGGGGTCAACTCCTCAACACTGTGGGCTTCTACAGTTCCAGCAATGGGGATTTTTGATGTCCCGTACGCTTTTCCTAACCATGAAACAGCTGGCAAAGCGCTGTCTGGAGAGTTGAGAGAAAAGTTGAACAAGGCGATGGAGGAAAAAGGGGGTAAAAGTTCTCATGTATGCCGATTATGGCTATGCACAATTTGCCAACAACGTCAGACCGCTTAAGTCACCTGAAGACTTTAAAGGATTGAAAATACGCAGCATTGGCGACATTCCATCGGAAATGATCAAAGCTTATGGGGCATCGCCGGTATTTTTGGGAGCAGGGGAAGTCTATACAGCGCTGCAAAGAAAAACAATTGATGGAGCGACATCAGGGACGACAGCGATGCTTCAACGGCATTACGATGAGGTCGCTAAGTATTTAACGATAAACAATTATTCCTACTTGGAGTTCATCCTTGCGGTCAATAAAAACTTTTGGGATCGGCTTCCTGAAAAAACGAAACATCTCTTAACGGAGACTGCACAGCAAACGGAGCAATGGATTAGGGCGAAAGCGAAAGAGGAAGATGAACGAACGGCCAAAGAATTAGCAGAAAAAGGGATGGAAGTGTACGTTGTTCCCGAATCGGATCTTCCAAAATGGAAAAAGGCCGCCCAACCAGCAAGGGAAGTGTATATCGAGCGAGCTGGGGATTTAGGCAAAGAGTTGCTCGATATAGTGGAAAACATCCAGTGAGTAGGGAAGACGGGGAGGGAAGGCTCCCTCCCTTATTGGTTAAGGAGGTCAAGGATGAGGAGGTTATATCATTTCTTAGATCGTTTGATCCAAGCAGGCGGGGCGATAGCGGGAATATTGATCATATTAACCACAGGCATGACAACGTTTGACGTTATCGCTAGGTCGGTGTTTAACCGTCCGACTACTTGGGCTACGGAATTATGCATATACGCCATTATTGGGAGCTGTTTTCTCGGTTCTGCCTATACGTTGAGAACATATTCCCATATTACAGTTGATTTACTAATCAATCTTGTGCCGAGCAAGGTGCAAAAAATATTGGCGTATGCCTCGAATGTATGTGGATTCATTTTCAGTCTTATTTTTACGATTTACAGTGTCGAACATGTTGTCAACACATATCAACTAGGGACAACTTCATCATCATTATTGAGGATTCCTATGTATCTTCCAGAAATGTTTCTCCCGATTGGCGGTTTACTTCTTTGTATTGCTTTTATATTGCAAATCGTAGACGGAGAAGCGCAAAAGGGGGATGGGCATTTATGAATGCGGCGTTTTTCCTTGGTGGAATGGCTGTACTGCTATTGATCGGACTGCCTGTCGCGTTTGCGCTCGGCTTATTGGCAGTTGGCGGCATGTATCTGTTCAATGGCGGGACGTTTTCTTTTTCACAAATTCCGATCATTTCTTACAAATCATTGGATGATTTTACATTGACCGCCTTGCCGATGTACGTTTTGATGAGCCAAGTTTTAGTAGTGAGCGGCGTTGGGCGCGATTTATATGAAATGGCAAGTAAATGGTTTCGGCATCTTCCTGGAGGACTAGCAATTGCCACATTGTTCTGCTGTGCTATTTTTGCGGCGATTTCCGGTTCGAGTGTTGCCACTGCTGTGACTGTTGGGGCGGTCGCGCTTCCGGAAATGACGAAGCGGGGATATGATAAAAGAACAGTTCTTGGCCTGTTGGCTGCCGGGGGAACATTAGGCATTCTCATTCCTCCAAGCGTGCCGATGATTATATACGGTTCCGTGACAGGAGAATCGATTGGGAAACTGTTTGTTGCCGGAATTATCCCAGGAATATTATTAACGATAATATTCATGATCTATGCTTCATGGAAGACGTGCCACATAAAGGAAAAGCCAGCGACATGGGTAGAGAGATTCGAAGCGTCGAAAAAGGCCATATGGGGACTTATACTGCCCATCATTGTCATAGGAGGAATCTATACAGGAATCTTTACCCCTACGGAAGCTGCTGCCATTGGGGCTATGGCCAGTATTTTGATTTCCATTTTCGTATATAAAAACTTCACGACTTCTAATATTAAAACAATTGTCTTATCAACTGTCAAAACGAATGCAATGATTTTAATGATTATTGTCGGAGCTATGCTTCTTGGGTACATCATGACTATATTGCAAATTCCGCAGACCATTACGCAATTTGCCACTTCACAACAAGTATCTCCTTGGGCCATTTTCGTTTTAGTGAATATTGTGCTGCTTATTTTAGGCTGTTTTCTTGAAACTATATCAATCCTTGTGATTACACTGCCTATTTTGTATCCTATCATCACAGCTTTAGGGTTTGACCCCATTTGGTTTGCGGTCGTTATGGTCGTCAATATGGAATTAGCCCTTATTACACCGCCGGTAGGGCTGAACTTGTTTGTTTTGAAAGGACTGGACAAAACGAATACGATTGCCGAGATCGTAAAAGGCGTAGTGCCTTACGCTCTCATTATGATGCTGTTTATCGTTGTGCTGGCCATTTTTCCGGAATTGACAACGATCCTGATAGACCGTGTGAAATAGGCAAAATAGCTGAAGCTGCCTACATTTAAAGATAGGCAGCTTTTGTTGTGATTTATAAATGATCCGTCTTCTTCGAATACGCGAATTTCCCGGCTTCGCGGTTTTTCTCGCGCATCATGTTTTTCTCATGGCGCTTCGCTTGGTTGTCGCGCGCTTTTTTGTCGTTGTCGCTCGTGTTTGGCATCGGTAGCCCTCCCTTGTTTCGATCGTCCATCATTAGTATGCGGCAAATGGAAATAAACTATATGGAAATAGGGGAAGGTAGTTTATGGAAAGATAAATGGAGAATTTTTCTTCACAAATGGTTCGCCACAGAGTATAATTAAGTGCAAAAATAGAGATAAATGTTTGTAATAAGGTAAATATAGGTGTTTAACGATCATTTTTTAATAAAAATGTTCATAAAGGGCAATAGAAAATGAAACGAAACCCGTTTGTCCCCTTCAAGCTTCCGCTTAGCGAAGATGTCGTGAATCAAATGCGTTTTCTTTTTTGTCAGCGATGTGCTGGAACGGGATAAGCACAAGTATTACCGCTACTTGAATGATACCCGCTACACAGGAGACTGGACGCAATGGATTCAATTTTTCCTGCAATGTGTCCATTTGCAGGCGAAACAAAATGTTCGATTGATTCAAAAAGTAAACGATTTGTATGAAGAAGAGTTGGAAAAGGCAAGCGCGCTTGTGAACCGCCATCATATTCGAACCGTTGTCAATGTCATGTTCCAGCACCCGATTTTTACCGCGAACATGATGGCGGAGTTGACCGGTTTGCCGGAAGCAACGGTTCGGCGCTATTTGAATCGGTTTGAGGAGCAGAAGCTCATTTTTTCGGATGGCCGGATGCGGTCCAAAACGTACTACTACTACAACCTTCTTGATCAACTTCGGTGATGAAAACAGGCGCCTGTGTTGGGCAGGCGCCTTTGTTTTGTCCGGCGGAAAAGGCGTCAGATCTCAATATATTTGTTCAGAAAAAAGAGGGCAATCGTCCCCGGTCCGGCGTGGGCGCCGATGGCGCTGCCGATGTCGGAGAGGAAAAAGCGCGTGCAGCCGTGTGTTTCTTCGATCATCCGCTTCAGCTCAAGCGCCGTTTCTTCATCATCCGCGTGGCTGATGCCGATCGTTTGCTTTTGCAGGTCATCGCCGCGCTCGCCCATCAACTCGACCATTCGTTTCAACACTTTTTTCCGCCCGCGCAGCTTCTCAAGCGGGATAAGCGCGCCGTCTTCGACATGGAGAAGCGGCTTGATGTTGAGCAAGCCTCCGAAGGCCGCGGCGGTTTTGCTGATGCGGCCGCCGCGCGCGAGGTAGTCCAAGTTGTCAACGGTGAAAATGTGCTCCATATGGCGGCAGTACGATTCGATCGTTTCACAAAGCAAGTTGTACGGTGTGTTTTGTTTCGCCAGCTCGACTGCCTTCATGACGGCGAGCCCTTGGCCAAGAGAGGCGCATTTCGAGTCGATGATTGTCAGGCGAAATTCTGGATATTCATCAAGCAGCTCGCTGCGCACCGCTATCGCTGTCTGGTATGTACCGGATAATTTCGATGAAAAGGCGATGTAAAGGCATGGCCGGTTTTCTTTGGCGTATGGCAAAAACAGCTCCTTCATCGCCAGCGGGCTTGGCTGTGCCGTTTTCACCGTATGCCCCTGGCGCATGGCGTCATATACTTGCTTCGGCTCGATTGTGATGCCGTCTTCGTAATCTTGGCCGTTCCAATGAACGACAAGCGGCAAAAAGGCGATTTGATGCTCGCGAATGTACGATTGAGGCAAATCCGCGCCGCTGTCGGTGATGATTTGAATGGACATCTTTCGTCCTCCTCTTTTCTCCTTTCGTGTTCCCCACGGCTCTATCAGATGAACGAACCGTTTCCGCAGGTGAACGGCGATTCATGTTTCTATGTTCAGTGTAGCGGTTTTCAGCTCAGAATACAACGGAAAATCGGGGACGAGAGAAAAAAGAGCTGCGGGAAGCCCGCAGCTGTTATTGAGTGAGCTCATCAAGCTCGGCTTGAAATTGACGCAACTGCGCTTTTTCCGCCGTGTTGGAATGCGCATAGGCAGATGACAAGGCGTTTTTGGCGATGGCAATGGCGCGGTCGACGCTCATGTCGATCTCGCCGCTTTTGGCTTGTTTCGCCTGCGCGACCGCTTTGCGCGCCTCTTGGAACAGGCGGTTGCCCATCGCTACGCTCCTCCAAGCGACGTTTCCATCGCTTTTTCCGCTTTGCGCGCTTCCGCCTCGGCGTACGTCAGGTGATAAGGGATTCGCTTGTCATGCCGTTCGACTGCATCGACGCTTTGCTGGACGAAACGCTTCGATTTGTTTCGTTTGCCCATGACCGATTCCCCCTTTAAAAAGTTGAAGACGCGCGTTGCGTCACGTATAGTGTAACCGCACGGGGGGAACAGTAGTAAGGAAATTCGTTACAACACAAGTCGCTCTACAAAACGGCAAGGCGGTTGGAGCAAGGTGAAAAGAGGAGCATCAGCCAGCGTTTAGATTGTAGGAAGCAGATAAGGCTGGCGATAGAGCGAGGAAAACGCTCCGGCAAAGCGTTCGCCAACGGAGCAGCATCGAAACGGTTCTTTTTTGGAGAAACGCGCTTTTTCGTCCACCCTTAATGGATGGCGCCAAAAAAAGGCGGCTCGGAAGCCGCAACGATGGAAACTACAAACGAAGCAAATCCTGCAAGTATACACCGACGCCGTCTTCTTCATTGGTTTTTGCCACATCGTCGGCAATAGTTTTCAACGGTTCGATGGCGTTGCCCATCGCAACACCGAGACCGGCCCAATCGATCATTTCGAGGTCGTTGTCTTCATCGCCAAAAGCGATGACGCGCTCCTTTGGGATGCCGAAGTAGTTGGCGACTTGTTTTAAGCCCGCGGCCTTATGGACGCCATGGCGGATGATTTCAATGACATGCCACGGTTCGCTCCAACGCCGTTGGTGGATGACGTTGGCGTACACATTCGCTAAGTGTGATTGAATCCGCTCGATATGATCATCGTCTGTGTACACGAGCACGCTCGTCGGATCTTTGCCGAGCGAGCGGCGCAAATCACCGATTTCCACGGTCGGGTTGCCGAGGCGGACGATGTCAAGCAAGACGTCGTCATGTTCGTGAAAATAGACGTCATCCATTACTTCGGCCAAAATGTTTTTGATCTGGTACGTTTCCCCGAGCTCGACAATGTCTTTGACGACGGTAAGCGGCAACGGGGAATGGCGCACGCCCCATGACGGTTGGCGCGGGTGATGGACAAACGCGCCGTTGAAATTGACGATCGGCGTTGTAAGCCCGAGTTCCTCGTAATACATACGGCTTGCCCGGTACGGGCGGCCGGTGGCGATGACAACAAAATGGCCAGCGTCGATGGCGCGGCGGATGACGTCTTTGGTAAATGGAGAAATCGTTTTATCCTCTTTGAGCAACGTTCCATCCAAATCCAACGCGATTAAATACGGCTTCATGTCCGACTCCTTTGCCCTCGTTATTCTTTACACTACATAGTGTAACTCTTTTCCAAAATCGCTGTCCATATGGTACACTATACAGCGATGGAAAAAGAAAAGGGGTTTGTGCAACCATGGTGATCATTGAACAGGAACAGTTGGCCGGCGTGCCGGTTCTTCACGTTGTCAAGCCGGAAAAGCGGGACGAACGGCTGCCGCTGATTTTCTTTATCCACGGCTTTACGAGCGCCAAAGAACATAATTTGCATTTCGGCTACTTGCTTGCGGAGGCGGGCTACCGCGCTGTGCTTCCCGACGCGCTGTTTCACGGCGAGCGGGACGAAGGCTTGAGCGAACGAAAATTGCAGCTGTCGTTTTGGGACATTGTCGTGCGCACGATCACCGAAATCGAGGAGATGAAAAACGACCTTGTCAGCCACGGATTGGCGGATCCTGAACGGATCGGGCTCGCTGGGACATCGATGGGCGGCATCGTCACGTTTGGCGCGCTCGCTGTGTATCCATGGGTGAAGGCGGCGGTGGCGCTTATGGGCTGCCCGAACTACAGCGCCTTTTTTGACGCGATGATGGAAGAAGCGAAACGGCGTCAGATTGACATCCCGATGCCGCCGACGCTGCTTGCGCTCGAAAAAGAAAAGCTCGCCCGCTACGATTTATCCAAGCAGCCGGAAACACTCGCCGGGCGGCCGTTGTTCATCTGGCACGGGAAAGCCGACCAAGTCGTCCCGTATGCTTATACATATGAGTTTTACAAGCAAATTAAACCACTTTATGAAGGAAACGAAGATCGGCTGCAATTCATCGCCGATCCGCACGCCGGCCATAAAGTGACGCGTGAAGCGTTTTTGGAGACGGTGCGCTGGTTTCGCGAGCATGTGTAAGCAAAATCGGCAATGAGGAAACGAACATGTTTGTGGTCAGCTAAAGCGTGCTTCACAAGAGGGAATCCGCCTTTTAAACAAAAAAGGCGGATTTTTCGTTTGAGCACATTTTTTATTCAAATGAATATTTGAATATAAGGGGGAGATATGCTATTCTATATTCAAATGAATATTTGAATATTGACAAGGAGCGAGAAGGAATGCACCGTCATGATGTGTGCGACGTTTACTGTTATGACGACGAGAAGGTCGAGCGGGTTCAGCGGCGGCTTCGCGATGAACCAATTGCCGAGATTGTCCCTTTTTTTAAGGCGCTTGCCGATGAAAACCGGGCGAAGATCGTGTATGCGCTTTGCGGTGAAGAGGAGCTGTGCGTCTGTGACCTCGCAAACGTGATTGGGGCGACAGTGGCGACGGCATCACATCATTTGCGCATTTTGTATAAGCAAGGAATTGTGAAATATCGAAAAGAGGGGAAACTGGCCTTTTACTCGCTGGATGACGACCATATTCGCGAGCTGCTGCTTGTCGCGCTCGCCCATCGGAAAGAGGGGGACGGCCGTGGGGAATGAACAAACATTGGATCGGCTTGAGGCCAAAACATACCGCGTGCAAGGACTGACGTGCACAAACTGCGCAGCTAAGTTTGAGCAAAACGTGAAATCCTTGCCCGGCGTGAAAGAGGCGAAAGTGAATTTCGGCGCCGCCAAGCTCACCGTTTGGGGCGAGGCGACGATTGATGAACTTGAGCAGGCAGGAGCGTTTGAACAGTTGACCATTCGTGAAGAACGAGAGCGCACGGTTCAGCGAGAGCCGTTTTGGAAGCGAAAAGAAAATCGAAATGTCTTCGCCTCTGTGGCACTGCTTCTGTTTGGCGTTGCGGCGGATGCGGCAGACAAGGGGATGCTGGCGATTGCGATGTATTTGGCGGCGATCGTGATCGGCGGCTACTCACTGTTTTGGACGGGGCTCCGGAATTTGGTCAGCTGGCAGTTTGATATGAAAACGTTAATGACGATCGCCATTCTCGGTGCAACGGCGATCGGGGAATGGCAGGAAGGGGCGGTTGTTGTCATTTTGTTCGCCATCAGTGAAGCGCTCGAGCGCTATTCGATGGAGAACGCGCGGCGGTCGATCGCTTCGTTGATGGAGATGGCGCCCGTTGAAGCGATCATTCGTCGCGGCCCCGAGGAAATGACCGTTCCGGTCGAAGACGTTCGCGTCGGGGATGTCATGATCGTCAAGCCGGGTGGAAAAATCGCTTTGGACGGCATTGTCATAAGCGGCGCCTCGACAGTGAATGAAGCGGCGATCACCGGCGAAAGTCTGCCGGTGGAAAAAACAGTGGGAGACGCAGTGTTTGCCGGGACGCTGAATGGAGAAGGATTCCTCGAAGTTGAAGTGACAAAACGGGCGGACGAGACGACATTGGCGAAAATGATTGATCTTGTGGAAGAGGCGCAAGCGGAGCGGGCTCCGATGCAAGCGTTTGTCGACCGGTTTGCCCGCTATTATACGCCGTTTGTGATCGTGACCGCGCTTCTGATCGCTCTTGTGCCGCCGCTCGTGATGGGTGGGGAGTGGCTTGATTGGATTTACCGCGGTCTTGCCGTTCTTGTCATCGGCTGCCCGTGCGCGCTCGTCATCTCAACGCCGGTGGCGATTGTGACGGCCATCGGCAACGCGGCCCGGCGCGGCGTGCTCATCAAAGGCGGGGTATATCTCGAACAAATCGGACGGCTGCGGGCGGTGGCCTTGGATAAAACGGGGACGTTGACGGAAGGGAAACCAGCCGTGACCAATGTCGTCGTATATGAAGGGACACGTGAACAGCTGTTGGCTATCGCCGCCGCCATCGAAAAACGATCGCAGCACCCTTTGGCTTCGGCCATCATCCGCAAAGCGGAAGAGGAAGGAGCGCCGTTTCTTGACGCGTCAGTTGATGCGTTTCAGTCGTTGACCGGAAAAGGAGTCAAGGCCGCTGTCGGAAACGAAACGTATTATATCGGCAGCCCGGCCTTGTTCACCAGTTTGATCGGGAAGTTGCCCGATGAAGCGGAAAAGCAAATCTCTGCCTTCCGAGACGAAGGAAAAACCGTGATGGCCGTCGGCACGACCGATCGGCTGTTGGGTCTTATCGCCGCGGCCGATCAACTGCGGCCGTCCGCACCGGAAACGGTCGCCGCGCTGCGGCGCCTTGGAGTGGCGGAAGTGGTGATGGTGACGGGCGACCACGAGCAAACCGCACAGGCCATTGGCCGCCAAGCGGGCGTATCCGATATTCGCGCCGGGCTGCTTCCGGAACAGAAGCTTTCGGCGATCCGCGAGTTGAAACAGCGCTGCGGCATAACCGCCATGGTCGGTGACGGGGTGAATGACGCCCCTGCCTTGGCCGCGGCCGATATTGGTGTGGCAATGGGCGGGGCGGGGACGGATGCCGCCTTGGAAACGGCCGATGTTGTGCTCATGGCCGATGATTTGCGCCAGCTGCCGTACACCGTCCACCTTGGGCGCCGAACGCTTGCCGTCATCCGGCAAAACATCGCCGTCGCCTTAGGGCTTAAAGTGCTGGCACTCGTGGCCGCCGTCCCGGGCTGGCTCACCCTTTGGCTCGCGGTGTTCGCCGATATGGGCGCGACGCTGCTCGTGACATTCAACAGCATGCGCCTGCTGCGGGTGAAGGAATGAACGGGGGCTCCGGGCAACGGGGAACGGACCGTTTTCCGCCCCTCTGGGGGATTTGTCCTCCTTCGTGGAAAATAGTGGTGCTTTCTGACAACGAGAGACGGTATAATGCAGAGGAAAACAGCAAAGCGGATTCGGTTGGATGTTTGGGATGGCGGTTGTTAGATGTTTTGTTCTGTTTAGGAAAATCATAGGGAAGAGGGGGCGTCATGAAGGGATCTCGAGAAGAAGAGAGGCATGAAACGCAACGGATAGAAGAGGTTCAACGGGTGGACGACCGGGTGTTTTCGCCGACCGAAGAGTTGGATCGGATCGCTGCGGGAGGGGCGATGAAGCGGGAAGCCCTCGATTGGCGAGGATTTCCCCGGTGGATTCGATATGTCGGATACATCGCCTTCGCTTTTTTTGTCATCGTTCCTTTGATGGCGTGGTTGTGGAACGTGTTGCTTGAATAGCCGATCAAATGCCAACCTTAGAATTGGAGCAAGAAAGACACGGAATCATGTCCACTTCCGTGTCTTTTTCTTGTACTGTTTCATTCGTCTTCCATCCCTAACGCGTACAAATAGTGGCGCAAGCTTTCTTCGACACATGCGGCGATCAGTTGAATGAACGGAGTAACCTCACCCTCGACGCTCGCTTTTTCCAGCGTTTCGTAATACTTCCGGCGCTGTTCTGGGTTTGCTTTCACAATAGCGGGCGGATAGCCATGCTGCATTAAAATGAAATTCATCATTAAGCGGGCAGTTCGTCCATTTCCGTCAGCAAATGGATGAATGGATACGAGCTGAAAATGGAAACGAGCCGCCAGTTCGATTGGATGAAGAGCATATTGATTCGTTTCATACCAAGAAAACAATCGATTCATTTCATCTTGTACATGCAAAAAGTGAGGGGGGGTGTACGAGCTGCCGGAAATGCGCACATTGTATGTTCGATATTTCCCGGCATTTTCATTGTCAATGCTCTTTAATACTAAATAATGGACCTGTTTCAACACGTGCTCGGTCAAATGTTCTTTGTTTGCGACTAACTCTTCAATAAAGTCAATCGCCTCCGCATGGTTAATCGCTTCCAAATGTTCCTTGAGTCGTTTTCCACCAATGGTAATCCCTTCTTCTACGACTAGCTTTGTTTCTAACAAGGTTAACGTATTGCCTTCGATGGCGTTAGAATGGTATGTCCATTCGATCCGAAATGATTCCCGCAAGTTTTTCACCAACCCTGGAGGCAAAGGGCGCAACGCATCCAACCGTTGTTTCAGCTCGTCGATTTTAGCAAACATCGCTCTCACCTCTTGGTATATGATTCGCGGCCTCGATTCGTTTTTCCTTTAAATAGCCAAGCGATGGCTCTCGTTTTTTCTATATGATACAGAAAATAAAGGGCGGGGAGTGTTCAGCAGTTGCAGGACAATGAAACAACCGTCCGCCCAACACGGGCGAACGGCGAAAAGGGATGGAAAAGTGGACCGTTTCAGGAAAAATGCCCAAGCTGACGGAGCGCTTCTTCGCTCATCCGTTCCGGCGTCCAAGGCGGGTTCCATGTCACTTGGACGCGCACGTCGCGGATGCCGTCGATTTGTTCGAGCGCCCGTTTGACGCCGCGGGCGATCGAGTCGTGAAGCGGGCAGCCTGGGGTCGTGAGCGTCATCAGGACATTGATATGCCCATCTTCGATTTTTAAGTCATAAATTAACCCTAAATCGACGACGTTAATGCCGAGCTCCGGATCAAGGACCGTTTTCAGCTGTTGAATGGCAAGTTTGCGGACATCCATCGTTCTTTTCCTCCTCATTCGCTTACTTTCGGAAGACCGTTAAAATCGTTCCGGCAAAAGCAACGCTTAATCCAGCCAACAGCACTTGAGTGATGGCGAACAGCGGCACGCTCGCGACAGCAAGCGCCACAGCCGCCAGCGCGAGGGCGATGAGCCATAGGCGGCATTGGACGGTGACGGCTCGCTCATTCATCATTTGCTTTAACGTCGGCACGTTTTGTTGGCCGACTTTTTCGCTGTAGCGATGCGTCCACCATAAAAACGGCACGATTTTGAGCAAATAGCCGATGATGCTAAACAGGATCCAGCCAACAATGAATAGATAAACAATGATGCCAAGCAGCCGTCCGCTGCCGACAACGATGGCGGCAAAGGCGGCAACGTGCAGCGCAAGGCCGATGACGATGGCCGAAAGCGAAAAGCGGAACGGGCGGTCAAGCGTTTTTTTCATCCGCTTTTGCAAAATGGCGCGGATATGCCAGGCGAAAACAACGAATCCGCTCATGAGCAAGGCTGCACCGGCTGCAAGCCATGCGTGGCTTCGCAAGAATAAGCTGGCGAACGCCACCGCAATCCCGCTGATGTACAGCGCATAGACGTAACGCGCCGGCCGCAGCGAAAAGCCGTGGGCGAGCGAGAACATCGGCGCCATTTTGTACGAAAAGCCTATGATGAGCAGTGTGAACCAGCCGCACAGCCCAAACAGCACATGCAGCCCGAACACCACTTCATGACTGTTAGCGCCTTTGGCGGCGAAAAAGTGAAACGCCAAGAGCCCTCCGGCCGCCGCCGTCAGCAGCAAAAACAACAGCGATGTGGCGACAAAGAGGGTCATGACGTTTTTCGTTTCTTGTTTTCTTAACGTCATCGCCATTTGCCAGACGAATAGGATGATGCCAAGCAAAAGCAACAAGCTGGGAAGAAACGCCCGGTTTGGCGCCGCCGCCAGGCTTACGGCAAATGCGACAATGCCGGCCGCTGTCACTGCAAATTGCCAAAAGCCGAGCCGCTCGCTCCAAATCGGCGTCAAAAAGGCGACCGGAACGAGCTGATACATCGCCCCCATGGCCGTCATCAACGCAAAGCCAAGCAACGCCAGGTGGGCCGCCGCCCACACGAACGGCAACCGGAACGCGCCGCTGCTAAGTGAGGGAATCGCTCCAAGCAACATAAGCTGCGACGCGGCGAACGCCAACACGGCGAACATGATAAACGAGAACGGAAGACGGACGTCTGTTTCTGTCCCCGTGCGAGTAGGAAACACGTTGCTCATCCTTTCGTAATGCGGATTTCAAAACTGCCGTCTTCGCGTGCGACCGTCTCGTGCCGGTAGCCGAGCTCATCAAGCTGCTCGTACAAAAACATCGGGCGGCGGTCGTTAATGATCGTCAGCGTCTCCCCAGGATTCAGCTTCGCGAGGGCAGCGAGCGTCCGCATCATCGGCTGCGGCGGCTCGAGTCCGCGGTTATCGAGGATCATCGGTCATCCCCCCTGCTTCACAAACGTTACTTTCCAATGTTTTTTTTCGATTTGTTCGGCCTCGTACGTAAATCCTTTCGCTTTCATAATCGGAAACAGCGGCAGCGGCTTGAATGGAGCGTGCAAAATGAACGTATCGCCCGGTTTGAGCGGCTTAATGGCGTTCATAATTTTTTCAAACGGCTCCCGTTTCTGCCGCAAATCTTCGCGCACATCGAGTTCAATCGTCACACCCATGCGCTTTCCCTCCTTTTTGACTATCATGATAATCATTTTCACTGAGGAATGTTGTGATATAGCTCACATCTTTCGGCCGAAACATGACATATTCCACTTTGGAAAAAAGGTTTCGTCTTCGTTTGAAAGGGCGGAATAGCATGTTTCAGAAAGATGGGCTTGCCCAAGTGTTTGAAAGGAAAACCCATCAGCTCCATTGCGCATCCCGACCGGTGCCGGACGATGGGGAAAAGGAGTTAGAAAAAGATTTCTTGTTCGAGCCCTTCGCGGTCAATCAAATAAAAGCCGTGTTCGTCGACGTCAATCAGCCCTTTCCGTTTCAGCTGGCTCAACGTGCGGCTCACCGTTTCCCGGGCGGTGCCGATCATGTTGGCCAGCTCGCGGTTCGTCACATGGGCGGTGAGCCGATGCCATTTCCCTTGCTTGACGGCGTTCGTGCGCGTCAACCGCAACAAAAGCAGCACGATTTGTTCGTACGTATTATGGAGCACTTGCGCCTCAAGCCGGTTTTGCAAGTCGACGATTTTTTCGCCCATGACGCGGAACAGTTTTATGCAAAGTTCAGGGCTCGCCATCAGCACTTGTTCGAAATCGTGGATCGGGATCGCGATCAATGTCGCTTCCTCGACCACTTCGGCGTGGGCCGGATAGGTGCCTTTTAAGAAAAAGCCGGCATGCGGAAACATTTCTCCCGTCTGCAAAATCGAGATGATTTGCTCTTTCCCGCTGAAGTCCGTTTTATAAATTTTTACCGTGCCGGAATGAATGAAATAGACTCGCTCGAGCGGATCGCCTTGCATAAAGACGAACGTCCGCGGCTTGTAAACGCGCACGTGGGAAATGGCAACCAGCGAATCAAGCTCGTAATCGGACAGTTCACGAAACAACGGAACAGCTTTTAAGCGGTCTTTCATCCAATGGTTCGCCATGGCGTTCTCTCCTTTGGAAATGTGACAAACGTGTGACAGCTGACAACGGAACATCAATGCTTTTCTCTTTTTGAACATCCGCGTCGTTTGGCCTTTTCTGCCTTCATTGTATACATTCCCACGCCATAAAGCTGTGATATAAATCATAACAGACATTTGCCCCAGCTCACAAACCGTCCTCGGTTCAGCACGCTACAATGGGGGCGAACAAACGAGAAGGAGGTTGTCTCATATGGAAGTTCATCGATCCGTTCGCCCCAACATGCGGCCGGGGCGGCAAACGACCAACAGTTTTCTCAAATCGATTCTCATTTTCACTATTGTGATCAGCTTTACCGTCCTGCTTGTCGGCGGGTATTGGATTTTTAAAGAAATGGCGCCAAGGCCGAAGGAGGTGCGCAGTGAAAGCGGCGAAGTGTTGATGACAAAAGAAACGATCATCGGTGGGCAAGCCGTCTTCCAAAAATACGGATTGATGGATTATGGCACAGTGCTTGGCCATGGGTCGTATATGGGGCCGGACTATACAGCGGAAGCGCTAAAAGTGTATACGGAAGGCATGCAAGATTACAAAGCGAAAGAACGGTATCACAAACCGTTTGCTGATTTAACGGATGATGAGAAGTCGATCATCCGTGAACAAGTCATCAAGGAAATGCGAAAAAACCGCTACAACCCGGTTACGGATGTTCTCGTCTTGACAGATGCGCAAGTATACGGGTTGGAAAAAGTGCGGGATTATTACCGCGATGTCTTCACAAATGGCGACGGCTGGGGATTGAAAAAAGGATTGATTAAAGAAAGCGACATGCCAAAATCAAACCGTGCCTGGGTGGCGGATGGCGACCAAATCAAGCAAATTGCCGACTTTTTCTTCTGGACCGCCTGGCTGTCTAGCACGCCAAGACTTGGAGACAAGATCACATACACCAACAACTGGCCGTACTATGAGGATGCTGGCAATACGATGTCGTTTTCCGCGGTATGGTGGAGCGGTGCTAGTGTTACGATTTTGATTTTGTTTATCGGGATTATTTTGTACGTGTTCTATCGCTACCAATTAAGCATGCAAGAGGCGTATGCGGAAGGGAAGTTTCCGGTCATCGATTTACGGCGGCAGCCGCTTACTCCGTCGCAAGTGAAAGCGGGCAAATATTTCGTTGTCGTCGCCGCGCTCTTTTTCGTGCAAGCGATGTTCGGGGCGCTGCTCGCCCACTACTATACGGAACCGGACAGTTTCTTTGGCATCAAATGGATCCATGACCTGTTGCCGTTTAACATTGCCAAAGGGTATCACTTGCAGCTGGCGATTTTCTGGATTGCCACCGCATGGCTTGGCATGGGGATTTTCATTGCCCCGCTTGTCGGCGGACAAGAACCGAAAAAGCAAGGATTGCTTGTCGATCTGCTCTTCTGGGCGCTTGTCGTGCTTGTCGGCGGCAGCATGATCGGCCAATGGCTCGGCGTCAACGGCTACTTAGGAAACGAATGGTTCCTGCTTGGCCATCAAGGTTGGGAATATATCGAGCTCGGCCGCGTTTGGCAAATCATTTTAGTCGTGGGCATGCTGCTTTGGCTGTTCATCGTCTTCCGCGGCGTCAAACGAGGGCTGAAGCAAGAAAGCGACAAAGGCGGGCTCATTCACTTGCTGTTTTATTCGGCCATCGCCGTCCCGTTCTTTTACATCTTCGCGTTCTTTATCCAACCGGACACAAACTTTACGATGGCGGACTTTTGGCGCTGGTGGATCATCCACTTATGGGTGGAAGGCATTTTTGAAGTGTTCGCCGTTGTCGTCATCGGGTTCTTGCTCGTTCAAATGCGGCTTGTGACGAAAACATCGACCGTCCGGGCGCTTTATTTCCAATTTACGATTTTATTGGGCAGCGGTGTGATCGGCATCGGCCACCACTATTACTACAACGGTTCACCGGAAATCTGGATCGCCCTTGGCGCCGTGTTCTCGGCGCTCGAAGTGATTCCGCTCACGCTCCTTATTTTGGAAGCGTACGAGCAATACAAAATGATGCGCGACGGCGGAGTCAACTTCCCGTATAAAGCAACATTCTGGTTTTTGATCTCCACAGCGATCTGGAACTTGGTCGGCGCCGGGGTGTTCGGCTTTCTCATCAATTTGCCGGCGGTCAGCTACTTTGAACACGGGCAATTCTTAACGCCGACCCACGGCCATGCGGCGATGATGGGCGTGTACGGCATGTTTGCGATCGCCGTGCTTCTTTACTCGCTGCGCAACATCGTCAAACCGGAAGCATGGAACGACAAATGGCTGAAATTCTCTTGCTGGATGCTGAACATCGGCCTGGCTGGCATGGTTCTCATCACGCTTCTCCCGGTTGGGGTGCTGCAAATCAAAGAAGCGTTTGAACACGGCTATTGGGCGTCTCGTTCGCCTTCGTTTTTGCAACAAGATGTCGTACAAAATTTGCTGCTTGTCCGCTTCGTTCCGGATACGATCTTTTTAATCGGCGTCGCCGCCTTGCTTGTCTTTGCCATCAAAGCGATGTTCCATTTGCGCAAACCAACTCACGGCGAAGGGGAAGAGCTGCCGGCGGCGAATTTGGCGGAGGAAGAATAACAAAAACGAGCTGACCCAAAACGCGAATGCGTTTTGGGATTAGCCCGTTTTTACACGAAAATAGAAGAGAATCGTTCGTTTTCTGGCAGAATAGAGTTATCATAACCGCTATCGCCGGAAAAGGAGCGATTTGTTTATGAAACATCATCATAATTTTTGAAGAGTGTACCATGAATCATCTCACGTTGCCAGGCGATATCATTCCACTGGATCATATGGCTCATGTAGTTCACGAAATGGTCGAGCTTCTTTCTTACATAAAGGCCGCCGCACCTCAGAAAGGCAAGGAGAGATGCTTCCTCCTTGCTCATGTTGTCTTTATAAGACGAATGCTGGAAATTGCCGCTTCGTGTTCAATCGAACGCCTAGAAAGAAGATCTAAAATCCGTTCGTGCTTTTCCATGTTTTGTTCTATTTTCTTAACGATTTCATTTGTTTCAAGCACTGCTTGTTGGAGGAAAACAAATTCTTGCTTTGTGACCATATTGGCTTTGACATGATCTAATTCTTTCATTAGGTTGTTCTTTACGTCCTCAAGCTCCTGCTTGGTAGCCATGTTGGCTTTGATGTCTTCGATCTCTTTTGTGAAACTATGCTTCACTTCTTCAAGTTCTTGTTTGGTGGCCATGTTAGCTTTAATATCTTCTAGTTCTTTTGAGAAGCTTTGTTTTACTTCTTCGAGCTCCTGTTTGGTGGCCATGTTGGCTCTAATGTCTTCGAACTCTTTTGTGAAACTATGCTTCACTTCTTCAAGTTCTTGTTTCGTTGCCATGTTGGCTTTAATATCCTCAAGCTCTGTTGTGAAGTTTTGCTTCACTTCTTCGAGTTCCTGTTTCGTTGCCATGTTTGTTTTGATATCGCTTACTTCATGTTCGATCATTTGGAGCTTGTCCAAAATTTGGTTCAATATCGCTTCCAAGGAAAATCCTCCCTTCTTATATAGTAGCCATGGAAAAGTGGGTGATGATGAATCGCTCCTTTCTTTTAAGGATTGGGGGAAACGAGCGTGTAGAGTAAGTGGTTGAGGAAAGGGATGGGATTGTAGCGCAGAACAAACGAGGATCATCGTTTCCCATTCATATTATAAATGATTCACAGAAATTTGAACATAACGTTTTGGGTCATTGTCGCTTTGCATCCATCCAGGAAAAGGAGCGCGTTTTAGCCTGTACGGTCATGTTAATCCCGACAGCGACATTGTTTTGACGAAAATTGAATTTCCTTATAAATAAATAGGGTTTGATTCAGAATCGTTCATGATCAATACACGGCTTACTTAATAAAGAAAGAGCTGGCTCCAAAAGTCCGCTTTTTAGCGGATTTTTGGGTCAGCTCCCTTCGTTTGTGAGCGTTTTCAATCACTTGTGGCATTTGTCCGGCGTGGTGTGTTCCATTTCCTTTTGCTTGTCATGGCACGGAAAGCAGTACAACGTCTCTGTTTCTCGGCTGACGACGCCATTTAAGAACCCATGCAGACAATGGATCGGCTTGCCGCATTGCGCGCAAAAGCCAACAAGCTCTTCCAACCGCCATTTCTCCTTTCATGGGGATTGAACATGTTCACCTTCGGGCTGTGACGCTCGTCACTACCGCCCAAGGCTCAAGCGGTTATGATAAAGTATATAATTCATTATACTACAAAGGAGGCCAATGTTATGAACCAATTTGCTGCCAAAATCCACGCCCCGGACTATCCGCCGCGCGATCGCCATCCGGCAATTTTTCGGCTGTTTGACAGTTTGAAGCCGGGGGAAGTGATGGAGCTTGTCAATGACCATGACCCGCGTCCGCTGCAATACCAATTTATGATGGAGCGTCCGGATCAGTTTACATGGGAGTACTTAGAGGAAGGGCCGGACGTCTGGCGGGTCGCCATCGGCAAAAAATAAATCATCCGCTCCATTGGGATTTCCGTCTGCAGGCGGAAATCTTTTTTTTCGCCGGTTGGTATGGTACGGTAGGGACAGATGATGTTCGGAAAGAGGGGATAGAGATGAAACGAGCCATTGCCGGAGCGGTGCTCGCCGGCGGCCAGTCGCGCCGATTCGGGCGGCCGAAGGCGTTTGCGCTGCACGAAGGAGCTCCGTTTTTCACTTGGTCGGTCGCGGCGCTCGATCCGATCGCGGATGAATTGTACATCGTCAGCCACCCGTCGCTTGTCGATGAATTCCGCCGGCAAACGGACATCCCGGTGCTGCTTGATGTGGAGCGTTACCGTGGTTCTGGGCCGCTGGCCGGCCTTTACACCGTCATGGAACAGAGCCGAGCCGACTGGGTATTCGTCTTGCCGTGCGACATGCCGTACATGCGGAGGGAAGTGACAGAGCGGCTTGCTTCTCATATCGATCCGATGGTTGATGCCATCGTCCCGCTCCATGGCGGCCGCCCCGAGCCATTGGTCGCCTTATACCACCGGCGGCTCAGCCTCGTGATTGCTGAACTGCTTGATGACGGCGAACGGCGGATGATTTCGCTCCTTGACCGCGCCCGCGTCCGCTGGGTGGATGCCGAGCAGCTTGCCGCGGATGGAGACGTATGGCGCAATGTCAATACGGAGGAAGAGTACCGGTGAAGGGGGATTGTGGCCGAAGCAGACACAGCATACACTTTTTTCAATCAGAAGAGCCATCCTTGACCATGGAATGGTTCAGTTGCCTGAATCGCCCACCACTAAACAGGGTTACTCAAGCAAGCCAAGTCTAAATGCTTTTCCGACTGCTCCCGCCCGCGATTTGACGCGAAGTTTTCGCAAAATGGAAGACACGTGGTGTTCCACGGTTCGTTTGCTGATGTTCAGTTGTTCGCCGATTTCGCTGTTTGTTTTGTCTCTAGCAATGAGATCGAGAACGGCCAACTCCATGTCGGTCAAGGGCGAACCATCATAGAAAGCAAGATCGGCCGGAAACGATTTCACCCCGCGATAGCTTTCCCGAATGGCGTGAATCAGGGTTTCGGCAGAGTCGCATTTGGATACAAAAGCATAGGCCCCTGCTTCGTGGACGGCCTGTACATATTCTGTACTGGCATCCCCCGATAACACGACCACTTTGCTTGCAGGGAATCGTGATGAGATGTTCTTTGTCCAAATGAGGCAGTTTTCCCCTTGGCTTGGAGCATCGATGACAATGATATCAGGCTGGAAGTGAGCGATCTCCTTCTCTAGTTCGGCTGGAGAGAAGACGGTTCCCACTACTTCCAAGTCGGGCTCGCGTTCCAAAAGCTGACGGATGCCATCCATGACAAGGTCATGCTCCCCTATGATCAAAATGTTGATTTTCACCATTGTCTCTCCCCCTCCCCCGTAAAACGCAGCGAGTAGCGACGCATTTGGTTGGAACACACGTTGCGGTGAAACATGGAGTTTTACATGGGATGAGTGATGTGCTGTTTTGATCCATAAGGCCATTTCTCTCAACTCCATTCGTTAAAATTTTACAATATAGATCAATCTCTGTAAACGAAGCTTCAAAAAATAGGTATTTTCCGCAATGAAATTTGCGGAAAATACGGATGTTTTTTCGATTTTATTTTGGTACAGTAAGGGTGAAGCCGGCCGGCTAATTCCTGTGTTCTCAATCATTGGTGATGTATTTTGGATCAAAGCATGAAGTATAAAAAGGGGGATTACTGATGTTTGGGATTCTTGCTTCGCCTAAAACCGTCCATGTATTGTTGCGAAAGGTCATGGCATTGGCTGGTGTGTTGGTGCTTTCCATCATCGCTTTTGGCTTGGCAAACCCAAATCAAGCTGGAGCGTGGCTGCATCCAGGTCCTACCGTCCAATATCCAAGTGAGGGAGGAAAATGGACATATGGCTTCTGGAATGCTATGGTTCGCTCCTATTACTATCATCCAACTTCGTGCCACGGTTCAACAGTTGTATACAATGGTGAGATGTTAAGAAGTGTCGATACCCCTGCAGGATTGACCTCTGCTGCTGAGAAAGGGGCTCTAAATTTCCCATGGTCTGATGACGCCTATTACTATAGAATTTGCAAATAATGAATCTGTTTGACTGGAAGCTTTTCTTTCACCCCTTCCCGAGCGGGATGGGATCTTTCTCTTCCGGGGGATGATGGATTAGGGAAGGAATGAGGCTCATGCATAAAAAAATCGTGGTCGCTGTTTCCGCTGTGCAGTTTCTTCTCTTAGCTTTCGTAGCGATTGTTGTTTCGGATGTCCATGACCGCTTTTTTCCGGAACAGCTGGATGTGAAAGCGAAAGTGACATTGGATTTTAGCCAGTCTGATTTGCGTCAGGAAGATGTGTTTCAACAGTTGGGGGCGATGAGCGATCGATGGGAACTAGGATTGATGAAAATCGCGCCAGATTTATGGGGGGATCAGTCGGGACAGATCTTTGTTCAAGTGGGGGAGAAAGGGGATTTTCCAAAGAGAATTCAGCGCTTTGGCCATGAGCCAGATGCGGAGATCCGCGATCGCCGCGCGTTGGCCCATTCGTTTGCCAATGGCGATTATTTGGTGACAGGGAAAACCGATCATATAGACGAGTTGAAACATTGGCTGGCGTCGCATCGGGTCGATCAGAAGTGGAACGAAGAGACTCTGTTGACCATTCTCCAATTTTTGATCGTGCAAAGCGATTTTGGTGTGGCGCTGTTGGCTGTTTCGGCGCTGATGGTGTCATTAGCTTTATACTGGCTGGCGGTCAAAGCGAAAGGGCGCGCGTTGCGTGTGTTGGCGGGAGTTCCGACGTCGCGCATCCAATGCGAGGATTTCAGCCACTTTTTGCTGGCTATGGTTTTGGCCGCCGCTATATTGGACGTCTTGGCCGCTCTTTATGTCGGCTTTGTCTATGGATGGGGATTCGTGCCTTACTATAGTAAAGTGTTGCTTTTGGCTGAGGCGATGGTGATCTCTTTGACAATGGCTTGCGCGTTGATTTTTTCTGTTGCCTCATGGCCGAATCCAGAGATGTTGGCGATGCGCGAACCTGCTGTCAAGCGTTTGGCCAGAAGTTCGGCTGTATTGAAACTCGCTGTATTTGCTTTCGTCCTTTCCGCTGTCTCACCGGCGGTTTCAGCTTATACGAATGCTAGAAAAACAGCACAGGAACAAATCATGTGGAAGTCGTTGGCTGATCAAGCGGTGTTGGTGTTCCCGTCCCGTCCAGGAAGAGCGGGGGGAGCGGAAATCGAGCAGTTGTTTCAGATGTTGCAACCATCGGTGGGGGACATGGTTCGACAAGCGGAGGCCGACGATCGCGTAGTGTTATCGAAAGCGTGGACGGAAGACGATTTCGCCATCGATGGCATGACCATTGCGCCGTATCGTTACATGGTTATCGTGAATGAGCGATGGTTGGATATCGTTCGCAAAAAGAACAAAGGGCTATCTTTGGTTCCTCTTGCGCTGGAACAGATTCCAAAGGACGTGAGACAATTTGTCGAACTCTCCATCCCGTTATATGTAAGAAACCAGCAACAGGCTCAAGCCATATGGCATGAGGTCAAGATGTGTCGTTTGACCGGATCGTCCCCTTTTCCATTTGTCCGCTTTGGCGGACAGCTTGAGTTTGCCCGGCCGAAGGAGGTGTTATTGTTGGTTGCCCCTCATGTCCATTCATTATTCAATGACAACTTTTTGATCTCTGTCGCTTCTTCGTCGGAGTTGAGTTTTGTCGGACTAGAGGAAACACAGAAACTCGTATCTGAACGCGGCCTTCAGAACCGGATCCGCGTCAACTATATGGCGGAGGAAGGAATTTTGCGCGCGCAGCTTTATGCCTATTTCGTGTGGCTTAGAATTGGATCGATTGTTGGTCTTTTAGCGGCCTTGGCTATTGCCTCCGCCATTAGTGCGTTTATTATGGCTGTGTTAAAAGCAAAACGCGATTTTCCTCTTCGCCTTGCTGGGGCATCTTGGTGGGCGGTGTTGCGCGGGCGAATCGTGAAAGAGTGGTTTTTAGGGGGGATCATGGTCATGGTGATCATGCTATTTCAAGGAACAAACAGCTGGTTGCCAGTCGGTTTAACAGGGGCGCTTGTACTGCTTGCTTTGCCGTTCATACATATTGGCGCGGCAGCTTGGGTGTTTGCGAAAAACTCCCTGCGCCAGTTGTAGAAAGAAGGAGGAAGGCTCCATGAGAATTGAGGCCGATCAAGTGACGATGATGATTAATGAGCGAACGATTATGGAGAACGAAAGTGTCGTATGCTCCCCTGGAGCTTTGACGGCGCTTGTCGGTCCAAGCGGAGCGGGCAAAACGACGCTTCTCCATGTGCTTGGCTTGCTTTTGCGGCCGACAAGCGGACGGGTATTGATGGATGGTGTCGACACAACCAATTGGGGAGCGAAGCAACGCCGTCTGTTTTGGAAACACCATGCGGCATTCGTTCTCCAAGATTACGGAATCATTGAGGAAGAATCGGTTGCGTTTAATGTCACAATGGCTTCGAGTTTGTTTCGTTCGAAAGTCGTTGGCGACAAGGAGAAGGTGCGCAAAGTGTTATCGGAAACGGGATTGGATGGAAGAGAACGAGAATTGGCCGCTCGGCTAAGCGGAGGTGAAAAGCGACGTTTGGCCATTGCCCGCGCTCTCTATAAAGATGCACAAGTCATTTTTGCTGATGAGCCGACGGCCTCTCTTGATGAGGCCAACGGTGATCGCGTCATCGAGCTGCTTCAATTATTGGCGAAGCAAGGAAGAACGGTTATCGTCGCCACTCATGATGAGAAAATGATGCAAGCTGCTCATGCCATGCACGCGCTAAAAGGGATTCGTCATGGTTAAGGAGGGAGGGCAAATCAAGATGACGAAAAAAAGATGGTGGGCCATTGGCATTGCCGTAGTGTTGGGCGGAGGGCTTTTGGTGGCAGGAGGAGGGATAGGGTTGTCGCTTATCCCGTTTCCGGGCAAACAAGAATTCTCTCGACCTGAATGCGGAAAGCTGCCGAGCCAATCCGAAGTGAAACGTGCATTGAGTCAGCACCGGGATCTTGTCGCTCGCTTAGAGAACATCGGAGAGGGCGTCAGCGTGAGAGTGGGGGCACCGTGCGGAGATCAAGCGGATGAAGCGCTTATTCACATTGTTTATCATACAAAAAAGGAACGGGATGCTGTTTCTTCCATTTTGACCAATCACAGTTTCGGGGTTCCGGTTGAACTGATCAAAAGATGAGAAGGTGCTCATTTCTCAAGTTTGAAAAAGGACGTGGTTGAGCTGCTTTTTCATGGCAATAGGGCTGACCCAGAACACGAGAGAGTTTTGGATCAGCCCCTTTTTCATTTGTGAACGTTTTTAATTACTTTGTGTCTTTTATCTGGCGGCCAAAGGCGTTTGCGCTATACGAAGGAGCTCCGTTTTTCACTTGGTCGGTCGCGGCGCTTGATCCGGTCGCCGATGAATTGTATATCGTTCAGCCACCCGTCGCTTGTCGATGAATTCCGCCGCCAAACGGATATCCTGGTGCTGCTGGATGTCGAACACTGATTTGGTTGGAACACACGTTGCGGTGAAACATGGAGTTTTACAGGGGATAAGTGATGTGCTGTTTTGATCCATGAGGCCATTTCTCTCAACTTCATTCGTTAAAATTTTACAATATCGATCAATCTCTGTAAACGAAATTTCAAAAATAGGTATTTTCCGCCATGAAATTTGCGGAAAATACGGATGTTTTTTTAATGTTATTTTGGTACAGTAAGGGTGAAGCCGGCCGGTGATCTCTGAAATAATGAGGAGGATGATGCTCAATGAAGAAGAAATTTGCCGTGCTTGCTTTAGCAGCAGGGCTTCTGGCCGCAGGAGGAGTAGCTCAGGCGGGAACGACGTATGATGATTATGACGTGATTGTTCCAAGATTCAATGATAATGCGTTTACTCCTCAGCAAACGAAGTCGACTACCGGCGCGTCAGCAGATTTGAAAGTATCGATACTGGGGAAAGCACTGGATGCAAGAGTGTATTCTTATAGCGGAGGAACTGGACCTTGGGTCCGTATCGAAACGGTTGGGGGACCATTCAAACTGCCTAATTCGATCAAAGCAGGCAAGGATGCGAGAGTGGAGTTTAGCTCGGATCTTACTCAATTAGTAGATGTCAGGGTAAAAGGGGAGTGGAGAAGCAATTGATTTATCATGAGAATGGACCAAACCGTTTGGATGGTCCATTCTCTTTGAACATGAAAACAAGCTTGGGAAAGGGTGTAAAGCATGTTGGGGCATCAAGTGAAAGTGGAATTTGTGAGAGTCTTTACGTGGCGTCAGTGCATTGTTTGGGCTGCATTGGTGTTGGTTCTGCCTGTCATCCAATTTATGCTAATCAAGGATGGCTACGTTTACTATAGGCAATTGGATCTTTTTCTCCGCTTGAATTCGAATTTTGTGCCGCTGTTGTTTCCCATTATCATGGTTCTTGTGTATTCGATTTCCTTCCCAAGTGAACAAAAAAACCATTTTATCCCATATGTACGTATCCGCATCCCTTTGACGACTTACTTCTTGAGCAAATTGATCGTCAATGCGATTCTATCTTTTTTGATTGCCTTTTTGATCGTATTCGTCCCTTTTATATTTTCTATGTATATTGAACCTTATTTAGGAATTGTTCGTTTCTATCCAACTAATGGGAATCCTATCCCTTATACAACGTTTGAGCAGTTGCTTGTCCTTGGCACGCTGCCATATGGAGTTCTTTACTCACTATGGGTAGGGCTGAATGGAATGATGTATGCGACAATGGGATTATTGCTCGTCATGATTTTGGAGAAGCCTTTTATAGCGCTTTCCATTCCATTTGTTTATTACTTGTTGGGAAACTTTATTACTCAAGTTTTGGGGTATGACCAATTTTCCCCTACCTTTACGATTTTTCCTTTCAGTATATCGCAACAACCTTTATGGACAGTATTCGTGCCATTCCTCTTCTTATGTTTTGTGGTGATGGTATTGATGTTCTATTTAAAGGAAAGGTTGCATAAGCACCATGACTAGGGTAGTAAACAAATGGAAGGATTTTGTGGATGAACTATTGGCATTCAAATGGATTCTCTTCGGAGTAGTGATTTACATATATGGATTAAGTGCTAAAGAGCATATGTATGTTGCTTCGTTGCAAACAAAATTATTGTTGAATAAATGGGATTTGTTGCATAAGTTTTTTGGTGATATTTACCTTATCTTATATTTTATCTTGCCGGTCTTTCTATACCGTTCTATTTCAATTATGATGTCTGATTTTGATTATGCAGTTTTGATACGGTTGGGTTCTTATCGAAGTTGGGTGTATGCGACACTAGTTCGATTGATGCAAAGTGCCAGCATATCGATAATCGTTTGGGGAGCAGTGAGCCTCGTTTTGTCAATCGGCGCCCCTTCTTTTGCTGGCTGGAGTCCGTTTAGTAGGCTGAATGCTTCTCTAAGCGAAACGCAAATATTGCAAAAATTTATAAACAGTCCCATTTTAGCGTTGGTGTTGCATTTAGCTTTGCTTGTTTTCAGTGTCAGCTGTATTCACCTTGTTTTGGCCATCCTTTATGTAAAGTGGAAAAACAAGGACATTGTCGTGTTTGTTGCGGTGTTCATATGGGTGTATGGCGTAGTGTCATTTAAACTTCTTTCTCCTCATTCCCTGTTTAATTTGTGCCATTACTTGATTTTGCATTCGGGGGTTGCTCAGTTCAGCAATATATGGGGATCGTTTTCGGTGGTTATAGGATGGATGATCCTGCTCATATGGATTGTCAATCGACTGGATTTGAATGTGAAAGGGTACAATTGGAAATATACCGCTTTTATTGTCTTGGTTGTTCTAGCATTATGGTCTGGAATGCGAGAGAACGTGGGACAAACTGTTTGGGACCAGTTTCTTTTCATGTTTATAGGCGGTTCCAAACAAGCGTTTTATTTCAAGTCGTTTTTATGTTATTGGGTTCTTTATTTTGGGGTCATCTATTTGGTCCAATTGCATTTGCAGACGGAATTGTCGGAAATGGGGTATTACAAGTTAGTACGTTATCAGTCGATCAGCCGATGGTTTTGGGCGTGGTATCATAAGATCATGCTATACATTGGATTATATTTATTCGCTTTAGCATTGCTCGCTTTGTTCATTTTGTCGTTGAAACGTTTTTCTTTTGATTTCCATGTTTCTATTGACCGTTCAGTTACATTGCTTGATATGTTTTATCATTTTTTGGTCAACGGCTACCTTCAAGTTTCGTTTTATGTCCTATTTGTGTTTCTGATCTCTTGGCTGAGCAAAGAAACATTTTATAGTTTCGTAGGGATCGCTATACTTTCATTTTTTATGTTCCCGGGTTTTAATAACTGGGGGATTATTCCATCTGGATTGAATAGCATGGCGTATTTATTGACAAATGATTCGATTTACCGCATCAGCACCGTTCTATTCTTATGGAATGTTTTCGCCATTGTTTTCTTGCTGTATGTCTTTTCCAAACAAGATCTCGATTTCTAAAAAGGAGTGAGTAAGTTGCCGCATATCCTGTTAGATCAAGTCAGTAAATCATTTAAAGGAGCAACGATTTTTGAAAACGTGAATTTTGCAGTGGAAAAGGGGAAAATTTATGGAATTATTGGTCCTAACGGTTCAGGAAAGTCTGTCTTATTCAAACTCATATGTGGATTTCTATTCCCTAATCACGGTAGGGTGATCGTGGACGGGGAAGAGTTGGGGGTCAATAAACGATTTCCCAGTGATTTTGGAATTATCATTGATCGGCCTGGATATATAGCGGGAAAGACAGGGTTTGATAATCTAAAAGCATTGGCTCTCATTCGAAACAAAATCAGTGATGACAAAATAAAGCAAACGATGAGGTTGGTCGGTTTAGATCCAGAATCGACGCAAAAGGTCAAACATTACTCACTTGGAATGAAACAAAAGCTTGCTATTGCTCAAGCCATTATGGAAGATCAACAAACGCTTATTTTAGATGAACCATTCAATGCTTTAGATGCTGACAGCGTTGAAAATATCCGAAACTTGCTTCGGAAATTCAAGGAAGAAGGGAGGACGATTTTGCTCACTAGCCATAATCAAGAGGATATTGATGTTCTTTGTGATGAAGTGTACAGAATCAATCGTTTCAGACTTGAAAAAGTAAAAAAGTAGAACGCGATGTTATAAGCTCACATTCATATATAAATTGAAATAAAGGTCTCCTCCATTTTGGCTGACCACAGTTTCGGAGTTTCAGTTGAGCTAATCGAAAGATAAGATGGAATTAGCGTTGAGGTCTAAATGTGATCCATATCACATAACGCGCCTGAATGTTGCGGTACAATGAAGGCCAAGGAGGGGGCCGCCATGCGCGATTTTAATGAAAATCCGTTTATTGTGATTTGGGAATTGACGAGAGCTTGTCAACTCAAGTGCCTTCATTGCCGCGCCGAAGCGCAATACCATCGCGATCCGCGCGAGTTGACGTTTGAGGAAGGGAAAAAACTGATCGATGAGATTTACGAGATGGATCAGCCGATGCTCGTCTTTACGGGCGGCGATCCGCTCATGCGCCCGGATGTGTACGATTTAGCGAAATATGCGATCGATAAAGGATTGCGCGTGTCCATGACGCCGAGCGCGACGCCGAACGTGACGAAAGAGGCGATCCGCAAAGCAAAAGAGGTCGGCCTGTCGCGCTGGGCGTTTAGCCTTGACGGGCCAAACGCCGAGATTCACGACCATTTCCGCGGCGTGAGCGGCTCGTTTGATTTGACGATCCGTGCGATTCACTACTTGCATGAGCTCGACATTCCCGTGCAAATCAACACCGTCATTTCGCGATACAACGTTCATGTGCTTGACGAGATGGCGGCGTTGGTGGAGAAGCTGAAATGCGTCCTTTGGAGCGTCTTTTTCCTTGTGCCGACAGGCAGGGGAAAAGAGGAGGATATGATTTCCCCCATCGAGCATGAGCGGGTGTTCCGCTGGCTGTATGAGACGAGCAAGCGCGTCCCGTTTGACATCAAAACAACGGCGGGTCAGCATTACCGCCGCGTCGTGCTGCAGGCGAAAATGCGTGAAGGAAAAGCGGCAAAAGGCGGCATCCGTTACGAAGACGTGTTGAACAAAGGCTTAACCGGACAAGTCGACGGGCTCGGCCGCGCGCCGAAAGGAGTAAACGACGGCAACGGCTTTGTTTTTATCTCCCATATCGGCGATGTCTACCCAAGCGGGCTGCTGCCGGTGAAGGCAGGGAACGTCCGGGAAACGCCGCTGGCGGACATTTACCGACACTCGCCGATTTTCCAAGACTTGCGCAATCCGGACAAATATAAAGGAAAATGCGGCGTCTGCGAGTTCCGATATGTGTGCGGCGGCTCACGCTCGCGGGCGTACGCGGTGACGGGAGACTATTTGGAAAGCGAGCCGTATTGTGTTTACATTCCAAAGGCGCTGCGGACAAAAGAGCGAAGCCAACGGTAAGAGAGCGGTGAAAAACGGCCGCTTAAAATGACGGCGCTGCGGCGTTCGTGAGACGGTTGCCCGGGCGCATGCGGCGGACGTTGGTGATGTGTCCAAAACATACGGGGAAGGAGCAGGCGCCCTTCCCCGTTTTTATCATCCTGAACCGAGAAGATCCCCCACTTCCACGCGTGAGCGTAAGTGGGGGATGAATCGGGATTTGCCGTCACTCTTCCTCTTGCTTCCACAGAACAGAAGGGGTAAAGAAACGTGGGACGCACGGGGATGGCTTGGTGGACAGCCTGCTGTGGGGCGGGTGTTCCCAAGAATCTCCCACCTCAAAGCTCAAGCGTAGGTGGGAGAGCGTTCAATGTTGAAATATCATTCGTGGTCCAAATCGACAATAAATGTCTCCGGCCCGGTCGGCGCCGCGCTTCCTCCCTTTGGTTCGAGGCTCGCTTTAATTTGCTTGAACTGTTTGACATCCTCGCCGGTGATCAAAATGCGCGCCGCTCCGTGGCGGATCGTCAACAGCTCCCCTTTGACCTCGTTGTTGGTGTAAATGATCCACAATTGATAATCGCGAGTCGCAAACGGCGGCAACCCTTCAATTTCCATCAGCATTTCCTTCGTATCGTTATTGAGCCAAATCGTGCCGTCCATCTGTTGAAAGAGCGCCGATGGTTCAATCGGAATTTGTTTCGTTTTGGGATTACGGATGATTCGCTCAATTGGAATGTCGGTATGTTGTTTGACAATCTGGTATCGATATGGCTCATCCGATCCGCCATGGGAAGCGGTCGGCCCGTCGTTCGAAGCGGAAAGGCACAAGGCGAAAAGGAAGACGGCCAAAGCGGCGCCGATCCATCCCGAAGCGATGCGGACCTTTCGCTGCGCGCGCGCTGTTTGTCTTTGCGCTTCCGCTTGTGCCCAAATTCGCTCTTTGTGAGAAAGGGGCGGTGCTTCATATTGAGCTTCCTCCTTAAGCCCGATGTTTTTCCACGCTTCAAGCAGGCGTTGGCATTCAAGGCAGTACTTAAGATGGTTGGACACGTCTTCTTTTTCTTGTTCTGGCAGCATCCCTAACAGCCAGTCCACGATTTTTGCTTCCGAAATATGGCTATGCTTCATGCTGTTCTTCACCTCTGCCAGCTTCCATCCAGTGGAACAACTCTTTTTGTTTCCGCAAATTGCGCAAGCCGTAGCGGATGAGCGACTTGACGGAGCCTAACGGTTTGTTCATCGCGGCGGCGATTTCCCGCTGGGTTTCCCCGTGAAAGTAAAAGTGAATGATCGCTTGCCGCTGCTCCTCGGGGAGATGGGCTAACGCATCGAGGATGACTTGTTGTTCCAGTTGGCGGAGAAAGTAGAATTCCGCCCCCTTTTCTTTTAAAGCCGCTTCCTCAAGGCGGCTCACTAGCAAATCCCGTTTCTTGCGCAGGCGGTCGAGCGACCGGCTTTTCGTTTTCACGGCAAGAAAGGCTTGAACGCTTCCCCGCTTCGGATCAAATTGGTGCGGTTTTTGCAAGATTTCGAGAAACACATCGTGGCTGACATCTTCCGCCTCCACCTCGTTGCCGACGATTCGAAGAGCGATATGATAGACCATCGGAGCGTATTTTTCGTAAAAACGGTCAAAGGCGGCGCGCGAGCCTTCGGCGATCTTCTCGAGCAGTTCCATGTCTTCCCGTCGATCTTCCATCTTGCCCACCTCCCGACACATGCTTGATGGAATTGTTGCCCCTACTGCATCTATTCTACAATTTCATTTTTCTCCTGCAAAACAAATCCATTGATCCATTTCTGGCGTATACGAAGTGAAAACAGAAGGAGGGAGTGAACGTCGTGCGAAGCAGGGTCATCATGATGTTCGCCATGATCTTGACGCTCTTTTCGCTTCTTCTTCCGATCCGCCCGGCAGCGGCGGCAAGCGGTGTTGTTCTCTTCACGCCATACACCGGGCTTTCCGTGACGCCGGGGGAAACAATCGACTATACGGTCAATGTCATCAACAACGGTTCCAACATTGAAAACGTCACCTTCTCGTTTGACCACCTGCCGAAAGGATGGTCGACTTCGATTACCGCTGAGGGGAGAACGATTGAGCAGCTGTCCGTCCGAGGCGGAAAAGAAGAACAGGTCACGTTGGAAGTGACCGTGCCGCTGGATGCCGACAAAGGGGATTACCGCTTTTGGCTCGTCGCGAAAGGGGAGAGTGGTTCATCGAAATTGCCGCTGCTTGTCCGCGTGACGGAACAAGGATCGTTTAAAACGGAACTGACGTCGGAACAAACGAACCTCGAGGGGCACGCGGATTCGAGCTTCACGTATGATGTCACGCTGAAAAACCGAACCGCCAAGACGCAAAATTACGCGTTAAGTTCGGCGGCGGAAAAAGGTTGGCAAGTCACGTTCAAATCGGAAGGCAATTCCGTTACGTCGGTGAAACTCGAGCCGAATGAATCAAGAGACATTACCGTAGAGATCAAACCGCCGGAAAATGTGAAAGCGGGCACGTACAAAATCCCGATCAAAGCGCAAACGAGCGATACGTCGGCTGAGCTGACGTTAGAAGCGGTCATTACGGGCACGTATGCGCTCAAACTGACGACGCCGTCAGGAAACTTAAGCACCGATGTGACGGCGGGGCATGAACGGGTGATCGATCTTGTCGTCAAAAACACCGGAAGCGCTCCGCTTTTGAACATCAATATGACGGCTGACGCTCCGCCTGATTGGGAAGTGGAATTCGATCAAAGCACGATCGCCCAGCTGAACCCGGGCGATTCCAAAACAGTCAAGGCGAAAGTGAAAGCGTCGGATGAAGCGATCGCTGGGGATTATGTCGTCAACTTCCAGGCGCAAACGGCGGAAACGTCGGCGGAGGCGGCGTTTCGCGTCTCGGTCAAAACGTCGACCGTTTGGGGCGTGGTGGCGGTGTTGATCATTCTCGGGGTGGCCGGAGGGCTGTACTATTTGATCAAAACATACGGGAGGAGGTAAGCATGGCAGCACCTGCCGTCATCGAGCTTGACAACTTGTGCAAAACGTATGGCGACCATCGGGCGGTTGACCATTTGTCGCTTTCGATTCAAAAAAGGGAAATTTTTGGCCTCCTTGGCCCGAACGGGGCGGGAAAGACGACGACGATTTTGATGATGCTCGGGCTCACCGAACCGACGTCCGGTTCGGTGAGGGTATGCGGGATCGATCCGGTGCGAAACCCGATTGAGGTGAAACGGAAAGTCGGGTACTTGCCGGATGATGTCGGCTTTTACCATCACATGACAGGCTTGGAGAACTTGTTGTATACGGCAGCGTTAAACGGCATTCCCCGCGCCGAGGCGGAAAAGCGGGCGTGGGAGCTGCTCGAGAAGGTGAATTTGACTGATGCGGCCCGCAAGAAAGCGGGGACATACTCGCGGGGAATGAGGCAGCGGCTCGGCTTGGCCGATGTGTTGATGAAGCGCCCGGAAGTGATCATTTTGGATGAGCCGACGTTGGGCATCGATCCTGAGGGAGTGCGAGAGCTGCTTCGCCTGATCCGCAATTTGAGCCGCCATGAAGGCATCACCGTTCTATTGTCCTCGCACCAATTGCACCATGTGCAGCAAATTTGCGACCGGGTCGGCTTGTTCGTGGGCGGCCGGTTGTTGGCCGAAGGGAATATCGAGCGCCTGGCGCAACAGCTGTTTTTGCAGGATGCCTATGTCATCCATGTGGTCGCTTCACCGCTTGACGCTTCCTTACGGTCCAAAATCGAGGCGATTCCGGGCGTCAACAAAGTCGAGCAAACGGAAAATGGATGGGATGTGTATTGCCAAACGGATGTGAGCGCCGCCATCAGCCAGACGATCATCGAAGCCGGATCTTCGCTGTTCCATCTCAGCCGGCGGGATTTTGGACTTGATGAGATTTATCACCGCTATTTTGAAGGGAGGGATGTACGTGAGGGCGAGTAACGAAGGACGATGGGCAAACGATGTTTTTTCATATGTGAAAAGATGGAGCGAACGGCTGAAGGCGGGTGCGCTTGATGAGAAGAAACGGGCAAGAGGGGCAAACAGCGCCTTTTCGGCCATGGTCAAAAAAGAACTGGCCGATTATTTGACGAGTTGGCGCATGATCATTTTAATCGCCCTCATCTTGCTCACTTGCTTCGGCTCGCTGTATACGGCGATGACGACGATCCGGGACGCGTTGGATTCCTCGGAAGAGGCCAAGGAAATCGCGAAAGGCGCCTACTTGTTTCTAAAATTATTCACCGTCTCGGACGGAACGTTGCCTTCGTTTCTGACGTTTGTCAGCTTTCTCGGGCCGCTGCTCGGCATCGCTCTTGGATTTGACGCCATCAATTCGGAGCGGAGCCGGGGGACGTTAAGCCGGCTCATGGCCCAGCCGATTCCGCGCGATTATGTGATCAATGGCAAGTTTGTCGCGGCTCTTTTATTGAACGCTGTGTTGTTTTTCTCTCTCGGTCTGCTTGTGACGGCATTGGGCATTTTGATCTTGGGCATTCCACCCACGTTCGAGGAATTTGCCCGCATCATATGCTTTTTGTTGTTATGTCTTGTGTATATCGCCTTTTGGCTGAATCTCGGCATTTTGTTTTCTGTTGTCTTCCGCCAGGCGGCGACATCCGCGTTGTCGTCGATGGCCGTTTGGCTGTTTTTCAATCTCTTCTACTCGATGATTGTGGAAGTGTTTGCGAAACCGTTTTTGCAGTCTGACGCCATTACGTCCGTCGAGCAGGCGGTCGGCCGTCAAGAGTTGGTGCTTGGTCTCATGAGATTGTCGCCGAGCTACTTGTTCAATGAATCAACAACCGCCTTGCTTTCGCCGGACGTCCGAACGCTAGGGATCGTCACGGTGGAGCAAACGGCCGGCGCTGTTGCGGCCCCCTTGCCATTCTCGCAAAGTTTGCTGCTTATTTGGCCGCAGGCGACCGCGCTCATTGCCGCCACTCTCATCTGCTTTGCGATCGCGTATTGGTTGTTTATGAGGCAGGAGATACGGGCGAGTGGGTGAGAAAACAAGTTGTTTGCCGTAGACGGGGCGGAAGAGATGTGTGCGCCCAACAGCGTTTCTTATCGTTCGTATGTGAAAAACGTTCTGCCAAATCGTGTCCGTTCCTTTTGGGGACGGGCTTTTTCTTTTTTTGGATGTGACAAAACCGTGACAACGCTTGTGGCAAAATGGTGACAACAGGCAAGAATGTGATCAACCTCACAAATCCGTTTCCTTCTCCTGCGTATGATGGAAGTACAAACAACGTCACAAATTTTGAAAGTTTGGGAGGGGCTTTTCATGAATAAACAAAAGGCGCTGCTGCCGATTACGACGTTCGCCATGATGTTTTCATTCGCTGTGTGGGCCGTGTTTTCGCCGCTTGCGAGTACGTTTCAACAAATGTACGGGCTGACATCGACGCAAAAAAGCATTTTGGTCGCCATTCCGGTGCTGCTTGGCTCGATCATGCGTTTGCCGCTTGGCATTTGGACGGACCAGATCGGCGGGCGCAGACTGTTTTCGCTGCTGCTCTTGTTTCTTGTCATTCCGCTTGTTGGCGCAGGGTTTGCAGATTCGTATGCGATGCTTCTGTTTTGGGCGTTTTTCATCGGCATGGCCGGAACGTCGTTCGCCATTTCGGTGACGTTCGTTTCCCGCTTGACTCCGCCGGAAAAGCAAGGGACGGCGCTTGGGATTAACGCGATGGGCAACTTCGGCACGGCGGTTGCTGCGTTTTCCGTTCCATCGATTGCCGCAGCGTTTGGTGTGCCTTGGGCTTTTTGGGGGATGATCATTCCGGTTGTCGTCATGCTCGTTCTCGTTTGGTTTTTCACACCGGATATGCCGAAACCGAAACAACAAAAAACGGTGCGTGAATCGCTGTCGGTATTGAAATATAAACATACGTGGACGTTGTCGCTCTTTTACTTCGTTACGTTCGGGGCGTTTGTCGCTTTTGGCATTTACTTGCCGTCGCTGCTCGTTGACTTGTATGGGTTGACGCCGGTGGATGCTGGGATGCGCGCGGCTGGGTTTACTGTACTCGCTACGCTTGCGCGGCCAGTCGGCGGCTATCTTGGCGATAAAATCGGCGCTGAACGGGTGTTGACGTTCGTCTACGCTGGAATGACAATCGGCGCGTTGGTGATCGCGTTTGGAATGGAAAATATTTGGGTGATGACAGCGGCTTGTTTGTTTGTGGCCGTGATGTCTGGGCTGGGCAACGGTGCGGTGTTCAAACTCGTGCCGCAGCTGTTCCCAGCCGAAACGGGCGCCGTCACCGGCCTTGTCGGGGCCTGGGGCGGACTTGGCGGCTTTTTTCCGCCGATTGTCATGGGGATCATGAAAGATGCAACAGGTTCGTACGTGCTCGGTTTTCTGCTCCTTAGCTTGTTTACCCTTATTTGCTTCTTGCTGAACCGGCTCGTATTTGGCAAAAAAGCCGGCGAACCGGCGAAGCGGTTCGCTTCTTGAATGGAATACCGTATAGAGAGGCTGAAAGCTTGTTCGCTTTTAGCCTCTTTTTTTATTTGGGCGTGTTTTTCTGTTATTCAATGTGAGTATGCGTTTCACTATTGTTACATGATTAAAATATATTGCTCATTATTTCACAAATCATTCAAACATGGCTGTCTGTTGGTGATACAAATCACCAGGGAAGAAGTGAAAATGCCGTACGTTAAAGGTGTAAATCAAATCATCTAAGGGGGGAGAACGATGAAACAAAGGATGTCTTCGTTATTGTCCGTCGCGTTAGCCGCTTCGCTTCTGGCCGCATGCAGCAACGGGGGAGGAGGAGAGGCAAAGGCGGAAAATAAAAACGGAACAGCGGCAACTACGCAACAGTCTGCTGCGAACATGTTAGCGGCGCATAAAGGAGTGAACCAAGCACCGGTGCCGTTGAAAATGGAGCGGATCGGTCTGCATGATGTCCGCGTCGAAATGACGGCGCAAATCACTGACATTGAAATTGACAAAGGGAAAACGCATTATACGGCAGTGAAAAGAAACAGAAGTGATTCGCATCACAACCGACAAGAAAAAAAGAGCGTCCGGCGTGCCGAGAACAACGGCCGGCCGGGCGCTTTTTTCATCAGTGTCCTGAGACGGCTCGATCCGTTTTGTTGTCCTTGGCGTTTTGCTCACTCAATGCAGCAAATATCCGCCGGGCAATCTTCACATTGGATTTCCGCTTTCAAATAGTTTAAATCATGAACCGTAATTTTCCCCCGCTTCATCGAGATAATCCCTTCCTGTTTTAAGGCGTTGAGCATCCGATTGACGCTTTCGCGCGTCGTGCCGCAAAAGTTGGCTAAATCTTGGTTTTTCAATGTGACATCAATAAAAATGCTTCCGTCCTCAAGCGGGACGCCATAACTGTTGCAAAGGCGAATGAGCGTCGAGTAAAGCGCCCCTTTTTTGCCGTTCATAATTAAGTCGCGAAACTTCGTCTGCGTCCGCCGGGCATGCTTGCTGATCCAGCGCATATATTCAAGGGTAAGGGGCGGATTGATCAGCAGCTGCTGTTCCAGTTCCTCTTTGTTTATGACTGCCGCTTCGCCTGGCTCTATTACCTTGGCCGTCAACAAGTAGCGTGCATCGTTCGTAAACAGCGTCAATTCACCAACGATTTCCCCGCTTCCGCAAATGCGGAAGCACATTTCTTTTCCGTCCGGACAAATTTTGCTCACTTGCACTTTGCCGGAAAGGATCAAATACAGCTCATTGGCCGGCATCCCTTCTTGGAACAAAAAGGAGTGCTTGCAAAGTGGAATCACTTTTTTCGACGATTGCAACAAAGAACGTAAATGGGGAAAATATTCATTCACTGCAGCTTCCATCGATAGCACCTCCATTCATTCAGCTATTTCTATTGTAAAAATCATCACAGCGAGAGAGAGTGAAAAAAATCACCGGTTGCGACTTTCTCTGAGAGGCGTCACAATTTTTTCTAAATTGGTTTTTCCTTTTTCTATGTTACAATGTGAGTAGCATAGCATCACAGCATTCTACTGTTTGTTTTCGTATGGTAAAAGGGAGACGGAACAGAGAGAGGTTCGTCGATGGCAGAGTTTTGGTCACCGGTTTGGTTATCGATAAACATATCGCTTCTTGCCGGCGTGATCGTCGCAATCCTTGGAACAGCGGCGGCGAGGTGGATGGCGCGCCGCCGGTTCCGCGGGAAGACGATCGTGGAGACGGTGTTTATGCTGCCGCTTGTATTGCCGCCGTCGGTCGTCGGGTTTTTGCTCGTTGTCTTGTTTGGGCGTCATAGCCTAATCGGACAGCTGGTGGAAAGGTGGTTTCACACAACGATATTGTTTACGCCCGGCGCAGCGGTGATCGCGGCGGTTGTCGTGTCGTTTCCGCTCATGTATCAGGCGGCCAAAGCGGGGCTGGAGGCCGTCGACCCCGCCATTGAAGGAGCGGCGCGCATCGACGGGGCGAACGAGCGCCAAGTGTTTTGGCATATTTCGCTGCCGCTGGCCAAACACGCGTTATTCTCCGGAGCGGTGCTGTCGTTTGCCAGAAGCCTCGGGGAGTTCGGCGCAACGCTCATGTTTGCCGGAAACATCCCGGGAAAAACGCAGACGATTCCGACTGCCGTCTATATGGCGATGGAGTCGGGGCGGATGGAGTTGGCGTGGGCATGGGTGGCGGTCACGATTGGATTGTCGTTTAGTTTATTGTCTTGTGCGGCGAAACTAGGCCGTTGGCAGCGATAAGGAGAAGGCCGTTGGAATATCACGCGGCCCATGACATGGAAAGGAGGGAGCGCCATGGAAGAGCGCGACCGGGTGACGATCGCCGACCGCCTGTCCCGCCCGTTGCGCGATTTGCGGCTGTCGGTCATCGACCAATGCAATTTTCGCTGCGTCTACTGCATGCCCGCTGAAGTGTTCGGGCCGAATTTTCGCTTTTTGGCGGAAGACCAGCTGTTGACGGTTGAGGAAATGGCGCTTTTAGCGGAATGTTTCGTCGAGCTTGGCGTTGAAAAAATCCGCCTGACTGGCGGCGAGCCGCTGCTTCGGCGCGACCTCGATGCGCTCATTGAGCGGCTGTCCATGATTCCCGGCTTGCGGGACGTTGCCCTTACGACAAACGGCATCCATTTGGTGAAATGGGCGAAACGGCTGAAAGCGGCCGGGTTGAAGCGCGTCAACGTCAGTTTGGATGCGTTGGATGATGACATTTTCCGAAAAATGAACGGCATTGGCGTCGGCGTCACCCCGGTGTTAAAAGGCATCGAAGCCGCCCTGGCGGCGGGGCTCGGCGTGAAAGTGAACATGGTCGTCAAAAAAGGATGGAACGACTCGCAAATCGTGCCGATGGCGGCTTACTTTAAAGACTTGGGCATCCCGCTCCGCTTTATTGAATTCATGGATGTCGGCACGACGAACGGCTGGGATTACTCCCATGTCGTGACGAAAAAAGAGATGTACGAGCAAATCAACGCCATGCACCCGCTCGAGCCGGTCGAACACGAGTACTTCGGCGAGGTGGCGAGCCGCTACCGCTACGTGGGCACGGAGGTGGAAGTCGGCTTTATCGCCTCCGTGACGGAAACGTTTTGCCGGAGCTGCACGAGGGCGCGCATTTCCGCCGATGGCAAGCTGTATACGTGCCTCTTTGCCTCGAAAGGCGTGTCGTTGAAAGAAAAACTGCGCGCCGGGGCAGGGAAAGAGGAGCTGAAGGAGCTCATTACAGCCGTCTGGAACCGGCGGACGGACCGCTATTCGGAAGAACGGACAGCCGAAACGGCGAAACAACGGCCGAAAATTGAAATGTCGTATATTGGAGGGTGAAAAAAACGGGAGCGCTCTTTCCGTAGAAGAAGCGATCCCGTTTTTGGTTTATGTTTTCGGAAGTGCGAATCGGCGTCTTTCTTCCTTTAATTCTTCACCGCCGCCAACACGCGCGGGAAGAGGATGTTGTTTTCCAAATGGATGTGGGTGAACAAATCGTCTTCAAGCGCCGCGAGCCGGCTGTAGACGAGCCGGTACGTGCCGCATGCGTCTTCCGGCGGGGTGAAGTCGTTGGTGATGTCGCGAATGTCTTTGATGAGATCGCCAGCGGCGTCATGCTCATGGACGAGTTCGCGAACGGCCTGCTCGACCGCCTCCCGGTTTTCCGGCGACGGGTTGTCGGCGAATTGCAAAATGAGTGGGAATGCGCCCGTTTCCTCCTTAATCAAGTGTTGCTCAAGCTCCGTTTTTAACTCATGGAACAGTTTATGCACCCGGGAAAGATGCGGGTGATGCATGCCGTGCACGCGCAACACTTTCGTGACATACGGGCTGAGCTGCGGCAGCTCCTCGTTCAAATAGCGGTGGTGCGTGTTGATGATATGCTCGACCAAGTCGGCTAGCGGAGCTTCACTCCAGTTTCCGGACGGCTTGTTTTGCGCCTCCGCGTAAAGGGTGTTCAGCTCGCGAAGGAGCGCTTCGCCGTCCAGTCCGCGCTCTTCGATGGCCTCTTTTAACGGGCGCTGCCCGCCGCAACAAAAATCAATCCGCCGCGCTTTAAACAAATCCGCTGCTTTCGGAAAGACCGTGACAATATCACCAATCAACGATTGTTCGGTAAACTGCTGTTCCATTTCGGATCCCTCCATCACCAAATCGTTACAGCTTCAGCATACCTTGTTTTGGACGCCAACGTTGTGACACATCTCACACAAACGAAAAAGTGGACAACTAAGGAAATGTGATGAACATCACAACAGTGGCTCCCTTCTTTCCTGTACAATAAAACGGACGATATAAATTGGCTCTTCACCAAAAGTGGTACTTGATTTTTTCTGAACATACTCTATTTACGCTTGTGAGGGAAAATCAACAAATCAGTGATTTTTGCACATCTTTGTGCAGGAAACCGTATTGCTTGTCAAGTACATGTTGTGGTGAAGAGCCTATAAATTGTGAATGTGCTGCATAGAAGATGTGAACGGCCGAAAAAAGAGGAGGAGTCAGCATGTGGCTGCTGGCCAAGGCAAGCCGCTGGGAGGAAGAAAAAGATGATTTTGCAACATATTGATGATGCCAGCGTCGTTGATGAAAAATTGGACAAAACCATTAAGCAGCTGCAAGATTGGAAATCATTGTGATAAAACGATAAAATGGGCTTAGTGAAGTGAATGAGGGAAAGAAAGGGGAGAACACCGTTGGTCGAAAGACGAACCCCCATTCCCGTAGCGGAAGCCATCACCCGGGTGATGCGTTACGCTGGGAGAGGAGAAGAGGAGATCGTGCCGCTTCGCCAGTCGTACGGCCGCTATTTGGCCGAAGATTTGCGCGCCGATCATGACGTGCCGCCGTTTGACCGCTCGCCGTATGACGGATTTGCCATTCGCGCCGCGGATTCGGAAGGAGCGGGACTTGACCATCCGGTCGAGTTTGAAGTGATCGAAACGATTGGCGCCGGGCAAGTGGCGAAGCAGCCGGTCGGCCCGTTTCAAGCGGTGCGCCTGATGACCGGAGCGCAAATTCCCGACGGGTGCGATGCCGTCGTCATGCTCGAGCTCGCCAAACAGTACGAGCGGGATGGAAAAACGTATATGTCGATTAAGCGCTCGTTCCGCCCTGGCGACAACATTTCATTTCAAGGGGAAGACGCGAAAAAAGGGCAGCCGCTTATCGAAAAAGGGACGCGCATCAATCCCGGGGTGGCGGCGCTCTTGGCGACGTTCGGCTACGCCGAAGTGAAGGTGGCGAAAAAGCCCCGGATTGGCATTTTTGCGACCGGCAGCGAACTGCTCGACGTCTCTGAACCGCTTGTGCCGGGAAAAATCCGCAACAGCAACGCCTACATGATCGAGGCGCAGGTGTTCAAAAGCGGCGCCGAGCCGATTTATTTCGGCCAGTTGGCCGACGACCTCGATGCGTGTTTTCACGCTGTGCGCCAGGCGCTCGATCAAGTGGACATGCTCATTACGACCGGCGGCGTCTCGGTCGGGGATTTCGATTATTTGCCCGCCATTTACAAGCGGCTCGGAGCGAACGTGTTGTTTAACAAAATCGCCATGCGCCCGGGGAGCGTGACGACCGTCGCCGAGATTGATGGCAAGCTGCTGTTCGGTCTATCCGGAAACCCGTCGGCGTGCTACGTCGGGTATGAGCTGTTCGTCCGCCCGGTCGTGCGCACGCGGCTGTTTTCGGCCAAGCCGTATTTGAAAAAAGCGAAAGCCACCCTTGGCGCCGAGTTTCCGAAGCCGAACCCGTTCACCCGCTTCGTGCGCAGCCGGGTCGAGGCGGTTGACGGTCGGCTTGTCGTGAAGCCGGTCGGCATGGACAAGTCGAACATCGTCACCTCGCTTGCCTTTGCGAACGCCTTAATGGTGCTGCCGGGCGGAACGCGGGGGTTTGCGGCCGGCGATGAGGTCGACGTGTGGCTTTTGAATGACGATGAGGGATCAAGCGAATGAACGTCTGGCAAGTCGTCGGCTATAAACATAGCGGCAAGACGACGTTGATGGAAAAATGGGTGGCGGCCGCGGTCCGGGAAGGATGGCGCGTCGGGACGGTGAAGCATCACGGCCATGGCGGCGAACCCGCGCGGCCCGAAGGCGTCGATTCCGTCCGCCACGAGCGGGCGGGGGCGTCGGCGACAGCGGTCGAAGGTGGCGGGCTGTTGCAGCTGCATCTCCGCCGTCCGCTATGGCGGCTGGATGACGTGTTGGCGCTTTATGCGCCGCTTCAGCTCGATCTCGTGTTGGTTGAAGGCTACAAACAAGAGCGGCATCCGAAAGTCGTGCTTGTGCGCTCCGCGAAAGATTGGGCGTCGCTCCAGCACCTCGCCGACATCCGCGCCGTCATCGCCTGGGAGCCGCTTCCCGAACCGCTGTCACACCCGGTGTTTTTGCTGGCGGACGATGATGAATATATTCCATGGCTCATAAATGAGGTGAGAACGCGAACATGACAGAACCGTTGTTTGTCATTACCGACCGGCCGATTTCGGTCGAGGATGTGATGAAAAAAGTGATGCGTCCGGAAGCGGGGGCGGTCGCTGTCTTTGCCGGCACGGTGCGCGAATGGACGAACGGCAAGCGGACGCTCTTTTTGCAATATGAGGCGTATGTGTCGATGGCCGAGAAAATGCTCGCGCAAATCGGGGCGGAAATTGCGGAGAAATGGCCAGGGGCGAAAACCGCCATCACCCACCGGATCGGGCGGCTTAAGATCGGCGACATCGCCGTCGTCATCGCTGTTTCCTCGCCGCACCGCGCCGAAGCGTATGAGGCGAACCGCTATGCCATTGAGCGGATCAAACAAATCGTGCCGATTTGGAAAAAAGAGCAATGGGAGGACGGAAGCGCCTGGGTGGGCGACCAGCTTGAAACAACGGCGTATCCGTCCGGAAAACCGGAGGTGAAAGAGGAATGATCCGTCTATTGTTTTTCGCCCATTTGGGCGAGCAAATCGGCGAGCGGGAAGTGATGTGGCCGCACGTTCCGGAAACGGTGAAACAACTGAAAGACGAAGTGGAAGAGCGCTATGGCGTCTCGCTCGGGCGCGTCATGACCGCGGTCAATGAGGAGTACGCCCGCGACGAGTCGCCGCTTCATGCCGGCGACACGGTCGCCTTTATTCCACCGGTAAGCGGAGGATGAGACGGATGGCGAACAAAAGCAAATGGGTGATGCCAAAACAACACGGCGCCTGGGCGATGCTCATCATCCCGTTTTGGCTCGGAGCGTACGCCGGTGGGCTTTCGTGGATTCACGCGCCGCTCTTTGTCGCCTGGCTTGCGCTCTATTTGGCGACGTATCCGCTCTTGATGGCGGTGAAAACGAAGCGGAAAGAGCCGTACGTGCCCGCTGCCGTTCGCTATGGCGCCATCGCCGCGCCGGCCCTGGCCGTTTCCCTTTGGCAGCGGCCGACCCTTGTTCTCTTCGGATTGGCGATGATCCCGTTTTTCCTAGTAAACACCTACTACAGCAAGAAAAAGAATGAGCGCGCCTTTTGGAATGATGCAGCGGCCATCGCGGCGTTTTGCATCGGCGGCCTCGCCGCCTTTTACGCCGGACGCGGGGAATTGACGGTGGAGGCGTTCGAATTGGCCGCGTTTTCCTTCCTCTTTTTCATCGGCAGCACGTTTTACGTCAAGACGATGATTCGGGAAAAGAAAAATGAACGGTACAAATGGCTGTCATGGGGCTACCACGCCTTGTTGATCGTCGGCCTCATCGCCATCGGCGAGCCGTTCGCTGTTTTGGCCTACGCCCCGAGCGTCATTCGCGCCGTCTACTTATACGGCAAGTCGCTGCCGATCATGAAACTCGGCATGCTGGAAATCGCCAACGCGGCGTACTTTTTCATCGCGATGATCGTGCTCTACTCTTGAGCGAACCCCAAACGGGAGGCATCCATGACCGTTTGGGGTTTTTTCTTTTGGTTAGGCGGTATTGCTTTTTCACTGCACAAGCATGATGTGAAATGGGCGTGAATTCCTTGTAACGGTTTTGCAAAGGGTCGTTTCAAAAGCCTACCTCTTCTTCTATGCTCGTTCTCAAATAAATAAAAATTAGAACATGTCGATTCACTTCAAGTAGACATTCGCTAAGTGTTCGGCTTCCCAGTGGTTCGCGTGGAAGTCACTCAACATGAGTGGGAAATCAATTGTTTTCAATATTCTGGCAATCCTAGTGGTGTCGAAAGCCCTTACGAGACTTCCTTAATGTTGATTTCACCGCTAACATTATGGCCAGGATCTCGTCAGTGCTTTCTCTTTTGTCACTAAATCACAAAATTTGGTGATGAGCCAAAAAACAACTCGATAAAGCTTAAAAATCTTACTTTATGCGACAAAGAAACAAACAATTCAAATTTTTATTGATAATTTTAGTAAAGGCGAAATATAATCTAATTGTAAAATAAAGGTTAAAAAAAGGGGGCAATAGTTGCCGTCAAAATGTTTCGCGCTTAGAAGGATGGTGAAAAACGAGAATGGCCTGCAAATCGATGGCATTTCATCAGAAAAGAAAGCCGATTCGGCCGCGTTTTTCGAATTGAAAGAGAGCAGGAATCAGCCATATTTTGCGCTAAATCACCAGCCCTTTAGAGATAGTGGGCAGATCGCGTTGCTTGGTTGCTTTTGGAGGACATCATTTTTGTAATTGGAGAGAGGTTATAATGATAAAAGATCTTCTCAAATCAATCCTTTCTTTTTCGTTAGTTTTCGGTCTGTTGCTGGGTGGCAGTATCATCGCTTCTGCCGAAGAAGGGACTTCAAATGCAGGATGTTCACTCAGTAGCAAGACGAATGTGACAGTAAATGGGTTTTTAGATAGAGCGAAAGAATCGAGTGTGATCGTATCTCAAAGCGGGAACAAGGTGATTGAAATAACAGACCTAGAATTTCTTAAAAGATTAGAAACTTCTGTTCCTGGACCAAAAGGGAAAAAACTAGTTGGGGTTTCAATCGCATACACTCAAGCACAAGAGTCATCCCTTCCAGGGGATCGTCCTGTGGTGACTCCACAATTAGGAACGGGTTATTATCTAAAAAACATTACTACTAGTGAAGCATGTGGAACAGAAATAATAAGACAATCTACTTTTAAAGGACCATCAACAGCTACCATGTCTATAAAACAAGGGGTTTCTGCCACATGGTCATCGAACACAAATATAAGCGCTGAAACAGTTTCGGCAGCGTTGGGATTTAACGTAACAAAATCTTATGAAGTTACAGACACTTATCAAATTCAAGTTCCAGCAGGAAAAACCTATACCATAATAGCTAGACCGTATTACAAAGTTTATAACTTTGAAGTTTGGTACGACCCACTTATTGGATGGGATTCTAAAGTAGGGTATGGATATGCCGCTAAGCCTGTAGGGGTATGTTTTTATTACTATGAGTAATGTTCTGTGTTCTGTTATTTATAGTAATATTGAAGCAAGTTTCCTGATGGAACTTGCTTCTGTTTTTGTGTTTCGTTTAAGCATAACGGATAGTCATAAAAAGGAGGATGCAAAATGAATATTTTAAAAAGCCCAAACAAAATGAAGTTTGTTTCACTCGTTCTTTCTCTCATCGGATTGTGGTTGATGTTAAATAGTCCTGAATTAGGGAGTCGTTCTGCTTCATCGTGGGTTCGATCCATGGGGGGATCTGTGGATTCTCAAGAATATTTGCAAATGTTAAAAGAATATATAAGCACTTATAAAACGATGGGGGGGATTTTTTTATTTGTGGGCTTGTTTTCTTTTCTTAACAATCATCATCAGTAAACATCGTATTTGCCTGCAGGGCAACGAGAGGTCTGTATTTGCGCATTTTTTGTTATCTTTTTTAACATCTTTTCGAAAGAAGTCTCCCACCGCAAGGAACGCGAAGGGTGTAACTCAGTGAGTAGGTGGGAGATGAATGTCGGTTGGCGTTAGCCAACGAATAGGATAGAATATGGTTAGAACGGACACCTTCCGAACGAAGGGAAGCGTAAAGGGTTCTTGTGTGTGGCTTACCGTTCGGCGAACGCACACAAGTCGCTTGAAGCCCCCACCTCTCAGCGAAGCGTAGGTGGTGGGTAGTTCACTGGAGACGATGGCCGTCTGAGTTGGATGGATCGGGATATGGTGAAGTAAGGTGCGGTGTGAATGATTGCTCCGAAAAGAGCAAAAGGGGCTGACTCAAAAGCCCCCTTTTTGGTGAAATTTAACCGAAGTATGTGAAAGAGACCACCTCTGAAACCCTTGGTTTTACCGGGTTTTTCGTGGTGGCCTGTTTTTCCATGTCGCCCTAAATAGGAACATTACCGCTCTTTTCGGTCAGCTCCTTTTTTTGCCGCACCCGCCCGTCAGTCAATGCGGCACAGCTCGGGCGGGCAGCCTTCGCAGGCGATTTCGTCGCGCAAATATTGCAAGTTGTGGACGCAAATTTTTCCTTTTTCCACGGAGATGACGCCTTTTTTCCGCAAATCGCCGAGCATGCGGTTGACGACTTCACGGGAGGTGCCGCAAAAGTTGGCGAGCTCTTGGTTCGTCAGCGGCACGTCGATCAAAATGCCGTCTTCCTTCATCACGCCGTAGCTGTTGCACAGACGGATGAGCGTTGAATAGAGCGCTCCTTTTTTGCCGTGCAAAATGAGGTCGCGGAATTTCGTCTGCGTTTTGCGGAAATGGAGGCTCATCCACTTCATCAACTCGATCGCCAGCGTCGGATTGTTGGCGAGCTCTTGTTCGAGCCTTTCGCGCGGAATGGCGGAAACGACGCTGTCTTCGAGCGCTTTCGCCGTCAGCATGTAGCGGGCCCCAGGACAAAACAGCGTCAGCTCGCCGATCAAATCGCCTTGGCTGCAAATGCGCAGCGTGAGCTCCCGTCCGTCCATGTCCATTTTGCTGATTTGGATTTTCCCCGATTGGATATAGTAAATATCGTCTGCTTTTTCCCCTTCTTGAAACAAGTACGTTCCCTTCTCAAGGCGAAGATCGCGCCCAAGCGGTGTAAGCCACTTCTGCCATTCACGAGATTCAATCTCGTTCATCCGATCACAACCTTACGTAAAATGTATCGCTATATAAAAGTGTACAGGAAAAAAGAGGGAAGTCAATATAAGGATAGTGGAAAGATTGAAAACTTGTTGAACATCGATGGAATCGTTTGTGAAAGTCTTTGCATCCCGAAGACATGAGGACAATGGAGTCAAGGATGCACCTTGGATGCGGGGACAAATCGGTATTCGTTTCCCATAGACGGAGGGAGGGGCAAGAAAAAAATCCTCAAAAATTATTAAATATACATTTGATTTTATTTTTATACAGTATTATAATGAGAACTACATGAGGCATACGGGTGAGGGGGAACATGATGAACGTAGCCATTATCGGGGCGACGGGGTACAGCGGCGCGGAGTTGTTCCGCTTGCTATACGGGCATCCGCATGTGAGCCGCTGCGACGTTTTCTCGTCGTCGCAGGACGGGGTTCATGTATCGGAAAGTTTCCCGCACGTCGGCGCGGTCGATGGTGCGGTGTTGCATAAACTTGAAATCGAGGCGCTTTCCCGTTACGATGCGGTCTTTTTCGCCACGCCGCCCGGGGTGTCGGGGGAGTGGGCGCCGGCGCTTGTCGATCGGGGAGTGAAAGTGATCGATTTATCCGGGGATTTCCGGTTGAAAGACGGCGCGGTGTACGCACAATGGTATGGGCGCGAGGCGGCGCCAGCTGCGTATTTAGAGCGGGCGGTGTACGGATTGACCGAGTGGAACCGCGAGGCGGTGCGCGAGGCCGTGCTCCTATCCAACCCGGGCTGCTATCCGACAGCGACGCTGCTTGGCTTGGCGCCGCTTGTCAAAGAAGGATTAATTAAGGAAGACTCGATCATCGTGGACGCCAAATCGGGCGTATCGGGCGCGGGGCGGAAAGCCGGGCTTGGGACGCATTTTTCCGAAGTGAACGAAAACGTGAAAATTTATAAAGTGAACGTCCATCAGCACATTCCGGAAATTGAGCAAACGCTGCAAACGTGGAATGAAGCGATGGAGCCGATTACGTTCAGCACCCATTTGATTCCGATGACACGGGGCATTATGGCGACGATCTATGCGAAGGCGAAACAACCGATTTCGCCAAACGACTTGGTAGATTTATATAAAACAAGTTATGAAGGTTCGCCGTTTGTCCGCATCCGTCAACTTGGACAGTTTCCAGCGACAAAAGAAGTGTACGGCTCAAATTATTGCGACATCGGCCTCGCCTACGATGAACGGACGGGACGGGTGACGGTCGTGTCGGTGATCGACAACTTGATGAAAGGCGCTGCCGGGCAGGCGGTGCAAAACTTCAATTTGATGATGGGTTGGGATGAGGCGGAGGGCCTCCGATCCTTGCCGATCTATCCGTGAGGGAAGGGGAAAAACGATGACGATCACAAAACAAACGGGGCAAGTGACGGCGGTCGCCGACGGAACAGTGGTTACGCCGAAAGGATTTCAAGCGGCCGGGGTGAATGCCGGGCTGCGCTATTCGAAAAACGATTTAGGGGTTATTCTATGCGACGTGCCCGCTTCGGCGGCGGCGGTGTATACGCAAAGCCATTTTCAGGCGGCGCCGCTCAAAGTGACGCAGGCGAGCCTCGCTGTAGAACAAAAATTGCAGGCGGTCATCGTCAACAGCGCATGCGCGAACGCCTGCACCGGCGAGCAGGGGCTCAAGGACGCCTATGAAATGCGCGAGCTGTGCGCGAAACAGTTTGGCCTGGCGCTGCACCATGTGGCTGTCGCTTCAACGGGCGTGATCGGGGAATATTTGCCGATGGAAAAAATTCGCGCGGGCATCGAAAAGCTTGTTCCAGGGGCGACGATGGCGGATGCGGAGGCGTTTCAAACGGCGATTTTAACGACGGATACGGTGATGAAGCGCGCCTGTTACCAAACGACCGTCGATGGGAAAACGGTCACCGTCGGCGGGGCGGCGAAAGGATCGGGGATGATCCATCCGAACATGGCGACGATGCTCGCGTTCATTACGACCGATGCGAATATTTCATCGACGGTGCTGCACGCGGCTCTGCGAGCGGCTACGGACGTTTCGTTTAACCAAATTACGGTTGATGGCGATACGTCGACGAATGACATGGTTGTGGTGATGGCAAGCGGTCTTGCTGGAAATGATGAGCTGACGCCGAATCATCCGGATTGGGGGAACTTTTACGAGGCGCTGCGGAAAACGTGCGAAGACTTGGCGAAGCAAATCGCCAGAGACGGCGAGGGGGCGACGAAGCTCATTGAAGTGCGCGTGCGCGGCGCGAAAACGGACGATGAGGCAAAAAAAGTCGCGAAGCAAATCGTTGGCTCCAACTTAGTGAAAACGGCCGTTTACGGCGCGGATGCCAACTGGGGGCGGATCATCGGCGCGATCGGCTATGCGGACGCTGACGTTGATCCGGACAATGTTGATGTCGCGATCGGGCCGATTGTGATGCTGAAAGGAAGCGAGCCGCAGCCGTTCTCGGAAGAAGAAGCGACGGCGTATTTGCAACAAGAGACGGTCGTCATTGAGGTGGATTTGCACTTGGGCGATGGCTTCGGCGTCGCGTGGGGCTGCGACTTGACGTACGATTATGTGAAAATCAACGCCAGCTATCGGACGTAAGGAGAGAGAACGATGGGGAAAACGGTCGTCATCAAATGCGGCGGCAGCGTGCTCGATGAGCTGTCTCCCGCCTTTTTTGCCAGCGTGAACATGATGCGGGAACAAGGGATGGATGTCGTCATCGTCCACGGCGGCGGGCCGGAAATCGGGCAAATGTTGAAAAAACTGGCGGTGCCGAGCGAGTTTGTCAACGGCTTGCGGAAAACGACGAAAGAGGTGCTTGCCGTTGTGGAAATGGTGCTCTCCGGCAAAGTGAACAAACAGCTTGTGGCGATGCTCAGGCAGAACGGCTTGCCGGCGGTCGGCGTTTCCGGCGTGGACGGGGGGCTGCTCGAAGCGGAACCGATTGACGTTGCTAAACTTGGCTATGTCGGCCGTGTGAAAACGGTTCGCTCCCGTCTTTTGCGCACGCTGCTTGAGGCGGGCTACATTCCGGTCGTTTCGCCGCTTGGCATCGACCAAAACGGGCAAACATACAACATTAACGCCGACACGGCGGCTGGGGCGGTCGCGGCCGCCATTGGCGCCAGCCAGCTCGCGTTTGTGACGAACGTGCCCGGAATTTTGCGAGACGGCGCGCTCGTGGCCGAGGCGACGGCGGAAACGATTGAACGACTGATCGAAGACGGCGTCATCACGGGCGGGATGATTCCGAAAGTGAAAGCGGCGCTGTCCGCCCTGTCCGATGCGCTGCCCGAGGTGATGATCGTCAGCGGCAAAACGACGTTTTACCAGAACGGAACATGGTATGGGACAACGATTCGGAAAGAAAACGAAGTGGGGGTCTACTAAATAATGAGCGCGCTATTTCCGACTTACAACCGTTGGAATATCGCCGTCCAAGCCGCGGAAGGGACGGTTGTGACCGATGTGAATGGAAAACAATATCTCGACTTTGTCTCCGGCATTGCCGTCTGCAATCTCGGCCATCGCCATCCGCATGTCCAAAAGGGCATTGAACAACAGCTGAATCAATATTGGCACGTCTCGAACTTGTTTACGATCCCGATTCAAGAAGAGGTCGCCTCCTTGCTTGTCGCCCACAGCGCCGGCGATTATGTTTTTTTCTGCAACAGCGGGGCGGAAGCGAACGAGGCGGCGCTGAAGCTGGCGCGCAAACATACCGGGAGACACAAAGTCATTACGTTCCGCCAGTCGTTTCACGGCCGGACGTTCGCGACCATGGCCGCGACCGGGCAGGAGAAAGTGCATAGCGGTTTTGGTCCGCTGCTTCCGGAATTCATTCACTTGCCGCTGAATGATGTCGACGCTCTCAAGCAGGCAATGAACGAAGAAGTGGCCGCGGTGATGCTTGAGGTCGTCCAAGGGGAAGGGGGGGTCCGCCCGGTGGACCCGGCGTTTTTGCAAATAGCGTCGGAGCTGTGTCAACAGTACGGGGCGCTCCTGATCATCGACGAAGTGCAAACCGGCATCGGCCGGACCGGAAAGCCGTTTGCTTACCAGCATTTCGGCGTGGAGCCCGACATCATCACCGTGGCGAAAGGACTTGGAAGCGGCATTCCGGTTGGTGCGATGATCGGCAAAGCGTTTTTGAAAGAGTCGTTTGGGCCTGGCGTGCACGGGTCGACGTTTGGCGGCAACCCGATCGCGATGGCCGCTGCCAAGGCGACGTTAGAAGTGGTGTTCGATCCGGCGTTTTTGCAAGAGGTGCAAGAAAAGGGGAGCTACTTGCTCGGACGGTTAAACGAGGCGCTCGCCCCGCTTGACATCGTCAAGGACGTGCGCGGGCTCGGGCTGCTTGTCGGGGTCGAGTGCCAAACGGACGTCGCACCGCTGTTGCCATTGATTCATGAAAACGGCTTGCTTGTCCTCTCGGCGGGGCCGAAGGTGATCCGCCTGCTGCCGCCGCTTGTCGTGACGAAAGCGGAAATCGATGAAGCGGTGGACATTTTAACAAACGTGTTGAACAACGCCAACGCCTCAGCCGTCTTGTAAACGGACGGCCGACGGCTTAATTTTTATTCCTGTTCATGCATAAAAATTCTTAAACGGTTATAAAAACTCAAACGATGAGGTGGCGCCAATGAAAGCGTACTTGCATGTGGCGAGCGGAAAAACGTTCAGCGGCGAGCTCGCCGCTCCGCTTAAAGAAAAGGTGAGCGGGGAGATCGTTTTTTTCACCGGCATGACCGGTTATCAAGAAGTGTTGACCGACCCGTCGTATAAAAACCAAATCATCGTTTTTACGTACCCGCTGATCGGCAATTATGGCATTAATGAAGACGATTTTGAAAGCAAGCGGCCGCACGTCGAAGCGGTCGTCGTCTACGAAGCGAGCAGCACAGGATTTCATTATGGGGCGAAATACAGCTTGGCAGAATACTTGCAGCATTGGAACATTCCGCTTCTTGCGCACGTGGACACGCGCGCCCTTGTGAAAGAAATCCGCACCGCTGGGACGATGATGGCGGAATTAAGTTTGTCGCCCATTCCAGCAGTTGCGGATGAGGAAGCGGCGTTTCCAGTGCGCGCGGTGTCAACGAAAACGATCGAAACATACGGCGAAGCCGGGCCGCATTTGGTGCTCATCGATTTCGGCTATAAAAAGTCGATTTTGCAGTCGCTCCTTGCACGCGGCTGCCGGGTGACGGTCGTGCCGCATGATACGGCGCCGGAAGCGATTGACGCGCTGAAACCGGACGGGCTTGTCCTCTCGAACGGCCCAGGCGATCCGAAACAGTTACGCCATCAGCTTCCCGCTATCCGTCAGCTTATCGACCGGTATCCGACGCTTGCGATTTGCCTTGGCCATCAGCTTGTCGCCTTAGCGTACGGGGCGGATACGGAAAAACTCCGCTTCGGGCATCGCGGCGCCAATCAACCGGTGTGGGACGCGGTGAAGCAAAACGTGATGATGACATCACAAAACCATAGTTATGTCGTCAAAGAAGGCAGTTTGGTGGGCAAACCGTTTGACATTCGTTTCATCAACGTCAACGACGGTTCGGTCGAGGGCATCGTCCATCGCCATAAACCGATTTTGTCCGTGCAATACCATCCGGAGGCGCATCCGGGGCCGCACGATACCGGCTATATTTTCGACGAATTTTTGCAAACCGTGTTCAAGGGAGAGAACGTGTATGCCTAAAGATTCTTCGCTTCAGTCGATTCTCCTGATCGGGTCGGGGCCGATTGTCATCGGCCAGGCCGCCGAGTTTGATTATTCCGGCACACAAGCGTGCATCGCCTTAAAGGAAGAAGGATATCGCGTCATTTTAGTGAACAACAATCCGGCGACGATCATGACCGATGAAGTTCATGCCGATGCCGTGTATTTTGAACCGCTCACCGTCGAGGCGGTCGAAGCGGTCATCGCCAAAGAACGCCCGGATGGGCTGCTCGCCACGTTCGGCGGCCAGACCGGGCTCAACTTGGCGTTTGCGCTTCATGAAGCCGGCGTGCTCGAAAAATACGGGGTGAGACTGCTCGGAACACCGATTGAAGCCATTCAGCGCGGGGAAGACCGCGAAGCGTTCCGCGCGTTAATGCATGAGCTTGGCGAACCAGTGCCGGAGAGCGAAATTGTTACAAGCGTCGAGGAAGCGGTCGCGTTTGCCGAACAAATCGGTTTTCCGATCATTATTCGTCCCGCGTATACGCTCGGCGGGACGGGCGGCGGCATTGCCGAAAACATGGAGCAGTTTCTCGCGCTCGTGGAGAAAGGGCTGGCCGAAAGCCCGATCCGCCAATGTTTGATCGAACGGAGCGTCGCTGGGTTTAAAGAAATTGAATACGAAGTGATGCGCGACCAGTCGAATACGTGCATCACGGTTTGCAATATGGAAAACGTCGATCCAGTCGGCATCCATACGGGCGATTCGATCGTCGTCGCACCGTCGCAGACGTTGACCGATGAGGAGTACCAAATGCTTCGTTCTTCAGCAGTGAAAATTATTTCCGCCTTAGGGATCATCGGCGGCTGCAACATTCAGTTCGCCCTTGATCCGAACAGCAAACAATATTACTTAATCGAAGTCAACCCGCGCGTCAGCCGCTCGTCAGCGCTCGCGTCCAAAGCGACCGGCTACCCGATCGCCCGCATTGCGGCGAAGCTGGCGGTCGGCTATACGCTCGCGGAACTCGTCAATCCGGTGACGAAAACGACGTACGCCAGCTTCGAGCCGGCCTTGGACTACGTCGTCGTCAAGTTCCCGCGCTTGCCGTTTGACAAGTTCCCGCACGCGGACCGGAAGCTCGGTACGCAAATGAAAGCGACCGGGGAAGTGATGGCGATCGACCGCAATATGGAGCGGGCGTTCCAAAAAGCGGTGCAGTCGCTCGAAGGCAAAAACAACGGACTGTTTTTGCCAGAGCTTTCGGCGAAAACGGATGACGAGCTGAAACAGCTGCTTGTCGACAAAGACGACCGCCGCTTTTTCGCGATTTTGGAACTGCTCCGCCGCGGGGTGGCGGTCGAAGCGATTCACGAATGGACGAAAATCGACCGCTTTTTCCTTGCTTCGTTCGAACGGCTCGTGGCGCTCGAAAAACAAGCGGCAGCCACCACGATTGATACGATCGATGAGCCGACGTTGCGCTTCTTGAAAGAAAAAGGGGCAAGCGACGCCTTTTTGGCCGAAACGTGGGGCGTGACGGAGCTTGAGGTGCGCAACAAGCGGAAGGAACTTGGCATCGTGCCGTCATACAAAATGGTCGACACGTGCGCGGCCGAATTTCATTCGGAAACGGATTATTACTACTCGACCTATTTCGGCGAAGACGAGCGGAAGAAAGCGAGCGGCAAGGAGAAAGTGCTGATCATTGGAGCCGGACCTATTCGCATCGGCCAAGGCATTGAGTTTGACTACAGCTCCGTTCATAGCGTGTTCGCCTTGCAAAAAGAAGGCTATGAAACGGTGATGATCAACAACAATCCGGAAACCGTGAGCACCGACTTTGCCGTCGCCGACCGCCTGTACTTTGAGCCGCTTACGTTAGAGAGCGTCCTCGATGTCATTGAAGCGGAACAAATCAAGCATGTCATCGTTCAGTTTGGCGGACAGACGGCGATCAATTTGGTCAAAGGTCTTGAAGAAGCCGGTGTGCCGCTGCTTGGCGTCACCTATGATATGATCGACCAGCTCGAAGACCGCGACCGCTTTTATCAGTTGCTTGAAGAGCTTGACATTCCGCACGTGCCTGGCCTAATGGCGAACGACGCTGAGGAGCTCGCCGCCATAGCGTCCGAAATCGGCTATCCGGTGCTGCTTCGCCCGTCGTATGTCATCGGCGGCCGCGGCATGTTCATCGTCCGCGATGAAGTCCAGCTTGCGGCATTGGTGGAGCAAGGCGAGTTAACGTATCCGATTTTAATTGACGCGTACTTGGATGGGAAAGAAGCGGAAGCGGACATTGTGACGGATGGAATAGACATCGTGCTGCCGGTCATCATTGAACATGTCGAAAAAGCCGGCGTCCACTCCGGCGACAGCTATGCTTGGCTGCCGGCGCAGACGCTCACAGACGAAGAAAAAGCGAAAATCATCGACTATGCGGGCCGGATTGCGAAAAAACTTGGCTTTAAAGGAATCATGAACATTCAATACGTCATTGCGGACGGCAATGTATACGTCCTTGAAGTGAACCCGCGCGCGAGCCGGACGGTGCCGATCGTCAGCAAAACGACCGGCGTGCCGCTGGCGCAAATTGCGACAAAGTTATTGCTTGGGAAATCACTCGTCGACATCGTTGACGAAAAAGCTCGCGGATTGGCGGTCATGCCGTACGCCGTGTTAAAGTATCCGGTCTTTTCGAGCCATAAGCTGCCGGGGGTTGACCCGATGGTTGGACCGGAGATGAAATCGACCGGTGAAGGCATCAGCATCGCAGCGACGAAGGAAGAAGCGGCGTACAAAGCGTTTTACGCGTACTTGCGAAAGAAAGCAAACGCCAATGAAATGTATGTGATTGGCGGCATCGATGAGACGCTGGCCGCGGAAATCGAAGCGAAACAGCTTGTGATCGTGCCAGATGTCCCGTTTGCCGATTGGGTGAAGCGCGACACGGCGCTCGCGGTGATCAACTTGGGCAAAGAGGAAGACGAGGCAAACAAACGAATGACTGCGTTGTCCCGACAATTGCTCGTCTTCACGGAACGTGAGACATTGAAGCTCTTCTTGCAGGCGCTCGATGTCGATCATCTTGACGTGCAGCCGATCCATGGCTGGTTGGAAAAGAAAAAACAGGCAGAACAGGCGGTGATCGCATGAATGCAGTGATGTCATTAAAAGGGAGAGACTTTTTAACGCTTCTTGATTTCTCGACAGAAGAAATTTTGGACTTGTTGGCGCTAGCAGCCGATTTAAAAGCGAAACAAAAAGCCGGTGTATCGTATACGCCGCTTTCCGGCAAAACAATGGCGATGATTTTTGAAAAGCCCTCAACGCGCACGCGCGTGTCGTTTGAAGTCGGCATGATCCAGCTTGGCGGCCAGGCGATGTATTTAAACGGCAACGATTTGCAGCTTGGCCGCGGTGAAACGATTGCGGATACCGCGCGCGTCTTGTCGCAATACGTCGATGTCATTATGATTCGGACGTTTGCCCATCAAAAAGTCGAGGAATTGGCCGAGTATGCGTCCGTTCCGGTCATCAACGGCTTGACGGACGACGATCATCCCTGCCAGGCGCTGGCGGATTTGCTGACGATTTATGAAGTGAAGAAAACGTTCCAAGGCGTCAAGCTCGCCTATGTCGGCGACGGGAACAACGTCGCCAACGCCTTGCTTGTGGCCGCGGCGAAAGTCGGCATGGATGTCGCCATCGCCTGTCCGCCGGGCTATGAGCCAAAGAAAGAATATGTCGAGGCGGCGTGCCGAATCGGTGAACAGACAGGCGCCGCCGTCACGGTGACGCACGACCCGCTTGTGGCGGTGGCGGGGGCGGATGCGATTTATACGGATGTCTGGACGAGCATGGGCCAAGAAAGCGAAAGTGCTGAGCGGCTGCAAGTGTTTCAGCCGTATCAAGTCAACGAAGAGCTCGTCAAAGCGGCAAAACCGGATTATCTCTTTTTGCATTGTCTGCCGGCCCACCGCGGCGAAGAAGTGACGGCCGGCGTCATGGACGGTCCGAACTCGGTCGTCTTTGAGCAGGCCGGCAACCGGCTTCATGCGCAAAAAGCGATTTTGTTGTCCGTTTTATAGCAAAGGGGGAATTCCCGTTTCGGGAGTTCCTTTTTCACTTTGAAAAGGATTTCGAGGGGAGAGCTCCTTTTCGTTGTGAACAGCTTGGCGTTCCGTTTGCGATCCTCCATCATTTTCCTTCTTATGAACAGCGATGAAACCGGGCATGATAACAAATGCAATCGAAGCAAGGGGGATGAAACAAATGGGCCAACCGCGCCATTTCAAACCAGGCGATAAAGCGCCGAACAACGGCGTGTATATTGAAATCGGCGAAACGGGCGACAATGTAAAGCACCCGAAAAAGCTGAAACTGAAAGCCGGCGATACGTTTCCAGAAACGTCGAACCATAATCGACATTGGACGTATTTGCGCAAACCGTGAAGCAGAACAAAAGCCATTCCAAGCATGGAGTGGCTTTTGATTTGCCGTGCGCTTTGCGATCCGCTATAATGATTTATGGTCAAAGAAGGTCAAATGGAGGGGACGGCATGGACGCAAGCCGTTTGACGGAAAAACTGCAAGAGGCACTTATGGCGGCGCAGTCGCTCGCCAAAGAGCGGCATCATCAACAGCTTGATGTCGAACATCTTCTGCTGGCGCTCCTCGAGCAAGAAGATGGCTTGGCGCCGCGGCTGTTTGCCCTTTGCGGCGCCGACCGCGCTCAGGCGATCCGCTGGCTGCAAGACCAGCTTCGCCAAAAGCCTGAAGTGCATGGGGCGGACGGGCAGCTGTATGTTGCGCCCGCCTTAGCGCGGCTGCTTGAGGAGGCGGAAAACGAAGCGAAGCGAATGCAAGACGAGTACATATCGGTCGAACATGTGCTGCTCGCGTTGCCTCATGGCGCCGAGCCGTTCGCTCGGCAGCTGGCGTCGTTTGGACTGACGAAGGAAGCACTATTAGCGGCAGTGAGAAAAGTAAGGGGGAATCAACGCGTGACGAGTCCACATCCGGAAGCAACCTATGAAGCGTTGGCAAAATACGGGCGCGACCTTGTCGCGGAAGCGAAAGCGGGAAAAATCGACCCGGTCATCGGCCGCGACAGTGAAATTCGCCGCATCATCCGCATTTTGTCGCGGAAGACGAAAAACAACCCGGTGTTGATCGGCGAGCCGGGCGTCGGGAAGACCGCTATTGTCGAAGGGCTCGCTCAACGCATCGTGCGCAAAGACGTCCCGGAAGGGCTGAAAGACAAAACGATTTTCGCTCTTGATATGAGCGCGCTCGTCGCCGGAGCAAAGTTTCGAGGTGAATTTGAAGAACGGCTGAAAGCGGTGCTCAATGAAATCAAAAAAAGCGACGGCCGCATCATTTTATTTATTGACGAACTGCATACAATCGTCGGCGCCGGCAGAGCGGAAGGGGCGATGGACGCCGGCAATATGCTCAAGCCGATGCTTGCCCGCGGCGAGTTGCGCTGCATTGGGGCGACGACGCTTGATGAGTACCGGCAATACATCGAAAAAGACCCGGCGCTCGAGCGCCGCTTCCAACAAGTGCTTGTCCAAGAGCCGAGTGTCGAGGACACGATTTCGATTTTGCGCGGATTGAAAGAACGGTATGAAGTGCACCATGGAGTGAAAATCCACGATCGCGCGCTCGTCGCGGCCGCCGTTTTGTCCGACCGTTACATCTCTGACCGCTTTTTGCCTGACAAAGCGATCGATTTGGTCGATGAAGCGTGCGCGACGATCCGGACGGAAATGGAATCGATGCCGTCGGAGCTGGACGAAGTGATGCGCCGCGTCATGCAGCTTGAAATTGAAGAGGCGGCCTTAAGCAAAGAAACGGACGAAGCGAGCCGCGAGCGGCTTGCGGCATTGCAAAAAGAACTTGCCGATTTGCGTGAAAAGGCGAACGCCATGAAAGCGCAATGGCAAAAAGAAAAAGAGGCGCTTGACCGCGTCCGCCGTTTGCGCGAGGCGCTCGAGCGGGCAAAACGCGAACTGGAAGAGGCGGAAAACGAGTATGATTTAAACAAGGCGGCGGAGCTTCGCCATGGCCGCATTCCGCAGTTGGAAAAGCAACTCAAACAGCTCGAGCAAGAAATCAGTGAGCAAAGTGAAGGGAAATTGCTGCGCGAGGAAGTGACGGAAGAAGAGATTGCCGAAATCGTGTCACGCTGGACGGGCATTCCGCTCACCCGCCTCGTCGAGGGAGAGAGAGAAAAGCTGCTTCGCCTTCATGAATTGCTGCATAGACGGGTCATCGGTCAAGACGAAGCGGTCGAGCTTGTCGCTGACGCCGTCTTGCGGGCGCGGGCCGGCATGAAAGACCCGAACCGCCCGATCGGATCGTTTTTGTTCCTCGGACCGACCGGCGTCGGCAAAACGGAGCTGGCCAAAGCGCTCGCCGAGGCGCTGTTTGACAGCGAGGAGCAGCTCATCCGTCTTGACATGTCCGAGTATATGGAAAAACACGCCGTCTCCCGCTTGATCGGAGCGCCGCCTGGCTATGTCGGCTATGAGGAAGGCGGCCAGCTGACCGAGGCAGTGCGGCGCAAGCCGTATTCCGTTCTGTTGTTCGATGAAATCGAAAAAGCTCATCCGGACGTGTTCAACATCCTGCTGCAGCTGCTGGATGACGGACGGCTCACCGATTCGCAAGGGCGGACGGTCGACTTTAAAAACACGGTCGTCATTATGACATCGAACATCGGATCGCCGCTGTTGTTGGAAAACAAACAGGGCGACATCGATGAAGAAACGCGCAAACAAGTGTTTGACCAACTGCGCGCCCATTTCCGCCCAGAATTTTTAAACCGGATCGACGATATCGTCTTGTTTAAACCATTGTCGATGAATGAAGTGAAAGGCATCGTCGAAAAGTTCGCCCGCGAGCTGTCGGCCCGTTTGGCCGATCGGCATATCGAACTCGTGCTGACCGAAGCGGCGAAGCAATACATCGCCGAAGCGGGCTTCGACCCAGTATACGGCGCCCGCCCGCTCAAACGGTTTATGCAAAAGCAAATCGAAACGCCGCTTGCGAAAGAGCTGATCGCTGGGCGGGTGAAAGATTACAGCACCGTCACGGTCGATGTTGACAACGGGCAGATCATCATTCGTCCGTCGGCGCAAACGAGCTGAAGGGGGCGCCGCCGACGCGGAGAGACGTGCTTCCTGTCTGCCGGGTTGGTCGCATTGTTTGAGCATGGACGGAAAACACAAGTCTAGATCAATAGGGATGGAATGCTCCTCCATTGACACCTATATAGATGCAACGAAAAAGTTTAACATATCCTTGATGGAAAAGTCGCTTGTCCATTTTTCGACTGTCGAAGGCAAGCCACAGGCTTGCCTCCGTCACGCCAAGGCGTGACGGAAGACCGAACAACCACCCGCTTCACAGACCCATAACCCATACATGGGTCTGAAAGCGGCGTTGTTCGGTCGCCCGACAGTCGATCAAATGCTCGGTAAAAGCTACAAATGTTAAAGCTTCAAATTGCATCTATATATAGGTGTTGAAGTGGGAGGATTCTCGGTTAAAGATGACAAAAAACAACGCCTTGGGACTTTCACCCCAAGGCGTTGTCTTATGAAGCGAATGATCAATGATGGTGATCCCCGGCCGGCTCGTCCGGAATCAGGGCTGCAATCACGAAGACTAAGATCGTCACGATGACGCCAAGCAAAGCACCGGTTGCGAAGTTATAGCCGATCCCTTGCATCGAGCCCATGACGTACGTTGCCATTTGCACGAGCAAAAACGTCCAAAAAAACGTCCAAAACAAGCGCATCTTTGTTCCTCCCATCTTCTCGTCATTCCTTTTCTTATCTTATCACAATTTGTCGCGTAGGCATATACCCGGACGTTTTTTTTGGCCGCGCATATCGTATACTGTACCATTATGCATTGCCAAACAAGGGTGAATGGAAACGATGGCAGGACAACGGCGGTTTTTTCAACTCGATGAGCAATGGTGCATCGTTCACGTGCCGGAGCGCCCAAATGGGTTTGCCCTTTTTTTAATGGGCGACGGCGACCATTTTGTGAACGAACAGACGAGTTTTTGGCTCGAACATCCGGGGCGGCGCCAATGGCTGGGAGATTGGTTGAAACGTGGGTATACGGTCTTTTCGTCCCATTTGTACGGCCGGCATTGGGGAAGTCCGAAAGCGGTCCGGCTGGCGCGCCAGCTCATTTACTCGGTGTTGAAAAGCGAAATTGTGAACCAGCGCATCTATATCGTTGCCGAAGGAATGGGCGCGCTCGTTGCCTTGCAACTGCTTGGCGCCATGCCAAGTCAAATCCGCGCCGTCGCCATGATCAACCCTTGCCTTGACGTACGCGCCCAGCTTGACTATGAACAAGAACATCCATTCGTGTACCGGCGGATGGTGAGGGAAATCGCGACTGCCTATGGCTTGAAAGAAGAAGAGGTGCCGGAGGCTGTTCCGTCCCTCTTTCTCAGTCCTCATGACGTTCCGGTGACGATTTGGCAGCTGGCCGGAGTGAGCCCGTATCCATCCGCCTTGCATAGCCGTAAATATGAACAATGGATGAAAACGACAAACAACCGGGTGCGCGTCGTTTACGAGCTGCCGGAGAAACGGCGCCAACTGGCTCGGCAAATCGGGCAATTTTTCTGCCAATACAATGAACTCCCGTAAACGATAAGGGCAGGAGCTGACTCAAAAGCTCCTTTTTGATGAAATTTCACCCAAGTATTGAAAAGACCACCTCTGACCCCTTGGTTGTACCGGGTTTTCAAGGTGGTCTATTTTTCCATGTTGCCTCAGATAGGGGTATTACCGCTTTTTTGGATCAGCCCCTGCTATTTTTTCAATAAGTCGACGAGCGAGGTGATCTTTTTCACGAGCGGTTTTAATTGTTGCCATGAGTCGGCTAGCGTATTGACGTTTTCAAACAGCTTCATGAAATCGATGTTCGGCAGTAAAGGCGGTTCTGCCCCGCTCCCTTGATCTTCGCGCTCGCCGGTTGCGCGAGAAGGAAAAGATCCGAACATTAGACGGGAAAAATGGTCTTGCCGTTCGCGACGTTGTTCTTGTGCTTCGCCGTTGGCCATGGGCGATCCTCCCTTTCATGCGATGGTTGCTCGTATTTGTATTGCTTTCATGCGATGGTTGCTCGTATTTGTATTGTATGGCAGAAAGGAAAAAGCGGTTTGGACAAATGCCTTAGGGGAACGGAAAGCGCTCGTTCAACTTTCGTTTTCTATTGCGCATCCACGCTCTTTCGGCTAAAATTAGTACCAAGTAATAATAATTGGTGATGTATACTGATTGTACATTCAAGTTTGGTTGTCAGCGTGAGCATTTTTTCGCCATTTTGGGAAAGAGGAGATGGACCATATGGGAGCAGGAATTATCGGGGTCGGCCGCTATGTGCCGGAGAAAGTGTTGACCAACTTTGATTTGGAAAAAATGATGGATACATCGGATGAATGGATCCGAACGCGCACCGGGATCGAGGAGCGCCGCATCGCCGCGGATGACATTGATACGTCCGATATGGCGTATTTTGCCGCCAAAAGGGCGCTTCAAGACGCTGGCATGGAGGCGAAGGACATTGATCTCATTTTAGTTGCCACTGTCACCCCGGACCGTCCGTTTCCGTCGGTCGCTTGCATGCTGCAAGAGCGGCTTGGCGCCGTCAACGCCGCTGCGCTTGATATTAGCGCTGCCTGCGCGGGGTTTATGTACGGGATGGTCACGGCCGCCCAATTTATTGACACAGGCGCCTACAAGTATATATTAGTAGTGGGGGCAGACAAACTATCGAAAATCACCGATTGGACCGACCGCAACACGGCGGTGCTGTTCGGCGACGGCGCCGGAGCGGTCGTCATGGGTCCGGTGTCGCCCGGGCGCGGGATTTTATCTTTCGAGTTGGGAGCTGACGGAACAGGAGGAAAACATTTATACAAAGACGAATATATCGTCATGAACGGCCGTGAAGTATTCAAGTTCGCCGTCCGGCAAATGGGAGAATCAAGCGTGCGTGTGCTTGAAAAAGCCGGGCTCACGAAAGACGATGTCGACTTTCTCATTCCGCATCAAGCGAACATTCGCATCGTCGAAGCGGCCAGACAGCGGCTCGAGCTGCCAGAAGAGAAAATATCGACAACCATCCGTCGATATGGCAACACGTCGGCCGCATCTATTCCGATTTCGCTTGTAGAAGAGTTGGAAGCGGGCAAAATCCATGACGATGATCTCATCATTATGGTCGGCTTCGGCGGCGGGCTGACGTGGGGCGCGATCGCTTTGCGCTGGGGCCGTTAACGGCACGTATATTATCGAAATAAAAAAGGAGAGACGGAAACGATGGAAAAAAGACGAGTCGTCGTGACAGGCATAGGCGCCGTCACCCCGCTTGGGAATGACGCAGAAACGACGTGGAAAAACATCATCGCCGGCCAGTCCGGCATCGACATTGTCACTCGCGTCAATCCGGACGACTTTCCGGCGAAAGTGGCGGCGGAAGTGAAAGACTTCGATCCGTCGCTGTTTATCGACCGCCGCGAGGCGCGGAAGATGGACCGATTTACCCAATTCGCCGTCGCGGCGGCGCTCATGGCGGTCAAAGATGCCAATCTCGACATTCATGAAAGCAACGCTGAACGGGTCGGCGTCTGGATTGGTTCTGGCATCGGCGGCATGGAGACGTTTGAACAGCAGTTTGAGATTTTCCAGCAGCGCGGTTATCGCCGAGTGAGCCCGTTTTTCGTGCCAATGATGATCCCGGATATGGCCGCTGGGCAAGTATCGATCATCCTTGGCGCGAAAGGGATCAATTCGTGCACGGTGACCGCTTGCGCGACCGGGGCGAACTCGATCGGTGATGCGTTTAAAGTCATTCAGCGCGGCGACGCCGATGTCATGATCACCGGCGGGACGGAAGCGCCGATTACGAAAATGTCGTTCGCCGGTTTTTGCGCCAATACGGCTCTTTCAACCAATCCAGATCCAAAAACGGCGAGCCGCCCATTTGACAAAAACCGCGACGGTTTCGTCATGGGTGAGGGAGCAGGCATCGTTGTTCTGGAGGAATTGGAGCACGCGTTGCGCCGCGGCGCGAAGATTTACGCCGAAATTGTCGGTTACGGTGCGACCGCTGATGCGTACCATATCACCGCGCCGGCGCCGGGCGGCGAAGGCGGCGTGCGGGCGATGCGCCAGGCGCTTCAAGACGCTGGCCTGAAGCCGGAGGAGATCGATTACATCAACGCCCACGGCACGAGCACCGAGTACAATGATAAGTATGAGACGGCGGCGATCAAAGAAGTATTCGGCGATCATGCCTATAAGCTCGCTGTCAGCTCGACGAAGTCGATGACCGGGCATTTGCTCGGGGCGACCGGTGCGGTGGAAGCGATTTTCTCCGTGCTGGCGATCCGCGACGGCATCATTCCGCCGACGATCAACTACGAAACACCGGATCCGGAATGCGACCTCGACTATGTGCCGAATGAAGCGCGCAAGCAAGACGTGCGTGCGGTCTTAAGCAACTCATTTGGATTTGGCGGCCATAATGCGACATTGATTTTTAAAAAATATGTGTAATGGATGAAAAGGAGAGCCTTGGTTGAGCAGAGCTGAAAACGCGTGACTAACGGCGGGTTCGGTTCAGCGTCAGGCTCTCTTTTTTGTTTTGTTTCACCGTCTTTTCCCTGCCGACATAACGTAAGAGAAAAGGAGGGAAAAGCGATGGGATTGCTTCCGACCGATCGATGGCTGGAAGAGGATGAAGGCGATCCGCTCCGGTTGTGCGCACGGTTGGCGCCGCTTTTTGGCAAGATGCCGGCGCGTGAGATTTACAGCTATTTACGGCTGTATGGCATGTACCGAAGCACTCGACAGGCCGAGCGGCTTTTGCCGGAGATGAAAGAGCGCCGTCTTTGGGAACGTCTTGGCCGTTTGTATGAACGGCAACGGGGGATATGGAAGGGGCCAGACGTTCCGGTATGTTTGCTGCCGGCCGATGACGAAAACTGGAAGCTTGCGCGCGAGTTTCAAGGAAAAGGCGGGGTGGCGTTTGCCGATAAGCTGTTTTTCTTCTTGCTTCCAGATCATAGCAACAAGGAGATCGCCGCGTTGGTGGCACATGAATACAACCATGTATGCCGTCTCAAGCAGTTGCCGAACGAAGGCGAAGATGCGACGTTGCTGGATGCCGTCGTGATGGAAGGATTGGCGGAGCATGCCGTCGCCGAGACAGTCGGCGCCGAACAGTGTGCGGGATGGACGAAGTATTACACCGATCGGGAGATGGAACGGTTTTGGCGGCGCTATATAGTCCCGAATAAACATTTGCCCGTTTCGCATCCGCATACTTCCCGCATTTTGTACGGACTTGGATGGCATCCGAAAATGGGGGGCTATGCCGTTGGGTATGCCATCGTCCGTCGCTGCCTGGAAAGAGGATATTCGCTCACCCAATTGATGACGATGGAAACGAAAGACATCGCGGAGTTGGCGGGCTTTTCAGACAAACAGGGAGCGTCTTAGCTCGAAACCGCATGGCGGACGCCGCTGTCCGGTTATCACAAGAATCTTAGGGACATCGGGCGCAAACAGGCATGTTGTCCATGACGCCGACATATATGTAGAACAAGGACGTGGACAAGAAAGAAGGGAAAGCCCGGTGGTCCGCCTGTTTTTTTATTTGGTCGGCTTTGGTTTTTCGGTCGTCGGCGGCATGATGGTGATCGCTTATTTAAACATCATCACCCCAGAGCGTGGTTTTCACGAATACTTGTCTTATATTTCGACAAGGGTGGAATGTTATTTATTCCCTATTGGCCTTCTTTTGATGTGGGGGAGCTTGACGTTTCCAAGCCGCAGCTCCTAGAGGGGAAAAGAGGACGAAATGGAATAAAATTCTGTCCCTCTGCCTATACTGATGGACAAACACGTCTGGAAGTGAGGGGTCTCGCATGCTTTATCTGCACGACATTTGGGTCAACTGGTTTGAAGGCGAAGAGAACGGATACAACGTCTGCCATTTCCATGAATGGCGCAAGGACGATCAAATCGAGCTGCTTGACCAAGTGCCATTGTTAAAAGTATCTCCGGCCCTGTTTCATTACATTGAAAACAGCTTGTCCGAGCTTCCAAAACCGCTGCTAGACGATGTGCATCAGAAGGCGTATGTCCGCAAAAACCATGAACGCATCCAGCTGGACTATTGTTTCGTTGTCACGGACGGCGCCGGCGTTTTGGCTGTCGATACAATCGGTTATCAAATCCCGATTCGCAAAAGCCGTCTCATTCCGCGTCAGGAACAACTCGTCTACGAAATGGCGGCCGAAGCGGAGGAACGGGACTATCCGCTGCCGAGGTATGAAAAAGAATACCACATTTTATCGCCGGCTCCGGAACTGATGTGCGGACTCACGCGCAAAGAGCGGCAGTTGAAACAGCTGTTGTTTATGGCGCTTGACCAGCTTTATTCGACAAAAAATACGGCCCAGATGCGCTATTGGTATACGGAATGGGCGCCGGAAAAATACGCCGCTATTCAAAAAATGTCTTTTGATGAAGCGTGGGAACAATTGTATAACGAGACGAAATACGGGTGGTCCGAACGGCATGAGCAGCTGTGCGAAAACTTGATCAAAGGGCAGCCATTTTTCGAAAAACTGTGGGAAATGGAGCAAGAACCAAAAGTCAATTAAAAAACGGGCCAAGGCGATAGGCGCCTGCCCGTTTTTGTATGGCTTCGCTCGATGCGGCTATTTACCGCCGCCGCCCGAGCCCCATGGCATGCTCCATTTTGCGCACCATTTCCGATGCGACCCGATTTGCTTTTTCCGCCCCTTCATCCAACACGCGGTCAAGCTCCTCGCTTTCCATCCAATGGTGATACCGCTCTTGAATCGGTCGAAGCGTTTCGATGACGACTTGAGCGAGGTCGGCTTTGAAGACGCCGTATCCTTTTCCTTCGTATTGCCGCTCCAACTCCTCGATCGATTGACCGGATAGCGTCGAATAAATATTGAGCAAGTTCGAAATGCCTGGCTTCGCTTCTTTGTCGTAGCGAATCGTTCCTTCCGAGTCGGTGACCGCGCTTTTGATCTTCTTCTCGATCGTTTTCGCATCGTCAAGCAGTGTGATGTACGCTTTCGGGTTGGGGTCGGATTTGCTCATTTTTTTCGTCGGGTCGACAAGTGACATGATGCGGGCGCCGACTTTCGGAATGCGCGCCTCAGGGATCGTGAACAGCTCGCCATACCGTTTGTTGAAGCGCTCGGCCAGATCCCGCGTCAATTCGATATGCTGCTTTTGATCATCGCCGACCGGGACGATGTCGGTGTTATAAAGCAAAATGTCAGCGGCCATCAGCGGCGGGTACGTGAGCAGTCCGGCGCTGACCGCCTCTTTGCCGGCCGATTTTTCTTTAAATTGCGTCATCCGCTCAAGTTCGCCGATATAAACGATGCACTGCAGCATCCAAGCGGCTTGAGCGTGCGCCGGCACTTCTGACTGGATGAACAACGTCGCTTGCGTCGGGTCGATGCCGACTGCTAAATACAAAGCGGCGAGGCGGCGGATGTTTTGCCGCAGTTCGTGTGGGTCTTGCGGAACGGTAATGGCGTGTTGGTCAACGATGCAAAAATAGCAGTTGTATTCATGCTGCAGCTCGACAAACTGCCGCAGCGCCCCGATGTAGTTGCCAAGGGTGATGACGCCGCTTGGCTGAATGCCGGAAAAAATGGTTTTCATCGATCTTCACTCCCTCAAGCAAAAAATAAAAAAGGCCCCGCCATCCCTCTGATAGGGACGGTAGGACCGCGGTGCCACCCTACTTATTGCGCCGACAAGCGCAATCGCTCAACCCATGCTTAGCGCATGGCCCCCTGTAACGCGGGGAACGTCCCCGCCTACTGCGTCGCCGGTTCGGCGGGAAGCTCGAAAGCCCATTCCATATGGCTAGCCGCTTGTTCGCACCGTCCACAAGCTCTCTGAAGGCATCGCCATATGTACTTTTCTTTCTCATCGCTCGGTTTATTCGAGATTTGCCTTATATTATACGAAAAACATTCAGCTGTTGCAACCTTATTGCAAGGCATATCCGGCGGCGATCATCGCGAGAAACAAAAGGAGTCCGGCAAAAAGGAGCGGGTACGTGATGGCAAACCGCGCCGGACCGGGGGGCTCGTCCGCCTCGCTTTCCTCGGCCATTTCTTCCATATAGCGCTCCGCTTTCGTTGCGCTTTTGCGCAGCCGGCGGAATCCGTAGGCAAATCCGCTGAAAAACCCGCGCTCGTAAACGAACAAAAGCCCGCCAGCCGAAAGCGGCACAAGAGAGAGCAAAAAGGCGGTGTTAATAAAGGCAACCGCCGTCCATGCCCCTTGCCAGAAAACGATAAGCGCACTGGCCGCCAGCATAGCGGCCACCATCCACCCTGTTCGAACGGCGATCCGTTTCATTTTGTCTCTCCCGCCTTTCCAATTCGTTGTTTTTATTTTAACATATGTAAGAGGAAGGATTGTCAATGTTATTAACAACGTTATATCAGAAAATTTGTATTCATCTTGGAAACAGAGGAACAATTTGCTTTACAATAGGGATGAGGGGCGAAAAACCTATGTTGTAAGCGTTTTCTAATATATTGACAGAAATTTTTTATTTACAACAGCGTCAAAAGTCGGTAAAATGCAGATGTAAATACAAGCCGATCTTCCTGTCTGTTTTAAGTAATTAGAAATTTTTTATTTAGCAAAATAAAAAAATTCTTTTCAGGTATACTAATACAGGATATAATAAAACATGTAAGTACAATCTTCTGAAAACTAATGGTTCAGAAGATTTGTAATACACTACATAAACCTAAGGGGGGTTTTTTAGTGAAGAAGCGATTTTCTTTCTTCCTCGTCCTGCTTCTCGCGCTGTCAACGTTCCTCGCGGCTTGCGGCGGGGGCAAGGACAACGACAACGCCCAAGGCGGCCAGGGCGGCGAAAAGCCGGCGGAGAAAAAGGAGCAGGTGCTGAACTTGCTTGATTCCTCAGAAATTCCGTCGCTTGATTCGGCGCTCGCCACCGACCAAGTATCGTTTATCGTGTTGAACAACGTCATGGAAGGTCTGTATCGTTTAGGCAAAGACAACAAGCCGGTTCCTGGGGTGGCGGAAAGCCATGAGGTGAGCGAAGACGGCAAAACGTATACGTTCAAGCTTCGCAAAGACGCCAAATGGTCGAACGGCGACCCGGTGACGGCGCACGACTTCGTGTTCGCATGGAGACGAGTGCTTGACCCGAAAACGAAAGCGGAGTATGCGTACATTATGTACGACATCAAAAACGCGGAAGAAGTCAACACCGGCAAACTGCCAGTTGACCAGCTGGGCGTCAAAGCGCTTGACGACTACACGCTCCAAGTCGAGCTGAAAAACCCGATTCCGTATTTCATCAGCCTGACGGTATTCGGCACGTTCATGCCGCAAAACGAGAAATTCGTGAAAGCCCAAGGCGACAAATACGGTTTGGAAGCCAATACGACGCTGTACAACGGCCCGTTCGTCTTAAGCGAATGGAAGCATGAGCAAGGCTGGACGTATGCGAAAAACCCGAACTACTGGGATAAAGATACGGTCAAGCTGGAAAAAATCAACGTCAAAGTCGTAAAAGAGACCGCAACAATGGTAAACCTTTACGACACGAAAAAAGCGGATCGCGTTATCCTAAGTGCGGAGTTTGTTGATAAATATAAAAACGACAAAAATTTCCACACGTATCTTGAACCATCGATTTTCTGGCTGCGCATGAACACGAAGAAAGAACCGTTGAACAACGTCAACGCTCGCAAAGCGATCGCGATGGCTATCGATAAAGAGGCGATGGTGAACACGTTGTTCAACAACGGCTCGGTTGTGGCCAACTATGCGGTTCCGAAAGACTTCGTCACCGGTCCGGACGGCAAAGACTTCCGTGACGCTAACGGCGATTTAGTGTCGTACAATGTGGACGAAGCGAAAAAATTGTGGGAGCAAGCGAAAAAAGAGCTTGGCAAAGATAAATTCACTATTGAATTGTTAAACTATGACGACGACGTCGCGAAGAAAGTCGGCGAATACTTAAAAGAACAGCTTGAAAAGAACTTGCCTGGCCTTACGGTCAACATTAAACAACAGCCGTTCAAACAAAAACTTGAGCTAGAAAGCAATATGCAGTATGAACTATCCTTCTCTGGCTGGGGTCCGGACTATCAAGACCCGATGACGTTCCTTGATCTGTGGACGACAAATAACCCGCACAACCAAACGGGCTGGTCGAATGCTGAATATGACAAGCTGATTAAAGATGCGAAAACGACGCTGCTTGGCGACTTGCAAGCCCGTTGGGACGCAATGTTGAAAGCAGAAAAAATCCTCTTTGAAGAAATGCCAATTGCTCCGCTGTATCAACGCGGCCGTGCGTATTTGCAACGTGAATACGTAAAAGACATTGTTATTCATTCATTTGGTGGAGATTATAGCTATAAATGGGCGTATATCGAGTAACCGTTCTCTAGGAGGTGCGGAGGAGAGTATATGCATAGGCATATACTCTCCTTTTGCCTGCCAAGGCGAAAAATGTCGAAAAAACTTGAAGATTGAAATACCATTGGTATTAAACAGGAAATAAACAGAGGAGGTGCAGCCATGGCGCGGTATACGATTCAGCGGCTCGTATATATGGTGATTACGCTGTTTATTATTGCGACCGTGACGTTCTTTTTGATGAAGCTGTTGCCCGGTTCGCCGCTGCAAAACCAAGAAAAATTGACCCCAGAGCAGCGAGCCATCATTTTGAAAGAATATGGGCTCGACAAACCAGTGCCTGTCCAATACGTTCAATATTTAGGCAACTTGTTAAAAGGAGATTTGGGTGTTTCGTTCCAGTATGACAACCGGCCGGTAACAGAGTTGATCGGCGACCGGATCGGCCCGTCGGCCCAGCTTGGGTTCCAGGCGATCGTCTTGGGCACGCTCGTCGGTTTAGTGCTCGGCATTTTGGCGGCTATTCGCCATAACAGTTGGGGAGATTATACAGCCACGGTCATTGCAGTCATCGGGATTTCCGTTCCGTCGTTCGTGTTGGCCGGATTTCTGCAGTATTTCATCGGTGTTAAACTGCAATGGCTGCCGGTCGCGTTTTGGGAAGGGTTTAAGTATACGATTATGCCGACGTTGGCGCTGTCTGTCGGCGTCATTGCCAACACCGCCCGCTTTATGCGTACGGAAATGCTTGAGGTGCTGTCATCCGATTATATTTTAACAGCCCGCGCGAAAGGGATTAGCAATGCGGGGGTCATCATCAAGCATGCGATCCGCAACTCGCTCATTCCAGTTATCACAATTCTCGGACCGATGGCGGTCAACTTAATGACGGGAACGCTCGTCATCGAGAAAATTTTTGCCGTTCCCGGTCTCGGCGAGCAGTTTGTCCGTTCGATCGAGCTGAACGACTACCCTGTCATTATGGGCACTACGTTGTTTTATTCGGCGTTATTGATTTTTGTCATTTTTATCGTTGATATTCTCTATGGGATTGTCGACCCACGCATTCGTTTAGCGGGAGGGAAAAAATGATGGCGAAACAACAATACGACCAGCTTTCACCGGAATGGTTTCAGCCCGCCCCGCCGAACGTCGGCGAGCAGGAAAAAATCAGCCGCCCAAGTTTGACGTTTTGGCATGACGCTTGGCTTCGCCTGCGCGAAAACAAAGCGGCGATTGCCGGGCTGACCATGATTATCATTTTAGCGTTATTGGCGATTTTTGCCCCAATGGCAAGTGAACGTTCCTATAAAGAGCAAAACTTAAGCCATGCGAAACTGCCGCCCAAAGTTCCGGTGTTGGAGCATATTAGCTGGCTGAATTTAGACGGGAAGGACGCCAATGGCGTTGATGTATATAAACAGCGCGGCGTGAAAGAGTACTATTGGTTTGGCACGGATGACTTAGGACGCGACTTGTGGGTGAGGACGTGGTATGGCACGCGCATCTCCCTTTACATTGGTTTGCTGGCGGCGTTGATCGACTTATTGATCGGCATTGCGTACGGCGGCATTTCCGGCTACTATGGCGGCCGCGTCGACAATGTGATGCAGCGGATCATCGAAATTTTAAACGGCATCCCGTATTTAATTATGGTCATTTTGTTCATTTTGATTTTTGAGCCTGGAATCATTTCCATCACGCTGGCGATGGTCATTACCGGTTGGACGACGATGGCGCGGATCGTGCGCGGGCAAGTGTTGAAATTAAAGAACATGGAATACGTGCTGGCGGCAAGGACGCTCGGAGCGCCGACATCACGGCTTATTTTCAAACATTTGATCCCGAACGTCATCGGCCCAATCATCATTACGACGATGTTCACAATTCCATCGGCCATCTTCACGGAGGCGTTTTTAAGCTTTATCGGCCTTGGCATCCGTCCGCCGGAAGCGTCGCTTGGCTCGCTTGTCAATGACGGGTATAAATCGATTCAAACGTATCCGCATTTGATGATTATTCCAGCGGTTGTGATCAGCTTGCTCATTTTAAGCTTCAACTTGGTGGCAGACGGAATTCGCGATGCGCTCGACCCGAAAATGCGCAAATAGCCGACGGAAGGGGTGAAACCGATGGAGAAAATTTTGCAGGTGAACGATTTGCATATTTCCTTTGACATCCACGCCGGTGAAGTGCAGGCGGTTCGCGGCGTCACGTTCGACTTGTATAAGGGAGAAACGCTGGCGATCGTCGGCGAGTCGGGGTCTGGGAAATCCGTGACATCCAAGGCGTTGATGCGCCTGTTGCCGACGCCGCCGAGCCGAATCAAGCAAGGGGAAATTTTATTTGAAGGAAAAGACTTGACCAAGCTGTCGGAGAAAGACATGCAATCGATCCGCGGGGCGAAAATTTCGATGATTTTCCAAGATCCGATGACGTCGCTCAACCCGACGATGACGATCGGAAAGCAAATTATGGAAGCGATTTTAAAGCATCAAAAGCTGTCGAAAGAGGAAGCGCGCAAACGGGCGATTGAACTATTGCAGCTGGTCGGCATTAAAAACGCCGAGCTGCGCATGAAGCAATACCCGCACCAATTTTCCGGCGGAATGCGCCAGCGTGTTGTCATCGCCATCGCCTTGGCGTGCAATCCGAAAATTTTGATCGCCGATGAACCGACGACCGCGCTGGATGTGACGATTCAGGCGCAAATTTTGGAGCTCATGAAAGACATTCAGAAAAAGCTCGGCATGTCGATTATTTTCATCACCCATGATTTAGGGGTTGTCGCCAACATGGCCGATCGAGTGGCGGTGATGTATGCCGGGAAAATCGTGGAGATCGGCACGGTGGATGAAATTTTTTACAATCCGAAACATCCGTACACGTGGGGATTGCTCGCCTCGATGCCGAGCCTTGATCATAAAGATACGGAGCTGTATTCGATCCCGGGCTCGCCGCCGGATTTGTTAAATCCGCCAAAAGGCGATGCGTTTGCGCCGCGCAATCCGTATGCGCTCAAAATCGACTATGAGCTCGAGCCGCCGATGTTCCAAGTGTCTGATACGCACTATGCGGCGACATGGCTGTTGCATGAAATGGCGCCGAAAGTGGAACCGCCGGCTATCGTGCGCGAGCGGATGAAACGGTTTGCTGACATCGTCGCCCGGAAAGGAGGAAAACCGCGTGGCTAGACAAAAGCTGCTCGAGGTGAAAAACTTAAAACAATACTTCCCGGCCGGCCGCGGTGAGGTGGTGAAAGCGGTCGACGGCGTCACCTTTGACATTTATAAAGGTGAAACGTTCGGCCTTGTCGGCGAGTCGGGCTGCGGCAAGTCGACAACGGGGCGGACGATCATTCGGCTCTATGAGGCGACAGACGGGGAAGTGCTGTTTAACGGGGTCAATGTGCACGGCAAAAAATCAAAAAAAGAGCTGAAAGAGTTAAATCGGAAAATGCAAATGATTTTCCAAGATCCGTATGCGTCGTTGAATCCGCGGATGACGGTCGCGGATATTATCGCTGAGGGCATCGACATCCATGGGCTGGCGAAAACGAAAGAAGAACGGATGCAACGCGTGTATGAATTGCTTGAGACGGTTGGTTTGAACCGCGAGCATGCGAGCCGCTACCCGCATGAGTTTTCCGGCGGTCAGCGCCAGCGGATCGGCATCGCCCGGGCGCTCGCCGTCGAGCCGGAATTCATCATCGCCGATGAGCCGATTTCGGCGCTTGACGTTTCCATTCAGGCGCAAGTCGTCAACTTGCTGAAGCGGCTGCAGCGTGAAAAAGGATTGACGTACTTGTTTATTGCCCATGACTTGTCGATGGTCAAATACATCAGCGACCGGATCGGCGTCATGTATTTCGGGAAAATGGTCGAGCTTGCCGACGCGGAAGAGCTGTACCGCAATCCGATCCACCCATACACGAAGGCGCTCTTGTCGGCCATTCCGCTTCCTGATCCGGAAACGGAGCGGACGCGCAAGCGGATCGTTTACGATCCGGCGCAACATGGCTACAAAGATGGAGAGGAACTTGAATTCCGTGAAATTACGCCTGGCCATTTTGTGCTTTGTTCGGAGGAAGAGTATAAGCGGTATCGGGCGATGTATGCCTAGCCAAATCGAAAAAAGCGCCGCTCCTTCATCGCCGCATGATGCGAACGGTGAAAGAGGCGGCGCCCACCTATGCGCCTGTCTTGGCGCGTTATTTTTTTCCTCCGACGACTTTCCATCCTTGTTGGATGCGGCGAGAGGCCTCGACATGCTTTCCACTTTTGTTTCGGCCGAACATCCGCTCTCCGATCGTGTTGCTGATGTTCCCCATCAATGCGGTGAGGACGACGATCAATGCCGAAGCAATGGCAAAGTCGATGAAATAGCCGGCCATCGGTTCTTCCTCCCTTTTCCTTTTCTACTTTGATTGTAGAGGATTTGCCTTCACTTTGGAAGAGGAAAGAAAGAAAATTGCATTTATCATCGAAAAACTATATCTTTCTTGGCCGATGTATTGTATAATATATCATGTTAAAGTCATTTCAATTTGCAAACGATTGGCAAAGCGGCTGATCGCCAGACTGGCGTCCAGGCCGTGTCGCTATGCTGTCAGACGTCAAACCGGCATAGCGGTGCACGTCTGTCGTCTGACGGACGAGGGAAGCAAGGGATTCCTTGTCAAAAGGAGTGATCGAAGTGGTCAAGCTATACACATCACCGAGCTGCACGTCATGCCGGAAGGCGAAGGCGTGGCTCGAGAAGCACAATATTCCTTATGTCGAGCGCAATATTTTCTCCGAGCCGCTCACGGTCGAGGAGATTAAAGAGATTTTGCGGATGACGGAAACGGGGACGGATGAGATCATTTCCACCCGTTCGAAAGTATTCCAGAAGCTGAACATTAACTTGGAAGCTCTGCCGCTGCAAGATTTGTACGAACTCATTCAAAAAAACCCAGGCATTTTGCGCCGGCCGATCATCATTGATGAAAAGCGGCTTCAAGTCGGCTACAACGAAGATGAAATCCGCCGCTTTCTGCCGCGCAAAGTGCGGGCGTATCAGCTTCGTGAAGCGCAGCGGCTGGTGAACGGGTAATAAAAAAACTTCTACATGGTCTGCCATGTAGAAGTTTTTTATCATTTGCTTTATGCGGCGCGCGACCGGCGGTGGGCCGCCAAGCCGAGCAAAACGGCAAGAACGGCCGCCGCCATTGGAAACAGCGCCTCCCCATTCGGGGGGGAAAACGGGCGCAACCGCTCTTCGGCAGCGATCATCTTTCCAGCGGTGTACGCCAAGAGGGCGCCGCCGGCATAAATGAGAATCGGGAACCGTTCCATGGCATAAAGGATGATTTTGCTGCCTAAAATGATGATAGGAACGGAACAGAGAAAACCGAACACAACAAGTCCGATATGGCCTTGAGCCGCTCCAGCGATGGCGATGACGTTGTCAAGACCCATGGCGACATCGGCGGCGACGATCGTCTGGATGGCTTTCCAAAGCGACGGTTCGGCTTTGATCATAGTCGGTTTTTCGTCTTTTTGCCCGATCAGTTTCAAGGCGATCCAAAAGAGGACGATGCCTCCAGCGAGCTGCAAGAACGGAATCGTCAACAGCCAAACGACGGCCACCGTCAAGACAATGCGAACAGCGATCGCCAGCGCGGTGCCGACAATGATGGCCACATTCCGCTTTTGTTCCGGCAAGTTGCGGCTTGCTAGCGCAATGACAACCGCATTGTCCCCGCCAAGAATGACATCAATGCCGATAATCAGCAAGATGGAAACGATGTATTCATCCACCATAGGCGTCCCTCATTCCGTCCGTGTTCATCATCATTATAGTAGGGCATGGCCGGTTTCATAACCAATTTTTAAAAATGCGTTTTTTTATTTCCCTTCTTTCGCTTTTTATCATAAAATAAAAGTACAAGATCATAAGTTTTGATTTAAATAGTTTCAGGGGCACAATCCCTTCCTTTTTTATTTCTTTGTTTTAGAAGGGAGAGTTGAGAAATGGAAATCGAACGCATCAATGAACATACGGTGAAGTTCTACATTTCCTATGTTGATATAGAGGAGCGCGGCTTTGACCGCGAGGAAATTTGGTACAATCGGGAACGAAGCGAAGAATTATTTTGGGAAATGATGGATGAAGTTCATGGGGAAAGCGATTTTTCGCTCGATGGTCCGCTTTGGATCCAAGTGCAGGCGCTCGAAAAAGGGCTTGAAGTCGTCGTGACGAAAGCGCAGTTGTCCAAAGACGGAAGCAAGCTCGAGCTGCCGCTTCCAGAAGAGAAATGGCGCGAGTTTTCGCTGTCAGCTGATGAAAAGGTGGAATCGCTGTTCGGCCACCATTTCCACTTTGGTCAAAACGGGGACGCCGAGGAGAGAGAAGAGCAAGATGTCCTTCAATTCACCCTTTCGTTCCAAGATATCGAGGATGTCATTTCCTTGGCCCATCGCGCTGACTTCTCTCGATTGTCGAACCGCCTGTTCCAATTTGAAGGCCGCTATTACTTGTTCGTGGAGTTTGACGAGCGCTACACCGAGCAGGAAGTGGACAATATGCTCAGCCTTCTGTTGGAATACGGAAGCGATTCCCAGCTGACGATTTATCGACTTGAAGAATACGGGACTGAAATTATGGGCGACAATGCACTCGAAACGATCAAAACGTATTTTCCAGCCTCATAATGTTTCCATTCCGCCGATTTCGCCGCCAGAAATCGGCGTTTTCTACGTTAGCGGAAGAAAAACGGCCATCATGAAGAGCCGGGTGGAGGGGTTTTGTTGCGAAACACATCGAGAGTGGCGATTCTCGTCGTCATTGTCGGCGCGTTGCTGGCATTGACGAACGGGTTTTGGGAAGGGAAGCTGCTTGGTCTTTTCAGCGTATTGATGTCTTGTTCCGTCATCTTTATTGCGCTGGTCATTTCTCTTGAGAATCGAAAGCCGGCGCAGACGATCGCTTGGCTGGCGGTGCTGGGGAGCTTTCCGATTGTCGGCTTTTTGTTTTATTTATTGTTCGGACGCAACTATTGGCAACAACGGCGCTATAAAAAGAAAGCCGATTTTGATGAGGCGGTGCTGCTCAAGTTTCAAGAGCCGTCGCCGATTGCCGTCGAGCGGCTGCCGATGGCGCCCCATCAGCGTCCGCTTTTGCGCCTTGCTTATCGCATCGGCCAGCATCCGGTTTCACTCGCCTCGCAGACGGCAGTGTTGACGAACGGAGAGGAGACATTTTCTTCTATTTTTGCTGAACTGGAAAAAGCGGAACACCATATTCATTTAGAATATTATATCGTCCGTCATGATGAAATCGGCCAACAGTTGAAGCGCGTCTTGATGGAAAAGGCGCGCCAAGGGGTGCGCGTCCGTTTTTTGTACGACGCCGTTGGAAGTTGGAAGTTGTCAAACGCCTATATCGAGGAGCTGCGCGCGGCTGGAGTCGAGATGATCCCGTTTTCACCAGTGCGCCTCCCGTTTTTAAGCAACCAAATCAATTTCCGCAATCACCGAAAGATCATTGTCATCGATGGAGGCGTCGGCTTTGTCGGCGGGCTGAACATCGGAGATGAGTATTTAGGAAAAAACAAATATTTCGGATTTTGGCGCGATACGCACTTATTGATCCGCGGTGAAGCCGTCCGGACGCTCCAGCTCATTTTTTTGCAAGATTGGTATTACATGACGGGAGAACGCTTGTTGACGCCGGACTATTTGTCGCCGCCGCTCATCGTCGAGGAAGGGCAAGGCGGGGTGCAGCTCATTGCCGGCGGTCCGGACCAAAAGTGGGAAGTGATCAAACAGCTGTATTTTGCCATGATTACGTCGGCCAAACGGTCGATTTGGGTTGCCTCGCCGTACTTTGTGCCGGATGAAGACATTTTGACGGCGCTCAAAGTGGCGGCGTTAAGCGGCATCGATGTTCGCCTGCTGGCGCCAAAGCGTCCGGATAAAAAAATTGTCTTTTACGCTTCGCGCTCGTATTTTCCCGAGCTGCTCGAGGCTGGGGTGAAAATTTACGAGTATGAGAAAGGGTTTTTACACAGCAAAGTCATCGTCGTCGATGGCGAGCTCGCCTCGATCGGCACGGCGAACATGGATATGCGCAGTTTCCATTTAAATTTTGAAGTGAACGCCTTTTTGTATTATACCGACAGCATTCATAAACTCGTCCGCGACTTTTTGGAAGATTTTCGCCACGCTTCCATGATCGACTACGAACAGTTTCAACAGCGCCCGTTCCGGGTGCGCATCGCGGAATCGGTCTCCCGGCTGTTGTCGCCTCTGTTGTAACCAACCGCTTGTAAACGCCAGTCCGCCGAATCGGCGGACTTTTTTCGGCGCAGTTTGGCTTTGGGCAGGAAAACCGGCGATGGTCAACGAATAAAAGGGAAGAACCGGACGGTGAAGGGGGCAGCAGAGAACAATTCCAGCTGTTCCCGCTCACAGACAACTATTTTTTACTGGAAAGGAAGTGATCATGTTGTTTGTCGCTCTCTCAGCTGATGGCAGGACGGTTTCGCTTGCCGGGGCGGAAAGATGGGAACGAGAGGGGCTGATGCGCCTGAAACGACAGGAACCGTTTTTTTGTCCCGCGTGCCGTCAAGAAGTGGTGCTCCGGTCGGGCCGCTACCGTTTGCCGCATTTCGCCCATCGAAAAGGGGCGGCCTGCCCGGTCGAGCACGAACCGGAGTCGGAGCGTCACTTAACTGGGAAGCGAGACTTGTTCGCGTGGCTCATTCGCCAAGGCATGGAGGCGAAGCTCGAGCCGTATTTGCCCGCCATCAAGCAGCGTCCTGACATATTGTTCCGCCATGGCCCACACCTTTATGCCCTCGAATACCAATGTTCCACGATCGATGAATCGCTGTTTCGCGAACGCAATGACGGCTACCGTCTCCTTGGCATCCGCCCGTTGTGGGTGTTAGGAGCCCATCATTTGCGGCGTTCGCCAAAATATTCGGGGGAAGTGCAGCTCTCCCGGTTTCAATGGTTGTTTGCCCATCGCGCTCCACATTCAGTCGTTCCACATATATGGTACTACAGTCCAGAGACGAAACGCTTCATCCGCCTTTTTCGCCCGTTGCCGCTATCGGTGCAGCGAACGTTCGCTGCGGTCGATTCGATTCCGCTTTCGTCGTTTTCGTTCCCCGATTGGATGGCCCCCTGCCCGCTGCCGCTTTCACCCACGTTTTGGGAACGATGGCTCGAACGAAAAAAACAATGGCGGCGGACGTTTCCGCTTTATCCGAACCAAACCGTGCGCCGCATTTGTGCTGATTTTTACCAGGCGGGCATCGTTCCGTCACTGTTTCCGACCGAAGCTGGCTGGCCAGTGCCGCGCGGGTATTTATGGGAGACGGCGCCGTTCATTTGGCAAACGTATGTCCTTTTGTTTCTTCTTGGAAAGACCGGACGGCCGGCAACGGCAGTATCTTTATTTCAGTGGCTCGACGACAAAATCCGCACCGGCCGCCTCGTTCCGCGCCGGCTGCCGCTTGTCGGCCGGGATACGTATCGTGAGGCCGTCGGCGAGTATTTGCATTGGTTGAGCCTGCTCGGCTATCTCCGCCGCGAAGAGGGCGACCAGCTTCATTTGGTGAAGCCGCTGTCGTTTCCGTCGACCGTCGATCAGATGATTCATCAAGATGCTGCGCTTCTTGAGCAAATTCACCAAACGTCGGCGCTTAGCTGCTATTGGTCAACACTTGAGTTCGGGAGAGTGGAAAAAATGAGCAGAAAACAGGAAAAGATGAACGGAATGGTGAATAATAATTCGTGTATCGATTATTTGTATAAGGAGGAATGATGACGGTGGAGGAAAAGAAAGCGAAAAAGTCGCTGCCGCTGCGAAGCGAGATTCCGGTGGAAGAAACGTGGCGGCTTGAGGACATTTTTCCCACCGATGACGCCTGGGAAGAAGAATTCAAACAAGTGAAGGCAATGATTCCAAAGCTTGGCGAATACAAAGGGCGGCTTGGCGAATCGCCGGAAGTGCTGTATGAAGCATTGCAATGCCAAGATGACGTATCGATGCGCCTCGGCAAGCTGTATACATACGCCCATATGCGCTATGATCAAGATACGACCAACTCGTTTTACCAAGGGCTCGACGCCCGGGCGAAAAGCTTGTACAGCGAAGCATCGAGCGCGATGGCGTTTATCGTGCCGGAAATTTTGGCGATCGATGAAGCGGTGCTGCGCTCGTTTTTGGAACAATACGAGCCGCTTCGCTTGTATGCGCACGCGTTAGACGAAATTACGCGCCAGCGCCCGCACGTGCTGTCGGCGGAAGAGGAGGCGATCTTGGCGCAGGCAGCCGAGGTGATGCAGGCGACATCCGACACGTTCAGCGCGTTGAACAACGCTGATTTGACGTTTCCGACGATCATCGATGAAAACGGCGAGGAAGTCGAAGTCACGCACGGCCGGTTCATCCGCTTTTTAGAAAGCACGGACCGCCGCGTCCGCCGCGATGCGTTTTACGCCGTATACCATACGTATGAGAAGTTTCAAAATACGTTCGCCAATACGCTTGCCGGCACGGTGAAAAAAGACAACTTTTTCGCCCGCATCCGCCGCTACCGTTCGGCGCGGGAAGCGGCGTTGGATGCGAACAACATTCCGGAGAGCGTCTATGACAACTTAATTGCTACGATTCATGAACATTTGCCATTGCTGCACCGGTATGTGCGGCTGCGCAAACGAGTGCTTGGGCTTGATGAGCTGCATATGTACGACTTGTACACGCCGCTTGTGCAAGAAGTGAAAATGGAAGTGACGTACGAGGAAGCGAAGCAATATATGCTTGAAGGGCTCGCGCCGCTTGGCGAGGAATATGTGGCGATCGTAAAAGAGGGGCTTGACAACCGTTGGGTCGATGTGCGCGAAAACAAAGGAAAGCGAAGTGGCGCCTATTCGTCGGGAGCGTACGGCACCCATCCGTACATTTTGCTCAACTGGCAGGACAATGTGAACAATTTGTTTACACTTGTGCATGAATTTGGCCATTCGGTGCACAGCTACTATACGCGCAAAACGCAGCCGTATCCGTATGCGCATTATTCAATTTTCGTAGCCGAAGTGGCGTCGACGTGCAATGAGGCGCTGTTGAACGACTATTTGCTGAGAACGATCGATGATGAGAAAAAGCGGCTCTATTTGCTCAACCATTATCTTGAGGGGTTCCGCGGCACGGTTTTTCGCCAGACGATGTTCGCGGAGTTTGAGCATTTGATCCATTTGAAGGCGCAACAAGGCGAGGCATTGACGGCCGAGACGTTGACGTCCCTTTATTACGACTTAAATAAAACGTATTTTGGCGATGATATTGTCGTGGACAAAGAAATCGGCCTCGAGTGGGCGCGCATTCCGCATTTTTATTACAACTACTACGTGTACCAATACGCAACCGGCTTCAGCGCGGCGACTGCACTTAGCAAACAAATTTTGGAAGAAGGCGAACCGGCGGTGAGACGGTACATCGACTTTTTAAAAGCCGGCAGTTCTGATTACCCGATTGAAGTATTGAAAAAAGCCGGCGTCGACATGACGAGCGCCGAGCCGATCCGCCAAGCGTGCCAAGTGTTTGCGGAGAAGCTTGATGAGATGGAGCGGCTGCTTGAGAAATGAAACGAATGCGGCGCTACAGCCGCATTCGTTTGGACGGAAATCCACGAAACTGATGGCGGCGGTTCCATGTCGCCACCAACCCAAGCAAGGAGAGAAACAAAAGCGGCATGGTCGCCCAAAGCGGAAGGAGCTGCATAAGGCCCAACAAATTCAGAATAAAGGCGGCAGCGGATGCCGCCGCCCAAAGGGATAAGACGATGCGCTGCTTCATGGCGATGGCCACCTCTTCCCATTTGCTTTAGTTGATGGCTCTTCACCACAACATGTACTTGACAAGCAATACGGTTTCCTGCACAAAGATGTGCAAAAATCACTGATTTGTTGATTTTCCCTCACAAGCGTAAATAGGGTATGTTCAGAAAAAATCAAGTACAACTTTTGGTGAAGAGCCTAGTTGATTATATGCTGTTTGTCTGCCTGATCATGACGCAGGGCGAATTATGACAATAATGTGAACAAACGAGCAAACGGGTTGCCAATTTGGTTGGACGTTTGGTAAGATAAAAACGTGAACGGAAGACAAAACCTGATACCCCTTTGTTTGACCGTGAACAATTTCTCCCATCCCCTTTGTTGTCTTGGCAACAAGAAAAAGCCCGGCGTCAGCCGGGCTTTTTCTTGCGCCCATCCCTGCTTTTAGGGACGGGAATCATCGATATAGCGCCAAAATGTTCCGTGTTTGACGGGCACCCGCTCCACTTTTTGCTTTAGCTGCAACTTTTTCATTTCCGTTTCCGCTTCTTGGATCGTCCAGTTGTACACAACGGCAACTTCCTTTGTGGCGACGAATTTAAAATGGCTTAAAAATGATTCCAGCGGAGGAGGAGAGGACGGTTCAGGATGGAAGCCGAGCATTTCAGCGATCAATTCGACGTAGATGTCGTACGGATAGCATCCGGAAATTTTAATGCCTTCGTCTTCAATGTTTTCATTAAACAACACAAGCGTCGGAATTTCGTCGACGTCCATTTCCGATGTGATTTTTAAATCGCATTGGAACGCTTTCGCCGCTCCCGGCGAGTGCATGTCGCGCAAAAATTCATCGACATCCAAGCCCGCTTTGACGGCGCATTCGGCGAGCACCGACAAATCGGCGACATTTTGTTTTTCGAGAAAGAGCTGTTCTTGCAGCTTGCGCAAAAAGCGAAGGCCAGCCCGCTTTCCTTGCATTTCCGCCGCTTTAATGGCGAGCGATGGGGCGAACGGGCTCGAAATCGGGTTTTCGAGCCAAACGCTGCCGTCGCATGACATGCCGGTGCGGTTCGCCGCCCACTCCCACGCTTTCGCCATTGCCTCCGGTTTCGTTCCTTTGCGCGCGTTCCATGTCGCCCATGTTCCGCTCAATATGTGCCTTAAGGTAAAAAAACGGCCGTATTCGATCGTCAGTTTTTTGATGACTGGTTCAAGCCCCCAGCATTCCGGGCATAAAGGATCGATAAACAAATACAGCTCGAGCGGTTTGTTCGTGTTGCCTAGCGGCTGGGAAGGGTAGCAAGTTGATGTCGTCTTCCCAGCAAACTTCTCACTCAAGGGTATGCTCCTTTCTGTCCAGATGATCTGGGGTATTGACCATATGATGGGCGGTGAGTACGAGCCGGTGATAAAACTGTTCGCGCGCCGGCCCGGACAAGCCGATTTCCTCCATGGCTGCCCGCATGCAGGCAAGCCACGCTTCCGCCCGCTTCGGCGTGATTTCAAAGCGGAGATGGCGCGCCCTCAGCATGGGGTGTCCATGCTCTGCCGTGTAAAGAGGGGGGCCGCCTAAATATTGTGTTAAAAACTGTTTTTGCTTGCGGGCGGTTTCCGTCAAATCGTCAGGGAAAATGGGCCGCAAGTCCGGATGCGCGGCCACGCGACGGTAAAATGCTTCGACAAGTTTCGCAACCGTCTCCTCTCCGCCGATCGCCTCATAAAGAGTTTGCCATTGTTCACCCATCGCGGATGCTCCTTTTGTTTGAAAATCATTCGTTGTCGTTTGATTGCTATTTTATCAACAGCACGCATGGATCTCAAACAAAGTGACTCGAGCACCGCTCGTTTATGTGCGGTAGCTTTTCAACACGCGTTCGACATACGCCCGCGTTTCGGCAAATGGGGGCACGCCCCCATAGCGGTCGACGTGCCCGGGCCCGGCGTTGTAGGCGGCTAAGGCGAGAGTGATATTGCCGCTGTACCGGTCAAGGAGCTGGCGCAAATATTTTACGCCGCCGTCGATGTTTTGCGCCGGATCAAGCGGGTTGTGGACGCCGAGCATTTTTGCCGTGCTTGGCATGAGCTGCATGAGTCCAAGCGCTCCAGCCGGGCTTTTCGCATCGGGACGGAAATTTGACTCATGGCGAATGACGGCGCGGATGAGCTGCGGGTCAACATCGTATTTTTCCGCTGCCGCCGCGATGAAAGCATCGATGGAAGAAGATGAGTTGGTTGCAGCACCCGCTTCATGTTCGAGCGGGGCGCTGCGATGGCCGGCGGGCGCCGGGGGCTGACCGCTTAGGGCAGCTTGAGGCGCCTCGGCAGAAGATTCCTCACCGCGGCTGAGAGATTCGGCAAGCAAGCTTGAAAACAAGGATGGCACCGGCGATGGCAACAGGCTGGAGCGTCCGGGTGAGAACGCATTGAGCGCCTGCCATTCGATGAGCAGCTTTAATGGCGAAACGGTCATCGTCTTTCCTCCATTTCTTTCATGCGGGCGTAAAAGCGGGCGATTTTGTTTGGCGCCGGGCGGCGCGGGATGCCGAGCGCCTCAAGCAGGCGCAAAAACCGCTTTTCACCCGCTTCCACGTGATCCACTTCATATTCAAGTTCGTAATCTTCGCTTTGCAAGTAACAGTTATGGTCAAGGCATAGCGTGCCGCCTTCATGCGGCCATTCGGCTCGGTCGGTGACAAGGGAGCCAAAGCAGCGCACCTCGTGTGGGTTGATGCCCAGTTCTGCAAGCAAATCGGCGATCGCCCCGCGCGGCGCCGCTATACCAGCAAGCAACGCTTCCGCTTCAGACAGCGAAAGCGGCTCATGGATTTCCAAAATGGTCCCGTCCGCCCGCGTTTGTTTCAGCGTCAAGGTCAGGCGTCCCTCTTTCGCTCGGATGCGCAGCGCTGCCGCTCGTTCTTTCAGGGCGAATGACGGGGTGTCAAAGTAATGGTTTTCCTGGCGGAAGAAAGCGCCATCATCAAGGCGGAAGGCGGCGCGGACGGCAGCAAACTCCGCTGCTGTTAACAAGTTTTTTAATTCGATTTCGATTTCTTGATGCATCGTGAATCCCCTTCAGACAGGATAGTCGTCTCCCTCTATTATCAGCTGTTTTCCGGCGAATATCAATTATTTCGCCTGTATAGGGTGAATATGGTAAAATAAAGGGCGGATGGTTGATGCGGAAGGAGAGAAAACATGAACGAAAAATGGATCGTCGAGCGGGCGGAGCGGGAAGGCGGCCGGCTTTGGCTGTATGTCAATGATGCTCCGGTTCCGCTTGCCCGCGTAACGCCGAAACGCCATATGCTTGTCGACTCGGATGCGTTGGCGTTTGCGTACATTTTGGAAACCGATAACCGCTTTCTATATGTCATGATTCCGAAGCCGTGGTGGCCTGAGCTAAAGGCGGCGCTTGACGCCAAGGAGCCGGTCTGGCTTCGATGTGGAGAGAGGACGCTTGAGCTTGAACAGTTTCACGATGAACTGTCTTATTTGCTTGAAAATATTCGCGGCAACGCCAACTATGGCGAGGCGCTTGAACAGGCGGTGCAAGACGTGTTTTTTGAGCCATAAGCCGGGGGGTTCCCTTTCCGGCGCGTTAGGATCGGGAGCGGCCCGGTGAATTCGACAGATGAGCGGTTCCATCGAGCAGCAAGAGACGTAAGCCGCGGGAGATCGAAAACATGTAGGCAGGTGGTACGATGGTCAACCATTGGGATTTGTTTTTAGCCCCGTATAAGCAGGCGGTTGAGGAGCTGAAAGTGAAGCTAAGGGGCATTCGCGCCCAATTCGAGATGATTGAAGCGCACTCGCCGATTGAGTTTGTCACCGGACGGGTGAAGCCAGTTGCCAGCATTTTGGATAAGGCGCAAAAGAAAAACATCCCGCTCGACCGTCTCGAGGAAGAGATGCAAGATATTGCGGGGCTGCGCATCATGTGCCAGTTTGTCGATGACATTAAGACCGTCGTCGAGCTATTGCGCCAGCGCAACGATTTTACGATTGTCGAAGAACGCGATTACATCACGCAAAAAAAAGAGAGCGGCTACCGCTCGTACCATGTCGTCATCCGCTATCCAGTGCAGACGATCCGCGGTGAAAAAAACATCTTGGCGGAGATTCAAATTCGAACGTTGGCGATGAACTTTTGGGCGACGATTGAGCATTCGTTGAACTATAAGTACAGCGGGCGTTTCCCCGAAGATATCAAAGTTCGGTTGCAGCGCGCCGCGGAGGCGGCCTATCGCCTCGATGAGGAGATGTCGAAAATCCGCTTTGAAATTCAAGAAGCGCAGGCTGCTTTTTCTCGAAAACAAGAAGCAAAAGGAGAAGGGCAATGAAACGGACGGACGCGCCGCTCGTGTTCGCCATCACGTCCAAAGGCGACGACATATCAAACGCTCTGGCGCAAAAAATGAAAACGTATTTGCTTGACTTTGACTTGCGTTACGATGAAGAGGAACCTGATCTCGTCATTTCGGTTGGCGGTGATGGAACGCTGTTGTATGCGTTCCATCGCTATTGCCATCGGTTGGACAAGACGGCGTTTGTCGGAGTCCATACTGGCCATCTCGGCTTTTACGCAGACTGGGTGCCGGAGGAACTCGAAAAGCTCGTCATCGCCATCGCCAAGACGCCGTACCAAGTGGTCGAATACCCGCTCCTTGAGGTGACGATCCGCTATCTCAACGGCGGAAGCGAGGCAAAGTATTTAGCGCTCAATGAATGCACAGTCAAGTGCGTCAGCGGGACGCTCGTGATGGATGTCGAGATTCGCGGCGACTTGTTTGAGCGGTTCCGCGGCGACGGGTTGTGCATTTCGACGCCGACCGGCAGCACGGCTTACAATAAAGCGCTCGGTGGCGCGATTTTGCATCCTTCGCTTGAGGCGATTCAAGTGACCGAGATGGCGTCGATCAACAACCGCGTGTTTCGGACAATCGGTTCGCCGCTCGTGCTGCCGGCGCACCATACGTGTTTACTCAAGCCGGTCAACCACGTCGATTTTCAAATTACGATCGACCATTTGTCACTGTTGCATAAAGAAGTGAAGTCGATTCAATGCCGGGTGGCCGATGAAAAGGTGCGTTTCGCCCGCTTTCGGCCGTTTCCGTTTTGGCGGCGGGTGCGCGACTCGTTTATCGCCGACTGAGGGAAAGCACGCCTCCTTGGTTAGGCAACGCTTCCTGTTTGCGGCGAGGTGATGGTCTTTTGGCGCGGATGCCGATTCCGTTTTCGCGGCGCCAAAGAAAAGTGGATGGAACACGATGAGCAAGACGGAGATTTTTGATCAGAAAGGTGACGAACATTGCCGCCGTTTACCATGACCTTTTCCATCGATGAACAGCACGACGGAAAGCTGCTGCGCCAGTTTTTGCAAGAGAACGGCATTTCGCGGACGGCGCTTACCGATATTAAATTCCATGGCGGGGCGCTGTTGGTTGACGGTCGGCCCGTCACCGTCCGCCATGTGCTGCGCGCCGGCGAGACGCTGTCGGTTGTCTTTCCGCCGGAGCGGACAAGCGATTGGATGGACGCAGAAGCGATGCCGCTTGACATTCTGTATGAAGACGATTACGTCCTTGTTGTCAACAAACCAGCGGGATTGGCGACGATTCCGTCGCGCCACCACCCGGGCGGGACGCTCGCCAATGGCTTGCTTCACCATTATCGAAAGCAGCAGCTCGACTCGACCGTCCATATCGTCACCCGGCTTGACCGCGACACGTCCGGGCTCGTGCTCGTCGCCAAGCACCGCCACGTTCATCATTTGTTGTCGGCATTGCAGCAAAAAGGGCACGTTGTGCGCACGTATGAGGCCATTTGCCATGGCGTCATCGTCGAGGATGAAGGGACGATTGACGCCCCCATCGGCCGCCAAAGCGACAGCATCATTGCCCGCGAAGTGCGGGAAGACGGGAAGTCGGCTGTCACTCATTTTCGTGTACTTGAGCGGCTTTATGGCTATACATACGTTTCGCTCCGGCTGGAGACGGGGCGCACGCACCAAATCCGCGTTCATTTGGCTTATCTCGGCCACCCGCTCGCCGGCGATGAACTGTACGGCGGGAGCCGGGAGATGATCGGCCGCCAGGCGCTTCATAGCCGGCAGCTGTCGTTTTTTCACCCGTTTGCCGGGCGCTGGTATACATGTTCCGCCCCGCTTCCTGACGATATGGAACTCCTCCTAGAGGCAACGCGCAGACGGTGCGCTGATTAGGAGAACGTGCGGAATTTTTCCGGGACGAACGGCATCGAGGAAGGAACGGATACCGTTTCCATTTCCGGATAGCGCAAGGCGGTCAGCGCACCGCCGAATACGCAGCCGGTGTCGATGTTGACCGTCCGCCCGACAAACCGCGGTTTTTCGACCGGCGTGTGGCCGTATACAACCCATGCGCTGCCGTGATACCGTTTCGCCCAGTCGCGGCGCACCGGCGTCCCGTCCGGGTTCGTTTCGCCGGTGATGTCCCCATACAGGACGAACGTCTTGACTTTTTTGTCCGTCCGCCCGATATAGTCGTGACGGATGCCGGCGTGGGCGATGACAAGGCGCCCCTCATCGAGCACCGCATACAGCGGCGCCTGTTCATACAGGCGGATGAACTTGCGGCGGATCATCTCTTGTTCGCTTGGAGGCAAGGCGCGATATTCCGCGACCGTCGTCTCAAGCCCGTGGGCGATTTGCACGTTTCGTCCTAAAAAAAAGCGGTACAGCTTATTGCAATGGTTGCCTGGCACGTAGTAAGCCAAATTTCGCTCAACAAGGGCGCAGACGATCTCGATCATGTTCAGCGATTCAGGACCGCGGTCGGTCAAATCGCCGACGAAGCCGAGCTTTCGTCCGTCGGGATGAATTGGCACCCCTTCGTCCCAATGGTAGCCGAGTGTTTCCGTCAATGCGGCGAATTCGCGGAAGCAGCCATGAATGTCGCCGATGATGTCCACTTGCATCGAATGTGCTCCTTTCTCGCCATAATGGTTGTACTACCAGTATGTCCGTTCAGTCAGGAAAAGAAAAGATGCGGCGGTTTTGCCCGTCTCATCGCGGCTTTTGCGGGGGCAACGCCCAAACGGCGGAGCCCGCGGCCAGGAAACAAAGAAGTGGAGTTGAGCTTGATGGCGACAAAAAACGCCGCCTGCGGACACAGCAAGCGGCTTTATTCATCGCTTGCGAACATAAACTTCCGCGTTCGCGAATGAACGTTTAAGACGAGGCCGATCGCCAGCATATAAGTCGCCAGCGAGCTTCCTCCATAGCTGATGAACGGAAGCGGCAACCCCGTGATCGGCAAAAGTCCAATCGTCATGCCAATGTTTTGGAACACTTGGAACGTAATCATGCCCGCGACGCCGGCGCATAAATAGCTGCCATATAAATCGTTGCTCTCCAAGGCAATATGGATCATGCGATAAATGAGCAGGAAAAAGAGAGACACGACGATGCTTGAGCCGACAAATCCGAACTGTTCTGAGATGACGCCAAACACAAAGTCTGTGTGCGCCTCCGGCAAATAGACTTGTAAGTTGCCCAATCCTTTCCCATACAGTTCCCCTGACCCAATGGCCATAAGCGAACGGATGAGCTGGAAGCCTTGTTCGTTGGAATATTCATATGGAGCCAGCCAGCCGTAAAACCGGTTCAACTGGTAATCTTCTTTAATAATGTACTTATGGAAGAAATCAGGAAAATAAAAGAAAATGAACACAACGACTGCCACCATTGTTACACCGGAAAGGACAATGCCGAAAATGATGCGCCAGCGGATGCCGGAAACGAGCACCAAGGTGGCGGTGATGGCCATAAACACCATCGACATGCCCATGTCCGGCTGCTTGGCGAGCAAAATAAGCGGCGGCAAGACGGTCAAAGCGATTTTGCCAAGCAATTTAAAATCATCGCTGATCGTCGGTTCGGGATATTTTTCCCGATGGTTGACGATGATGCGACTTAGGACGATGATCATAAAAATTTTCATCAGCTCGGATGGTTGAAAGTTGCCTCCAGGTAGATGATACCAGCTCGTCGCCCCCTTAATGGTTACGGATCCTGGGACGTTCAATTCCAGCCCAAGCAACAGCAACATCCCGAATCCATACAAATACCAAGCGATTTGAAACAGCCGATCATAGTCAATGATCATCGTCAAGGCGATCACGACAGCGCCGATGGCGTACCATTGCAGCTGTTTCGAAGCGAAGTTGACGTTTTGCAGTTTCTCCGGCAGCATCGGTTCTGCGCTATGGATGGCGATGGCGCTGACGACCGCCATCAAGAATAAAAGGAACAGCATATGGTAATCCAGCTTCGATTTGGAAAAACGATCATGATCCATGGAACGATCCTCTCCATTCAAATGTGCCATATACCATATTAGCGAATCGCGCCGGTTTTGCAAAGTGGGAAAAACCGCCGCCAGCATGAAGGAATCGGAAGGCAAAAGGGAAGCGTGCATTTACATCGCCCGCCGCATCGCCTATAATAGAATTAACACCTGGTGCTAAGAATAAATGATAATTGGGAGGATGAACGAATGGTCTTATCGTTGGAAGGACGTACATATGTCGTGATGGGGGTGGCGAACAAACGAAGCATCGCCTGGGGCATCGCTCGTTCGCTTCACGCTGCCGGCGCTCGGTTGGTGTTTACGTATGCCGGAGAGCGGTTTGAAAAAGAGGTGCGGGCGCTTGTGGATACGCTTGGGGACGAACGTTCGCTTCTGCTGCCATGCGATGTGGCAAAAGATGAAGACATCGTTCAATGTTTTGCGCAAATCAAACAACAAGTCGGCGTCATCCACGGCGTCGCTCATTGCATCGCCTACGCCAATAAAGAAGACTTGAGCGGGGAATATATGAACGTCAGCCGCGAAGGCTTTTTGCTCGCCCACAATATCAGCGCATATTCGCTCACCGCGGTTGCGCGCGAGGCGAAAGAGCTGATGACGGAAGGCGGCAGCATCGTCACCCTCACGTACTTAGGCGGCGAGCGCGTCGTGCAAAACTACAACATTATGGGTGTGGCGAAAGCGTCGCTTGATGCGAGCGTGAAATATTTGGCGAACGATTTAGGCAAATACGGCATCCGCGTCAATGCCATTTCCGCTGGACCGATTCGCACACTGTCGGCCAAAGGGGTGAGCGATTTCAACTCGATTTTAAAGCAAATCGAAGAACGCGCTCCGCTCCGCCGGACGACGACCCAAGAAGAAGTCGGCGATGCGGCGCTGTTTTTGTTCAGCGACTTGTCGCGCGGCATCACCGGGGAAATTATTCACGTCGACTCGGGATACCACATTTTAGGATATTAAAAACGTGCGAGCAGCCGTTCCTGTTGATGGAGCGGCTGTTTTTTGCTTGACTTGGGCAATTATTGAGATCACGGGCATACATATATAAGGTAAGGCAAGCATGGAAAAGGGGGATCGACGTGCGGAAACAAAACGTTGTGGAGACGGAGCCGTTGCTTTACATTGTGCAGCCAAAAGCGATGCGGGCGGCGGCGCATATGCAAGAAACGTTTATGTGGACTAGCCGAACGCAACAGGAAGAGGAAGGAAATTCCAACGATGAACGAGGCGGCGAGGAGGAACCGACTGAATTTTTTGCCAAAAAAGAATTCCAAGCGATGGCGCTCGACGAGCGGCTGGCCTTTTTGGCGGAGCTGCCCGGCCATTTGCCGCCGCTGAAATGCCAATTTGTCATGAAGGATAAGAGCTATGAAGGCATATTAAAGAAGTGCACGGCGACCGAGTTGACGATCGCCGATGAACAGGGAAACGAAACGGTCATCGGGCGCGCGCAGCTTCTCGCGGTGACGATGATCGGGTTTGTGCAGTAACGCATTTCCTTGCGTTGAAACGCATCTTTGCCTGAATGCGTTGCGGCGCCAGGAAAGGATGATGAGGGTTTGTTTCCTTCATTTGCTGTGGGAGTGTATTCTCATTTTTATTTTGGATGTCCGTCATTTTCTTCGTTGGCGATTTTCGATTCGTGTTAGTGTGAGCTTGCAATCGTAAAATGTTTGGTGTCATGTTTCGCTTGAGCCAATTTGCGGTTCAAATGCGTTTTAGGCGACGCGTCCAGCGTTTGTTGGTTGCCGCTTGCAATGGTAAAAGGTTTTATGTGGCGGCCGGTTTGGGGCTGTTTAGGAGCTGGGGCGCTTTTCGCGAGTTCAGTTCGCTCTGCCGCAGCTTCTTTTTGTTTGGCTGTTTGTTGATGGTCTTCCATTGATATGGCACGCTCTTTTTTGGTTTTTCCCTTTTTCGTTTTGTCGGATGACGCTGCCGCGTTCTTTTTCGAGTGGACTTTTTCTTTTGCATCCGCTTTAGGGGTTGGCCGGTTCCGTTGTTCTGTTGCATCTTCTTTCAGCGGTTCTATTGTCATGCCGGCTGCTTGTTCTTCACTCACTACAGCTTGTTCTGTTTTCTCCGCCTGCTCCCAAACTTCCAATAACTCGGAAGCGACTCGCTCCCAATGATAGATCGAAATCGCAAGCTGCCGGCCTTTTTCTCCCATTCTTCTCATCAATGATTGATCCGATAATATTTGGGCAATCTTGTTGGCAAAATCACTTGGGTCCTCCGGATTTTCTACGATAAGGCCGTTTTCATTGGCGAAAATGACTTCCGGATTGCCGCCTCTCGCGGTCGTTACGATCGGAAGGCCTGCTGCCATGGCCTCGTAGTGGACGCGCGCCAACGGTTCCTGCCATTGCGAGGTGCATACAAACAAATCAGCCGCCGCAAACCAATTTTGGATTTCATTCGGTGGGACAAAGCCTGTCGTGACAACGGGGACAGGCATTCGTTTCGCCAGTGCTCTTACATAGGCGACATAATCAGTCATGTCATTTTCGCTAAACCAGTTGCTCCCGACAATCACCAGGGCTAAGTTTTTAAATTTTTTTGCCAGCTCCGGCAATGCTAGAATGAGTTTATCGACCCCTTTATTGCGCGACAGCCTTCCGGCGAACAAAATGACCGTTTTGTTTTCCAACCCATGTGCCCGCCGAATGTCGTTGCGTATTTTCTGCATTTTTGGATGATTTCCCGGCAAAAATCGTTCGCTGTCTACTCCAGAATAAATCGTGCGCAATTTTGGCGATGCCTGCGGATATAGACTGCGGATGACATTGCCAATATAATCGCTCACGGTTACGATGTAGGCCACTTCTGCGATGGCCGCCGTTGCTTCTTCTGGATCGATTTTTTCCGGTTGAAACATATCATTGTGCATACTTAACGTCATTTTGGCGTCGGGCGCTGCCTGCCGGATGGGCAGAACAAGGCGGGGGCGGTTAAAGATATGGATGAGATCGAACTTGTTCGCTTCCACATAACGAACAACGTTTTCCCGGTATATTTCAAATATTTTTCCCGGTACGCGCACGTAGCGAACGCCATGGATCGTTTCTTGCTCGGGAAGCGACGAATCGCTGATGCCTAAAACGGTAATATCATGGAATTGGCTTACATGTGGAAGAATGCCGGAAATATACGTTTGAATGGCTCCGCCGAGTACAGGGGGAACGGGGAGTTTTTCTGTACAAACCATCAAAATCCTCATATTTATCCCACTCCTTTCCAGTCATTTTCGATTTCTGCCAATACAGGCCACTTTGACTGGTCGGTTTCGACAATCGTTTGAATTAACTGTGCTGTTTGTTCATTGAGAAAAATTTCCGGTTCATAGACGACTTCTTTCATATTTTTATAAAATTCGTTTGGCATGGCCAAGTCAATCATCAAAAGCTCGTATAATTCAGGTGTGATTGGATTTGCTTCATGGTACGCTAGAATCATTTCCCGCACCCATGTTGCATCCCATTTGTATAAATCCGCCATTGTGCCGCTAATGAGTTTTCGTAAATCACGAATCGGAAGGTCAAAGGCAACTCCGTCGAGATCAATAATCCACATTCCGTCCGCGCCCATTTGGCCGTTGGACCAACCGTAGTCTTGGTGAACCAACCCCCAATGAGCCGTTCCTTGCTTGACGAATTCAACATAGCTGGATTGCAGGAATCGTTCCATGCCTTTTCGCGCCTGTTCTTCAAATCGGTCAACTACCTCTAATAATGGTGGGCTTGCCGGCATTTCAGGGTAGTATTTGGCAATGTTCCGAAACCAGCTCATTTTCGTAATCATTTTTTCATAGTTTTTTGGCCATTTGGTTAGCCGCGAAGCCATTTCCGCCTGTTTTGGGGGGACATACCCTTTGCTTAGCCGATGGAATTCACCAAGGGCATAACAAAGCTTTCTTGCTCCTTCCAAATCCTTTGTAACTGGCGTCAACGGTTCAATCCATTCCGCCACAAACCATAGTTTTCCTCCTGCCTCGACATAACGTTTTCCATCCTTTGTTTTTACAATTGGCGGCACTCTTGCCTTGCGCACTTCCACTAAATATTCTTGTGCTCCTAGGCTGAATAGGCTCCTTGTCGGCCTCCGGTGCAGCAGCTTCAAACTTTTCGGGCCTGATTTCGTTTCGAGCTTCCAAATCGCTCCTCCCTTGTCCGGTTTTGTCGTAACGATTTGCATGTTTTGAACGGATAAATCGTAGTTTTTCAGCACTTCCTCTGCCAGCTGGATGATATACTCAGGGATAAAAAATTCATGGGTCGTTTCATCGACGAGCCATGGTTCAATCACGATGTCTTTCATGCTATCCCTCCTGTCAGGTATTTGGGAATGGACGAAGTGAAATATGTGTGATTGCTACTAGGATATGTATGGAGAACGAAATTGGACTGGGTAAGCTCATTAAATAGAGGATATTTCCCAAAGCCTCTGCAGTTTGACGAACTGGGGGGCGGCGAAAGTGTGACGAGTGGGGATCCATGCACAAGGAGCGGCATGGTTGATTTCATCGGAGAAAGAGAAAAAGGCTGTCCCGAAACCATTTCTCTTAGACAGCCCTTATTGGTTTGGGGAAAGGGAGGAACATGCTTCGATATAAACCGTTTCAAACCGCTTGGCCACATGGTGAAATTGAAATTGCTGTTCAACGAGCCTTCTTGCCTTTTTCGCCATGGTTTCCGCTTCATGTTTGTTCACAAGCATGTAATCAATTGCTTCAAAAAAAGCGTGCGGGTTTTGGTAGTCATCGATGACAAAGCCGGTCTCGCCGTGGCGAACGATTTCGGCATTGCCGCCGCGGTTGGTCGTCACGACCGGAATGCCTGCGGCCATCGCTTCGTAATGGACGCGGGCGAGCGGCTCGTGCCATTGCGAGCTGCATACAAACACATCGGCCATTAAGAGCAGTTTGGGGATATGACTGTGCGGAACGTAATTCGTAAACAGAACGCGATCGGCCATCGGCGCCGCGAGTTCATGAAGCCAGTCGATGTATTCGCTTCGTCCGGTGTCGCCGAACCATTTTCCGCCGACGATGACAAGCGCTGCCTCGGGATGGCGGACCAAAAGGGATGGCAAGCATTGAATCAGCAAATGCGGTCCTTTTGTTTTGCTGAGTCGGCCGAGAAAGAGAACGACTTTTTTATCAGTGAGTCCGTACGCTTCGCGTTCCGCCTGGCGTATGCGCTTGCCCTCTTCTGTCCAGACGGGGATGTATTGGGAAGCATCGACTCCGGAATAAACGATTTTTACTTTCTGAGGATCGATTGGGTAACGGTTTGTCACCGTCCGTTTGATGTATTCACTGACAGCAGTCAGCAAGGTGCAGGCGTCTAGCGCCCGCTTCGCCTGCTTGGCTGTCATTTTCAGCGGGGAAAACATGTCGTTATGCAGGCTTAGCACAAAGGCGCTTTGCGGAGCCGCCGCTTGGTAATCGATGAGCGGAACAGGACGATTGAAGACGTGAACGACATCAAAGTTGTATGCGGCCAGCGCACGTGCCACATCCGTTTCATACGTGGCTTTTGGAAAACGGATGTAGTGGATGTCTCCGTCTGTCTCTTCAGGCGGCAACAGCGGGTCAGTGATCGAAAAAATAGTCAGTTCGTGGCGGCGGGCGATCAATGGAGCAATCCCATCGATCATCATTTGAATGGCCCCGCCCCGCACTGCTGGGGCGGGCAGCTTTTCGGTGCAGACATAGGCGATTTTCATAAATGCTCACCCTCATACAGCGAACGGATGTATTCAATCTCTTTTTGCAGGCCGTCCTCAAGCGTTACAACCGGCTTGTACCCAAGCAGCCGCTCCGCTTTTGTCAAGTCGGCCCATGTTTGTTTCGGCTCTCCGCGGGCGGCGGGGGTATACTGAATGATCGCTTGTTTTCCCGTCAGCTTTTCAAGCAGCCGGATCACCTCATTGACCGATGTTCGTTCTTTTCCGCCGATATTGATCGTTTCTCCAATGACGCCATCCCGCTCGATTGCGGCGATTGTTCCATCAACGCAGTCAGAAATATAGGTGAAATCGCGCGATTGTGTTCCGTCGCCGAACACAATGAGCGGTTGTCCAGCGAGCAGCTGGCGGATGAAGCGGTGAAACGACATGTCCGGGCGCTGGCGCGGGCCGTAGACGGTGAAATAGCGCAAAATGACGATCGGTACGGCGAACTCGCGAAAATAGACGCGGCATAAATGTTCGCCGGTGAGCTTCGTAATGCCATATGGGGAGAGCGGGGCCGGTTCAAGCGTTTCCGACAACGGGCCGCTCCGCTCGCCGTAGACGGATGAGGTCGAAGCGTAGATGAACCGTTTGAGCGGCCGGTCTTTGCATGCCTCAAGCAACCGCTGGGTAGCGGAAATGTTGTGTGCAGCATAGGCGGCAAACTCCGTCCCCCAGCTCGTTCGCACGCCGGGCATGCCGGCTAAGTGGTAGACCGCTTCGACGTTTTGCAGCAAGGACGGCAAATCGGCTGTCAACAAATCCAGCTCAAGAAAGGTAAACCGTGGATGAGACTGCAAATGGGCAATGTTCTTCGCTTTTAGCGGCGCCGGCGTCGGTCCGAGAAAGCCGTCGACGCCAATCACATGATGCTCGTCGTTTTCGAGCAGTTTTTCGCATAAATGGGAGCCGATAAATCCGGCCGCCCCGGTGACGAGAATGTTCACGGGCGCCCCACCCCCATGTAGCGCAAACCGCTTTGTTCGACTGCATGGCGATCCAAACAGTTTCGACCGTCAAACACGAGCGTCCCATTCATCGCCGCTTTCACTTGCCCCCAGTCAAGCGTGCGGAATTCGTCCCAATCGGTGGCGATGACCAAGCCATCCGCCCCTTGGATCGCTTCGTGCACCGACTGGACTTGTGTGACGCGGGCGAGCGGCTCCGAGAGCGTTGCCTTCGGGTCGTAGGCGGCAACCGTACAGCCGTTTTCACTCAATCGGCGGATGAGCGCTTCAGCGGGGGAAAAACGCGTATCGTCTGTATTCGGCTTGAAGGAGATGCCAAGCACGGCGATCTTTTTGTCCGTCAATGGGGCAAGTTGCTCATTGAGTTTTTGGAAGCAAACGTCAAGCTGGGTGGCGTTGATGGTCTGCACTGCCTTCAGCAAATGCGGCTCCACTTGGCGCGAGCGCGCCGCATGTTCGAGCGCTTTGATATCTTTTGGAAAGCAAGATCCTCCATAGCCGAGGCCGGCCCGCAAAAAATGCGGGCCGATGCGCGGGTCGAGGCCGATCCCGCGGGCGATGTCATTGACATCGACGGCAAACGCGTCACAGATGCGCGCCATTTCGTTAATAAAGGAAATTTTGGTCGCCAAAAACGCGTTGGCGGCGTATTTGATCAGTTCCGCGCCGGTCAGGCTTGTTGTGAGGTAAGGGGCATTGATGCCGGCATACACCGCCTGCATGACGGCAAGCGATTGGTCATCATCCGGTTCGAGTCCGACGACGATTTTGTCTGGGTGAAACATATCGTAGACAGCCGACCCTTCCCGCAAAAACTCTGGGTTGGATACGATGCGGAACAACTGCGGTTTCACTCCTTTGCGGATGAGCTCGGCACACATCCATTCATTCGTCCCCGGAGGGACGGTGCTTTTCGTGACGATCGTTTTGTACGATTTGATCGTTGTTGCCAAGCGGTCGAGCACCGCTTCAATATAGCGCAAGTCGGTGCCGCCGTCGGGCCGCGGCGGGGTGCCGACACAAATGACAACGACGGTCGCCCTTTTGATATCATCCCAGCGGCCGCTGAACGTCAGATCATTATAGTTTTTGACAATCAATTCTTCGAGCCCTGGCTCATAAAACGGAACTTCCCCGTTATTGAGCAGGCGGATTTTCCGTTCATCATGATCGATGCAATGCACTTCATGCCCAAGTTCAGCAAGGACGGCAGCGGTGGTTAGTCCGACGTAGCCAGCGCCAATGATGCAAATGTTCATCCTAATAGGCCTCCTTCGTGAAATCTCCGGCTTTTATAGCGTATTAACAGACAAGCGTGGTTTGCTACATGGCAAGCGCCTAAAACGCTGGAAATGGTGCGGTCTATTTTCGGCGGACAACCTTTCTGCTGTTTGGAAAGGAAAGGGGAAGAATTAAGCAACAAAGGGGGTGTCCCAAAAGGATCGGGACACCCTCTTTCGTCTCTATATATACGTACTGACCGCTTCTTCCGCACTATATTTTGTGTCTATCCTGAAGGCAGACAGCCTTTTGGGTCAGCCCCTTTTGATGAACTCATCATACAACCGCTCCTGCACCTTGATTTGTTTCGTGATATCAAACCGCTGTTCAATCACTTTGCGTGCTTTTTTCGTGAAGGATGGAATTCGTTCCGGATGTTCCAGAAAAAACCGAATGCCGTTCGCTAGCTCAATATCGTCTCTTTCTGGTGCGAGATAGCCGGTGCGTTTGTGTTCGATCAATTCGGGGATGCCGGCGTGATTCGTTGAGACGACCGGCAGTCCGCTTGCCATCGCCTCTTTCAACACGTTGGGGATGCCTTCGATGTCTCCATCAGAAGCGGTCTCGCTCGCCAGGCAAAATAGATGGGCGCGTTCCATTTCGCGGGCGATTGAAGCGGCATCCATGGCACCCAGCAGGTCGACAAACGGATCGAGCTTCAGCTCGCTGATAAGCCGGCGGATGTTTTCTTCCTCTTTGCCGCTGCCGATGATGCGGAGGCGGCAGCGCGGATGAACCGCATGCACGCGCCAAAAGGCGCGCACGAGCGTTAAAAAGCCTTTTTTCTCGACGAGCCGGCCGATTGAGAGAATGATGATGTCTCCGTTCTCAGGAATCGTCCGCTCTCGGTACGGAAATAAATCGAGCTCGATGCCGCCGTAGAGAACTTGGATTTTTTCCGGCGGAAAGCCTAGTGTAGTCAGTTCATTGGCAAGATAGCGGCAGACAGGAAGAAAGAGCGCCCCGTGCTGTTTGAGCAAATTGTACCGTTTTTGATTGCGCCGCAAACTTTGATGCTTCGCCGATCCATCGCGGCCGCGGATGCTGACGACAAGCGGAATGCGATGGGCGATGCAAAGCGGAAGAATTTCGACGGCATGCTTTCCATGGTGAGCGTGAATGGCGACAATATTTTGTTCTTTGGCGAAGCGGCCGAAATCGTCGATGTCGTTGAGGTGATAATAGTTGATGAGAGGAAACGGATGGCTGCCGTCATCGGCGAATGACCCGATCATGATCGGGCGGTATTTTTTTAAATGAACCATTTGGTTGTAAATAAAACGTTGATTGATTTTCATTTTTTCATGAAAAAAGTGGGCGATCGTTTGTTTCATTTTTCTCTATCCCTCGCTTTTGAAAAAATCGGACAAGAATGCGAATTTTTTTGTTTCCTGTTCGGCGAGGCGGGTGAGCAAGTTCAAGGACGCTGGGCTGTTTACCGCCCGCTTTTGCTTTTCTTGGCCGACCGTTTCGCTGTAAAACACGTGCGGAAACATGGCATCAGCTAAATAGACCCTTTTGTATGGAGCATACAGGGAACAAACGGAGAAATAAAGGTCAAATAGCAACTTCGTTCGTTTTACCGCATCGTCTTTCGGGTTTTTCGTCAAAGAAATAAGCAAAAAGCGAAAATCATCAAGCGGAAGACCATAGTAGGCGAGGTCAAAGTCGATCATGATGACTTCGTGGTTTTCCGCCAATAAAAGGTTGTTGCTGTTGTAATCCCCGTGGCAAATGGCCTTTCGTTCTTTCGCTGTGCGGCAAAAATCAGCTAGATTGCTTTTTTCAAGCCATGCATAACTTTGATTCGCGATTCCAGCCATCTGTTCCATTATATGAGAAAGAGTGTCACTATGATCGATGGCCTTTGCCTGCTCCTCTAACTGTGCTGCTTTTTGCCGATGTGCGCTCAGCACGTCTTTTGGCTCCGGAAACGATGAAGGGCAGGGGCCGATCCAATCGGCAAACAGACTGTGAGCATGAAAGCGGGCGAGCCCTTCGATCCGTTGTTGGAAAGAGGGCTTCGTTCCGCTTGGGACGATGTAGTCCATCAAATAGTAGTAATGGCCTTTTCGGTGGATGTAATATTGGTCTGTTTTCGTTTGGAAGATTTTTGGGACATGAAATCCTTCTTGGTACAGCTTGGAATGAAGCAAAATCGGAAAATTCGTTTTGTCTTCGCTCAGCCGTTTCAGCACGTACCGTTCCCTCGTTTTTTTGTTTTGCACAAGCCATACTTTTTTTTCTTTCAGTTCCTTCATGATATCGACTTCAGTTCCAGTCAGGTCGTAACGGCTTAAAATGTCAAACAACAAGCGAGATCGTTTCGAAGCCAAGATCAGTTCCTCCTAGCATCCATTGTCGATTGGTAAAAGTGTATGTAATACGAGAAGAGAATGTATAGACAAGCGCACTAGTCAATGAGAAAACGGCGCCGCCAAAAAAATAAGCGCCGGCCGCGTTGGTTGGCGTCAGCCGGCTGTGCTTTCTTTCTTGGTTATTCTTCCTCGTCATCCGAATCAGCGGATGAAGCCGGCCGCATGGAAACAGGGAGATCGATTGCGGTGATCGCGGCCGCATCGATCGCAAGGGAGCGCCCCCCGTCTTTATAAAAGCGGTCAACCAATAGCGAGACGCTGTTCGTCCGCGGCTCGAAGCCGAGAAAAAGCGCATTGTAATGCGTCTCGTTGGTGGTGTGCACGTTAACCTCAGTGTTGAGTGGAAGCGCGGCCAGCTGTTCGTAAAGAGCACGGGGAAGGCGGGGTCGGGTTGGGCGTCGGTTGAAAAAGACATGGTACATCGCGTCGCCTCCTTTCTTGTCCCTTGTGTTAAAAACCTATACTTCATCATATGATTGGCTTAGGAGAGCGTTTGGGCAAACGTCCGCGTCAAAGAGAATTCACTGGCTGCCAAGTTGGAACGACGGAGAGGTAATCGGTTTTTTAGCGGTCATGACCGACGGAAAGGGGGAGAGGAGCATGGACGATCCATTTTCATTTGTCCTTCTTTGTTTAGCCAGCTTTCGCCTGACACGGCTGATTGTATATGATGCGATCACCGCCTGGATTCGCCGTCCCTTTCACGAATGGACGGAGCAGGAACTTCCAGACGGAAGCAAACAAGTATTTCTTTCTTTCAAGGGAGGCGGGCTGCGTCGCTGGTTTGGCGAATTGCTGAGCTGCTACTGGTGCACGGGGATTTGGTGTGCGGCGTTTTGTTATACTGGCCTAATGCTTTGGCCGAATGTTTTTGAGCCGCTCATTATGCTTCTAGCGATTGCCGGCGGGGCGGCGATCATGGAGACGCTCGTCAGTAAATGGCTGTCGTAAGGAGAAAGGCGGCTATTGAGATTATGACACAGCCAATGAGGGATGCCGGCGGGCGTCGTTTTGGTCAAAAAAATGGACAACGAACCGGTGATGCTGGTTGGGCAACGTTCGCTGAAGGAATGGCCGGCGGTGTGGATGGAAGTCGTCAAGCCGTCGTCAGCCGGTGATGCCAAAACAGCCGCGCAGCTTGTCGGGATGACGTTGATGGAAGGAAACGTCCAACTCCTATTGTTTGAAATAGGAAATAGCGGAGCCGGCCCAAAACGGCCGGCCCAAACAGCAGGTGCGCCGCTGGCCGGCATGAAGGCGGAAAACGAGCGGGTCACCATTGAATGGCAATATGGTTGGCGGCAGGAACGCCCTTTGGCAGTTCTGCGCAATACACGAATCCATCAACCGTCAATGAGCGGGCATTGCTGGACGGGGGAACAGTGATTTCAAACTGGGAAAAGCGCCGCTCCTCGCCTGGTTCAAGCGGGACATCATAAAGCGGGGCAAGCCAGTATTCCCCGCTTTGCCGCACTTTTTCCCGCCAGTTTTCTTGGGTGAACGTCCAGCTTTCCGCGCTATTGGAGATCAGCGCTTCCTGCTCGGCCCGTCCGCTGTTTGGCAAAACAATTTTCCCGCTGAGCACCGCTGTTTTTGGAGGCGAAAGGCGGAGACAGACAATCAAATGGTGAAGCGGCGCTGTTCCGTGATTGCGAATGATGAAATCGCCGATGATGGTCAGCTCTTCCTCGTCAAGATGCGTCGGAATGACGACAGAGTAGTGAAACAACGACGACACGGCGGCAGCTCGTTCAAACGCTGGTGTCTGTGCTTCTTTGGAGATGTTGGATCGCGTTTCTTCGAGTGCAATTTCACACAACAGAAGTTGGCGTTCCAAGGCGGCGATTTTTTTCTTATACGTTTCAACGTTGACGGTTTCTGCTTCGCGGAACTTTTCTTTCCAATAGGCGCTGCGCATTTTTTCTTTGGCCAGCTCGGCTTCCAGCTGTTGCACTTGTTGCCGGCATGAGGCCGCTTCCGACCGGTAGTGGATGATTTGTTGCTGCAGACGGAGATGTTGGTCGTTTTTGTTTTTCATATTGTTTCCACCCCTTCCATTCTCATCTTATGTATCCATTGCGGGTGCATGCCATATAAAAAAGGCTGTTGTTGGAACAACAGCCTGAACGGTGCAGAATGCTACATGGCCGGGAATACGTCCGGGCATTGCGGCGGGAATTTGGTTGTCGGGCAAAGCACGGCTTCGGCCAATTCTTCGCGCGGTTGGCAGAAACGAGCTTCGACTTCGATTTTGACATCAGCTTCCACTTGGACTTCAAGGCATAAGGTGATGGAAACATCGAGTTGTGCAAAGTTGTCTGTGCAGACTAGGCTCGTGTCGCATTCGAAGAACGAAATATGGCAGTTGAGCTGTGTGCCTTCCGGGGCGCATAAGATGAACGTTTGTGCTGTAGCGAACGGAATTGGCTTCGATTGGCAAATGACCGTGCCGGATGGGCTGACAATTTGCACGACGACATGCCCTTTGATGAGCGCTTTGACTTTTTGCAACGTCACCGTTTCCCCAGAAGGAAGGGTGACGTTTACGGACTGCCGGCCGTTTGGCTGCGTAATTTCCTGGCAAATCAAGGCGTCCTGGTCAACGACTGAGTCGATCGGATTGCCTTCAGCATCTGTCAGGAAGCAACGGATTGTCAAGTGTTGCGGGTTTGTATGTTGCGCTCCCAAAAAGTCGCAAATCGTTCCTTCCCGCCGGCAGTGATCCAGCGGGAAAAGTGCTTCCAAATCCTCGCCGCTGAAGCTGCGCAATGGCACATCGACTTGGCGCGTCACCCAGTCGTAAATTTTGCGCGTTCTGATGCATACTCTTTCTGTATCGCGACGGTGATGATGACTCATTTTTCTTCGTTCCTCCTATCGTTCAGTTGTTCCCCAACGCTTGGTGGTTTGGGACTACTGTATACTATGGAACGGATTAGGTAAATGTGTTGGGACAGATGCGGATTTTTGGTTGGTGGGCGCAGCCAGCGATGAATCAAAGGGGGAGATGTCGAATGATGAAAAATAAACATGGGGCGATGAACGAAAAGAGAAGGAGCACGGGTGAACAGCGGCTTGCTGAGCGAATGGCGGAACTGGAGCGCCGTCTGAAAGAGGTGGAAGCCGAAAACATTGTGTTAAAGGAGCTGGCTTACCAAAGCGCCAAGCGCTACGAGCAGCTCAAACAGCTGGAGAAGGAAAATGACGAGCTCCGCCGCCAGCTGCTGCAATCGCCATGGAGCGAAAAAACGGGCAAGACGGATGAGGACGAACGGCCGGACAGCTGGTTTTTCCGCACACTGAGGCAAGAAAATGCCATCATGCCACACCCGGAGCGAAACGAAAAATGAGAGGCACCCTTGGCTCGCCAAGCCATACAATAGCAGTAGCCGCTCGCTTTTTCTCTCGCCGTTAGACATTGTTTGTTTTTATGCCGTTTCGATTAGAGACGAATCGTACGGAAATGGACTTGAACATAAATTGGTTGATCGGCGAGGGCTACACTTTTTCGGGATGGAGGGATGAGAAATGAAGAAGCCAACTCCGTCGAAACCGGTGACAAGGGTGCTTTCTTCGACAACGCAGCCTGTGCGGCGTCCGAGCGGATGCGGATGCGGTCGGCCAGCCGTCATCAAGAAGAAATAACGGAAATCCGTGAGAGATGCCTATACTTCGCTTCGCCTCCTTGCATAGTCTAACAGTGCAACTAGGCGAAAGGAAGGGGGGAAGGGCATGTCGGATCGGAAAAAAGCGAAAGTGATTCATGTCGATAAATTGATCATTCATGCCGATGACATCGTCATTATGCCGCGCGGCCGCATCCGCGATCCGTGGTTGTTCCCGCACCGCGATGATACGGAAATGGAAGCCGTTGAAGATGTGCGGGACCGGGATAAGGAAGAACATGGTGAAGGAGGCCATGATCGAAACGAAGGAGAACGGAGACCGTTCTCGTGGATCTAGCCATAAAGCAAATGGGGGACGCAAACGGTGGAGCGTTTTAAAAATTACGGGCTTTGGCTCGGGGTCGGGTCGTTTGTCGTACTGGCGCTGGAGACGTTTGGCGTCGACATCGACCTTGGCAAGTATGAACAGTTGTATCATGCGTTATTAAGCATTTTGGTGATGGCCGGCATTTTAAACAACCCGTCGCTTGGCCGCGGTTATTCCGATAAAGTTGATAACAAGTCGTAAACCGCATGGGCGCCTGCAGAAGGCGCCCTTTTCGTGCCCGGAAAGGCTGGAAAGGCGGCAGAACGTTTTGCAGAAAATGACAATTATAATTTGGCGGCGAAAAACCATTCTAAACATTGTCACCACCAATCTTACACCATATAAGGAGGACATGAATCATGACGGTTGCAACACAAGTGAAACAAACATTGGCGGGGTTAAAATCGGCTCAAGCGAGCTTCGAAACGTTTGCTTTGCAAACCGAAAACCAAGCCGCGAAACAGCTTTACCAACAAGCTGCCCAACAAACGCAGGCGGTCATTGATTTGGTGAACTCGCGCATGCAAGAAATTCAAAACGAAGAGCCACAATATAAACAACAATAACCTTCGCAGAAGCGAATGGGATGGTTTAGGCGGAAAGGTTGGCACAGCACGCCAACCTTTCCCGACTTGGCGGAAATACATAAAAACGAATGGGTTGATGAAGATGAAAAAATGGTGGTTGGCGGCCGTCGTTGCGATGATCGCGGTCGGCGGCTGCGCCAAAGAAGAAACGGAACAAAAGCAATCGCTGCAAGGGGCAAACCTGCTGAGAACCCAAACGTCCGGGACGGCGAAACATGCGGAGCTGAACCAAGGTCCGGCCGAGCGGGCGGCCAGCTATTTGCGCGGGCGCGACGATGTTCGGGACGTGGTGGCGGTCAACAGCGGGGATCGGTTGCTCATTGCTTATCAAATTCCCCATATGAAGCGGTGGAGTCGAAAACAAATTGAGAAAGACATTGACCAAAAACTGCGCGACCTGTTTCCTGGCTATGACGTTGTTTCCTCGAGCGATTTGAAAATTTTTTGGAAGACGAAGGAATTAAAAGCCAACATGGACAATCGACGCTGGGATGAACGAAAAGTCAATCGGGAAGTCAGGCGCATTGAAAAGCTAAGCAAAGAGCAAACATAAGAGGTGTCATTATGGCGAATGAAAAACGGAAAAAGCTGACCCCGGTTCAGCAGGAATATCATTTATTCGAAAAAGAGCGGGAAACGAAGCGCCCTATCGTTCGCAACTGTGTTTGCGCGTTTCTCGTTGGCGGAATCATTTGCGTGATTGGACAGGCGATCTCTTATTTTTACATGTATTTTTTTGACTTTACCGAGCAAACGGCAGGCAATCCGACGGTGGCGACGATGGTCTTTTTGTCGATGATTTTAACTGGGCTTGGCGTTTATGACCGGATCGCCCAATTCGCTGGGGCGGGAAGCGCCGTGCCGGTGACAGGGTTTGGCAACGCCGTCATCTCGGCGGCGATTGAGCACCGGACGGAAGGATTTGTGTTAGGCGTCGGCTCGAACATGTTCAAGCTCGCCGGATCGGTCATCTTGTTCGGTACGTTTGCCGCCTTTGTTATCGCCCTTGTCAAAACGATTGCGACCCAGTGGGGGGGATTGTAATGCTGAAAGGGCACCGCACATGGGTGTTTGCGAACAAGCCGGCAATCATCGCAACAGCGGCGGTCGGCGGGCCGTTTGAGGCAAACGGCCGCCTCGCGGAAGACTTTGATCTTCTTCACGAAGATTTATGGCTCGGAGAGGAGTCGTACGAGAAGGCGCACCGCGTGCTCATGGAGGAAGCAGCGTTTCAGGCGATGGAAAAAGCCGGCCTAGAGAAAGAAAAAGTGCAATTTCTCATCGCCGGCGACTTGATCAACCAAATGACCCCGACAAGCTTTGCTGCCCGAACGCTCGGCATGCCGTATCTCGGTGTTTTTGGCGCCTGTTCCACTTCGATGGAAGGGCTGGCGCTAAGCGCTTTTATTGCCAACTACGGCGGGGCAGATTATATATTAACCGGAGCCTCAAGCCACAATGCTGCCGTCGAAAAACAGTTTCGTTACCCGACGGAATACGGCGGGCAAAAGCCGCCGACGGCGCAGTGGACAGTAACGGGAGCTGGCGTGGCGATCGTCAGCCCGAAAGGGGACGGGCCGCGCGTGACCGCGGCGACGATCGGCCGCGTTGTGGATATGGGGCTTGCCGACCCGTTCAACATGGGTGGAGCGATGGCGCCGGCGGCGGTCGATACGATTGAGGCGCATTTGCGCGACATGCAAATCGATGCATCGTATTACGATTTGATCGTCACCGGCGATCTAGGGCGAATCGGACGCCAAGTCTCCCTTGACTTGCTGCGTCAGCACGGCATTGACATTGATGAAGAGTGCTACCAAGATTGCGGGCTGCTCATTTACCGCGATGGGCAGCCGGTTTTGTCCGGCGCAAGTGGGGCGGCTTGTTCCGCTGTCGTCGTTTACGGGCATCTCATCAAACGGATGCGGCGCGGCGAGCTGAAGCGCATTTTGGCAGTCGCGACAGGAGCGCTATTGTCGCCGCTATCGTTCCAGCAAAACGAGACGATTCCATGCATCGCCCACGCGGTGGCGATCGAGTATGGAGGTGAGGCGTAGCGTGTTGGCTATGTTTTTTTGGGCGTTTGTCGTCGGCGGGCTGATTTGCGTGATCGGGCAAATTTTGATGGATGTGTTTAAACTGACACCTGCGCATACGTTGACGATTCTCGTCGTCGTCGGGGCGATTTTGGATGGATTCGGTTTGTATGAGCCACTCATTGATTTTGCCGGCGCCGGGGCGACGATTCCGATTACGAGCTTTGGAAACGCGCTCGTTCACGGCGCGATGCAAGAGGCGGAAAAACACGGCATTATCGGCGTATTGACCGGCATGTTTGAAGTGACGAGCGCCGGCATCTCAGCGGCGATCGTCTTTGGGTTTATCGGGGCGCTCTTGTTCCGCCCGAAAGGATAGGAGGGATCTTCCATGACCGTTGCTTCGCAGGTGAAACAAACGTTGGCGAGCTTAAAAGGCATTCACGCTGGGCTGCAACAGCTGGCGCTCACTTCCCAGGATGAAACGGCGCAGCGGACGTTTCATGAAGCGATGCTTGCGACAGAGGAGATCATCGCGGACATCAAAGACCGGATCGGCCGGCTCGAGTTCGAAGAGCCGCAATACCACGGAAAGTAAGGAGCATGATCGATGCCTATATGGTTAGAAACCGCCATTCGTTCGATTTGCATTTTAATCGGGTTGTTTGTGATCACCCGCATTCTCGGCAAAAAGCAATTATCAAAATTGTCGTTTTTTGAATACATCGTCGGCATTACCGTCGGCGATATCGCTGGAACGATGTCGGTCGATCTAGGAATTTCGTTGCAAGAAGGCATCACCAGCATTTTGATTTGGTCGCTGTTTCCAGTGGCTGTCGCTCGTCTCTCGCTGCGCAACAAGAAATTTCGCGATTTTGTCGAGGGCAATTCCACGGTTTTTATTAAAAACGGCAAAATTTTAGAGGAAAACTTGAAACGGGAGAAATATACGGTTGACGAGCTGCTCGAACAGCTGCGCAAAAAAGATGTGTTCCGCGTCGCCGACGTCGAGTTTGCGGTGCTTGAGCCAAACGGCGACTTGAACGTGTTGCTGAAGCGGGAAAAGCAGCCGCTCACCGTCGGAGATGTGTTCCCAAACCCACCGCGGGAAAAAGAGCCGCAAACGGTCATTATGGACGGCATGATTTTGGATGAGCCACTCGCTACGATGGGGCTTGGCCGCGGCTGGCTGAAGGAACAGCTTGACAAACAAGGAGTGGCGATTGAAAATGTGTTTCTCGCCCAAGTCGATTCATACGGACAGCTGACGATCGATTTGTACGATGATAAGATCCAAATTGCCGAGCCGCAGGAGAAAAAGCTGCTCTTGGCCGCGATGAAAAAAGTGCAGGCTGATCTGGAGCTGTATGCGTTGCAGACGAATTCCGAAGAGGCGAAGGCGCTGTATGAACGAAACGCCGCAAAAATGGCAGAGCTTGTGCAAAAAGTCGAACCGCTCTTGCGAAACTGATGACACAGGAGGAAAAGACGATGGAAGACAAACGGATAAAAACGACGGATGAGGAAATTCAAGTCCAATTGAAACCAAACGACCGCTCCGAGCGGACGCGGACGACCGATGAGGAAATTTCGATTGAATTGATGTTTGACAGCCCGCAGCTGACGCGCCAGCCGAAAGACTACGACGAAATTGAATATTGACGGCTTCCGTTTCCACAATCGGCGATCCATAAGGAGCTGTCTGTTCATTCGCATGGCTGTCCGAGAAGGAAAGCTTCCTTCTCGGACAGCCTCTTTTTGTTGCCCTTCTTCTCTGGCGAGGCAAGGATGCCGCCCCGTCTTACTCCGGCAGGGACTGCAAAAAGGCGCGCACCTCTTCCGGCGTTTTGGCGTCAGCGCTGTGCAGATGAGCAATTTTTTTTCCGTTGCGGAAGACAAGCAGGCTCGGGATGCCAAGCACCTGGTATTTCTCGCCAAGTTCCGGAAACTGGTCACGGTCGATTTCAAACCAATCATATTGTCTATAGTCGCGAACGATGTCATCGATGAACATATTGAGGCGCACGCAGTCCGGACACCAAGTTGTGTAAAACTTGATGATCGTTGGTTTATCACCGGAAATGACCGCCTCGAATTGCTCCACTGTTTCAATGCGTTTCACATTCGTTTCCTCCCTTTCATGTTGACGTTCATCTTTACTTTATCATATGGCAAGGCAAAAAAAGAACGGGGATGCCTTCACCTCGGGCAGTCGTTTTTGCATACAACAGTAAGAAAGGGGGGGGAAGTGTGAGCAAAGAACTGGAAAAGGCGCTCGAAGGTTGGGTGGCGTCACGCAAAGAAGGGCATGAAACGTTCATCCGCCTGTTTGAACAATGGGGAAAGGACTTTAACAAACAGCTGCAAGAAATCGAAAAATTGAACAATGGATTTTTAAAAAGTGTGCAAGGCAACTTAGACTACATCGAGCAATGGTTTGCGAAAAAGGAGCGGGAATTTGCCGAGCTGTTCCGCCGATTTGGATGACAAAATGGCCTTTGCGCCCATACGCCCCGCTAAGCCGGTGAATACGATACAGTAAACGGAGAAGGAGGTGCACATTATGATGGGCTTCTGCGGTTATGGTTATCCTTACGGCTACGGCTATGGCGGTGGCTATGGCGGTGGCTTTGTGCTGATTGTCGTGTTGTTCATTTTGTTGATTATTGTCGGCGCGGCATTTGTCGCCTAACGGAAAAAGCGAAAGGGATACGGGCCGTTTCGGCGCCACGGAGCGGCTCGTATTTTTCTTTCCCTAATTTGATGCACGCCGAGGCGGGAGCATCATACGATATAGCAGGGAGAAGGAGGCGGAACGATGGATCAGCAATTTTTTAAAAACATCGAAAAGAAAACAGGTGTCAATATGAAAGACGTTTTTGAGCTCGCCAACTCGCTGCAAAACGCCAATTTCAGCGACGAAAAAACGGTGCGCCAAGTGGTGAAGCGGGTGGCGCAAATCGCTAATCGAAAAGTGCCAAAGGAGCTCGAAGACCAAATCGTCAAGGCGATCGTCCATAACGGCAAGCAAATTGATTTCAATACGATCGCCAATATGCTGAACAACAAAAAGTAAGCAAAAGGGAGCTTGCGTGCGCACAGCTCCCTTTTTTGCCCTCTCTGCCTAAGCAAAAGAAAAGGTTTCTACAGATCCCCCAGCACTTGATGCCATGTAGGCGAAGGACGCTCAATCAGCTGGTTATTCGAGCGATTTCACCATTGTCACATGTGGGATGCCAGCGTCCATAAAGACACCGGAGACGGTCGTGTAGCCGAGCTTTTTGTAAAACGGTTCCGCGTGCGTCTGGGCGTTCAGTTTCGCCGTTTTCGCCCCTTTTGTTTTCGCCAGCTGTTCGATCGCTTCCATCACCATCCGTCCGGCGCCGCGGCCGCGGTAGGACGGCAGGACGCAAATGCGCTCGATTTTGCCGACGCCTTCGTCAATGAAACGGAGTCGCCCAGCACCGACCGGTGTTTGGCCATCATACAGGACGAGGTGGAACGAGTCGTCCTCGAATGCGTCGATTTCCTCGTCTTCCGGCACGTTTTGCTCCTCAATGAATACGAGCCGGCGGACGCGCAAGGCGTCTTCGTACAAAGCGCGATCTTGCGTTGTGCCAATCGCAATGTTCATCTCAGACCGTTTCCTTTCCTCCGACGATAAACGTTTCATAGACGGTCCACGAGCCGTTTTCCAGCTGATAGAGAAGATGGAAGCGGTCGACGGTCTCCTCGAAGTGCACATCTTGCAGCTTCAGCTGGCTGTAGACGTCCGCATATTCTGCGCCCGGCAAATCGCGGCCGATCGTAATGTGAGGCACGAACACAAACTCCGGCTTTCCGGCGAACAAGCCGCTGTGCAGTTGTTCATGAAGGCGCTCGAGCACGTCGTTTGGTTCCACCTTCAAATAAATGATGTTGCTTGTCGGGTAAAACGAGCTGAATTTCGTCACTTTGATCGGAATGGGAGGTGTTTCCGCCGCAATGCGGCGCAACTCTTTCGCCATTTTTTTTATTTGCTCCTCATCCGCTTCAAATGGGTATTTCAGCGTAATATGCGGCGGGATGAGGGCGTAATGGCTGTCGTACCGTTTCCGGTACGAGTTGGCGAAGTCTTGAATCCGTTTTGGCGGAAAGATCACAATGCCGTACTTCATTTTGTTTTCCCTCCTTGAACCAGTTCTTTTTCCACGCGCAGGAAACGCACGGAATGGATGCGGCGGCTTCGACATCTTTGAAGTTGCTCCGTTTTGTCCTATAACGATAAAACAGCGGCTACGGCTCGGGGGACATCCGGCTGCCAATACGTCCACGCATGACCGCCTTCGAACTCATGGTACGTATAAGCAAACCGTTTTTCCATAAACAAGTCCCGCGCCATTCGATTCGGGGTGATAAAATCGCGCACATGGCCATCCGTCGTTTTCACCGCTGTTTCCTCTGTGCCAACAGAATGGTAAAGCGAAAGGAGCGATGGATCGCGGAATGAGCGGATGCGCGCCAATACCGAGTCATCGATATAGGGGGACTGCATGGCGATTTTCCCAAATGTATGCGGATACAACAACCCGGCTAGAAGCGACACCGTTCCGCCGAGCGAATCGCCGATCAGCGCCCGGCCTTTGCCCATTTGGTATGTCGGCAGTTCGCGGTCCAAAAACGGGACGAGTTCATGGGCTAAAAAACGAAGGTATGCTTCGTGCTTTCGGCCTTCCGGGTGGTATTTCTCGTAGCGGTCGTTGACGTTCCGATACGGGATGCCGACGACGATCGTCCGGTCGATTGTTCCTTCTGCCATCAGCGTTTCGATGACGGTTTTCATTTTTCCATACATAAAATAATCTTTGCCATCTTGCGCGATTAATAAAGAATATTTGTAAAGCGGCGAAAAATTGCTTGGCAAGTAGACGAGCAGTTCGATTTCTTCTTGCAGCTCTCCGCTGTACAACTTGCAGTCGCGCATCGTTCCTGTTGCTGTCGCCATGACCATCCTCCATGAAAGCGTAAGTTCATCTGTTATTGTAACATATTTGCGCCAAAAGATGTTAACGAAGGGCTCGAATTTTTTGCGAATTTGCCGAATCGTGCCATTCACAAAAAAATGGCTTGCAAAAACGGGGGGAATGCGCTACATTTTTTATTAAAATTAGAAAAATTGAATACGCGTCTCATTCTTATCAAGAGAAGCGGAGGGAACTGGCCCAATGAAGCTTCAGCAACCAGCCGCCCGGCGGCCAGGTGCTAAATCCAGCGAATTGAGCATTCAATTCGGCAGATAAGAAGAAGCATGACCATGTGCGTATGGAAAAGTCTTCTTCTTAGAAGACTTTTTTTATTTACTCAAGCGGCCGCTCCCTCAACCGAGGGGCGTCGAGGATCAAGGCCCTCGGCCGCTGCCCGACAGACAGCGGCGCTTCGTTGGGCGTCAAATGGTCGGCCGTTGATCCATGATGGAATTTTCAGCAGAAGGAGAGAGATGAGATGGAGAAACTGGAGACGTTGTTAGCGCAAATTGGCAACCGGAGCGAAACGGTGACGGGGACGGTCAACCCGCCCGTCTATTTCTCGACCGCCTACCGCCATGCCGGCATCGGAGAGTCGACTGGGTTTGACTACATCCGCACCGGCAACCCCACGCGCAAAATCGTCGAAGAAGCGATCGCGAGACTGGAAGGCGGCGACCAAGGCTATGCGTTCAGCTCCGGCATGGCCGCCATTCAGACGGTGCTCGCCTTGTTTGAGAGCGGAGACGAGTTTCTCGTATCGGCCGACCTTTACGGCGGCACGTACCGCCTGTTTGAGCGCGGCTGGCGCAAGTACGGTCTTGGGTTTCATTACGTTGACTTTGCTGACCTCGATGCAGTGGAAGAAACGATAACGGAAAAAACGAAAGCCATTTTCTTGGAAACGCCGACGAACCCATTGATGCAGGAGACGGATATTGCCGCTGTCTCCGCGCTTGCCAAACGGCATGGGCTTTTGTTGATCGTTGACAACACGTTTTATACACCGGTGCTTCAACGCCCGATCGAACAAGGCGCCGATATTGTCATCCACAGCGCCACGAAATATTTAGGCGGCCATAACGATGTGCTGGCTGGCCTTGTCGTCGCCAAGGGCGAGGATCTCTGTCAACGCTTGGCCGAGTACCAGAACGCCATCGGCGCGGTGTTGTCACCGTTTGATTCGTGGCTGTTGATTCGCGGGATGAAAACGTTGGCTCTCCGGATGCGTCAACATGAAGAAAACGCCAAGCGCATCAGCGCCTTTTTGCGCGAACATGAAGATGTGACTGACGTCCTGTACCCAGGGCGAGGAGGGATGCTGTCATTCCGGATTGCCGATGAAAAGTGGGTGAACGGGTTTTTAAAAAGCTTGCGCCTCATTACGTTCGCGGAAAGCTTAGGCGGAGTTGAAAGCTTCATCACGTACCCGGCGACGCAGACGCATGCGGACATTCCAGAGGAAATCCGCATCCAAAACGGCGTCTGCAACCGACTGCTCCGCTTCTCGGTCGGCATCGAACATGCGGATGATTTAATCGCCGACTTGGCGCAAGCGTTCAAACACATGAAAGAGGTGTAAGCGATGGAACGGGAATGGTCGTTTTCAACGAAACTGCTCCATAATGAATGGAAAGTCGATCGCCACACGGGAGCGGTGAGCGTGCCGATCCAGCATGCCTCCACGTTCCATCAGTTCGATTTCGATTCATTCGGCAAATACGACTACAGCCGCTCCGGCAACCCGACGCGCGAGGCGCTCGAGGAAACGATCGCGGCGTTAGAAGGCGGCGTGCGCGGATTCGCCTTCGCTTCTGGCATGGCGGCCATTTCGACGGCGTTTTTGCTCTTGTCCCGAGGCGACCACGTCCTCGTGACTGAAGACGTCTACGGCGGCACGTACCGGATGATCACGGAAGTGTTGACCCGCTTTGGCATCGAGCATACGTTTGTCGATATGACCGATTTAAACGCAGTGGCCGAAAACATCCGACCGAACACGAAAGTCATTTATATGGAAACGCCGTCCAACCCATTGTTAAAAGTGACCGATATTCAAGGCGTCGTCAAACTGGCGAAAGCGCACGGCTGTTTGACGTTCTTGGATAATACGTTCATGACGCCGGCGCTGCAGCGGCCGCTTGACCTTGGCGTCGATATTGTCCTTCACAGCGCCACGAAATTTTTAGCCGGCCATAGCGACGTCGTCGCCGGATTGGCCGTGGTGAAAGATGAAGAGTTGGGAAAAGAGCTGTACAAACTGCAAAACGCATTTGGCGCTGTCCTTGGCGTCCAAGATGCGTGGCTTGTGCTGCGCGGATTAAAAACGCTCCACGTCCGGCTGAAGCAGTCATCTGAATCAGCGGCCGCCATCGCCCAATATTTGGCTTGTCACCCAAAGGTCGAAGAAGTGTATTATCCGGGGCTTTCGCACCACCCAGGCCATGACATCCAGCGCCATCAAGCGGACGGGTTTGGCGCCGTGCTGTCGTTCCGCTTGGCCGATGAAGAAGCGGCCCGGACGTTCGTCCGAAACGTCCGCTTGCCCGTGTTCGCCGTCAGCCTTGGCGCGGTCGAGTCGATTTTATCGCACCCGGCGAAAATGTCGCATGCGGCCATGCCGAAAGACGAGCGACTCCGCCGCGGCATTACCGACGGCTTGTTGCGGCTGAGCGTCGGGATTGAGGATGTCAACGATTTGATCGCCGATTTTGAGCAGGCGTTGTCGTTTGTTCAGGAGCGGCCGTCAGTTTCAACGCCATAGCCATCAGCCCGCCAAGCCTTCACAGCTTGGCGGGCGGGTCAAGATGCCGCTGAGGTTGACAACAGCTTCTCCTCTTGTAAGTGTTTCAAAAAGAGGTCGACGAGTTCGCTGTCCCACTGCGTTCCCTTTCCTTTTCTCAAGATGTCCGCCGCTTGACGAATATCCATGCCTTTTCGGTACGGGCGATCGGAAGTCATGGCGTCAAATGCATCGGCCACGGCGATGATTTTGCCAAACAACGGAATGTCATCACCTGCCAACCCATCTGGATATCCCTTTCCATCTATGCGTTCGTGATGGGAGCGTATGCCGGCTAGAAGCGGTTCGATCGGTTCGATCGGCCTGACTTCCCGCAAAATGGCCTCCCCAAGGGCGGGGTGTTTTTTGATCCGGGCAAATTCATCATCGCTTAGCTTTCCCACTTTAACTTCCCTCCGAAAGAAGTCTCCTACTTCTAAACGTGAAGGTGCGCCAGCACCAGTGAAAGTGGGAGATGAATTTCGGTTGGCGTTAGCCAACGAATATGATAGAATATGGCTAGAACGGACACCTTCGGAACGAAGGGAAGCGTAAAGGGTTCTTGTGTGTGGCTTACCGTTCAGCGAACACACACAAGTCGCTTGAAGCCCCCACCTCTAAGCGAAGCGTAGGTGGTGGGTAGTTCACGCAAAATGGCATCGGGAACGCCGATCTTTCCGATGTCATGCAGTAGAGCGGAACGATACAAGGCATCAAGCTGTTCATTCGGAAGGGAAAGCTTTTCCCCAATCGCGAGTGCGTAACGGGCCACGCGCAGCGAGTGCCCAGCTGTATAAGGATCGCGGGCGTCAAGCGCCGCTGTCAAGACGGTGATGAAACTGTTAAGCAGTTCTTTGTTCGTTCGGTCGCGGCGATGCACAGCATCGATCATATGATTGAATCCGCGAAGCAAATCGGCAAATTCATCAGTATACACATTGTGGGCGACGGGTTTATACGTTTCGTTTTCCGCCCGTTTCATATGACTTAACAGCACACTGACCGGCTCATGGATCTCATCGACCAACAAGCGAGTCAAGAAAACGGAAAATGCGATCGAAAACAGCAAAATCACGGTTGCCCAGGGCCAATACGACCAATGGGATGCGCTCGGTCCGGCGAGCGACCATTTGATTTCCGTCGCTAAGCTGAACAATAAGACAGGAAATGTGCTGCTGAACAAGACCGTCAGCTGCAGTTTCATTTTGAGCGGCACCGGAAGCGGCGGGCGTTTTTCATCAATTCCGCCAGCCTTCGTAAGCAAATTCTCGTTTGATAGAACAATCAGAATATAGAAAAAATACGATGTCGAACCGTTCCAACACGGATTATTCCTTTGGGAGGAAGTCACCTTTCCTTTTTTCATCATGAACAGCGATTTTTTTAAAAAAGTTGTTGACAAACAACTTGCCCGTTTATATAATTAAAAATGTGTTCGATAGCGGACAATAAAATATGATTCCGTAGCTCAGCTGGGAGAGCGCCACCTTGACAGGGTGGAGGTCGCTGGTTCGAGCCCAGTCGGAATCATCATAGGAGAAAGCCGTAAGTCCTATTGAAGGGTTTACGGCTTTTTGTTTTTTCGTAATAGCTTTTGGAGAACAGCAACAGGCACTGTTTGTTAAGGTTTTTTCACCATCGAAACGAAGCAGCTTAGGCTTCAAAGGAAGCTCTATTAGGAAGTGGGTAGTTACATAGAAAGGGAAAACCCTCTAATTAAAGAGAGTTTTAGAATTACTTTTGATGATAGGGAAAATTTCCCCCAAAGGAAGATATGATTTTATCGAACAACAAAATAAATTCAATAATACTCCTTAAGGTTTGATGTTCAAAGTTCGCTAGTCGATGTTTATGGCAAACTAAAAATGTAACGTTTGGCAATTAATTTATGCAGGTCCTATAAAACAAAAAACCACTTGCCAACATTCCCCAAATACACTACCCTCCTAGTTGGACAAAACAGTTCAACGGGAGGTATTCAAGGAGATGTTAGCAGTGGCTGAAATTCATTATATCAGATATGAAGCAAACCAAAAAGGATGTTCCTATTCCGATATTGCCAAAAGAATGAATCGTGATCCAAGAACAGTGAAGAAGTATGCGGAAATGGAAGACTTCAATCCCTCAAAAGTTAAACAAACGAGAAAAGCGAAAGTGATGGATCCAGTGAAACCGATATTGGATCAATGGATTAAAGAGGACTTGACAAAGAAGAAAAAATATCGAAGAACTGCGAAACGAATGTATGAAATCTTAAAAGAAGAATATGGATTTACAGGTTCAGATCGTTCTGTTCGGCTCTATGTATCAAAAAGAAAACAAGAACTGCTCGAACAAAGTGAACCAGCTGCGTTACCTTTAGAATCGAAACCTGCAACGGCTCAAGTTGATTTTGGAGAAGCTCCTTTTCTCTATCAGGGGAAATACGTCGATTTTCCTTACCTGGTCGTTTCATTCCCTTACAGTAATGCGGCCTATGTGCAAGTCATGCCAGCTCAAAATCAAGAATGTTTCTTGGAAGGATTAAAACGAATCTTTCACTATATGGGAAGGGTTCCAAGGGTCATTCGTTTTGATAATCTCTCCCCTGCAGTAAAAACGATCTTGCCAAACGGAGAAAGAGAATTGACAGAGACATTTCAACGATTCGTTTTACATTATGGCTTTGAATGCGAGTTCTGCAACCCAGCCAGCGGAAATGAAAAAGGGAATGTCGAATCAAAGGTGAAATATATTCGAAACAATTTCTTTTTACCTGAACAAACAATCTATCAACTAGAAAGTTTTAATGAATCTTTATGGGAGAAATGTGAGAAGGACTGGAATCGTCCGCATTATGAGAAGGAGCGACTCATCGCTGAATTATTTGAAGAAGAACAAGCGTTATTTCTTCAATTGCCAGCCAAAGAATTTGAATGTGTCCGATATGAGCAGGTCACGGCTGATAAGTACGGTTTCATCCATTTAGAAAACAATTTATATTCCACGTCTCCCCGTTTTGCCAAACAAAAGGTTTTGGCAAAGATCTCTTATCATGAGATTGCCATTTTAACAGAAGAGCATGAGCTGATTATCAAGCACGAGCGTTTATATGGCACAAAACAAAAATCAATGAAATGGCAACCATATCTTACGTTAATGGCCAAAAGGCCAAATGCATTAAAATATACGGATTTCTATGAAAAGATGCCGGAAGAATGGAAAAATTATTTTTCCAATTGTACCGTTCAAGAAAAGAAGGAAGCATTACAACTACTAGCTGTTTTACTAAAAGAACATGATTTCGAAGTTTCGACACAGGCTTTGAGGATTGCCTCCCAGTATGGTCATCCGAAAGTAGAATCGATTAAACAGGTATTTTATCAATTAATCAATGGAAGAGGTATACGAGAGCCAATTCAACCGAAAAAACACGTTCCAGATATGCCGGAAGCCATCCGAGGAGTAAGGCATTATGACCGCCTATTCGAATCCCAAGGAGATGTGGCATCATGGAACAAATGATTAAGGAATATGCCAAAAGACTAAAATTAAGCTGGATTCCAGCCAATTACCATACCATCCATGCGGAAACAAATGAGGAATTTTTACTGAAGCTGTTTGAACGAGAAGTGCAGCATCGAGATGAGAGAAGGATAAATTTACTACTAAAACAGGCGACATTGCCGAAAATTCCAAATAAACCTTATGATTGGCGGGAGATTCAACTAGCCCCAGGCATCACAAAAGATTATATTTTAGAAGGTGAGTTTACGAAAAATCAGGAAAACCTTATCTTCTATGGCGGAGTGGGAACCGGTAAAACATTCCTTTCCACTCTCATCGCCCTCAATTTGATGAAAAAACAAGGAAAAAGAGTGAAGTTCTATACGGCCGCCTCCATTGTCAATGCTTTATTGGAGGCCAATGAAAAAGGTGACCTTGGTAAATTTCTCAATCAAATCGAAAAGTTGGATCTCTTGATTCTTGATGAATTGGGCTATATTCCATTGCATAAACAGGGGGCAGAGTTATTATTTCAAGTTATTTCCATGTGTTATGAAACCAAAAGCATCATTGTGACAACCAATTTACCTTTTAGCCAATGGAATAATGTCTTTGGCGATCCCATTTTAACAGAGGCCGTCATTGATCGGCTGATTCATCATTCTCATTTAATCATCTTCAATGGTGAAAGTCACCGATACAAAGACTCAATCTCTCAACGTTAACCATGGAATTTGGCAAGTGTATGTATGCATTTTTAATTGCCATTTCATACATTTTCTACTTGCCAAAAACAACATTATGGAAGTATTGTTACCAAAGATGCATAAATTATTTTTTAAAGTAATAAATAGGTGCATGATGTTTCTGGTAATATGTGACAAAGAAAAGAATTAAGCTTTTAGCATAATCTCTTGCTAAAAGCTTAATTCGATACCTGTAGTTCTAAATTTTTTACTCTTTTGGGAAAAACACTTTCATATTCCTCATAAATATATTTTGCCCAAAAATTTGGTCCCATATGTTGAGCCCATTCAATATCTTCGGTGATTTTATTTATAATTTTTGGATCCCAAACTATTTCTTTTGCCTTTGAAAAATCCATATTGTATTTATCTTGTAGAACCTTTGCAATTTCATTTCTAAAAGAAGGATAGCCGTGCTCGTGCTCATAATTCAATTTATTTCTTAACTGTTCTCTTGTCATTGTACGTTTGTTGTTGGTCATATGCTTTCACCACCTTTTGAAGGGTAATCACATTATATGTGAAAATGTTTTGGTTGTGAATAGATAGCTGGTCATATGTTGCATACTGAGCAATTTCTTCATAAAACAATTCAATATCAAGCTCTCCACTATCGACCAAATTAACAAGGTCAAAAATTTTTCCGTCAGCTACGCCGCCAAATACATAATCGTAACGGTGAGTAAAGCATTGTTTTTTTGAGCGATTGTTATATATGAATTTTGCCCATTCTAAATCCATCTTATGCAGTATATATCCATTATATTCCTTTTTTAACCTTGATATGTCTAACACATATACGAACACTATTGGTTCTTCGCCTTCTAACTTAGCTCTTTTCTCTGCATGTTTACTTGCTTGGATAAAATTGGATGTCAAATAAAAACCTTTTCCAAAATCGGTATATTCTTGACAAAGATCAATATTGACTCCTTCTTGAAGCGAATCAAAATGTTTTGAAGTAGTACCATGGTACAAAATTTTTGAAAATTGATTAAAATTTTTAGATAATACTGCACTCGAAACCATAAAACATCCCATTTTTCTTTTTTGTTTAATTATACCGTCTGTTCATAATAGGTGTCAATTTAATATAGATGCTAGTTTACCACAAATTGTTAGTTTTACAAGTTCACCATACCTAGCAATATTAACTTTTTTTAATGTACCAATCATCCTAAAAAAATTTTATCATGTTTTACTGTAGATGAGTAATTTTCATTACAATATTTTCCATTAACAAAGAGACAAACAGGGTAACCCTTAGGCGACATGGAGTTGTTTTTTGACAACATCAATGGGAATATCTTGCTTCGCCGCGTTGTAAATGAACTCAACTAGGCTGTGTCCTTTCCGCGATCGAAGAAGCTCCAGTCCGGCGGAGAGGTCTTGTTGAGATTCGGCTATGCTGTACACGCAAGCCAACAACACGGTGATCCAATACCGTTTGACCGCCCGAACGTGGCGAACACGGTACCCATCAAGCTTCAGCTGGTCTTTTGCCTGCCGGAAAAAGCATTCGATCGACCAGCGTTGGGCATAGTAACGCAAGATGTCTTCGTCACTCAGCTCCCGATCGGTGCTCAAGATGCAATGAAGATGTTCGGGTGTCATCGGCTGAGCAGCCTTCCAAGTAAGCAGCACCACCGCATCATCAAGACCGTTGAGCGCACCTTCGTAGCGGTAGACACGATAGCGCTCGTTCCCCACCGTGACGAGGCGGGTGTCTCGCGGTTCGAGATAGCGGGCGAACTGCTTGGCTTGGACGGCGATGCCTTTCGGGTAGAGAATTCGGTTCGTCTTGAGCATCGCGATGACATGGAATCCCTTTTTCAGGCAGGCTTCGATGAGCTCTTTGGACGGATACCATGAATCCATGAGCACATACACCGGATGATCCGGCTTCACCTTGAGCGAAGAAAGCATCTCCATCGCTAGGTCGACTTTGCTTGTTCCCGCCGCCTTATCATAAAGACGAAACGCGAACGGGAATGCCTGAGTCATGGTGTGTACCATCAGCCAAACGAGCGAATGCCCCCAGACCGATTGATGATCTTTGTGGGAGAAATGCCAATCACACCCTTGAATGGCGTGCGTGGCCCGTGACGAAGGCTTCGTTTTTTGGCAAATGGTATCATCAATCGAAACAAAAAGGGGTTGATTCTCCCGTTTGGCGATTCGCTTGATGCGATGAAGGATCCATTGCTGGAGTTTGCGAAGCAACGTCTCTTCATCCCAAGGGCTTTTCGTGAAAAAATGGCTGAGCGTTGTTCGATGGTTGGGATGAAAACTCCAGTGATGGACATCGGTCAACGTTCCCGAAAATCCCTTGGTCGTCAAGGCATCCACAATATGAACGAGATGCTTGATGACCGGTTTCGAGAAATAAAGCGCCAACCCCAACGCCATGAAAAACTTGTGGATTCCTTGATGATGTGCTAATCTATTCATGAGACATGAGCCTCCTTGTGAATGGTTGGTTAGCACATCTATTTTAACCAAGGAGTCGGGTTCATGTCTCCTTTTTTGTTTGGTTGTAAATTTATGTTAGTAAATTTACTCAACTACAGTCAATCATTTAAAATACGATGTCGTCCTCCAAAAAACAACCGCATCGATTTTAAGGCGTTTAGTAGGACCGTATAGGCGTTTTTAATCAAGGGGATTAAAACCATCCATTACCCCGCTGTTTAAAACGTGTTATACGCCAATTTTAGAGGTCATTTTTTTGGTAAGGGTTAAAACAATGTTATTTTTAAGGAGTAATTCTGGAATTTTCGGACGCATAAAAAGGCACGCCGGCATCGTATTTTTATTTTTGTCAGTCGAAAAAAAGATGTACTCAAATTTGAGCCTACCTAAGAGGGACTAGCGAAACACGAGGAGAGTCCTAGTTTAGATTAGCTTACCCAAGTTTAGGGACATCTACGACATCGAATATTATTCGTATCAGGTCAAGGTTTGTTTGGCTTTAATTGAACAAGCGCCTTTCTTTTTCAAATCGGTTAAAAAGAAAGGAAGAAACAGCCCTCCCAAGATCTGTTTAAGCTTAAAGGAGAGCTATTTCTTCCTTAAAGATTAACGAAGTCTTTTGGTTTCCTCTAAAATTCTTTTCAGTTCAGCTACTTTCATACGAAAAAACCTTATCTTTCCTAGAGTGATTATGTTTAATATTGAGTAGCAAATAAGGCTTAGGGAATACTCTTTATCCTCATTAATATCGTGAAAAAACTTCACTCAAACACTCCCTTGCTAAAATTTATTTTAAGTATAAGGCATACACTCCAATATACATTCTTTCTTTACATAGGATGCTACTGCTCTGCATGTTCTGTGCTTTTTAATCACCAACATACAAGCAAGATATTTTGAAATACTAAACGCCGGAACATTTTTGCATATTTGACTTGGATAAGTACCTTTTGGGCAAATAGCGCTTGCTCTAAAGATGATATTCTCCGCATTATTCTCATTATTTGTATTACTTTGTGTATCTAAAATAGCATCTATTTCGTTTTGTAAAACAGCAACTTCTTCTATGTTTTGTAATGTATCTTGTATTTCATTAAATTCCTCGTTTGAAACAGAGCAATCTGTACATTCTTGATCCTCTGTAATAACTTCTGTTTCGCCTGTTTCATAATCAGTTATCTCTTTTGAAGTTCCATCATAATGTATTTTAAAAACTGATATGATCTTCTCATTATTTAAATCATACTGCATTTCAAAAATTGTAACATTTGTATCGGAAGCAGAAGAATTAAATTGCACAGTTATAGTTGAGCGCTAAAGCTCAACTAGCACCACGGGTTAGGAATGATATGATGAGCCTTCAGCAGTTGATGGTACTGGCGGGATGTGTACTGGGAGCCTTGATCGCTATGGAGAAGGACTCCTCGCGCATCCCGTTTTTTGATGGCATCCTTGACCGTTTCGATCACCAATTTTAAGTCATTCGAACGACTGATGCGATACGCAATGATTTCATTGTTGTACAAATCTTTAATAGCAGACAGATACAAATAGGTTCCTTGAAATGGCACATAGGTAATATCCGTCACCCATTTTTGGTTGGCTGCAGTGGCCGCAAAATCACGGTTTAACACGTTCGACGCTACGATATTCTCCTTTCCCGCTTTATACTTCGGCTTTTTTCGACGGATTTTGGCCTGAACCCCCAACTCTTTCATCAGTCGGTACACTCGCTTATGATTCACGGTCTTCCCATAATTTCGTTTGATCCATGCCTTCACGCGGTAGTATCCATAGATCCCATTGACCTTTTGATGGCATTCGAGGATCATTTGCGAGCCGTACAACAACTTTACCGTTTTGCGGGCGAAGTTTGACCAATGGTTTGCCGAGAAAGCAGTCGAACAAGGGGCGTTGCTCGTTTGTGAAACGGTGGCACTCGAATGCATCGTTGAAAAAGGCCGCGTCGTCGGTGTCCGCACCGACCGCCCGGACGGCGAGGTGTATGCCGATGTCGTCGTGCTGGCGGACGGCGTGAACTCGCTTTTGGCGAAACAGCTCGGGTTTCACCGTGAATGGCGGCCGGATGAAGTCGCGCTCGCAGTGATGGACATTGTCAAGCTCGATAAAAAAGTGATCGAAGAACGTTTCAACCTTGATCCGGAGCAAGGATGCACGATCGAGCTGCTCGGCGATGCAACAAAAGGCATATTAGGAACCGGATTTTTATACACCAATAAAGACACCTTAAGCATCGGCGTCGGCACGCTGCTTTCCGGGCTGATCAAACATAAAATCAAACCGTACGAGCTGCTCGAATATGTCAAAAACCATCCGATGATCCGGCCGTATCTCCAAGGGAGCGAGCCGGTCGAGTACTTGGCGCATTTGATCCCGGAAGGCGGCTACCACTCGATGCCGAAAGTGGTCGGGGACGGTGTGCTTGTCGTTGGGGATGCCGCTCAGCTCGTCAATGCCATTCACCGCGAAGGATCGAACATGGCGATGACTTCCGGACGCCTGGCAGCCGAAACGATCATTATGGCAAAAACGTACAACGATTTCTCGGAGAGCATGCTTGACCATTATCGACTGAAACTGATGGAGAGCTTTATTGTCCAAGACTTGAAGAAGTATAAAGATGCAACCCATCATTTTGATGCGTTCCCGCAATATTTTGAACGCTACATTCCGCTGCTCAACCGGGCGGCCAGCCACATGTTTACGGTCGATGGGGCATCGAAATGGGAAAAACAGAAAAAGATTTGGCGCGATCTTGGCTCGGTGAAAGAAAAACTCAAATTGGCGCGTGATGTGTTCAAGGTATGGGGAGGTGATGAAATAATGAGTCATTTGCCAACGATTGAGGAAAAACAATATTTAATCCGCTTTAATGCCGATACGAAGTCCCACCTTCACGTCCTTGACCACGACATTTGCCTGACGAAATGCCCGGATAAAATTTGCACGATTTTCTGCCCGGCGGCGGTGTATAAATGGGAGGGAACGCGGATGCATGTCGGTTATGAAGGCTGCCATGAATGCGGCAGCTGCCGCATCGGCTGTCCGTATGAAAATATTCGTTGGGAGTATCCGAGAGGCGGTCACGGGATCGTCTTTCGGCTAGGGTGATCGTTATGTTCCACATCGGGGATTGCGTCATTTTTGCCTGTGATGGGGCGAGGGAAATCGTGCTTGAAATGAATGCTCACTCTTGCCACGTGTTATGGGAAGACCGTTTCGTCAGTTGGGAGAAAAAAGAGCTGTTAACGGTCGATGTGGAGTTGACGAAAAGGCAAACGATTCGTGTTTCTTCCGATGTCAACCACCCGTTGTAAGGATGGTTTTTTATGGGGGAGAAGAAACAGCGGAACGAAGCATTCGTCGGTGTAGGCGGAGCGGCGTTTGTGGTAAGCTAGTGGGGAGGCATACTTGCACAGGAGGGACTGACTAGTGGTTACAACGAACGAGGCGTTTCCCACCAACTTTTTATGGGGAGGAGCGACGGCGGCCAACCAGATCGAAGGAGGATTTGGCGAAGGAAACAAAGGGGTAAGCATTGCCGATGTGCTTCCGGGAGGGAAAATACGACAGCAGCTGCTGAAAGAGAAAGGACTAAAGTTTGCCATTGATAAAGAGAAGTATACATACCCGAACCATGAAGCGATCGACTTTTACCATCGGTATAAAGAGGATATAGCCCTGTTTGCTGAGATGGGATTTAAAGCGTTCCGCCTATCGATCGCCTGGACGCGCATCTTCCCGAACGGCACCGAGCTTGAGCCAAATGAAGAAGGGCTTGCCTTCTATGATCGGGTGTTCGATGAGTTACATAAATACGGGATTGAGCCGGTGGTGACGATTTCCCATTATGAAATGCCGCTCCATTTGGCCAAAGAATACGGTGGCTGGCGGAGCCGCGAACTGGTAACGTTGTTTGAACGTTACGCCAAGGTGATTTTCCAGCGTTATAAAGATAAAGTGAAATATTGGCTGACGTTTAACGAAATAAACGGTGCGCTCCATTTTCCGCTCATGAGCATGGGATTTGTGCCGGAAAGCGAAGAGACGAAATATCAAGAGTTGTTTCAAGCGTTCCATCATCAATTTGTCGCCAGCAGCCTGGCGGTGAAGGCGTGCCGCGAGATCATTCCGGACGCAAAAATCGGCTGCATGATTCTCGCCGCCCCCGTGTACCCGTACGACTGCAATCCAGAAAACGTCATGCATGCACTTGAAGAGGAGCGGCTGTTGAATTTCTTTTGCGCCGACGTTCAAGTGCGCGGCGAGTATCCATCCTTTATGAAACGCGTGTTCGACGAGCGCGGGGTGAAACTCGATATTCGCGACGGGGATTTGGAACTGATCAAGAAGCATACGGTCGACTATATCGGTTTAAGCTACTATATGTCCGTCACCCAGAAAAAAGACAAGATGGATGATGAGCTCATCCCCGGCAGCGTATTTGATGGGGTGAAAAACCCGTTCCTTAAAGCGAGCGACTGGGGCTGGGAGATCGACCCTATAGGGCTGCGCATCATTTTAAACCGGTTGTACGATCGGTATCGCGTACCGCTTTTTATTGTGGAAAACGGGCTTGGGGCGCATGACAAAGTGGAAGAAGACGGCTCGATTCACGACGATTACCGCATTGACTATTTGCGCCGTCATATCGAAGCAGCGCGTGAAGCGATCGCCGATGGCGTCGAATTGATTGGCTATCTCGTATGGGGCTGCATTGACCTCGTGAGCGCCTCGACCGGCGAGTTTTCAAAACGGTACGGGTTGATTTACGTCGATAAACACGATGACGGCAGCGGCACGCTCGAGCGGAGAAAGAAAAAGTCGTTTGATTGGTATCAAAACGTCATCGCGACGAACGGGGAAGAGTTATAATGGGAATGACCGCAAGGGGAATTTGAAGCAAAAGGCAGCTGCTGGAAGCGAACGGCAAAATAGTAAGGGAATGCGTGCTCGCCTTGCGCTGCGAGGGAAATTGACCATCAACCCCATTTGAAGGAGGACGAAAATGATGAACATTGTGGCTCTTGTCGGAAGCTTGCGAAAAGACTCATATAACCGGAAATTAGCGGAGTTTATGCGAGAACGGTACAAAGACAAATTCCAATTGGACATTGCCGATATCGGCGCTCTGCCGCATTACAATCAAGACGATGAACTCGATCCGCCCGAAGTCGTGGCGGCATTCAAGCGGCAAGTAGCCAATGCGGACGGGGTTTTGATCGTGACACCGGAGTACAATTGGTCCGTTCCCGGCGTGCTGAAAAACGCGCTAGATTGGCTGTCGCGTGTGGACAAAGTGTTGGTCAATAAACCCGTGATGATTGTCGGAGTATCGACAGGGATGATGGGAACAATCCGAGCCCAGCTTCATTTGCGCCAAATCTTGCAAAGCCCGGGGCTGGCTGCGAAAGTGTTGCCGCCTGCCGGGAACGAGGTATTGATTAATTTTGTGAACCAAAAGTTCGATGAATCGGGGCAATTGACGGACGCAGCAACGATCCAATTGTTGGATCAGGTGATCGAACGGTTTGTTCAATGGATTGCCCAAAGCGGACGGTGAGCACCGTTCGCTTTTTCTTTCGGTAGGCAATGAGTCCGAGTCAGCTGAACAATTGGCTTGATGATGGTGGGCATGATTTGTATTAAGGAGCTTATGTTGCGTTTTATACCCATTACCGGTATAATGTAATGAAAAGAGGTGATGTTTGATGAACCATTATGAAGATCATCATGTGGATAAAAAAATGGTTCCACGAACGGAACAGGAAATCGAACGCATCATCAAGCGCTTGAAGCGCATTGAAGGGCAAGTGCGCGGGGTGCAAAAAATGGTGGAGGACAATCGGTATTGCATCGATATTTTAGTGCAAATTTCTGCGATCAGAGCGGCGTTGAACCAAGTCGGGCTGCAGCTGCTTGAACGCCACGTGAGCCATTGCGTGGCGAAAGCGATCCGTGAAGGGAGCGGAGACGAATCGATTCGCGAATTGATGGATGTGATGAAACAATTTTCGAAGTAAGGGGGGAAACGGGAAATGGGGGAGCCGAAAACCGTGACGCTGAAGGTGACCGGCATGACATGCGCCGCGTGCGCCAATCGGATTGAGAAAGTATTGAATAAGATGGAAGGCGTCAAAGCCCATGTCAATTTGGCCATGGAAAAAGCCACGATTCAATACGATCCATCGAAGCAAACGATCGCCGATATCGAAACGAAAATTGAGAATTTGGGGTATGGCGTTGCGACGGAAAAAGTGACGCTTGATATTGAAGGAATGACATGTGCGGCCTGTGCGACGCGGATTGAAAAAGGGTTAAATCGGATGGAAGGTGTGACAAGCGCTGCTGTCAACTTGGCGACAAACAGCGCGGTGGTCGAATACAAGGAGGGTGTTACATCTGTCGAAGACATTTTAGAGAAAATCAAAAAGCTTGGGTATAAGGGGCAAATTCGAAACGAAGAACAAGACGATGCTGGCCGGAAAGAAGAGCGGTTGAAACAAAAACAACGGCAACTTGCCATTTCTATCATCTTATCGTTGCCGCTGCTTTATACGATGCTGGCTCATATGCCGTTTGATATGGGCTTGCCGATGCCGCAGCTCTTGATGAATCCGTGGTTCCAGCTTCTTTTCGCTACACCGGTTCAGTTCTACATCGGCGGTCCTTTCTATGTCGGGGCGTACCGGGCGTTGCGAAACAAGAGCGCGAACATGGACGTCCTAGTAGCGCTTGGAACATCGGCCGCGTACGTTTACAGCTTGTATGAAGCGTTGCGAACGCTTGGGAATCCTCAATATATGCCAAGGTTGTATTTTGAAACAAGCGCCGTCTTGATTACGCTTGTGCTTGTCGGAAAATACGTTGAGGCTCTTGCGAAAGGGCGAACAACCGAAGCGATCTCGAAGCTAGTCAGCCTGCAGGCAAAGGAAGCTACTGTCATCCGTAATGGGGAAGAAATGAAAGTTCCGCTCGAGGAAGTGGTGATCGGCGATACGATCCTTGTCAAGCCAGGAGAAAAAATCCCGGTGGACGGTACAGTCATCTCCGGCGCCTCTTCCGTAGACGAATCGATGATTACCGGTGAATCGATTCCGGTTGATAAGAAGGAAGGCGACTATGTGATCGGAGCGACCATGAATACAAATGGGGTGCTGACCATTCGAGCAGAAAAAGTAGGAAAAGATACAGCACTTGCCAATATCATTAAAATCGTCGAAGAGGCACAAGGTTCGAAAGCTCCGATTCAGCGGATGGCGGATGTCATTTCGGGTATTTTCGTACCAATTGTTGTCGGAATTGCGGTTGTTGCATTTATGATCTGGTACTTCTTTGCTGCGCCGGGTGATTTGGCGAAAGCGCTTGAGGCGGCCATCGCCGTTCTTGTCATCGCGTGCCCTTGTGCGCTCGGTTTGGCCACACCGACATCGATTATGGTCGGCACCGGCAAAGGGGCAGAACAGGGAATTCTCTTTAAAGGAGGTGAGTACCTAGAGAGAACGCATCAAATCAATGCCGTATTACTCGATAAAACAGGAACCGTGACAAAAGGAAAACCGGAAGTCACCGATGTGCTGGCCTTCCGCGAGGACATGCTCGATTATGCGGTTTCCGCCGAGAGCGCTTCGGAGCATCCGCTGGCTCATGCGATTGTTGAATACGGGAAGAAACAAGCGATTTCGCTGAAGCCATTGGAGCACTTCTCCGCCATTACCGGCCACGGAATTGAAGCTGTCATTGACGGAAAAAGCATCCTTATTGGGACGCGAAAATTGATGAAGGAACGCTCTGTAGCGATTTCTGTGCATGAAGATAAAATGGTAGAGCTTGAAAAACAAGGGAAAACAGTGATGCTCGTTGCCATCGATGGACAGCTTGCCGGCATCATTGCGGTCGCGGATACGGTGAAAGAAAGCTCGAAAGAAGCGATTCAAACATTAAAACAAATGGGCATCGATGTCTATATGGCAACAGGGGACAATCAACGGACAGCGGAAGCGATCGCCAATGAAGTCGGCATTGAGCATGTGTACGCCGAGGTGCTCCCGGAAAACAAAGCGAACATCGTCGAGGAATTGCAAAAGCAAGGAAAACGTGTGGCGATGGTCGGCGATGGGATTAACGACGCTCCAGCTCTTGCGAAAGCGGATATTGGGATGGCGATTGGCACGGGAGCTGATGTCGCCATCGAGACCGCGGACGTGACCTTGGTCGGCGGCGATTTGCGCCATATCCCGAAAGCCATTGAGTTGAGCCGCCAAACGATGAAAAACATTCGGCAAAATCTGTTCTGGGCGTTGTTTTATAATACGATCGGCATTCCGGTCGCCGCATTCGGATTATTAGAACCATGGATCGCGGGGGCAGCGATGGCGTTCAGCTCGGTGTCGGTTGTTACCAATGCGCTTCGTTTGAAACGCGTGAAACTATAAACATTTAAGGAGGAATGGATGATGACGATTACATTACAAGTACAAGGAATGACATGCGGACATTGCAAAGCGGCGGTGACCAATGCCCTTCAAGCGTTGGATGGCGTCAGCCGTGTAGAGGTGCATTTGCAAGAAGGTACGGTTGATGTGGAGTATGATGAAACAAAGGTCAGCGTAGAAAAACTGAAAGAAGCGATTGAAGAGCAAGGATATGATGTGAAATAACATACGGAAGGTGCCCCGAAGTGATGACGGGGCACTTTTCATTCATCGAATACAAGCGTGTAATCTCGATCGACTTTTTCTTCATTTTTCGGTTCTACGATTAATGTTCCGTACAGTCCTTTGTCCACTTGCTCGGCGCTTTTTTGATGGGAATGATACCAATACGTTCCCGGCACGGTTGCGGTAAATTCAAAAAAGGCAAGCGATTCGGATTCACCGATGTCTAACGGTGGTAGGTAATCGCCTGCCGTCCCATTTGAACCCAAGCGTCGATAAAGTCTTGTTTCGGCGCTTTTTGGTTTTTGACAGCGGTCAATGGATCATTGAAATAAATATACTGCTCATCGTATCCCGTAATGAGCACCGCGTGTTCCCGGTACGTGATTTTGATCGGGCCTTGCGGGGTTTGCCATTCCCGAAAGGCAGAGGGAGGAAGAGGACGAAAGGTGGTGTTGGTGATCACCCAAACCGGTGTGCCTTTGGCCAAGTATGTATAGATGTTCTCAAACGATTGCCCTGTTAAGTCGACGATTTGGTTCGGCAAGTACCGCTCAGCCAACTGCTTGATCGGCTTATGGTACACGCCGTATCCAGGCTTCGATAACGTATACATATCGCCGACAAACCCTTCATTTGGGTGTCCGTAAAACACTTGGCCATTCCGCACTTGATAGGGAGTAGGGTTTTTCTTGATTTGTTTCGCCAACGTCATCTTATCGACGCGAATGCCCGCATGATTCAAGAGCATGGCCAAGCTGGTTACTTCGCATCCCCTCGGCAGTTCCGGAAGCTGAGACAAAAGGGGAGCGTCAATCAGGACGGATGTCTTTAGCGATTGTTTCTTTGAAGCGGCAGCTGATCGATTCGCCTCCTTTGCTTGATTGCTCGGGGACGGGTCGGTTTCTCTGCTGTTTCTGTTCTGTATGAAGGCTTTGATGGCATCGCCTATCTGGGCCGAGCTTGCATAATAGGATAATGAGGCGGCCAATAGCAAGAAACACGAAATATACAATCCGAGCGACCGTTGATTCATCCTCCCGTTCAGAGGGCTTCTCAAGAGAACAAAACAAAGGGAAACGATGAGAAAAGTCAAAAAAAGGATAAACGCTAACAAGCCATTCTCAACTCCTTTGTAATACGTGTGTGTTTTTATCGTAACAGATCGATGTGCAAAAATGGTGAAATTCACACTTTCTCCATACTTTATCGTTAATATTATGAGGAACTGAAAATCTTGCAAGCAGTGTTCCTGAAAAAATGGAAACAGATTGTTTTTGAAACTTGACGTTGTGTACGATAGAATGAAAGTATGGTTCATCACCAAAAGATGTACTTGACTTTTAAAGACAAACATGATAGCAATGTTGCTCAAAGAGATGTGTGGTATAAAAAGGAAAAATGCTGTTTTGATTTTCTCTATCATAATCGTCTTTCTTTGTCAAGTACACTTTGTGGTGAAGAGCCGAAAGTATCTTTGTATCCATAATTTTAGTTTTAAACAAAAAGGTTTTTCGTTTAGTTTTTGGATTCTTCTTAGCAAAGTGGAGGGACAATCATCGCCATGTGCGGTTTTATTGGCTGTATTCATGATCGCCCGAGAGCGATTGAGCAAACATGGAAAACAACGTTGATGGAGATGAACCGCCTGATTACCCATCGCGGCCCCGACGATGAGGGGTATTTTTTTGATGAATACGTGAGTTTTGGCTTTCGGCGGCTGAGCATCATCGATCTGGAGGCGGGGCATCAGCCGCTGTCTTATGAAAACGATCGATATTGGATCATTTTTAACGGGGAAATTTACAACTATCTTGAATTGCGGGAGGAGCTGGCGGCGAAAGGATATTCGTTTGCGACGCATTCGGATACTGAGGTGATTGTCGCCCTTTACAGCGCCGAAAAAGAAAAAGCGGTCGAAAAACTGCGCGGGATGTTTGCGTTTGTCATTTGGGACAAGCAAGAGAAAACGGTGTTTGCGGCGCGCGATCCGTTCGGCATTAAGCCGTTTTTTTATGCGGAGCAAGGAGACCGCACGTTTTTCGCTTCGGAAAAGAAAAGCATCTTGCTCGCTCTGGGACAGGAGTCGCTAAACGGCGATTCCCTGCAGCATTATTTAACATTCCAATATGTCCCTGAGCCGCTGACGATGTCGGCCGGCATTTACAAGCTGGAGCCGGGGCATTATCTCAAGAAACAAGTCGGAAAACCGCTCACGATTCATCGTTATTGGAAGGCATCCTTCGACCCCATTCGCCAATCGGAAGAGGAGCTTGTCAAGCAAATCCGCGATGCGCTGTTTGATTCGGTCAGCGTCCATATGCGCAGCGATGTGCCGGTCGGTGCGTTTTTGTCGGGAGGCATTGATTCATCGTTCATCGTCGCCATCGCGAAACAATTCCATCCGCACCTGAAGACCTTTTCCGTCGGATTTGAGCGGGAAGGGTTCAGCGAAATTGATGTCGCAAAAGAAACCGCAGAGAAGCTTGGGGTAGACAACATTAGCTATGTCATCTCACCGCAGGAGTATATGGAAGAGCTACCGAAAATTATGTGGCATATGGACGATCCGCTTGCCGATCCTGCGGCGGTGCCGCTTTATTTTGTCGCTCGTGAGGCGAGAAAGCATGTCACGGTTGTGCTTTCTGGCGAAGGGGCGGACGAGCTGTTCGGCGGTTACAACATTTACCGCGAACCAGAGTCGCTGCGGCTGTTTGTGCGTATGCCAAACATCGTAAAAGCGGTGTTGCGGATGATCGCGAAGCTGCTTCCGGACGGGATGAAAGGAAAAAGCTTTTTGGAGCGCGGCACGACGCCGCTTGAAGAGCGGTATGTCGGCAATGCCAAAATCTATAGCGAAAAGGAAAAAGCGGCGCTGCTCAAAACGTACCGAGGAGGGTGCGAATATACGGCGGTGACGGCTCCGTTTTACCGCGAAACGCTTCATGACCCGCCCGTCAACCGGATGCAGTATATTGATCTTCATACATGGCTAAGGGGCGATATTTTAGTCAAAGCGGACAAAATGACGATGGCCCATTCGCTTGAGCTGCGCGTTCCCTTTTTAGACAAAAAGGTATTTGAGGTTGCTAGGCAAATCGCCCCTGATATGAAGATAGCCAACGGTACGACGAAATATATTTTACGTAAAGCCGCCGAAGGCATCGTGCCGGATCATGTGTTAAACCGGAAAAAATTAGGGTTCCCCGTGCCGATTCGCCACTGGCTGAAAAACGAAATGTATGACTGGGCGAGACAGCTCATCCACGAAAGCGAAACCGATCATCTGTTCCATAAGGATGTGCTCCATCGGCTGCTGGATGAACATGCCCGCCACAAGGCGGACCACAGCCGCAAGCTGTGGACGGTGTTGGCGTTTATGGTTTGGCATCAAGTGTATGTGGAAAAGAAGTACGATTTTGCTTCATCCGCACAAAGCGAGGAGCGGCCAGCGTCTGTTTTGGAGGCGTAGCAGGGAAACGACAGGGCGTTCTAAGGGCGACACCTAGAACGCCTTTTTCGATGGTGCGGACAGTTTCCTTGCCTTTGGCGAAGCGAAAGAGAAAATTTGCTTTCTCCCGCTCTTGCAATTTTCCCGGTTTTGGTATATGCTTGTTCCATCAGGATGCTAAATACTATATATTGGTTTTGAAGTCTTGTTGTACAACTACATATCGTTCTGCCAAGCAATGGTGTCCATCAGGACTTAATAGGGAATCCGGTGTGAATCCGGAACTGCCCCCGCAACTGTATGTGCGGACGAAATGGGATGGCCACTGGCGGCAAGAGCCGTTCGGCGCGCCGCTGGGAAGGCCCCAAAGTAGGACGATGCACGAGTCAGGAGACCTGCCTTGCTTGGAACGTTTCATGTTCTTCGGGGTGTGAGAAGATGAAACGATAGGGGAAAAGAAAAAGGGTTTCGTATGCCTTTTTTCCGTCTGTCGTTTCATCCGCTCGCCTGCCCGAGCGGATTTTTTATTGAAGGAGTGGGGAAACGAATGACCGTATTGACGAAAACGATCATCCTCGATGACCAAGGGAAGCCGGTTTCGTTTTCACGTGAAGAGTTTGCGTCGCTGATTGGGCAAGCCGCCGCTGGATTCGGCCGTCTGTCGCTTGATGAATACGTCGAGCGTGTTTGGCAGCTTCTTAGCCGAAAGGAGTCCGTCACGGTAGAACAGCTGCACCAAACGGCTATTTTGGAAGGACTTTCTTACATTGATGAAGAGGAGCCGGACTGGACGTTTGTGTGCGCCCGGCTGTATTTGCGGCAATTGTACCGTGAAGCGGCGCGGCAGCGCGGGTACGATGAACGCGAGCGGTATGGCGATTTCTACTCGCTGCTTGTTGCGCTGACGGAACAAGGGGTGTACAGTCCGTTCTTGCTTGAACGTTATACGAAAGAAGAAGTCGACGCCATCGGTGCGTTTCTTGATCCGGAGAAGGACAAGCTGTTTACGTACATTGGGCTGCGCACGCTCGCGGACCGGTATTTGGCGCGCGATTATGAGCGGCGGTTGTATGAATTGCCGCAGGAGCGGTTTTTGGTCATTGCCATGACGCTCATGGCGAATGAACCGCAAAAGCAGCGGCTTGCGCTCGTGAAGGAAGCGTATTGGGCGTTAAGCAACTTATACATGACCGTGGCGACGCCGACGCTTGCCAACGCTGGGAAGTCGTACGGCCAGCTCTCAAGCTGCTTTGTCGATACGGTCGATGACAGCTTGCAAGGAATTTATGACAGCAACACCGACATCGCCAACTTGTCGAAATCGGGCGGCGGCATCGGCGTCTATTTAGGCAAAATCCGTTCGCGCGGCAGCGACATCAAAGGGTTCAAAGGGGTTTCCTCCGGCGTCATCCCGTGGATGAAGCAGTTGAACAATACAGCGGTGAGCGTCGATCAGCTGGGGCAGCGCAAAGGGGCCATTTCCGTCTATTTGGATGTATGGCATAAAGACATTTTTGCGTTTCTCGATGCGCGGCTCAACAACGGCGACGAACGGCTGCGGACGCATGATTTGTTCACCGGCGTGTGCATTCCGGACTTGTTCATGGAGCAAGTCGAACAGCGCGGCGACTGGTACTTGTTTGATCCGCATGAAGTGCGGAAGGTGATGGGGTTTAGCTTGGAAGATTTTTATGATGAGGAAAAAGGGCGCGGGAGTTTCCGCGAGAAATATTGGCGATGCGTCAACGAACCAAGGCTGTCGAAAGAAAAAGTGCCGGCGATCGACGTGATGAAAAGCATTATGCGCAGCCAGCTCGAGTCGGGGACGCCGTTTATGTTTTACCGCGATGAAGTGAACCGGCAAAACCCGAACCGCCATCTCGGGATGATCTACTGCAGCAACCTTTGCACGGAAATCGCGCAAAACCAAAGCCCGACAGTGACGAAGCGGCAATATGTGAAAGACGGGACGATCATCATTGAGAAAATCCCAGGCGATTTTGTCGTCTGCAACTTATCGTCGATCAACTTGGCGCGGGCGGTGACCGACGGCGTTTTGGCGCGGCTGATCCCGATTCAAATGCGGATGCTCGATAATGTCATTGATTTAAACAATATCCCTGTGCTGCAAGCCGGCCTGACGAACGAAAAATACCGCGCTGTCGGGCTTGGAACCTTTGGCTGGCATCATTTGTTGGCGTTAAAAGGCATTCGCTGGGAGTCGGACGAAGCGGTCCGCTATGCCGACGAGCTGTATGAAACGATCGCGTATTTGGCGATTCAAGCGAGCATGGAGCTCGCCAAAGAGAAAGGGAGCTACCCGGCGTTTCCAGGATCGGATTGGCAGACAGGCGCTTATTTTGAGCGGCGCGGCTACGAAAGCCACGGTGAATTGGATTGGGATCGGCTGAAGCAAGACGTGGCCCGCTATGGGATGCGAAACGGCTATGTGATGGCGGTGGCGCCGAACGCCTCGACGTCGATCATCGCCGGCAGTACAGCGAGCATTGACCCGATTTTCTTAAAAGTGTACGCCGAGGAAAAGAAAGATTATAAGATTCCCGTTACGGTGCCGGATTTAAACGAACAGACGACATGGTATTACAAATCGGCGTACCATATCGACCAGCGCTGGAGCATCAAGCAAAACGCCGCCCGCCAGCGCCATATCGACCAAGCCATCTCCTTTAACTTCTACGTCGTGAACACGATTAAGGCAAAAGAGCTGCTCGATTTGCATTTGACGGCGTGGAAGTCGGGGCTGAAAACGACGTATTACGTGCGTTCGACATCGGGGACGATCGACGAGTGCGATTCTTGCGCGAGCTGACGGTCTTCCCCCGGACGTTGCCGATTCCGGGGAAAGATTCACGCCGAAGCTTAGCTGAAAGGGAGGAATGGATCATGACAATCAGCTTAGTCAAACGGCCGATTATGGATCCAGAGGCGCCGAACCGTTCGACGGGCATCATCAACGGCCGCTGCTCGAATGTGTTGAACTGGGACGATATCGCCTACCCATGGGCGTATGCGAAATATAAGCGAATGCTCGCCAACTTTTGGACGCCGTTTGAAATCAATATGGCCCAAGATGTGAAGCAGTTTCCGCAGCTGACCGCCCGCGAACAGGAGGCGTTTTTGAAAATCATCGGCCTGTTGGCGCTGCTTGACAGCATTCAAACCGATTACGCGGGACGTGTGGCGGATTACATTACCGATCCAAGCATCAATGCCTTGATGATCATGCTTGCCCAGCAGGAAGTCATTCACAACCATTCGTATTCGTACGTGCTCTCGAGCCTTGTGCCGAAAGCAAAGCAAGATGAAGTGTTCGACTTTTGGCGAAACGAACCGACGCTGCGCAAGCGGAACGATTTTGTGACGAACGGCTACAAGGCGTTTGCCGAAGAGCCGAATGTGGAGAACTTGCTGCGGTCGATCGTCTTTGACGTTATTTTAGAAGGATTGTTTTTCTACTCGGGGTTCGCCTTTTTCTACAACCTCGCGCGCCAGCAAAAAATGGTGGCGACGAGCACGATGATCAATTACATCAACCGTGACGAGCACATTCATGTTGATTTGTTTACAAAAATTTTCAAGGAAGTGTTGAACGAATACCCGGAGTATCGGACGCCGGAGCTTGCCGATTTCGTCCGGAACACGTTTATGAAAGCGGCAGAGCTGGAAATCGAATGGGCTCGGGAAATCATTGGGAATGACATCGATGGCATCGACTTGGCTGATTTGGAAGCGTACATTAAGTTTTACGCCAACGTCCGCGCCCACCAGCTCGGATTTGACCGCCCGTTTGACGGCTACCGGACGAACCCGCTCCGCTGGATTAAAGCGTATGAAGAAGTCGACCTCGGCAAATCAGACTTCTTCGAGCAAAAACCGCGCCAATATACGAAAGTGCAAGTGGATAATGGGTTTGATGAGCTGTAAGGAAAACCGCGTTGGGGCATCGTCCAACGCGGTTTTTTACCGGAAAACATGATTAACGGAGGGATTCTCGCTGCATTATACAATGGGGAAGAGAAAAGGAAAAGAGATGTTGCGGCTTGTTGTCGGACGGTAGGCTTGGGCGCCTTACCTTGGTATAATGAGAAAAAACGTCCTTGTGAACTACCCACCACCTACGCTTCGCTTAGAGATGGGGGCTTCGAGCGACTTGTGTGTGTTCGCCGAACGGTAAGCCACACACAAGAACCCTTTACGCTTCCCTTCGTTCCGAAGGTGTCCGTTCTAGCCATATTCTATCCTATTCGTTGGCTGACGCCAACCGACATTCATCTCCCACTTTCACTTCGCTTCGAAGTGGGAGACTTCTTTCGGAAAGATGTTAAATTGAACATTTACGAAGAAGAGAGCGGTAAGTGCAGGAAAACGGTGCGTTGCGACGGTGCTCCAAGGCTTTCCGTTTTTTAGGAAGAACGGCAGCGGGCGTTTTGGCGGGACAGATGGTGCCAAGCAGTCTTAAAGCGTGAGTGGACGATGAGGATATAAGAGGGCATTCGATGGTGTGTATCGTTCTGTGTCGCTGGCGCGCGAGCAGCCCACCTGATGAAAGGGTGAGCTGTTTCCGTTCAGAGCATACATTGTTCGTGGCGATGTTTCGCGTCTGTTCAAGGGGAATGGCGACATCAAGGCAAGCGGTCAAACAATATCCCCGAGCCGCTCTTTTCCGTGCTGACGGCTGACGAGTTCGTCGAGCTGGCGGATTTTTTTCCACGCTAAGTCGTCGCTGATCGTTCGATAATGGTGGCGGCCGCCGGGCTCCTCGTCGGCTTCGTCGGCCCATTTGACGATGGCTTGAAGCGGCGTTCGTTTCCATTCTCCTTCTGGAAGGTAGGAATCGGTATGAAGCAAAATCGCCAGGGCAATTTCCTTAGCGTTTTGCGGATGTTCGCCAAGGCGGATCAGCAGCTTATGGGCGCGCTCGGCCCCTTTGATGGCATGGATGTCGTTTTGCCGGTATTGTTCGTAGTCCCAACGGCCGTTTTTGTACCATGTGTAATGGCCGATATCATGAAGCAGTGCCGCTTTTGTCGCCAAGTCGACGTTCACTCCGTGGCGGAGGGCAAGGTGGTAGGCATGGTACGCCGCGGTGATGGCGTGGGCGAGGCCGGATCGTTTTAAATATTTTTGCGCAATCGGATGGGCAAAGACGTCGGTTAAGGTGACCGTTCTCATAGGCATCCCCTCCGTTTTTTGTATTTCTCACCATCATACCATGGCGTAAAGAGTCAGGCAATGAGAGAAAGTAGGTGGGAGCGGTTGCATGGGAAAAAATAAGCCGATCGTGCTAAAATAGCGCTCGGCTTATTGGATTTGTGCTTGGCAGGCAAGCCGTTTGGCTGGTTGATCCGTTTTTTCGCGCTCGCGCCGCGTTTTCGGAGCGAGAAGGTGAGCGCCGGCCAGAACGGTGACCATGCAACGGCCACACGTTCCTTTTTTGCATTTGTGATCGAGCAGAACACCTTGTCCTAGGGCGGCGTCAAGAAGCGAAACGCCGGGGGCTGGCTGCACGGTGAACGTTTTCCCTTTTTGTTCGATTTGAATGACAAACCAAATTCAGTTGAACCATTGAAAATCAAATCGTCCTCGAGCAGCGTGCACTGCTGGGCGGCGTTGGCGGCGGCGGAAAAGTCGATCGGGCTGCCGAGCTGTTTCGCCTGTTCAATGTCACTTCGAATGTCACCTTTTCTCCTGGTCCGGAATAAAACAGAATAAGGAACATTGCCCACTTGATATGCGGCGCGATTCCGGCGATAATGGAAACGATGTGGAATGAATGCCGCCAAGCGGCATGGAATGAGCGAAGAAGGTGAGACAGAACGATGAAACGTGCGGAACATATTTATCAAAGACTCGTAGAGATTTGTGGGGAAAGAAACGTCCTGCGCGATGAGCCGATGAAAAACCATACATTAGTGCGGATCGGCGGCAAGGCTGATTTTCTCGTTTGGCCGGAAACGTACGAGCAAGTCATCGAGGTGCTGCGGCTGAAAGAGGAGTACGGCCTGCCGTTTACCCTTCTCGGCAACGGTTCGAACGTCATCATCCGCGACGGCGGGCTGCGCGGCATTGTCATGCAGCTGAAGCATCTCAACCGCATTTGGCGTGAAGGAAACAACGTGATCGCCCAAAGCGGGGCGGATATTAAAGCGGTGTCGCGGTTCGCGCTCGAACAACATCTCACCGGGTTGGAGTTCGCCTGCGGCATTCCGGGGTCGGTCGGCGGGGCGATTATGATGAACGCCGGAGCGTACGGCGGGGAAGTGAAAGATGTGCTTGACCATGTCAAGGTGGCGACGCTCGCCGGCGAGTTGAAAACATTGACAAACGAGGAACTGGAGCTCGGTTATCGAACAAGCATCATCAGCCGGACGCATGATATTGTGCTTGAAGTCGTCTTTTCCCTGCAGCCGGGCGACTATGCACAAATCAAGGCGAAAATGGATGATTTAACATTTCAGCGCGAATCGAAACAGCCGCTTGAGTATCCGTCGGTCGGCAGCGTGTTTAAGCGGCCGCCGGGCTATTTCGCCGGCAAGCTCATTCAAGACAGCGGCCTTCAGGGAAAAGGATTCGGCGGTGCGGAAGTGTCGACGAAGCATGCAGGATTCATTATTAACAAAAACAATGCGACGGCTGCCGATTACATCGCGACGATCGACATGGTGCGCAAAACAGTGAAAGAAAAATTCGGGGTCGATCTGGAATTAGAAGTCAAAATTATTGGCGAGGAATGACGGAGGATCCGAATCCGGTTTGCGGGTTCGGATTTTTCTTATTTCGCCGAGAGGAAAAATGAAACAAACCGCCAATAGGTAAGCCCGAGTTCGACAGTCACTAGGCAAACAAAATGCCTCTCGCCCCTTGATACAAAAGGGATCGGAGGCATTTGGGCACACTTCGGGCGTGTATCTAGGTGCGAGGGTGGATGCCTAGAATCTTTGGAGGAGGTTCCAGCCCTAGAGCCGCAAGGAATAGCGCTTGTTTGGCCGTCAGTTCGGTTCGTTGATAAAGGTCGCCGTTTTTTGAAGAAAAATGTCCAAGCATGAGACGCTCGCATTCGTCTCTTACTTTCGGCCACGATTCATGAGTTCGGATCTCCACGATCCGAACCAGCAAGAGAGCCAGCCAACTGAGCAGCACATGCGCCCGGATACGGTCTTCCAAGCGATGATACATGGGGCGCAGCTCGAGTGTTGATTTCAACGTCCGAAAGGCCTGCTCGATATCCACCAGTTGCTTATACCCGAGCGCGACATCCTCGGCAGACAAGGTGTCATCGGAGGTTCGGATGAGATATTTGCCATCGTACTTTTCCGCTTCACGAACCGCTTGCTTGTCGATGCGAAGCGTTCCATCCTTCAATTGACGCAAGTATTTTCCGTAGGACGGATGGGAACGCAGCCGGCAGGTGGCCTTATGATGAGCTTCATTGGGGAGTTGGCGAAGCCCCTCCAACTCCTCTTTCAGCGATTCGAGCAGCTTTTCCCGTTCCTTGCGTTGGCGTTCGGCTTCGCTGGGATTGTACACGAGAACATAGCGCTGACGCGCTTCTCCGTCGCCCACGATGATTTCTTTGATATGCAAGTTCTCGCGAACTTGTTGGTAGCGCCCGCGACGGTTTAGGGCCTCTTCGACGGCAGCTTTGCCGGACCGCATCTTTTCGCCGACAATGTAGTGTCCCCCGGCCTGTTGCAAGATTCGCAAATTCTCTTCAGACGAAAATCCGCGGTCCATCACGCTGATCACACGCCCAAGCTTCCAGCCAATCAAGTCTTGTTTCACCTGTTTGATGACCGTCATATCCATCGTATTGCCAGGCCATACCCAAGCGCGAATGGGGACTCCTTCCCGGGTAACGGCCAGTCCAATGACGATTTGGACCAAATCGGGACGCTTATCTTTGGAAAACCCCTGCTTTCGAAGCGATTCTCCTTCTGGTGTTTCGGATGGATCCACTTCGAAGTACGACGAAGTCGTATCAAAGTAAATCAAATCGACTTCCAGGTTCAATAAATCGGCCACGGCATGGAACACTTGGCGTTCCAATTCCGGCTGCACAGCCAGCAGCTCATCCATCGCCCGGTACAACTGGTGGCTGGCGACTTGGGGAAGATGAGGGATATGCACGTCTTTCTCCACCCACTCCTCCATCGCCAACTTGCTTGACGGATGAAGGGCACGATTCGCCACCATGGCAAAAATCAGCCGTTCCAACGGAATCTGATGATGTCGGGAGGCAAACAAGGAGTGGAGAATCTCTCCCAATCCCAGTTGTCTCCAGAGCTGATCCAAAAGCCAAGCGCCACCAAGGCGTTTGCTTGATTGAAACTGAAAGTCATCCGACACTTCTCCTGTCAACGTCTCGATTTCCCAAGCCTGCTCAGGAGAAAGGAATCGCGAAATGCTTTTGGCCAGACGCTCCAAGACAGCGCGATCCACCTCGTCTTCGCGCCCAAACGAATAAATCACCTTCGCTTTCGCATATTTGGCCTTCGGATCCCATTCGTTGTGAGCAAGCTGGAGATACGCCACGGTCGTTCCATCTTTGTTTTTGCGTGTTACTCGCCGTATGTACATGCCTATATTATAACCGATATTCAGCTGTTTTAAAAGTTAAAATAAACAAGTCGTGTGCCTATGAAATTCAGTGTTTTTTTCTAGGATCCGCATCGCGAAATCTTTGATATAACAGCATTTTGGCCATTTTCATTTGCCTAAAATGGCCTCAAAACTGTCGAACTCGGGGTAAGAAAAGGGATTATGAATGGGGGGAGAGGATGAACCTTTATTTCATGATCAATCCAGCCGCCAAAAACGGCCGGTCCGTGTCGATTTGGAAGCAGCTGCAACCGCTGCTCGATCGGGAAGGAATCGCCTACCAGGCATATTGGACGACCCGAAAGGGGGAAGGAAAGGAAATCGCCCGACGAATTGGCGAGGAAAGCGCTGAGCCGACGGTGATCGCGGCGGTCGGGGGCGACGGGACCGTGCATGAAGTGGTGAACGGAGCGGGTTCGTTTCCGCACGTTGCGATTGGCTGCATTCCGGCCGGAACGGGAAACGACTTTGTCCGCGGCTTCCGGCTTGCCCGAACATCGAAACAGGCGCTCCAACGGCTGTTGAGTGACGTTCGGCTAGGCAGGGTTTTGTCTTTCGATCTCGGCCGTTTTGCCAGCAGCGCCGTGCCCGACGGCGCGTTTGCCAACAGCGTCGGCTGCGGTTTTGACGCCCATATCGCCCGCATGGCCAACCGTTCGGCATGGAAAGGGCGGTTCAATCGTTTTGGGCTTGGCTCGCTTATTTACGTGCTTTATTTAGTGATAGAGCTATTCCGCTATCGACCCGTCGATCTTGACATTTGCATTGACGGGCGAAACTATTCATTTCAGCAAGCTTGGATGGCGACTGTGTCCAATCATCCGTACTACGGCGGAGGTATGCGCATCGCCCCGTCCGCCCGGGGTGATGACGGCTTGCTTCATGTGACGGTCGTAGGGCCGATGCAGCGTTGGAAAATTCTTGCGCTGTTTTTAACAACCCATACGCCGTAAGTCCCCCACCTCTAAGCGAAGCGTAGGTGGGGGATACACGGCGTTCTTTTTTTTACTTTTGATCAAAAAAAAGAAAAAAATGGGTAAATCAATGAAAAAGAATATATATTTTCGAAAATAAATACTTTATATTAGTAAGTAAGGAGGTGAAAATATGTACCGAACCGTAAAAACAAGCTTTTCTGCGAACAAAGAAACTATAGAGAAATTATTCCACATCCGACGGATTTGTGGGGTGATTTGGAATGATTGTGTGCAATTAGCCCGTTATTATTATCGTTTAGGGAATCATTGGATCACCCAAACCGAATTACAAAAAGAGCTAAAAGGCAAATACCCTATTCACAGTCAAACCATCCAAGCCGTCGCTCATAAATTTTTGCAAGCAAGGGATTCTGCCAAAGAAGCAAGAAAAAGTGATAAAAACATCCGTTTCCCTTACAAAATGAAGAAAACCTTCAACCCAAAATGGGTCGATCAAGCTTTTTCGATAGAAAAAAACACCCTTTACTTAAGTCTCGGCAACACGAAAGGACCGGATGGAAAGCGCCTTCCTAAATTAAAAATAAAACTCCACCATGTTCCGGAAGGGGAAGTCAAAGAAGTCGAACTCGTCTATGACCGAGGACTCAAGTTTTGTTTGTCTTATGAGGACGGAAAACAAGCATCTTCTTCTACTGGAACCAACATCGCCGCTGTTGACCAAGGAGAGATTCACGCCATCAGTGCCGTCAGTGAAAACGGAAGCAGCATCATCATCACCGGAAGAAAAATGCGTTCCATTCATCGATTGAGAAATAAAAAATTGGCAGAACTGCAAAAACTGATGTCCCGCTGCAAAAAAGGATCAAGGAAATGGAAAACATATAACCGTGCGAAGCAATATATTTTATCGAAAAGCGAAGCACAACTGAAAGACTGTTTGCATAAAACGACGAAAGAATTTGTGGACTGGTGTTTGGAGCAACAAATCAAACATGTCGTTGTTGGTGATGTCGAAGGAGTACAGCGCAATACCAAAAAGAAACGAAATAAAAATACGAATCAGAAATTGTCCAACTGGAGTTTTGGCAAACTCTATGACTATTTGAAATACAAATTAGAAGCCAAAGGCATTACCATTGAAAAGGTGGATGAATCTTACACGTCACAAACATGCCCTGTTTGTGGAAAACGAAACAAAGTGAAAAATCGCAATTATCGTTGTGCTTGCGGTTACGAGCAGCATCGCGACATTCACGGCGCAAGCAATATCTTAACAAAATATTTATACGGGAAAATGATCCCGATTTCCATTCAACCGCCAACGTATCTACGGATCACGTAAGTGAGAAGTAGTAGATGGGTCGGACCGCCCCTATGGGAGGAGAAATCCGTTCGCACCATAGTTGCTTACGGTGGGAGGCAAGATGTCGGGAGATATCTGCCGTTATGACCACTAGGGATTGAGTTCCCTGTCTAAAACTAATCAAGAAGATGGTGTTGCGCGTTGCGGACACCAAGAAACGTTGTTTCGCTTCTTCTTGGTTGGTTTTCGACAAGAAACCCCCACTTCGACGCCTACAGGCGTAAGTGGGGGAGGTTCATCCGTATTTTGGGGCGGGCATGTGCGAATGAAAGAAGTTTCCGTGTTTGCCGGGCGGAACGTGCACATTCGCCCTGCCGCTCCTGTCCCCGTTCACGCTGATGGAGAGGAAGCGGGGGTGGGAGAGGTGTCGGCTTGGATTGAGGCTAAAAGGATGCGAGTCATTGGCGCGGAACTCGGTGGATGATGAGGGCGTATGTGAAAAGAGAAAGGGGGAGTGAGGAGACAAGTGGTGGGGAAGCGGATGGTCATGTTTGATGTCGTATTCTATGTGGTGTTTCCGATCATGCTCTGGCATGCATTGCGCAGCCCGGTCGGGGAGTACGGGGCGATGTTGATTTGTACCGTGCCGGGAGCGGTTTATACCGTTTATCGCTATTGGCGTATTCGCAAAGTGCAATGGTTCGGCACGTTTTTGATTGTTAATCTGGCCGTTAGTACGCTGTTGAACATATTCGCTGGCTCTGCGTTGCAGATGTTATGGAATGACGTCTGGTACTCGATTGTTTTGTCTGTCTTTTTTTTTGGTGACGGTCGTTGTCAAGCGCCCGTTGTTGCTTTATTTTTCTCTTGATTTTGTGGAAATGCAGGGGGCTCCGCGCTCGGTCATGAAAAGACGGTTTTTGGAACGTGATGTCTTTTCACTTTTTCAATGGATCACTGTTGGTTTTGCTTTGCGCGACGGGCTGTTGGCGGCGATTAAGGCGTACTTGATCGTTCGCTACGACGTCGAAGCGTTTGACCGTGCGATTGTCATTCGCGAAGGCATTGGTTGGGGGATCACGATTCTCTGTATGTTGGGGTTTGTCCGTATTTCGAAAATCATCTCGGAGCGGGAGAACCGCCATCATTCGACGTGAGCGTAAAGGAGAGAAGCGGTCGAAAGCAAAACGGGCAACTGAAGAAACAGGGAAAAGGGAGCGGCGTTGCACATGGCCAAACGCCAAGAGGGTGTCCCAAAAGGATCAGGACACCCCCTTTCGTCTCTCTATATACGGCATTGACCGCTTCTTCCGCACTATATTTCGTGTCTATCTTGAAGTCAGACAGCCTTTTGGGTCAGCCCCTTTCTCATCTTAAATGAAGAACTCATAATACGCAGGTGGCGGGAGTATGTCATTCGGAACTCATTTTCTATTGTTTTCTTGCTTGTTCTGTTTCCCTTGGCCTGCCGGATGGTCGGCTTTCACTTGCGGTGCAGCTGCCTGCTTCAGTTGTTGTGAATGGGAAACCGAGACACGAGACTCTGTTTGTTTGTTCACAGCAACCGCCGCTTGGTGTTTTTGACCGTTTGCTTTGGCGCTGGCAGCAGTTTTATGGTACATATTCCCTTTTGTTTCTATCTTGATCGCTTGCGTGGGGGACGAGTTCGTTTCTATTTTTGTGCTGGTGTTCGTTTGTTCATTTTGTTGAACCGCTGTCTCGTCTTCCGCCGGTGCGCTATTTTTCGACTGTGGGAGCGAAAAATCAGGCGAAAGAAACAGAAAAATAGGAAAGAAAGGGAAATGGTGAGAGTTCCTTCACGGTTTGGCAGTCAACCGCTTGTTTGCTATAATGGAAACAAGTTTGACAAAGACGATATCCGAGGCGGCTCCTGCCAATTTGTTTGGTGGGAGTTTGTTTTTGCGATGAGCGCCCGGCAGGGGAAAACGGGATGGCCAATGCCATGCCGAGCGAAAACGAAAGGAGCAAACCGGTTATGACGGAGCGGGTGGATGATATTGTTGAGGTTTGTTTATTAGCGGGAAAATTGATGCTTGAAAGCGGCGGAGAGACGTATCGGGTGGAAGATACAATGACGCGCATCGCTGCTTCGTTTGGCATGCCGCGCTCCCATGGTTATGTCACACCAACGGCCATTATTTTTTCTATTGAAGGGACAGACTCAACCAGATTGATCCGCATTTCCGAGCGTTCGACTGATTTAGCGAAAGTGGCGGTCGTGAACGATATTTCCCGGCGCATCAGCCGCGGTGAATTGACGCTTGAAAAGGCGCGAAAGGAGCTCGAGGATATCGGGCGCGCCCCGATGGGTTACCCTCTTTGGCAGCAAACCGCCGCCGCAGCGTTAGCGAGTGCTTGTTTTGCGTCATTGATTGGAGGGATGGTTCACTTTTTCCCATCGCTTTTTTCCGGAGGGGTGGCATTTTGGTGTTTTGAGATGGTGCATCGGTTTGTGAAAATCCGATTCTTCGCTGAATTTTTTGCCGCTTTTGTCGCCGGTGGGATCGTGCTGTTGATGGAAAGGGCCGGATTTGTCAGGGACGTAGGAAACATGATGATTGGCTCGGTGATGCCGCTCGTGCCGGGGCTGGCGATTACCAATGCGGTGCGCGATTTAATGGCCGGCCATTTGATCGCCGGTTTGTCGCGCGGTGCTGAGGCGTTTTTGACGGCGTTTGCGATCGGCACTGGCATCGCCTTTGTTTTATCTATTCGATGATAGGGAGCACAGGTCATGATTGTTATGCAGTTGCTGCTTAGCTTTGTGGCGTCAACGTTGTTTGGCATGATTTTTAATGTTCCGCCGCGGCTGTTGCCGCATAGCGGATTGGTCGGGATGAGCGGATGGGCGGCCTATACGTTTGCTGTACGTTCGAGCGTAGACAGTGTGATTGCGACGTTTATAGCCGCGTTTTTCGTCGCCTTTTTAAGCAATGCGTTTGCTCGGCGCTATCGGGCGCCGGCAACCATTTTTATTGTTCCTGGCATTCTCCCGCTCGTTCCAGGTGGGACGGCATTTGAAGCGATGCGTCATGTCGTCATGAACGACTACAATGCAGCGATTCCGTTGGCGGCAAAAGCGTTCATGATTTCTGGGGCGATTGCGATGGGGCTCATTTTTTCTGAGGTCGTCAACCAACTGGTCAAGCGCCGCCCTTAACTGCGTGTAGTTGTTTTTTCCAATCATTTGCCTATCGTTGTATTTGTTTGCTTGAATATTATAATGAATATAACCATGTTTTTTCTATTGATTTTAAACAGCGGGGGAGAGCGGGATGAAAGAAATTGTTCAGCAGATGAAGGCGGAGCTATGGGAGATTTTCGATCACCTTCATCGTCATCCAGAAATCAGTTGGGAAGAGTGGCAAACAACCGAATTTCTTCGCCGAGAGTTGGAGCGCGAAGGGTATCGGGCGCGGACGTTTGCCGATTGTCCGGGCGTGGTGGCGGAAATTGGCACAGGGCCGTTGATGGTCGGAGTGCGCAGCGATATGGACGCTCTTTGGCAAGAAGTTGACGGCGTTTGGCAGCCGAACCACGCGTGCGGGCACGACGCTCACATGACGATTGTGCTTGGCGTGGCGAAATTGCTTCGCCGCATCGGCTATGAGCCGCCGGGGACGCTCCGGTTTTTGTTCCAGCCGGCCGAGGAGAAAGGAACAGGGGCGTTAAAGCTGATCGAAAAAGGAGCGGTCGACGGCGTGTCGTTTTTATACGGCGTTCACCTGCGGCCGATTCAAGAAGTGAAAGGCGGATATGCGGCGCCGGCGATCATCCATGGGGCGGCGCAATGCATCGAAGGGCGGATCCGCGGTGTGGCGGCGCACGCGGCGCGGCCGCATTTAGGCGTCAATGTCATTGAAGTCGGCAGCGCCATTGTGCAAGAGCTCGGCAAAATTCATGTCGATCCCCAAGTGCCGGCGTCGATCAAAATGACGAAGTTTCACGCCGGTGAAAAAGATGCGAACACGATCCCGGACTACGCGGAATTCGCCCTTGATTTGCGGGCGCAAACGAACGAGGCGATGGAGCGGCTCGTTGAAGGGTTGCGTCATGTGATCAACGGGGTCGCTGCCATTTATGGGGCGGAGATTGAACTGGTGGAACGGACGCGCATCGTCGCCGCTGATCCTGATTCAGATGCGGTGCGGCTGATGGAGGAGGCGATTATCGCGGCCTTGGGGACGGAAAAATGCGTTCCGCCGGTCGTGACGTCGGGAGGAGAGGATTTCCATTTTTATTCCTTTAAAAAACCGGAGCTGAAAACAACGATGCTCGGATTGGGCTGCGACTTGCGTCCAGGGCTCCATCATCCGAACATGACGTTCCGGCGCGATGATTTGCTTTCCGGCGTGGAAATTTTGGCGCGGGTTGTGATGAACACGTTTGCGACGTTTGCGCCGCAGGGGGAGAACGAGCGTGCCTCTGTCGCTGCAAATCATTGAGACGATCGAACAGTTGAAAGAGATGGCCAGGCTTGAGGAGGAGATTTGGAAAACGGCGCCGGTTCCGCTCCATCAAACGCTGACGGCGGCGAAAAACGGGGGCATTATCATCGGGGCGTATGCGGACGGGAAGCTTGTCGGCTTTGTCTACAGCTTTCCTGGGGTTCGAAATGGGGAAGTGTATCTTTGTTCCCATATGATGGGGATTGCTGAATCGTTTCGTGATCGTGGCCTCGGCTATCGCTTGAAAATGAAACAGGCGGAAGAAGCGCGGCGGCGCGGCTACCGAGTCATCCGCTGGACGTATGACCCGCTGCAAAGCCGCAACGGCTATTTGAACTTGGCGAAGCTTGGGGCTGTTGGCGTCGAGTATGTGGAAAACTGCTACGGCGAAATGAATGACGCGTTGAACGGTCAACTGCCGTCTGACCGCTTCATCGTCGAATGGCGGCTTGATGAGCGAGTGACTGGGGAACGGAATTTGGTTGAAGCAGATCTTCTCAAGGCCAGAAGGTTGACGGTGCTCGAGGCAGGGCAAAGGGCTGACGGTCTGTTGCAGCCGGTGCCGAGAGACATCGATGGAACAGCGGCGCCGTTGCTGTTGACAGCCATCCCGCTTGACTTTCCGCAGCTGAAAGAGCAGGATTTCGCGCTGGCGCTTGAGTGGCGGCTGGCGACGCGCGCCTTGTTTCAGCGGCTGCTTGCGGAAGGATGGATTGCCGCCGGCGCTTGGCGCTGCCTGGAGGAAGGAGTGCTTTATTACATATGGAAGCGGCGGAGTGAACGATGGCAGCAGAAAGGGGAAGAAGAATGACGATCAACATCGAGTACGTCATATTGCGCCATTTGCAAATGAAGTTGAAGGCGCCGTTTACGACGAGCTTCGGCACATTTCAAAGGAAAGAGTTGATTTTAGTGGAAGTTGTCGATCGCGACGGCGTTTCCGGCTGGGGTGAATCGGTCGCGTTTGCCGCCCCGTGGTACAGCGAGGAAACGGTGAAAACGAACTGGCATATGCTCGAAGATTTCCTTGTGCCGCTTGCGCTGGCTGAGCCGATTCATCACCCGGAGGAGCTGGCAAAGCGCTTTTCTGCCATCCGCCAAAACAACATGGCGAAAGCGGCGATTGAAGGGGCGGTATGGGATTTGTACGCCAAGCGGCTCGGCGTTCCGCTTTCTCAAGCTCTCGGGGGAACGAAAAAGGACATTGAAGTCGGCGTCAGCATCGGCATCCAGCCGACGGTTGCCGATCTGCTCCAGGTGATGGAGCGGTATGTGGCGCAAGGGTACCGGCGGATCAAAGTGAAGATCAAACCGGGATGGGATGTTGATGTCATTCGCGACGTGCGGCGCGCGTTTCCCGACGTGCCGCTTATGGCCGATGCCAATTCAGCGTATACGCTTGCCGATGCAGATCGGTTGAAAGCGCTCGATGAATTCGGGCTGCTGATGATCGAGCAGCCGCTCGCCGCTGACGATCTCCTCGATCACGCCCGGCTGCAGCCGCTTCTGCATACTCCGATTTGTCTTGACGAAAGCATTCGTTCCTATGACGATGCGCGCAAGGCGCTTGACCTTGGCAGCTGCCGCATCATCAACATCAAAATCGGGCGCGTCGGCGGGCTTTGGGAGGCGAAGCGCATCCACGATCTTTGCGCTGAGCGCGGTGCGCCGGTCTGGTGCGGGGGGATGCTGGAGGCAGGCGTCGGGCGCGCCCACAACATCGCGATCACGACGTTGGAAAACTTCACCCTTCCCGGCGACACCGCCGCGTCGTCGCATTATTGGGAGCGGGATATCATCACGCCGGAAGTTGAGGTGCACGGCGGCTTGATCCGCGTGCCGGACGCTCCCGGCATCGGCTATGACGTCGACCGCCGCCAAGTGGAGCGGTATACGCAGTTTGCGAAGGTGTTTCACCGTACGGCGACGGCATAAAGGATGATAAAGGGAGAAAGAAAAAATGATGATCAGACCGATTGAAGTTCGTGATGCGGAACATTTCTTGGAGTTGTGCAAAAAAATTGATGAATCTGGTTTTATGTTATTTGAGCCTGGCGAACGGCAAACAACGGTTGAGCAACAAAGTAAATCGATTGAAAGAATGTTGTCTGAGCCGAATAAAATGATCTTTGTTGCTGAAACGGAAAACAAGCTTGTCGGGTTCCTTGCTGTCATAGGAGGCGATGTAAAACGAAATCGACATTCTGCCAATGTTGTTTTGGGAGTTCTTGAAGACTATCAAGGACAGGGCATTGCCACGAAACTATTCAACAAAGCGTTTGAGTGGGCAAAGGAAGTTGGAATTTTGAGATTAGGACTTACGGTCATGAAAGGGAACGATAAGGCGTTCAACTTATATAGGAAGATGGGGTTCGTATTAGAAGGCGAGAGAGTTCAATCGTTAAGAGTGAATGGGGAATTTGTAAATGAATATTACCTATACAAACTGTTATAATGCTAATTGGGGCTGGCCCAAACGCAAGCACGTTTTGGGCCAGCCCCTTCTTTGCTGTGTTACACGCGTCCTATCCCAGTATTTGCTTTGACGACAATTTCCGTATATTTCTTTTCATCCGATTTTTTCGACGAGACGAGCGTGCCAACGATCGCACCGATAAAGCCGAGCGGAATCGAGATGATGCCCGGGTTGGCGAGCTTAAAGAGCGGTTCGCCGACGAAAATGGCGGCGCCCGGCTGCGGCGACCAGACGTTCGGGCTGAAGAAGACGAGCACCAAGGCGCTGATCAGGCCGACAAGCATCCCCGTAATCGCTCCAGTCGTGTTAAAGCGGCGCCAGAAAATGGTGAATACGATCGTCGGCAAGTTGGCGCTGGCGGCGACCGCAAATGCGAGCGATACGAGGAACGCGACGTTCATTTTTTGTGCAAACAGCGCTAACAAAATCGACAACACCGAGACGCCGACGGATGCCCAGCGGGCGGCGAGCATTTGTTCTTTTTCCGTCGCCTGGCCGCGCCGCAAAATATGGCTGTAAAAGTCATGGGCAAACGCCGAGGCGGCTGACAACACAAGTCCGGCGACAACGGCCAAAATCGTCGCAAAGGCGACGGCAGAGACGAAAGCGAACAAGAAATCTCCGCCAAGCGCTTCCGCCAACAGCGGGGCGGCCATATTGCCGGCCGGGTTGGCGGCGACGATTTTGTCATAGCCGACAAACGCGGCGGCGCCAAACCCCAAAAAGATGGTCAGGACATAGAAAATCCCGATGATCCATGTCGCATACACGACCGATTTGCGCGCAGTCGGGGCGTCTTTGACCGTAAAGAAGCGGATCAAAATGTGCGGCAGCCCGGCCGTCCCCAACACGAGCGCCAAGTTGAGTGAAATCGTATCGAGTGGATCCTTAAACTTGTTGCCCGGGTTTAAAAACGCCTCGCCAAGCGGCGTCGCTGTTTTCATTTCGTGGAACATTTTGGCGATGCTGAAATCGAATTTGGCAAAGACGATGATGGAAATGATAAACGTACCGACCATCAGCAAGACGGCTTTGACGATTTGCACCCAACTCGTTGCTGTCATGCCCCCGAAGACGACGTACACCGTCATCAAAATGCCGACGATCAAGACGGAATAAATGTAGTCTAGACCCAACAGAAGCTTGATGAGGCCGCCGGCGCCGACAAGCTGGGCGATCATATAGAAAATCGAGATGGCGATCGTATTTAACGCCGCGACGCCGCGCACTTTCTTATCGTCAAAACGGGCGGCGATCATATCGGCCATCGTGTATTTGCCGAGGTTGCGAAGCGGTTCGGCGACGATATACAAGACGACAAGATAAGCGACAAGGAAGCCGATGCTGTAAAAGAAGCCGTCAAATCCCGTCAGCGCGATCATGCCAGCGATTCCTAAGAAGGATGCGGCGGACATATAATCGCCTGCGATGGCGAGCCCGTTTTGCCAGCCGGTGAGGCTGCTGTCCGCGGTGTAAAATTCGCTTGTCGTTTTCGTCCGTTTCGAGGCGTAGTACGTAATGACAAGCGTCAAGGCGACGATAATGAGGAAGAGGAAAAAGGCGAGCCCGTGCATTACGTGTTTCCTCCTTCCGCTGCTTCTTGCTTCACTTGCTCGACGATGGCATCAAATTGTGCTGCGCGTTTCGAATAAAGGATGCATAAGGCCCATGTCATAATAAACTGCGCAAAGGCAAACAGCCACGCCCAGCTGACCGGCCCAATCGCTGGTGCGTTGAGCGCTTTCGAATACGACGTCAACACCGGAAGGGCGAAGTAAAAGACGAAGAAAAAGACGGTGGCTGGGATGATGAAGCGCTTCTTCGCCTGAATGAGCCCGCGGAATGAAGCGGATTGAGCGATGGCATCATAGTTGATGCCGCCTTGGTCGGCCCTTGATTGTTTTTTCACTGCCATTGTAATCCCTCCTTGTCTGTATTAAAGCGTTTTCAAAAAGGGCAATGAACTGTTCTGTCGCAAACGGTGGATGTGACTCCCCCTTTCTGACACAAATTTGTCACACATTCATTATATATTTATCTGAAAAATTTGTAAATTGATGTTTTTTGTTATTTTTAAAAACTATTTTTTGCTTTGCCGCATAAAACGGAGAAAATTTTTTGCTGTTTTTCTTATTTTCGCACTTTACAAAAAAACGAGGATCATGTAGAATGTCAACTGTATTCGACAACAAAATTCAACAATTTTCTACAAAAAACGACAAGGGGAGACATCTATGAATTTGTTTCGTAAAAAACCGATTCAATCGTTGCTTAAGGAGTCGGGGGCGAAAGGAGCTTCGCTGCGAAAAGAGTTAGGTGCATTCGACTTGACGATGCTCGGCATCGGTGCCATCATCGGGACAGGCATTTTCGTCCTGACCGGGGTGGCGGCGGCGGAACATGCCGGCCCAGCACTTGTTCTTTCGTTCATCTTATCAGGATTGGCGTGTGTGTTCGCGGCGCTTTGCTACGCCGAGTTCGCCTCGACGGTGCCGGTGTCAGGGAGCGCATACACATATAGCTATGCGACATTCGGTGAATTATTCGCTTGGATTTTAGGCTGGGATTTGATTTTGGAATATGGGGTTGCCTCGTCGGCGGTTGCCGTCGGTTGGTCCGGTTATTTCCAAGGGTTGCTTACCGGTTTTGGCATCGAACTCCCGAAAGCATTGACGAGCGCGTATGATCCGGAGAAAGGGACGTTCATCGATTTGCCAGCGATTTTAATTATTCTGTTCATTACGTTTTTGTTGAACTTAGGCGCCAAAAAATCGGCGCGTTTTAACGCGGTGATCGTTGCCATTAAAGTGGCGGTCGTGCTGCTCTTTTTGGCGGTCGGTGTTTGGTACGTCAAGCCGGAAAACTGGACGCCGTTTATGCCGTATGGCTTCTCTGGCGTAGCGACCGGCGCGGCGACGGTGTTTTTCGCTTACATCGGCTTTGATGCGGTGTCGACGGCGGCGGAAGAAGTGCGCAATCCGCAGCGTGATATGCCGATTGGCATTATCGTCTCGTTGCTTGTGTGCACATTGTTGTATATTGCGGTTTCGCTCGTATTGACAGGCATCGTTCCGTACGAGCAGCTCAACGTGAAAAACCCAGTGGCGTTTGCGTTAAACTATATCCATCAAGACTGGGTCGCCGGTTTTATTTCGCTCGGGGCGATCGCAGGTATTACGACGGTATTGCTTGTTATGCTTTATGGGCAAACGCGTCTCTTTTACGCCATCAGCCGCGACGGCCTGTTGCCGAAAGTGTTTGCCCGCATCAGCCCGACGCGCCAAGTGCCGTATGTCAATACGTGGCTGACGGGAGCGGCTGTAGCGGTATTTGCCGGCATCATTCCGCTCAACAAATTGGCGGAACTGACGAACATCGGCACGCTCTTTGCCTTTATCACCGTCTCGATCGGCGTGTTGGTGCTGCGTAAAACGCAGCCGGACTTAAAGCGGGCATTCCGCGTCCCGTTCGTTCCGGTCATCCCGATTTTGGCCGTGTTGTTCTGCGGCTACCTTGTTCTTCAGCTTCCGGCGATGACATGGATCGGTTTTGTCTCGTGGCTGCTGATTGGTTTAGTGATTTACTTTATCTACGGCCGCAAGCATAGTGAGCTGAATGAAATGGCACGGACGGAAGAAAAGGCCGGATGAACGGCCAAACAATGAAAAAGGGGCTGACCCAAATGGGGAAACAGCCCCTTTTTCCATTATGTGAAATTTTTCGGCAACACCGCGTTTCACTCTTTTTTCATTTAGAAGGGTTCATCTCCACAAAGTGTACTTGACAAGTGAGGCTTTTTCGCGCGTCACCATGTCTGAAAAATGTTGATTTACTGATTTTCCCTTACAGAAGAAAGCGTGAGATGTTTTGAAACCGTCAAGCACAGAAATGCATGATTTTTGTTGATGGAGGGCGTTTGCTTGGCGCAGGCAGCGTTGAGCCCTTTTGGGGACTTATGTTCACTTGCGCAACTTGAAAAAATCCCCTTTGAGCGACGGCCATATTTGGGTTGCGATGTGCGAATAATATAAAGAATGAGCGTCAGTCCGGCTTTGTATAAGCGGGGTGAAAAGGGTGTTTGGGACATTATTGAAAAGAAGAGAGAGAACGCTTGAACGGACGGTTGTGGAAATTCAGCGAGGAAATGAAGCGTTGCGCAATGAGCTGATCGAGCAATACAAACCGTTTATCGCCAAAACGGCGTCGAGCGTGTGCAAGCGGTTCATTCGCGAAGAGGATGATGAGGCGAGCATCGGGCTGATCGCCTTCAATGAAGCGATTGAAAAGTATGCGCCGCATAAGGGCGGTTCCTTCCTCTCATTTGCTGAACTGCTCATCAAACGGCGTCTCATTGACTATATTCGGAAAGAGGCGAGAATGCGCGATGCCGTATGGCATGTGGAGAACGGAGAAAACAGTGAGCAGGCGGCGCAAACATACTTGGACGCCAAGCTTTCCGTCGATGAGTTTTACAGGCAAATCGAACAAGAACAGCGTCGGGAAGAAATTCTTCATTACCAGCAAGTGCTGAAACAATTCGGCATTCATTTTCACGATTTAGTCGAACAATCGCCAAAACATAAAGACGCCCGCCTAAACGCCATTCGCGTCGCCCAGCTGCTTGTCGAGAACGAACACTTGGTCCACTTGCTGTTTCAAAAAAAACAGCTGCCGATCAAGCAGTTGGAAGCGATGGCATCCGTCAGCCGCAAAACGATTGAGAGAAATAGAAAATACATTATTGCGATCGCGGTTATTTTGGCAGGCGATTACATTTACCTAAAGGACTATATAAAAGGGGTGCTTTCATCGTGAAAAAGGGAATTGTGCTGGAGTTGGATGAAGAGTTCGTCACGGTATTGACGCCGGAAGGGGAATTTCTTCGATTGAAAAAAGAAAAAGAATGGGAGATTGGAGAAGAGGTCAAAGCGAATGCGGTTGGCCGTCCTTTTCCGTTTTGCCGCCGTTCGTTTCGATATGCGCTCATAAGCGTTCTGACGGCGGCCGCGGTGCTTCTGGCGACTTGGATTCAATGGCCTTCTAATGCGGTGTACGCCTACATGTCGATCGACATCAACCCAAGCATGGAAGCGGGAGTCGATGCGGAGCTGCGCGTGTTGACACTGAAGGCTTACAATGAGGAAGGAAAGAAGGTGCTGACGGCGCTTCCTTCCTGGAAACGTCAACCGTTTTCTTCGGTAGCGAAACAAATCATTGCGCTAAGCGAACAAAAGGGGTATTTAAAGAAAGGCGGGGAAGTGCTGATTACGACGGTGGAGAGGGAGCGCGACGCCTCTTCGGCGCGGAAGCTGTCTGCCGCGCTCGCCGATATCCAGCGGTCAGTGGCGGATGACCGGATTGTCATTACCACGGCCAATAGTACGATGGCCGTGCGCAACCAAGCTGTCAAACGGGGGATGACAACCGGAAAATTATTGCAAATCGAGAAAAAGGTGAAACCGGCCTCGTCTACATCCACCAAGCCGGACAAAGGGAACGGACAAGTCGGAAAGAGTGAAAAGAAAGCATCACCATCAAAAGGGAGAAAACTGGAACAGCCGGCGCAAGTGAAACAGAAGCATAGGGAACAGAAGACGAAACAGCAGAAAAAAGAAAAACAGATGCCGCACGAGCGGAAAAACTCCGGTTTAAATAAGGAAAGCTCTCCGTCAAACAAGGAAATGTCTCCGAAAGGGAAAAAACATGGAAACGCCAGACCATCGCGGCCGGGCGGTCATTATGTAGAGAAAAAAGCGGCAGGCGGCCGGCCGGATGGCAACGACCAAAAAGAGCGGCGCCATCCGGCCCATCCCGGCCGTCCTTCGGAAGCAATGAATTCCAAAACAAAAAAAGCCGAGTGATGGCGCTCGGCTTTATTCTGTTCTCCGGCCGGCCAGTTCGCTTTGCGCCTGGGCGACGAGCCGTTTTGTAATTTCCCCGCCGACGGAGCCGTTGGCGCGCGAAACCGTGCCAGCCCCGAGCTGTACGCCAAACTCTTGGGCGATTTCGTATTTGATTTGTTCCAACGCTTGTTCAATGCCTGGCACAAGCAGTTTGTTGCTTGAACGAGCCATATGAAATTCCTCCTTGATGGTTTTTTGATGAGGTATGATTAGTATGGACGACCGAACAAAGAGATATGGTTGGGAATTACAGGAGGAATTTTTCATCCTATTTCGCGCAGGAGACTCCCACTTCAACGACCAAAGGGAGTAAGTGGGAGAGGAATGCGCGTTCCCCTTTTCTTTTGTGTATGATATAATAAAGGCGTGGAGAAAACCGTTTAATAAAGGCACTCCAATAACTGCTACTCGATGTATGGAGTTGGTTACAGGAAACGTTGTAACCGTAAAACATCGAGCGTAGATCCGTCTGTTGTGTGTGGAAGCCAAGTACTGCCAACAGACACACCGAGAGAATCGGTAACGATGCAGGCATGACCTGCGTCGTTGGGTAGTTGTCAACCTGCCCTGATGCAACCCCAAGTCAAGGAAGGAGGACGAAGTCCGCTTGTACTTCTGGGGAGTTGCAAGCCCCCACTTCAAGCGTTAGCTAAGTGGGGGTAGTTGACAAAGTGCAATTGTTGGGCATGACATTGCCGCTCGCTCGTCCAGCTCTGGCGGCTCAGGCCATTTTCGTCTTCATGGGTTCGTGGAACGATTTCATGCGCCCACTCATTATTTTGTCCGATCGACAGCTGTTTACGTTGCCGCTTGGCCTCAATAGCTTCAAAGGACAGTACATCAGCTATTGGAACTACATTATGGCGGCATCCATGGTGTTTACGCTGCCGGTGTTGGTCATTTACGTCTTTTTCAACCGCTACTTCATCAAAGGAATTTCGTTCACGGGCGGAAAATAACGGACGTTTTGTACAACGGTTTTCCGGTCATGACAAGAAGGGGCTGTTCGCCAAACGGAGGGTTGTCCTCCTTTGGTGGCAGCTTTTTTTTCGCGCGGCATATCCATGAAAAAAACGCACATCATATAAGTGGAAATATCGACTTCATAAGAAAGGGACCGAAGCGATGGAATGGACGGTGCAGCTGTCAAAACCGGCAGGGAGGCAGGCTGGTCGGGGGTGGGCGGTCGCTGCGCTTGCCTCGATTCCGCTTGTCATGACGCTGGGCAATTCGATGCTCATCCCGGTGCTGCCGGCGATGGAACGGCATCTCGACATCACGCCGCTGCAGTCGAGCCTGCTGATCACGATGTATTCCGTTGTGGCGATTTTGTTCATTCCGCTGGCCGGATATATAAGCGACCGCATCGGGAGAAAAATGGTCATCGTTCCAAGCCTGTTGCTGGCGGCGGTGGGAGGGGGGCTGGCGGGATGGGCTGCTTGGCGGGTGAGCGACCCGTACGGCTGGATGATCGCCGGGCGCATGTTGCAAGGGCTCGGGGCGGCCGGGGCGTTTCCGATCGTTTTGCCGCATGGCTGATGAAAAATGGTGCAAGTTGGCTTCTTTTGGTGCTCAGCGCACTAGCACTGATCGCCGGTAGCATGGCTGTTTGGCTCATTCATCCAGAACATGCTCAAAGAGAAAAGCTGTCATGAAGGGAAATATGGGACAGTGGGGCGTTTTCAATTTCCCTCTTTCTTGCCGAACGAAAGCCTCTGGATCAGATGATGACAGACGGGGGATGTACCGGCTATGGAGACGCGTAAACTACTCCCGCTTCGCTTTGCTTGAAGTGGGAGTCTTCTTTCGGAACTATGATAAAACGCACCTGAACGAGGCATGATAAGAAAAAATGCGAAAGGAGGATGGGTGTGGCCAACGTCGCATTTCCAGTCGCTCGTCTTCATGACGGGACGCTTCGCCAGCTCCAGCAACTCGAACAGCGGCTGCGTGAAGAAACAGGAGAAGAAATTGTGCTTGTCGCTTATGAGCGGAAAACGGTTGATGAGGAGGAGACGAAACGATGATGAAGCGAAAAGTGAAATTTGACGCAGCGAAAAACAACAATAAAACGCCAACGGAAAGTTTGCCGGATACCGAATTTGCGGCACAATATGCCGGCGAGGAGGACATGATCCGCGGCGCGAACCGCAATTCGAAAAAAGGGCGACAAGGAGGCGGCGATGGGTAAAGAGCATAAGGAGCGGCCCGCTCGAACGAATGAAGAAATGGCGTTTGAATGGGGCGATTTCGCTCGTGATCAGCCGTTTTGGCTGATCGAGGAGCAAAAGCAAGCAAAGGAGAAGGAGACAAAACAAAAAGAGCCGCCGCGGTGAGGCCGCCGTTTTGATGGGATTGGATTGGTGGGTGGACAAAGAAGAGCGCTGGAAACAGCGCTCTTTTTTCGCTTGGGCGTTCAAGCCGATGCGGATGACGCAAACAGGGTGGAAAGCGGTGCAGAAAAGACCGTAGCTCCTGTGCCCGACGGGTCGAAATAGGCGACGATGGCCGTTGGCGCAAACGAGAGCTGCTTCGCGGCGATATAGCGGCCGACATCGACCGGCACGATTTCAACGACCGTATGTTTAAACAATTCCTTTTCCCCGAGCCCGAGGGCGGCAAAGTCCTCCCCAAGCACCTCGGGGCGCTCAAGCAGCGCGCGGTAGACGGTCGTGCGCGTCGTTTTCTCCGTTTTTTCTTCCCACCACGGCTTGCGCGGTTTGTATTTTTGGTTGCGCAAGTAGTCGTATTTCATGAGCGATTCGGCGACAGGCAGGGCATCTGGCGCACACGTACGTAAAAACTCATGCAGGCGGCGGAATAAATCCTCAAGCTGATGGCCAATGCGCGCCCAGCCGCGCTCATCCCAATACGTGCCAAACTGCTGGAAAAAGTCAAACGGCGATGGGAACACATCGGTCACCAAGTACTCGATCGTTTCGTCCATTCGATGGGCGTTCCAATACTTTTCGAGCACGTCTTCCACTTGCTTGATGCGGATGACGTCATCAAACGACAAGACGTTGTTGGCGAGCACTTCGTATGGCGCATGGTCCATATACACATAGCCGTACTCCTCGGCGCGCAGGCGCAACCCAGTGCCGCGCAGCAGTTTCAAAAAGCCAAGCTGCAGTTCTTCCGGGCGAAGGGCGAACACGTCGTTAAACGTCTTTCGGAACGAGTTGTAGTCTTCTTCGGGCAGACCGGCGATCAAATCCAAATGCTGGGCGATTTTCCCGCCTTCTTTAATCATCGTCACCGTTCGCGAAAGTTTTGCGAAGTTTTGCTTGCGCATAATGAGACGGTTCACTTCGTCGTTTGTCGACTGGACGCCGATTTCAAAGCGGAACAGCCCGGGCGGCGCCTCCTTGTTTAAAAACTCGATGACCTCCGGGCGCATAATGTCGGCGGTAATTTCAAACTGAAATACCGTGCCCGGTACATGTTCGTCAATTAAAAAGCGAAACATGTCCATTGCATAGCTGCGGCTGATGTTGAACGTCCGGTCGACGAACTTGATCGTCCGCGCTCCGTGCTTCATTAAATAGCGTAAATCATCCTTGATTTTTTCACGGTCAAAATAGCGGACACCTACTTCAATCGAGGACAGGCAAAATTGGCAACTGAACGGGCAGCCGCGGCTTGTCTCCACATAGATGATCCGGTTCGGAAGATGTGGGATGTCTTCCGGAAAGCGAAACGGCGACGGCATATCAGCAAGGCGGATTTTGTTTCGCTGCGGATTGACGACGATGCGCTTTCCATCGCGAAACGCCAGCCCTGCGACATCTGCCACTTCTTTGCGGCCTTCTAAGGCAAAGAGCAGCTGTTTAAACGTTTCTTCCCCTTCACCGATGACGATAAAATCCAATTCCGGCACCCGCTCCATCCATTCACGCACATCGTACGACACTTCCGGTCCGCCGGCGACGATGACAATATTCGGCGCTGCTTTTTTCAACAGCTTGACGACTTTGATCGTTTCTTCAATGTTCCAAATGTAGCAGCTGAAGCCGATGACATCCGGACGGCGTTGGTACAAATCAGTCACAATGTTCAGCACCGGGTCTTTGATCGTATACTCAACAAGCTTGACGTCAAATTCGGGCTGAGCGTATGCTTTTAAATAGCGGATGGCTAAATTCATATGAATGTATTTGGCATTCAATGTCGCACAGACGATGTTCATCGCAACAAAACCCCTTTGTCTATAATATAGCAGCAAAACTCCTTTGTCTATAATTTATAGATGCAATTGGAAGCTTTCATTTGGCTTTAAGCGAGGGGGGAGAGTTGACTATCATGCAGTTTAGCCAAATGAAAAAGCAGAAAAACTTGTCGAACATTGTGGAAAAGAATTTTAAAAAATCTTCGTAAATCAAGGGAGGAGTAAATTTTTCCACATCGAATATATATTTCGTTGAATGGTTTGAATAGACAAGGAGAGATGGATATGGCCCAAAGCCTTTCTCCTCGGGAAGAACAAAATGCATCGACGGATGTGCGGTCGCTTGAAGAGGAAAATCGGCGGTTAAAAGAGCGGTTGAACAGTTATTCGATCATTTTTGAGCGGTCGCTCGATGCGATCGTGATTTTAAATAAAAACGGTGAATTTGTCGATGTGAACGAAGCGGCGTGCAAGCTGTTTGAGATGGATAAGTTTTCGTTGATCGGCCATTCGTTTTCTTCGTTCCTCGAACTTGTGCCGCCCGATATTTTGCTGTTTCAGCGCTCGATGTTGCAAAAGTTCGGTTCGTTCAGCGATGAACTGCTCATCAAACTGCCGGACGGCAAAGTGAAGCATGTGGAATTTTCGATGAAAAAGGATGTGTTCGACGAATTTGACCTTGTCATGATGCGCGACATCTCAGCCCATAAGGCGCTTGAGCGCGAACGCATCATTCATGAGTTTTTGTTTCGCGACGTATTCAACCGCGCCGTTGACGGCATCGTCATTTTCGATGAATTTGGGCGGTTTATCGATGTCAATCCGGCGTTTTCGATGAGCTTGAACTTGGAAAAAGGAAAACTGCTCAATTTGTCGTTTCAGCAGTTCGTCGCCCGCGAATGCGCCAATGAGTTCGCTCGGCTGCTCGCGGAAGTGAAAGAAAAGGGAACGGCCAAAGGCGAGTTGTCGCTTGTCCGCCCGGACGGAACGGTGAAAATGTTTGAGCTGACGGCGACTTCCAACGTCTATAGCGGGTTTTACATGGCCATTATGCGCGATGTGACAGAAAGAAAAAATATGGAAATCAAGTTGCAAAAAAGCGAAGAACGGTTCCGGGCTATTTTCGAACAAGCGCATGAGGCGATCCTCATTTGGGACGATTTTGGCTACATATTGAACGCCAATCCGGCGGCGAGCCGGACGTTTGAGCTGCCCTTGAATTTGCTTGTGCGCCGCAATTTGTTTGATTTTGTCGACTATGGGGACGAAAAGGTGAAACGCATTTTCAGCGAGTTCCGGCGCAAAGGGGAAATCCGTGACGAGCTGACGTTTCATATGCCGAACGGTGAGGATAAGCAGCTCGAGTTCACCATGAAAAAAGGAGCGATCGACGGGTACCACTTGACGATTTTCCGCAATGTGAGCGAGCGGCGGAAAATCGAGCGCGAGCTGCGCGAAAGCGAGCAAAAGTTCCGGAGCATTTTCGATCATGCGATGGATGGTATTTTGCTTTGGGATGCCAAGCATCGGATCATCGACGCCAATCCGGTTGTCTGCGGCATTTTTTCCGTCGAAAAGGAGGCGCTGCTTGGCCGAATGGTGGTCGAGCTCGTTCCGGAGCGGGCGCGCCGCCAGCTCAATAAGCTGCTTCAACAATGCCAACGCACCGGCGAAGCGAGCGGCGAGGTCGAATTTTTCGACGAGGGAAAAGGGAGAATTATTGAGTTTTCACTGAAAAAGGAAGTGATTCCCGGCGTCGGGATGATGATGCTGCGCGATGTGACCGAGCGCAAGGAGATGGAGCTGCAGCTGCGCAAGTCGGATACGCTCAACGTCGTCGGGGAATTGGCCGCCGGCATCGCCCATGAAATCCGCAATCCGATGACGGCGCTAAAGGGTTTCATTCAGCTGTTGCAAGGAAGCATTGACGGCGACTATTCGATGTATTTTAATGTCATTATGTCGGAATTGAAACGGATTGAGTCGATCATCACCGAGTTTCTTGTCCTGGCGAAGCCCCAGGCGGTGCAGTACAAACAAAATGATATCTGCAAAATTATGCAAGACACGATCGATTTGATCAGCGCCCAAGCGATGATGCACAACGTGCAAATCATCGCCGACTTCGAGCGCGGGCTGCCGCCGGTGTATTGCGAGCCGAATCAGTTGAAGCAAGTGTTCATCAATATTTTGAAAAACGCCATCGAAGTGATGCCAAAAGGCGGGGACATTACGGTGCGCATCACCCGCGCCGGGTGCTATGTGCGCATCTCCATCACCGACCAAGGATGCGGCATTCCAAAAGATAAAATCAAAAAGCTTGGCGAGCCGTTTTATACGACGAAAGAACGCGGCACCGGCCTCGGCTTGATGGTCAGCTATAAAATCATAGAAGAGCACCAAGGGAAAATTGAAGTGGAAAGCGAAGTCGGCGTCGGCACGACGTTCCATATCACGCTGCCGATCGAACGAATGGAAAGAGAGGACGACGATGACGATTGAATATGCAGTATACCGCTCAGAGCTGCTCGGCGACATTTACATCGCCTCCGACGGCGACGCGATTGTCAAAGTCGAGCTGTTTCCAGAAGAATGGCGCGCGTTCGCCGGCGAACATCCGGCTGTCAAAAGCCAGTCGCCGCTTCTTGAACGCGCGCTTAGGCAGCTGGATGAGTATTTCCACGGTCGACGCCAAGCATTTGACTTGCCGCTGAAGTGGAAGGGAACAGCCTTCCAAGAAGAGGTGTGGGCGGCGCTTTGCCGCATCCCATACGGCGAGACGGCGACATACGCTGACATCGCCGCGCAAATCGGCCGCCCGAAAGCGGTGCGCGCCGTCGGCCAGGCAAACCGGGCGAATGAACTGTCGATTCTCGTTCCGTGCCACCGTGTTGTCGGCAAAAACGGCGCTCTCATTGGCTATGCCGGAAGCCGCACCGATGTGAAGGCGAAGCTGTTGGAGCTTGAGCGCCGCTTACGTAGATGACGCTCTTGCGTTCGTGGAACAGGCAAAGAGTTTGGAAGGCGTTGTATGCGGATGCTGCAATGGAGCAGGCGGAAAAAGAAGCTGATGGCTTGTCTATATAGATGCAATTTGAAGCTTTACCATTTATAGCTTTTATCAAGTATTTGATCGACTGTCGGGCGACCGAACAACGCCGCTTAAAGACCCATATATGGGTCTGTGAAGCAGGTGGTTGTTCGGTCTTCCGTCACGCCAAGGCGTGACGGGGCAAGCCTGTTGCTTGCCTTCGACAGTCGAAAATGGACAAACCGCTTTTCCGTCAAGGATATGGTAAACTTCTTCGTTGCATCTATATGAAAAACGCGTCTGCCCCCGAGGATTGCCATCCACGGGGGCAGAGATCGGGCGTTATTTTTTTTGCCAATGCGACAAGGCGAGGGCGCCGACTAAAATGGCGCCTTTTATAATGTCTTGGGCGTAATACGGGACGTTCATCATCGTCAAGCCGTTCAGCAACACGCCCATTAAAATCGAGCCGAACAATGTGCCGATGACGTTCGGCTTGCCGGCGCCAAAGACGGAAAAGCCGATGTAGGCGGCGGCGACGCTGTCCATTAAAAGAGAGGCGCCGGCCGACACTTGCCCGGTGCCGATGCGCGAGGCAAGGACGATGCCGCCTAAGGCCGCAAAAAACCCGCTGATGACGTATGCATATGTCCGATAGCGGTTGACTGGGATGCCTGAGAGCCTTGCCGCCTCGCGGTTTTCCCCGGTCAAATAAAAGAGGCGGCCGGGTTTCGTGTACGTTAAAAACAGATGAGCGGCCATGACGACAAACAGCATAAGCAAGACAGAAAACGGTACGCCGAACAGCTCTCCCTGGCCGATAAATAAAAAGGAAGGAATGAATTTGCCCGGCGCCGTGCCGCCATCAGGCAGCGGCATGTCGTTGTAGATCGAAAACCCTTTCGTATAGGTGAGCTGCACGCCGTTAATGGCGTACATCGTCGCCAATGTTGCGAGCAAATCGGGCAGTTTGAATTTGACGATCAACAACGAATTAAGCAGCCCGACGGCGACGCCGAGCAACAGCGGCACGAGCAAGGTGACGAAAATTTCTTGGCGATGCAAGACAAGCGCCGCCGCACTGGCAATCGTCGCCAAGCTCACTGTCGAACCGACCGACAAATCGAAGCCGTCGACGATGAGCGAAAATGTAATGCCAATGGCCACCAAGGTGACGATGGAAATGGAACGCAAAATGTCGCTGAAGTTTTCATAGGTGAAAAACCGGTCTTGTGTCAGGCCAAAATAGGCGATTACAGCCAAAATGGCAAGCAGTGTGCCATGTTTATACAAAAATTCAAGAATGAACGGCGCCGCTTTTTTCGACGGCGGCGCGGAAACGGCTGGCTGGCTCATGGATCTCACCTCCGCTGCAATAGTAAACAAGCTGTTCATACGTCAGTTCAGCGGCCGGCAGGCGGGTGAGTAGCCGGCCGTCAGCCATGATGTAGATGGTGTCGCACACCTCAAGAAGCTCGTGAAATTCACTCGAAAAATATAGTACTGTTTTTCCTTCATCGGCGAGAGCACGGATGATGGAAAACACCTCTTGTTTGGCGTGGACATCGATTCCTTTCGTGGGCTCGTCGAATAGAAAAACACGCGCGTTTGTGTTCAGCCATTTGCCGATGACGACTTTCTGCTGGTTGCCGCCGCTCAAGTGGCGAACGACGGTGGTGCTTGACGGCGGATGAACACCTAGCGAGCGGACGAGCCCGTCGGCTTCAGCCGCTTCTTTCGCCCGGCTGATCCATTGCCAGCGCGACAGGCGGGAAAGAAGGCGGACGGTCAAGTTCGTTTTCACTGACTCGGGCAAGAACAGCCCTTGTTTGCGCCGTTCTTCCGGAATAAGACAAAGGCCGGCGGCAATCGCTTCATGCGGCGATGAAAATGTATAGCGCCGGCCGTCAAGTTGCCATTCGCCAGACGTCTTCCGGTGGGCGATGAGGCTTTCAGCGAGCTCCGTTTTGCCGGCGCCAACCAAGCCGGCGATGCCGACGATTTCGCCGCGATGGGCGTAAAGATCGACCGTCGTGCCGGTTTTTTCGATCGTGATCCCACGGACGGCAAAGGCGATGTCGCTTCCATGCGCGCGCGTTTGTTTCATGGCGGCGGCTCGCCTTGTTCCGGTCATATGAAGGACGATGTCTTCAAGCGGCAAACCGAGGGCGGAACCATGGTAGACGACGCGGCCGTCGCGCAAAATCGTCAGCCGGTCGGCGATTTCCTGCACTTCTTTCAGTTTATGAGAGATGTAAATAAAGCCGACGCCTTGCTGTTTCAGTTCCGTGATGATGGCAAACAGCCGCTTCGTTTCGGCTTCGCTCAAGGCGGCGGTCGGTTCGTCCAAAATGATGTAGCGCGCATTCGATGACAACACTTTGGCGAGCACGATCAGCTGTTTTTCATGGAGCGAGCAGTCGCGCACGAGCTTTGCCGGCGAAATGGCAAGGCCGACGCGGCGAAGCAGAGCAGCGGCCCGTTCTTTTTCCCGGCGCAGCGAGCGGATCGGCTGTTTCTTCACATCAGCGAGCTCATCAGCCGCCAAGTTTTCGTAAACGGGCAATCCTGGGAAAAGCGCCGTGTCGACCTCTTGGACGACGAAGCCGATGCCGGCTCGTTTCGCGTCAAGCGGCGACGAAAAGGTGCAGTTGACGCCATCGATCGTGATCGTGCCGGCGTCGGGAGGAATGGCGCCGGCCAAAATGTTCATGAGCGTGCTTTTGCCGGCGCCGTTCATGCCCAAAAGGGCGTGGACTTCGCCAGGACGAACGTCGAAGTCCACGCCGTCAAGCACGCGCACGGCGCCAAACGATTTTTCCATGCCCCGCATTGACAACCCGTTCATTTTTTGTTCACCTGGGCTTCCAACGTTTTCATCCACGGCGAGATGGCGACATTGGATTGCCCCCAGCCCGGGATGTATTGCGAAAGCTCATTCATCGACACTTGTTTGTCCGGAAGATCGGACCGTTTCACTAAATGCGGCTCAAGCGAGTAAATGTTCGGCGTTTTTTCTCCGGCGATTTTTTGATACGCGAACCGCACTTGGACGCGGCCGACTTCGGCTGGGTCCGTCGCCGTTGTCGCCACCCATGGGCTGTTTGGTTTTTGGATCATTTGCAAGTCTTCATCGCTCAAATCGATGCCGTACACTTTAATTTCCGTGCGCCCAGCTTGCTCGATGGCGCGCGTCGCCCCTTTGGCGAACTCGTCCCAAGTTGCGAAGACAGCGTCAATGTCGCCTTTGTTCGGGTATTTTTTCAAAATCGCTTCCATTTGCGTTTGTGTGTCCAAAGCTGTGTTGGCGCTCGCCGTGCCAAACTTGGCAATTTCTTTAATGTTCGGATAGCGTTTTTTGAACGCGTCATAAATGATATGGCGGCGTTCCATCGGGGTAAAGCCGCCGACCCAAATCGTGACGATGTTGCCTTCCCCGTTTAAGTCTTCTGCGAGCGTTTTTAATGTTTTCCAGGCGAGGCTGTAGTCGTCTTGGTCGATGACGGTGACGCCGGGAATGTTCAAATCGTTGTCAAATGCCACAACTGGAATGCCTTTGGCGACGGCTTTTTTCACCGGGCCTTCGAGCGCATCGGCGCGGCCGTGGTCAAGCAAAATGGCGTCAACATTTTGCGTAATGGCCGTCTCAACGTACGATGCCATTTTGGTTAAATCGTTGTCGGCGTTGTAAATTTGCACCTCGCCGCCGAATTTTTGCACTTGTTCTTTGACGCCGGCGATGTATTGCGATGAGAACGTGCCGATGGACAGTTGCATAATGGCGGCGATTTTCACCGGCTTTTTCAACTTTTCAGGAATGGCCGCTTGCTCGTCGCTTGTTGCCGTCGAGTGGCTGGATGTCGTTTCCGTTTTGTTGTTCGTGGTCTTGGCTCCGTTGGCTGGCTTGGAGCTCACGGCATCTTGCTCGTGTGTGCAGCCAGTCAAGATGGAGAACACGGCAAAGAAAAGAAGAAAAAGGGAAGATAAGGCCTTAAATCGTTTCATGTTGCTCCTCCTTTGTGAATAATGATGGCAGCGTTGCGTTGTAATTGCCGCGAATGATGCCTTTTTCGGTAATGATCGCGGTAATGAGTTCGTTTGGCGTTACGTCAAACGCCGGATTGTATACGTTGACGCCTTCCGGGGCGATGCGTACGCCGGCGATGTGGGTCACTTCATCCGGATGGCGCTCTTCGATCGGGATGTCCGCACCTGTTTTCGTCGTCAAATCGATCGTGGACAACGGCGCAGCGACGTAAAACGGAATGTCAAACGACTTCGCGAGCAAGGCCAGGCCGAACGTGCCGATTTTGTTCGCCGTATCGCCGTTTTGCGCGATCCGGTCGGCGCCGACGATGATGGCGCCAATGCCTTTCGCCTTGATCGCTTGCGCTGCCATGTTGTCGGTGATGAGCGTCACATCAACGCCCGCTTGTATCAGTTCCCAAGCGGTCAGGCGCGCCCCTTGCAACACCGGCCGCGTCTCGAGAGCGTAAACGGATAGTTCAATTCCTTTTTCTTTCGCCAAATAAAACGGGGCGAGCGCCGTTCCGTAGCGGGCGGTGGCGATCGAGCCGGCGTTGCAGATCGTCATCACCCGATCGCCCGGACGAAAGAGCGACAACGCGTATTCGCCGATGCGGCGGCACACATCCTCATCTTCCACTTGAATGCGAATCGCTTCGTGGACGAGCGTCGTTTTGGCCTCGTTGACGGAAAGGGCGTCGGCCGCAGCGGTGACGAGCCGATCGAGCGCCCAAAACAAGTTGACGGCAGTCGGCCGGGCACTGGCTAGGTAGTCACGATCTCGTTTCAAGCGACGGCGGAATTCATCGACCGACTCGGTGTCATAGCTCGAAGCGGCGAGCGCCAAGCCATAGGCGGCAGTGATGCCGATCGCCGGCGCGCCGCGCACTTTCAGCGTGGCGATCGCGTCATATACGTCTTCAATGGTGTGCAAGTCGATATATTCCGTGACTGTTGGAAGTTTTTGTTGGTTTAAAATCGTCACATGCGTCTCGCGCCATTCGACTGAGCGCGGGATGGCAAATGTGCTCATTGCTGTCTTCCTTTCTTTTGGCGTTGTTCGTTTGTCCGGCCCGTCGCCGGCGGGCCGGATCGAATGGCATTACTGCTTGGTTTCGGCGAGCAGCCGGCGGAAGCCATCCGTTCCTGTCAGCTCAGCCCGCTCAATGATCAAGCGGCGGCCGAGGCGGAGCGCATGCCGTTTGGCAACAAGCCGTTCATCTTTGTGCTCGATGCCGTCAAGGTCCGCCACATGGGCGAGGCCGATCGTCCGGCGGATGACTTCGCAGCCGGCAAAGCCGACAGCATCGATGAACGCGTGCCGGAGCACGTCCTCGAGCAAGCCCGGCGTCGCGGCGTACGTTTCCACGCTCTCGGTGCGCCAAAGGTTTGAGAACACGGACGCAAAGACGTCCCATGTCCGGTCGATGTGGTCAAAGAGCGGTTGGCGCTCTAATTCAGAGCGGGACAACGCATTTAACAGCAAATTGGCGAAAAATTGGCCAAGGTCAAACCCGATCGGACCGTAAAAGGCGAATTCTGGGTCGATCACTTTCGTTTCGTCGGCGCTTACGAAAATGCTGCCGGTATGCAAATCGCCATGCAAGAGCACATCGGCTTCGGTTAAAAACTTGCGCTTCAGCTTTGCTGCTTCTAGGTGGAGTCGGTCATCGCGCCAAAGCGCTTCAACGTCTGGGCGCAATTCGTCTTCAAAGTTGTTCGTTTCGTGGTCAAAAAACGGGTCGGTGAAGACGAGGTCTTCGGTAATTTTGCACAGTTCCGGATTGACGAAGCTTTGCGCCAATTTCTTTTTCTCTTGCTGGTTCATGCCGAAGTCAGACGTATAAAATGCCGTTTTGGCGACAAACTCGCCGATATGCTGGGACAAAAGCGGATACGTTTTCCCTTCGATCAGCCCTTTGCGGGCGATTTGCAAACGGGATAAGTCTTCCATCACCGTAATGGCGAGCGATTCGTCAGAATAGTAGACTTTCGGCACGTATTGCGGCACATAGCTCGCAAACGTGCGCAGCGCGTTGCTTTCGATGACGGCGCGCTTTAACGTAAGCGGCCAGCTTTCGCCGACCACTTTGGCGTACGGCAACGCTTGTTTGATGATTACGCCTTGCTTTGTTTCTTGGTCGACGATATGAAACACTAAGTTCAAGTTGCCGTCGCCGATCTCGCGGCACAAAAGAGGCGCCCCGTCGCGGAATAAGCCGAGGCGGACAGCGAGAGATACCGCCTTCGGTTCGGTCAGCGGTTCGTAAACCGATGTTTGAACAGTGGTCATTGCCTTGTTCCCCCTTTTTTCATTTCGCTCGTTTTCAAATGCCGGTTCTGACGCGCGCTAAAACTCGGCGTTTCCGGCAAATGAAAAAGCCTCTTTCGCATACGGAAAGAGGCTTGAAGATTCATTCGTTCTTCGCGCCTCTTATCTTTCAGAAAGACATCGGTCTTTCTGTTGGACTTAGCACCGTGCCCTGCGGAAGCATGACGCTTCCGGCGCCGCCCTTGGCGTGCGCCCTATCTCACGATAGTATTACGGTCGGTTGCTGGGCTTCATTGGGCCAATTCCCTCAGCCAACTCTTGATAAGAGTACCGATTTCTTGTATTCAGTTTCGGGAATTTTCACGATGTTCTCAATTGTTTGGTTGCTTGATTCGAATGATACATGGTCGGCCAATCGATTGTCAATACGTTTTGAAAAAATTTTTTGCCGTTTCATAGTCGTGCGGCCGGCGGTCGGCAAACACCGGGATGCGCGCGCGGACGTCCGCAACGAGCGCGGGATCGATGTCGGCCGAGAGAATGCCCGGCTTCTCGTCCGCCTCGGCGATCACTTCGCCCCATGGGTCGATGACGAGCGAATGGCCGGCAAAGACGTTGTTCGGGTCGCGGCCAGCCCGGTTGCAGGCGACGACGTAGCATTGGTTTTCAATCGCCCGCGCCATCAAGAGCGTCCGCCAATGGTGCAGGCGGGGAAGCGGCCATTCGGCGACGACAAACAGCACTTCCGCCCCAGCCAAAGCATGGGCGCGAATCCACTCCGGAAAGCGGATGTCATAGCAAATGACCCCAGCGCACGGCAGCCCGTCAAGCGAGAACAAGCCTGGCTCGTTTCCCGGCTGCAAATACAAATGTTCATCCATCAATTGGAACAGGTGAAGCTTGCTGTATTCGCCGACGATTTGGCCATGACGGTCGGCCACGATCATCGTGTTTGTCACGCCGGCGGCTGTTTTTTTGGCGACCGAACCAGCGACGAAATGGACGCCGTACGTTTGCGCCAATCGGGAAGCGAGCGCCTTCGCCCGTTCGGCGCCTTCGTCGGCAATTTCATCCAGGCGCGTCAAATCGTAGCCGGTCGTCCATAACTCTGGCAGCACGATGATATTCGCGCCGTCCTTGACGGCCGATTCAATGGCGCTTTCCGCGCGCCGTTCGTTTTCGTTCGGGTCGCCAAACGCAATATCAAGCTGGAGGCAGGCGATGCGGATCGTCATGAGTTTTCACCTCGAAAAAATTTTGCTTTACATTTTGCTTTTTACGATATATGATGTTGCACTAGAATTTCAAGAATTTTTGAGAAGGTGTGGACGATGACGATCGAATTTCCCTTTTCCGAACTGCTTGAACAGCTGCCGAAGCAGTTTTTCGCCTCGCTCGTGGCGAAAGTCGGTGCGAAGATCAAGGCGGGTTATGATGTGATCAACTTAGGGCAGGGCAATCCGGATCAGCCGACGCCGGCGCACATTGTCGAAGCGATGCAGAAGGCAGCCGCGAACCCAAAATACCATAAATATTCGCCGTTTCAAGGCTACTCGTTTTTGAAAGAAGCCGTAGCGGCGTTTTACGCGCGCGAGTACGGGGTGACGATCGACCCGGCCCGCGAGGTCGCCATCTTGTTCGGCGGCAAAGCCGGGCTTGTCGAGCTGCCGCTTTGCCTCGTCAACCCGGGCGATGTGGTGCTTGTCCCGGACCCGGGCTATCCGGACTATTGGTCGGGGATCGCGCTTGCCCGCGCGCGGATGGAGATGATGCCGCTTTCTTCGGAAAACGGATTCTTACCGGATTACGAAGCCATTCCGGAGTCGGTCGCCGACCGAGCGAAGCTCATGTTTTTAAACTATCCGAACAATCCGACCGGTGCGACGGCGACAAAGGAATTTTTCGCGGAGACGGTGGCGTTTGCCGCCAAGCACGGCATTGCCGTCGTGCACGATTTCGCTTATGGGGCGATCGGCTTTGACGGCCGGAAACCGGTCAGCTTCCTGGAAGCCGATGGGGCGAAAGACGTCGGCGTCGAAATTTATACGTTTTCGAAAACATACAATATGGCCGGCTGGCGTGTGGCGTTTGCCGTCGGCAACGAGCGGATCATTCGGGCGCTTGAGCTTTTGCAGGATCATTTGTATGTCAGCTTGTTCGGCGCCATCCAAGAAGCGGCCGCCGCGGCGCTCCTTGGTCCGCAAGATTGTGTCACGGAGTTGGTCGCATTGTATGAGGCGCGCCGCAATGCGTTCATCGCTGCGCTCTGCGAGATCGGTTGGGAAGCGCCGGCGCCATATGGGTCGTTTTTCGCCTGGCTTCCGCTGCCAAAAGGCATATCATCCGCTGAGTTTGCCGACATGCTGCTTGAGCGGGCGCATGTCGCCGTCGCCCCAGGCATCGGGTTCGGCGAGCACGGCGAAGGGTATGTGCGCGTCGGCCTCTTGACCGATGAAGCGCGGCTTCGCGAAGCAGCGGAGCGGATCGGCCGCCTTGGATTGTTCGAAAAAAATTTTTGAAAAATGATTGACAACGCCAATCGGCGATGTCATAATTCAAAGTAAATTTGCCAATTGTTTGACAAGTGCATAAACGAGCAGGCTTTCTTATCAAGAGCAGGCGGAGGGACGAGCCCAATGAAGCCCGGCAACCGGCTTGGCGCGCGCCAAGCACGGTGCTAATTCTTGCAGCGGAAACGCTGAGAGATAAGAAGAGCGCCATGACTGAATGACGCCTCTTCTTAGGAAGGGGCTTTTTTATTTCGCCATATATTGAAAGAGGGATGGACGATGAGTGCAGTCATTGCGACGTATTTGCTTCATGACGAGAAAGACATTCGCAAAAAGGCCGAAGGGATCGCGCTCGGCTTGACGGTCGGCACATGGACCGACTTGCCGCAGCTGGAGCAAGACCAGCTCCGCAAGCATAAAGGGGAAGTCGTTGCGGTCGAGGAGCTTGAGGAAAGCGACCGGACGAATGCGTACTTCGGCAAGCGGCTGAAGCGGGCGATCGTCAAAATCGCCTATCCGACGGTGAACTTCAGCGCCGATTTGCCAGCATTGTTGGTGACGACGTTCGGCAAGCTGTCGCTGGACGGGGAAGTGCGGCTGCTTGATTTGGAACTTCCAGAGGAGTGGAAACGGAAGTTCCCGGGACCGCGCTTTGGCATCGCCGGCATTCGCGAAAAGGTCGGAGTGTACGACCGCCCGCTGTTGATGAGCATTTTCAAAGGCATCGTCGGCCGCGATTTGGCGTATTTGACATCAGAGTTGAAAAAGCAAGCGCTTGGCGGCGTTGACTTGGTCAAAGATGACGAAATTTTGTTTGACAGCGATCGTCTGCCATTTGCGAAGCGCATTACAGAAGGCAAAGCGGCGCTCGAAGAGGTGTACGAACAAACAGGCAAGCGGACGCTGTACGCCGTCAACTTGACCGGCAAAACGTTTGAGCTGAAAGAGAAGGCGAGACGAGCCGCCGAGCTTGGTGCTGATGTGCTGTTGTTCAACGTGTTCGCCTATGGATTGGACGTCCTGCAAGGGCTGCGGGAAGATGAAGAGATTTCCGTCCCGATTATGGCCCACCCGGCGTTCAGCGGCGCCATCACGCCGTCGGAGTTTTACGGCGTCGCCCCGTCGCTCTTGCTTGGAAAACTTTTGCGTCTTGCCGGCGCCGATTTTGTGTTGTTCCCGTCTCCGTATGGCAGCGTCGCTTTGGAGCGCGGGCAGGCGCTTGGCATCGCCCAAGCGCTGACCGATGAACAAGAGCCGTTTGCCCGAGCGTTTCCAGTGCCCTCGGCCGGCATCCATCCGGGCTTGGTGCCGCTTCTTGTCCGCGATTTCGGCCGTGACAGCATCGTCAACGCCGGCGGCGGCATTCACGGCCACCCGGACGGGGCGATCGGCGGCGGAAAGGCGTTTCGCGCTGCCATCGACGCGGCGCTGGCCGGCCGTCCGCTCCGTGAAGCGGCGAAAGACAACGAGGCGCTGCAAAAGGCGATCGACCGCTGGGGCGCCATTGAGGTGGAAGCATGACGAAACAGCTCGTTCTCTTTTGTGATTTTGACGGCACCATTACGGAAAACGACAACATTATCGCCATTATGAAACAGTTCGCCCCGCCGGAGTGGGAGGCGTTAAAGGACGACATTCTCGCCCAGCGCATCTCCGTTCAGGAAGGCGTCGGAAAAATGTTTTCACTTCTTCCGTCGGCGCTGAAAGAGGAGATTGTTGACTTTTTGCTTAGCACCGCCCGTTTGCGCGAAGGGTTCCGTGAGTTTGTCGCGTGGACGAAAGAGCAAAGCATCCCGCTCTATATCGTGAGCGGCGGCATCGACTTTTTCGTCTACCCACTGCTTGAAGGGCTGATTGAGCCGGAGCGCATTTTTTGCAACGGCTCTGACTTCAGCGGTGAGACGATCCGCATCACATGGCCGCATGCATGCGACAGCCAGTGCCAAAACGGCTGCGGCTGCTGCAAGCCGTCGCTATTGCGCAGGCTCGCCCGCCCCGACGGGTATCACGTCGTCATCGGCGATTCGATCACCGACTTGGCGGTGGCAAGACAAGCCGATTATGTGCTGGCGCGCGATTTTCTGCTTGAAAAATGTCAAGAGCTTGACCTGCCGCACGCGCCATTTGCGACGTTTTTTGACGTGATGGATGCGTTGCAGCGAATGGAGGTGATCGTATGAGCATCGTCGTGAAAAAGTGGAACGAGCTTGCGGAAGTGAAAGCCGAGCTCGCCGCCCGCGATTGGTTTTTCGCAACAAGCGGCAATTTGTCGATCAAAGTGACGGACGACCCGTTGACGTTTTTGGTGACAGCGAGCGGCAAGGATAAGCGGAAGCAAACGGATGAGGACTTCTTGCTCGTTGACGCCGCCGGCCGACCAGCGGAGAAAACACATTTAAAGCCATCAGCGGAGACGCTGCTGCATGTGGAAATTTACAATCGCACAAACGCCGGTTGCGTTTTGCATGTTCACACGGTCGACAATAATATCATTTCCGATGTGTACGCAGCCAACGGAGAGGCGGTCTTTTCCGGGCAAGAAATCATTAAGGCGTTCGGCATTTGGGAAGAAAATGCCGAAGTGCGCATTCCGATCATTGGCAATGACGCCGACATCCCGACGTTGGCTCAACAGTTTTCGTCATATATTCATGGCGATGCGGGCGCCGTGTTGATCCACAACCACGGCATTACCGTCTGGGGACGAACGGCGTTTGAAGCGAAAAAACATTTGGAAGCGTGGGAGTTTTTGTTCAGCTGGCAGGTGAAGCGGCTGCTTTTGCAACGGGCCGGCCTGCCGGTTGGTTAATATACATCTTTTAGAAGGGGGATTTTGACATGGCCGTCATCAAAGTGAGAAAAACGGGCCAAGTGATTGAAGGAGAAGACAATGTGCGCGCGTTTTTGAACAGTCAAGGGGTGTTGTATGAACATTGGGACATCACGAAACTGCCGGAGCATTTGCGTGACAAATACGTACTCACGGATGAAGAGAAAAATGAAATTTTGGCGACGTTCAAAGATGAAATTGAAGATTTGGCGGCGCGCCGCGGCTACAAAACATGGGATATCGTCGCTCTGTCCGATGCGACGCCGAACTTGGATGAACTGCTGAAAAAATTTGAACAAGTGCACATCCATACGGAAGACGAAGTGCGCGCCATTACAGCCGGCCATGGCATTTTCATCATCAAAGGCGACAAAGAAACCGGTTATTTTGACGTCGAGCTGGAAGCCGGCGATGTCATTTCTGTGCCGGAAGGGAATCCGCACTACTTTACGCTCATGGACGACCGCCAAGTCGTAGCCGTCCGTCTGTTCATCGACCCGTCCGGCTGGGTCGCCCATCCGTATGAAGAAAAAGAAGAGGCCGTCCAATAATGAGAACACCCCGCTGCCAGGCAAGGCAGCGGGGTGTTTCGTTCTGTATGGAGAGGAGCGCCTGTCTCGATGACGGAAGGGGGGATCGCTAAAACGATTCGGTTAACAAAATCATAAACAAAATGCCGATAATAAACGCGTACGTCGAGATCCGTTCGTTGCCGTCGCCATGACTTTCGGGAATGAGTTCTTTGTAAATGATAAACAGCATCGCCCCGGCGGCAAACGCCAACCCGTATGGAACGAGGCCGCGGAAGAGAGAGGTTAAATAAAAGCCGAGCAAAGACGTCACAATTTCGACCGCGCCGGTTAACGTGGCAATGACAAACGCTTTAAAGCGGCCAATCTGCTGATTGACTAAAAACAAGGCGACCAAAAATCCTTCCGGCGCGTTTTGCAAGCCGATGGCCAATGCGATCAAATTGCCGATTTGCGAAGCGCCGTCTGAGGCGTAGCTCACCCCGACTGACAGCCCTTCGGGGAGATTGTGCATCGCAATGGCGGCGATGATGAGCATCGCCTTTTCGTCGAATTGCAAGCCGCTTTTCGTATGCTCCAAGTCGATATGGGGGACGGTCATCTCAAGCAACGTTAACACGAGCACCCCCGCCGCCAATCCGATGGCGAGCGCCTCAAAACCGCCGGACCGCAGGGCCTCGGGAATAAGACTTGTCATCGAGGCCGCCATCATAATGCCGGCTGAAAACGCGAGGAGCACATCGCGCCAGCGGTGGGTGAGCGATTTGGCCATAAACAAAATCGGCACAGCGCCAAGTCCGGTCGATAAGGCGGACAGCACACTGCCGGTCAATACCCCGTTCATCCAATTCCCCCTTCATCAGCCTTTATTTTTTCATATGCGCCGTTTCCACAAATGTGACAATCGCCCAAGCGCTGCCCTATCACAAAATTATCATAGCGAAAGGAACGGCCGCTGGCGAGAAAAATGGACCAGCGCCTGGCAAAAACGGTTGCCTGCCTGTTTGCTGTTCAAGTATAATGCAAGTAAGAAATGGTTAAATGCAAAGGGTTGGATGGCATGGAACAAAAAGAGCAAGAACTCGAGCAATCGCTAAAGTTGTTTATCGTATTGTCGCGGGCTTACCGCGCCGTAAGCGACCAAGTGAACAAATCAATCCACTCATTCGGGGTCAATCCGACCGAATTTGCCGTGTTAGAATTGTTATACCATAAAGGGGATCAGCCGCTCCAGCAAATTGGCGAAAAAATTTTGCTGGCGAGCGGGAGCATCACCTACGTCATTGACAAACTGGAAAACAAAGGATTGATCGTCCGCCGCGCCTGCGAAAAGGACCGGCGCGTCACGTACGCGTCCATTACAGAAGAGGGGCGGCGGTTTATTGAACGCGTATTTCCCGAGCATGCGGAAAAAATTCACGAAACGGTTTCGGCGCTGACGGCGGCAGAAAAAGAGCAGGCGATTGCGCTGCTGAAAAAATTAGGATATGGGGCAAAAACAAGGGGCTGACGCGAGGTCGGCCTCTTTAATTTTGCCGGAAATGGATACGTTATATAAAGAACATACCATAGCCAGCAAAAAAGGAGAGATCACCATTGATGGTTCCAGTAGGGGTATCGAATCGCCACATTCATTTATCAAAAGAACACATGGCGGCGCTGTTTGGCGAAGGCGCCGAGCTGACGGTGCTCAAGCCGTTGTCGCAGCCTGGCCAGTTCGCCGCCAAGGAAACGGTGACGGTCGAAGGGCCGAAAGGGAAAATTGAAAACGTCCGCGTCCTCGGACCGGTCCGTTCGCTCACCCAGCTTGAAATTTCGAAAACCGACAGCTTCAAGCTCGGCGTCGCGCCCCCGGTCCGCTTATCCGGCGATATTGACGGAACGCCGGGCATTACGATTCACGGACCGAAGGGGACGGTGACCGTCGACAAAGGGGTGATCATTGCCAAGCGCCACATTCATATGACGCCGAAAGATGCCGAGACGTTTGGCGTCCGCGATAAACAAGTTGTGAAAGTGAAAACGCAAGGGGAGCGGGCGCTCATTTTTGACGAAGTGATCGTCCGCGTCAGCGAAGATTTTGCATTAGATATGCACATTGACACCGATGAAGCGAACGCGGCCGGCTTGAAAACGGGCGATTATGTCGAACTGCTTCCATCGTGAAACCATCCGCGCCAAAGGCGGACAAAGCGCCCTCTCGGTACAAACGAGAGGGCGCTTCCCATTAATGCGGCCGCTTCTTCTCTGATGCTAGTGTGCCGACAAGATGAAACGGCGCATCACGCCGAATGGCGTCAATGACGCCGCTGCTGATTTCTTGATGGGTGAGCCAACGCGTGCTATGCTCTTCGATCACGAAGCCAAGCTGAATTTGCCGGTACAGGCAAGCGGAAGACAAACGGAGTTCCCGCTTTGCCTCGGCCGGATGGGCCCGGCTGCCGAGCACGTGGAACAGACGCCAAGGACCGGGATGTCTGCTATTTTCCCGGATGATGGCCGGAAACGCCTGTTTCCCGTCGCTGTGCACCCATGCGACAACAAGGTCGAAGGCTCTGTTTTCATTGATTGTTTGGTGAATCAAGGAACATAGTACATCATGATCGCGATAATCGACCAAAAGCGGGGTAATGGCCTCCAGATGTGCGGCGCGGGCGATGAGCCGTTCCATCCGTTCCCTGTTCCGGGCGACGATGGATACATGGTACCCTTCTCGCACGAGCCAAAGCGACACGTCGGTTAACATGCCTGTCCCACCGATGACGAGTGCGTGCATGGTGGTTCTCCTTTCGGATTAATGCGATGCTCCTTTCAAATAGCGGTCAAACCAGTCGACGATATGGCGAAGACGCTCAAGCCGAAGAGCAGGGTTGCCGGTGCGCGACAAATCGTGGTTGGCGTCCGGAAAGCGGACGAGCTTTGTTTCCCGCCCGAGCTGCTTTAAGGCGACAAACAGCTGTTCGGCCTGCTCGATTGGGCAGCGGTAATCGCGTTCGCTATGCAAAATTAACAGCGGTGTGCGCATGTGTTTGACGTATTTGAGCGGCGAATGATGCCAAAGCCGCTCAGCGTCTTCCCAAACGTCGCAGCCGACTTCCCATTTCGTGAAAAAGTAGCCGATGTCGCTCACGCCGGAGAAGCTGAGCCAGTTGGAAATCGAACGTTGAGTGACAGCCGCTTTGAATCGGTCGGTATGCCCGACGATCCAGTTTGTCATAAACCCGCCGTAGCTGCCGCCGGTGACGCCAAGCCGTTGTTTGTCAATAAAGTCGAACTTGCTGATCGCGGCGTCGACGCCAGCCATAATGTCTTCATAATCCATGCCGCCATAGTCGCCGCGCACGGCATTGACAAACGATTGGCCGTATCCGTGGCTGCCGCGCGGGTTCGTAAACAGCACGGCATAACCGGATGAAGCGAGCAGCTGAAATTCATGGAAAAACGTAAATCCATACATCGCATGCGGTCCGCCGTGAATTTCGACGACAAGCGGCGCCTTTTCTCCTTCGTCAAGCTCAGGCGGTTTCATCCTATTTCGCGCAGGAGACTCCCACTTCAACGACCAAAGGGAGTAAGTGGGAGAGGAATGCGCGTTCCCCTTTTCTTTTGTGTATGATATAATAAAGGCGTGGAGAAAACCGTTTAATAAAGGCACTCCAATAACTGCTACTCGATGTATGGAGTTGGTTACAGGAAACGTTGTAACCGTAAAACATCGAGCGTAGATCCGTCTGTTGTGTGTGGAAGCCAAGTACTGCCAACAGACACACCGAGAGAATCGGTAACGATGCAGGCATGACCTGCGTCGTTGGGTAGTTGTCAACCTGCCCTGATGCAACCCCAAGTCAAGGAAGGAGGACGAAGTCCGCTTGTACTTCTGGGGAGTTGCAAGCCCCCACTTCAAGCGTTAGCTAAGTGGGGGTAGTTGACGATCCAGCCTTGAATCTCCAAACCGTCCGCCGATCGATACGTAAACGGTTCGGCAGCGGCGAAGGCCACTTCATGTTCAAGCGCTTCATTGGCACGCGTAAGCCGTGTTTTCGTTCCATCGGCAAGCGAGACCGCATATAAATCGCCAACGGACGTAGGCGAGCTGATGGCGGCGACGGCTTGCCGTCCATTCGGATGGACGGTGAATCCGTATAGATGAAAATCTCCTTCGACCACTGGAACGATCGGGCCGGCGAGCGAGACGAAATATGCGTTGACGCGTCCGCGCTCTGAGGCGGTGACATACAGGCCGCTTCCGTCGCTCGCCCAAATCGGGCCCGGGCCTTTCGCATCAGCGTGCATGTCGCCGACCATGGCGTCACCGAGATGGACGTCCCAGTCGGCGGTCAACACCCGCTTCGTTCCACGTTCCGGCTCAAAGACGTAAAGCCGGTGAAGCGTCGCCCCAAGATAAGCCAAATCATGGCCGATGGCCGCGAGCTTCATTCCGTCCGGCGACCAGGCGAGTGAAGCGAACGCGCCGCAGCCGTTCGTCAAGTTCGTTTCTGTTTTTTTCTCGAGATCGAGCAAAATGATGTCGCGGGTAAAGGCGGTGTCCGGATCCTCGTTTCGGTTGGCGACAAAGGCAAGCGTCCGTCCGTTTGGCGAAATCGCAAACGAACCGATTTCCTCCTCGCGGCCCGTCAACGCTTCGATTTTTCCTGACAGCACATCGATGCGCGTGAGCACCGCCCGTTTGCCGTCAAGAAAACCAGCCGCGTCCGATTTGTAATACAGCCGCTCGATCACGCGCGGTTTCAGGTCGGCTCGCTTCACTTCTGCCTTTTCCGGTTCTTCGCGGTCTTCAATCGTTTCATCATCGCCAAGCGTCGTTAGGGCGATGAGAAACGTTCCATCCGGCGACCAGACGTAATCGCGCACGCCGTTTTTGAAAAACGTCAGCTGGCGCGCTTCGCCGCCATTGGCAGGCAGCAGCCAAAGCTGCACACGCCCCGAGCGGTCAGACAAAAAGGCGATCGTTTCGCCGTCCGGGGAAAAGCGCGGCTTCGTGTCGCGACAGCGCCCGAACGTCCATGGACGGACGGCGCCGTCTTCCGTCCACATAGATAGATGGGAGCGGTATTGGTTTTCTTCGTCGATCGATTTTTCCACAAACACGACGCGCGTTCCGTCCGGCGCGTAGTGCGGGTCGCGCACCGAGCGGAGGCGAAGCAAATCTTCCGCCGTCATGCCGCGGCGTTTCGTCAGGTGCTCGTTGTTGTTCATCAGCAAGACCTCTCTTTCCTTCAAAAATGGAACCATCTTGTATATTTCGTCTTACGAAAGAAAAGATCCTGCCCCAAAACAGAAAAAAACGAACGCCCAAACGATAGGCGTCCGTTTTTTAGCTATGCCGACAGTTTTTGTTTTTCATTTGCCTGCTGCGCTGCCTTTTTCACCTGCGGGTAGAAGATCACGCCGCTTGCCAGCAAGGCAACGCCCAGCAGGAACGTTTTCATATCCGCCGTCCCGGCGATGACGACCCAGACGGAATACAATGTTGCCAGCGCCGCAACGATGCCGTCAGCGAGCCGCTCCCGTCCTGCCGCATATGTTTCCCCCGTGAGCGTGAGCTTCAGCTGGAAGACGGAAGCAATCAAATATGGAACGAGATAAGCGAGCGTGGCGATGTAAATGACGAAGTCAAACGCTGTTGCCATCGAGTTGGAAATGGTCGAGAAAATGAACAATTGCGCCAGCGCGTTTGACAATGTGAGCGAGAAGCTCGGTGCCCCTTTTCTGTTTTCCTTCAAAAAAACCGGCAAAAACATCCCTTGTTTCGCCGCCTGGTACGGCACTTCGGCGCTCAACAAGATCCAGCCGAGCGTCGAGCCAAGCAAGCTGATCAGCCCAAGGCCAGCCAACACGTAGCCGCCCGCCGGTCCGACGATGGCATTGATGGCGTCCACGAGCGGTTTTTCCGATTGAATCAGTTCGCGTTGCGGCAAGACGCCCATCACCAAAAAGCTGATGCCGATGTAAATGGCTAAGGCGATGAGCAGGCCGGCGATCGTCGCCCGTTTTACGTCCGCTTGTTTGCGCGCGCGGGAAGCGAACACCATCGCCGATTCAACGCCGACAAACGCCCAGAGTGTCGATAACGCGGCGTTGTTGATTTGTCCAAGCAAACCGATCGGCTGTCCGTTCCCGTCATAGCGAGGGGCATCAAGCGGGCCGATGACCGCTTTGTCAAAGGCAAACAAGGCGATGACGATAAATAGGAAAAAGCCAAGCACTTTGGCCGCGGTGGCGACAAAATTCAGCTTGCCAGCGCCTTCTACACCGCGCAAAATGATGATATGCATCCCCCAAAGGAGCGCCGTGCAGACGAGAAACGTCAACAAGTTCCCAAGCTTCAAGGTGGAACGCCCCGGCGGTGAACACCGTTTGGCCGCTCGTCAGAACCGGGAAAAACGTCGACAAGTAGCTTGCAAATGTTGTAATGATCGCCACGTTGCCGGCAAAGTTGCCGACCCAGTAGCCCCATGATGACATAAATCCCGATAAAATCGAGAGATTGGAGCCTTTCGGAAACAGCTCCTTCGCGTAAATTTGCGGTCCGCCGCCTAACTCGGGCTTGCGGATTGCCAAGTTGCCAAACACAACCGCCGTCATGAGGACGCCGGCTCCGGTCAACAGCCAGGCGAGCATCACGCCGATGGGGCTCGCCGCTTCCGCCAACGAGCGCGGCAGCATGAAAATGCCGGATCCGACCATATTGCCCACGACAAGCGCGGTTAACACCCAAATGCCAAGTTTTCGTTGCTGATCCAAGGTCAAAACGCTCCTTTCGAAAAAAGAAAGCACCCGCGCCTTTTCAGCGGGTGCATGATCGATTCGCATCCAACTGAATGGCGATAGCGCTCCATCGCCCAAGGGCGATGGCAGTCCTGCGCCTGTTCGGCCGCAGGCCCAGCTTGCGCCGCCGGAGCGCGCCGCAAACTTCGGCGGTGAACCCTTTCCCGCTGCGTCATGGACCGCTCCGAGCCTCGGCAGCGCTACTTTTGTTCACCGCAACCTCTATCCCATTGAAGTGGAGAGGGGGTATATGGTTGCCGACACTATCTTACCTGATTCGACAAAAATCGTCAATATGTTTTTGGGAAATACAGAAGATGGGACGAGATTCCCAATCCATGGCCGCTATTTCTAGGGGGAAGAGGGCGCGAATGGGAATATGATTTGTTTTTGAAAAATAGAAATGGTTGCGAAGATCAAGATCATGATAGTTGCCTTCTTTTTCTATGAGGAAATAAAATGGAAATTTGTTCAGAGAATGGTTCATCACTAAAAACTAAAAGATGTACTTGCACTAGCCATTAAAGTATGTTAGCTGTTTCTAACCGAACCCGAAATGCAAAACGTTGGATATTTCTGTATCCGTATCCCCGACGTTTGATCCGCTTAATCTTGTTATTCGTTTCCTCCATTTTCCCATTCGAATAAGACGATAAAATGCATGATATGATTTCGTCTGTTCGTTTGACGAGTGATTTTGCGATGGCTCGCACAACTGAACAAGGACAAAACGAATAACGATGAATCCAAGCCTCCAATTGTTCCAGATTTTGCACATTCTTTCGGAACGTTTGCACGCTCTCTCAGATAAAGATTTCCAACGCGCCTAATGGACCGATGGAAAAGAGAAAGCGCAAAATTTTGGTGAAGAGCCTTTTTATGCGCATATATGGGTGGTTTTTTATATATTATGCAAAGGTTGCGAAATATGAGTGAAATGATTAGTATAATTTGTGGTGATGAACCCAGAGAATGGGAAATCGAGAAGGATTTTGAGGATTCATGGCGAATAAACAGTAGGTCGGCTGAGTGATGAAAAAATGTAAAAATGAAAGGAAAGAAGGGACAGAGCATGAAGTTTTCCGAATTTCGTTACGAGCGGCCGGACATCGCTCAATTGCAAGCATCGTTTCAAGAAGCGCTTGATTCGTTCCGCCGTGCCGGGAGCGCCGCCTTGCAGCACGAGGCGATGAAGCGGATCAATGCACTGCGCCGCCGCTACAGCACGATGGCGAACCTTTGCCACATCCGCCATACGATTGATACAAACGATGAATTTTATAAACAAGAACAGGACTTTTTCGACGAAACCGAGCCGGTCGTCAAGGGGCTCGTCAACGATTATTACCGCGCGCTTGTTTCCTCGCCGTTCCGCGCTGAATTGGAACAAGTGTGGGGAAAACAGCTGTTTGCGTTGGCGGAAACGCAACTGAAAACATACGCGCCGGCGGTTGTCGAAGACTTGCAAAAAGAAAACAAGCTGGCCAGCGAATATACGAAGCTCATTGCATCGGCGAAAATCATGTTTGAAGGAGAGGAGCGGACGCTCGCCCAGCTGCAGCCGTTTGTCGAGTCGCCGGACCGCACGATGCGCCAACGGGCGAGCGAAGCGCGGTTTTCGTTTTTCACGGACCACGAAAAAGAGCTCGATGAGCTGTATGATGAGCTCGTCCACGTCCGCACAGCGATCGCCCGGAAGCTTGGGTTCAAAAACTTTGTTGAGCTCGGCTATGCCCGTTTAGGACGGACCGATTACAATGCCGACATGGTTGCCAATTTCCGCCGGCAAGTGAAAACACACATCGTTCCGCTCGCGTCCAGGCTGCGCGAGCGCCAGCGGCAGCGCATCAAGGTCGAGAAGCTCTACTATTACGATGAGCCGTTTATGTTTTCAACCGGCAACCCGGCGCCAAAAGGCGATGCCAGCTGGATCGTCGAAAACGGCCGGCGCATGTATGAAGAGCTGTCGCCGGAAACAGGCGAGTTTTTCCGCTATATGGTCGAACATGAATTGATGGACCTCGTCGCCAAAAAAGGAAAGGCGGGCGGCGGCTATTGCACGTATATCGATGATTACAAGGCGCCGTTTATTTTCTCGAACTTTACCGGGACGTCCGGCGACATTGATGTGCTCACCCATGAAGCCGGACATGCGTTCCAAGTGTATGAAAGCCGCCATTACGACATTCCGGAATACAACTGGCCGACGCTTGAGGCGTGTGAAATCCATTCGATGAGCATGGAGTTTTTCACCTGGCCGTGGATGGAGCTCTTTTTCGCCGACGACGCCGACAAATACCGATTCGCCCATTTGAGCGACGCGCTTTTGTTTTTGCCGTACGGCGTGGCGGTCGATGAATTCCAGCACGCGGTCTATGAGAACCCGGATATGACGCCAGCTGAGCGGAAGAAAACATGGCGTGACATCGAGAACGTGTATTTGCCGACAAGAGACTACGCCGGCCATGACTACCTTGAGCGCGGCGGGTTTTGGCAGCGGCAAGGGCACATTTACACCGACCCGTTTTATTACATTGATTACACCCTTGCGCAAGTGTGCGCGTTCCAATTTTGGAAGCGGGCGCAAGACGACCGGGCTGCGGCGTGGCGCGACTATGTGGCGCTTTGTCGATTGGGCGGCAGCCGGCCGTTCACCGAGCTCGTCCAAAGCGCCAACCTACAGTCGCCGTTTGCTGACGGGGCGGTCGCTTCGGTCGTCGGCCATATTGAACGATGGCTCGACAGCGTCGATGACAAAGCCTTGTAAAAAGAAGCAAAAAAGGCGGGCGGGAACGGCACCGCCCTGCTTTTCTTTATCATCTCGCGCCGAGAAGACCCCCACTTCCACACGTGAGCAGAAGAGGGTGGGGATGGCTTGGTTGACAGCCTGCTGTGGGGCGGGTGTTCCCAAGAATCTCCCACCTCAAAGCTCAAGCGTAGGAGGGAGAGCGTTCAATTTGAAAACTTCTATCAAACTGGGGAAAAGGGGGAAAACGATGATCCGTAAAGCCACATGGGCCGACGCACCGGCCATCGCTTCGGTCCACGTTGAAAGTTGGAAGACGACATACAGCGGCATCGTGCCAGACGCATACTTGGAGACGTTGTCAGTGGGAGAAAAACAACCCTTATGGGAGAAGGTGCTCAGCCAATCGGGTCATTCTGTGTTTGTCGCCGAGGAAAACGGGCGCGTCGTTGGATTTGTCTCCGGCGGACCAAATCGGGCAGCCGACGGTCCGATAGCGAAGTATGACGGGGAGCTGTATGCGATTTATTTGCTTAAAGAGGTGCAAGGAAAAGGGCTCGGCCGGCAACTCGTTCAAGCGTTGACCCGCGATTTGACGCAAAAAGGCATTCATTCGCTGACTGTCTGGGTGCTTGCCGACAATCCGTCACGCGGTTTTTACGAACGGCTTGGCGGTGAAAAAGTGGCCGAGGAAAGGGTGGAAATCGGAGGGAAAGCGTTATGGGAGTGGTGCTACGGCTGGCGAGACGTCCAATTGATGGAACAGTAGGTGGGCTGCCGAACCGTCGGCAGCTTAAAAAATTCATTTTGTGAGTGATTACTCACTTTACGAAAGGGTTTATCTTTTTTATACTATATATGAGTGATTACTCACTACTGAGCAGAGGGGGGAGAAAAGCAATGACCGCCAATCCATGTATTCAAGTCGAGCGTGTCTCCAAGCGGTTTGGAAAAAAAGTGGTCATCGACGATGTGTCGTTGGATGTCCGCGCGGGAGAAATTTTCGGCCTGCTCGGCCCGTCGGGTGCAGGAAAAACGACGTTGGTGCGCATGATCGCCGGCATTGATCAAGCGAGTGAAGGGACGATTCGCGTGCTGGGCGTGAATATGCCCAATCTTGGCGCCATGAAGCGGATCGGCTTTATGGCCCAGTCGGATGCCCTGTACGGAGAATTGACCGCGCTGGAGAACATGCAATTTTTTGCTTCCATCTACGGGTTGCGAGGGAAAAAACAAAAAGAGCGGATCGATGACATGCTGGCGCTTGTCAACTTAACGAATGATCGAAAAAAGCCGGTGCACCAATATTCAGGAGGGATGAAGCGCCGGCTGTCGCTGGCGATCGCCTTGCTTCATGAACCGAACGTGCTCATTTTGGATGAGCCGACGGTCGGCATCGATCCGGTGCTGCGTCAATCGATTTGGGCGGAACTCGAGCGGATTCGCCGGCGCGGCACAACCGTTGTCGTCACGACCCATGTGATGGATGAAGCGGAAAAGTGCGGGCGGCTTGGCATGATTCGCGAAGGTCGGTTGATCGCCGTTGGCCGCCCGGATGAGTTGAAACAAAAAGCAGGCGCGGAAACGATTGAACAAGCGTTTTTGGCGTTTGGAGGTGTCCGGCGATGAGAGTGTTGGCGATGGTTGTCCGCATCATCCGCCAGTTTTTCCGCGACAAGCGCACGCTGGCGCTCATGATTGTCGCCCCGATGTTCGTCTTGTTGTTAATGGATTTAGTATTCAACGGGGAGGAATACAAACCAGCCATTGCCGTCAGCGACAATGTGCCTGAGGCGGTTGTTGATAAGTTAAAAGAAGCGGGAGCGAACGTGAACGAGCTGTCAGCAAAACAAGCGCAAAAGCAGCTGGACGGCCAAGATATTGACGCATGGCTTGACATGGGCGGAAGCGCTCCGCACCTTACGCTGGAAGGAAGCGACCCGACGGCCAATCAGGCGGTGATGGCCGCGGTGCAGCAGGCGTTTCAGTCCATGGCGCCCAAGCCCCCGTTTCAGTTGAAAACAACGTATTGGCACGGGTCAAGCGACATGGCGTCGTTTGATTATTTCGGCCCGGTGCTCATCGGCTTTTTCATCTTCTTTTTCGTCTTTTTGATCGCCGGGGTATCGTTTTTGCGTGAGCGGACGAATGGGACGCTCGAGCGGTTGATGGCGACGCCGCTCAGGCGCTGGGAAATGGTCGCCGGCTACATGGTCGGGTTCGGGCTGTTTACGACGATTCAAGCAAGCTTAATTTCATGGTTTGCTATTGATGTGCTCGACATGATGATGGAGGGTTCGTTCGGGTATGTGCTGCTCATTACGTTTTTGCTGGCGATGACGGCGCTGGCGCTCGGGATGCTGCTGTCGGCGTTTGCCAACAACGAGCTGCAAATGATGCAGTTTATCCCGCTTGTCGTCGTGCCGCAAGTGTTTTTTTCCGGCTTGTTCAACCTTGACACGATGGAAGAATGGCTGCGTTCGCTGAGCGTCGTCATGCCGCTCAACTACGGGGCGGATGCGCTGCGCGATATTATGGTGCGCGGAGAGGGGTGGAGCGCTATCGCTGTTGACGTATACGTGCTGCTTGGTTTCACGCTGCTGTTTATGGTACTAAATGTAGTAACGCTGAAAAAATATCGCAAGCTGTAAGGGGTAGAGCAATGAGCGAGCATTCATGGATTCAGGAATTGCTGCAAATCGGCGGCAAGGAAGGGCAGTTCAGCGAAAAGCAGCTAAAAATTTTGGAAGCTGCCGTTGAAATGTTCGCCGAGAAAGGCTATGCGGCGACGTCGACGAGCGAAATCGCCAAAAAGGCTGGGGTGGCGGAAGGGACGATCTTCCGCCATTATAAGACGAAAAAAGATTTATTGCTGGCCATCGTCACGCCGACGTTGTTTCATTCCGTCGCCCCGTTTTTGGCGAAAGAATTCGTCCGCGAAGTGTTTGATAACGAATATGAGACGTATGAACAGTTTTTGCGCGCGGTGCTCGCCAACCGCTACACCTTTGTGAAAACGTATTTGCCGGCGATTCGCGTGCTTTGGCAGGAGGTTGCCTTTCATTCCGAGATTAAACAGTGCTTTCAACGCGTGTTTACAGAGCACGTGTATCCAAAATTTGCCCGTATTGTCCGCCATTTTCAAGAAAAAGGGGAGTTGGCCGAGCTGCCGGTTGATTCGGTCATCCGCTTGACGATCACATCGCTCACCGGCTTTTTGGCCGCCCGCTTTCTCCTTTTGCCTGATCACCATTGGGACGATGAGGCGGAAATGGAGCGGACGATTCACGTGTTGATGAACGGTCTGCGGCGCTAACCGGCCGGCTTCCGCGTGGGAGCCGGCCTAGCCGTTTTTCTTGGCATAATCGAGGATGGCTTTGGCAAAGTGTTTAAAATCATCGAGATGGTGGTCGATGATGGCTTGCAAAATGCCAAGGTTCAGTTGTTGGTAGTTGTGAACGGCGATGTTGCGGAATCCGACCATCGCCTTCATCTTTTTGCTTACGGAAGGGGAGATGACCCCATGTTCTTCGAGGAGAGCGAACGCATCGCGGCTATGCTGCGGCAGTCCGAATTTCTGCTCGGCCACGATATGCATGGCCAAATCGATGCATGCCTCGCACGCCCGCTGTAAATTGAGAATGATCGAGTCTTGTTTTGTATAATTTTGTAAATTTTGGGGGTCGTGGTCATATTCTTCGTCAATTCGTTTCAGACATCGTTCAATGATGCTGACCTTATTCAAAATCACATCATGTTTCATACACCGACCCACTTTCTGCAATTCGTTTTAATACTGGCGCCCTCTCTTCATTCAGCTTTGCATACATTTTCAACGTTTTCATTTCAAACTCCATTCGTTTCCGTTCGTCGCAACAATCGATCACCTTTCCGCTCGAGACGACTTGCGCTTGAAACACGGTGCTGGCTTGGCGCAAATCGACAAGATCGACATCTCGCCCTAACTTGTCAGCCAAATGCCCCGCGAGCCGAAACAGCTCATACGGATCATGCGGTTCGCCGTCGCTGACAAAGGCGATATCGACATCACTGTCCGAGCGCATCGCCCCACGGGCGGCTGAACCGAACAGGTAGATGACGAACGGGTGAAGAGCCGGGCGGAGCGTCTGAATGATGATCGTCTCCATTTCGTTTGGCAATCGCGATGCCCCCTTGCGTTTTTCTTCATTATAGCAAAATTTTTTCGTTCCTGGAGAAAAGACGGAAAAAGAAAAAGAGGCGATGGCGACCGCCCCTTTTTACAGCGAAAATCCTTTATTCGTGCGAAAGAGTCTGACCTCAAGAAACGGACGTGCGGTCGATGAAAACGTTTGACCGAACGGCCGTCATTTTCTTGCACCACCGTCTTCCGAAATGACGCTGGATCCTTTGTTTGGGTCGAACGATTGGTACCATTGAACATCATTGAAAATATGCACGGGGAACCGTTCTTTGTCCAAAATGAGAAGATTGTACCGCAAGTCTCCATGATTGATTCGATTGATCAAATCTTTTGGTATATCATTTGTCCAAGTGGAAGAAATGGTGATGGTATATGATAACTGTCCGTTTGCCGGCAAAGGGCCTTTGACAGCGTTGGAACGGTCAACATGGGTCAGACGCGAGAGTTCCTCTGGATATTGAATGACGAAATAGTAATCTCGATACTGTTCAAGCAAACGGTACAGCTGTTCCGAGATGGTGTAATGAATCGTCAGCTCGATCGATCGACTTGTCGCCTTTGCAATAAATTGATTGACTAGAAAATGCGGAGGGAGAAATTTCTGTTCCAACGATAACGGCTTTTGTTCCGTCTCCGCTTTTTCATGTTCCTGCTTCGCTTTCTCCACCGGATGCGGCGCAACAGGGGCGGGGTCGTGTCCGCGTTCGCACGCCGCCAGCAAGAGAAAGCAGATGAAAAGGGGATGGAAAAATTTTTTGCTCATAAAATCACCATTCATGAGTGTTTAGTTTTGTTTAATGCTGTCGGAATATCCCTCATATGTCCATTGTCCGCTGACGGTTTTCGAGCTGATGAGAGTTCCTCTGCTGTAGTAATTTTCTTTACCGGTCGCTTTCACCCAACGGCTTCCATATCGAAGGGTATAGGTGGAATAAGGAGGGATCGTCCAAGTAACAGTTGTTGTTTTTTCCACCCGCGCTCCTAAACTTACTTCCGTACTAATTCCTACTTCCAGGACCATCTCGTTAAATGTGGACGACGAAGAAACAGTAGCGGTTGCATACGCTTCTCTCTTGACTGTGTGGGAAACAGTGTCAGTAGTAGATTTGTTGTTTACGTGGGTATGAGTCCAATAAATGGTCAGCCCTCTTGTATCTGTGCTGTGAACGTATTCATATCCATCATAAGGGATATAGGTTGGATTGATTTCTGCTTCTGTCTTATTAAATGGGGTAAGAGAAAGCAATCCAGCCAAAAGAATCGGACTAATGGTTTGAATCATCTTTCTTTTGAACATCACAATCCCTCCTAATATTTAGAATTTATAACTTATTTTTAGCAAAAAAAAAAAGTAAGTGTCAATAATATTTCCAAAAAAATTATTTTATAAAATATTCACCCCTTCACTAAAAGTGTGCTTGACTGAATCGAGGTGAAAAATCGGTTTGATAAACGGTCCATTGGAAAGAAAGATCCGCCGAAAGCAAAATTGATGTTCGGCGGATCCTCTGTTGTAAGTTATGATTCGATTTTCGCCACAATGGCGTCCCCTTCTGCGTCGATGCGGATTGCGCGCACGGGACTGCTTGCGTCAAGCAGGCAGTCGGCGATGTTGTCTTCGACATGCTCTTGGATGACACGGCGGAGCGGGCGGGCGCCAAAGGCCGGATGGTAGCCGAGTTCGGCCAGTTTTTCTTTCGCCGCTTCGGTCACTTCGAGTTCAATGCCTTGTTCGCGCATCGCCGCTTTGACGTCAGCGAGCATCAAATCGACGATTTGGAGCAAGTGCTGTTTTTCGAGCGGCTTGAACTCGATGATGGCGTCGAAGCGGTTCAAAAATTCCGGCTTGAAGTAGGCGCTCAAAGAGTCAAGGACGCTTGTTTGCCCGTTGCCCTCTTTTTCAAAGCCGACGGTGATTTTTTTGTCGGTCGCACCGGCGTTGCTTGTCGCGATGATGACCGTGTCTTTGAAGCTGACGGTGCGGCCTTGGCTGTCGGTTAGGCGGCCATCTTCTAAAATTTGCAAGAAGATGTGCTGTACATCCGGGTGCGCCTTTTCAATCTCGTCAAGCAAGATGATGCTGTACGGATTGCGGCGCACTTTTTCCGTCAGCTGGCCGGCTTCTTCAAAGCCGACATAGCCCGGCGGCGAACCGATCAGCTTCGAGACGGAATGTTTCTCCATGTATTCGCTCATATCGAGGCGAATCATGGTGTCTTTTGTGCCAAACAGCTCCTCGGCGAGCGTTTTGGCGAGCTCCGTTTTCCCGACGCCGGTCGGGCCGACGAACAAGAACGAACCGATCGGGCGGTGTTTCGCTTTCAAGCCGGCGCGGCTGCGGCGAATGGCTTTCGCGACTTTTTTCACCGCTTCCGCTTGGCCGATCACTTTTTTCGCCAAGTGTTCTTCAAGATGTTTCATTTTTTCTTTTTCATCGGCTTGCAGCTTGCCGACCGGGATGCCGGTTTTCTCGGCGATGATTTGTTCGATGTCGGCGGCATCGACGACAGGGCGTTCTTGGTTGACGCCTTGCTCGAGTTGTTTTTCGAGCTTCAGCTCTTCATCGCGCAGTTTCGCCGCCAATTCGTAGTTTTCTTCTTTCGCCGCTTGTTCTTTTTCTTTCGTGATTTGGATCAACCGCTCTTGCAGCTGCTTTTCATCGGTCGGGCCGAGGCGCAAGTTCGCTTTCGAGCCGGCCTCGTCAAGCAAGTCGATCGCCTTGTCCGGGAGGAAGCGGTCTTGAATGTAGCGGTGCGACAATTTCACGCACGCTTCGATCGCTTCGTCCGTATAGCGGACATGATGGAATTGTTCATATTTTGGCTGAATGCCTTTTAAGATGGCGATCGCTTCCTCAACGGTCGGCTCGTGGACGATGACCGGTTGGAAGCGGCGCTCAAGAGCCGCGTCTTTTTCAATTTGCCGGTATTCTTTGAGTGTCGTCGCCCCAACGACTTGCAGTTCCCCGCGGGCAAGCGCCGGTTTTAAAATGTTGCCCGCGTCCATCGAGCCTTCAGCGGCTCCAGCACCGACGAGCAGATGGATTTCGTCAATGAACAAGATGATGTTTTTCCGCTCTTGCAGTTCGGCGATGAGCCGCTTCATCCGCTCTTCAAATTGACCGCGGATGCCGGTGTTGGCGACAAGCGAAGCGACGTCAAGCAAGTACACGTCTTTGTTCAATAGTTTTTCCGGCACTTGCCCTTCGGCGATTTTCAGCGCGAGCCCTTCAACGATGGCTGTTTTCCCGACACCCGGCTCCCCGATCAACACCGGGTTGTTTTTGTTGCGGCGGTTTAAAATTTCGATCACGCGGGCGATTTCTTTGTCGCGGCCGATGACCGGATCGATCAAGCCCGCTTTCGCCATTTGCGTCAAGTTGCGGCCGAATTGATCCAAAAATCCACCGCCATGGCTTTGCGGGCGCTTCGCCATCGTTTTCGGCGCGCTCATTCCGGCGTTGGCGGCTGTGAACGGGCTAGTAAAGAAGTCATCAAAGGAAAACGGTGAAAAGCCGAAGTTCATCGGAATGGACAGTTGTTGTTTTTGCTTTTCATAGCATTCATGGCACAGGTGAAGTTGTTGTTTTTCCCCGTTCCATTGCAAGTTGACAAACACTGTTGCTTCACGTTGTTGGCATGCTTGGCATAGCATGAGACATACCCCCTTTTCTCTTATTCGGGATTTGACTTTGACTTTCTTTGACTTTCTGACTTTATTATACTTTGACCTTTTTTGACTTTCAAGTGTTTTGTACAAAAAAATTGTAATAACGATGAAATGTTTTTGAAAAAATGGTGAATACTAATGTAGGTGCGGCAAAGCTATGATAAAGTGAAAAACAGAAAAAGAGGCGGAAAAGACTCCGTCTTTGGTGCTCATGATGATCATGAATTTGAAGGAAAAAGGAGAAAGGTGAAGATGAGAAGACAGGTTGGTTTCGCGTTTGCTGTTGTACTTTTGGGGATGATGATCATGGCTGCTTGTACAAATCACAACAAGCAAGCCGAGACGCCGGCCGTGCTTGACGTGAAAATCGATGCGCCGGATCATATCGATTTGAACAAACCGACCAAGCTCGCCTGCGTCGTGACGTACGGCGGCGAAAAAGTAGACGATGCGAACGAAGTCAAGTTTGAAGTATGGAAGCATGGAAGCGACGAGCGGGAAATGCTTGAAGCGAAGCATGACGGCGACGGCCGATACTCGGTGGAAAAAACGTTCACCGAAGCGGGAACATATTCGGTGGTCGCCCATGTGACGGCGCGCGACATGCATAACATGCCGAAGAAAGATATTGTCGCCGGCAGCCCGGAACAGGCGGCGACGGCCGACGGTGCGCGCGAAAATTCCCAAGGCAGTGCTGAAGAAAATCATCATGGCGCCGTCGCCATTTCGCTGTCGTCCCGTTCGTTCGAAGCCGGAAAACCGGCGGCGTTGACCGTCCGCCTCTCCAAAGATGGGAAGCCGTTGACAGGTGCGACCGTTCGTTTTGAGATTTGGCAGGCGGACAATAAGCATGAATTTGTCGATGCAAAGGAAAAAGGAAACGGCGAGTACGAAGCCATGGCCACGTTTGCCAACAAAGGAACGTATTCGGTGAAAGTGCACGTCGAAGGAAGCGGCGGGCTGCACGAACATCAAGTCGAACACGTGACAGTTCATTGATGGAAACGCGATTTCACATCGCATGCCATATTAATGAAGAGAGTTTGCGGTGTGTGAGAAGGCATCTTGTCTCGGATGCCTTCTTTTTTCGTTCTGTCGTCTTTCTTGTCCATGCCGGACATATACATATATATGGAAAAGCAACGGACAAGAGAGGGAGATGGAGGATTTGGGCAAGAGACACGAGTGGTCGGAGGCGTGGCAAATCGCTGCTGTTTACGTTGGAACGGTGATTGGGGCAGGATTTGCGACCGGAAGAGAGATTATGGAATTTTTCACTCGTTATGGGACGGCTGGAACGGTTGGCATCATCATCAGCGGTTGTTTGTTTATATGGGGAGGCGCGCGGCTCATGGTGATGGCGCGCCGCATTGGAGCCGCGTCCTATGATGAATTGAATCGCTATTTGTTCGGGAACATGTTGAGCCCGTTTGTGACGCTCGTGATGACGGTGATGATCGCAGGGGTGACGGCGGTGATGATCGCCGGGGCGGGTGCCGTGTTTGAAGAGCAGATCGGCTGGCCGAGGCAGGCGGGCGTCACGCTGACGCTCGGTTTGGCGCTTCTTGTCATGTTGTTTGACCGCAAAGGGCTGTTTGGCGTCAACGTGTTCGTCGCGCCGATGATGGTGCTGTTCAGCGCCATCGCCTTTGTGAAAACAATCGTGGCTGGCGATTTGTGCCGTCCGGACATGGCTGCGGTGGACTATTCCCTCAAGGCGATGTTGTCCCCGTTTTCCTATGCGGCCTTTAACTTGGCGATGGCCCAAGCGGTGCTTGTCCCCATCGCCCGCGAAGCGACCGATGAGCGAGCGGTGAGGCGCGGAGCGATGTTAGGCGGAATGGTGTTGACGGTTTTGCTGCTGTTGAACCATATGGTGCTGCTGTCGTTTCCACACAAGGACGATTATGATATTCCAATGGCCGAAGTCGTTCATACGTTTTTTACTGTGTTGTATTGGCTTTATGTCGTCGTCATTTACGGAGAAATTTTTACATCGGTCATCGGCGGCATGTTTGGACTTGCACGCCAAGTGCGCGTTTGGGCGCCGCTTGGCGGGAAATGGCTGGGCGTGCTGCTCGTTTTGCTGTTTGCGGCGGTCAGCCCGTTTCATTACGGGGAGCTGCTGTCATTCATCTATCCGCTGTTTGGTTATATGAGTCTTGTGCTTTTGTGGCTTCTTTGGCGCCGGCAGCTGCCGCGCCGGTAAATGAGCCCTTTCGTTCCCCAAAGTTTTTTGGTGAAGGGGGACGAAAGGGCTTCGTTTCGTTATGAGTGGAAGCGGGCGATCATTTTTTCTAAATCGCGCGCTGCTGCAGCCAACGTGTCGGCTTCCCGCGCCAACTGGTGAAGGGCGAGCGTCTGTTGCTCAAGCCCCGCCGCCGTTTCTTGCACCATGTTTGAAAAATCGGCGGCGACGGTGCGTACGTCTTCCATCAGTCCGCCGAGCTGCTCGCCGTCGGCGGTGATGTCGTTGACATATGATTCGTTTTGCTGAAGCAAGTCGTTCAGCTGGGCGAACATGCCTTGAAACGATGTGAACGTTTCCCCTGTTTTCCAAAGAGAGTCTTTCGTTTTTTCGACGTGGCGGCCACTTCCTTGCATCGCATGCACGGCTTCTTTGAGCGCGTTCGTCATGGCGTCGAGCGAGGCGAAAATTTCAGCGGCGAAGGCGTTTGTATCTTCGGCAAGCTTCCGGACTTCTTGGGCGACGATGGAAAAGCCGCGGCCCGCTTCACCCGCCCGCGCCGCTTCGATCGAGGCGTTGAGGGCGAGCAAGTTCGTTTGCTTGGCGATCGTGCGAATGGCGGCGATCATCTCATGAACGCGCGCCGCTTCATTGGCTGCTTTGTCGATGAGGGCAGTCATTTCGCCGATGCCGCGCTGCATCGCGTCCATGTTTGTTTTCGTTTCCTCAATGAGGCGGATGCCTTCTGCTGCTGACGACCAAGTGTCGCCCGCTTGCCTTACGACGCGTTCAACGGCGGCCCGCATGAGTTGCACGCGTTCCACCATCTGCCCGATGACGTCACCCGCTTGCTCGACGGCGGTCGTTTGTTGTTTCGCCCCTTCGCGGAACGTTTCGACGGCGGCGGCGATTTCGTCAAACGATTCAGAGAGGCGGCGCATTTCCATCTGCTGTTCAACGCTCACATCATGCACCGTTTTGGCCGCTTTGCCAAGCTCATGGATGATCGTGCGGATGCCGAGAATCATTTTGTTGATTTCGTAGGCGATTTGATGAAATTCATTCCGTTTTCCCGTCGTTTTCACTTCTGTCTGCAATTGGCCTGAGGAGACGGTGCGGGCGACGCTGTACCAATGGCGAAGCTCGGCGGCAATGGCCCGATGCCAGGCGGCGCCAAGCCCAAGCCCAGCGAGAGCGGCGCACAGCGCGGCCAAAACGGGCGGCGCCCCTGCGATGGAAGCGGCCAGCCCAACGGCTGCGGGCGCAATGGCGACGCTTGCTAACACCCATTGCAAATACGGGCGGTGCATGAGCCGCCCCATCCGCAAATTGAACCGCCTTCCGCCTGGCTCCGTCCAAAACGGGCAGCTGGCGTCAATCAGCACCTCGCCCGTATCGCGTTCGTACACTTGCAAGAGCGGTTCATTCGTGCGGGCGGCAGCCAGCCCGACTGGGTCGGCAAACACCCTTCCCTCGCGGAGGCGGTTCGTATGGACAACTCCGTATCCGCTTTCATCGACAAGAACAAAATATTCATCATGGCCAAGCTGTTCATCCAACAAGGCGCGGATGCGGTCGAGCTGCTCTTCAAGCGGACGCGTTCGGTCGATCATCTTTCGCAGCGCTTCCGCCGTTTCTGTCACTTTTTTCAACGCTCGTTTCGACCGACGCTGTTTCGTCAGTTCGCTCATAGACGATTCTCCTTTTTTCATTTGTCTATTTTCAATAATATATAGAAGATTTTGTCGAATCAATAGGATGAAAGGGGGATGCATAAAAATATCGATCGATTGGAAGACTATGCCGTAAACGGAAAGGCGAGGGGATGTTCGTGGGTTTATTCTCATTTTGGAAAAAAAAGAAAAAACGCCCCCCTCAGCGGCCCATTTCGCAGCTTTGGGAAACGCTGCGGCAATCGAGCGATTTTGTCGAAGTGTCGTTTGTTGTGGGAGGTAAGGAGCTGTCGATTTATTATTTTGATTCACTCGTCGATCCGCAAGTGCTGCAAGAGCGGATTCTTTGCCATTTGCAAAACGACATTCCAAACCATCCAACTGTCCGTTTGGAAGACTTGCAGCAAATCGTGCCGATTCAGCGCATTGAAGTGAGCGAAGACACGGCGCTGATTGAAGAGAAGGTGCTGAAAGGGTTTGTCGCTGTCACATTCCGCGAGCAACCGAACAAAGCGGCGCTCATGGGCGCCGCGGCTGAAAATTTGGGGCTTCGGGAAAACAATGATTCGGAAAACGAATTCAGCGTCGTTGGGCCCAAAGTCGGATTTGTGGAAAATGTCGGCGTCAACTTGCATCTCATCCGCCGGCAAGTGGTGACGCCAAATCTTGTGTTTCGGGAAATGTCGATCGGTTCGATGTCGAAAACGAAAGTGGTCATCGCCTACATCGACGGTGTCGCTAATCCGGAAGTCATTCAAACGGTGACGCAGCGGCTTGAGTCCATTCATTTTGACGTCGTGTTTGACAACGCGATTTTGGATCAGCTGCTCGCGGATAATTCACGGACGCCGTTTCCTCTTTTTATCTCGACCGAGCGGATCGATCGGGCCATCTATGCGCTTGTGTCGGGTCAGGTGGCCATTTTTTGCGACGGCTCCCCGTATGCCGTGATTGGCCCCGCCGCTCTCTTCGATTTTTTTACGTCGCCCGAAGATTATTACTTGCCATGGGTGCTCGGTACGTTTTTCCGGCTCATTCGGTTTTTCGGCGTTGCGTTTTCCGTGTTGGCGTCGCCGATTTATGTGGCGGTGCTGACGTATCATTATGAAATGATTCCCGAAGACTTGCTTGGACCGATCATTTATTCACGCTCGAACGTGCCATTTCCGCCGATGCTCGAGGTGCTGTTTTTGGAAATTACGATTGAGCTGTTGCGCGAGGCCGGGGCGCGGCTGCCGACGAAAGTCGCGCAAACGCTCGGGATTGTCGGCGGGATTGTCATCGGGCAAGCAACCGTTGATGCCGGGCTGACGAGTACGATTTTGTTGATTGTCGTCGCGTTGGCGGCGCTCGCTTCGTTTACAACGCCGATTTTCAAAATGTCCAACACGATTCGGTTCATCCGGTTTCCATTTATTTTGTTTGCCGCTTTCTGGGGCGGGATCGGCATTATCTTTGCCGTCTGCGGGCTGCTCATTCATTTAGGGCGGCTGCAGTCGTTTGGTTATCCGTATTTGCTGCCGTTTTATCCATTTCGTGTTCGCAGCTTCCGCGATACATTCATTCGTTCGCCATACAGTGAAACGGCGGAGCGGCCGATGTTTCTTCGTCCGCGGTCGCGGTTTCGTTACGATCCGAATGCGGCGAAGCAAAAACGCGACATTGATGAGTAAGGGGGATCATGATGAGGCGTGGGCTCGCATGGGTCGGTGCGCTGCTGTTGCTTGGCGGCTGCGCCAGTTCGCGGCCGATTGATGAAATTCAAATTATTCAACAGATGGGGTATGATTTCGAGAACGGCCGCTACACGGGCACCGCGGTGTACCCGACGTTCAAGCAAGGGCCGATGACAAAGCCGAATATGCTGACGACGACGTCGCCGACGGTCTACGACTTGATTCCGCGCCTGTCATCGAAATCCGCGCTGCCGGTTGAGGAAGGGCAGCTGCGCTTGATTTTGTTCGGCAAGGAGTTTGCCAGGCGGGGGGTGACGCAAATTACGCACAGCCTCGCGCGCAACAACAAAGTCGGCAGTCATTTGCTGCTTGGCGTAGCGGAAGAAAGCGCGAAGGAGCTGCTGAAAATCACGGCGAAAACGACGCTGAGCGATACGTTGTATTTGCCGAATCTGGTGGAGCAGAATGAGCAGTCGATGAACTTGCCGAAAACGAATTTGCACTTGTTTTTGTATCGCTATTTTTCCCCAGGCAGCGATCCGTTTTTGCCGTATTTTGAAAAAAAAGGAGATTTCGTCAAGCTTGAAGGGGTCGCGTTGTTTCGCGACGACCAATATGTCGGGCATGTGAGTTTGCGTGATTCGTTTTTAATGAAAATTTTGCTTGGAGAAACGAAAAACGGCGTCTACCAGCTGAAGGTTGGGAATCGCGGGAAACAGGGCGAGGATCGGGTGATGCTGCAAAACTTATGGGCGAAGTCGAAATATGAATGGAAGCGTGATGGAAGCCGCCATGTGCTTGATGTGTTCGTCCATATCCATGCGTCGGTGCGGGATTACCCGTCATGGCTCGATCAGCCGGGTCAAGATTTGTTTGCTGATGTGAAGAAAAAAATGCAAAACGAATTGGAGCATAATATGCGTCGGTTATTCCGTTATTTTCAGAAAAAACGGATTGACCCGCTCGGCATCGGCGATTTTGTTCGCAGTGTGACAAGACATTGGGATTCCGACGCGTTTTACCGTGAATACCCGGATCTAGACATCCGCCCGCACGTCACGGTGGATATCGTCCATACCGGCATTGGCGAATAAGACGGGGAACATGAGGAGGGATTAGGATGAAGCAGGCCATTCAGGAACGGTTTCTCATCTCCCCGTTTCTTGTGTTTTTTGTCATTCATGCTACGCAAGTTGGGGTCGGGGCACTCAATTTTCAGCGTCCACTGATGAAAGAGGCGGGGCAGGATGCCTGGATGGCAGTCTTAATGGCCGGGCTGGCGGCGCACGTGTTGATTTGGCTGATGTATCGGCTGCTGTCGCATTTGCCATCAGGCGGAGACCTCGTGTCGCTTCATGAACAGTACTTCGGGCGGTGGATCGGCGGGGTGCTGAGCCTTGGACTTCTTTTTTACTACGCGTTGGCGGCGTTTATGGTGCTTCAATCATACATTGAAATCATTAAAGTATGGGTGTTCCCGTTGATGGGGGCGTGGCAGTTCAGCCTTATGTTTTTGCTGATGACGTATTATGTCGTCTCCGGCGGGTTTCGCGTCGTTGTCGGCTTATGCGTTTGGGGGGTGGTGACTCCGCTGTTGACGATTTTTCCGATGGTTTTCTTTCCGCTTGAGTATGCTCAATACCGGAATTTATTGCCGGTGTTCGACCATTCGTTTGGGCAATTGGCAAAAGCATCGAAAGAGATGGTGCTGCAATATTTAGGGTTTGAAATGCTGCTGATGTATTACCCGTTTTTAAAACAGGCTCCGTCCTCGCAAAAGTGGGCGCATGCGGCCAACGCATTTACGATGTTCATTTATTTTGTTTTGATCCTTATTTCCATCGTGTTTTATAACAAAGAGCAAATTCAGCATATTACATGGCCGACGCTGACGCTGGCCAAAATTCCGGAAGTGCCGTTTATCGAGCGGATGGAGTATATTGTCATCTCGATTTATGTGCTCGTTGTGTTCCCGATCATCGCGGTCTCTATTTGGGCGGCGACGCGCGTGATCAAACAGCTGTTCGCTGTTCAGCAGCGCCGTTCGCTTCCCGTGTTGCTCGCTTGCTTATTTGTCGGGACGCTGTTTTTCCAAGAGAAGACAGATATTGAGCAGTTGACGGAATGGACAGCGAAGGCAGGGTTTTATCTTGTCGCGGTGTATGTTCCGCTCCTGTATGTGTATGTATGGACAGCGGAAAAAGTGAAAAAGACGCTACAACAAAAGCCATAAGTATGGTATAGTAAAGAAGAAAAACAGAAGAATCGCAATTCCGTACGCTTGTACGGGAGAGGTTTCTAGCAAAACCCTCTATAAAAAACTAGGGACGGCTGTATCCTAGGGGTATGGCCTTTTTTGTTTTGGAAACCTCTTCTGCTGCTGATTCAGAAGGAGGTTGATCATGATGAAGATGAATGAAGAAAAGGCGGTCGTTGTCTTCAGCGGCGGCCAAGACAGCACGACGTGTTTGTTTTGGGCGAAAAAACAGTTTGGTGAAGTGGAAACGGTGACGTTTGACTATGGGCAGCGTCATCGCCGCGAAATTGAAGTCGCTCAGGCAATTGCCGCTGAGCTTGGCGTTCGTCATACGGTGCTCGATATGTCGCTGCTTGGGCAATTGGCGCCGAACGCCCTAACGCGCCGGGACATCGCCATTGAACAAAAGGAAGGCGAGCTGCCGACGACATTTGTGGACGGGCGCAATTTGTTGTTTTTATCATTCGCCGCGGTGTTTGCCAAACAGCGGGGCGCGCGCCATCTCGTCACCGGAGTGTGCGAAACAGATTTCAGCGGCTATCCGGACTGCCGCGATGTGTTTATCAAATCATTGAACGTCACGCTGAATTTAGCGATGGATTACGAATTTGTCATTCATACGCCGCTCATGTGGCTGACGAAAGCGGAGACGTGGAAGCTCGCGGATGAGCTCGGGGCGCTCGAGTTCATTCGCACGAAGACGCTGACGTGCTATAACGGCATCATCGCCGACGGCTGCGGCGAATGTCCGGCATGCTTGCTGCGCAAGCGCGGGTTGGATGAATATTTGCGGGAAAAAGCGGGGGTGGAGCGGCCATGATGCACCAGCTTTATCCGCAAGTGATGCACCCTTACCGCTATGAGCTGAACAAAGATATGCACATCGCCGCCGCCCATTTCATCCCGCACGAAGCGGCCGGGAGCTGCGCCAACGTGCACGGCCACACGTACATCGTCAATGTGACGATTGCTGGCGATGAGCTCGATGAAAGCGGATTTTTGGTCAATTTTCAAACGATCAAACAGCTTGTGCATGGAAAGCTGGATCATACGTTGCTCAATGACCATAGCGATTGGTTTGACGGTCATGACCCGAATCGGTTTCCGACGACGGAAGTGGTGGCGCGCACGATTTATGAAACGATTCAGCGCTATTTGGATACGCTGCCGCACAAGCCGACATGTTTGCAAGTGTTTGTCCGCGAAACGCCGACAAGTTATGTCGTCTACCGGCCGAAAGCGGGGGAGCGGTAATGGCGCGCACGATTCCGGTGCTAGAGATTTTTGGTCCGACCATCCAAGGAGAGGGAATGGTGATCGGCCAAAAGACGATGTTCGTCCGCACAGCCGGCTGCGATTATCGCTGCCGCTGGTGCGATTCGGCGTTTACGTGGGACGGATCAGCGAAAGACGAGATCGAGCAGTTGACGGCAGACGACATTTGGCGGCGGCTTGAAGCCATGGGCGGCCGCCGCTTCCGCCACGTGACGATTTCAGGCGGCAACCCGCTTCTGATTGCGGCTCTTGGGGAGCTCATCGCGCTTCTTCATGAAAAAGGGATGCGGGTTGCGGTTGAAACGCAAGGGAGCCGTTGGCAGGATTGGCTGCTTGACATTGACGATGTCACCCTTTCCCCGAAGCCGCCAAGCTCGGGGATGGACACCGACTGGTCGGCGCTCGATCAAATCATGGAACGGCTGCAGGCTGACCAAAGCCGGGTGCGGCGCATCAGCTTGAAAGTCGTCGTCTTTGATGACGCCGATTTGGCGTATGCGAAAGAGGTGCACTGCCGCTACCCAGGTGTTCCGTTTTATTTGCAGACAGGAAACGCCGATGTGGCCGATTCGGATGTGGATGCACTCCGCGCGAAGCTTCTCAGTCGGTTGGAATGGCTCGTGGAACAAGCCGCCGATTCGGAAGAGCTGGCAGACGTCCACATCCTGCCGCAGCTGCACACGCTTCTTTGGGGAAACAAGCGCGGCGTGTAAAGCGGGGTGCGGCCGCTCACGTTGCATGAATCAAAGGGAGGAATGAAGGAATGGCAGGAAGAAAAGAGGAAGAATTGAAAGACTTGACGCTGCTTGGCCATCAAGGGACAACGTATTCGTTTACGTACAACCCCAATCTTCTTGAAGTGTTTGACAACAAACATCCTGACCGGGATTATTTCGTGAAGTTCAATTGTCCGGAGTTCACCTCGCTATGTCCCAAAACCGGGCAGCCGGACTTCGCGACGATTTACATCAGCTACATCCCGGACAAAAAATGCGTCGAAAGCAAATCGTTGAAGCTGTATTTGTTCAGCTTCCGCAATCATGGCGACTTTCACGAAGACTGCGTCAACATCATTATGAACGATTTGATTAAAGTCATGGAACCGCGCTATATCGAAGTGTGGGGCAAATTCACCCCGCGCGGCGGCATTTCCATCGATCCGTACTGCAATTGGGGGCGCCCGGGGACAAAATACGAAAAAATAGCGGAATACCGGCTGCTCAACCACGACTTGTATCCAGAAAAAGTCGACAACCGCTAAACTACAAAAAAGAGGTAGTTTTTTCGCCAACACTCCTATATAATGGACAGTGAATGTTTGCCTTGGAGGTTTTGGCGTTGGAGCGAAGAACAGCTCTTTTGCTTGGGGCGAGCGGCTTGGTCGGCGGGGAACTGCTCAAGTTGCTGCTTGAGTCGGATTTGTACCGGCAAGTGACCATTTTTGTCCGCACCCCGCTGCCGATTAAACATGAAAAACTGCAGCAAGTCGTCGCCGATTTTGCGCGGCTTGAATCGTATGAGCGGCATTTTTATGTCGATGATGTGTTTTGCTGCCTCGGAACGACGCGGAAAAAGGCGAAAACGAAGCAGCAGTTCATTCAAGTTGACTATGAATATACGCTGCGCGCGGCGGCGTTGGCGGAAAAGTGCCGCGTGAAAAGCTTTTTGACCGTCTCTTCGGTTGGCGCCAACCCGTGTTCGCCGTTTTTTTACCAGCGCGTCAAAGGAGAGGTGGAAGAGGCGTTGCAGCGGCTTTCCATCCCATCGCTTCATATTTTCCGTCCATCGTTGCTCGTCGGCAAGCGTCGGGAGTTCCGCCTTGGCGAGATGCTCGCCGGGTGGCTGTTATGCCGGCTGCCGTTTTTGTTCGTCGGCAAATGGAAAAAATATAAGCCGGTTGACGCCCATCAGCTTGCTTTGGCGATGTTTTACCGGGCGGCGTCCGCAGCGAACGGCGTCCACATCTATGAATGTGATGAACTCGCCCGCATTTCGTAAACAAAAAAGAGGCTCTTGACGGCCTCTTTTTTCTATTCAATAATCTTATAATTTTTATGGTTGACCACCGTCCGCTCTTGCAAATCAAGCTCGCGGTAGTTTTTCATATATGTCAAATCGACGATGACCGAGTTTTCGTTCACTTTTTCCACGATGCCGCGCAATCCATTTTTAAATTCAATAATGTCCCCGACTTTTGCTTTTTTCACCATTCTATCATTCCCCTTTTTAAACCGAATATAGTCGTCGGCGGCTAAAACGGGCGTGATCGGCCGAAAAGGCGGCCGGCCGGTGCGCCCTGGCCGTTGTGCCCGCTCTTTATAAAAAGGAGCAGGCGCTTTTTTACTAGTTTGCCTTATTTTTATGCACAAGTAAAGGGGTTTCTTTCCTAAAATCTGATATTTTAAAAAAAAAAACAAGGGGCGAAGCCGTCCCCTTGTTTTCGTCTACTTGGCAAACACATGGTTGACGATGACGACGGTCACTGGACGCGAGCGCAGCCATTTGCTTTTCGCCGTTTTCGGATTGTAGAAATAGAGCGAGCCGTTTCCTAAACCGCGAAAAGCAAGTGCTTCTTCAACGGCGCGGTATGATTCACGGTCGGCCGGTTCGTTGATCGATCCGTTTGCGACCGGCGTGAATGCATAATGGCCGCCAGAGCGCTCATAAATGACAGCGCGGATCGTATCCGGAAAATCCGGATGGTCGACGCGGTTGAGCACGACCGTTGCCACGGCCACTTTCCCGGCGTACGGTTCCCCTTTCGCCTCGGCATGGACGAGGCGAGCGAGCAAATCTTTCTCCGCCGCCGTGATGCCGGCATCAGGGATGACGAGTTTTTCACCAGGATATAGCCAATCGTCTTTGCGGTTTGTCTGCTGCAGTTGTTTCAGCGGCACACCGTATTGTTTCGCGATTTTCCAAAGCGTATCGCCGCGCTTGACGGTGTGGATCATCGCCGCATCGGCATGGCCGGCAAAGAAAAATATGCCGCACAACATAGCCGTCACCCATGCTTTTGCTTGTTTCATCCACATCCCTCCTTTTGTCTTGCAAACTCGCTACTAGAGTAACAAGGATCACGCGATGAGTCATTATCGAAATGATGGAAAAAACGCGCGAGGCATTGAAATGACTAGTTTCATAGAGAGGGATGGAAAATTCTCCGCGAGCAAAAACACCCGGCTTCCAGGACGGAAAGCCGGGTGTGAAGCCATGGGGACAGGAGCTTTTAGCTGCGTGGAGCATCCATATAGTGGTAAATAACGTGGCCGCCGCGCTGGGCGATGCCGCGAAATCGTTTGAAGTCGGGCTGTTTGACGAGCACGGCACGAAAAACAGGGAAGTCCTCTTTTTTCACCAACAGTTCGGAGATGATTCCGTTGCGCAATTCATCGATTTGCTTGGCCGCCAGTGCTTCATCCATCGCATGTCCCCCCAAGCGTTGATTCGGCATCGTCACCGTTATTTATCGTATCACAGACGCCTGTTGGGTTAAATACCTATATTTTGGCCGGGCAAACACCCTTTGCTTGTTCTGACATACAATATGGGTGGGTACGCGCCCCGAGAATATAAGCAAGAAAGGGAGAGAACAATGAATCATTGGGATCCGTATATGAATGGTCCGTTTTCAACCTCTTCCGGCCATGACAATGAAGCCGGGTGGATGGAGAATAACGTGCCGCCGATGGCTCCGCTATCGGCAACGACGCCAAATGAAGCGACGCCGACTCAAGTGATGCCGATGGCGTATTATCCGCCGGCAGCGCCTTATGGCTATTGGTGTCCACCGGTTGCGCCGCCAGCGCCGCTTGTCAGTCCGGTCCATCTTGACAGTCCAGACAGTCCGGACAGCTCCGATATGATGCTGCCGGCGCCGCCGCTCGGTTTAGGAGCCGGGCCGAATATGGCCCATGCTTCCGTTTGGCCGATGGGTGGGAAAGAAAACACGCCGCCGATGACGCCTGATGACGCCGCTATTCCGTATGGCATGACGGCCCCGTATGCAGAAAACGTCCCCCCGGCTGGCAGCACGGCTCCCGTGGCCGTTCCTGGCACGCTGTCTGGAATGGCTGCTGGTGCAACACCAGGTTTCGTTCCTGGCGCACATCCGTATGCGCCGCTGTACTATCCACCGATGGCGCCGCAGCCGTATGCCCCGGTGATGCCGTATGGCTATGGCTATCCCGCTGCGCCGCTGCCTCCATATTATGGCGGAGGAACCCCGTATGCACCTGGCTTTCCAATCTCGTATGGCCCCTATCGGTAAGATGCCAAAAAAGACCGCCGAATGGCGGTCTTTTTTACATCTCGGGCCGAGAAAATCCTCACTTCCATGCGTGAGCGCAAGTGGGGGATGAATCGGTATCTTTCCTCATCCACCTTTCTCTTGCATCAAGAGAACGAAAGGTATAAAATGGTCATGAATAGAACAAACGTTCCTTATCGTAGGAGGGAAGGCCATGCATAAGGCCTACCTCTTTCGGTTGGATCCCATCCGAAAGCAAACGGAGCAAAGGAAGGGAGAAGAGATTGCACATGAGCATGGAACAGAAAACAGCCATTGTCACCGGTGGAGCGAATGGGATCGGCAAGGCGATCGCTAGAGCATTCGCAAAACAGGGAGCGAACGTCGTGATCATCGACCGCGATATTCAAAACGGTGAAGCGTTCGCCGCGCAATTGCAGTCGGACGGGTTCAAGGCGATCTTTGTGGCAGCGGATGTGCGGAAGGTGGACGATATTGAACGGTTTGTACAAGAAGCTGCCGGCCGCTTCGGCCGCATTGACTATTTGATCAACAATGCTGGCGTCTCACGCTGGAAGTCGCCGTATGAGCTGACGGTTGAGGAGTGGGATGACGTGCTGTCAACGAATTTGCGCAGCGCTTTTTTTGCTTCTCGAGAAGCAGCGAAATATATGCGCCGCAATGCAAAAGGCGGAGCCATCGTCAACATTGCCTCGACAAGGGCGCTCATGTCCGAGCCGAATTCCGAGGCGTACGCTGCATCGAAAGGCGGCCTTGTCGCTTTGACCCATGCGCTGGCGGTGTCGTTTGCGGATGATCGCATTCGCGTCAATTGCATCAGCCCCGGTTGGATTGAAACGGGCGATTATGGGCAACTGCGAGACATTGACCACCGGCAGCACCCGGCCGGCCGCGTCGGCAAACCGGACGATATCGCCCGCGCTTGTCTGTATTTATGCGATGAGGAAAACGATTTTATCACCGGGGTCAATTTGGTCATCGACGGGGGAATGACAAGGAAAATGATTTATATTGAGTAGGGAGCGGGCGTTTGTTAAAATAAACAAAATGGGGACGGCTTGAAAGGAAAAGGTGGGACGGAAAAATGAAAATCCGCAAAACGCCGGTGATGGACGGACAAGCTCCGGCTAATGTCTACATTTACGAAAATCGAAAAGAAGAATATATCGTGATTGCCATTCCGGCGCTTGAGTGGTCATTTTCGTTCGCCTATGAGGAAGAGGCGGAGGCGGTGGCCGAGCGGCTTGAGGCATCGCTAAAAAAGCGGCTTGACCATGAGCGCGCCGCCCTCTTGGCCGTGCGGTTGCTCGGCTGGGCGCGGGAAATGTAGCCTAGAGGGCGACCGTGGCCGCCAGCGACTTTGCATGTTAGGGGTTCGATGACAACGTGGTCAACAAAACAAAAGTAATCGCAGTATATATCATAGGCAGCATTTTATGGATTGCCGCCACCGACACCCTGCTCAATATGCTGTCGATCAGCCGCGCTGTATATATGGCGCTTGGCGCCGCCAAAGGGGCCGTGTTTATTTTGCTCTCGGCTATTTTTTTGTACCAGCTGTTAAAAAAACGCGAGCAGCTGGAAAAGATCGAAGAAAATGAACAACAGCTGCTTACGCTCATCAATTCGATGCCCGATTTCGTTTGCTTTAAAGACAGCGAGGGTCGATGGCTGCGCGTCAACGATTTCGGACAGCGGCTTTATCATCTCGAGCGTATCGACTATGTCGGGAAAACCGATCGTGAACTTGGCGAGCTGGTGCCGTTTTTTAAGGACGCTTTCGAGCAGTGCATCGAATCGGACCGCGAAGCATGGAAAAGCGGAACGGTCACCCGCCGCGAGGAGTCGTTTGCGACGCCGGATGGGGAAGTGAAGACGTTTGACGTCATTAAAGTGCCGCTCTTTGACGAAAACGGAGCGCGCAAAGGGCTGCTGACGATCGGCCGCGACATTACCCAGCAAAAGCTTGCCGAGGAGCTGCTCTTGAAAAAAGAAAAGCTGTCCGTCCTTGGCGAGCTGGCCGCCGGCATTGCCCATGAAATCCGCAATCCGCTCACCTCCATGAAAGGATTTATTCAGATGATGCAAGAAACGCGCGAAGTGAATGATCATTATATGCGCATTATGTTAAGTGAACTCGGCCGCATCAACCAAATTGTGAGCGAGCTGCTGGTGCTCGCCAAGCCGCAAAGCCACGATTATCGGCCGTTTTTGCTAGACGAGGCCATTTCGTATGTCATCAGCTTGATTGGCCATGAGGCGACGTTGAACAACGTTTCCATTTCCGTCCATAACACCGCTCCGAAAGCTTGTGTGTACGGCGATCAAAACCAAATTGTTCAAGTGTTGTTGAACGTTATGAAAAATGCCATCGAAGCGATGCCTGATGGCGGAATTTTATACGTCCACGTTGCGGAAGCGGACGGGAAGATCTATGTCGATGTTGCCGACACCGGCGTCGGCATTTCGAAAGAGCGGCTGCAGAAAATCGGTGAACCGTTTTTCACTTTGAAAGAAAAAGGAATGGGGCTCGGGCTGACGACAAGCATGAAAATCGTTCAAGAACATAAAGGAACGATGCGGATCGAAAGCGAGGTTGGGAAGGGAACGACTGTTCATTTGACGTTTCCGTCCGGCGGCGTCAAAGCCGCAAACGGCCGGCAAAATGCGCTGTCATAACAACAGGCGTCCACGCAGAGCGAGGATGTCTGTTTTTTTTTGGGCTAACGGCTCAATCGATGGCTGATAGGCAGCCGAGTTCTATGGCAGGCAGAGGCCGATGCTTTGCGGATCATCATAGGCCCTGTCGGTGCACAGCGCGTTTTGGTTCGTAAAATTTCTCTTTCAGTTGTTTAGGGTCGAAACTGCCGATCGTGCAGGGAACGATTCCGACTTAGCTTTGCTTGAAGTGGGAGACTTCTTTCGGAAATCCGTTAAAAATGAAACCTATTGCACATGATAAACGTAGTTTGGGGAGGGATAATGGGAAAAGGATGTGATGGTGTGTTCATCGCCCAACTGGCAGTCATTTTGTTCGCCGCCAAACTTGCCGGCGATCTTGCCGTGCGCCTTGGCCAGCCCGCCGTGCTCGGCAAGCTGCTCATCGGCATTGTGCTTGGTCCGAGCGTGCTCGGTGTGATCGAGGATACCGACCTTTTGCAGGAGTTAAGCCAAATCGGCGTCATTTTGCTTATGTTTATCGCCGGCCTTGAGACGGATATGGACCAGTTTCGGCGCACTGGAAAAGCTGCTGTGGCGGTCGGAGTGCTCGGCATTCTCGTTCCGCTGCTCGCCGGGTATGCGGCTAGCGCAGCGTTCGGCATGGAAACCGGCACAGCTCTTTTCCTCGGACTTTTGCTGTCCGCAACGAGCGTCAGCATTTCCGTGCAGGCGCTCAAAGAGATGGGACAGCTGCAATCGAAGGAAGGATCCGCGATTCTCGGCGCGGCGGTCATCGACGACGTGCTGGTCGTCATTGCCTTGGCGTTTTTATTAAGCCTAACTGGCGGCGACGTCGAGCTTGGTGCGGTCGTGCTGAAAAAAGCTGTTTTTTTTGCCGTCGCCATTTTGCTCGCTTGGAAAGCCATCCCGCTCGTATTAAAGTGGTTTGCCCCGTTGCGTGTGACAGAGGCGGTCGTCTCAGCCGGGCTGGTCATCTGTTTTGCCTTTGCCTATTTTGCTGAGGCGATGGGGGTGGCGGCGATCATCGGCGCCTATATGGCCGGGCTTGGCGCGAGTTTTACGGACTATCGGGAAGAAGTATTTGAGAAAGTGGAAACGATCGCCTATTCTTTGTTTGTCCCTGTCTTTTTTACCTCCATCGGGGTTGCGGCCGACTTTTCCGGCATCGTCGAGCATTGGCCGCTGATTGTCGGTTGGAGTGCGCTCGCGATTTTGACAAAGCTTGTCGGCGCCGCGCTGGGGGCAAAATGGGCCGGATTTTCGTGGGGAAGCTCGCTGGCGGTAGGTGCTGGCATGGTGTCGCGCGGTGAGGTGGCGCTCATCATCGCCGGCATCGGCTTGGAAGCCGGCCTGCTTGATGGAGACATGTTTGCGGTCATGATCATCGTCGTATTGGTAACGACTGTTGTGACGCCGCCATTATTGAAGATGATTTTCAGCCGTCTTCATCCGGTGCGCCGGACGGCCTAGTCGCCGTCGAAGTGGGCGGCCGGGCCGATGGCCGGCGCTATAGCGGCAAAACAGCGGGGCTGTCCCCAAGAAAGGGCAGCCTCGCTGTCGCTACGAGCGGTTCTTTTTCGCTTGTTTGGCCGTATCCACGCTGTCTTTGGCCATTTCTGCCTCCGCCTTGGAGACGGTCGGGTTGGCTGTTTCTTGGCTCACCTTGTTTTGTCTCCCTTTGTTCGACATGCGATCCCCTCCTTTCGGCTCGTTTCGCTCCGCTTGCCGTATGCCCGCAAAACCTTTCCTCCCTCCCAGCCCTCTTATTAGTATGTCGAGAAGAGCATCTCCCCATCCAAAAAACGTCATTGAGAGCGATGGCCCGTCCGGTTTATAATGTAGTCTGCATAGACTAGCGGCAGACGATGGGTGCGGAAAGGAGGGAGCCTGATGGAACAGCCGTTTCGCGTCGAAAAAACGCTCAACAATAACGTGTTAATCGCTTCCCATCCGGCGTATGGCGAAGTCGTCCTGCTTGGCAAAGGAATCGGCTTCGGCAAAAAACGGGGGGACGAGATTGCGAAGAGCGCTGTGGAAAAATGTTTCGTTCTGAAAAACGAACGCGAACAAGAGCAATACAAAAAGCTGCTTCCGGAATTGAGCGAAGAATTCATCGCCCTCATGAGCGAGGTGGTTCAACATATTCAGCAACGCGTGGGCGCACCGCTCGACGAGCACATCCATGTGGCGCTGACGGACCATATCGCCTTTACATTAAAGCGGCTTGAGCAAGGATTGGACGTCAAAAACCCGTTTTTGGCTGAGACGAAAAGCTTGTATCCGTTGGAATATGAAATTGCCCATGAAGTGGCCCGCACGATTGAACAAAAGCTCGGAGTCTCCCTGCCTGAAGGGGAGACAGGCTTTATTGCTCTTCATATTCATAGCGCGATTTCGAAACAAAGCGTGTCAGAAGCGAATCGATATTCCCAGCTCATTGCTGACCTTGTCAAGATCGTCGAGCAACAGCTTGGCGTTGACATCGACCGCGAGAGCGTTCATTATTTGCGTTTCGTCCGCCATTTGCGCTATGCGATTGAGCGGATGAAAAAAGGTGAAAAAGTCGAAGAACCAAAAAATTTGTCGAAAATCTTGAAGGAAGCGTATCCATTGTGCTATAATCTAGCATGGAAGTTGGTTAAGGTCATGCAGCAAACGCTTCATCTGCCGGCGGACGATGCCGAGGCGGTCTATTTGACGTTGCATTTGCAACGGCTGGCGGAGAAAAAGAACAATACAACTGCATAGGTTGTCTCGCTTTACGTGTTACTGACTCGATCAGGCATGAGTAAAGAGGGCAAATAAGGCGGCAACAGTTGCGAATGTATGCGCGCTGTTGTAAGCGTTCTTTTTGCCTCTCTTTAGTCATGCCTTTTTTATTGCGCCGATGCCCCTCGGAAGCGTCCGCTCCATTTTCGATACATGAATCGGCTGTTTGCTGCAAAACTTAAGAAAAGGAACCTAAAGGAGGTTATGAAGATGAAGCGAGCGTTTGGCACGCTGCAAAAAGTCGGGAGAGCGCTCATGTTGCCGGTGGCGATTTTGCCGGCGGCCGGGATTTTGCTGGCGTTTGGCAATGCGTTGAAAAACCCGGCGCTCACGGATAAAATTCCCGCATTAAAAGCCGATTGGGTCGTGCTCGTCTCCAACGTGATGGAGCAAGCGGGCGGCATCGTCTTCTCCAACTTGTCGCTCTTGTTTGCGGTCGGCGTAGCGATCGGCCTTGCCGGCGGGGACGGAGTCGCAGGCTTGGCGGCGATCATCGGCTACTTGATTATGAACGTGACGATGAGCGTCATCTTAGGTGTAACGGCCGATATGGTCGGCGCTGACCCGTCGTATGCCAACATTCTCGGCATCCCGACGCTGCAAACCGGCGTCTTTGGGGGGATTATCGTCGGGATTTTGGCCGCCTACATGTACAACAAATACTTCAATATTGAACTGCCGCAATATCTCGGCTTTTTTGCCGGCAAGCGGTTCGTGCCGATCGTGACGGCGGCGTCTGCGGTCGTGCTTGGCATTATCATGACATTCATCTGGCCGCCGATTCAGCACGGGCTCAATGCGTTTTCGCACAATATGATCGATGCGAACAAACCGTTGGCCGCCTTTATTTTCGGCGTCATCGAACGGGCGTTGATTCCGTTTGGCTTGCATCATATTTTCTATGCACCGTTTTGGTTTGAATTTGGCGAATACGTCAATAAAGCCGGGCAAGTGGTCCATGGCGACCAAAAAATCTTTTTCGAGCAGCTGAAAGACGGCGTGGAACTGACGGCCGGCACGTTCATGACCGGGAAGTTTCCGTTTATGATGTTCGGCCTTCCGGCAGCGGCGCTTGCCATCTACCATGAAGCGCGGCCAGAAAACAAAAAAGTTGTGGCCGGCATTATGGGATCGGCTGCGTTGACATCGTTTTTGACTGGGATTACCGAACCGATCGAATTTTCGTTCTTGTTTGTCGCTCCGGTGCTGTTTGCCATTCACTGCGTTTTTGCCGGCTTGTCGTTTATGATCATGCACTTGTTGAACGTCAAAATCGGGATGACGTTCTCCGGCGGGGTCATTGACTTCTTGCTGTTTGGCGTTCTGCCAAACCGGACGGCATGGTGGCTCGTCATTCCGGTCGGCTTGGTGTTTGCCGTGATTTATTATTTCGGGTTCCGCTTTGCGATCCGCAAATGGGATTTGGCGACGCCGGGCCGGGAAAAAACGGTCGAGGAAGCACCGAAAGCCGAGGCGGCCGCTGCTGGCGACCTGCCGTATGAAGTGCTCGCTGCTCTTGGCGGAAAGGAAAACATCGAACATTTGGACGCCTGCATTACACGTTTGCGCGTGTCGGTCCATGACATTGGCCAAGTCGATAAAGACCGCCTGAAGGCGCTTGGCGCTGCCGGGGTGCTGGAAGTCGGCAACAACGTGCAAGCGATTTTCGGTCCGAAATCGGATATGTTAAAAGGGCAAATTCAAGACATCATGCAAGGAAAAGCGCCGGCCCGTGCGGCGGAAGAAGAAAAGCCGAAAACAGCGGCTTCGGAAGCCGCGGAGTCCGAAACGATCGCTTCGCCGATGTCCGGAGAAATCGTTCCGCTCGCTGAAGTGCCGGACCAAGTGTTTTCGCAAAAAATGATGGGCGATGGGTTCGCAGTCATGCCGACGGACGGCACGGTCGTCTCTCCGGTTGATGGGAAGATCATCAACGTCTTTCCGACGAAGCACGCCATTGGCATTCAGTCGGCCGGCGGGCATGAAATTTTGATCCACGTCGGCATCGATACGGTGAAGCTGAACGGCCAAGGGTTTGAAGCGCTTGTGAAGGAAGGCGACGAAGTGAAAAAAGGACAGCCGATTTTGCGCGTCGACCTTGATTATGTCAAACAGAACGCCCCATCGATCGTCACACCGGTGATTTTCACGAATCTCCAAGCCGGCGAAACGGTTCACGTCAACAAGCAAGGCTCAGTTGCTCGAGGAGAAGACGCTGTTGTGACGATCCGCTAAGCTGCTTATTCGCCGCGGGGCGGGGACAAGCATTTTCCGTTGCCTTCCCGCCCCTGCATTTGATATGATGGCAAAGAAAAAATTGAAGAAAAGGGGAATGATGAACATGGCAGAAAAAACGTTTAAAGTCGTTTCTGATTCCGGCATCCACGCTCGTCCGGCGACGATTTTGGTGCAAACGGCGAGCAAATTCAACAGCGAAATCCAGCTTGAGTACAACGGCAAAACGGTGAACTTGAAATCGATCATGGGCGTCATGTCGTTAGGCATTCCGAAAGGGGCAACGATCAAAATCACGGCAGAAGGGGCCGATGCGGCGGAAGCAATGGCGGCGTTAACGGATACGTTGGCGAAAGAAGGTCTTGCAGAATAATGGGAAACGCAATCCGTGAAAAAACGATCCATGGGATTGCTGCATCGAGCGGTATTGCCATCGCGAAGGCATACCGCTTAGAAACCCCTGATTTGGCAGCCGAAAAACGGGCTGTTGCCGATGTTGAAGCGGAAGTAGCGCGGCTTGAGGCGGCGGTGGCGAAAGCGAAAGAAGAGCTGGAAGCCATCAAGCAGCATGCCTTGGAAAAGCTTGGCGAAGATAAAGCGGCCATTTTTGCCGCCCACTTGCTTGTGCTTGACGACCCAGAATTGTTGAACCCGATTAAAGAAAAAATCCAAACGGAGCGCGTCAATGCCGAGTACGCTCTCGATGAAACCGCCTCGTTTTTCATCTCGATGTTCGAGGCGATGGACAATGAATATATGAAAGAACGGGCCGCTGACATCCGCGATGTGACAAAGCGCGTCCTCGCCCATCTGCTTGGCGTCACAATCTCGAACCCGAGCCTCATTTCTGAGGAAGTCGTGATCATCGCGGAAGACTTGACGCCATCCGATACGGCGCAGCTGAACCGCCAATATGTGAAAGGATTTGCCACCGACATCGGCGGGCGGACGTCGCATTCAGCAATTATGGCCCGTTCGCTCGAAATCCCTGCCGTCGTCGGCACGAAGACGGTGACGGCGGAAGTAAAAAACGGCGACATCGTCATTGTCGATGGGCTCGACGGCCAAGTAATCATCAATCCATCGCCGGAGTTGCTCGCCCAATATGAACAAAAACGGGCCCGCTATGAGGCGCAAAAGGCAGAATGGGCGAAACTCGTTCACGAGGCGACCGTGACGGCTGACGGCATTCATGTCGAGCTGGCTGCCAACATCGGCACGCCAGACGATGTGAAAGGAGCGTTGGCGAACGGAGCGGAAGGAATCGGATTGTATCGCACAGAATTTCTATACATGGGACGCTCGGAACTGCCGACGGAAGACGAACAGTTTGTGGCTTACAAAACGGTGCTGGAACAAATGAATGGCAAGCCGGTCGTTGTGCGGACGCTTGACATTGGCGGCGACAAAGAGCTGCCGTATTTGCAGCTGCCGAAAGAAATGAATCCGTTCTTAGGGTTCCGGGCGATCCGCCTTTGCCTTGAGATGCAAGACATGTTTCGGACGCAGCTGCGCGCCTTGTTGCGGGCGAGTGTGTACGGCAATTTGAAAATCATGTTCCCGATGATTGCGACGCTCGATGAATTCCGCCAAGCGAAAGCCATTTTGCTTGAAGAAAAAGAGGCGCTCCTCCGCCAAGGGGTTGCCGTTGCGGATGGAATTGAAGTCGGCATGATGGTGGAAATCCCGGCAGCTGCCGTCATGGCGGACCAGTTTGCGAAAGAAGTCGATTTCTTCAGCATTGGAACGAACGACCTGATCCAATATACGATGGCGGCCGATCGGATGAATGAGCGGGTTGCGTATTTGTACCAGCCGTACAACCCGGCGATTTTGCGGCTCATCAGCCACGTGATCGATGCCGCCCATCGCGAAGGAAAATGGGTCGGGATGTGCGGAGAAATGGCCGGCGACCCGATCGCGATTCCGATTTTGCTTGCCCTTGGCCTTGATGAGTTCAGCATGAGCGCCACCTCGATTTTGCCGGCGCGCGCTCAGTTGAAACAATTGTCGAAAGAAGAGGCGGCTCGCATCAAAGAAACGGTGTTGTCGCTCGGCACGGCTGAGGAAGTCGTGTCGTTTGTCAAACGAACATTTTCACTTGCCTGAATGAAAGCGCGGCGACGTTTACGTTCGCCGCGCTTTTTTCGTTTTGCGTTATGCCAACAGCGGCGTCGACGATTCATAGCCATACCGCTGCCGGACCGTAAGCGAAAGGCCGATAGCGATAACTTTCGCCATTTGGTAAACTATGTGCAAATTCGTATACGGAAGCGCGCTTACATCGGCCGTGTCCTCCATCATGACTCCCATGACGCTGATGTCTCCGACCGGTGGCAGCGATTTGCCGAGCGCCGTGCCAGGGGAAAGGGCGCCAGGGCGGATGGCGATCGTATGGACAAACGGCTGCGGCCCGACAATGCTGTCGATTGCCACCACATACGCTCCGCGCTCGTGTTGCAGCCGCTCGGAAACACGATGGATGTTCGTTGCATCGACAGGCTTCCTAAGTGTACCGATGACGGTCAAATGATCCGGATAAGCGTTTTCCAGCAGCGTGCCGACGAACGGCCCTAAGCTGTCGCCGTTGATGCGGTTGCTGCCGATGCAAACGACGGTCAAACGGGAAATGTGCGCTGGCAGCAGGGAAAACAATTCATTGCGAATAAGCAAAGGAGCAAGCGGATCACTATACAAAATCGATTTCATCGGCCGCGATTCCTTTCCGTCGGTCGTTCTCCTTTTCTTAGTTCGCGGCCGATGCGGGTGATTCCTTTTTTTCGTTTCTGTCAATTGTGTCCTTGTTTTTGCTTGAACGGATTGCGCCATTCCATTAACACGGCATGGTTGAGCGATTCTTCGTCTTCTAAATAATTACGGACAATCGCAAGCGGCGTTCGCCCGCAACGGAGCAAAAATGTAATGACCGGATCGTTCAGCTCGCCAGCAACGACTTTGTCGATGTAGGCTTCCGGCGATAGTTCAGCCGCATGTCGATGGTAGCCAGGCATCCGCCCGCCGCCGAGCAGCCGGTCAAGGCCGAGATGGACGACGACTTCATACATCGACTGCATGAGCCACTTGCCGAGGCCGAGCTTCCGGTATGGCGGCGAGACGCAAATGTCGACGACATACAGCGTGTTGCCATCCGGGCGGTGGTTGCGGATGTAGCCGCCGTCGGTGATCTCTTCCCATGTATGATCGGCATGGGCTGGATCAAAATCAACGATCAAGCCGGTCATCGATCCGACGATGCGCCCTTCGACTTCGACGCAAAGCGCTCCTTCGGGAAACAAGGTGACATGGTTGGTTAATTGTTCCTCGTTCCACCACAACTCCGATGGAAACGGGGGCGGAAAACTTTCTTGCTGCACGCGGATGAGATCAGCAAAGTCGTCTGTCGTATAGTTGCGGATGACCGCTTCGCGCGGGGTGTTGCCGTCAAAGACGTATAAACGTTTATCGTACATGCCGATCCCCCTTGCTTTTTTACCTTCATCATAACAGAAAACGCGAAAAAATGGCAAGAAAAGCCTCCGACAACTAACAGCGGCCGGAGGTTTTTTGCTCGACATACTCGCTCACAAGCGCTTCGATTTGCTGTTCATCGGGCTTTTCGCCGCAAAATGCAAACTCAATTTCCTCAATCAATTCACCGTCGCGATAAACGTGCAGCGCCCCTTTTTGCAGCAAGACGCTGTATTCGATCTCAAATATATAGCCCTCATGTTCAATCGCGCCCATTGTGGTTCACCTGCCTACGTTTAATGTCCCACAGGCGCGGCTCTCTATGTATGAATAAGAAGCTCATCCTATAGACGCAGGACGATTGTCCTTTTATAATGGACGTGGTTCGACAAAAAGAGGAAACAGAGGGGAGAAATAGAGAGTGTTCCGGACATTGCGCAGCAAATTGATCGTCTTGATGGCTTTATTGTTAGTGATTTCATTGGCAGCAACACAACTCGTTGGGGTTGTGCAAATGCGGAAGATGGTGGATGCTGACGTGAAACAGCGGGCGCAGACGGCGCTTGACGGACTGCTCGGCGATATTCGCGACAGTTTTCAAAGTGAGGAGAATAGCTTAGTGCAATTCAGTGAATCGCCGTTGGCTTTGCAAATGGTTCAAGATGAAAAAATGTGGCTGCAGCTTGAGAAACAGTTCCGCACGTTTTTGCGCCTGCATGAGAATGTGCAATTCATCTATATTGGCACGGAGCAGAAGAAAATGTATATATCGCCGATGACAGAGCTCCCGGACGGATATGATCCGACGAGCCGCCCGTGGTATAAAGCGGCGATGAAGCGGCCGGATGAAGTGGTGTGGACCGAACCGTACGTCGATGCGATTACCGGCAAGCACGTTGTGACGTTGGCCAAAGCGGTGAGCGAAAACGGCCGCATTGCTGCGGTCATCGGCATCGATATGACGCTCGATGCGGTGACAAGAATCGTCAATGCGAGCGACGTCGGCTATCACGGCTATCCGGTGCTGTTTGACGCGAAAGGGACGGCGGTCGTCCACCCTCAATATAAGGGGAAAAACATGGCGAAAAACGCGACGGTCCGCTATATGCTCGAGCATGAAAAAGGAATGCACGAATACGAGCAAGACGGCGAACGGCAGGTGATTTACTTCACTACGATTCCAGAGCTCGGCTGGAAAGTCGGCGCTGTCTATAGAGAAAGCGATTTATCCGCGATGAGCCGCTCACTTGGGATGACGATGCTTGTCATTACGGTGATTGCGTTCATCATCGCTTTGGTCGTCGTTTATTTCTTGGCGCGCTCGATCACAAGGCCGATTGTGGCGCTGCAAGAGCAAGTCGAAAAGGCGGCGGGCGGCGACTTGACGGTGCACGCGCGCATCACTGCCAAAGATGAGATTGGCCGCCTCGCCCGCCACTTCAATGACATGATCGACCATATGCGGATGCTGATTAGCGAGGTGAACCGCTCGGTCAATGAATTGGCCGTTTCGGCCGACCATTTGAGCGCTGTCTCCGAAGAAACGATGGCCACAAGCGAACAAGTGGCGAAAGCGATCGGCGAAATCGCCAAAGGAACGACCGATCAAGCAGGAAGCCTTGATACGATCAATGAGCGGACGACGGCGCTGTCGCAGCAAATCGAAGCGGTCACGAATGCGACGGCTGGCATGGAGTCGCTGTCCGATGAAACGAAAACCGCGAGCTACGACGGCTTGGAGCATTTAAACATTTTGCAGAAAAAATCGGAGGAAGCGAAACATGAGCTGGAGTCAGTAGAAAACGTCATTAACGACCTTGTGAAAAAAATGAAAGAAATTGACGATGTCATTCAAACGATTACCGCCATTTCCGGGCAGACGAACTTGCTCGCGTTAAACGCCAGCATTGAGGCGGCGCGCGCCGGCGAGCACGGCAAAGGGTTCGCCGTTGTCGCGGACGAAGTGCGGAAGCTGGCGGAACAATCGGCGAAAGCGACGGAGATGATCCGCGCGACGATCGCCGCCATCCAGCAGCAAGCCGGGCTGGTGATGGAGGCGGTCCGCCGCTCCAAGCAGGCGTACGACGAACAGCGGGAAGCGGTGCACACGACCGGCGATTCATTTGTCAAAATCACTGGCATGATGGAGCAAGTGGCAACAGCGCTCGCTGGGATTATGGAGGAAGCAAAGCGGATGAACGCGAGCAAAGACGATGTCGTCGGGGCGATGCAAAACATCGCCGCCATCGCCCAACAAGCAGCGGCAGCGGCGGAAGAAGTGGCTGCTTCGGCTGATGATCAGTTGCAGGCGCTTTCGACGGTGACCGAATCGGCGGAGGCGTTAAGCGAAATGAGCCGGCAGTTGAAACAACTGGTTGAGAAGTTTAAGATTTCATAAAAAATGGAAGGCGTCCTAGCGGCAACGGGGCGCCTTTTTTATCATCTCCAGCCGAGAAGGCTCCCATTTCCGCGTGCGTAAGTGGGGGATGAAGCATCAAGGATGTTCCCTAACGCCGCCCAAAATAAAGAAGGATTTCGCTTGCTGTCTTCGTAAGACAACGGAACCGTGGGACACACGAGGATGGCTTGGCTGGCAAGCCTGTCGTGGAGCGGTTGTTCCAAAGAATCTCCCACCGCTAAACGTTTGCGCAGGCAAGAGAGCGTTCAATCATTTTCGAATAGGAGACTTTCACTTTCGCTTTGTACAGGGTGCAGTCCAAAAATAAGCGGGAGATGAATGTCGGTCGGCGTTTGCTTAAAATCATGAATGTCCCGCCGCCGTGCAGTCACGATCTTTTTTCTATTCATACAATGATAATAAGTGAAATTTTTTCAGCTTCTTCGTCGATTTTAGTGAGCGATAGTGCTAAAATAAATAGTGAAAACGTTTATACCGTTATTTTGCTGTACGTTTGGGGATGCTGGCAGCGCAATGAGGACTTTTATGCATAGCTGTTGCCAGCCCAAACGATGCGAAAACAAGGTGGAGGTTTTTTCACGATGGCAAAACAGACGAACTACGCTCAACCGTGGAGCCAGTTTTACGGGCCGAACCTCGGCTATGTCATCGACATGTATGAACAGTATCTCGATGACCCGGACAGTGTCGACCCGGAACTGAAACGATTATTCGAACAGTGGGGGGCGCCGGTCTTGGAAGAACCGGTTTCTCCTGCGGATGACGAAACAGCCAAAACGCATCAAACGTTCCGGCTGCCGGAAACGCCGAACGCCTTCAGCAAGCTTGTCGCCGCTGTCAAGCTGGCGGACAGCATTCGCCATTATGGCCATCTGGCTGCCGACACGAATCCGCTCGTCAAAGAAGAGAAAAAGCTGCGCCGTCTCGAGCTTGACGAGTACGATTTGACGGAAGAGGACTTAAAGCGCATTCCAGTTGCGTTCCTTTGCCCGCATGCTCCGGCCCATGTTCAAAACGGCTGGGATGCCATCTTGCACTTGCGCAAAGTTTATACCGATAAAATCGCGTTTGAATTCTCGCAAGTACATAATCTAGAAGAAAGGAACTGGCTCATCCAGCAAATTGAGTCCGGAGCGTACTATCCGAGCCTGGCGAACAAAGAGCGGGTCGCCTTGTTGCGCCGCTTGACGGAAGTCGAAGGGTTTGAAAAATTCATCCATCGGACGTACGTCGGGCAAAAGCGGTTTTCGATTGAGGGGCTTGACGCCATGGTGCCGCTTTTGGATGAGCTTGTCAGGCAGGCGATCGAACATGAAATCGACGCCGTCAACATCGGCATGGCGCACCGCGGCCGGTTGAACGTGCTGGCTCACGTGCTCGGCAAGCCGTACGAAATGATTTTCGCCGAGTTTCAGCATGCGGAAAGCAAAAATTTCATTCCGTCTGAAGGGTCAGTGGCGATCACGTACGGGTGGACGGGCGATGTCAAATACCACTTAGGAGCGGCGCGCCGCCTTCGCAATAAAAGCGCGCATACGATGCGGATTACGCTCGCTAACAACCCAAGCCATCTCGAAGTGGTCAATCCGGTTGTGCTTGGCTACACGCGCGCCGCGCAAGAAGATCGGACAAAACCAGGAGTGCCGGTGCAAAATATGGATGCGTCGTTTGCCATCTTGATTCACGGCGATGCCGCGTTCCCGGGACAAGGGATCGTCGCGGAAACGCTCAACTTAAGCCAGCTGCGCGGCTATACGACCGGCGGGACGATCCATATCATCGCCAATAACATGATCGGCTTTACGACGGAGAGTTACGATTCACGCTCGACGACGTATGCTTCCGATATGGCGAAAGGGTTTGAGGTGCCGATTGTGCACGTCAATGCCGACGACCCGGAGGCTTGTTTGGCGGCCGCATGCTTGGCGTTTGCCTACCGCCAGCGGTTTAAAAAAGACTTTGTCATTGACCTAATCGGTTACCGCCGCTTCGGTCATAATGAAATGGATGAGCCGATGGCGACGAACCCGACGATGTACGCGATCATCAACCAACATCCGACTGTGCGCAAGCTGTATGCGCAAAAATTGATGGAAAAAGGGATCATCACCGAGCGGGAAGTCGACGAAATGGAGCAAGAGGTGGCGGAACGGCTGAAAATCGCCTACGAGCGGGTGCCGAAAAACGAAGACGAGCTTGATTTCATCATGGATCCGCCCAAACCGGTCGTCGATCGGCTACCGGAAGTGAAAACAAGCGTGGCGAAAGACGTGCTCCATCGTGTGAACGAAGAATTGTTGCAGTTTCCGGACGGATTCAACGTCTTTAACAAGCTTGAGCGCATTTTAAAACGGCGAAGCGGCGTGTTTGCGCAAAACGGCAAAGTCGATTGGGCGCACGCGGAAATTTTGGCGTTCGCCACGATTTTGCAAGACGGGGTGCCGATCCGTCTGACTGGTCAAGATTCGCAGCGCGGCACGTTCGCACAGCGCCATTTAGTGCTGCATGACGTGAAAACCGGCAAAGAGTATGTGCCGCTTCACCACATCAGCGGCGCCAAAGCGTCGTTTGTCGTGTACAACAGCCCGCTGACGGAAGCTGCTGTGCTCGGCTATGAATACGGCTACAACGTTTACGCGCCGGAGACGCTCGTGCTTTGGGAAGCGCAATTTGGCGACTTCGCCAACATGGCGCAAGTGATGTTTGATCAATTCATTTCATCCGGCCGGGCGAAATGGGGGCAAAAATCTGGGCTTGTCATGCTCTTGCCGCACGGCTACGAAGGGCAGGGCCCGGAACATTCAAGCGGCCGCGTCGAGCGCTTTTTGCAGCTGGCGGCGGAAAACAACTGGACGGTCGCCAACTTATCGACGGCCGCGCAATATTTCCATATTTTGCGGCGGCAGGCGGCGCTGTTGACAAGGGAAGAAGTTCGCCCGCTCATCATTATGACGCCGAAAAGTTTGCTCCGCCATCCGCTGGCGGAATCGGATGCGGAAGCGTTCGTTGACGGTGCGTTCTCGCCGGTGCTGGAACAGCCGGGATTGGGCGCTGACGCTGGCAAAGTGGAACGCATCGTGTTTGGCACCGGCAAATTGATGATCGATTTAGCCGAACAGATCGGCAAAACCGAAGGGCTCGATTGGCTACACGTCGTGCGCATTGAAGAGCTGTACCCATTCCCGGAAGAAGCAGTGAGAGACATCATCGCCCGCTATCCGAACGTCAAAGAGCTCGTCTGGGTGCAGGAAGAACCGAAAAACATGGGCGCGTGGACGTATATGGAGCCGCACCTGCGTGCCGTTGCCCCAGAAGGTGTCGATGTCAGCTATATCGGGCGGCGCCGGCGGGCGAGCCCGGCGGAAGGCGATCCGGTCGTCCACCGAAAAGAGCAGGAGCGCATCATCCGCTGTGCATTGACGAAGCATGAATGATGACTACGGAACATTTGAGGAGGGCATCAACGTGGCTGAGATCAAAGTCCCAGAGTTAGCAGAATCCATCACGGAGGGAACGATCGCCCAATGGCTGAAAAAACCGGGCGACTACGTGGAAAAAGGAGAATCGATTTGCGAGCTGGAAACGGATAAAGTGAACGTGGAAATTATGGCGGAAGAGTCGGGCGTTTTGCAACAGCTGCTTGCCAATGAAGGCGATACGGTTGCGGTCGGTCAAGCGATCGCCATTATCGGAGAAGGAGCGGCGTCGGCACCGCCTGCACCAGAGAAGGCGCCGCAGCTGGCCGAGGAACCAAAACCGGCTGTGCCGGTCGACCGTGCTGAGCAGCCAGCGCCGCAGCCGGTTGCGGTTGCCCAAGCGCCAGGCCAACGACCGATTGCTTCGCCGGCTGCTCGGAAAATGGCGCGTGAAAAAGGGATCGACTTGACGCAAGTGCCGACCGTTGATCCGCTTGGACGCGTGCGCAAACAAGACGTCGCCTCGTTTGCCGCCCAGCCGGCCGCCGCTCCGCAGCCGGCGCCGCAAGCCGCGCCGACGTCGACGCCGGCCGCCGTTCCAACCGCTGAGGCCGGCAAGCCGGTCATCCGCGAAAAAATGTCGCGCCGTCGGCAAACGATCGCCAAACGGCTGTTGGAAGTGACGCAAACGACCGCGATGTTGACGACATTTAACGAAATTGACATGTCGGCGGTCATCGATTTGCGCAAGCGGAAAAAAGATAAATTTTTCGAAGAGCATGACGTCCGCCTTGGCTTTATGTCGTTTTTCGTCAAAGCGGCTGTCGCGGCGCTGAAAAAATATCCGTACGTCAACGCGGAGATCCAAGGCGATGAGATTTTGCTGAAAAAATATTACGATATCGGCGTTGCCGTATCGACGGATGAAGGGCTTGTCGTTCCGGTTGTGCGCGACTGCGACCGGAAAAACTTCGCCGAAATTGAGCGCGACATTGCCGAATTGGCGGCGAAAGCACGCAGCAATAAGTTGTCGCTTGCCGATTTGCAAGGCGGCACGTTTACGATCACAAACGGCGGCGTCTTCGGCTCGCTTCTGTCGACTCCGCTTCTCAACGGCCCGCAAGTCGGCATTTTAGGGATGCATTCGATCAAACTGCGCCCGGTCGCCATCGACGAAGAGCGGATCGAAAACCGGCCGATGATGTACGTTGCTTTGTCGTACGACCATCGCATTATCGATGGCAAAGAGGCCGTCGGGTTCTTGAAAACGGTGAAAGACTTGATCGAAAATCCGGAAGATTTGCTGCTTGAAAGCTGAAAAGGAAAAGGGGAGCCTGCGATGCGCGGGCTCTTTCTTTTTCCCCGCCTTTCCTTGATCGGTGAATGATTTTCCATGTCTTACGGAACACTACCGGAAAAAAGGGGGGAATTTGATGCCAGAGCGTGGACGAAACGATCACCCGCACATGTTTTACCGCGACGGCGCCCGCGAAAGCGTCATTAACGATCCGACCGCCGACGGCGCCGAGGCGATTGGGGTGCGGACTGATGCTGATCCGATGAAGGCTGCCAATCCGAATTCGTTTCACGTTGATCGCCTTGACGTCGAGGAAGGGATGAAACGGTTTCAGTCGCTTTTCGAAGAGAGGTGATCCGCCCAGCGGATCACTTTTTTCGCTGATCGAAAGAAGGAAAATGACGAATGAGCGCGAATATGGTTACGTAACACCATTCTTTTGTTGGAGGGATGACGATGGAACTTGGATTGGCGGGAAAAACGGCGCTTGTCGCTGCCTCGAGCCAAGGGCTTGGCAAGGCGATCGCCCGGGCGCTTGTGCTTGAAGGAGCAAACGTGATGATCACGAGCCGAAACGAAGAAAAGTTGCACGAAGTGGCGGAAGAATTGAACAGTTTACATAAGGGACGCGTCGCTTATACGCGCACAGATGTCACCAACGCCGACGACATTCGCCAGCTTGTCGCCAAAACGGTCGAGACGTTTGGGACGATCGATTTGCTCGTCAACAACGCCGGCGGCCCTCCGGCGGGAACGTTTGAAACGGTGAGCGACGAAGACTGGCAATATGCGTTTGAGCTCAATTTATTGAGCTACATTCGGCTGATTCGTGAAGCGCTGCCATATTTAAAGAAAAACGGCGGCAAAATTGTCAACATCGCTTCGTCATCGATCAAAGAACCGATTCCGGGCTTGATTTTGTCGAACACGTTTCGCACCGGGATTGTCGGGCTGACGAAAACGTTGGCGACGGAATTCGCGCGGGACAACATTTTGATCAACACCGTCGCTCCCGGGCGGATTGCGACAGAACGCGTCGCCTTTTTAGATAAGGTGAACGCCGAAAAGCTTGGCATTACAAAAGAGGAAATGGAAGCGCGCATGAAAAGCGCCATTCCGCTCGGCCGCTACGGGACGCCGGAAGAATTTGCGAACGTCGTCGTCTTTCTATTGTCCGAAGCGAACTCGTACGTCACCGGACAAGCGTTGATCGTCGACGGCGGCATGGTCAAAGCGATTTAACGATTTTCGAAAGAAGCCTCCGCTGCTAAGCGAAGCGCAGGTGGTGGGCAGATCGCTGGGCGCTTGCGGCCAAACGGACAAGAAGGGAGAGGACAGCGTTGAAAACGATCGGGTTTATCGGCCTTGGCGTCATGGGAAAAAGCATGGCGCGCCATTTGCTGAAGGCGGGCTATCCGCTTCTCGTCTATACACGCACAAAAGAAAAGGCGGAAGACTTGCTTCAGGAAGGGGCGGTTTGGAAGGAAACGGTCGCTGATTTGGCGCGGGAGGCGGATGTCGTCATCACGATGGTCGGCTATCCTCACGATGTCGAGCAAGTGTATTTCGGCGAAGGCGGCATTTTGGAGAATGCGCGGCCGGGAACGTATGTCATCGATATGACGACGTCAACGCCGACGCTTGCAAAGTCCATTTATGAAGCAGCCAAGCAAAAAGGGATTCACGCGTTGGACGCCCCGGTGTCCGGCGGTGACATCGGTGCGCGCGAAGGAACGTTGACGATTATGGTCGGCGGTGATGAAGACGTCTTTTTGGCGTGCAAGCCGATTCTCGAGCGGCTTGGCACGAACATCGTGCGGCAAGGAGGAGCTGGAGCCGGCCAGCATACGAAAATGTGCAACCAAATTGCCATCGCCACCAATATGATCGGCGTTTGCGAGGCCATGGCGTATGCGAAGCGGGCTGGTCTTGATCCATTCAAAGTGTTGGAAAGCATCGCCAAAGGGGCGGCGGGCAGCTGGTCGCTGAGCAACTTGGCGCCGCGCATGTTGTCAGGCGATTTTGCTCCGGGGTTTTACATCAAGCATTTCATTAAAGATATGAAAATTGCGCTTGAGGAAGCCGAGCGGATGAACTTGCCGCTGCCAGGGCTGGCGCTCGCCAAACAAATGTATGAGGAGCTGGCGCAAGCCGGTGAGGAAAACAGCGGCACGCAAGCATTGTACAAACGCTATATCAGACAGTGACATGGGGGGCGGATTCGTCCTCTCTTTTTTTGAATGTGAGATATATTTATCAAAAAATATTGAATATTTCTTTTGGTCGAGGTATAGTAGAAATAAAGGGCACATACTAACCGGTTAGTATACAGGGAGGGGATGACATGGACTTTTCCTATTCGCCGAAAGTCCAAGAGTTGATCAAAAAATTAAGCGCTTTCATGGAAGAGTACATTTATCCGAACGAAAGGGTGTATGAGGAGCAGCTGAACGCCCAAGAGTCAAGATGGTCAGGGGTGCCGCCCATCATCGAAGAGCTGAAGGAAAAAGCGAAAAAAGAAGGGCTCTGGAACTTGTTTTTGCCGGACAGCGAATACGGAGCCGGCTTAACGAACGTCGAATACGCGCCGCTTTGCGAAATTATGGGCCGTTCGCTCATCGCTCCGGAAGTGTTCAACTGCAATGCGCCGGATACCGGCAATATGGAAGTGCTCGTCCGCTATGGAACAGAAGAACAAAAGCGGAAATGGCTCATCCCGCTCTTGAACGGAGAAATCCGCTCCTGCTTTTCGATGACCGAACCGGACGTCGCGTCAAGCGATGCGACGAACATTCGCGCTTCCATCGTCCGCGACGGGGACGAATACGTCATCAACGGGCGGAAATGGTGGTCGTCCGGCGCCGGCGACCCGCGCTGCAAAGTCGCCATTGTGATGGGGAAAACGAATCCGGATGCCCCGAAGCATGAGCAGCAGTCGATGATCATCGTTCCGCTTGATACGCCGGGGGTGAAAATCGAACGGATGCTGCCGGTGTTCGGTTTTGACCATGCGCCGCACGGGCATGCGGAGATTACGTATGACAACGTGCGAGTGCCGAAAGAGAACATCATTTGGGGAGAAGGGAAAGGATTTGCCATCGCCCAAGGGCGGCTTGGACCGGGGCGAATCCATCATTGCATGCGCTTGATTGGAGCGGCGGAGCGGGCGCTTGAGCTTATGTGCCGGCGCGTGCAGTCGCGGGTCGCGTTCGGCAAGCGGCTTGCGGACCATGGCGTCATTCGCGATTGGATCGCTCAGTCGCGCATTGAGATCGAGCAGGCGCGCCTGTTGACAATGAAGGCAGCGTACATGATGGATACGGTCGGCAACAAAGCGGCGCGCAAAGAAATTGCCATGATTAAAGTTGTCGCTCCGAATGTCGCCTTAAAAGTGATCGACCGCGCCATTCAGGCGTTCGGCGCCGCCGGGGTGAGCAACGATTTTCCGCTTGCTGCCATGTGGGCGAACTCGCGCACGCTTCGGTTGGCCGACGGGCCGGATGAGGTGCATAAAGAGCAAGTAGCCAAGCTTGAGTTGCGTCCATATGAACAATAAAGGGAGAGGAAGTGGCGTTTATGCATGTGTTGGACTTGTTTAAAATCGAAGGAAAAACCGCCATCGTCACCGGCGGCGGGCGCGGGCTCGGCGAGCAAATCGCCGTCGGCCTCGCCGAAGCGGGGGCGAACGTTGTCGTCTGCTCGCGCAAAGTGGAGGCGTGCGAGCAAGTGAAAGAAAAGTTGGAACAGCTGGGCGTCCGTTCATTGGCGCTAAAGTGTGATGTGACGAACCCGGATGATGTCCAACATGTCGTCGAAACGACGGTGAAGGAGTTTGGCGGCATCGATATTTTGGTGAACAACAGCGGAGCGACGTGGGGAGCGCCGGTCGAAGAGATGCCGCTTGAAGCATGGCAAAAGGTGATGAACGTCAATGTAACCGGCACGTTTCTCATGAGCCAGGCGGCCGGCAAGGTGATGATTGAGAAGCAAACGGGCGGCGCCATCATCAACATCGCTTCCGTCGCCGGCCTTGGCGGCACGCACCCGGACATTTTAAATACGATCGGCTACAACACGAGCAAAGGGGCGGTCATTACGTTTACGAGGGACCTAGCAGCCAAATGGGGGAAGCACGGCATTCGCGTCAACGCGGTGGCTCCGGGCTTTTTCCCGACGAAAATGTCAAAAGTCGTTCTTGAACGCGTTGGGAAAAAAGTGCTCGAGCATACGCCGCTCGGCCGCTTTGGCGGCGAGGATGACTTAAAAGGCGCCGTTCTGTTTCTCGCCTCGCCGGCGTCTGCGTTTGTCACCGGTGCGCTGTTAGTCGTTGACGGAGGCAGCCATGCGACCGGCATTTAATTAAAAAAGGGGGAAACGCAAATGGGCGAAAAACGGGCGTTGTCTCTTTATCCGGAACACATTTCGTTCTATATGGATATTCCCGACAAAACGGTATGCGATGTACTGCATGAACGAGCGGCGGAATTCGGCTCCCAGCCGGCGCTGACATTTTACGACAAGACGATCACCTATGCCGAGCTTGAGGCGGCGGTCAACCGTTTCACCTCAAGCCTGCAGGCGCGCGGCGTGCAAAAAGGCGACCGCGTCGCAATCATGCTGCCGAACTGCCCGCAATATGTCATCGCTTACTATGGCATTTTGCAGGCGGGCGCGATCGTCACACAAGTGAACCCGATGCTTGTTGAGCGCGAACTTGCCTATTTGCTCAAAGACTCCGGCGCCGAGACGATCGTCATTTATGAACCGCTTTATCCGCGCCTTGCCGCCGTCAGAGGGGAGACAGCCGTCAAGCAGGCGGTCACCGTCAGCCTTGGGGCGCCGTCGTCCGTTGCGCTGGCTGAAGGAGATGTCACGTTTGACGAATTTCTTGCCGCAGGAAGCGGAGTGGTGCGCCCGGTGCCGATCGAGCCGATGCACGACGTTGCTGTATTGCAATATACGGGAGGGACGACGGGGCGCTCCAAAGGAGCGATGCTCACCCACCGCAACATTTTCGCCAACGTCTTGCAATGCGCCGAATTTTTCAAAGGGACATTTGAGTTCGGGAAAGAGCGATATTTAACCGTCATCCCGTTGTTCCACGTGTTCGCGATGACGTCGGGAATGAACTTGGCCATTTACCAAGGAGCGGAAAACATTTTGCTGCCGCGCTTTGAGCTGAAAGAAGTGTTGGAGACAATTCGCGACAAGCAACCAACCGTGTTTCCAGGCGTGCCGACGATGTATGTCGCGATTACCAATACGCCGGGTGTCGAGCAGTACGGCATCAGCAGCATCAAAACGTGCAACAGCGGCAGCGCACCGATGCCGCTTGAATTGATGCGCGACTTCGAGGCGAAAACGGGAGCGGTTGTCCTTGAAGGATACGGCTTGTCTGAAGCCTCGCCGGTGACGCATTGCAATCCGCCGTTTGCGGCTCGCAAGCCGGGCACGGTCGGCATCGGCATGCCGCTGACTGAGTACAAAGTCGTCGATGTGGCGACTGGCACGCAAGAGTTGCCGCCAGGAGAAGTCGGCGAGCTGATTATCCGTGGACCGCAAGTGATGAAAGGCTATTGGAACATGCCGGAAGAAACGGCCGTGGCGCTGCGTGACGGATGGCTGTACACTGGCGATTTGGCTTCGATTGACGAGGAAGGGTATGTGACGATTGTCGACCGGAAAAAAGATCTGATCATCGCCGGCGGCTATAACATTTATCCGCGTGAAATCGAAGAAGTGCTGTACGAACATCCAGCGGTGAAAGAGGCGGCGGCGGTTGGCGTGCCTGATCCGTATCGCGGTGAAACGGTGAAGGCGATCATTGTGTTAAAAGACGGACAACAGGCAAGCGAAGAAGACATTCTTGCCCATTGCCGAAAAAACTTAGCGGCGTACAAAGTGCCGCGCATTGTCGAGTTCCGTGCCGAACTGCCGAAGACGAACGTCGGGAAAATTTTGCGCCGCGCCTTGCGTGAAGAAGCATCCCGCTCGCAATAACGGCGCGGCTTTCGGCCAAGTCCGAAGCAGGCTTGGCTGTTTTATGGTACAATAGCTGGCAGCGACTACATTTTAGGCAAGAGGTGTAAAAACGTGAAGGAGAAAATTATGGCTGCCAGCATTGAGCTGTTTGAACAAAACGGCTTCAGCGAAACATCGATCCAAGACATCGTTGACGCCCTCGGGGTGACAAAAGGGACGTTTTATTACTATTTTACAAGCAAAGAAGAACTGTTGATGGATATTCACCTTCGCTACATTGAATGGCTGCTGGACGAAGAGGAGCGGATTATAAGCGATACACAGCGCTCGGTGCGGGAACGACTGTATGACATCGTCTTCATGCTCATCCATAATGTCGAACGGCAGGGACGGGAAGCGCGTATTTTTTTTCGTGAAATGAAGCATTTGAATGAAGAGCATTTACAGAAAGTAAAAGAAAAGCGCGATTTGTTCCGCTATCGGCTGCAGTCGTTGATTGAGGAAGGAATGAAAAGCGGTGAACTGCGCTGCGATTTGTCACCATCGATCGCCACGCTTACCGTTCTTGGGGCGGCCAATTGGAGCTACCAATGGTTTCGTCCGGACGGCGAGCTGACCGATGCCGAGGTGGCGAAGCAGATGGTGGAGATCCTGCTTGATGGCATGAGCGCGCCGTCTGTCTCGAAAGCCGAGTGAAAAGAGAGACAAACAAGTTTGATCCGAGGTGTGTCGATGGATGCTGTTCGTGCGGCGGCAATGGCTCGCTTGAATTGTTGACCAAGGGGGAGAGGGAGATGACAGCGATTATTCCAGTGCGCAAGGGGGAAGAACTGCCGGCAGGGAAGCTGGCCAAGTTTTTGCGAACGGTGCTGCCGGACATGCCGGATGGGGAGCTCGAGATCCAGCAATTTTCCGCCGGCCGGTCGAATTTGACGTATTTGCTCCGCTGTGGGGAGTGGGAGGCGGTGCTGCGCCGGCCGCCGTTTGGCCCGGTGCCGCCGAAAGCGCACGATATGAAGCGGGAGAGCACGTGGCTTTCTGAAATCCATCCGCTGTTCCCGTTGGCGCCGAAACCATTCTATTTTTGTGAAGACGAATCGGTGATCGGCAGTCCGTTTTTCGTCATGGAGCGGCGGCATGGCGTCGTGATTGACAGTGATTTTCCCGATGGCGTCATCCCGACAGAAGACGTTTGCCGTGGCATCTCTGAGACGATGGTCGAGACGCTTGTCCGTATCCATCAAATTGATTATACGAACACACGCCTCGTTCAGATGGTAAAGCCGGATGGGTTTATGGAACGGCAAGTGCACGGATGGATCCAGCGCTATGAGCGGGCCAAGACGGATGATATTCCGGAAGCCGAGGCGCTGATGAAGTGGCTCGCTTCCCACATCCCACCGCAGCGCGAAGCAACCGTAATCCATTACGATTTTAAGCTGAATAACGCTTTGTTTGCCAAAGACGACATCACCAAAATGGTTGGGCTGTTTGATTGGGAGATGTCGACGGTCGGGGATCCGCTTGCCGATTTGGCGGTGGCCATGAGTTATTGGATTGAGGAAGACGATCCTCCACTCATTAAAAGTGGGTTTGGCCGCGCGCCGGTCACCGTCCGTCCCGGTTTTTATACGCGCGAACAGTTTATTGAGGCATATGCCAAAAAAAGCGGCCGTGATGTGTCCGATATACACGTTTATTTAACGTTTGCCTACTTTAAATTAGCGGTCATTTGCCAGCAAATTTATTACCGCTACCGCCGCGGACAGACGAACGATGAGCGGTTTCGCCATTTTGGCCAGTTTGTCGAAGCGCTCATTGAGCATGCATGGCAGCTGGCGACAGGACGGTGAGGCGGCGTGATGACAAAAGTGCATGTCGTGCTGCGCAAAGAAGACATTGATGAGATGGCGCTTGCTGATCGAAAGGTGGCTGTCGTGTTCGATGTTTTGCTTGCCACCTCGTCGATTACAGCAGTTCTCGCTGCCGGCGCTCGTTCGGTGATCCCGGTGCGCGATGCCGAGGAGGCCAAGGAGATCGCGCTTCGCTTGCCAGAGGGCAGCTATGAGCTCGTCGGCGAATACGAAGGGCGGACGATCGCCGGTTTTCATCCGCCGGCGCCGCTATTTTTGCAAACGGTTTGTCCAGGGAAAACAGTCGTGCTATCGACGACCAATGGCACGGTGGCGATTCGCAGAGCTCAGCCAGCCCGTGCGGTGTACGCGGCGAGCTTACTGAACAGCCCGGCGGTCGGCGAGCATATTTGCCGTTTACATCAGGAAGAGACGATCATTGTGATTTGTTCCGGCTCGTCGGGCCGTTTTTGCCTAGAAGACTTTTATGGCGCCGGCTACTTTGTGCACTGCTTGATCGAGCAAGGGATCAACGCGGCGGAGCTGTCCGACAGCGCGACGGCCGCATGGCTCTTTTACCGGCAATATTCGGATGAAGGAAAGGCGAAAGAAGTGTTGTCTGCCTCGCGCGTCGGCCGTTGGATGATGGCGTACGGCTTGGAAAAAGAAATCGACTACATCAACCGGCATGGGTCGCTTTCTGCCGTTCCAAAACTTGAGCTGGGGCCGTTCGGCCCGGAACTGCGCGATATGGCGTCGACAAAAGTAACGAAAGAGGGGATATCGCCATGAAATTTGTCCAATTCGTTGAATACGGTGGACCGGATGTCTTGCGTGTTTGCGAAGGCGAACGTCCGAAACCCACGGGGCGGCAAGTCGTGATTGAAGCTGAAGCGATCGGCGTCAACTATGCGGATACAGCCCGACGGGAAGGCCGCTATGTTGTGCCGACGCCGCTTCCGTTCATACCTGGGACGGAAGTGGCGGGCGTTGTCCGTGAAGTTGGTCCGGAGGTGCAAACGGTCCTCCCGGGGCAACGCGTCGTCGCGTTGATCGAATCCGGCGGCTACGCTGAGTTTGTCGCCGTCGATGAACGGGCGGTCGTGCCGCTTCCGGATGGAATGGATGCCCGGCAGGCGGCGGCCTTGCCGGTGCAAGGGCTAAGCGCCTACCATATTCTCAAAACGATGGGCCGCTTGGAAGAAGGAGAGACGGTGCTCGTTCATGCCGCAGCCGGCGGCGTTGGGACGATTGCCGTCCAATTGGCGAAACGGTTCGGCGCCAAAATGGTCATCGCCACGGCAAGCACGGAGGAAAAACGAGCGCTCGCCAAACAGCTTGGCGCTGATGTCACCATTGATTATACAAAAGACAGCTGGGCGGCGGCCGTGATGGAGGCGACCGGTGGGCGCGGCGTCGATGTCGCTTTGGAAATGGCGGGCGGCGATGTCTTTCATCAGACGCTCGATTGCCTCGCTCCGTTCGGCCGCCTGGTCGTATATGGGGCGGCGAGCGGGGAAATGACGCGTCTCAATCCAGTCCGGCTGATGGCGAAAAACTGGTCGGTGATCGGCTTTTTCTTGCCGCAAATCATGAAAAAGCGGGCGTTGTACGAACAAAGTTTGCGGGAATTGCTCGCGTGGGTGCAGGAAGGAAGCCTGAAGCTGATGATCGGCGGCGTCTACCCGCTTGAGCAGGCTTCTGAAGTGCATCAGCTGCTGCAGGGGCGGAAAACGCATGGCAAGCTATTGCTTGTGCCATAAGTAAAGAAGAGGGGGGCTGACCCAAAAGGCTGTCTGCCTTCAGGGCAAACACAAAATATAGTGCGGAAGAATCGGTCAGTGCGTATATATAGAAACGAAAGAGGGTGTCCCGATCCTTTTGGGACACCCTTTTCTTGCATATTCCCCTAAAGCCAATGGTGAACAAAAGTCGAAAGAAAAGCAGCCTTTTTCTTATGGGGGCATGGCGGCCTAAACCGATACGATTTTTGAAAACCGTTACGGTCTGCGGCGCTTCGTTTGGATATACCGCTCGAGCCGGTCAAGCCCTTCTTTGAGCACATCGAGCGAATAAGCGTACGACAGGCGGACATGGCCTTCACCGTATTCAGAAAAGGCGCTGCCGGGAACGAGGGCGACGCCGGCGTTTTCGACGACATCGAGGGCAAAATCAAACGAAGACATGCCAAAGGCGGCGATTGACGGAAACAAGTAAAAGGCTCCATCCGGCTTCTCAACCGGCAGCCCCATGGCGGTGAGACGACTGTAGGCATACTCAAGCCGCTCGGCGTAGGCGGCGCGCATCACCTCGGCGTCGTTTTTGCCGGCGGTCAGCGCCTCCACCGCCGCTTTTTGGCTGATCGATGACGTGCACGAGACGCTGTATTGGTGCACTTTCACCATTTGTTCAACGGCGAACGCTGGAGCGAAGACAAACCCGATGCGCCAACCGGTCATGGAGTGCGATTTGCTTAAACCGTTGATGACGATCGTCTGCTCCGGCAGCCACTCGGCGATCGAGTGATGGCGTCCGTGGTAAACGAGCTCGCTGTAAATTTCATCGGAAACGATCCAAATTGGCCGTCCTTTCAAAAGGGAAGCGATGTTCTCAAGCTCTTCGGCTGACAGCGCCGTCCCGGTTGGATTTGATGGGTATGGAAGAACGAGGCAGCGCGTCTTTTCCGTCAAATAAGGCGCAATGAGCTCAGCCGAGAGACGGAAACCGTTTGGCCTTGTGTCGATGTACACCGGTTTCGCTCCGCACAGGCGGATGAGCGGTTCATAGCCAGGATAGACGGGTGCGGGAAGAAGCACTTCCGTCCCTTCCTCCAAAATCGTGCGAAATGCGATATCAAGCGCTTGGCTGGCGCCGACGGTGGCGATGACTTCGTCCGGCGTGTAGCGAAGGCCGTACTTGTCAGCGACGAATTGGCAAGCCGCCTGGCGCAGTTCCAGCAGGCCGGCGTTCGCTGTATACGTCGTGAAATCGGCGGCGATCGCCTCCTGAGCGGCTGCTTTGACATGATCGGGCGTTGGGAAATCAGGCTGGCCGATCGTCAAGGAAACAAGTCCCGGCCGGTCGGCGACAAGGTTGAAAAATTGGCGGATGCCTGATAACTGAATGGCTTGAACACGTGGTTGAATGAGGTGTTTCACGGTTGTCCACCTTTCTTTTTTGTTTCTATTGTACCATTGGCGAGGAAAACGAAAAAACAAAAATGAGCCCCTTTCCGTCCGGATGGTTCCCACAAACGGAAATGGGGCTCACTCGGTCATCGACGATTCACTTTCCAACTTCGTTCGCTCCTTTTACGCGCCGTATTTTTTCAACAGGTCGTTATATTGGGCGGAAAGCTTGAAAAACAACGGCTTGTCACCGGCCGCGAGCGCTTCATCAATTTGTTCCATCAGTTTTTTTCTTTGAAACTGGAAGATCGCTTCTTTCAGCACTTGTTCGGCCATCGGTCCGTAGCTGCTTTTTTCTTCCGGCTGGTTGAACAAAACGGTGCCTTCATTCGGGTATTGTTTTTCGTACATGATTCAGTCCCTCCCATATGGGAACGAAACAGTTCCCTTTCTTATATTATCGTCGTTTTTGATGCTAATGTAAAGAAAATTTAGATAAATATTTTTTGTCAATTTTTTCTCTACATGATTTTTATACCCGTTTTTTGTTGGGGCTTAACAGTTTTTCGGTTATGATAAGAGGAGAACAAGGCAAAGGTGATGGCGATGATTCGCACGTGTGTCGTGACAAAAGAATTTGAGATTTTGTATGATGTTGACGTAACGCTTGTCAACAGCCCGGATGTCTCATGGTATTGGGTTGACTTTCATGAGCCGACGGATGAGGAATCGGCGCTGCTCGCCTCCTTTTTCCGTTTTCACCCACTGGCGATTGAAGACTGTCTCGAATATGTGCAGCGGCCGAAGCTCGATTTTTATGACCGCTACTTGTTTGTTGTGCTTCATGCCATTGCCGGGATGACGCTGGAGGCTGAGGAAGTCGATTTGTTTGTCGGGCAAAACTTCATCGTTTCGTTTCATAAGTCGCCGATTCATGCCGTCGACGAGGTGTGGGAGCGATTGAAGCATGAAGAAGATGTTCAGCAGGGGCCGTTTCACGTCATGTACCGGCTGATCGACAAGCTTGTGGATGATTATTTTCCACCGCTTTACCATATTGAAGACGTGCTGAACGATTTAGAGGAGAATACGAACAATGAACCGATTCACGACATTATTGAAAAAGTGTTTGACATTCGCGGTGATTTATCGAAGCTGCGCCGAACGATCGTGCCGATGCGCGACTTGTTGTACCGCATCATCCACTCCGACCGGCTGCAGCGCATGAAAGAACGGCAGCTGTACTTTCATGACATTTATGATCATTTGCTGAAGCTGTCGGAAATGATTGAGACAAACCGAGAAATTACCGCGGATATCCGCGACAGCTATTTATCGCTCAACTCGAATCGAATGAACAATATTATGATGACATTTACAGCCATTACGACCATTTTCATGCCGCTCTCCTTTATTGCCGGCATTTATGGGATGAACTTTGATTATATGCCTGAATTGCACTGGAAGTACGGATACTTTGTTGTATTGGCCGCCATGGCGGTGATCGGCATGACGATGTTCGTCTGGTTTAAGCGCAACGGTTGGTTTCAGTTGTTGAAAGGAGACTGGGCGAAGGAGGAGCGAGAGCGCCGCCAGTAGCCGTATAAAACGGGCTGTTCCCCTCATATACATAATTACATCATGACGGCAGCGTAAGCGCGAAGGAGGGGAACCGATGGCAAGAGGAATTTGGGGCGTCGACTCGGCGCAAGCCGTAACGGATCAGCTGTTTCAATGCGTGCGGACGGAGCTTGGCTATCCGAAATTTTGGGGCCGTTATTTGTCGGAAGTGCCGAACGTGTCCGAAGGGTTGACACGCGACGAGATCGCCCGCATCCGCAACTATGGCGTGAAGGTGCTGCCGATTTATAACGCCTTCCGCGAAGCGGTCGGCTATGCGAACGGTCAGGTGGCGGCGCGCAACGCGGTGTTCCATGCGCGGCGGCTCGGCATTCCGAAAAATAAACTGCTGTTTGCCAACATCGAAGACTTTTTCGCTGTGGATGCCGCTTGGATCGCTGCTTGGGTGGAAACGCTCTATCCGACCGGATACCGGCCGGGGCTGTACGCGGACCCGACGAAAGGGGATTTCGCCGCTGCCTATTGCGAGGCGGTCAGCCGGAACAACCAAGTGGCGGTGCAGGCGGTCATTTGGAGCGCCGCACCAAGGCCGGGAACGACGAAAGAGCAGAAAGCGCCGCGCTATCAGCCGGCTGCCCCGCCTTGCAGCGCGAATGTCTGGGTGTGGCAGTACGGACGTGATGCAGAAGTCTGCCCGGTTGACACGAATTTAGCTGACCGACGCCTATTGGACTTTTTGTATTGAACAAAGCCGTTGCAAAAAGGCAGCGGCTTTTTTATGCGGCTAAAGAATTGTTGGCTGTTGCGCGTCTTTTCTTTTAATTTTTTTGCTTGGATTGATTATATTAGTAATAGGAAAAAAGGAGGATGTCAGTCGGTTGGGAAAAACGGAACGATGATCGAAAGGAGAGGGAATATGGATCGATCTGTCGCCTCGTTGTTGGATCGCATCCATGAACAATACGAACGATGGAGGGCGGGGCCGCCGCTTGACGGTGGGGAATTGGCCCGATTTTTCAATGCTGTCGGCCGGACGGCGGCGGTGATTGGTCGCAGCGACATCGCTGCTGAAGCAGAGCGGCTCATTCATCGATTGAACGGCCAAACAAAACGGCAATGGACAGCGGAGGAGGCGCTGATGGAGATGGTTTCTCTCCTTCGCTGCTTCTATGAAGCCGGGGAAGCGGCTTCTGCCGCCATTCCCTCTTCGCACCGCCAAGGGCCGAAAGCAGCGATTCTCCTCTGTGGAAATGATCCCCTGTTTTTTGCTTACGTCCGCGGCGCCCTGCAAACCGTGCCATGGCGTTTCACGACGATTCCCTCCCTTGAGCAGGCGGCCGCGTCGATGTTTCGTCTCAGCCCGGATTGCATCATCGTCAGCGTGAAGGAGGGAGAGTGGGAGAATCCGGACTTGACGGTTTTGCTTGAGCGCGCCGGACAGCGCCCCTATCTTCCTGTTGTCATTGTAAGGAGAGACGAGGGCAAAGAGGGGCGGTTGAAAGGTTATGAGCTTGGCGCGGATGATGTCATCACCACCCCAGCGGCAGATGAGCTGTTCGTTCGCGTTCGCCGGCTCATTGAAAAAAAACGAAAAATCGATGACCTTGTGCTCATTGACGAATTGACAGGTGTGTACAACCGGAAGTATTTGCCGCGGGTATACGCCCGCCTTCGGAGCGACCTCGAGCGTTACGGAGCGCCAAGCTGTTTGGCGTTGCTTGATTTGGACCATTTCAAACAAGTCAATGACCGTTTCGGCCACCTTGCAGGCGATGCGGTATTGCAAAAGCTGGCTGCCTTTTTGCGCCAACATACACGTGGAGTGGATACGGTCGTTCGCTTGGGGGGCGAAGAGTTTGTCGTTTGGCTGGCCAAAACGTCCAAAAGCGAGGCTCGTGCAGTGCTTGAGCGGCTGCAACGCCAGTTCGCCGCCGAAAAAGTCGAAGCGGATGGCGCACTCCTATCATGTACGTTTTCCGCCGGCCTGGTTGAGTGCGATGAACCGGATCGGCCGCTTGACTATTGGCTGCGTCTGGCCGACAAGGCGCTGTATGCGGCGAAACGAGGCGGCGGCAATCGGATCGAAGAGGCGGCGCGTGAGAAAAGCGGTTTTTCGGATGAGGCCCCAAGCCAAGCATCAACGGATCGGCGGCGATGGGCGATTGCCATCGTAGACGACGATGAACTCGTGCGGATGATGATTGCTGATCTTGTCCGCAAGCTCGTCAATGAACAGGGGAGGAAAGCAGACATTTACGAGTTTGGCGACGGCCTTTCGTTTCTCGAATCTCCGTTTTATCAAAGCGGGCGGCAATCTGTCGTCATTTTGGATCGGGTGATGCCAAAAATGGACGGCCTTGAAGTGCTGAACCGCCTCCGTCAAGAGCGAAAGCCATACAAGGTGATGATGCTGACGTCGCGCCAAGATGAGCGGGATATTGCCCATGCGCTGAACCGAGGAGCGGACGAGTATGTGACAAAGCCGTTTAAATGGCTTGAGCTTGAGGCGCGGCTGCGCCGGCTGTTGAAGGAGTTGGAGGAGTGATGGCGCTTTTTTCTGCCTTAGCCGCAACGATTGTTTTCCTTGCACTGTTAGTAAACCTCTTTCTCTATTTGGTGGTGCGAAAATGGAGGGAAAATAGACGCCAGGCAGAGATCAGGGTTTTGAAGAAGCGGTTCCATCTTCCGCTGTTTCGTTATGTGCTCGGCGAAGAGGAAGAGCTGCCGTTGCCGTCTTCGCCGCTTGAGCGTGAGGCGATGATGGAGCTTCTTGACCATTTCGCTTCGCTCTTGAAAGGAGAAAAGGTGCAGGAGAGAATCCGAACATTGGCGGAAAAGCATTTTCAAGGATGGCTGCGCCGCCGGTTGTCAAGCCGGGATTGGAGCGAGCGGATGAACGCACTGTTTCTGATCGAGGATTTGCAGATGAAGGCGATGCTGCCGGAGATGGAGCGGTTGTACCTCTCCGACCGGGTGACGAGAGGAGAAGAAGCAAAACTGTTGACGATTTTCGCCCGATTTGACTATAGCTCAGTGGTGGCCTACGTGCTTGAGCCGAAATATGAATTGACCGAGTTTGCGTACCGAGTTATTTTTGGCCATATGAGCGAGCGGCTGCTTCGACAGGTGGAACAGCGATTTGATGAGCTGACGCGGGCGGGGAAATGCGCGTTCGTGGATATGATCGGCATCCGCCGGCGCGAGGAGCGGTCGTTTTTGCTGGAGCTGTTGGCATCCGATGAGTTGGAGCTTCGCGTTCGCGCGCTCAAGGCGATGGCGGAAATCGGCATGCCGCTTGAAGCGGAGAGGCTCAAGCAGCATTTGTGCTCCTTTAGAGGACTGGTGATTGAACAGGGAAGGCGGCTCAATCCTGTTTTTCCTCAAACGGAGAAGCCTTACGGATATTGGCTCTTCACCACAACATGTACTTGACAAGCAATACGGTTTCCTGCACAAAGATGTGCAAAAATCACTGATTTGTTGATTTTCCCTCACAAGCGTAAATAGGGTATGTTCAGAAAAAATCAAGTACAACTTTTGGTGAAGAGCCACAAAAAAATTCGTCATCAGCAGAAGGATGAACATGTCCCTATATTGAGCGCTGCCACTTTACACATTTTGGAGTTCGGGTATTTTTAGGATTGGTGAAAAAACAGGGTGAAACAAAAGAGAGATCGATGTTTCTGCTGCCGGCTCGGTGCTAAGATGCCCCCCTTGTTGAAAAAACAGGCGTCCGCTTAATAGCGGTCGCCGAGTCGTTTAAATACGGGTTTTGTCAGCCGTTTCGGCTTTTGTTCCGGCTTTTCTTTTAATCCGGTGTAGGCCATGAGAATGGCTTTTGCCTCTGACAGCGGCATCCGAGCTGGAGGGTTGCGGTATGAATCGTTGAGAGCGCCAAGGTGCGGAAGGGCGGCGAAATCTTGTTTTGTCGGTGGGATGTGGAAGTAGTAGTCGCCGACGGCGACAAGCACGTCGGATTGTTGTTGGCTGTATTTCGGATTGCGGGAAAAATGGAGGCCCACTTTTTTCGCCTTCCCCTCCTCGAGCAGCTTTTCAATCGCCTTTTTCTTTAGAAGATAAAGGAATGCAGGATTCAACGCGGTTTTCGCATGGCGGTTGACGGTAAAAATCGCTTTGGCAATATTGTCGACCGTCAATTGCAACGGTTTCATCGGCATGTCTCCTTTTTTCTTTCTATTATAACATAGGAAGCAGCGTTGTTGGCCGGTTTGTCCTACTTCTAGCCGGGGGTAAGCGAAAAAACGGTCAACTCCGGCGGAGCGAAGAAGCGAAGCGGCACCCGCGTCGTGCCAAGGCCGCGGTTGACGTACAACAAGAGTCCGCCGACGTGGTAAAACCCTTCATAATACCGCTCAGACAACGGCGGCGTGATAAGCGGCCCGATAAACGGCAACTGAATTTGCCCGCCGTGGCTATGGCCAGACAGTTGAACGTGAATAGGGAAGCGGCGAGCCTCAATGGCACCGTCCGGCTCATGAACGAGGGCGATCGTATATGTCGCCCGCGGAATGCCGTTCGTCATTTTCGACCAGTCCGGGCGTCCGAGCATCATATCGTCGCTGCCGGCGATCGCGATCGCCCCGTGGCCGCGCCGGACGAGTGCATGCTCATTGACGAGAACGCGGAACCCGGCTCGTTCCATCAATCGACGGTAAATATCTGTTCCATAGCCGCCGTGATCATGGTTTCCGTAAATACAAAATTTCCCAAGAGGAGCGCGGACGCCGGCCAACGCCTCAGCGACCGCGTCGACGTGCGGATACCGGTTCGCCTCATGGAGCAGATCGCCTGTGAATACGACGAGATCGGGCCCGAGTTCGTTGATGCGGCCCATGATGCGGTAAAAGCGTTCCAAGCCGTAATAATGGCCGAGATGGAGATCACTGAACTGCAGCAGCTTGACGCCGGCAAACGACTTTGGGATCAGCGGATGCGACAGTGCATGGTGCGTCACGGTCAGCTCGGCTGGCTCAATCCAGCGGGCGTAGCCAGAGGCGGCTGCCATCGCCAGCGCTGCGCTGAAACTTGTGCGCGCCAGCTTTTTCAAAAAGGCGCGCCGGCTTAGTTTGGTTGTTTCGATATGGTGCATCGTTTCGCCGTCCTTTCACAAGTAGCTTTATTATAACGAAAAGGGGGAGAGAAGGACAATAGGGGAACAATAATGTTCGAATATTCCGCTATTTTATGATATGATAGAAATGAATGAGTAATCAGTCATTAGGAGGAGAAATGGATGAACGGAAAAGTGATCATTGTGACCGGCGGGTCGAGCGGAATGGGGAAATATATGGCGAAGCGGTTTGTTTCTGAGGGGGCCAACGTCGTCATTACGGGAAGGCGGGCCGAGGCGCTCGAAGAGGCCAAGCGGGAAATCGCCGCGCCGGATGGAGGGAAAGTGCTTACGATCCCGATGGATGTGCGCAACCCGGAACAAGTGGCGCACATGGTGGAGCGGACTGATGCGGAATTCGGCCGCATCGATGCCCTCATCAACAATGCGGCGGGCAATTTCATTTGCCCGGCGGAAAAGTTGTCGATCAACGGCTGGAACAGCGTCATTAACATTGTGTTAAACGGCACGTTTTACTGCAGCCGGGAAGTCGGCAACTACTGGATTCAGCGCGGCTTGAAAGGGAACATTATCAACATCGTTGCGACATATGCCTGGCATGCCGGCGCCGGGGTCATTCATTCAGCGAGCGCCAAGGCTGGAGTGCTGGCAATGACGCGCACGCTTGCTGTGGAATGGGGGAAAAAGTACGGCTTCCGCGTCAATGCGATCGCTCCCGGACCGATCGAACGGACCGGCGGGGCGGAGCGGCTTTGGGAATCAGAGGAAGCGGAGCGGATGACGTTGGAAAGCGTGCCGCTCGGGCGGCTCGGGACGCCGGAAGAAATCGCGGCGGTCGCCTCGTTTTTGCTTTCGGATGAAGCCGCTTACATTAACGGCGCTTGCATCACAGTCGACGGCGGCCAATGGCTGAACCGGCGGCCGTTTTAACATCTTTCCGAAAGAAGTCTCCCACTTTGAAACGAAGTGAAAGTGGGAGATGAATTCGGTTGGCGTTAGCCAACGAATAGGATAGAATATGGCTAGAACGGACACCTTCGGAACGAAGGGAAGCGTAAAGGGTTCTTGTGTGTGGCTTACCGTTCGGCGAACACACACAAGTCGCTTGAAGCCCCCATCTCTAAGCGAAGCGTAGGTGGTGGGTAGTTCACTCAAATTTGCCGTAAAGAAAGATGGTCCTCACCCAAAAGGGATTGCAGGCGGTATTTCTTCATTTATCGCGGGCAACCGGCTCATTGCACGTAACGGCTTTTGTCACAAGCGGATTCCCTGCTGTCAGGGGAGCCGCTTTTTTTACGTCAGGAACGATTGGGCAATTATGCTATAATAAAGGCAAAGATGGTCGATGGGAATGAGGTGGGCACGATGGATGCATTAGACGTTATGGCCAACTTGCCGCAAGTGATTCCGCACTATCAACCGATTTTCAGCGCCGATGAGCATGGGGTCGTCGGCTATGAAGTGCTCGGTCGGTTTCAAACGGAAACAGGGCCGGTCAGCCTTGGGCCGTTTTTTCACGATGAAACCATTCCAGAAGAATTTCGCATCGAAGTGGATGATGTGGTTACGAAAAAGGCGCTCGACTATTTTCTGTCGCTTGATGATCAAACGTTGCTCATTTTTTTAAACCGTGATGCCAACTTGCTGATGCTTGACCGCGGCGAGTCGTTTTTGCAGCTGCTTCTCACCTACGAAGCGAAAGGGTTGGCGCTAAGCCGCATCGTTTTGGAAATCAACGAGCAGCATTTCAAGGGAGACGTCGATCAGCTCAGCCATTTATTGACGTATCTTCGTACATACGGCGTTAAAGTGGCGGTCGACAACATCGCCGAACATAGCATTCATCTTGAGCGAATCGGCGTCTTGTCGCCTGACATTTTAAAAATCGATTTGCGTGAATTGCGGAAAACGTCCGTTCATCAAGCATACCAGGAAATCGTTCACTCGATTTCGCTGTTGGCGCGCAAAATCGGAGCGACGCTCCTGTATGAGGACATCGAAACGTCATTTCAGCTTCAGTATGCTTGGCGGCATGGCGGCCGCTATTATCAAGGGTATTATTTGGCCAAGCCGGCGCCTGAGGTTGTGCCGCGCGATTTGTTGAAAGACTTGCTCCGCCAAGAGTGCCATCGCTTCATCCAGCAGGAAAAGAAAAAGCTTGAAACGCTGTATCAAATTGCTGAGCAGTTTCAGCAGCGGATCAGCGCGCTGCTTGGCAAATACAAAAAAGCCGCCGATTTTAACGAGCTCATTTCCCTGTTGGCCGGCGAGCTCGACGATGTTTGCTTCCGCATTTATGTTTGTGATGAGGACGGCTTCCAGCAGTCGGGCAATATGTTCAAGCGCGGCGGCCGGTGGGAGCTTCAGCCGCAATATTATATGAAAAACTGGAGCTGGCGCCCATATTTTTTGGAAAACATTATTCGCATGCGCTCGCGCCGAAGAGGGATTTTGTCCGATTTATACACGGATATTGAAACAGGGGAAACGATCCGGACGTATTCGTATCCGATCGATGAGCGCCATTACTTGTTTATTGACTTGTCGTACAGCTATTTGTTTGAGCATGACGCCCATTATTGACTGCATAAAATCGCCTCATTGCGGCAAAGTAAGCATGAGGTGAAACGTATGGCACAGCTGACTTTCGTATTATCTGTCCTTTCTGTATTGATTGCGGTGATTGGATTTATCTATACGGTCCGTCTCGGCCGCCAGCAGCGCTGGCAAGGAGAGCTTGACGGGCCGATCCCGAAAACGGTCGAGGAGCATGCCTATTTGCGCAACCCGATATTGCTTGCGTATGTGCTCGCCGTCTTGCTTGCTGTGTTTGCCATCGGTTATTTGGCGCTTCGATATTATTGAACGGAAGGTGTCCCAACAAGGCGGGACACCTTTTTTGATGGCCGCCATGCACAAAATATCACGCATCTGTCTGCTTTAAGGAGAGAAAACCGTTTTTTGGTCGCTTGGAAATGACGGTTTTTTCCATGACTTTTTTCCTTTGCCGGCGAATATATATGGAAGCGGAAGAGGCAAAGGGGGAATGGAGATGACGAAGCGGCTGCCGACAAGGCTGTCGGGCGAGGAAGCGGCGTTATTGCTTGACGTTTTGTTCAGCCAGCAATATGCACTCGAGCTCATCCGCTCCGAGCTGGCGGATATCGAAAACGGAGACAAGGAGGTCGATGAACACCGGTACCGGCAGCTGTTGCGTTTATACGACCGCCTGTTGACAGAGGAAGAGGAAGGATAAAAATTGTTGTGCACTATCGCTATCGCAGGAAGCGATAGTCTTTTTTATGGTATGATAACAGTGTGGAGAGGAGAAGATGCAGAAGAAAGGCGGAACATCGGCATGACATGGGAACACAATGAATTCATGCAAATGACTGTCAAGCCATTTCTGATTCCGGCGGATAAAGTGGCGCATGTGCAGCCGGGAAATTATTTGGATCATGCGCTGCTCGTCCTGACGAAAACCGGCTATTCGGCGATTCCGGTATTGGACACATCTTATAAGCTTCACGGGCTCATCAGCATGACGATGATGATGGATGCAATTTTAGGATTGGAGCGCATCGAATTTGAACGTCTCGAGACGATGAAGGTCGAAGAAGTGATGAACCGAAACATTCCGCGCCTGCGGCTTGACGACAGCCTGATGAAGGCAGTGGGGCTTATTGTCAACCATCCGTTCGTGTGTGTGGAAAATGACGACGGCTATTTTGCAGGCATTTTCACTCGACGGGAAGTACTGAAGCAACTGAATAAACAGCTGCACAGGCCTAATGGCGGCCGGAAGCTAGGCCGAAAAGAGGCTGAACAATGAGCAGAAAGGTAATCGTGTGCAATAACAAGAGCAGCTGGCTTTGGCTGATCAGTTCGGAAGCTGCGTGGCAACTTCCGCAAGTACAAGCCTTCGAGAAGATATTTACAGCATTTTGCTCGATGAATTTGTGCTTGTCACAATGATCTCTGTTTTGCTAAAGTAAAAAAGAATACAGGTGTAAAGGAGGATATCGCCCATGAAGATGATGGACGCCAATGAAATCATTTCCTTTATTCAAAACAGCAAAAAATCGACACCAGTCAAAGTATACATAAAAGGGGATCTCGAAGGCATCGATTTCGGCTCAAGCGCGAAAACGTTTATTACCGGCAACGTCGGCGTCGTGTTTGGCGAATGGCAAGACATTCAAGCGGCAATCGAAGCGAATCAAGACAAAATCGAGGACTATGTCGTCGAGAACGACCGCCGCAACTCGGCCATTCCGCTTTTGGATTTGAAAGGCATCAAGGCGCGCATTGAGCCGGGCGCTATCATCCGCGACCATGTCGAAATCGGCGACAACGCCGTCATTATGATGGGAGCGGTCATCAATATCGGCGCCGTCGTCGGCGAAGGAACGATGATCGACATGAACGCGGTGCTCGGCGGCCGGGCGACGGTCGGGAAAAACTGCCATATCGGCGCCGGCGCGGTGTTGGCAGGCGTGATCGAGCCGCCATCAGCCAAGCCGGTCGTCATTGAAGACGATGTGCTCGTCGGGGCGAATGCCGTTATTTTGGAAGGCGTCACGGTCGGCAAAGGAGCGGTTGTGGCTGCCGGCGCCGTTGTTGTCGAAGACGTGCCGCCGTATACGGTCGTGGCCGGCGTGCCGGCGCGCGTCATTAAGCAGATCGACGAGCAAACGCGGGCGAAAACGGAGATTAAGCAGGAGCTTCGCCAATTATAATCATCATAAAAGCTGTCCCTTCACACGAGGACAGCTTTTTTACCCATGGAGGAGAGACGATGTCTGCGATCAGCCCATTTGTCGCCATTCGCCGCGACTTGCATCAAATTCCGGAGCTTGGGTTTCAGGAGTTTAAGACGCAGCAATATTTGCTTCGCTATATCCAGTCCCTGCCGCAAGAGCGGCTTCAAGTCCGGACGTGGAAAACCGGGATTTTCGTCAAAGTCAACGGAACATCGCCGCGCAAAACGATCGGCTACCGCGCCGATATGGACGGGCTGCCGATTCGCGAGGAGACCGGCTTGCCGTATCGGTCGAAACATGAAGGGCACATGCACGCGTGCGGCCACGATGTGCATATGAGCATCGCTCTTGGCGTGCTCACCCATTTTGCTCATCATCCATTGGAAGATGATTTGCTGTTTGTGTTCCAGCCGGCCGAGGAAGGACCGGGCGGAGCAAAGCCAATGTTAGAAAGCGACATCATGCGGGAATGGAAGCCGGATATGATCGTCGCCTTGCATATTGCGCCGGAATATCCAGTCGGTACGATTGCAACGAAAGAAGGGTTGCTGTTTGCCAATACGTCGGAGCTGTTTATTGATTTGAAGGGAAGAGGTGGCCACGCGGCGTTTCCGCATTTAGCGAATGACATGGTCGTCGCCGCCTGCGCATTGGTGACGCAGCTGCAGTCGATCGTCGCCCGCAACGTCGATCCGCTTGACAGCGCGGTCATTACGATCGGGAAAATTGCCGGCGGGACGGTGCAAAACGTCATTGCGGAGCACGCCCGGCTCGAAGGAACGATTCGGACGCTGTCGACTGCAGCGATGCAGAAGGTGAAGCGGCGGATTGAAGCGATCGTGCATGGCATTGAAGTCGCGTACGAATGTGAAACATCCATCGATTACGGTGCCATGTACCATGAAGTGTACAATGATCCGGATCTGACAGCGGAATTTATGAAGTTTGCCAAGGCGCACGGCGGCGTGAATGTGATCCGTTGCAAAGAAGCGATGACTGGCGAAGATTTCGGCTATATGTTGGCGGAAATTCCTGGATTTATGTTTTGGCTCGGTGTTGATTCGCCATATGGGCTGCACCATGCAAAACTGGTTCCGAACGAGGAAGCGATCGACCGCGCCATCGCGTTTTTAATCGACTATTTTTCATGGAAAGGAAACGCAGAATGAAGTATAGTTCCGCCTCTAGCAACACACATTAATGAGTGTGAGGAGGTGGATTGTGATGGCGAAAATTGGTGTTGAGCCATCGTTGACGGATGTACAGGAAGCGTTGAAAGAGCGAGGATATGACGTTGTGCCGCTCCGAGGGGAGCAAGACGCAAGAGGCTGCGACTGCTGCGTCATTACCGGCCTGGACGCCAATATCGCCGGCATTCACAACATCGTGACGTCCGGTCCGGTCATTGAAGCGAGCGGGCTCACCGCAGAAGAGATTTGCCAAAAAGTCGAAGAAAAACTTCGCTGATGACGAACGTTCGGACTGTGTGCGCTGGCAGCCCGTTTTTGGCGAAATGGCGAAATCGCATAGCGTAAAGGAATGGTGGAAAAGGAACGAAGAACGTTTTCGTTCCTTTTTCTTTTTTGCTAAAATAAGGGGAAGAAACAATGCTTGATCAACGATGGAGGAGTGTCAATGAAAAAGAAACAGTTTGCCGTCATCGGCCTCGGGCGCTTTGGCGGCAGCATCTGCCGGACGCTGAGCGAACAAGGGATGGAAGTATTGGCCATTGATATTGATGAAGACCGGGTAAACGAATTTGCGTCGATCGCTTCGCACGCCGTCGTCGGCGACACGACCGATGAAAACGTGCTGAAAAGTTTAGGCATCCGCAACTTCGACCATGTCATTGTCGCGATCGGCGACAACATCCAGGCGAGCATTTTGACGACCCTGATTTTAAAAGAGCTCGGCGTCAACCATATTACGGTCAAGGCAACGAACGATTACCATGAGAAAGTGCTGAAAAAAATCGGCGCTGATCAAATCGTGCATCCAGAGCGCGACATGGGCGAGCGGATCGCTCACAATTTGATTTCCAACAACGTCCTAGATTATCTGGAGCTGTCGGACAAATACAGCATTGTCGAAATCGTGGCAAGCGAGCGGCTTGACGGCCATTCGCTTTTGGAGCTTGACATCCGCGCCCGCTATGGCATCAACATCGTCGCCATCAAGCGTGGAGCAAGCGTCATCGTCTCCCCGCTCGCTTCGGAAATCATCCGCAAAGGCGACGTGTTGGTCGTCATCGGCGCTGACAGCGACATTGACCGGTTTGAGGAAAAAGTGGTCGGTTGACGGCTGGCAGGCGGCCTGTGCATGATGATGACGGAAAAAGGGCATCCTTTTGCAAGGACGCCCTTTTTTCTTTAGATTTCCATGATGATCGGCAAAATCATTGGCCGCCGTTTCGTCCGCTCGTACAAGAACGGAGCGAGCGTTTCCGTAATTTCGTTTTTGATCTCCGACCATTGGTTCGTTTTCCGTTCCAGCACTTTTTCGAGATGCTTGGAGATCAACACTTGCGCTTCGCTGATTAAGTCACCTGACTCACGCATATAGACGAAGCCGCGAGAAATAATGTCCGGGCCGGCGGCGATTTTGAACTCTTTCATGTTGATGCTGACGACGACAATCACGAGCCCTTCCTCAGACAAAATGCGGCGGTCGCGCAAGACGATGTTGCCGATGTCGCCGACACCGCTGCCGTCGATGTAGACGGAGCCGGACGGGATCTTGCCGACGATGCGCGCTTCTTTGTCGCTGATGCCAAGCACTTCGCCGTTGTCCATAATAAAGCAGTTTTCCTCCGGCACGCCGCAGTCGATGGCGAGCTTGGCGTGCATTTTTTGCATGCGGTATTCGCCGTGGATCGGCATGAAATATTTCGGCTTCATCAGCCGGATCATCAATTTTTGTTCTTCCTGCCCACCGTGGCCGGACGTATGGATGTCGTTGAGCGGGCCATGGATGACTTCTGCACCGGCGCGGTACAGCATGTTGATTGTCCGGTTGACGCTCACCGTGTTGCCCGGAATCGGCGATGAGGAAAAGACGACCGTGTCGCCCGGGATGATTTGAATTTGCCGGTGCGTGCCGTTGGCGATGCGCGACAAGGCGGCCATCGGCTCCCCTTGGCTGCCGGTGCATAAAATCGTCACCCGGTTGGCCGGCAGGCGGTTGATTTCGTTCGCGTCGACGAACGTGCCTTTCGGACATTTGATATAGCCGAGGTCTTGTCCGATCTCAATCGCCGCTTCCATGCTTCGACCGAAGACAGCGATTTTTCGGTTGTTGGCGACGGCTGCTTCCGTCACCTGTTGGAGACGGTGGATGTTGGATGCAAATGTGGCGAAAATGATGCGTCCTTCCACCTTGCGGAAAATGTCGTGAATGCTTTCACCGACGCGCCGCTCCGACATCGTAAAATGCGGGATCTCGCTGTTCGTGCTGTCCGACAGCAGGCAAAGAACTCCCTCTTTCCCAATTTCGGCCATTTTTGTCAAATTGGCCGGCTCGCCGACCGGCGTAAAGTCGAATTTAAAATCCCCAGTGTGAACGATTTGCCCGACTGGCGTTTTCACAACAATACCGTAGCTGTCCGGAATGCTGTGTGTCGTCCGGAAAAAGGTGACGGCCGTTTTTTGGAAGCGGATGACATCGTCTTCGCGAATCTCAATGAGTTTCGCTTGGCGCAACAATCCATGTTCCTCAAGCTTATTGCGAATCAGCCCAAGCGCTAATTTGCCGCCGTAAATCGGGATGTTCACCTGCCGGAGCAAATACGGAATGCCGCCGATATGGTCTTCGTGCCCGTGGGTGATGAACAGTCCTTTCACTTTGTCCGCGTGCTTCACTAAATAGGAGTAGTCTGGAATGACATAGTCGATCCCAAGCAGCTCATCTTCCGGAAACTTAATGCCTGCGTCAATGACAATGATTTCGTCTTGGAATTGTACGCCGTATGTATTTTTTCCGATTTCACCCAGTCCGCCGAGGGCAAAAACGCCAACTTGCTGGTCTGTCAACAGCTTCATGATGAAATCTCCAATACTTGAAAGTTCGGGCTTTTCTTTTCGTATTCTAGATGCGCTCCCTCTAACGGCTGAATATACTCAATATTGATCGGACGGCCTTCGAGTTTTCGGCGTACATCCCGCTCTGATTCTGCTTCGATGTAGAGTGTTTTCGTTTTTTCTCTCACGGGCACCTCGTCTGCGTTTTCTTGGTAAAACACTTTGAAAATCATCGTGAAATCTCTCCTTATCGTACAATGGTTGCTCTATCTATTATATAAGAATGTAACGTTCTTTTCATGTATTTTGTTGCCAAAAGCAAAAAACAGGCGTGAGATGTGCCGACGATATGCATCATCTTTGATGAATGTTGCCCGCTTTATTCGCCAAAGTGGGAAAGAAGCCCTTCGAATGGAAGGGCTGTTGTTGTAACGGTCAGGCGATCAATTTTTTCCGGAGCAGGTCTTTCCACTGTTGAAGCAGCTTTTTTTTCAGCTTTTTCAACATGTTTCATCACTCCTTACCTTTTATTGTACTCATTTTGCGGTGAAAGTAAATGTTCTATTCTATATGATATGTAGGCGGAGGTTTGTTTTTCATGGGTAAAAATGGGACAGATCGTGCCTCTTGGTTGACATTCCGGGCGTTTTTCAGTACGGTAAACAATGAACAATTTTTTTACAAGGGGAAGTGAACGTGGGCAGAAAAATCGTCTTTTTCGACATCGACGGCACGCTTCTTGATGAGCAAAAGCAGCTGCCGTTGTCAACGATCGAAGCGGTTCGCCGCCTGAAGCAGTCGGGCGTTTATGTCGCCATCGCCACCGGACGCGCTCCGTTTATGTTTGAGCATGTGCGCAAACAGCTTGGCATCGATTCGTTCGTCAGTTTCAACGGCCAATACGTCGTTTTTGAAGGGAATGTGCTATACAAGCAGCCGCTCCGGCGCGAGAAAATCAGGGCGCTGACGGAGGAAGCCCACAAAAACGGCCATCCGCTCGTCTTTATGGATGCGGAGAAAATGAGAGCGAGCATCAGCGACCATCCGCACATCCACGTCAGCATGGCGAGCCTAAAATTCGCCCACCCGCCTGTCGACCCTCTTTATTATGAGAACAAAGACATTTACCAAGCGCTTCTGTTTTGCCGCGCCGAGGAAGAAGAACCGTATGTGCGCAACTATCCCGAATTTCGCTTCGTCCGTTGGCACGACGTCTCGACGGATGTGCTGCCGGCAGGGGGCTCGAAGGCGGAAGGCATCCGCATGATGATCGAAAAGCTCGGGATCGATAAGAAGGATGTGTACGCGTTCGGCGATGGATTGAATGATATTGAAATGCTGTCGTTTGTCGGAACCGGGGTGGCGATGGGCAACGCCCATGAGGAAGTGAAAAGGGTCGCCGACTTCGTTACGAAGCCGGTCGATAAGGAAGGCATTTGGTACGGATTGAAACAGCTGCAGCTCATCCGATAAAAAGCGGCCTTGGCCTTTTCGGCGAGGCCGCTCGCCATTGACAGCGGGCTTTTTAGCGCCCGATTGGAATCGCTCCGTCCGGCACTTGAAACGGGTCATCGGGGTTGATGCGGTCATAGAACATAATGCCGTTTAAATGATCGATTTCATGTTGGAAGACGATGGCCGGCAACCCTTTTAAGCGCAGTGTGACTTCTTCGCCGTCGATCGTCGTCCCAGTGACCGTGATGCGGGCATAGCGCGGCACATACCCCGGCACGTCGCGGTCGACCGACAGGCAGCCTTCCCCGGTCGTCAAGTAACATTGCTGGACGGAATGGCTGACGATTTTCGGATTGAACAAGGCGTAGCTGTACAGCGTCCCGTTTTCATCGGTGACATGGACGGCGATCATCCGCTTTGAGACGTTGATTTGCGGGGCGGCAAGGCCAATGCCGGGCCGCAGGCCGTATTTCGCTGCCAGCTCCGGGTCTTGGCTCATTTTCACGTAGTCAAGCAAGCTTTGCAAAATGCGCTTATCTTCCTCTGAAGGCGGCAACGGAACGGGTTCGGCGATTTTCCGCAATGTCGGATGCCCCTCTTTGATGATGTCCTTCATCGTGATCATTCGCTTCGTTCACTCCCTACGTTTGGCATCGCTGTCTATCGTTTAGTCTAACAAAATGAGCATCGATCGTAAATAAAAACGCAACCGCACGAATATATTATTCGAGTATAAGGAAAACAATAAGACAAATTCGAGAAAACGTTTTCATTATCTTGTCAAGCCACTGTGTGTTTTGTATTTTGTGAAAATATAATACAGGACTCATACAGATGGTGAGGGATGTAATATAACAGTTTGTGGGCGGAATATTACCAATTCCAATTTCACCCAAAAGATAAAGCGAAAAAACATGAGAAATCAAAGTCGTTGACGGTTGATCCAAGAACGTGTAAACTAAAACTTGCAAATGCGTATTGTACTAATTCAATCTTGAAAAATAGTGAAACAGATTTCGGCGCCTTTGTTGCTTGCGTTGGCGCCGGATGGCGGCCGTTTTTTATTTCTCTTTCATTTTGGGTACATTAATAGTATATGGGTGAATGTATTCTCATTTCTAAAATTTCTCATGAAAGGCAGAGGTGGATGACATGGGTGTGAAAACCTCCCAGTTTCGATTTGCGGAGCAGCTCGAGAAAGTAGCCGAGCAGTTTCCGACGTTTCAAATTTTGAATGAAGAAGGCGAAATCGTCAACGAAGAGGCGATGCCGGAGTTAAGCGATGAGCAGCTGAAAGAGCTGATGCGCCGCATGGTGTATACGCGCATCCTCGACCAGCGCTCCATTTCGTTGAACCGCCAAGGCCGACTCGGGTTTTACGCGCCGACCGCCGGGCAAGAAGCGAGCCAAATCGCCAGCCATTTTGCGCTTGAGAAAGAAGATTTCATTTTGCCGGGATATCGCGACGTTCCGCAAATCATTTGGCACGGGCTTCCGCTTTATCAAGCGTTTTTGTTCTCGCGCGGCCACTTTCATGGCAATCAAATTCCTGAAGGCGTCAACGTCTTGCCGCCGCAAATTATTATCGGGGCTCAATACATTCAAGCGGCCGGCGTGGCGCTCGGTTTGAAAATGCGGGGCAAAAAGGCGGTGGCCATTACATATACCGGCGATGGGGGCACATCGCAAGGCGACTTTTATGAAGGGATCAACTTCGCGGGGGCGTTTAAGGCACCGGCCATCTTTGTTGTGCAAAACAACCGCTTTGCCATCTCGACGCCAGTGGAGAAGCAAACGGTCGCCAAAACATTGGCGCAAAAAGCGGTCGCTGCCGGCATTCCGGGCATTCAAGTCGACGGCATGGATCCGCTTGCGGTCTACGCCGCGGTGAAAGCAGCCCGCGAACGCGCCATTAACGGCGAAGGGCCGACGCTCATCGAAACGCTTTGCTTCCGCTACGGTCCGCACACGATGTCCGGCGACGATCCGACGCGCTATCGTTCGAAAGAACTCGAAAACGAATGGGCGAAAAAAGACCCGCTTGTCCGCTTCCGCAAGTTTTTAGAAGCGAAAGGTTTATGGAGCGAAGAGGAAGAAAACCGCGTCATCGAGCAGGCGAAAGAGGACATCAAGGAAGCGATCAAAAAAGCGGACGAAACGCCGAAACAAAAAGTGACCGACTTAATCAGCATCATGTTCGAAGAGCTGCCGGCGAACTTAAAAGAGCAGTATGAAATTTATAAAGAGAAGGAGTCGAAGTAAGCCATGGCGCAAATGACAATGGTTCAAGCGATCACCGATGCGCTGCGCATCGAGATGAGAAACGATCCGAACGTGCTGGTGTTTGGCGAAGACGTTGGGGTCAACGGCGGCGTATTCCGGGTGACCGAAGGGCTGCAAGCTGAGTTTGGCGAAGAACGTGTGTTTGATACGCCGCTGGCCGAATCGGGAATTGGCGGTTTGGCGATCGGCTTGGCTTTGCAAGGGTTTCGCCCGGTGCCGGAAATTCAGTTTTTCGGGTTCGTCTATGAGGCGATGGATGCGATTTGCGGACAAATGGCGCGCATCCGCTACCGCACTGGCGGCCGCTACCATGTTCCGATTACGATTCGTTCGCCGTTTGGGGGCGGCGTCCATACGCCAGAATTGCACTCAGACAGCTTAGAAGGACTCGTCGCCCAACAGCCGGGCTTGAAAGTCGTCATCCCGTCGACGCCGTATGATGCGAAAGGATTGCTCATCTCGGCGATCCGCGACAACGACCCGGTTATTTTCCTTGAGCATTTGAAACTGTACCGTTCGTTCCGACAAGAGGTGCCGGAAGGAGAGTACACAATTCCGATCGGCAAAGCAGACATTAAGCGTGAAGGGAAAGACATTACGATTATCGCGTACGGGGCCATGGTGCATGAATCGTTAAAGGCGGCGGCAGAATTAGAGAAAGAAGGCATTTCTGCCGAAGTCGTCGACTTGCGCACCGTGCAGCCGCTCGATATTGAGACGATCATTGGTTCGGTCGAAAAAACGGGCCGCGCCATCGTCGTTCAAGAAGCGCAACGGCAAGCCGGCATCGCCGCCAACGTCGTTGCTGAAATTAACGAGCGCGCGATTTTAAGCCTTGAGGCGCCTGTATTGCGCGTCGCCGCGCCGGATACCGTCTATCCGTTCGCTCAAGCAGAATCGGTGTGGCTGCCGAACTTTAAAGACGTGATCGAGACGGCGAAAAAAGTGATCAACTTCTAATTTGGACAAGTCCGGGGGAGCGAAGCGCCTTCCCCCGCTCATTTTCGGCAAACGATAGGAGGTCGACCTACAGTGGCATTTGAATTTAAGCTGCCGGACATTGGCGAAGGCATTCACGAAGGCGAGATCGTCAAATGGTTCGTCAAGCCGGGCGATGAAGTGAACGAAGACGACGTGTTGTGCGAAGTGCAAAACGACAAAGCGGTCGTCGAGATCCCATCTCCTGTCAAGGGGAAAGTGCTTGAGATTCTCGTCCCGGAAGGAACGGTGGCGACGGTTGGGCAAACGCTCATTACGCTCGATGCGCCGGGCTATGAAAACATGACGTTTAAAGGACAAGAACACGAAGAAGTGAAAAAAGAGGAAAAAGCGGAAACGGTGTCGAAAAAGGAAATGGTTGAGACCGCTGCTCCGAGCGCACCGGCGGCCGAAGCGGAAGTCGACCCGAACCGCCGCGTCATCGCGATGCCGTCTGTGCGCAAATATGCGCGTGAAAAAGGCGTCGATATCCGCCTCGTCCAAGGCACGGGGAAAAACGGCCGCATTTTGAAAGAAGATATTGATGCCTTCCTCGCCGGCGGCGCGAAAGCCGCGGCTGAGCCGACGCCGCAAGCGGCGGAAGAGAAGGCAGCGCCGCAAGCGCCAGCGGCGAAACCGGTTATGCCGGAAGGCGAATTCCCGGAAACGCGCGAGAAAATGAGCGGCATCCGTCGGGCGATCGCCAAGGCCATGGTGCATTCGAAACATACGGCCCCGCACGTGACGCTGATGGACGAAGCCGATGTGACGAAGCTTGTTGCTCACCGAAAAAAATTCAAGGCCATTGCCGCGGAAAAAGGCATCAAGCTGACGTTCTTGCCGTATGTCGTCAAAGCGCTTGTTTCTGCGCTGCGTGAATATCCGGTGCTGAATACGTCGATCGACGATGCGACGGAGGAAATTATTCATAAGCATTACTACAACATCGGCATCGCCGCTGATACGGATCGAGGGTTGCTCGTGCCGGTCATTAAACATGCCGACCGGAAGCCGATTTTCGCGCTGGCGAAGGAAATCAACGAACTCGCTGAAAAAGCGCGCGAAGGCAAACTGATGCCAAACGAAATGAAAGGCGCATCGTGCACGATCACGAACATCGGCTCAGCCGGCGGGCAATGGTTTACGCCGGTCATCAACCATCCGGAAGTGGCGATTCTTGGCATCGGCCGCATTGCCGAAAAACCGATCGTCCGCGACGGTGAAATTGTCGCTGCTCCGGTCTTGGCGCTCTCGCTCAGCTTTGACCATCGGATGATCGACGGAGCGACAGCGCAAAAAGCGCTCAACCATATCAAGCAGCTGTTAAGCGATCCAGAATTATTATTAATGGAGGCGTAAAACGATGGTAGTTGGCGATTTTGCAATTGAAACAGAAACGCTCGTCGTTGGCGCCGGCCCTGGCGGCTATGTCGCCGCCATCCGCGCCGCACAGCTCGGCCAAAAAGTGACGATTGTGGAAAAAGGAAATTTGGGCGGCGTCTGCTTAAACGTCGGCTGCATCCCGTCCAAGGCGCTCATCTCGGCAAGCCATCGCTACGAGCAGGCGAAACATTCCGACGAGATGGGCATCAAGGCGGAAAACGTCACGGTTGATTTCTCGAAAGTGCAAGAATGGAAAGCGAGCATCGTCAAAAAATTGACGGGCGGCGTCGAAGGACTTCTCAAAGGCAACAAAGTCGACATTGTCAAAGGGGAAGCGTACTTCGTCGACGCCAATACGGTGCGCGTGGTCAACGGCGACAGCGCGCAGACGTATACGTTTAAAAACGCGATTCTGGCCACCGGTTCGCGTCCGATCGAGCTGCCGAACTTCAAGTTTTCCGGCCGCATTCTCGACTCGACCGGTGCGCTCAACCTCGGGGAAATCCCGAAATCGCTCGTTGTCATCGGCGGCGGCTACATCGGCATCGAACTCGGTACGGCTTACGCCAATTTTGGTGCGAAAGTGACGATTCTGGAAGGGGCCGGTGAGATTTTATCCGGCTTTGAAAAGCAAATGGTGTCCATCATTAAGCGCCGTCTGAAGAACAAAGGGGTCGAAGTTGTGACGAATGCGCTCGCAAAAGGAGCCGAAGAGCGTGCAGACGGCGTGACGGTCACGTATGAGGCGAACGGCGAAACGAAAACGATCGACGCCGACTATGTGTTGGTGACGGTCGGCCGCCGACCGAATACAGATGAACTTGGTCTTGAACAAATCGGCATCAAAATGACGAACCGCGGCTTGATTGAAGTGGACCAACAATGCCGGACAAGCGTGCCGAACATTTTCGCCATCGGCGACATCGTTCCAGGCCCGGCGCTCGCCCATAAAGCGTCGTATGAAGGGAAAGTGGCGGCGGAAGCCATCGCCGGCCATCCGTCGGTAGTGGATTACATCGCCATTCCGGCTGTAGTCTTCTCCGATCCAGAATGCGCCTCGGTCGGCTACTTTGAACAACAGGCGAAAGAGGAAGGCATCGACGTCATTACGGCGAAATTCCCGTTTGCCGCCAACGGCCGCGCTCTGTCACTCAACGATACGGACGGCTTCTTGAAGCTTGTCGTCCGCAAAGAAGACGGCGTTGTGATTGGAGCGCAAATCATCGGCCCGAACGCCTCGGATATGATCGCCGAGCTTGGGCTGGCCATTGAAGCCGGCATGACGGCGGAAGATATCGCCTTGACGATTCATGCCCATCCGACGCTTGGCGAAATCGCCATGGAAGCGGCGGAAGTGGCGCTTGGCACGCCGATTCATATCATTGCGAAGTAACGGAAAACGAAGGTGCCCCAAACACAGCGGGGCACCTTTTTCCTGCGGTGCAATAAGCAGGAAACATCATCCAGAAGCAAGATGATTGGCAGAAAAGAAATGAATCTGCGGCGGCAGCTGTATGTTCGCCTGTTGCTGCGCCCGGTCGACAGTCTTTTGTCCAAAGGAGCGGCCTGGTCCATTTCTTGTCCAATTTCCCATACTATTTTCCGCTCTCGCTTCATATCGTTATGGTAAAGAACAAGCGGGAGATGGAGTTGAAATGAAAGCTTACGTTGCATTTTTGATGCAGATGATGATTTGGAGCAGTTTCTCATTGATCGAGTGGCTGTCAGGAAGAGACCGCCTGTTTTTCCGCGGGCTGATGCTGTGCATCTTTATGTACATCGCGTTTTTGCTGGCCCGCCAGCTCGGCTTGGCGACGCGCAAGGCGGCGCTGACGACGATTGGGACGGCGGCGGTGTACTTTGCCGGTCAGCATGTCATTTGGCAGGCCGTTCAATAAAAAACAGCGGTCGAATGCCCGCTGTTTACGCGCTGCCAAACACCATCGTCCGGCCGCTGAACAAGTGCAGTTCACCGCCGAGCGTTTTCGCCAGCCATTTGCTGAATTCATTGGCCTTCCCTTTATCCCCATGCGTCGCCCCCGGCGGCAGTGCGATGTCAATGAATGTCTCTTCTCCAGCTGTTCGCACGGAAATCGCCATCCCTTTGTACAAACGGCCGTCGCCTTGCAAGTAGAGAACGGATTCGTGTATGCGGACCGTATACGGGAAAGCGGCCTGTTCATACGCCCAACCAAGCTGTTCCCCTGTCTTTTTGAGCGCCATCTGGTAGCGCTCGAGCAGCTGTTTGACGTCCTCGATGGTCATCGTTTTCCCCGCAGGCAGCTTTAGATCGGTGTTCATCATTCCTTCCCCTCCCACCATTTCCATTGCGTCTTTATCCTTATTGTACCATATGTTGGCGGACAATAAATGGAAAAAGAGCGGTTTCAAAAAAGTTCTTTTTTATTAAATGTGATATACAAATTAGGATTGACAATTGAAATGTGATATATTATTATGAAATCAACAAGCGAATTTATCATCACAAAGGGGTTTTGGGGATGGGCACGATCGTATGTCAAACGTGTGATGCGACGATTGCGTATTTCGAAGATGAAAAAGTGACAACGCTTTATGGGAAATGTGATTGCTGCGAGCATGACCATGAGGGCGGAGAAAAAGAATAAAACGGTCAAACCGATGGGGGAAAGGAACGGATAGAGGCGCGCATGTCGACAAGTCACATGCGCGCCGTTTATTTTGGCAAAAAAGCACAAGCCAGGCAAAACCGGCTTGTGCGATCAGCGGATCGGTTTATATTCCTTAATGACGCGCAACGTCTGCAGCGTGTCGTCTTCCGGCCCTTGGACAGGGAGGCCGGCAGCCAAGTTCGTCTCAATATACTTCAAGTTTTCTTCCGTGATGATTTCGCCTGGAATAAAAATTGGAATGCCAGGCGGATACACCATCACAAATTCGGCGATGATTCGGCCGGCCGATTCGTGAAACGGCACGACTTCCGTTTCGGCGTAAAACGCATCGCGCGGCGTCAAGGCTAAGGCCGGGATGTCCGGAAGGAGCACTTTCGGCTTGATCCCTTTCTCTGCCTGATGGCTGAACTGCTTCGACAAGCGGCGGAGCGCTTCAACGAGCAGGCTCGCCTCCCGTTCGGTATCGCCCGGGGTGATGATGCACAAAATGTTGTATAAATCGGAAAGCTCGACTTCAATGTTGTACGTTTCGCGCAGCCACCGTTCGACGTCATGGCCGGTCAGCCCGAGCTCTTTAACCGAAATGATGAGCTTTGTCGGATCGTAGTCGTACGTTGCTTCCGTGCCTAAAATCTCTTCGCCGACGCAGTACAAATATGGAATCTCGTTGATTTGCCGGCGCGTCCAGTCGGCGAGTCGAATGGCTTTGTCGATGAGTTCACGCCCTTTCGTCGCCAACTGTTTGCGGGCGACATCAAGCGAAGCGAGCAACAAGTACGACGTTGAAGTCGTCGTCAGCATGCTTAAAATCGCCTGCACGTGTTTCGCGGAGACGAGTCCTTCGCGCACATTCAAAATCGAGCTTTGCGTCAGCGATCCGCCGAGCTTATGGACGCTTGTCGCCGCCATATCGGCGCCCGCTTGCATCGCTGAGAGCGGCAAGTCCTCATGAAAATGAATGTGCACGCCGTGCGCTTCGTCGACAAGCACCGGAACGTTGTACGAGTGGGCGATATCGACGATTTTTTTCAAATCGCCGGCAATGCCAAAGTACGTCGGGTTGATGACGAGCACCCCTTTGGCGTCCGGGTGCTGGCGGAGCGCTTTTTCCACTGCTTGCGGCGTAATGCCATGGGAAATGCCAAGCTCCTTGTCGATTTCGGGATGAATGAAAATCGGCGTCGCTCCAGAAAAGACAATGGCCGACATGACCGATTTATGGACGTTGCGCGGCACGATGATTTTATCGCCCGGCCCGGCGACCGACATGACCATCGTCATGATGGCGCCGCTCGTTCCTTGCACGGAAAAAAACGTATAATCGGCGCCGAACGCTTCGGCAGCGAGCTCCTGCGCCCGTTTGATCATCCCTTTTGGATGGTGCAAGTCATCGAGCGGGCTGATGTTGATTAAATCAATCGCCAAGGCGTTGTCTCCGATGAAAGCGCGAAACTCCGGATCCATGCCGGCCCCTTTTTTATGGCCGGGAATGTGAAATTGAACCGGATTTTTTTTCATATGCTCCAACAAACCGGTAAACAATGGTGTCTCGAGTTGCGACAATGGTTTTTCACACCTCTTTATCTCGAGGATAAAACAAGTGCATTATAGCATGGATTTTTCCGTTTGCAAAGAAGAAATGAATGGACGCTGAAAAAGGAAAACAGCGGTTCAAGAGAGAAATAAAAGAAAGACAAAGCAAAAAGGGGGCGTTATCGAAATGAAATGGAGAACGAGGGTGACAGAGCTGCTCGGCATTACATATCCGATCATTCAAGGGGGGCTCGCTTACTTGGCGTACGCTGATTTGGCCGCAGCGGTCTCGAACGCCGGTGGGCTCGGACAAATTACGGCGATGTCGCTCGATGGACCGGAGCAACTGCGCGAGGAAATCCGCAAGGTGAAGGAAAAAACCGATCGGCCGTTCGGCGTCAATTTCGCCATTGGCCAGCACGGCCGCCCGTTTGCTCATATGCTTGAAGCAGCGCTTGATGAGGGGGTGCCGGTCGTTTCGGTCACCGGCGGCAATCCGGCGCCGTTTTTTGAACAATTGAAAGGAACGAACGTGAAAAAGCTCGTGCTCGTTGCCGCCGTCCGCCAGGCAGTGAAAGCAGAGGAGCTCGGTGCTGATGCGGTGATGGTCGTCGGTCAGGAAGGGGGCGGGCATCTCGGCAAATACGATACTGGCACGTTCGTCCTTATTCCGAAAGTCGTTGACTCCGTATCGATTCCGGTCATCGCCTCGGGCGGCATCGCCGATGGACGCGGGTTGATGGCGGCATTGGCGCTTGGAGCGGAAGGGATTGAGATGGGAACGCGGTTTATCGCCACGAAAGAATGCGTTCATGCTCATCCCGCATATAAAGAAATGATTCTCAACGCCACCGAAAACGATACGGTCATCATTAAACGGTCGCTCGGGGCGCCAGGGCGGGTGCTGGCCAACGCCTGGGCGGAAAAAATATTGGAAATCGAGCGCCAAGGCGGTACGTATGATGATTTAAAAGAATATATTAGCGGAGAAGCGAACCGGCGCTTCATTTACGAAGGAAAGGTGGACGAAGGATTCGCTTGGGCCGGGCAGGCGATCGGGCTCATTCACGACGTTCCGTCCGTCGCTGAGTTGTTTGCCCGCATGATGGAAGAGGCGGAACAAATTCGGCGCCGTTGGGCAAACTAACGGTGGAGGTGGAACAATGGGTTATTCCTATCCATTTTCCTACGACTGGTCAACACAAGAAATCATTGATGGTCATAGTTCCCCTGGGATTATCGCTGTGGTATCATTCGAGCCACAACGGAAGCGCGGTAGGTAAACGCACAAATTAGTTGCATACACCCCTTTTTCCACATAATATAATATAAAACAAAATGAAGCAGCACATTCGTGACGGGCGCCGGAAGTTTAGCGGATGATCGAGAAAGGGGTGCGGACGAATATGAAAAAAACCGCCAATTCGCTGAAGCGACCAGATGGAGACAAACGCATGGCGGTGTTGCGGCTCGAACTCGATTACGAATTAGCGACGCTGTACGAGGCCATGATGGAAAACGATGAAGAAAAGAAAAAAGAGTGCAAACGGCGGCTTGAAAAGCTGCGCCAAGAACTGATGCGCCTTCAAGTATGATTCTGATTCAAGGCGAACCATCTTTCCGGTTCGTTTTTTTCTTGAGCCGCATCCGCCCCCGTTCCGGTTGCGATCTATACATAACCGAAGGCAGGAGGAATCAATATGGCAGAAAAATGGGAAGAAATCGACCGATACGCCCGGCAATGGATCGACGAAGCAGGAAAGCGCATCCGCGCCTCGTTTGCCAAACAGCTGACGGTGGAAGCGAAAGAGAACCCGAACGACTTAGTGACGAATGTTGACCGCGCCATTGAGCAGTTTTTCGCCGAGCACATCCGTCGCCAGTTCCCTAGCCACCGCCTGTTGGGGGAAGAAGGATTTGGCGACCGGATCGATGCCTTGGACGGCGTTGTTTGGGTGATTGACCCGATCGACGGCACGATGAATTTCGTTCATCAGCGGCGCCATTTTGCTGTATCGATCGGCATTTTTGAAGATGGCATCGGGCAGCTCGGCTACGTGTATGACGTCGTGTTTGACGAACTGTATGCGGCGCAAAAAGGGCGGGGGGTGTTTTTGAACGGGGAGCCGCTCGGCCTCCTGCAGCCCGCGCCAGTGGCGGAGTCGATCATCGCCATCAACGGGACATGGCTCATGGAAAACAAGCGCCTCGACCATCGCCCGCTCATGAGGCTGGCGAAAGAGGCGCGCGGCACGCGCTCGTATGGTTCAGCGGCGCTTGAGCTCGCGTATGTTGCCGCCGGCCGTTTGGACGCCTACATTTCGCCGCGCCTGTCGCCGTGGGATTTCGCCGGCGGGATGATTTTGATTGAAGAAGCGGGCGGAATGGTGACGACCCTTGACGGGAAGCCGCTGGATCTGCTTGGCCGCAATTCGGTGCTTGCTGCGAAACCTGGGGTGCACGAAGAAATTTTGCGGCGCTATCTTCACGATTGATGAGGCGCGAAATCGCGAAAACGGGACAAGCATCCAGCTTGTCCCGTTTTTCAACGCGTCCGTTTTTTATGGGCGAACCCGGCGCCCATGGCGGCGATCAAGATGACCGTGGAAGCGGCGATGCCGATCAAACTTTGCTCGGCGATGAAGACGCCGATCGCCATGATGGCGGCGACGGCAAGAATGGCGAGCAACAGCGGTACAGGCTCGATCCGTTTCATCCTATTTCGCGCAGGAGACTCCCACTTCAACGACCAAAGGGAGTAAGTGGGAGAGGAATGCGCGTTCCCCCTTTCTTTTGTATATGATAGAATAAAGGCGTGGAGAAAACCGTTCAATAAAGGCACTCCAATAAACTGCTGCTCGATGTATGGAGTTGGTTGCAGGAAACGTTGCAACGTAAAACATCGAGCGTAGGTCCGTCTGTTGTGTGTGGAAGCCAAGTACTGCCAACAGACACACCGAGAGAATCGGCAACGATGCAGGCATGACCTGCGTCGTTGGGCAGTCGTCAACCTGCCCCCTGATGCAACCCCAAGTCAAGGAAGGAGGACGAAGTCCGTTTGCACTTCTGGGGAGTGGCAAGCCCCCACTTCAAGCGTTCGCGAAGTGGGGGTAGTTGACTGGGTTGACTCCTTTCTGGCAAAGTGGGCGTCTTTTTCTAGTGTACAGGAAAACATGCCGATTTTCTATCGGTTGTGATATAATAGACAAGCAGTTTGCCGAACAGGAGTGACCGACATTGACGAACAAACGAATCGATCTCCGCAATATCGCGATCATCGCTCACGTCGACCATGGGAAAACGACGCTCGTTGATCAGCTGCTTCGGCAGTCAGGGACGTTCCGCGAAAACGAACAAGTCGCGGAGCGGGCGCTTGACCGCAACGATCTGGAGCGGGAGCGCGGCATTACGATTTTGGCCAAAAACACGGCTGTCTTGTATAAAGGAACGCGCATCAACATTTTGGATACGCCGGGACACGCTGATTTCGGGGGGGAAGTGGAGCGGATCATGCGCCTTGTCGACGGCGTCTTGCTTGTCGTCGATGCGTATGAAGGCTGCATGCCGCAGACGCGGTTTGTGCTCAAAAAAGCGCTTGAGCAGCAGCTTGTGCCGATCGTCGTCGTCAACAAAATCGACCGCGAATTTGCTCGGCCGGCGGAAGTCGTTGATGAGGTGCTCGACCTGTTTATCGAACTTGGTGCTTCTGAGGAGCAGCTCGAGTTTCCAGTCGTGTACACATCGGCGCTGCGCGGGACGGCAAGCCTCGATCCGGATCGCCAGGACGGTGACATGACCGCCTTGTTTGAGACGATCATCGAGCATATTCCGGCGCCGGCGGACAACCGCAACGAACCGTTGCAGTTTCAAGTGGCGTTGCTCGACTATAATGAATATGTCGGACGCATCGGCATCGGCCGCATTTTCCGCGGCACGATGAAAACAGGCCAGCAAGTTGCTCTTTTAAAGCGCGACGGTGCCGTCAAGATGTTTCGTGTCACGAAGCTGTTTGGTTTTATTGGGTTGAAGCGGATTGAGATTGAAGAAGCGCACGCTGGCGACATCGTCGCGGTCGCCGGGATGGAGGACATCAATGTCGGTGAAACGGTTTGCCCGCCCGATCATCAAGAGCCGCTGCCGCCGCTTCGCATCGATGAGCCGACGCTCAAAATGACGTTTCTCGTCAACAACAGCCCGTTTGCGGGGCGCGAAGGCAAATACGTGACGGCGAGAAAGCTGGAGGAGCGGCTTCGCACCCAGCTGGAGACGGATGTCAGTCTGCGCGTTGAGCCGACCGAGTCGCCGGATGCGTGGATTGTCTCCGGCCGCGGGGAGCTTCATTTGGCGATTTTGATTGAAAGCATGCGCCGCGAAGGATACGAACTGCAAGTATCGAAGCCGGAAGTCATTCTAAAAGAGATTGACGGTGTCACGTGCGAGCCGATCGAGCGGGTCGTCATGGACATCCCGGAGGAATATACGGGAGCGATCATGGAGTCGCTCGGCAGCCGCAAGGGCGAGCTCGTCGATATGGTGCACGGCGACAACGGGCAAGTGCGTCTCGTCTTCCTTGTGCCGTCGCGTGGCTTGATCGGCTATCGGAGTGAATTTATGTCGTTGACGCGCGGATATGGAATTTTAAACCATTCGTTTGACCATTATGCCCCCGTGCAGCCTGGCGCAATCGGCGGCCGCCGCCAAGGGGTGCTCGTCTCGATGGAAACCGGAAAGGCGACGGCTTACAGCATTATGCAACTTGAGGATCGCGGCACCATTTTTGTTGAGCCGGGCACTGAGGTGTACGAAGGGATGATCGTCGGCGAGCATAACCGCGAAAACGACCTGGTCGTCAACATTTGCCGCGAAAAACATGTCACCAACATGCGTTCATCGACGAAAGAACAGACGGTGACGATGAAAAAGCCGCGTCTGTTGACGCTTGAAGAAGCGCTCGAGTATTTGAATGATGATGAATATTGTGAAGTGACGCCAGCCTCGATCCGGTTGCGCAAAAAAATCTTGAATAAAAGCGAGCGTGAAAAGGCGGAGAAGAAAAAGAAAGCGGTTGAGCAGGCGAAATAGCCGGAAGCGCCATGCGCGCGTCTTTGGTTTGCGAACAATCGAAAACGCCTTGGAGAAGGGCGCTATTAGGATGAACGGGAGGGGAATGGTGTGAATGTGCTCGAACGGCTCACGTTTTTCGCCTCGCTTTATAAGGTGCACGATCATCCCGAGCGCGGTATGTGGCTATTGTATGTGACAGTGTTGCTGCTTGCTGCGCTTGTGTATCGACTCGGCTTTGCCCGGCGCCTGCCGCTGTTGAAAAACGTCATCATTTACGTTTTGCTGGCGCTTGGCTGCACGGTTTTGACCTTTTTTGCTGTCTTTTTGCCGGTGGCAGAAGGATTGGCCGTCGCCGCCCTCGTATTAATCATTTATAAAGTGCGCCTGAAGCAGGCGAAAGAGGGAGAAAAGTCATGAAATCCGTGCAGGATGCCCTTTATAACTGGCTGACGATCCACATCGTCGCCAAAGCCCGTCCGCACGATGCGGCGGCGCGCGATACGGCCTCGTTTTTCCGCGCCATCTTGGAAAACGACTTTGGTGTGACGGCCGTAGACGCCGTCAAAGATGAAACGAATGGGCAATACATCGTCGAATATGTGCGCGGCGGGGAAACAAGGGCGGCGTGTTTCCCGCTTGAGCTGGCTGAGGCGATGTGGCGGCAGATCGAAGCCGAACCGGAAAAGTATGGATGATGACAACCAAAAAGGCGCGGAAAAGCGATCGCTCTTCCGCACCGTTTTTTTTTGCGGGATCACCAATCATCGTCTGCGCGGCGGCCGCGATAGAAGCGGAACTTTCCTGTTGCCAGCCGCTGTTTCGTTTTTTCGGTGATGCGGTCGTGGCATTCGCGGCACATGTACGTGTGGATCGGGCGGTTGCGCAGCCGCTTGGCGAGCGGCGATTCATCGTCGATCGTATCGATTTGGTCGCAAAGCACGCATTTGACTCTCATTGTTCACCTCAATACATCCAAACGCGAAATGGTAGAGTGTTCTTTCGTTCCCATTATACCACATTTCCCGCCATCGTTTGTTGATTCAAATGCATTTCACTCCCGCTTTCCTCGGAAATGAGCCGCGCTTTCTGTTCCATTATAACCCACACAGAAACCGTTTATCGATTTAAATGTTCATTCGATTGCTTGTTTTGCTGTTCGTTCAGTTGCCGCTCCTCCCGTTCGTTCAGCTGTCCGTCATTTTCTTCGGTCGGCTTCGGCGTCGTTTCAAATAGGTCGCTTGGCACTTCCGGCATCACTCGTCCGACGATGTCGGCGATTTCGTTCATGAACGCTTGCACCGGCCTCCCCTCATCGATTTGCCGGCCGATGTTGCGCACGCGGGTGTAAAGATCTGGGTCAGCGACAATAATAGCGTTCGCACCGTACGGATCTTTTTGCAATGCTTCGGCGACGGAATATTTGATGGTGCCGACGCGTGAGGCATCCATATTGGCGCCGACGTCAATGCCGACGATGGCATATTTGCCGACGACGATCGCGGCGGCATTGTGAACGTTTGGAACACGGTCGGCGATTTCTGCAAGCCGGCGGGCGATCTCTTGCCCGGATTTGTTCTCGACGCGTTCATCGACCGTATTTTTGACGCGCACGAGTGAACGATTGGGCTCGTTCGCTTCATGATCGTTTCCAAACGTGCAGCCGCTGAAAATCAAAAGGGGAAGGAAGAAAACGGCGAGCCAGCAGTTTCTCTTCATAATGGGCCACCTCGACTTTTTTTCTTTAGTTTGCAAATGTCCTTCTATCTTTATACATGTTTTCATATGTTGTATTACAGCCATTCCCATCCAACGGAAAAACGTGAAAAACTCACATGGGGGGAAGCGGAATTTGGGAAAAAAAATTTACGTGCTCGATACGAACGTGCTGTTGCAAGATCCGTATTCGATTTTCGCGTTTGAGGATAATGAGGTCGTCATTCCAGCGGTCGTGCTTGAGGAAGTGGATTCGAAAAAGCGGTATATGGATGAAATTGGTAGAAATGCCCGCCAAGTGTCAAAGCTCATCGACCGTCTGCGCGAAAACGGCAAGCTGCATGAAAAAATTCCGCTTGAAAACGGAGGGGCGCTGCGCATTGAGTTGAACCATCGTTCGTTTCATCAACTGCAAGAAATTTTTGTCGAAAAAACAAATGACAACCGCATTCTGGCGGTGGCGAAAAATTTATCGCTTGAAGAGCAGGCGAAGGAAGATGGACGCTCCGTCATTTTGGTGAGCAAAGATGCGCTCGTGCGCGTCAAAGCGGATGCCATCGGGCTGCAGGCAGAAGACTTTTTAAGCGACCGCGTCGTTGATGTCGACCATATTTACAGCGGATTTTTGGAGCTGTACATAGGAAAGGACCACCTGCAGCGGTTTTACGACAAAGGGGAGCTCGTGCTCGCCGATATCGCCGACCACCCGTTTTATCCGAACCAGTTCATTATTATGAAAGACGCGTTTGGCAGCTCGGCGTCAGCGATTGGCATTGTCGACCAAAACGGCAAAAAAGTGAAAAAGCTCATCTTCCATCACGAACATATATGGGGCATTCGCCCGCGCAACGTGCAGCAGACAATGGCGTTTGAGCTTCTCATGCGCGACGACATTCCGCTTGTGACGCTAATCGGCAAAGCCGGAACGGGCAAGACGTTGCTTGCCCTTGCCGCGGGGTTGATGCAAACGGAAGATTTGCGCACATACAAAAAATTGCTCGTCGCTCGGCCGATTGTGCCGATGGGGAAAGATCTCGGCTTTCTGCCGGGGGAAAAGGAAGAAAAGCTGCGCCCGTGGATGCAGCCGATTTTTGACAACTTGGAATACTTGTTCAACACGAAAAAACCGGGGGAGCTCGATGCGATTTTAGCCGGCATGAGCTCGATTGAAGTGGAGGCGCTCACGTACATCCGCGGCCGGAGCCTGCCGGAGCAGTTTATCATCATTGATGAGGCGCAAAATTTAACGAAGCATGAAGTGAAGACGATTTTGACACGCGTTGGGGAGAAAAGTAAAATCATTTTAATGGGCGATCCGGAACAGATCGACCATCCGTATTTGGATGAATATAACAACGGGTTGACGTACGTCGTCGAAAAGTTTAAAGACCAAAAAATCGCCGGTCATATCCGGCTCGTCAAAGGGGAGCGTTCGGCGCTCGCCCAGCTTGCCGCTGATTTGCTGTAGCTAGGCGTTCCTCAGAGCATCCGCCGTTAAAGAACGGGTGCCAGGCGCGCGGCCCGCCGCCACGAACGTTTCGAAAGGCGCCCGCCGCCTGGGGCGCTGCGGAAAACATCTAGGTTCCAAGCGCTTGAGGCGGTTGAAGGCGTCAAAACCTCAAACACCGGGCCGCCCCTTCATGGGGCGGCCGGTCATCGGACGACGAGCCGACGCACATGAGTAATCGGCGCCTCACGGTTGGAGCCGTCGCCAAAATAAATGTGCACCGGACCGTCGTCGCGCAACGGTTTTCCGTTTTGGGAAAAAGCGAAAATCAGGTCGTACGCCTTTTCCAGAGGGATCACGGTTTCTCCATGTTCCGTCTCAATGACAAGTTCAGACGCGTCTTCATGCGGCTCAGCGTTTCGCAAAAATGGGGCGAACGGCATGCCGAACGAGCCGGTGATGATTTTCTCCTTCAAAAAGCGCCGCTCCGTTTTCAACGTCGGCGGAAAAACCGCGCCCTCTTGAATTTCCCGGTCCCAAAATGCCGACAGCTTTTTGATTTCCTCGTCCTCTTGCTCCGCTTCCGTCGGCTGTGGAGCCGGCTCCGAAAAATACGCATCCATGTCCACTTTCCGGTCGTCGAAAATCCAGACGCCGGGGTCAAGCGTGATCGTAAACTTCACCTTTCCTGTCAGCACAATAATATCGTTCATGAAACACCTCTCCTCTGCATGTTCCCACCGTTTTTAGTATAATAATAATGAAAGAGCTTGTCATGTTCTAGGCCCGGTTGCTGTCAACGGTTTCAACTTGCAAAATGGCTTGTTTCACGTTAAGATGTAAAGAAGGATAGGGGAGAGAACGGAGGGATCGATGTGACGGACGAATCGATGAGCTATCGGGAGAAGGCGTACGCGCTTTTACAAGCGGATGCAGAGAAAATCATCCAACTCATCCGCGTGCAAATGGACCATTTGACGATGCCGCAATGTCCGGTGTATGAAGAAGTGCTTGACACGCAAATGTTCGGTTTGTCACGGGAAATTGATTTTGCAGTGCGCCTCGGGCTTGTGGAAGCGAAAGACGGAAAAGCGCTCCTTGACCGGCTTGAGCGCGAACTTTCCGCGTTGCACGAGGCCGTGGCCAAAAAGCGCGTGCGATAAGAATATAAGGCAACTCAAACGATTGGCGCGCCATCGTTTGAGTTTTTCTGTTTTTCGGCAGGAAAACAGCGCGCCGCTGCGAATGATTTTAAGTACATACATGTTCACAGGGAAGAGGAACGATGGAACGACAATTATGGAAAAAAGTATTGAAGTGCTATGATTATCCGCTGATCGCCGCGGTCATCATGCTGTCGTTGTTCGGATTGATTATGGTGTACAGCTCGAGCATGGTCACCGCTGTCATCCGCTTTGAAGTGCCAAGCGACTATTTTTACGAGCGGCAAAAACTGTGGCTGATTGCCGGATTCATCGCGTTCGCCATTATGATGGCGATTCCGTATAAAGTGTGGCGGGCGGAGCGATGGGTGAAACTCGTCTTTTTTGCTTCTCCATTGATGCTGATCGCCGTCGCTTTTCTCGGCCATACGGCCAACAACGCAACAAGCTGGTTTCGCGTCGGGGCGCTTTCGATCCAACCGGCGGAGCTCGCGAAGCTCGGTCTGATTTTATACTTGGCCGCAGCGTTCGCCAACAAGCGGAAGCGGCTGGCCGAGCCGGCGAAAAGCAATTTGTTCCCCATTTATTATACATTGGTGATTTGTTTCCTGATTGCCATACAGCCTGACTTCGGAACGGCGGCGATCGTGTTTGCCATCGCGATGTGCATCATTGTTTCGTCCGGTTTGCGCCTCGTGTTGCTTCTAAAGCAGCTGCTTTTTTTTACATTGATCGGGACGGTGCTGTCACCGTTTTGGCTCCCGGTTGCGGGCAAAAAAATTTTTTCTCCTGAACGGGTATCGCGTCTTTACAGCTTTTTGGATCCCTTTCAATACGCAAACGGCGATGGCTACCAGCTCGTGAATTCGTATTTGGCGATCGGGCTTGGCGGGCTGAAAGGAGTGGGGCTTGGCAAAGGCATTCAAAAATACGGCTACCTGCCAGAGTCGCACACCGATTTTATTATGGCGGTCATCGCCGAAGAGCTCGGATTATTCGGTGTAGCGTTCACGCTTGGGTTATTGGCGTTTATCGTGCTGCGCGGGCTTTGGATTGCCCGCCGCTCCCACGATGCGTTTGGGAGCCTGCTTGCGATCGGCATCTCCGTCATGATCGGCTTTCAAACGTTCATTAACGTTGGTGGGGTCGTTGGCCTTATTCCGATTACAGGGGTGCCGCTGCCGCTCGTCAGCTATGGGGGAACGTCGCTTGTCCTGACCATGGCTTCGCTCGGTCTTTTGGTGAACATTTCGATGTTTGCAAAGTACGAACAACGGTATAAAAAAGCGGAAAAAACGATGGTCAGCAAACAGAAAAGAGGTCTGACTTTTTAGAAAGTGTATTTACAAATCGGCAAAACTTTTATACTTTTATTAAATAAAGGAGGAGGGACAGAATGAGGACAAGACGAATTCGCAAAGTGCTGGCAGCCAACCGGGGAGAGATCGCCATTCGCGTTTTCCGCGCCTGCACGGAGCTTGATATCCGCACCGTGGCGATTTATTCGAAGGAAGACGCCGGATCGTACCACCGCTACAAAGCGGATGAGGCGTATTTAGTCGGGGAAGGGAAAAAGCCGATCGAAGCCTACTTGGACATCGAAGGCATCATTGAGATCGCCAAAGCCCACGATGTCGATGCCATCCACCCGGGTTATGGGTTTTTGTCGGAAAACATTCAATTTGCCAAACGGTGCCGCGAAGAGGGGATTATTTTCATCGGCCCGAACGAAGAACATTTGGATATGTTCGGCGATAAAGTGAAAGCGCGCCATGCGGCCATGAAGGCGGGCATTCCGGTCATCCCGGGCAGCGATGGACCGGTCGGCGGCCTTGAAGACGTCGTCCGTTTTGCTGAGACGCACGGATACCCGATCATCATTAAAGCGGCGCTTGGCGGCGGCGGCCGGGGCATGCGCATCGTCCGCTCGAAGTCGGAAGTGAAGGAAGCGTTTGAGCGGGCTAAGTCGGAAGCGAAAGCGGCGTTTGGCAGCGATGACGTTTATGTTGAAAAGCTGATCGAAAAGCCGAAGCATATTGAAGTGCAAATTTTGGGCGACCACGAAGGAAACATCGTTCACCTTTATGAACGCGACTGCTCGGTGCAGCGCCGCCATCAAAAAGTCGTGGAAGTCGCGCCGAGCGTCTCGTTGTCGGACGAGCTGCGCGAGCGCATTTGCGAGGCGGCGGTCCGGCTCATGAGAAGCGTCGGCTACGTCAACGCTGGCACGGTTGAGTTTCTCGTCTCCGGAGATGAGTTTTATTTCATCGAAGTCAATCCGCGCATTCAAGTTGAGCATACGATCACCGAAATGATCACCGGGATTGACATCGTCCAGTCGCAAATTTTAATCGCCGACGGATTTTCGCTCCACAGCCCGGAAGTCGGCATTCCAAAGCAGGAAGACATCCGCATCAACGGCTACGCCATTCAGTCGCGGGTGACGACGGAAGACCCGCTCAACAACTTTATGCCGGATACGGGAAAAATTATGGCGTACCGTTCCGGCGGCGGTTTTGGCGTGCGCTTGGACGCCGGCAATGGCTTCCAAGGGGCGGTCATTACGCCGTATTACGATTCGCTGCTCGTGAAAGTGTCGACATGGGCGTTGACGTTTGAGCAGGCGGCAAGAAAAATGCTGCGCAACTTGCGCGAATTCCGCATCCGCGGCATTAAAACGAACATTCCGTTTTTGGAAAACGTCGTTCAGCATCCGAAATTTTTGTCGGGGGAATACGATACGTCATTTATCGATACGACGCCGGAATTGTTTGTATTCCCGCGCCGAAAAGACCGCGGGACGAAAATGCTGACGTACATCGGCACCGTGACGGTCAACGGCTTCCCTGGCATCGGCAAAAAGAAAAAGCCGGTGTTTGACAAACCGCGCGTGCCGAAGGTGAGCCAAACGGAACCGATCCCAGCGGGAACGAAGCAAATGTTGGATGAACGCGGACCTGAAGGGCTTGTTCGCTGGATCCAAGAGCAGCCGCGCGTGCTCTTGACCGATACGACGTTCCGTGACGCTCATCAGTCGTTGTTGGCGACCCGCGTCCGCACGATCGACTTGTTGCGGATCGCTGAGCCGACGGCGCGTTTGCTGCCCAACTTATTCTCGCTTGAGATGTGGGGCGGGGCGACGTTTGATGTGGCGTACCGCTTTTTGAAGGAGGATCCGTGGGACCGCCTCCTGAAGCTGCGCGAGCGCATTCCAAACGTGCTGTTCCAGATGCTGCTTCGGTCGGCCAACGCCGTGGGGTATAAAAACTATCCCGACAACGTCATCCGCGAGTTCGTCGACAAATCAGCGCAAGCCGGCATTGATGTGTTCCGCATTTTCGACAGCCTAAACTGGGTGAAAGGGATGACGGTGGCGATCGATGCCGTCCGGCAAAGCGGCAAAATCGCCGAGGCGGCTATTTGCTATACGGGCGATATTTTAGACCCGAATCGGCCGAAGTACAATTTGGATTATTACAAAGCCTTGGCGAAAGAGCTCGAGCAAGCCGGAGCGCACATTTTAGGCATTAAGGATATGGCTGGTCTGTTGAAGCCGCAGGCGGCGTACGTGCTCATTTCCGCGCTTAAGGAGACGGTCAGCATTCCGATCCATTTGCATACGCACGATACGAGCGGCAACGGTATTTACACGTACGCCAAAGCGATCGAAGCCGGCGTCGATATCGTCGATGTCGCCGTCAGCTCGATGGCCGGCTTGACGTCGCAGCCGAGCGCCAATACGCTCTACTATGCCCTTGAAGGAACGGAGCGGGCGCCGGAGGTTGATATTTACGGCCTTGAGCAGTTGGCCCGCTATTGGGAAGACGTGCGCAAATTTTATCAAGAGTTTGAAAGCGGCATGAACGCGCCGCATACGGAAGTATACATGCATGAGATGCCAGGCGGCCAGTACAGCAACCTGCAACAGCAGGCGAAAGCGGTCGGCCTCGGCGATCGGTGGGATGAAGTGAAAGAAATGTACCGCCGCGTCAACGACTTGTTCGGCGACATCGTCAAAGTGACGCCATCATCGAAAGTCGTCGGCGACATGGCGCTTTACATGGTGCAAAACAATTTGACGGAGCAAGACATTTTTGAACGCGGCGAAACGCTTAATTTCCCAGACTCGGTCGTGGAGTTTTTCGAAGGCTATTTAGGCCAGCCGCATGGCGGGTTTCCGAAAGAGTTGCAACGCATTATTTTGAAAGGGCGCGAACCGATCACCGTTCGCCCGGGCGAGCTGCTTGAGCCGGTTGATTTCGAGCAAATCAAGCGGGAGCTGTATGACAAGCTCGGCCGCGAAGTGACCGACTTTGACGCCATTGCCTATGCGCTTTATCCGAAAGTGTTTTTGGAATATGCCGAAACGGTCGAAAAATACGGCGATATTTCCGTGCTCGATACACCGACGTTCCTGTACGGCATGCGCCTCGGCGAGGAAATTGAAGTGGAGATTGAGCGTGGGAAAACACTCATCGTCAAACTCGTCTCCATCGGCCAGCCTCAGGCGGACGGCACACGCGTCGTTTACTTCGAGCTGAACGGCCAGCCGCGCGAAGTCATCATCCGCGATGAAAGCATCAAAGCGGCCGTTGCTGAGCGCATCAAGGCCGATCGGACGAATCCGAACCACATTGCCGCCACGATGCCGGGCACGGTGGTGAAAGTGCTCGTGGAGAAAGGGGAAAAAGTCGACAAAGGCGACCATTTGATGGTAACGGAAGCCATGAAGATGGAAACGACGGTGCAGGCGCCGTTTGCCGGCATTGTCAAAGACATTTACGTCAAAAGCGGCGACGCCATTCAGGCGGGCGATTTGCTGATTGAGCTGTCCAAATGAAACGGTCTATACCGAACAAAAAAAGGGGTGCCCAAGTTTTGGCGGGCATCCCTTTTTGTTTGCGGATGGATGGCCGTCATTTCAACGTGGCCGGCGCCGCTTCCTCGGCTGAGTGGTCGGCGGCTTTTACCGGCGCCCGGCGGGTGCGGAGCGCCAAGAGCAATAAATAGCTGAGCACGCCGAACAGGCAGGAAATGAAAAAGGCATGCGCCAAGGCAATGTATAAATTCAGCTGCGTAAAAACGACAAGCGCTCCGGTTGTCATTTGCGCGAGCACGAGCAAAAGAGCGATGAGCCATCCGTAGTAGATGACCGGCTGTTCGCGATAATGACGCACAGCGTGTATGGCGGCAGCAGCGATCCAAATGATGATGACAAGAGCGGCCAATCGATGACCCATCTGCACCCATTCATGAAACTGAGCCGGGAGGAGGCGCGTTTTCGCGCAAAGCGGCCAGCTCGGACAGGCGAGGCTGGCGTTCGTATGGCGCACGAGCGCCCCGGTGTAGACGACGATGTATGAGTATATGGTGATGCCGTAAATATGAAACCGCATTTTGCCGTCAAGCGAAAGGGAAGCGGCGGAAAACGTTTTGTCGATTTCAAAAATCAATAGCGTCAACAGCAGCACAGCGGCAAACGAAATGAGCGAAATGCCGAAATGCAAGGCGAGGACGAAATCGGACTGCCCCCACACGACCGCGGCGGCGCCGATCAGCCCTTGCAAGACGAGAAAGACAAACGATATGACAGCTAAAAACTTTGTCTCCCGCACATGGCCAATGGCTCTCCACGCCCAGATGGAAAGGATGAGCACCATGATGCCGGCAAAGCCGGAAACGAGTCGATGGCTCAGCTCGATGATGAGCTCAGGCGTAATCTGATCCGGCACCCATTGGCCGTTGCACAGCGGCCATGATCGGCCGCACCCCATGCCGGAGCCGGTTTTGGTCACAAGCGCTCCACCAATTAAAACAAACAACATTGCCAACGTGGTTGCCGAGGCAAACCATTTCAGTGAACGTTGCAAAATCTTCACCTTCTTGTATTGAGAAACTGTGATTTTGTCCATATTAGTAAAGTGATGGATTTTATTGCAGCCAACCGTGCTGCCAAGCCAAATCTATTTTACACGATGGCGGCCGGAAACACAAAATGACGTTTGCATATTGAATAAGTCGATTAAGTTTGCTAGAAATATTAATGGGACAAGCGAATGAGCCGTTTTGGGTGCGCGCATTCAAAAATTTGACACAAATTATTCAAAAAAAGTTCACATGATGAGGAAAAAATGTGATTTAATATAAAGAGGAAACAGCCCGTTTTGGCTATTTGGCGTTGGAAAGAATTTCAGGCAACATCACGGCGCCGGCCGGGCAAGGAGCGGCGCAGCGAGGAGGAACAGGAGACATGGCCGAATTGAAAGCGGTGCACCAGGATGCGGCCGATGCCGGTCATCGCTCGCATGTGAGCGTCAAGACAGTTTGGAGAGAGTTATCGTCTGTTGTGAAAATCGGAATCGTCAATTCGAATTTGATTACGACGTTCGCCGGGATGTGGCTGGCGTTTTATTTTACTGGGGAACACTTTTTGGAGAACCTGCATCTTGTTTTTTTCACGCTGTTTGGGGCAGCGCTTGTCATCGCGGGTTCATGTGCGATCAACAACTACATTGACCGCGACATTGATCAATATATGGAGCGAACGAAAGCACGCCCGACCGTCACCGGGACGATGGATCCGCGGCGGGTGCTTTGGCTTGGGATTGGTCTTGTCGCAATCGGCGAGATGAGCCTGCTTATGACAACGGTTACGGCTGCTGTCGTTGGATTGATCGGTATGGTGACATACGTCTTTTTATATACGCTTTGGACGAAGCGCCATTACACGATCAACACCGTTGTCGGCAGCATTTCCGGCGCGGTGCCGCCGGTGATCGGCTGGACGGCGGTTGATCCGGATTTCCATATTGTTCCGTTCATCCTGTTTTTAATCATGTTTTTGTGGCAGCCGCCGCACTTTTTGGCGTTGGCGATGAAGCGGTGTGAAGAATACCGCACCGCCGGCATCCCGATGCTGCCGGTCGTCCATGGATTCGCCATGACGAAGCGGCAAATCATCGTTTGGGTGGCGTGTTTGCTGCCGTTGCCGTTTTACTTGTTCTCGCTTGGTGTTCCATTTTTAGTCGTGGCCACGCTGCTCAATGTCGGCTGGCTGCTGCTGGGATTGGCGGGTTTGAAAATGAAAGATGACATCAAATGGGCGAAGTGGATGTTCGTCTATTCGCTCAACTATTTGACCATTTTGTTCGTGGCAATGGTCATCGCTACGATTTGGTGAGCAGGTTAAAATTCTTTCTTTGTGAAAGAATTGACATACACATTTATCCATCAAAGGAAAGAGGGGTTTGATTAGGCTATGAACAAGGGGCTCTGTAACTGGCGCTTATTTTCCCTGTTCGGGATGATGGCGCTGTTGCTCGCCGGCTGCGGCAAGCCGTTTTTATCGACGCTCCAGCCCGCCGGTGAAGTAGCGGACATGCAGTATTCGCTCATGTTGTTGAGCACATCGATCATGGTGCTCGTCATTGTCGTCGTGGCGATCATCTTCGTTTACGTTGTCATCCGCTTCCGGCGGCGCAAGGGGGAAGAAAACAAAATCCCGAAGCAAGTGGAAGGAAGTCATAAGCTGGAAATTATTTGGACTGTCATTCCGATCATCCTCTTGCTCATTTTGGCTGTGCCGACGGTATTGACTACATTTAAACTCGCCGACGTCAAGGCGATGAACGACAAAAAACGCGATAAGAATACAGTTGTCGTCAATGTTCGCGCCAACCAATACTGGTGGGAGTTTGAATATCCAGATTACGGCATTATCACGAGCCAAGACTTGGTTGTGCCGACGAATGAAAAAGTGTATTTCAACTTGATTGCGTCGGATGTCAAACATTCGTTCTGGATTCCGGCGGTCGGCGGCAAAATGGATACGAACACGGACAACAAAAACCAATTTTGGCTTGTTTTTGATCAAAAAGCGACCGATAAGGCCGGCGGCGTCTTTTACGGCAAATGTGCGGAGCTTTGCGGTCCGTCCCATGCGCTGATGGATTTTAAAGTTCGGCCGTTGCCGCGCGACCAGTTTGACGCGTGGGTGAAAAAGATGCAAAACGCGAAAAAACCGGTTGTGACGGATCCGGTTGCCAAACAAGGCGAGGCGATTTTCAATAAAAGCTGTATTGGCTGCCATGCGGTGACGCCTGTGGACAAGCGTCCGGAACAGGCACGCACAGCGCCGAACTTGGCGGATTTTGGCGATCGCGAACGAATCGCCGGTATTTTGGAGCATAACGAAGAAAATCTGAAAAAATGGCTGAGAGACCCGAACAGCGTGAAGCCTGGAAATAAAATGGCGGGTACATATGGCCACTTGACGGAAGAGCAAATTGACGCATTGGCGAAATATTTGATGAGCTTAAAAGTGGAATAAAGCATGCGAAGGGGGTTTTACCGTGAGTACGATCGCGCGCAAAAAGGGTGTCGGCGCCGTTTTATGGGATTACTTGACAACGGTCGACCATAAAAAAATCGCCCATCTGTACTTGATTTCCGGCGGGTTTTTCTTCCTGCTCGGCGGTCTTGAGGCGTTGTTCATCCGCATTCAGCTCGCGAAGCCGAACAACGATTTCCTTGTCGGCGGGTTGTATAACGAAGTGTTGACGATGCACGGAACGACGATGATTTTCTTGGCTGCCATGCCGCTTATTTTCGCCTTTATGAACGCAGTTGTGCCGCTGCAGATCGGCGCGCGCGACGTCGCGTTCCCGTTCTTGAACGCGCTCGGATTTTGGCTCTTTTTCTTCGGCGGCCTGTTTTTAAACTGTTCGTGGTTTTTAGGCGGCGCGCCGGACGCCGGTTGGACGTCGTATGCGTCGCTGTCGCTTGACTCAAAAGCGCATCATGGCATCGACTTTTATACGCTCGGGCTGCAAATTTCCGGCTTCGGAACGATCATGGGTGCCATTAACTTTCTTGTGACGATCATCAACATGCGCGCCCCGGGCATGACATTTATGCGCATGCCGATGTTCACGTGGGCGACGTTTGTGGCGTCGGCGCTTATCTTGTTTGCGTTCCCGCCGCTGACGGTCGGCTTGATTTTCATGATGATGGACCGCTTGTTCGGCGGCAACTTCTTTAACCCAGCTGCCGGCGGCAATACGATCATTTGGGAGCACTTGTTCTGGGTATTCGGCCATCCGGAAGTCTACATTCTTGTTTTGCCGGCGTTCGGCATTTTCTCGGAAATTTTTGCGACGTTCTCGCGCAAGCGGCTGTTCGGCTATTCGTCAATGGTGTTTGCGACCGTGCTCATCGCGTTCTTAGGGTTCATGGTATGGGCGCACCATATGTTCACGGTCGGGATGGGGCCGATTGCGAACGCCATCTTTGCGGTGGCAACGATGACGATCGCCGTTCCAACAGGAGTCAAAATTTTTAACTGGCTGTTTACCATGTGGGGCGGAAGCATCAAGTTTACGACGCCGATGTACTATGCGGTCGCCTTCATCCCGTCGTTCGTCATGGGCGGGGTGACCGGGGTCATGTTGGCGGCGGCGGCCGCAGACTACCAATACCATGACAGCTATTTCGTTGTCGCGCACTTCCATTACGTCATTGTCGGCGGGGTTGTGTTCGCTCTGCTCGCGGGCACGCATTACTGGTGGCCGAAAATGTTTGGCCGCATGTTGAACGAAACGCTTGGCAAAATTACGTTCTGGCTGTTCTTTATCGGGTTCCATTTAACGTTCTTTATTCAGCACTTCCTTGGTTTGACAGGGATGCCGCGGCGCGTGTTTACGTATTTGCCGAACCAAGGATGGGAGACAGGGAACTTCGTCAGCACGGTCGGTGCGTTCTTTATGGCGGCTGCCACGATTATTTTACTTATTAACATTGTGGTAACGACAGCAAAAGGCGAAAAAGTGCCGGGCGATGCATGGGGCGACGGCCGCACGCTCGAATGGGCGATCGCTTCGCCGCCGCCGGTGTACAACTTTGCGCAAACACCGCTTGTCCGTGGCTTGGATGCTTTCTGGCTTGAAAAAATGGAAGGCAAAAAAGAATTGACGCCAGCTGAACCGCTTGGCGACATCCATATGCCGAATTCGTCGTTTTTGCCGTTTGTCATTGCGTTCGGCCTGTTTGTCGCCGCCTTCGGCTTTACGTATCATAATGACGCCGGATGGGGCTTGCCGGTCGGCATTCTCGGTCTGCTCATTACGCTCGGTTCGATGTTCTTGCGCTCGGTGATCGATGATCACGGCTTCCACATCCATAAAGAAGAAGTGCTTGAACTTGAGAAGAAGGAGGCGAACGCCTGATGCATGCAGAGGAAAAATTGACGGCCGAGACGTTTCCAGCCGCGCCGGAACGCGCCACCCTTGAGGGAAAAAATAAGTTTCTCGGCTTCTGGCTCTTTTTAGGCGGAGAGACGGTGCTGTTCGCCTCTCTCTTCGCCACCTATTTGGCGCTGAAAGATAAAACGAACGGCGGTCCTTCGGCGGAAGAACTGTTCCAAATGCCGGTTGTGTTCATGGCAACGATGCTGCTGCTAACCAGCAGCTTGACGAGCGTGTATGCCATTTATCATATGAAAAACTTTGACTTTAAAAAGATGCAGCTCTGGTTTGGCATCACTGTTTTGCTTGGCGCCGGCTTTTTGGGCTTGGAAATTTACGAGTTCAATGAATATGTGCATGAAGGCCATAAGTTTACGACCAGCGCTTTCGCTTCAGCATTCTACACGCTCGTTGGCACGCACGGAAGCCACGTCGCGTTCGGGTTGCTTTGGATTTTGACGCTCATGATTCGCAATGCTAAGCGTGGGTTGAATTTATACAACGCCCCGAAATTTTACGTCGCAAGCCTGTATTGGCACTTCATTGACGTTGTCTGGGTGTTCATTTTTACCGTTGTATATTTGATGGGAATGGTGGGGTGAACGTATGGCGAATCAAACGAATTCAGGAAATGAACGCGTCGATTTGGCGTATCGCCGGCGGAAAAACGCGGAAGAGATGCGCCATCAAATGATTGCATTCGTTTTGATGATTTTGTTGACGCTCATCGCCTTCGCCGCCGTTGGTTACGAAGAGTTTTCCCATTGGTTTGTCGTTCCGTTTATTTTGCTTTTAGCCGCCGTGCAGGTCGCATTTCAGCTGTATTATTTCATGCACATGAGCCATAAAGGCCACGAATTCCCGGCGATGTTTATTTACGGCGGTGTGGCGGTTATGCTTTTGCTCGTTTGGGCGTTTACAACAGTCATTTGGTGGTAAGAAAAGGGGGAATCGGTTTTGCGCCGGTTTCCCCTTTTTTGAATAGCTGTGGCGCGGCGTCTTGTAGTATAATGGGAAAGGACCAATCAGGAGGGGATTCGTATGTTTCAATCGCTGCAAATGTTTGGCCCCGTCGCCCTTTGGAGTCCGTTTTTTTTGCTTGTGTTAGTGGCGGTTGCATTGCTGTACATGGGGATCACCGGGCCATGGCGGCAGCGTTTCGGCCTCGGTGATGCCGTTTCGGGGAAGCAGAAAGCATATTTTTGGACCGGGATGGCGCTTCTTTATATATGCAAAGGGTCTCCGCTGGATTTGATGGGCCATTTGACGTTCACCGCCCATATGGTGCAAATGGCAGTGCTGTATTTGATCGTGCCGCAATGTTTTATTTTAGGCATTCCGGCGCCGCTTTATGAGCGAGCGTTCCGTTTCGCAGCGGTGCGCCGCGTGTTTCGGTTGTTGACAAAGCCGATTGTGGCGCTGCTGCTGTTTAACGGTTTGTTTTCGCTTTATCACGTTCCATTCATTTTTGACGCTGTGAAAATGAATATGTGGCTGCATGCCTTTGTTACCTCGGTCATTTTCGTTGCTGCGTTTTGCATGTGGTGGCCGCTTGTTAATAAACTTCCTGAGTGGCAAACATTGTCCGGCTTAAAAAAAATGGGTTACATTTTCGCTGACGGCATGCTGTTGACCCCGGCTTGCGCGCTCATCATTTTTACCGATACGCCGCTTTATGCGACGTATACTGACCCGAAAGCATGGATGGCCGCGCTGGCTCTATGCGTTCCTCAAGGGACGCTGGCTTCGCTTGATTTGACCGGGCCGCAAATGTTTTTATCGATGTCGCCGCTCCATGATCAGCAGCTCGGCGGAGTGTTGATGAAAATCATCCAGGAAATCGTGTACGGGACGATGCTGTTCTTCATCTTCACCGAATGGTATCGGAAGGAGCGGGAGAAAGAGCCAAGCATGGATATGGAGCCGCGGCCGACCAAACTGTAAAGCGCGGTTGGCCGCCAACGATGAACAAAGAAGAAAGGGAGAGAAGCGATGGCCGTTTTACCGACAATCAGCACGAGCTGCATCGTGATCAGCGCTTTGCTTGTTGCTTATGGGTGGTATTTGATCAGCCGCAGGCGGATCGAAGCGCATAAAAAGGTGATGCTGACGGCAGCGGTGTTTGCTTTGCTGTTTTTCACCATTTACATGTCGCGGACGTTGTTTATCGGCAATACGAGCTTTGGCGGGCCGGAGAACGTCAAAGTGTACTATACGCTGTTTCTTATTTTCCATATTGTGCTGGCGACAGTTGGCGCCGTATTTGGCCTTGTCACGATTTGGACGGGATTGAAAGACAAGAGGGCCCGCCATCGTCGGCTTGGGCCGATCACCAGCATCATTTGGTTTGGCAGCGCCTCAACCGGGGTCGTCGTCTATTGGCTGCTTTATGTCCTCTATCCAGGGGGCCAAACGACGTCGCTCATCAAGGCGGTGCTCGGTTTTTAACCGGCGGGCAAGGAGCAAGGGCAGGGATGGCTGCATATATATAGATGCAACCAAAACGTTTAACATATCTTGGATAGAAAAGCCACTTATCGATGTTTCGACTGTCGAGGGCAAGCCGCAGGCTTGCCCCCGTCACGCCTTGGCGTGACGGACGACCGAACAACGACTCGCTTCCCAAGACCCATTCATGGGTCTGAAAGCGGTGTTGTTCGGTCATTCGGCAGTCGGATGCAATGACCGGTAAAAACGAAAAATGTTAAAGCTTTAAATTGCATCTATATAGGTTGTAATAAAGAATTTCCGACCTCCATGTCCCGTCTTTACTTTATCACCTAACAAGCTGGCACGGTGACAAGAAGAGCGAACAATGCCATGTAAAACAAAATTGCAACTTATATATATAGAATACAACACGCCTGTATAGACGTGATTTTGTGCAGCGGGAGGAGAAGGCGGTGAACACGTTTCGCTATCGGAAACGGAGCGCCGTAGAGGCGACGCTGTTGACCATTGTCATGATGTGTGTGCGCGGCCAGACGGAGGTCGCACTTGACGATTGTGAGGTGTTCATCACCGTTGCTCAAGGCGAGCGGTGCCGCGTCACGGTCAAGATGTCCATTCGATATGGGGCGCCGGTGATGGAAGTTTGCCGCCAGCTGCAACAGCATATTGCCGAGGAGATCGCCGCGATGACGCCATATGTCGCCGAGGCGGTCGACATTGTTGTCAAACGGCTTGTCATGCCGGAAAAAAACGCATGAGAACCGTGCTCTCATGCGTTTTTTGATTATTCTTTGATTTTTTCAAGCTCGCTTTTGACCTGCGCCAACACGTTTTGGCATTGGCTGACAAGAGAGGACGGAAAATGTTCATCATCGCCGTATTCGACGCCGTGTGGATAGTAATGTTTCCCTAAAATCGGCGTGAGCAGCTTAATGAGTGCATAGCGCGAATCGACATCTCCCTCAATGGCGTATCCTTGAACGCGCAAATAGTAGGTGCCTTCTTTGACGACGTATTTCCGGTCGTATGTGACCCGTTCATAATCCCATTGCGCTGCGCGGACAAAACCGTGGCGCTCCATAATGTCATCAAGGTGGGACAGTTCGACCGTCTGATTTTCCAGTCCAGTATTTTCAAACTTCATCTTTCTTCCTCCTAACAACACAATATGTAAAAGCGCCAAACAGGAAATCATCCCCTCATTTATAATAGTACGAAAACGGTTTGCTTTTCAACGAATTGTTTGCCATTGTTTCCGTTTCGCTCGCATTTTTTTGTGTGATCCGGCGCACAATACGGGTAGAAAGGAGAGACGAAGAATGCAAACGGTACGGGACGTCATGTCAACGGATGTGCAATATTGCACGCCCCTTGACAATCTCTACGAAGCGGCGGTAAAAATGCGCGATTTCAACGTCGGGGCGATTCCGATTGTCGATGACGGCCGCCTTGTCGGAATGATTACCGACCGCGATATTGTCGTGCGCGGCATGGCTGAAAAACGTCCCGGTTCGACTGCGGTGACGGAAGTGATGAGCCGCGATCTCGTCACGCTTTCCCCGGACGATTCGGTGCAAAAGGCAGCAGATATGATGGCACGTCACCAAATTCGCCGCCTCCCGGTCGTAGAAAACGGGCGTTTGGTCGGCATCATCTCGCTCGGCGATTTGGCGACGAACCGCTATTCTGATGAACGCGCGGGTCGTGCGTTAAGCGAGATTTCCGAACAAGACGCCATCCATTGACAAACGCAACGGACACGGCTTCTTTCGAGGAGGAGCGCTCTTTTTGGGTGTCCTCTTTTTTTGGCCTCTAAAAAACGGCTATAATGGCAATAAGGAGATTGCGCAGAAAGCGGGAGTTGCCGTGTGAAATGGTTTTTCCTTTTTTTGTTTTTCTTGATTGGATTGTATTATTTTGTGCCGAGTCCGCCGCCCCCGAGCCCCCCGGAGCAGCCAGAGACGAATCGATACATGTTGAAAGAGCCGAAGGCGACGGCCGGCATCGTTGCGTTGATCGGGCAATCGGCGCAAGAGGCGAAAAAACGGCTTGGCGCTCCAGACCGAATCGACCCGTCAGCTTACGGATATGACTGGTGGGTGTACAGCCGTCGACCCGAGTCGTACGTGCAGATTGGCATCTTGCGCGGTCGCGTCGTCACCGCCCTTGTCGGCGGAGAGAAGGTGAACGTTGAACCGTTTGCGGTCGGCCAGCGGTTGCAGACGATTTTTCAAACGATGCCGGTGCTATCGAACATTGAGATTAAGCTAGGCAGCGGGACATACCGGTTTGAGCTGTCTGAACAAGATTACTCATCAAGGCCGGTTGTCAAAGTTGGCAGCGTCTACGCTCAGCTGTATGTTGACCGCTTTACCGGCGAGGTGGCGGCGATCCGCCTGATGGATGCAGAAACGTTCGTCAAGTTGCGGCCGTACGAGCTCGTTTACCGCGGCAGCCTGCCGGCGGCCGCGCCGCTGTCGGAAGAAAAGCGACAGGCTGTTGATGCGGCCAACGCGAAGCAAATTTTTGACTGGACGAATTTGATCCGCCGTCGCCATGGGCTTTCCTCTCTCATGTGGGATGACAAGGCCGCTGCCGCCGCGGAAAAACATAGCCGAGATATGCATGATCACCGGTTTTTCTCCCATGAGTCGCCGCAGTATGGCGATTTATCGAAGCGGCTTGGCGCGCTTCACATTCCGTTCCAGCTTGCCGGGGAAAATATCGCCGCCCATCAAGTCGATGGCGTTGAGGCGACCATCGGATGGCTGAACAGCCAAAACCATCGGAACATGATGTTGAACGAAGAGTTCACTCACTTGGGCGTTGGCGTCTACGCCGATTACTATACGCAAAACTTCTTTACGCCGCTCTAAAAATTGGGCGCACCTCTCTGTGTTGGATGCGATATGATATGGCAGATAGGCATGAGTGGACGAAAGGGATGAGAACCGCCATGGTCAAGCCTCTGCATCCTTCCGTTGAACAGTTTAAACAGTTTGTGAAAAAACATCCAAAAATCATCCAGGAGGTGCGCAGTGGCAAAAAGACGTGGAAACAAGTGTATGAGGATTGGTATTTGTTCGGGGAAGACGATGACATATGGGAGCCGTATCGGGAAACAAACGGTGCGGCAAAAGAGGAGGAAAAAGGAACGAACAAATGGCTCGATAAGCTCGCGTCTATGCTTGGACAGATCGATGCAGCCGATGTGCAAAAACATTTGGCGAACGTCCAGCAGGCGATCGCGGCGATCCAAAGCATTCTTTCCGAATTTCAAGGGGCCGGTCAAGAACAAAGAAACAAAGAAGCGCATCCGTTTTCGTTCCGCAAAGATTAAAGGGTGGTGGCGATGAGGAAAGATGTATGGCAATACCTGCAAGGAACTCCGATGTTGCGCGCGTTTTTGCGCGAACAGCCGCGCTGGTACCGGCTCCTTGCCCGCCGTCCGCATGAACTGTCGACGTTCCAATTGGCCGCCTTGCGCCACTATGAGCTGACGATCCCTGACAAAGTGAAAAAAATCTCCCAATCGTTGCAAATGGCGTCGCTTATGTGGCAAATGTTTAAAGCCATGCGCGACTAATCGGGCGGCCAATGGCAAAGACTAGTTTCGAAAGGGAGTGATGTCTTTGCCAAAGTGGTTCGCATGGTTTGCGGCTGTCATATTGCTCGCGGCGTATGCCTTCTTTGAGCCGGCGTCGTCATCCTCCGCTCACGCCGAAGCAGTGGGCGGTCCGCTTCAGGTGAAGCATGAAGTGAAAGGAAGCGACGTATTCATTGAATGTGTTGCCGTCCACTTTCCGTTCCGCAAAGGGAGCGGCGGCGGACACATTCATGTCTATGTCAACGGGCAAAAAATGACGGAAGTATACACGGCCGCCTTTATCGTGCGCGGTTTGCCGAGCGGGAAACATACCATCCGTCTTGAGCTCGTCTACAATGATGGGAAAGCAACCGGCATGACGCACGAATTTGACGTCGCCATCCGATAGAGATGACGACGATCGTTTAAAAGGCGGACAGAGGCGATTCGGCACAGTCTGGATCGCCTTTTTTGTTTGCTTCTTTGCTATCTCTTTCCTTTTCCTTTTCTTTTCGTTCATGGTATGATGGGTAATGGAGGTGCCATTTGGTGAAGATTGCGACTCTCGAGCGCATCGAGATTTTAGATAAAGCAGAAGCGTTGGCCAAAATGATTGTCGAGTCGGACGTGGCGGACGAATACCGCCGCGCCTTTTGGCGGCTGAAGCAAGACCGCCGCGCCCAGCAGCTAATCGCTCGCTTTGTCAAGCTGAAGGAGCGCTACGAAGAAGTGCAGCGCTTCGGAAAATACCATCCTGATTATCGCGACGTGATGAAAGAAGTGCGCGAAGCGAAGCGGGAGCTCGATTTGCATGAGACGGTCGCCGCCTTTAAGGAGGCAGAGAAGGCGATGCAAGAGTTGCTTGATGAGATCAGCGTGCTGATCGGCAAAGCGGTGTCCGAACATGTGAAAGTGCCGACCGGAAATCCATACTTTTTGTCGGCGGGCTGTTCCGGTGGCTGCGGGGCGGGCGGAAGCTGCGGCTGCCGCACATAAAAAAAGGGGAAGGGACTATGTTTCCAAAACGGCAAGGGATTATCGTTTGGCTTCATTCGCTGAAATATGGGAAACAGTTGCGCAGGTTCGGCAACATTCATTACATTTCCAAACGGCTGAAGTATGCGGTTCTGTATTGCGATATGGAGCAAGTCGACCATGTCATGAAAAAGCTCGCCTCGCTTCCGTTCGTCAAGCGGGTCGAGCCGTCGTACCGCCCATTTTTAAAACTGGAATTTGAATCGAAAGGGGAGAAGGAAAAAGACTCCCCGTATCCGCTTGGATGAAGGAAAACAGCGGGTCGAAAAAGGCCGACGCCGGCTTTTCGGCCCGCTGTTTCTTTGTTTACTGCAGCGGCGGGATGAAGCGATTCATCCGCATAATGCCGATCAAATGTTGGTAATATAAATCGAGTTCAGCGAACATCGTCGATGGCTTAACATCAAGGTGAATGACGTCCATGCCCAGCTCCTTTGCGGTTTCCATAAATAGTTCGTACCGTTTGTTTGGCTTGACGGACGGATCGGGAATGCCTTCACGGCAAATGTAAAGCGGCTGGAAATCGCCGGGGTCCGTCGGATGAAGGACAACGGCCAAGGAGACGACCGCCTGGCCTTTTTTCACCGTATGGAAGACAAAGAATCCGGACAAACGATGGCGGTTGGCCTTCGCCAATGCAATCAGCTCATATATATCCGAATATCCTTCGCCAAGTTCGATAAATCGTTGGATCATGAATCGTTCCCCCTTGCAAGCATCGTCCACCCTTAACTTTACCGGCCATCCTCGCGAATTGCAATCAAAAAAAAACCTTGCGGAAATGAACCCGCAAGGCCCTTTCCAGTTCCTTGCCTCCGCGCAGGGCGGAACAAGGATCGGAAAGAATAAAGAAAAGGGAGAGGAGAAACCGGAGGAAGAACTTATGGGGAAACGTAAGTCTTCTCCGTCACTGGCAACAACGCACGAAGCGTGTTGCCATTACTCATTATGGACCGTTTGCCGATTTCTATACATGAATGGCGAAAAAATTCCGTAGTTTGACGATCATCAACTTTATGGTAAGATTACCATGAAAACAACGAATCAAATGGATGACAAAGCCACCTTGAAACGGTGAATTGGGTGAAGATGATGAGAGTCATTTCCGGGACATGCAAAGGACGGCGTCTGCAAGCGGTTCCAGGGATGTCGACACGGCCGACGACCGATAAAGTCAAAGAAGCGATCTTTAATATGATCGGGCCATATTTCTCAGGCGGCAACGGTCTTGATTTGTTTGCTGGCAGCGGCGGCTTGGGCATCGAGGCGCTCAGTCGAGGAATCGAGCGCGTCATTTTCGTCGATCATGACAAGAAAGCGGTGCAGACGGTCCGAAAAAACGTGGCGGCCTGCGGGCTTGAGAAGCGGGCGGAAATTTACTGCAACGACGCCGAGCGGGCGCTGAAGGCAGCAGCGAAGCGCGGCCTCCGCTTTGCGGTTATTTTCCTTGATCCGCCGTACAAAGAGAAACAGTGGCCGACGTTGCTGTCGTCGATCGCCGAGCGTCAGTTGCTGGAGCCGCACGGCGTCGTCGTCGCTGAACACTCGGCGGAGGCGGAGCTGCCGGAGGAGGTCGGCGGCCTGACACGATGGAAGCGGGAAACATACGGTATCACCGGTGTGACGATTTATAGATGGGAAGGGGATGGAAGCGATGGCGAGCATTGCGGTTTGCCCCGGGAGCTTTGACCCTGTGACGTACGGGCATTTGGATATTATTAAACGAGGGGCGAAAGTGTTTGATCAAGTGTATGTGGCGGTGTTGAACAACTCGTCGAAAAAGCCGCTGTTTACTGTCGAGGAGCGGATCGCGCTGCTTCGTGAGGTGACGCGGACGCTTCCGAACGTCCATGTCGAAGCGTTTCACGGCCTGCTTGTTGATTATGCCCGCAGCAAAAAAGCGAATGCCATTTTGCGCGGCTTGCGCGCTGTGTCCGATTTCGAATACGAAATGCAAATTACGTCGATGAACCGCGTTCTTGATGAAAACATTGAAACGTTTTTTATGATGACGAACAGCCAGTATGCGTTTTTAAGCTCGAGCATCGTCAAAGAAGTGGCGAAATACAACGGCGATATTTCCGAGCTCGTGCCCCCGGTTGTTGAGCAGGCGCTGAAGCGGAAATTTGCGTCCACGGCCGCTGATTGACGCTTCCTTATGAAAGCCGCTTAAGCGAACGTTGCAGTCGGCGCCGGCCCGGTTTTGCCGTCAAGGGCGGCTCACGGCCGAGACGACGCGAGCCGCCCCGATGGCTTTTTGCTGCCAAAAAGCTGGGCGCTCAAGCGTCTTATGAGCGCCCGCGCGATTTACTGACCGCCTTGATGACGAGCCATATATAAAGGCAAAGGAACAACAGTGTCAAGAGCGGCCCGTATTGCTGCAGCAACCGCCAGCCTTCATTCCAAGCGCCGTCTTTGGCGGCGTGAAGAAACGCTGGGATGTTAGTCGGCATTCCGCCGGCTGTTTTGATGTACAACGGTTTCCAAAGCAAGTATGTAAAGGAAGCGGCAAACACTCCGTGCAGCAAACGCGCGATGAAAAACGGCTGAAAGCGGATGTTCGCTTCGGCGAGAATGCTGGCGACTTGCGCTTGGACGGAAAAACCGCCGAAAGCGAGGACGAAGCTTGTGGCCACTGCTTTTTCCATCAGCATCGCCTCATCGGTTTGACTGATCATTTGGCTGCCGAGTGTAATTTCAAACAAGCCGGAAAACACTGGGATGTCAAGCTGCTCCGGCAGCTGGGCAAGGCGGAGCAGATGGCGCAGCAATGGGGCAAGCTGTTCGGTCAAATGCATCATATACAGCAGTTTATTCATAACCGAAAAGAGAATAATAAAACCGCCGATCATTAACAGTGTTTGGACAGAAGAACGCACGGCGTCGCCAAGAAGTTTGCCAAGCGGCTGTTCGTTTTTCAGTCGCGTGCGGTGCAGTGTGCGCAGCGCATACGGGAGCGAAAATGAGCGTGGCTGCCGCTTCGCTTGCCTCTGTTCTTTTCGGATGCCGTGAAAGCGCATGATCAGCCCAACGCTAATGTTTCCTAAATAGTGGGAAACGGCCAGCACAAGGCCGAGTTGCGGGTTGTTGAAAAATCCCGCTGATACAGCTCCAAAAATAAAAAGTGGGTTGGATGAATTGGTGAACGACGAGAGCCGTTCGGCTTCAATCGTCGTCAGCTGTTTTTCCTGGTACAGGCGGGCGGTCAGCTTGGCTCCAGACGGGTAGCCGGACGCCATTCCCATGGCCCAGGCGAATCCGCCGACGCCCGGGACGCGAAACAACGGGCGCATGAGCGGCTCGAGCAAGACGCCAAGGAAGCTGACGACGCCGAAGCTGATGAGCAGTTCCGAGACGATGAAAAACGGCAAAAGCGATGGAAAGACGACCTCCCACCACATATTTAAACCGCGAATGGACGCTTCAAGCGACTGTTTTGGATAGCAAATGAGCGAAAACGCAAACAAGGTGGCGGCGGAAGCGAGCAATACGGTTTTCCATTTCGCCCCCCAATTTTGTTTCACTTTTTTCCCCCCTTTTTTGCCGTGCGGTTTCTTGTAGTACAACCTCATATAACCTAATATACGAGCATAGGGGGGCGTTTTAGACCATAAGATGAAAGCGGATAGCGCTGCGACAAAGGGGGGAGGAGGCGTGCCGCCAAAAGTCGGATTGGCGCTCGGGTCGGGAGGAGCGCGCGGGTTCGCCCATCTTGGGGTATTGAAAGTGCTTGAGGAGGAGCATATTCCGATTTCCTATTTGGCCGGCAGCAGCATCGGCGCGCTTGTCGCCGTCCTTTACGCAAGCGGCCATGGCCTCCATCGTCTCTATCGGTTGGCTCAATCGTTTCGACGCAACGATTTTCTTGACTGGACGGTGCCGAAAATGGGGCTGATCGCTGGCGAGCGCATCACGCAGTTTCTTCGCTTGTTGACGAAAGGGAAACGAATCGAGGAGATGTCCCCGCCTGTGGCTGTTGTCGCCGCTGATTTGCGGACAGGAGAGAAAGTCGTGTTTCGGCAAGGGGAAGCAGCCCAGGCGGTGCGGGCGAGCATCTCAATTCCTGGCATTTTTGTGCCGGCGGAGGTGAATGGCAGACTGCTTGTCGACGGCGGCGTCGTCGACCGGGTGCCAGTGTCGGTCGCCCGAGCGATGGGAGCGGATATTGTCATCGCTGTCGATGTCTCTCCGCTCAACACAAAGGCGGAAATTGCGTCGATCGCCGATGTCATTTGGCAGAGCCTCGATATTTTGCAAGCGGAGCTGGTCGCTCACCGTCAGCTCGCCTCAGACGTTATGATCCGGCCGCGAGTCGAACAGTATAGCTCGCGGGCGTTCACAGATATTGAGGAAATCATCGCTCGCGGGGAAGAGGAAGCGCGGAAGCAAGTGGGAGCGATCCGTCAAGCGATCGAACAGTGGAAGGAGTCATCACACGAATGAAGAAACGGACGTATATTGCCCTGTTTTTCTTTGGCGCCGCCCTCATCTTTCTGCTCATTTTTATGAAGCTGCCGTATTATGTGACGATGCCGGGAAGCGCGCAAAGTTTGGAGCCGCTCGTTCACGTGGAAAACGGCGACCGCGATAAGGGAACGTTGATGCTTACGACGGTGCGGATGGGGCGGGCGAATGTGATGGCGTATTTGTTGGCCCATATCCGCCCGTTTTATGAGCTTCATCCGGTCGAGGAAATCAAGCAGGAAGGGGAGAGCGACAAGGAATATACGATGCGCCAGCTTGAGCTCATGGAACAGTCGAAGGAAGCGGCGATCATCGTCGCTTATCGCCACGCCGGAAAGCCGGTGTCGTATGAACCTCATGGCGTTTATGTCATGAGCGTCCTCCCGGATATGCCGGCCGCCGGCCGTCTAAAGACCGGTGATCGCATCGTCGCGATCGACGGAAAGCCGCTCGGCACATCGGAGCAGATGGTCAACTACATTCGCGGAAAACAAGCGGGTGATCGCGTCCGCGTCGCATTCATTCGCGGCCGGAAGCGGCAGGAAACAGAGCTCGAGCTCAAGCCGTTTCGACAGCACCCGAACCAAGTCGGCCTTGGGGTGACACTCATGACCGATTATGACGTCCGCACCGACCCGCCGGTTGACGTGGAGTCGGAACAAATCGGCGGACCGTCGGCTGGGCTCATGTTTTCACTTGAAATTTACAACCAACTTGTCGATGAAGATATTACAAAAGGTCATAAAATCGCCGGCACCGGGACGATTGATCTTGACGGAAACGTCGGGCCGATCGGCGGTGTTTCGCAAAAAGTCGTGGCCGCTGACCGCGAAGGAGCCGAGGTGTTTTTCGCCCCGAACGAACATGGTGCGCCGACGTCGAACTATCGCGAGGCGGTGCGGACGGCGAAAAAAATCGGGACGCATATGAAAATCGTCCCGGTCGATACGTTCGACGAGGCAGTTCGTTATTTGCGTTCGATGCCGGAAGCGTAAATCGGCGCCGTGGCGTATTCTTCTTTCAGCGCGGCGCTGTAGAGCGGCTCCGGAAAAGCGGCGGCGTACACAGCTGCCGCTCTTTTTTCTTGCTCATAAAGAGGGTCGCCATTGAGTTTGGATGCTCTGGCGACGAGCGGGAGCGCAGCGCTTTTTTTCACCTGCTTTAAGTAGCGGCGGCCGGTTTCACTCATGCCGAGCAGCCGGATATAGGTCGGGTTGGCCGCTTTGGCTTGCTCCTCCTTTGTGAAATTCGTCAACACATGCGCACATAGGCGTTGCAGCCTTGTCCAGGTGTATCGCTTCGTTTTGACGGCGGCAATGAAGGCGGCAAACGTTTCGGCGTGGGCGATGTGTTGCTTCAGCCGGTGTTCGATCCCTTCCTCCACGCCGGCGATGCGGCGCAAGTCGGCCTCTGTGGCGGTCAACAGCCGATATTTTAGGAGCGGAAAATACACTTCCCAATCGTGAAAGCGCCCGTATGTCTCCCGATATTGGCGGAGTTGTTCGAGCGCAGCGGGCGGAACGTACGCCGCGATCGACTCGAGACGACCGGTTTGTCGCAATGTTTTCCGCAGGCTGGTGGCGCTCGCAATCGACGGGTGGGAAAATGATTCGTCATGATAGCCGGCGGCCAGCCGCGGAATCGTGCGCGGCATCATCGCCAGCTTGTTTTGCCAAATGGCTTTCACATACGCAAAACCAAGCACGTTGTTTGGCTTGGACAAATCAAGCGGAGCGGCGCCGAACTTTTGCCACGCTTCAGCGGCGGCTTTCGGAAAGCTTTGTCCGCGCGCCAGCCCGGTGCGGATGAGGGAATCGAACGTTTCCTTCTGTTCAAGCCATGTTTGGGCCGCGGATAAAAAAGCGGAAATTTCCCCCGATTCGCTGCCAAAGCAAAGCTCTTGGCAGCCGATCGCCGCAAGCAGCTGCACCGCCCCATGTGCGAACTGTTCAGCCGCTTGCACAGCGAAGGCGTACGGCAGCTCGATGACCACATCTACGCCGGCGGCGAGCGCCATTTTTGCCCGCGCCCATTTGGAGACGATGGCCGGCTCACCGCGCTGCAAGAAGTTTCCGCTCATGACGGCGATCAAACAGTCCGCATCTGTCTTTTGTCTCGTTTCGTTCAAATGGTGGAAATGACCGTTGTGAAACGGGTTGTATTCCACGATCACGCCGACGGCTTTCACCTTTTTTCGCTCCTTTCATGGCGATTCGCGCGGCTTGGCCGCAACGAAATGGCTGTCTATTCTATCTGAACTTAGTATGGAATAGAAAGCGGCGAAGATCAACGGCAACATGCGGTGAGGACAGCAAAAGAAACGAAGCGGTCGACCGTTTTCCGATGTCCGCGCGCCGACCGTGCATGTTCAAAATGGCATTTGGAAATGATGGGAGTATGCCGTTCTTTTCCCAAGGAATGAGTGGTTGTAAAGAAAAAACATTGACAAAACTAGAAACGAAACGTATAATTTTATTCGTTGCCTTGAGGTGATGATATGAAATGGACGGTCCAACAGCTTCGCCGTTTTCAACATAAGGAAATGGCGATTGATGAGACGGTCGATGTGTCCGATTTAAAACAAATTGACACGTTGATCCGCGATATTTCGCCGGTGCACGTCCGAGGAAAAGCGGATGTCGGGTCGACAAAATTCACGTTTCATTTGACGTTGTCCGGAACGATGGTGTTGCCTTGTTCGCGGACGCTTGTCGATGTGACGTATCCGTTTTCCATTCAGACGACGGAGACGTTTTTTGCGGATGGCAGCGGCATCGTGAAGACCGATGAGGACACCCATATGGTGGCGGGGGACACGATTGATTTGAATCCCATCATCCGCGAGTTGATTTTGCTTGAAATCCCGTTGCAGCTGATCGCCGAAGGACCGGTTGCCGGCGGAGCGCCGCAACATGGGGAAGGATGGGACGTTCTGTCGGAAGAAGAATGGGAGAAAGCGATGCAAGAGCGGGAAAAGAAAGTAGATCCTCGCCTTGCAGGGCTGGCCAAGTTTTTCGAGGAAAAACGAGAGGAATGATCGTGAGTCGGCGTTGCCGGCCGATGGCGCCGAATATTGCGCACCGTCCGGCAGCCGCCTTGTGTGCCGGCGGATGGCGGCCTCGAGGTTGACTGATTCGCCGGCATGGATATGCCAAAATGCGCCCGACAAGGAGGTGGGAATGATGGCAGTACCTTTTAGAAGAACATCGAAAACGAGAAAACGGCTGCGCCGCACACACTTTAAACTGCAAGTGCCAGGCATGGTGCAATGCCCGAACTGCGGCGAATGGAAATTGGCGCACCGCGTCTGCAAAGCATGCGGAACATACAAAGGAAGAGATGTCGTCAACAAATAATGGCCGACATCGAACGACAGGCTGTCCGAAAAGAGGACAGCCTTTTTGATTGTCTGCAAAAAATCAACGCTGTTCGTCTAGGCGGCAGTTTTTTTCGTCGTGAGGCAGGAAATTGAAGAGAACGCGCCCAATTCATTGATGTGATGAAGAAAGGAGAGACGTGCTGATGGAAGCAATGTTGGAGCATCATGACGGCATTGCACTGTTTACGATTTGCCGTCCAGAGAAACGGAATGCGATCAATTTTGCCGTGATGGGGGCGCTTGAGGAGGCGATGGAACAGGCGGCGGCTGATCCACAGGTGAAAGTGTTCGCCATTACCGGCGCCGGCAGCGAGGCGTTTTGCTCCGGCGGCGATTTGAGCGAGTTTGGGCATTTGCGCGGCACGGAGGCAAGACAGATGCTCATGCGCATGGGAGAGCTGCTGTACAGGCTGCTGACGTTTCCGAAGCCGACGGCCGCCCTTGTCAACGGAACAGCGATGGGGGGCGGCTGCGAGCTGGCGACCGCTTGCGATTTTCGCTTTGCCAAAGAAGGAAGCCGGATCGGATTTGTGCAAGGCCGGCTTGGCATTACAACCGGCTGGGGAGGAGCGTCGATGCTGTTTGCCAAACTTCCGTACGGGCGGGCGCTTGACTTATTGCTGCGCGCCGAGCCGATGACGGCGGAGGCGATGGAAGCGTGCGGTTGGGTTGACGCCATCCTGCCAGCCGAACATTGGCGCGAACAATGGCGTGAACGGCTGGCGCCTTATGCGGAGCGGTCGCTTTCCGTCTTGCAGGCATATAAGGCCGCAGCCGGCGAAAAATGGCGAACAGCTTGGTTTCGAGAGCGGTTTTTCGCCGAGATCGCCCGTTGCGCCGAGCTGTGGGGGTCGGCTGAACATGAACAGGCATTGCGTCCTTTTTTGTGTAAGAAGTAATTTTTTCCTTCTACCGTTTCTACTAGCCGCATACATATAATGACAAAGCGGCGATAAGGGGGGAAGGGGATGACGGGAGTACGTCAAGATGCATGGACGAAAGAAGAGGATGAGTTGTTGGCGAATGTTGTGCTTCAGTATATTCGCGAAGGCGGCACCCAGCTGGAGGCGTTTGCCGAAGTCGGGCGGCGCTTGTCGCGGACGGCGGCAGCGTGCGGATTTCGCTGGAATTCGTGCGTTCGCAAGCAGTACAAGGAGGAGATCGAGCAAGCCAAGCAAGAACGGAAGATGCGAAAAAAAGAAACCCCATCAACAAAGGAAAGCGAGGGGCAGGAGAAGGTGGAAGCGGCAGTCAAAAGCCATTTGTCATGGGCGGAAGTGCTGGCCTTTTTGCAAGCTGAGGAGCAAAAGGCGCGCGACGCTCGACGGACGGCCGATGAAAACCGGGCGCTCAAAAACGATATGGAGCAGCTGCAGCAAATGGTAACGAAGTTGCAAATGGAAAAAGAATCGCTGCAAAAACAACTAGCTGCGATCCAGGAGGAGTATAAAACGCTGCTTTCCATTATGGAGCGGGCGCGCAAAATGGTGACAGACAGCGGGAAACCGGCTCCGAATGCAGTGGCTGAAGGCGTCGACGAAGGGTAAAGGCTGGCTTTTCGCCGGCTTTTTTTCTTAACGGAAGAAGAAGATCTCTGCTAAAATAAGGCTAACGCCATGTTGCAAGAAAGCGGGGGAGAAGGATTGAACATTGGGATTGTCGGCGGCGGAGCAGTCGGATTGCTGCTCGCCGCTTATCTTGGGCGGCGCCATGGGGTGACGGTCTATACGAGGCGTCCGTCCCAAGCAAGGCAGCTTGCCGAGCATGGTGTGGCGCTAAAAAAAGATGGCGAGACATCGGTCGTGGCGGTGCGCGCGCAGCCGTTTGCTGGAGCGGAGCTGGACGAGCCGCTCGTGTTTGTGACCGTCAAACAGTACGATCTCGCTTCCGTCTGTGCGCAAATCGACGCGTTTCGCCGCGTTCGCACGCTCGTTTTTTTGCAAAACGGCATGGGGCATCTCGAGCAGTTGACGATGTTTGCCGACAAAAATGTCCTCGTCGGCGTCGTGGAGCATGGCGCAATGAAGCTAGATGACCGGACGGTGGCGCATACGGGCGCCGGAAAGCTGACACTTGCTTCTCGCTACGGTTCACTTGGCGACGCCCGGGAGCTTCGGGAAGGGGAGCGCGGCTTTCCGATCGAATGGGCCGATGATTGGGAGCGCATTCTTGTGGACAAGCTTGTCGTCAACGCCGTCATCAATCCGCTCACCGCTCTATTGCAAGTGAAAAACGGGGCGCTGCTAGAAACGGCTCCGTACCGCGATATGATGAGGCAGCTGTTTGATGAGGTGCGGAACGTGCTGCCTCTTGAAGACGCCAATCGGGCGTGGGAGCGCGTCGTCCGCATATGCCAAAAAACAGCGGACAACTATTCGTCGATGTATATGGACTTGGCGAACGGGCGCCGGACGGAGATTGACGCCATTTTGGGCTATGTGTTGAAACAAGGGGAGGCGCGCGGCGCTATGCTGCCGGTCGTCCGCTTTGTCTTTTGCGCGGTGAAAGGGAAGGAAGGGAGAGAGACGGATGGGTGATTGGCTCGCTTCAACGCTGGCGACGTTTGTGACCGCGCCGCTTCTGCTGTTTTTGCTCGTCTACTTCGGAGCACGCTTGGTCGGCAGGCGGAGGCGGGCAGCGTTTTACGCCGCGGTCAACGCTGCGACTGTTTTTTTCATCGCCGCTGTCTATTTTTTGCTGACAGTGCTGTTTGGGAAATCGTACTTCGTTCCTCTTCTTCTCTTTTTGTTTGGTCTGCACGCGGCGATCGCGCTTGGCTATTGGCGGAAAAAGGCGGACTTTCGTTTGCGGACGGTGTTCCGCGTCTTTTGGCGGGCGAGTTTTCTCATTTTTGCCTCCCTTTACGCCGGGCTGCTTGTATACGGAATGGCCATTCGCGTTGCGATGAGCCTTTAGTGTGGCCGAGCAAGCCTTTTTTCTCTTGGCAATAAACGTGCTATACTCATGAAAGAATACATAAGAAAGGGAGTTTTTAGCCATGGAAGTTCGCGAAATTCCGTTGCCAGCAGCGACGAAATTGGCGGCTGATTACATAACCGGCGCGTTTCCAGCAGAGAGCGGCTTCGCTTATGCCCAGGCGGACGATGAAGCGTTTTGTCGGCGGTTGGCCTATTTGCAAGGAAGAACCTATGACCGAGAAGGGCTTGCCGACTATTTGCGTGCTTATCACCGGCGCTTCTCGGCGAGTGTGGCTACGATGGCAAACATTGAGAAACTGCGCAATGAGCGAAGCGTCGTCATTGTCGGCGGGCAGCAAGCCGGGCTGTTGACTGGGCCGCTGTATACGATTTATAAGATCATCACCATCATCCAGCTTGCCAAAGAGCAGGAACGAAAATTGGGCGTGCCGGTCGTGCCGCTGTTTTGGATCGCCGGCGAAGATCATGACATCGCGGAAATCGATCATGTCTATGTCGTTGAGGAAGGAGAAGTAAAAAAAGCAGCGTACCCACACAAAACGAACGAAAAACGGATGGCCGCCGATGTGCTGCTGGACCGGATGGCTGCGAAAGAGTGGATCGAGCGCGTCGTCAAAACGTATGGGGAAACGGACGTGACGAATGAGCTGCTCTTCTTTTTGTCATCGTGTCTTGATGAGGCGCGCACGTTTGTCGACTTTTTTGCCGCCATTGTGCTCCGGTTGTTCGCTGATCACGGTTTAGTTGTTTTGAACGCTGGCGATGCGGCGGTGCGGCCGCTTGAGCGCCGCTTTTTCGCTGCGCTCATTGAACGCCATCGCGATGTGACGGCCGCGGTGCTCGCTCAGCAAGAGGCGTTGCGCACGCTCGGATATGCGCCGCTGATTGAAATCGGTCGTGACGCGGCCAACTTGTTTTATTACGACGGCCGTGAACGTTCGCTTTTGCAGTATGATGAGGAACGCGGCCTGTTTCACAATAAAGCGGGAACTCTCGTTTGGACAAGAGAAGAGCTGCTTGAGCTTGCCGAAACGAATCCGGCCCGTTTAAGCAACAATGTCGTCACCCGTCCGCTCATGCAAGAGCATTTGCTGCCGACGCTCGCTTTCGTTGCCGGACCGGGGGAGATCGCTTATTGGGCGGAATTGAAAGAGGCGTTCCCGCTTTTCGACCTAGAAATGCCTCCAGTCGTGCCGCGTCTGCAGGCGACGATTGTCAGCCGTTCGCTGCAAACCGACCTGTCCGATATCGGTCTTGAGGTGGCTGATGTATTGACTGGGCGGCTCGATGAAGCAAAGCGGGAGTGGCGGGAGGCGACCGCTCAAGCGCCGCTTGCTTCGGCGTTTGCCAAAGCGAAGGCGGACATTGACGCGGCGCACCGGCCGCTTCGTGAGCTTGGGGTGGCGATTGACCGCGGATTGGAGGGATTGGTGGCGAAAAATGCCGCCATCCTTCAGGCGCAAATCGAGTTTCTTCAGCACGCGCTCGAGCGGGCGCTGTTGCGCAAACATGAGACGGAGTGGCGGAAATTTTGGCGCATCGAGACGTCGCTTCGGCCGAACGGCGCGCTCCAGGAGCGGGTTTGGAACGTGTTTTATTACATCAACCGCTACGGATTTGATTTTGTAGAAAAACTTTTGGCCATTCGCAGTCCTGGCAATGGAATGCATAAAATTGTATATATGTGAGGCTTTTTCAAAGAAAAAGTCGAAAAGAAACATCCTGCTTTGAGCAGGATTTTCTTTTTTGTGAAATGAATTGTAAAAAAACAACATTCATTAAATGGAAATAAAAGTAAAGGGGTGAAGCCGCCAGGATGGCTGTGATTGGCCCGTCCGACAAAAAGAAACAAAAAAGGACGTTTTTTTACAAAAAAAGCTAAAATTTTGTCCATCTTTGCGATATAATAAGGAGGCGGCCACTGGCCGATGTGAGTGTGGCTTTACGCAACGAAGGTGGTGGACATGTGTTTCAACATACAACAGTGTTGCTGAAAGAGGCAGTCGATGGGCTGAACATCCGCCCTGACGGCATTTACGTCGATTGTACGCTGGGCAGCGGCGGCCATAGCGAATATTTGCTCTCCCGTTTGTCGGAACATGGGAAGCTGTTTGCCTTTGATCAAGACGAAGCCGCCATCATGCATGCGCGCGAACGGCTCGCCCGCTACGGCCGGCAAGTGCAGTTTGTGCACCGGAACTTCCGGTTTTTGCAAGAGGAGCTTTCGGCGCTTGGCGTCAAGTCCGTCGACGGCGTCTTGTTTGATTTGGGTGTTTCTTCACCGCAGCTTGACGAACCCGAGCGCGGCTTCAGTTATCAGCACGATGCGCCGCTTGATATGCGGATGAACCGCAAGCAGCGGCTGACGGCGGCGGAGATTGTCAACTGCTGGCCATACGAGGAGCTCGTCCGCATCTTTTTCCGTTACGGCGAAGAGAGGTTTTCGAAGCAAGTGGCGCGCAAAATCGAGGAAGTGCGCCGCACGAGGCCGATTAAAACGACGGGGGAGCTCGTTGATGTGATCAAGGCGGCGATTCCCGCCCCGGCTCGCCGCAGCGGCGGACACCCGGCCAAACGCATTTTTCAGGCGCTCCGCATCGCGGTCAACGACGAACTTGAGGCGTTTCGCGAGGCGCTCGAGCAGGCGATCGAACTGCTTGCACCCGGTGGACGGGTGAGCGTCATTACGTTTCATTCGCTTGAAGATCGCATTTGCAAAGAAACGTTTAAAAAGGCGAGCGAAAGTCCGCCATTGCCTCCGGGGCTTCCGGTTCTCCCCGACGACTACCGCCCCGTGCTGAAAATCATTACAAAAAAACCGATCGTTCCTTCCGAGGAAGAGCTCGAACGAAACCACCGCGCCCGTTCGGCCAAACTCCGCATTGCCGAAAAGCTGTAGATGACGAAAATAGCGGGGAAACACAACCAATTTCAATGCGGGCGCCGCCCATTGCGGCGAAAAACGAATGCATGGAGAAACAGGAGGGGAAAAATGTGAACGATGCAGCAGTCAAAGTCGCGCGTGAACAACGACATCCGGCGGCACCGCCAAGCCCGAAGACGCGGCGGAAGCAGCGCTTTCGCCTGTCGCTGGCTGAAAAGATGCTATTTGTGTTGTTTTTCTTGTTTGTCTTCTATGCGGCGGTTCATATCGTCTCGAACCAAGTGCGCATTTACGAATTGAACAAAGGGGTGCAAAAGCTCGAGGCGTCGATTGACGAGCAGAAAAAGGAGAACAATGACCTATATGTCGAGGTGCAACGGCTGAGCGCGTACGAACGCATTTTGCAAAAGGCAAAAGAGCTCGGTTTGTCGCTCAACGAAAACCATGTGAAAGTTGTGCAGGAATGATCGGTGATGGAGGCAAGAAAGCATCGCAACACCCATCAGGGAGCGTTCATCCTGTTTTGCCTGTTCGGCTTTCTCTTTTCTCTGTTGTTCGCCCGCTTTGTGCAGCTTGAATGGACCGGCAAAGCGGACGGCCAAACGCTGGCTGTGATCGCGGAGCGGCAGCATCAACAAACGCGGACGATCAAGGCGAAGCGCGGAACGATTTTCGACCGCAACGGCGCCATTTTGGCTGAAGATGTACCGTCGTATACGGTTGTGGCCATTTTGGATCCGAAGATGACAACCGATCCAGATCATCCGCACCATGTGGTCGATCCGAAAAAAACAGCGGAACAACTCGCCCCGTTGCTTGGCATGGACGTCGAGGCGATGGAACGCATTTTGACCAAAAAAGCGAAGCAAGTCGAGTTTGGGGCCTACGGCCGCAACATCAGTTTTGAGCTGAAGCGAAAAATCGAAGCGCTCCATTTGCCAGGCATCGCTTTCATCCGCGACACGAGCCGGTTTTATCCGAACGGCATGTTTGCGTCGCACGTCATCGGCTATGCGCAAAAAAATGCAGCCAACGAAACGGTCGGCAAAATGGGAGTGGAAAAAGAGCTTGACCGGTATTTGCGTGAAGAAGACGGCTATGTGTCGTTTGCCGGCGACATAAACGGCTTCCGCCTCCCCGGGGGGAAAGAGCGCATTGTCAAGCCGGACAATGGGGCAAACGTCTATTTGACGATTGACGGAAAGATTCAATCGTTTTTGGAAGATGCGATGAACAGCGTCGAGAAGCAATACAAGCCGAAAAAAATGATCGCCATCGTCGCTGATCCAAAAACAGGGAAAATTTTGGCGATGGCGACGCGTCCGAGCTTTGACCCAAACAAGCGTGATATTACGAACTTTTTAAATGACGCCATTTCCTATCCGTATGAGCCGGGATCGACGATGAAAGTGTTCACGCTCGCGGCGGCCATCAACGAAGGAGTGTATAACGGCAACGAAACGTATCGCTCCGGTTCCTACAAAGTGGGGCCGAACACGATCCGCGACCATAACGATGTCGGCTGGGGGACGATCACGTTTAATGAAGGGGTGCAGCGCTCTTCAAACGTCGCCTTTTCGATTTTAGTGAAAGAAAAGCTTGGTGAAGATCGGTTTTTGCAATATTTGCACCGTTTCCATTTTGACCGGAAAACGGGCATCGATTTGCCGAACGAAGCGGTCGGACAAATCCGCTATCGCTACCCGATTGAACGAATTACGACCGGATTCGGCCAAGGGACATCGGTGACGCCAATCCAGCAAATCCAAGCGGCGACGGCGATCGCCAACGATGGGAAAATGATGAAGCCGTATGTCATCGAGAAAGTCGTCGACCCAGACAGCGGCAAAGTCGTGCTCGATCATGGGCCGACCGTGGTCGGCGAGCCGATTACGGCGGAAACCGCGCGCAAAGTGCGCGCCATTTTAGAGACGGTCGTCACGTCCGAGCACGGCACCGGCCGTCCGTACCAAATCAACGGCTACCGCGTCGCCGGCAAAACGGGGACGGCGCAAATTCCGTCGGCTTCCGGGGGCTATTTGACCGGACGGGAAAACTACATTTTTTCGTTTTTGGGCATGGCGCCGACGGATGATCCGAAGCTTCTCATGTATGTCGCGGTCCAACAGCCGCACCTCGATGTGACCGAAACCGGAGCGGCGCCGGTGTCGCAAATTTTTACGACGGTGATGAAAAGCAGTTTGCAATATTTGCATATTGAACCGAACGGGGAAAAACGAATGAAAGCAAAGACTGCAAAACCGCAGGCGCTTGATTCATGGATCGGCCAGCCGGCGGCTTCGGCAGCAGAGCAGCTGAAGGAAAAGGGATATGTGCCGGTCGTGATCGGCCGCGGCAAATATGTTGAGCAGCAGCTTCCGCAAGGCGGCGATCACGTTCTTTTGGGCGAACGGGTCGTGTTGAAAACGGACGGGGCGGCAACGATGCCGGATTTGCGCGGCTTCTCGCTGCGCGACGCTATGAAAGTGGCTCATATACTCGGCTTGCGGCCGAGCACGAAAGGGACCGGCTATGTCGTCAGCCAAAACATTCGTCCGGGAGCGGAGGTGCGCAAAGGCGATTATTTAATTGTTGAATTGGCTCCGCCGCGCCAATGGGAGAAAGAGGCGGCGGAGAAGGAGAAAGAGGCGGCTTTACGGAAAGAAGCCGAGCCGCATGAATGATTTTTGCCGTTCTATAACGGGGCGTACAAGCATATAGTGGAACGAGCCCACCATGAAGGAGGTTCCGCCATATGCGCGTATCGTACGTTACCGTGCGCAAGCGGTTGACGATCGTGTTTTTGATCGGGATTTTGATCTTTGCCATTATCGATCTCCGTCTCGGCTACGTCCAATTTTGGCTCGGCGATCTATTAGCGGAACGGGCGAAAGGGCTATGGGGCCGGAACATTCCGTTTGAGCCGAAGCGAGGCGAAATTTTGGACCGCAACGGCGTCCCGCTGGCGACGAACATGAGCGCGCCGACGGTGTATGTCATTCCGCGGCAAGTCAAAAACCCGGCAGAGGCGGCGAAAAAGTTGGCCGGGGTGCTGGGCGGTTCGATCGAATCCATCTATAAACAAATCACGCAAAAAACGTCGATCGTCCGCCTGAAAGAAGGGCGGAAAATTTCCGATGAAAAAGCGGCGAATGTGCGCTCCCTCGACTTGGATGGGGTGTATATCGCGGAAGATACGAAGCGCTACTATCCGTTTGGCAGCTATTTGTCGCACGTGCTCGGCTTCACCGGCATTGACAACCAAGGGCTCACCGGGTTGGAGCTGTATTATGACAAGGAACTGAGGGGCGAGCGCGGCTCCGTTCAGTTTTATTCCGATGCGAAAGGGCGGCGCATGCCCGATATCGCTGATGACTATACGCCGCCGACTGACGGCTTGAATTTGGTGTTGACGATCGATTCGCGCATTCAGACGATCATGGAGCGCGAACTTGACATCGCGGAGGCGAAATACAATCCGGACGGCATCATCGCGATCGCCATGGACCCGAACACCGGTGAAATTTTGGCGATGGCGAGCCGGCCGACGTTCAATCCAGCGGATTACCGGAGCGTTCCTCCGGAAATTTACAACCGCAACTTGCCGATTTGGAGCACGTACGAACCGGGATCGACGTTTAAAATCATTACGCTGGCCGCAGCGCTTGAGGAACATAAGGTGAATTTGCTGAAAGACCATTTCTTTGACCCGGGCTACGCCAAAGTAGCCGGCGCTACGCTTCGCTGCTGGAAAAAAGGCGGCCACGGAGATCAGACGTTTTTGGAAGTCGTGCAAAACTCGTGCAACCCGGGGTTTGTCGAGCTTGGCGAGCGGCTTGGAAAGGAGACGTTGTTTCGTTACATTAAGCAATTCGGTTTTGGTGAGAAAACGGGCATCGACTTGCAAGGCGAAGGAACAGGCATTTTGTTTGATTTGAAACGGGTTGGGCCGGTGGAACTGGCAACGACGGCGTTTGGCCAAGGAGTGTCGGTGACGCCGATCCAGCAAGTCGCTGCCGTGTCGGCGGCAATCAATGGCGGCATTTTGTACACTCCGTACATTGCCAAGCAGTGGGTCGACCCGGAAACAGGAGAGATCGTCCGCCGCAACACGCCAAAAGCGAAACGGCGCGTCATTTCCGAGGAAACATCGAAACAAGTCCGTTACGCACTTGAGAGCGTCGTCGCTCAAGGAACAGGGAAAAAGGCGTATGTCGAAGGGTACCGCGTCGGTGGAAAAACGGGAACGGCGCAAAAGGCGCAAGGCGGCCGCTATTTGCAAAACAACCATATCGTTTCGTTCATCGGCTTCGCTCCGGCGGATGACCCGAAGCTTGTCGTGTACGTCGCCGTCGACAACCCGAAAGGAACGGTTCAGTTCGGCGGCACGGTCGCTGCCCCGATTGTGGGGAAAATTATGGAAGATAGTTTGCGCACGTTGGGCGTGAAGCCCCGCAAAGACCAGCTCGAGAAGGAGCGCGACTGGAACGAGCCGAAAGTCATTGAAGTGCCAAACTTGATCGGAATGACAAAAAATGATTTGCAAGAGCAGCTTTTTGACTTAAAATTAGATGTTAGTGGCGAGGGAGATGTCGTTGTGGAACAATCCCCGAAGCCAGGGGCGAAAGTGAAAGAAGGCTCAACGGTCCGCATTTATTTGGCGAAACGCGAAGCGGCGGAAGAACGGTAAGACGAACGTGCAAGGGGCGACCGATGCGATGACACATCGGGTTGGTTGTGCCCCTTTTTCCGCTGTCTGCCTAACGGAGCGGACGATTTCGAAGCGAAAGGGATGAACGAAATATGAAACTGCTGACGCTGCTGTCACACTTGCCCGGTTTTTGGGTGCACCATGGAGGCAATCCCGATATCGTGGCGCTCGAAATGGACTCGCGCCGCGTTGCCCCCGGTTCTCTCTTTTTTTGCCTTAAAGGGTTTACAGTAGACGGACACGACTTTGCCGAGGAAGCGGTGGCGCGCAAAGCGGCGGCGATCGTGGCCGAGCGGCCGCTTTCCGTTGATGTTCCCGTCGTTCTTGTGTCGGACAGCCGGCGGGCGATGGCGATTTTAGCGGACGCGTTTTACGGACGGCCGACCCACCGCCTTCATTTAATTGGAGTGACAGGCACAAACGGCAAGACGACGACAACGTCGATCATCGAACAAATCGCGAGAAAAGCCGGCAAGAAAACAGGGCTCATTGGCACGGTTCACATCAAGGTCGGCGACCGCTCCTATCCGGCGGCCAATACGACGCCGGAGTCGCTCATTTTGCAGCGCACGTTTAAACAGATGGTCGATGAAGGAGTGGAGTTTGTCGCCATGGAAGTGTCGTCGCACGCGCTGCACCAAGGGCGGGTGCATGGCTGCGATTACGATGTGGCCGTCTTTACGAACTTAACGCAAGACCATTTGGATTATCACGGGACAATGGAAGAATATCGGAACGCCAAAGGGCTTTTGTTCGCCCAGCTCGGCAACCGCTACGACGAACGGCGGCCGAAATTTGCCGTTCTCAATCATGACGATCCGGTTTCGCAGTATTATAAACATATGACGGCCGCGCCGATCGTCACATACGGGATGAGGGAAAAAAGCGATGTGATGGCGGAACAGATCCGCATGACCGCCGGCGGCATGGCGTTTCGGCTGTGCACGCCGCACGGATCGGCGGCGGTCGAAACGAAACTTGTCGGCTCGTTCAATGTCTATAACATTCTCGCCGCTGCCGCTGCCTGCCTTGCCTCTGGCTTTTCGCTTGAAACGATCGCCGCGGCGCTTGCGGATGTCGAGCCGGTGCCGGGTCGGTTTGAAACGGTTGATGAAGGGCAAAACTTTACGATCATCGTCGATTACGCTCACACGCCGGACAGTTTAGAAAATGCCTTAAAAACGGTGCGCCAATTGGCGAAGCGAAACGTGTATGTCGTCATCGGCTGCGGCGGCGACCGCGACCGGTCGAAACGCCCGCTCATGGCGCAGGTGGCGGTGCGGTATGCGGATGTCGCTATTTTTACCTCCGACAATCCGCGCTCGGAAGACCCGCAGCAAATTTTGCGCGACATGGAAGCGGGAGTAAGCGCTGAGGTCGGAAAGCATGTGACGATTCCTGACCGTGAAGAGGCGATCCGCTACGCCATTGGCCAGGCGCAGGAAGGCGATGTTGTGTTGATTGCCGGCAAAGGGCATGAAACGTATCAAATCATTGGCAACGATGTGATTGAGTTTGACGATCGCGCTGTTGCCCGAGCGGCAGTGAAGGAGAGAGGATGACCATGATCGCATACAGGACGGTGCAATCGATGGCGGTGGAGGCGCGCGGCATTGTTGATGAAACGATCCGCTTTCACGCCGTGTTCGTCAACCCAGCCAAACAAGTGAAAAAAGGGTTGTTCGTTCCGCTCGAAAACGGGGCGGAAACATTGAAAACGGCGATTGAACACGGAGCGATCGCTTCATTTTGGCCTCTTGGCGAACCGTTGCCGCGCTACATTCCTAACCAATTTCCACTTTTTTTCGTTCCGTCGCCGCTCGAGGCGGCCGCGGCATTGCTTGAACGGTATTTAGAGCAAGGCGGCGAGGGGGAGGCGCAGTTTTTCTTCGAGCTTCCCGAAGACAGCCCCATCGCTGGGGAGGCCGTGCGTCGCCGGCTGGCGAAATTGAAGAAGCGATGGCTGGACGCTCGGCCGTTTAAAGGATGTGACAATGCATGCGAGAACAAGTGATCATCATGGCCATGGCGGCTTCCTTTCTCATCACTGTCATTTTATCGCCGCTGTTCATTCCGTTTTTGCGGCGGTTGAAATTCGGACAAAGCATCCGCGAGGAAGGGCCGAAGTCGCATCAAAAAAAATCAGGCACGCCGACGATGGGCGGCATCATGATTTTGTTGGCGATTGTGGCGACGACCTTATGGATCACGCCGAAAATCGCCGGCTTGTCGACGAGGACGTATTTGCTGTTGTTGGTCACCGTCGGCTATGGGGTGCTCGGCTTCCTCGACGATATGATCAAAGTCGTGATGAAGCGAAATCTTGGCTTGACGAGCCGGCAAAAATTTATCGGCCAGCTCCTGATCGCAGCCATCTTTTTTGCCGTCTACCGCCAAAGCGGCTTTTCGACGGTGTTACATATTCCCGGCGCCGATTGGTCGGTCGACCTCGGATGGGCGTACGGCGTGCTCTTGTTGTTCATGCTTGTCGGCGGCTCGAACGCTGTCAACTTGACCGACGGGCTTGACGGGCTGCTTGCCGGAACGGCGGCGATCGCCTTTGGCGCTTATGCCGTCTTGGCTTGGAATCAAGGCCAGTACGATGTCGCTGTATTTTGCGTCGCTGTTGTTGGCGCCGTGCTTGGCTTTTTAGTGTTTAACGCCCACCCGGCGAAAGTGTTTATGGGCGACACCGGCTCGCTCGCACTTGGTGGGGCGATCGCCGCTGTCGCTGTCCTGACGAAGCTTGAACTGTTGCTTGTCATCATCGGCGGTGTGTTTGTCATCGAGACGCTGTCGGTCATCATTCAAGTGGCTTCGTTCAAAACGACGGGACGGCGCGTGTTCCGCATGAGTCCGCTTCATCATCATTATGAGCTTGTCGGCTGGTCAGAATGGCGGATCGTTGTGACGTTTTGGGCCGTCGGCCTTTTATTTGCGATGCTAGGAATTTATATCGAGGTGTGGATGTAATTGAAACCGACTCGTTTTTATCAACATCGTCGTGTGCTTGTCATTGGATTGGCGAAAAGCGGAGCGGCGGCAGCTCGGCTTCTTGCGGAGTTAGGCGCTAAGGTCGTCGTCAATGATCAAAAGCCGCTTTCGGAAAACATGGAGGCCAAGCAGCTTGAACCGCTGGGCATTCGCGTCGTTTGCGGCGGTCATCCGCTTGAACTGCTTGATGAGCCGTTTGACCTTGTCGTGAAAAACCCGGGCATTCCGTACACGAACCCGATGGTGAAAAAGGCGCTTGAGAAGGGGCTTCCGGTTGTGACCGAAGTGGAGCTTGCTTATCACATTTCCGAAGGGCCGTTTATCGGCATCACCGGGTCCAACGGAAAAACGACGACGACGACGCTCATTTACGAAATGTTAAAAGCGGATGGCCAAGATCCGCTGCTTGCCGGCAACATCGGCCTTGTCGCCTGCGAGGTGGCGAGGGAAGCGAAGCCGGGGCAATGGCTTGTCACGGAACTGTCTTCGTTCCAGCTTGCCGGCATTGACAAGTTTCGCCCAGCCATTGCGGTTTTGCTCAATATTTTCGACGCCCACTTGGACTACCACGGAACGAAAGAGGCGTATGCAGCGGCAAAGGCGAACATTTTCCGCAATCAAACGGAGCGCGATTATGCCGTCGTCAATGCCGACGATCCGCTCGTGATGAACATTGCCTCCTCGGTTCGATCGCAAAAAGTGCTGTTTTCGGCGACGAAGCTTCTTGGCGAAGGGGCGTACGTTCAAGATGGCGCCATCTATTGGAACGGTGATCCAGTTATCAGAATCGCTGACATCGTTCTTCCTGGACAGCACAATTTGGAAAACATTTTAGCGGCGGTGGCGGCCGCCAAGCTGGCCGGCGCCAGTGATGAGGCGATCCGCCAGGTGCTGGCGACGTTTTCCGGCGTGAAACATCGGCTTCAGTATGTGGCGGAAATTGACGGCCGGCGGTTTTACAACGACTCGAAAGCGACGAACATCTTAGCGACGCAAAAGGCGCTTTCAGCGTTTGCCGGCGAGCCGGTCATTTTGCTCGCTGGCGGGCTTGACCGCGGCAATGAGTTTGATGATCTTCTCCCGTATTTGCAACAGGTGAAGGCGGTCGTACTGTTCGGCCAGACGGCGGATAAAATCGGCCGCATCGCCCAAAAAGCGGGAATAGAAACGATCCGATATGTCGATAATGTGGAAAAAGCCGTCCCGGTTGCTTTCGAGCTTTCCGAGCCGGGCGACGTCATTTTGCTCTCTCCAGCATGCGCCAGCTGGGATCAATACAAAACTTTCGAGGAGAGAGGGGACATTTTTATCAATGCCGTGCATAAGTTGAAATAGAGGGAAAGGGACAGCCCTTCCCCTCTAGTTTACAAAAATAGAGGTGTTGGGCATTGCCGCGGAAAAAGTCTGCGCCGGATTTTTTGCTCATTCTTTTGACGTTTTCGCTCTTGGCCATCGGACTTATTATGGTGTACAGCGCGAGCGCCATTTGGGCGGAATACAAATTCAACGATTCGTTTTTCTTCGCCAAGCGCCAGCTATTGTTTGCGGGCGTCGGCATTATCGCTATGTTTTTTGTCATGAACATCGATTATTGGGTGTGGCGCGACTGGTCGAAAGTGCTGCTTGGCGTCTGTTTTGTGCTGCTCGTTCTTGTGCTCATTCCCGGCATCGGCATGGTTCGCAACGGGTCGCGCAGCTGGATCGGCGTCGGGGCGTTTTCGATCCAGCCGTCCGAGTTTATGAAGCTGGCGATGATCGCGTTTTTAGCCAAATATTTATCGGAAAACCAAAAAAAAATTACGTCATTTAAACAAGGACTGTTGCCGGCGCTTTTGCTTGTGTTTGCCGCGTTCGGCATGATTATGCTGCAGCCGGACTTAGGAACGGGCACCGTTATGGTTGGTACGTGCGTGACGATGATTTTCGTCGCCGGCGCCCGTCTCAGCCATTTTGCCGGGCTTGGCGTTTTGGGGCTCGCTGGGCTTGCCGCCCTCATCCTGTCGGCTCCATATCGAATCAAGCGGATTACATCGTTTTTAAACCCATGGGAAGATCCACTTGGAAGCGGATTTCAAATCATCCAGTCGCTTTACGCCATTGGGCCGGGCGGCTTGTTCGGCCTTGGGCTCGGGCAGAGCAGACAAAAGTTTTTTTATTTGCCGGAGCCGCAAACCGACTTTATTTTCGCCATTTTAGCTGAAGAGCTCGGCTTTATCGGTGGTTCACTCGTTCTCCTGCTCTTTGCTCTTCTTCTTTGGCGCGGTGTGCGCATTGCCCTTGGCGCCCCTGACTTGTACGGAAGTTTTTTGGCGCTTGGCATTATTTCGATGATCGCGATTCAAGTGATGATCAATATCGGCGTTGTGACGGGACTGATGCCCGTTACCGGCATCACGCTCCCGTTTTTAAGCTACGGCGGATCGTCGCTGACGTTGATGTTGATGGCCATCGGCGTGCTGCTTAATATCAGCAGGCATGCCCGGTATTAGGCAAGCGGCGGATGTCCGCCGTTTTTTTGGCGTCTCTCGAACGCAGCCCATCGTCGAACGGTGCCGGCAAATGCGATAAAAACAGGCTCTCTCTTGCATTCATTTGTGATATAATGAAAATAAGTGCAAAAACAAAGAAACGGCAGCGGATGCCGTTTGTTTTTATACCGGTCGTTTCAGCGCGGGCTTTGAAGAAGAAAGCGGGGAATGCGATGGAAAAGGGAAAAGTCGTCGTCTTGGAGGATCGCGTGCCGAAACTGAAGGAGCGGCGCCGCCAGAAAGCGAACCGCCGGCTCATTGCGTACTTATCTTTCTTTTTTCTATTTATTTTGTGCGTCCTTTACTTCCAGTCGCCGCTTGGCGCTGTCGGGCATGTGGAAGTGAGCGGCAACCGTCATCTCACAGCGGAGCGCATCATCAGCTTAAGCGGCATTACGAAGCGGACAAGCTTTTGGAAAGTGAATGAACAAAACGTGGAAAAAAAGCTCACTCGCCATCCAGAAATTAAGGAGGCCACAGTGGAAAAACAGCTGCCGAACACGATCGCCATCCACGTCCGCGAATGGCGGCGAATCGCTTATGTGTATGACCGGCAAACGTTTTTTCCATTGCTTGAAAACGGGCGGCTGTTAAAGCAAGAAGGGACGAAGACGGCGCCAAGCGATGCGCCGGTGCTTGTCGGCTGGAAAGACGGCGACGCCATTGCTGAAATGACGGGGCAGCTCGCCGAACTGCCCGCGGCCGTGCTGGGCGCCATGTCGGAAATTCACTACAAGCCGACGAGGGAATATGAAGACCGCGTCATCGTCTACATGAATGACGGTTATGAAGTAAGCGCGACAATCCGGCAATTTGCGGACAAGCTGTCGCATTATCCGGCGATTGCCGCCGCGCTTGACCGAAACGTCAAAGGAGTCATTCATTTGGAAGTCGGCAGCTATTTTGTTCCTTACTCCCCCCCGAAAAAGGAGGATGGCGATGAAACGACAAGCCCGTAGCCGCCTCCTGCTGACGTTGATCTGCTTGATCTTCGGCGCCATGCTCGGGTTCTCGTACCAACATGCGAAAAACGAAGCATCCCGCCGCGAATGGAGCGACAGCGAGTGGAAAAAAGAGTACGAATATCGCTCGGCGCTTCTTGCTTTGCAAAAAGAAAACCGGTCGCTCAAGCAGCAGCTTGTCAAAAAGCAGGAGGAGCTGGCTGCGTGGGAGAAGAAGCTGGCCGAGGAGCAGGAGAACGAGGCCGGATTGGCAAAAGAAGCGGAACAGCTGCGCATGCATGTCGGAAAAGCGAGGGTGAAAGGGAAAGGTGTAGCAGTCACCCTTTCCGATTCCTCTTATATCCCCTCTGAAGCGAGCGCTACCAATTATATCGTTCACGAACAGCACGTATGGAAAGTTGTTCACGAGTTGCTCATTTCCGGCGCCGAAGCGGTCGCGATTAATGGGCAGCGCATTTCCCACCGTTCATACATCGTCTGCAACGGCCCAGTCATTGAGGTCGATGGAACGCAGCATGCCGCTCCGTTTGTCATTTCGGCCATTGGCAATCCGGACGTGCTCATGTCCGCTCTAGAGCTTCCCGGCGGCATCGTTGACGAACTTGTCGAAGACCATATCGACGTAAAAGTGGAAAAGCAAGGAGCGATCGTGTTGGATCCGGTGTTTGCGCCCGAGCCGTAAAACGGGCGGAAAGGGGCGGTGAAGCGCATTGGAACGGAAAAATCGATTCTATTTTGCCGGCGTAGCTGCCATATTCGGTGTGATGCTGGCCGTCGGGCTTCGGACGACGCTGCATCCGGAAGGACGCGACACGCGCGACATTTGGGAGTTGCGCGCCGATTTGACAAAAGAGCAGAAGCTTGAACAACGGCTGCTTGAGGAGCTAGAGAGTTACGAGGAAACATTGCGCCGCTACCGGCGGGAACACGAGGCGGGCGGCGCGACAGAGCTTGAAGCGACAGTCGCGAAGCTGAGGGAAGAAGCCGGGCTGACAGAAGTGAGAGGAAGCGGTCTCGTGTTGACGATCGCGCCGCTTTCGGCGGCCGGCTACGTTGGTCCGGCCGTTGCCGCCGTATCGCCCGAGCTATTGCAACGGTTAGTGAATGAGTTGAACAAATACGGGGCGAAAGAAATCGCCATCGACGGTGAACGACTGACGAACCGGACGGCCATTCGCGATGTCAATGGCGCAACGAAAGTCGGGAGCCGCTCAGTGAGGCTGCCAGTCGAAGTGAGAGCAATCGCCGATGATGCGGACAAGCTGTACAGCGGGCTCGCCGTTTCGCCGATCCGCGATGATTTCGCCGTGGAAAACTTGGAGCTGTCAATATCCAAGCCCCAGCCGCTCGTTGTCATTCCGCCCGCGGCTAGCCGCCCTGATGTGAAATACATGGAGACAGAAAACGGCGGCAAGGAGGAGAAATAGCATGTGGCTTCCGCTTCTCGGATTGCTTCTTGGGTTTGCCATCGGCGTTCTCGCCGGCTGGGAAGTTCCCGATCAGTATTCCAGTTATTTGTCGATTGCCATTTTGGCCGCCTTTGATACATTAATAGGGGGATGGCGCGCCCACCTGCAGCGGACGTACGACGAAACCGTATTTATAACCGGGTTTTTTTTCAACATTGTTCTGGCCGCAACTTTAACTTTTCTTGGGGTGCATCTTGGTGTAGACTTGTATTTAGCGGCTGTGTTCGCCTTCGGCGTCCGCTTGTTTCAAAATATTGCCATCATCCGCCGCCTTTGGCTTGCTGAGTGGGCCAAGCGGCGGTACAATCGCGAAAAAAGTTAGGCAAAAGACAGGGAAAGTGTTTTCGCGTGTTGAATTATATAGGGTAAAACAAAATATAGTGTTGTTGCGAAACTCGCAAACTAGACATAGACCAATAGACAAAGAGATGGGAAATTTCAGCCGAAAAAGGAGGTGTCGCTGCTTACTGAAACGCCGGCCGGCACCGGCGCGTTTTTAGTAGGCAGATGCCAAAAAATGAGCAGCAATGAGATCGTCGTTAGCCTGGATGTCGGAACATCGAGCGTGAAAGTCATCATCGGGGAAATGCTAGGCAGCTCCATCAATATTATCGGGGTGGGCAATGTCAAAGCGGAAGGGCTCAAAAAAGGGGCGATTGTTGATATAGATAAAACGGTGCAGTCGATCAGACGGGCCGTCGAGCAAGCGGAGCGGATGGTCGGTTTATCGATCCGCCGTGTGATCGTCGGGGTGGCCGGCAGCCATATTCAGCTCCATGACTGCCACGGCATTGTCGCCGTCGCGAGCGAAAACCGGGAAATCAGCGATGAAGATGTCGCCCGCGTCATCGATGCCGCGCAAGTTGTCTCTATTCCTCCCGATCGGGAAATCATCGGCGTCGTTCCGCGCCAGTTTATCGTCGACGGGTTGGACGGCATTCATGATCCGCGCGGCATGCTCGGCGTCCGCTTGGAAATGGAAGGCACTATGGTGACTGGTGCGAAGACGGTATTACATAATCTTCTTCGCTGTGTGGAGCGGGCAGGCTTGGAAATCAGCGATATTTGTCTTCAGCCGCTGGCGGCCGGTTCGCTCGTGCTGTCCGATGACGAACGGCATTTGGGGGCGGCGCTCGTTGACCTGGGAGGCGGCTCGACAACGGTCGCTGTCTTTGAGCAAGGGACGTTGCAAGCTGTCTCTTCGCTGCCGGTCGGCGGGGAGCACATTACGAAAGACTTGGCCATCGGATTGCGGACGACAACGGACGATGCCGAAAAAATCAAACTGAAGCACGGACATGCATTTTACGACTACGCTTCGGAGGAAGAAGTGTTCAGCGTGCCGATCATGGGCACCGATCAACACCAGCAGTTCAGCCAGCTGGAGATCGCCGATATTATTGAGGCAAGACTGGAAGAAATTTTGCAAATGGTTCAGCAGGAAGTGCGTCGTCTCGGGTTTCGCGATCTCCCCGGCGGCTATGTGCTGACCGGCGGCGTCGCCAATATGCCAGGGTTGCTTGAGCTGGCCCACGTCGTTTTAGGGACGAGCGTCCGCATTGCCATGCCGGATTATATCGGTGTGCGCGACCCGCAGTATACGATCGGCGTTGGCTTGCTCAAGTTCGCCTACCGGCAGGCGCAGCTGCAAGGGAAAACGGTCCCGGCTGCCGCTGCGGTGGAGCCGGTCGAGCGCTCCTCGCCAAAACAGCAGTCGAAACCGAAAAAGAAAGAAGACCATTTTGGGAAGAAGGTCAAGAGATTTTTTGGTTCTTTCTTTGAATAGAGATTGAAATTTTAGGAGGATTTGGCCATGTTGGAGTTTGAGACAACAGTCGATCAGTTGGCAACGATCAAGGTGATTGGAGTCGGGGGCGGCGGCAACAACGCCGTCAATCGGATGATTGAGCATGGGGTGCAAGGTGTAGAGTTTATTGCGGTCAATACGGATGCACAGGCGCTCAACTTGTCGAAGGCGCCGATCAAGCTGCAAATCGGGGCGAAGCTGACACGCGGCTTGGGCGCGGGGGCGAACCCAGAAGTTGGAAAAAAAGCAGCTGAGGAGAGCAAAGAGCAAATTGAAGAAGCGCTTCGCGGCGCCGATATGGTGTTTGTCACCGCTGGCATGGGCGGCGGCACGGGAACTGGCGCTGCCCCGGTCATCGCCCAAATTGCGCGCGAGTTAGGGGCGCTTACGGTCGGCGTTGTTACACGCCCGTTTACGTTTGAGGGGCGCAAGCGGGCGACGCAGGCCGCAAGCGGCATCGCCGCCATGAAAGAGGCGGTCGATACGCTCATCGTCATTCCGAACGACCGGTTGCTTGAGATTGTCGACAAAAATACGCCGATGCTTGAGGCGTTCCGCGAAGCGGACAATGTGCTGCGCCAAGGGGTGCAAGGCATTTCCGATTTGATCGCCGTGCCGGGGTTGATCAACCTTGACTTCGCTGATGTGAAGACGATCATGTCGAATAAAGGTTCGGCATTGATGGGGATTGGCATCGCCAGCGGCGAAAACCGAGCTGCTGAGGCAGCAAAAAAAGCCATTTCCAGCCCGCTGTTGGAGACGTCGATCGACGGCGCGCAAGGGGTGCTCATGAACATCACCGGCGGCATGAACTTAAGTTTGTACGAAGTGCAGGAGGCTGCCGATATCGTCGCTTCGGCGGCCGACCAAGAAGTGAACATGATCTTCGGCTCCGTTATTAATGAGAACTTAAAGGACGAGATCATCGTGACGGTCATTGCGACCGGATTCAACGAAAACGTCGCTTCGCAGCCGCGGCCGCCGCGCATTGGCATCGGCACTGTGCCGAAAGCGGCGCCGGCGCCAAAGCGGGAAAAGCGCGAAGAACCGATACAAGACTATGCGGCGCTCCGCTCGGGGCAAGCAGAAGATCCGCTTGACATTCCCGCTTTCTTGCGCAACCGCAACCGCCGCCGCTAGATGGCGAAACGAGGGTGTCCCAAAAGCAACGGGACACCCTTTCTTCATCACAAGATGCATGCACGAACGTGCACGAAGCACTTTGGTGAAACAATATATTGTATCTCTCTTAAAGAAAGACGATCTTTTGAGACAGCCTCGCTTTTCCGATTAGGACCAAAAACTTCTCGCGTTGGCCGCCCGCTCTCTCGCAACGAAAGGGCGAAAAAGAGAAGGCGGGCTAGGCTTTCGTGCCGGCCGATTTGATCCGCCGTGGTTCCCCCTGTTTTGACAAAACATCTCCTTTTTCACCGCCACCGATTGACAGACTTTCCCTCGCAAGGTGCTATATACTTGTTTCAGACAAAGCCGATATGGGCGGGGGAGGGGCTTGACGGTTGGTCGTCTATCTCGATGTGATTTGGCTGTTGAACGTCTGTTTTGACGCGTTGCTTCTTTGGCTGACGGCGCTCATGCTCAAGCGGCCGATCGTCTGGTGGCGTCTGTTGGCTGGGGCGTTGATCGGTTCGCTGCTTGTCATATTGCTGTTTACCCCGTTTTCCGCCATCGCCCAGCACCCGTTGGTAAAAGTAGCTGTTTCCGTGTTGATCGTGTGGGCCGCCTTCGGGTTTAAGCGCCCGCGCTATTTGCTTGAGAATATGCTGGCGTTTTACTTTGCCACGTTCGCCGTCGGCGGCGGCATGCTGGCGGTTCATTATGTTTTCGCGCACCAACTGTCCGTCCGCCAAGGAATGCTTCTCATGCATCATCCCGGAGCGGGCGATCCGGTCAGTTGGCTGTTTGTTGTCATCGGGTTTCCGGTTTTATGGCTTTTTTCTCGCCGAAGGGTGGAGGCGATTCGCGAAAAAAAACTGCGGTTTGAATATATCATTGAGGTCAAGATCGTATGGGACGGGCGGCCGCTTATGCTGCGCGGCTTGATTGACAGCGGCAACCAGCTCGTCGATCCGTTGACAAAAACGCCGGTGATGGTAGTCGAACAGGAAAAAGCAAAGGCCGTGCTTCCTGAGGAGCTACTGGGTTGTCTCAGCTCTCCCATGATGCTGGCTTCCCCGCCGGAGCGGTGGGTCCATCGCCTCCGTCTCATTCCGTACCGTGCGGTCGGCAGCGGTCCACAAATGATGGCGGCGGTTAAGCCAGACCGCATTATGCTTCGGTACGAAAACGAATGGTTGGAAGTAGCGCAAGGGCTTGTGGCGCTAAGCGCTGATCCGCTGTCGACGGATGGGGAGTACGACTGCATCGTCCATCCGAAAATGGTGCAGGCGGGAAGAAAGCTGACCGCTTCGTAGGTTTTGTTAGTATATCATACTCACTTTTGATCCGTTTAGAAGGGGGATTTTCATGAGAAAATGGAAACTTCGCTTCATGAACTGGCTGTATAAGCTTTTGGCCAAGCTTGGCCTGAAGGCGGATGAAATTTATTATATCGGAGGCAGCGAAGCCCTCCCGCCGCCGCTGACAAAAGAAGAAGAGGAGCAGCTGATTGCCAGGCTCGCCGCCGGTGATGACACGGCAAGATCGCTTTTGATCGAACGCAATTTGCGTCTTGTCGTCTACATTGCGCGCAAGTTTGAAAACACCGGCATTCACATTGAAGATTTGATCAGCATTGGAACGATCGGCCTCATTAAGGCGGTCAACACGTTCAACCCAGAGAAGAAGATCAAGCTGGCGACATACGCGTCGCGCTGCATTGAAAACGAAATTTTAATGTATTTGCGCCGCAACAACAAAGTGCGGGCGGAAGTGTCGTTTGATGAACCGCTCAATATCGACTGGGATGGCAACGAGCTGTTGCTTTCCGACGTGTTGGGAACGGATGACGACGTGATTACGAAAGATTTGGAAGCGGATGTCGACCGGCGCTTGCTCTTAAACGCCTTGCGCCAGCTGAGCGACCGCGAGAAGCAAATTATGGAATTGCGTTTTGGCCTCTCCGGCGGCGAAGAAAAGACGCAAAAAGACGTCGCTGATTTGCTCGGTATTTCGCAATCGTACATATCGCGGCTCGAGAAGCGGATCATTAAACGGTTGCGCAAAGAATTCAATAAAATGATGTAGCGGGCGGCGGGAGCGAAATTCCGCCGCTTTTTCCGCGTCGGACAGGCTGTGCATATTTTTCCCTTCCAAGGAGATACTGAAAACTGACGACTTAGCATCTCCTGATGGGAGGGAACAACTTGACGAGGAACAAAGTCGAGATTTGCGGCGTAGACACTTCGAAGCTTCCCGTCCTCAAAAATGAGGAAATGCGTGAACTGTTTCGACGGATGCATGAGGGGGATTTGGAGGCAAGAGAAAAATTAGTAAACGGCAACTTGCGCCTCGTGTTGAGCGTCATTCAGCGCTTCAACAACCGAGGCGAATTTGTCGATGATTTGTTTCAAGTCGGCTGCATCGGACTTATGAAATCGATTGATAATTTTGACCTCAATCAAAACGTGAAGTTTTCCACTTACGCCGTGCCGATGATCATCGGCGAAATCCGCCGCTATTTGCGCGACAACAACCCGATCCGCGTTTCGCGCTCGCTGCGCGACATCGCCTACAAAGCGTTGCAAGTGCGAGAGCGGCTCATGAGCGAGACGGCGAAAGAACCGTCAACCGAGGAAATTGCCAAAGAACTCGGCGTCGCCCATGAGGAAGTGGTTTTTGCCCTCGATGCCATTCAAGATCCTGTTTCGTTGTTTGAGCCGATTTACAACGACGGCGGCGACCCGATTTATGTGATGGACCAGCTGAGCGATGAGCGCAACCGCGACAGCCAATGGATCGAAGAAATCGCCTTGAAGGAAGGGCTTCGGCGGTTGAATGAGCGGGAAAAAATGATCATCCGCAAACGCTTTTTCCAAGGAAAGACGCAAATGGAAGTGGCCGAGGAAATCGGCATTTCCCAAGCGCAAGTGTCGAGGCTCGAAAAAGCGGCGATCCGGCAAATGAATAAAAACATCCAAGTGTGACAGGCTGCAGGTGCAGCCTTTTTCTTTGGCACATAACTGCACATTTGGCTTCATATAGATGAAAAAGAGGGAGAGAGGAAAGGCGGGGAGAAAAACCGTGATGAGAATTTCCGAATTTCAGACGAAAGATGTTGTCAATGTAGCCAATGGGAAGAAGCTTGGCAATATTGGGGACATTGATATTGATTTAGATACTGGAAAAATCCGCTCACTCATTATTTTAGGCGCCGGAAAGATGCTCGGGCTGTTCGGCCGCGAAGAGGCGGTCGTCATTCCATGGCAGAACATCGTCAAAATCGGAGCCGATGTTATTTTAGTCCGCCTTCATGATTCCGATTAAACGGCTGGTGCAACGATTGGCCCCGTCGCTTGCAACGCGGCAGGACGATGTTGCAGACCTTTCCGCTTTTCGTGGGCAGATCGGCTATGCCGCCAGCGCGGTTTTCGGGCGGCAATAAGGGTTGGACAATTTCTGCGGCAATGTTTCGACAAAATCATAAATAAAGGTTATCATGGACAAACAAACTATGATAAAATAGGAAAAAAAGTGATAAAAAACTACAAAAAACAGCGTGAGGTTGACGCGAATGCCGGACATTTTTCAACAAGAAGCCCGCGGCTGGCTCCGCTGCGGTGCGCCTCCGTTTGCTGGAGCCGTCGCTGGATTGACGACGAAACATGGCGGGGAGAGCAAAGGGCCGTTCGCTTCGCTGAATATGGGGCTGCACGTCGGCGACGATCGCACGGTTGTTGTCGCCAACCGCGGGCGTTTGGCGCAATGGCTCTCATTCCCGCTTGAGCGATGGGTATGTTGTGAACAAGTGCATGGCGCCGACATTCGGAAGGTGACGAAAAACGAACGGGGGAACGGAGCGCAAGATTTCGCCACGGCGGTTCCAGGGGTCGACGGGTTGTATACAGACGAAGCGGAGGTGTTGCTCGCGCTTTGTTTTGCCGATTGTGTGCCCATTTATTTTGTGGCGCCATCTGCTGGGTTAGTCGGCCTTGCTCATGCCGGGTGGCGGGGAACGGCGGGCGGCATCGCTGGTCACATGGTGCGGCTTTGGCAAACGCGCGAACACATCGCGCCGAGCGACATCTATGTTGCCATCGGACCTGCCATCGGTCCGTGCTGTTATACGGTTGACGACCGTGTCGTGGACAGTCTGCGCCCGACGCTTCCTCCGGAAAGCCCGTTGCCATGGCGGGAAACAAGCCCAGGGCAATATGCGCTCGACTTAAAGGAAGCCAATCGGCTTCAGTTGATCGCGGCTGGCGTTCCGAACAGCCATATTTATGTGTCGGAACGCTGTACAAGCTGTGAGGAAGCGTTGTTTTTTTCCCACCGCCGCGACCGCGGAACGACTGGAAGGATGTTGGCGTTTATCGGCCGAAGGGAGGAGACGGCATGACGGTGCGCGACAACTTGGCGGCCATTCGCCGAGAAATCGAGGCGGCCTGCGCTCGCGTCGGCCGCGATCCGGCCGGCGTGCGCATCGTGGCGGTCACTAAATATGTCGATGCCGAGCGGGCGATGGAGGTGCTTGACGCCGGCATTGCCGACCTCGGCGAAAACCGCTCCGACCAATTGATTGAAAAGCATGCACGGATCGGAAATCAAGCGACGTGGCATTTCATTGGGACGCTTCAGTCGCGCAAAGTCAAAGACATTATTGATAAAGTCGATTACATTCATTCACTCGACCGCTTGTCGCTCGCGAAAGAAATTGAAAAACGGGCGGTGCGGCCAGTAAAATGTTTTGTGCAAGTGAACGTGTCGGGGGAAGTGACCAAACACGGGCTCGCCCCCGAAGAAACGATTCCGTTTATTGAACAACTTCGCGCCTTTTCGCGCATCGAAGTCGTCGGATTGATGACGATGGCGCCGCACACGGACGACGAAGCGGTATTGCGCGCTTGCTTTCGCCAATTGCGGATGCTGAAGGAACGCGTTCAGGCGTTGGGAATGGCCCATGCCCCATGCACCGAACTGTCAATGGGCATGTCAAACGATTACACGATCGCCATCGAGGAAGGAGCGACGTTTGTGCGCATAGGCAGCGCGCTTGTTGGATCATTGTAGGAGGTGAAACCGGATGGGATTGATGAAAAAATTCCGTGATTATTTTTTAGAAGAAGACTACGAAGACTATGAAGAAGAATATGAGGCGCCACAGCCGGAAGAAGAGGCGCTGCCGAAGACGGCAGGCAAGGCGAACGTCGTCAGCCTGCAAAGCGTGCAAAAATCGGCGAAAGTCGTGCTTGCTGAGCCGAGGGTGTATGCGGAGGCGCAGGAGATCGCCGACCATTTGAAAAGCCGGCGCGCGGTCATCGTCAACTTGCAGCGCATCCAGCATGAGCAGGCGAAGCGGATCGTCGACTTTTTAAGCGGCACGGTGTACGCCATTGGCGGCGACATTCAGCAAGTCGGCACAAAAATTTTTTTATGCACCCCGGAAAACGTCGACGTCAGCGGCTCGATTTCGCTCGACGGCGAGGATGACAGACCGATGAAGAGGTGGTAGCCGTTGGATTATGTACTCACGTTTTTGACGACAGTGATTCAAGTGTACTCGTATGCGCTGATCATTTATATTTTAATGTCGTGGTTTCCCAATGCGCGCGAAACGCGGTTTGGACAGATGCTTGCCGCCATTTGCGAGCCGTATTTGGAGCCGTTTCGGCGCGTCATTCCGCCGCTTGGCATCATTGACGTCTCCCCAATCGTCGCGTTTATCGTTCTTGAATTCGCGACGAGAGGGCTTCATGCCCTATTCGACATTCTTCAGTCGCAGTTTTAGCTTCGTTTTGCGCGCACGGCGCCGCCGCTCTCCGTCCGGCAGGCAAAAAGGCGGAAGGGCGGAACTCGCAGAGAGGAATCCGTTGTGGGTTCCTTTCTTCCATGAAAGCAAGGTGACGTCGAGTGGAGCTGTATCAGCATTTTCGCAAAGAGGAACATCCGTTCATTGATCAAGTGCTCGAGTGGAAGGAGATGGTGAGCCGTCAGTACGCTCCGAAGCTGACCGATTTTCTCGATCCGCGTGAGCAGCAAATCGTGCAAAGCATCACGGGCGGCGATGGAGACGTGCGCGTGTTTTTTTTCGGAGGCGCCCCGTTTGTCGAGCGGAAGCGGGCGTTTCTCGCTCCGCCGTATATCGACCCTGAGGAAGAGGATTATGGCATTGTGCTGTTTGCCGTCCGCTATCCGGCGAAATTCGTTTCCCTTGAACATCGCGACGTGTTGGGGGCGCTGATGTCGCTTGGCTTGCGGCGCGGCAAGTTTGGCGATATTCTCGTTCGGGATGGGGAAATTCAGTTTTTTGTTGCTGCTGAGGTCGCCGACTACGTCCGCTTGCATATCGAAATGATCGGCAAAGCCCGGGTGGCGTTGGAGCCGCTGCCGCTGTCGGCTGCCATGCCGCTTGCCGAAACGTGGGAGGAAGGAACGGTCACGGTGTCTTCTCTAAGGCTCGATGCTGTGCTCGCTCAGGCGTTTCGCCTTGCGCGCGAGAAAGCGCGTGCGCTTGTTGAAAGCGGGCTCGTCAAAGTGAACTGGAAGGTGGTGGACAAGCCGGATTTCCTCTGCGGACCGGGCGATGTCCTGTCGGCGCGCGGTTTTGGCCGCTGCAAGCTGTTTTCGGTGGAAGGGCCGACGAAAAAAGAGCGCTGGCTCGTTCAGATCGGCCGACAAAAATAAGCAAATGACGGCAGGAAATCGGCAAACCGTGTCGAATGAAAGTGAAGAAAAGGAATGATGGAGACGGAGGTGGCCGTTGTGCCGTTGACGCCATTGGATATTCACAACAAGGAATTCAGCCGCGGGTTTCGCGGGTACGATGAAGACGAAGTGAACGAGTTCCTCGATCAAGTCATTAAAGACTATGAAATGCTCATCCGTGAAAAAAAGCAGCTGGAAGAGAAAGTGGCCGAACTGACGGAAAAGCTGAACTACTTTGCGAACATTGAGGAGACGCTCAACAAGTCGATTCTTGTTGCTCAAGAAGCAGCGGAAGAAGTGAAGCGGAATGCGCAAAAAGAGGCGAAGCTGATCATTAAAGAGGCGGAAAAAAACGCCGAGCGCATCATCAGCGATGCATTGGCGAAATCGCGGAAAATCGCCCTCGAGATCGAGGAGCTGAAGCGGCAGTCGAAAGTGTTCCGCGCCCGTTTCCGCATGCTTGTCGAGGCCCAGCTTGATATGATCAACAGCCGCGATTGGGACGAGTTGATGGAGTATGAGGCGCCGGATTTGGAAGAAGGGGCGAGAGAACCGCTGTCACAGCCTTGACGAACCGAAGACGTTTCGGTTATAATAATTGGCAAAAATCGCCGCATCAGCCGCCGTGGGAGGCGGTTGGCTTTTTTCAGGATGAATAGCGAAATAGCCATCGACGATGAAAGGGACAGTAGCTCTTGTACGACCGGTCGCAGCGAGCCGGGGATGGTGGAAGCCTGGCATCGGCGCAAGAGTGAACATCACCCTGGAGTTCCATGCCGAACATCAAGTAGGCCATGGCGCGTCATTCCCGTTACGAATGAAAAGTGGGCTGTGCGTCGTTTGCATGGCCAAGAAGGGTGGTACCGCGAGACCGTTCTCGTCCCTTGCCGGGGGAGAACGGTTTTTTTATTTGGAATCTATCGTTCGAAGGAGGAGCAAGGATGGATTACAAAGAAACGCTGCTTATGCCGCAAACCGAGTTCCCGATGCGCGGCAACTTGCCGAAGCGGGAGCCGGAAATGCAAAAAAAATGGGAGGAAATGGACATTTACCGGAAAGTGCAGGAGCGGACGAAAGGACGGCCGCTGTTTGTCCTGCATGACGGCCCGCCGTATGCCAACGGCGACATTCATATGGGCCATGCGCTGAACAAAATTTTAAAAGATATCATCGTCCGCTACAAATCGATGAACGGCTATTGCGCGCCGTACGTGCCGGGCTGGGATACGCACGGACTGCCGATCGAAACGGCGCTCGCGAAGCAAGGCGTCGACCGCAAATCGATGAGCGTCGCCGAGTTCCGCAAGCGGTGCGAGCAATACGCGTATGAACAAATCGACAACCAGCGCCGGCAGTTCAAGCGGCTCGGTGTGCGCGGCGACTGGGACAACCCGTACATTACGCTCAAACCGGAGTACGAAGCCCAGCAAATTAAAGTATTTGGCGAAATGGCGAAAAAAGGGCTCATCTACAAAGGGTTGAAGCCGGTCTATTGGTCCCCGTCAAGCGAATCGGCGCTCGCCGAAGCGGAAATCGAATATAAAGACAAGCGTTCGCCGTCGATTTATGTCGCCTTCCCGGTGAAAGAAGGCAAAGGCGTGCTTGAGGGCGATGAGCGAATCGTCATTTGGACGACGACGCCGTGGACGATTCCGGCGAACTTGGCGATCGCGGTTCATCCGGATTTGGATTACCATGTTGTCGATGTCGGCGGAAAACGGTATGTCGTCGCCGCCGCCTTGGCGGAATCGGTGGCGAAAGAAATCGGTTGGGACGCATGGTCGGTCGTCAAAACGGTCAAAGGAAAAGAGCTTGAATACGTCGTGGCGAGACATCCGTTTTATGAGCGCGACTCGCTTGTTGTGTGCGGCGAACACGTCACGACCGACGCCGGCACGGGCTGCGTCCATACGGCGCCGGGCCACGGGGAAGACGACTTTCTCGTTGGGCAAAAATATGGGCTTCCGGTCCTTTGTCCGGTTGATGAACGCGGCTACATGACCGAGGAAGCGCCGGGATTTGAGGGGATGTTTTACGAAGACGCCAACAAGGCGATTACACAGAAGCTTGAGGAAGTCGGCGCTTTGTTGAAGCTTGGGTTTATCACCCACTCGTATCCGCACGACTGGCGGACAAAGCAGCCGACGATTTTCCGGGCGACAACGCAATGGTTTGCATCGATCGATAAAATCCGCAGCGAGCTGCTTCAAGCGATTAAGGAAACGAAATGGATTCCGGAGTGGGGGGAAATCCGCATCCACAACATGGTGCGCGACCGCGGCGACTGGTGCATTTCCCGCCAACGCGCCTGGGGCGTGCCGATTCCGGTCTTTTACGGCGAAAACGGCGAACCGATCATCACCGATGAGACGATTGAGCATGTGTCGAACTTGTTCCGCCAATACGGGTCGAACGTCTGGTTTGAGCGCGAGGCGAAAGACTTGCTGCCGGAAGGATTCACCCATCCGTCGAGCCCGAACGGCATCTTTACGAAAGAAACGGACATTATGGATGTCTGGTTTGACTCCGGTTCGTCGCACCAAGCCGTGCTCGTTGAACGCGACGATCTCGTGCGTCCGGCTGATTTGTACTTGGAAGGGTCCGACCAATACCGCGGTTGGTTCAACTCATCGCTGTCCACCGCCGTTGCCGTCACCGGCAAAGCGCCGTATAAAGGCGTGTTGAGCCACGGCTTTGTCTTGGACGGCGAAGGGCGGAAAATGAGCAAGTCGCTCGGCAACGTCGTCGTGCCGGCGAAAGTGATGGAACAGTTCGGCGCCGACATTTTGCGGCTTTGGGTCTCGTCAGTCGACTACCAAGCGGACGTGCGCATCTCCGATCATATTTTAAAACAAGTGTCCGAAGTGTACCGGAAAATCCGCAACACGTTCCGGTTTATGCTCGGCAACTTGTTCGATTTTGACCCGAACCAAAACGCCGTGCCGATTGGGGAGCTTGGCGAAGTCGACCGCTATATGCTGGCGAAGTTGAACAAGCTGATCGCCAAAGTGAAAAAGGCCTATGACCGCTACGATTTCGCCGCGGTTTACCATGAGATGAACCATTTCTGCACCGTCGAGCTGAGCGCGTTTTACTTGGATATGGCGAAAGACATTTTATACATCGAAGCGGCCGACTCACGCGCCCGCCGCGCCGTGCAGACGGTGCTGTATGAAACGGTCGTCGCGTTGGCGAAGCTCATCGCGCCGATTTTGCCGCATACCGCCGATGAAGTGTGGGAGCATATCCCGAACCGAAAAGAAAACGTCGAAAGCGTCCAGCTCACCGATATGCCGGAGCCGATCGCGATCGACGGCGAAGAAGCGCTGCTGGCGAAATGGGATGCGTTTATGGACGTGCGCGATGATATATTAAAAGCGCTCGAGAACGCCCGCAATGAAAAAGTGATCGGCAAATCGCTGACCGCGAGTGTCACGATCTATCCGAAAGACGAGGCGCGGAAGCTGTTGGCGTCGCTGGACGCTGATTTGCGCCAGCTTCTCATCGTTTCCGCCTTTTCGATCGCCGATGAGCCGTATGACGCCGCGCCGGCCGAAGCCGAGCGGCTCGACCACGTGGCCGTCCTCGTCCGCCCGGCGGAAGGCGAGACGTGCGAGCGGTGCTGGACGGTGACTCCAGCTGTCGGACAAGATCCGTCCCACCCGACGCTTTGCCCGCGCTGCGCGCACATTGTGAACGAACATTATTCCGCATAACGAAAAGCGGCAAGGCTGCCTTGGGGCGGCCTTGCCGCTTCATTTGTTTGCCATGGCGAATTATGCTACAATGCAAAAAGGATGAATGAGAAGGACAGGGGGACTTGGCACGGTGGCATACTATTGGATTGCAGCGGCGGTCGTCATCCTCGACCAATGGACGAAATGGCTTGTCGTCCGCTATATGCGGCTTGGGGAAAGCATCCCGATCATTGACAATGTGCTTTACATTACGTCGCACCGCAACCGCGGCGCGGCGTGGGGCATGCTCGAAGGGCAGTTTTGGCTCTTTTATTTGATTACGGTTATTGTCGTGGCGGCGATCGTGATCTACATCCGCCGCCTGAAGCCTTCTGAACGCCTGGCGGGCGTAGGGCTTGGGCTGATGCTCGGCGGGGCGGTCGGCAACTTTATCGACCGTGTGTTCCGGAAAGAAGTGGTCGACTTTATTCATACGTACATCGGCACGTACAGTTTTCCGGTGTTCAATGTCGCCGATTCGGCGTTGACGGTCGGCGTCATCTTGCTGTTTGTCCATATGTTTTTTTTCGCGACACCAGAGAAAGGGAATGAGTAGATGGACACGATCACGTTTCACATCGAAGACGAATATGACGGCGAACGAATTGATAAAGTGATCGCGGCGTTAAATGAGGAATGGTCGCGTTCGCAAGTGCAGCAATGGATCAAAAACGGGCTTGTGACCGTGAACGGCCAGACGGTGAAAGCGAACTACAAATGCGAGGCGGGCGACTCGGTCGCCGTTTCGCCTCCTGAGCCGGAGCCGCTTCATGTCGAGCCGGAGCCGATTCCGCTGGACATTTATTATGAGGATGAGGATGTCCTTGTCGTCAACAAGCCGCGCGGCATGGTCGTCCATCCGGCGCCCGGGCATATGCGCGGCACGCTTGTGAACGCGCTTCTTGCCCATTGCCGCGACCTGTCTGGGATCAACGGCGTGCTTCGCCCCGGCATCGTCCATCGGATTGACAAAGACACATCAGGACTATTGATGGTGGCGAAAAACGACGCCGCCCACCGCTCGCTCGTCGAGCAGCTGGTGAACAAAACGGTGACGCGCCGCTACAAGGCGATCGTCCACGGCGTCATTCCGCACGATTATGGCACGATCGATGCCCCGATCGGCCGCGACAAGCGCGATCGAAAGAAAATGGCCGTTACCGAGGAAAACGGCAAGGAAGCCGTCACCCATTTCCGCGTGCTCGAGCGGTTTCGCCATTATACGTATGTGGAGTGCCAGCTGGAAACGGGGCGGACGCACCAAATTCGCGTCCATATGAAATACATCGGCTACCCGCTCGCTGGCGACCCGCAATACGGGCCGAAAAAAACGCTCGCCATCGACGGCCAGGCGCTGCACGCCGGGGTGCTCGGCTTCCGTCATCCAAGAAGCGGCGAGTATTTGGAATTCGAAGCGCCGCTGCCGCCGGAGTTTGCCGAGCTGCTTGATTGGCTGCGAAAAAACGATTGACAAACGAACACGCCCCCCTTTACAATGAAAACAGGTGAACAGGAACCTTTAAGTTCAGTCCTGTGAGGCTGAAAAGGGGTCGGAATGACAAAGAAGGGCGATGTATGCCCATCTTGTTTGGCGATAAGCGCGCCATGCCCCCGCTTCACAGGCGGGGGATTTTTTTATGAAAACAGGCGAACGTCCTCTGTTGGCGGGCCGCCTGTGGGAACGCGCTCGCTGCGTGCATGCGCTGTTAGGAGGTGGACGGAATGCAAAAGGCGGTCGTGATGGACGAACAGGCGATTCGCCGCGCTTTGACGCGCATCGCCCACGAAATCATCGAACGAAACAAAGGCATTGAGAATTGCGTATTGGTCGGCATTAAAACGCGCGGCATTTACTTGGCGCGCCGTTTGGCGGAGCGGATCGAGCAAATCGAAGGGGCGTCCGTTCCCGTCGGTGAGCTTGACATCACCTTGTACCGCGACGATTTGACCGTGAAGACGGATGACCATGAACCGCTTGTGAAAGGAACGAACGTGCCGTTTCCGGTGACCGAGCGGAATGTCATTTTAGTTGATGATGTGCTCTTTACCGGCCGGACGGTGCGGGCGGCGATGGATGCGGTCATGGATTTGGGCCGCCCGGCGCGCATCCAGCTCGCCGTGCTTGTTGACCGCGGCCACAGGGAACTCCCGATCCGCGCTGATTTCGTCGGCAAAAACGTGCCGACCTCCCGTTCGGAACTGATCGTCGTGGAGCTTTCCGAAGTGGACGGCGTTGACCAAGTGTCGATTCATGAAAAATAAAGCAGCTCCCTTTTAAGCGCAGTCCCGTGAGGCTGCAAAAGGGGCGGAATCGTTTCGGCTGTTTCTGCACCCTCTTTGCGCCTTCATGGGCAAAGAGGGTGTTTTTGTGCACACTAAAAAACAAGTTGGCTCATTTTCCAAAAGGAGTGACGAAAGATGAACAAACCGGTGTTGGACATTCAAGACCGCCCGACCGTTGGGCAATGGATCACGCTAAGCCTTCAGCATTTATTCGCCATGTTCGGGGCGACGATTTTAGTGCCGTACTTAGTCGGGTTGGATCCGTCGATCGCCTTGCTGACAAGCGGGCTTGGAACATTGGCGTTTTTGCTCATTACGAAATGGCAAGTGCCGGCGTATCTTGGCTCGTCGTTCGCCTACATCGCGCCGATCATCGCGGCGAAAACGGCTGGCGGCCCGGGAGCGGCCATGATCGGCAGCTTCCTCGCCGGATTGGTGTACGGGGTTGTCGCCCTCATCATTAAAAAAGCCGGCTACCGCTGGGTGATGAAACTGTTGCCGCCGGTTGTGGTCGGCCCGGTCATCATCGTCATCGGCCTCGGCTTGGCCGGGACGGCGGTCGGGATGGCGATGAACGGCCCGGACGGCAAATACAGCTTGCTCCATTTCTCGGTGGCGCTCGTGACGCTCGCGGCCACGATCGTCTGCTCCGTGCTCGCGCGCGGCATGTTGAGCTTGATTCCGGTGCTTGTCGGCATTGTCGTCGGCTATCTCTACGCGTTGGCGGTCGGGCTCGTCGATTTGTCGAAAGTGGCGGCGGCGAAATGGTTCGAATGGCCGGATTTCTTGATCCCGTTTGCCGATTATCCGGTGCGCGTCACATGGGAGATCGTGATGCTCATGGTGCCGGTGGCGATCGTCACCTTGTCCGAGCATATCGGCCACCAGCTCGTCTTAAGCAAAGTCGTCGGCCGCGACCTCATTCAAAAACCGGGGCTGCACCGCTCGATTTTAGGGGACGGAACGGCGACGATGATTTCCGCCTTGCTTGGCGGTCCGCCGAAAACGACGTACGGGGAAAACATCGGTGTGCTGGCGATCACCCGCGTCTACAGTGTCTACGTGCTGGCCGGCGCGGCGGTCATCGCGATCGCTTTCGGCTTCGTCGGCAAAATCACGGCGCTGATCAGCTCGATTCCGACGCCGGTCATGGGCGGTGTGTCGATCTTGCTGTTTGGCATCATCGCCTCGTCCGGACTGCGCATGTTGATCGACAGCCGCGTCGATTTCGGCCAGACGCGCAATTTAGTCATCGCCTCGGTCATCTTGGTCATCGGCATCGGCGGAGCGGTGCTGAAAATCAGCGACAGCTTCCAAATTACCGGGATGGCGCTCTCGGCCATTGTCGGCGTCCTCCTCAACTTGATTTTGCCGGGGCGTCCACAAGCCGCGGAAAACCTATTTGAAGAAAACCAGAGCGACCATGTCGCCTAATAGGAGAAAGCACCTTTTAATTAAGTCCCGCGAGGCTTAAAAAGGTGTGAAAACAGGCGCATCCAGGGCCGGAGTGCACCTTCTCCGGTTCTGCCATGCGCTGATCGTCACACCTTGCCCAGCCGGCAAGGTGTTTTTTTGCAAAAAAAGAAAGGGAGAGAGGCCAATGACCCATCTTTTTACATTGAGCGAACTGCCGCTTTCCGACATCACCCGGCTGCTTGATGAAGCGGAAGCGTTCCGCCGCGGCCGCGCTTGGCGCCCGGCCGCGCCGATGTATGTCGCCAATTTGTTTTTCGAACCGAGCACGCGCACGAAATGCAGCTTCGAGATGGCGGAACGGAAGCTTGGGCTTCATGTCATCCCGTTTGACCCGGAACGCTCGAGCGTGCAAAAAGGGGAGACGCTGTACGATACGGTCAAGACGCTTGAGGCGATCGGCGTCGACGCCGTTGTCATCCGCCACCACGAAGATGCGTATTTCGAAGCGCTCCGCCATGCGGTCGGCATCCCGGTCATCAACGCCGGCGACGGCTGCGGGCATCATCCGACCCAGTCGCTCTTGGACTTATTGACGATTCGCCAAGAGTTTGGCGCTTTCACTGGCTTGACGGTGGCGATTATCGGCGACATCCGCCACAGCCGCGTCGCCCGCTCGAATGCGGAAGTGTTGACACGATTGGGCGCGAACGTCCTGTTTTCCGGACCGGAAGAGTGGAAAGACGAAACGAATCCGCACGGGACGTACGTCGAACTCGATGAGGCCATCGCCTGCGCCGATGTCGTGATGCTGTTGCGCATCCAACATGAACGCCATGCGGAAACGATGGGGCTGACGAAAGAAGAGTACCATGCGCGGTACGGGCTGACGCTTGAGCGGGCGCGGCGGATGAAACCAGGGGCTGTCATTTTGCATCCAGCGCCGGTCAACCGCGGGGTCGAAATCGCCAGCGAACTCGTCGAAGCGAAGGCATCGCGCATTTTTAAACAAATGGAAAACGGCGTCTACGTGCGGATGGCGGTCTTAAAACGGGCAATGGAAGGGAGAATGGAGCATGGGCGTATGGCTGAAAAATGGCATGTCGTTCAATAAAGATGGGGAATTGGTGCGGACACATCTCAAAATCGAACACGGAACCATTGCAGCGATCCTCTATGAACAGCCGCTGGAAGCGAATGAGGAGGACGTGATCGACGTCGGCGGCCGTCTCATCGTTCCTGGCCTGATCGACTTGCACGTTCATTTGCGCGAACCGGGCGGCGAAGCGAAAGAAACGATTGAGACAGGCACGCTCGCCGCGGCGAAAGGCGGCTTTACGACCGTTGCCGCCATGCCGAACACCAACCCGGTGCCGGACCGGAAAGAGCAGATGGAACGGCTGCAAGCCCGCATCCGCGAAACGGCGCTCGTCAACGTGCTTCCGTACGCGGCGATCACGATCGGGCAAAAAGGGGAAGAGCTGACCGATTTTGCGGCGCTCAAAGAAGCGGGAGCGTTCGCATTCACGGATGACGGCGTCGGCGTCCAGTCGGCCGGGATGATGTTTGAAGCGATGAAACAGGCGGCGGCGCTCGATATGGCGATCGTCGCCCATTGCGAGGACGACACGCTGACAAACGGCGGCGCGGTGCATGACGGCGAGTTCGCCCGGCGCTATGGACTTCGCGGCATTCCATCCGTCTGCGAGGCGGTGCACATCGCCCGCGACGTCTTGCTTGCCGAGGCAGCCGGATGCCATTATCACGTCTGCCATATCAGCACGAAAGAATCGGTGCGCGTCGTCCGCGACGCGAAGCGGGCCGGCATCCGCGTCACCGCCGAAGTGACGCCGCACCATCTGCTCTTGTGCGATGAAGACATTCCGGGGCTTGATGCGAACTACAAAATGAACCCGCCGCTGCGCAGCCGAGAGGACCGTGACGCATTAATTGAAGGACTGCTCGACGGCACGATCGACTTTATCGCCACCGACCACGCGCCGCATACAGCCGCGGAAAAAGCGAAAGGCATCGAGGCGGCGCCGTTTGGCATCGTTGGGCTCGAAACGGCGTTTCCGCTCTTATATACCCATTTCGTCAAAACAGGCGTGTTTACATTAAAGCAGCTTGTCGATTGGCTGACGATCAAGCCGGCGCAATGTTTTGGCCTCAAGGCCGGGCGGCTTGCCGTCGGGGCGCCGGCGGATATTGCGGTCATTGATTTGGAAACAGAAGAAGCGATTGATCCCGAGACGTTCGCGTCCAAAGGGAAAAATACGCCGTTTGCCAGCTGGGTGTGCCAAGGCTGGCCGGTGATGACGTTCGTTGGCGGAACACTCGTATGGGAGAAAGGAAGGGCGTAAAGATGAAACGGCAGCTGATTTTAGAAGATGGTTCGTTTTTTGTCGGCGAAGCGTTTGGCAGCTTGAAAGAGACGACCGGGGAAGTCGTCTTTAACACTGGGATGACTGGATATCAAGAAATTTTGACCGATCCATCGTATTGCGGGCAAATCGTGACGATGACATATCCATTGATCGGCAACTACGGCATCAACCGCGACGACTTTGAAGCGATCCGCTCGCATGTGCACGGGTTCATCGTCAAAGAAGCGTGCGTGAAGCCGTCCAACTGGCGCGGAGAACTGACGTTGGACGAGTATTTGAAAGAAAAAGGCATCCCTGGCCTTTCCGGCATCGACACGCGCAAACTGACGCGCCTTATCCGCCAATACGGAACGTTAAAAGGGATGATCTGTGGGCTAGATGTCGATCCGACGGAAGCAGCAGCCAAGCTGCGGGCGATGGAGTGGCCGCGCGACCAAGTGCGGCGCGTCTCAACGAAAAGCGCCTACCCGAGCCCGGGGCGCGGCGAGCGCGTGGTCTTGATCGATTTTGGAATGAAGCACGGCATTTTGCGCGAACTGAACAAGCGCCATTGCGATGTCATCGTCTTGCCGTACAATGCGACTGCCGAAGAAGTATTAAGCTGGCATCCCGACGGAGTGATGCTGTCAAACGGACCGGGCGACCCGAAAGACGTGCCGGAAGCGATCGAGATGATCCGCGGGATTCTCGGCAAAGTGCCGCTCTTTGGCATCTGCCTCGGCCATCAGCTGTTCGCGTTGGCGTGCGGCGGGAATACGGAGAAAATGAAATTCGGCCATCGCGGCTCGAACCATCCGGTCAAAGACTTGCGCACCGGCAAAGTCGCCATCACGTCGCAAAACCATGGCTATACCGTCACGCACGAGTCGCTTTCTGGCACCCGGCTTGAGGTGACGCATATCGCCTTAAATGACGGCACGGTCGAAGGGTTGCGCCATCTCGATTTCCCGGCGTTTACGGTGCAATACCATCCGGAAGCGTCGCCGGGGCCAGAAGATGCCAATCCGCTGTTTGACGAGTTTTTGGCGCTCATCCGCCAGTTCAACAAGAAAGGAGAAGTCATCCATGCCTAAGCGCCGCGACATTGAAACGATTTTAGTCATCGGCTCGGGGCCGATCGTCATCGGCCAGGCGGCCGAGTTCGACTACGCAGGGACGCAAGCGTGCTTAGCCCTAAAAGAAGAAGGATACAAAGTCATTCTGGTGAACTCAAACCCGGCGACGATCATGACCGATACGGAAATCGCCGATAAAGTCTATATGGAGCCGCTGACGCTCGATTTTGTCGCCCGCATCATCCGCAAAGAGCGGCCGGACGCGATTTTGCCGACGCTTGGCGGCCAAACGGGCCTCAACTTGGCGGTTGAGCTCGCCAAGGCCGGCGTGCTTGAAGAGTGCGGCGTGGAAATTCTCGGCACGAAGCTCGAGGCGATCGAAAAGGCGGAAGACCGCGAACAGTTCCGCGCCCTCATGAACGAGCTTGGCGAGCCGGTGCCGGAAAGCGCGATTATTCACAGCCTGGAAGAGGCGTATGCGTTTGTCGAACAAATCGGCTATCCGGTCATCGTCCGCCCCGCGTTCACGCTCGGCGGCACGGGCGGCGGCATTTGCACGAACGAAGAAGAGCTTGTCGAGATTGTGTCAACTGGCTTGAAGATGAGCCCGGTGCACCAATGCTTGCTCGAGCGGAGCATCGCCGGCTACAAGGAGATTGAATACGAAGTGATGCGCGACGCCAATGACAACGCGATCGTCGTCTGCAACATGGAAAACATCGACCCGGTCGGCATTCATACGGGTGACTCAATCGTCGTCGCCCCGAGCCAGACGTTAAGCGACCGCGAATACCAGCTTTTGCGGAACGCGTCCTTGAAAATCATCCGCGCCCTTGGCATCGAAGGCGGCTGCAACGTCCAGCTTGCGCTCGACCCGGACAGCTTCCGCTATTACGTCATTGAAGTGAACCCGCGCGTCAGCCGCTCGTCGGCGCTGGCGTCAAAAGCGACGGGGTATCCGATCGCGAAACTGGCGGCGAAAATCGCCGTCGGGCTGACGCTTGACGAAATGATCAACCCGGTCACCGGGAAAACGTACGCCTGCTTCGAGCCGGCGCTCGATTATGTCGTCACAAAAATTCCGCGCTTTCCGTTTGACAAATTTGAATCGGCGAACCGCCGCCTTGGCACGCAAATGAAAGCAACCGGCGAAGTGATGGCGATCGGCCGGACGTTCGAAGAATCGCTGTTAAAAGCCGTTCGTTCGCTCGAGATCGGCGTGCATCATCTCGAATTGAAGGAAGTGAAACACGCGGCCGACGACGTGATCGAAAAACGGATCCGCAAGGCGGGCGATGAGCGGCTCTTTTACATCGCCGAGGCGCTCCGCCGCGGGGTAACGGTCGACACCTTGCATGAATGGAGCCAAATCGACCGCTTTTTCCTGTATAAAATCCAAAACATCATCGAGATGGAAACAGTGTTGAAAAGCCGCCCGGGCGACCTTGACGTATTAAAGAAAGCGAAAGCGCTCGGCTTCTCCGATGCGGCGATAGCGGCGTTATGGAACAAAACGGAGCGCGACGTTTACGCGCTGCGCCGCCAGGAAGGCATCGTGCCGGTGTACAAAATGGTCGATACGTGCGCAGCCGAATTCACGTCGGAAACGCCGTACTACTACAGCACGTACGAGGAAGAAAACGAATCGATCGTGACGGAAAAACCGAGCGTCATCGTGCTTGGCTCCGGCCCGATCCGCATCGGCCAAGGGATCGAATTTGACTATGCGACCGTCCATTGCGTCTGGGCCATTAAGCAGGCCGGTTATGAGGCGATCATCATCAACAACAACCCGGAAACGGTCTCGACCGACTTCAGCACATCGGACAAACTGTATTTCGAACCGTTGACGGCTGAAGATGTGATGCATGTCATCGACCTCGAGCAGCCGGTCGGCGTCATCGTCCAATTCGGCGGTCAGACGGCCATCAACTTGGCGGCGGAACTCGAAGCGCGCGGCGTCCGCTTGCTTGGGACGACGCTTGAAGATTTGGACCGTGCCGAAGACCGCGACAAATTTGAACAGGCGCTCTCAGAGCTTGGCATTCCGAAACCGGCCGGCAAAACGGCTGTTTCGGTCGAAGAAGCGGTTGCCATCGCCGAAGAAATCGGCTATCCGGTGCTCGTTCGCCCGTCGTACGTGCTCGGCGGCCGGGCGATGGAAATCGTGTACAATCGCGGCGAGCTGCTTCATTACATGGAACATGCCGTGCGCGTCAATCCGCAGCACCCGGTTCTTGTCGACCGGTACATCACCGGCAAGGAAGTCGAAGTCGATGCCATTGCCGACGGCGAGACGGTCGTCATTCCGGGGATCATGGAACATATCGAACGGGCCGGCGTCCATTCCGGCGATTCGATTGCCGTCTACCCGCCCCAGACATTAAGCGCGGAAGTGATCGACAAGATCGCGGATTACACGATCCGACTGGCGCGCGGACTGCATATTGTCGGGCTGTTGAACATTCAGTTTGTCGTCTCGGGAAGCGACGTCTATGTCTTGGAAGTGAACCCGCGCTCAAGCCGCACGGTGCCGTTTTTAAGCAAAATCACCGGCGTGCCGATGGCGAATCTCGCCACGAAAGCCATTTTAGGGACGAAGCTTGCCGAGATGGGCTATGAGACGGGCGTCTGCCCGGTGCGCCCTGGTGTGTACGTGAAAGTGCCGGTGTTCTCGTTTGCGAAATTGCGCAACGTCGACATTTCGCTCGGCCCGGAAATGAAATCGACCGGCGAAGTGATCGGCAAGGACGTGACGTTTGAAAAAGCACTCTATAAGGGGCTTGTCGCCTCGGGCATCCAGATCCAGCCGCATGGGGCGGTGCTGTTGACGGTGGCCGACAAAGACAAAGAAGAAGCGGTCGAGCTGGCGCGCCGCTTTGCCGACATCGGCTATCAGCTGCTGGCGACAAACGGCACGGCGGAAACGTTGAAAGCGGCCGGCATTCCGGTGACGGTCGTCAATAAAATCCACTCGGCGTCGCCGAACATTTTGGATGTCATCCGCCAAGGGAAGGCGCAAGTCGTCATCAACACGCTGACGAAAGGGAAGCAGCCGGAAAGCGACGGCTTCCGCATCCGCCGCGAAGCGGTCGAAAACGGCATTCCATGCTTGACGTCGCTTGATACGGCAAGGGCGATGCTGCAAGTGCTCGAATCGATGACGTTCTCGACAACGGCGATGACGGAAGGGCTGGTGCGCTCATGATCGGCCGTGAACGAATGACGGTCGCAAGCCAGCGGATGATCGCTGAGCGGACGTATGAATTGACGCTTTCCGGCCGCCTCGTGCAAGAGATGAAACAGCCGGGCCAGTTCGTTCATGTGAAAGTGGCCGCAACGGCCGATCCGCTTTTGCGCCGCCCGCTCAGCCTTTGCCATATCGACCACAAGCAGGGGCAATGCACGATCATTTACCGCCAGGAAGGGAAAGGCACGGCGATGTTGGCGCAAAAACAGCCGGGCGATGCGGTCGATGTGCTCGGCCCGCTCGGCAACGGCTTTCCGCTCGAGGCCGCGCCGGCGGGCGGCCGGGCGCTGCTGGTCGGCGGCGGCATCGGCGTCCCGCCGCTCTATGAACTGGCGAAACAGCTCACGAAGCGCGGCGTCAAAGTGGTGAGCGTGCTCGGGTTCCAAACGAAAGCGGCGGTCTTTTATGAAGAGGAATTCGCCGCGTTTGGGGCGACGTATGTCGCAACCGATGACGGCTCGCACGGAACGCCGGGCCGCGTCACCGATGTGATCGAAGCGCGTTCGCTCGAGTTTGACGTCTTATACGCCTGCGGCCCGAAGCCGATGCTTCGGGCGCTGGCGGAACGGTTTCCGAGCCGGCCGGTGTACTTGTCGCTCGAGGAGCGGATGGGCTGCGGCGTCGGGGCGTGTTTTGCCTGCGTCTGCCATGTGCCAGGGAGCGAGACGGCGTATAAAAAAGTATGCAGCGACGGTCCGGTGTTTCGGGCCGGGGAGGTGGTGCTATGAACCGGCTTGCCGTTGAACTGCCGGGTCTTTCGCTCAAAAACCCGATCATGCCGGCGTCCGGCTGTTTCGGATTTGGCCGCGAGTACGCCCGGTTTTACGATTTAAGCGTGTTAGGCGCCATTATGATCAAGGCGACGACAAAAGAGCCGCGCTTTGGCAACCCGACGCCAAGGGTGGCAGAAACGCCGGGCGGGATGTTAAACGCCATCGGCCTGCAAAACCCAGGCCTTGACAAAGTGCTGGCGGAAGAACTGCCGTGGCTTGAACAGTTTGACGTCCCGATCATCGCCAACATCGCCGGCTCGACGGTGGAAGAGTACGTCGAAGTGGCCGAAGCGATTTCCAAAGCGCCCAATGTCCATGCACTGGAGCTTAACATTTCCTGCCCGAACGTGAAAAAAGGCGGGATTGCGTTCGGCACCGTGCCGGACGTAGCCGCCGAGCTGACGCGGCTTGTCAAAGAAGTGTCCGCCGTGCCGGTGTACGTGAAGCTGTCGCCGAATGTCACCGACATCGTGGCGATGGCAAAAGCGATTGAACAGGCGGGCGCCGATGGCTTGACGATGATCAATACGCTCGTTGGCATGCGCATCGACGTGAAAACAGGCCGCCCCGTTTTGGCCAACGGCACCGGCGGCTTATCCGGCCCGGCGGTGAAGCCGATCGCCATCCGCATGATTTACGACGTGAGCCAAGCGGTGTCGATTCCGATCATCGGCATGGGCGGCATTCAAACGGCGGAAGACGTGCTCGAGTTTTTCTACGCCGGCGCGAGCGCGGTTGCCATCGGCACGGCCAACTTCGTCGACCCGTTCGTCTGCCCGACGATCATCGCCGACTTGCCGGCGCTGCTCGATGAACTCGGGATCGGCCACATTTCCGAATGCATAGGAAGGAGCTGGAAGACCGGTGCACACGCCGTTCATTGTCGCGCTTGATTTTCCATCAAAACAAGAAGTGGAGCGGTTTTTGCGTCCGTTTGCCGGAACGCCGCTGTTCGTCAAAGTCGGCATGGAGCTGTACTATCAGGAAGGGCCGTCCATCGTCGCGTTTCTCAAAGAACAAGGGCATGCCGTCTTTTTAGACTTAAAACTGCACGACATCCCGAATACGGTGAAACAGGCGATGAAAGGGCTCGCCCGTGTCGGCGCCGATTTGGTGAACGTCCACGCCGCCGGCGGCCGGCGCATGATGGAAGCGGCGATCGAGGGGCTTGACGCCGGCACGCCAAGCGGCGCCGCCCGACCGCGCTGCATCGCTGTCACCCAGCTGACGAGCACGGACGAGCGGATGCTTCATGAGGAGCTGTGGATTTCCCGCCCGCTTGTGGAAACAGTCGGCCATTACGCCGCCTTGGCGAACGAAAGCGGCCTTGACGGCGTCGTCTGCTCGGCGAACGAAGCGCCGCTCATCAAAGAACGGTGCGGCGCCTCGTTCCTCGCCGTCACCCCGGGCATCCGCTTTGCCGATGAGGCAGCGCACGACCAAGTGCGCGTCGTCACGCCAAAGCGCGCCCGCGAGCTCGGCGCCGACTACATTGTCGTCGGCCGCAGCCTCACCCGCGCCGCCGATCCGCTGAAAGCCTACGAACGCCTGCAGCACGAATGGAACGGAGGAGAGAAAGAATGAAACACGACATCGCCGCCAAATTGCTTGAAATCGGGGCGGTCGCCCTGCAGCCGAACGAACCGTTTACCTGGTCCTCGGGCTTGAAATCGCCGATTTACTGCGACAACCGCCTGACGCTCGCTTACCCCGACGTGCGCCGCCTGATCGCCGCCGGCCTCGCCGAGCTCATCCGCACCCAGTTTCCCGAAGCGGATCTCATCGCCGGCACCGCAACCGCCGGCATCCCGCACGCCGCCTGGGTGAGCGAACGGCTCGGGCTGCCGATGTGCTACGTCCGCAGCCAGGCGAAAGCGCACGGCAAAGGAAAACAAATCGAAGGTAAAGCCGAACCGGGTCAGCGCGTCGTCGTCATCGAAGACTTAATCTCGACGGGCGGCAGCTCGCTTGCGGCCGTCCGCGCCTTGAAAGAAGCGGGCTGCGACGTGCTTGGCGTCGCCGCCATTTTCACGTACGGGCTCGAAAAAGCGAAACAGGCGTTTGCCAAAGAGAATTTGCCTGCCTACACGCTCACCGACTACAACACCCTCATCGAAACGGCCGTCCGCCTTGGCGCCGTCAGCGAGCACGACTTGGCGACATTGCGAAAATGGCGGGAGAATCCGGAGGAGTGGGGGAAATAGAAGAGAGAAGCGCGGACCAAAGGATGGTTCGCGCTTTTGTCATGGGCGAAACGGGGGGAGGACTCACTTGTCATCCGCTTCATCCCGCGGATTAAAAACAGGAGCGCGACAATGTTCAACTGTTTTTTGCAAGCCAAAAATGCAGAGAAGGGCAAAAAAACATAGACGACGCCTCTCTGTCCACTGTCATTTTATTGTTTTTTTGTGCAAGTTCTAAATAAAATAATGGTATGATTGACAGAGACGGATAGAAACAACAATCTGTTCTTGGAGAGTGGTACTATGGAAGAACGGGATTGGGAACTTTTGCAAACCTTATTTAAATATAAAAACATCACGAAAGCCGCCCAAGAGCTGTTTATTTCCCAGCCAACGATTTCGAAGCGGCTTCGCGAGATTGAGCAGCATTTTGGCGTGACCATCGTGCAAAGGGGGAGAAGAGGAGTGCAATTTACCCCTGAAGGAGAGTATTTGGCGAAGAGCGCAGAACAAATGTTGCGTCATTTGCGCAAGATTAGAGAACATGTCAAGGATATGAATACAGCTGTCGTAGAGGGAACGCTGCGGCTAGGCGTTTCGAATTACTTTGCCAAGTATCAGCTTCCGCGAGTATTAAAACGTTTTAAAGATGAACATCCGCATGTTGAATTCCAAGTGCAAACAGGTTGGAGCCGGGAAGTGTTTCAATGGGTGTACAATCAGGATGTACATATTGGATTTGTTCGGGGAGACTATCAATGGGCGGGCAAAAAGCATCTCTTATTTGAAGAAACGCTTTGCGTTGCTTATAGGGAAGAATTCGACCTTGGCGATCTTCCTCGCTTGCCAAGAATTGACTATCGCACGGAGTCTTTATTTAAAGGCATCATTGATAACTGGTGGGCTGAACATTTCGAACAGCCCCCGTACGTTGGGATGACGGTCGACCGAGTGGATACTTGCAAGGAAATGGTGATTCATGGTCTTGGATATGCGATCGTCCCCCGCCGGATCCTTCATGATGCGCCGCACTTGTACAAGCTCGATCTCACAGGTCGGGAAGGAACGCCGATCCTCCGGAAAACGTGGATGATTTATCATGAAGAAGTGTTGGCACTCAAAATCGCTAAGCTGTTTGTGGATTTAGTGGAACATTTGGACGACTGGTGAAACACGTTCACCTTTGCGCAGTGCAGCCCTTTTGAATATGGGAAAGTGGGAAGGCCCTTGCTAGGGCGTTTTTTCTTAACTTCATCGTCTCCCCGTCATCATTGCTCCTTTACGGCCGCACTATGGGAAAACCGTTAGTGCGGTTGGCCCCCGCCACGGTGTTTTGCGTTGAGATATCCTCCACGTGACGAACCTTCTCTGTGACCGTGTGTGGTCTCTTGTTGTTAGGTATTCCATTTCATCATGGTTAACCATCAAAAAACGATATTTTTATTATAGATTATCCCAACTTATAATCGAATTGAAAGTTGCATGAATGGAATGAAAGGGGAGGGAAACCGTTGATCGCAGAACATGATATTTTTCGAACGCGTTCCTTTTTTACGGTCAATGGCAAGAGGTATACCTATTATCGTCTGATGGGTCTGGAAGAATTAGGGGTTGGGAAAGTTTCTCGGCTTCCTTATTCGATTAAAGTTTTATTGGAATCGGTGCTCCGCCAATACGATGGGGTGGCAATCAAAAAAGAACATATTGAGAATTTGGCAAAATGGGGAACCGACGAGTGGAAAAGAGAGATTGATGTTCCTTTTAAGCCTGCGCGAATCGTTTTGCAGGATTTTACGGGTGTTCCGGTTGTTGTTGATCTCGCGTCTTTGCGCCAAGCCATGGCGGATATGGGCGGAAGCCCGGAGATGATCAACCCGGAAATCCCTGTTGACCTTGTCATCGATCATGCCGAACAAGTAGAGAAGTTCGGAACGCCGGATGCATTGAAATATAATGTCGAACGAGGATTTGAGCTCAACTATGAGCGGTACAAATTTTTTAAATGGGCGTCCAACTCTTTCAAGAAGTTTCGCGTCGTGCCGCCTTCGACCGCTATCATTCATCAAGCCAATGTAGAATATCTTGCTTCGGTTGTACAGTCAACGGAAGAAAATGGCGAATATCTCGCCTTCCCTGATACTTGTTTTGGAGCCGACTCACATACACCAATGGTGAATGGGATCGGGGTCGTTGGATGGGGAGTCGGAGGCATTGAGGCAGAAGCGGCGATGCTCGGGCAACCTTCGTACTTTCCAGCCCCAGAGGTAATTGGGATTCGTCTAAAAGGCAAATTGCCTGCTGGCGCAACCGGGACAGATCTTGCTCTTTATGTTACACATCTGCTTCGCAAGAAACACGTTGTCGGAAAATTTGTGGAATTCTTCGGGGAAGGGGTCACAAATTTATCTGTGGCCGATCGGGCGACGGTCGCCAATATGTCGCCAGAAAATGGAGCAACCATCTCCTTCTTCCCTGTAGATCAGGAAACATTGAACTTTTTGCGTCTAACCGGACGAACGGAGGAACAAGTACAGCTTGTAGAGGCTTATTGCAAGGCGAATGGGCTGTTTTTTACACCGGATGCTGAGGAGCCGATGTATACGGAAGTGATCGAATTGGATCTTTCTACCATTGAATCGTATGTCGCTGGTCCGAAGCGTCCACAGGACTTGATCCGATTATCTGAGGTGAAAGAGGCTTTTCGAAAGTCCTTAACGAACACATTGGGGAATCACGGATATGGCCTCAGCGAAGAGGAGATAGACAAACAATGTTCTGTCGCCTTCCACGACGGCCAAACGTATCCGTTAAAAACAGGCTCCATTGTGCTTGCGGCCATTACGAGCTGCACAAACACTTCCAATCCGTATGTCATGATTGGCGCTGGTCTGTTGGCAAAAAAGGCCGTAGAAAGAGGGCTATCCGTTCCGCCGTTTGTCAAAACGAGCCTTGCTCCTGGATCGAAGGTCGTTACCCAATATTTGCGGAAGGCCGGGCTGCTTCCTTATCTCGAAAAACTCGGATTCTATCTTGTCGGCTATGGCTGTACAACATGTGTAGGGAATTCAGGCCCTCTTCCTGACGAAGTGGCGGAGGCGATCACGCAGAACGATTTGATTGTTTGTGGAGTGTTATCCGGCAATCGCAATTTTGAAGGACGCATTCATCCGCTCATTAAAGCGAACTTTTTAGCTTCCCCTCCTCTCGTTGTTGCGTATGCTATTGCCGGAAGTGTGGACATCAATCTTCAAAACGAGCCTCTCGGAACAGACAAAGAGGGAAAGGCTGTTTACTTGCAAGACATATGGCCAACCCATTCGGAAATCGAAAAGGTAATAGCTGAAACCATTACAGTAGATTTATATGAACAGCAAAACAAAAGCATGTTCAGCGGGAATGAAGCATGGAATCAATTGCAGACGGGCAAAGGATTGCTTTATGAATGGGAGGAAGATTCGACATTTCTTCGCAACCCGCCCTTTTTCCAAAATATGTCCAAAGAGGCTAGGCCAATCGAATCGCTGAACGGGTTGCGGGTGCTTGTCAAACTTGGTGATTCCGTTACGACCGATCACATCTCTCCGGCTGGGGGGACGATTCCGCCTAATAGTGTGGCAGGAAAATACTTGTTGTCGCAAGGGGTAAAGCCGGGGGATTTAAGCTCCTATGGCTCCCGCCGCGGCAATCATGAAGTAATGATGCGCGGTGCCTTTTCCAATATCCGTTTGAGAAACGAAGTAGCGCCGGGAACAGAGGGCGGCGTAACAACATATTTCCCAACCGGGGAAGTCATGTCCATTTACGATGCGGCTATGAAATATCAACAAGATGGAACGGGATTATTGGTGATCGCCGGGATGGATTACGGCATGGGCAGTTCCCGGGACTGGGCGGCGAAAGCGACTGCGCTGCTTGGCGTCAAAGCGGTTTTGGCGCAGAGCTTCGAGCGCATCCACCGCAGCAACTTGGCATTGATGGGTGTGCTTCCTCTTCAATTCCAAGAGGGAGAAAATGCTGATACCCTTGGCTTAACTGGGCGCGAACGATATGATATCCATATTGACAATCACATCCGCCCCCGCCAACTTGTAACGGTGATCGCCACTGATGAATACGGCTGCCGGAAGGTGTTTGACGTGATCGTCCGTTTCGACAGCGAGATAGAGATTGATTATTACCGCCATGGTGGTGTATTGCCAATGGTTCTTCGTAAGAAAGTGAACTACTCCCCCTTAGCTTGAAGCGGGAGCCGATCCGTTTGTGAAAAGAAAAGGCTGAAAGGCTGACATCGGCTGTTGCACTGTTTCAGGAAGCATCGTGCCGGTGGGGCGGGGAAGGCAGGCCGCTATTTAGGATGCCGCCTCCGCGCCTTTCAGTCGCATAAAGTTGGAAGGAGAGAACGAAGTGAAGCAGTGGGGAAAACAAATCAAAATCCCTGCCGTTTATATGCGAGGCGGAACGAGTAAGGGAATTTTTTTTCTGAAAGAAGATTTGCCCTCTGATCCGTCGAAACGTGACAAACTATTGTTGCGTGTGATGGGAAGTCCGGATCCGTATGGGCAGCAAATCGATGGCATGGGTGCGGCGACGTCAAGCACGAGCAAGGTGGTCATCATCAGCAAAAGCAACCGGCCCGGATGTGATGTTGATTATTTATTCGGCCAAGTAGCCATAGGGCAGCCACTCATTGATTGGAGTGGGAACTGCGGGAATCTTACAGCGGCGGTTGGTCCTTTTGCGATTGATCACGGGCTCGTCGATGCTCCTAAGGATGGGGTGGCCACTGTCCATATTTGGCAGGAGAACATTGGAAAGGAAATCATCGCCCATGTCCCGATGAAGGATGGAGAAGTGCAAGAGCTTGGCGATTTCGTGCTAGACGGAGTAGCCTTTCCAGCGTCGGAAATCAAGCTGGAATTCCTTGATCCTGGCGGGGAGGGAGGGGTTCTGCCAACCGGAAATCCCATCGACATCCTTCACGTTCCGGGAATAGGAGAAGTGGAGGCAACTCTAATCAATGCCGGAAATCCTTCTGTCTTTATTTCTGCATCGTCAATGGGATTAACGGGAACAGAATTGCAACAAGATATTAACGGCAATCCGGATTTGTTGGCGCGGTTGGAATGGATCCGCGCTCACGGGGCTGTCGCTATGGGGGTGGCAGACGACATCGAGTACGCCATGGCGAAACGCCAGCATACACCGAAAATTGCCTTTTTGGCTGAGCCAGCAAGCTATACTGCATCGAGCGGCAAAGTGGTGCGCCGGGAAGAGATTGACCTGTTGGCGCGCATTTTGTCGATGGGGAAACTGCATCATGCCATGACAGGCACAGGTGCGGTGGCGATGGCTGCGGCGGCGGCGATCCCGGGAACGATCGTGAGCAACATTTTAGGACGCACAGTATCCGAGATTCGCATCGGGCATCCGTCGGGCATTGTAAGAGTAGGAGCTGCAGTCGAACGACATCATCATAGTTGGATGGTAAAAAAAGTGGTGATGAGCCGCAGTGCCCGGCGATTGATGGAAGGGTTTGTCCTTGTACCTAATATCATCGATTAATCACCCAGTTTTATGTTTTGGGCCTCTTTCTCCTTTTTGGCTGCAGGTATGGCCGAGAAAGAGGCCTGTATTCGGTAAGTTGCTGATCTTCTTATAGTTCATCATGAAAAACATGGCATCTTTGAATGATTGAATGTATTCCACTTTGCCCTGGCCATCCTCGTTGTCTGTCATACATTCGAAATTCGAATACCGCGTCATGAACGAAAACTATTTCTTCTACCATGCTACTTTTCGCTAAGATGGAAGTAATAAAAGAAAACGTCCATGGGCGTTGTTTTTGGTTCAGATGGGTCGCCAGCTCTGGTAAACGCTTTCCTGTGACGTTTTGCTTGCCATTTTTGCTCATGGATCAATCCTGTTTCGCAGCAGGTTGAAAAGGAAGGGGGGGGATAACACTAAGGATACGTGTTGATCAATTTTTATGCCATTTTCGGAAAACGATTTCAATGACAATTGGAGGAGGCTGAATATGAATGAATGATACGGGCGCTGTGTTGGAAAAGCAAACGATGCGCAAGGTGACAATGCGGATCATTCCTTTTACATTTTTGTTGTACATTATTTCCTACTTGGATCGGGCAAATATCGGGTATGCTGCTTTACAAATGAATAAGGATTTAGCCCTTTCAGCTGAAGTGTTTGGAATTGTCTCCGGTATTTTTTTATTGGTTATTTCCTTTTCGAAGTGCCAAGTAATATATTGATGATGAAGTTTGGCGCCCGAGTATGGATTGCAAGAATTCTTATTACTTGGGGGATCGTCTCGGTATTGACAGGATTTGCTCAAAATGAGGTTCATCTATACATCTTAAGATTTTTGCTTGGAGTAGCGGAGGCAGGATTTTTCCCTGGGATTATTTTATATTTCACCTATTGGTTTCGATCGAAAGAGCAGGCTACCACCGTAGCGTTATTTACTGCTGCTATCCCCGTTTCGTATATTATTGGCGCACCGCTGAGTACTTGGATTATGGATCATATTCAATGGTGGGGAATTCAAGGCTGGAGATGGATGCTTATTTTGGAAGGGGCCCCCGCAGTGATCATGGGAATTGTCACTTATTTCTATTTGACTGAACGCCCCGAGAATGCCAAATGGCTGACGGACGAGGAAAAGAGCTGGCTCATATCTTCATTAAAAGAAGAGAGAGTCAAGGAAGAATGTAAAGCATCTCAGCACCTTAAAAGCCCTGGCAGATCCGAAAGTGTTGTTTCTCTCTGTCATTTATTTCGTTTATCAGACAGGGAGCCTTGGTGTGGGATATTGGATGCCGCAGATTATTAAAGGGTTTTCTGGCAAATTGACTAATACGGAAGTTGGCTTAATTGGAATGATTCCTTACATTATCGCTACGATCGGCATGATTGTTTGGTCGCGTCGTTCGGATCGTACGGGAGAAAGACAACTGCATTCGGCGATTCCGCTTCTAGTGGCCGGACTCGGGTTGGTGAGCGCAGGGATCACGAAAAATCCTTATTTCGCCCTTCTATTCATATCGATTTCTTTGGCCGGTATGTATAGTTTTAAATCTCCGTTTTGGGCTTTGCCTTCGTTATTTTTAACGCAGTCGAGCGCTGCTGTCGCTATTGCCGCGATTAACTCCGTCGGAAACCTAGGGGGATTTGTCGGACCGTATGCGATTGGTGCCTTGAAAGATGCTACAGGGAGCACGGAAGCAGGTTTGGTATTTTTAAGTGTGCTCTTATTTATCTCATTTATCATGGTTTTGTTGATGCGCCTTGAAAAAAGGCAAGGTTTTTCTAAACATCAGGCTTCACAATCCAATCAGCTAAAAGGGGAAGTGGTGAAATGAATATAATCAGTCAGTTTGAAATGATACCGACCACCTGTATTTCTGATGTGATGCAAGGTCTCAATAATCTTGATTCGCAGATCAAGCCTTTGAAGGAAAATGATCGCGTGGCAGGAAGAGCGTTTACAGTGAAAATGCCCGTAGGGGACAATCTTGTTTTCTTGAAGGCGCTGAAGGAAGCGCCGCCGGGAAGTGTCCTTGTGGTAGACGCCAAAGGGGACACCTATCGGGCCATCGCAGGAGATTTTTTAGTTGGCGTAGCACAAATGTTAGGAATAAAAGGGATTGTTGCCCACGGGGTGATACGGGACATTGAGGGGATTAGAAAATTGAATATTCCTGTTTTCTGCCTCGGAACGACTGTGGCAGCTAGTGGAAAGGCTGGTATGGGGGAAATCAATGTCCCTGTCTCTTGCGGTGGGGTGACGGTGCATCCGGGTGATATGATCGTCGGTGATGCTGATGGAGTTGTTGTTGTACCACAAATGCGGGAACAGGAAATTTTACAAAAGGCATTAGAAAAACTGCAAATGGATCTCGACAGAGCAAAACGGGTATCCAGCAGGGAGGAAGCGCTTCGGTATTTGGAAAATGTCTTGAATAAATAAAAAGGAACGGGGAACGGGGCAGATGCCGCCGTTCCTTATTATTTTTATAAGGAATATATATCAAGCTGTTTGACTACATCAACAAAGGCGTTCACGACATTTAATGTTAAAGAGTCTTGATGGTACATCATCCATGTTTTTTGGGTGAGAGGACGCCCTTTTTTATCTGTCAGGCAGATTTTATGAAGCCCTTTCACATTTTCCAAAAATAGTGAAGGCATAATCGCGTATCCTAATCCATTGGCCACCATTTCTTTGCATGTGTCCCCTTGATCGACGACCATAGCGATATACGGAGGATGTATATATCGCTCCGCCCACCAGTTATCCACTAACTGCCTATATAAGACGTCTGTTTTATAATCAATTCTTGGCAGTTGGGGGAGTTGTTCTAAATCTACCTCTTGCTTAGAGGCAATACAGATGTTTTCCTCAAACAGCAAGTGTTTTTGATCAGGCCAGTTGTATTCCCCGCGAATAAAAGCCACATGGACTTCCTGACTATATAATAAAGCAAAAATATCTCGACTGTAGCCGGTTTTCACTTGGAATTCGACTTGAGGGTACTGATCTTTAAAATATTTGAGCAGAGCAGGGAGTTTGTATTTGCTAATGAAGTTCGATACACCAAGGCGCAACGTTCCCGCTACTTGATGATGGAAATTCTTTAAATTTTCTTTTATCACGCGAAGACGATGCAACATATCTTCAGCACACTTGGCGAGGTATTCTCCTTCCGGCGTAAATTGCACTCCTTTGAATCCGCGATCCACAATTTTGACTTCCAACTCTTTTTCAATTTGTTGCAGGCGTTTTGTTAGTGTTGGTTGCGAAATAAATAGTCGTTGGGCGGTTTTCGTAATACTTTTCTCCTTATAAAGGGTATGCAAAATCATCCAGTCGCGGTCTTCCATAATAATTACACACCTCTATATCCATTCCTTGTTGTTATTTTAATCTACCCGCTATCTTTCTTTTTGGCAAGACCGTGGCGCCCAAAATGCACCAAGAGTGTTGCACATATAAAATTTTCATACCTGCTCATAACAAATTGATATTTCTTTCGCTTTTCAGTTTTGTAATAAAATGAAATCAACCAAAGAGAAAAGGTGGCTATCGGCAATGGAAGACAAAGTGCTCAAAAGCATACGGAGAACGAAATCTCATTTTTCTTTACGTGGAAAAACCTACTCTTTCTATCGCATCAACGCGCTCGAAGAGGATGGAGTTGGAAACGTTTCCCGACTGCCTTATTCCATCAAAGTGTTGTTGGAAGCGGCTGTACGTGAATTTGATGGTTCCGCGATCACCGCAGAGCATATCGCCATGTTAGCGAATTGGGGAAAAAAGCGCGAGACAACCCGGGAAGTGCCTTTTAAGCCGTCTAGGATTCTTATGCATGATACGACCGGACTACCGGCATTAGTGGATTTAGCAGCCATGCGCGACACAATGGCACAGATGGGAGGAGATGTTCGTAAAATCAACCCTCTTATTCCTGTAGACCTTGTCGTAGATCATTCGGTGACAATTGATTATTTTGGAAAGCCGGACGCCGTCAACTTAAATGAACAACTCAACTTCAACCGAAATATGGAACGCTTTCGTTTTTTGCGTTGGGCGCAAAAAGCGTTCGCTAATTTTCGCGTTGTTCCACCCTCGAGCGGCATTATGCATCAAGTGAATATGGAGTTTCTATCATCGGTTATTTCCTTAAAAAAGAATGGCAATGAAACGGTAATTTTTCCAGACTCGCTGATTGGAACCGATTCCCATACAACGATGATTAACGGATTGGGAATTGTAGCGTGGGGAGTAGGCGGAATCGAAGCAGAGGCGGCTGTATTAGGGCAGCCTGTGTACTTCGTCATGCCAGAAGTCGTTGGCCTGAAACTCACGGGTTCACTTTCTGAGGGAGTGACAGCGACCGATTTGGCTTTGACCATTACCAATCTTCTTCGGCAAAAAGGGGTTGTTGGCAAGTTTGTGGAATTTTTCGGTTCAGGAGTTCAAACGCTGAGTGTAGCTGATCGCGCGACCATTGCGAATATGGCGCCTGAGTATGGGGCCACGATGGGCTATTTCCCTGTCGACAGGGAAACGATAAACTACTTGCGGCTGATGGGCCGCGATGAGGAACAAATAGACCTTGTGGAAACGTATTACCGAATCCAAGGCATGTATAAGCAAGAAGAAAGCCCGGAACCATGCTATTCTGAAATCATTGAGCTGGATTTATCGACCGTTGTTCCCTGTCTGGCAGGGCCTAAGCGCCCGCAGGATCGCATTGAATTAGGACAGATGAAGAAACGTTACCAAGAGATGATTCAAGCCCCATTGCCGCAAGGCGGTTATGGACTCACGGAGAAGGATTGGCAAAAATCAGTGGTCATTACGCATGAAGATGGGACACAGTCAGTTTTGCAAAACGGTGCGATTGTTTTAGCAGCAATCACAAGTTGTACGAATACGTCCAATCCCACGTTATTGGTGGCGGCTGGACTTGTGGCCAGAAATGCCGTTAAGAAAGGACTTCGGATGCCGCCGTATGTGAAAACGTCTCTAAGCCCGGGCTCGCGGGTGGTCACAGATTACTTGCAGAGGGCAGGGTTGCTGTCCTACTTAGAAGAGTTAGGATTCTATATCGCAGCTTACGGGTGTGCGACATGTATTGGCAACTCGGGGCCGCTTCTCCCGGAGGTCAGTAAGGCCATCGCCGATCACGAACTGACTGTAGCTAGTGTGTTGTCAGGAAACCGCAATTTTGAAGGGCGTATACATCCACAAGTGAAATTAAACTATTTGGCATCGCCTCCGCTTGTTGTTGCTTATGCCTTGGCAGGTACGGTCAATATCGATTTGACGACAGAACCGATCGGATATAATAAAAATCACCAACCGGTATATTTAAAAGAACTTTGGCCGTCTTCAGCCGAAATCCAGCAAGTGTTGCAGCAATCACTTCAACCTGAATTGTTCCGTAAACGGTATGAGGTCGTATACGAAGCAAATGAGCAATGGAATCGTATTGATATTTCTGAAGGATTGCTGTATCAATGGGACGAACGTTCTTGTTACATCCGCAAACCTCCGTTCTTGGAACGCTTCCGTTGGGATGTAAAAGAAATGGAAGACATAAAAGAAGCTCGTGTCCTTGCGCTGTTAGGGGATGTCGTCACGACGGATCATCTCTCCCCCTCGGGAGTCATTCTCCTCAACAGTCCTGCTGGGCTGTATTTGCAAAGTTGCGGAGTAGAACCGAAAGATTTTAACTCCTATCCGTCGCGCAGAGGCAATCATCATGTCATGGTAAGGGGAGCGCTGGCCAATGTGCTGAATCTTATGGTTCCAGAAGCGGGGCGAGGGATGACAAAAAATTGGTTAACGGGAGAAATCATGTCTATTTATGATGCAGCGATGAAATATAAGGAAAAGGACATCCCGTTGCTGATTATAGCGGGCAAAGAATATGGCACAGGAAGCTCGAGGGATTGGGCGGCAAAAGGGACGTATCTTTTAGGAGTCAAAGCCGTCATTGCCGAGAGTTTTGAAAGAATCCACCGCAGCAATCTAGTTGGCATGGGAGTGTTGCCTTTGCAGTTTGTCGATGGCATAAACGCTTCCTCTCTCGGGATCACAGGAGCAGAAACGTTCAGAACGATCGGGTTGGACAAAGGAGTCAAACCAGGGCAAAAGATCAAGGTAGAGGGGATTCGGGAAGACGGAACCTGCTTTGAGTTTGACGTGATTGTCCGTCTTGATAACGCCATAGAAGTGGAATACTATCGCAATGGCGGGATTATGCAGACCGTCATGCGCCGACTTGCACAAGTCCATTCGGAAATTCGCTGAAAACCGCTCAGTAAAAAAGAGGCTAGGTTGATACATTTTTAGTGCGCTGGGGGTAAGGGGGCAGAAAAAACTATGGCAATCGAAAAAAATGAAAATAAAACAAATGCAAAACTAATTGCTTATGTTGGCTGTCGTACATCATGGCAACGCAATGCCCGTGGAAAAGGAATCAACGTTTACCGGGTTGATCCTGTGACGGGCGAGTGGATACATGTGCAGCTTGTTCAAGGGCTTGTCAATCCATCGTTTTTAGCTCTTGATGCTACCCAACGTTTCCTATATACGGTCCATGGCGATTGCAGCGAAGTTAGCGCGTTCCGAATTGACCAAGAGACAGGTGAACTGACATTCCTTAATTATCAATCAACTGGCGGAAAAAACCCTGTTCATCTCGTTATTGATCCGACGAACCGATTTCTTATTGTCGCCAACTATATCTCTGGGACGTTGTCCGTCTTGCCTGTTCATAGCGATGGTTCTTTAGGGGAGATTCGTCATTTGGTTCCCCTTCCCCATGCCCCTCAATTTAATGCAACGCATCTATATGAAAAACAGGGGATTTCTCATCCCCACCATACGGTATTTGATCCTACGGGACGTTTCCTCGTTGTTCCCGATTTAGGGCTTAACCGGATCATTTTGTTTACACTGAATGCCGAAACAGGCGAACTGACTTCAAGACATTTGCCTTTTGGAACAACGCAGGAAGGGGCCGGACCGCGGCACATCTCTTTCCATCCCGTCTTGCCGTATGCGTATGTTGTGAATGAGCTTGATTCTACTGTCACGGTATATGCATTTGAAAAAGAAAATGGACGGCTAACGATGAAACAAACGATACCGACCGTTCCCAGCCATGTTAATGGAAATACAGCGGCAGAAATCGCTGTCTCACCGTGCGGGCGTTTCGTATACGCGTCAAACAGGGGGCATAATAGCATCGCCATTTTTGCGGTGGATCAACAAACAGGTGAACTTTCCCCTATTGGCTGGGAGTCTACCAAAGGTGCGACTCCCCGATTTTTCACGTTTGATCCATTCGGAACGTTCCTGTACGTTGCGAATGAGGACAGCGATACGATCGTGGCCTTTAAAGTGGATGGCAAAACCGGCGAACTACAGCCTACCGGCTGGATTTTGGAGACAGAAAGCCCGGTATGCATTGTTTTCTCTTCCTTAAGGTGAGGAGCAAATGCTCTTACGCGTATAAAGCGGGAAAGGCCGTCATAAAGCCGCCCCTCGCCCGTGTTTTCATCATGGGCGAGGGAGATTGGCGGCGGGTCTAACTTGGAAATTCGCTGTCTTCGATGTCGCTGTCGTCTATAAGCAGCCCGTTTTCGGCGAGGGCTGCCTCGATCGAGCGGCCGTCTTCGCCGGATGGCGGCTGGAACATTTCGAATACGCCTTGTTCGTCGAGGCGGGACAGCAAATCGTGGATGTCGTTATGGTCGCCGGTGATGCTGCCGAAGCCTTGGTTTTGTTTGATATGGCTTGTGAAGCCGCCGACGAAGTTGTTGCCGAAATTGACGCACGAGGCGCCTTCGACCGTGCCGATATGGATCGAGCCGATGACAAAGCGCGGCGATAACCGGTCGATGGCCATCACCCCCTATGGGCCGCCAGAGGCGGCTGGTTAGTCGGTTTCTGCCGGTCGTTTGTCAAACCGGTAAGGCGACGGGACGCCGTGAAGGCGAACGACAATCGCATCGCTTTGCCCGTTGCCGGCTGTTTTATCTTCCGCTCCTTTGCCTCGTTCTGCCGGCGGAGTGTGTTTTTTCGGCTTCGGTTTTGCCGTCGGCTGCCCGCCGCCAGCGGCTGGTTGGCTTTCGCTTTGGCGCCCATTGCGTTCTCCTTCGGAAGCGGATGGCTTCGCCTCGACGGACGGCGAGAACGTGTTGCCGACATTGAACATGCCGCTCAGTTCTTTAATGTCGATGCGGCCGAGGCGGTAGACGAGCTCCTCGAGCTGCAGCGTCTCGATCGTCGCCTCATGGATGTGGATCTCGATCCGTGGTTTCTCTCTTTCTTTGGCTGCTTCGCGTTCGAGCGCGGCCAGTTTTTCTTCGATGCGGCGCAAGATCGGAAGCCATTGTTGTTCGTCCATCATCGTTCATCCTTTTCCGAATCGGCGGGATTTGGCACGTTTATGGGCGTATGGGCATATGTTGTTGTATACGACAGCGGGGAGGGGATGCGAGAAATGCCTTCATCGATCATTTTCAATACGATTGCGGCCAACGGGATGGAAACGAATGCGGCGATCATGGTCGGAGAAAACGTCGCCAACGGCTGGGATTCAAACAATAAAAACCAAACGAGCATCGGGTTTGTGTTCGGAACGGCCAATGCTTTTCCGTATAATTTCAATGTGATGTACGACAATGATTACATTGATACGCCCATCTTTGATAACGATCTTGAGCCGACGTTGTCGTCGCAAATATAGGGAGAGACAGCGGTGCGAAAACGGTTTGCTTCCCCGCACATTGTGTTTCAAAACATCAATGTGAATGCGATCGAAGACAATTCCGGCATTTTCGTCGGCACGAACGAGCAAAACAATTGGAGCACGAACGTCCATAGCAAATCCGGATTCGGCACAGTGTTTGGCAACCGAAATCACGTTTCCCGCAACATTCATCTTTTCCGCGACGACGATGTCATCGATACACCGATCGCGAGCCGCACGGGGGCAATGGCGCTATAATCGCTTCCCGAGGGGCGGGGCGGCTTGGTTGACGATCGCCACGTTGCGGCTGATGCGGTTTTCATTTCCGTCAACCGTGCCGAAGCCGTCGCTCGAGCGGGAATAGTGCTGCCAGTGGCGCTGGATGTTGACGCCGGAGAAGAGCCCGGAGCTGGAGCGGATTACGCCGATTTCCAACGAATGGAATCGGATTTTGGCCAACGGCCGTCGCCTCCTTTCGTCAACGGTGAAAATGGATGTGCACCTTTTCCCCAGGGCCGCTGTCGCCATCGGCAGCGAGCGGGATGCGGACGAGAAGCAGGCCGTTCCAATAGTCGGCGCGAATGGCGTCGAGCTGGCAGTCCTTCGGCAGGCGGATTTTCCGCTTAAACGATCCTTCCGCCCGTTCATCGAGCAAAAACCGGCTTTCATCGATGGCGTAATCGCGCACAATTTGCCCTTCAATGACGAGCGTGTATCCGTGCAAGGTGACGGACACGTCCTGTTCGGACGACAGCCCGGGCAGTTCAGCGGCGACGAGCACTTCGCGGTCGCCGCGGTATACATCGACGCGCGGCCCGACAAACGGCAACACATCGGACATCACTTCCCAAAAATCATCGCCGAGCAGTTTGCGCGCTTCTTCAAGCGTGCGGAAATGTTTTTTTGCTTTCATCGTCGCTCTCCCCTTTAGGCGGCAAGCCATCATCGCCTTGTTGTCATTATATGGCCGATGGAAGGCGGATATGATGGCCGCTGCCGCTTGGCCGGGAACGAAGGGACGCTTTTCTTCGTGATTTCCAGCCGGCCGTGGCGGTCTGTCCGTTGTTCGACGACGGTTTTTGCCCCCTTGTCAACGATCGGCATGTCAATTCCGTCTTCGTCAAAAATAAGAATGATATTTTGCTTGAATATATTTTTCACTCCGCGGATCGAGCGGATGGCCGACACGTTTTTGGCGTGGGCGCGGAAGCCGTTGGCGTTGTTTTGGCCGATGTAAATGCCGGCGTTCGATTCAATCGTGTCGACTTCGATTTTGTGAAAGACGATCTTCATATGCATCCCTCTTTTTCATCGGTTGTAAAGTTATTGTATTCATTGTGTCGCTGCCTGCTTGTACGCAGGCCGTAAAAAACCGCAGGACTGTTCAGCCTGCGGTTTTTTTAGGGAGTGATCCCAGATGGGCGAGCGAGCGGCTGCTGATTGTTCCCCCCTCCTTATGGCAACAGGACGGGGTTAGGGCGTTTCGATGGCAATTGGTTCATAGTCGCTATCCACGGCTTTAGGGAGCCGCACCTCGAGCACGCCGTCTTTGAAAAGCGCCCGCGCTCTTTTCCGTTTCACCAGGGCGGGCAGAGGGATGGAAACGGAATGGCTTGGGAATTCGACGATCAAGGAGACGAGCCCGCATTGGACGGCGATGTCCTCGGCCTTCACCGTGGCGGGAACGTTTAAGCGGACGATGACATACCCGTGCAGCTCGAACACGTCATACGTTTTCCCCCGGCGCGGGGGCGATGGTTCGCGGCGTTCCGGCGCCCACGGCGGCGCGTCCGGGGCGGATAACGGGAAGCCGGGCCAATAGGTGGACAGCGTTTCGCGAATATATTTTTCAATGTTGGCGCCGATGTCGGGGGGTTCTTGGGAAAATGGAAAAAATGGATGAAGCGGCTTGTAGTTCAACGCCATCCCTCGCTTTCTATGCAAGCTTACCATATACTGTATGGCGGATGGCCCGATTGTGATACGGTGCGGAATACAAGAGCTGTGGCTGGACTGGCGATAGTTGGCCGCGGCGGAAAACGTGGAATCCCAAGGTACTGTCCCGTGTCCATGAGCAGCTGAAGCGAGCAAAGATCGAGGACGAATGGGATTTACGCCGCATCGGATGCACTGCGTGAACCAGAGGTTAACATGCTAAAATTTTGGATGTATATAGCTTGTTTTGCTGCATTTTTTATTTTTATTGAAAAAATAACCGCCTCGCCTCGAGAGAAAAATCGGCAAATAGAAAAGAGATGATGGTTTCATGTTCCCCAAATGCTTCTCTTTTTTTAAAAAATCCATCTTCTAATCCAAATACTTCAATCGTTTTATACAAAGGGTCAACAATCCAATATTCTTTTACGCCAAATTGTTCGTATAGTTTAAATTTTTCATTTCGATCTTTTAACGCTGTAGGCGGAGAAAGAACCTCGACAATGAGTGTTGGTGCGCCTAAACAGCCGTTTGGTGTTAAGTTGTTTCGATTGCAAATGACAGAAATATCGGGTTGAACGACATGTTTTGCATAGGTGTAGTCATCGTTTTCGGAGAGACGAACATCAAACGGAGCAATGGCAACGTAGCAATCTTTATTTTGAAAGTACGAACGAAATGCGAACGATAGTTCCATAACGGTAAACTGATGCTCCCACGTTGGTGAAGGGCTCATGTTGTAAGCTTTTCCATCAATAAGCTCCCAACGCCCATCCCATTGAATATAATCGGCATACGTATACAGTTTGGATGGTTCTGGATTCATCGGATCTCCCTCGCTTTTTTCATTATTATACCATATCCAAAACGGCAACGATGATTGAAGATAACAAATTGCATTCGCGATGGCGGCTTGTGGTTGACTCGACAAGTTTGCCAAGCGGGCTGTCCATAAGGCCAATGCAGCTGGTCTTACAGACAGCCCGTTGTCTTTGATGCGGCACTAGACTGTTTCGGTTTGCGGGAGTTCGCGCGAATCGCCCGATGCCGTGTTGGGCGGTCATTGGGGCGGGTTTACGATGGTTTCGCCGCTTGTTCTTTTTGCCGTTGTTTCATGGCGCGGACGAGTTCTTCATCCGGCGTGACGTAGAGCGTTTGCTCGTGTTCGTAAATGACAAATCCCGGCTTGGCGCCGCTCGGTTTTTTTACATAGCGGATGCGCGTGTAGTCGACAGGCACGGATCCGGAGTGGCGGGCTTTGCTGAAGTAGGCGGCGAGATTCGCCGCTTCCAAGAGCGTCTCGTCAGACGGCTGCTTGTTCCGGATGACGACGTGCGAGCCGGGAATGTTTTTCACATGCAGCCAAACATCGTCCTTATGGGCCAGCTTTGTTGTGAGATAATCGTTTTGTTTGTTGTTTTTGCCAACGAGTATTTCCGTGCCGTCGCTTGCGACGTAGCGGTCAAGCTCGGGCGCGGTTGGTTTGCGCTTTTTTGCTCCTTTCGCGGCGCGCGGGCGCAAATAGCCTTGTTCGATGAGCTCGTCGCGGATTTCCTCGACATCTTTCGGCGAGGCGGTTTCCAGCTGGCTTAAAATCGTGTCGCAATAGGCGATGTCTTCTTTCGTCCGCTCGATTTGTTGTTGCACGACGGCGAGCGAGTTTTTCGCTTTTTGGTATTTTTGAAAGTACTGCTGCGCGTTCTCGGACGGCGATTTTTGCGGGTCGAGCGGAATGGTGACCGTGCCTCCGTTTTCGTCGTAGTAGTTTGCGACCTCGATTTCCGTCATGCCGCGCTTTGCGGCGTACAAATGGGCGGTGAGCAGTTCGCCGTACAGTCGATAAACGTCGGCTTTCTTTGCTTCTTCGAGCGTCTGTTCGAGCTTTAGGAGCTTTTTCTCGTTTTTCGCCTTTTCGTTCGCCATGAGCCGCTCGATGTCATGGGCTTGCTGCTTGACGCGGTCGCGCTCGGCCTTGCCGAAATAAAAGCGGTCCAATAGCTCGCTTGCACTCGCAAACGGTTGGCCTTCGATTTGTAAGTGCTTAAGCGGCAAAACGTAAAACCATTCTTTTTCCCCGTTCGTGTACATCATCGGGGCAAAGCGGCGGCGCCGAACGTCATCGATGAGCGCGAGGAAGCTTTTCGGCAGCGTCGTCCGGTTGGCGAGTCCAGCGCGGAACACCGCCTCATTGGCAAATAGCGGCGAAATGCCGCTGAAGGCGGAAACAAGCTGTTGGGCGAGCTTGCCGGCGTGAAAATCAAGTTTTTTCAGCACCGTTTCTTCCGTCGCTTCAAGCGGATTCAGCTTGCCGTGCGTCGGCGGAGCGACGTACGGATGCCCGGGAAGCACCGTCCGGTAGCGGTTGACCGACGGCGGCAAATGCTTCAGGCTGTCGATGATCGTGTTGGTCGATGCATCAACGAGGATGATGTTGCTATGGCGGCCCATCACTTCAATGATGAGCCGCTTCGTCTGCAGATCGCCGAGTTCATCGCGGCCTTTTGTGTCCATGACGATGATGCGGTCGAAATCGACTTGACGGACCGACTCGATGATGCTTCCTTCCAACTGTTTGCGCAGCCGCATGCAAAACATCGGCGGCTCGGATGGGTTGTTGTACGTTTCGTTTGTCAAATGGACGCGGGCGTACGTCGGATGCGCCGACAGCATCACTTTATGGTTATGGCCCCGGGCGCGCACAAGCAGCACGATCTCATACGCCGACGGCTGGTGGATTTTCGTGATCCGCCCGCCCGCAAGCGCCTCTTCGAGTTCACCGACAATGGCGTACGTAAACACTCCGTCAAAGGACATGGAAAACACCTTTCTATTTCGTTTGTTTGCTATTTCGATCTTACCATACGACCCGCCGTTTTGAACATTTCTTTGAATATTACCTGAAGACGGACGAAGATGCCCGACGAACATGTTGCATAAAATGGGGAGGCCCGCTTTTTTGACACGATTTTTTCCCTTATGGGGGAGATGGCGTGGCAAAGGGCCCCACGACTCCTTATGTTTGTGTCGCTAAACATCATGGCGGGGACTATCATTTTTTGGGACATGTATGAATAAGCATAGAGAAGCGGGAACGGCGTGCGAAAAAATGGAAGGACGGAGGGAGACAGATGCAATGGCATACGCTCGCGGCAAGCGATGTCGCGCACGAGACGAAGACGAATGTCAAGACCGGGCTTACTGCGGCGGAGGCGGAAAAACGGCTGCGGCAGTTCGGGTACAACGAGCTGGCGGAAGGGAAGAAGGAGTCGGCCATCGTTGTCTTTTTTCGCCAGTTTCAAGATTTTATGGTGCTTGTGTTGCTTTTGGCGACGGTGATTTCCGCGTTTTTAGGCGAGTATGTGGATGCGGTGGCGATTGTCGTCATCGTGATCATGAACGCCATCCTGGGGTTTATCCAGGAGCGGCGGGCGGAAAAGTCGCTTGCCGCCTTAAAACGGTTGTCCGCTCCGCAAGCGGTTGTGCGGCGCGATGGCAGGTGGGTGAAAATTCCGGCGCGCGAGCTTGTCGTCGGTGATGTCGTGAGGCTGGCAAGCGGCGACCGGGTCGGGGCCGACATCCGCTTGATTGAGACGAGCGGGATGGAAATCGAGGAATCCGCCTTGACGGGCGAATCGGTGCCCGTAGCCAAATCGGCCGCCCCGCTTCATACGAAACAGGCGTCGCTCGGCGATTTGCACAATATGGCGTTTATGGGGACGATGGTGACGAGAGGAAGCGGCATTGGCATTGTCATCGCAACGGGAATGAAAACGGCGATGGGGCAAATCGCGACGATGCTCGAAGAGGCGGATGCCGGTATGACGCCGCTCCAGCGCCGTCTTGAGCAGCTTGGGAAAATTTTGCTTGTCGTCGCCTTGGCGCTGACGGCTGCCGTGGTGGCGGTTGGGGTTATGCAAGGGCACGATCTGTACGAAATGTTTTTGGCTGGCGTATCGCTGGCAGTGGCGGCGATTCCGGAAGGCTTGCCGGCCATTGTGACGGTTGTGTTGGCGCTTGGCGTGCAGCGGATGATCAAACGGAACGCCATCGTCCGCAAGCTTCCGGCGGTGGAAACGCTCGGCTGCGCTTCGGTCATTTGTTCCGACAAAACGGGGACGATGACGGAAAACATGATGACCGTCACGCAAGTATGGGCAGGCGGGCGGACATTTGCGGTAAGCGGCGTTGGTCTTGAAACGGATGGCGAGTTTTCTGAACGCGGCCGGACGGTTGATCCGAACCGCGTTCCCCAGCTCGCTCGCCTATTGACAATGGGGGTGCTTTGCAATAGTTCGGAGTTGAAAGAGGAAAACGGCCGGCGTTACGTCGACGGCGATCCGACGGAAGGAGCGCTGCTGGTCGCGGCGGCCAAAGCTGGATTGGCGAAAGGAATGCTTTTGCGTGAGTACACGATCGAACAGGAGTTTCCGTTTGATTCCGAGCGGAAAATGATGACGGTCATCATTCGCGACCGGAACGGGCGGCGGTTCGTTGTGACGAAAGGGGCGCCCGATGTGCTGCTTGAGCGGGCGGACCGCCTGGAATGGAACGGGCGCGAGCAGGCGCTGACCCCGGCGTGGAAAGAGACGATTGAGAAGGCGATTCGCCACATGGCGTCTTCCGCCTTGCGCACGATCGCCGTCGCGTATCGGCCGCTTGCGGAAACGGAACGGATCGAGTCGGAGAAGGATGCGGAGACAAAGCTTCGGTTTCTCGGCGTCGCCGGCATGATCGATCCGCCGCGCCCTGAGGTGAAGCAAGCAGTGGCGCGATGCAAAGAGGCAGGCATGAAAACGGTGATGATCACCGGCGACCATGTGTTGACAGCCACCGCCATCGCCAAACAGCTTGGCGTGCTGCCGCCTGGCGGAAAAGTGATGGATGGGGCGACGTTGTCGAAGCTGTCGGTCGATGAGCTCGAACGCGAGGTCGATAATATTTACGTGTTTGCCCGCGTCTCCCCGGAGCATAAGCTGAAAATTGTCAACGCCTTTAAGCGCCGCGGTCATATTGTCGCCATGACCGGCGACGGGGTGAACGACGCGCCGGCGTTGAAAGCGGCGGATATCGGCGTCGCGATGGGCCGGTCGGGGACGGAAGTGGCGAAAGAGGCGGCGTCGCTCGTTTTGTTGGATGACAACTTTGCGACGATTGAGGCCGCGATCGAAGAGGGGCGCAACATTTACGAAAACATTCGCAAGTTTATCCGCTACTTGCTCGCCTCGAACGTCGGGGAAATTCTCGTCATGTTGTTTGCGATGCTGCTTGCCTTGCCGCTGCCGCTCGTGCCGATTCAAATTTTATGGGTCAATCTTGTCACCGACGGTTTGCCAGCCATGGCGCTCGGGCTCGACCAACCAGAAGAAAACGTGATGAAGCGGCCGCCGCGCCGTCCCGATGAAGGGGTGTTCGCCCGCGGGCTCGGCTGGAAAATCGTAAGCCGCGGCTTTTTGATCGGCGTTGTTACGCTGGCTGCGTTTCTGACCGCCTATGAACGGAGCGGCGAGGATCTCGTTTACGCCCAGACGGCGGCGTTTGCGACGCTTGTGTTGGCCCAATTGATCCATGTGTTCGACTGCCGCTGCGATCGTTCGGTTTTTGACCGCAGTCCGTTCGGGAACATATACCTTGTCGCGGCGGTGATCGTGTCGCTGCTTTTGCTCGTTGTCGTCATCTATTACCCACCGCTTGCCGCAGTGTTCCATACGAAGCCGCTCGCAGCGGTCGATTGGCTGCTCATCATTGGCTTGTCCGCCCTGCCGACATTTTTGTTTGCTGGCTCGCTTTTTACGAGAAAATAAAAGGATGGATATGTTATAATAAAAAAGGTGATAGAGCAACGCTCTATGACCTTTTCTTTTTCATCAAGGCAACAACGGATGTGATGATATGGTTTACAGCATGACTGGTTTTGGCGCAAGCACGAAAAAAACGGATCGTTTGATGGTGGCGGTGGAAATGAAATCGGTCAACCACCGGTTTTGCGAAATTTCCATTCGCCTCCCTAGACAATGGCTCGTGTTTGAGGATAAAATAAAGAAAGCAATTTTGCCGTACGTGCGGCGCGGAAAAGTGGAAGTGTTCGTCACGATCGCCGGCGAAGGACTTGTAAAGCGGAACGTACATATTGATTGGGATTTGCTCGGCCAATATTGGGCCGGGTTGCAGGAGGCAGCAAAGCGATTTGCCGTTGACGGCAGCGTGACGGCGGCCGAGCTGCTTCGGCTTGATGGGGCGGTCGAAGTTGTGGAAGAGGAAGGAGCGAACGAGGAGGTCGAGCCGCTGCTTTTGGCCGCTGTCGATGAAGCGGCAAAGGCACTTGTTGCCATGCGCCGGCGCGAAGGGGAGGCGCTTGCCGCGGATTTGCGCGCCCGTCTTCATGAAGTCGAAGCCGGGGTGGAAGCTATTGAACAGCGGGCGCCGCTTGTGATTGAACAATACCGCGAGCGGCTTGCGCGCCGCCTGCGCGAATGGGCGCCCGCTCCGGTCGATGAGGCGCGCCTGCTCACAGAAGTGGCGGTGTTTGCCGAAAAGGCGGACATTCATGAGGAATTGAAACGCATCCGCAGCCATTTGGCGCAAATGGCAGACGCCTTAGAAATGGACGAACCGATCGGGAGGAAACTGGACTTTTTGGTGCAAGAGTTGAACCGGGAAGTCAACACGATCGGCGCCAAGGCAAACGACAGCCTGATTGCCGCGCAAGTCGTTGAGATGAAAAGCGTGCTTGAGAAAATGCGCGAGCAAGTGCAAAACGTGGAATAACGGTTTAAAACGACTTGTTGGCGGCAACAATATCGGATATGGCAGGTGGGCGTGTCATGATGATGAAATTTATCAATATCGGGTACGGAAACATGGTGTCAGCCGCCCGCATCATTACGATTGTCAGCCCTGATTCGGCGCCGATCAAACGAATCATTCAAGATGCGCGCGAAAGCGGCAAGCTCGTTGACGCGACGCACGGGCGGAGGACGCGCGCCGTCATCATCATGGACAGCGATCACGTCATTTTGTCGTCCGTGCAGCCGGAAACGGTGGCGAACCGCTTATATGGAAGCGACGATTTCTCCGAGGAAGGGTAGGGTTTTGGGCGTTGAAGAACGAACGTGGGTTGTTGATCGTCATGTCGGGTCCGTCCGGCGTTGGCAAAGGAACGGTGCGCAAGGCGCTGTTTTCGCAGCCGGACATCAATCTTCATTATTCGGTGTCGGTCACGACGCGCAAGCCGCGCGAAGGCGAAGTGGAAGGCGTCGACTACTTCTTCCGCACGCGCGAGCAGTTTGAACAAATGATTCGGGAAAACAAGCTGCTCGAGTGGGCGGAATACGTCGGCAACTACTATGGCACGCCGATCGACTACGTGGAGAAGACGCTTGCCGAAGGGAAAGATGTGTTTTTAGAGATCGAAGTGCAAGGAGCGATGAAAGTACGGCGGGCGTTTCCAGAGGCGCTCTTCATTTTCCTTGCTCCGCCAAGCCTCACGGAGCTTGAAAAGCGGATCATGGGACGCGGCACCGAGTCGAAAGAGCTGATTGAAAATCGGCTGCGGGCGGCGAAAGAGGAGCTTGAAATGATGGACGAGTACGACTATGTCGTGGAAAATGATGAAGTGGAGCTCGCCTGCGAGCGGATCAAGGCGATCGTCATCGCCGAACATTGCCGGCGCGAACGCGTCGCCGAGCGATATAAACGGATGTTGGGGGTGGAATGACGATGCTGTATCCTTCCATCGATTTGCTGATGCAAAAAGTCGATTCGAAATACAAGCTCGTCACGGTGGTGGCCAAACGGGCGCGCGAGCTGCAGGACGGTGCGGAGCTGATGGTGAAAAAGCCGGTGTCGAAAAAATTTGTCGGCCAGGCGCTCGAGGAAATTGCCGGTGACAAGGTCGAATTAGTGGAGGAGGAAAAATAACAACCTAGCTTTAGGTTGTTATTTTTTTCAATGTCGGGGGGTGGCCAACATGATCAAGGGAAAACATATTTTGCTTTGTGTGACCGGGGGGGTGGCGGCGTACAAGGCGGCGGCGCTCACCAGCCAGCTCGTCCAGCGCGGCGCTGAAGTAAAAGTGATCATGACAGAAGGGGCGTGCCAGTTCATTACACCGCTCACGTTTCAAGCATTGTCGCGCCAGGAAGTGTATGTCGATACGTTTGCCGAAAACGATCCGGCTGTCATCGCCCATATCGATTTGGCGGACTGGGCGGATCTCGTTTTGGTCGCACCGGCGACGGCCAATACGATGGCGAAGCTGGCCGCCGGCATCGCCGACAATATGGTGACGACGACGATTTTGGCGACGAAAGCGCCCGTCTGGATTGCTCCGGCGATGAACGTTCATATGTACGAGCATCCGGCCGTCCAGGCGAACATGGAGCGGCTCTGTAAGTTCGGCTACCGGTTCATCGAGCCGTCGGAAGGCTATTTGGCGTGCGGCTACATCGGCAAAGGGCGGCTCGAGGAGCCGGAGAACATCATCGCCCATATCGAGCGCTTTTTTGCCGGTGATCCGCCGCTGTTTCGCGGGAAGCGTGTGCTTGTCACCGCTGGGCCGACGCGGGAGAGGCTTGATCCAGTCCGTTATTTCTCCAACTATTCGAGCGGCAAAATGGGCTACGCCATCGCCGAAGCGGCGGCCCGCTTCGGCGCTTCGGTGACGCTTGTCTCCGGACCGACGGCGCTTTCTTCACCCGATGGCGTCGAGACGGTGGCGGTTGAATCGGCGGAAGAGATGTATGAAGCGGTTTTGTCTCGGTTTGCGGAAACGGACATCGTGATCAAGGCGGCGGCGGTCGCCGATTATCGGCCGAAATATGTCGCGGCTTCCAAAATTAAAAAGCAGCCGGGCGGTTATGTCGTCGAGATGGAGCGGACGGTGGACATCTTGAAAGCGCTTGGCGAGCGGAAAACGGGACAGATTTTGGTTGGATTTGCCGCTGAGACGGACAACCTCGAGCAGTATGCGTTAAAAAAACTTGAAGAAAAGCGGTTGGATATGGTCGTCGCCAACAATGTCACCGAAGAAGGGGCAGGGTTTGCCGGCGATACGAACATCATCACCATCTTCCGCCGCGACGGCGTCGTTCGGCCGCTGCCGCTCATGACGAAACGCGAGGCGGCCGAGGAAATTTTAAAAGAAATTCACGCGTATATCGAGGCGATTCGATGAAAGTAGCATCCGTGATTGTCGATGTCCCGTCCCGGCAGACGGACCGCCCGTTCGATTATTGGATTCCGGAGCGCTGGCAAGGCGTCATCCAGCCGGGCATGCGGGTGACGGTGCCGTTTGGGGCGCGGCGTTTGCAAGGGTTTGTCGTTGATGTGAAAGACCATTCCGACATCAAACAACTGAAACCGATTGAGCATGTGATTGATGTCGTGCCGGTGTTAAACGAAGAGCTGCTTGATCTTGGCCGCTATTTAACGGAAACGACGCTTTGTTTTGCCATTTCGGCGTACCAGGCGATGCTGCCGGCGGCGATGCGGGCGAAATATGAAAAAACGCTCCGCTTGACGGATGAAGAGAAGAGAGGGAGGTTGCCGGATGAGGTAAAGCCGCTGTTTGCCGGGCGGACGGAAGCGCCTTGGAAAGAGGTTGAGGCGGCCGGTTTATGGCGGGCGGCGCAAAAAGCGGTGCAGCAAGGTGTGCTCGAGGCGGTCTACAAGGTGAAAGAAAAAGCGGGCAAGAAAACGGTGAAGCACGCCGCTTTGGCCATTCCATCGGAACAAGCGAAACAGGAGCTCGGGTCGCTGCCGGCAAGGCAAAAAGAGGTGCTTTCCTTTTTGCTGGAAAAAGAGGAAGCGGCGCCGGTTGCCGAGCTGCAAGCGGTGCTTGGCGTCTCCTCAGCGCCGCTGAAAGCGCTCGTCGACAAAGGATTTGTGGTGCTGAACGATGTCGAGGTGTACCGCGACCCGTACGAGCATCGCACGTTTCAGCCGAGTGAGCCGCCGGCGCTCACTCGGGCGCAAGAGGCGGCATTGGCGAAGATCGCCGCTTCGGTGCGCGCCGGGGAGCATCGCACGTTTTTGCTGTATGGCGTCACCGGCAGCGGGAAGACGGAAGTGTATATGCAGGCGATTGATGAAGCGTTGCGCCAAGGAAAGGAAGCGATCGTTCTCGTGCCGGAAATTTCGCTGACGCCGCAAATGGTCGAGCGCTTCAAAAGCCGGTTCGGCTCGAAAGTAGCGGTGCTTCACAGCGGGCTGTCGGTCGGCGAAAAATATGACGAATGGCGGAAAATTCACCGGAAAGAAGTGCAGCTTGTCGTCGGGGCGCGATCGGCGGTGTTTGCCCCGTTTGAAAACTTGGGAATGATCATCATCGATGAGGAGCATGAGACGAGCTACAAGCAAGAAGAAATGCCGCGCTATCATGCGCGCGATGTCGCCATTTACCGCGCTCGCCGCCACAGCTGCCCGGTCGTGCTTGGCAGCGCCACCCCCTCGCTTGAGACGTTCGCCCGCGCCGCCAAAGGGGTGTACGAGCTGCTCGAGCTGCCGGAGCGCATCAGCGACCGCGGCCTGCCGGACGTTCATGTCGTCGATATGCGCGAGGAGCTGCGAAGCGGCAACCGTTCGATGTTTTCACGCCGATTGCTTGACGAATTGCGCCGCCGGCTTGAGCGCGGCGAGCAGGCAGTGTTGCTGTTGAATCGACGCGGTTATTCGACGTTTGTCATGTGCCGCAGCTGCGGCTATGTCATCCGCTGTCCGCACTGCGACATTTCGCTGACGTACCATCGTGCCGGGGAACGGATGAAATGCCACTATTGCGGGCATGAAGAGCCGCTTGCCCCTCGCTGTCCGTCATGCGGCAGCGAACATATCCGCTTTTTCGGGACCGGCACGCAAAAAGTGGAAGAAGAACTGACGAGGTTGCTGCCGAAAGCGCGCGTCATCCGCATGGATGTCGATACGACCGGCCGCAAAGGGGCGCATGAAGAGCTGCTTTCCCGTTTTGCCGCCAAGGAAGCCGATATTTTGCTCGGCACGCAAATGATCGCCAAAGGGCTTGATTTTCCGGATGTCACGCTTGTTGGTGTGCTCGCGGCCGACACGATGCTTCATTTGCCCGATTTTCGCGCCGCGGAAAAAACGTTCCAGCTGTTGACGCAAGTGAGCGGGCGCGCCGGACGGCACGAGCTGCCCGGCGAAGTGATCATTCAGACGTATACGCCTGAGCACTACAGCATTGAACTGGCCGCCCGCCACGACTACCGCGCCTTTTACCAGCGGGAGATGGCGCTGCGCAAAGCGCACGGCTATCCGCCGTACTACTACTTGACGCTCATCACGGTCGCCCACCAGGAAGCGCCGGCTGCAGCCAAAGCGGCGGAGAAAATCGCCGCCTATTTGCGCAAGCATTTGTCGCACGAAGCGGTCGTTCTCGGCCCCGTTGCCTCGCCAATCGCCCGTCTTCACGATAGATATCGTTACCAATGCATGATAAAATACAAACGGGAGCCGAATTTGACCGCGGCGCTCAAGGCGGTCATCGACCGCTACCAAGCCGATGCCGCCCATGGCGGAGTGATGGTCACCATTGATACAAACCCATACATGATGATGTGAACTTGGGGGAATGACGTTGTCTGTTTTGTCGATTGTCACGTATCCTGACCCGATTTTGGAACAGCCGTGCGCGCCAGTGACGGCGTTTGACCGTCGGCTCGGGCGGCTGCTTGACGATATGTATGAAACGATGCTTGCCGCTGACGGGGTGGGCCTAGCTGCCCCGCAAATCGGCGTCGCCAAGCAGATCGCCGTCATCGATGTCGGTGATGAACACGGTCGGATCGAGCTCATCAACCCGGTCGTGATCGAGGCGCGCGGCGAACAAGTGGATGTGGAAGGCTGTTTGAGCTTTCCCGGCTTGTTTGGCGAAGTGCCGCGCGCGAAATTTGTGAAAGTGCGGGCGCAAAACCGGCGCGGCCGCCCGTTTACGCTTTCCGCGACCGGTTTTTTGGCGCGCGCGTTGCAACATGAAATCGACCATTTGCACGGTGTGCTGTTTACGTCGAAAGTGATTCGGTATTGCGATCTTGAAGAATTGGAAGGATAGATGCCAATGACGAACATTGTGTTTATGGGAACACCTGACTTTGCCGTGCCGATTTTGCGCCAGCTTCTTCATGACGGCTACCGCGTTGCAGCGGTCGTCACCCAGCCGGATAAGCCAAAAGGGCGGAAGCGCGAGCCCGTTCCGCCCCCGGTGAAAGTGGAAGCGGAGCGCCGCGGCATCCCGGTGCTGCAGCCGACAAAAATTCGCGAGCCGGAGCAATACGAACAAGTGTTGGCGTTTGCGCCCGATTTGATTGTCACGGCGGCGTTTGGGCAAATTTTGCCGAAAGCGCTGCTTGATGCACCAAAATACGGCTGCATCAATGTCCATGCCTCGCTTCTGCCCGAGCTGCGCGGCGGGGCGCCGATCCATTACGCCATTTGGCAAGGGAAAACGAAAACGGGTGTCACGATCATGTATATGGTGGAGCGGTTGGACGCCGGCGACATGTTAGCGCAAGTCGAAGTGCCGATTGCCGAAACGGATACGGTCGGCACGCTCCATGATAAATTGAGCGCCGCCGGGGCTAAACTACTATCAGAAACGCTTCCACTTTTATTGGAAGGAAACATTACGCCCGTTCCGCAAGATGAGGAGAAAGCGACGTATGCGCCGAACATTCGCCGCGAGCAGGAGCGGATCAATTGGACGCAGCCCGGCGAAGCCATTTACAACCATATTCGCGCCTTCCATCCGTGGCCGGTCACGTATACAACGCAGGATGGGCACATTTGGAAGGTTTGGTGGGGTGAAAAAGTGCCGGCGCCCCGTTCGGCGCCGCCGGGCACGATTTTGGCGCTTGAGGAAAACGGCATTGTCGTGGCCACCGGCAATGAGACAGCCATTCGCATCACCGAATTGCAGCCGGCCGGAAAAAAACGGATGGCGGCGGGCGAATTTTTGCGCGGCGCCGGCAGCCGTCTTTCGGTCGGCATGAAGCTAGGAGAGGATCATGGACGTACGTGAACTTGCTTTAGATACGCTGTTAGCCATTGAACAAAAAGGAGCGTACAGTCATTTGCAATTAAACGAAGCCATTCAAAAAGGACGCCTTGACGGGCGCGATGCGGCGCTGTTGACCGAGATTGTCTACGGCACGGTGCAACGGCGCGACACGCTCGATTATTATTTGGCGCCGTTTTTGCGCAAGGCGCGCCGGCTTGAGCCGTGGGTGCGCGTGCTTCTTCGGTTGACGCTGTATCAAATGGTGTATTTGGATCGTGTTCCCGACCGCGCCGCCGTCTTTGAAGCGGTTGAAATCGCCAAACGGCGCGGCCATCGCGGCATTGCTTCACTTGTCAACGGCGTATTGCGGGCCATCGGCCGCGAGGGGCTGCCGTCGATCGAGGCGGTTGATGACGCGGGCAAGCGGCTCGCCCTTGCCACCAGCCATCCCGAGTGGCTCGTTCGGCGCTGGATCCAGCAATATGGTTATGAAGAAGCGGCGCGCATGTGCGAGACGAATTTGCGCCCGCCGCAATCAACGGCCCGCGTCAACCGGCTGCGTGCGACTGTCGAAGAAGCGCTTGAGCGGCTGCGCGCTGAAGGGATGCAGGCAATCCCTGGCCATGTCGCTCCGGAGGCCATCCGGGCGGAAAAAGGGAATTTGGCTCATACGGAGACGTTTCGCGCCGGTTGGCTGACGATTCAAGATGAAAGCTCAATGCTTGTCGCTCGAGCGCTTGACCCAGCCCCCGGCGAGCGGGTGCTTGACTGCTGCGCGGCGCCGGGCGGGAAAACGACCCATATCGCCGAGCGGATGGGCGGGCGCGGCGAGGTCGTTGCTGTTGATATCCACGAACATAAGGTAATGCTGATCGAACAGCAGGCCAAGCGGCTCGGGCTTGACAACGTTGCGACGCTCGCCCTTGACAGCCGCCGGCTCGGCGAGCGGTTTGCCCCGGAATCGTTTGACCGCGTTTTGGTCGATGCGCCGTGCACTGGATTCGGCGTCATTCGCCGCAAACCGGAGATCAAATATACGAAAGGGAAAGACGCCATCGCCGCGCTTGTCGAGATTCAGCAAGCCATTTTGCGGGCGGCCGCCCCGCTTTTGAAAAAAGGCGGTACGCTTGTCTACAGCACATGCACGGTGGAGCGCGAGGAAAATGAAGAAGCCATCGCCCGCTTTTTAGCGGATCATCCGGACTTTTTCCTCGACGCCAGCCTTGCCGAGCGGATGCCGAAACCGGTGCGGCCGCATGTGAAAGGCGGCATGTTGCAGCTTTTGCCGCATCATTTTGACTCTGACGGGTTTTTTATCGCCCGACTGCGAAAGAGGGTGTAAAAGCATGGAAATGGTTCGTCCGGCTGCCCGCCGCTCTGTCGGCGAAACGCAGCCTCCGTTGCCATCGATTTATTCGCTCACGCTAGACGAATTGAAGGAATGGCTTGTCGCTCAAGGCGAAAAGCCGTTTCGGGCCACACAAATTTACGAGTGGCTGTATCAAAACCGCGTCACCGATTTTGCCGACATGACGAATTTGCCGAAGCGGCTGCGCGAACAGCTAGCGTCATCGTTTTCGATCACGACGTTGAAAACCGTGGTCAAACAAACTTCTAAAGACGGAACGATCAAATTTTTGTTTGAGCTCCATGACGGCTATTCGATTGAGACGGTGCTCATGCGTCATAACTACGGCAATTCGGTGTGCGTCACGACGCAAGTCGGCTGCCGCATCGGCTGCACGTTTTGCGCTTCGACGCTCGGCGGACTGAAGCGTCATTTAGAGGCGGGCGAGATCGTCGCCCAAGTCGTGCAAGTGCAAAAGGCGCTCGATGACACGAATGAACGCGTCAGCAGCATCGTCGTCATGGGCATCGGCGAGCCGTTCGACAACTACGATGCGCTCATCAAGTTTTTGCGCATCGTCAATCACCCAAAAGGGTTGAACATTGGCGCCCGCCATATCACCGTTTCCACCAGCGGCATCATCCCAAAAATTTACCAGTTTGCCGATGAAGGAATGCAAATCAACTTCGCCATTTCGTTGCATGCACCGACGAATGAGCTGCGGACGAAACTCATGCCGATCAATAAAGCGTACCCGCTGCCGAAGCTCATGGAGGCGGTTCGGTATTACATTGAAAAAACCGGCCGGCGCGTGACGTTCGAGTACGGATTGTTCGGCGGGGTGAACGACCAGCTTGAGCACGCCGAGCAGTTGGCCGAGCTGATTAAAGGGCTGAAATGCCATGTGAATTTGATTCCGGTTAACTACGTGCCGGAGCGCAACTATGTGCGCACGCCGCGCAGCCAAATTTTCGCCTTTGAACGGGCGTTGAAAAAACATGGGATCAATGTCACCATTCGCCGCGAACATGGACACGACATCGATGCCGCCTGCGGACAGCTTCGCGCGAAGGAGCGAAAAGAGGAGACGAGGTGAATCGGATGCGAGCCGTTTTCCGAACTGACATCGGCCAAATTCGCGAACATAACGAAGACAATGGCGGCGTATTTGTCAATCAAAGCGGCCAATATTTAGCGGTTGTCGCTGACGGGATGGGCGGTCATCGCGCCGGTGATGTAGCCAGTTCCATGGCGGTGGCGTATTTGCAGGAGCGATGGGAGAAAGAGAGTGGCCTTGCTTCACCGGCTGAGGCGGAGCAATGGCTCAAGACGCAAATTGCGTCGGCGAACGAACAACTGTTTCGCCATGCCCTTTCCCACCCGGAATGTCAAGGAATGGGGACGACGGTCGTCGCCGCCGTTTGCGCTAATTCGTTTGCGACGGTTGCCCATATCGGCGACAGCCGCTGCTACGTGCTCAACAAAAGCGGAATTCAGCAGCTGACCGACGACCATTCGTTGGTCAATGAGCTCGTCAAAAGCGGGCAGCTTTCGAAAGAAGCGGCTGAGCATCATCCGCGCAAAAACGTGCTGTTGCGGGCGCTCGGCACGGAACCGGCGGTGAAAATCGACGTGAAAACAGTGGCGCTCGACGAGGGCGACATGTTGTTGTTATGTTCGGACGGGTTGTCCAATAAAGTGCCGGAAGCGGACATGATACATATTTTGACGGGTGCCGGCACGCTGGAAGAGAAGGCGGAGGCGCTTATTGAGCTCGCCAACGGGCGGGGCGGAGAAGACAACATTTCGCTGGCGGTCATCGATGTTTCAGCGGAACGTGAAGGTGGGTGATCGGCGTGCTCATTGGAAAGCGATTGAATGACCGCTATAAAATCATCAGCCTTATCGGCGGCGGCGGCATGGCGAATGTCTATTTGGCCCGCGACATCATTTTGGAGCGCGATGTCGCCGTGAAAGTGCTCCGCCTTGATTTTGCCAATGATGATCAGTTCATCAAACGGTTCCGCCGCGAGGCGCAAGCGGCGACGAGCTTAAACCATGAACATATCGTCTCCATTTATGACGTCGGCGAAGAGGAAGGCGTCTATTACATCGTCATGGAATATGTGCGCGGCGCGACGCTGAAGCAATACATCCAGCAGCACGCTCCGCTTCCGGTCGAACGGGCGCTTGGCATTATGGACCAGCTGACATCAGCGATCGCCCATGCCCATGAGAACGGCATCATCCATCGCGACATTAAACCGCAAAACATTTTGCTTGATGAGCACGGCAATGTGAAAGTGACCGACTTCGGCATCGCTGTGGCGATGAGCGGCACGACGATCACGCAGACCAACTCGGTGCTCGGTTCGGTCCATTATTTGTCGCCGGAGCAGGCGCGCGGCGGCATTGCCACCGAAAAGTCGGACATTTATTCGCTTGGCATCGTCATGTTTGAACTTGTCACCGGTCGGCTGCCGTTTTCCGGCGAATCGGCCGTTTCGATCGTGCTGAAGCATTTGCAGGCGGAAACGCCGTCGCCCAAGGCGTGGAACCCCGACATTCCGCAAAGCGTCGAAAATATTATTTTAAAAGCGACGGCGAAAGACCCGTTTTACCGCTACCAATCCGCGCGCGAAATGAACGAGGACATTCGGACAGCGCTGGATCCAAGGCGGCGCAACGAGCCGAAATTTACCATACCCGATGACGATGAGGAAGCGACGAAAGCCATTCCGATGATCAAACATGCGGAAAGCGCGGCGTTGGAGCAAGAGACGCTTGTGTACGAGGAAAAAACGAGCGAACCGGTTCATACGACGGGCGAACCGAAACCAAAGCGGAAACGGGTATGGATTGCCTGGCTTGTGGCTGCCTTGCTGTTCATTGGAGCTGCCGGCGTCAGCGCGGTCACATGGATTCCGGACCTCATTTTTCCAAAAGAAGTGACGATGCCGAACGTGGTCAACAAAAACTATGATGACGCTGTTGAACAGCTGTCGTCGCTCGGTTTGGAAATCAAAGATACGATTGATGTGGAAGATGATCAAATCGAAGAAGGAAAAGTCGTGCGCACCGATCCGGAAGCCGGCATGACGGTGAAGAAAGGGGCCGGCGTCATCATTTATAAAAGCATTGGAAAAAAGAAAATCGAATTTCCAAGCTTCATTGGCGATGATATTGCTGCGGCGGAGGAGGAGCTGCGCGCTGAAGGATTCACCCGCATTACGCGCAATGGCCGCCACAGCGACAAGCCGGAAGGGACGATTTTGGATCAATACCCGTACGCCGGCGATCGAGTGGCGCCTGATGAAACGGAAGTTATCTTTACCGTCAGCCTCGGGCCGGAGAAGGTCACCGTTAAAGATTTGACTGGCTATACGGAAAAAAGCGTGCGCGACTACGGCGCGGATCAAGGGTTGCGCATTGACGTGAAGTACGAGTATTCGGACGAGGTGCCAGAAGGGCTTGTCATTTCGCAAACTCCAGCGGCGAACGAGCAGGTAAAAAAAGGGGAAACCATCACGGTCGTCATTTCCCGCGGGCCCGAGCCGAAGCCGTCCAAAACGGTAGTGAAAGAGATTATGATCCCGTATGAACCGGCGATGCCGGGGCAAATGGTTGAAGCTCAGCTTTACATCCAAGATGCCACCCACAATATGTCAACGCCATACAAAACATACCGGCTGACGGCGCCAGCGACCGAGATGGTCGAGTTTGAAATTCCATATGGGGAGACCGCTTATTACCGCGTCATTGTCAACAATGTCGTCAAAGAGGAAGGATCGATCCCGTACCCAGAACATAACGAAAAAAAGGGGTGAGGCTATGGCGGAAGGACAAATCATTAAAGCATTAAGCGGATTTTATTACGTCTTGTCCGAAGGCCGCGTGTTCCAATGCCGCGGGCGCGGTGTGTTCCGCAAGAAAAACGTGACGCCGCTCGTCGGCGACCGCGTCGTTTTTCAGGCGACGAGCGAAACGGAAGGCTATATTTTGGAGATTGGCGAGCGGCAAAATGAGCTTGTGCGGCCGCCGATTGCCAACGTCGAACAGGCGATTTTAGTCTTTTCGGCTGTAAGCCCGGACTTCAGCGCCAAGCTGCTCGACCGCTTTCTTGTCTTGGTTGAATCGAAACGCATCGCGCCGATCATTGTCATCAGCAAAATCGATTTGTTAGATGGCGAATCGAAAGAAGAGATCGCCCGCTACGTGCATGATTACCGGCGCATCGGCTACGACGTGATTGAAACGTCAGCCGTGACCAAGGGCGGCCTCGATGAACTGGCGTTGCGCCTTCGCGGCCGCGTCTCCGTCGTCGCCGGGCAGTCCGGCGTCGGCAAATCGTCCTTATTAAACGCGCTCCGTCCGGATTTGCGGTTGAAAACGGGCGACATTTCCACCCATTTAGGGCGCGGCAAGCATACGACCCGCCATGTCGAACTGCTTGAGGTCGCCGGTGGACTTGTCGCCGACACCCCAGGGTTTGGCGCGCTTGAGTTCGACCAGATCGAGCTTGATGAATTGCCGCATTATTTTCCGGAATTCCGGATGTACGGGGAAGGGTGCAAGTTCCGCGGCTGCCTTCATATCGCCGAGCCGAAATGCGCTGTGCGTGAGGCGGTCGAGGCCGGGGAGATTCCATCGTACCGCTATGACCACTACGTTAGTTTTGTTGCCGAAATGAAAGAACGAAAGCCGAGGTATTGAACATGATTCGAATTGCGCCATCGATTTTATCAGCCGATTTCGCCCGCCTGGCTGAGGAAATTCGTTCGGTCGAGGAAGGCGGGGCGGATTGGATTCATGTCGATATCATGGACGGGCATTTCGTGCCGAATTTGACGTTCGGTCCGCCGGTCGTGGCCGCCATTCGACCGGTGACGAAGCTGCCGCTTGACGTCCATTTGATGATCGCCGACCCGGACCGATACATTCCGGCGTTTGCGAAAGCGGGCGCGGATGTGATTTCCGTCCATGTTGAGGCGTGCGTGCATTTGCATCGGACGATTCATTTTATCAAAGAACAAGGCGTCAAAGCCGGGGTGGTGCTCAATCCGCATACACCGGTCGAGATGATCCGCCATGTGATCGGTGATGTCGATCTCGTCTTGTTGATGACGGTCAATCCAGGGTTTGGCGGACAGGCGTTCATTCCGGCGGTCGTGCCAAAAATCCGTGAGGTCGCCCGGATGGCCAGTGAACAAAACAAAGAGGTCGATATTGAGGTCGACGGCGGCATCAATGCGGAAACGGCGCGGCTTTGCGTGGAAGCCGGAGCGAACGTGCTTGTCGCCGGCTCGGCCATCTACAATGAACGGGATCGAGCCGCCGCTATTCGCACGCTTCGCAAAGCGTGCGCCAACTAGCCAAAAGGCAGCGCCGCTTTTGCCATCTTATTGAGCCGCAGGGTGATGAGAGCAAAGAAAAGAACGGAAGATGGCTGCCTCGGCCCTTGCCGAAAGGGGGAAACGCATGTGTTGATTCATATTGTCGGCGGCGGTCCGCCCCACCTTCTTCCCGATTTGCGCTCGTATGATGGGAGCGATGTGCAGTGGGTCGGCGTCGACCGCGGCACGAAAGCGCTCTTGGATTTCGGACTCCGCCCGGTGCGGGCGTTTGGCGATTTTGATTCCTTGCCGGCTGAGGAGGTCAAGCGGCTAAGGGAGATGCTGCCGGAGCTTGACATTTGGCCGGCGGAAAAAGACAAAACGGATATGGAGATCGCCCTTGACTGGGCGGTTAGGCAGACAGATGGGGCCATCCGTCTGTTTGGGGCGACCGGCGGGCGGCTTGACCATTTGTTTGGCAACGTTGAGCTGCTGTTAAAGTACGCCGGGCGGCCCATTGAACTCATCGACCGGCAAAACGTGCTCACCGTCCATCTGCCCGGCGTGCATACGGTCGCGCGCGACGATCGATACCGTTATGTGTCATACATCCCGATTTCCGAAACGGTGGCAGAACTTACGCTGATGGGATTTAAATATCCGTTAACAAACTGTCATATTTCCCGCGGTTCGACATTATGTATTAGTAATGAACTTATCCAATCTTCCGGTACTTTTTCGTTTTCAGAAGGCATATTAATGATGATAAGGAGCAGCGATTTTGCCGGCTGCCCGTAGTCGCGCTTGGCTTATGACGGAATATAATGGATAAGGAAATGGCGGGAAGCTCGTGATGATCGGTGTGAGGAGGGAATCGGGATGAAGTTTTATACGATCAAGCTGCCGAGATTTTTAGGCGGAATCGTGCGGGCGGTGTTGAACGCATTTAAAAAAGGATAAGAAAAAAGCACCATTTTTGGTGCTTTTTTGTTGCCGCCGAACAAAAGGAGGGTTGCAACCTTTTGGGGCGGCTTCTTTTCGTTAGGCCGTTAGACGCGTTTCACTTTTCCAGATTTCAGCGCGCGCGCCGAAACCCAGACGCGTTTCGGTTTGCCGTCAACTAAAATGCGCACTTTTTGCAAGTTGGCTTTCCATGTGCGGCGGCTGGCGTTCATGGCATGCGAACGCGAGTTGCCGAACGATTTCTTCTTGCCGGTAATGAAGCACTTCGCCATCGTTTTTCCCTCCTTGCTTTCACATCCCTCTAAAAACACTATTATAATTTACCATACAACCGTAGGGATTGCAATAGACGTGCGGTTTTCTTTCAAGAAACTGTCCTTGACATCTATTTCAGTTTTCGGCTAAATAATACTAGTGGGCGGACGGGAAGCGCTTTGAAAACAGAAAGCGTTATAGTACAATAGGGGTAGCTGTGCGAGATACGCAAAGGGGGAACGAGCATGTCGATTGAATGGCAAACGAAATACGGGCGCATCGAAGTCGCCAATGAAGTCATTGCGATGATCGCGGGGGGAGCAGCCGTCGATTGTTACGGCATTGTCGGAATGGCGTCGAAAAACCAAATTCGCGATGGGCTGTCGGAAATTTTGCGCCGGGAGAATTTTTCCAAAGGGGTTATTGTCCGCGAAGAAAACGGCGAGATACATATCGATATGTACATCATCGTCAGCTACGGAACGAAAATTTCCGAAGTTGCCCATAACGTGCAGTCGAAAGTGAAGTACACGCTCGATCAGACGCTCGGGCTGGCGGTTCAGTCGATCAATATTTACGTTCAAGGGGTTCGGGTGTCAAACCCGTAGTAAGGAGGAGTTAGCCGGTGACAATGAGGACGCTTGACGGAAGACGATTTGCCGATATGGTGCAGCAAGGGGCCGCACATTTGGCGAACAACGCCAAGACGGTCGATGCGCTGAACGTCTTTCCGGTTCCAGATGGCGATACAGGAACGAACATGAACTTGTCGATGACGTCCGGGGCGAAAGAAGTGAAGGCGAATGCCTCCGACCATATCGGCAACGTCGCCGCGGCGCTGGCGAAAGGGCTGTTGATGGGGGCGCGCGGCAATTCCGGCGTCATTTTGTCGCAGCTGTTCCGCGGATTTGCCAAGGCAGTCGAAGGCAAACAAGCGGTGAACAGCTTCGAATTCGCCGCCGCTTTGCAGGCGGGGGTGGACACAGCCTATAAGGCGGTGATGAAGCCGGTTGAGGGGACGATCCTCACCGTTGCCAAAGAAGCGGCGCGCAAGGCGGTGGAGGCGGCAAAAAAAGAACGCGACGTGATCGCCGTGATGGAAGCGGCGCTCGCCGAGGCGAAAGCGGCGCTTAAGCGCACACCCGAATTGCTCCCAATCTTAAAGGAAGTCGGTGTCGTCGACAGCGGCGGTCAAGGGCTCGTATACATCTATGAAGGGTTTCTTGCTGCTCTGAAAGGAGAAATCGTGAGCGCCGCACGCGCTGAGGCGCGGATGGACGATTTAGTGAAAATGGTGCACCATCAAAGCGCGCAAAGTCATATTCATACCGATGAGATCGAGTTTGGCTACTGTACGGAATTTATGGTCCGTTTTGAGCCGGAAAAGCTGGCCGAGCACCCGTTTTCCGAAGAAACGTTCCGCCGCGAGTTAAGCCAGTTCGGCGACTCGTTGCTTGTTGTCGCGGATGACGAGCTTGTTAAGGTGCACATCCATTCGGAAACGCCGGGTGAGGTGCTGACATACGGTCAACGCTACGGCAGCTTGATCAATATTAAAATTGAAAACATGCGCGAACAACATGCCAACATCGTCGGCAAGGAGGCCAAAACGCTGACTGGTGTTGCCAAAGAGGAAGCAAAGCCGTACGGCATCGTCGCCGTCGCCATGGGCGCTGGCGTGGCTGAACTGTTTCGGAGCATCGGTGCCCACGCCATCATTGAAGGTGGGCAAACGATGAACCCGAGCACGGAAGAAATCGCTGACGCCATCCGCCTCGCCAACGCGGAAACGGTGTTTGTGCTGCCAAACAACAAAAACATTGTAATGGCAGCAAAACAAGCGGCGGAGCTTTCCGAACAGCGGGTTGTCGTCATCCCGTCGAAAACGGTTCCGCAAGGTCTGGCGGCGCTCTTGGCGTTCAATCCGGCGCAATCGGCCGAGCAAAATGAGCGGGCGATGACGGCGGCGCTGTCGCGAGTGAAAACGGGGCAAGTGACATTTTCCGTGCGCGATACGACGATTGACGGCATCGAGATTCAAAAGGGCGATTACATGGGGTTATGGGATGACCGCATTATTGCCGCTGACAAAGACAAACTCACCGTAACGAAGCGGCTGCTTGATGCGCTCATTGATGAAGAAAGCGAAATCGTGACCATTTTGTACGGCGAAGACGCAACGGAGATCGATGTGGAAACAGTCGTTGCCTATTTGGAAACGAAACATGACGGGGTCGAAGTGGAAGTGCATAACGGAAAGCAGCCGCTGTATCCATTTATCATTTCCGTCGAATAATATGTTAGAATAATAGAAGGGAGCATTCCCTTCTATTTTTCTTATTTTTCTGTTTTGTGGAGGAATAGCGGAGATGAAATACAAAAGCGTCTTTGATATCATTGGCCCGGTGATGGTCGGGCCGTCAAGTTCACATACGGCCGGGGCGGTGCGCATCGGTTTGGTTGCGCGCAAGTTGTTTGGCCGAAAGCCGACGTGGGCGCGCATTTCGTTTTACGGTTCATTTGCCGAAACGTATCGGGGGCATGGCACCGATGTTGCCATTGTCGCCGGGTTGCTTGGGTTTGACACGTTCGATGAACGTCTTCCGAGTGCGCTTGAGATCGCCCAAGCGGAAGGTGTGGATGTGTCGTTTTCCGCTGAGGAGGCGGTTCCGCATCATCCGAATACGGCACGCCTGCGGATTGGCGATGATGAAGGCGAGCTTGAGCTCGTCGGCATTTCGATCGGCGGCGGCAAAATCGAAATCGTCGAATTGAATGGGTTTGCCTTGAAGCTGTCCGGCCATCATCCAGCGCTGCTCATTATGCATAACGACCGGTACGGGACGATTGGAGCGGTGGCTTCCGTGTTGGCGAAGTGGAAGATCAACATCGGCCACATGGAAGTGTCGCGCAAGGAGAAAGGGAAAGAGGCGCTCATGGCGATCGAAGTTGACCAGCCGTTGACCGATGATCTGATTCAAGAATTGGAGCAGCTGCCGAACATCATTCAAGTGGCGAAGCTTGTGGATTAAAAAGAAATCGGTTTCAGATGCACCATGATAGAGAGAGGATAGGTGGGAAATGATATGTTTCGCAATGTAGCTGAACTCGTGGAGATGGCAGAAAAGGACAACATCAAAATCGCTGAAGTGATGATTCGCCAAGAAGTGGAGGTAAGCGGAAGAAGTCGAGAAGAGGTGATCGCGCAAATGGATCACCATTTGTCGGTCATGGAGCGCGCCGTCGAGAGGGGACTCGAAGGGGTTGTGTCCCGCTCCGGGCTGACGGGCGGCGATGCGGTGCGGATGCAGTGTTATATTGAGGGCGGCCGTTTTTTGTCTGGGGAGACGATTTTGGACGCCGTCAGCAAAGCCATGGCGACGAACGAAGTGAACGCGGCGATGGGCGTTATTTGCGCCACCCCGACGGCAGGGGCGGCCGGCGTCGTTCCAGGGACGTTGTTTGCCGTGAAAGAGAAGCTGCGGCCGACAAGGATGGAAATGATCGAGTTTTTGTTTACAGCCGGGGCGTTTGGCTACGTCGTCGCGAACAACGCCTCGATTTCCGGCGCCGCCGGCGGCTGTCAGGCCGAGGTCGGGTCGGCGGCCGGCATGGCGGCCGCGGCGTTGGTGGAGCTGGCCGGTGGGACGCCGAGCCAAGCGGCCGAAGCGATGGCCATCGCCCTAAAAAATATGTTGGGATTAGTATGCGACCCGGTTGCTGGCCTGGTCGAAGTGCCGTGCGTCAAGCGGAACGCGATGGGGGCGGCGAACGCCATGATCGCTGCGGATATGGCGCTAGCCGGCATTAAAAGCCGCATCCCGTGCGATGAAGTGATTGAAGCGATGTATCGCATCGGTGCAGCCATGCCGGTGGCGCTCAAAGAAACGGCGCAAGGGGGGGTGGCCGCGACGCCGACTGGCCGCGCCATTGCGGCTCGCATTTTCGGCGCTTCTGCGGCATCGAAGTGAACGAAGCGATGCAGCAGCCGGTGACGGCGGTCAAAGGCATCGGTGAAGAGACGGCGGCCGCGCTTGCCGACATCGGCATCGCGACGGTCGGTGAGCTGCTTGCGTACGCCCCGTACCGCTATGATGATTACGAACAAAAAGATTTGGCCGTCGTCCGCCATGAAGAAAAAGTGACAGTGGAAGGAAAAGTATACAGCGCCCCGCTGTTGACGTATTACGGAAAGAAAAAATCGCGCCTTTCCTTCCGCATGCTGGCCGATCGCTACTTGATCACCGTCGTTTGTTTCAACCGTCCCTATTTGAAGGAAAAAATCGCCCTGAACGAGACGGTGACGGTGATCGGCAAATGGGACCGGCATCGGCAAACGATCAACGCCTACGAGCTTCGGTTCGGACCGGCTCCGGAGACCACCGGCATCGAGCCGGTTTACTCCGTTCGCAGCCCACTGACGGTGAAAACGATGCGCCGGTTGATGAAAGCGGCGTTCGAACAGTTTGGCGAGCACATTCCCGACCCGCTGCCGCCCGCTTTGCGCCGCGCTTATCGCCTTGTCGACAAACAAGAAGCGCTCCGCGCCCTTCATTTTCCGCGCACGCGCGAAGAATTGCATCAGGCGCGGCGCCGGCTCATCTATGAGGAGTTTTTGTTGTACCAGCTGAAAATGCAGGCGCTCCGTCGATTGATGCGCGATGAGCGGCGCGGCGTCGTTCATTCGTTTTCTGAAGAGCGGCTTTCGTCCTTTCTTTCCGGATTGCCGTTTGTCTTGACGAACGCCCAGCGCCGTGTCATCGGCGAAATTTTGGCGGACATGCGCTCGCCGCGGCAAATGAACCGGCTTTTGCAAGGCGACGTCGGTTCTGGCAAGACGGTCGTTGCCGCTGTCGCTCTTTACGCCGCCGCTTTGTCCGGATTTCAAGGAGCGCTGATGGTGCCGACGGAAATTCTGGCTGAACAGCACGCCCGCTCGCTCGCCGAGCTGTTTGCCGATACGGATGTGACGATTGCGCTCTTGACAAGCTCAGTGAAGGGAAAGCAGCGCAAAGCGGTGCTTGCCGAACTGGAAGAAGGAACAATTGATATCGTCGTAGGCACGCACGCCTTGATTCAAGAAGGAGTGCAGTTTCACAGGCTCGGCCTCGTGATTACGGACGAGCAGCACCGGTTTGGCGTCGAACAGCGCCGCGTTTTGCGTGAGAAAGGGCATGCACCGGATGTATTGATGATGACGGCGACGCCGATTCCGCGCACACTCGCCATTACAGCGTTCGGCGACATGGACGTATCGGTGCTCGATGAAATGCCGGCCGGACGAAAAAAAGTCGAGACGTATTGGGTGAAGCATCATCAGTTCTCCCGCGTGCTCGATTTTATCGAAAAGGAATTGCGCCGTGGTCATCAGGCGTATGTCATCTGTCCGCTCATTGAGGAGTCGGACAAATTGGATGTGCAAAACGCCATCGATGTTCATAGCCAGCTTGTCCATTATTATCGCGGGAAATATGAGATCGGCTTGATGCACGGCCGGCTGTCGGCCGACGAAAAAGAACGCGTCATGAGGGCGTTCAGCGAAAACCGCATCCATGTGCTCGTCTCGACGACGGTCGTTGAAGTCGGCGTGAATGTACCGAATGCGACGGTGATGGTCATTTACGACGCCGAACGGTTTGGCCTCGCCCAGCTCCATCAGCTGCGCGGGCGGGTCGGGCGCGGCGACGCCCAGTCGTACTGCATTTTGATCGCCGACCCGAAATCGGAAGTCGGCAAAGAACGAATGCGCATCATGACGGAAACGGCCGATGGGTTTGTGTTGGCCGAAAAAGATTTGGAGCTGCGCGGTCCGGGCGATTTTTTCGGTACAAAACAAAGCGGGCTCCCGGAATTCCGCTACGGCGATCCAGTGCATGATTACCGCATTTTGGAAGTCGCCCGCCGCGATGCCGCCAAGCTCGTTTCCTCGGCCGCGTTTTGGCGCGATGAGGCGTACGCCGGGCTGCGCGCCGAGCTGGAAGCGTCCGGCCTACTCGACGGGGAAAAGCTAGATTAATAGACAGGGAGGAGGCGGCCGGCGCATTCGCGCCCCGCTGTTTTTTATGGTAACTGTAGATGAGCAAATTCACTGACATAAATTGACAACTAAACAAAAAAGGAGACATGAACCCGATTCCTTGGTTAGAATAGATGTACCACCAACTATCCACAAGGAGGTTCATGTCTCATGAATAGATTAGCACATCACCAAGGAATCCACAAGTTTTTCTTCACGCTGGGGTTGACGCTGCAGCTTTCCAAACCGGTCATCAAGCATCTCATTCATATTGTCGATGCCTTGACCACCAAGGGATTCTCGGGAACATTGACTGATATTCATTACTGGAGCTTTCATCCGAATCATCGAACGACGCTCAGTCACTTTTTCACGAAAAGCCCTTGGAACGAGGAAAGGCTGCTTGGGAAGCTTCAAGAGTGGATCCTTTCCCAGGTCGAACGACTGGCCAAACGGAAGAATCAACCCCTTTTTGTTTCGATTGATGATACGATTTGCCAAAAAACAAAGCCTTCGTCACGGGCTGCGCACGCCATTCAAGGGTGCGACTGGCACTACTCGCATAAAGATCATCAATCGATCTGGGGGCATTCGCTCGTTTGGCTGATGGTGCACACCTTCACGCAGGCGTTCCCATTTGCGTTCCGCCTGTATGACAAGAAGGAGGGAAGAAGCAAAATCGACCTGGCGATCGAGATGCTTTCCTCGCTCAAGGTGAAGCGGGCTCAGCCGGTGTATGTGCTCATGGATTCGTGGTATCCGTCCAAAAAGCTCATTGAAGCCTGCTTGAAACAGGGATTCCATGTCATCGCGATGCTCAAGACGAACCGGATTCTCTACCCAAAAGGCATCGCCATCCAAGCCAAGCAGTTTGCCCGCTATATCGAGTCCAAAGACACCCGCCTCGTCACGGTGGGGAAGGAGCGTTATCGCGTGTATCGCTATGAGGGGGCCATCCATGGCCTCGATGACGCGGTGGTGCTGCTGGCTTGGAAGGCGGATCAGCCGATGGCGCCGGAACATCTTCATTGCATCTTGAGCACCGACCGGGAACTCGGGGACGAAGACATCTTGCGTTACTATGCTCAGCGTTGGACGATCGAGTGCTTTTTCCGGCAGGCGAAAGATCAACTGAAGCTGGATGGATACCAGGTCCGTCACGTTCGGGCGGTAAAACGGTATTGGGTGACCGTTTTATTGGCTTGCGTGTACAGCATCTCCGAATCCCGACAAAACCTCTCCACCGGGCTGGAGCTTCTTCGGTCGCGGAAAGGCCATAGCGTCATAGAGTTCATTTATGACGCTGCAAAGCAAGAGATTCCTATTGATGTGATCAAAAAACAGCTCCGTATCGCATAAGGGGTACCCTGTTTGTCTCTCTAATCATGGAAATTATTGTAATGAAAAATGCTCATCTACAGATGGTAATTGATTTTTTGGCCAGTGGAAGCCTATATTTTTATTGCTCGGACGGAGGAGGCAGGAGATGCCTGTCCCACTATTTCGTTTGTGGGCCTCGAGGATGGAGCAGAAAGCCGTTTGGCGAGGGGGGCGTCGGATCCACAGCGGCCGACAGCATGTGGCGCTGTTCATTTTTTGTGCTTGCATTTCGTTTTTTGATATTATATATTACTTTTAGTACCTAGTCATAAAATCGGACGGTGTCACGAATCGATGAGAAAAAGCAAACGCGAACGGCAACGGTTGTTGCAGGAGACGATCCGGGAAAACCCGTTTATCACCGATGAAGAGCTCGCCGAAAAATTTTCGGTCAGCGTGCAGACGATCCGCCTTGATCGGCTTGAGCTGTCGATTCCCGAACTGCGTGAGCGCATCAAGAATGTCGCCCGCCAGTCGTTCGCTGATAAAGTGCGGGCGTTGCCGCTTGAAGAAGTGATCGGCGACATTATTGACATCGAGCCGGATGCGAGCGCCATTTCGATTTTCGATGTGAAAGAGGAGCACGTCTTTCGGCGCACCCGCATCGCCCGCGGCCATCATTTGTTCGCTCAGGCCAACTCGCTTGCCGTCGCTGTCATCCATGATGAACTGGCGCTGACAGCGAAAGCGACCATTCGTTTTGTGCGCCAAGTGAAAGAAGGGGAGCGGGTCGTAGCCAAAGCGAAAGTGACCGGAAAAACGGCGCACGGGCGCACAATCGTCGAGGTGAACAGCTACGTCGGCCAGGAGCTCGTCTTTTCTGGTACGTTTGAAATGTATCGTTCAAACATAGAGAAAAAGGATGGGGACAGCAATGAATATCGCGGTTGATGCCATGGGTGGAGACCATGCCCCGGGCGAAATCGTGCGCGGGGCGCTTATGGCCGCCGCCCATTTCCCTGACATCGAGATTACGCTGATTGGCGATGAAGAGAAAATTCGCCCGCATGTGACGGGTGAAGAGCGCATTTCGATCATCCACACCGACGAAGTGATCGAAGCAGATGATGAGCCGGTGCGGGCAGTGCGGCGCAAAAAGAACTCGTCGATGGTGCGCATGGCGGAAGAAGTGAAAGAAGGGCGCGCCGCTGCCTGCATTTCCGCCGGCAATACCGGGGCGCTCATGGCAGCCGGACTGTTTGTCGTCGGGCGGGCAGCCGGCATCGACCGCCCGGCGCTCGCCCCGACGCTGCCGACGTTGGATGGGCGCGGCTTTGTCTTTCTGGATGTCGGCGCCAACGTCGATGCAAAGCCGGAACATTTGCAGCAATACGCTTTGATGGGACATGTGTACGCAAAGAACGTGCGCGGCGTCGAAAAACCGCGCATCGGCTTGCTGAACGTCGGAACGGAAGACCAAAAAGGAAACGAAACAACGAAACGGGCGTTTGCCTTGCTCAAGGAAACGAACCTTCATTTCATCGGCAATGTCGAAGCGCGCGATCTGCTGCAAGGAGTGGCTGATGTTGTTGTCGCCGACGGCTTTGCCGGCAATGTTGCGTTAAAAACGATTGAAGGGACGGCGATGGCGCTCTTTTCCTTGCTCAAGCAGACGCTGACAAGCGGCGTCGCGGCGAAGCTGGCCGCCGCCGTCCTCAAGCCAAAGCTCGCCGGGCTGAAAAAAATGATGGACTACTCGGAGTATGGCGGCGCGGCGCTGTTTGGCTTAAATGCTCCGGTCATTAAAGCGCACGGGTCGTCCGATGCGAACGCCATCTTCCACGCCATCCGCCAGGCGCGAGAGATGGTGGTTCATGATGTCATCGGCACGATCAGAGCGGAGCTGGAACGGGCATAATCGGTAAAGGAGGAATCAAAAATGGGGAAAATCGCCTTTTTATTTCCTGGCCAAGGATCGCAGACGGTCGGCATGGCGAAAGACGCTGCCGAGCATGACGACCGCGCCCGTGCCGTCATCGCGGAGGCTGACGAGCGGCTTGGATTCGCGCTTTCCAAGCTCATGTTCAACGGACCGCAAGAAGAGCTGACGTTGACATATAACGCCCAGCCGGCGCTCTTGACCGCCAGCATCGCCTTGCTCCAGCTTGTCGACGGCGCTGGGCTGAAAGCGGACTATGTCGCCGGCCACAGCTTAGGCGAATATACGGCGCTTGTCGCCGCCGGCGCCATGTCGTTTGCCGATGCCGTCTACGCGGTGCGCCGCCGCGGTGAGCTGATGGATGAAGCGGTGCCGGCCGGTGAAGGGACGATGGCGGCGGTGCTTGGGATGGACGCTGATGCGCTTGAAGCAGTGACAAATGAAATCGCCGCCCAAGGCGATCCGGTCGAGCCGGCCAACTTCAACTGCCCGGGGCAAATTGTCATCTCCGGCTCGAAAGCCGGAGTGGAAAAAGCGGCTCAGCTTTTGAAAGAACGCGGCGCCAAACGCGTCATTCCGCTTGAGGTGAGCGGTCCGTTCCACTCCGCTCTCATGAAGCCGGCGGCAGAAAAACTGAAAGCGGTTCTTGACAGTTTGGTGATTCGTGACGCCGTCATTCCGGTCGTCGCCAATGTGACTGCTGAGCCGGTGACGAAAAAAGAGGACATCGCCCGCCTTCTCATTGAACAACTGTATTCGCCGGTGCGTTGGGAGCAGTCGGTGCGCACGCTTCTTTCGCTTGGCGTCGACACGTTTGTCGAAATCGGTCCGGGAAAAGTGTTGTCCGGCCTTGTGAAAAAAATCGACCGCAACGCCCGCGTTTATGCGGTGAACGATCTTGCTTCCTTCGAAGCGACCGTTGCGGCGCTGAAAGGGGAATAAAGCGATGCTCGAAGGAAAAATTGCTCTTGTGACCGGGGCGTCGCGCGGCATTGGCCGGGCGGTTGCTCTGGAACTTGCCCGCCAAGGGGCGAACGTTGCCGTCAATTACGCCGGCAGCGAGGCGAAAGCGAATGAAGTTGTCGAGGCCATCCGCTCGCTCGGCCGCGAAGCGATCGCCGTGCAGGCGGACGTCGCCCGCGCTGAAGATGTTGAGCGCATGGTGAAAACGACGATTGACCATTTTGGCCGCCTCGATATTTTGGTCAACAACGCCGGCATTACACGCGACAATTTATTGATGCGGATGAAAGAAGAAGAATGGGATGCCGTGATTAACACGAACTTAAAAGGAGTATTTCTTTGTACGAAGGCGGCAACGCGCCCGATGATGAAGCAGCGCTATGGGCGGATCGTCAACATTGCTTCGGTCGTCGGCGTGATCGGCAATCCGGGGCAGGCGAACTATGTCGCCGCCAAGGCCGGCGTCATCGGGCTGACGAAGACGGCGGCGCGCGAATTCGCCAGCCGCAACATCACCGTTAACGCCGTCGCACCAGGATTCATTACGACCGATATGACCGAAGCGCTCAGCCCGGAGCTGAAGGCGGAAATGTTAAAGCAAATTCCGCTCGCCCGCTTTGGCGAGCCGGATGATGTCGCCCGCGTCGTCGCTTTCCTCGCTTCCGACGCCGCGAGCTACATGACTGGACAGACGCTTCATGTTGACGGCGGCATGGTGATGCCGTAAGAAAAACAGTGCTAGTATTTTTTCTGCCAATCGACTATAATCATGAAGGGAGGTGAACGCAATGGCCGATGTATTGGAACGTGTAACGAAAATCATCGTTGACCGGCTGGGGGTTGACGAATCGCAAGTGACGCTCGAGGCGTCGTTTAAGGACGACCTGGGCGCTGACTCGCTCGACATCGTCGAACTCGTCATGGAACTTGAAGACGAATTCAACATGGAAATTTCCGATGAAGAGGCGGAAAAAATCGTCACAGTCGGAGACGCTGTGAACTACATAAAAAGTCGTCTGTAATGCTGCTTTTTTGCAAAGTCCCGTTGCTTCGAACGGGGCTTTCTCTGCTTTTTCAGGGATGCTCGGCGGGCCTTGCGGAAAAAAGCGCACGATTCCCGCTCGCGTAGCGGACCGGAGAACGGATATAATAGAAGAAGACACGGCCATTTTGTTCTGGAACGAAGTCGGAGGGCATTTTTATGTCAAAACAAAAAGATAAAGAGCGCATCCATGAAAAGAGGCGGGCGAAGTTTCAAGAGCTGCAAAAAAAAATCGGCATCACCTTTCGAAACGAAAAGCTGTTGATTCAAGCGTTCACCCATTCATCGTATGTGAATGAGCATCGGCGGCGGCTTCACGAAGACAATGAACGGCTTGAGTTTTTAGGCGATGCCGTGCTGGAGCTGACCGTTTCTCAATATTTATTTCAAAAGTTCCCGCATATGAGCGAGGGGCAATTGACGAAGCTGAGGGCGGCCATCGTCTGCGAGCCGTCGCTTGTGAAATTTGCCAACGCCCTGTCGTTCGGCGAGCTCGTCTTGCTCGGCAAAGGCGAGGAGCTGACCGGCGGGCGGACGCGTCCGGCGCTCTTGGCAGACGTCTTTGAGGCGTTCATCGGCGCTTTGTATTTGGATCAAGGAATGGACGCGGTCATCCGCTTTTTGGAGAAAACGATGTTTCCGAAAATTGATGAAGGTGCTTTTTCTCATGTGATGGATTTTAAAAGCCAGCTGCAGGAATTGGTGCAGCGGGACGGCAGCGGAACGCTTGAATACGCCATTTTGGAGGAAAAAGGTCCGGCCCACAACAAGGAGTTTGTCGCCCGCGTAGCGTTAAACGGCCAAGAGCTTGGCATCGGCGTCGGCCGCTCGAAAAAGGAAGCCGAACAACATGCGGCGCAAATGGCGCTCGAAACGTTGCGGGCTGCCGATCAGCAGTGAAGGCTGGCGCTGTTACGTCAGTCTTTTTTCTGTGAACGTGCGAAGGGATGGAGAGCAAACGCTGCTCATGGGTGTTTCGATGAACATGCGCGCCTTGAGCGGGGGAAGAAAGGCGTTTTTTTCGATAGCTCATATGGTAGGATGAAAAGATCGAACGTCTCGGTTTCCAAAAAGGGCTCCGGGGTGTTTGTGGTGGATCACAGTGGAAAGATGGTGAGGCGTCATACCATGTTCCTGAAACGATTGGATGTGATCGGCTTTAAATCGTTCGCCGACCGTGTATCGATCGAGTTTGTCCCTGGTGTGACGGCGGTCGTCGGTCCGAACGGGAGCGGCAAAAGCAACATTACCGATGCGATCCGTTGGGTGCTCGGTGAGCAATCAGCAAAATCGTTGCGCGGGGCGAAAATGGAAGACGTCATCTTCGCCGGCAGCGAATCGCGCAAGCCGCTCAATGTGGCTGAAGTGACGATCACACTCGACAATGAAGACGGCTTTTTGCCGCTTGAGTACCAGGAAGTGAGCGTGACCCGGCGCGTTTATCGCTCGGGGGAGAGCGAGTTTTTCATCAACCGCCAGCCGTGCCGTTTGAAAGACATCGTCGATTTGTTTCTCGATTCCGGGCTCGGCAAGGAGGCGTTTTCCATCATCGGCCAAGGCCGGGTCGAAGAGATTTTAAGCAGCAAACCGGAAGAGCGGCGCACGATTTTTGAAGAAGCGGCCGGCGTGTTGAAGTACAAGCTGCGGAAAAAAAAGGCGGAGGCGAAGCTAGCGGAGACGCAAGACAACTTGCACCGCGTCAACGATATTTTGCACGAGCTCGAACAGCAGCTTGAGCCGCTCCGCATGCAGGCGTCGCTCGCCAAAGAGTTTTTGGAAAAACGCGAAGAGCTCGAGCGATTTGAAGTGGCGCTGATGGTTCACGACATCGAGCAGCTGCGCGGGCAATGGAATGAGTTGAAGGAAGCGCTTGATGGGCACCAGCGGGACGAAGTGGCGCTGGCGGCGGCGTTGCAGAAAATGGAAGCCCAAATCGAACAGCTCCGCGATCAAATGACCGCCATTGACGAATCGATCGACGGTTTGCAGCAAGTGCTGCTTTTAGCCAGCGAAGAGCTTGAGAAGCTCGAAGGGCGGAAAGAAGTATTGAAAGAGAGAAAAAAGCATGCCGCGAGGCGAAAAGCGCAGCTGGACGACATAACGGCTGCACTGGCTGCGAAACGGCGCCGCTTGACGGAGCAGCTGCATGCCGAGCGGGAGGAACTCGCCCGTCTTGAGGCGGGCGCCGCAGCGCTCGAGCGGGAGCTGAAAGAAAAACAGGCTTTGTTTTCGGCGCATGAAGCCGACATTGAAGAAGAAATCGAGCGGCGAAAAGGTGATTACATCGACCTTGTTCATGAACAGGCGGCGTTGAAAAACGAACGCGCACATGTGGAGCAGGCCATCAGCAAGCTGCATGCCAAACGGACGGCGCTCGATGAAGCGAACCGCCGCCATCTCGCCGAACGTGAACAGCTCGAGCAGAAGCGGGCGGCCTTATGGGCCGAGCAGACCCGCCTCGAACAGGCGCTGACGGAAGCGCATAACAGACAAGCCGCTCTCGCCGCGGCGCTCGCAGCGCAAAAAACGGAGCTCGAGCAGCATGAAGCGTTGCTGCATCAGGCGCGCCAATACCGGCAGCAAACCAAAGCGCGCCAGCAATGGTTGGAAGAGATGCAACATGATTATTCCGGTTTTGTCCAAGGAGTAAAGGAAGTATTAAAGGCGCGCGACCTTCTGCCCGGCATTCATGGCGCCATTGTTGAGCTCATCCGCGTGCCGGACCGCTATGAGACGGCGATTGAAACGGCGCTCGGCGGGGCGATGCAGCATATCGTCGTTGACAGCGAACAGGCGGCGCGGCAAGCGATTCACTATTTGAAAACGAACGGCTACGGGCGCGCGACGTTTTTGCCGCTTGACGTCATCCAAGCGCGCGCGCTTTCCGAACGGGAGCGGGCGGCGATTGACCGCCATCCGGCGTTTGTCGGCATCGCAAGCGAGCTCGTCGAATACGACCGCGCCTATAGGGCGGCGATCGCCCATTTGCTCGGCCATGTCATCGTGACAGCCGATTTAAAAGGCGCGAATGAGCTGGCCAAGCTTCTTCACTATCGCTATCGCCTCGTGACATTGGACGGTGATGTCGTCAGCCCTGGCGGGGCGATGACCGGCGGCGGGGCGGCGAAAAAGACCGCGTCGCTATTAAGTCGAAACCGCGAGCTTGAGACGCTTTCGGCCAAACTGCAGGAAATGGATGAAACGATCGCTCGGCTTGAGCGGGCTGTTGCCGCAAAACGACACGAGCTGGCGGAGCAGGAAGCGCAGGCGGACGCGCTGCAAGAAGAGGTTGCGGCGCTTCGGGAGGCCCTGCAAAGACAAAAGGACGAGCAACGCGAGCTCGAATGGCAGAAAAAACGGATCGACGAGCGGCTTGCACTGTATGATGAAGAAAAGGCGAACGACGAGCGCGAAATGGCAGAGCTCAACCGCCGCCTCGGCGCCATTGACAGGCAGCTTGAGCAGCTTGCCGAGAAACTGCAGGCGATCGATGACGACATCAGCCGGCTGCAGGCGCAAAAACAGACGGAGCAAACGACGAAAGAGGCGCTCCAGGCAGCGATCACGGAGCAAAAAATCGCCTTGGCGGAAACGAAAGAGCGCGTGAAACATGCACGCCGGAAAGTGGAAGAATGGGAAGCGGAGCTTGCCGAAACGATCCGTGGGCTCAAAGAAGCAGAGCGCGAACGAGCCGCTTTGGATGCGGAAATGGAGGCGCCGGAATGGAACGAGGAAGAGATTGAGCAGCTGCGAGAGCAAAAGCTTGAGGACAAGCAAAAGACATTGGAGCTGATCGCGAGCCGTCGCGAACAGCGGCTCGATTTCCAACGCCGTCTTGAACATTTGGAACAGGAATGGAAAGAGACGAAGCGGCAGCATAAACAGCTCGCCGATGTCGTGAAAGACGAAGAAGTAAAGTTGAACCGGCTTGATGTGGAGCTTGAGAATTTGCTTGTCCGTCTGCGCGAAGAGTATGGGCTGTCGTTTGAAGCGGCTCGCTCCGCGTACCCGCTTGAGATCGGCGCCGATGAGGCGCGCAAGCGGGTGAAGCTGATCAAGCGCGCCATGGAGGAGCTCGGCACCGTCAACTTGGGGGCGATCGATGAATACGAACGAGTTTCCGAACGGCACCGCTTTTTAAGCGAGCAAAAAACCGATTTGGAAGAGGCGAAGGCGACGCTCCACCAAGTCATTGATGAAATGGACGATGAAATGAAAAAACGATTTTTCGCGACGTTTGAACAAATCCGCGCCCATTTTGGCGAGGTATTTGGCGAGCTGTTCGGCGGCGGGCGCGCCGATTTGCGGCTGACCGATCCGAACGACTTGCTTGAGACTGGGATCGACATCGTCGCTCAGCCTCCGGGGAAAAAGCTGCAACATTTAAGCTTGCTTTCCGGCGGCGAACGGGCGCTGACGGCGATCGCCCTCTTGTTTTCGATTTTAAAGGTGCGCCCGGTGCCGTTTTGCGTCCTTGATGAAGTCGAAGCGGCGCTTGATGAAGCGAACGTGCAGCGGTATGCCCAATATTTAAAACGGTTCAGCCGCGACACGCAGTTTATCGTCATCACCCATCGAAAAGGGACGATGGAAGAAGCGGACGTGCTGTACGGCGTCACGATGCAAGAATCGGGCGTCTCAAAGCTTGTTTCTGTCCGTTTGGAAGATTCGAAGGAGCTCGTGCGGTCATAATGGAAAGGAGGCGCTTTGGATGGGTTTTTTTCAAAAATGGAAAGAAAAATGGACAAAGCAAGCGGATGCCGTAACCGAAAAGTTTAAAGAAGGGCTGTCAAAAACGCGAAATTCGCTCGCCGGGAAAGTGAACGACCTCATCGCCCGTTATCGGAAAGTGGATGAAGAGTTTTTTGAAGAGCTTGAGGAAATTTTGATCGCCGCGGATGTGGGCGTCACGACCGTCATGGAACTTGTCGATGAGCTGAAAATGGAAGTGAAGCGCCGCAACATTCAAGACCCGGCGCAAATGCGCGACGTCATCGCCGAAAAGCTCGTTGACATTTACCGCGCCGGCGCCGATGACAAAGAACTTTCCGCTTTGAATATACAAGAAGGCGGGCTGACGGTCATTTTGTTCGTCGGTGTCAACGGCGTCGGCAAAACGACAACGATCGGCAAGCTCGCCCATAAGCTGAAATCGGAAGGGAAATCCGTCTTGTTGGCAGCTGGCGACACGTTCCGCGCCGGGGCGATCGAGCAGCTCGAAGCGTGGGGCGAGCGCGTTGGGGTCGACGTCATTAAGCAGGCGGCCGGCTCCGATCCAGCGGCGGTCATGTATGATGCGATTCAAGCGGCGAAAGCGCGCGGCGTTGACGTATTGTTATGCGACACGGCCGGGCGGCTGCAAAACAAAGTGAATTTAATGAAAGAGCTCGAAAAAGTGAAACGCGTCATCAGCCGCGAAATTCCGGGCGCTCCGCATGAAGTACTGCTTGTGTTGGATGCGACGACCGGGCAAAACGCGATGAGCCAAGCCAAGCTGTTTAAAGAAGCGACCGATGTGACCGGCATCGTGTTGACGAAGCTTGACGGCACGGCGAAAGGCGGCATCGTGCTTGCCATTCGCAACGAGATGGCCATCCCAGTGAAACTCGTCGGCCTCGGCGAGAAGATGGACGATTTGCAAGTGTTCGATCCAGAACAGTACGTCTACGGATTGTTTGCTGATTTGCTGGAATCATAAACAAGCCAACAGAGGGTGCTCCCAAAACAATGGAGCGCCCTTTGTTGTTACGTCCACGGGGGTGTAACCGATAAGCCCTTTGTCCGTTCCATCCCTTGACACCTTGCCGAAAAGACGGTACACTACATTTTTGTAAAGGTATTTTACTTAACAATGAGGGAGGGAGAGTCCGGTGCTGGAAAAAACGATGCGCATGAACTATTTATACGATTTTTACCAAGCGCTGTTGACGCCGAAACAGCGCAACTATATGGCGCTTTACTACTTGGACGACTACTCCCTCGGGGAAATTGCCGAACAATATGAGGTGAGCCGCCAGGCGGTGTACGATAACATCCGGCGTACAGAAGCGATGCTGGAGCAGTATGAAGAGAAGCTCGGGCTGCTGCGAAAATATGAACGGCGGCGGCAGATCATCGAGCGGCTGAAAGACTACATCAGCCGGCGCTACGGCGCTGACGCCGAATTGGCGGCGCTAGTCCGCGAGCTTGACGAACTTGATTAAAAAAGGGGGTGGCCGCCATGGCGTTTGAAGGACTGTCTGAACGTTTGCAGCAGGTGATGAACCGCATCCGCGGCAAAGGGAAAGTCACCGAAGCGGATGTCAAAGAGATGATGCGCGAAGTGCGCCTTGCGCTTTTGGAAGCTGACGTCAACTTTAAAGTCGTCAAAGATTTCATCAGACAGGTGAGCGAGCGGGCTGTCGGGCAGGAAGTGATGAAAAGCTTAACGCCGGGCCAGCAAGTGATCAAAATCGTCAAGGAAGAGCTGACGGCGTTAATGGGCGGTGAGCAAAGCCAAATCGCTGTCGCGAAGAAACCGCCGACCGTTGTGATGATGGTCGGGTTGCAAGGGGCCGGGAAAACGACGACCACCGGGAAGCTGGCCAACTTGCTGCGCAAACGGCATAACCGGAAGCCGCTTCTGGTGGCTGCCGACGTTTACCGCCCGGCGGCGATCAAACAGCTTGAGACGCTTGGCAAGCAGCTCGACATGCCTGTCTTTTCGTTAGGCGAGCACGCCAATCCGGTTGAAATCGCGAAACAGGCGCTCGAGCGGGCGAAAGAAGAGCATTATGATTACGTGCTCATCGACACAGCCGGCCGCCTCCACATTGATGAAGCGCTCATGGATGAACTGAAGCAAATGAAAGAAGCGGTCAAGCCGGATGAAATTTTCCTCGTCGTTGACGCCATGACCGGGCAAGATGCCGTCAATGTCGCACAAAGCTTCCATGAGCAGCTCGGCATCACCGGGGTGATTTTGACGAAGCTGGACGGCGACACGCGCGGCGGGGCGGCGCTGTCGATTCGCGCCGTCACCGGAGCGCCGATCAAGTTTGCTGGGATGGGCGAAAAACTTGACGCTTTGGAGCCGTTCCATCCGGAGCGAATGGCGTCGCGCATTTTAGGCATGGGCGATGTCCTGACGCTCATCGAAAAAGCGCAGGCGGCCGTCGACGAAGAGAAGGCGAAGGAGCTCGAACAAAAAATGCGCACGGCCACCTTCACGCTTGACGACTTTTTGGAGCAGCTCGGCCAAGTGCGCAAGCTCGGACCGCTTGACGAACTGATTAAAATGCTGCCGGGCGCCAACAAAATCAAAGGGCTCGCCAACATCCAAGTCGATGAAAAGCAAATCGCCCGCGTTGAGGCGATCATCCGCTCGATGACGAAAGAAGAGAAAACGCATCCGGAAATCATCAACGCTAGCCGCAAAAAGCGGATCGCCAAAGGAAGCGGCACGACGGTGCAGGAAGTGAACCGGCTTTTGAAGCAATTTGACGAGATGAAAAAAATGATGAAAATGATGACGAATATGCCAAAAGGGAAAAAGAAAGGATTCCGTTTTCCATTTATGTAAATGAAGATCTGTTAAGCGAAAAACCTTTACAAACGGAAAAAGAATTGTTAATATACTATCTTGTGTGAACTCTATACGGAGGTGCGTACTGACTATGGCAGTAAAAATTCGTTTAAAACGCATGGGGACAAAGAAAAAACCATTCTATCGCATCGTGGTTGCTGATTCGCGCTCACCGCGCGACGGTCGTTTTATCGAAACGATCGGCACGTACGATCCGGTCGCTGAGCCGGCGCAAGTGAAAATTGATGAGGAATTGGCGCTCAAATGGCTGCAAAACGGCGCCAAACCATCGGATACGGTGCGCAGCTTGCTGTCGAAGCAAGGCATTTTAGAGAAGTTCCATAACTTGAAATACGGCAAATAAGCGAGATGCACATGAAGCCGCTCATTGAAACGATCGTCAAGGCGCTTGTCGATCATCCGGAGGCGGTGGCGGTTGAGCGCCGCGAAGAAGAGACGGCCGTCATCTATGAGCTGTCCGTGCATGAAGACGACACTGGCAAAGTGATCGGCAAACAAGGGCGGACGATCCAGGCGATTCGCACGGTCGTTGCCGCCGCCGCGGCCGGATCGCCAAAGCGGGTTGTTGTGCAAGTGAAAGACAAAGGGTGAGGATGTTCCTCTCCCTTTTTTGATATGAGGCCAAAGGGCGCAAAAATGGCCCGGGTGCCGTTCATTCCGTGTCAAAAGGGGGAAGAGGATGAAGCTCATTCAAACGGTTGAGGTGCGGCAAATCGTCACCGAACGGAGCAAACAAGAGCTTGCCGCCGCGTTTTTGGCGCGCAAGCAGCAGCTCGAGCGCGAGTGCGACCAGCTTCGTTTTGAACAGAAACGAATGGAGAAAAGCGGAAACTATCCGCCCGCTTTAGTGAAACAATATTTTGCCAAAGAGATCGACGAGCGGATGGAGAAAATGAAACTGCTTGAGTTTCAGCTCGAACAATTACATATGCTACCGTTAGGGAGCGAATTGAAAGAGCGGGAAGTCGAGGCGCTCGTTGAGGTGAACGTCGGCGACCGTTGGGAAGAGGTGACAAAAACGCGCGCCATCATCATTGAAGACGGCGTCGTCAAAGAGATTCGCTAAGAAGGGATGAAAGCGATGGAACGATGGTTTAATGTCGGAAAAATTGTCAATACGCACGGCATTCGCGGCGAAGTGCGCGTCATTTCGCGCACCGACTTTCCTGAAGAACGGTATAAAAAAGGAAACAAGCTGTACATTTTCCGCGAACGGGACACGGAACCGATTGAAGTCACGGTGAAAAGCCACCGCGTCCATAAATCGTTTGACTTGTTGTCGTTTGAAGGCTATGACAGCATCAACGATGTGGAACGGTTTAAGGGAGCGATGCTGAAGGTGCCGGAAAGCCAGCTCGGCGAACTCGCGGAAGGGGAATATTATTTCCATGAGATCATCGGCTGCACTGTCGTGACAGAAGGCGGGGAGACCATCGGCGCGGTAAAGGAAATTTTGACTCCAGGGGCGAACGACGTCTGGGTCGTCCGGCGCGAAGACGGATCGGAAGCGCTCATTCCGTACATTGACGAGGTCGTTTTGCACGTCGATCCGGAGCGGAAAACGATCATCATCCGGCCGATGGAAGGGCTGCTCGAGTGATGCGGATCGATATTTTAACGTTGTTTCCCGGCATGTTTTCCGGGGTGTTGAGCGAGTCGATTTTAAAGAAGGCGCAAGAAAAAGGGGCCGTCGACATCCGCCTTATTGATTTTCGCGAGTTTGCCGACAACAAGCATAAAACGGTCGACGATTATCCGTATGGCGGCGGCGCCGGCATGGTGCTCAAGCCGCAGCCGATTTTTGACGCGGTGGAACACGTGACGGCTGGATCGCCTGGCGCCCGCATCATTTTGCTTTGCCCGCAAGGCGAGCGCTACACGCAAAAAAAGGCGGAAGAGCTGGCGAAAGAAACGCATTTGGTGCTCATTTGCGGCCATTACGAAGGGTATGACGAACGCATCCGCCAATATTTAGCAACCGATGAAATTTCGATCGGCGACTATATTTTAACAGGCGGGGAACTCGGCGCCATGGTCATTGTCGACAGCGTCGTCCGTCTTCTCCCCGGGGTGCTCGGCAATGAGGCGTCGCCGGTCGATGACTCGTTCAGCTCCGGGCTGCTTGAGTATCCGCAATACACAAGACCGGCCGATTTCCGCGGCATGAAAGTGCCGGATATTCTGCTTTCTGGCAACCATCAGCTCATCGCCGAGTGGCGCGAGAAGGAATCGCTCCGGCGCACGTTTTTGCGCCGTCCGGACTTGCTCGATGAATATCCGCTTACAGACAAGCAAAAGCAATGGCTGAAAGAGTGGGAAAAGGAGCGCGAATAGCTATTGCCTGAGTCAACAGTTTATGCTATCATGTCTTTTGTGTGACCTTAAGCGATTGGCTTGAGGATGGAAAACGATGTTCCGCTGCAATGAAGAGATCATTGGCATGAACATCTGTGGAAGGAGTGGATCATGATGCATCATTTAATCCAAGAGATTACGAAAGAACAACTGCGGACGGATTTGCCGGATTTCCGCCCGGGCGACACGGTGCGCGTTCATGTGAAAGTCGTCGAAGGCAACCGCGAACGCATCCAAGTGTTTGAAGGTGTCGTCATTAAACGGCGCGGAGCGGGCATCAGCGAAACGTTCACGGTCCGCAAAGTGTCCTATGGCGTCGGCGTTGAGCGCACATTCCCGGTGCATACGCCGAAAATCGCCAAGCTGGAAGTCATCCGCCGCGGGAAAGTCCGCCGCGCGAAATTGTACTACTTGCGCGAACTTCGCGGCAAAGCGGCGCGCATCAAGGAAAATACGAACGCAGCGCAATAATGGACAACGGTGGATCACAGCGGAAAAGGAGCTTGCTTTCAAGCTCCTTTTTTCACTACCGCCAATGATGATTACGGTAGTGATCCACGACTGCAAACTTTGATTTAGGTGGGTGGACAATGGAACAGAAAAAAAGCGAATGGCGTGAATGGATGAAAGCGATCGTCGTTGCCGTCTTGCTCGCCGGGGGCATCCGCTACTTTATTTTCGCTCCGATCATCGTCGACGGTTATTCGATGATGCCGACATTACATAACCATGAGCGGATGATCGTCAATAAACTGGCGTATAAAATCGGCATGCCGCACCGTTTCGATATCATTGTTTTTCACGCCGAAGAAGGGAGAGACTATATTAAGCGAGTCATCGGCCTGCCGGGCGACCGAATTGAATACAAAAATGATACGCTCTATATCAATGGCAAGCCGTATGAAGAGCCGTATTTGGACGAGTATAAAAAGCAGTTGTCCGACGGCGGTCCACTGACGGAATCGTTCACTTTGGAGGAACTGACCGGGCGAAGCACGGTGCCGCCGGGGCATTTGTTTGTCATGGGCGACAATCGCCGTTTCAGCAAAGACAGCCGCCATATCGGCTTCATTCCGATGTCCAAAGTCGTTGGCAAGGCGAATCTTGTGTATTGGCCGTTGGCTGACGCCCGGATTGTGAAATAAACGAGGCAGGTGATGCCAATGACAGTGATTCAATGGTTCCCCGGCCATATGGCGAAGGCCAAGCGGGAAGTGCAAGAAAAATTAAAGTTGATCGACGTAGCGTTTGAGCTGCTTGACGCCCGTGTGCCGATGTCCTCGCGCAACCCGATGATCGACGAGATTCTCGGACAAAAGCCGCGCCTCATTTTGCTCAATAAGGCTGATATGGCCGATGAGGCGGTGACCGAACAGTGGATCCGCTATTTCCACGATCAAGGGCGGCTGGCTTTGCCCATCGATGCTCAAAGCGGAACAGGAGTCCGGCAAATCGCGGCGGCAGCGAAAGAGATGGTGAAAGACAAATTCGAGAAAATGCGGGCGAAAGGGATTAAAAACCCGCGCCCGGTTCGGGCGCTCATCGTCGGCATCCCGAACGTCGGCAAGTCGACGCTGATCAACCGGCTCGCCGGCCGCCATATCGCGAAAACCGGCGACAAGCCGGGGGTGACAAAAGCGCAGCAATGGATCAAAGTGGGCAAAGAAATGGAGCTGCTTGATACCCCAGGCATCCTATGGCCGAAATTTGAGGATGAGGACGTGGGCTACAAGTTGGCGGTGACCGGCGCCATTAAGGACGAAATTTTAAACTTGCAGGATGTCGCCGTCTATGCGCTCCGCTTTTTGTCGACTCACTATCCCAACCGGCTTGCGGAGCGCTACGGCCTTGATGACATTCCTGATGACATCGTCGCCTTGTTTGACACCATCGGAAGGCGGCGCGGCTGCTTGACGTCAGGCGGCGCTGTTGACTACGATAAAGTGGCTGACATCGTTTTGTATGACATCCGCACGGAAAAATTAGGCCGCTTAAGCTTTGAAACGCCCGCTTCACGGACGTAGCGCGTCCGGCGGGCGTTTTTTGCCGGCGGTGCTTTACGGTCGGCCAAACAGAGCCGATAGTAATAAGTAGAAGAGGGAGAGGAGCATGAAGCGGTATACGGTGAAAGACATTGAAGCGCTGCTTCCGAAGCTTGGCGCGGACGACCCGCGCTGGGAGATGCTGCGGCAGGATGAGCGAAAAAGCGTGCAGGCGCTTCTTGCCCGTTTTGAAAGGCAGAAAGCGCGCCGGCACGCCATCGAGCAGCGGTGGGAAGAACTAATGCGTTATGAGAGGGAACTATACGCCGCTGGCGTTAGACGGATCGCCGGCATTGATGAGGCCGGGCGCGGCCCGCTGGCCGGCCCGGTCGTCGCCGCCGCGGTCATCTTGCCGAAAGACGCCTATTTGCCGGGGCTTGACGACTCGAAGCGGCTGACGCCGGAAAAGCGCGAGGCATTGTTTGCGCAAATTGAAGCGTGCGCCGTCGCCATCGGCATCGGCATCGTCAGCGCGGCGGAGATCGATGAAAGGAATATTTACGAAGCGACAAGGCAAGCGATGGCGAAAGCGGTGAACGCCCTTTCCCCGCCGCCTGAACATTTGCTTGTTGATGCGATGGCGGTGCCGTGCCCACTGCCGCAACAGCGCCTCATAAAAGGAGACGCCAACAGCGCTTCAATCGCCGCTGCGTCGGTCATCGCCAAAGTGACGCGCGACCGGTGGATGAAAGAACTGGATCGCCGCTATCCACAATACGGGTTCGCGCGCCATATGGGCTACGGAACGCCGGAACATTTCGAGGCGATCCGCCGCTACGGCGTTACGCCTGAGCACCGTCGTTCGTTCGCACCGGTGAGGGAGGTGCTGAAGGCGAGCGAGCAGCTCTAGAAGAAGGGATGGGACGAAATGGTCGAGCGCATGGAGCGGACAATGCCAACGACCGCTGTCCGCGACGCGACATCCAGCCGGCGGTTTCAGCCGGGGCAGGCCGTCGTCGGCCGAGTGGAGCGGGTCGAGGAGATGGAAACCGGGGAGCGGGCGGCGCTCGTCCGCGCTGGCGGACAGCTTGTGCGCGCCCGTTTGGAGGCGCCGCTTGCCGTCGGACGTTTGTATTTGTTTGAAATTCACGAACGACAAGGAACAATTTATTGGAAAGCCATTCCCCTTTCCGAACCGGCGTCTGCTCCGTCAGGTGAAGAGGCGGTGCGCCGGTGGCAAAAAGCGTGGAAACTGCCGGATGCGGCGCTGCCGGTGCTCCGCCAAGCGCTGAAAGCTGGCGCGGCTGCAACGAAAGAGGAAATTGCCGCACTGACTGAAGCGGTGAAAGAGACCGGCCAGCCGGACGCGGCCGAAGACGTGCTCGCCCATTTGTTTCGCCGCCGGCTGCCGTTCTCTTCAGCCGTGTTTCGCGCGCTATGGGCAGCCAAAACCGGGGTGCCGCTCGCTGAGGGTTTGGGGAAACTGAAAGCGGCCATTGCCGCCCTTTCCGCCCATCCGGCGGCGCTTAAGCTCATCCGGGCGATGGAGAAGTTTCTTTCACCGCCGCTGTCCGCTTACGAGGCGGCCGTGCGTTTGTTGCTGTCAGGGGAGGAAGAGGCCGAAACGGCCCGCGCGCTTCTTGCCCGCCTTGGGCTCGCCCCGTTGCCGGAGGACCGCCGCTTGGCGCTTCGGGAGGCGGTGCAATGCCGCCGGTTTGCCGATATCATTCGGCAGCTCGGCTTGACGGACGAGGAGGCGTTTTTGGAACGGTGGGCCGCTCTCGATGCTGCCTATCAAAGCGGAGCGCTGCCCGCCGCGGAAGCGAAGTTGTGGGCGGCCGCTCGAGCGACGAGAGATCCGGCGCTGTCGCTGTTTTGCTGGCTGAGGCGAGCGGCCGTGCGGCTTGGGCTTGAGGACGAGGCGGCGCTCGTCCGTGTCGGGAAAATCGAGGATTTGCCTTCCGCCCCGTCGTTGAAACGGCTGCTTCTTCGCTTTCTTCATGAATCGGGGAGCGAAGGGGCCAAGAGGGCGGCCGAAGCGATTCTCGACCAGCTCGATGGCATGGCCATCGCTGCTGGCGGCGATGGGCTCATTGAGCACGTATGGATTTCGTTTCCATTGCCGCTTGGCGGCCGCAGCAGCGATTTTGCTGTGTGCTGGCAAGGAAGGAGGAAACAAGGCGGGCCGCTTGATGCCGATTACAACCGCATTGTTTGTTGCCTGACGCTTGAAGAGCTGGGAGAGGTGATCGTTGATATGCGCGTGCAACGACGGATCGTCCACATCTCCATTTTTCACGATGATCCGCGGTTGGCGGTTGCTGCCGCTCGGATGGCTCCGCTTGTCAAAGAGCGGTTTCAGGCGCACGGCTATGCGCTTTCAGGCATTGATGTAAAGGCAACGCGTTCCGCCCCTCCTCCGCCTTCCGTTTTTCTGTTTGCCGACAGTTGCAGCGAGGTGGATTGCCAAGCATGAACGAGGAGCGGAAAAAAGCAGTCGCCTTGTCTTACGATGCGGCACTTGACGCAGCTCCGATCGCCAAGGCGAAAGGGGTTGGCAAGGTCGCCGAAGCGATCATCGCCGCCGCCCGGCAGCACGGCGTGCCGATTCGCCAAGATCCGACGCTTGTTGAGCTGCTGGGGAAAGTGGAGATCAACGAAATGATCCCGGAGGAGCTGTACGCCTTAGTGGCTGAATTGTTCGCGTTTTTGTATCAGCTTGATCAGGAAGCGAAAGGAGAAAGAGCGGGGAAGGGGTAATTTTCCTATTCCCCGCTTTCTTAATTTTGCGGCGAAACGGTGGACAAGCGCGAAATGTTAGGTATAAAATGAAAGCGCTAAGACTTTTTTGATTTTATACATAGGAGGTTGGCGCATGAACATTCATGAATACCAAGCAAAAGAAATTTTGCGAAGCTATGGTGTGAGCGTGCCGAACGGCCGCGTCGCGTTCACGGTGGATGAAGCGGTCGAAGCGGCGAAAGAGCTCGGCGCGCCGGTGTGTGTCGTCAAAGCGCAAATTCATGCCGGCGGGCGCGGCAAAGCGGGCGGGGTGAAAGTGGCAAAAAGCCTCGAGGAAGTCCGTACATACGCCAGCGAATTGCTCGGCAAAGTGCTCGTCACCCATCAAACCGGCCCGGAAGGAAAAGAAGTGAAACGGCTGTTGATTGAAGAAGGGTGCGACATCCAAAAAGAATACTACATCGGCCTTGTCGTCGACCGCGCCACCTCGCGCGTCGTGTTAATGGGGTCGGAAGAAGGCGGAACGGAAATCGAAGAAGTGGCGGCGAAAACGCCGGAGAAAATTTTTAAAGAATACATTGATCCAGCCGTCGGGCTCCAAGCGTTCCAAGCGCGCCGATTGGCTTTCAACATCAACATTCCGAAGCATCTCGTCAACCAAGCGGTCAAATTTATGATGGGCTTGTACCAAGTGTTTGTCGATAAAGACTGCTCGATCGCCGAAATCAACCCGCTTGTCGTCACCGGCGACGGCAAAGTGATGGCGCTTGATGCGAAGCTGAATTTCGATTCAAACGCCTTATACCGCCATCCGGACATCCTTGAATACCGCGACTTGGATGAAGAAGACCCGAAAGAAGTCGAAGCGTCGAAATACGACTTGAACTACATCGCTCTTGACGGCAACATCGGCTGCATGGTCAACGGCGCCGGCTTGGCGATGGCGACAATGGACATCATCAAATATTACGGAGGCGAGCCGGCCAACTTCCTCGATGTCGGCGGCGGCGCCAGCGAGGAAAAAGTAAGGGAAGCGTTCAAAATCATTTTGTCCGACCCGAACGTCAAAGGCATTTTCGTCAACATTTTCGGCGGCATTATGAAATGCGATGTCATCGCGAGCGGCATCGTCGCGGCGACGAAGCAAGTCGGTTTGACGCTTCCGCTTGTCGTCCGACTTGAAGGAACGAACGTTGAGCTTGGGAAAAAGATTTTGCAAGAGTCGGGCTTAAACATTATTGCGGCCGAATCGATGGCGGACGGAGCACAAAAAATCGTCGAGCTAGTACGTTAAGAAAGCGAGGGAGACACGTGAGCGTTTTTGTCAATAAAGATACGAAAGTGATCGTACAAGGGATTACCGGTTCGCAAGGGCTGTTCCATACAAAGCAGATGATCGAGTACGGGACGAACATCGTCGGCGGCGTCACGCCGGGCAAAGGCGGCACGGAAGTCGAAGGCGTGCCGGTGTTTGACACCGTTTCCGAAGCGGTCGAAAAAACAGGCGCGAACGCCTCGGTCATTTACGTTCCGCCGGCCTTCGCTGCGGATGCCATCATGGAAGCGGTCGACGCGGGACTCGACCTTGTTGTTTGCATCACCGAAGGCATTCCGGTGCTTGATATGGTGAAAGTGAAACGGTACATGGAGGGCAAAAAGACGCGCCTCATCGGTCCGAACTGCCCGGGCGTCATTACGCCGGAAGAGTGCAAAATCGGCATTATGCCGGGCTACATCCATAAAAAAGGGCACGTCGGCATCGTCTCGCGCTCCGGCACGCTGACGTATGAAGCGGTTCACCAATTGACGCAAGCCGGCATCGGCCAATCGACGGCGGTCGGCATTGGCGGCGACCCGGTCAACGGCACGAACTTCATCGATGTACTGAAGGCGTTTAACGAAGACGAGGAGACGTACGCGGTCATTATGATCGGCGAAATCGGCGGCACGGCGGAAGAAGAAGCGGCCGAATGGGTGAAAGCGAACATGACGAAGCCGGTCGTCGGCTTTATCGGCGGGCAAACGGCGCCTCCGGGCAAACGGATGGGCCATGCGGGCGCGATCATTTCCGGCGGCAAAGGCACGGCCGCAGAGAAAATCAAAAAAATGACCGAATGCGGCATTAAAGTGGCGGAAACGCCGGCCGTGATCGGCGAAACGCTCATTTCTGTGCTGAAAGAACGCGGCTTGTACGAGAAATGCAAAACGCACTAATGGTTTGGCCCCGCACGTTGCCGTGCGGGGTGTTGCATATCATGTCTATAGATGCAATTTGAAGCTTTCCCATTTGCCGCTTTTACAGAGCAATTGGATCGGCTGTCGGGCGACCGAACAACGCCGCTTAAAGACCCATGTATGGGTCTGTGAAGCGGGTGGCTGTTCGGTCTTCCGTCACGCCAAGGCGTGACGGGGAAGCCTGCGGCTTGCCTCCGACAGTCGAAAAAATAGACAGGCGACTTTTCCGTCAAGGATATGTTAAACGTTTTCGTTGCACCGATCGATCCATGCTGAAAGTGAAAAAAGAAAGGGGATCAGTATGTACGATACGGTCCGCGACCGACTTATCCATCTCCATCATTGCCGCGGGGCAGGATGGAAGACGATTCATTCCTTGCTGAAGGTTGATCCGACGCTCACCGCTCCATTTTCTCTGCCTCCTCATGATCTCCGCCCGCTCGTTCCGCTTTCCGACGCTCAATGGACCGCTTTTTTCCATGATTTGCATTCCATCGATGTGCAACGTGTGATAAAAACATATATGGACCGGTGCATTCATGTGGTCACCGTGTTTGATCATGACTATCCGCCGTTGCTTCGGCATATTTATGCCCCGCCGTGGGTGCTGTATGCAAAGGGGGCCCCCGCTTTGCTTCAGGAGCGGAAACTGATCAGCATCGTCGGCACGAGGCGGCCGACGAAAGAAGGAATCGAAGCGTTGAACAAATTGGTGCCGCCGCTTGTTGCCGCCGGCTTTACGATCGTCAGCGGGCTCGCGTTTGGGATTGACGTGTGCGCCCACCAACTCGCCGTCCAGCATGGCGGGTCGACGATCGCCGTCATCGCTGGGGGACTTGACCACATTTATCCGAAAGAACATCGACCGTTCGCCGCCCTGCTGATGAACGAACAGTTGGTCATCGCTGAGCATCCGCCGGCAACGCGCCCACAGGCATGGCAGTTTCCCGCGCGCAATCGCATCATCAGCGGGCTGTCGCTCGGCACGCTTGTCGTGCAGGCGAAGCGAAAAAGCGGTTCGCTCATTACCGCCGCGTATGCGCTTGAGCAAGGGCGGGAAGTGTTCGCCGTCCCCGGCCCGATCGGTTTGGCGGAATCCGCTGGGCCGAATACGCTCATTCAGCACGGGGCAAAACTAGTGCAAGAAGCGGCGGACATTTTGGATGAATTCCCGTACGTGTAATGCACATGTTTGACAAATGCGGCAATAATCATTAATAATAATGAAGATTTCAATTTACCTCCTAGGGGTGGAAGATGGATGTCAGACTACTTAGTTATCGTCGAATCGCCAACGAAAGCGAAGACGATCGAACGATACTTGGGAAAAAAATATACAGTCAAAGCGTCGATGGGCCACGTCCGCGATTTGCCAAAAAGCCAAATGGGCGTTGATATAGACCACGGCTACGAGCCGAAATACATTACGATCCGCGGCAAAGGCCAGGTGATCAAAGAGTTGAAAACGGCGGCGAAAAAAGCGAAAAAAGTGTTTCTTGCCGCCGACCCCGATCGCGAAGGAGAGGCGATTGCCTGGCATTTGGCCCACATGCTCGATCTGGACATTCACTCTGATTGCCGCGTTGTCTTTCATGAGATCACGAAGGATGCGATTCAGCAATCGTTTCAAAAGCCGCGCGCGATCAATATGAATCTTGTTGACGCCCAGCAGGCGCGGCGCGTGCTCGACCGCCTCGTCGGCTATAACATCAGCCCGCTCTTATGGAAAAAGGTGAAAAAAGGATTAAGCGCCGGCCGCGTCCAATCGGTGGCGCTGCGCCTCATCATCGATCGGGAACGAGAAATTCGCGAATTTCAGCCGGAAGAATATTGGACGATTCAAGCGACGTTTCAAAAAGAAGGAGAGACGTTTGCCGCCTCGTTTTACAGTATTGACGGACAAAAGCGCGATTTAAAGACGGAGGCGGATGTGAAAGCCGTGCTGGACCGCTTAAACGGAACGGCATTTGCGGTGAAAACGGTGACAAAACGAGAGCGCAAGCGCAGCCCCGTGCCGCCGTTTACGACGTCGTCGCTTCAGCAGGAAGCGGCGCGCAAACTGAATTTCCGGACGAAAAAGACGATGATGATCGCCCAGCAGCTGTACGAAGGAATCGATCTTGGCAGCGAAGGGACGGTCGGTTTGATCACGTATATGCGCACCGATTCAACGCGCGTCGCCGAGACGGCGCAGCAAGAGGCGGCGGCATATATCGAGGCGACGTTCGGCGCTATGTATGTCAACCAGGAAAAGCGGAAAGAGAAGAAAAGCACGAACGCCCAAGACGCCCATGAAGCGATCCGCCCGACATCGGCATTTCGCGATCCGGACAAAGTGAAACCGTATTTGACGCGCGACCAGTTTCGGTTGTATAAACTCATTTGGGAACGGTTCATCGCCAGTCAAATGGCGGCCGCCGTGCTTGACACCATGAGCGTCGAGTTGGAAAACAACGGTGTCGTGTTCCGCGCCAGCGGCTCGAAGGTGAAATTTCCAGGGTTTATGAAAGTGTATATTGAAGGAACGGACGATCAAGCGGAAGAGCAGGACCGTATCCTCCCGGATTTGGAAGAAGAGGAAACAGTTGAGAGCGAAACGATCGAATCGAAGCAGCACTTTACGCAGCCGCCGCCGCGCTACACGGAAGCCCGCCTCGTCAAAACGTTGGAGGAACTCGGCATCGGCCGCCCGTCGACGTATGCTCCGACGCTTGATACGATCCAAAAACGCAACTATGTCGTCCTTGAGAACAAGCGGTTTGTCCCGACCGAGCTCGGCGAAATCGTTGTCGAGCTGATGCTCGAATTTTTCCCGGAAATTATCGATGTCGAGTTTACGGCGAAAATGGAAAAAGAATTGGACGAAATTGAAGAAGGGAAAGTGGAATGGATCAAAGTCGTCGACGAGTTTTACCGCGAATTTGAAAAACGGTTGAAAGTGGCGGAAAAAGAAATGCGCGCAGTTGAGATTAAGGATGAGCCGGCCGGCATTGACTGCGAGGTGTGCGGCAGTCCGATGGTGTACAAAATGGGCCGTTTCGGCAAGTTTATCGCCTGCTCGAATTTTCCGGAATGCCGCCATACGAAGCCGATTGTCAAAGAAATCGGCGTCAAGTGCCCGAAATGCCGCGAGGGCAACATCGTCGAGCGCAGCACGAAAAGAAAGCGGGTGTTTTACGGCTGCGACCGTTTCCCGGATTGCGACTTCGTCTCGTGGGATAAACCGCTCGCCCGCCCGTGTCCGAAATGCGCGGGGCTGCTTGTGGAGAAAGAGCTGAAAAAAGGTGTGCAAGTGCAATGCACGGCGTGCGACTATGAAGAGCGGCTAGAAGCTTGAAAAGGCATCGGATACAATTCAGAATTTTATAAAAAAACAGTTGCGTTCATGCGGATGAATATGGTACGATGTAGTAGCCGTTGCGGGGTGAGGCGATGGAGAATTCGAAACTTGCGTTACAATTATTCATGGAATATTTACAAATCGAGAAAAATTATTCACAATATACTATTGTGTGTTACCGGCGTGACATTGAGCAGTTTTTCCGGTTTATGGATGAGGAAGGAATCGGCGCGCTCAATGAAGTGTCCTACAGCGACGTTCGTTTATATTTGACGAAACTATACGAGCAACAGTTGGCCAGCCGTTCGGTCGCCCGCAAAATTTCGAGTCTGCGCAGCTTTTACAAGTTTTTGTTGCGCGAAGGGCGGGCGGCCGAAAATCCGTTTGCGCTCGCGACACTGCCGAAAAAAGAGCAAAAAATTCCTAATTTTTTATACCCAAAAGAATTAGAAGCATTGTTTCTTGTCAATGATGAAAATACGGCCCTAGGCCAGCGCAATGCGGCGCTGCTTGAGTTGTTGTACGCGACTGGCGCTCGGGTTAGTGAATGTTGTCACATACAGCTGTCTGATGTCGATTTTGTTGCGGAAACCGTGCTCATTCACGGCAAAGGAAACAAGCAGCGCTACGTTCCGTTCGGCCGTCCGGCCCGCGAAGCGCTTGAACGGTATATCCATAGGGGCCGACGCGAACTGACAAGAAAGCTGCCGGCGGACCACCGCTATTTATTTGTCAACGCCCGAGGCAATCCGCTCACGCCTCGGGGAGTGCGCCATATTTTGGATCGGATTGTCGAAGCCGCTGCGCTGACGCAAAACATCAGCCCGCACGTGCTTCGGCATACGTTTGCGACTCATTTGCTCAACGAAGGGGCCGATCTCCGTTCGGTGCAGGAACTGCTCGGTCATGCGCATTTGTCATCGACGCAAGTGTATACACATGTAACGAAAGACCGGCTGCGGCATATTTATTTGCAGGCGCATCCGCGGGCGTAACCCGCAGGCAAGGAGGGGAAATGATGGGAGCCTTTCATGCGACGACAATTTTTGCCATCCGCCATAACGGCGCATCCGCCATGGCTGGAGACGGCCAAGTGACGTTCGGCAATGCGGTCGTCATGAAGCATACAGCGAAAAAAGTGCGGCGGCTGTTCCAAGGAAACGTGCTCGCCGGTTTTGCCGGCTCCGTCGCTGACGCGTTTACGCTGTTTGAAATGTTTGAAGGCAAGCTCGAACAATGGAATGGCAACTTGCCGCGCGCGGCGGTTGAGCTGGCGAAAGAGTGGCGGAGCGATAAAGTGTTGCGCCGCCTCGAGGCGATGCTCATTGTTATGGACAAACAGCATTTGTTGCTTGTCTCCGGCACGGGCGAAGTGATTGAGCCGGATGATGGCATGCTTGCCATCGGCTCGGGCGGTCAGTATGCGTTGGCTGCTGGGCGTGCGTTGAAGAAGTACGCCGGCGGCTCGATGACCGCGAAAGAGATTGCCAAGGCGGCGCTCGAGATCGCCGCTGACATTTGCGTTTATACGAACGGCCATATTATTGTTGAAGAGCTGTAAAAAGGAGGAGGCCGATGATGGCGGAAACGTTGACTCCACGGCAGATTGTCGAAAAGCTCGATCAGTTCATCGTCGGGCAAAAAGAGGCAAAAAAGGCGGTGGCGATCGCGCTTCGCAACCGGTACCGCCGCAGTTTGCTCGATGAAAAATTGCGCGATGAAGTGATGCCGAAAAACATTTTAATGATCGGCCCGACCGGGGTCGGGAAGACGGAGATCGCCCGCCGGCTCGCCAAACTCGTCGGCGCCCCGTTCATCAAAGTCGAAGCGACGAAATTCACCGAAGTCGGTTATGTCGGGCGCGACGTCGAATCGATGGTGCGCGATTTGGTGGAAACGTCAGTTCGGATCGTGAAAGAACGAAAAATGAACGAAGTGAAAGACAGGGCTGAACAGCAGGCGAACAAGCGGCTTGTTGAACTGCTCGTTCCGGGCAAGCCAAAGCAGACAATCAAAAATCCGCTTGAGCTGCTGTTTGGCGGCCAAGGAGCCCAAGCGGACAACAGCTACAGCCATGAGGATGAACAGGTGGAACAAAAGCGGCGCCAAGTTGCTTGGCAGCTGGCAAACGGGCAGTTGGAAAACGAGATGGTGACGATTGAAATCGAGGAACAGACGCCGTTATGGTTTGACTTTTTGCAAGGGGCAGGCATTGAGCAGATGGGGATGAACATGCAGGACGCCTTGAGCAGCCTCATGCCGAAGCGGCGCAAAAAGCGGCGTCTCAAAGTGAGTGAAGCGCGCAAAGTGCTCATCAACGAGGAAGCGCAAAAGCTGATCGACATGGATGAAGTGACGCAAGAGGCCGTCCGCCTGGCTGAGCAGTCCGGCATCATTTTTATCGATGAAATCGACAAAATCGCCCGCAGCGGAGCGGTGTCCGGCTCGGCCGACGTCTCGCGCGAAGGGGTGCAGCGCGACATTTTGCCAATTGTCGAAGGGTCGACCGTCATGACGAAGTACGGACCGGTGAAAACAGACCATATTTTATTCATCGCCGCCGGCGCGTTCCATATGGCGAAGCCGTCGGATTTGATCCCTGAGCTGCAAGGCCGTTTCCCGATCCGCGTCGAGCTTGCGAAACTTTCGGTCGACGATTTCGTAAGAATATTAGTCGAGCCGAATAACGCGCTCATTAAACAATATCAAGCTCTTTTGGCAACAGAAGGTATAAGTCTTGAATTTTCTGACGATGCTATTCGTAAGATTGCCGAGGTGGCGTTTGAAGTAAACCAGACGACCGACAACATCGGTGCGCGCCGGTTGCACACGATTTTGGAAAAACTGCTGGAAGACTTGCTGTTTGAGGCGCCGGACATCGGAATCGACAAGGTCGTCATCACACCGCAATATGTCGAGCAAAAACTCGGCAGCATCGTCAAAAACAAAGATTTAAGCGAGTTTATTTTATGAGGAGGAGATGAAATCCATGAACTTGCTAGAGAAAACGCGGAAAATCAACGCCATGTTGCAAAAGGCGGCCGGGCGGCCGGTCAATTTTAAAGAAATGGCAGAAACGCTTTGCGAAGTGATTGAAGCCAATGTGTTTGTCGTCAGCCGCCGCGGCAAACTGCTTGGATTCGCCATTAAACAATCGATTGAAAACGAACGGATGAAGCGGATGCTGGAGGAGCGCCAGTTTCCGGAAGAATACACGAAAAACTTGTTCAACATTACGGAAACGTCTCCTAATATTGATATTAATAGCGAATATACGGCGTTTCCAGTGGAAAATCGTGACTTGTTCAAAACCGGCTTGACGACGATTGTTCCGATCAACGGCGGAGGCGAGCGGCTCGGCACGCTCATTTTATCGCGCCTTGACCGCGAGTTTGACAATGACGATCTCATTTTGGCTGAATACGGTGCGACGGTCGTCGGCATGGAAATTCTGCGTGAAAAGGCGGAAGAAATTGAAGAGGAAGCGCGCAGCAAGGCGGTCGTGCAAATGGCGATCAGCTCCCTTTCTTACAGCGAGCTTGAGGCGATCGAACATATTTTTGAGGAGCTTGACGGAACGGAAGGGCTGCTTGTCGCGAGCAAAATCGCCGACCGCGTCGGCATCACCCGCTCGGTCATTGTCAATGCTCTGCGCAAACTAGAAAGCGCCGGCGTGATCGAATCGCGCTCGCTCGGCATGAAAGGAACGTACATTAAAGTATTGAACGACAAGTTTTTAAGCGAACTGGAAAAATTGAAATCGAGCTGAACGGCGTAGCCGCCTAAGCCCGCTGGGTATTTTGGCCCGGCGGGTTTTTTGTTGTTGGCAAACATCTTTGGCATCGTTTTTCTGTCATGGCATCGTCGAAAAATAGTACCAAGTTCCGTCTATACATTAGGTTTTCTTTCCCGTAAAATGAAAACTAGCAGAAATTGTCGAAAAATAGGAGAAAAGAGGGGATTCCATTGGCGCTCTTTTCAGCGACGATCGGTTGGCTTGAACAAGGGCTTCGCTACGCTGCGCTTCGCCAACAGGCGATCGCCGACAACATCGCCAACGCCGATACGCCGGGCTATAAGGCGAAAGATGTGCGCTTTCAGGCTGAATTGGAACGGGCGTTTCGGCTTGAGGCCAAACGGACGAATCCGAAGCATTTTTCGTTTCCAAACGAACAAAATGGAAAAATCATCGTGACGACGGACACAACGGTGAGTTACAATCATAATGGAAACAGTGTCGATATTGATCAAGAAATGTCAAAACTAGCAGAAAACCAAATTTATTACAATGCCTTAATCGAGCGGCTCAACGGCAAATTTACCACGTTGAAAACCGTGATTAAAGGAGGGAAATAACGGGTGTCTTTGTTTCAAAGTCTAAACATTTCGGCTTCGGCGTTGACCGCCCAACGGTTGCGCATGGACGTGATTGCCTCCAACATCGCTAACGTCGATACGACGCGCGCCCGCCTTGTCAACGGCGAATGGGAGCCGTACCGTCGCAAAATGGTCATCATCGAACCGCAGAGCGGGTCGTTTTCGGGCTATTTGCAGGCTGCGCTCGGCCGTGCCGACGCGGTGGACGGCGGAGTGCGGGTGCGCGAAATTGTCGATGATCCGGCGCCGTTTAAACTCGTCTACGACCCGAATCACCCGGATGCGGGCGCCGACGGCTATGTGCGTCTGCCAAACGTCGACCCGCTGAAAGAAATGGTGGACTTGATCGGGGCGACGCGTTCGTATGAGGCGAACGTTACGGTGTTGAATGCTTCGAAAGGAATGCTCATGAAGGCGCTCGAGATCGGGAAATAGCATGCGAGGGGGATAAACGATGATTGATGGAGCAAGCCGCATTGGGCTGACGATGTCTTCCGCCGTTTCGCCCCCAGCGAAGCCGGCTGAGGCGCAAAAGCAATTCGCCGCATTTTTCAAAGAGGCGCTCAACCGCGTGAACGAAGCGCAAATTCAAGCCGATGCGCTGACGGAAAAGCTCGTTCGCGGGGAGAACGTTCAGTTGCATGATGTGATGATCGCCACGCAAAAAGCGAGCATCACGTTGCAGCTGACGCTGGAGATCCGCAACAAAGCGATCGAAGCGTATCAGGAAATGATGCGCATGCCATTGTAGCAGCAATGAATCGCAATACATACGGAAGCCGCCGCCATTGTTGCGCTATGGCGGCAGGTATTGGATCATCGGGGGAATTGTATGAGAAGGAAATGGAAAGAGTGGTGGAGCCGCGCTCGCGCGTTTTGGCAGGAACGGACAAAAAAGCAGAAATGGCTCGTGCTCACTGCGGCAGCGGCCGTGCTTTTGGCCGTTGGCGTCGGCGTCTTTTTCGCCACAAGGACGGAAATGGTGCCCCTCTACAGCAATTTGTCGCCGCAAGAAGCGGGGCAAATTAAAGCAACGCTTGACCAGCGCGGCGTTCCGGCCGAAGTGGCGGACGGCGGGACGACGATTAAAGTGCCGAAAGAGCAAGTGGACGCGCTGAAAGTCGAGCTCGCTGCTGAAGGCATCCCGAACAGTGGAGTCATTGACTATTCATTTTTCGGCCAAAACGCGAGCTTCGGCATGACGGATAACGAGTTCAATATGGTGAAGCTGAAGGCGATGCAAACGGAGCTCGCCAACTTGATCAAGACGATCGACGGCGTCGAGGACGCCAAAGTCATGATCAACCTTCCGCAGCCGAGCGTATTCGTTTCCGATGAGAAAGGGGAAGCCTCGGCTTCGATCGTGCTGAAGACGAAGCCGGGCTATCAATTCAGCGACGAGCAAATCAAAGCGCTCTATCATCTCGTCGCCAAAAGTGTTCCGAATCTCTCTACAGATAATATCGTCATTATGAATCAGTTTTTTGAGTATTATGACCTAAAAAATGATGGGGAAAATTCGACAGGGGCGACATTCGCCTCACAGCAGCAAATCAAAAAGCAGATCGAGCGCGACATTCAACGCCAAGTGCAGCAACTGCTCGGCACGATGATGGGGCAGGATAAAGTCGTCGTCTCCGTGACGGCGGATGTCGACTTTACGCAGGAGAAACGAGAAGAAAATTTGGTTTCTCCAGTGGACGAGAAAACGAAGCAAGGTATTGCCGTCAGCGTTCAGCGCATTAAAGAGACGTACTCCGGGAGCGGTGCGCCGCCCGGAGGCGCCGCTGGAACAGGCGCGAACGAAGTGCCGGGCTACCAAAACGCAAACGGCGCAACAAACGGCAACTATGAACGAACCGAAGAGACGATCAACAACGAGGTAAACAAAATCAAAAAGCAAATCGTCGAAAGCCCATATAAAATCCGCGACCTAGGCATCCAAGTGATGGTCGAGCCGCCTGACCCTAATGATCCGAACTCGCTGCCGCCCGAGACGGTCAATGATATTCAAAAACTGCTAGGCACAATCGTTCGGACGTCAATTGACAAAAGCGAGGCGCAAACGCTCACGGATCAAGACATCAACAACCGCATCGTCGTTTCGGTGCAAAAATTCAACGGCAAGCCGACATTCACCCAATCGACGCCGGACCGGCCGGTGTGGTGGTGGTATGCGGCCGGCGCAGGAGCGCTGTTGCTCGTCGCCTTGCTGTTGTTCCTCTGGCTGCGCCGCCGCCGTGAAGACGAGGAAGAGGAAGAAGAACGCTTGTTTGCTCCGCCGCTTTCGACGGAGCCGGATTTGCCGGAGCCGCCGGAGACGGAGGCAGCGTTGCGCCGTCGACAGCTTGAGCGTCTGGCGAAAGAAAAGCCGGATGAGTTTGCCAAACTATTAAAAACGTGGCTATCGGAAGAGTAGGGGGAACGGCGTATGGCAAAGCGCGAACGAAAAGGCGGGCTGTCGGGCAGGCAAAAAGCAGCCATCCTGCTTATCTCCCTCGGCCCGGATGTGTCGGCCTCTGTCTATAAACATTTATCCGAGGAAGAGATCGAGAAGCTGACGCTGGAAATTTCCAACGTCCGTCAAGTGACGACGGAACAAAAAGAGGAAGTGCTTGAAGAGTTTCGACAGCTCGCCCTGGCGCAAGATTACATCGCCCAAGGCGGCATCGCCTATGCGAAAGAAGTGCTTGAAAAAGCGCTCGGCCCGGATAAGGCAATGCAGATCATCAACCGCCTGACATCAGCGCTGATGGTGCGGCCGTTTGATTTCGCCCGCAAAGCCGACCCGATGCAGCTGTTAAACTTCATCCAAAATGAACATCCACAAACGATCGCTCTGATTCTTTCGTATTTGGAGCCGGCGCAGGCAGGGCAAATTTTATCGGCGCTGCCGCAGGAAATGCAGGCGGATGTCGCCCGGCGCATCGCGCTGATGGACAGCACATCGCCGGAGATTATCAACGAAGTCGAGCAAATTTTGGAGCGGCGGCTGTCTGCGACCGTCGTGCAAGATTACACGCAAGCCGGCGGCATTGAGGCGGTCGTGGAAGTGCTGAACCAAGTCGATCGGAGCACGGAGCGGACGATTTTGGATGCCTTGGAAATCCAAGATCCGGAACTGGCCGAGGAAATCAAAAAACGGATGTTTGTCTTTGAAGATATCGTGACGCTCGATCACCGCGCCATTCAGCGCGTCATCCGCGAAGTGGATAACAATGACTTGATGCTGGCGCTTAAGGTGGCGAGCGATGAAGTGAAAGACATCGTCTTCCGCAACATGTCGACAAGAATGGCGGAGACGTTCAAAGAAGAAATGGAATATATGGGGCCAGTCCGGCTGCGTGATGTCGAGGAGGCGCAATCGCGCATCGTCGCCGTGATCCGACGTCTCGAAGAGGCTGGAGAAATCGTCATCGCGCGCGGGGGAGGAGATGATATTATTGTCTAACGTCATTAAAGCGCCAAAATTGGCGGTGCGCTCTGGGAAAAAGACGATCGTCGTGCAGCGCCATGTTTCCGATCTTCCATCGTCCGGCGACGATCGGCAACGGGAGATGGAAGCGGTCGCCGCCGCCAAGGAAGAAGCAGCCGAGCTTCGCCGCCAGGCAGAGCAATATTACGAATCGGTGCGCGAGCAGTTGGCCCGCGACAAAGAGGAATGGCAGCGTGAGAAAGAGCGCCTCATCGAGGAAGCGCGCGCCCGCGGGTATGAAGACGGCTATGCGGCTGGGCGCGAGGAGGCTTTGAGCGAGCACCGCGCGTTGATTGAGCAAGCCCGCCGCTTGGCGGAGCGAGCGAACACCGAATTTTACGCTCGCATCGAATCGACGGCTGAGGCGATGCTGGAGGTGGCGTTAAAAGCGGCCGAACGCATTCTCGGCGCCGCGCTTGAGGGCGATCGAAACGCTTTTTTGCCGCTCGTGCACCAAGCGTTGCAGGAAGTGCGCCAGCAAACGGAAGTGGCCGTTTATGTGCATCCGCACGGCTACGAAATCGTGGCAGAACAAAAAGAGCTGCTGAAATCTCTGTTTCCGCATCGCGTTGATCTATTCATCTACCCGGACGATGCGCTTCCTGAATATGGATGTGTCGTGGAGACGCCGTTTGGACGCATCGAGGCGGGCGTCGATGTACAGCTTGAGCGGCTGCGCGAGGCGCTCTACCGGCGATTGAAGGAGGGGGCGTTTTCTGAACTGGCAGGCGCTTCTTGATGAAATCAACGCTGTCGACTTGTATAAACGGTTTGGCAAAGTGTCGCGCGTCATCGGCTTGATGATGGAATCGAAAGGACCGAAAAGCTCGATTGGGGATCTTTGTTACATCCATGAACAGAGCGGATGCCGGAAAATTCCCGCCGAAGTCGTCGGCTTTCATGAACAGCACGTCTTGCTTATGCCGTTTTCCGCCACGACCCATATCGCTCCCGGCTGTTTTGTCGAAGCGACCGGCCGACCGCTTGAAGTGCACGTCGGCGATGCGCTCATTGGCATGGTTCTGGATCCGCTCGGCCAACCGCTTGACGGGAGCCCGTTGCCGCCCGGGCTGAAGCCGGTTTCGGTCGAACGCGATCCGCCCAATCCGCTCGTTCGGCCGCCGATTGTCGAACCGCTTGAAGTCGGCATCCGCGTCATCGACAGCCTGCTTGCCGTCGGCAAGGGGCAGCGCGTCGGCATTTTTGCTGGCTCGGGCGTCGGCAAAAGCACGCTCATGGGAATGATTGCCCGCCATACGTCGGCTGATGTGAACGTCATCGCCTTAATCGGCGAGCGTGGCCGCGAAGTGCGCGAGTTTTTAGAGCGCGACCTTGGCCCAGACGGCTTGGCCCGCTCGGTCGTCGTCGTCGCCACGTCCGACCAGCCGGCGCTGATGCGCGTCAAAGGCGCCTATACGGCAACGGCGATCGCCGAATATTTTCGCGACCAAGGGGCGGATGTCATGCTCATGATGGACTCGGTCACCCGCGTCGCGATGGCGCAGCGGGAGATTGGCCTTGCCGTCGGTGAGCCGCCGACGACGAAAGGCTATACGCCATCGGTCTTCGCCCTCCTGCCAAAGCTGCTTGAACGGGCTGGAACGAACGCTTCCGGCACGATCACCGCGTTTTATACGGTGCTTGTTGACGGCGATGACATGAATGAGCCGATCGCTGATGCGGTGCGCGGCATTTTGGATGGCCATTTTGTGTTGGAACGCCAGCTGGCGAACAAAGGGCATTACCCGGCGATCAACGTGCTCAAAAGCGTCAGCCGCGTCATGCCCCACATGATCAGCGCAGAGCACCGCGAAGCGGCAAACCGGTTCCGCCGCCTTCTGTCCACTTATATCGATTCGGAGGATTTGATTCAAATCGGGGCGTACAAACGGGGGTCGTCCCAAGAAATTGATGAGGCGATCGAATTTTATCCGCAAATGATGGCGTTTTGCCGCCAAAACATCGATGAAAAAACGACGCGCGCCGAAAGCATTGATAGGTTGTTGCGCTTGCTGTCGGTTCGGTGAGAAATCGCGCGCCATGTTCAGACGATGAAAGGGTGAACAAATGTGACGCCGACGTTTCGGCTGCAAAAAGTGCTGGCGATGAAAGAAAAAGAAAAAGAAAAGGCGCTTGGCGAATACGAGGAGGCGGTCCGCCGGTTTGAGCAGGCAGCCGAAACGCTTTACCGCCTGCTCAAGGAAAAAGAAGAATGCGCGGCGGCTCGGGATGAACAGCTTCAAGCCGGCCTGTCCGTTGGAGACATTCGCCTTAGGCTGCAATATATGGCGAATTTAGAGCGGATGATCGACCATTATCAGCTCGTCGTCATGCAGGCGCGCGAGCAGATGCAGCGCCGGCAGCAGCGTTTGATGGAATTGAATATCGAAGTGAAAAAATACGAAAAAATGCGCGAGCGCATGAAGCGGTGGGCCGAGCAGCTTGAGAGGGAAGCGGAACGCCGCCTGCTCGATGAAATGGCGGTTCAACGTTTTGCAAGGCAAGGAGAGGTATAGATGGCGGAGAGCAAAGTTGAACAGGAAATGCAGGCGAGTTGGTGGCAATGGCTGTTGTTTGTCATTGTCATTCCGAGTGCGTTTGCCGCCTCCTTTCTGTTGTTGATTTTAAACATTGCCGGCGTTGATGTGGCCAAGGCGGCAAAGCAGTGGACCATAAAGGCGCCGTTTGTCTCCGAGTGGATCAACTGGAGCAAAAGGGAGAAAGCTTTGCAAAAAACGATTGAAGCTCAGCAGCAGACGATCAACCAGCAAAAACGAACGATCGCCGACCAACAAAAGCAAATCAAGCAGTTGAAAAACGAATTGGCGGCAAAGGAAAAGGAAATCGCCCAGCTGTCTGCGCCAAGCGGGAAAACGGACGCTCAGGCTGAGCCTGTTGACGAGCCGGCCTTGACGGAAGAAGATGTCGCCGGCATGTATGACGCCATGTCGGAAAAACAGGCGGCGGCGATTTTAGCGGAACTGCCTGAGAGCGAAGCGCTCCGTGTACTGAGCCAGATTGACGGCGACAAAGCGGCAGCCATTTTGGAACAAATGCCGGCTGGGCAGGCGGCGAAACTGTTGGCATCGTTAAGTAAAAGGGCGATGGGGAAGGAGGCGGCCGAATGAAAGTAACGATCACAGCAAACGCGCCGCTATCGGCAGGCGCTATGGCGGTGAAAAAAGAGGCGGAAAACGCAAACGTGTTTGCGGCGTTGCTTGCTGATAAGCAACAAGAGTTATTGCCCGCTGGGGCAGAGACTAGCTTGCTTCAAGAGGAGTCGAGCAAAAACAAAGAGCCAGATTGGCAAAATGGCGGAATGGAAACGGGCGCAGCCGGACAACCATCTTCAGCGGAAAAGAAGCCGGCGCAAATCGAATCATTGTGGCTTGCCCCTTCCCTCGTGGCTGCTTGGGCTGTCGCTCCAATTTCGGCAGCTGCAGGCGCGCCGCTTTTAGCGGCGGATCAGCAGGCGGAAGGGAAAACGAATGATCATGGGACATTTCCGTTTGTCGGTGCGATGAATGGTGAAGAAAAGATTGCCGCTCAGCCGGCGGCCGATGAAGCGGGATTGGAACGTGCGTTCATAACCGACGGACGGAAAAGTGGTCATATCGATGCTGAATCTTTTTCGTCTTCCAGCGGAAAAACAGGGATGTTTCCACCGCTCCTGAGCGACGGCGACCAGCGCCCGTTCCGTGAGCAGGGAGGCAACAGGCCGGTTGTCGCGCTGCCTAACGGAGCTTCTTCCGTCCGTCCGGCTGGCGAAAAAGACATTTCGCTGCCAAAAAGGGGGGACAAGGGACATGGCGGCGAGGCCGCTCCTTCATTCACCACTCCCCCTGCGCTTTTATCACCCTCCTCTTCATCTGTCGGGCTGATCGGCGAGATGCCGGCGTCAGCTGGCGGAAGCGTCGCTGATCAAGTCGCCCACGCGCTAAGGTCGGCGCGGTGGATGAAGTTGCCAAACGGTGTCATGCAGCTTGTCATCCGTCTGCATCCGGAACATCTCGGGACGGTGACGGTGAAAATGACAGAGGAAGGTGGAAAGCTCGCCGCCAAGCTGCTCGTGGCGAACGACGCGGTGAAAGAGTTGCTCTACGCTCATTTGCCGCAGCTTGCTCAGCAGCTTGATGCGAGTTCCATCACGGTCGAAAAATGGACCGTTTGGTCGGATTATGACCGCTCCGCTATGCCGCCGTATTCCGGGAACCGCCAAGGAGGACAGCAGCAGGGCGAATCGCGGCAAAAACAAAAGCGGGAGCCATCATCTTCCTTCCCGTTTGCGCTAGACGGGATCGAAGCTGACGCATAAGGGGGAAAAGAACGAGGATGACAACGAATGCGATTGACGGGAGCTTATGGCTGACAAACGCGGTTCAGCCGGAACGGAAAACGGGCAATCAAATTTTAGGAAAAGACGATTTTCTCAAAATTTTGCTCGCTCAGCTCGAAAACCAAGACCCGCTCAATCCGATGGAAGATAAAGACTTTATCGCGCAAATGGCGAGCTTCTCTTCGCTTGAGCAAATGATGAACATCGCCAATTTGATGCAGCAATGGATGCAAGCGTCAAGCCGCGATGCGCTTTTGCGCTACAGCGAATGGATCGGCAAAACGGTGCACTGGCAAGACGGCGAGACGACGATGAGCGCCGTCGTTCAATCGGTCATGCAAAAAGACGGCCAAGTGACTCTTGGGCTTGATAACGGGACAACGATTGCCGCGGATGCGGTCGTGAAAGTCGAACAAAAAGGATAAAAAGGGGAGAGGAAACCGATGCTTCGTTCCATGTATTCCGGAATCGGCGCCATGCGCAACTTTCAAACGAAGTTGGATGTCATCGGCAACAACATTGCCAATGTCAATACGTACGGGTTTAAAAAAGGACGAACGATTTTCAAAGATTTGATGAGCCAGACGATTTCCGGCGCCAGCGCTCCTGGCACTGCCGGCCGCGGCGGGACGAATCCAAAGCAGGTCGGGCTCGGTTCGCAGCTGGCGGCGATCGACACCGTCCATACGCAAGGCAGTTTGCAAACGACCGGCCGCGTGCTCGATTTGGCCATTTCCGGCGACGGGTTTTTCGTCGTCGGCGATGCGTCCGGCAACAATCGCATGTATACGAGAGCCGGGAATTTTTATCTCGATTCGCAAGGCTATATTGTCAATGCCGATGGCCAATATTTGCTCGGTGTTGGAAATAGCCGCCTTCAAGTTCTGACAGATGCGAAAAGCTTAAGCATCGGAGCGGACGGCCAAGTGACTATTGTGAACGCATCCGGCAACTTGCAGACAATCGGCACGATTCAGCTCGCGAAATTTGCCAACAATGACGGATTAGAAAAAGCCGGCAACAACTTGTTCCGCGAAACGACCAACTCTGGAGCGCCAACGATAGGGGCGCCGGGAGCGAACGGAACCGGAACGATCGTCTCCTGCGCGCTTGAGATGTCCAACGTCGACCTTGCCGAGGAATTCACGGAGATGATCGTCGCCCAGCGCGGCTTCCAGGCGAATACGCGCATCATTACGACATCGGATGAAATTTTGCAAGAGCTTGTCAACTTGAAAAAATAGAATAGGAGGTAGGGCGTGAGCGGCGTCTTGCGCCTGTTGCCCGATGATTTCGTTAACGAAGCTCAACGGCAAACGGTTTGTGCTCAATGCGTTGTACATCGAACAAATTGAAGCGTTTCCTGATACGACCGTGACGCTGACGAACGGAAAAAAATTCGTCGTTCGCGAAACGGTCGAGCAAGTGGCGGCGCGAGCGAGCGAATTTTACCAGCAGCTTGGTGTGTTTCGCTTACCGAAAGCAGGAGGATTGGACCGTGAAAGGGAATAAAGCAATCAAAACGATGATCATTGTGCTGGCGGTCATCGCTTTGGCTGGAACGGCGGCGCTTGTCGCGGTGATGAAGATGGGGCATGCGGAAAAACAAGGGGCGCCAAGCGCTGACGAACTGGCGGAACGATCGATCGACATTCCGGAAATGACCACCAATTTAGCAGACGGACGTTATATTAAAATCTCATTTAAAATTGAAACAGACAGCGATCAAGGAAAAGAAGAGGCGGAGAAACGCGATTTTCAGATGAAAGACGTGATCATCGAGCAACTTTCGCAGATGAAAGCGGCCGACTTTAAAGGAAAAGAAGGGCTGACGGCGCTGAAAGAGAGGCTGAAGCGCGAGATCAACGGATTGATGCAAGAAGGGAGAGTGGAGAACGTCTACATTACCTCTTTTATCCTCCAGTAGCCCTGTCATTGGAAGGGGGGAAGATGAAATGACGGCCGGGGAAGTATTGTCGCAAAGCGAAATTGACGCGTTGCTCGCGGCGCTTTCTGCAGGGGAGATGAGCGCGGAGGAGCTGAAAAAAGAGGAGGAAGGCCGACGCGTCAAAACGTATGATTTTCGGCGGGCGCTCCGGTTTTCCAAAGATCAAATCCGCAGCCTGACGCGCATTCATGAAAATTTCGCCCGTCTGCTGACAACGTTTTTTTCCGCCCAGCTGCGAACATATGTGCAAATTTCGGTCGCATCGGCCGACCAAATTCCATACGAAGAATTTGTCCGCTCCATCCCAAAAATGACGATCATCAATGTCTTTGAGGTGCCGCCGCTCGGCGGGCATGTCCTTTTGGAAGTCAACCCGAACATCGCTTACGCCATGCTTGACCGGGTGATGGGCGGGCGCGGCGTCGGGATGGATAAAGTGGAGCATTTGACGGAGATTGAAACACGCATCATGTCCAATTTGTTTGACAAGGCGTTTGTCCATTGGCGCGACGCTTGGGAATCGGTGGCGGAAGTCGACCCGCTCTTTGTCGATTTTGAAGTCAATCCGCAGTTTTTGCGCATGATTGCGCCGAACGACACCGTTGTCGTCATTTCGCTCAACACGCAAATCGGCGAAGCGCGCGGCATGATGAATGTGTGCATTCCGCATGTCGTCTTGGAGCCGATTATGCCGCGGCTGTCGGTGCATTACTGGATGCAGGCGCAAAAAAAGGAGCGTTCCCCCGAGGAAGCGAAACGGATCGAACAGCGCATCCGCGCGGCAAAATTGCCGATTATCGCTGAACTGGGAACGGCGGTCATCACGGTCAATGAATTTCTTCAACTCGAGGCCGGCGATGTCATTCAGCTCGAGCAGTCGATTCATGAGCCGCTCGTGGTCAAAATCGGCCATATTCCAAAGTTTATCGGCCAGCCGGGGAAGCGGAACAAAAAGCTGGCGGTGCAAATTTTAGCGATGATCGAGGGGGACGAAGACGACCATGATGAATGATGGAATGTTGTCGCAGGATGAAATTGATGCTTTGTTGCGCGGAATGGACAGCGACGGACCTATTCCGGCGCTTCATGATCTTCTCTCTCCGCTTGAGCAGGACGCCCTTGGGGAAATCGGCAATATTTCTTTCGGCAGTTCGGCCACTGCCCTGTCGATGTTATTGAACCAAAAGGTGGAAATTACGACGCCAAGCGTGTCCATTATCGAGCGCACAAGCGTCGCGGATGAATTTCCGCAGCCATATGTCGCCATCCAAGTCAACTATACGGAAGGGCTGCTCGGGACAAACTTGTTGGTCATTAAACAGCAAGACGCGGCGATTATCGCTGATTTAATGCTTGGCGGCGACGGAACGGCGGCCGATGGTCCGCTCGGAGAGATTCAGCTGAGCGCTGTTCAAGAAGCGATGAACCAAATGATGGGTTCAGCGGCGACGTCGATGTCGACCGTCTTTGGCAAGCGGGTTGATATTTCCCCGCCGACGCTCCATCTGCTTGATTTAGCGGAAGGAAAAGGGATGGAATATTTGCCGGACGAAGACTTTTTCATTAAAGTGTCATTTCGGCTCAAAATTGGCGAGTTGATCGACTCAAGCATTATGCAGCTGTTGCCGATCGATTTCGCGAAAGAATTGGTTGCCCAATTGCTCGGCTCGCCGCTTGAGGAGCCGGGGGCAGCGGAAGTGAGCCTTAAGTCGTCGGCGGACGACCGGCCGTTTCGCGAGCCGCAGCCTGTTCCAATTGACGTTCAGGCAAACGGCGGTGCGGCCGCTTCAGAAGCGGCGAGCCGCTCGACGGATGGACCGCCGGCTGGGCGGGCGGACAAGGAGAGGGAGGGTGCAGCCGCTCGGCATATTCAAACCGCCGATTTCGTCGAGTTCGATGCCCCGCCGCTTGCGGCAACGGAGGCGCGCAATTTGGAGCTGCTGTTTGATGTGCCGCTGCAGGTGACGGTTGAACTCGGGCGGACGAAGCGGTCGGTGCAGGAAATTTTGCAGCTGTCGACTGGATCGATCATTGAGCTCGATAAACTGGCCGGCGAACCGGTCGATGTGTTTGTCAACAACAAGCTGATCGCGAAAGGCGAGGTTGTCGTCATCGATGAAAATTTCGGCGTCCGCATCACGGACATCATCAGCCAAAGCGATCGGCTGACAAAGTTAAAATAAACAGGCGTTTGGGAGGTTAGGGGACATGGCAAGAGTGCTTGTCGTTGATGATGCGGCATTTATGCGCATGATGATTAAAGACATTTTGACGAAAAACGGACATGAAGTCGTCGCCGAAGCGGCCGATGGACGGCAGGCGATCGAGAAATACAAGGAAACGCGGCCCGATGTCGTGACAATGGATATTACGATGCCGGAGATGGATGGGATTGCGGCGCTCAAGGAAATTAAAAAAATCGACAGCAATGCCAAAGTCATTATGTGCTCCGCGATGGGGCAGCAGGCAATGGTGATTGATGCCATTCAAGCCGGAGCGAAAGATTTTGTGGTCAAGCCGTTCCAAGCGGACCGCGTCATCGAAGCGATCAACAAAACGATCGGGTGAGCGATCAGAGGTGGAAACGATGGCAATTTGGCGCTGGGCGGCCGTTTTGCTGGCAGCAGCCATTGCTTTGGGGCCGACGCCGGCATCGGCCGCCCAAAGCCCCACGGTCGCCGACTGCCTGCAGCATCCCGATTCATGCGGGCCGTCAGCTCCTTCCGGGCAGCAGACAAACCAAACAGCGAATCAAGCCGCTGATGCGGTTTCCGCTTCCGATGTGCTTCGGCTCATCGGCGCGACTGCCTTTGTCCTCATTCTCCTTTATGCGGTGTTAAGGTGGATGTCCCGCCGTCAGTCGTTTGTTTCAAGCCAAAAGGGCGTCATCGAGCATCTCGGCGGGACGAGCGTCGGGACGAACCGCTCTGTACAGCTCATTAAAGTCGGCCGTCGGCTGCTCGTCATCGGTGTCGGTGATTCGATTCAGCTTCTGAAAGAAATTGAAGACGAACAAGAAATGAATGAACTGTTGGAGCAACATCGCGCACGGTTGGAGCGAATGGCGGAGTTGGGCCGGCTTGGCTCCTTCCTTCGAGGCGAGTGGACGGGGAAATCAAAGCGGAAAAACGGTTTGCCGCCGTCGTTTTCGGCGCTGTTGGCGGAGGAGATGAAGCAAATGGCCGAAAAGCGAAACGAGTGGCTCAATCGGTTGAAGAAGAAAGGGACGGCGGACGATGAGTGAATTTGTCCATATGTTTGATTCGATGGCTCCCGAGCACGTGTCGACAGCGGTGAAGCTTCTTCTGTTGCTCACCGTGTTGTCGATCGCACCCGGCATTCTCATTATGATGACATGTTTTACCCGCATCGTCATCGTTTTGTCGTTTGTGCGCACGGCGCTCGGCACACAGCAGATGCCGCCGAACCAAGTGCTCGTCGGGCTCGCCTTGTTTTTAACGTTTTTCATTATGGCGCCGACTTGGAAAGACATCAACGATCAGGCATTGCAGCCGCTGTTTGCCGACAAAATTGACTTGGAGGAGGCGTATGAACGGGCGGCTGTTCCGCTGAAGCAGTTTATGAGCCAATACACCAGGCAGGAAGATTTGGCGCTGTTTTTATCATACAGCGGCGCCAAACAGCCGAAAACGGTCAACGACATCCCGATGACCGCGCTCGTGCCGGCGTTTGCCATCAGTGAGTTGAAAACGGCGTTTCAAATGGGCTTTATGATTTTTATTCCGTTTTTAGTCATCGACATGATCGTCGCCAGCGTCTTAATGTCGATGGGGATGATGATGCTGCCGCCCGTGATGATTTCGCTGCCGTTTAAAATTTTATTGTTTGTCCTTGTTGATGGCTGGCATTTGGTCGTCAAATCATTGTTGCAAAGTTTTCAATAAAGATAGGTGGCGTTTATGAGTGCCGATTTCATCATCCGCCTTGCTGAACAAGGCGTGTATATCGTGCTTGTCGTCTGCGGGCCGCTCTTGTTGTTGTCCCTTGCCGTCGGGCTTGTCGTCAGCATTTTCCAGGCGGCGACGCAAATTCAAGAGCAGACGCTCGCGTTTGTGCCGAAAATCGTCGCCGTCTTGCTTGGACTTGTGTTTTTTGGGCCGTGGATGCTCTCGAAAATGGTGTCGTACGCGCACGATATTTTCAACAATCTTGCTTCGTTTATAGGCTGATCGGCGATGGAACAAGCATGGACTTATTTTCCGGCGTTTTTGCTCGTCTTTGTCCGCGCCGCTTCGTTTTTCGCGGCGATGCCGTTGTTTTCCTATCGGACCGTGCCGGCTTCGTATAAAGCCGGATTGGCGTTTTTGTTCAGCTGGCTGTTGTTTTTGGCGATGCCCAAACCGGTGTTGGCGCTTGACGGTGTGTATGTATTGCTTGTCGTAAAAGAAGCGCTCGTCGGATTGGCGCTCGGGCTGCTGGCAGCGATCCTCATGGCGGCGATGCAAATCGCCGGCGGCTTGATCGATTTTCAAATCGGGTTTGCCATCGCCAACGTCATCGACCCGCAAACTGGAGCGCAAAGCCCGCTGCTTGGCGAATATCTTCATTTGCTCGCCCTGCTGCTTTTGCTCGCTCTCGATGGCCACCATTTGCTGCTTGACGGCATGTTTTACAGCTATCATTGGTTGCCGCTTGACCGCCTGCCGCACGTTGCTGACGGTCGGGCGGTGGAATACGCGGTGCGGGCGTTTGCTGCGATGTTCGCCGCCGCTTTCCAAATGGCGGCCCCGCTTGTCGGATCGCTCTTTTTAGTCGACGTGGCGCTTGGCATCATCGCCCGCGCGGTGCCGCAAATGAACATTTTTGCGGTCGGCTTTTCCGCCAAAACGGCAGCGGCGTTTTTGCTCCTGTTGGCGGGGATTGGGACGATATTGCTTGCGGCGCGCAGTGTATTTCACTTCATGTTTGCCTCGTTGCGCGAGTTGATGCGGCTGTTGGGGGGCGGATAAGATGGGCGAGTGGCGGCTCGATTTGCAATTTTTCGCTGGGGAAAAAACGGAAAAGGCGACGCCTCGCAAACGGCAAGAAGTGCGGGAAAAAGGACAGGTGGCCAAAAGCGGTGATGTCGTCTCCGCTTCCGTGTTGCTTGCTTCATTTCTTGCTTTGTCCTTGGCGGGGGCGTACGAGCGGGACGGTCTGCTGCGGTTGTTCGCCCGCGCCTTGTCCGATTCTGCCTCCCCTTCGTTGACGGTTGACTCGCTTCACCGGCTGTTTCTTGACTGGCTTTCCCATGCATCCTTGCTTTTGGCGCCGCTGTTCGCCGCCGCAGTGCTGGCGGCTGGGTTGGCCAACTTTTTGCAAATCGGCGCCTTGTTCACCGTTGAACCGTTAAAAATGGATGGGAACCGCCTCAATCCCGTGCAAGGAATGAAACGGCTGTTTTCGTTGCGCGCCTTGGTCGAGCTGTTGAAATCCGTGTTAAAAGCTGGAATCATCGGTGCGGTCGTGTTTGCGGCGCTGTTGGCCGAACGAAGCGAGCTTGCGGCGCTCGTTTCCAAGACGCCGGGTGAGGCTTTGACTGTCGTCGGCGGCTTGACGGTGAAAATGGGGCTGTACGCCGCGGGGGCGCTCTTGTTTTTAGCGCTGTTTGATTACTTGTATCAGCGGTTTGAATTTGAAAAAAGCATCCGCATGTCCAAACAGGACATTAAAGATGAATACAAAAAGACGGAAGGCGATCCACTCATCAAATCGCGCATCAAGCAAAAACAGCGTGAGATGGCGATGAGGCGGATGATGCAGGAAGTGCCGAACGCGGATGTCGTCATTACCAACCCGACGCATTACGCCGTTGCCCTCAAGTATGAAGACGGCAAGATGGAAGCGCCAGTCGTCGTCGCGAAAGGGGCGGATTATATGGCGTTGAAAATCAAGGAAGTGGCGAAAACCCATGGCGTCGTGACGGTCGAAAATCGCCCGCTTGCGCAGGCGCTCTACCGCCAGACGGAAGTCGGCGACATGATTCCAGAGGCGTTTTTTAAGGCAGTGGCGGAAATTTTGGCGTACGTCTATCGGCTCAAAGGAAACGTGTAGCAACAAGGAGAGAAAACCATGCAAGCGCAAATCAAAGATTTATCCGTATTGTTTCTTGTCGTGCTCATCGTCGCCATGCTCGTCATCCCGCTGCAGACATGGCTGTTGAGCGTCTTGATCATCATCAATATTTCCCTTGCCTTGCTTGTATTGCTGACGGCGATGAACACGAAAGAGCCGCTTGAGTTTTCCATTTTTCCGTCATTGCTTTTAGTGCTGACGCTGTTTCGGCTCGGGCTGAATGTGTCAACCACCCGCTCGATTTTAAGCAAAGGGGAGGCGGGCGGCGTCGTTGAAACGTTCGGAACGTTCGTCGTTGGCGGCGATGTTGTCGTTGGGTTTGTCGTGTTTTTGATTTTGGTCATCATCCAGTTTGTTGTCATCACCAAAGGGGCGGAGCGCGTCTCGGAAGTGGCGGCCCGCTTTACGCTCGATGCGATGCCCGGCAAACAGATGAGCATTGACGCCGATTTGAACGCCGGCATGATTTCGGAGCAAGAAGCCCGAAAGCGGCGGGAAAAAGTGGCGCAAGAAGCCGACTTTTACGGAGCGATGGACGGGGCAAGCAAATTTGTGAAAGGCGACGCCATCGCCGGCATCATTATCGTCGTCATCAACATGTTGTTTGGCATGGTGATCGGCGTTGTGGAGAAAGGAATGGATATAGGGGAGGCGGCAAAGCGCTACACGCTTTTGACGGTCGGCGACGGCATCGTCAGCCAAATTCCGGCGCTGTTGATTTCCACGGCGACCGGCATCATCGTCACCCGGGCGGCGTCGGACAGCAACTTGAGCGGCGATATTATGCGCCAGCTGTTCGCGTTTCCGAAAATGTTGTACGTCACGGCAGGAACGATTTTCCTGCTCGGCTTGTTTACGCCGATCAACGACTTGTTGACGATGCCGATTGCCGGGCTGCTGGCGCTTGGCGGCTACCGATTTATCGAGCGGCAAAAGCAAGAAGAAGCGGCATTGGCCGCTCCGGAAGAGGAGGCGGCGGCCGCCGACGAATTGAAAAGCCCGGAAAGCGTCATCCAACTGCTGCATATTGATCCGATTGAATTTGAGTTCGGCTATGCGCTCATTCCGCTCGCTGATGCCAATCAAGGCGGGGATTTGCTTGACCGGATCGTCATGATTCGCCGTCAGCTCGCGCTCGAGCTTGGCATTGTCATCCCGGTTGTGCGCATTCGCGACAACATCCAGTTGCAGCCGAATGAATACCGGATCAAAGTGAAAGGAGAGGAAGTGGCGCGCGGCGAGCTGCTGCTTGACCATTATTTGGCGATGAGCCCCGGAGTTGACGATGATTCGATTGATGGCATTGACACCATCGAGCCGGCGTTTGGTCTGCCGGCGAAATGGATTTCCGAGACCGTCAAAGACCGGGCGGAAATGCTTGGCTATACAGTCGTCGACCCGCCATCGGTCGTCTCGACACACTTAACGGAGGTGCTGAAAGCCCATGCCCACGAACTGCTGGGGCGTCAGGAAACAAAACAGCTGATCGATCATTTAAAAGAATCGTATCCGGTGCTTGTCGACGATGTGACGCCGAATCCGTTGTCTGTCGGCGACGTGCAAAAAGTGCTCGCCAAGCTGCTGAAAGAGAAAGTGTCGATCCGCAACTTGCCGCTCATTTTTGAGGCGCTTGCCGATTTTGCCCGCCTGACCAGCGACACCGATTTGTTGACGGAATACGTCCGCCAAGCGTTGGCGCGGCAAATCACCTCGCAGTACGCCGTGCCGGGCGAGCCGCTGCGCGTCATTACGCTGTCGGGCAGGGCGGAAAAAACGATCGCCGACGCCGTGCAGCAAACCGAACACGGCCGCTATTTGGCGCTCGAGCCGGCGCGGGCGCAGGCATTTGTGGAAGCGGTCGCCGCGGCGCTTGAACGCTATCCGTTCGCCGGCCAGACGCCGATTTTGCTCTGCTCCCCGGCGGTGCGCATGTACGTCCGACAGCTGACCGAGCGCCATTTTCCGACTGTTCCGGTGCTGTCGTACAACGAGCTTGAAACGGATGTCGAAGTTCAAAGCGTGGGGATGGTGGAAATCGAATGAAAGTGAAAAAATTTGTCGCCCCGTCCATGAACGAAGCGATGAAAATGGTTCGCGCCGAACTTGGCCGCGACGCCGTCATTTTGCACTCGAAAGTCGTGCAGACCGGCGGATTTTTCGGTCTGTTTGCGAAAAAAAAGATCGAAGTGTTGGCCGGCGTTGATCCGGATCCACTGCCGCTGCGTCAGCCGGATGCCGCCGCGTCTTTGACGCGTCAGCCGGATGCCGCCGCGTCTTTGACGCGTCAGCCGAGTGCCGCCGCGTCTTTGACGCGTCAGCTGAGTGCTGCTGCGTCCTTTGCCCCTTTGCCGGCGGCCGAGCGGGAGGAAGACGGCTCGCTTGCCCGTGAGATCGAGGAAGTCAAGGCGCTCATCCGTCAGTTCAACGCCCGCTCGTCTTCGCTTTTGTATCCTCCACCGCTTGCGGAAGCGGAACGGCGCCTCGTTCGGCAAGGGATGGCGGATGTGTACGTCCGCCAAGTGATGGATCGCCTGCTTGAACGGTGGTATGCCGACAAAGACGGCCGGTCGCCCGCTGCGGTCTCCGCCTGGACGAAAGAAGCGGTGCGCGATCTATTGTCGACGCTTCCGTTTGTCAAAACGGCGGAGCAAAAAAAGTATATGATTTTGCTTGGTCCGACCGGGGTTGGAAAAACGACGACGCTCGCCAAAATGGCAGGGCGCGCCGTCCTCGAGCAAGGGAAAAAAGTCGGGTTCATCACGGCCGACACGTACCGGATCGCCGCCATCGACCAACTGAAGACGTATGCCGACATTTTGCACGCTCCGTTGGAAGTATGCTACAATGCCGACGATTTTCGGACGGCGAAGCGGAAATTGGCCGGCTGCGATCTCGTGTTCGTCGATACGGCTGGCCGCAACTTCCGCAATCCGCAATACGTGGATGAACTGCAGCAAACGCTCGAGTTTGACAGCGAAACGGAAACGTTTCTTGTATTCGCCGCCACGGGAAAGTATGACGATATGAAAACGATTTACAACCACTTTTCCCACCTGCCGATCGATCGGCTGATCGTGACGAAGCTCGATGAGACGGACTCGTTTGGAACGATCGTCAATGTGTTGCTTGACAGCCGGCTTGCCGCCGCCTATTTCACGAACGGGCAAAATGTGCCGGACGACATGGTGGAAGCGTCCGCAGACCGGCTCGTTCATCTGCTGTTTGGGGCGGAGCGATGGTGAGCGATCAAGCAGAACGGCTGCGCTATGAGCTGGGCCGCCGGCTGACGCCGGCGGCGGGGCCGCGGACCATCGCGGTGACGAGCGGGAAAGGCGGAGTCGGCAAGTCAAACCTTTCGCTCAATTTTTCGCTGTCGCTCTCGAAGCTCGGGTTTCGCGTCTTGCTGCTTGATATGGACATCGGCATGGGCAACATCGACATTTTGCTCGGCCAGTCGTCGCCAATGACGCTTTCGGATTGGTTTTCCGCGCGGTTGCCGCTTTCCGAGCTGGTAAAAAGCGGACCGGAGCATCTATCGTATATTGCTGGGGGGACGGGCGCCGCGCAATGGTTGAGTGTCGATCGATCCGCTATCGACTATTTGTTGGCCGAGCTGCAGACGGTGGCGTCGCGATATGATTATCTCATTTTCGATATGGGGGCGGGTGCCTCAGAAGAACGATTGTATTTTTTAAAGTCCGTCGACGATGTGTTTATTGTCACGACGCCGGAGCCGACCGCGATGATGGATGCGTACGCCATGATGAAATATATGCACACCGCCGGCAGCGAGGCTCCGTTTTCCGTCATCGTCAACCGCGCCGGCAGCGAGCGGGAAGGATATGGCGTCTTTTCGCGCCTGCAGCATGCCGCCAGTCGGTTTTTCCATAAAGACATCGCCTTGCTTGGCGTCGTTCCTGAAGACCGGACTGTGGCGCGCTGTGTCGTCCGGCAAACGCCGTTTGTTCTCTTTGATCCGGCGGCGAAGGCGAGCCGGGCAGTGCGTCAAATGGCGTGCCGCTATGCGGCGGGAGGAGAAAAAGAGCCGGAGCGGGCTCCCCGCTTTTTTGCGAAGCTGCGTCAACTTTTGCTAGAAAGGTAGAGACGGAACATGAAGACGATCAAGGTGCTTGTCGTCGATGACTCGGCGTTTATGCGCAAATGGATCAGTGATTTTTTGTCCGAGCATCCGCGCCTCGAAGTCATCGGAACAGCTCGCAACGGCCGGGAGGCGCTCGAGAAAATCGCTGCCCTAAGGCCGGATGTCGTGACGCTTGATGTGGAAATGCCGGTCATGAACGGGCTCGAAACGTTGCAGCGCATCATGCGGGATCATCCCGTGCCGGTCGTCATGGTGTCAAGCACGACGACCGAAGGGGCGGAAAACACGATCGCCGCCATGCAGTACGGGGCGGTCGACTTTGTCGCCAAGCCGTCCGGACCGATTTCGCTCGATTTGTACAAAGTGAAAGACGAGCTGATTGGCAAAGTGCTGCACGCGAGCGAAGCGAACGTGGCTGCCTTGACTGCTCCGCGCCGCCAACGTCCGTCTTGGCGCCCATCGTTCAAAGCGGCGGCGCGCCCGCAACAGGCCATCGTTGCGATCGGCACTTCCACCGGCGGCCCGCGCGCGCTCGAGACGGTGCTGACGCAGCTTCCGCCCGATCTAGCCGCTCCGGTCGTCGCTGTCCAGCATATGCCCAAAGGGTTTACGGCGTCGCTCGCCAATCGGCTTGATGCGCTTGCCGCGATCACGGTCAAGGAGGCGGAAGACGGGGAAGTGCTGCAAAATGGCACCGCCTATATCGCGCCAGGCGGCGTCCATCTCATCGTTCGTGAAGAAGGCGGCGCGCTTAAAGCCCGTTTCGACGAATCGCCGCCGCGCGCCGGCCATCGTCCGGCTGTTGACGTATTATTTGAGTCGCTTGCTGCCATTCGCCGCTGTCGGAAAATCGCGGTGATTATGACCGGCATGGGAAGCGACGGAACAGTAGGGTTGAAAATCCTGAAGGAAAGCGGGAACACAAAAGCGATCGCGGAAGCGCGCGAGACAGCCGTTGTCTTTGGGATGCCAAGAGCGGCGATCGAGGCTGGCGTCGTTGATGTCATCGCACCGCTTGACAGCATCGCCGCTGCCATCGTCCAATCGATCGGGGAGTGAGGGGGAAACGGCATGGACATGAGCCAATATTTGGATTTATTTATTGATGAAAGCAAAGAGCATTTGCAGGCGATCAACGAGCGGCTGTTGGAACTTGAAAAAACGCCGGAGGACATGTCTGTGGTGAATGATATTTTCCGTTCGGCCCATACGTTGAAAGGCATGTCCGCCACGATGGGGTTTGAAGATTTGGCCAATTTGACGCACCAAATGGAAAACGTGCTCGATGGCATACGCAATCGGCGGCTTTCCGTTACCCCGGAATTGCTTGACGTCATTTTTGAGGCCGTCGACCATTTGGAGGCGATGATCAGTTCCATCGCTGCAGGCGGCGACGGAACGCGCGATGTAAGGAGAACAGTCGAACAGCTGAAACGAATCGAGCAAGGGGAGATGCCCAACAAGCAGGCAGCAAGGGAAGAACCGCCCCTTGAACATGCGTATGGGGAATTTGAATACCATGTGCTCGAGCAGGCGAAGGAGCAGGGATTTTCCGTCTACGAAATCCGCGTTCGGCTTCGCGATGACTGCTTGTTGAAAGCAGCGCGCGTCTATATGGTGTTTGAACAGCTGAATGAAGTCGGAGAAATTGTGAAAGCAACGCCGCCGGTCGAGATGCTGGAGGAAGAACAGTTTGACCGGGAGTTTCTCGTTACGGTCGTATCCAAAGCGCCAGCCGATGAGTTGCAAAAGCGGCTGATGGGCATTTCGGAAATTGATGACGTCAAGGTGTCTAGGCTATCGAGCGATGAACCGTCGGCAGAAAGTGAGAAAGCGGCTGCGCCCCAACAACCGGCCGCTATGGAGCAGGCCGCGGCCGTTCAAGCCGAAGCAGAGGCGCCGGAAAAACAAACAGTAAAACAGGCGACGAAAACGATCCGCGTCAACATTGAACGGCTCGATCGGTTGATGAACTTATTTGAAGAATTGGTTGTTGATCGCGGTCGGCTTGAGCAAATTTCCCGCGAGCTGAACCATGCCGAATTGACGGAAACGGTCGAGCGGATGTCTCGCATCTCGAGCGATTTGCAGACGATCATTTTAAATATGCGCATGGTGCCGGTCGAAACGGTGTTCAACCGCTTTCCGCGCATGGTGCGCCAACTCGCCCGCGAGCTCGGCAAAAAGGTGCGTCTTGACATCATCGGCGCGGATACCGAGCTTGACCGGACGGTGATCGATGAAATCGGCGACCCGCTTGTCCATTTGATCCGCAATGCGCTCGACCACGGCATCGAAGCGCCGGACGTCCGGGCGGCGCGCGGAAAGCCAGAAGAAGGGATCATTCAATTGCGAGCGTACCATAGCGGCAACCATGTCTTTATTGAAATCGAAGATGACGGCGCCGGCATTTCCCGGGAGAAGGTGCTGCAAAAGGCGAAAAGCCGCGGCATTGTCTCGCCGCAGGCGGCGGAGCATTTGAACGATCAGCAAATTTACGAGCTTATTTTCGCTCCCGGCTTTTCGACCGCTGAAAAAGTTTCGGACATTTCCGGCCGCGGCGTCGGTTTGGATGTCGTCAAAAGCACGATTGAATCGCTCGGCGGCACCGTTTCGGTCGATTCGCAGCCTGGAAAAGGGTCGCTCTTTTCCATTCAGCTGCCGCTCACATTGTCGATCATTTCGGTGTTGCTCGTTCAAATCGCTGAGGAAACGTACGCGATTCCGCTGTCATCGATCATTGAGACGGCGCTGGTGAAAAAAGAAGAGATTTTTTCCGCCCACAACCAGCCGGTCATCGATTTTCGCGGCAAAATTGTGCCGCTCGTCCGCCTGAAAGACGTCTTTGCTGTTCCCGGAGCGGCCGATGACGGAGATGCGGTGGCGGTCGTGATCGTCCGGAAAGGGGAAAAACTGGCGGCGCTGGCGGTCGACTCGTTTATCGGGCAGCAAGAAGTCGTGTTGAAATCGCTAGGAAACTATTTATCTTCGGTTTTCGCCATCTCGGGGGCGACGATTTTGGGAGACGGCCGAGTGGCGCTGATTATCGACTGCAACGCGCTCGTGAAGTAGGAGATGGCCGTGTCGGTGCGGGGGCGCCTATGGCGTTGATCTGCCGTTTTCAGTGGCATGTCGAAAAAAAGGGGGAGGATTGGATGACGGCCAGCGTGCAAGCAGACTGGAAAGTGATTGCGTTTCGCCTGAAAGAAGAAGAATATGCTCTGCCGGTGCAGCATGTCCGTTCCATCGAGAAAATGCAGCCGATCACGCGCGTGCCGGGGACGGCCCATTATGTAAAAGGGGTCATCAACTTGCGCGGTGTTGTGACGCCGATCATCGATTTGCGCGAGCGGTTCGGGTTTGCCCCCGAACCATATGGGGAACAGACGCGGATCATTATCGTTGCTCTTGAGGATATGGAAGTTGGGCTCATCGTCGATGCCGCGAATGATGTCCTTGATCTGCCGGCGGAAAGCATCGAACCGCCGCCAGAGGCAATTGGCTCCGTTGAGGCAAGTTACATCGACGGCGTGGCGAAAGTGGAGAATCGGCTCCTCATTTTGCTCGATTTGGCGAAAGTGCTCGACCGATAACCTGTAGAGAGGAGCATTGACCTTGGACGATATTCGCAACTTGACGGGGATGCATATTGACATTTTGCGCGAAATCGGCAACATTGGCGCCGGCAACGCGGCGACGGCTTTGTCGACGTTGCTAAACAAAAAAATTGAAATGGCGGTGCCGCGCGTTCAAATTGCGACGTTTGCCGAAATGATGGAATCAATCGGTGGACCGGAACAAGTAGTGGCGTGCGTCTATTTGCGCATCGAAGGAGAAGCGCCGGGAAACATGTTTTTCGTGCTGCCGCCGGAACAGGCTGAGCGGTTTGTCCGCCGGATGATTGGCGATGACTCATTTTCGTTTCAAGGAGAAGCCCATGAGCTTGGCTGCTCGGCGCTTCAGGAGCTCGGCAATATTTTAGCCGGTTCGTATTTGTCGGCATTGGCTGACTTTACGCGGCTCAACTTGCACCCGTCCGTGCCGGCATTGGCCATCGACATGATTGGAGCTGTGCTGTCGTTCGGATTGCTTGAGCTGTCGCGTGTTGGCGATTACGCCATTTTGATTGACACTGCCATTTACGATGAACGGCGCCCGGACGAAAGCATCAACGGCCATTTCTTTCTTCTACCTGACCCCGAGTCGTTTTCCACCATCTTTCGAGCGTTAGGTGTGGATGGTCTATGAGCACAGCGCAGGCTGTCAAAATCGGCATTGCGGAAATGGAGGTCGTCATAGCGCCGAATGTCATCCGCACGTGCGGGCTTGGGTCGTGCGTCGGTGTCGTCATTTACGATGCAGGCAAGGCGGTTGCCGGCATGGCGCATGTCATGCTTCCGCATTCCTCGATGGCGCGCGGCGGAGTCATCAATGCGGCCAAATACGCTGATACGGCGGTCGAGGCGCTCGTTCAGCTTGTCATTGCCGCTGGCGGGCGGAAAGGGATGCTGAAAGCGAAGCTGGCCGGCGGGGCGCAAATGTTTTCGTTTTCGACAGTTGGCGGCGATATGATGCGCATTGGCGCGCGCAATGTGGAGGAAGTGAAAAAGCAGCTCGAGCGGCTTCACATTCCGGTCGTCGCCGAAGATGTCGGGGGCCATAGCGGCCGCACGATCGAATTTAATCCGCAGACGGGCGTGCTCTCCATCCGCACCGCCGCTCAAGAAATCAAGGATATATGACCGGGATGCGCCGTTTCCGCAAGGCAAGGGGGAGAATAATGGGAAGCGCGCTAAAAGGAGAAGAACGGAAATACTGGGATGAATGGATCCATGGCCGCGACCGTCACGCGGCCGAGGAGCTGGTGCAGCGCTATATGCCGCTTGTTTTCTACCACGTGCAGCGGCTTTCGGCGACGCTGCCGAGCTCCGTGCCGAAGGATGAGCTCGTCAGCCTTGGACTCGTCGGCTTATACGATGCGTTGGAGAAATTTGACCCATCGCGTGATTTGAAGTTCGACACGTACGCCTCGTTCCGCATCCGCGGCGCCATCTTAGACGGTTTGCGCAAAGAAGACTGGCTGCCGCGCAGCATGCGCGATAAGGCAAAAAAAATTGAGGAAGCGATCGAGCGGCTTGAACAGCGGCACATGCGATCGGTGACGGCGAAAGAGATCGCCGCTGAGCTCGGGATGACGGAAGAGGAAGTGCAGGCGGCGGCGAGTGAAACGTTTTTTTCCCATTGGCTGCCGCTCGGGCAGACGACCGTCGACGAAGATGAAGGACTGCTTTCGGTTCGCGACGACCGCGCTCCGCTTCCCGAGGAGCAAATCGTTAAGCAGGAAATGATCGAAAAGCTGGCTGAAGCCATCGGACAGCTGAATGAAAAAGAGCAGCTCGTCATCAGTTTGTTTTATAAAGAGGAGCTGACGTTTACAGAAATCGGGAGCCTTTTGCATTTGTCGACATCAAGAATTTCGCAAATTCATGCGAAAGCGCTTTGGAAACTGCGCCGCTTTTTTGAAAAAGAGCCATGAGGGGAGAGAAAAAGCGATGGACATCCAGCTTCCAGCGTTGCAAAGCGTCATGCCGAAAGCGCCCGACGCGGAAAGGCTTCAAGCTTCGACGCAACAACATTCCTATGCCGTGCAGGCGCAAATGGCAACTGCCGGCCAAAAGCGGGCGGAGCGTGCGCGCCGTCGGGTGACGGATAAACGAACGAGCGCCCGTCTTGAGCAGGAGGCGTCCCGTTTTGGAGGACACCCTTATAAAGGAAAAACGATCGACATTCAAGGATAGTGAACATCATGATGGCATTTTGGCTAACGATCAGTTTGCTGCTGCACGCCTTGTCGTTTTGGTTGATCATTGTGCTTTTCCTTCGCCTGTCGCGGCTTGGCGAGGCGGAGAGGCGGGCCGAGGAGCTCGAGGAAGCCATGACCGCTTATCTCGCTGCCTGGAAGGAAGAAAACGAGCGCTTTTTGGCTGAACTTGACTCGTTGCTTGGCAGCGGAGCGGCTCCATTCGTTTCTGCACCGGAAACGAACGATGCGCCCAGTGGGCAACGGGGCGCGAACGGGAAAGAGACGGCGTCCATGCCGGGGGCAGGAGGCGGTGAAATCGGAGCGGGGTTCGAAAAGCGAACAGCGGAAGCAAAAAAGGGGGAAAACGAGCCGGCGGAGCGGGGAGAAACCGAAAAACGCGCCAAAACAAGCCGTCCAAGCGCCGCTCCGGGCTATTTCCCAGACATCGAAGCGGTCAAGGATGTGCTCGAACTTTCACACGCCCGACCGGCCGACGCGAGTGAGCTTGCTCGCCGCCTATATGCGGAAGGAGAGACAGTCGAGGAAATTGCCAAACAGCTCGGCAAAGGGAAAACGGAAGTCGAGCTATGGCTCAAATTTGCGCAAAAAACGAATCAATAGGCGAATAACAGCTTGATTTGCCGCTTGCAGTTGTGATATATTTTTTCATGGTGTGAATACACACGCCTGGTGATTTCAGCAACGGTGCTGGCAACGCCAGTCTTGCTGAAAGATGAGGCAGGCGGAGGACCAAAAACCACTAAGGAAACAGGAGGAGCATACATGTCGGTTATTTCGATGAAACAACTGCTTGAAGCTGGCGTCCACTTTGGACATCAGACGCGCCGTTGGAATCCGAAGATGAAAAAATACATTTTCACGGAGCGCAACGGCATCTATATCATCGACTTGCAAAAAACGGTGAAAAAAGTCGAGGAAGCCTACAACTTCGTTCGCGAATTGGCGGCGAATGGCGGCAAAATTTTGTTCGTCGGCACGAAAAAACAAGCGCAAGAGTCGGTGAAGGAAGAAGCGGAACGCTGCGGCATGTTTTATGTCAACCAACGCTGGCTCGGCGGCACGCTGACGAACTTCGCTACGATCCAAAAGCGGATCAAACGGCTGCGTGAAATTGAAAAAATGGAAGAAGATGGAATATTTGACGTTCTGCCGAAAAAAGAAGTCATTCGCTTGAAAAAAGAAAAAGAGCGTCTTGAGAAGTTTTTGGGCGGCATCAAAGACATGAAAGAGCTGCCGGATGCGTTGTTTGTCATTGACCCGCGCAAAGAGCGGATCGCGGTGGCGGAAGCGCGCAAGCTGAACATCCCGATCATCGGCATCGTCGACACGAACTGCGATCCGGATGAAATTGACTATGTCATTCCGGCCAACGACGACGCCATCCGCGCTGTTAAGCTGTTGACTTCGAAAATCGCCGACGCCGTGCTTGAGGCGAAACAAGGCGAAGAAGCGGCCGTCGCAGCAGAGTAACGATGCACAAGAAAGGTGATAAGAGGGGAAAGCCTTTTATCACCTTTTTTTGAGACAGAAATGAGCAACTTTTGGCTATACTAACGAATAAGGGCAAAACGGGAAGCCGCTGCCGGCACCGATACATATACGGGACAATGAGAAGGAGGATTTTTTTATGGCGATTACAGCACAAATGGTGAAAGAACTGCGCGAAAAAACAGGCGCAGGCATGATGGACTGCAAAAAGGCGCTCACCGAAACAAATGGTGACATGGAGAAAGCGATCGACTGGCTGCGCGAAAAAGGAATTGCCAAAGCGGCGAAAAAAGCGGACCGCATCGCGGCCGAAGGGATGGCGTACATTGCGGTGGAAGGCAATACCGCCGTCATTTTGGAAGTGAACTCGGAAACGGACTTCGTTGCGAAAAACGAAGCATTCCAAACGCTTGTCAAAGAGCTGGCCGCCCACTTGCTGAAACAAAAGCCGGCTTCGCTTGATGAAGCGCTCGGTCAAACGATGGACAACGGCTCGACCGTCCAAGACTACATCAACGAAGCGATCGCCAAAATTGGTGAAAAAATTACGCTTCGCCGCTTTGCCGTCGTCAATAAAGCGGACGGCGAAACGTTCGGTGCGTACTTGCACATGGGCGGGCGCATCGGCGTATTAACGTTATTAGCCGGCAATGCGAGCGAAGACGTCGCCAAAGATGTCGCCATGCACATTGCCGCACTTCATCCGAAATACGTCTCGCGCGACGACGTGCCGCAGGAAGAGATTGCGCATGAGCGTGAAGTGTTGAAGCAGCAAGCCTTAAACGAAGGCAAGCCGGAGAAAATCGTTGAAAAAATGGTCGAAGGCCGGCTGAACAAGTTTTACGAAGACGTCTGCCTGCTCGAGCAAGCGTTCGTGAAAAACCCGGATGTGACGGTGCGCCAATACGTCGAATCGAACGGAGCAACAGTCAAGCAGTTCATCCGTTACGAAGTCGGCGAAGGGCTCGAAAAACGCCAAGACAATTTTGCAGAAGAAGTCATGAGCCAAGTCAGAAAACAATGACGGACCGCAACAGGGAACACGCGCGTGTTCCCTGTTTTTCAAAGTGATTCGCATCATGGAGGTTGGACATGGAACAGCCAAAATACAAACGCGTCGTGTTAAAGTTGAGCGGGGAAGCGCTCGCTGGAAAGCAAGGGTTTGGCATTCAACCGGCGGTCATTCAGTCGATCGCCAAACAAGTGAAAGAAGTTGTTGAACTGGGCGTCGAGGTCGCCATCGTCGTCGGCGGCGGCAACATTTGGCGTGGAAAAACGGGAAGCGAAATGGGCATGGACCGGGCGACGGCTGATTACATGGGCATGTTGGCGACGGTGATGAACGCCCTCGCTTTGCAGGACAGCCTTGAGCAGCTCGGCGTGGAAACGCGGGTGCAAACATCGATTGAAATGCGGCAAGTGGCCGAACCGTACATTCGCCGCCGGGCGATTCGCCATCTTGAGAAAAAACGAGTTGTCATTTTCGCCGCCGGCACAGGCAACCCGTACTTTTCGACCGATACGACCGCGGCCTTAAGGGCGGCGGAAATCGAGGCGGACGTCATTTTAATGGCGAAAAACAACGTCGATGGCGTCTACAGCGCCGACCCGAACGTCGACGCCAATGCGGTCAAATACGATGAGCTGTCGTACTTGGACGTCATTAAGCAAGGGCTCGGCGTCATGGATTCGACTGCTTCCTCGCTTTGCATGGACAACAACATTCCGCTCATCGTCTTCTCGATTATGGAAGAAGGCAATATTAAACGCGCTGTGTTAGGTGAAAACATCGGAACGATCGTAAGGGGGAAATAATGATGGCAAAGCAAGTGATCCAACAGGCGAAAGAAAAGATGGATAAAGCGGTGCAAGCGTTCACCCGCGAGCTGGCAAGCATTCGCGCCGGACGGGCGAACGCAGGGCTGCTTGAGAAAGTAACCGTTGACTATTACGGCGTGCCGACGCCAATCAACCAACTGGCCTCCATCAGCGTGCCGGAAGCGCGGCTGCTTGTCATTCAGCCGTACGACAAATCGGCCATTAAAGAAATGGAAAAAGCGATTTTAGCATCGGATTTAGGGCTGACGCCATCGAATGATGGATCCGTCATTCGTCTTGTCATTCCGCCGCTCACCGAGGAACGGCGCCGCGAGCTCGCGAAGCTTGTCAAAAAGTATTCAGAAGACGCGAAAGTCGCGGTGCGCAACATCCGCCGCGATGCGAACGATGAATTGAAAAAGCTCGAGAAAAACGGCGAGATTACGGAAGATGAGCTCCGCAGCTACACGGACGAAGTGCAAAAGCTGACCGATGACCACATCGCCAAAATTGACGCCATCACAAAAGAAAAAGAAAAAGAAGTGATGGAAGTATAGGCAAAACGATGCAAACCCTCTATGTTGATGGAGGGTTTTTTTGCTATAATGGAAAGGCAAAACACGATCCCGGAGGACTCGTATGTTCAATAAAATGCGAAAAACAAAAGAGAAAGACGTCCCGGTGACGAAAGAAGAGGTGCTCAGGCATCCGATGCCGAACCACGTCGCCATCATTATGGACGGAAACGGGAGATGGGCGAAAAAGCGGGCGCTGCCGAGGGCGGCCGGCCATTACGAAGGCATGCAAGTTGTGCGCAAAATCACTCGTTTTGCGAATGAGCTGGGGATTCAGATTTTGTCGCTTTACGCGTTTTCGACAGAAAACTGGAAACGTCCGAAAAGTGAAGTCGATTATTTGATGAAGCTGCCGGAACAGTTTTTGACGACGTTTCTTCCCGAGCTCGTCGCCGAAAATGTCAAAGTCCAAGTGATCGGTCATACGGAGGCGCTGCCCGATCATACGCGCCGGGCGGTCGAGAAAGCCGTGAAGGAAACAAGCGGCAACACCGGCCTTGTGTTAAACTTTGCCCTTAATTATGGAAGCCGGGCGGAAATCGCTGCCGCCGTAAAGCAGATCGCCAAAGACGTCGAACGCGGGATGCTCGCGCCGGAAGACATCACCGAGCCGCTCATTTCCTCGTACTTGATGACGAGCGGGCTCGCTGACCCTGACTTGCTCATCCGTACGAGCGGGGAGATTCGCTTGAGCAATTTCATGCTTTGGCAGTTGGCGTATACGGAACTTTGGTTTACGGATGTCTTATGGCCGGATTTTACGGAGCAACATTTCTTAGAGGCGATTGCCGCTTACCAGCGGCGCGACCGCCGATTTGGAGGAGTGTCAGCGCGATGAAGCAGCGAATCATCACCGGAGTCATAGCGGCGGCGCTCTTTTTGCCGATTGTTATTTTTGGCGGATTTCCGTTTATAATAGTAACATATATATTGGCCACGATTGGGCTGTTTGAATTGTTGCGGATGAAAGGGATGCACCCGTTGTCGTTTGTCGGGGCGGCTGGATTGATCGCCCTTTGGCTGTTGCTCGTTCCCGCCCGTTACGGCGGCGAGTGGTTGGCGTCTGGGACCGCCAAATTTGGCGTGCTCGCCGCTTTGGCTTTTTTGTTGCTTGTCGGTACGGTCGTGACGAAAAATGCGCTCTCGTTCGATGAGGCGGCGTTTGTCGTTTTGGCGGTCGTCTATGTCGGCGTAGGGTTTTTCTGTTTCGGCGCTGTTCGTTTGGTTGGGTTCGTGTACTTCGTTTATGCCTTGTTTGTCATTTGGGCGACTGACATTGGGGCGTATTTCTTTGGCCGCGCGTTTGGCCGGCGCAAGCTATGGCCGGAGATCAGCCCAAAAAAAACGGTGGAAGGCGCCATCGGCGGCATCGCTTCCGCGGCTGTTGTCGCCGCGATTTACGAGTGGGCGGCGGCGCCGTTTGGCAGTTTGGCGGCCGCGCTTGGCGTCGCGCTGCTGCTGTCGGTGTTCGGTCAGCTCGGCGATTTGATCGAATCGGCATTTAAGCGCCATTACGGCGTCAAAGATTCCGGGGCGATTTTGCCGGGACATGGCGGCATTTTAGACCGGTTTGACAGCTTGCTGTTCGTGCTGCCGATATTGTACATATTGCTTGAAATCGCACGATAAGCGGGTGAGGAGTGAAACGATTGAAATATATTAGTATATTAGGGGCGAGCGGATCGATCGGCACACAGACGCTCGATGTCATCCGCGCCCATCCGGACGAATTCCGCTTGGCCGCCGCATCGGTCGGGAAAAATATCGAGGCGGCGAGGCGGCTGATCGCTGAATTTTCCCCAAGTCTTGTCGCCGTCGCTGACCGTGATGCGTATAAAGTTCTTTATCGCGAGTACCGCGGGCGGACGACGATCGTGTACGGAGAGGAAGGATTGATTGAAGCAGCCGTTTGCCCACAAGCCGATGTTGTCGTCACCGCTGTCGTCGGCAGCGTCGGCCTTGTGCCGACGCTGAAGGCGATTGAAGCGGGAAAAGCGATCGCCCTCGCCAACAAAGAGACGCTCGTTGTCGCCGGACATCTCGTCATGGCTGCAGCCAAGCGGCGCGGTGTGCCGCTGTTGCCAGTTGACAGTGAACATTCCGCCATTTTTCAATGTCTGCAAGGGGAAAGGATGGAACACGTTGACAAACTCATTCTGACCGCATCCGGCGGCAGCTTCCGCGACAAGACGCGCCGAGAGCTCGCTCATGTGACGGTTGAGGAGGCGCTTTGCCATCCGAACTGGTCGATGGGGGCAAAAATTACGATTGATTCGGCGACCATGATGAATAAAGGATTTGAGGTCATTGAGGCTCATTGGCTGTTCGGGCTGCCGTATGAGCGGATTGAGGTTGTTTTGCATCGAGAAAGCATCATCCATTCGCTCGTTCAGTTCCGTGACACAAGTGTATTGGCGCAGCTTGGAACGCCGGATATGCGCGTTCCGATCCAATATGCGCTTGCGTATCCAAAGCGGTTGCCGCTCCCATCCGCCAAGCCGCTTGATTTCATCTCGCTTGGGGCGCTCCATTTCGCCCCGGTTGATTTCGACCGCTATCGCTGTTTGCGTCTCGCCTATGAGGCTGGCAAGCGCGGCGGCTCGCTGCCGACGGTGTTGAATGCGGCCAATGAGGAGGCGGTGGCGGCGTTTTTAGCCGGGCGCATACCGTTTTTGGCCATCGAGGAGTGGATTGAACGCGCGCTCGAGCGCCATCGGCCAGTGAGCAATCCGCAGCTTGAGGACATTCGTGAAATCGATGCGGACGCGCGCGCCTACGTCCGCTCACTACTATCATAAAGGTGGTTGAAACGTTGGAATCGATCATTTCATTTATCGTCGTCTTTGGTGCCCTCGTCTTTTTTCACGAGCTCGGCCACTTGCTGCTAGCAAAACGGGCCGGCATTTTGTGCCGCGAATTTGCCATCGGCTTCGGGCCGAAAGTGTTTTCGTTCAAGAAAAACGAAACGGTGTACACGATCCGCCTGCTCCCGCTTGGCGGCTTCGTCCGCATGGCCGGTGAAGACCCGGAGACGATTGAATTGAAGCGTGGGCAAGTCGTCGGTCTTTTGCTTGATGAGAGCGGCCAAGTGGAAAAAATCGTCCTCAACCATAAGGACGATTATCCGAATATCCGCGTAGTGGAAGTGGAAGAGGCCGATTTAGAGCATGGCATGTATGTGACCGGCTATACGGACGGCGAGCGGTTCGAGCGGTTTACGGTCAAGGAGCCGGCGTTTTTCGTCGTCGACCGCCAAGAGATTCAAATTGCTCCGTACCATCGCCAATTTGCGGCAAAAACGCTCGGGCAGCGAACGATGACGATTTTGGCCGGACCGCTCGCCAACTTTCTCTTGTCGCTCGTTGTCTTTATCATCATCGGTCTTTTGCAAGGCTATCCGGTCGACAAGCCGGTGATCGGCGAGCTGACGCCGGAAGGAGCGGCGCGCGCCGCCGGCTTGAAGCAAGGGGATAAAGTGATCGCCATTAACGGCGAACGGATGGAAACATGGACGGAAATCGTCAACACGATTCGCGCCCATCCGGGAGAACCGCTTCAGTTTCAAATTGAGCGGAATGGGAAAGAACGGAGTGTGACGGTCACTCCGGAGGCGAAAACGGTGCAAGGGGAGACGATCGGCTTGATCGGCGTCTATCAGCCGATGGAAAAATCGGTGTTGGGCTCGATCAAGCAGGGGCTGGTTGAGACGTATTACTGGACGCGGGAAATTGTAACGGGGCTCGGCCAATTGATCACCGGCCAGTTTCAGCTTGACATGCTGTCCGGACCGGTCGGCATCGCTGTATCGACCGGCAAAGTGGCGGAGTCTGGGATCTACTACTTGATGAAATGGGGCGCGATTTTAAGCATCAACCTGGGGATTGTCAACTTGTTGCCATTGCCGGCGCTAGACGGCGGGCGGCTCCTCTTTTTCGCCATTGAAGCGGTGCGCGGCAAGCCGGTCGACCGGCAAAAAGAAGGAATGGTTCATTTTATCGGCTTTGCCTTGCTGATGTTGCTGATGCTTGTGGTGACATGGAATGACATTCAAAAATTTTTCCTATAGAGAGAAAACGAGGTGGCTAATGGATGAGACAAAGTCAAGCATTTATTCCGACGTTGCGTGAAGTGCCGGCGGATGCGGAAGTGAAAAGCCATCAGCTCCTGCTGCGGGCCGGCTTCATTCGTCAAAGCGCAAGCGGCGTCTATACGTTTTTGCCGCTTGGGCAGCGTGTTTTGCAAAAAGTGGAAGCCATCATTCGCGAGGAAATGAACCGAATTGGAGCGATGGAGCTCTTCATGCCGGCCTTGCAGCCAGCTGAGCTTTGGCAGCAGTCCGGCCGCTGGTACTCGTACGGGCCGGAACTGATGCGCTTAAAAGACCGGCACGAGCGCGATTTCGCCCTCGGGCCGACGCATGAGGAAATGATCACGGCGATCGTCCGCGACGAAGTGAAAACGTACAAGCGGCTGCCGCTTGTCTTGTACCAAATCCAAACGAAATTCCGCGATGAAAAGCGTCCGCGTTTTGGGCTGTTGCGCGGCCGCGAGTTCATGATGAAAGACGCCTACTCGTTCCATACGTCGAAAGAAAGCTTGGATGAAACGTACAACAACATGTATGAGGCGTATGCGAACATTTTCCGCCGCTGCGGATTGAACTTCCGCGCCGTCATCGCCGACTCGGGGGCGATTGGCGGCAAAGATACGCATGAGTTTATGGTGTTATCTGACATCGGCGAAGATACGATCGCCTACTCCGATGCGTCTGACTATGCCGCCAACATCGAGATGGCGCCGGTCGTGGCCACGTACGAAAAAAGCGATGAGCCGCCAGCCGAATTGAAAAAAGTGGCGACGCCGGGGCAAAAAACGATCAATGAAGTCACGTCCTATTTGCAAGTCTCGCCGGAGCGTTGCATTAAATCGCTCTTGTTCAATGTGGACGGCCGCTATGTGCTCGTTCTCGTCCGCGGCGATCATGAAGCGAACGAGGTGAAGGTGAAAAACGCACTCGACGCGACGGTCGTCGAATTGGCGACGCCGGAAGAAACGGAGCGGGTGATGAACGCTCCAATCGGTTCGCTCGGCCCGATCGGCGTCAGCGAAGACGTCACGGTGATCGCGGACCATGCTGTCGCCGCCATCACGAACGGCGTCTGCGGCGCGAACGAGGAAGGATACCATTACATCGGAGTCAACCCGGGCCGCGATTTTGCCGTCAGTCAATACGCCGATTTGCGCTTCGTAAAAGAAGGCGACCCGTCGCCGGATGGCAAAGGGACGATCCGCTTTGCCCGCGGCATTGAAGTCGGGCATGTGTTTAAGCTGGGGACAAAATACAGCGAAGCGATGAACGCCGTCTATTTGGATGAAAACGGCCAAACGCAGACGATGATCATGGGTTGCTACGGCATCGGCGTATCAAGATTGGTGGCCGCAATCGCCGAACAGTTTGCTGACGAACACGGGCTTGTGTGGCCGGCTTCGGTCGCACCGTTTCACATCCATTTGCTTACAGCGAACGCAAAAAGCGATGAACAGCGCGCGTTGGCGGAAGAGTGGTATGAAAAGCTCGGACAGGCTGGGTTTGAAGTGTTGTATGACGACCGCCCCGAACGGGCCGGAGTGAAGTTTGCCGACAGCGATTTGATCGGCATTCCGCTCCGCGTCACCGTCGGCAAGCGAGCGGGCGAAGGCGTTGTGGAAGTAAAAGTGCGGAAAACGGGCGAGACGTTCGATGTGCCGGTCAGCGAGCTTGTCGACACTGCGCGCCGTCTCCTTCAATCATGAGTGCCGGCGCTTTCGAAAAAGAATTCTGTCTTTTTCGCCGGCGCTTTTGTTATGGTATGATATAGAAAGAGAATGATGTTGAGAGGGGAACAAACGGACGTCATGGTGACAAAAGAGCAAAAAGAGCGGTTTCTCATCCTGCTTGAGCAGCTGAAGATGACGTCGGACGAATGGATGCCGCATTTTCGTGAGGCAGCCATTCGCAAAGTCGTGATCGATAAAGAGGAGAAAAGCTGGCATTTTTATTTTCAGTTCGACAACGTGCTGCCGGTTCATGTATACAAAACGTTTGCCGATCGGCTGCAGACGGCGTTCCGCCATATCGCCGCCGTCCGCCATACGATGGAGGTCGAAGCGCCGCGCGTAACTGAGGCGGATGTGCAGGCGTATTGGCCGCTTTGCCTTGCCGAGCTGCAAGAAGGCATGTCGCCGCTTGTCGATTGGCTCAGCCGGCAGACGCCTGAGCTGAAAGGAAACAAGCTGCTTGTCGTTGCCCGCCATGAAGCGGAAGCGCTGGCGATCAAACGGCGGTTCGCCAAAAAAATCGCTGATGTGTACGCTTCGTTTGGGTTTCCCCCCCTTCAGCTTGACGTCAGCGTCGAGCCGTCCAAGCAAGAAATGGAACAGTTTTTGGCGCAAAAACAGCAAGAGGACGAAGAGCGAGCGCTTGCTGTACTGACCGATTTAGCGAGGGAAGAAGAAAAGGCCGCGTCTGCGCCGCCGTCCGGTCCGCTTGTCATCGGCTATCCGATCCGCGACGAGGAGCCGGTGCGGCGGCTTGAAACGATCGTCGAAGAAGAGCGGCGCGTCGTGGTGCAAGGCTATGTATTTGACGCCGAAGTGAGCGAATTAAAAAGCGGCCGCACGCTGTTGACCATGAAAATCACCGATTACACGAACTCGATTTTAGTCAAAATGTTCTCGCGCGACAAAGAGGACGCCGAGCTCATGAGCGGCGTCAAAAAAGGCATGTGGGTGAAAGTGCGCGGCAGCGTGCAAAACGATACGTTCGTCCGTGATTTGGTCATCATCGCCAACGATTTGAACGAAATCGCCGCAAACGAACGGCAAGATACGGCGCCGGAAGGGGAAAAAAGGGTCGAGCTCCATTTGCATACCCCGATGAGCCAAATGGACGCGGTCACCTCGGTGACAAAACTCATTGAGCAAGCGAAAAAATGGGGGCATCCGGCGATCGCCGTCACCGACCATGCCGTTGTTCAGTCGTTTCCGGAGGCCTACAGCGCGGCGAAAAAACACGGCATGAAGGTCATTTACGGCCTTGAGGCGAACATCGTCGACGATGGCGTGCCGATCGCCTACAATGAAACGCACCGCCGTCTTTCGGAGGAAACGTACGTCGTCTTTGACGTCGAGACGACGGGCCTGTCGGCTGTGTACAATACGATCATTGAGCTGGCGGCGGTGAAAGTGAAAGACGGCGAGATCATCGACCGGTTCATGTCGTTTGCCAACCCTGGACATCCGTTGTCAGTGACAACGATGGAGCTGACTGGGATCACCGATGAGATGGTGAAAGACGCCCCGAAGCCGGACGAGGTGCTAGCCCGTTTTGTTGACTGGGCCGGCGATGCGACGCTTGTTGCCCACAACGCCAGCTTTGACATCGGTTTTTTAAACGCGGGCCTCGCTCGCATGGGGCGCGGCAAAATCGCGAATCCAGTCATCGATACGCTCGAGCTGGCCCGTTTTTTATACCCGGATTTGAAAAACCATCGGCTCAATACATTGTGCAAAAAATTTGACATTGAATTGACGCAGCATCACCGCGCCATCTACGACGCGGAGGCGACCGGGCATTTGCTTATGCGGCTGTTGAAGGAAGCGGAAGAGCGCGGCATACTGTTTCATGACGAATTAAACAGCCGCACGCACAGCGAAGCGTCCTATCGGCTTGCGCGCCCGTTCCATGTGACGCTGTTGGCGCAAAACGAGACTGGATTGAAAAATTTGTTCAAGCTTGTGTCATTGTCGCACATTCAATATTTTCACCGTGTGCCGCGCATCCCGCGCTCCGTGCTCGTCAAGCACCGCGACGGCCTGCTTGTCGGCTCGGGCTGCGACAAAGGAGAGCTGTTTGACAACTTGATCCAAAAGGCGCCGGAAGAAGTCGAAGACATCGCCCGTTTTTACGATTTTCTTGAAGTGCATCCGCCGGACGTGTACAAGCCGCTCATCGAGATGGATTATGTGAAAGACGAAGAGATGATCAAAAACATCATCCGCAGCATCGTCGCCCTTGGTGAGAAGCTTGACATCCCGGTTGTCGCCACTGGCAACGTCCATTACTTGAACCCAGAAGATAAAATTTACCGGAAAATCTTAATCCATTCGCAAGGCGGGGCGAATCCGCTCAACCGCCATGAACTGCCGGATGTATATTTCCGTACGACGAATGAAATGCTTGACTGCTTCTCGTTTTTAGGGCCGGAAAAAGCGAAGGAAATCGTCGTTGACAACACGCAAAAAATCGCTTCGTTAATCGGCGATGTCAAGCCGATCAAAGATGAGCTGTATACGCCGCGCATTGAAGGGGCGGACGAGGAAATCAGGGAAATGAGCTACCGGCGGGCGAAGGAAATTTACGGCGACCCGTTGCCGAAACTTGTTGAAGAGCGGCTTGAGAAGGAGCTAAAAAGCATCATCGGCCATGGCTTTGCGGTCATTTATTTGATCTCGCACAAGCTTGTGAAAAAATCGCTCGATGACGGCTACCTTGTCGGGTCGCGCGGATCGGTCGGCTCGTCGTTTGTCGCGACGATGACGGAAATCACCGAGGTCAATCCGCTGCCGCCGCATTACGTTTGCCCGAACTGCAAGCATTCGGAGTTCTTTAACGACGGTTCAGTCGGCTCAGGGTTTGATTTGCCGGATAAAAACTGCCCGCGATGTGGGACGAAATACAAGAAAGACGGGCACGACATCCCGTTTGAGACGTTTCTCGGCTTTAAAGGCGACAAAGTGCCGGATATCGACTTGAACTTTTCCGGCGAATACCAACCGCGCGCCCACAACTATACGAAAGTGCTGTTTGGCGAAGACAACGTCTACCGCGCCGGGACGATTGGCACGGTCGCTGACAAAACGGCGTACGGATTTGTCAAAGCGTATGCGAGCGACCATAACTTAGAGCTGCGCGGCGCGGAAATCGACCGGCTCGCGGCTGGCTGCACCGGGGTGAAGCGGACGACCGGGCAGCATCCGGGCGGCATCATCGTCGTCCCGGATTATATGGAAATTTACGATTTTACGCCGATTCAATATCCGGCCGATGACACGTCCTCTGAATGGCGGACGACTCATTTCGACTTCCATTCGATCCACGACAATTTGTTGAAGCTCGATATTCTCGGGCACGACGATCCGACGGTCATTCGCATGCTGCAAGATTTAAGCGGCATCGATCCGAAAACGATCCCGACCGACGACCCGGATGTGATGGGCATTTTCAGCAGCACCGAGCCGCTTGGCGTTACGCCGGAGCAAATCATGTGCAATGTCGGCACGATCGGCATTCCGGAGTTTGGCACGCGCTTCGTTCGGCAAATGTTGGAAGAGACAAGGCCAAAAACGTTTTCCGAACTCGTGCAAATTTCCGGCTTGTCGCACGGCACCGATGTGTGGCTCGGCAACGCGCAAGAGCTCATTCAAAACGGCACGTGTACGTTATCGGAAGTCATCGGCTGCCGCGACGACATTATGGTCTATTTGATTTACCGCGGGCTCGAGCCGTCGCTCGCTTTTAAAATCATGGAATCCGTGCGCAAAGGAAAAGGCTTAACGCCGGAGTTTGAAGCAGAAATGCGCAAACATGATGTGCCGGAGTGGTACATCGATTCATGCAAAAAAATCAAGTACATGTTCCCGAAAGCGCACGCCGCCGCCTACGTGTTAATGGCGGTGCGCATCGCCTACTTTAAGGTGCACCATCCGCTTTTGTATTACGCGTCGTACTTTACGGTGCGGGCGGAGGACTTTGACCTTGACGCCATGATCAAAGGATCAGCCGCCATTCGCAAGCGGATTGAGGAAATCAACGCCAAAGGCATTCAGGCGACGGCGAAAGAAAAAAGCTTGCTCACGGTTCTTGAGGTGGCCTTAGAGATGTGCGAGCGCGGCTTTTCCTTTAAAAATATCGATTTGTACCGCTCGCAGGCGACGGAATTCGTCATTGACGGCAATTCTCTCATTCCGCCGTTCAACGCCATTCCGGGGCTTGGGACGAACGTGGCGCAGGCGATCGTGCGCGCCCGCGAGGAAGGCGAGTTTTTGTCGAAGGAGGATTTGCAACAGCGCGGCAAATTGTCGAAAACGCTGCTCGAGTATCTAGAAAGCCGCGGCTGCCTTGACTCGCTTCCAGACCATAACCAGCTGTCGCTGTTTTAGTGGAAACGCCGCCGCTGAAGGAAGCGGACAGCGCTCTTTCGCCCGAGCGGCAGTTTCCCGTTGCAATATATTTCCCAATGTGTTATAGTTTTAGTGGAATTGGCAAAGATAATGGCAAGCAGAGAGTGGGGAAACCCACTCTTTCGTCTTGAATGGGCACCCATCTCTCGTTCATTCCCCGCCTTGTGCAGGGGATTTTCTCATTATGCCACGCATGCACGTTTGCTCGGTAAGGAGGAACACAATGAGCAAAAAGGTGACAGAAACGGTCGAACAACTCGTCACACCGATCTTAGACGAAATGGGGCTTGAACTCGTCGATATTGAATATGTGAAGGAAGGGAAAAATTGGTTTTTGCGCGTCTTCATTGACTCTGACGATGGCGTCGATATTGAACAATGCGGTGCTGTCAGCGAAAAATTGAGCGAAAAGCTCGATGAAGTCGATCCGATTCCGCATAACTATTTTTTGGAAGTATCATCGCCCGGAGCGGAGCGGCCGCTGAAAAAGGCAAAAGATTTTGCCAAGGCCATTGGGAAACATGTATATATCAAAACGTATGAGCCCATTGAAGGAGAAAAGCAGTTTGAAGGCGAACTAACCGCTTTTGACGGAACGACCGTGACGCTGTTGGTCAAAGACCGCGGACGACAAAAAACGGTCGCCATTCCGTATGAAAAAGTGGCAAGCGCCCGATTAGCCGTCATTTTCTTCTAATCGCAAAAGGGGGATTTTTGTTGCATGAACACGCAATTGCTTGAGGCGTTAGCCGATCTGATGCGGGAAAAAGGCATCAGCAAAGAAGTCGTGATGGAAGCGATCGAAGCGGCGATCGTTTCGGCGTATAAACGCAATTTCGGGCAGGCGCAAAACGTGCGCGTCGATCTCAATATGGACACCGGCACGATCCGCGTGTTCGCGCGCAAAGATGTCGTCGAAGAGGTGGCCGATCCGCGCCTTGAAATTTCGCTTGAGGAGGCGCAGCGGATCAATCCGAATTATCAAATCGGCGACGTCGTCGAGCTCGAAGTGACGCCGCGCGATTTCGGGCGCATCGCCGCACAGACGGCGAAGCAAGTCGTCACCCAGCGCGTGCGCGAGGCAGAGCGGAGCATCATCTACGCCGAATTTGTCGACCGTGAAGAGGACATTATGACCGGCATCGTTCAGCGCGTCGACCCGCGCTTTGTCTACGTCAGCCTCGGCAAGGCGGAGGCGCTCCTGCCGGCAAACGAACAAATGCCGAATGAAACATATAAGCCGCACGACCGGTTGAAAGTATACATTACGAAAGTGGAAAAAACGACAAAAGGGCCGCAAATTTTCGTCTCCCGCACCCACCCGGGACTGTTGAAACGGCTGTTTGAGCTCGAAGTGCCGGAAATTTACGACGGAACGGTCGAGATTAAATCGATCGCCCGCGAAGCCGGCGACCGTTCGAAAATTTCCGTCCACTCCGACAACCCGGAAGTCGATCCGGTCGGCGCATGCGTCGGACCGAGAGGGCAACGCGTGCAGGCCATTGTTGATGAGCTGAACGGAGAAAAAATCGATATCGTCCGCTGGTCGGCCGATCCGGTGGAGTTTGTCGCCAACGCGTTAAGCCCGGCGAAAGTGTTGCGCGTCATTGTCAACGAGGAGCAAAAGGCGACGACGGTCATCGTTCCGGACTATCAGCTGTCGCTCGCCATCGGCAAACGCGGGCAAAACGCGCGGCTGGCGGCGAAATTGACCGGCTGGAAAATTGATATTAAAAGCGAATCGGAAGCGCGGGAGATGGGCATTGATCCGCATGCGCCATCCACTTCGCTTGATTTCAGCGATGCGGCGGCCGATAATGAAAATAGCGAAGAAAACGGCCCATCGTTTGATCAATCAGCGGAAATCGAGTGAGGGGGAATGAAAAATGGCAGCGCAAAAGAAAATTCCGTTGCGCAAATGCGTCGTCACTGGAGAGATGAAGCCGAAACGGGAGATGGTGCGCATCGTCCGCTCGAAAGAGGGGGAAGTGTCGATCGACCCAACCGGCAAAAAGGCGGGGCGCGGCGCGTATATTACCCTTGATCCGGAATGCATTTTGCAGGCGAAAAAGAAAAACATTTTGGCCCGCCATTTAAAAGCAGACATCGATGATGCGATTTATGACGAATTGCTCGCCTTGGCGGAAAAGGAGAAACAGGCCGGACATGAAGCATAACCGTTGGGCATCGCTGCTTGGATTGGCGCAGCGGGCGGGCAAAGTCGTCTCCGGCGAGGAGCTTGTCGTCAAAGAAGTGCAGCGGGGTCGGGCGCGGCTCGTCTTGCTTTCGCAAGACGCATCGGTCAACACCGAAAAAAAAGTGACGGACAAATGCACGTTTTATGGCGTCCCGCTTTGCAAAGTGCCGGACCGGTATGTGCTTGGCGGCGCGATCGGCAAGGACGCCCGCGTCGTTGTCGCTGTCATCGACGAAGGGTTTGCGCGCCAATTGCAAACGATGCTCGACTGATCTTAATGGGGGTGAATGTATGTCGAAAATGCGTGTGTATGAATACGCGAAAAAACAGAACGTTCCAAGCAAGGACGTCATTCATAAATTGAAAGAAATGAACATTGAAGTGAACAACCATATGGCGATGCTGGAGGCTGATGTCGTCGAAAAACTCGACCATCAATATCGCCCGAACACCGGGAAAAAAGAAGAGAAAAAAGCGGAAAAGAAAACGGAGAAGCCGAAACGGCCGACGCCGGCGAAAGCGGCCGATTTTGCTGATGAGGAAATGTTTGACGACAGCAAAGAAGAGGCGAAAATGAAACCGGCGAAGAAAAAGGGAGCGCCAAAAGGGAAGGAAACGAAAAAAACCGAGGCGCAACAGCAAGAAAAGAAACTGCTCCAAGCGGCGAAAAAGAAAGGAAAAGGGCCGGCGAAAGGGAAAAAGCAGGCAGCACCAGCCGCCAAACAAGCGCCGCAGCCGGCGAAAAAAGAAAAAGAGCTGCCGAAAAAAATTACGTTTGAAGGCTCGCTTACCGTGGCCGAACTGGCGAAAAAGCTTGGCCGCGAACCGTCGGAAATTATTAAGAAGCTGTTTATGCTCGGCGTGATGGCGACAATCAACCAAGATTTAGACAAAGACGCCATCGAGCTCATCTGCTCGGATTACGGCGTTGAAGTCGAAGAAAAAGTGACGATCGATGAGACGAACTTTGAAGCGATCGAAATTGTCGATGCGCCGGAAGATTTGGTTGAACGGCCGCCGGTCGTGACGATCATGGGGCACGTCGACCACGGGAAAACGACGTTGCTTGATGCGATCCGCCATTCCAAAGTGACGGAGCAAGAAGCCGGCGGTATTACGCAACACATCGGTGCGTATCAAGTGACGGTCAATGACAAAAAAATTACGTTCCTCGATACGCCGGGGCATGAAGCGTTTACAACGATGCGGGCGCGCGGCGCGCAAGTGACCGATATCGTCATTCTTGTCGTTGCCGCGGATGACGGGGTCATGCCGCAGACGGTGGAAGCGATCAACCACGCCAAGGCGGCAAACGTGCCGATTATTGTCGCCATCAACAAAATCGATAAGCCGGAAGCGAACCCGGACCGCGTCATGCAAGAATTGATGGAATACAACCTCGTTCCGGAGGAATGGGGCGGCGATACGATTTTCTGCAAGTTGTCGGCGAAAACGAAAGAGGGCCTTGATCATCTTTTGGAAATGATTTTGCTTGTCAGTGAGATGGAAGAATTAAAAGCCAACCCGAACCGGCGTGCGGTCGGTACGGTGATCGAAGCGAAGCTTGATAAAGGGCGTGGCCCGGTGGCAACGCTTTTGATTCAAGCGGGAACGTTGCGTGTCGGCGATCCGATTGTCGTCGGCACAACATACGGGCGCGTGCGCGCGATGGTGAACGACAGCGGCCGGCGCGTCAAAGAGGCGACTCCGTCCATGCCAGTCGAAATTACGGGGCTGCATGAAGTGCCGCAAGCCGGCGACCGCTTCATGGTGTTTGAGGATGAGAAAAAGGCGCGGCAAATCGCGGAGGCGCGGGCGCAGCGGCAGCTGCAGGAGCAGCGAAGCGCCAAAACGCGCGTCAGCTTGGATGATTTGTTTGAACAAATTAAGCAAGGCGAAATGAAAGAGCTGAATTTGATCGTCAAAGCCGATGTTCAAGGATCGGTTGAGGCGCTTGTCGCCGCCTTGCAAAAAATCGATGTGGAAGGCGTGCGGGTGAAAATCATCCACGCGGCTGTCGGCGCCATCACCGAATCGGATATTTCGCTGGCGACGGCATCGAACGCCATCGTCATTGGATTTAACGTCCGTCCGGATGCAAACGCAAAGCGCGCCGCTGAATCGGAAAAAGTCGACATCCGCCTCCATCGCATCATTTACAATGTCATCGAGGAAATTGAAGCGGCGATGAAAGGGATGCTCGATCCGGAGTACGAAGAGAAAGTGATCGGTCAGGCGGAAGTGCGGCAAACGTTCAAAGTATCGAAAGTCGGCACGATCGCCGGTTGCTATGTCACGGACGGCAAAATTACCCGCGACAGCAAGGTGCGCCTCATTCGCCAAGGCATCGTCGTCTACGAAGGGGAAATCGATTCGCTCAAGCGGTATAAAGACGATGTGCGCGAAGTGGCGCAAGGGTATGAATGCGGGTTGACGATCAAAAACTTCAATGATATCAAAGAAGGAGATGTCATCGAAGCATACATCATGCAGGAAGTGGCCCGGGCATGATCGGCTTCGCCGCGTGCGAATGCATCATCTACAACGCCCGCTCTCTCAAGGATAAACGGGCCGTCCTGCAGCGGGTCATGACAAGAATCCGGCAAAAATATAACGTCTCTGTGGCCGAAATTGATCATCAAGACGCATGGCAGCGGGCCAAAATCGGCCTTGTTGCCATTACGTCCAGCCGCCGGGCGACCGAACGGGAGCTCGAGCGGGCGCTTGCTTTGATCGACTCGTTCCCTGAGCTGGAGCGGGCGGCCACATCATTCGAGTGGTTGTAACCGAGGTGATGGGTGATGAATATACGGGCAACTCGCGTTGGCGAGCAAATGAAAAAAGAGTTGAGCGACATCATCAGCCGCAGGCTGAAAGACCCGCGCATCGGCTTTGTCACGGTGACCGATGTGCGGGTCACCGGTGATTTGCAGCAGGCGAAAGTGTACATCAGCATCCTCGGCGATGACAAGCAGCGGGAAGAGACGTTGAAGGCGCTCGAGAAAGCGAAAGGGTTTATCCGTTCGGAAATCGGGCAGCGCATCCGCCTTCGCAAGACGCCGGAAATTTTCTTTGAAATCGATGAAACGATGGAATACGGCAGCCGCATCGAACAGCTGATCCGGCAAATTTCAAGCGATGACCACCCGGCGAAAGAGGCGGATGGGGAGCCGAACAATGGATAGACGAACCGTCTATCCATTTCCATTCATGATCATGGAAACGGAAAGGGTGCGTCGATGGACGGGGTATTGCTGCTGAATAAACCGAAAGGGATGACGTCTCACGACTGCGTGGCCAAAGTGCGCCGTCTGCTTGGCGTAAAAAAAGCGGGACACACCGGCACGCTTGACCCAAACGTGTCCGGTGTGCTGCCCATTTGCCTTGGCAAGGCGACGCGCATCGCCGAGTTTTTGACCGGGACGACGAAAACGTATGAAGGAAAAGTGACGCTTGGCGCCGCGACGACAACCGAAGATGCGGACGGCGACATCATCGCCGCCCGTCCGGTTGACCGGCCGATTGCGCGCGCGGAAATCGAAGCGGTGTTTGACAGCTTGACCGGAGAAATTGAGCAAACGCCGCCGATGTACTCCGCGGTGAAAGTGGGCGGCAAAAAACTGTATGAATACGCGCGCGCCGGCATCGAAGTCGAACGTCCGACGCGGCGCGTGACCATTTATGAGCTCGAACTGCTTGATGAACGTGAACAATTCTTTGGGGAAACGGTGTCATTTCGCTTTCGCGTCACGTGCAGCAAAGGCACGTACGTGCGTACGCTGGCGGTGATGATCGGCGAGCGGCTCGGCTATCCGGCGCATATGTCCGACCTCATCCGTACGGCGTCCGGGCCGTTTCGGCTTGAAGATTGCGTAACGTTTGAAGACGTTGAGCGCCGGGCGGCCGACGGGACGGCTGATGCCTTGCTCATCCCGATCGAGCGGGCGCTTTTTCATTTGCCGAAATATGAAATCAATGATAAAGTAGCAGAGAAGGTAAAAAACGGGGCGCTGCTCCGGCTTCCCGCTTTTTTAGAGAAGCTTGACGGGCCGGTCGTGCTTGTTTCGCCCGAGCGGGAAGCGCTGGCCCTGTACGTGAAGCATCCGGCGCGCCCCGGCTTGATGAAACCGCTCAAAGTGTTTCGTTAACGCCGCGGGTGCAGCGCGGAAATAAAGAAGGTAGGTCATGGACATGGAAACGCTGTTTCTTTCGCATCCCCACCGTCTCGAACGCCAGGCGCTCCCTCCGACGGTGATGGCGCTGGGCTATTTCGACGGCATCCACCTCGGCCATCAAAAAGTGATCCGTACCGCGGTCGAGATCGCCAACGAGCGTGGGTACGAAAGCGCGGTGATGACGTTTCATCCTCATCCGTTCGTTGTGCTTGGCAAACAGTCCGAGCTGCGCTCGATCACGCCGCTTGGCAAAAAGGAGCAGCTGATTGCATCACTTGGCGTCAACCGGCTGTACATCGTTGAATTTACGCCGACGTTTGCTGCGCTGTCGCCAGAAGCGTTCGTTGACCAATATTTGGACGGGTTGCACGTGAAACATGTCGTCGCCGGCTTCGATTTCACTTATGGGCGGTTCGGAAAAGGAACGATGGAGACGATGCCGATTCATGCGCGCGGCCGCTTTGGACAGACGGTCATTCCGAAGCTCGCGGTCGACGGGGAAAAAGTGAGCTCGTCCCGGGTGCGGAAACTGCTCGAAGACGGGGCGGTCGAACAGCTTCCCCGCCTGCTCGGCCGCTTTTATGAGCTTGAAGGAACGGTCGTTGCCGGGGAACGGCGCGGGCGGATGATCGGCTTTCCAACGGCGAACATCGCTTTAAACAGCGATTATGCCTTGCCGGCAGTCGGCGTCTATGCAGTCAAGGCGGTGATCGGCGGGCAAGTATATGAAGGGGTGGCGAACGTCGGCTACAAACCGACGTTCCATAAAACGCGCGAAGGATTGCCGAATATTGAGGTGCACTTATTCGAGTTTTCCGGCGATCTTTATGGACAAACGATGACCATTGAGTGGCACCGCCGTCTGCGGAGCGAGCAGAAGTTTACCAGTGTCGATGAACTGACGGCGCAAATCGCCCGCGACAAGAAAGAGGCGGAGCAGTATTTCCGCTGTTTCAGCGAAAAGACTTGCATTTTGCCGGAAAAAGAGGTATTCTAATCAATGTATGCGAACCATTGCTTGGCTAGGCGAGTCACCGACGCCCGCTCGGCAATCGGGGATCTAGGACTAGGGAGGTGAACAAGGATGGCATTGACGCAGGAGCGCAAACGCGAAATCATCGAGCAGTTTAAAATCCATGAGAACGACACTGGTTCTCCGGAAGTGCAAGTTGCGATCCTGACGGAGCAAATCAACAACTTGAACGAGCATTTGCGCATTCATAAAAAAGACCATCATTCACGGCGCGGCTTGCTGAAAATGGTCGGGAAGCGCCGCAACTTATTGGCCTACTTGCGCAAGAAAGATGTGGCGCGCTACCGTGAATTGATTGAGAAACTTGGATTACGTCGATAAAAAAGCGGGAGCATTCCCGCTTTTTTGCTAGTTTATAGGCGTGATTGACACGGCGATGATAACAATGGTGCCAATTCGTCTATACTAATCATCAGCGGATCTATAATTTCATCTGTACATAGAGAGGAGTACTCGTCTGTATGGAACAAGAGAAACGCGTGTTTTCCATCGATGTGGCCGGGCGGCCGCTCATCATTGAGACCGGCGAGCTGGCGAAACAGGCGAATGGCGCGGCGCTCGTCCGCTACGGCGATACGGTCGTGTTGAGCACAGCCACCGCGTCGCGAGAGGCGAAAAACGTTGACTTTTTCCCGCTCACCGTCAACTACGAGGAACGGTTGTATGCGGTTGGAAAAATTCCTGGCGGGTTTATTAAGCGCGAAGGTCGCCCGAGCGAGAAAGCCATTTTGGTGAGCCGTCTCATCGACCGACCGATTCGCCCGCTGTTTGCCGAAGGATTCCGCAACGAAGTGCAAGTCGTCTCGATGGTCATGAGCGTTGATCAAGACTGCGCGCCGGAAGTAGCGGCCTTAATCGGTTCGTCGGTGGCGCTGACGATTTCCGACATTCCGTTTGAAGGGCCGATCGCCGGTGTCATCGTCGGCCGCGTCGACGGCCAGTTTGTCATCAATCCGACGGTCGAGCAAATGGAAAAAAGCGATCTGCATCTTGTCGTCGCCGGCACAAAAGATGCGATCAACATGGTGGAAGCCGGGGCAGATGAGGTGCCGGAAGAAGTGATTTTGGAAGCGATCATGTTCGGCCATGAGGAAGTGAAGCGGCTCATCGCCTTCCAAGAGGAAATCGCCGCCCAAGTCGGCAAAGAAAAAATGGAAGTCGTCCTTTACGAGCCGGATCCAGCGCTGGAGGCGGAAATCCGCCAGCTTGCTGAAGCGGACATTAAGCGAGCGGTGCAAGTGCCGGAGAAACTGGCGCGCGATGCTGCCATTGAAGATGTGAAAGCTGGCGTCATCGCCAAATATGAGGCGGAAGAAGCGGATGAGGAGAAGCTCAAGCAAGTACAGGAAATTTTGCATAAACTCGTAAAAGAGGAAGTGCGCCGTTTGATCACGGTCGAGAAAATCCGTCCGGACGGGCGCAAAGTCGATGAAATCCGTCCGCTTTCATCGGCGGTCGGCGTCCTGCCGCGCACGCACGGCTCCGGTTTGTTTACGCGCGGGCAGACGCAAGTGTTGAGCATTTGTACGCTTGGGGCGCTTGGCGACGTGCAAATTTTGGACGGGCTTGACCTTGAAGAATCGAAGCGGTTTATGCACCATTACAACTTCCCGCCGTTTTCCGTCGGGGAAACCGGGCCGATGCGCGGGCCGGGGCGTCGTGAAATCGGACACGGGGCGCTTGGCGAACGGGCGCTCGAGCCGGTCGTGCCGTCGGAGCGCGAATTCCCGTATACGATCCGCCTCGTTTCCGAAGTGCTGGAGTCGAACGGCTCGACATCGCAGGCCAGCATTTGCGCCAGCACGCTGGCGATGATGGATGCTGGGGTGCCGATTAAAGCACCGGTCGCCGGCATTGCCATGGGGCTTGTGAAAAACGACGACCATTACACGATTTTGACGGACATTCAAGGCATCGAAGACCATCTTGGCGATATGGACTTTAAAGTCGCCGGCACGAGAAAAGGCGTGACGGCATTGCAAATGGACATTAAAATAAAAGGATTGACGCGCGAGATTTTGGAAGAGGCGCTCATGCAAGCGCGCAAAGGGCGGCTCGAGATTTTGGATCATATGATGCAAACGCTCAGCGAACCGCGCAAAGAGCTGTCCAAATATGCACCGAAAATTTTGATCATGCACATCAACCCGGACAAAATCCGGGAGGTGATCGGACCAAGCGGCAAGCAGATCAACAAAATCATCGACGAAACCGGCGTCAAAATCGACATCGAACAAGACGGCACGATTTTCATCTCGTCTGTGGATGAAGCAGCCAACCAAAAAGCGAAGCAAATCATCGAAGACATCGTCCGTGAAGTCGAAGTCGGCCAAGTGTACTTAGGCAAAGTGAAACGGATTGAAAAATTCGGCGCCTTCGTTGAGTTGTTCAACGGCAAAGACGGGCTTGTCCATATTTCCGAGCTCGCTGAAGGGCGGGTCGGCAAAGTCGAAGACGTCGTTTCGATTGGCGATGAAATTTTAGTGAAAGTAACGGAAATCGATAAGCAAGGGCGCGTCAACCTGTCGCGCAAAGCGGTGTTGCGCGATGCCCGCAACATTGGAGGGGAACTGCCGCGGGAATCTAGGGAAAAACGAGGAAGACGGCCGGAGCGCCATCGCATGAAGCCTTAGGAATTTGTTTCTTAAGGCTCTTTTGTTATGTTCTATCCTGTCCCCCTAAGACATATGTTGTAGTAGTAAAAAAGGAGGGGGACAAGGGTGAACAACGGAATTGCCCGCTATATGGCGCTAGCGGTCATGTTTCTTGCCGCCTGGGCGGCGGTTCATTGGCCTCCGGTTGGCGATTACATCGCGAGCTGGCGCCCGATGGAAACAACCGCGATGAAAGAGCGCGACAAGCTGTACGACACGATCGTCAAACAAGCGAAGCAATATGAAATTCCCGCCCAAGATGCGGTCATCGATAAAGTATGGAAGGCGACGCCCGGCTACAACGGGCTCGCCGTCGACATTGACGCCTCCTATCAAAACATGAAGAAAACGGGGATGTTTGATGAGCGAAAACTCGTGTTCCGTCAAGTGCCCCCGCGCGTCCATTTGGACGATTTGCCGCCGGCGCCGATTTACCGCGGCCATCCTGACAAGCCGATGGTGGCGTTTGCGGTCAATGTCGCTTGGGGGGAAGAATACCTCCCCGACATGCTTGAGACGATGAAAAAATACAATGTCAAGGCGACGTTCTTCTTGGAAGGACGATGGGTAAAAAAACACCCGGAGATGGCAAAAATGATAGCAGACGCTGGCCATGAAATCGGCAACCATTCCTACAGCCATCCCGATATGAAAACGCTCGCTGTCGATGACATCCGCCGCGAGCTCGAGAAAACAAACGAAGTGATTAAGGCGGCGACATCGGTGAAATGCAAATGGTTTGCCCCGCCAAGCGGCAGCTACCGCGACGAGGTCGTCGAGGTCGCCGCGGAACTCGGCATGAAAACGATTCTATGGAGCGTCGATACAATTGATTGGCAAAAACCGTCGCCATCTGTTATAGTGAAACGGGTGACATCGAAAGTTCATCCTGGCGCCATCATTTTGATGCACCCAACGATGCCGACGGCGGCTGCACTTGACGAGCTGATCACCTCGATTAAGCAAAAAGGCTACGCCCTAGGCAGCTTGACGGCCTTATTCGATGAGAAAAGACTGGCAAACAAACAGGAGGAACATGGAGTTGATTAACAAATATACGTGCAAAAACGGTGTGCGAATCGTGCTCGAGCAAATTCCGACTGTAAGGTCGGTGGCCATCGGCATATGGATCGGGACCGGCTCGCGCAATGAAACGGAGCAAACCAATGGCATTTCCCATTTTTTAGAGCATATGTTTTTCAAGGGGACAACGACGCGCACGGCCCGGGACATTGCGGAAGCATTCGACAGCATCGGCGGGCAAGTAAACGCCTTTACATCGAAGGAGTATACGTGTTACTACGCCAAAGTGTTGGATGAACACGCGCCGCTGGCGCTTGAAATGCTCGCCGATATGTTTTTCCACTCGACATTTGTGGAGGATGAGCTGCAAAAGGAGCGCAACGTCGTGCTCGAGGAAATCAAAATGTATGAAGATACACCGGATGACATCGTCCACGATTTGCTCGGCAAAGCGTGCTATGCGGGTCATCCGCTCGGCTATCCGATTTTGGGCACGGAAGAGACGCTGCGCACGTTTACTGGCGACACGCTGCGCCAATATATGGCGGACTACTATACACCGGATCGCGTCGTCATTTCGGTCGCCGGCAACGTCGACGAACGGTTTATTGATGAGGTCGAGCGCTATTTCGGCTCGTTCGCCGCAGAGAGCAAGCCGCCTTCTTCAGGGACGCCGGCGTTTGTGCCGCAAAAGATCGCGCGCAAAAAGGACACTGAGCAGGCGCACGTATGCATCGGATTCAACGGGTTGCCGATCGGCCATCCGGACGCGTACCCGCTCCTCATCTTGAACAATATTTTAGGCGGCAGCATGAGCAGCCGGCTGTTTCAGGAAGTGCGCGAACAGCGCGGATTGGCGTATTCGGTGTTCTCGTACCATTCCGCCTACCAAGACAGCGGCCTGCTCGCCATTTACGCCGGCACAGGAAGCAGCCAGCTTGATGTGCTGTTCGAAACGATCCAGCAGACCATTCGCCAGCTGAAGGAGGACGGAGTGACCGAAAAAGAGTTGCATAACAGCAAAGAGCAGATGAAAGGAAGCCTGATGCTTGGGCTCGAGAGCACGAACAGCCGGATGAGCCGCAACGGCAAAAATGAACTCCTTCTCGGCCGCCACCGCTCGCTTGATGAGATCATTGAAGAGATTGAAAGTGTCACGGTGGAAAAAGTAAACGAACTGGCGCGCACGGTTTTCACGGACGATTACGCGCTCGCCTTAATCAGCCCGGACGGCGTGCTGCCGCGCCCGCTCCGTTCATAGACCGAGCTCAAAAAAGCTAACGACCTTTCGCTAGGTTGTTAGCTTTTTCGTTTCCGCCTCTTTCACCCTTCCTCGGGGACGTCGATCATCACCATATCGGCGCCGATTTTGCGAATATATTTCCACGGCACGCGAATTTCCTGTCCGTCTTTGCGAAACCCGAACCATTTTCCCGTTGGGATGAGCAGCGCCTCGATCTGCCCCGTTTGCTCGTTGATTTCCAAATCGGTCTGCCCGAGCACCCCGAGCCGCTCGGCTCGGCTTACATCGACAATTTCTTTTCCGCTTAATTCGCTCAGCCTCATGCTGGTTTCCTCCTTTTTCGCTTCTTTACTTTATATGTAAGGAACAAAAACAGAAAAAATGACTGCCTCTTGTCAGCTTTGGGCGCATATCGCCCATTTTTTCCTGCAAGGATATTCACCTATATTTTCCCTCCAACATAAGATGGGAAAGGAAACGGAGCAGTTTGCCAGAAAAGAAGGTGAGCGTACAACATGATGCTGACAGGAATGCATATCGCCATCATCGGCGGCGATGCTAGGCAGCTTGAAGTCATCCGCAAACTCGTTGAACTCGACGCGAAGTTGTCGCTTGTCGGCTTCGACCAGCTCGCCCATCATTTCACCGGGGCGATGAAGCTGCCGATTGGCGAAGTCGATTTTGCCGATTTGGATGCGATCATTTTGCCGGTTCACGGCACGACGCTGGACGGAAACGTCAACAGCGTGTTTGCCCACGAACCGATTCCGTTTACAGAAGAGATGGTGCAAAAAACGGCGCGGCAATGCACGATTTATTCCGGCATCAGCAACGCGTATTTGGACGAATTGGTGAAAAAAACAGGGCGCAAGCACGTGCAGTTGTTTGAGCGCGACGATGTCGCCATTTACAACTCCATTCCGACCGCGGAAGGCACGGTGATGATGGTCATTCAGCATACGGATTTTACGATCCACGGCTCATGCGTTGCCGTCTTGGGGCTTGGACGCGTTGGCATGACCGTCGCCCGGACGTTCGCCGCGTTGGGGGCGAAAGTGAAAGTCGGGGCGCGCCGGTCGGAGCATCTCGCCCGCATTACAGAAATGGGGCTCGTGCCGTTTCACTTAAACGATTTGGAAAAAGAAGTGCGTGACATTGACGTCTGCATCAACACCGTGCCTCATCTCATCGTGACGGCGAGCGTCATCGCCAAAATGCCGCCCCATACGCTGATTATCGATTTGGCGTCAAAACCGGGCGGCACTGACTTCCGCTATGCCGAAAAACGCGGAGTGAAAGCCATTTTGGCGCCCGGGCTGCCGGGGATCGTCGCGCCGAAGACAGCTGGGCAAATCATCGCCAACGTCTTGGCGCAGCTGTTATATGCAGATTTACAAAAACGGGAGGAGAATCATGCATGAGCGGAAACAGCTTGAAAGGAAAACGGATCGGCTTTGGCCTCACCGGGTCGCATTGCACATATGATGCGGTGTTCTCGGAGATCGAGAAGCTTGTCAACGAAGGAGCGGAGGTGCTGCCGATCGTCACCTATACGGTGAAAACGACGAACACCCGCTTCGGGGAAGGGGAAGAATGGGTGAAAAAACTGGAGCAACTGACCGGAAACGAGGTGATCGATACGATCGTCAAAGCAGAACCTCTCGGACCGAAAATCCCGCTCGACTGCATGGTGATCGCCCCGCTCACCGGCAACTCGATGAGCAAGCTGGCCAATGCCATGACGGATTCCCCCGTGCTGATGGCAGCGAAAGCGACGATGCGCAACCACCGCCCGGTCGTGCTTGGCATCTCCACGAACGATGCGCTCGGCTTAAACGGCGTCAATCTAATGCGGCTTATGGCAGCAAAAAACATTTATTTCATCCCGTTCGGCCAAGACGCCCCGCAGGCGAAGCCGAACTCCATGGTCGCCTACATGCCGCTTTTGCGCGATACGATTCTCGCCGCGCTTGAAGGGAAGCAGCTGCAGCCGGTCATTATCGAGCGGTTCCGCTACAACTGAATCAAAAATCAATGTTCCGCATAAAAATGTTCTCTCGTCCACAGCGGAATGTGATAAAATAAAGACTATGAATTCACTTCTTAGAGTGACGATGTGGAAGGAGAATGGTTGATGGCTCAAAAACAATATCATGTCGCTGTCGTCGGAGCAACGGGGGCAGTTGGGCAGCAAATGGTGCGGACGCTTGAAGACCGGAACTTCCCGGTTGGAAAATTGACTTTGTTGTCATCGGAGCGGTCAGCCGGCAAAAAAATGCGCTTTCGCAGCGAGGAGATCGAAGTGCAGGCGGCATCGCCCGAGCGCTTTAACGGGGTCGACATCGCCTTGTTCAGCGCCGGCGGCGCCGTATCGAAAGCGCTGGCGCCGGAAGCGGTGCGGCGCGGGGCGATCGTGATCGACAATACGAGCGCGTTTCGGATGGAGGAAAACGTGCCGCTTGTCGTTCCGGAAGTGAACGAAAGCGATTTGACGTGGCATAACGGCATTATCGCCAATCCGAACTGCTCGACGATTCAAATGGTCGTGGCGTTGGAGCCGATTCGAAAAGCGTTTGGCTTAGAGCGCGTCATCGTCTCGACGTACCAGGCCGTCTCCGGGGCGGGAGCGCAGGCCATTGAAGAGCTCAACGAGCAGACGAAAGCCGTGCTCGAAGGCAAGCCGGTTGAGGCGAACATTTTGCCAGTGAAATCGGACCGGAAGCATTACCCAATTGCGTTCAACGCCATTCCGCAAATCGATAAGTTTCAAGACAATGGATTCACGTTTGAAGAGATGAAAATGATCAATGAAACAAAAAAAATCATGCATATGCCTGAGCTGAAAGTGGCGGCGACGTGCGTGCGCATTCCGGTGGCGAGCGGCCATTCGGAATCGGTGTACATCGAAATTGAACAAGACGGCGTCACCGCCTCTGACTTGCAGGCGGTGCTCCGCGAAGCGCCGGGCGTCGTGCTTCAAGATGATCCGAGCGAACAGTTGTATCCGATGCCGGCCCATTGCGTCGGCAAGTACGACGTGTTTGTCGGCCGCATCCGCCGCGATTTGGACAACCGCCGCGGCTTCCATCTATGGATTGTCGCTGACAACTTGCTAAAAGGTGCAGCCTCGAACTCGGTGCAAATCGCAGAAAGTTTGTTGAAGCTCGGGCTCATTTGAAAAAGCATCGAGGTGTTAGCATGAAACTCATTGTTCAAAAGTTCGGCGGCACGTCCGTCCGCGACGAGCGCGGGCGGAACTTGGCGCGCCGCCATATTGAACGGGCGTTGGAAGATGGCTATAAAGTCGTGGCCGTCGTATCGGCTATGGGACGTTGCGGCGATCCATATGCGACCGATACGCTGCTTAGTTTGATCGGCGGCGTTCATCACCATGTCACAAAACGAGAGCAAGATATGCTTATGGCGTGCGGAGAAATCATCTCAAGCGTTGTGTTCAGCAACTTGTTGAACGAACACGGCATCAAAGCGACGGCGTTCACCGGCGCCCAGGCAGGATTTTGCACGAACAGCGATCATACGAACGCGAAAATTCTCGAAATGCGCTGCGACCGCCTCCTTGAGGCGCTTCGGCAATACGACGTCGTCGTTGTCGCCGGCTTTCAAGGCATGGCGGAAAACGGCGACATAACAACGCTCGGCCGCGGCGGGAGCGACACGTCGGCGGCAGCGCTCGGCGCGGCGTTAAACGCGGAGTGGGTTGATATTTTCACCGATGTCGACGGCGTCATGACCGCCGACCCGCGCATCGTTGAGAGCGCCCGGCCGCTTGACGTCGTTACGTATACGGAAATTTGCAACATGGCGTACCAAGGGGCGAAAGTGATCCATCCGCGCGCGGTGGAGATCGCCATGCAGGCGAAAGTGCCGCTGCGCATTCGCTCGACGTACTCCGATGCCCCCGGGACGCTCGTCACTTCATCGGTGCGCGGCCGAAAAGGAAGCGATGTGAAAGAGCGGCTTGTCACCGGCATTACGTACGTCGCCGACGTCACACAAATCAAAGTGCTGGCGAAAGAAGGCCACTATGAGCTGCAGTCTGATGTGTTTCAAGCGATGGCCCATGAAGGGATCAGCGTGGACTTTATCAACATTTCCCCGTACGGTGTTGTGTACACCGTGAGCGGCGACATGACGGAAAAAGCGGTGGCCGCCCTGCGCCGCATCGGCTACGAACCGGCCGTGACGCCCCGATGCGCCAAAGTGTCGGTCGTCGGCGCCGGCATTGCCGGCGTACCGGGGGTGACGGCGAAAATCGTCACTGCCTTGTCGGAGCAAGGCATTCAAATTTTGCAGTCCGCCGACAGCCATACGACGATTTGGGTGCTAGTGAAGCAAGACGATATGGAAAAGGCGGTCAACGCTCTGCATGACGCCTTCTGTTTATCCGAGGCGGATGCGGGCGAAGATGAAGCGATTTGGAGCGAGGAGTGAAAACCGTGGTTCAGTTCGGGAACATCATAACGGCGATGGTTACGCCATTTGACCGAAAAGGGAATCTCGACTTGGCAAAAACAACGGAGCTTGTCAACTATTTGCTTGACAATGGCACAGATGCGCTCGTTGTCGCCGGCACGACCGGCGAGTCGCCGACGTTGACGACCGAGGAAAAAATCGCGCTTTTTCGCCATGTCGTCTCCGTCGTCAACGGCCGGGCGCCGGTCATTGCTGGAACGGGCACGAACGATACGCGCGCGTCGATCGAGCTGACGAAAAAGGCGGAAGAGGCGGGCGTCGATGCTGTCATGCTTGTGGCGCCGTATTACAACAAGCCGAACCAAGAAGGGCTGTATCAACATTTCAAAGCGATTGCCGAAAGCACATCGCTGCCGGTGATGCTGTATAACGTTCCAGGGCGCACGTCGGTGAGTCTTGCTCCGGAGACGGTCATCCGGCTGTCCGAAGTTCCGAACATTGTCGCTGTCAAGGAAGCGGGCGGCAATTTGGACGCCATGGCGGAAATCATTGAGCGTACGCCGGACGACTTTTTGCTCTACAGCGGCGACGACAGCTTGACGCTTCCAGTGCTAGCGATCGGCGGTAATGGCGTCGTCTCGGTCGCTTCGCACATCATTGGCAATGAAATGCAGGAAATGATTCGTTCCTTTTTAGCGGGCGATCATCAGAAGGCGGCGGCGCTGCATCGAAAATGGCTGCCGCTCATGAAAGGCTTGTTTGCCGCCCCAAGCCCGGTGCCGGTGAAAACGGCGCTGCAGCTGCGCGGGCTGGACGTTGGTTCGGTGCGCCTTCCGCTTGTGCCGCTTGCCGAACAAGAGCGGAAGGAGCTAAGCCGCCTGCTCGATGCGCTGTCGTAACGAAACGATTCCCCAACGCTTTGCTTGCGCGTTGGGGCCTTTTTTTGCCTTGGCTGTGAAATCCATTGGCTGGTGAATGAACCATCTTGTGTTTTTCAGCATCGATTCGTTATAATAAAAGCAAGTGACTTTGAGCGGGTTAGCATCACAATTGGGAGGACGCAGCCTTGAAATCGAAAATAAAGCCGGTAGAGAAAATACGCATTTTTGCCCTTGGGGGAGTCGGAGAAATCGGCAAAAACATGTATGTTGTCGAATTGGACGAGGACATTTTTGTCATCGACGCCGGGGTGATGTTTCCGGAAGACGAAATGCTCGGCATCGACAAAGTGATCCCGGACATCACCTATTTGATTGAACGGCAGCATCGCATTCAGGCCATTTTTCTCACCCACGGGCACGAGGAGCATATGGGGGCGATCGCCTACGTGCTCAAGCAGCTGTCTGTGCCGGTATACGGAACGAAGCTGACGCTCGGGTTGGCGGAGGCGCTGTTAAAAGAACAAGGGGTGTCGGGCGCAAAGCTCAATGAAGTTCATCCGGATGCGGAGCTCGTGTTTGACAAGGCGAAAGTGACGTTTTTCCGCACGATCCACAGCATCCCCGATTCGATCGGCATCAGTCTGCATACATCGCAAGGTGCGATCGTGTACACGAGCGATTTTAAATTTGACCAAACCCCGTACGGCAACAACCGCACCGACTTAGGGAAAATGGCGCAAATCGGCGAAGAAGGGGTGCTGTGTCTTTTGTCGGACAGCACAAACGCCGAACGCCCCGGCTACAGCGGCTCCGATACGGTAGTCGCCTATGAGATCGCTGACGTGATCGGCCATGCGAAAGGACGCGTGTTTGTTGCCTGCTACGCTTCCAACATCACCCGCATCCAGCAAGTGCTGTACGCCGCCCGCCAATCCGGGCGTAAAGTGGCAGTCATCGGCAAAACGCTGCATAAAGTAATGGACATCGCCGTGCGCCTTGGCTATTTGCACGTTCCAGACAAGGTGACGATTTCTGCGCACGATATCGATCGCTACCATGACCGCGAGCTCGTCATTTTGACAACCGGCGGGCATGGCGAGCCGATGAGCGCGCTTTGGCGCATGGCGCGTCAAGCGAACAAACAAGTGAACATCAAAGAAGGGGATACCGTCATCGTCGCCGCATCCGTCATGCCGGGCTATGAGCTTGGGTTCGCGAAAACGATCGACGCCTTGTATCGGGCCGGCGCCAACGTGATTTACCGCGACCGGCAAGTGCACGTATCTGGGCACGGTTGCCAAGAAGAATTAAAGTTGATGCTCAATTTAATGAAGCCAAAATACTTTATTCCGGTGCATGGGGAATATCGGATGCAAAAAGCGCACGCCCGGTTGGCGAAGGCGGTCGGCATCTCGGAGGAGCGGACGTTTTTAATCGACAAAGGCGAAGTGATCGAGTTCCGCGGCGGTGCCGCCCGCCCCGGCGGCAAAGTGCCGTACGGCAACATTTTAATTGATGGCCTCGGCATTGGCGATGTCGGCAACATTGTGTTGCGTGACCGCCGCTTATTGTCCCAGGACGGCATTTTGATCGCCGTCGTCACGCTGAATAAAGAAGCGAAAACGATCGCCGCCGGCCCGGAAATCATTTCGCGGGGGTTCGTCTACATGCGCGAGTCTGAGACACTGCTTGAGGAAGCAGAGAAAATGGTGGCGGCAATCATCGAGCGCTGCCTTGAATCGTACATGCTTGAATGGTCGTCGTTGAAAGCGAACATCCGTGAAGCGTTAAGCCAGTTTTTATTTGAAAAAACGAAGCGCAGACCCATGATTTTGCCTATTATTATGGAAGTATAATGCAATCATGCTCAAAGTCAACTGGAAAATGCCGGAAACGGTCAGTCGTTGCCGGCATTTTTCTTTTTTCTTTCGGCCATACTAAGCGTATGATCGACAAGAAAGGAGACGAAATGGATGGAGAAGGAACGTTATTTTCAAGCGGAAACCGAGGGCGAACAGCCGGAAACAAAGGCCGAGGAAGCGACTGCGGCCATCACCCAGCTTGGGCAGACGAACGTCCCGCAAATGGATCCCGATACGAACATTCATTGTTTGACGATCGTCGGACAGATTGAAGGGCATATTCAGCTGCCTCCGCAAAATAAGGCGACGAAATACGAGCACGTCATTCCACAGATTGTGGCCATCGAGCAAAACCCGAAAATTGAAGGGCTACTCGTCATTTTAAATACGGTCGGCGGCGATGTGGAAGCAGGGCTCGCCATTGCCGAAATGCTCGCCTCGCTCTCGAAACCGACTGTTTCCGTTGTGCTTGGCGGCGGCCATTCGATCGGCGTGCCGATCGCTGTGTCGTGCAACTATTCGTTCATCACTGAGACGGCGACGATGACGATTCATCCGATCCGTTTGACGGGGCTTGTCATCGGCGTGCCGCAGACGTTTGAGTACTTGGATAAAATGCAGGAGCGCGTCGTCCGCTTCGTGACGAAACATTCGAAGATCAGCGAGGAAAAGTTTAAAGAGCTCATGTTTTCCAAAGGCAATTTGACGCGCGACATCGGCACGAACGTCGTTGGGCCTGACGCCGTTCGGTATGGGCTCATCGATGAAGTCGGGGGCGTGTCCCAAGCGATGGCGAAGCTGCGCGAGCTGATCGCGATGAGGAAAAACGGGGAAGGGAAGATGATCCAATGATTTTGTATACGATCATGCCCGAACATTTGATTTTTCCGGTCGATGCCGCTGTTTATGAGAAGCGGAAAATGGTGTATTACGATGGCATTCCGTTTCTCGTCCAATCTGTCGAAACGGGAGAATATGAAATCGTACAAAACTTAAGCACGAATCCGTTCCATTTTTTAAACGCCAAATATGCGCCTGGGGCGCGATTTCCGGCTTCTCTGGCAACATCGTAATGAATTGTTCAGCCGTTCATGATATAATAGTAAACAAACGGAAAAAAGCAGCCATTGTTGGCTGCTTTTTTCCGGCTTGCCAATTCATTCATGCTGGAGTGAACGATCATGGCGAAACGAAAGCGAAGAAGAAAAGGGAAACCGTCAAAAACACAGCCATGGACGGAAACCATCCGCTTTGAATTGATCGGACTTGGCTTGCTCGCGGTCGCTGTCGTTGCGATGGCCCGCCTCGGGCTTGTCGGGGAGACGCTCGTGCTTGTGGGCCGCTTTTTTTTCGGCGAATGGTACATGCTATTAGTAGGCGGACTTTTCCTATTATCGCTCATCGTCATGTGGCGGCGGGAGTGGCCGTCATGGACGGGCCGCCCGTTTGTCGGCGCTTCGTCCATCGCCGCGGCGCTTCTGCTTTTGAGCCATGACAAGCTGTTTGAACTCATGTCGCGGCGCGGCGAGCTTGATCCGAGCATCATTCGGACGACGTGGGGGCTGTTTTGGAACGAAGCAAGCGGCAAGGCGGCCGATGTGGATTTAGGGGGCGGAATGGTCGGCGCCCTGTTATTTGCCGCCAGCTACCAGCTGTTCGATTCGCCCGGGACGAAATGGATTTGTTTCCTTCTGTTCATCGTCGGCTTTGTCGTGCTGACCGGGAAATCGCTGCGCGAGACGGCCGGCAAATGGGTTGCTTTTGCCGCAGCGTTTGTGCGAAAAGAATGGTTGGCGTTTGTCGAAGATATCAAGCAATGGCGGGCGGGGAGGAAGCGCAAGGAAAGCGGCGGCCGAAGCCGACGCTCGCGGCGGGCGGCCGCAAAGCGGGAAGACGAGCCGGCTGAAGCAAGCAGCGTCGAGCCGGATGAGGAATTGCTTTCCCCGCCGCCGATCATTTCCGATTTTGCCGCAGTCCGGTCGGCCGCTGAGCCGGAAGAAGAGAAGAATCCACTGGTGGAAGGCGACAGTGGGGGGGAGGAGGACAAACCGGCGCCGCCGCTTGCGTTTTCCGAGCATGAAAACACCAATTACGACCTGCCGCCGCTTGATTTGCTTCGCCTGCCGAAGCCGGCCGGGCAATCGGCCGATCATGCGAACATTTACGCCAACGCGCGAAAACTGGAGAAAACGTTCCAAAGCTTCGGCGTCAAGGCGAAAGTGACGCAAGTGCACCTCGGTCCGGCGGTGACGAAATATGAAGTGTATCCGGACGTCGGGGTGAAAGTGAGCAAAATTGTCAGCTTAAGCGACGATTTGGCGCTCGCTTTGGCGGCGAAAGACATCCGCATTGAAGCACCGATCCCCGGCAAGTCCGCGATCGGCATCGAAGTGCCAAATGAAGAGATCGCCACTGTTTCGCTGCGCGAAGTGCTGGAAGCCATTGAGCATACACGGGACAAGGCGAAGCTTTTGATTCCGCTTGGGCGCGACATCTCCGGTGAAGTCGTCGCTGCAGAACTAAACAAAATGCCGCATTTGTTGATCGCCGGCGCGACCGGCAGCGGCAAAAGCGTCTGCATCAACGGCATTATCGTCAGCCTGCTCATGCGCACGAAGCCGCATGAGGTGAAGCTGATGATGATCGATCCGAAAATGGTGGAGTTAAGTGTGTACAACGGTGTTCCTCATTTGTTGACACCGGTCGTCACCGACGCGAAAAAAGCGGCCCAGGCGCTGAAAAAAGTCGTCCAAGAAATGGAGCGGCGCTACGAGCTGTTCTCGCATACCGGCACGCGCAACATTGAAGGATATAACGAGCATATCCGCCACCATAACGAAACGGCGTCGGAACAGCAGCCGCTTTTGCCATACATCGTCGTGATCATCGACGAATTGGCCGACTTGATGATGGTGGCTTCCTCGGATGTGGAAGAGGCGATCACCCGTTTGGCGCAAATGGCGCGCGCCGCTGGCATCCATTTGATCATCGCCACCCAGCGCCCGTCGGTGGACGTCATCACCGGCGTCATCAAAGCGAACATTCCGTCGCGCATCGCCTTCAGTGTATCATCGCAAATCGACTCGCGCACCATTTTGGATATGGGCGGGGCGGAAAAACTGCTCGGCCGCGGCGATATGCTGTTTTTGCCGATGGGGGCCTCAAAACCAGTGCGCGTCCAAGGGGCGTTTGTCTCCGACCAAGAGGTGGAAGACGTCGTTCGGTTTGTCATCGGACAGCAGCAGGCGCAATATTATGAGGAGATGTTCGTCGAAGACAGCGAACCCTCTTCCTCAGCCCTTGAAGACGAGTTGTACGATGAGGCGGTCCGTCTTGTCGTTGAAATGCAAAGCGCCTCCGTCTCGATGCTGCAACGCCGCTTCCGCATCGGTTACAATCGCGCCGCTCGGCTCATTGATGCCATGGAGGAGCGCGGCGTCGTCGGCCCGTATGAAGGAAGCAAGCCGCGCGCTGTTCTTTGGTCGAAGGAAGATTTAAAAAAGACATCATAAATGAAAAAAAGGGCGGGCGAAAAAAGCCTGCCCGCTCAATCATACATCTTATTGGAAGCGTTGCCAATCCTATTTCTTTTTCTTCGACAAAATTTGATATCACCTATTTATTTGCCCAGTAAAAAATGATATAGTAATCTCAAAAAGGTTATATGTCTAATGTCAGAGGTCTGATCTTAACGCAAATGCGTAACACGGAGGACGTTGTCATGTCAATCAAATCAGACAGCCGCCACCTTTACTTGCAAGTGATTGATCGCATCAAGCGCGATATTGAAACGGGAGTGTACAAAGAAAAGCAAAAACTGCCGTCCGAGTTTGAACTCGCCAAACAGCTTGGCGTCAGCCGGGCGACATTGAGGGAAGCGCTCAGGGTGCTTGAAGAAGAAAACATTATCATCCGCCGCCACGGCGTCGGAACGTTTGTCAACGCCCGTCCGCTGTTTACGTCCGGCATCGAGCAGCTCTCAAGCGTCACGGATATGATTCGTCAAGCGGGGCGCAAGCCAGGAACGATTTTTTTGTCTTCCTCCATCCAACAGCCGACGGAAGACGATATGCGCCGTTTCCAATGCCGGCCGGACGAGAATTTGCTGCTCATCGAGCGGGTGCGCACCGCTGATGGAGAGCCGGTCGTTTATTGCTTGGATAAAATTTTATGCAAATATTTGCCCAAAGGGATCTCTTATGAGCAAGAGTCGTTGTTTGAAAACTTGCACAACCAAACGCATCGCGACATCGCCTATGCGGTCGCGCGCATCGTGCCGCTCGGCTATCATGAAAAAGTGTCGCCGATTTTGCAATGCGACCCGGAAACGGCGCTGCTTGTGCTCAAGCAAATGCATTTCGATAAAAACGATGAGCCGATTTTTTATTCCGTCAACTACTTCCGCTCCGACAAGTTCAGCTTCCATGTCATGCGGAAGCGGTTCAGCTTTTAAGGGGGTGAAAAGGGTACATAGAAAGAAGCCGGAAGTTTCATACTAAATAAAGGAACCAATTTTCAAAGCAGGGGGTAGTGATGGATGAAAAAGCGAATGGGATTGCTTTTGTCCACTTTGTTCGCCGCCAGCACGCTGCTTGCCGCTTGTGGCGGTCAAGGGGGAAATAATGCCGGGGGCGGAAAAGACACGTTCAGCGTCGCCATGGTCACCGACGTCGGCGGCATTGACGACAAATCGTTCAACCAGTCGGCTTGGGAAGGGCTGCAAAAGTTCGGCAAAGACAACGGGCTTGAAAAAGGCCGCGGCGGCTACGACTACTTGCAGTCATCGAGCGACGCTGACTATGCCACGAACTTAAACAAGCTTGTGCGCAGCGACTTTGACTTGATTTTCGGCATCGGGTATTTGATGGGCGACGCGGTGAAAGAAGTCGCGAAGCAAAACCCGAAAAAACATTTCGCCATCGTCGACACGGTTGTTGACGAGCCAAATGTCGCCAGCATCACGTTCAAGGAGCATGAAGGCTCGTTCCTTGTCGGTGTTGTCGCCGGGCTAATGACGAAAACGAATAAAATCGGCTTTGTCGGTGGGATGGAGATTCCGTTGATCGAAAAATTCGAAAGCGGATTCCGCGCCGGCGTGAAAGCGGTCAATCCGAAGGCGACTGTGGAAGTGCAATACGCCGGGGCGTTCGACCAAGCGGATAAAGGGAAAGCGATCGCCTCGAGCATGTACGCGTCTGGCATCGACATCATCTACCATGCAGCTGGAGCGACTGGGAACGGCGTCTTCTCGGAAGCGAAAGATTTGAAGAAGAAAGATCCGAACCGCGAAATTTGGGTCATCGGTGTTGACAAAGACCAAGCGCCGGAGGGAGAAGTGAAAGTCGGCGGCAAAACGTACAACGTAACGCTCACTTCGATGGTGAAGCGCGTCGACGTCGCTGTCTATGACACGGCGAAACGGGCGAAAGAGGGCGACTTCCCGGGCGGCAAAACGATTGAGTACGGGTTGCCGGAAAATGGGGTTGGCATTGCCCCGACGCAAGACAACATTCCGGAGAACGTGTTAAAAACTGTTGACGAATGGAAGCAAAAAATCATCAAAGGCGAAGTGAAAGTTCCGACAAACCGGAAAGAGTACGAGCAATTCGCTGCGACGATCAAGTGACGAATAACGGCGAAGAAGGCTAGCGCGAGCCGCTAGCCTTCTTCAAAATCGTCAACTACCCCCACTTCGCGAACGCTTGAAGTGGGGGCTTGCAACTCCCCAGAAGTGCAAACGGACTTCGTCCTCCTTCCTTGACTTGGGGTTGCATCAGGGGGCAGGTTGACGACTACCCAACGATGCAGGTCATGCCTGCATCGTTGCCGATTCTCTCGGTGTGTCTGTTGGCAGTACTTGGCTTCCACACACAACAGACGGACCTACGCTCGATGTTTGACGGTTGCAGCGTTTCCTGCAACCAACTCCATCCATCGAGCAGCCGTTATGGGAGTGCCTTTATTGAACAGTTTTCTCCACGCCTTTATTCGATCATACACAAAAGAAAGGGGGAACGCGCATTCCTCTCCCACTTACTCCCTTTGGTCGTTGAAGTGGGAGTCTCCTGCGCGAAATAGGATGAAGGGCGGCTGTTTCGCTGTCGCCTTTCATTTTGTGATTTTGACCTTGCTTGAGTAAGGAGTGAATGGCTTGGAATACGTGATTGAAATGCTCAATATCCGCAAGGTGTTTGGCACGTTTGTCGCCAATGACAACATTACGCTGCAAGTGAAAAAGGGGGAGATACACGCTCTGCTTGGCGAAAACGGGGCCGGCAAATCGACGCTCATGAACGTGCTGTTCGGTTTATACCAGCCGGACGGCGGCGAAATCCGCGTGAAAGGAAAGCCGGTGCGCATCACCGACCCGAACGTCGCCAATGATCTTGGCATCGGCATGGTGCATCAGCACTTTATGCTCGTCGATACGTTCACCGTGACGGAAAACATCATCTTAGGCAGCGAGCCGACGCGGGCCGGAACGATCGATATGAAGCGGGCGGAGCGGGAAGTGCGCGAATTGTCGGAACGATATGGACTCGCGGTCGATCCGACAGCGAAGATCGCCGACATTTCCGTCGGCATGCAGCAGCGCGTGGAAATTTTAAAGACGCTTTACCGCGGCGCCGATATTTTGATTTTTGACGAACCGACAGCGGTGTTGACGCCGCAGGAAATTCGCGAGCTCATGCAAATTATGCGCACGCTCGTCCGCGAAGGAAAATCCATCATTTTAATTACACACAAACTTAAAGAAATTATGGAAGTGTGCGACCGCGTCACCGTCATCCGCCGCGGCAAAGGAATTGCGACGCTCAATGTGGCGGAGACGAATCCGAACGAACTGGCGGCGCTCATGGTCGGCCGCGAGGTGCAGTTTACGACCGCTAAGAAACCGGCTGAGCCGGGAAAACCGGTGTTGGAAATTAAAGACTTAGTCGTCAAGGACGCGCGCGGGATCAAAGCGGTCAACGGTTTGAACTTGACGGTGCACGCCGGCGAGATCGTCGGCATTGCTGGAGTCGACGGCAACGGCCAGACCGAGCTCATTGAAGCCATAACCGGCTTGATCAAAGCTGAATCAGGGACAATCCGCCTCAACGGCCGAGACATTACGAATTTGCCGCCGCGCAAAATCATCGAAGCCGGCGTCGGCCATATTCCGCAAGATCGGCATAAGCACGGGCTTGTCCTTGACTTTCCGATCGGCGAAAACATGGTGCTGCAAACGTACTATCAGCCGCCGTACTCGAAACGGGGTCTGTTGAATTTTCAAGCCATTTACGAAAAAGCGCGCCAGCTCATCCGCGAATTTGACGTGCGCACGCCGGATGAATATACGAAGGCGCGGGCGCTATCGGGCGGAAACCAGCAAAAAGCGATCATCGGCCGTGAAGTCGACCGCGACCCGGACTTGTTGATCGCCGCCCAGCCGACGAGGGGGCTTGATGTTGGAGCGATCGAATTTATTCATAAGCGGCTCATTGAACAGCGAGACCGCGGGAAAGCGGTGCTGCTCGTCTCGTTTGAGCTTGGCGAAGTGATGAACGTCAGCGACCGGATCGCTGTCATTTATGAAGGAAACATCGTCGCCATCGTTGATCCGAAAGAAACAACCGAACAGGAGCTCGGGCTGTTGATGGCTGGAAGCAAACGGAAGGAAGCAGGTGTGTCGTGATGAAGTCGAATCGTCTCCAGCAATTTTTGATACCATTGTTGGCCGTTCTTCTTGGCATGATCGCCGGTTCGATCGTGATGCTTGCAAGCGGCTACAACCCGATCGCTGGGTTTTACGCTCTCGTGTACGGGGCGTTTGGCGATACGTACTATATCGGCGAAACGATCCGCCAGACGACGCCATACATTTTAACGGGCTTGGCGGTGGCGTTTGCCTTTCGCACCGGCTTGTTTAACATCGGGGTTGAAGGGCAGCTGATCGTCGGCTGGCTCGCTGCCGTCTGGGTCGGGGTGTCCTTTGATTTGCCCAAAATCATCCATTTGCCGCTTGCCTTGTTGGCCGCCGCGTTGGCCGGGGCGCTATGGGGCTTGATTCCGGGTGTGCTGAAGGCGTATTTAAAAGTGCACGAAGTCATTATTACGATCATGATGAACTATATTGCTTTGCATGTAACGAACGCCATCATCCGTTCCGTTTTGTCTGATGAGGGATTTAAATCAAAGCCGGTGAAAGAAAGCGCATCGCTTCACTCCGACTTTTTTGATGCCATTACGCATCATTCCACCATGCATTACGGCATTTTCATCGCTGTCGCCGCCGCATTTGTCATGTGGTTTTTGCTTGAGCGGACGACGAAAGGGTTTGAGCTGCGGGCGGTCGGTTTCAATCAGCATGCGTCACAGTACGCGGGCATGAATGTGCGCGCCAACATCATTTTAGCGATGGTCATCTCCGGCGCTTTTGCCGGCGTCGCCGGGGCGATGGAGGGGCTTGGCACATTTGGAAACATCTCGACGAAAGCCGGCTTTACCGGCCTTGGATTTGATGGCATCGCGGTTGCCTTGATCGGAGGAAACAACGCGTTTGGCATTTTGCTCTCCGCCTTGTTGTTTGGCGCCTTAAAAGTCGGGGCGTTGGAAATGCCGTCAAGCGCCGGCGTGCCGACCGAACTCGTCGATATTATTATCGCGCTCATCATTTTCTTTGTTGCATCCAGCTACATGATCCGCTGGCTGTTATCTCGTTGGCAAAAGGGGGCGGAGTAAGTGAGCGTGTATGACGTCTTGCAAACGATTGTCCCGACAACGATTTTCTTTGCGGCTCCTCTCATTTTCACCGCCCTTGGCGGCGTGTTTAGCGAACGGTCCGGCGTCGTCAACATCGGGCTTGAAGGATTGATGACCATCGGCGCGTTTGTCGGCATCGTCTTTAATTTGACGTTTGCCGATCGGTTTGGCGAATGGACGCCGTGGCTTGCCTTATTGGCTGCCATGGTGGTCGGCGCTGTATTTTCCCTGCTGCACGCTGTCGCGTCGGTCACATTTCGCGCCGACCAAGTCGTAAGCGGGGTGGCGATCAACTTTTTGGCGCTTGGTCTGTCGCTGTTTTTAGTGAAGAAAATGTACGGCAAGGGGCAGACGGACCAAATTCAAGTTGGGTTTGACAAAATTGACGTGCCAGTGTTAAGCGACATTCCCGTCATCGGGCCGCTGTTGTTTTCCAACGCGTACGCGCCGTCGTATATCGCCATTGCGCTGGCGTTTGTATCATGGTATGTCATTTACAAAACGCCGTTTGGCCTGCGGCTGCGTGCGGTCGGCGAACATCCGATGGCGGCGGATACGATGGGGATTCATGTCGCCAAAATGCGCTACATCGCTGTCATGATCAGCGGCGCGCTCGGCGGCTTGGGCGGTGCGGTATACGCGACGATCATTTCCCGCGATTTCAGCCATGCGACGATTTCCGGGCACGGATTTATGGCGCTTGCGGCGATGATTTTCGGCAAGTGGCATCCGATCGGCGCGATGGGGGCGGCGCTCTTTTTCGGGTTGGCGCAAAGCTTAAGCATCGTCGGGCAAACGATTCCGTTCTTGAAAAACGTCCCGACCGTTTACTTGCTCATCGCCCCGTATGCACTCACGATTTTGGCGCTGGCGGGCTTCATCGGCCGCGCTGAGGCGCCGAAAGCGGCTGGCACGCCATACATCAAAGGAAAACGGTGATGAAAGCGGCTGTCCGAAAAACGGACGGCCGTTTTTGCTGAATGGAATGATTTGCATTTTTCCATTGGCAAAAGGTATATTGTTGATAAGACGCTTTACAATAAATGAAAGATAGTGCATATCTGCAAAGAGAAAAAGTAAGGAGGAGTTGGATTGGTCGACGAAAAAGTCACAGCGGTCGGACCGGTTCGCGTCCATACGATTTCGACCGATAAGTACAAAACGAACACGATCGTTTGGAAAATGAAGGCCCCTCTTGCTAAAGAGACGGTCACGCTGCGCGCGCTTTTGCCATACGTCTTGCAAAGCGGCACGGCCGACTATCCGAGCGTTAAGGCGCTGCGCACCTATTTGGATGAACTGTATGGGGCGACGCTGAACGTCGATTTAACGAAAAAAGGCGAACATCATATCATGACGATTCGCATCGATGTCGCCAATGAACGATTTTTGCCGGAGCAAACGCCGCTTCTTGCGAAAGCGTTTCAGTTCTTGGCCGATCTTCTGTTCCGCCCGGCGCTTGATGGCGGCCGGTTTGTCACTGACATTGTTGAGCAGGAAAAGCGGGCGCTCCGTCAACGCATTCAGGCGGTGTATGATGACAAAATGCGCTATGCGAACATGCGCCTTGTAGAAGAAATGTGCAAAGGCGAACCGTACGCCCTCTCTCCAAACGGCGAGCTTGAAGACGTGGACGGCATCACGGCGGAAGGGCTGTATCGCTATTATGAACGAGCGCTGGCCGAGGATGAGCTGGATCTATATGTCATTGGCGACGTGGCTGAAGAGGCGGTGCTCAATGCGGTGAAGCAGCGTTTTTCTCTGCCGGATCGTCCAAAGCGGGAGCGCGCATCGTCGGTTTCTGTCAAGCCGCAAGGGGAAGTTCGCGAAGTCATCGAGCGGCAAGACGTGAAGCAAGGAAAGCTCAACATCGGCTATCGGACAAATGTGACGTATGAAGATGACGATTATTACGCCTTGCAAATGTTTAACGGCATTTTTGGCGGTTTTTCCCATTCGAAGCTGTTCATCAACGTCCGCGAGAAGGCAAGCCTTGCCTATTATGCCGCCTCAAGGCTTGAGAGCCATAAAGGGCTTTTGATGGTCATGTCCGGCATTGAACCGGCCAACTATGAGAAGGCGCGCCGCATCATCGATGAGCAAATGCAGGCGATGAAAAACGGCGATTTCACAGATGAAGAAATGGCGCAGACGAAAGCGGTCATCCGCAACCAGCTGCTTGAGACGCTCGATACGCCGCGCGGGCTTGTCGAGGTGTTGTACCATAACGTCGTCTCAACGCGAAAGCGCCCGATCGATGAATGGATGGCCGGCACCGATCAAGTGACGCGCGAGGATGTGGTGCGCGTCGCTGACAAGGTGAAGCTTGATACGGTGTACTTTTTGACCGGAATGGAGGCGACGGAAGATGGAAAAACGGGTGTATGAGACGCTGCACGAAGAGCTGTTTTATGAAAAAATGGACAACGGCCTTGACGTGTACATTTTGCCGAAAAAAGGATTCAACAAAACGTATGCGACATTCACCACGAACTACGGTTCGGTCGACAACCAGTTCGTCCCGCTCGGTAAAACGGAGATGAAGCGCGTTCCGGACGGCATCGCCCATTTTTTGGAGCATAAGCTGTTTGAAAAAGAAGACGGCGACGTGTTTCAGCAGTTCAGCAAACAAGGCGCCTCGGCGAACGCCTTTACGACGTTCACCCGCACCGCCTATTTGTTCTCAAGCACCGACAACGTCGAGAAAAACTTGGAAACGTTGATCGATTTTGTGCAAAGCCCGTACTTTTCCGACAAGACAGTGGAAAAAGAAAAAGGGATCATCGGCCAGGAAATCCGGATGTACGACGATAACCCAGACTGGCGCGTCTATTTCGGCGCCATCGAAAGCATGTATCACAACCATCCGGTCAAAATCGACATCGCCGGCACAGTTGAATCGATCGCCCAAATTACGAAAGAGTTGCTGTATGAGTGCTACGAAACGTTTTACCACCCGAGCAACATGCTTTTGTTTGTCGTCGGCCCGGTCGATGAACAAAAAATCATGCAGCAAATCCGCGACAACCAGGCGAAAAAGTCGTTCCCGCAAGCTCCGGAAGTGAAGCGATTTGCGTATGAAGAACCGAGCGCAGTAGCGGAAAAGAAAAAAGTGATTCCGATGCATGTGCAGACGAACAAGTGCTTTGTCGGCATCAAAGCGCCGTCCGTTCCTGAAGCCGGCGAACAAAAACTTCGGCATGAGCTTGCCTTCCACGTCGCATTGGACTATTTGTTTGGAAAAAGCTCGCCGCATTATGAACGGCTGTACCGCGAAGGATTGATCGATGATACATTTATGTACGATTATACAGAAGAGCGCGGGTTCGGCTTCGCGTTGATCGGCGGCGATACAAGGGACGCTGAACGGCTCGCTTCGGAAATTCAAACGGTGCTGCTGTCGTTTTCGTCGGAAGCAGTCAAAAAGGAAGAGTTTGAACGGGTGAAAAAGAAAAAAATCGGCGCCTTTTTGCGCGCGCTCAACTCGCCGGAATACATCGCCAACCAGTTTACGCGCTACGCGTTTTACGGATCCAACTTGTTTGACATTTTGCCGGCGCTTTCATCCCTTGCCATGGACGATATCTCGGCGGTTGCCTCTTCTTGCTTCCGCGATTCGCAAATCGCGGTTTGCGAAGTCGTTCCAAAAGGGCAATAAGGCATCCTTCCTGAGAAGGATGCTTTTTTGCGGCAAAAAGGAGAGGATGGTTTCATGCGCTACGCCTTGATTACGGGAGCCTCTGGAGGCATCGGACAAAGCATCGCCCGTGTGCTCGCTCGGGAGGGGTACGGACTTTTTCTCCATTACTATCGGCGACGGGCGCCTGTTGAAGCGCTGAAAGAAGAGCTTAACGATGTGCATATTGTGCCGATTGAGGCCGATTTGTCGGCACCGGATGGGGTGGAAAAGCTCGTTTCGCAAATCGATCGCCCGGTTGATGCCATCGTTTACAACAGCGGTGCAAGCTATTACGGATTGTTGACCGACATGAACGATGAATTAATCGAGCGGATGGTGCGGCTTCACATGACAAGCCCGGTGTTGCTCATCAAAAGGCTGATCCCATCAATGGTGGCGAGAAAGCGCGGTCATATTGTGTTCATTTCCTCGATTTGGGGATTGTGCGGCGCTTCATGCGAGGCGGTGTACTCGATGACAAAGGGAGGGCAGAACGCGTTTGCCAAGGCGCTGGCCAAGGAGCTTGCCCCAAGCGGCATTCGCGTCAACGCTGTTGCACCGGGGGCGATTGATACCGATATGCTGCGGGTGTTTCGTCCTGAGGAGCTGGAAGCGCTCACTGACGAAATTCCAGCCGGCCGGCTCGGCACCCCGGATGAGGTGGCGGAAACGGTGGCGTTTTTGCTGTCTGATGGCGCTTCGTATATCACCGGCCAAGTCATTTCCGTCAACGGCGGCTGGTATTGTTGAACGTATATTTTCCGGTTCGGCAGGCAAACTATCCTTGAAACATTCAACAAGGAGGGATTGACATGTCGGTACTGGATAACTTTGAACAATGGAAAGACTTTTTGGCGGAACGTTTAGAACAAGCGCAACAGCAAGGATTGACCCAGCAAGTGATCACAGATGTCGCTTACCAAATCGGGGATTATTTGGCGAAACACGTCGACCCGAAAAACCCGGAAGAACGGGTGCTCGCTGATCTTTGGAGCGTTGCGGATGAAAAAGAGCAGCACGCCCTTGCCAACATGATGGTCAAGCTGGTCCAACAAAAATAATCACCCGGTAAAAGAGAGGGGCCTCCCTCTCTTTTTTCTTCCTCCTTTTCGGTTGCTTTTCCATTTATAATTATAGTAGTATGAACTTAGCATAAGGCGTTCGTGCGGACACCGGCAAGGGAGGAGACGGGATGGGCAAGCAGGAATGGTATTTGGAATATGAAATTCATGTCAACCGCCCGGGGTTGCTCGGCGACGTTGCTTCGCTGCTCGGTATGTTGTCCATTAACATCGTGACGATCAACGGTGTCCGGGATTCGCGCCGCGGCATGTTGCTTTTGTGCGACAATAACGAGCAAATTGAACGGTTGGCGACGATCTTGCGGACGATGGACAACATTACGGTGACGAAGCTGCGCCAGCCGAAGCTGCTCGACCGCCTCGCCGTCCGCCACGGCCGTTATATCCAGCGCGATGCCGATGACAAAAAAACGTTCCGCTTCGTCCGTGATGAACTTGGACTGCTTGTCGATTTTATGGCGGAACTTTTTAAAGAAAAAGGGCATAAGCTCATCGGCATCCGCGGGATGCCGCGCGTCGGCAAGACAGAATCGATCGTCGCCGCCAGCGTGTGCGCCAACAAACGATGGCTGTTTGTTTCATCGACGCTGATTAAACAGACGGTTCGCACGCAGTTGATGGAAGATGAGTATAGCGAGGACAACATTTTCATTATCGACGGCATCGTCTCAACGCGCCGCGGGAACGAGCAGCACTGGCAGCTCATCCGTGAGCTCATGCGCCTTGAGGCGACGAAAGTCGTCGAGCATCCGGACATGTTTGTTCGCCATACGGAATACACGCTCGATGATTTTGATTATATGATTGAGCTGCGCCATGAACCGGACGAAGATATTTCCTACGAAGCGATTGACCGCCCGTCATTGTTGGGCGATGACGGGTTTTCCGAATTTGGGTTTTAATTTAAAAAAAGTGGAAGGTGTTGGCCGTTGACGGAACTAGGAAAACGTTTGCGGGAAGCACGGGAAGAAAAAAAGATGAGTTTGGACGAGCTGCAGGAGATGACGAAAATTCAAAAGCGGTATTTGATCGGCATCGAAGAAGGCAACTATGCCATCATGCCTGGAAATTTTTATGTGCGTGCCTTCATCCGGCAATATGCTGAAGCGGTCGGGCTTGATCCGGATGAGCTGTTTGAACAGTATAAACAGGACATTCCCCAGTCTTATCAAGATGACATTCCGCAGACGCTGTCGCGCGTGAAGACGCACCAGCAACTGTCTGCCGAGGGGGCGAAATGGCTCGATTGGCTGCCGAAAGTGGTTGTCGCGGCGGTCGTCATCGGGGCGGCAGTCCTCGTTTGGGTGCTGCTCCAGCACGGCGCCGCAAATGAGCCGCCGACAAAGACAAGCCCAAAAACAGCGGAGGTCGAAAAGCCGAAACATTCGCCGCTTGAGCAAGCGAAACAAAAGCAGCCGGCGAAGGAAACGGACGAGAAGGCAACGAATGAAAACGGACAGCAAAATGAACAGCCAGCGCCGACTGGCGAAGAAGAACAGCCGGCTGCGGCGATGAATGTGACGGAAAAGCGCGGCAACACGGCGACGATTGAAGTCGAAAGCTCCGGCGCGTTTTCCATCGAGCTTTCATCCAAAGGAACGTCATGGGTCGAAGTATACAATACGAAAGGCCATACGTTTTACCGCGGCAACTTGACAAGCGGGCAGACGAAAACGTTCGATCTGTCGGCCGAAAGCGAAGTATGGGTGAAAATCGGGCGTACGCTGGACGTCGACATGAAGGTAAACGGCCAGCCGTTTGCCTATCCGTTTGCCCCGAAAGAGGAAGTATACCAAAAGCTGCATTTCGTGTTGAAGAAATGATGGAACAGGGCGCTTTTCCGCAGGAAGGCGCCTGCTTTTCGCACGGACTGAACGATGTTGAATGAGCGGAGGTATTTGTGGTGAACTTGCCGAATAAAATTACGGTAGCGCGCATTATGCTCATCCCGTTTTTCTTGATCGTGATGCTCGTTCCGTTCGGGTGGGGAAGCATCCAAATCGGCGGGACAGAGCTTCCGGTTGCCCATCTTGCCGGCGCGCTCATTTTCATCATCGCCTCAGCGACGGACTGGATCGATGGCTACTATGCCCGCAAATACGGGTTGGTGACGAATTTAGGAAAATTTTTAGATCCGCTTGCCGATAAATTGCTTGTGTCGGCGGCGCTGATCGTGCTTGTCGAGCTCGGGGCCGTTCCGGCGTGGATGGTGATTGTCATCATCAGCCGCGAGTTTGCCGTCACCGGCTTGCGGCTCGTGCTTGCCGGCGAGGGGGAAGTCGTCGCTGCCAACATGCTTGGCAAAATCAAGACATGGACGCAAATTGTCGCCATTTCCGCTTTATTGTTACATAACTTCCCATTCTCGCTCATTTCGTTTCCGTTCGCTGAATTGGCGCTGTGGGTGGCGGTCATTTTCACGATTTGGTCTGGCTGGGATTATTTTGCGAAAAACAGACATGCGTTTTCCCATTCGAAATAGCCGGCCGCAAAGGGGGAGAAAGTCTGTTGAACGCGGAGATCATTGCCGTTGGCTCCGAGCTGTTGCTTGGGCAAATCGCCAATACGAACGCCCAGTTTTTGTCGCAGCAGCTGGCGATGCTTGGCATTAACGTCTATTTCCATACCGTCGTCGGCGACAACGCCGGCCGCCTCGAACAGGCGGTGAAAACGGCGCAAACGAGAGCGAACCTCATCATTTTCACCGGCGGCCTCGGCCCGACGAAAGACGATTTAACGAAGGAGACGATCGCCCGTTTGCTTGGCCGCCGACTCGTGATCGACGAGGAAGCGCTCCGAGCGATTGAGGCGTATTTTGCCCGCACAAACCGGCCGATGACAGAAAACAATAAAAAGCAGGCGCTCGTCTTGGAAGGATCGACGGTGCTGAAAAACGAGCACGGCATGGCGCCAGGGATGGCGCTTGTGGCAGACGGCATTACGTACATGTTGCTGCCCGGGCCGCCGAAAGAAATGCGGCCGATGTTCAAAAAATACGGAAACGCCTTTTTGCGCCGTACGTTTTCGCTTTCCGAGCGCATCGAGTCGCGCGTGCTCCGCTTTTTTGGCATCGGTGAATCAGCGCTCGAGACGGCGATTGCGGATTTGATCGACGCCCAGTCGAATCCGACGATCGCGCCGCTGGCCGGCGACGGTGAAGTGACGCTTCGTCTGACAGCGAAGCATCAGGATGAGGCGGAGGCGAAGCGGCTTCTTGACGAAGTGGAAGCGGCCATTTTGGCGCGCGTCGGCCGCCACTGCTACGGATATAACGATGAAACGTTGTTTACAAAGACGCTCGAGCGGTTAAAAGAAAGAGGATGGACGATCGCGTCGGCCGAAAGTTTGACCGGCGGCCTTTTCCTCGAACAGCTCACCGCCATCCCCGGCGCGTCTCAAGTCGTGCAGGGCGGTGTCGTCTGCTACACAAACGGCGTCAAAGAACAGGTGCTTGGCATACCGCGCACGCTGCTTGAGGCAGAAGGGGCGGTGAGCGAGCCGTGCGCCCGTTTGCTTGCTGAAAACGTCCGCGCGATGTGCGATGCGGATATCGGCATCAGCTTCACCGGCGTCGCCGGACCCGATCCGCTTGAGGGCCACCCGCCCGGCACCGTGTATATCGGCATCGCCGTCCGCGGGCGCGATGCAACTGTCCACCGTCTGACGCTGTCCGGCACGCGTGATGCCATTCGCATCCGCACCGCCAAATACGGCTGTTTTTTTCTGCTTGAGATGCTCGCGGCCGACTGCTGATCGGCCGCCCCCTTCCTTCTCCATTCTCCACCGCACATCGTTTTTTCCACCGCATGAGTATGGCGATTGTTGCTAGTTTCTCCACCGAAAAAACGAATGGACGTTCGTTTTTTGCTTGGCAATGGCCGCAAAACGCGGTATAGTATAAGTAGTCCTAGAATAAGGAGGAGTAGGTTAGTGAACCAAGATCGTCAAGCTGCATTGGAGCAGGCATTAAAACAAATTGAACGACAGTTTGGCAAGGGGGCCATCATGAAGCTCGGCGAGCAAGTCGACCGCAAAGTGTCGGTCGTGCCGAGCGGTTCGCTGGCGCTCGACATCGCGTTAGGCGTCGGCGGCTATCCGCGCGGGCGGATTGTGGAAATTTACGGCCCGGAATCGTCCGGGAAAACGACCGTTGCCCTTCACGCGATCGCGGAAGTGCAAAAGCGGGGCGGGCAAGCAGCTTTCATCGACGCAGAGCACGGTGCGACCTGTTGCTGACTGAAGTATGGCGGAAACGCCGTGCGAAAAGTCAGCGGGACTGAGCATGAGTAGGTCCTAACTGCATCACCGAGAGCTCGGTGAAAATCCGAGACGGGAATGAAGGTTGGCATTCCCGCCCTAATACCCCGACGTGCGGTCATGGTGCGCAACATGGCTGTACGAAGCTCGGAGAGGACGGCGAAAAGCAGACCTGAGAAGCGGTTAGCGAAGTAGCCGGGGGTCCATAAAGCTCCTATGGCTAGAGAACGCATAGCGTTGGAACGAACCACCGGAAGTACGGCTCGTAAGGCGTGGGGCGCCGAAAAAAGAAGGCGCTCACCTCCTAAGTGAGGTTCAGCCCTGGATGAGGTATTCGTGTTTGCCGAGTCTGGATTGATCCCGTAGAGGATCTTTGCCTTGAGCCCTCCAACCATGGGCAGAAAGGCGGCTGACGGGTCAGAGGTGGAGCCTAAGGGAGCATGCAAGGATAGGTGATGCGGTACAGGTGAACCACCCCAGCGGATGCCAAGGGATGCGCATCCCGATGCCGCTAAGCAGGAGGAAATGACTGCTGAAGGGGTGGGGCAGCAGCCCGTAGTAGTGATGAAGCAGGGTAACTCCTGCGGAGCGAAGGGGCATAGTCGAGTACCCTAGGTTACTAACCCAGACAATGATTAGGAAGCCGTGAGGAAATCCGTAAGGGTTTCGGTGAGCAAAACTGACTAAAAACGTGTATGGTACAAATCCGCTAGAAAGGATTTGATACTATCAACCAAACGTTTCAAGAACTAATCATTCCTAGGTCGGAGCAGGAATTCCGCGACCTACAAGACAAGATGTACGCCATTACACAATAAGTAAACTCGAGGAATACAGAAAGTGCGTACACTAGTAAAGTCTAGAGCGGATTAGTAACCGGGGTACTCGATGGAACGCCGTGTGCGGGGAAACTCGCACGCACGGTGTGAAGCGGGGGAAAATAGCCCCTCCGGGTAATGCCGAGGGTGACTATTACCTATCGCTATCGCTCGACCCCATCTATGCACAAAAATTAGGGGTCAATATCGATGAATTGCTGCTTTCCCAGCCTGACACGGGCGAGCAAGGTGCGTCACGTTTCCGTATAAGTGCGTAGGCACGAAAGCGGAGTCCGATGGGAACATCGGGACAACTCTACAGCCGAGTTGGAAGGTGAAATTCCTTCCCGTGGTGATAGTCCTATATCCACGAGCCTGAGACTCCTGCATGCATTCCGGTGCACCCTCACCGGGATGTATGAAGCCAGGTGAAGTCGTAACCCAAGTAGCCTAAGGCCGCAAAATGTGGCTATGGCGAAAGTGGTGCGGGGCTCCTTAAAAGACGCCTATGGTGACGAAAGGAACCTATGCGTGAAGCTCGGTTACCGGTGCTCCCTGAAAAGGGACCATACAGGACGAACCACCGTGTCTTGTTTGCGGTGTTTCCTTTAACCGGCTGGCTTAGTTCGGTTACTGCTCTGATGGGTAGCGGACGTTCCAATCAGAGGTCCTGCCGAGTAGAGTAGGCACCTAAGGGCGTTCAAAAGAAGGGATAGGCTGTAGGGAACGTGAGAGGCCCCCTAAGGAGGAGACAGGGCTGGTCGATGATATCTTAGGGGGAGTCAGCGGTTCCATAGTAATGATGAAGGAGCGCCGTTTGAACCCCAAAGGCAACGATGGGGGAGGAAAAAACGCTCTGGAGTGAAGGGAACCAGCCGGGGCGGCAAAGTATCTACATGTTACGGCAAGCAGGCTAATTCATGGCACTTCCACCCAGTATTATAAAAAGGGAGAAAGGAGCATGAAGGTAAACAAACTTGTCGTAAAAAGCGAACAGGACTTGAGAAACTGCTTGGATCTTCTTTATCAAGAAGCTAAAAAGGGAAAACATTTTTACGGGATGCTTGAGTTGCTTCAAAATGATGTTGTCATTTTAGAAGCTATTCGCAATATTAAAAGCAATAAAGGTAGCAAAACGGCGGGGATTGATCAGAAAATAGTAGATGATTATTTGCTTATGCCAACGGAAAAGGTTTTCGGGATGATAAAAGCCAAACTCAATGACTATAAGCCTATACCAGTGAGAAGGTGCAACAAGCCCAAAGGAAATGCCAAAAGCTCAAAAAGAAAAGGCAATAGTCCGAATGAGGAAGGGGAAACGAGGTCCTTAGGAATATCCGCGGTGACGGATAGAATCATCCAAGAGATGCTCCGGATAGTGCTCGAGCCGATTTTCGAAGCCCAATTCTATCCGCACAGTTATGGGTTCAGACCGTATCGCTCCACCGAACATGCCTTAGCCTGGATGCTGAAAATCATCAACGGAAGCAAGCTGTATTGGGTTGTAAAAGGTGACATTGAAAGTTATTTTGATCACATCAATCATAAGAAGCTTCTGAACATCATGTGGAATATGGGCGTTAGGGATAAACGGGTACTATGCATCGTTAAGAAAATGCTGAAGGCGGGGCAAGTGATACAAGGTAAATTCTATCCAACCGCTAGGGGGATTCCTCAGGGAGGAATTATTAGCCCGTTGTTGGCTAATGTATATCTCAACAGCTTTGACTGGATGGTTGGCCAAGAATATGAGTATCACCCTAATAACGCAAACTATCGGGAAAAGAAAAACGCATTAGCGGCGTTAAGGAACAAGGGACATCATCCCGTCTTTTACATTCGTTATGCTGATGATTGGGTTATTCTTACGGATACGAAAGAATATGCGGAAAAAATAAGGGAGCAATGTAAGCAGTATTTAGCCTGTGAGTTGCACTTAACTCTATCGGATGAGAAAACGTTCATTGCAGATATCCGCGAACAACGGGTTAAGTTTCTTGGCTTTTGTATTGAGGCAGGAAAGCGGCGCTTTCATAAAAAAGGATTCGCCGCTAGAATGATTCCCAATATGGAAAAAGTCAATGCCAAGGTCAAAGAAATTAAGCGCGATATTCGATTGTTAAGAACGAGAAAATCGGAATTAGAGAAAGCCCTTGATATTGAAAACATTAACGCCAAAATTATAGGATTAGCCAATCATCTAAAAATAGGCATTTCCAAGTACATTATGGGCAAAGTAGATCGCGTCATTGAAGAGACAGCCTACCGCACCTGGGTTAAAATGTATGGGAAAGAAAAAGCGGCGCAATATAAAAGGCCTGTGTCAGAGTTTCACAATCGGATTGACAGACATAAAGGCTATCAAATGAAACATTTTTCTGTCGTCACAGAGGATGGCATAAGAGTAGGGATTACTCATGCAAAAATAACGCCTATACAGTATGCAACAGTATTCAAACAAGAAATGACCCCATACACTGCAGACGGCAGAAAAATGTATGAAGAAAAGCATAGAAAAATACGATTGCCAGATAAAATGAGTCTGTTTGATCACGATTCGATATTCATCTACATTTTATCTGAGCATAATGATGGGAAATATAATCTTGAATATTTCTTAAATAGGGTGAATGTATTTCACAGAGATAAAGGAAAATGCAAAATATGTGCTGTATACTTAAGTCCCGGTAACTTCCACTGCCATCATATTGACCCGAGTAAACCTTTAAGTGAGATCAATAAGACCGTTAATCTAGTTAGCTTATGCAACCAATGCCATAGGCTTGTCCATAGCAACCAAGAACCGCCGTTTACAGAACGAAAAATGTTTGACAAACTAACGAAATATAGGAACAAGCTGAAAATATAAAAGTCCTGTTCGCTGGAAGAATTGTAGGTGCTGCTGCCATGTCATCGCGAGGTGATATGGTGGAGAGATAGCCCAAAGGGGCTATCGAAGCTGTCCCGGTGGAACGCCGTGTGCGGGGAAACTCGCACGCACGGTGTGGGGTGGGGGAAAAGCCGGAGATTGCATCAAAGGCTTACCTATCACTATCGCTCGAAATCGCGGAAGCGCTCGTGCGAAGCGGCGCGGTCGATATTATCGTCATCGACTCGGTGGCGGCGCTTGTGCCGAAAGCGGAAATTGAAGGGGAGATGGGCGACGCCCATGTCGGCTTGCAAGCGCGGCTTATGTCCCAGGCGCTTCGCAAGCTGTCTGGCGCCATTAACAAATCGAAAACGATCGCCATCTTCATCAACCAAATTCGCGAAAAAGTCGGCGTCATGTTTGGCAATCCGGAAACGACGCCGGGCGGGCGGGCGCTCAAGTTTTACGCTTCCGTCCGCCTAGAGGTGCGCCGCGCCGAGCAAATTAAGCAAGGCAATGATATGGTCGGCAACAAGACGAAAATTAAAGTCGTCAAAAACAAAGTTGCGCCGCCATTTAAAACGGCTGACGTCGACATTATGTACGGCGAAGGCATTTCCCGCGAAGGGGAAATTCTCGACATGGCGTCCGAATTGGACATCGTGCAAAAAAGCGGTTCGTGGTATTCGTACAAAGACGAGCGGCTTGGCCAAGGGCGGGAAAACGCGAAGCAATTTTTGAAGGAAAACCCGCACATCGCCGATGAGATCGCCCGCGCCATCCGCCAGCATTACGGCATCGACGTTGAAGAGGGAACGAGCGAACCGCAGCAAGACGGGTTCGGATTGCTTGAAGAATAACGGCACAAGGCGTCCTGGCAAGTGGCTGGGGCGCCTTTTTCCATCCGTCCGGCCTGCCAAGGAGAGCGATAAGCCTAAAAAGGACGGCGGGCGGAACGGTCTTGTTCCGTTGTCATCCTCTAGGCGCGTCGGTGTAATATCTTGACAATTCCTATTGCCGCCTTTACAATGAACATGTATATTTGTCCATACGCGCGGCAGGGCCATACGCCCGCCCGCTGCGGCGGACCGCCTTCGTGCGGAAGGCTGCGCGGGTCGATTGTGATGCCAAGCGACTGAGCTAATGGATTGAAAACGGGAATGTCCATCTGCGCCGGTCATGGCGGTGAGAAGAGAGAACGAAAGGAAACCGAACAGCAAGAGGAGGTGAAACGATGGGTTCGATCATCATCTCCGCTTTGCTTGCCTTAGTCATTGGTGCCGTTGTTGGCTTTTTTGTTCGCAAATCGATTGCCGAAGCGAAAATCGGCGGGGCGAAAGCCGCTGCCGAACAGCTGATTGAGGAGGCGAAACGCGAGGCGGACGCCTTGAAAAAAGAGGCGCTTCTCGAAGCGAAAGACGAGATTCATAAACTGCGTACGGAGGCGGAGCGTGATATCCGCGACCGGAGAAGCGAGCTCCAAAAACAAGAAAACCGCCTGATGCAAAAGGAGGAAAATCTCGACCGCAAAGATGAAGCGCTCAACAAACGTGAGGCGTTGCTTGAGGCAAAGGAAGAAGCGTTGAACGAAAGACAACAGCATATTGAACAAATGGAAAGCAAAGTGGAAGCGCTCGTCAAACAACAACAAGCCGAACTTGAACGCATTTCCGGCCTGACGCGCGACGATGCCCGCCAGCTCATTTTAGAGCGCGTTGAGAAAGAGCTGTCGCATGAGATTGCGATGATGATCAAAGAGGCGGAAACGCGGGCGAAAGAGGAGGCAGACAAACGGGCAAAGGCGATTTTGTCGCTTGCCATCCAACGTTGCGCCGCCGACCATGTCGCCGAAACGACGGTTTCCGTCGTCAATTTGCCAAACGACGAAATGAAAGGGCGGATCATCGGGCGCGAAGGGCGGAACATCCGCACGCTCGAGACGTTGACCGGCATCGATTTGATCATCGACGATACGCCGGAAGCGGTCATTTTGTCCGGATTTGACCCGATTCGCCGCGAGACGGCGCGCATCGCGCTCGATAAGCTTGTGCAAGATGGCCGCATCCATCCAGCGCGCATTGAGGAAATGGTCGAAAAGGCGCGCCGCGAAGTGGATGAGCATATCCGCGAAGTCGGCGAACAGACGACGTTTGAAGTCGGTGTTCACGGCTTGCATCCGGATTTGATCAAAATTTTAGGGCGGCTCAAGTTCCGAACGAGCTACGGACAAAACGTGCTGAAACATTCGGTGGAAGTGGCGTTTTTAGCCGGACTGATGGCGGCCGAGCTTGGGGAGGACGAAATGCTGGCGCGCCGGGCCGGCTTGCTTCATGACATTGGCAAAGCGATCGACCACGAAGTGGAAGGAAGCCATGTGGAAATCGGCGTTGAGCTGGCGACGAAGTATAAAGAACATCCGGTCGTCATCAACAGCATCGCTTCCCACCATGGCGATACGGAACCGACGTCGGTCATCGCTGTGCTCGTCGCGGCGGCCGATGCGCTGTCGGCGGCGCGGCCGGGAGCGCGCAGCGAAACGCTGGAAAACTATATCCGTCGTCTAGAGAAGCTTGAAGAAATCGCCGAATCGTACGAAGGCGTGGAAAAATCGTACGCCATTCAAGCTGGACGTGAAGTGCGCATTATGGTCAAACCAGATATGATCGACGATTTGGAAGCGCACCGGCTGGCGCGTGACATCCGCAAACGAATCGAAGAAGAGCTCGATTACCCGGGCCATATTAAAGTGACGGTCATCCGCGAAACGCGGGCGGTCGAATACGCGAAATAAAGTGGCTATTGCCACTTTCTTTTTTTGTGCGTAAAATAGGAGGGTATAGCGATGCGGAGATAGATGCAAGGCGATATGTTTCGTTTAGAAAGGGATCAAGGATGAGAATTTTATTTATCGGCGACGTCGTCGGTTTGCCGGGGCAAAAAATGGTGGAGCACTATTTGCCAAGGCTGAAGGAAAAACATCGGCCGGACGTTGTTGTGATCAACGGCGAAAACGCCGCCGGCGGGAAAGGAATCACCGAACCGATTTACCGGGCGCTTCTCGCTTGGGGGGCTCATGTGATCACGTTGGGCAATCACGCATGGGACAAACGCGATATTTTTGAGTTTATCGATCAGGCGAAGGCGCTGATCCGCCCGGCGAATTACCCGCCCGGCACGCCGGGAAAAGGCATCGTCTTTGTGCCGACCGAGCATGGCGAAGCGGCGGTCATCAATTTGCAAGGGCGAGCGTTTTTGCCGGCGATTGACTGCCCATTTCAAAAGGCGGACGAGCTGATCGCCGCCGCCTCCGCGCGCACGCCGGTCATCATCGTCGATTTCCATGCCGAGGCGACGAGTGAAAAACAGGCGATGGGCTGGTACTTAGACGGCCGCGTATCCGCGGTCATCGGCACGCATACACACGTCCAGACGGCCGATAACCGCATTTTGCCAAGAGGGACGGCGTACATTACCGACGTTGGCATGACCGGTCCATACGACGGCATTTTAGGCGTCGATCGAGAGGCGGTGCTGCGCAAATTTTTAACCGGCCTGCCAGTTCGTTTCGACGTCAAGGAAGGACGAAGCCAATTGAATGCCGTCTTTGTTGATGTCGACGAAAAAAGCGGACGGGCGTTTCGAATTGAACGGTTGATCATTAACGATGACCACCCTTATTTTGAATAGTCCATCTTTTAAAAATTTTTTAAAATGTCCTCCTCCCATGCAGGAATAGTTGTCGAAACAGTGAATATAGTTACAATGAAGACCTTTTACCGAAATCATTTTCCAAGGAAACGAGGGAGGAGCTAGGAATGGAAATATTAAAAGTTTCAGCAAAATCGAATCCGAACTCTGTAGCTGGTGCACTTGCCGGGGTGCTGCGCGAGCGCGGCGCAGCGGAAATTCAAGCGATCGGCGCAGGTGCATTGAACCAAGCCGTTAAAGCAGTAGCGATCGCACGAGGGTTTGTGGCACCGAGCGGCATGGACTTGATTTGCATTCCGGCGTTTACGGATATTATCATCGACGGAGAAGAGCGGACAGCGATCAAATTGATTGTCGAACCTCGTTAACTGGATGATCAGACAATGGCGGCTATAACCTGTTGGCGCCTTCGGCTGCGAAGGCAGGCAGGTTATTTTTGCTTTTTCAAGGGGGGAACGGAATGATCTTCGATGCCCATTGCGATGTGTTGATGAAGTTATGGCAAGATCGGTCTCTGTCGTTTTACGACGGAGCTTCGCTTCACGTCACTCTTTCCGGGATGGCGGAAGCAGGGGTGAAAGTGCAATGCTTTGCCATCTACATACCGGAAACGGTGCCGGAGGAAGCCCGGTTCACTGTTGCGCTGGAGATGGTGGACATCTTCTTTGTCCGCATTATCGATGCGTTTCCGTCTGTGAAGTTCGTGCGGACGAGACGGGATATCGCCGCCCTTAAAAAAGAGGAAGTCGGCGCCATGTTGACGCTGGAAGGGTGCGACGCCATCGGCGCCAACCTTGTCAAGCTAAAGACGCTCCTTCGCCTCGGCGTCGCTTCCGTAGGGTTGACATGGAACTTCCCGAACGCTGTCGCTGACGGAGCGTGGGAGAAGCGCGGCGCCGGGCTGACGGCGTTTGGCCGGCAAGTCGTTGCGCTTCTTAATGAAGCAAAACGATGGGTCGATGTGTCCCACTTATCGGAGAAAGCGTTTTGGGATGTCATCGAGATGGCTCGGTTCCCCATCGCTTCCCATTCCAACGTGCATCGTCTATGCCCGCATCCACGCAACTTAACCGACGAGCAGATCAAAGCGTTGATCGAAAAAGACGGCATGATCGGCATTAATTTCGTTCCGTATTTTTTGACGGCGAAGAAAAACGAGGCGATGATCGCTGATGTGCTTCGCCATCTCGACCATATATGCGCGCTCGGGGGGGAAAACAACGTCGGGTTTGGTTCCGACTTCGATGGCATCACGGAGACGGTCGCCGGCCTTGGAACGGTAAGGGAATATGCGCGGCTTGTCAACGAGTTGTACAAGCATTACTCCACCGAGCAAGTATCCCGCTTTTTATTCGGCAACTTCTACGCCCATTTGCCGGAGTGACGAATATCACGGAGTATCGGCTCTGCGTATCCTAGAATAGAAGACAGGGCATCGGCGGCGCCGGCTGAAAAAGGCGTCCAAAATGGTAGTTTCCTTGTCAGAAAAGTGGTACAATAGTAGCGAAAGGCTGGAGTGAATATAAAGGGGTGTAATGCATGATCGAACAGCTGTCATGGAAGGTGGGCGGCCAGCAAGGGGAAGGAATTGAAAGTACAGGGGAAATTTTCTCCACAGCGCTGAACCGCCTCGGATATTACTTATATGGATACCGCCATTTTTCTTCACGCATCAAAGGGGGTCATACGAACAACAAAATTCGCGTCAGCACAAAACCGGTGCGGGCGGTCGCTGATGATTTGGACATCTTGGTGGCGTTCGACCAAGAGACGATCGACTTCAACTTCCACGAGCTGCGTGACGGCGGCATCGTCATGGCGGACGCCAAATTCAATCCGGTGATTCCGGAAGGAAAAGGAGTGGCGCTTTACGCCGTTCCGTTCACCGATATCGCCACACAGCTTGGCAATCCGCTGATGAAAAACATGGTTGCCATCGGCGCGACAAGTGCGGTGCTCGATTTGGACGCCGCCGTGTTCGAAAGTGTTGTTGTGGATACATTTGGGCGCAAAGGGGCGCAAGTCGTTGAGAAAAACATGGAAGCGATTCGCGCTGGAGCGCAATATATGAAAGAGCAGCTCGATGGTTCGACGAAAACGATGAAACTAGCCAAAGCCGACGGCAAACGGCGAATGTTCATGATTGGCAACGATGCCATCGCCTTGGGCGCCATTGCCGGCGGGGCGCGCTTTATGGCCGCCTATCCGATCACCCCAGCTTCGGAGATTATGGAGTATTTGATTAAAAAGCTGCCGGATTTTGGGGGCGCGGTCATCCAGACAGAAGATGAAATCGCCGCCTGTACGATGGCGATCGGCGCCAACTATGCGGGCGTGCGGGCGTTCACCGCTTCGGCCGGACCCGGGTTGTCGCTTATGGCCGAAGCGATTGGGCTGGCCGGGATGACGGAAACACCGCTTGTTGTCGTCGATACGCAGCGGGGCGGTCCAAGCACCGGCTTGCCGACAAAGCAAGAGCAGTCGGATTTGCTCGCGATGATCTATGGCACGCACGGGGAAATTCCCAAAATTGTCATGGCGCCAAGCACGGTCGAAGAAGCGTTTTACGATATGGCGGAAGCGTTCAACTTAGCCGAGGAATACCAATGCCCGGTCATTTTCCTGTCGGATTTGCAGCTGTCGCTCGGCAAGCAGACGGTTGAGCCGCTTGATTACGATCGGATCGAGATCCGCCGCGGCAAGCTGATGAATGGTGAACTGCCGCCGCTTCCGGACAAAGACAACTTCAAACGGTATGAAATCACGCCGGACGGTGTTTCGCCGCGGGTGCTGCCGGGAACAAAATACGGCATCCACCATGTCACCGGGGTCGAACACGCCGAAACAGGCCGCCCGTCAGAGACGGCGGCAAACCGCCGGGCGCAAATGGAAAAACGGATGCGCAAACTTGAGCACATCCACTTCCCGACGCCGGTGCACAAACAACTCCGCCACGAAGAACCGGATTTGCTCCTTGTTGGCTTTTTATCGACGCGCGGAGCCATTGAAGAAGCGATGGAGCGGCTCGAGCAAGATGGCGTCAAAGTCAACCATGCGCACATCCGTCTGCTTCATCCGTTCCCGGTTGACGACGTGCGGCCGCTTGTCGAGAAAGCGAAACGAGTCGTCGTCGTCGAGCAAAACGCTACCGGGCAGCTGGCGAATTTGTTGAAAATGAACGTCGGGCACGCTGATAAAATCGCCAGCGTCTTAAAATTCGACGGCAATCCGTTCTTGCCGGGCGACGTCTATACTAAATGCAAGGAGTTGTTAGCGCAATGGCCACCTTTAAAGATTTCCGCAATGATGTGAAACCGAACTGGTGTCCGGGGTGCGGCGACTTTTCCGTGCAGGCCGCCATCCAGCGCGCGGCCGCCAATCTCGGGTTGGAGCCGCACGAACTCGCGGTCATTTCCGGGATCGGCTGCTCGGGCCGCATTTCCGGCTACATTCACTCTTACGGCTTTCACGGCACGCACGGCCGCGTTTTGCCGCTGGCGCAAGGAGTGAAAATGGCGAACCGCGATTTGACGGTCATCGCCGCCGGCGGGGATGGCGACGGATTCGCGATCGGCATGGGGCACACGGTTCATGCCATTCGCCGCAACATCGACATCACATACATCGTCATGGACAACCAAATTTACGGGTTGACGAAAGGACAAACATCGCCGCGCAGCGCTGCCGGCTTCCAAACAAAAAGCACGCCGCACGGGTCGATCGAGCCGGCTTTGTCGCCGCTCGAGATCGCGTTAAGCGCCGGAGCGACGTTTGTCGCGCAAGGTTTCTCAAGCGATTTAAAAGAATTGACAAGCTTGATTGAGGAAGGCGTCAAGCATAAAGGCTTTGCGCTCATCAACGTCTTCAGCCCGTGCGTGACGTACAACAAAGTGAATACGTACGAGTGGTTCAAAGAGCGGCTCATCAAGGTGAGCGACATCGAAGGATACGACCCGTCCGACCGGGAGATGGCGATGCAGACGGTCATGAAATACGATGGTCTCGTCACCGGGATCATTTATCAAAACAAAGAACAAAAGTCGTACCAAGAGCTTGTGCCAGGCTACAGCGAGGCGCCGCTTGCCGAGGCGGAGCTGAAAATGAGCAAAGAAAAGTTCGCCGAACTCGTAGCAGAGTTTATGTAAAAATGGAAACCATTTGCACCCGATGGAGGCTTGCCTCATTGGGTGTTTTTTGTTATCATGACATGTTCCGGTCCTCCGGAACAAACCCCATTGTGTTTCCTTGCCGCTCGCGATATACTATGGTAGTGTGTGGTTGGAAGAAATTTGCCGAGGCGAGGCCGGCTGCACAGGAAAAGGCGGCCGCTCGTCCCGGATGATCGAATGATTTTGTGAAGAAAGGAGATTGCTATGAACGAAAAACAACGTTTGGAGCAAACGGGACAAATCAAAACCGAAAGCCATCCAGCGGACAGAAAATCCGCCTTGGACCGGCTGAAAGAAAAAACGACGAAAGACTATGAGAAATATTTCACGAGCGTGTTTCTCCCGCCGAATTTAAAAGAGGCGAAGAAACGCGGCAAAGAGGAAGTCAAGTACGTCAAAGACTTTGCGATTCCTGAAGAGTTTCGCGGCATGGGGCGCGGACGGAAGTTTTACATCCGCACGTATGGCTGTCAAATGAACGAGCACGATACGGAAGTGATGGCCGGCATTTTCATGGCGCTCGGCTATGAGCCGACCGACCGTCCGGAAGAGGCAAACGTCATTTTGCTCAACACGTGCGCGATCCGTGAAAACGCGGAAAACAAAGTGTTTGGCGAGCTCGGCTACTTAAAGCCGCTCAAAACGACGAACCCGGACTTATTGCTCGGCGTGTGTGGCTGTATGTCGCAAGAAGAATCGGTTGTCAAGAAAATTTTAAAACAATACCAATACGTCGACCTCATTTTCGGCACGCACAACATCCATCGCCTGCCGTACATTTTGCATGAGGCGTACATGTCGAAAGAAATGGTCGTCGAAGTATGGTCGAAAGAGGGCGACGTTGTTGAAAACTTGCCGAAAGTGCGCAAAGGGAAGATTAAAGCATGGGTCAACATTATGTACGGCTGTGACAAGTTTTGCACGTACTGCATCGTCCCGTACACGCGCGGCAAAGAGCGAAGCCGCCGTCCGGAAGACATCATCCAAGAAGTGCGCCAGCTCGCCGCCCAAGGCTATAAAGAAATTACGCTCCTTGGGCAAAACGTCAACGCTTACGGAAAAGATTTCACCGACATCCAGTACGGCCTTGGCGATTTAATGGATGAGCTGCGCAAAATTGACATTGCGCGCATCCGCTTCACAACGAGCCATCCGCGCGACTTTGACGACCGGCTCATCGAAGTGCTCGCCAAACGCGGCAACTTGGTTGAGCATATCCATCTGCCGGTGCAATCGGGCAGCACGGAAATTTTAAAAATGATGGGCCGCAAATATACGCGCGAGGAGTACTTGGAGCTCGTTCGCAAAATCAAAGCCGCCATTCCGGATGTCGCGTTGACGACGGATATTATCGTCGGCTTCCCGAACGAGACGGACGAGCAGTTTGAAGAAACGCTGTCGCTTTACCGTGAAGTCGAATTTGACTCGGCCTACACGTTCATCTATTCACCGCGCGAAGGCACGCCGGCGGCGAACATGAAGGACAACGTGCCGATGGAAGTGAAAAAAGAGCGGCTCAAGCGTCTCAACGACCTTGTTCAAGAAATCGCGGCCAAGAAAATGAAGCAATACGAAGGGCAAGTCGTCGAAGTGCTTGTGGAAGGCGAAAGCAAAACGAATCCGGATGTATTGGCGGGTTATACGCGCAAAAACAAGCTCGTCCACTTCGTCGGCCCCAAATCGCTCATTGGCCAATTGGTCAACGTGCGCATTACGCAGGCAAAGACGTGGACGCTGACGGGCGAGCTAGTCAATGAAGCGATCGAGGTGAACGAACATGGCAAAATATACGCGGGATGATATCTTGGCCCAGGCGAAGCAGCTGGCGAAAATGATCGCCGAAACGGAAGAAGTCGACTTTTTCAAACGAGCGGAAGAAAAAATCCACCAAAACGAAAAAGTGCGCACGTTGATCAACGAGCTGAAATCGCTGCAAAAGCAAGCGGTCAACCTTCAGCATTACGGAAAACATGAAGCGCTGAAACAGGTTGAGGCCAAAATTGACGCCATTTACGAAGAGTTGTCGCAAATCCCGATCGTCAGCGAATTCCAGCAGTCCCAATCCGATGTGAACGACCTGCTTCAGCTCGTCGCCTCGACGATTTCGAATACGGTGACCGATGAAATTCTCGCTTCGACGGGAGGCGACGTGCTGCGCGGCGAAACCGGCGCCGCGCTTCGCTACAACAAACACGGCGGCTGCCATTAATGGCATGCGGCTCAAAAGCGTCCTTTGGGGGCGCTTTTTTTCTTATGGGCGCGCTCTCCCTTTCCCCGAACCGCGGGCGGCTATCTGGCGGCAAAAAAGAAGGCACATCGAACGGAGCAGGCGCATACAATGAACTATACGGAATAATGATTCATTTGCTGTGCACATTAGCGGAGATGGCGCATAGGATGAAATGAAGATTCATTTGAGGAGGGTTCCGTTCGATGTCTGAATACAGAGAAATTATTACGAAAGCCGTTGTCGGCAAAGGCCGCAAGTTTACACAATCGACCCATACGGTGACGGCGCCGAACCGCCCGTCAAGCATTCTCGGCTGCTGGATCATCAACCACCGTTATGAAGCGAAAAAATGCGATAAAACGGTCGAAATTCACGGCCATTATGACATCAACGTCTGGTATTCGTACAACCACAATACAAAAACCGAAGTCGTCACCGAAACGGTGTCGTATACGGACGTCGTCAAATTAAAATATCGCGACAAAGATCATTTAATCAGCGATGACACCGATGTCATCGTCCGCGTCATCCAGCAGCCGAACTGCCTCGAGTGCACGATTTCGCCAAACGGCAATAAAATCGTCGTCGATGTTGAGCGGGAGTTTGTCGCCGAAGTGATCGGCGAAACGAAGGTGTGCGTTGCCATCAATCCGGAAGGCTGCGGCAAGGACGACGATTTTTGCGACGAGGATGACCTTGATGAAGAATTAGAAGATTTAAGCCCAGATTTGCTGCTTGGCGAAGAAGAATAAAACTAGGAAATTTCTTTCCTAGTTTTTTCTTTTGCCGCTTGTTATAATAGTAGCGCAATCAACGAGCCTTCGGGCCGAAAAGGTTGGGGAGAAGCGATGCCATCGTACACACCGATGATTCAGCAATATTTGCACATTAAAGCGCAATATCCGGACGCGTTTTTATTTTTCCGGCTTGGCGATTTTTACGAACTGTTTTTTGACGACGCCATCAAGGCGGCGCAAGAGCTGGAAATTACGCTCACAAGCCGCGATGGCGGCGGCGATGAACGGGTGCCGATGTGCGGGGTGCCGTACCATTCGGCGCAAGGATATATTGAACAGTTAATCGAAAAGGGATATAAAGTCGCCATTTGCGAACAAGTCGAAGACCCGAAAACGGCCAAAGGCGTCGTTCGCCGCGAAGTGGTGCAGCTCATCACCCCAGGGACGCTCATGGAAGGCAAAGGGCTCACCGAGAAGGAAAACCACTACTTGGCGGCGCTCACGCCGTTTGCTGATGGTACATACGGATTGGCTTACGCCGATTTGTCGACCGGCGAGGTCCGATTGACGCTTCTTTCTTCGTGGGAGGAAGCAGCAAACGAATTGCACGCCGTTGGAGCGCGGGAGATCATCGTTGCCACAGACAGCGGCGAAGAGTGGGTGCGCGAGCTGAAAGAGCGGTACGGGGCGGCGGTCTCTTATGAGGACGACACATCTCTATGCGACGAATGGAACGGCGTCATCGGCCATGTGGCGCAAGAAAAGCTGCGGCAGGCCGCAGCCCGTTTGCTTCATTACCTCGTCCGCACGCAAAAGCGGCGGCTCGATCATTTGCAGCCGGCTGAGTTGTATCAAGTTGACCACTATATGAAAATGGACCGACATTCCAAGCTGCATTTGGAATTGGTCGAAACGGTGCGGTCAAAAGGAAGGAAAGGCTCGTTGTTATGGCTTTTGGATGAAACGGTGACAGCGATGGGCGGGCGGCTCTTAAAACAATGGCTGGACCGGCCGCTCATTGATCGGCGCGAAATCGAACGGCGCCTCGATTTTGTGGAAACGTTGAAAACGAGCTATTTTGAACGGCAGGAGCTGCGCGACAGGCTGCGCGGCGTTTACGACATTGAGCGCCTTGTCGGCCGTGTCTCCTACGGCAACGCCAATGCCCGCGATCTCGTGCAGCTGAAAAAGTCGCTTCTTCAAGTGCCGGCGCTCCGCCAGACGGTCGGCGCGCTGCCGCTCGCTGAAGCGGACAAGCTGTGCGAGCGCCTTGACCCGTGCGAAGAGCTCGTCGATTTGCTCGAGCGCTCGATTCAAGAACAGCCGCCGCTTTCCGTCAAAGAAGGGAACCTCATCAAAGACGGGTATGACAAGCAGCTCGACCGCTACCGCGATGCGAGCCGCAACGGCAAAGCGTGGATCGCTGAACTTGAGGCGAAGGAGCGGGAAGCGACCGGCATCAAATCGCTCAAAGTCGGCTACAACCGAGTGTTTGGCTACTATATTGAAGTGACAAAGCCCAATCTCCCCCTTGTTCCGGAAGGACGTTACGAACGGAAGCAGACGCTCGCCAACGCCGAGCGTTTTATCACCCCGGAGTTGAAGGAAAAAGAGGCGCTCATTTTGGAGGCGGAAGAAAAAAGCATCGAACTCGAATATGAACTGTTTGTCGCCATTCGCGAGCAGGTGAAGCAATACATCCCGCGCCTGCAGACGTTGGCGAAAGCCATTGCCGAGCTTGATGTGCTTCAATCATTCGCAACGATCAGCGACGAGTATCGCTACGTGCGTCCGCAGTTTTCCACGGAGCGCGTCTTGGTGATTCAAGGCGGCCGCCACCCGGTTGTCGAAAAAGTGCTCGGCGCGCAAATGTACGTGCCGAATGACTGCTACATGAACCGCGAGCGGGAAATGCTGCTCATCACTGGACCGAACATGGCTGGAAAAAGCACGTACATGCGGCAAGTGGCGCTCACCGCCGTCATGGCGCAAATCGGCTGTTTCGTTCCCGCCGAGCGGGCGGTGCTGCCCATTTTTGACCAAGTGTTCACCCGCATCGGCGCTGCTGACGACCTGTCGGCAGGACAAAGCACGTTTATGGTCGAAATGTTGGAGGCGCGCCACGCCATCGCTCATGCGACGCAAAACAGCCTCATTTTGTTTGATGAAATCGGGCGCGGCACATCGACGTACGACGGCATGGCGCTCGCCCAGGCGATCATTGAGTACATTCACGACCATATCGGCGCGAAAACACTATTTAGCACCCACTACCATGAACTCACCGCCTTGGAGCGTTCGCTCCCGCGGCTTTCGAACGTCCATGCCCGCGCCATCGAGGAAAACGGCAAAGTCGTCTTTTTGCATCAAATCGCCGACGGGCCGGCCGATAAGAGCTACGGCATTCACGTCGCCGAGCTGGCCGGGCTGCCGGCTTCGCTCATTGAACGCGCGCGGGCCATTTTAGCGGAACTGGAGAAAGCGGCGGGAAAACAGGAAGCCGCCGCAGGCAGGATGGACGATGGCGCTTTGGCGGAAGCGGGTTTGGCTTTTCAGGGGAACGAAGCGTTAGACGTCGGCAGCAAGGTTGAGCGCGAGAAGGCCTCCCGTCCGTCAGCCGGCGCGGCGCGGGAGGACGTTTTGGCGGAAGCGGCGTTTGAGCAGCTGAGCATGTTTCCTGACCTTGCCCCGGCGCCTGTGGAGCCGCCTCTTTCAAGCAAAGAGAAAAAGGCGCTCGCGGCGCTGAAAGAGATCAATTTGCTCGAGATGACGCCGCTTGAGGCGCTCAACAAACTGTATGAACTGCAAAAGCTCCTCAAGTAAAGGAGGGAGGCCCGATGGGACGCATCCGCAAGCTCGATGACCTGCTGGCAAACAAAATCGCCGCCGGCGAGGTCGTCGAGCGGCCGGCTTCGGTCGTCAAGGAGTTGGTGGAAAACGCCATTGATGCCCATAGTACGGTCATCAACATCGAGCTTGAAGAGGCGGGAATGGCGAAAATCCGCGTCATTGACAACGGCGACGGCATGGAGGAAGACGACTGCTTGCTCGCTTTTGAACGCCATGCGACAAGCAAAATTCACAACGAGCACGATTTGTTCCGCATCCGCACGCTCGGGTTCCGCGGTGAGGCGCTGCCGAGCATCGCTTCTGTATCCGAAGTGGAGCTGACGACCGGCACAGGCCGCGGACCGGGGACGAAGCTCGTGTTAAAAGGAGGCGCGCTCGTCTCCCGCGAGCGGGCGGCCGGACGCAAAGGAACGGAGATTACGGTGTCCAACTTATTTTTCAACACCCCGGCGCGGCTCAAGTATATGAAAACGATCCATACCGAGCTCGGCCACGCAGCCGATGTCGTCAACCGGCTAGCGCTCGCCCATCCGGACGTGTCATTCCGGCTTCGCCATCACGGCAAGACGCTGCTGGCGACAAACGGCAGCGGCGACGTTCGGCACGTGCTCGCCGCCATTTACGGCATGGAGACGGCGAGACAAATGATCCCCATCGAAGCGGAATCGCTCGATTTTACCGTTCGCGGCTACATTTCGCCGCCGGACGTGACGCGCGCCTCGCGCAACTACATCTCGCTTGTTGTCAATGGCCGCTATGTGCGCAGCGTGCCGCTCATGAAAGCGATTGAAGCCGGCTACCATACGCTCTTGCCGATTGGCCGCTATCCGATTGTGTTTTTATCCATTGAAATGGATCCGGTGCTTGTCGACGTCAACGTCCATCCGGCAAAGCTCGAAGTCCGCTTTAGCAAGGAAGCAGAGCTGAATGAGCTCGTCACAGACGCCATCCGCCAGGCATTTCGCGAGCGGACGCTCATTCCGTCCGTATCTGCCGACAGCAAGATGGCAAAACCAAAGGCGGAGCAGGCGGCTTGGACGTTCATTCATCGCGTCCGCGAGCCGTCTGTCTTATCGAGCGACATCGGCGGCGGGGAAGATGCGACCGCCCCTTTTGCGCCGCTAACCGGTGACGCACCGGCTGAGCGGCCATCCGCGGCTGTGCAGACGGATGAATGGGGAATACCGGACGAACATGGGCCCGCTTTCGAGCGAAAGCAGGAGGAAGAGGTGGGAGAAGAGCGGCGCGCCCTCCGCTTGCCGACAGATGGGCAAGCGGAGGATAAAGCGGCGGCCGATCGCCTGCCGCCGCTTTATCCGATCGGACAATTGCATGGGACGTACATTTTGGCGGAGAACGAACATGGGCTGTATATGATCGATCAGCATGCGGCTCAAGAGCGGATCAACTATGAATATTTCCGGGAAAAACTTGGCGAAGCCACGAAGGAAGTGCAGGAGCTGCTCGTTCCGTTGATGTTTGAATATCCAGCCGACGAGTACGAGCGAATCGCCGCCTGCCGCAATGAGTTGGCGCGCTGCGGCGTGTTTCTTGAGCCGTTTGGGCCGCGGGCGTTTCTCGTTCGCTCCCATCCGACGTGGTTTCCGAAAGGGAGAGAAAAGGAAATCATCGAGGAAATGATCGAACAAGTGTTGGCGGCCAAAACGGTCGACATCAAGCAATTGCGCGAACAAGCGGCGATCTTAATGAGCTGCAAGCGCGCCATTAAAGCAAACCAACATTTGCGCCAGGATGAACTGTTCGCTTTGCTTGAGGCGCTGCGGCAGACGACGGACCCATTTACTTGTCCGCACGGCCGGCCGATCATCGTTCATTTTTCGACATATGAAATTGAAAAACTATTTAAACGGGTGATGTAGCCTGCGCCCCCTTTGCGCGACAAAGGGGGCGCTTTTTGTAATCGTTTTGTAATCTACTTTTATTCTTTCTGTTACAGACGGATTGCTTTGATTTTACTATAATGGCACATGTGCAGGAATACTGTGGTGAATTTTGTAGAGTGATAGCGAATTTTGTATAAACATGGATACATAAAGATGGATACATCGACGTCATAGGGGGATGCAGCATGAAAAAAACGGTTGTATTGACAAGCACGTTGATCGGCTCGTTGTTGGCCGGCCACGCGGCATCGGCGGCGAGCTATACGGTGCAAAAAGGCGATACGCTTTGGAAGATTGCCCGGCAATCCGGCACGACGGTCGCAGCGTTAAAGCAAGAAAACGATTTGTCTTCGGATTTGATTTTTCCCGGACAAGTATTGCGCGTCAATGAGCCAAATGAATCGAACGAATCTTCTTCGAATACATATACGGTCGAGCCTGGTGATACGTTAAGCGGAATCGCCCGCAAGTTTGGCACGACTGTGGATGCGCTGCTCAAGCTCAATCCAAGCATTGCGAACCCAGACTTCATTCGCGCCGGGCAGAAGCTGCAAGTAGCAGGGGGACAGGAACGTTCCAATACATACAATGTGCAGCCGGCAGCCGTGCCGACAAGCGGCCGGTATATCGTGCAGGCGGGGGATACGCTGCTTGGGATTGCGAACAAGTTTCAAACGACGGTCGACCGTCTATTGGCACTGAATCCACAAATTACAAACCCGAACATTATTCGCATTGGCCAAGCCATTAAAGTGGCGGGCGGAACGGCTGATGTCCGGGAGGCCAAGCAGCAGGTGTCGGCCGCCAACTCGGCTGCCGCTGAGTCCTCCGCATCGCTTGCCGACCGAATCATCGATATTGCGGAAAAATATTTAGGGGCGCGCTATTTGTACGGAGCAAGCCCGTCGCGCACCGATGTGTTTGACTGCTCATCGTTTACGATGCGCGTTTTTGGCGAAGCCGGCATTTCGCTGCCGCGCACATCCATCGCTCAGGCGCAAGCGGGAAGAACGGTGTCGTTTGGCCAGTTGCAAAAAGGCGATCTCGTCTTTTTTGATACCGATTCGAACGGCACAATCAACCACGTCGGCATTTATGCTGGCAACGGGCAAATGATCAACGCCACCGTTTCGCTCGGTGTCACGTATTCGTCGCTCACGTCCTCATATTGGAAAACGCGGTTTGTAAAAGCGGTCCGGGTGCTTAACTAACGGGATGCGTATGGACGTCGGCTTAAACATAACCGAATGCGGCGGAAGGCTGCTCGCATAAAGCACATTTGTGGCTTTGGCGGGCAGCCTTTTTTTATGCATCCCGTGCAAAGATGTTGCTTCAGCTGCTGATCGTCACAACCAAGGGAATCATAAGGCCTGTCAATCATTTCGTACATCCTATAATAAGAAAAGGTGTCCCGTTGCTTGAGGGACACCTTTGGTCATTATTGGATGGGTTTTTTCGCTTTTCGCGTCACTTCCTCCTGAAATGAACGGATAAGGGACAGAACGATCAAAATCATGATGATCGCAAACGGGAATGCAGCGATGATCGAAGCGGTTTGCAACGCTTGCAGACCGCCAGTCCACAGCAAGATCGTCGCAGCTGCCGATTGAATGATGCCCCAGACGAACTTGACCGAATTTGGCGGGTTTAAACTGCCGTTAGTGGTTTGCATGCCGAGCACAAACGTTGCTGAGTCTGCCGATGTGACGAAAAATGTGCAAATGAGCAAAATGGCAATTCCCGAGAGCAATGGAGCGAATGGGAAATGTTCGAATGTAAAAAACAGAGCTGTTTCTACTCCTTTTTCATTCATTACCTCGCCAATGCCGGCATGTTGGAACTGCTCCAAATAAAGAGCTGAGCCGCCAAACACGGAAAACCAAAGGGCGCTGAAAATCGTTGGAACCACCAAGACACCGATCATAAATTCACGGATCGTGCGCCCACGGGAAATGCGAGCAATAAACGTCCCCACAAACGGCGCCCATGCGATCCACCACGCCCAATAAAAAATGGTCCACACTTTCGGCCAATCATTTTGCTCGAACGGGTTGAGCCGGAAACTCATCGAGGGAAGATTTTGTAAGTACGTCCCGATCGTCGACGTGAACACATCCATAATAAAATTCGTTGGACCGGCAAACAGCATGAACAACATAAGCAACAATGCGAGCGCAATGTTGATGTTGCTCAGCCATTTTATGCCTTTGTTTAGGCCGGTTTGCGCCGAGAGCATAAACAGAGCCGTGACAACCACAATGATGAGCAGTTGTGTTGAAATAGAGTTTGAAATATTTGGGAACAACTGATGCAATCCCCCACTGATTTGAATGGCTCCCAGCCCTAGCGAGGTGGCGACGCCAAAAATGGTTGCGTATACGGCTAGCGTATCAATGGCTACACCGAGACCGCCTTCTGTCCGCGCTCCTAGCAACGGGCGCAGCGTGCGGCTGATGACCCCGGCTTCTCGCTTGCGAAACTGGAAGTAAGCGAGCGCCAAGGCAAGGACGCCGTAGATCGCCCATGGATGCAGCCCCCAATGGAAAAACGAGTAGCGCATGGCCAGACGGGCCGCTTCCGCCGTTGCCTCTTCTCCTGTTGGCGGCGTGTAATAGTGGGACACCGGTTCGGCCACTCCCCAAAACACTAACCCGATTCCCATTCCGGCGCTAAACAGCATGGCAAACCACGTCATATAGCTGTATTCCGGTTCTTCCCCGTCGCGGCCGAGGCGGATATTTCCGTAACGGGAAAAAATAAGAAACAAAGAAAACGCCAAAAACAACGAAGCGCTGAGCAAATAAAACCAGCCGAATTTATCGATTAGAAACGTGTGCACCGCACCGCTGACCGCGTTTAAATGATAGCGCGGCAGAGAGGACTCCGGAATGGTTCCCCAAATAATGAACATAATGGCGATCACAATGGAAATAGAAAAGACGCTTGTTGTTTTTTTCATCTCATTCCTCCTTATTTGTACAATAATCTCATGAGGATCGTGTTAGCGGTTTTGGGGCTTTGCACTTTTAGGGTAACAAAATTCGACAATGAATACAAACGATCCAAATTTTTGACGCATATCATTTTGTGCCATGATTTTTTATCGTGTAAAATAAAATACTTGTAGTTTACCAAAAAAGGAGGTTATTTGTATGAGCAGCCGCCTGTCGGTCATGGTCAGCATCGTGCTGGCGATGCTCGTCGCGTCCATGGATACGACCATCATGAACACGACAATGCCGATCATCGCCGAAGAGCTTGGGGAATTTTCCCTGTATGCGTGGACGTTTGCATCGTACATGATTGCGACGACTGTCCTGTCGCCGATTGCCGGTCGTCTGTCGGACTTATTCGGCCGCAAAAAAGTATTCAGCTTTGGCATTATTTTATTTCTAATCGGCTCGCTTTTTTGCGGGTTGTCGCAAAACATGGTGCAGCTTGTTTTATTCCGCGCCTTGCAAGGGGTGGGGGCCGGATTTATGATGCCGTTTCCGGCGATTATCGCCGGCGATTTGTTCCCCGTGGAAAAGCGCGGAAAAATCCAAGCGTTTTTTACGGCCATGTGGGGACTTTCTGCCGTGTTGGCGCCGCTTTTAGGTTCGCTGTTTGTCGAGTATGCGACATGGCGCTGGGTTTTTTATGTCAACATTCCGATTTGCTTGCTCTCGCTTTTGACGCTGCTTCCGTATAAAGAAGTGTATGAACCGAAGCGGGCGGCGGTTGATTATATGGGCGCGGCGCTGTTTGCGGCGGCGATCAGCTTGCTTTTGCTCGTCACGGTCGTTGAACAGGGGCGATGGTGGTACGGTGCGGCCGGAGCGTTGTTGCTTGTCGTCTTTTATTATTTCGAAAAACGGCAGCCATCTCCGCTTGTGCCGCTGTCGCTTGTTCATCATCGGACGCTCAAATGGATGAACATTAATGGCTTTGTCAGCTGTGTCGCCTTGTTTGGGACGTCAAGCTACATCCCGCTCTTTTTGCAAAATGTCGCCCACTTGTCCGTGTTTGCCAGCGGCGTCGCCTTGCTCGGCTCCTCGGTCGGCTGGATGATCGCCGCCGTGCCGGCGGGGAAGTGGATTTTGCGCTATGGCTATCGTCCGCTTCTCATCATCGGCAACGTGCTACTTGTCGCTTCCGGCCTTTTCCTCGCCTTGCTGAATGAAAGCCATGGGTTTTGGTACGTCTTTTTCATCATGTTTTTGCAAGGGCTGTCGTTCGGCTTGACGTCAACCGTGGGCGTTATCGGCTCGCAGCAGCTTGCTGATGCCCATGAAAAGGGGATTGCAACTGCCTTTTTTATGTTTTGCCGCAATATCGGCACGGCGATCGGCGTCACGGTGATGGGAGCGTTTTTGGCGCAGGCGTCGGCCTTTATGACCGGCATTCGCCACCTGTTTTTATTTGGTTTAATTGGCAGCATCATCGCGCTCATTACCTCATTTTTTATCCGCGATGAAGCGGAAGCCGGCCGAAACACGTGGCAGCCGGAAGGAACGGCGTAAGGCGGGGAAGCGGCATGGGTGCGGCCTGTTTGCTCTTTGCGAGTTGACGGTGAAAGAGGAGGCTCATTGAGAAAATCCAGTTGATTTTCTCAATGAAGCAGGCCTTTTCATCAAAGATGGCGAAAGAGCCAAAAAAACCCTAAACATTGTCTGTGATCATCCGATAATGTAGATGGAACAACATACTGATTCACAGACGGAGGATTTGCCAATGAACATGAAAATGACCGTGCGCAAAAAACTGCTGGCTGGGTTTGGCCTTGTCTACGTATTGATTGTATGGCTAGTCGGCTTTTCTTATTACGAAATTTCCAAACTGAACGGTACATATACCGATGTCATTGACAAACGGGTGCCGAAGCTCGTCAACGTCAAGGAGCTGGAGGTGCTCATCCGCCGCCAAGTCGGCAGCATGCGCGGCTATTTGTTGACTGGCGATGAGACGTCAAGGAAAAACTTTGAAAAAGCGCATGAGGAGTACAAGAAAATAAGCGAAAAACTTGCGGCGGAGTTGACGCAAGCCCAAACAAAACAATGGCTGGCTCAGCTTGATTTATTGGAGCAGCAGTTTTACGAACTGGGGCAAAAAACGTTTGATTTAAAAGATCAAAACAAAACGGCGGAATACAATGCACTCATTGTGACGACGGGTCGAGACATTACAAATCAGTTCGATGACGTCGTTTCCCGGCTTATTTCCAGCCAGCAGTCGGAGATGAACAAAGCAAGCAAAAAAGCGGATGATGAAGCTTCAGATGTGCAGAAGTTCATTATCGTTGTGGGCATATTGACCGTGGCGGTCGGCGCGATTGCCAACTATTGGATCAGCCGCTCGCTTTCCCGCCCGCTATTGGTGCTGTCGGATGCGGCTGGTCGGATCGCTGCCGGCGATTTGACCAAGACGAAAACCGGCGTCCGCAACCGGGACGAAATCGGCGAGCTGGCCGCTTCGTTTGAACAAATGGCCCAAAATTTGCGCGAAGTGCTAAAGGAAGTGGCGCAAAACGCCGAGCAAGTCGCCGCTTCGTCGGAGGAGCTGGCAGCGAGCGCCGAACAGACGAGCAAGGCGACCGAGCAAATCGCCATGACGATTCAGGGCGTTGCTTCCGGCATGGACAAGCAAATGCAAAGCGTGGAAGAAACGTCCGCCGCCGTCGATTCGATGTCTGAGAGAATCGAGCAAATTTCCGGACGGGCGCAAAGCGTGTCCGCCATCGCTAGTGAGGCGTCGAGACAAGCGGCTGAGGGCGGGCAAACGATCGAGGCGGGCGTCGCGCAAATGAACAAAGTGAACGATACGGTCGAGCGGCTGGCTGACCTCATTAAAGGGCTTGGCCACCGTTCCGAGCAAATCGGCTCCATCATCGAAGCGATCCGCAATATTGCGGCGCAGACGAATTTGCTTGCGTTAAATGCCGCGATTGAGGCGGCGCGCGCCGGGGAGCACGGGCGCGGCTTTGCCGTCGTCGCCGATGAGGTGCGCAAACTCGCCGAGCAGTCGGCGGAATCGGCGCAGCAAATCGCCGAGCTGATCGCCGCTATTCAAGACGAAACGGCTCGTGCCGTCCAATCGATGGAGTCGGTCGTCCATGAGGTGGCGAGCGGAACGGGGGTCATTCGCGCTTCCGGGGAAACATTTGCCCGCATTCGCGCTGCCGTCGATGAAGTCGCTGTGCAAATTCGCGACGTATCGTCGGCGGTCAGCGAGATGGCCGCTTCTTCCGAGCAAATCGCCCGCTCTGTCCGGCTTGTCGCTGATGTGGCCGAATCGACGTCCGCCGGCGCCCAGGAAGTGTCGGCGGCGACCGAAGAACAGTTGGCGTCGATGGAGGAAATTTCGGCTTCGGCCGCGTCGCTCTCGAAAATGGCGGACGATTTGCAGGCGATTGTCAACAAGTTTTCATTATGATGAGCGCCTTTTATGGCGTTCATTTTTTTCCATATGGTTATGGCGAAAGGGAAGAAAGGCGATTTTTCGCGTTGCCATGTATAAAACGATTTGTGGATGGCGAAAACGTATGAAAGAAATGGTTCCATGCACAGCTGTTTTTATGTATAATGATGGTTGACACAAGTCCCACAACAGAAAGCAGTGACGCGCTATGGCTGAAAAAGTCGCCGTCATCGTCGGGCCGACGGCGGTCGGCAAAACGAAGCTCGGCATCGCGTTGGCGAAAAAGCTGGGCGGAGAGGTCATCAGCGGCGATTCGATGCAAATTTATAAAGGGATGGACATTGGCACGGCGAAAGTGAAGCCCGATGAGATGGAAGGAATCCCGCATCATTTGCTGGACATCAAAGAGCCGTGCGAACCGTTTTCCGTCGTCGAATTTCAGCGGCTTTGCCGTGCGCTCATCACCGAGATTTCGGCGCGCGGCCGGTTGCCGATCATCGTCGGCGGCACCGGGCTGTACATTCAGGCAGCCCTTTACGATTACCAATTTTCCGCCGCCCCTTCCGACGAAGCGTACCGCCGGGCGCTCAAACAGCTGGCGGCCGAGCAAGGAGCCGAAGCGCTTCACCGGCGGCTTGAGGCGGTTGATCCAATAAGTGCGGCCCGCATTCATCCGCACAACATCCGCCGCGTCATCCGCGCCTTAGAAGTGTATCATTGCACCGGGAAGCCGTTCAGCGAGTGGCAGCAAGGGCAGTCAAAGCGGCTTTTGTATGAGGCGGCCATCGTTGGCTTGACGGCGGAGCGGGAGGCGCTTTACCGCCGCATCAACGAGCGGGTCGATGAGATGATCGCCGCAGGGTTGATCGAAGAGGCGAGAGCGCTTTATGACCGCGGCCTGCGCGACTGCCAGGCGGTGCAAGCCATCGGCTACAAGGAGCTGTACGACTATTTTGACGGCCGCGTTTCCCTTGATGAAGCGATCGAGCAGCTGAAACAAAATTCGCGCCGCTATGCGAAACGGCAGCTCACTTGGTTTCGCAACCAAATGCCGGTGAAATGGTTTGACATGACCGACGCCGAGCAGTTCGCCGCCAAGGTGCAGGAAATTTCTCGCTATGTAGCAGGAAAGCTTCAACTTGAAGCGAATATATAAGTATATCCTTAGAGAGAAAAGAGGAGGACGTTTGATGAAAAATACGATCAATATTCAAGACCAGTTTTTAAACCAGCTGCGCAAAGAGGGCATTCAAGTGACCGTCTTCTTATTGAACGGCTTCCAACTGCGCGGGTACATTAAAGGGTTTGACAACTTCACCGTACTTTTGGAAGTGCAAGGAAAACAACAGCTCATTTACAAGCACGCCATTTCGACGTTTGCGCCGGAGCGGAACATCCATTTTGAAACCGAACAGTAAGACCGACGGTACATATGCCGCCGAAAAAAGGCGCCTTCCTTCGCGGAGGGCGCTTTTTGCCATTTTCCGTTTTCCTTCCGCGCCCGCTATTTGATCGACAAGCTCCTGCGTCACCCGAAGGGAAGTGAGGGACGAGGTGAATTCAGGCGTAAACCGCCGCTTTTGTGAATAAACATATACAAACTTTTTCCGCTATAGCCGACCCGCTGTTCGCTTGGGCGATTGTCACGGATCGGCGGCGGCGTACGTATACTAATAGCAAAAGCGCGAGGCGCCGGCAGCGAATGCGGAACGTGTGCGGATGGCAGAAAACGGGAAGCGAGGTGACGCCCTTTGTCGGAATTGACGATGAACAAGGCGAAAGGGCAAATCAACATCGTGTTGAACTCCAAAACGGTAAACCATTTAGTGAAAGAAGAGAGAAACGACTGGCTCGATGGCGAAGAGCATCAGGCGCTTCGCAACATCCAGAAAGAACTTGACCAATTGATCGGGCTCGATCATGTCAAAAAAATTGTCAAGGAAATTTACGCCTGGCTGTACATTAACCGGATGCGCAAAGAAAACGGCTTAAAAGCGAACCGCCAGGCGCTCCATATGATTTTTAAAGGCAATCCCGGCACCGGCAAAACGACGGTGGCGCGCTTGCTCGGCAAGCTGTTTTTTGAGATGAACGTGCTGTCCAAAGGGCATTTCATCGAGGCGGAGCGGGCCGATTTGGTCGGAGAGTACATCGGGCATACGGCGAGCAAAACGCGCGATTTGATCAAAAAAGCGCGCGGCGGAATTTTGTTCATCGATGAAGCGTATTCGCTCGCCCGCGGGGGCGAAAAAGATTTCGGCAAAGAAGCGATTGACACGCTTGTCAAAGGGATGGAAGACTATTGCGACGACTTGGTTGTGATTTTGGCCGGCTATCCGAAAGAAATGGACTATTTTTTATCGTTGAACCCAGGGTTGCCGTCGCGCTTTCCGCTGACGATCGAGTTTCCGGACTATACCGTCGAAGAGCTCGTGCAAATCGCCAAACAAATGCTGCGCGAACGCGAGTATGAAATGACGCCGGAAGCGGAGCGGAAACTGTACATTCATCTCGAAGGGACGCTGGAAGCGACCGGCCGCCTCAAGTTCAGCAACGGCCGCTATGTGCGCAATTTGATCGAAAAAGCGATCCGCAAGCAGGCGGTCCGTCTTCTGCACGAAGGGCGCTATGACAAAAAAGAGCTGATGACGATCCGCGACCGCGATTTCGTCTTCCATGCGTAAAACGAAAGGGGTCTCCTTTTCGTTTTTTTTTGTGCCGTAAAAAGAGGAATGCCGGCCAAAAGAGCGAATACATAAACAACGGGGGCATATGCACTAAATTATTTGAATTGTCTGTCTATGGGATCCGCCCGCCCTCTGTCGAGACACGAAAAAGGGGGAGAAGGCGTTTGTACGTGACGATTGGAGAGATGTTTTCCCAAACAGTGCGAAAGTTTCCGGACCGGGAAGCGGTTGTCGAAGTGGCGACCGGGCGCCGCTATACGTACGCCGAATGGGAGCGGGAGGTCAACCGGTGGGCGAACGCGTTTTTGGAAGCGGGCGTCCGCAAAGGAGACCGCGTTTCGACGGTGCTGTACAATACGCTTGAGCTCGCGACCGCTTTGTTTGCCTGCGCCAAAATCGGCGCGGTGTTCAATCCGATCAACTTTCGGCTGAGGGCGGAAGAAATTGCCTATATTTTGATGGACGCCGAGCCGAAAATTGTGCTGTTTGAACGGGCGGTGGAACCGGAACTTGCCGCGATTCACAGCCGTTTCCCGCACGTGTCATTTTGGTCGATCGACCGCGATCCGCCGCCGTTTGCCAAAAACGCTCACGAGCAGGCCGCGCGGGCTGGAGAGGAAGCGCCGCGTGTTCATGTGGATGAGAGCGATCTTTATGCCATTATGTATACAAGCGGCACAACTGGGCGTCCAAAAGGAGTGATGCACCGTCACCGCGACATGATCGAGCAAAGCGTCATTTGCCATGGCGTCATGCGCATCCGCGAGACGGATCGCGGGCTGGCGGCAGCGCCGCTGTTCCATTGCGCCGAGCTGCATTGCTGCTTGCTGCCGCGCGTGCATGCCGGAGCGGCGAGCGTCATTTTGCACCATTTTGACGCCAAGCTCGTGCTTGAAACGATCGAACGGGAGCGGATTACGATCCTATTCGGAGCCCCAACGATGTGGAACATGATCTTGCAGGAGAATGTAAGCGGTTACGATTTATCTTCGCTTCGCCTCGGCCTATACGGCGCCGCTCCGATGGCTCCAGCCCTTGTCAGGCAATGCCAAGAGCGGCTCGGCATCGAGCTGATTCAAGCGTACGGCATGACGGAAATGGGGCCGGCGGTGACGTTTTTGTTGGAAGACGAGCAGCTGAAAAAAGCCGGTTCCGCTGGACGCGCCTGCCTGAACCATGAGATCCGCGTCGTCCGCGCGCGTGAAGACGGGCCGTCCGACCCAGACGATGTGCTGCCGCCATATGAAGTCGGTGAAATTGTGATGCGCGGGCCGTGCATGATGGCCGGCTACTACAAGCGCGAGGAAGCGACGGAAAAAGCGTTGTACAAAGGTTGGTATCATTCCGGTGACCTCGGCTACCTTGATGAAGACGGCTACTTGTATGTCGCCGACCGGGTCGATGACATGGTGATCAGCGGCGGGGAAAACGTCTATCCGCGCGAAGTCGAGGACGTGTTGTACGAGCATCCGAAAGTGCTTGATGTCGCTGTGCTCGGCGAGCCGGATGAGCTGTGGGGCGAAAAGGTCGTTGCGTTTGTCGTCAAAAAGGACATCAGCCTCACCGCCGATGAGCTCGAGCAGTTTTGCAAAACGAGCGACCGCCTTGCTCCGTACAAACGTCCGCGCGCCTACTATTTCATCGATGCTCTGCCCCGCAACGCGAGCGGGAAAATCCAAAAGTTTTTGCTGCGCGAACAGCTGAAAAAACAGGCGGCGGGCGGAACAGAGAAAAAGTGACCGAACAGAAGAGAGGGATGAACGGGTGACGGCTCGCTATTTGCGTGAGGAGCACCATATGTTCCGCGCGGCGTTTCGCAAGTTTTTGGAAAAAGAAGCGTACCCGCATTATAACGATTGGGAGAAGCGCGGCATCATTCCGCGTTCGTTTTGGGCGAAGATGGGCGAGAACGGCTTTCTTTGCCCCTGGGTCGATGAGAAGTATGGGGGTCTAAACGCCGATTTTGCCTATTCGGTTGTCATTAACGAAGAACTAGAAAAAGTTGGATCGAGCCTCGTCGGCATCGGCTTGCACAACGACATTGTCACGCCGTATATCGCATCGTACGGAACGGAGGAGCAAAAACAAAAATGGCTGCCAAAATGCGTCACCGGCGAGCTCATCACGGCGATCGCCATGACCGAGCCAGGCGCCGGTTCGGATTTGGCGAACATTTCAACGACGGCCATCAAAGACGGCGATTATTACATCGTCAACGGACAAAAAACGTTTATCACGAACGGCATTCATGCCGACTTGATCGTCGTCGCCTGCAAAACCGATCCGCAGGCAAAGCCGCCGCACCGCGGCATCAGCCTGCTTGTCGTGGAGCGGGATACGCCGGGGTTTACGCGCGGCCGGAAGCTTGAGAAAGTCGGGCTGCACGCCCAAGATACCGCTGAGCTGTTTTTCCAAGATGCGAAAGTGCCGGCGCATAACTTGCTCGGCGAAGAAGGAAAAGGTTTTTACTATTTGATGGAAAAGCTCCAGCAGGAGCGGCTCGTTGTCGCCATTGCCGCCCAAACGGCGGCGGAAGTGATGTTTTCCTTGACGAAGCAATATGTCAAACAGCGCACGGCGTTCGGCAAACGGGTGAGCGAGTTTCAGACCGTCCAGTTCCGCCTTGCCGAGATGGCGACGGAAATCACCCTTGGCCGCGCGTTTGTCGACCGTGTCATCGAGGAGCATATGGCAGGAAAACAGATCGTCACCGAAGTGTCGATGGCGAAATGGTGGATTACCGAGATGGCCAAACGCGTCGCCGCCGAGGCGATGCAGCTGCACGGCGGCTACGGCTATATGGAAGAATACGAGATTGCCCGGCGCTATCGCGACATTCCCGTAAGCGCCATCTACGCCGGGACGAACGAGATGATGAAAACGATCATCGCCCGGCAGCTAGATTTGTAGAGAGAGGGAAAGACATGCTTCATGGCATTGTAGTCGTTGATTTTTCCCATTACTTGCCCGGCCCGTTTGCCAGCTGGCGGCTCGCGCAGCTCGGAGCGGACGTCATCAAAATCGAGCCGCCGTCCGGCGACCGGCTGCGCCCGTTCGCCGAGGGCCGGTTGTTTGCCGCCTATAACGCCGGTAAACAAAGCATCGCTCTTGATTTAAAGACGGAGGCGGGGCGCGAGCAAGCCCGGCGGCTCGCCGCCCGCGCCGATGTGGTGATCGAAAGCTTCCGCCCCGGGGTGATGGCGCGGCTTGGGCTCGGTTATGACGATATGTGCCGCATGAACGAACAAATCATCTATTGCTCGATCAGCGGCTTCGGTCAACAGAGCGGCCGCTCATTGCTTGGCAGCCATGATTTAAACTATATGGCGCTCTCCGGCTTATTGGCGCAGCTGGCCGATGAACGCGGCCGACCGGTTCATCCGAAGATCACGCTTGCCGATTTTATCGGCGGCATGGCGGCGGCCGAGCGCGTGTTGGCGGCGCTGTTTGCCCGCGAGCGGACCGGCAAGGGGGCTTATCTTGACGTCTCGCTTGTGGACGGATTGGTCGCGATGATGGCTGGCCATTTTGCCATTGAACACGGCGGTGGGCCGAAGACCGGTCTTTCCGAGTTGTCTGGGGAGGTGGTGTGCTATCAGCTGTACGAGACAAAAGACGGCCGTTATATGAGTTTAGCGGCGCTCGAGCCGCACTTTTGGCGGCGGTTTTGCGAGGCGGTCGGCCATCCGGAATGGACGGAGGCGCAATGGGCGCCGGCGCGATCGGGGGAAGCCGTATATGACGAGCTCGCCGCCTTGTTCCGTGAAAAGACATTGGATGAGTGGAGCGCGTTCGCCGAAGCGGTCGACGTCTGCCTTGCCCCGGTGCTGGAGACGGGTGAGGCGAAGGCGCTGTTTGCTGACAGCCGGCTCCGCCATCTCGTTCGGCTGCAGCCGGGCGGCGTGTGGACGGCCGCACATGGGCCGGACGGCCAATGGGGCGGCGGGGAGCCGCCTAAAGTCAATGAACATGCGCATTTGGTAAAGGGGGAGGAATAACCGATGATGAAAACACCGTTAAACATTTCCATGATGCTTGAGCGGGCGGAGTTGTTTTTCCCAAAAAAGCAAGTCGTTTCGCGCATGAAAGGCGGCATCGTCCGCCATACATACAAGGAGATCGGCGAGCGGACGCGCAGGCTGTCAAGCGTGTTGAAGCGGATCGGGGTGGAAGTCGGCGACCGCGTTGGCACGTTCGCTTGGAATCATCACCGCCATTTGGAAGCGTATTTTGCCATTCCCGGCATCGGGGCGGTGCTCCATACGATCAACATCCGCCTTTCGCCGCAGCATATCGCTTACATCATCAACCACGCCGATGACCGTGTGCTGCTGATCGATGATGATTTGCTGCCGGCAATTGAAGCGATCAAGGACGAGATCCCGAACGTACGCGCTTTCATCGTCATGACCGATGCCGACGAGCTGCCGGAAACGAAGCTCTCGCCGGTGTACCATTACGAGAAACTGCTTGCCGAGGGCGATCCAACATTTCCGTTCTTGAAAGACCTCGATGAATACCAACCGGCTGGTATGTGTTATACGTCGGCGACAACGGGAAATCCGAAAGGGGTTGTGTATACGCACCGCAGCACCGTCTTGCACGCGATGGCGTTAGGGCTGGCTGATACGCAAGGGTTATGCGAGCGCGATGTCGTCATGCCGGTCGTACCGATGTTCCATGTCAACGCGTGGGGGCTGCCGTTTGCCGCTACTTGGTTCGGTTCGACGATCGTCATGCCGGGTCCGGCGTTTACGCCGAAAGTGCTTGCCGAGCTGATTGACGCCGAACGAGTGACGATCACCGCTGGCGTGCCGACGATTTGGCTCGGGCTGTTGCAAGAGTTGGAGAAAGGAAACTATGACGTCAGCAGCCTGACGCGCGTCATTTGCGGCGGTTCAGCCGCGCCGAAAGGGATCATCCGCGCGTTTGAAGAAAAATACGGCATTCCGTTCATTCACGCGTACGGCATGACCGAAACGAGCCCGCTTGTGCTTGTCTCACGCCTGAAAAGCTATCAAGACGGGCTGTCGTACGAGGAGAAACTTGATGTTCGCGCCAAGCAAGGGCTGCTTGCGCCGGGGCTTGAGATGAAAGTGATCGGCCAAAACGGGCCGGTTCGCTGGGACGGCCAGGAAATGGGCGAGCTTTGCTTGCGCGGTCCGTGGATTGCGGCCGAGTATTACAACGATGAGAGAACGAACGAAGCATTTCGCGATGGCTGGCTCCATACCGGCGATGTCGTCACCGTGGACGAAGAAGGGTTTGTGAAAATTGTCGACCGGACGAAGGATGTCATTAAAAGCGGCGGCGAATGGATTTCATCGGTTGATTTGGAGAATGCGCTTATGGCCCATGAGGCGGTGTTCGAAGCGGCGGTCGTCGCTGTGCCGCATCCGAAATGGCAAGAGCGCCCGATTGCCTGCGTCGTGCTGAAAGAAGGCAAAAGCGTGACAAAAGAAGAGCTGTACGACTTTTTGCGCCCGCAATTTACAAAATGGTGGCTGCCGGATGACATTGTGTTTCTCGATGAAATTCCGAAAACGAGCGTCGGCAAGTTTTTGAAGCGGAAACTGCGCGATGAGATGGCAGCGCGCTATGCCGATGCGGCGAAGGAGTAAAGGAGGCGGACACCGTGGCAGACACCATTGCGGTCATCGGCGCCGGGGTGATGGGAAGCGGCATCGCGCAAACGGCGGCGATGGCGGGAAAAACGGTGTATTTATATGACGTGTCCGAAGCGGCCTTGCAAAATGGGCTCGCTTCGGCGGAAAAAAGCTTGCGCCGCTTTGTCAAAACCGGCGGGCTGTCCGAGCCGGAAGCGCGAGCGGCGCTCGGGCGCATCCGCTCGACCGTCGATTTGGCCGAAGCGGTGCGCGGGGCGGATGTCGTCATCGAAGCCGTGCCGGAAAACTTGGCGCTGAAAAAAGACGTGTTTCAGCAGCTTGATCAACTGGCGAAGCCGGACGCCATTTTAGCGACCAACACATCCGAGCTGAGCGTCACGGCGCTTGCCGCCGCGACGAAGCGGCCGGAAAACGTCATCGGCATGCATTGGTTCAATCCGGCGCCAGTGATGAAGTTGATCGAAATTGTGAAAGGTGAGACGACTTCTGACGACACAGTCGACGCCATCCGTCGGCTGTCTGTGGAGCTTGGCAAAGAAACGGTCGTCGTGAAAGACCGGCAAGGATTTGTGACGACAAGAGCGATCGCCGCTCATATGATCGAGTGCATCCGCATGTACGAAGAGGGAGTAGCCTCTGTGGAAGACATCGATAAAGCGGTGCGCCTTGGGCTCAATTACCCGATGGGTCCCTTTGAGCTCGCCGACATGGTCGGGCTTGATACGCTCCTGTTTGTGAGTGAAAACATGACGGAAGCATACGGCGACCGGTTCCGGGCGCCGCAGCTTTTGCGCAAGCTCGTTGAAGCCGGGCATTTAGGGCGGAAAACAGGGAAAGGGTTCTATACGTATGCAAAATGAACAAGCGCCTCTCACGGAGAGGTGGACAGAAACGGGCTCGTTTGGCGGCGCCGCGGTGCATCGTTGGATACAACGGTGCGGCTGCGCCGTCAAGGCGTGGCGTTGACAACATCAACAAGGAGGAGAAAATGGTGCGTGAAGCGGTGATTGTGGAAGCCGTCAGGACGCCGGTCGGCAAGCGAAACGGCGTCTTCCGGGATGTTCATCCGGTGCATCTTGCCGCGGTGGTGCTCGATGAAGTCGTGCGCCGGGCGGGCATTGAGAAACGGATGGTCGAAGACATCGTCATGGGCTGCGTGACGCCGATCGCCGAACAAGGGTACAACATCGGCCGGCTGGCGGCGCTCGAGGCCGGATTCCCGATCGAAGTGCCGGCCGTGCAAATCAACCGAATGTGCGGCTCGGGGCAGCAGGCGATTCATTTCGCCGCCCAGGAAATCCGCTCTGGCGATATGGATGTCACGATCGCCGCCGGAGTCGAAAGCATGACGAAAGTGCCGATTTTAAGCGATGGCAACGAGCAGACGATTCCGCCGTCGCTTCATGAAAAATACGAATTCATCCACCAGGGCGTCTCGGCTGAGCGGATCGCCAAAAAATACGGCCTGACGCGCGCGGAGCTGGATGCCTATGCCTACGAAAGCCATCGGCGCGCCTTGGCCGCCTTGCGCGAGGGGAAATTTCGCGCCGAAATCGTTCCGGTGAAAGGGCTTGACCGCGATGGCCGCGAAATCCTTGTCACCGATGATGAAGGGCCGCGGGCCGATACATCACCGGAAGCGCTCGCCGCGCTCAAGCCGGTGTTTCAAGAAGACGGCGTCATCACCGCCGGCAATGCGAGCCAAATGAGCGACGGGGCGGCTGCTGTGCTTTTGATGGAACGGGAGGCGGCGAGGCGGTTCGGACTGAAGCCGAAAGCGCGCATTGTCGCGCAAACGGTCGTCGGCTCCGACCCAACGTATATGCTGGATGGCGTCATCCCGGCGACGAGGCAAGTATTGAAAAAAGCCGGCCTCACGATCGACGACATCGACCTTATTGAAATCAATGAAGCGTTCGCCCCGGTCGTGCTCGCTTGGCAAAAGGAAATCGGCGCTCCGCTTGAGAAGGTGAATGTCAACGGCGGCGCCATTGCGCTTGGCCATCCGCTCGGCGCCACCGGTGCGAAGCTCATGACATCGCTCGTTCACGAACTGGAACGGCGCGGCGGCCGCTATGGGCTATTGACGATTTGCATCGGCCACGGGATGGCGACGGCGACGATCATCGAACGGGAGTAAGGGCAACGTGCGGAAAAACATTTGTGTGACACACGCTCGACAGCGGGGGCGCCCGCTGTTTTTTCTTTCGTGACGGGAACATAAAAGTATGGGACGGAGCCAGTGCCGTGTGATAAGATGAAAGAAAAGAAAGTGAAAGGGGAAGCGCAGTGCAGAAGGAGAAGCCGTTTTACACGTATCGCGACATTGAACATTGGGAAGGAAATTGGGAACTGATCGATGGCGTTCCCTATTTATTGGCGTCTCCGTCGTTTGAGCACCAGTATGTGGTCGGACAACTGCACCTTGCATTGGCTTCGCATTTTCAGGCGCGCGGCTGTCATGTTATTCTTGCCCCGTTTAATGTTCAGCTTGATCCTGAAGAGCCGGAACGGATGGCGAAAACGGTTGTTCAGCCGGATTTATCAGTCGTTTGTCGGGTTGAGCAAATCGGGAATCGGCGAATGAAAGGGGCTCCCGATCTCGTTGTGGAAGTGCTGTCGCCAAGCACCGCCCTGCGCGATCGAAACCAGAAATACTATTTATACGAAAAATATGGGGTGCATGAATATTGGATGGTAGACCCCAGCAATCGAACGATCGAAGTGCTCAGCTGGCAAGATGGACGATTCGAGCAGCGAGCGGTTTTCGGGCCAAGCGATGAGTTGGTTTCGTTTTGGCAACCGGATTTGACGGTTTCGCTCGCCCCCGTGTTTCCTCCGGAAGAAAGCGATGTGTAGCTGATGGAGAACAGCCTTGTTTGACTGCCATCTCTGGAAATAACGGCTTCGCCTTTGATGTCAGCAGCAGAAAGAAGAACGCATAGGGGGATCGATGCCATGAAACAACCTGTTCTCGCTTCCTTGTGTTTATCGCTTGCTGCCAGCATTTGGGGCGGGATGTACGTCGTGAGCAAATACGTGTTGGACTACATTCCGTCGTTTACGCTCGTCTGGCTGCGCTACGCCGTTGCCTTGATTGTGCTCGGTGCCATCGCCGCGGTGAAACGCGAGCGCCCGCCGAAAAACGGGCGTGATTGGGGAATGGTCATCGCGATCGGAATCATCGGCTACGTCGTTTCTATTTCCTTGCAGTTTGTCGGCACGAAATGGTCGAACGCCCATACTGCTTCGCTCATTACCGCCTCAACGCCGGCGTTTGTCGTCTTGTTTGCCCGCTGGCTGCTTGGCGAGGCGCTTACATGGCGGAAAATGGCCGCGCTGCTACTGGCGACAGCGGGTGTCATCGTCATCGTTGGCCTCGGGGGCAGCGGGGAGTCGACGTTCGCTGGAAATATGGCGTTAGTCGGCGCGGCGATCACTTGGGCGCTGTTGTCGGTGCTGGTGAAAATGGCGTCAGCTCGCCTGTCCGTGTTTTCGGTCACTACGTATGCCATTTTTGTGGCATTCATTGGCATGACCCCGATGATGTTCGCCGAAGGGCCAGGGCTTGCCGCGAGCCATTGGAGCGTTCCCGTCGCCCTTGGAGTGTTGTATCTTGGCGTTGTATCGACGGCGGGGGCATTTTTTCTTTGGAACAAAGGGATGGAAATGATCGACGCCGGCGTCGGCTCGCTCTTTTTCTTTTTCCAGCCGCTTGTCGGCTCGCTCTTTGGCTGGCTGCTGTTGCATGAGGAGCTCACCGCCTCGTTTTGGCTTGGTGAGGCGCTGATCGTTGCTGGGGTGGTCGTGGCGGTGCGAAGCGGGCAAAGCGCGTAAAGGAAAGCGTCAGCAAACTATATAGATGCAACGAAGAAGTTTAACATATCCTTGACGGAAAAGCGGTTTTCCCCTTTTCGACTGTCGGAGGAAAGCCACAGGCTTCTCCGTCACGCCTTGGCGTGACGGAGGACCGAACAACCGCCTGCTTCACAGACCCATATATGGGTCTTTAAGCGGCGTTGTTCGGTCACTCGACAGTCGGATGAAATGACCGGTAAAAAAGAAAAATGGCAAAGCTTTAAATTGCATCTATATAAAAGCGAGGAGCCGCCTATCTTTTCGTACGAATCAATGAGTAGATGTTGTTTTTGCCGTTTGATCATTGCTCGCCCGCTTTTTCTCCAACCGCCCGCCGCGGCAGCTTCCAACCGTATGTGTACGACAAAATGCGGAGGGCGGCGACGACAATCAACAGCACATACAGCTCCATGGGCGATTCGGCCCATTTCAGCCCAACGGCGAGACCGGCGAGAATGGCCCAGGCGGCATAAATTTCTGCGCGCAACACGAGCGGCTTTCTTCCCGCCAACACGTCACGGATCATGCCGCCGCCGCTTCCGGTCAACACCGCGGCGACGATGACCGCGCTTAATGGATGCCCCATGTTGACGGCATGCAGCGCCCCTTGAATGGCGAACGCGGACAACCCAAGGGCGTCAAAAAAGTTGCCCCACCGCTTCCACGGCGGCAGCATTTGCTTTGGGAACAAATACACAACTGTCATGGCCGCCAAAGCGACAAGAAAGAGCGGCTGCTGTTCCCATAACGCCGACACGGGGACCCCGATCAACAAATTGCGCACCGCCCCGCCGCCAAAAGCGGTGACAATCCCTAAAATGTACACCCCAAGCAAATCGTACTCCTCTTCCATCGCGACGATCGCCCCGCTGATGGCAAAGGCGATCGTGCCGATGATGCTCAATACTTCCCACGTCATTCGTGCTGTTCCTTTCCGTGTCGTGTTCTTGTATCATTGTAGAGGCAAAAGCGGCGGAAAATCAATCGTTTTTTTGGAACGAACTAGCAGACCGACGGTGGGATTTGGTATCATGAACGTAGAGAACATGTTCGCCGCGAGGGAAAGGAAGGGGGATGCCATGAGCCGTGAACAAGCGATCCTTGTCGGCTGCCAGCTCGCTGGTGTCGATGATGAACGGTTTCGCTATTCGATGGAGGAGCTCGCTTCGCTCGTTGCGACGGCGAACGGCGAGGTTGTGGCAGAGGTGACGCAAAAACGTGAAGCGCCGCACCCGGCGACGTATATCGGAAAAGGGAAAACGGAAGAGCTCGCCGCCATAGTCAAGCAGCTGGAACCGGACGTGGTTATTTTCAACAGCGAGCTCTCTCCAAGCCAAGCGCGCAATTTGACGAACATGCTTGGCGAGGTGAAAGTGATTGACCGGACGCAGCTCATTTTAGACATTTTTGCTCAGCGCGCCCGATCGAAAGAAGGAAAGCTGCAAGTCGAGCTCGCCCAGCTGGAGTATATGCTGCCGCGCCTTAGCGGCCAAGGGGAGGCGCTGTCTCGCTTGGGCGGCGGCATCGGCACGCGCGGTCCGGGGGAGACGAAGCTGGAGACCGACCGCCGTCACATTCGCCGCCGCATTGACGATATTAAAGGCGAACTTCGCCGGGTGGCTGAGCATCGCGAACGCTACCGCGAGCGCCGGCAAAAAAACCGCGCCTTTCAAGTGGCGCTTGTCGGCTATACGAACGCCGGCAAGTCGACGATTTTCAACCGGCTGACCGCCGCCGATTCGTTCGAGGAAAACTTGCTGTTTGCCACGCTCGACCCGTTGACGCGCAAATGCGTCTTGCCATGCGGCTATACGGTGCTTCTCACCGATACGGTCGGGTTCATCCAAGACTTGCCGACGACGCTTGTCGCTGCGTTTCGCTCGACGCTTGAAGAAGTGAAGGAAGCGGATTTATTGCTTCACGTCGTCGATTCGTCGCATCCGGACTACGCCGAGCATGAGCGGACGGTATCGCGGCTCTTGGCGGAACTAGGGGCTTCTTCCATTCCGGCCGTCACCGTTTACAATAAAAGCGACCGGCAAACGCTGGAATTTCTCCCGACGACAACCGATGCGATCGTGATGAGCGCGCTCTCGGCTGCCGATGTCGACCGGCTCCGCCGCTTTATTGAAGAAGCGGTGAAACAGCAGATGGTTCATTATGACGTATCGATCCCGAGCGGGGAAGGAAAACTGCTCGCCCAGCTAAAATCGGACACCATTTTGCACGAATGGCATTATAATGAACAGGGGGGCACGTACGACTGTCAAGGGTACGTGCTGCCAGCGCACCCCTTGTATGGGGAATTGCAATCATTCCAACGGTAGAAAGGGTTCATCGATGTTTTGGACACAATGGAAACATGGGGAAATGATCGCTGCACTCGTTGAGGAAGTCGAACGGCAAATTGCGCCGATCCATCGGCGCATCGACCGGATTGTCGATGCGAACCAATATCGCGTGCTCGACAGTTTCCGCCGCCACCAAGTGAGCGACGGGCATTTCATTCCGTCGACCGGGTATGGCTATGACGATATCGGCCGCGATACGCTTGACCGCATTTACGCCGACGTATTCGGGGCGGAAGCGGGGCTTGTGCGCCCGCAAATCATCTCCGGCACGCACGCGATTGCCATCGCTTTGTTCGGCGTTTTGCGCCCGGGCGATGAACTGCTTTACATCACCGGCGCTCCGTACGATACGCTTGAGGAAATCGTTGGCATCCGCGGCCGCGGCGTCGGCTCGCTGAAAGAGTTCGGCATCCGCTACCGGAGCGTGCCGCTGGCGGAGGACGGTTCCGTTGACTTTCAAGCCGTTCGCGGCGCGCTCCACGAGCGGACGAAAATGATCGGCATTCAGCGCTCGCGCGGTTATGCGACACGTCCGTCGTTTACGGTGGATGAAATCGCGGAAATGATCGCTTTTGTCAAAGCGATTAAACCCGACGTCGTCGTGTTTGTCGACAACTGCTACGGCGAGTTTGTGGAGGAGAAAGAGCCGTGCCATGTCGGCGCCGATTTGATGGCCGGCTCGCTCATTAAAAACCCGGGCGGGGGCTTGGCGAAAACGGGCGGCTATATTGTCGGAAAGCAAAAATACGTCGAAGCATGCGCTTACCGGATGACCTCGCCGGGCATCGGAGCGGAAGTCGGTCCGTCACTGTATGCGTTGCCGGAGATGTACCAAGGGTTTTTCCTCGCCCCTCACATTGTCGGCCAGGCGCTCAAAGGAGCGGTGTTTACGGCGGCGATGCTCGAGCGCATCGGGCTTTCGACATCGCCGTCGTGGAAGGAGAAGCGCACGGACCTTGTGCAATCGGTCCGCTTTGACGATCCAGAACAAATGGTTGCTTTTTGTCAAGCCATCCAAGCCGCTTCTCCCGTCAACGCCCATTTTACCCCGCACCCAAGCGAGATGCCGGGCTATGAAGACAAAGTCATCATGGCGGCCGGCACGTTCGTGCAGGGCGCGAGCATCGAGCTGACGGCAGACGGGCCGCTGCGGCCCCCATATGTCGCCTACGTGCAAGGCGGGCTGACGTATTCACACGTCAAAATCGCCATTTGTTCAGCCGTCCACCGTCTGCTTGAGCAACAGCTCATTTGTTTGTGAGAAAATATGACGCATCATTGACTGTTTTCTTGACATTATGGTAAAATGAAGGTATCAAAAGCGAGGAGGAATTGGCATGAGCAGCCATATTCGTCGTTCCATGCCATTGTTTCCGATTGGGATCGTGATGCAGCTGACGGATCTATCGGCCCGCCAAATCCGCTATTACGAAGAGCACGGCCTCGTCACGCCAGCGCGCACGGAAGGCAACCGGCGGCTGTTTTCGCTCAATGACATTGACCGTTTGCTTGAAATTAAAGATTTAATCGACCAAGGCGTCAACCTGGCCGGCATTAAGCAACTTTTTGCCGCGCGGGAGGAAGGACGCCACCAGCAGGCGGAGAAAGTCGAAAAAGTAGGAAAACCGAAGCTGTCGGACGAAGAACTGCGCGAAATTTTGCGGAATGAATTGCTGCAGGCCGGGCGGTTCCAGCGCGCATCGCTTCGCCAAGGAGATCTCGCTCGCTTCTTTCATTAATGACGGAACATGATTTCCGAGCCGGGGAGGAGTTTGGACATGGCAAAATATACGCGTGACGACATTCTACACATCGTCAAAGAGGAAAATGTCAAGTACATCCGCCTGCAATTCACCGATATTTTGGGCACGATCAAAAACGTCGAAATTCCGATCAGCCAGCTGGAGAAAGCGCTTAACAACAAAATTATGTTTGACGGGTCGTCGATCGAAGGATTTGTCCGCATTGAAGAGTCGGATATGTATTTGTATCCGGACTTGGATACGTTCGTCATTTTCCCGTGGACCGCAGAAAAAGGGAAAGTCGCCCGCTTTATCTGCGACATTTACAACCCGGACGGCACGCCGTTTGAAGGCTGCCCACGCTACAACTTGAAGCGGATGCTGAAAGAGATGGAGGCGCTTGGCTTCAACGCCTTTAACTTAGGAGCTGAGCCTGAATTCTTCCTTTTCAAGCTTGACGAAAAAGGACACCCGACGATGGAGCTGAACGATCGCGGCGGCTATTTCGATTTGGCGCCGACCGATCTTGGGGAAAACTGCCGGCGCGACATTGTGCTCGAGCTTGAGGAAATGGGGTTTGAAATCGAAGCGTCCCATCATGAAGTCGCCCCGGGCCAGCATGAGATCGATTTTAAATACGCCCATGCGATTAAAGCGTGCGACGACATTCAAACGTTTAAGCTCGTCGTCAAAACGATCGCCCGCAAACATGGATTGCATGCGACCTTTATGCCGAAGCCGATTTTTGGGATTAACGGTTCAGGAATGCATTGCAACCTGTCGCTGTTCCGCAACGGTGAAAACGCCTTTTTCGATCCGAACGGCGACTTGCAGTTGAGCGATACGGCACGGCAGTTTATCGCCGGTGTGCTGAAGCATGCGCCGAACTTTACGGCGGTGACGAACCCGACCGTCAACTCGTACAAGCGGCTTGTTCCAGGCTATGAAGCGCCGTGCTACGTCGCTTGGTCGGCGCGCAACCGCAGCCCGCTCATCCGCATTCCAGCTTCGCGCGGCATGAGCACGCGCATTGAGGTGCGCAGCGTTGACCCGTCGGCCAACCCATACTTGGCCATGGCGGTGCTTTTAGCCGCTGGGCTTGACGGCATTCGCAACAAGCTCACTCCTCCGGCGCCAGTGGATCGAAACATTTACGTCATGACGAAAGAAGAACGGCTCGAAGAAGGCATTGTCGATTTGCCGGCAACGCTCTATGAAGCGTTGGAAAACTTGAAGTCCGATGAAGTGATGATTCACGCGCTCGGCAAACATTTATTCGAGCATTTCGTCGAAGCGAAAGAAATCGAGTGGGATATGTATCGGACAACGGTTCATCAATGGGAATTGGACCAATATATGGAACTCTACTGATTCATAAAAAAGCTGCCCCGTTTTTTTCAGGGCAGCTTTTTTATGGGCGCAGGCCGGCACGAGTCAGTCGAACAGGCGATAGACGCCGATCACTTTGCCGAGAATCGTGCAGTCGCGGACGATGATCGGCTCAAGATGGGCGTTTTCCGGCTGCAGGCGGATGTGGTCTTTTTCCTTGAAAAACCGCTTCACCGTCGCCTCGTTGTCTTCCGTCATGGCGACGACGATGTCGCCGTTGTTGGCCGATGACTGCTGGCGGACGATGACGTAGTCGCCGTCGAGAATGCCGGCTTCGATCATGCTGTCGCCCATCACTTCAAGCATAAACAGCTGCTCCTCGCCGGCGGCGAGCCGCTTCGGCAGCGGAAAGTAGCCTTCGATGTTTTCCACCGCTGTAATCGGTTGACCGGCCGTCACCTTGCCGATGATCGGCACCGAGATGATCTCCTCTTTTTCTCTCTCCTTGGCCATATCGTTGTCCAAAATTTCAATGGCGCGCGGCTTTGTCGGGTCGCGGCGGATGTACCCTTTGCTTTCTAGGCGCGCGAGATGCCCGTGGACCGTCGAACTTGACGCCAGTCCAACCGCTTCCCCAATTTCCCGCACCGACGGAGGATAGCCTTTTGTTTTTACTTCCTGTTTAATAAACTCTAAAATTTGCTGTTGTCGTTTTGACAGTTTCGTCATGGTTTCACACCTCTCGCCACATCATTTGCCTTCATTATACCATGCGGAAGACGAAAAAACAAACATAAGTTCGAGTTTTTTATTGACACAAACAAATGTTCTTGACTATAATGAAGGAAAGCGAACAAACATTCTAGAAAGGGTGGGGAGAATGGGGAGAACGTTGCTGCACTATGTTTTGTTTTCATTTTTGTTTGCGCTCGTGTTGGCAGGGTTCGTTTACGCCAGCAGCCCGGTCGATAAAAAAGAATACGTGACGATCACGGTCGCTCCCGGCGATACGCTTTGGGGGCTGGCAAAACAGTACGAACAGGAACACCATATGCCGCCTGATGAGTTCATCCGCTGGGTCGTCGATGTCAACCATTTGCCGAGCCCGCGTCTTGCCGCCGGTGAACAAATTGTCATTCCTGTGTTAAAATCAAAGCAGGGCGGCTCGGTGGCCGTCAATCAGTGATGGAAAGAAGGGATTGGCCATGAGGGCGGTCATTTACTGCCGAGTCAGCACGGACAAAGCTGAACAGGAAACGTCGCTCGCGAGGCAACGAGATGAGCTCGAGCGACTGGCGGCCGAGTGTGGATTTGAAGTCGTTAAAGTGATCGCCGAGCAGGCGAGCGGTTATGAAGCCGACCGCGACGGCGTGTTGGAGCTGCTTTCGCTTTGCGAGGAAGGCGAGGTCGATGTGCTGCTCATTCAAGATGAAACGCGGCTTGGGCGCGGCCATGCGCGCATGGCGGTGCTGCATTGCTTGAAAAAGCAAGGGGTGAAAATATACAGCGCCAGCCACCGCGGGGAGATGCCGCTGTCGGAGGCCGATGAGATGGTGTTATCCATCATCGCGATTGTCGAGGAGTACCAAAGAAAAATACATAACGCCAAAATTAAGCGTGGCATGCAGCGAGCCATCGCCAGCGGCTACCGACCGGAGCGGAACCTAAGGCGCCGGGGCGAAAACGCCGGGCGCGATCGAATTGATCTGCCGGTTGAGGAGATCGTCCGCTTGCGCGAGCGCGGACTGACGTTTGCCGATATCGCCGCGACGATGCGAAGCTTCGGTTACGAGGCGTCCAAGGCGACCGTCCATCGGCGTTACCAGGAATATATGGACGAGCAACAAAGGCGGCGTTGATCGTGTACTGCGCCTGACCCTAAAGCGGCGAGCGGGCAAAGGAAGCCAAGATGCCATCGTTGCCATCTTCCCGGTTGATCAGATAAGATAAAACAGAGTGAGAATATGGCAGATAGGAGAAGATGATCAATGCTTGCCAAACATAAATTAGCCCGCATCAATGAACTGGCGAAAAAAGCGAAAACGGCCGGCTTGTCGGCCGAAGAGGCCTTCGAGCAAGCGAAGCTGCGCCGTGAGTACATTCAAGCGTTCCGCAAGGCGATGACCGATATGCTCCATACAGTGACCGTCATTGACCCGAACGGCAACGACGTGACGCCGAAAAAATTAAAGGAAAGCCAGCGGCGGCGCTTCCATTAAACGGTCGAAAGAGGGGTGGCTCGGAAAATAACGTTGTACAAGCCGATCGATTTTCTATATGATAGTAAATGACACCATGTTGATGAAAGGGAGGAAGACGATGGCGCATTCAATCGAGGAGTTGGCGATTACGACGATTCGAACGCTGTCGATTGACGCGATCGAAAAAGCGAAATCCGGGCACCCGGGCATGCCGATGGGCGCGGCGCCGATGGCGTACACGCTTTGGACGAAATTTATGAATCATAACCCGGCGAATCCAAACTGGTTCAACCGCGACCGGTTTGTCTTGTCAGCCGGGCACGGGTCGATGTTATTGTACAGCTTGCTTCATTTAAGCGGCTACGACGTATCGATGGATGATTTGAAACAATTCCGTCAATGGGGAAGCAAAACGCCGGGCCATCCGGAATACGGCCATACGCCGGGCGTGGAAGCGACGACGGGACCGCTTGGCCAAGGGATCGCGATGGCGGTCGGCATGGCGATGGCGGAGCGGCATTTGGCCGCTACATACAACCGCGACGGGTTTGAGATTATCAATCATTATACGTACGCCATTTGCGGCGATGGCGATTTGATGGAAGGAGTGGCGAGCGAAGCGGCGTCACTCGCCGGCCACTTGAAGCTCGGCCGTCTGATCGTCCTGTATGACTCGAACGACATTTCGCTGGACGGGGAGCTCAACCTGTCGTTCTCGGAAAACGTCGCCCAACGTTTCCAAGCGTACGGTTGGCAATATTTGCGCGTTGAGGACGGCAACAATATTGAAGAAATCGCCAAAGCGCTCGAGGAGGCGCGGGCGGACCTCAGCCGGCCGACGCTCATTGAAGTCAAAACGACGATTGGCTACGGCGCGCCAAATAAAGCGGGCACGTCCGGCGTCCACGGCGCTCCGCTCGGCGCCCAAGAGGCGAAGCTGACGAAAGAGGCGTATCGTTGGACATTTGCGGAAGATTTTTACGTGCCAGAAGAAGTGTACGCCCACTTCCGTGCGACGGTGCAAGAGCCGGGAGCGAAAAAAGAGGCGGAATGGAATGAGCAGCTCGCCGCCTATGAACAGGCCCATCCGGAACTGGCCGCCCAATTGAAGCGAGCGATCGAAGGCAAACTGCCAGATGGATGGGAAGCTTCTTTGCCGGTATACGAAGCAGGCAAAAGCCTGGCGACCCGCTCATCGTCCGGGGACGTGATCAACGCCATCGCCAAAGCGGTGCCGCAATTGTTTGGCGGTTCGGCGGACTTGGCAAGCTCGAATAAAACGCTCATCAAAGGCGGCGGCAACTTCTTGCCGGACAGCTACGAAGGGCGCAACATTTGGTTTGGCGTGCGCGAGTTTGCCATGGGGGCGGCGCTCAATGGCATGGCGCTTCACGGCGGATTGAAAGTGTTCGGCGGCACGTTCTTCGTGTTCTCTGACTATTTGCGTCCGGCGATCCGCTTGGCGGCGCTGATGGGCTTGCCGGTCATCTACGTCTTGACGCACGACAGCATCGCCGTCGGCGAAGACGGCCCGACGCACGAGCCGATCGAACATCTCGCTTCGCTTCGGGCGATGCCGAACTTGTCGGTCATCCGTCCGGCTGACGCAAACGAAACGGCGGCCGCATGGCGGCTGGCGCTCGAATCGACGGACAAGCCGACTGCGCTCGTCTTGACGCGTCAAGATGTGCCGACGTTGGCGGCAACAGCTGAGTTGGCGTATGAAGGCGTGAAAAAAGGTGCGTACGTCGTTTCACCGGCGAAAAACGGTGCTCCGGAGGCGCTGTTGTTGGCGACTGGCTCGGAAGTCGGTCTGGCCGTCAAAGCGCAAGAAGCGCTTGCCGCTGAGGGCATCCATGTCTCCGTCATCAGCATGCCATCGTGGGACCGCTTCGAAGCGCAGCCAAAATCGTACCGCGATGAAGTGCTTCCGCCGGCCGTGACGAAGCGGCTCGCCATTGAAATGGGCGCGTCGCTCGGTTGGGAGCGCTACGTCGGCGCCGAGGGCGACATTTTGGCCATCGACCGATTCGGTGCTTCCGCTCCGGGAGAGAAAATCATGGCCGAGTATGGCTTTACGGTTGACAACGTCGTCCGCCGCGTGAAAGCATTGCTCGGCAAGTAACCGGAAAAGCTGCCCTTGCGTTGTTGCAGGGGCAGCTTGTTTTTGTGAAAGATGGCTGCGCTTTGGTCAAGTATTTTCGGGGTTGAATCGAGGACAAAGGCTTGTTTGTTGGCCTGTTTGCGGCCGCATGGCCATCGCAAACAAAAATCGACAATGTTAGTGAAAAAACTTGCCGTTAATAGACATATTTTTCCCCTTTCATTTTCTATAATAGAAAATAGATTGAACAGAAATGGGGGATGGGGCATGGTCCGCTATTGGATTTATTTGTTGAATGACGATGTGGCGTCGCATTACCGCCATCGGGCAGAAAAAATTGTCGAACTGCTTCGTGAGCATCAATACGCGAAAGCGCCGCTGAAGGCGATTTGCCGCAAGCAAGTCGAATTTATCACCGAACGGCTGTCATTTTCGCGCCTGGAACTTGGCTTAAAGCAATATTTTGCCGGCCGCGTCGGCAAAAATTTGGAGCGCAATATGTTTGTTTTGCAAAACGATTCCGGCGAGGAAGCGTTGCTTGTCGTGCAAAAGCGCCGCTTGCTTCTTGTCGCTGACAGCGCGCCGCTTGCCGCGGACATCGGACGGGCGCTCGCTCGGATTTCGCCGACGTTTTTGGCGGTCGACGCCGATTTTGTCGATTACTACTGGCTGTCTGCGCCTCGACAAGGAAGAAAATTTGCGTAATGAAAAGATTTTTGCCGCGAAATATTGTCTAATGACGCATCGTTTAGTACACTGTTAGGGAGACAACAAGAAGGAGGAAAATCGCTGTTATGTGGGGTACGATTCTCGTTGGCGTGCTGGCGCTCATCGCCGGGGTGGCGATCGGATTTTTCGTCGCCCGCAAAACGATGATCAATTATTTGAAGAAAAACCCGCCGATCAATGAACAAATGATTCGCATGATGATGATGCAAATGGGAATGACGCCATCCCAGAAGAAAATCAATCAGATGATGAAAATGATGAACAATCAACTGAAATAAGCGAAACGGACACTCGATCGAGAGTGTCTTTTTATTTTGCCAAAATGTTCTTTCAAAATTTTTCTAGTTTTGTTACAATAATATGGCGATTGTTCGTCAGCCAAATGAAAGGAGGGCGGGCCTTATGCGCGTGTTTCGCGATTTGTTTTGGTTTTTCCGTCAAGAAAAGAAGGCGTATATCACCGGCATTTTCGTGCTTGTCATCGTGGCGTTTTTGGAGACCGTCCCGCCGAAAGTGCTCGGCCTGTTGGTCGATCATATGAAAAACGGCACGATGACAAAAGAAGTGCTCATCCGCTGGATCGCCGTCCTCGCCGCCGTTGCGGCGGCGCTTTACGGGCTCCGCTACGCTTGGCGCATTTTCATTTTCGGTTCGGCGGTCAAGCTTGCCCGCCAGCTGCGCAACGAGCTGTATCAGCATTTTACGAACATGTCGCCGTCGTTTTACCAGCGGAAGCGGATCGGCGATTTAATGGCCCATGCGACCAACGATTTGCAGGCGATTCAGCAGACGGCCGGAAGCGGCATTTTGACGCTTGTTGACTCAGTGACGCTTGGCGGGTTCGTGTTGGCGACGATGGCGTTTTCGATCAGCTGGAAGCTGACGCTCATCAGCCTATTGCCGATGCCCCTGATGGCGGCGGCGACGAGCCGCTATGGGACGATGCTCCATCGTCGGTTTTTAACGGCGCAAGCGGCGTTTTCGTCGCTGAACGACAAGGTGCAGGAAAGCGTCAGCGGCATCCGCGTCATCAAGGCGTTCGGCTATGAGGAACACGATGTCGAGGCGTTTCGCCGTCAATCGGAAGACGTCGTGGCGAAAAACGTTGCCGTCGCCAAAATTGACGCCTTGTTTGATCCGACGATCGGGCTGCTTGTTGGGCTGTCGTTTTTTCTCGCTGTGGCGTTTGGCAGCCAAATGGTTTTGGCGGGCGAATTGACGATCGGCGAGCTTGTGTCGTTTACGACCTACCTTGGCCTGCTCATTTGGCCGATGTTGGCGTTCGGCTGGCTGTTTAACATTGTTGAGCGAGGGCGCGCTTCGTACGACCGGGTGCGGGCGCTGTTGGCTGAACAAGATGAAATCATCGAGCACCCCGATGCCGTAGATGTCCCGCCGAAAGGGGACATTGAATACCGTGTTCGCCGGTTCGTCTATCCGGGAGAGACAAAGCCGGCGCTCGCGGACATTCGTTTTTCGCTGGAGCGCGGGGCGACGCTTGGCGTCGTCGGCAAAACCGGGGCGGGCAAAACGACGCTGCTTCGCCTGCTGCTGCGCGAGTTTGACGGCTATGACGGCGAGATTCGCTTCGGCGGCCGCGACATCCGCGATTATACGCTTTTCGCGCTCCGTTCGGCGATCGGCTACGTGCCGCAAGACCATTTCTTGTTTTCTGCCTCTGTCCGCGACAACATTGCCTTTGCCAAGCCGGAAGCCGGAGAGGACGAGGTCGTCCGGGCGGCGCGGCTGGCCGACATTCATGATGACATTTTGCAGTTTCCTGACGGGTATGAGACGGTCATCGGCGAGCGCGGCGTTTCCCTATCCGGTGGGCAAAAACAGCGGCTGTCCATCGCCCGGGCGCTTCTCATTGACCCGGAAGTGCTCATTTTTGATGATGCGTTGTCGGCCGTGGATGCGAAGACCGAGGCGCGGATTTTAGCGGCGCTCAAACAGGAGCGGCGCGGAAAAACGACGATCATCGCCGCTCATCGTTTAAGCGCGGTTGAGCATGCCGATTGGATTCTCGTCCTTGACGGGGGGCGAATTGTGCAGGCCGGAACGCACGAGCAGCTGATGGCAGAAGACGGCTGGTATCGTGACATGCATCGACGCCAGCAGCTTGAGGCGCTTGCGGAGTAACAACAGACCTGAACGTTCGAGCTCCCGCCAAAAACGAGCGGATCGAAAAACATGAAAACACAAGTTGTTTGTGGAGATAGGGGGAAGTGGATGAACGACCGATGGTTGACAACAAAAGAGCAGCGGCGCGTTTTATGGCGGCTGCTCGCTTATATGGGAAGATACAAAAAAGAAACTGCGCTTGCGTTTACGCTTCTTCTGTTGGCAACGGCCGGGGAGCTTTCCGGCCCGTATTTGGTGAAAGTGTTCATTGACGACTATTTGGTGCCGGGCCGCCTTGCTTTTGGACCGGTGGCGGCGCTGGCCGCCGCCTATCTCGGCGTGCTCGTCTTGAAAACGATCATTTCCTACTTCCAGCTTGTCGAGTTTCAGCGGCTCGCTTTGCACGTCATTCAAGCGCTGCGGATGGATGTGTTTGCGAAAGTGCACCGGCTCGGGATGAGCTATTTTGACCGGACGCCGGGCGGAAGCATCGTTTCGCGGGTGACGAACGATACAGAAGCGATCAAGGACATGTTCATCAGCGTCCTAGCGGCCTTTGTGCAAAACGGCTTGTTTGTCATCGGCGTGTTTGTCGCCATGTTTTCGCTTGATGCTAAGCTTGCGTTGTTTTGCCTGTTCATCCTCCCGGCGATCGCGTTCATCATGCACACATACCGACGCTACAGCTCGGTGTTTTATCAAGAGATGCGCGAACGGCTGAGCGAACTGAACGCCAAATTGAACGAATCGCTGCAAGGAATGGCCGTCATTCAAGCGTTCCGCCAGCAGCGCCGTTTATATCAAGAGTTTGCCGCCGTCAATGAAGCGCATTGCAAGGCGGGGATGAAAAACATCCACCTCGATGGACTGCTGCTTCGACCGGCGATCGATGTGGTGTATATGTTGTCAATCATAGTGGTTCTCAGCTTTTTTGGCATCACGGCGCTTGATGGCCCAGTTGAGATCGGCGTGCTGTATGCGTTTGTCAACTATTTGGAGCGCTTTTTCGAACCGGTGACGCAAATGATGATGCGCCTGTCTCTTTACCAGCAGGCGATCGTTTCCGCCTCTCGCGTGTTTGCCCTTCTTGATCATCAAGAAGAGGCGCCGGCCAATCCAAACTGGTCGCCGCATGCGATCGAGCGCGGGGAAATCGAATTTCGGGATGTCAGCTTTTCCTACGATGGCAAACGGGATGTGCTGAAACGGCTGTCGTTTGTCATCCGTCCAGGTCAGACGGTCGCGTTTGTCGGCCATACCGGCAGCGGCAAAAGTTCGATCATCAACTTGCTCATGCGCTTTTATGAGTTTGACCGCGGCGATATTTTGCTTGACGGCCGGTCGATCCGCGATTACTCGCGCGCCGAGCTGCGCCGCCGCCTCGGCCTTGTCTTGCAAGATCCGTTTTTGTTTTACGGGACGGTCAAAGAGAACATTCGCATGTATAATCAGGAACTGGACGACGAAGCCATTCAGGAGGCCGCTCGGCTCGTGCAGGCCGATGCGTTTATTGAGCAATTGCCCGATCGTTACGACCATGTGCTCGCCGAGCGCGGGGCGACGTTATCAAGCGGTCAGCGCCAGCTTCTTTCCTTTGCTCGCACGATCGCTGCTGATCCGAAAATTTTGGTGCTCGATGAGGCGACCGCCCATATTGACACCGAAACAGAGGAAGCGATTCAAGATGCGCTCATGCGCATGCGGAAAGGGCGGACGACGATCGTCATCGCCCACCGTCTATCAACGATTCAAGACGCCGATCAAATTTTCGTCCTCCACCGCGGCGAAATCATCGAGCGCGGTACGCATCAGCAACTGCTGGCGCAAAAAGGGCTTTACTACCAAATGTACTTGCTGCAAAACGGCCTCGTCGACGTCCATGCGTAAATGGCGGCGTTTTGCCGCCCCTGCTTGGAACAAAAAGAAGAAAGCGCCATGTCCCGCCTAGCGGGAGGCGCTTTGCTTTCGCCGCTTGGTTTGTTCGCGTTGATAGGCATTGAGCAACGTGTCAAGTTCTTTGCTGATTTTCATGGCCGCCGCCGAGTTTAACCCCGTTTTGGCCACCGTGTCGACAAGCTCCATCCGCTTTTGTTCAATCAAGGTCAACAATTTGCATTTCGGCACGAATCGACCGTCCTTTGCTTGAAGTATTGTGTATGGTGCTTTATACTATTTTATCAGTGAACGCAAAAATGGAAAATAGAAAAATTGACCAGGAACAATGAGAAACATGTTACGGGAAGAAGGAATTCTGCTAAAATAAAAAGTAAAAAAGCAGGGGCTGGTTCACCAATGAATGATCTCAATCTATTTTTAGCGTTCGGCGCCGGGTTTTTGTCGTTTATTTCCCCGTGCTGCTTGCCGCTTTATCCGGCGTTTTTATCGTATATCACCGGCGTGTCGGTCAGCGAGTTGAAAGAGGAAAACGCGATGCTGAACCGCCGCAGCTTATGGCATACGCTTTGCTTTTTGCTCGGCTTCTCGCTCATTTTTATCTCGCTTGGCTTTGGCACCTCGCTTCTTGGAAGGCTGTTTGTTGATTATCAAGATGCGATCCGGCAAATCGGCGCGGTCGTGATCGTCGCTCTCGGCCTCGTCGTCGCCGGGCTGTGGAAGCCGGCGTTTTTGCTGAAAGACCGGCGCATTTCGTTTCGTGAACGGCCATCGGGATATGTCGGCTCCGTGCTGATCGGCATGGCGTTTGCCGCCGGTTGGACGCCGTGCATGGGGCCGATTTTGGTGGCGGTTGTCGCTCTAGCCGCCACCAACCCGGGCTCAGGAATGATGTATATGCTTGCTTATACGCTCGGATTTGCCGTTCCGTTTTTCATGTTGTCGTTTTTTATCGGCAAGCTGCAATGGATCCGCCGCCATAGCGCATCCATCATGAAGGCGGGCGGCTATGTCATGGTGGCGATGGGCGTCGTTTTGTACTTTGACTGGATGACAAAGCTGATTGCTTATACGACAAGCTTGTTTGGCGGATTTACTGGTTTTTAGCGGCGATGGAGCCGCCCTTTGTGCGGCTGTTGTTGGAGGAATATCGTTGAGGAGAGGGCGATGGAAAGATGGCTGCCATTTTAATTGCTGACGATGCGAAGTTTATGCGGGTAACGCTGGCGCGCATATTGGAAAAAACGGATCACACCGTAGCCGGTGAGGCGGAAAACGGCAAAGAGGCGGTCGAGCTGTATCGCCGGCTGCGCCCCGATCTTGTCATCATGGACATTACGATGCCGGTCATGAATGGGATTGAAGCGGTGCGGGCGATTAGGGAGATCGATCCCGGGGCGAAAATCATCATCTGCTCGGCGCTCGGGCAGCAGCGTATGGTCGTTGGGGCCATTGAAGCCGGAGCGGCCGACTTCATCGTCAAGCCGTTTGAAGAAACCCGCGTGCTCGAGGCGATTGCCCGTCTTTTGTAAGCGGGCTTCGGCTCCGTACGGCATAGGAAGGCGCCGGCTTATGACCGAAGACAGCTGGGGGCGCTTCTCATGGCAAGGAAGAGGAGGGGCGCTGGCGCGATGTTGGCCGGAGGCGGCTTTAGAGCACGATAGGCAAGCGAAGTGCTTTTTGCTATAATGGCGTTGTTCGTGAATTTTGTCGGAAGAAGGTGATGGCTTTGGCGCTTGTTACATCGCTCATCGCCGTTGTGATGGCGTTTTTCATCTTTTTTGTGCGCATGAAGGCGTCGGAAAAGCCGACGAATGCCAAAAAAATTATTTTGCCGCCGCTGTTTATGAGCACCGGAGCGCTGATGTTCATCGATCCGGTCTTTCGCGTTACGCGCGGGGAACTGATCGAGGCGGTCATTCTCGGCCTGTTTTTCTCGCTGTTTCTCATTAAAACGTCGAAATTTGAAATCCGCGGCAATGAGATTTATTTGAAACGCTCAAAATCCTTTATTTGGATTTTGCTCGGGTTGATTGTCATTCGTCTTGGCTTGAAAACGTATTTAGGACGAACGATCGACTACCGCCAGTTAAGCGGCATGTTTTATTTGCTCGCGTTTTCGATGATCGTCCCATGGCGGATTGCGATGTACGTTTCGTATAGAAAGCTGGCGGCGCAGCTGAAACCGCCAGTGCTGACATAAAGAGCTGTCCCGCTGATGGACAGCTCCCTTTTTTGTTGCGCCAAGCCACTTCACTTCGCTTCCCTGGAATTGTCCCGCAGACGGAGCTGAAGTCGTCAGTCCCGGCCGAAAAAGCTGCTTGTTTGGGCCGCTTTTTTCATGCTGAAACAGACGAAAGCCGCCGGTCAGCCTTAGACGAAAGGCGGAACGTCAGCGGCTTTCCAATAAATGTTTATAAGGGGCGAGATCGATGTTCTTCGCCTGCAATGTCCGGATCAAAAACTTATGGTCGCGCTTGGGGGTTGCGATGATGTAGCCGCGGATGAGCAAGTCGCGTGTGATGCGCGGCGCCTGCTCCTTGAGCGCAAGCTCGCCGATTTTGCCGGCGATCTTTTGCCGCGCCACGTCGCGGAACAATTCCGGCACAGGGCGAACCAATTCCTCAAGCAGCGCTTTTTCTTCTTCCCCCCATAAATGGCGCGTCTGTTCAATGTAATATTCCTGCCAGTCGAGCTCCGATTTTCCATCTTCTTTCGGCAGCCGCTTCAAAAACTTGCGGAACATGAAAAAGCCGCCGATCGACATCATGACAAGCAAAAAGACGACCCAAAGCAAAATAAACCAAAGAAACCATCCGGTCAGCACGATCCCCACCCCAACATGATGATCAACTGTTTTGCCATAGGCAAGATTCGTCTACTATTATGTCGAAAAGCTTGCTGTTTGGCAAGTTTCAAACGGCGGCTTGTTACGAAGTGTAACGCAACTGTAATGCAACTGTAAAAAAGCTTGTCCCGCCATACAGCGCCAATGGATGGAAAGCCGCCGGCCGCTTTGTATGGAAAAGATATACAGTGACGTTCCCTTCTTTGCCTGCTAATCTAGTAAACAGAAAAAAGCCAAAAGGCAACGATGAGGGGGATGCGCAGAGTGAAAAAGACGATTGCAGCGCTCGCGATCACTTGCTGTATGGCGTTAAGCTCTCATGGGCTGTCGGCGGAAGCGGCTGGCTCGTATACATACTATCAAGTGAAAAAAGGCGATACGTTGTCGAAGATCGCCAAACAATATCATACTACGGTTGCTTCGTTAAAGTTGTTAAATCACTTAAAAAGCGATGCCATTTATGCCGGAGAAAGGCTGAAAGTGCCGGCTGCGGCGAAGCGATCGGCTTCGGCGCCGGCAAAGAAGAAATCGATCTCATTAAGCGCCGCTGACCGGAAGCTTCTCGCCCAGCTTGTGCAAGCGGAGACCGGTTCGAGCGAGCCGTTGGTCGGCAAGGTGGAAGTGGCGCTTGTGGTTTTAAACCGCACAAAGCATCCGGAGTTTCCAAAGACGGTGCGCGGCGTCATTTATCAAAAAACGAAATCCGGCTATGCGTTTGTACCAGCCAAAACGGGGAAATTGACCCGCATTCAGCCGACCAAGCAGGATTACGAGGCGGTCGACAAGGCGCTGGCCTTATTCCCAAACGATCGCCGCGGCTCGCTTTATTTCTACAATCCGAAAATCACAAAAGACAAATGGATGTTGTCGCGTCCGGTGACGATTCGCATCGGGCACCATGTCTTCACGAGATGAACGGGGTCGAATAAGGCCTCGTTCTTTTGTTTTGTGCATAGCGGCAGCCGGTGGTGACGATTCTTGTGGTGCATGCCCAAGATCATTTCATGACGGCGATCACGGTCAAGGACTTAGCCGCTGAATTCGTGGAGCTGTATGAAGCGCTCAAGCGGCAAACAGCCGAATCATAATCGCCGTCGGCCGGCTTGTTGACCGGGTGAGGATGATTCGCTTCAACGGGAATGAACCCAAGGCGGGCGGCAACGGGCTGTTCTAGCGACCGCCCGCTTTGTTGATTTTACAATAATTTTATTATGTAAACATAATGACACCAGCCGTTCAGCCCGCCCGGCTGCCGCCGGGCGCGGCTAAACGGAGATAAGGAAACTCCGCTTGTTTTCGTCACATATCGTGGCTTGTGTTGTGCTTTTGCCGCGTGTGATTGCGGTTCTTCACTTTTTTCGAACCGTCAAGCGGCTCCGGCTGCCCAGGATTGTCGCCTTTTGGGGCGTTTTTGCGCATATCTTTGCCGTCGTTTTTGTTCGTCATTTGTTGTCCCTCCTTTGTCCGTTAGCATGCGGCGTTGTGCTTTTGCTTATTCGGCGCATAATTTGCGCCCGGTTTGAAACGATAAGTAGTGGATGACCGCGATGACTGCGAAGGAGGAACGAGCCATGGTTTATCATAAAACGAAGCAAGACGCGTTTCAGGCGGCGCAAAAGGCGACGATGGAGGCAAAAGAGTGGCATGACCATCTCGTCCGCGATCAAGCCGATTACGGCCATCAGTTAGCCCATTTGCGGCAGGAAGTGAACGAAGCGTTTGCACAAATTGAAAACGCGCTTGAAGTCGCCTCGGAAACGCAGCGCATGCAGCTTGAGAAATTCCGCAGCGATTTGCAGGCGATCGTTGACGAAGTCAATGAGAACGAGTAAGGGAATGCCGGCGGCGGTCATTCCCTTTTTGCATGCTATGGCAGTCCGGGATGGCGAAATGGCCGCCATGCTATTGGTTCTTTTTTCGTTTTTTGTTGTTTTGGCGCTGGGCTTCTGTCAGTGGTTCATTGGAAAACTCTTCATTGTAGCCGGCTCCCATTCCTTGCGCTTTGGCGGCGTTCATGCCAGGGATCACGTGGTTTGCTTTTCGCTTTGCCATTCGTTTCACCTCCGCTTCTAGTTTGCGACGAAACGGGCGCCTTATTCCTCTTTTGCCGCGGTAAGGAAGTAATATGGCGAGACATTGGAAATCATTATTTACAACTTGTGCTGTTCTATAATAAGATAAAGTCGTGCCGAACTTTATGGGGATTGGGAGAATTCATGCTATTTTTTCGACTTTTGTGCGAAAAAATAGTATAGTATTATTGTGAAGTGAAGGGGGTTATACATATGGCGAAACAAGATGTGTTCAACGCCCGCTCTTCGTTTGTTGTAAACGGCAAAACGTACAACTACTACCGTTTGCAAGCGCTTGAAGAAGCGGGCATCGGCCAGGTGAGCCGCCTGCCGTACTCGATCAAAGTATTGCTTGAATCGGTGCTTCGCCAAGTCGACGGGCGCGTCATCACGAAAGAGCACGTCGAAAACTTGGCGAAATGGGGAACGCCGGAAATGAAAGACATCGACGTGCCGTTTAAGCCGTCGCGCGTCATTTTGCAAGACTTCACCGGCGTGCCGGCCGTCGTCGATTTGGCTTCGATGCGCAAAGCGATGGCGGATCTAGGCGGCGACCCGTACGAAATCAACCCGGAAATTCCGGTCGATCTCGTTATCGACCACTCGGTGCAAGTCGACCGCTACGGGTCAGACGATGCGCTGGAGTACAACATGGATTTGGAATTCAAACGGAACGCCGAACGGTACAAGTTTTTGAAATGGGCGCAAAAAGCGTTTAACAACTATCGTGCCGTTCCGCCGGCAACGGGGATCGTCCACCAAGTGAACTTGGAATATTTGGCCAGCGTCGTTCACGCGGTCGAAGGGGAAAACGGCGAGTACGAAGCGTTCCCGGATACGCTTGTCGGCACGGACTCGCATACGACGATGATCAACGGCCTCGGCGTCCTCGGTTGGGGGGTCGGCGGCATTGAAGCGGAAGCCGGCATGCTCGGCCAACCGTCGTACTTCCCGGTGCCGGAAGTCATCGGCGTCCGCCTGACAGGCAAGCTGCCGGACGGAGCGACGGCCACGGACTTGGCGCTTAAGGTGACGCAAGTGCTCCGGAAAAAAGGCGTCGTCGGCAAATTCGTTGAATTTTTCGGACCAGGAGTAGCGACTTTGCCGCTTGCCGACCGGGCGACGATTGCCAACATGGCGCCGGAATACGGGGCAACGTGCGGCTTCTTCCCGGTCGACGCTGAAGCGCTTGACTATTTGCGCTTGACCGGCCGCGACGAACATCACGTTCAAGTCGTCGAAGCGTATTGCAAAGCGAACGGTTTGTTCTACACGCCGGATGCACCGGAGCCGGTGTTTACGGATGTGGTGGAAATCAACTTGTCGGAAATTGAAACGAACTTGTCTGGCCCGAAACGGCCGCAAGACTTGATCCCGCTCTCGAAAATGAAACAGTCGTTCCGCGACGCGGTGAAAGCGCCGCAAGGCAACCAAGGCTTTGGCTTGACGGAAGCGGACTTGGAGCGGGAAATTACGGTCGAGCTGAACGGCGAACAAGTGAAATTGAAAACGGGCGCTGTCGTCATCGCGGCCATCACAAGCTGTACGAACACGTCGAACCCGTACGTGCTTGTCGCCGCTGGTTTAGTGGCGAAAAAAGCGGTCGAAAAAGGCTTGCAAGTGCCGAAATACGTGAAAACGTCGCTCGCGCCGGGCTCGAAAGTCGTCACCGGCTATTTGCGCGATTCGGGCTTGTTGCCGTATCTTGAGCAGCTCGGTTTCAACATTGTCGGCTACGGCTGCACGACATGCATCGGCAACTCAGGTCCGCTTGCGCCGGAGCTCGAAAAAGCGCTCGCGGAAAGCGATCTGCTCGTGACAAGCGTCCTGTCCGGCAACCGGAACTTTGAAGGCCGCATCCACCCGCTTGTCAAAGGCAACTATTTGGCATCGCCGCCGCTTGTTGTCGCCTATGCGCTCGCCGGCACGGTCGACATTGACTTGCTTAACGAGCCGATTGGCAAAGACAAAGACGGCAACGACGTCTATTTCCGCGACATTTGGCCGTCGATGGAAGAAGTGAAGAATGTCGTCAAGCAAGCGGTCGATCCGGAACTGTTCCGCAAAGAATATGAGCGCGTGTTCGACGGCAATCCGCGCTGGAACGCCATCGAAACGACGGATGAGCCGCTGTACCAATGGGATGAAAACTCGACGTACATTCAAAATCCGCCGTTCTTTGAAGGCTTGTCGCCGGAAGTGCGCAAAGTCGAACCTCTCACCGGCTTGCGCGTCGTCGGCAAGTTCGGCGATTCGGTCACGACTGACCATATTTCGCCAGCTGGGTCGATCGGCAAAAACACGCCGGCAGGCCAATACTTGATCTCGAAAGGCGTCGAGCCGAAAGATTTCAACTCGTACGGTTCGCGGCGCGGCAACCATGAAGTGATGATGCGCGGCACGTTCGCCAACATCCGCATCCGCAACCAAATCGCGCCGGGCACGGAAGGCGGCTATACGACGTACTGGCCGACCGGCGAAGTGATGTCGATGTACGATGCGTGCATGAGATACAAACAAGACGGCACTGGGCTTGTCGTCATCGCCGGCAAAGACTACGGCATGGGCAGCTCGCGCGACTGGGCGGCGAAAGGGACGTTCTTGCTCGGCATTAAAACGGTCATCGCCGAAAGCTTTGAGCGCATCCACCGCTCGAACCTCGTTTTGATGGGCGTCCTGCCGCTGCAATTCAAAGAAGGCGAAAATGCGGAGACGCTCGGCTTGACGGGTAAAGAAGTGTTCGACATTCACATCGATGAAAACGTCAAACCGCGCGATCTCGTCAAAGTGACGGCGACGAACCCGGATACGGGTGAGAAGAAAGAATTTGAGGTCATCGTCCGCTTTGACAGTGAAGTCGAAATCGACTACTATCGCCACGGCGGCATTTTGCAAATGGTGTTGCGCGAAAAATTGGCGAAAGTGAAACAATAACGACAAAAAGCAGGCTCCCATATCGGGAAGCCTGCTTTTATTTTGTGTTGAGCTTTTTCGCTGCGTTCTCAAGCTTGCTTTTTGGATCCGGGGTGAACGTTCCGTCTTGGCCAAAGCCTTGCGGGTTGACGCCCGGCGCCTTCGTGCCGCGGTTTCGGCCGCCGTTTTTGGTCATTGCTCTCACCTCCGCTCTTTACGGATAGTATGGCCGCTCTTGGTCAAAATATAAGCAAAGGAGGAAAGCTTCACTGTTTTTCGCTAAGAGCAATCGTTGCGGCTACGATGGGATGTTCCGCTTTTCCCGCCACCGTCTGCCCCAGAGGCGCATGCTTGGCAGTTCGGCGAAAATCATGCCGGCCAAAATCGCAGCGCCGCCAAGCCAGGCCGATGGCGACAGCCGCTCTCCAGCCCAAAGGTAGGCGGTCAAAGCGGCGAACACCGGCTCCATGGCGAAAATCAGCGCGACATGGGCGGGAGTCGTATATTTTTGCACCGCCGTTTGGATGAGAAACGCCGCGGTCGTCGCCAACAACGATGTCACAGCGAGCGCCCCCCATACTTCCGGACGGCGGAGCACCGCCATATTCCAGATTTGCGCGGCGTCTTCAAACCAAAAGGCAAAGAAGAAACAGAGGATGCCGACGGTAAAAATTTGCACCATGGTCAACAGCATCGTCGAATGCTGAGAGGAATAGCGGCCGGTGACGATAATGTGCATGGCAAAGGAAACAGCACAAAGAAAGACAAAGAAATCGCCCTGATTGAACGACAGCTCCGCTCCCCCTGTCAGCCAATACAGGCCGAACGCGGCAAGTGCCGCTCCAACGACCGCATTCACAGACGGTTTTTGCTTTAAAATCAAAAAGGAAAACAATGGAACGAGCACAACGCTCAGTCCGGTAATAAAGCCGGCTTTCGAGGAAGTGGTATACAACAGTCCGATCGTTTGGAATGCGTAGCCACAAAACAGCCATAGCCCCATCCACGCTCCAGCGCCGATGACTCGCCATGACAACTGGCCGAAGAGTGGGCGGGAAGCGGCAGCGATCCAGGTGAGAAGCAACAAGCCGGCCAAACTGAAGCGAACGGCGTTAAACGACAACGGCTCCAAAAACGAAATGGCATTTTGGACGACGACGAACGTCGCCCCCCAGACGAACGTCACCATGAGCAGACTCAGATCGGCTATGGTTTGACGCTTCAATTCGAATCCTCCCTCTTCATATGCTTGCGCCCCATCTCATTTTGGGTGCTAGCCGCTAGTGTACCACAAGTAGGCCGAAAAAGATAGATATTTTGGAAAAAAGATGGGCGCCTGCGGCAAAATGGTTGATACAAGAAGAATTTGCGCATAATATTAGGTAATGAACAAGGGCGCAAGTGTGGTAAAATAAAAACCAGCTCCGATCATCGCCACGCGGAAGGGTGACAATGCGTTGGACGTACAAATCCACTGGACGTATATCACGCCGAAAAAACAAGAGGCGTTTCTTGTCTCCGATTGGGTCGATGCCAAAAAGGCGCTCGCTTTGGCGGATGATTTTGAAAAAACCGGGCGGACGAAAACAGTGGAGTTCATCGATCGAAACGGCACGGTGTGGTCAAAAAAAGAGCTGCAAAAGCTGCTTGAGGAGATCGCCGGCGAGCCGCATGAGATCGTTGTGTATTTCGACGGCGGCTTTGACCATGAGACGTCCCAAGGCGGCGCCGGCGCGGTCGTATACTATAAGCAAAACGATCATCGCTACCGGTTGCGCGCCAACCGCCGGCTCGGCGAAATCAAATCCAATAACGAGGCAGAGTATGCGGCGTTTTGGTTTGTCATGCAGCTGCTCGAGGAACTTGGTGTTCATCATTTGCCGGTGACGTTCCGCGGCGACTCCCACGTCGTGTTAAAGCAGCTGTCCGGCGATTGGCCGTGTTTTGAGGACGATTTCAACATCTGGCTTGACCGCATTGAAGCGAAAATGCGCGAACTTCACATCGAACCGGCGTACGAGCCGATTTCGCGCAAACAAAATAAAGAGGCGGATTCGCTCGCCCGCCAGGCGCTTGAAGGGCAGATCATCACAAGCCGAACGGAATTGACAGGGAAAGGGTAAGGTCGTATGGGAAAGAAGCGGAACCGACGCAAAGAAATATTGGACCAAATCGCTTGGCTGGAGGAAACGTACTGCGATGGCTGCTTTTTAAAAAGCACGTTCCGGAAAGAGTACGGCAAAACGTACGCCCAATCGTTTTGCATCCAGCAATGCACGGTCGGGGAACAAATGCGGCAGTACGGGGAGATGCTTCTATCAGCGCCGCCGCGTCCGCGTCGGTAATGAAGGAATTTTTTTTAAGAGGCGGTTGGTGCGGGCGATAGGAGCCCCAATCTGCGCTTTCGCGAGCCTGGGGCGGTGCCGGCTGCGACCAGGCAAGCTCTGGCGTTTGAACGGAGGAAGCGGATGCGCTGCGAAGGCCGGTGATTGACAGAACATACGTTTTAACATGGAGAAACCTCAAAAGCTGTTCTTCTTTTCACTCCAAAAGGAAATCGCTGTTTGTCCTCCGCCTTATAGATGGTGCAAAAAGAGCTTCGCCAAGCGAAGCTCCGTTTTGCTGTTATTGCTGCGCCTCGCGAAGCTGGTGTTCGGCGCGGGCCAATGTTTGTTCGCAACGGGCGAGAAAATCACCGTCGACGCCCGTTGCTTCTTGGCGGGCGCGCGCAAGTTGGTCGCGGGCGTTTTTCACCGCTTGTTCGGCGTGGCGAAGCATCTCGGGGTCGAGCTGCATCGTCGCCTGGCCGACCATTTTCTCCGCCGTCTCGACGAACATTTCCACTTGCTTTACGTCGTTGTATCCCGTATGTATGTCGGCATCGCGTCTGGCCATATGAACACCTCCCTTTCTTTATTGTTTGCCGTTTGATGGAATCTATGCAAATCGTAATGAAAAAGGCACCCTGCTTAAACAGAGTGCCTCTCGTTCCGCTCCCGTTCTCTCGTCTATGTCAACGAAGTCTTATAATTTGACAACGTTCGCTGCTTGCGGTCCGCGGTTTCCTTGGACGATTTCAAACGAAACTTCTTGGCCTTCTTCTAACGTTTTGAACCCTTCACCTTGGATCGCCGTGAAGTGGACGAATACGTCGGAACCGCCTTCCACTTCGATGAAACCGTAACCTTTTTCGTTGTTAAACCATTTTACTTTACCACGTTGCATAATACTGAATTCCTCCTAATACCTTTAGCCTGTTCGGCTAACCTCAAGATTTTTATCAAATAACAAAATATACTTCACAGCCATCCAAGATGCGTCTTCATGTTGAATGCCTGAAATATATTCTGTTATGTGATGACTTTACTATACACTACCGCGGGTGGCTGCGTCAAGCAAAAGAAAGGAAATTTCCGAAAAAAATTGTTTGCCGGCCCGAAAAACAATGCGTTGAAAAGGAAAGCGGGCCGCTGGGGAGAAAAAAGTCATGAGCGGGCAACAACGGCCATACATTGGAATAGGAACGACGAAAAGGGGGAGAAGCGGATGTACCGCGGAAAAATCGCGGGAAAAGAAGTGATCGTTCGATTGGGCAACCGGGTCAGCCGCCGCTATTTCAGCGATAATAAAATTTACCACATGGTTCTTTCGTACGGAGAGTCGGCGTTTCGCAAAGGGCAGGATATGTTTTGCATCTATAATGACCGCGTCGGCTTGATTGTTGCGGAAGTCGAGCAACAGGACGTCCCGGTCATTCGGATCGATTACATTATCGAAAACGAAAATGTGTACGAATAACCAATTGACAGCGGAAGGCGAATGCGGTAATCTCAAATGTAAGCGGTAACAAAATAAGCCGCATTCGTCCCTGTTTCTCCCAGGGGCAGACGTGCCGCGCCAGCATCGTCTGTTTCTTTTTTGGCTCGCGTTGAAACAGGCGGCTTCGTTTTTTCGTATGATGATATGACAAGAGAGACAAAGAGGTGACTGCGGTGTTATTGCGCAAAATGATGTCCAGAGTCGGAGTCGGGTCGGCGCACGTCGACTTGATCTTAAATAAATCGTTATGGCGCCAGGGGGAAATGATTCAAGGGATCGTCCACATTTACGGCGGAACGGTGGAACAAATGATCGAGCGGCTCGATGTGGAGCTCGTGCAAAAAACGATCGAAAACGGCAAGGAACTGGATGACATTGTCGCCGTCATTCCGGCGGCCGGAGCGTTTTCGATCAAGCCGGGCGAGAAAAAGGAGATCCCGTTTTCCTACACGATTCCGGAAACCTTGCCGCCATCGCGCCCCGGCCGGTCGTACCGGTTCATCACCCGCCTTCATATCGAAGACGCGGTCGATACGCTCGACTTCGATTACGTGCAAATTTTGCCGAAGAAATAGGTTGACAGCGTTTTCAACAGATGATATGCTAAAAGCAAGTTAATAATGTTGTGGTGGAGAAGCGGAGACCCACACATATTCCTCGTTGATGAGCGGGGAAGTGTGTGGGTTTTTGTTTTTCCACCCAACGGCTAACCCTCCGGAGGGGCCGCCCAAGCAGGAAATAGCAGAGGAAATCACGAATGAAAAGGGGGAAGAGAACAAATGTCGCCATTTTTAGGGGAATTCATCGGTACGGCACTGCTCATCATTTTCGGCGCTGGTGTGTGCGCCGGGGTCAATTTAAAGAAATCATATGCGGCCAATTCGGGCTGGATGGTCATTACGATGGGGTGGGGGTTGGCGGTGGCCGTGGCCGTATACGCTGTCGGCCGGTATAGTGGCGCCCATCTCAATCCAGCGCTGACAGTGGCACTGGCCATAAGCGGCGATTTTCCATGGAAAGATGTCCCTGGCTATGTGTTGGCACAAGTACTTGGCGCTATGGTTGGGGCTGCCGTCGTCTATCTCCACTATTGGCCGCATTGGAAGGAAACAGACGACCCGGGTGTCAAGCTTGGCGTGTTTGCGACGGGTCCGGCTGTGCCGGATGCGGCTGCCAACTTGCTTAGCGAGATCATCGGAACGTTTGTGTTGGTTTTGGCCATCTTGGCCATTGGCGCCAACAAATTCGCTGATGGGCTTAATCCGTTTGTCGTTGGTTTTTTGATCGTGGCGATTGGACTGTCGCTCGGCGGTACGACGGGATACGCCATTAATCCCGCTCGAGACTTTGGGCCTCGGTTAGCTCACTTTTTGTTGCCAATCCCAGGGAAAGGGTCATCGAATTGGGCGTATGCGTGGGTGCCGATCGTCGGACCGCTGCTTGGGGGTGCGTTAGGCAGTTTGGTCTATAAAGCCGTTTTCTTGGGAAAACCGTCAGCCGCATTATGGGGAGTGCTGGCGGCAACCGCAGTCGTTTTGGCGGCGCCGAAGATGACAAACGGAAAGACAGTGAGCGCCACAAGCCGCCGTTCTCTGTAGCTGGCATATGGGGATTGCAAGCTCATCAAGGAGAAGGGGGAAGAAGGTTATGAATCAATACATGTTAGCCATCGACCAAGGCACAACGAGCTCGCGCGCGATTTTGTTCAATCAAAAGGGCGAAATCGTCCATATCGCTCAAAAAGAGTTTACGCAATATTTTCCGCAGCCCGGCTGGGTCGAGCATAACGCGAACGAAATTTGGGGCTCGGTGCTCGCCGTCATCGCGAGCGTCTTGTCCGAGGCGCAAGTGAAGCCAGAACAAGTGGCAGGGATCGGGATTACGAACCAGCGGGAGACGACGGTGGTGTGGGAGAAAGACACCGGCAACCCGATTTACAACGCCATCGTCTGGCAGTCGCGGCAGACAGCCGATATTTGCGATGAACTGAAGGCGAAAGGGTATGACCCGCTATTCCGCAAAAAAACCGGCTTGCTTATTGACGCCTATTTTTCCGGGACAAAAGTGAAATGGATTTTGGATCATGTCGACGGAGCGCGCGAACGGGCGGAGCGCGGCGAATTGCTTTTCGGCACGATCGATACGTGGCTCATTTGGAAGCTGTCCGGCGGCCGCGCCCATGTGACCGACTACTCGAACGCGTCGCGCACATTAATGTTCAACATTCATACGCTCGAGTGGGATGAAGAGCTGCTTGATATCCTAGGCGTACCGAAGGCAATGCTTCCTGAGGTTCGGCCGTCGTCAGAAGTGTACGCGAAAACCGCCCCTTATCACTTCTTTGGCGTCGAGGTGCCGATCGCAGGCGCCGCGGGCGACCAGCAGGCGGCCTTGTTCGGCCAGGCGTGCTTTCGGGAAGGGATGGCGAAAAATACGTACGGCACGGGCTGCTTTATGCTGATGAATACGGGGGAAAAAGCGGTGCAATCGAAACACGGGCTGCTCACAACAATCGCCTGGGGGATTGACGGCAAGGTCGAATACGCCCTTGAAGGCAGCATTTTCGTCGCCGGCTCGGCCATTCAATGGCTGCGCGACGGCTTGCGGATGATCAAAACAGCGGCGGACAGCGAAGCGTACGCTGAAAAAGTCGAGTCGACTGACGGGGTGTATGTCGTCCCGGCGTTCGTCGGTCTTGGCACGCCGTATTGGGACAGCGAGGTGCGCGGGGCGGTGTTTGGCCTCACGCGCGGCACGACGAAAGAGCATTTCATCCGGGCCACCTTGGAATCGCTCGCCTACCAGACAAAAGATGTGCTCGCCGCCATGGAAGCCGATTCTGGCATCTCGCTGACCACGCTGCGCGTTGACGGCGGGGCGGTGAAAAACAATTTCCTTATGCAGTTCCAGAGTGATTTGCTTGCCGTTCCGGTCGAACGTCCGGTTGTGAATGAAACGACGGCCTTGGGTGCGGCGTATTTGGCTGGGTTGGCGGTCGGCTACTGGAACAGCCGAGATGACATCGCCGCCCAATGGCAGCTCGAGCGCCGGTTTGAGCCGAAGATGGATGATGACAAGCGAACGATGCTCTACGATGGCTGGAAAAAAGCGGTGCGGGCGGCGATGGCGTTTAAATGATGGAAAAACGCGGATGTCTCGTCATGGGCATCTGCGTTTTTGCGTTTTGGCTTGCACGTTACGGGGCGGAAAAAATGAAACAGCATCGCCCTCCTCTGTTTGTCGAGTAAAGGCGATTTTTTTCGATGCGCATTCAACAAAGCAAAAAAAGCTGAGCGTTTGAAACATTAATATAGTCAAACAAATTTATGTTCTAAATAATCATATATGATAAGGATCAAATTACAAAAAATGTTGAAGCAAGTTGAATCATCTCATGCTTCCGGCTTTATCGGGCGCGCTCATCAACACGGTCGTCACCATTCAATATTTGCGAAGCGAAATCATTGATACGAAAGTGAAAGATTTCGTGAAAACAGCGCGCGCCAAGGGCGTTCCAGAACGCCAGATTTACTGGCGGCACATTTTGCGCAATTCGTTTTTGCCGATCGCAGCGTTTTTAGGCTATGAAATTACGGGTCTCATCGGCGGTTCCGTGTTTTTAGAGTCCATTTACAGTTATCCAGGGCTTGGACAACTGTTTTTGCAGTCGATTATGCAGCGCGACTACAGCGTCGTAACGGCGCTTGTGATGATTTCCGGGGTCGCGACGCTTGTGGGGACCTTGCTTTCTGACATTATTTTAAGTGCGGTCGATCCGCGCATTCGCATTGAGTAAGGGAGGGGCGTGGAATATGAAAATTGAGGTGAACCGTCCTGCTCCAGTTGAAATAGCCTGTGAGAAAAGCCCTTCCGCTCTTTCGATTATGTGGCGGGAGCTCGTCCGCGATCGGCTGGCTCTTGTTTCGCTCATTATATTGTCCGTCATTTTGCTGATTGTCTACGGCGCTTCCATTTTTTTAGACCAAGAGGAAATTGTAAAGGTAGACTTTTTGGCCATTTATTCACCGCCATCGGCGGAACATTGGCTTGGCACCGATTATGGCGGCCGCGATGTGTTCGGCCAGCTGATCATTGGAGCCCGCAATTCCTTTACGATCGGCCTGGCGATTACGCTAATCACAGGTGCGATCGGCCTTGTGGTGGGGCTTGTGGCCGGCTATTTCGGCGGCTGGATCGACAACGTCATCATGCGCATCATCGATTTTATTCTTGTCTTGCCGTTTTTAATGTTGGTGATCGTCTTTGTAGCCATCGTCCCGAAATACAATGTGGCGACGTTCATTTTGATTATGAGCGCGTTTTTATGGACGGGCAAAGCCCGGCTCATTCGCGCCAAGACGCTTGCCGAGCGGGAATTGGACTATGTCAGCGCATCCAAGACGCTCGGGACGCCGGATTGGAAAATCATTTTGTTTCAAATTTTGCCGAACTTAAGCTCCATTATCATCGTCAATTTGACGTTGAACTTAGCTGGCAACATCGGCATTGAGTCAGGTCTTACATACCTGGGGTTCGGGCTGCCGGAAAGCACGCCAAGCCTTGGGACGCTGGTCAGCTATGCGACCAATCCCGATGTGCTGCAAAACAAATGGTGGGTATGGCTGCCTGCATCATTGCTCATTTTGGTGATGATGCTGTGCATAAATTTCATCGGCCAAGCGGTGACATACTCCCACCACCTACGCTTCGCTTAGAGGTGGGGGCTTCTCGGGTAATCCCATCTCATGATGGGAAGTTGACCGAGCGATCCCCGTGTGCCCCACGGTTCGAGGACAAGTTAGACGATCGCCAATCGTTTCATGCCCTCACGTTTGATATTGATGGCCGCATTGACGTCCCTGTCGCTCTCGAATCCACATTCACAGCGGAATGTACGCTCAGAAAGCGATAGAGACTCCTTGACTCGACCGCAGCACGAACACGTTTTGGACGAGGGGAACCATTTGTCGATTTTGATCAGCTTCTTCCCCTGTTCGGCCAACTTGTACTGAAGGAAAGAGGTGAACATGCCCCAGCCGTTGTCATGAACGCGTTGACCGAAATGGAGGGCTTGGGACATTCCCTTCATGTTGAGGTCTTCGATGACCACGCAATCATACCGTTTCGCTAATTTGTGCGACTCCTTATGCAGAAAGTCTTTTCGTTGGTTCGCAATTTTCTCATGCAGCTTCGCTACTTTCAGACGCTGTTTGTGCCAACGATTCGAGCCTTTCTTTTTACGAGACCATTTACGCTGTTCTTTCGCTAATGTTTCCAATGCTTTGCGATAGAATCGAGGATAATTGGCTCTCTTACCCTCGCTATCGACATACAACGTACTCATGGAAAAATCAAGCCCAACAACCGTTTGCACTTCTTTTAGGGCAGGTTGATGTTCGTACTCTGTGAGAATAGAAATATAGTATTTTCCTGTTTTGGTTTTCGTGATCGTACAAGACTTGATGATATGGTGGGCAGGAATCTCCCGATGTTGCTTGAGCTTGATCCATTTCAGTTTGGGCAGCTTGATATAGCCATCTGAAAGCTTGATGTTGCCATTTACCATATTTGTGGTGTACGACTGTTTCGCCTTGCGGTTTTTGAACTTGGGAAATCCAGCGCGGCCAGAAAAGAAGTGTTGAAATGCTTTCTGCAAATTCAATTGGGCGTTTGCCAGCGCAAGGCTGTCCACTTCTTTTAGCCAAGGAAACTCCTTTTTGTACTTGGCAGGGGTCGGAAATGTTTGCTGTTTCAAGGATTCTTGATCGTCCTTGAACTTTTCATACATTTGTATGCGTTCTTCAAGCATTTTGTTGTAAACGAAACGGACACAGCCGAAGGTTTTGGCGAGCCGTTGTTCTTGTTCTTTTGTTGGGTATAGACGGAACTGATAGGCTTTGTTTGCCATATCGACACCACATCACTTCATACCTTGATTTTCGATATATTTTTTCTAAAACTGATTGTATCATAACACACAAAAAAAGAGACAACTTTAGGCTATACCTAACCAAAATTCATCTCCCACTTTCACTTCGTTTCGAAGTGGGAGACTTCTTTCGGAAAGATGTTAAACTCGGTCATTGGGATGCGAAAAAGCAAGAAAATGTGATGGACAATCCGAAATTCCAGAACAAAAAGCTGCGCCAAGCCATGGCGTACGCCATCAACAACCAAGAAGTGGCTGATCACTTGTACCACGGCTTGCGCTTCCCGGCGACCACGCTGATCCCGCCGTCGTTCCCGGGATACCATGACAGCTCGATCAAAGGGTACACGTATAATCCGGAAAAAGCAAAACAGCTGCTTGATGAGGCCGGCTATAAAGATGTGGACGGCGACGGCTTGCGCGAAGATCCGAACGGCAAAAAGTTTACGATCAACTTTTTGGCGATGAGCGGCGGCGATATTGCCGAGCCGTTGGCGAAGTTTTACATGCAATGCTGGAAAGACGTTGGCTTGGATGTCCAATTGGTGGACGGCCGTCTGGCGGAGTTCAACTCGTTCTATGACATGGTTGAAAAAGATGACCCGAAAGTGGATGTTTACGCTGCCGCTTGGGCAACGGGAACGGACGTCGACCCGTACGGTCTGTACGGCCGCAACGTCATGTTCAACTACTCGCGTTGGGTGAACGAGAAAAATGATGAGCTGCTGGAAAAAGGCCATTCCGAGCAGGCGTTTGACAAGGAGTATCGCCGGAAAATTTACAGCGAGTGGCAAAAGCTAATGAACGAAGAAGTGCCGGTCATCCCAACGTTGTATCGTTCCGCCATCTATGCGGTCAACAACCGTGTCGCCAACTTTACGGTTGACCCGAGCTCGAAGCTGACGTGGAAAGATGTCGGCGTCACGTCCGAGCAACCAGAAGTGGCGGAATAAACAAAAAAGCGATTGCTTCTATGGGATTCGATATGGTAACATGAAAGACAAATGATCATACGTCTTATCAAGAGTGGGCGAGAGAACGGGCTTGATGACCCCACAGCAACCTGCCGCCGGCAAGGTGCTAACACCCGCAAAGCGGTCTCGCTTTGGATGATAAGAACGGCTGCCCCCTTTCGCATCATTCCGAGGCGAAAGGGGTTTTTGTCGATAGGGGGTGAAGGGGGAAATAGTGAAGAGGGACATGTCGATCCGAGCTTGCATGGCCGCTCATCTCCGTGCCGCTGCGTTCGCCGTTCATGTCATGCGCTGCGTGCAGGCGGAGCTGATTCGGTTTGACCCTGAAGCGGCGGTTTATGTCGACCGCGGGGGCGGATATACCCACTTGTATGGGAAAGCGCAAGGGACAACCTTTTCAGTGTTGTTGACCGACAGCGAGGCGGACGAATGGAAGGCGGACGGACCGTACGCCCTTGATCGCTACATATGGACAGAGCTTGGGAAAAAAGGGGTTTTTCCAATGCGGATGACGCCGTATTTACAAGCTGTATGGTTAATGGAGTCATAGAAAGGAAGAGGACGAATGGCAGTCAAAAAATTTGAGCATGTCGGCATTCAAGTGAAGGACATCGAGACATCGAAAGCGTTTTATCAAAACGTCGTCGGCCTGGAGCTGCTCGACGAAATGATTCATACGAACGGAACGATGAAATTGGCGTTTTTAGGGATTGACGGCTCGATCGTCGTCGAGCTGATCGAAGGATACAACCCGGATTTGCCGACGGAAGGAAAAGTGCACCACGTGGCGTTTACGGTCGAAGGCATCGAGCAGGAAAAAGAACGGCTTCAGTCGCTCGGCGTCCCGCTAGTGTGGGATGAAATTACAACGCTCCCAAACGGGGCGAAATACTTATTTTTCCTTGGCCCGGACGGCGAATGGATCGAGTTTTACGAGCCGGCGCAATGAACGAAGGGGAAGGCGGCCATCGGTATGGCCGCCTTTTGCCGTGCAAGAAGGAAAATAGGGAGTGCACCGCGTATAGGTAAAGGGGAGAGGAGGAGAACAGATGGAGCCGCAAGTTATCCACGCCATTCAAGACGACTACCCGGATGAATTTGCCTGGTGCTATGGCTGCGGACGGCTGAATGAGCAAGGCCATCATTTCCGCACCGGCTGGGACGGAGACAAAACGGTGACCGTCTATACGCCGCGCCCGGAACATACGGCGATCCCTGGGTTTGTGTACGGCGGGCTGATCGCCTCGCTCATCGACTGCCATGGCACCGGGTCGGCGGCGCTCGCCTTGCATCGGAAAAACGGCCATGAGCCGGGAAGCGGGGAAACGCCGCCGCGCTTTGTCACCGCGTCGCTTCACGTCGACTTTGTCAAGCCGACGCCGCATGGCGTGCCGCTTGTCGCCGTCGGAACGGTGACGGAGATTCACCCGAAAAAATGGCAAGTGGACACCGAGGTGTTCGCCAACGGCGAACTGTGCGCCCGCGGTCAAGTCGTCGCGGTCGTCATGCCGAAAACGTTTGTCCAGGGATGACAAGCAAACGAAAAGCGCCGGAGGGCGGCTGTTTTTGACAGCGCTTTCTCCGGCGCTTCGCTCGTTGCGCTCGATCCCGCTTGGGAAAAAGCGGACATCTTCACAAGTGACATGTTCATCCTTGGATGGCGGGGCGAAACAGGTTGCCGATCGAACGCTTCTAGGCATGGCTGCTGCCAACAGCCCGATTCAGTTGGACCGGTTTGGCGTCTGCCTCGGCGCCAGCGTTTCACGTCCCTTCCATAAACGAAAGCGCTTTTTTACGGTTTATCCATAATCAGCACCGAGGAGGTCGCGCTCGCCACTTCTTTGCCGTTTTGCCGGACGACGGCAGTCACGTAGGCGACAGTTTTCCCGAACTTTTCCACTCGCGCTTCCACTTCAGCTTCCCCTGCCGCCGCGGGGCGGTGAAACGTCGTCTGCAAGTTGATGGACGCGTGCAGCTGGTCATCGCGAAGCAAGGTGGTCACCGCATACGCCATGAGAATATCCGCCGCCGCTCCGACGAACCCGCCCATGATCACCCCGTTGCCGTTGAGGAGCGATTCATGGATCGTCCATACCCCTTTCGCATAGCCGTCCCGGGCTTCCGCCAGGCGGACGCCGATCGTCTCATCGCACGGCGGCGGCGCGCTTTTTCCGGCAATGACGTCATGCAAGTTGGTAATTGGCTTCATCTCGAACATCCTTTCTGTCATCCATTGCGTTTCCATGAAAATAGGGTCATTTTCATGCCCGGATGGAGGGCAAAACGCCGCCCGCGGATCGTTTCGGTGAACATCATGGATCCTAAAGCAGCGATTTTCATCGGGTGGTGAGCGAAATGAGCTCATGGATGTTTTATTCGCCAAACGGCGGCGATTTCCTCTTTTTCGTGCGCAAGGGAGGAGTACGGCAAAGCGGCGGCGAAAGAAACAAACAGCGGATGATGGGGTAGCGTCAAAAGTTCTATGAAAACTCCACACAGATCATCCCATTGAGCATCGTGGGGCATGCGGAGGGCCGGATTCGCCCTTGACCAACACCCGCCAAAGGTGCGGAAGAGTCATCAAGGGCGACGGGGACAAAAAGAAGGCAATAAGAAAGCCGCCCTTGCCATGACCGAATTTTACCTTTGGCGGTGTTCGGTTGGTCAAGGGTTCGCTTCGCCGAATCCGGCAGGAGTTCTGTTCAACGGGCTCCGGCGGACAAAAAAGTCAGGCCGCCTCTTGTTGGAGAAACGCTTGTGCCATGGCGATGAGCTTCGTCCACCGGGCCGGCATATGCGGAAGATCCGCCAGTTCCGGGATGACGACCGGGACCCGGCCTTCGAGTGCGCTATGCGGGCGCAGGAAGTTGAAATACGCCACAAACAGCGTCACAAAGGACACCGAGCCTTCTTCCGCACCAAACCCATGGGTCGGGCGGTAGTTGCCTTTAAAGGTCCGGTTGAATCGCTCGATGATCTGTTTGAGAGGGCGAAACTCTTCCGAGACCGGATCTTCGTTGGTTAGGCCGATCACCTGGCGGACGTCAAACGAAATCCCGTGCTGGGCGAAGAAGTGTTGCGCCAGCCGGTAAATCGGGTTGCCATCCACGACAAACGACAAGTCGTCTGGGAGGGACGGCAGCTTCCGCAGGACATCATCGATGGCCTGGATGGCCGAGAGCGTGTCTCGGTTGGGCGAGACGCGATACGACAGCACGATCTTTTTGACGGCATCGAACATAAAGAACAGGTAATGCCAGCGCCCTTTGACGCGAATATACGTCTCGTCCCCGCAAAACGAACCGGACAGCTCATACGGGAACCGGTCGACAAAGGGCTTGATCCAAAGCGCGGCGCTGTTGGCGTAGTTGAGCACCGTCTGATGGGAGATCGAGACGCCATGGATGTCCTTCATGGCGGCGGCGGTCTCCCTCGAGGACATCCCAAAGTTGACGTAGTACGTCAACACGAGCCCCAACACGTGCGGCGACGCAGCCAGCCGGGACAAATCGACCTTCGGTTGGATGGGCGACGAGGAAGCCAACGGGAGAAAGTCAAACAAGAACTCTCGAAACAAATACCGCACCTTGAAGGCTTGAGGATCCTGTTGAAACTGTTGGCGCTCCTTCTTGGTCATCCGGCGAAGGTTGGCCTGGTAAAACGGGCAATCGTTGTTCTTGCACTTATAGATGTGGTATTCTTTGCGTTCCTTGATTTTTTCCAGCGTCTTTTTGCAGTGCGGGCAGCGAAAGACCGCTTGCTTGGTGAACCGGTTCCGGTGGTTGAACCGGCACTGGCACACTTTGCATTGGTATTGCCCGTTTCCGCCGTTATTGGCGTACAGGTAAGAAGAGGGAGCCTGGCAGCGAGGGCAGGTCAACGAATCCGGAACACGGTGTTTCGCCTTCGCGCGGCGCTGGATGGGCCGCAAAGGACGTCCGTGCTGGGCTTCGTAGTCCGCCAACAGCTTCCGGTAATCAAAGGTTTCCGGCACATCGATGATCGGAAGGTCATCGACCTGAAGTTTTCGGTACGGTTTTTGGACGAGTTCGTCCAAGTCCTTACGATTCAGGGATTTTCCCACGATCACACCCATCAAATACACAATGATTTGATATTGGGCCTTGATGATTTGAAGCAAATAGGCTAATAATTGAGGTAACAAGCTTGTCACTCCTTCTTTGTTTGGGCTGTTGAGTGTGTGGTTACCTCAATGATGGCCGAAAACAACGGGGGTGGCAAGCTTTTTTTCTTCCAACGGTTGAAACTCAGGAGAAAACCGTGAGTGTGGAGGATAAACTTTTGACAATACCGATGATGGAAAGGAGAGGGTCTTATGTATCAACCGCCAGACGCCGGCCGTTGGACGGGACGGATTGACAGCGTGAGCGATGAACGGGCGTTTCGTCTTCATCAGCGCATTCGCTTGCTCGACTTGTCCCAACCATTGGAGACAGCGGCAGAACGAGCGGCGGCATTCATCGGGTTTGCGTGCGACGAAGGCGTGCGCCGCAACCAAGGACGCCAAGGGGCGAAAGAGGCGCCCGCTGCCGTCAAAGCCGCGCTCGCCCGCCTGCCTTGGCATCTTCCGGAAGGGGTCGTTGTCTATGACGCAGGCGATGTCGTTTGCGTCGATGAACGGCTCGAACAAAGCCAGACTGAACTTGGGAAGGCGGTCGCCCGCCTGCTGCAACACAACATGGCGTCTATCGTGATCGGCGGCGGCCATGAGACGGCGTACGGCCATTACTTGGGCGTTCGCGAAGCGCTCGGGACGGATGCCCGCCTTGGCATCCTCAACATTGACGCCCATTTCGACTTGCGGCCGTATGATGACGGGCCGACATCCGGGACGATGTTTCGGCAAATATTGGATCAAGACGATCAAGTGAGCTACTTCTGCCTTGGCATTCAGCGGCTCGGCAATACGGCGGCGCTGTTTGCAGACGCCGAGACGTATCGGTGCCGTTACATGCTGGAAGACGAGCTGACCGCAGGGCCGATCGAGGCTGCCTATGAACAAATTGAGAAATTTGCCGCCGATCATGATGCGGTGATGCTCACCTTTTGCATGGACGCCATCAGCGCGGCCGCCGCGCCGGGGGTGAGCGCGCCGTCGCCGTTTGGGCTCGCCCCGTCTCTGGCGCGCGCTCTCATCCGCCGAATCGTTTCCCATCCGAAAACGATCAGCGTCGACCTTTGCGAAGTCAATCCACTCTTGGATGAAGGCGGAAAAACGGTGGCGTTGGCGGCCGCCTTTTGCATGGAGGCGCTCCTTCATTTTCAACGCTTGCAGCCAAGGCGGTGAGAACGTGAAATTGGTCATTGCCGAACGGGATGACAAAGAACGGGAAGCGATCCGCTGGCTCGTGTCCGCGTATTCCTTGCCGATTGAGCGGGTGTATACGGCAGCCACCGTGGAGGAGATGATGGCCGTCTTGGAGCGGGAGGCGCCGGAGCTGTTGTACGTCGAACTCGATATGATTCCGTATGAACGATGGCCGCAGGCGACCGCCCACGTCCGCTTGTTTTGCCAGCGGGTGATTGCCGCAACGGCTGAAGCGACGTTTGCGCGGGCGAAACAAGCCATCGACTGGCAATGCGTCGATTTGCTTGTGAAGCCGCTTGAGCCCGCCAAGCTGAAGCAGGCGCTGCGGACGGCGGCGTCGCGTTCCCCGGGGCGTCCAGGCTTGCCGACGGGGTTGGACGCCCATCACGACGATTACCGCTCCTTATTTTGCGATGTTCCTTCCACGGCCTCCGCGCATGTATGGCTCGTGCAGGCGGAACAGCCCGCTTTGTCTCAAGAAGTGATCCGTTTCTTGATGGATTACCCGTTTCGCGGACGGGCGCGTGTATTGCCGCTCACCCGTATGGCGGTTTGCCTGCTTCCCGATTTGCCGGGCGACGGGAAAGAAGAGGCGTGGAAGTTGCTGCGCGATTGGGAGGAAGATCATCATGAGCCGCTCGCGGTTGTCGTGATGCCGCCTGATGGCCGGAGGACGGTGCGCGCGCAATACCAAGCGGCGCGCCGGTTGCTCGAGACGACGTTTTTCATTGGCTATCGCCAAGTGATCGCTCCCGCTTCGGAATACGAACAGTGGCGTGAGCTCGATCCGTTTTTGACGCCCGAGGAGCAGCGGCAATGGATCGAGATGCTCGAGCGGTTCGACCACGAAGCGGTGAAACGGTGGCTGCAGCGCGAGTTTTGGCACTGGTCGCCGCCGTTTCCGAGTCCGGAGATGGTGCGGACGCGGCTGACAAGCATCTTGGCGCAAATCCGCCGGTTTATGAAAACATACGGCCTTGACCGCGGCGGAACCGAGCGGGAATATATGCGCATCTTTCAAGACATTTTGTACAATCCCGTCTTGTATCGCATCGTTCAAGAATTGATTTTATTTTTATATCGGTTGTTCCATGAGGCCAAGCAGGCCGAGGAAGATGCGCGCGTCGACGCCGTGGAGCGCGGCCTCCGCTATATGGAGGCGCATTTTCGCGATCCGTCGCTCACGCTTGAGCGGGTCGCGGCCGCTGCCGGGCGCAGTCCCGCGTATTTCAGCCATTTGTTGTCGAAAAAGCGGGGCGTGACGTTTCGCCAGTGGCTGACGAATCGGCGGCTTGAGGAAGCGAAGCGGCTGCTTCGGCAGACGGACTTGTCGATCAAAGAAATCGCCGAACAAACCGGGTTTCGCACCGCCCATTATTTGACGCGCGTCTTTAAAGCCGAACTGAATGAGACGCCGACCGCCTACCGCGACGAACAACGGCCGAAACCGCCATCGCCGCGGTAGGCGGTTTTGTCTGTGACAAAGCGCAGCCTTGCCGGATCGCGGGCGAGAGGGGGGGCGTCTATTTCAAAAGAAATGGATCGATATCGAAAAAAATGAACAAATAAAACGGAGAGGAAATAGAAAATTCAAAAAAATGTGATCACTTTTAAAAGACGTGCGCCTATCTTCTCCTTCTTCGCTCCCTTACAATGAAAAGCAAAGAGGAAAAAGGAGAGGATGACGATGGCAGAAAAACGGACCGTCAGCCCGCCCGCGGGAACTGAGCGGCGGGCGAAAGGGTGGATTCAAGAAGCGGCGCTGCGGATGCTGAACAACAATTTGCATCCCGATGTCGCCGAGCGGCCGGATGAATTGATCGTCTACGGCGGCATCGGCAAGGCGGCGCGCAACTGGGAATGTTACGAGGCGATTGTGGACACCCTTCTTCGTTTAGAAAACGATGAAACGTTGCTCATTCAATCCGGCAAGCCGGTGGCGGTATTTCGCACGCATCCGGACGCCCCGCGCGTGCTGATCGCCAACTCCAACCTCGTGCCCGCATGGGCGACGTGGGATCATTTCCATGAGCTCGACAAAAAAGGATTGATCATGTACGGACAAATGACGGCTGGCAGCTGGATTTACATCGGCAGCCAAGGAATCGTTCAAGGAACGTATGAAACGTTTGCTGAAGTGGCACGCCAGCACTTTGGCGGCACGCTCGCCGGGACGATCACGCTAACCGCCGGCCTTGGCGGCATGGGCGGGGCGCAGCCGCTCGCGGTGACGATGAACGGCGGCGTCTGCCTCGCTGTCGAAATCGATCCGGCCCGCATTCAGCGCCGCCTTGATACGAAATACCTCGACACGATGACCGACAGCTTGGAGGCGGCGCTTGTGATGGCGAAACGAGCGAAGGAAGAGAAAAAAGCGCTGTCAATCGGCCTTGTCGGCAATGCGGCTGAAGTGTTGCCGCGTCTCGTCGAAATGGGCTTTGTTCCGGACGTCTTGACCGATCAAACGTCCGCCCATGATCCGTTAAACGGCTACATCCCGGCTGGCCTTACGCTTGATGAGGCCGCCGAACTCAGGGCGCGCGATCCGAAGCAGTACATCGCCCGTGCAAAACAGTCGATCGCCGCGCATGTGCGGGCGATGCTGGCGATGCAAAAGCAAGGGGCGGTGACGTTTGATTACGGCAACAACATCCGCCAAGTGGCAAAAGACGAAGGGGTGGACGACGCCTTTTCCTTCCCGGGCTTTGTGCCGGCCTACATCCGCCCGCTCTTTTGCGAAGGAAAAGGGCCGTTCCGCTGGGTGGCGCTCTCGGGCGATCCTGAGGATATTTACAAAACCGATGAAGTCATTTTGCGTGAATTTCGCGACAATGAGCGGCTTTGCCATTGGATTCGCATGGCGCAAAAACGCATTCAATTCCAAGGGCTGCCGGCGCGCATTTGTTGGCTCGGCTACGGCGAGCGGGCGAAATTTGGCAAAATCATCAACGACATGGTGGCCAAAGGCGAGCTGAAAGCGCCGATCGTCATCGGTCGCGATCATTTGGATTCGGGCTCCGTTGCTTCGCCGAACCGGGAGACGGAAGGAATGAAAGACGGAAGCGACGCCATCGCCGACTGGCCGATTTTAAATGCGCTGTTGAATGCGGTTGGCGGCGCGAGCTGGGTGTCGGTTCACCACGGCGGCGGCGTCGGCATGGGCTACTCGATTCACGCCGGCATGGTCATCGTCGCCGACGGCACGAAAGAGGCGGAAAAACGGTTGGAACGGGTGTTGACGACCGACCCGGGGCTTGGTGTGGTCCGCCACGCCGATGCCGGCTATGAGCTCGCCATCCGGACGGCGAAAGAAAAAGGCATCGATATGCCGATGTTGAAATAGAAAGGAGAACCGCCTATGCGCCCGCTTTTTGTCCGCCGCGCCCGCCAGCTCGTGACGCTGGCGGGAAGCTCCGCGGCTCCGCTCGTCAAGGAGAAGATGAGCGATCTAGGCATCATCGAAAACGGCAGCGTCTGGATCGAACATGGCACGATCGTGGCGGTTGGTGCGGACGATGAACTGGCCCGCCAATTTGCCGATCGGCTCGCCGAAGCGGAAGTCATTGACGCTAAGGGCAAAACGGTGACGCCTGGGCTTGTCGATCCTCATACTCATCTCGTTTACGCCGGCAGCCGCGAACACGAATGGACGATGCGCCTTCATGGAGCGACGTACATGGAAATCATGAACGCCGGCGGCGGCATTCATGCCACGACAAAAGCGACGCGCGAGGCGTCGGAAGAGATGTTGTATGAGGAAAGCAAGCGACGGCTCGATCAGTTTTTGCTTCATGGGGTCACGACCGTCGAAGCAAAAAGCGGCTATGGGTTAAGCCTTGAGCACGAAATCAAGCAGCTTAACGTCGCCAAGCGTCTCGATGACACCCACCCGGTCGATATCGTCTCCACGTTTCTTGGCGCCCACGCCGTTCCGCCGGAGTGGAAGCACGATCCGGATGAATACGTCCGCCTTGTCATCGACGAGATGATTCCCGAAGCGGCCCGCCTTGGGTTGGCCGAGTTCAACGATGTCTTTTGCGAGCGCGGCGTGTTTACGCCTGAACAAGCCCGCCTCATTTTGGAAGCAGGGAAAGCGCACGGCTTGACGCCGAAAATCCACGCCGATGAAATCGAGCCGTATGGCGGGGCGGAACTGGCAGCCGAAGTCGGCGCCATCTCCGCCGACCACCTGCTTCGGGCGTCGGACGAAGGAATCCGCCGCATGGCCGATCGTGGCGTCATCGGCGTCCTTTTGCCCGGCACCGCCTTTTTCTTAATGACAAAAGCCGCCGATGCCCGCCGTTTGATCGACGCCGGCGTTCCCGTCGCTTTGGCGACCGACTGCAACCCTGGTTCGTCGCCGACCGTCTCGCTGCCGCTTGTCATGACCTTGGCCTGCCTGCATATGCGCATGACCCCGGCCGAAGCCATCGCCGCCGCCACGATCAACGCCGCCCACGCCATCGGCCGCGCGCATCTTGTCGGCAGCCTCGAGCCGGGGAAGAAGGCGGATTTGGTCATGTTCAACGTTCCGAATTATGTGCAGATCATGTACCATTACGGAGTCAACCATGTTGAGACGGTGATCAAAGGCGGGGGGGTGGTGGTGAAAGAAGGCAAGGTGTGCATCTAAAAGGGAAACGTTCTTTCGTCGAAGCGTTTGGCGACCGGAAGCGGCTATGCTTCCGGCCGCGCAAGTTGGGGTAAAAAGGACAATGGGGGTGGAGAAAGATGAAAGCGGATACAAATATAGCGCCATCCGTGCCGACGCCAACGCCGGCCAGCGGGGCATGGAAGTTTTTCGTCTTTAGCGCCATCGGCATTTTCGTATTTTTCGTCCCGGTGTCCATCGGCGGCACATCATCGATTTTGCTCGATCATATTGTGACATGGATTCGCACCCAGTTTTCAGCACTTGTTCCTTATTATGCTCTGATCGTGATCGCTCTCGGTGCCGTTTATCCGTTTTACAAAAAAACGTGGAACAAAGATGCTGTGACAACCGTTTTTTCACTGTTGAAAGTTCTAGGACTGATCACGGCGGTCATGCTTGTGTTTCACATCGGTCCGTCGTGGCTGTTTCAACCGAATATGGGGCCGTTTTTGTATGACAAACTCGTCATTTCCGTCGGTCTCCTTGTGCCGATTGGCTCGGTTTTTCTCGCTCTTCTTGTTGGTTACGGGCTGCTTGAATTTGTCGGTGTGTGGATGCAACCCGTCATGCGGCCGATTTGGAAAACGCCGGGCCGTTCGGCGATCGACGCCGTCGCTTCCTTTGTCGGCAGCTACTCCATTGGGTTATTGATCACTAATAAAGTGTTCAAAGAAGGCAAATATACCGTGAAAGAAGCGGCGATCATCGCCACCGGCTTTTCCACTGTATCCGTGACATTTATGGTCGTTGTGGCGAAAACATTGGGGCTCATGCCAATCTGGAATACGTATTTTTGGGTGACATTTCTTGTCACGTTTGCCGTTACAGCGTTCACCGCTCGGATTTGGCCGCTAAGCCGCATGAGCGATGAATACTACGACGGCAAGGGGGATCCCGAGCAAAAAGTAACGGGCAACTATATGAAACAAGCTTGGGCTGAAGCGATGAGGGCGGTAGAGCAGTCAAAAGGGATTGGGACAAACATATGGGAGAACTTGCGAGATGGCTTCATCATGACGATGGGCATTTTGCCGTCCATTATGTCAGTCGGACTGATCGGGCTGTTGCTCGCTGAATATACGCCGTTGTTTGACTGGTTGGGCTACCTGTTCTACCCATTCACCCTTCTGTTGCAAATCCCTGAACCGCTGTTGGCTGCGAAAGCTTCGGCCATTGAAATCGCGGAAATGTTTTTGCCCGCTTTGCTTGTCACCGAAGCTCCGCTTGTCACAAAATTCATTATTGCTGTTGTATCCGTCTCGGCGATCCTATTCTTTTCCGCTGTCATTCCATGCATTTTATCTACAGAAATTCCGCTCAGCTTGCCGAGGCTGCTGGTCATCTGGTTCGAACGCACCGTCTTGACGCTCATCCTCACCGCGCCGCTCGCATATTGGCTGCTTTGACGGGAGTGCGGCGCTTCGATGAAAACGGACATCGATGGGGTGGCTGCGATTTTCAGGTTCGCCGCCATTCCATCAACCCGATTGAGAAGTTTCAGCGCCATGAAAGCCTGTCCACCTCCGAGACAGGCTTTCACAGCGTTTCCCGCTGCTGCTTTAACAAATCGCGAATTTCTGTCAATAGCTCCTCCTCTTTCGTCAGCGTCGGCGCGGTTTCCTTCACCTCTTCCTGCTTTTTCACCCGTTCATACAGCGTGTTGATCAATTTCACAAACAGGAAAATCGAAAACGCGATGATCAAAAAGTCGACGACCGTTTGGATAAACGCCCCATATTTCACTTCCGCTTTGCCGACTTTCCACGACAGGCCGCTGAAATTGATGCCTCCCAACAATAAGCCGACGAGCGGCATGATGATGTCATTGACGAGCGAAGACACGATTTTGCCAAATGCCCCGCCGATAATGACCCCGACGGCCAAGTCGATGACATTGCCGCGGACGGCGAATTTTTTAAACTCGTTCCACATGGTCATCTCCTTCCGAAGAAAATGTTCGTCTGCTATTATACCCGACCGGCCGCAACATTGAAACTTTTTAGTTTAAATCGTAGCAAATCAATTGGTTTTATAGTATTATAGAATACGTTCATCAACCAAAACAAAAGGGGGAACGCATCGTGGAAGTGACCGCACAACAACGAGACGTTCGCGCGAAACAAGCAGCGAACGCCCCGAAAAATCCAACCGCATGGATCATTGCGGTCTCCTGTTTTGTGTTAATCGGCGGAGCACTGTTCTTATATAGCCGCGTGTCTTGGCAACAGGCGCTTTTGTACGTGCTGGGTGCGTTTGGCGGCTTTGTGCTTTATCAAGCCCATTTCGGTTTTACTTCGGCCTGGCGGAAATTCATTTTGTACCGTCAAGGGGAAGGCATTCGAGCACAGATGGTCATGATGGCGGTGGCAAGTGCGTTGTTTTTGCCGTTGCTGATAAAAGGATCGATATTCGGCCATTCCGTTGCTGGGAATGTGCATGAAGTCGGCATTGCTGTCATGATTGGTGCCTTTATTTTCGGGATCGGCATGCAGCTGGGTGACGGCTGCGCGTCCGGGACGCTGTACCATATTGGCGGCGGTGATACGAACGGTGTCGTCACCTTGATCGGGTTTATCGCTGGATCGGTCATTGCGACGACGCATTTTGATGTTTGGATGCGTATGCCGCACGTCGATCCGATTTCGCTTATTGCTTCGTTTGGTGCATGGGGCGGCTTTCTGCTGCAACTTGTTTTGCTGGCGGTTGTCTATTATGTCGTGACGGTGATGGAAAAGCGGCGCCACGGCAAGCTGTTGACGACACCGCTTGAACACCGCCACGGATGGAAAACCATTTACAAAGGCCCATGGTCATTGTTGGTTGGCGCGTTATTATTGGCGCTGATGAACGTGCTTGTTCTCATGTTCAAAGGTTCGCCGTGGGGCATCACATCCGCATTCGCCCTTTGGGGAGCGAAGTTCGTGCAGCTATTTGGTGTCGATCCGACGGCTTGGGCGTATTGGCAAGATGAGGCGAAACGGCAGGCGCTCGCCAATCCGCTCTACTACGATACAACGACGGTCATGGACATTAGCTTAATGTTCGGCGCCTTATTGGCCGCAGCGCTCGCTGGCCGCTATGCGAAACCCGTGCAATGGAAGCGGCCGACGCGCATGACAATCGGTGCACTCATCGGTGGATTGATGATGGGATACGGTGCCCGGTTGGCGTTCGGCTGCAACATCGGCGCGTATTTCAGCGGCATCGCTTCCTTCAGCGTCCATGGTTGGATTTGGTTTGTCTTTGCTTTCCTTGGCAGCTTGATCGGTGTCAAGTTGCGTCCGTATTGTGCGTACAAAAACTAAACGTTCGAACATCGGCATCCCGTCATGTTGGCGGGATGCTTTCGTTATGCCGGACGGAATATGATACAATGGCCGTAGTGCTTTGACATACCCCGCGTCCGCTTTTTCGAAACCGTTTTCTTTTTGATGGCAGAGGAAAGGGCGCAGCGGTGCTTATTGGAAGGAGGGAAAAGGCATGCGGCAAACGGCCTCGATCGTCTGCATTGGCGGGGCGAACGTCGACCGAAAGGCGCGGTTGCTCACTTCGTTTCGGCTCGGCACGTCTCATCCCGTCACCACGACGCAAACCGCGGGTGGGGTGGCGAGAAACATCGCCGAAAACTTAGGGCGGCTTGCTCAACCTGTTTCGCTCGTCAGCACCGTTGGCGATGATCGCGATGGACAGTGGCTCATTGACGTGACGAGCCGATATGTCAATACGAGCTTCATCATGCGAACGCCAAAAGCGAACACCGGGACGTATACAGCGGTGCTCGATGAACGCGGCGAGATGGTTCTCGCCTTGGCGGATATGGCCATTTATGATACAGTGGGGGAAGAATGGCTAAAGCAGCAATGGACTCGGCTCGGTCCGATTTCTGCGGTCGTGCTTGACACGAATTTCCCGGAGGATGTCATTCGTGCGGCGCTCGCACAATGTCGCCAAGAGGACATCCCGCTTTGTGTTGTGACGGTGTCGGTTCCAAAAGTGAAGCGATTGCCCAGCGATTTGTCTGGTGTGACGTGGTTTGTCACGAATGAAGCGGAGGCGAAGGCATTTGTGGGAAAAGATGGGCATACGGGCGACATCATGAAAGCGATCCTTCACGCCGGCGCCCAGAACGTTGTCATCACCCGCGGCGCAAACGGCGTTGCGTACGCCGCCAAGCAAGGGGAAACAGGGACGCTCGCGGCGCCAAACGTAACAGTCACCGACGCCACCGGAGCGGGCGACGCCTTTGCGGCTGGATTTTTGTACGGCGTCTTAGGCGGACATACGGTGGAAGACGCCTGCCGCTTTGGGATGAGCAGCGCGGCGCTTACGCTGCAAACGGCCGAAACGGTGCATCCCGCTTTGAATGAACACCTGTTGCAAGCCGCCTATGAGCGGTATTTTCGCGAAGGGGGAACGAAGTGATGAATGATTTTCTCGTCTTTTCCGAAGAAGTCGCTCAAGCGAAGGCCGAAAAAAAGCCGATTGTCGCTTTAGAATCAACGATCATCTCGCATGGCATGCCGTATCCGGAAAACGTGCAGACGGCGAAAGACGTCGAGCGGATCATCCGCGACCGCGGCGCCGTGCCGGCGACGATCGCCATTTTAAACGGAAACATCAAAATCGGGTTGACCGAAGACGAACTTGAACAGCTCGGGACAAGCCGCGATGTAGAAAAAGTGAGCCGCCGCGACTTGCCGTATGTCGTCGCCATGAAGAAACACGGGGCGACGACCGTGGCGGGGACGATGATTTGCGCCCAGATGGCGGGCATCCGCGTATTTGCGACCGGCGGCATCGGCGGCGTGCACCGCGGCGCCGAACAGACGATGGACATCTCGGCTGACTTGCAGGAACTCTCGCGCACCAACGTCGCGGTCGTCTGCGCCGGGGCGAAATCAATTTTGGATTTAGGCTTGACGCTTGAATACCTCGAGACGCATGGCGTTCCGGTCATCGGCTATCAGACGGACGTCCTGCCGGCGTTCTATTCGCGGACGAGCCCGTTTCGCGTCGACTATCGCCTCGACAGCGCAGAAGAAATCGCTCAGTTCATCGAAACGAAATGGAAGCTTGGGTTAAACGGCGGTGTTGTGATCGCCAATCCTGTCCCAAAAGAAGAGGAGCTCGAGGAGTCGTATATCACCGCCATCATCGAACAAGCGCTTAAGGAAGCAGAAAAGCAGCACATCACCGGCAAAGCGGTCACCCCGTTTTTGCTTGACCGTGTGAAAACATTAACCGGAGGCAAAAGCTTGCAAGCAAACATCGCCTTAGTGAAAAACAACGCCGCCTTGGCGGCCGACCTTGCCCGAGAGCTTTCTTGATGCGAACGCCCCCGCCCTTCCATCAGGGCGGGGGCATGATGGCAGTGGAGGATTTATCGAGCGTGAAGCAAATGGCGGATTTTTCGATCGTGCTGGGCGATTTTGACGGAGTGGAAGTCGACCGTTTCTTGTGTTTCAACTAGTTCGACGCGGATGTGGCCGAGTTTCGCTTCGAGCCGTTCGAACCGTTCATTCACGGTGCGCTCCAACTGGGCGATCTGCCGCTCAAACCGTCCATCCATCTCCTCGATGCGTCCGTCCATTCCTTCCACACGTCCATTCATTCCTTCCATGCGCTTGTCCATGTCTTCGATGCGCTTGTCCATGTCTTCGATGCGTTTGTTCATCGTGTTCGTTTGTTCGCTCAACGCTTGGACTTGGCGTTGGAGCGAGTCGAATTTCTCATGGAGCGCTTCGAACTGCTTGCGCATATCGGACGCGTACAAATCCAGCACTTGCAAAATTTGCGCCAATATCGTTTTTTCTTCCACCCTCTTCACCTCCTTCCACTCTAGTATATCAAACAAGCGAGTTTGCGAGAAGGAACAACAGTTTCAAATCTGGCGGGATTTCGTTTATGATGGATAAAGGAGGGGCGCTGCTATGGCTGAAATGATCACGTATTCATCTTTTGCCACTGACTGGCTGCCGATCACCATCGTTGCGGCCGCTGTCGCTGTCAGTGTTTTCATTGGTATTCTTATTATAAAACAGAAATCGTGAACCCGTCGTGAGGCTAGCTGAACGTCGACGCCCAGCCGATACTACGGGCGAAATCGGCAGCGGGAAAAGTAGAAAAGTGCTGCGAAAAGCAAGTACACGTACTTTGGCTAAAAAAACAGCCTGCCTTCGCGCATGGAAGCGAGAGGCGGGCTTGTTGCTTAACAAAGACTTAAACCTATTTGAAAACGTTTACCAATAATGTACAATGCTTATTCCCAAAATGAATGGTAAAGTTGATTGATGCCAACCCGATATGGTATGTTAAAAGAAAAGGTTAATAAAAATTAACATTAATATCGGTTTATGACTCTATTTTGTGTTAAAAATAATTAACACAAAGGAGGTGTGATGATGGAGATTAAACAAACGATCGCGAAAAATCTAAATCGGGTCAAAAAAGAGATGGGGTTGAAGAATCAAGATTTAGCCGAATTGATGGGCGTGACGAGACAAACGATTGCCAAATATTTAAAAGGGGAACAAATTCCTGACAGTGCAAAATTATTTCTTCTGTCGCGACACTTGAATATCCCGATGAAGGATTTGATCGTTTCTTCAGACGATCAGCGTGAACCAATGTCTTCTTTCATGTTTCGCGCGGATAACCCTAAAGAAAACTTTCGTCTGATTGATCAAAATCAAGTGAATCGGATCATGGATGATTATTATGAGCTGCTTGCCTCTTTTGGAGAGGCTAGTGTTGCTTATTTGCCCCCGACGTATAAAGTAAAGCTCGTTGATCATGAGTTAACGGAGGAGCATAAAACCATTATTCGACAAGCAGCGGAACAAACGAGGAAAATGTTTGGCCTTGATCATGTGATCCCAAGCGATATTTATGCGGTTTTAGAGCGCCATGGTATACATGTCATCGCGTTGAAAACGATTGATAAAAAAATTGATGGTTTATCGGCTTACTCCGAGGAAAAAGGAGCTTTTATTTTCCTTAATGATCACGACGAAATACCTGAGGAACGAAAACGGTTCAGCGTCATTCACGAACTTGGCCATCTTATTTTTCATCGCGAGGAGTACCGAAGTGATCTTAGCTCTCTTACTTACAGCAGCGCAAGAAGGGAAATCAATGAAAAAGTCGCCACGTTGTTTGCAAGCTACTTTCTTATTCCTCGCGAACAGTTGCGGGAATATGCTTATTATTTTAAACGATATGTTACCCTTGAAACGATTATGGAGCTTAAGCGCCAATTTTTTGTCAGTGCTGAAGCCTTCATGAGGGCCTTATTGGATGAACAATACATTTCCGGAAGGACGTACGGCCATTTGCGAAAAACGTTGCGGGAGCAAGGATATAAAGAACAAGAACCCGCTCCAATCGAGTATATTCCCAAAAACCGCAAACTGACCTATTTTGTGAAACAGGCGTATTTTGAGGGGAGCATTACGATTAACAAAGTATGCGAAATCCTTGGATGCGATTTGCGGACTGCTAGAGAAATGGTCAAGGGATGGTATAAGGAGCATGGATGTTCAGAAAATACGGGGGCTTTATAAAAAGAGAGCGGTGGTGGACAACAATGTGTTAAACGATTTTTATGAGTTGGACAGGATGGATTTACTGACGAGAGTGTTTGGCCGAGTGTGTGTTCCCGAAAGTATTTTGTGGAATGAGACTCCTGACGATATCCGGACGGCTTTGCGACAAATCGATTACGAAACGGTCTCTTTGCATACGGAAGAGGGATACGGGCTCATGTATCAGCTGCTGACAGAATGGACAGGTTTAAGCGAATATGATGCAGAACTGATTGCCATTGCCGGTCAAGATATGATTGTATGCACATCGAATGAAAAAAGGATCATCAATGCATGTGAAAGTTATGGCATCGAATATACGGGAACTTTAGGAATTTTATGTTGCGCGTATGAGCGTCGGTTGATCGGACGGGAAGAATTCAAGGGATTGATTGACCGGTTGTTTTCCGATGAGTGCAGCTGCCACTTGCATCCGAGGTTGAAGAACCAAATTTATAAACAGTATCATTTGCAAGATGTGTAGCCGTGTTGAACAAGACTAGCGCCTTTTGCATTGAAATAGGGAACGGTCCTGTCTGGATGCGATTCAAGGACGGCCTTTCTTTGAGAACATTCCACGTCTTCCACCAAAAACTGGCCGCAAAGACCCATGTGGCAACGGGCAAACGTATAAAACGTGCTCCGGGCAGTAGCAACGCTGTTTTCGATCAAAGAAACAACCCGCCCCATGCGTTGAAGCAGGGAGCGGGCTTTCCGCTTAAAACGCCACCGCCATCAAGCTTAAGCTCCCATACTGGTACTCACGGAACAACACGCGCGGCGCCCCGCCGCGATCGCCGGCCCCGTAGGCGATCCAGTACGGCGCGAGATGCTCGGGCGTCGGCACGGCCTGCTTGGCGTACGGCGCTTTGTTCTCATACTCGAACACCTCTTCACTGTGGGCGGCTGATCGGCTGAGAAGCCAATCATCAAATGCGACGGCCCATTCGTCCGCCTCCGCATGCCCTTCCCAACGGAGCGCCATCAAATTGTGCACCGTCCCGCCGCTTCCGATGATCATCACGCCCTCATCCCGCAGCGGGCGCAGCGCTTCCCCGAGCTGCAACAATTGCTTCGGCGTCCACCACGGCACGACCGACGCCTGCACAACCGGAATATCCGCTTTCGGAAATAAGCGGTAGAGTAGCACCCACGAACCGTGATCCAACCCCCGGGTCCGATCGACGGCCACTTCCGCCACACCGCCTAGGCGCTCCCGCACGCGCTCCGCCCACTCGACCGACCCGCGCGCCGGATACACCACTTCATACAACTCGCGCGGAAATCCGGAAAAATCATAAATCATGTCATACGTCCCCTCAACCACCGAAACCGTCGGTTGGCGCGTCATCCAATGGGCGGTAAAGACGACGACCGCCTGCGGGCGAATTCCTTCCCCGAGTTTGCCCAAAAGCGCCGTGTACGCATTGTCTTCGATTGCCAACATCGGCGAACCGTGAGCGAGAAATAGGGCGGGGGGTCTCATCGTTCCATTCCTCCCTTGAACCATATTGACAAATCTGCTTGCGGCCTAATGCCGCCTCCAAACGATTCGCCGAAAAACGGCGCCGGAATTTCTCATCCCTAGTGTAGCATAAACATCTTTTGCTCTTCTATGCACTCGCTTTCCTAAACCGTGCGATGGAGGTTTGAATCTTCTCGTAGGCGTTTCTGTCTCCCTTACGATGAGGAGCTTTTCCTTGCCTCCCGCCATATTCATCGCCGCCCAAACCGATCGGGCGTTTGGGGAGAATGAAAGAGAGATATCACCAAGACGAATGTGCTCCTTCAACGCGCTTCTCCTCCGTGAATGCTCGAAAAAGTGGCTCTCCTACTAGTTAAGAGAGCTGATTTTTTAGTAGAATAGAAGAAAAATAGAAACGAAGAAAACATTTCGGCACGAAGGAGCTATTCTTATGTCATTGCACGATCTGTTCCGTGAAGTGATGGCCATCTACGAGCAAGACAAACAGGAAAAACTGTCGAAAGAGCGGCGGACGTTTCAGTTAGTGACGCGGGCGATTCCAGAGGCGTTGAAAGCGCTGCCGTTTCTGCCGCCTGACCGGTATATGGTGAAAGGGTCGGTCGGTCAAGGGAATTGGACCGACGTGCCGTGGGTGGCGGTGATGGACCAAGAAGTGACGGATTCAACGCAGCGCGGCTATTATATCGTCTACTTGTTCAGCGAAGATATGCGCCGTCTCTATTTGACGCTTGCCCAAGGAGTGACGGAGACGCCGAAAGACGAAATGGAGCGGGTGAAGCGCGGCATCCGCCAACTCATTCCTGCCGAAGAGCGCGTGCGGACCGATGATGACATCCGTCTTGGCGAAAGCAAACGGGCGAAAGACTACGAACGGTCGGTGGCGGCGTATATCGCCTATTCGTTTGACGATTTGCCGTCCGATGAACAACTCGCGCGCGACCTCGAAACGATGATCGATTATTACCGACAGTATGTAGAGCGAACAGAACCAATGACACCGCCCGAGCAGGCCTTTTCCTATCGGGAGGCGGTTGAGCATATTCATTCATACATATCCGCCAAAGGTTTTTATTACACAAAAGAGGAAGTGGCCAACCTCTTTCTTTCATTAAAAACGAAACCGTTTGTCATCTTATCCGGCATTTCCGGAACGGGGAAAACGAAAATCGTTCAATGGCTCGCCGAGAGCGTCGGCGCCACGGAAGACAACGGCCGCTTCGCCTTGATCCCCGTCCGCCCGGACTGGAACGACGGCTCCGATTTGCTTGGCTATGTCGACATTAAAGGCGAGTTCAAGCCTGGGCCGCTTGCGAACGTCATCATCGAAGCCGAGAACCATCCCGACAAACCGTATTTCGTCGTGTTGGACGAGATGAACCTCGCCCGCGTCGAGCATTACTTCAGCGATGTGCTGAGCGTCATGGAAAGCCGCCGCTGGGAAAATGGGCACATCACGTCGTCGCGGCTGCTGCCGCGAGAAACGGCGGGGCGCGACCTTTTTCTCCCGCCGAACGTCTACATCATCGGCACGGTCAACATGGACGAGACGACCCACCCCTTCAGCAAAAAAGTGCTCGACCGCGCGAACACGATCGAGTTCAACCGTGTCCGTCTCGACCATCTCGACTTTTTGCGCGATGTGCCGACCGTTGCACCCCAACCTGTCGGGCAGGAGCTGTTCGCGGCGCGGTATTTGCATTTGAAAGATGTGTACGCACGCTGCCCAGAGCTTGTTGAAACGGTGACGAAACAGCTCGTGGACATCAACCGCATCCTTGAGCCGCTCGGGGCGCATATCGGCTACCGCGTCCGCGATGAAATCTGCTTTTATCTTGCTTACAACGAAGAAGGAAAGCTGATGGAATTTGACAAGGCGTTCGACTATTGCCTCATGCAAAAAATGTTGCCGCGCCTTTCAGGAAGCGACGCGCGGCTCGAGCGGGCGCTCAAGCAGCTGTTTGTCCTTTGCGCCGGTTTTGAACCGGACGGGGACTACAGCGGTGCGCTTGATGTGTCGTACGCCCGCTATCCAAAAAGCGCGGAGAAAATTTGGCGCATGCTGCGGAGGTTGGAGGACGATGGCTTCACTTCGTTCTGGCTTGGGGCGTGACGACTATGAGCTCGTCCATATCGAAACGAAACAGCTCACGCTCGTAATCAAAGGAAAGCCGTACCACGAACAATACGAAGGGCTCAAGCAGTACCGCCGCCTCGATTTCCACGAGACGATGGAGTTTTTCGCAAGCGGCGAAGGGGTGCGAAACGTCAAGCTGTTTGACGTGGACGCGGGGGCGCTTGTCGACTGGTCGGGCGGCCACCGCCCGATTTTCTTTGAAAACGGCATCTATCAGCTGCTTGTCGTTCCGAAAACCGACCGGGTGCTCTCCTTTTACCATGAGTCGCCAGCGCTGAGAAACGCCATCAGCCGTGTTGACATCGGTGGACAGGCGGTGTTGATGGGAAATCTTCACTTCCCGAATGAAGTCGGGCTGTCGACGTTCGAAATCCGCGACGGCCACCGCTCCGTTTTGGACGTGACGATCGAAATTTTCCCGACGAAATTGACCTACAAACAAGACTACCAGCGGCTGCTTGATGAAGTGAGCGAAGAAATTTACAACTTGGCGTTTCACTTTATCAAGCGCACGTACCAGCGGGCGAAGGCGAAGCGCAGCGGCGCGCCGTCCCGAAGCGAATTTTTCCGGCTTATGGAGGCGCATATCGGCGATTTTTTGCAGGCCATTCGCCATATCGAGCGGCAGCCGCACCATCAACTGTCGACCGTCCATGTGAGGGTGCGCGGCGACCAGCTCGGCCGTTTGGATGCGGCAGGACGGAATGATTTGCGTAAGCGGCCGCATGTGTTCCGCGATGTCAAAAGCGGCATCGACATTGGAAGTCGAACCGTCATGCCGCAATCGGGGCTCAAAGCGAAACAAGAACTGACGTACGACACGCTCGAAAACCGGTTCGTCAAATGGATGATGACGCGCCTTGTCGAGAAGCTGCGCGATTTGTTCGAACACGTGCAAGGGAAACAAAAGCGGTACGAAACAGAACCGGATCCGGATTTGCTGGAGCGCATCCAATCGATGATCCGCGCGCTCGAAACCCGTCTCCGCCACTCCTTTTGGCGGCCGATCGGGCGGCTTGACCGCTCTGTTGCGAGCCTCGTCCTGCAAATGGCGCCTGGCTACCGCGACGCCTATCAGCTGTTTCTCCTCATCACCCGCGGCCTCGCCTTGCAGGGAACGCTGTACCGAATGTCCGTCAAAGACGTGGCGACGCTGTACGAGTATTGGACGTTTCTAAAACTCGGGCAACTTCTCGGGAAAAAATACAGACTCATCAGTCAAAACGTCATCCAAGTGAACCGCTTGGGGCTGTTCGTCCATCTCGACAAAACCCGCTCCGCCAAGCAAGTGTACGAACATCCGCACACGGGCGAGCGAATCACGCTCACGTACCAGCTGTACGAAGGGAGGCTGCCGACCGTCCCGCAAATGCCCGACACGGTTTTGGCGATTGAAAAGAAGGGAAAAGACTATACGTTCAACTACATTTTCGATGCCAAATACCGCCTTGATTTCGCCGTTTCCGGCAGCGCGTATGAAAAACGGTACGGAATGCCGGGCCCGATGGAAGACGACATCAACACGATGCACCGCTACCGCGATTCGCTTGTCGCCCGCCGCGGCGGCCCATACGAGCGCACCGCCTTTGGCGCCTACGTGCTGTTCCCGTGGCATGACGAAGACAGCTACCAAGCGCACCCGCTGTACAAAAGCATCAACGACGTCAACATCGGCGGCCTGCCGTTTTTGCCGAACGCCACCCGCCTGGTCGAGCAGTTCATCGAGCGGTTGATCGAAAACAATCCTGAAGAACTGCAACAAGAAGGCATCCTGCCGCAAGGGATCATCGAAGAATGGCGGTCGGCATTCGACGAGCATGTGCTTGTCGGCATGGTGCCAAGCGCGCGGCATTACGAAGCCTACGTGAAGCACCGCTTCTACCACATCCCAGTCAAGCAGCTGAAAAAAGGCTGGCAAAACGCGCGCTACATCGCCCTTTACCCGAAACAAGGAGCCGCCCCGCAAAACGGGGTCACGTGCTTTGGCAAAATCACCGCCGTGAACATCGTCAAACGCTCGGCCATCGCCGAACTGCCAAAACGAAGCGATGAGGAATACGTTCGCTTCGAAGTCGAAAGCTGGAACTTTCTCCAAAACGTCATCCGTCCCGTCGGCTACGGCATCGCCGTCTATGCGATGACGACGTTCAACATGCTCAAACAGGCGAAAGAACTGCCGGAACTGTTCATGAAATCAAGCGACGAAATCGTCCTTTGGCGCATCCTGCGGCGGCTGTCCGACCGCATCCGCTTCGACCTTGACGCCCGCTACTTGGATCAGGCGTCCAAAATCACCGCATACCGCGTCAAAAACGTGTCCATCCGCCTGGAAAGCGGCCGTCTCATCATCACAAACGGCGCAAAGCACAAAACAATCCCCGCCGACCTGCTCCGCAGGCAGCCGTCGGCCGTGTTTCGCGAAGTGGTGGGGATGATGGGGGAGGGGTGCGACCAGAAAATGAACCTTGAAAAGTCAACTTTGCGATGACATTGCACACCTCAAGCATTGTAGCATTTCCTCTGGGCGTTTATGAATATCGCTTTTACGGAAGCAAACGTTTTGATCCAAGTGACGATTGCGACGATGAAGATACATTTGAATCAACGACAGTTGGGCAGAAACAAAACAGAAAATGGCGGCATATTGTTTTGGCAGTTTGGTTGGATCTGTAGTAAAATGAAAGTGCTCTTGCATGGGGGATTCCTCCTTTCGAATGATGGGTCACACTTTCATTCTACAGGAGATCTGCCAGCAAGGGCTATTTTTATACTTGTCTGAGTTTTATCTAGCACCACGGGTTCAACTTGTTTGTCGAGTAATGTTGAATTTTTAGTAGCGATTCTTCTTGACTTTTTTTGGAAAATATAATTGTTAACTGTAGATGAGCAAATTCACTGACATAAATTGACAACTAAACAAAAAAGGAGACATGAACCCGATTCCTTGGTTAGAATAGATGTACCACCAACTATCCACAAGGAGGTTCATGTCTCATGAATAGATTAGCACATCACCAAGGAATCCACAAGTTTTTCTTCACGCTGGGGTTGACGCTGCAGCTTTCCAAACCGGTCATCAAGCATCTCATTCATATTGTCGATGCCTTGACCACCAAGGGATTCTCGGGAACATTGATTCATTACTGGAGCTTTCATCCGAATCATCGAACGACGCTCAGTCACTTTTTCACGAAAAGCCCTTGGAACGAGGAAAGGCTGCTTGGGAAGCTTCAAGAGTGGATCCTTTCCCAGGTCGAACGACTGGCCAAACGGAAGAATCAACCCCTTTTTGTTTCGATTGATGATACGATTTGCCAAAAAACAAAGCCTTCGTCACGGGCTGCGCACGCCATTCAAGGGTGCGACTGGCACTACTCGCATAAAGATCATCAATCGATCTGGGGGCATTCGCTCGTTTGGCTGATGGTGCACACCTTCACGCAGGCGTTCCCATTTGCGTTCCGCCTGTATGACAAGAAGGAGGGAAGAAGCAAAATCGACCTGGCGATCGAGATGCTTTCCTCGCTCAAGGTGAAGCGGGCTCAGCCGGTGTATGTGCTCATGGATTCGTGGTATCCGTCCAAAAAGCTCATTGAAGCCTGCTTGAAACAGGGATTCCATGTCATCGCGATGCTCAAGACGAACCGGATTCTCTACCCAAAAGGCATCGCCATCCAAGCCAAGCAGTTTGCCCGCTATATCGAGTCCAAAGACACCCGCCTCGTCACGGTGGGGAAGGAGCGTTATCGCGTGTATCGCTATGAGGGGGCCATCCATGGCCTCGATGACGCGGTGGTGCTGCTGGCTTGGAAGGCGGATCAGCCGATGGCGCCGGAACATCTTCATTGCATCTTGAGCACCGACCGGGAACTCGGGGACGAAGACATCTTGCGTTACTATGCTCAGCGTTGGACGATCGAGTGCTTTTTCCGGCAGGCGAAAGATCAACTGAAGCTGGATGGATACCAGGTCCGTCACGTTCGGGCGGTAAAACGGTATTGGGTGACCGTTTTATTGGCTTGCGTGTACAGCATCGCCGAATCCCGACAAAACCTCTCCACCGGGCTGGAGCTTCTTCGGTCGCGGAAAGGCCATAGCGTCATAGAGTTCATTTATGACGCTGCAAAGCAAGAGATTCCTATTGATGTGATCAAAAAACAGCTCCGTATCGCATAAGGGGTACCCTGTTTGTCTCTCTAATCATGGAAATTATTGTAATGAAAAATGCTCATCTACAGTTATTTAATTTATATAAGTTGCAATAAAGATTTTCCGATTGTTCGATTCTGTTTTCCTTCATAACAAGTCATTTTGATAGAATGCGGTGGGCGCTCTACTGGATGTAAAACAAAGTTTCAACTTATATACATTATTAAAAAAATCGTACAAACCAGAAAAAACAGCATTAGAAAGTAACGTTTTCTTATTTATTATCTGATAATACCATAGTTACGATATACCTATTCTTTTTCAATTTGTCGATCCTACCCCTCTCTTATCCTAGTTATATATGCGATTAGCCATTGTAAACAAAAGAAAGGTTTTAAAATAAATATTGACCGCTGATATTTGGGATGATAAGATAATAAAAAAACATATTATTCCTATTTAAATAGTATGAATTAAAAAGGATAAATTAATTTAGTTGTATTGAATTGTAAAAAATCTTCATTGAGTGGAGAGGAGAATTAAATTTGATGAAGTTTTTGCAAATTGCCAGCGGAAAAGAATTTTTGGCGACTTCCATGCACTATCCTGATTCGCTTTTTCCAGTGGAAGAAATTCCTATTGTGATCATTTGTCACGGATTTATTAGTACACGTATAGGAATCGATAGGTTGTTTGTGCAAACTGCACATTATCTGGCTTCGCGAGGAATGTTAGTAGTGCGATTTGATTATGCCGGATGCGGAGAAAGCAGCGGGGAGTATGGAGATAATAGATTGGAAGATTTAATCGACCAGACGAGAAGTGTAATTGATTATGTCAAGAACATAGAATCGTTCAAGAATAATCCAATCATTCTTCTCGGTCATAGTTTAGGTGGCGCAGTCGCATTGCTTACAGCAACGATAGATACGAGGGTTGATTCTTTGATACTTTGGGCTCCGTCTGCTAATCCCTATGATGATATCACCCGAATTGTAAGAACACAAACAAAGATATCTAATTTGGATGGAAGCATCGATTATTGTGGATATCGATTAGGTTCTCATTTTTTTGAATCTTTATCACATTACCATCCATTGCAAGAGGCAAAGAAGTTTCCTGGAAATGTGTTAGTGGTACATGGAACAAATGATGAAGTAATTCCTGTTGAATATTGCGATTCATATGATCAAGCTTTTAAATTCCGTAAGAAAGGGAATTGCGAGAAGGAAGTGATTGCAGGAGCTAATCATACATTCTCATCACTCTTACATCGACAAATACTTTTGCAGATAACAAGCGACTGGCTAGAAAAAGAATTATCCCTAATTGAAACTAATTAGTCATCCAAGAGCTCTTGAGTGCGTCTACATTCAGGAGCTTTTTGTTTTCAGATTCAAAAAAGAGGGGGAGAGAAACATGAATATTGATTATATTGAAGCGTTTATGTATGTCGTTCATTTTAACAGCATTCATAAAGCAGCCGACGCGTTGTTTTTATCGCAGCCAACGGTTACGGCGCGGATCAAAGCATTGGAGCGCGAATTGGATACAGAACTGTTTGAACGGCAAGGCAGGAGTATTGTACTTACAGAAAAAGGGAAAATGTTTGTTCCGTATGCCGAGCAGATTCTCCGCACCTTCCATCAGGGGAAAAAACAACTGAAAAAAAGAGCGGACGAGGAAGAGGTTGTCATTGGAGCCAATCTCATTGCATCCCAATATTTTATTCCGTTCGCACTGCCGCTCTGGAAAAAAGCACATCCGGATCTTCGTTTTAAGTTTATTTCAGCGTCTAATGAGGTGCTAATGGATAAGCTGCTTCAAAAGCAGATTGATGTGGCGTTCATGAAAGAAGTGTCGCATCATTCGCTGCAGCATAAACCGCTCCTTGACAATTCGATACGGCTTGTTGTAAAGCCAGGACATCCATTTCAGTTTCAGTCAAAGTTGTCCGCGCGGCAGCTCGCACTTGAACCGATAGTGTTTTTTGAGTGCGGTGCATTTGACTGGAATCGCGTTCACAAAATCTTTGAAGTAGAGAACGTGGAGCCGCGAATTGAATTTCAGGTGGATCATCTCGAAGTGGCAAAATCGCTCATTCAAAGTGGATGTGGGATCGGATTTTTGCCTTATTTATGCATAAAAAATGAACTGGCAACTGGCCAGCTTGCGGAAGTCAATGTCGCTCATTTGATGATGCTGAAACAGTATATTCATGGAATATATTATGGCTCTGAGCCCCCTTTTATATGGAATACCATTCTTTCATCTGTTGAAAAGTTTGCAAAAAATGCAATTACGCCGGTATCACAAACGAATTGATAGATTTTTTTGATGAATCGTATAAATCTTTCTATCACCGGAAGTATTGCCTTTTTCCTTTTTCCGGTGGTAGGATAAATGTCAAAATAAAACCAATTATTCGCACCTACAAACTTGGAATAAAAACGAGGGGAGAAATATGTATGAGTTATCAGCTTGGATTGTTGGATCAAAGCCCGATTCCTGAAGGGGCTTCGGCGTTTGATGCCCTGCAGCAAACAGTCCGCCTCGCTCAAAAAGCCGAAGAATGGGGATATTCGCGTTTCTGGGTATCAGAGCATCATAACACCGAACAACTGGCAGGCTCCTCACCAGAAGTATTGATTTCGTATTTGCTCGCCCGGACCAATTCGATTCGGATTGGATCAGGGGGAGTCATGCTTCAACATTACAGCCCTTTTAAAGTTGCGGAAAATTTCCATGTTTTGTCTTCTCTTGCACCTGGAAGAGTCGATCTTGGTGTTGGGAAAGCGCCGGGAGGGCTCCCATTGTCAACGAAGGCATTACAGTTCGGAACGATGAATGACGGAAAAGACTTTAAAGAGCGGTTCGTTTTTTTAAAAAAATTGATTGAAGATTCCGTCGACGAACACCATCCGCTCGCCGGCATTCGTGCTACACCAATCCCTCCAGAAAAACCTGAAATGTTTTTGCTTGGAGCCAGTCCCCAAAGTGCGCAACTAGCCGCTGACCTTGGTGTTGCTTTTGTATTCGGTCTATTTCTTAATGGCGATATGAAGGTGCTTGAAGAAGCGGCACGCGTTTATCGAAAGGGCTATCCGGATGGGCGTTTTCTCGTATCCGTTGCCGTTGTCGCCGCCCCTTCACAACAAGAAGCGGAACAACTGGCGGGAGAGCAAAAAATATTCAAAGTGCATCTCCAAAGCGGTCGCACGGTAACGGTTTCATCATTAGAACAAGCGCATGCCTTCGGAAAGCAAGCTGACGAAGCTTACGAAGTGGAAGAACAAGCGAGCAATATTATTGCAGGCACACCTTTATATGTCAAAAACGTTTTAACAAATTTTCACAAAAAATATCAAGTAGATGAATTTATTTTGCACACCCCGCTTCAAAAAGCGGAAGAACGGCTTCGGTCGTTTCAATTGCTAAGTCCGATTCACTCGAATGAGGATCACAAAAGTGCAGAAAGGGATGAAGAATATGTCTCATAAAAAACAGATTAAATTGGGAATCATGTTGCACGGCCCGGGCAGTCACATGAATGCATGGAAAGACCCGAGTGTTCCAAAAGATGCAAGTGTGAACTTTCTATATTATAAGTCCATTATCCAGCAAGCAGAGGCAGCAGGATTTTCTTTCGCCTTTGTGGCCGATGGATTATATATTAATGAAAAATCGATTCCTCATTTTTTGAATCGCTTTGAACCGATAACCATTCTGTCTGCCCTTGCAGCAGTGACATCGAGAATAGGGCTTGTCGGCACGGTATCGACGACTTACAGTGAACCATTTACCGTTGCCCGCCAATTTGCATCGCTGGATAAAATAAGCGGCGGCCGTGCTGGATGGAATGTAGTCACTTCTCCGTTAGAAGGCTCTGCAAGAAACTACAACAAAGGAGAACATCCGCCGCATGCGCTTCGCTATGAAATTGCCGAAGAATTTTTGCAAGTCGTTAAAGGCCTTTGGGATTCATGGGAAGATGATGCTTTCGTACGCAACCGTGAGACCGGGCAATTTTTTGATAGAAATAAGCTTCATGTTTTAAATCATAAAGGCCGTTTCTTTTCTGTTGAAGGACCGTTGAATATTGAACGTTCGAATCAAGGGCAACCTGTCATTTTTCAGGCGGGTTCTTCCGAAGCCGGCAAGAATCTGGCTGCAAAAGAGGCAGATGCCGTTTTCACCAATGTAGAGACACTTGAACAGGCGCAGGCTTTTTATGAAGATGTGAAACGGCGGGCAGAAGCGAATGGGCGGAGCAGAGACGAGATTCTCATTTTCCCGGGGATTCATCCAATTGCCGGGGCCACCATTGAAGAAGCGGAAGAAAAATACAAAGCGATTCAAAACCTTGTGTCGATCGAAGAGGCGCTTCATTATTTGGGCCGGTTCTTTGATCACTTCGATTTCAGTGTATTCCCGCTTGATGAGCCGTTTCCGGATGTGGGTGATGTCGGGAAAAACAGCTTCCAATCGACAACTGATCGGATTAAGAAAATCGCTCGTGAACAGAACTTGACACTGCGGGAAGTGGCTTTGCAGGTAACCACTCCAAAAGGAGCATTTTTCGGAACATATGAACAGGTGGCCGATCAATTGATTGCCTGGGTGGAGGACAATGGAGCCGATGGATTCATTTTTGCCCCGCCTGTTCTCGGTAGCGGTTTAACCGATTTTGTTCAGCACGTCATCCCGATTCTGGAAGAGCGGGGCTACTACAGCCGGGAGTATCAGAGTGATACATTGCGGGGAAATTTGGGGCTGCCGTACAAGGAAAATCAATATACGAAAAAATCAAAAGAAGCGATTCATTAATAAGGAGCAAAAGTAATTCCATCGATGCCGTTGCAGATGTTATGGAGACGAAAGCCGGGAAAAATCAACGGAATGAATAGTTGGCGCTGTGGAAAAAGGAGCGGTCTGAAAGGCAGCAGTAGGGTTGCCACCTTAAAAAGGAAGGGAGGGGCATGCTTGGTCATGAAGAAACAGAAAGTAACAGAGAACATTAAAATTACAAGAGATGTGCCCGTTTCGATGAGAGACGGGACCATCTTGTATGCAGATATATACCGGCCAGACGACCAGGAAAAATACCCCATTTTGCTATTAAGAACTCCTTACAACAAGAGCGATGCTCAGACAATGAATTACGCTCATCCAATCTGGTATGCCAAAAATGGGTATGTGGTCATTGTTCAAGATACTCGTGGAAGGTGGAAATCTGAAGGTACATTTGATCCTTATAAGGCAGAAGGACAGGACGGCTATGATACGGTTGAATGGACGGCACATTTGCCTGATGTAGAACCTAAAGTAGGGATGTACGGGTTTTCTTATGCTGCTGCAGTGCAATTATTAACCGCTGCTGAGAGGCCGCCACATTTAAAGTGTATTGTTCCGGCTATGATTGGTTCAGATGGCTATAACGGACATGTTTATAAACATGGCGCATTTGCTCTTGCTTTGAATTTGTCTTGGACATTGTTTGTTAGCCAGGACGAGGCATTTCGCAGAGGAAAATGGGATTGGTTGAGAGAGATTTCTTTCAATACTGCAGCGATCCAATCATTGTATCATTATCTGCCTTTAAAGGATGTTCCGGCTGTCAAAGAGGAATTAACGCCATTTTATCAAAAGTGGCTCGAACATCATGTAAGAGATGAATATTGGGACCGCTACTCGATGCAGGATCACTATGAGAAAATCAACGTTCCTGTTCTTCATATTGGCGGATGGTATGACATCTTCATTGATGGAACGATTGAAAACTTTCAAGGCATCAAAAAATATGCGGATGCTAAGGCAGCCAGTGAACAATATTTATTTATTGCCCCTTGGTACCACATGCCATGGTCGAGATATGTTGGTGAACTAGATTTTGGAGAACATGCCCGCAACCGAATCGATGAAATTCAACTGAGCTGGTTTAATCGATGGTTAAAAGATGAAGAAAACGAATGGTGCCAGAAAAAGCCAGTGAAGTACTTTTTGATGGGCAGCAATGAGTGGAGAGAGGCGTCCCAATGGCCGCCTCCTAATACGATAAACACCAATTACTATCTGCACAGTTCATATAAAGCAAATTCGATCAATGGAGATGGAAAACTGTCCATTCATCTCCCCGAAAAAGAAGCATCTGATATTTTTGTTTATCACCCATCCATTCCAGTACCAGCACTTGGCGGAAGATCAGGAGCAGATCCGGTTTTAACGCCGATGGGGCCAAAAAATCAACTTCCGATTGAAGCACGGAACGATGTTTTAGTTTACACATCAGACATATTAGAAGAAGATGTTTCCGTTGTTGGCGACATTAAAGTGATTCTGTATGCATCGACGACTGCGGAAGATACGGACTTTGTCGTGAAGCTCATCGATGTTCATCCAAATGGAAATGCGTATAACGTTGCTGAAGGAATCATTAGGGCAAGCTTTCGGAATTCCTTGGAAAGACAAGAACCTGTGCCAGCTTCACAAGTCATTAAATATGAAATCAACGCAGGCGCTATTGCCAATGTTTTCAAAAAAGGACACTCTATTCGCCTGGATATCACTAGTTCATTGTTTCCGACATTTGACCGCAATCCAAATAGATTGGTCAAGCCAGGAAGCGCGACGGAAGCGGATTTTATTGCTGCAACTCAAACGATCTATCATGGCGGACGATATCCATCACATGTCATCCTGCCAATTGTTAAAGAACAACGATGATTTCAAGAATGTCCATGTTAACAAGAAGGAGGAAGACATGAAAAAAAAGTTCGTTTGGTTTGATTTAGGTTATACCCTTTTTTACCAGCAGCGAGAATCCATCTACCAGCAATTTCTTAAAGAAAATGGCATTTATATCTCGTTAGAAAAAATCGAAAAGGCTTATCACCTGACAGATAAATATTTTATGAGAGAGTATCCGAGTGTGTTAGGAAAAGAGATTCAAACTTTCTACCCTTGGTATTTAGGTGTTTTGAATTTTAAGCTCGGCCTCCATTTTGATTTGCGCAGGCAAAGTGAACGAATGCAGGAGATGCAAAAGTATATGGAGCAATGGCATCCTTTCCCCTTTGTGAATTCGGTATTATCTCAGTTAAAAAGGCACTCCATCAGGCTTGGAGTGATCAGCAACTGGGATCGCAGTGCCAGAGAACTTCTGGAGAGACATGGTTTAACTGCCTATTTTGATCATATTATTATTTCTGCAGAAGTTGGCGTGGAAAAGCCGGATGCCGCGATTTTTGAAAAAGCCTTAAAAGATGCTGGAGTGTCTGGAGAAGAGTGCATCTACGTTGGAGACAACTATTATGATGATGTGATTGGCAGTTCGAAAGTTGGAATGAAAGCTTTATTGATTAATCGCTTTAATCGGGAAGGGATAGAGGAAATCCGGTATCCTCACACGATTCGTTCTATCGAAGAAGTGCCAGATTTATTGAATAAAATGGGGCTTTTTTAATAATGATAATTTTTTAACGTAAAGGGGAGTTAATTGGGATGGCATTGATGATAAAAAGCAGAAAAAAGAAAAAAACAAATTTCATGAAAGGGCTATGGTTGAGCATTTCGCTTGTTCTATTGCTAACCGCATGTGACAGCCAAAAAGAAACAGCGAATGGCACAGCTTCTACTAAAGAAAAAGTGGATAAAGAAGTGGTTGTTGCGGTTCCCCAAGATCCGGATTACTTGGACCCGTTTTTGGCTCAAGCCGCGGGAACGAGAGAAATAATGTTCAATGTTTTTGAAGGGCTGTTAAAGCCAAATAATAAAGGGGAGCTTATCCCGGCAATTGCGGAATCTTATAAAATTTCCCCAGATGGGCTAACCTATACATTTATATTGAGAGATGGCGTGAAATTTCATAATGGGCAAGAGGTGACTGCTGAGGATGTAAAGTATTCCTATGATCTTTTAGCGGGAATTGATACAGGAAAGCCGTTGTACACTTCGTTTAGCAATGTGGAATCGATTACGGCACCGGATAAGAAAACGGTCGCCATTAAACTGAAGCAAAGAGAAGCCTCCTTCTTGACGGCAGTGACCGCTGCCGTTATTCCGAAAGGTTATAAGGACAGCAATAAAACTCCGATTGGGACAGGCCCTTTTAAGTTCGTGGAATACTTGCCGGGGCAGCGTCTCGTTCTCGAGAAAAATCCTGATTATTATGTGAAAGGTGTTCCTTATTTGGACAAGGTGGAGTTTCGCATTATTAAAGATGCAGAAGCTGCTTTCTTAGCTTTTCAATCAGGAGAAATTGACATTTATCCTCGAATCGGAAGCGAAAAATTAGAAGAATTGGGCAAAGGATATAAGTATGTTAGCGCCCCGCAAAACTTAGTGCAATTGCTTGCATTCAACCATAAAAGAAAACCATTCAATAACAAATTCGTTCGTCAGGCAATCAATTATGCCATTGATAAAGATGAGATTATTAAAGGGGTTGCCTTAGGAAAAGGAACAAAAATCGGTTCGAATATGAGCCCGATTATGGGCAAATATTATCAAGAAGGTTTAGAAGATAAGTATGCGATTAATATCGAAAAAGCGAAACAATTGCTTTCTGAAGCGGGTTACCCGAATGGATTTACAACAACGATCACGGTTCCGTCCAATTATCAGTTTCATGTAGATACAGCTCAAGTAATTGCCCAGCAGCTTAAAAAGATTGGAGTAAAAGCAAACATTGAAACTGTGGAGTGGGGAGTATGGCTGGAGCGTGTTTATCAAGGCAGGGATTATGACACGACGATTATAGGGCTGGATGGAAAATTAGATCCGTACGAAATCTTAAATAAATATTTATCAACAGCAAAAAATAATTTCTTTAATTTTTCTAACCATCAGTTTGATCAAGTGCTGGAGCAGGCGAGAACAGAAGTGGATGAAAATAAGCGGGTAGAACTCATTAAAAAGGCACAGACCATTTTGGCAGAGGAAGCAGCGGCTGTTTACATTATGGATCCGAACACGAATGCGGCATTCAAAGACAATTTGGAAGGATATCAAACGTATCCAATTTATGTCCAAGATATGGCAGCAATAAAGGTGAAAGAGTAAGAGGCAATGGATTAAGGCAAAGGTACGAGGTGATGGTATGAATTTTGTGGTAAGGAGAATGTTTACGTTTTTTCTGACGCTGATTTTTGTCGTTTTCCTGTCTTTTTGCGCATTTCGCATTATTCCTGGGAACCCCGCTTTGGCGATTTTAGGGACGGAGGCCACCCCGGCACAATTGGAAGCACTTAATAAAAAACTCGGAGCTGACAAACCTCTTATCGAACAATTCGGATCATGGATGATTAATGTTTTGCATTTCGATTTTGGCGAATCATTGCGGTTTTCCGAACCTGTTTTAAGTTTAATCATAAGCCGCTCCTCCGTTACCTTCTCTTTGGCCATCATTGCTTTAATCATCACTGTTGTTACAGCGATACCTTTAGGAATGTTGGCGGCAAAGAGCAAAGGGAAAACGATGGATTTTCTGATCTCCATCATTACACAAATTGGTCTTTCGGTTCCCTCCTTTTGGTCTGGCATTCTGCTTATATTGATTTTCGGATTTACATTGAATTGGTTTTCTGCTGGAGGATATGTCCCGTGGTCAAAGAGCCCATTCCTTGCTTTGCGTTCCCTTTTTTTGCCGTCGCTGGCGATAGCGATTCCGCAAATTGCCATCGTTGTCCGTTATTTACGGACAACGATAATTGAACAGCTGAATGAAGATTATGTACGCACAGCATATAGTAAAGGGTTAAAAGAATCGACTATTTATTTCAAACATGTGTTAAAAAATGCGCTTATCCCTGTCGTTACAGTAGTTGGGATGAATTTTGGCGAAATTCTCGCAGGAAGTTTAGTCATTGAGCAGGTTTTCACGCTTCCGGGGTTCGGAAGCCTGCTTGTTTCCGCCATAGGCAGCCGTGATTATCCGCTTATTCAAGGGATGGTCCTTATTATTGCGTTCCTTGTTGTTTTGGTTAACTTAATAGTGGATTTAACCTATCGTTGGTTGGATCCAAAAATGGAATTAAAATAGGTGGTCCGCATGAACTTGCCAAAAAACAGCAATCTATGGATTGGGATATTTCTCGTTTCTGCAATGTTTTTATTTATGTTAGTAAGTTTCTTTTATTTGCCCTACGACATGAATGAGATGAAGATGGACGATCGCCTTGCCGGTCCAAGCCGCGAGCATCTTTTAGGAACCGATAATTTCGGAAGAGATATTCTCAGCCGTGTAATGGAGGGGTCGCAAACTGCTTTTACAGTAGGTTTCTTTTCTGTTGCCATTGGCATCACCGGTGGGTTGATCATCGGGGCTACTGCGGGCTACATAGGAAAATGGGTAGATGAAATTTTGATGCGCCTGATGGATGCTTTATTAGCATTTCCCGGAATTATCATCGCACTGGTTCTTGTTTCTATTTTTAAGCCCAATTTAACGCAGACGATAATCGCGATTGGTATTTTTTTTATTCCCGGATTTGCGCGAATTATTCGCAGCGGCTTTTTGGCCTATAAAAAAGCTGATTTTGTCATAGCGGCCAGACATTTAGGAGCAGGGCATCTTAGGATCATTGTTTATCATATTTTGCCGAATATGATGTCTCCTGTGATCGTGGCAGCATCTTTAAACTTTTCAGCGGCTATTTTAATAGAAGCGGCACTCAGCTATTTAGGCTTAGGTGTTCAGCCTCCGGATCCGAGCTGGGGCAGAATGCTGAATGAATCGCAAAGTTATATTCATAAAGCGCCTTGGTATGCACTTGCTCCCGGCATATTCATTACGTTGACGGTGCTTGGCTTCAATTTGCTTGGAGATGGGATAAGGGATTTGATGGCGCGGAAGGACTATATAGATGCAATTTAAAGCTTTAACATTTTTCGTCTTTGCCGGTCATTGCATCCGACTGTCGAGTGACCGAACAACGCCGCTTAAAGACCCATGAATGGGTCTGTGAAGCGAGTCGTTGTTCGGTCTTCCGTCACGCTAAGGCGTGACGGAGGCAAGCCACACGCTTGCCTTCGACAGTCGAAAATGGGCAAACCACTTTTCTGTCAAGGATATGTTAAACTTCTTTGTTGCATCTATATAGAAAGGAGCATTCCCGTTAGGAGCTTTTCCGGGGACTTGATCAAAAAAAGCCCTCTTGGTATGATGCAGGGGTGTCAAACACATCACTCACCATACCAAGGAGGACTTCAGATGAATTGTACACAAAACTATAAAATTGATCAAGTTACGGAACAAACGCTTGTCGTGGGCATCGATATCGCGAAACGAACCCACTACGCCTGCTTCGTGGATGACCGGGGGCGCGTTCTTCGCAAGTCGTTCCCGATCTTCCAGTCGAAAGAGGGGTTTCAGCAGCTGTATAAAGCGATTCAGGAGGCGATGCAAGCGTTTGGGAAGTCAGAGGTGATCGTCGCGGTGGAGCCGACCGGGCACTACTGGTTGAACCTGGCCTACTTCCTCGAGGAGCACGGGATCCCGTTGGTCATGGTCAACCCGGCGCATGTGTGCCGGTCGAAAGAACTCGATGACAACCTGCCGACGAAACACGACGCCAAAGACGCCCTGGTCATTGCCAGACTGGCAAAAGACGGACGATTCCTCGTTCCCCGGCTGCTGCACGAGATCGAAGCCGATTTGCGCGTGGGAAGCACGCTCAAAGAGAAGCTCCGCAAGGAACAGACGGCGGTGAAAAACGCGATCGTCCGCTGGACCGACCGGTATTTTCCGGAGTTTTGGACGGTGTTTCGCGATCTGGGAAAAACGGCGCTTTCGGTGTTGGAGTGGACGCCGTTTCCGGCCGATATGGCGGGTCGGACCGCCGAGGAGCTCATCGAGGTGTACCGGCAAAGCGAAGGGCTGAAATGCCCGCAGAAGGCCAAAATTCAGGCGTTGATCAACGCCGCGAAGGACTCGATTGGGGTGACGGAAGGGACGACGATGGCCCGGTTTGAGATCGCCGCGCTCGTCCGCCGATACCGCCAATTGGAGGCGGAGATCGCCGCACTGGACGCCGAGTTGAAGGCATTGGTTCAAACGACGATGGAGTATCAATGGCTGAAAACGGTCGACGGGTTGGGAGACGCCACGATTATCGATCTTCTGGCGGAGATCGGCAGCTTCGCCCACTATCGGGACCCGCGTCAATTGGTGAAGTTGGCGGGCCTGACGCTCAAGGAGAACTCCTCCGGCCAGCGCAAAGGGCAAAAGCACATCTCCAAACGGGGACGGAAACGGCTGCGCTCGGTGCTGTTTCGGGCGATGATTCCGCTGATCCGGCACAACGAGGCGTTTCGCGAGCTGCATGAATATTACACGACCCGATCCGTCAACCCGCTGACCGGAAAGCAATCCATCGTCGCCTTGTGCCGGAAGCTGTTGAATGTGCTGTTTGCGATTTGTACGAAGAAACAAGCGTTTGACGCGGAGCGAATGAAGCAGGACGTCTTGTCCCAAGTGCAACGGGCGGCCTAAGGCCTCCCCCTGCGAACGGAAGAATCGTTGGACAACAGGATGACACCGGAGAAGCTGGCGTGATTTTATCCATTCGACCTTGAGTCCCCAAAGGAGCTTGGCCGGCCTCCGCCTGATGACGAGACCGAACGAGGGAATGTTGGCGCGAAGACGCCCGGAGACATGGGAGGGTTCGTCCTCATCAGCGACGCGGAGATCCAAAGGGTGCATCGAATACGCTTCTCCCCACGGAAGGAAAATATCCCCAGCCGTGGCCGCGAAGCGCACCCTAGGTCTGTAAGATATCCACAAAACTGAAAAAGGATGTAAGAGATTTTGTCGAAAAATATTTTTTGGACACCCCTGAGAGGCCGAAAAGCCTTGATAAATCAACATTTCTAGAGGGAGGATTTTCATCATGGATGTCATCTATCCTCGCTGCGCAGGATTGGATGTTCATGCCGAAACCATCGTCGCCTGCGCGCTATGGGAAGAAGATGGACACATTCAAAAGGACATTCAAACCTTCTCCACGTTCTCGAAGGGACTTGGCGACCTGCTTGAGTGGCTCGAAGAACATGGCGTTACCCATGTCGCCATGGAATCCACCGGCGTGTATTGGAAACCGGTCTTCGCCTTCCTCGAGGGCTATGTCGACTTGACACTGGCCAATCCGCAGCGGATCAAAAATGTCCCGGGAAGAAAAACCGATGTCTCTGACGCCGAGTGGATCGCCAAGCTGCTCCGCCATGGACTCGTTGAAAAAAGTTTCGTCCCCCCAGCGGATATTCGCGAATTGCGGGATTTTACCCGCCTCCGCAAAAAGTGGGTCGGACAGCTGACTTCGGAGAAAAACCGGATTCAAAAAGTGCTCGAGTCTTCCAATGTCAAACTCGGCTCGGTCCTCTCCGATCTCTTCGGCGTTTCCGGAAAAGACATCCTCGCCCGGCTGCTTGAGAAGGGATACGTGGACAAGGACGAGTTGGATCAATGCCTGCGCGGAAGGCTCAAAAAGAAAAAGCAAGCGGTGTACGATTCGCTGCTCGGCACCTTGACCGAACACGAGCTCCGTCTCCTTCGCCTCTTGTGGAAACACGTGGAGGAATTGGAGCGGCTCATCGAAGAAGTCGACCAGCACATCGACCGCCTGCTCGAGCCGTATCGGGAGGAAGTGGACTTACTGATGACCATGCCTGGAATCAAAAAACAAACCGCCGCCGTCATCATCGCCGAGATGGGAACCGACATGAGCGTCTTTGAAACGCCGGAACGGGCGGCTTCATGGACGGGATTGTCCCCCGGCAACCATGAAAGCGCCGGAAAGCGAAAGAGCACGCGCACGACAAAAGGCAATCCCCATCTCCGATCGGCGTTATGCGAGGCGGCATGGTCAGCAGCTCGATCCAAGACGCATCCCTTGTCCCGAAAGTTTTGGTCGTTGGCGGCCCGGTGCGGGAAGAAAAAAGCCCTCATCGCCATTGCTCGGCGGATGTTGGTGATCATCTTTTGCATGATCTCCCGCAAAGAGCCGTTCCGCCAACCACAACTTATTTAGTCTAGCCAAAAGGCAGACAGGTTATACGAGATGCCTAAAATCGGGCACCTCTGCTTTCCTATTGCCTTTTTTGGCCATTTTCAGTATACCCGCACGGATCAGGAGCGTATACCGCACTCACCAAGTGGTGGGGATTTTCACGGAAAAGAGAAAGCACTAACAAGATCTTGGCAATAATGTTAGCGACGAAACAAACATTAAGGAGGTCTCGTAAGCGCTTTCTATATCACTAGGATTGCCAGAATTTCAAATGGTTAAACAAGAACTTCTTTCCTATGGTTATGCGATTCATATAGAGAAAACAGAGACACAGGGACGTTGTCCTCATTGTGGGTTTGCCACTTCCTCTGTCCACGACAGACGGACAAGAAAAGTACGGGATTTGGCGATTTTCCATCAACCGGTGTACTTGTTCGTAAAGGTAAAGCGCTATCGATGCTGGAATTGTTCCCAAGTGTTTTCCGCCACTTTGGAGTCGATTCAACCAAACCGGCATGACACCAATCGATTTTATGAGTACTTGTATGAACTGTGTGAAGGCTCCACCATTCAAGAGGTCAGTCGAAAGCACCGCATCCCATATACGACATTGGAGCGCATTTATTACTCCATCGCGTCAAAAAAAGCAAAAGAACGCCAAACAGCAACGGAGGCATCTTTTCAGGAAGGGATGGCGCTTAGCTTAGATGAAATCGCTGTAAAAAAGGGACATCAGTACGAAACCGTGTTGATGGATGCCAAAGCCGGATCAGTCATGGGAATGCACGCCGATCGCCAATATGACTCTGCCATAAACTTGTTGAGCCGAAACGTCCTGTCAAAAGAAATGGTCCAAACGGTGATTCTTGACATGTGGGAACCCTATCACAAGGAGGTTCGCGCTCTGTTTCCATCTGCTTCGATTGTTATCGATAAGTACCATGTGGTTCAAAAGGTGACACAAGCCTTGGATCAGGCGCGAAAAGAGTTCCCGCGATTGAAAAAGGCTAGATTCCTTCTGTTAAAAGGGTATGAAAAACTTCGTAAGAATCAGCAGTTTCGATTGAACGATATCTTGGAGGAATATCCCGCACTTTCGATTGCTTATTATCTCAAGGAGCTATTTCGAGATTTCTACCGAACCGATCATTATGACCAAGCAAAAGAATGCTTGGAATAATGGATTTGGTTAGCAAAGAAAAGCCCTTTTGTCTCTTTTCAACAAGCAGCTAACACTTTTGAAAGGTGGAAGGAGCCTATTCTTCAATACTTTTTGTACCCGTATACGAATGCACGAATGGAAGGCAGCAATCACAAGATCAAAAATATCAAACGCCGGGCATATGGCTATCGAAATCTAGAACGGTTTCGTTTACGTGTATTTCTGGAGTGTACAGGGAACACTACAGGTAGTCAGGCTGCCTAAGCACTCCCTTCTTCCGCTATCGGTATGATAGTTGGTAGAATGGAACCCGTCAAGGAAAGCACTTGACTGTTTCCATTCTACCAACTTCGTGGTCTGTATGCGGAAGAAGGATCCTGACTGATGAACCTATTTCATCCAGCTAACATGTATCTAGGATTGAGTAGAAATCACAGAAAATGGTGAAGACCCAAAAAATGATTAAATTATGAATTGACATTAAAAACCAATAATGGTTTAATATACTTGAAAACAGAATCTAAAAGATTAGAGGGGGAATGCTATGATTCTGTCAAGAAGAACGAAAAATTTAGGTGTATTATTTGTAGGTGTATTATTGTTTTTTTCTCTTATTGCAATATCTGTTAAATCATTTACTTATGCTAAGGAAAAAGACTTAACTCTTAATGGACAAGTTACATTTGGAATTTCTTTGGATGATGCACCAAAAGACTTAATCGACAATATGAAACAAGATGGAGTACATTTTATTGGTAAAGATAAAAAAGAAGGAATAGTCTTAAACCCACAAGGACTAACGATAAATATAAATGATTCCAATGGAAATACAGTATCAACATTACATCCTGATGTAAATGGTTTATTCGAATCACCACAACTGGATCCAGGTAAATACGAAATTAATGTTTTATATGGAGAGAAAACCATTTATACAGATAAAGTAAAAGTCGGCAATAAAAAAACATATCAATTTAAGGCTCTCATTCCTCTTAAAGATTTTTTGGATGAAATGCATCCTGCTATAGATGAAAACGACAATCATAACGATAATAGCATGGATAACACGGGGACGATAACTATTCAGAGCCATAAATCCCCTCATATTCCTTGTAATGATTATAATGGCGTAGATTCAGATGGCAGACATGTGCATGACTGGACCCACTTCAAAGGAAGCGATTGCTATTGGGTATTTGCGGTTTGGATGCGTACACCTCAATGCGCTTTAGATAAATGGGACAGCACAGAATATTGTGATGGTACGAGAAATTGCTCACCAGCTATGGGACATCCTACAAAATTCCACTGGCACGATAATTTCGAAGGAACTAAATGGCATTACTAATATAAAAAAATAAAGGGGCTTGCCGAAAAGCATTCAGCCCCTTTATTTTTTGCTTGGTATGTGATCTGCATAAGGATCATATATTCCTGTTACAAGTAAAAATACAATAATAATTAAAATACCAATAAAAGTTAGCCCCATTTTGAATAAATTAGGTTTAATTTTTTTTAAAGGAATTAAAAACATTGATAAGAGAATAATAATTATAATTAATAAAATGGCTAATCCGATATTCATTGTTTCACCTTCTTGTTTTTGATTTATAATCAAAAAACACACTTAAAAATGTTTGTGTTGTAAATCGTATATGAGTAGATTGCAATTATAAAAAACTTAGTACCATAAGAACAAATCAAGGAAATATAACCAATAATTACAAAAACAATTTCGAATTTATTCTAACATTAAAAATAATTTTGATCAACAAAAATATTAAATTGGGGACAGAGAGGTTTATCAAAAAACAAAAGCTCAAATTTACCCGACTAAAATTCCAGCATAATACCAAATTATTTCCATTAATGAAAGCTCTTTACCTGTTCTCACACAACGGCTTATTTAAAAAAGCAATAAGTAAAATTGGCATGGAAATTAAGTAATATCTTCAAAAAAGAAAAAGTAAGTGAAAAACAAATCATTCACTTACTTTTTCCCCATTACTATGGATGTCGTTATTCTCTTTTATAGAAGAAAGCAACAATGAACGAAATGACAATAGGAGTAAAATCAAAATAATCAGATGTCGTTCCAACGCTTGTTTGATGTTTGTAAAATTTAAAGAAATCAACCCCAAAGCCATATCCGATAATTGCATAGACGGTATATACAATAATAGAGAGAATAATTGCATGAACCATCAACTTAAAAAATTCCTTTTTTGTCATAATACCCAATCACCTCCCTGTATAGGTTGATATACACTATAATTTAGTGTATAATTCCTTCTTCTTATAACTCACATTTCGCACCCTCTCGACGAAAATCGGGAGGATTTTTTCGTTCCGATGTCGAATGAATCCTTGACACACAAGGAACGTAAAGGAGTTTTTCTCTTATGAACGTTCAAGTCAAAAAGGTCTATCGCAATTCTTATTTGAATATAATAAGTGCCCTATTCAAGAAACTGGGTCTGCCTCAATTGATTGACCATCTCGTGCCCGTCGATCCGCAGTGCCAAACGCGAGTCAGCGATGCCGTTCAGGCCATCCTCTACAATATGTTTGACGGCCGGCAAGCCCTTGTTCACTTGGAACATTGGGCTCAGGAGGTCGATTGTGAGAAACTCATCCGTCCCGATCTCCATCCTTCCTGGTTGAACGACGATGCGTTGGCCCGTCATCTCGATCGCCTGTATGAGGCTGGCATTCACAACGTCATCAGCACTTGCTTGATTCATATTTATCGAAAAGAAGGCCTTTCCCTCCGAGCCTTCCACGCCGATACGACGGACAAGACCGTTTACGGCGCGTATGAATCGGCCTCGTTAGAGGCCTTACAAATCACACATGGCTACAACCGCCATCATCGTTGGCAAAAACAGATCGGTTTCGGACTGGTCGGCAACGAGGACGGCATCCCGTTTTACGGCGATGTGCACGATGGCAACCTGCCCGATAAAACATGGAATCCCGAGGCGCTGTCTCGTGTCCATGAACAGCTGAAGCAGGCCAAAATCGAAGACGAATGGATTTACGTGGCCGATTCCGCCGCGATGACGAAAGAGACCCTGGCGCAAACCAAAGCGGCCAACGCCTTTTTGATCACCAGAGGCCCTTCGTCGCTCCGGATCGTGAAAACCGCGCTGGCCGAAGCGGATGCTGAGGACACGACGTGGAGCGATCCCTTTACGTTGGCGGAGAGAAACGGCGCCACGTACCGGGTATGGGAAACGGCCTCGACGTATGAAGGCCACCCCGTTCGGCTGATCGTTGTTGAATCGAGCGCGCTCGACCAGCGAAAAGGAAAGACGCTTGAAAAAGAACGAACCAAAGAAGCGGAGCTTCTTCGCGAGGAACAAGCCCGTTGGGAGCGTCACCCCTTCTCCTGCCGGGAAGATGCCGAACAAGCCTTGGCGTCCCTCAAGGCGTCCCTTCGCCCCCGGTTTCATCGGGTTGAGGCCGCGGTCGAAGAGATCGTACGCCTGAAAAAACGGCGCGGACGGCCGAAAAAAGGGGCGGAACCCGAGGTGGAGACGCTGTATTTCTTGCACCTTGACGTCGAATTCGACCAAGACGCGTGGGAACAGGCGAGACGGAAAGCGTCCCGGTTTGTCCTTGTCACGACCGTTCCGAAGGAATGGAAAGGCCAACCCATGGATGCCCAAGAGATCTTGAAGCTGTATAAAGGGCAGATCTCGGTGGAAATGAACTTCGCTTTTTTGAAAGATCCGTTTTTCACGGATGAGATTTACGTCAAAAAACCAGAACGGGTCGCAGTATTAGGCTATTTGTTTCTGTTGGCCTTGGCTATTTACCGCGTTTTTCAGCGCCGAGTGCGTCAGTTTATTACTCCAGAACACCCGTTGAAGGGTCCTGGAGGCCGCAAGCTGACCCGGCCGACGGGACGGGCGATTTTTCAGCTGTTTCAATATGTGAACGTCGTCCTGTTCAAGCTGCCGGATGGGCGCATCCAACGCTCACTGGATCGCTCCCTTACCCCTGATCAGCGAAGGATTCTGCAGGGATTGGGCATGGATGAGAGCATCTACGTGTAACGTGATACGGAACGACCAGCGATGGTAAAAAAAGGATTGCCATCGCTCGTTGTGTTGGTCAAAAAATTATTCTGAAAAACTAAATAAAAAATCCTTTGTTTTGACCTTGTTAGGGTGCGAAATGTGAGATGGAAGGCGAAGCACCGCCCTTCCTTTTCCTTTGCATGGCTTCCCATCCTACCCACTTTTTTTGAAAACATAGTCTATTTATGGAACAAAATGGGTTTCAGACATTCGTCTGAAACCCATTTTGTCAACAGTCTGAAGCTAGTTATATGATAACTAGCTTTTTTATAAATTATCTCATTTTCCTCTCCCGTAAACCTTTTTCAAATTACTCGTTTTGTTGAGAATTGATGAACGTAACATAATATTCATCATTCAACATTAGATCGATTTAACTAGCCGCATAATATACATTATATGACTAACAATTGATTCTTTTTTATGATATACTCGTCATATAATGTTATTTTTTAAAGCGATTATTTGCTCTTTGAATCGATTTAAACTCGTCGTATAAGTGAAAGGGTGAAAAAGATGCTAAATGAGTATGTCACCTACCTTCAGGAGAAAGGAGCTTCTTCAAACACGATCATCTCCTACACGAATGACTTAAATATCTTTTTCAATGATTTACATATCCGTCCAGGTGATTACGTCACGGCGGCTGACATTCGCAAATGGATCGAGCAAATGTTGAATCCAAAGGAAGGGAAACCATTGGCCATTTCCACGATCAACCGTCGGCTTAATTCGCTGCGAAGCTTTTATGCATGGGCAGTCGAACATCATAAGCTCGAACAGAACCCAATGAAAGACATCCAGGATTTAAAATCGGCTGATGAAGACAACGAAAAAATTATGTGGCTGACGGAAGAAGAATTTGAGGACTTATTACATCGGATGCGGAAAAAACCGGTGCAAAGCCGGGGAGTCGATCCCGAGGAGAAATATCGGCGGGACCGCGCGGTGGTGTACCTGCTTACTTATGCGGGATTGCGGGTGGAAGAGTTATCCAATTTAAAATTAACGGACTTAGATTTAGAAATGAAACGAATTCGAATTGTAGGAAAAGGCATGAAAGTTCGAACGGTGCCTATTTCGAATATCTTGCTGGCAGAACTCGAGGATTGGCTGAAGTTTCGTGCGGAAATGGCGAAAAAGAAATCGCATGTGGCCGCATCGCCATATGTCTTTTACAGCCAGCGTTCTCCGAAATTTTCGGTCCGGGGCATTCAGCGAATGATCGAAAGCTACAGCCTGCCGAACAAAAAACTGACGCCCCATATGTTCCGGCATACGTTTTGTAAGTGGATGTTAAAGGCGACGAACAACGATATCGAGAAAGTGCGGCGGCTCGCTGGTCATAGCAATATTGCCACGACGTCTCGATACTTAAAAGACAGCTATAGTGATTTGGCGGATGCCGTGGAGGCGTTGCCGAAATTTTAATAAAGTTGGTTGTGCGTAGGTGTGGTAGGTGTACCGATAACGATTAGGATAGTCCAGTACGACCATGACATCTTTAAATCCTTATTCGAGGATTGCCATGTCCTTTGACGTTTTCTTACCCCATTAATGTAAATTAGCACATTATTTCAGAATCCCTTTTTCAAATTATTTCGAACTTATTCGGAAATAATGTGCAAAATCTTTGCGAATTATTCCAGGTTTTGCAGATTATTTCCGAACGTTTGCACATTATTTCGGATGATCAACTAGAATGAGGATGGATCGGGATGAAACATAACAGGGGCCGATCAGCCCCTCCTGTGTCAGTACCCCATTTCTTCGGCTTCCATACGCACAATGTCTTCGTCAATCATATGTTTTTTTAATTGAGCGCCGTATAACAGGCAAGTGGTGGCAAGGTTGTTGATGATCCGCAACCACCTCTGCGACTGCAGGGCGATCGCTTCTAAGGCAGCTGGGGTAAAAATCGGGTGTTTCGCCCCCTCCTGTTTCAGGCGGTGTTCGATATATCCCACCACTTCTTCCTTATCAAGGGGCCCCATCTGGTATCGCATGATGATTCGTTGGTGAAGCGGACGGTGTTGATTCAACCGTAGTTTTGCCTGTAAATGGGGCAGCCCCGCCAAAATCAAGACAAACGGATTCGTTGAGTCCATGTGAAAGTTGAACAGGATCGCGATATCCTGCAGAAAGGCATCCTTCGCTAAATGCATTTCATCGAGGATGAACACTGACGTTACCCGTTGTTCATGATACAAGCGCTCGATCCCTTGTTGGATTTGATAAAACAAGTCGACCTTACGGTACTTCGGCTCTTCCCCGAGCCCGAAGGCAAGGCCGCGATAAAAGTCCATCACGCTTCCCGTTGACAATGGAAAATAAACGACGTGATACAGTGACGGATTCAGGGATTCCTTAAACGCCCGAAGGGCGAATGTCTTGCCGGACCCTGGTTCACCAATCAATAATCCGATCCCTCTTGTTCGGTTCACGTAGTCCAAAGCGCAATACAGGTGAAATTGTTCGTTTATCAAGAGAAAAAGCCTTAAAAACAAGAGATAACGCAGAGAAAGTTCTATCAAGAATGACTTTAGAGGGAAAAACAATCAACTTTAATACTGTTTCTAAGGAAGCTGGTGTGTCAAAATCATGGTTTTATAAAGAGCCTGAAATTAGAAAAAGAATTGAATCAATTCGGGGACAACAACAAAAAAGTTTAAATGGTGCCTTAAAGCTTCAAAAACAAAAAAGTTTAAAGTCCGAAGAGGTATTGATAAAAAACTTAAAAGGACGGGTCAAGGTTTTAGAAGAGGAAAATTTATTATTGAAAAAGCAAATTCAAAAATTATATGGGGAACTTTATTCTATATAGGTGCAATTTGAATCTTTAACATTTGTAGTTTTTACAGAGCGATTGGATCGACTGTCGGGCGAGCGAACAATGCCGCTTCCGGAACCATGTATGGGGCTGCGAAGCGGGTGATTGTTCGGTCACCGCCAGTCGAAAAGTGGATAAGCGACTTTTCCGTCAATGATATGTTAAACTTTTTCGTTGCATGTATATAAAAAGGGGTAGTACCAGCGTAGCTGACACCATCCGCAAAGCATATGTAATTAAATGGTGATTTTACAACTCACTTCATTATATTCTTATCAAGTTTCGACAATAAAAGTAGTTTTTCTACAAAGGAGTTTTACCATATTAATTGAATTTATGTTTATAAAAACCTTAATATATAAAAGGAGGTAATTGATGAAGAAACTTATTTATTGTGTTCTCACAATATTTATTCTAGCAATTGTGTTTACTTACCATTCCAACAGTTCTGCCTCTTCAAAAGAATTTTCACTTTTAGAAGCCTGTAAGTTTGCAAAGGAAAAAGCTAGACAGGAGTGGAGTAAAGATGCAGAAATCTATTATGTATTAAGTGTTGACGATAAGGAAAAAGAAAGTAAAAGTAAAGGGGAACACGGGAAAAGAAGATATTGGAATGTAATTCTAGCTAAACCAGGTACAGATGATCAAATGTTATATACAATTCATAATCAAAAAGTAGTAGAAAAATTAGCATTGACTGAACCTGTAAACAATGAAAATATAGTAGATTTAAACAAGATTCATTTTGATAGCGATAAAATTGTTGATAAAGCAAAAAAGGAATATAACCTATTACCAGGAAAAGGTTGGGCCGAAGGATATCATTTTGTTTTGCGAAAGTTAAACAGTGACCCGACTGTTGAAGTGGTTGGTAGGGATAAAAAGGGTAGGTTTATAAAGATTATCTTCAATGCTAGGACTGGAAAATTCGTTACCAAGATAACATCTTAGTATTTACTGATAAAATAATGATTAATTAACAAATTTTCTTGTGAAAGGTGTGTTTAACATGTTTAAAAAGCTTAAAACTAAGATTGTTACGAGTCTTTTTTCAGCGATCCTATTGACTTCACTTTTTATTGATTATGCTAGTGCAGCCTCCTACACTTATTTAAATCAAGATGTAACAGCGTATACTGCACCAGCAGGTTCGTTAACTTATTATGGTACAACCCCTCAAAAATATAAAACTGCTGCAGTACATCCTAAAACTTGCGGTAGTCCGAGTTCAGGAACAATTTTTCCTTTCGGAGCAGTTATTAAAACTTCCACAGTTTTAAAAACTCCGTCTGGAACTTCTATGCAATATTTTACAGTTGAGGATATGGGGGATGTATTTTGCTCCCGAGGTTTAACTCGACAATGGTTTGATATTTATTTCGGTTATACTTCAAGTGATATAAATCAAGCCAATCTATTCGGTATAAAAACTGTTAGCTACACTGTAACTTATTAATATTTACGAATAATGATCAGAGCTCTCAACATTTCAATGAAATAAAATCTCCTGAAACAAGGAATTGGATTAGTAAGCAGGGTAACATCCTGCTTTTTTCTTGTTTGCTCGGAGATATGAATTTGAAACTGCTTTTACTAGACTAACCAGGACCCGAGTTCGACAGTTTGAGGGCCATTTTAGGCAAATAAAAAGTCCAGAAATCCCGTTATATCAAGGACTTTGGGGTTGTCAACCTAGGAAAAAACCCTGAATTCCATAGGCACACGTTTAGCCGAAAAGTATGATGGCAAATATCTTATCCGCACGTCCGATGACACACTGTCTGCCGAGGATGTCGCGCTGGGATATAAGCAGCTGGTGGATATCGAGCTGGCTTTTCGTACACTGAAATCGACATTGGAATTGCGACCCATGTATCATCGCTTGGAAGACCGCATTCGTGTGCATGTGCTGCTCAGTTAGCTGGTTCTCTTGCTGGTTCGCATCGTAAAGATTCGGACCAACGAATCGTGGCCGAAAGTAAGAGAGGAATGCTAGCGTCTCACACTCGGACATTTTTCTTCGAAATACGGGGACCTTTATCAGCGGACAGAACTGACCGCCAAATAAGGGCAAACCTTTGCGACTCTAGGACTAGAGCCTCCCCCGAAGATCCTAGACATTCATCCTCGCTCCTATATACATGCTCATTGAAAAGTTAACCTTCGCATAAGCGGTGCCCACTCTGGTTATACTGCTCCTAAGGAAAAGCATGGGAAAGGAGCGGAATTCTGCATGAAACGTCTCAACATCACCGACAACCATGGATGGACGCCCCGGAAACTCCGCAAGCAGGAACGGAAGATCAAAAACGCTCATCTCCGCCAACGTGTGATGGCCGTCCGCCTGGTCATGGAAGGCTATTTGGGCAAAGACGTGGCCTCCATGGTCAACGTGTGCCGCCAAACCGTTTCCCATTATGTGTCGCTGTTTAACGAAGGGGGCCTGGAACTCCTGCTTCATCGGGATTTTGCCCCTGGGCGAGAGCCGTTTCTCACCGAAGAACAGCAGGAAGAGATCAAACACCTTGTGTTGACCACGACACCCGCGGAGCTGGGCTGGGACATCGCTTCGGCGTGGAATACGAAGATCCTTCAATCCTATGTACACCACCATTATGGCATCTCCATGTCCCGCGAAGCCTTGCGAAAACTCTTGCATCGAAAAGGGCTTTCGTGGACCCGGCCGACTTACACGTTGGCGAAAGGAGATCCGGATCGGCAAAAACACTTCGAAAAACAAATGGATCTAATAAAAAAAACTTAATCGATCCAGATTCCGTCCTGTTGTACATCGATGAAACGCATATCCGATCGTATCATGTGTTGCGTACGACATGGTCAGAGGTTGGCCGTCAAAAGCAAGTGCCGACGTTCGGCCATCATGCTCACGTATCGCTGTTTGACGCCGTTAACGTCCATGATGGCGAAACAGTTCTTTATCAAGCAGGAGCGGCCAATGCGACAACATTTTTGGATTTCCTGCGGATTCTCAAAGAGCGTTACCCGGATCGTCTCATCGTCTTGGTGCTGGATAACGCCCGAATTCATCATGCCAAAATGGTGTGAGAGTTTTTGCGGGAAGAAGGACGGAGTTTTCACTTCATTTACCTTCCTCCATATTCTCCGCAACTGAACCCGATCGAACGCTTGTGGAAATGGCTGAAAGACACTGTCATTGCCAATGTGTTTCACAAAGATCAAAACGATATCGCCCAAGCCATTGCCCGGTTTGTGGACTACATCCATGAACGCCCGAAGGAAGTGCTACAACGCCTAGGGTGTGCAGTGTAATCCAGAAGTTAACTTTTCAAGGTGCATCTATATAGATACACGCCACAAGTATACCTAATCGCCTCTCAGCCCTTCTGCATCAAGGACTGAGAGGCGATTTATTTGCCTAGTCACTGTCGAACTCGGGCAGGAGAAAGTAGCTGTATAAGCTCAGCTGTTCCTCGCTGATTAGTGAGTCCATTATTTAGGAAAAATAAAAGAGGTAATACCCTATGTTTGTTTTTTTATCTTCTCTTCGATGTGCTTGTAATCAATAATACGAATTTTGTCAAAATCGATTTCAAGTGTTATTATATCAATTCCGTAAGGAGGGTTGTGAGCCCCTTTAAATGTTTCTACACGAATTTTGAGTAAGAATTTATAACGACTCCCGGGTTCTAAATTTTTAATCTCTAATATTTTAGGCTTCCACCACTGAATTCCAGATGGTTTTCCATAATAATCCTGTACTGCTTTGGTTATATAAGGCGTTAAGAAGTAAATTGAAAGGTCCTCTAAATCATTTTTATTAACCACTAATGTAGTTGTTGACTCTGTTTCATAAATTTTTGATTTGGCGACAATTTTAGTCCCGACACCATACATTCCGAATAATATTATCAAAAAGAGGGACATTACTCCTATAAATTTCCTGTTCATATTTGAATTCCTCCTTTTATGGGTCTTCACCATTTTCTGTGATTTCTACTCAATCCTAGAGACATGTTAGCTGGATGAAATAGGTTCATCAGTCAGGATCCTTCTTCCGCATACAGACCACGAAGTTGGTAGAATGGAAACAGTCAAGTGCTTTCCTTGACGGGTTCCATTCTACCAACTATCATACCGATAGCGGAAGAAGGGAGTGCTTAGGCAGCCTGACTACCTGTAGTGTTCCCTGTACACTCCAGAAATACACGTAAACGAAACCGTTCTAGATTTCGATAGCCATATGCCCGGCGTTTGATGTTTTTGATCTTGTGATTCGTCCCCTCGATTCGGGCATTCGTATATGGGCACAAAAAGTAGGAAAGAATAGGCTCCTTCCACCTTTCAAGCGTGTTGGCTGCTTCCTGAAAAGAAGCAAAAGGGCTCTGTTTGGCTAACTTAATCCATTCTTCCAAGCGTTCCTTTGCTTCGTTATATCCATCGGTTCGGTAAAAATCCCGAAACAACTCTTTCAGATAATAAGCAATGGAAAGTGTCGGATACCATACCCGTCAAGTTAGCGGTATAAAATTTTTAAGACGATACTCGTGTTCATCCCCGCAGTGAATGATGGGGATCACATCCATTATTGGGCATACCAAATACCCCTCCAGAAGAGGGGTATTTGGTATTTATATCCATATCTAATTCTACCATATCTCTAATTTCGTTAAGATATCTGATGCCGTTTCTTCCCCTTTCCTTCGACCTTTCTTGGCATGTTTTCGTAACAGGGAAAGGAGAGAGAAAAGGTTGATTTCCGCCATATGCGAACGCAAAAGCAACTGGTGCCAATACGATTGGAGAAGATCGAGCGCTTTCCGTTCACTGATTTCAATGTCTTCCTTTTGATGCCAATACATCCGAGCTTGAAACAGAAACGTCTGGGTGACCAAAATGGCAATCAACGTCCCGTATAAATGGCATTCGAAACGTTCTTTTTTCATCTCCTTGACTTTCTCCAAATCAAATACGGATTTCCAGGCTTTAAACAACAATTCAATTTGCCAGCGCAGGGAATAGAGCTCATAAACCTGTTGACCATCAAACGACTCTTGTGGTAAATTCGTCAGTAAGATGTGGTATTTCTTTTGTTCGAGGGTTTGGCGTGCCAGCGCCTTCCCTTTTCTTTTTTCCTTTTTCCGCACATACGCCATCCGTTTTTGCCATTCTTCCGCCGTCAGACGGCGGAAAACCAACCGTGGAACATACAAGCGTTCATGTCCGATGTATACATGTTCCATTTCCACTGATTCCCCTTCCTCTAATTGATTCCCAAGGGATTCCCAATCCCATTCCTTCCACTGGCCATTCTCCTTGATATACACTTTCATATCGGAACGGAGCCGAGTAATATCATACGCTCCGCGGGCGTCGATCTCGGCCAGTGCGGCAACGGAGAAAAAGCCCAAATCCCGAATACATAGGTCATTCGGTAAAATCGTATGCTGGGCATGATAGGCAAAACGAGCGTCCGAGTCATTGGCCGATTGAACGCATAGCTGAAGGCAGGCGCCGGATAACAAGTCATATTCAAACTGAATTTTCACCCCCGACGAAACGGAACCTCGATAGTCTTCCCCATAGTCAGCGGGAACCAAAAAGCTGGTTGAGTCCAAAATCCGCAGGCGGGTAAAACAAGTTCGATAGGTCTCCATGGCTGACAAAAGCAATGGACGTTGATGCAGGAGGAGAAGGAAAAACACTTCTCGCAAAAATGCCACGGCCCGATCGGTAAAACGCTGATTCAAGCCTTCGCTTGAAAGGGAACAGCCATGCCAGAGCGTCAAGGCCGCACACAACCGCTGAAGCGACTGTTTGGCCAGTGAGCCATCTCCCCATGCACAGAGAGTCAGAAAGGCTTCCGCCGTTAACGAACGCTGCCGCCGGATAAAGCCTGTTTTCCGTGCGAGACGGGTTAATTCTTCGGGAGAAAAGAGTTGACGAATGGTTTGAACCCATGCTTTCATTTGTTTTTCCATGAAAAAAATCCTTTCTAACGTGGAGTGTTCGTTAGAAAGGATACCATGTTTTTGACGATGCACAAAGACCAAAATTCTTAACTTGATGGGTATGGTGTCGGATACTCCTCCAAGATATCGTCTAATCGAAGCCGTTGGTCCTTACGAAGCTTTTCACAGCCTTTTAAGAGAAGATATCGAGCCTTTTTCAATGGAGAAAATTCCTTTCTTGCTTGATCCAAGGCTTGTGTCACTTTTTGAACCACATGGTACTTATCGATGACAATCGAAGCAGATGGAAACAGGGAGCGAACCGCCTTATGATAAGGTTCCCACATGTCAAGAATCACCGTTTGGACCATTTCTTTCGACAGGATATTTTGGCTCAACAAGTTGATGGCGGAGTCACATTGGCGATCGGCATGCATTCCCATGACCGATCCGGCTCTGGCATCCATCAATACAGTTTCATACTGATGTCCCTTTTTTACCGCGATTTCATCTAAACTAAGCACCATTCCTTCTTGAGAAGATGCTTCTATCGCTGTTTGACGCTCTTTTGCTTTTTTCGATGCGATGGAGTAATAAATGCGTTCCAATGTCGTATATGGGATGCGGTGCTTTCGACTAACCTCTTGAATGGTGGTGCCTTCGCAAAGTTCATACAAATACCCACAAAATCGATTGGTGTAATGTTGATTGGGTGAAATCGATTCCAAAGAGGCGGAAAACACTTGGGAACAATTCCAGCACCGATAGCGCTTTACCTTTACGAACAAGTACACCGGTTGATGGAAAATCGCCAAATCCCGTACTTTTCTTGTCCGTCTGTCGTGGACAGAGGAAGTGGCAAACCCACAATGAGGGCAACGTTCCTGTGTCTCTGTTTTCTCTACATGAATCGCATAACCATAGGAAAGAAGTTCGTGTTTAATCACTTTAAATTCTGGCAATCCTAGTGATATAGAAAGCACTTACGAGACCTCCCTAATGTTTATTTCACCGCTAACATTATTGCCAGGATCTCGTCAGTGCTTTCTCTTTTTTGTCACTAAATCACAAAATTTGGTGATGAACCAGAATTTTTAAATAAAAATAAATTGATATACCAATTTTTTTAAACGATTAACATTCGGTATTTTTATATTCAGTGAACTATCCTCCACCTATGCTTCGTTTTAGAAGTAGGACTTCTCGGTTAATCGTATCTAACGATACGATAGGACCGAACTATCAAGCCGGTTCCATGCTCTATATAGGATTATGCTAATAACCGCAATCCTCCTTGTATCTCTAGAAAATCAATGGCAAAATGGAGGGGCTTTTTAAATAAAGGAAGACTTCATTAAAGGATTGAAACAATAACACATCTTAGCAACAAGAAGCAATATAGGAGTTCCGCTATGCTTTGCTGTTTGTTCTTATGCCAAGCTGGAAATGATCATTTACGGGATATCGCGCCGTACGCCAACTCGCGGCACTGGCGATGGGCTCGCGTATCACATGTATTCCTTAAGGAAACAACCCCATGCAAGGACGTTTTTATAGTTGGCAACTTTATCAAAATCAAAATCATAGGTTTACTTTTTTAAAAAAAAATTATATAATATCTATTAAGTTCTGAAATAAACAAAAATTCTGTCTATAAAAGATAAATCCAGACAAATCAAAATAAAAGAGGTTCATAAACAAGCCAGCATACATAAATTGTTTCATCGATCATTTTGTTATGTAGTCTTCGAGAAAAGGGTAATAAAATTCTTTGTCATAAAGATTGATTTTTTTGACCGATACCAACTATTTTTATCAAGAACTCTTGTCGAGCCGGGTATCTAGAGAAGCAAAGGAGAGAGAATAGATGGACAAACGTGATAATCGTGAGAAAATGAATCTTGAAGGACTTCGAACTGAAACCTTGGTTGTCCATGGCGATGATTGGGTCACCGATGATGGGACGGTGGCTCCGCCCATCTATTACACAGCTACGTTTCGTGCGCATAATTCCCGTGAATTCGCAGAAATGGCGGGAACACCCCGCCATTCTCGGTATTATACGCGCTACGGCAATCCATTGCATGAGCGCGTTGCGAAGATTATGGCTGAACTGGAAGGTACAGAAACCGCACTGGTAACTGGCTCCGGGATGGGGGCAATTGCCACGGCCATTCTAGCTCTAGTCAGCGCGGGAGATCATGTGATTGCCCAAACGCGGCATTATATGAGCACCGCCAAGATTATGGATGAGATGCTGCCGCGGTTTGGCGTGGAAGTGACTCTGGTCGAACAAGCGGACATCAACGCCTTTGCAGAAGCGATACGGCCTAACACAAAGCTCATCATGGTCGAGACGCCTGCCAATCCGACTTTGGTGTTGACGGATTTGGCTGCTGTGGTGGAGTTGGCGCGCCCGCATGGAATTATCGTCGTGGCCGATAACACCTTCGCATCGCCGATCAATCAGCGGCCTCATGATCTAGGTGTCGATATCGTTATTCACAGCGCAACAAAATATTTGGGGGGACACCATGATTTGACAGCTGGTGTCATCTGCACCAGCGAGGAGTTAGCCGAGCGTATTTGGCATACGCATATTTCCATCGGTTCGGTCCTCTCGCCAATGGATGCATGGCTATTATTGCGCGGTCTGCGTACGCTTCCGATACGGATGGAACGCATTAATGCCAACGCTTTAGCCCTGGCTGAGTTTTTAGAGCAGCAGCCACAGGTAGAGCGTGTATATTATCCAGGTCTTCCTAGCCATCCGCAACACGAGTTGGCAAAACGTCAGATGAAAGGGTTCGGAGCAGTCATTGCCTTTGCCATTAAAGGTGGCTATGAAGAAACTCAGCGCTTCGTTTCTGCATTGAAACTGCCGCCTAACGCGGTGAGTTTGGGTGGCGTCGATTCCCTTGTGGTGCATACAGCAGCGATGTGGGAAGGAGTGATGACCGAGGAGCAGATGAAGACAGCTGGGATTCCGTCCAACTTCGTGAGATTCTCGGTCGGCATCGAGCATATCGATGATCTGAAAGCGGATGTGTGGCAGGCGCTGCAGGTAGTTTAACGTTGTCCCGAAGAGTCTCTCTCCTTGAAACGAAGGCAAGGGGGGAGATGAATCGGGAAGTTTTTGATTCATAAAAGCGAATATATGTGCTATCATCGAGCCAGCCAATCAGGCAAGTAAAAAAGACAATTCTCCTATTTCGTGGCCAAAAAGTGTTTTTTCGAGAACAGGTCACGAGCCAATCTTCCAATCAACATAACATTACTTACTTTTCAATTTCAAGAGATTCGCAGGATTGTGCAAAAAAGCACCTTGCCGCCCTAGAGAATCATGGTAAAATGAAGGTGCTCTTTTTAAAAGCTGGCCTCGTTCAGAGGATTGAAACGCTTCCGCTTTGATGTGAATGAAACGGTTCATAAACCTTTTTTAAAGCAGGTCTTGTTTAGAGGATTGAAGCATCTCTCTTTAATCACACAAAAAATTCTTTTCAAGATTTTTTTAAGCTGACCTCGTTGAGAGGAAAAAGAGCAGCCAGCTCCCTATTATGGAGAGTTGGCTGTTTTTATGTATGTGGTTTGTATGGGAGCAAAAAGATTTTTCTGCGCGCAGAAAAGGGATGGATATGTATTTGGTGGTGTACGGCGGCTCGGTATCGTGAATTTATAAGCGGGATATTTATTTAGACGACTTCCGGATGGATTTGTTGAATTTCATGAAGGAACATAAAGAAGAGCTCGAGCGGGCGCCGTTTGGACTGTTCAGCATTACCGCTAATCAAAATGAAAAACTGAAAGACGAAATTCAGCCAGGCGTCATTTTCTGCCTAAAACAAACGGCGCCGATGGCATCTGCGCATGAACAAAACGCGCTTCATCCCTATTATTTGGTGTATGTCCGCAAAGACGGCACGGTGTTGTACCATCCTGGGCATGTCAAGAAAATGTTGGACCTGTATCGCTCGCTTTGCAACGGCAAAAAAGACGTCGAATGGGGCTTGTACAAGGCGTTTTACCAAGAGACGAAAAACGGAAAAGACATGGGGCGATACAAGGCCCTGCTGGAAAAAGCGGTGGAAGAGATCGTCGGCAAGATGGATCAGCAATTGATGCTCAACATCTTCAGCCTAGGGAACTTGGACGCCTTCGTGACGAACGCCAACACGAGCTTGCAAGATTTTGAGATCGTTTCGTATTTGATCATTAAAGGGTGAGGATCATGGCCGCATCCGCATTTTATGCTACAATAGGACTGGACGAGCGCGTCCGCCCGTTGCATAAAAAGCTTGACAAAAAAATGTTTTACGACTATGCGGATTTGACGAAAAAAGAAAAGGACTATATGACGAAAGACATCGAGCGGATCGAGTTGACATACTTGTTGACCTCAAGGGTCATCAACATTCAGCCGTTCGTCAACGACGACTACCATTACGAAGGGGTCATGTTTATCACCGTTCGGCTGCGCACGGAATCAAAGGATGCGCACGTTTCCGTGATCGGGGAAATCATCCAAAAAACAGTGCCCAATCCGACCGTTATCGTGTTTGAAAAAGAAGGAAACGTTCGAATTGGAACATGCCGAAAGCGGCTGAACAAAAACGACCGAACCAAAACCGTGGCCGAAGAATGGGCGTATACGCCGTGGTTTTCACTCGATCATGCTGACGAGACGGTCAAGCAGTTTCTTCGCGCCGTCCATATGACGAAGCTGTCGTTCGCCAACTTTTTTCGGTTTTATCAAGACATCCATCTGGCGGTGCAGGCGTTCCAGCACGCCAAAGCGATCGGCGCCTTTTACATCGCCGCTGATGAACAATCCAAACAGCTCGTCGCGCAAATCGAACAGGCGGAAGTCGAAATCGCAAAATGGAAAAACGAAATCAAAAAAGAAACACAGTTTAATCGAAAAGTAGAATACCATATGAAAATTCAACAGCTAACGAAGCAAATCGAACAATGGAAGCAACAATTGCGCGGAAAGGAGCAGCACGATGGAGAAACTGGATGGAAAATCGCTCGACCTTGTCAAAACAAACATTGAAGCGTTAAAGCAACTATTCCCAGAAGTTGTCACGGAGGGGAAAATCGATTTTGACAAATTGAAGCTTGTTCTCGGCGAAGAGATCGAAACGCGCAACGAAAAGTACGAATTCACCTGGCACGGCAAAACACAAGCGATGAAACTCGCCCAAACGCCGTCCACTGGCACCTTGCGGCCGGACAAAGCATCAAGCAAAAACTGGGAGACAACGGAAAACTTGTATATCGAAGGCGACAACTTGGAAGTACTGAAACTATTGCAAAAATCGTATTTCGGCAAAATCAAAATGATTTACATCGACCCGCCGTACAATACGGGGAAAGACTTTGTGTACAAAGACGACTTTCGCGACAATATCCGAAATTACAAAGAAATCACGCAGCAAATGACCAAAGCGAATACAGAGACAAACGGGCGCTACCACACCGATTGGTTGAATATGATGTACCCGCGGTTGAAGTTGGCGAGGAATTTATTGAGGGAGGATGGGGTTATATTTATAAGTATTGATGATCATGAAGTTGCGAATTTGAGGAAAATTTGTGATGAGATATTTGGAGAAAATAATTTCATTGCCCAATTTACTTGGGTGAAAAAGAAGAAAGGTAGTCATTTGTCCCAAACTATCCGTAACGTAACTGAATATGTAATTGCTTATAAAAAGAAAGATATAAACATTGAATTGTTTGGAGAAAATGCATATTCTGACAAATGGCAACCATTAGTGAAGAGGACAAATAGTCATAAGGTGCTAGTTTTTCCTGCTAATTCAGTACAAACTACATTGCAAGATGGAACTTATGAAGCTGGAATATACGGAGAGGGTAGCACTTCCGTGAATTTTTTGGAACCTTTTATAGTTAAAAATGGTTTGGTTATATCCAAAATTACAGTCGATGGGCCGTTTGTGTGGACGCAAAATAAACTAGATGAAGAGCTAAGGTTAGGAACTTCAGTATCACTATCGAGTAAATTTGGTTTTAATGTACTAAAATTTGATCAAGAAAGTAAAGTCAAAAGACCACCAACTTTATTAGATAACAAGCTAGATATTGGGACAAATGAAGATGCTTATGAAGAATGTCTTACGCTTTTTGGAGAAGAAGGAGTGGTTAGTTACCCCAAACCAGTAAGTTTAGTGAAATATTTGATTAATACATTAGGTTATTATGATAAGGACATGATAGTCTTAGACTTTTTTGCTGGATCCGCTGCTACTGCAGAAGCCGTGATGAGTTTAAATGCACAAGACAATGGTAGTAGAAAATTTATTATGGTTCAGTTAGATGAATTTCTAGATCCGAGCGATGACCAGCAAAAGAAAACTTTTGAATACTTAAAATTTATTGGTAAACCTCCTGTTTTATCCGAAATCGGCAAGGAACGCATCCGTCGGGCGGGGGAGAAGATTATTCGAGAAACCGGGAAGACGGATTTGGATATCGGCTTTAAAGTGTTTAAGCTCGATTCCTCCAATATCAAAGAATGGGATCCGGACTTTGACAACCTCGAACAAACGCTTTTCGATTTGCAAAACAATATTAAGGAAGATCGGACGAAAGAAGATTTATTGTATGAGATTTTGTTGAAAATCGGGTTGCCGTTGACGGTGCCGATTGAGGAAATCGACTGCCGGGGCAAAACGATTTACAACGTTGCCTATGGTTCCGTACTTATTTGCTTGGAAGACGAAATCGATCTTGACCTTGTTCAGGAGATGTTGAAACACCGTTCTGAGCATATGCCGCCGAAAGTTATTTTGAAAGAATCCGGCTTTATGAGCGACGCGGTGAAAACGAATGCCTTGCAAACATTGAAAAAGCACGGCATCACGGATGTGAGGAGTGTATAACCGATGAAGCTGAAGTTTCACGCGGATTTGGACTACCAACGGCGCGCGATTGAGTCGGTGGTGCATATTTTCAAAGGACAGGAACTGAGTCAGTCGAACTTCACCGTTTCGTACGGCCCTGATGCGGGAATGCTTCAAACGGACTTAGGCGTCGGGAATCGGCTTGACCTGACGCCTGAGGAAATTTTAAAAAACGTCCAAGACATCCAGGTGAGAAACGGACTGCCACGCAGCGAACGGCTCGATGGCATGCATTTTACGATTGAAATGGAGACCGGAACAGGAAAGACGTACGTATATTTGCGGACGATTTATGAGCTCCATAAACATTATGGGTTTACAAAATTTGTTATCGTCGTCCCGTCAGTGGCAATTCGTGAAGGGGTGTATAAAACACTGCAAATCACCCGCGACCATTTTGAAGAACTGTACGACCGCACGCCGGTTGAGTACTTTATTTACGACTCGCAGAAGCTTGATCAAGTCCGCAATTTTGCGACGGCGACAACGATTCAAATCATGATCATCAATATCGATGCGTTCCGCAAAAGCTTTGAAGATCCAGAAAAAGAAGATAAAGCGAACGTCATTCATCGGCCGAACGACCGTCTAAACGGATACCGCCCGATTGAATTTATCCAACAGACGAATCCGATTGTCATCATCGACGAACCGCAAAGCGTCGATACGACGCCGAAGTCGAGGGAAGCGATTGCGTCGCTGAACCCGCTTTGTACGCTGCGCTACTCGGCGACGCATGTGGATAAATACAATATGATATATCGCCTCGATGCGGTCGATGCGTACAATCAAAAGCTTGTGAAAAAAATTGAGGTCATGTCTGTCCGCTCTGAGCCGTCGTTCAATGTGCCGTACATCAAACTTGTCGAGGTGAAAGAGCGGAAAGCGAAACTTGAGCTCGATGTCGAATCGCGCGGAAAGGTGAAGCGAACGACGAAAACGGTCAAATACGGCGATGACTTGTATGACGTTTCGGGGGAGCGCGAACTGTACCGCGGCTATATCGTCGAGCAAATCGATTGGACGGAAGGAAATGAAGCGGTTGAAATCAACGGCTATCGACTCAGGGTGGGCGAGGCGATTGGGGATGTCGATGACGATGCCATCAAGCGGTATCAAATCCGCAAAACGATTGAAGAGCATTTAAATAAAGAATTGTGGCTTCGCCCGCGCGGGATTAAAGTGCTCAGCTTGTTCTTTATCGACAAAGTTGCCCATTACCGCGACTATGATCAAGAAGGCCAGCCGGTAAAAGGAAAATATGCGATCATGTTTGAGGAAGAGTATCGGAACTTAATGCAAAAGCCGAAATACCGTCCCCTCTGGGAAGATCCGGGCATTGACCAAGATATCGAGAAGGTGCATAACGGATATTTTGCCCAAGATAAAAGAGGACGGTTGAAAGATACAAAAGGAAATACAGAGGCGGATACGGATGTATACAACCTTATTATGAGAGACAAAGAACGGCTGCTCAGCCTCGATGAGCCGCTCCGCTTCATTTTCTCCCATTCCGCGCTCCGTGAAGGATGGGACAACCCGAACGTCTTCCAAATTTGCACGTTGAAAGACTCCTCCGGCACGTACGTATCGAGGCGCCAGGAAATCGGGCGCGGATTGCGGTTGGCTGTCGATCAAAACGGAGAGCGGGTGCATGACGATCATGTCAACATATTAACGGTGATGGCGAATGAGTCGTATGAAGAATTCGTCGCTACGTTGCAAAAAGAGATTGAAGAGGATACGGGCATTCGGTTCGGCAAAATTGAAAAGCATGTCTTTGCGAAACTCATCTATTTGGACGAGGCGACGGACGAGCCGGTGCAAATGGGTTATGATTTATCATTGAAGCTGTATGAGGAATTAAAACAAAACGGCTATATTGACAAACAGGGCAAAGCAACGGAAAAGCTCAAGCAGGCCATTGAAGACTACGACCTCCGTTTAGGCGACGAATTCCAGCCGTGGCGGTCGTCCATCGTGAAAGAGATCAAACGGCACTTGCAAGCGTTGCCGATCAAAGATGGGACGAAAAAGAAAAAAGTCAATGTCAATATGGCGGTTCTCAATCAAGAAGAGTTTCGGCAATTGTGGGACAAAATCAAATACAAAACCGTCTATTCGGTCGATTTTGACAGCGAACAGCTCATTGACTTGTGCATCGCCGCCATTCAGGAAATGAAGCCCATTGAAAAAATCCGCATTGTCAGCCGGAAAGGACGGGTTGAGATCGACCATGTGACAGGCGTACAGGCTCAGGTGGTCAGCGAAAAAGTGGAGGATTACGTGAGCTTGCACCATACGCTTCCGGATGTCATCACGGAGCTGCAAAACCGGACGAATTTAACGCGGAAGACGATCGTGCGCATTTTGACCGGCTGCAAACGGCTCGATGATTTCAAAAACAATCCGCAGAAGTTTATTGAAGAAGTGGCAAACATCATCCAGCGCCAAATGAGGCTGTTGCTGAAAGATGGCGTGAAATATTACAAAATTGGTGATGATGCGTATTACGCGGTCGAACTGTTCCAAAACGAAGAGCTGCTCGCCTATTTGAACGACAACGCCATCCCGAGCGAAAAATCGCCGTTTGACCATATCCTTTACGATTCCGATGTGGAAGAGCGGTTCGCCAAACGTTTTGAACACGATGAGAACGTAAAAGTGTACGTCAAACTGCCGAGTTGGTTTAAAATTGACACACCGATCGGCTCCTACAATCCCGACTGGGCGCTTGTCATCGAAAAGGATGGAGAGGAAAAACTGTACTTCGTCCTCGAGACGAAAGGACAGGAATGGGAGGACGAACTGCGTCCCGGTGAAGCAGCGAAAATTGCCTTCGCCCGCAAACACTTCCAAGCCATCGGAACAGACGTGGAATTCATCGGACCGGAGAATGATGTCGAGCGGTTTATGTTACGAGCCTTAAGCCGTTGAAGGTGGGGACAAAACAGAAGCCAAGCGGGCTTCTGCTTTGTCTTAGCATCACATTATGAATCGACCCGGTTGAGTGCAAAATGGTGGAGACATTCAAGAGCACACTCCCGTACAGCAACAAGGCGCTAGTGCATGGCACACTTAGGAGGCCGGTGATTTAATGAAGCATATAGCTCCACAACATCGTTTTTCAAATAGAAAAACTTTGTAGCATCAGTCCTTCTTTTCACGCATTCACTCATCGATCAGGGGAAACAACTGTTTTCCACCAGCCTTTTAGAGAAATAGTGGTTGATAAAAAATGAGCTTCAAAGCGGAAGCGTTGCGAGTTTTCATCGCTTCGCCATCGGTGTAGAAAAGAGAGCGGCATCGCACCGCTCTTTTTGTATTTTTGATCGGTCGACAAAGTTCGATGGCAATGTTTTACAAAAATTGACACAATCAAATTGAACGTGTTGCCTATAGTGGGGAGCTGATTCATTGTTTCAGCTCCTGTTTTTGGAAGAATGGTTGCTTCACAGAATGAATCCTTGACACGCAAGGGGAGCAAAGAGGGTTGCACCTATGGACATCCGCATTCGTAAGATCTTGGTCTTCCACCATTGATTGACCGGCTGGGTGCGGTGGACTCTCAATGCCAGCCTCCTGCTGGTGCTGGCGTTCAGTGGCTCACAAAGTCCTTTGTTCTTCCTCTTGTTAAGGTGCGAAATGTGAGTTGGAAAGTCGGTGAGTATATGGCTGCCTAATTACCTTTTGCCTTGGGAAAACTGATGGGTGACCAGCTTTTGATATAAACGATGGGTAGCCAGCAATAATTCATGGTTTCCCTGTCCAGTAATGCGCCCGTCTTCGACAACGAAGATCGTGTCTGCATCGGTGACGGTAGAAAGCCGATGGGCAATAATCAACGTCGTTCGACCTTTCATCACGTTTTTCAGCGCTTCTTGCACTAGGCTTTCTGAGTCGCTGTCCAAGTTAGAAGTGGCTTCATCTAATAGCAGGAGTTTTGGGTTTTTTAAGATGGCTCGAGCAATCGCAATACGTTGTCTCTGCCCTCCTGAAAGCTTGATCCCTCGTTCGCCGACTTCTGTTTCATAGCCATTCGGCAATTTTTGAATAAATTCGTGAGCGTTGGCCAGCCGAGCGGCCTGTTCGATTTCTTCATGCTCAGGCATGCTTTCGAATCCATAACAAATATTTTCTCGAATGGTGCTTGACAAAATGGGAATATCTTGAGAAACGTAGCCAATCGCTTGTCGCCATTTTTGTAAATCGATTTCATGGATAGGTATGTTTCCTAACAAGATTTGTCCCTCGTCTGGCAGATAAAAGCGTTCAATCAGTGAAAAAATGGTGGTTTTTCCGCCGCCGCTGGGGCCAACAAAAGCGTAAATTTTGCCTGGCTCAATGGTAAAATGAATGCCTTTTAGCACCGGTTTATCTTGATGATAAGAAAAGGAAACATGTTTGAACTGCAATGTTTGATTGAAGTCGGGTTCTTTTTGTGAGCCCAGCAGTTCCCGTTGCTCTTGAAAGATTTCATTAATCCGCTCTGTAGCCCCCAATGCTTTTTGAAAGGTGGTGAAAAAGGAAGCTGTAGCAGTGAAAGGCATGACAATTTGAAAAATATAAATGATGATGGCCGCAAGCTCTCCCGCCGTCAAATGCCCAGATGCAACCTGGGCGCCGCCATAACCGACAATGATCACGACAACGAGCATCATGACGGTGGCAATCATCGGTGAGATGACGGCATAGACTTTCGCTTCTTTCAAACCGAAGGTCATTAAATTTTTGATCTCTTGATCTCCTTTTTCTGCTTCCATGTGTTGACCGTTATAAGATTTCACGAGACGGATATCTTGCAAGATCCGGCCAAGATGTCCCGAAAACTTGGCCAGTTCATCTTGCGTGCGCAAAGAAATTTGATGCATCTTTCTTCCCAACGGCATGATGATGAGCATAGCAGCGGGAACGGCCAAAAAGATAAAGAGAGTAATTCGCCAATCAATCATAATCAGTAAAATGATGGAACCGATCACAGAGACGATGCCACTAAAAAATGTGACGAGATGGTTGGAAATAAGCAATTTGATGACTGCTGTATCTTGAGTAATGCGGCTCATCGTTTCCCCCGATTCATAGCGGTCAAAAAAGGAAACAGGCAAATGAAGGATGTGGTTCCATAATCGACTTCGAATCTGGGCTACTAGAGCTTCTCCGGCATACGACATGAGATAAAACGAGATGCCGCCTGCCGCCGTTTGAATGAGAAAAGCAGATAAGAGCCAAAAAATTTGTTGCCACTTCATTCCGCCATGGGCTAAGAGATCAATAAAGTCTTTCGCAAACAGGGGGATGATCAACCCAGCCCCGCTTTCAATCAATCCAAGAATGAGGGCGAAAGCAATGAGCGATTTGTTCAATTTTCCTTGTTTGAGCAAATACCAAAATGGTTTTGGACTGCCTTGTTTCGTTTCGATCCTATTTTTCATATCCACTGTTCTCTCCTTCCTTTGATTCCTTCATATCTATACCCATGTGCTCAAGACGTTGCATGTAGTCATCCATCGCTTGTTCAAGCCACTGCGTCTCTTCTTTGGAAAAGGGGAGGGGACTAAGAACATCCCATTCTTCTTTCCACTCAAAAGAATCCCATTGGTTCTGGTTAAGTAGCTCGGTAATCTTTTCAACGGTCTCCAAGCTCAAAAGACCAAAAGTAGAGCGCAGGAACGTTTCAATCATGTGCTGTACGTCAGGGTGGTCGGCGGGGAGTCCGTACAGTTCGTGAACTTGTTTGACGAATTGGGCATAGGATTTGATCATTTCGTTCTCTTTTTGCTTGAGTTCTTCATTATGGAAGATGGCATCAACCGTTTCTTGGTCTAGGTAATGTGTCATCAATCGTTTTTGATCATCTTCTGTTTGAATGCTGCGGATTAAGCTCATCAAGAGAAGGCTGTCAATTTCTCCTTCTTCCTCTAAAAGGGTGATGGCATATTCAATGGCTTGAATGGATCTTTCTAACTGTCTTCGTTTCTGTTCTAGCATGTTTTTTTCCAGCATCAACGTTTCTTTTAAGGTAAGGTCGTATGTTGGTTGGTGAATATATTGTCGAATCTCTTCCAAGCTAAGCCCAATAAACTTCAAACTCATAATTTTGTGCAATTGAAGAATGTCCTCTTCCGTATAGATTCGATGTCCTGATGACGGATCTTTCGTTGGCTGCAGCAGTCCAATTTCATCATAATACCGCAATGTCCGGATGGATACACCTGTCTTTTTGGCGATTTCGCCGATCGAATACGTCTCCATGACAGTTGTCCTCCTTCTTTCTTTTGCTAGTCTCTCCCTTATCATACACCCTAACGCAACTGGAGGTTCAAGAGGGAATTGTTTAAAGGAAGGCGGATCGCTCCGCCTTTGTGCATGGATTGATGCACTGGAGATCATTTTGCACGATATAAAATACCTGAATCCGTGATAAAGACGCGTTCAAACTGCCAAGAAAACTTGATCAATCAACAAATATTGCACTCGGGGTTCTTCACCTGATAGGTGAACATTCGGAATAGAGTTGATACTTTGGCATGATTGGGTTTTCCAACATTTTTAATACACTTCTGTCACGGATTCGGGACATGAAAATAGTGCAGGAAATCATCACAAAAAGGGATTGATGGATCATTCAATATAACTAACACCGAAATCAAAGTTGACTTCCATCCGTCACGAATTCAGGTTTAAAAGTCAAGTACATCTTTTGGTAATTAACTAATTTATGGGCTCTTCACCACAAGTTGTACTTGAGATTTTAAGATAGGTATGCATAGGGAAAATAGAGGATACAAAAAATGGCTCTTCACCACAAAATGTACTTGAAAAAGAAAGACGATCATGATAAAGAAAAACCAAAACAGCATTTTTCCTTTTTATACCACACATCTCTTTGAACAACATTGCTATCATGTTTGTCTTTAAAAGTCAAGTACATCTTTTGGTGACGAACCAATTTATGGATAATTTGACAATGTTCAACATTTTTTTGCAACGATTGGTACAATCGAATTGAATGAGATTTTTGTTGTAGGAACGAAAGAGGGGATGATCACCAGGGCAACGATTGCAAAGCGGATTTCGTGCCGGCATTGTTTGAAAAAGAAAACGACACAAATCTATGAAGTCCGCCATTGTTGGCGTACAGGTGTAGGAGTAGGGCACCTAGTAGCGAGGGCAGGTCAACGAATCCGGAGCACGGTGTTTCGCATTGGCGCGGCGCTCTATGGGCCGCGAAGGACGGACGTGCTGCGACTCGTAGTCTGCCAACAGCTTCCGGTAATCAAGGATTGCCGGCACACCGATGATCGGAAGGTCATCGACCTGGAGTTTCCGGTACGGTTTTTGGATGGGTTCGTCCAAGTCCTCGAGATTCAAGGATTTTCCCAATATCACACCCATCAAATACACAATGATTTGATATTGGGTCTTGATGATTTCGAGCAAATAGGCTAATAATTGAGGTAACAAAGCTTGTCACTCCTTTGTTTTGGCTGTTTGGTGTCGTTGCTTCATGATGGCCGAAAATAACGAGGGGTGGCCAGCTTTTTTCTTCCGACCGTTGAAATTCAAGGAGAAAGCGTGAGTATGGAGGATGAACTTTTGACAATACCTAACGATATGCCGGGGGGATGACGATGAATGTGATGGATCCATCGAAGCGGGAAATTTGGCGCCGGTTTGTCCAAGAGGGAACGTTAGATCAAGCGAGAATAAGCAAAAGAATTGAAGAGTCGTGGTATCTTTGCCGCCAGAAAAACGTGGATCCTTATGATGGGAAAGGGAAAATGTTTTTGACTGGCCGTTTATTGCTGGAAAGAAGGGAAAAAAATCAAAGGTTGCTCCGTTGTGCTGTTCCGATTTTGGAGAAGTTGCAACAATTATTTCAAGAAATTCCTGCGATTTTTCTCCTTATCGATCAAGAAGGGTATGTGTTGTGGGCTAAAGGACATCAACAGGCGATGAAAAAGGCGAAAGAAATCAATTTTTTAGAGGGAGTCAAATGGACGGAGGAGGAAGTCGGGACGAATGCCATTGGTACAGCCTTAAGGACGAGAGAACCGATTGCGGTTGTCGGACTCGATCACTATGCAGTTGCTTCCCAACAATGGGTTTGTTCCGCGGCTCCGATTTACGATGAAAACAAAGAGTTTCTTGGTATCATTGATATGTCCTACCCAATCTATCACGGTTTGTCCGACGCTCAAGACTATGTACTTGCCACGATTGTCGCCGCCTCCTACACCATTGAGCAGCAACTGCGAATCCAACAGAAAGAAAATCTATTGGAACTTTTCCGCCACGGTTTTCAAATGGAAGATTCGGCTTCTTACTCAGTTGTATGTGATGATCAAGAGAACATTGTGTGGGCCAATCATCGCTTGCGTTCATTCTGTTCCAGCATCATCGACCAGCCGTTGCAACAATTTTGCCAACGAACGTGGAAAGTCTTCTCCAAAGTTCCCATTTTTTCTTCAGTTTACGGTCATCTTATCGGCTATAAAGTAACTTTGCAAAAAGCACAAGACGAGGAGGCTTTTTTTTGCTCCCTGCCATCATTCCGCTTTGACGGGGTGATTGGAACAAGTCCGTCTTTTGCTGCTGTGTTAAGAAGTTGTTCTAAAGTTGCGAAAACGGATGCAACGGTTTATCTCTCAGGGGAAACAGGGACAGGAAAAGAGTTGATTGCTCGGGCGATTCATCAAAACAGCCTGCGGAAGGATGGCCCATTTGTCGCCGTCAATTGCGGAGCGGTTCCGAAAGAGCTCATCGGGAGCGAATTGTTTGGGTATGTGGAAGGGGCGTTTACTGGCGCAAAGCGGACAGGGTATATGGGAAAATTTGTCCAAGCTCACGGTGGAACGCTTTTCCTAGACGAGATCGGTGAAATTCCACTAGAAATGCAAGTAGCTTTGTTAAGAGTGTTGCAAGAAAGAGAAGTCGTGCCAATTGGCGGAACCAAACCGATTTCTGTTGATGTTCGGGTCATCACAGCCACACACCGCGATTTGTATGAGTTGGTAAAGGAAGGGAAGTTGCGAGAAGATCTGTTTTATCGTTTGCATGTATATCCGATCAAGCTCCCAGCGTTAAGGGAGCGGAAAGAGGATATCCCGTTTTTTGTTGACTACTATTGCCGAAAAAACGGTTGGAATGTTTGTTTGCCTAATTCAGTGATGAACTTATTGATGGACTATTATTGGCCTGGGAACATCAGGGAATTATTTAATGTGTTGGAACGAATGAGAATTGAGTATGGAGAGGCAGTCCCCCCGATTTCTGGAATAAAGTCAATGCTTGTAGCGTTGAAGAACGACGAGAAGGGAAGAGGCGAGCTTACCTATCGGGAGCAGGTGGAAAAAGAACAAATGATGAACATGCTTGAAGAGACGAAAGGAAATATTAGCAAGATGGCGGAGCTATTAGGCATTTCTCGCAGCACGTGCTATCGCAAGCTGAAAAAGTACAAATTGATTTGAAATAAAACAAAATGACACAGATTGATGCAAAGGGGTAAAAAAGAGGGATATGAAGCATTTAAGAAAGCGCTTACAACAAGGGGGGTGTAAGCGCTTTTTTGTTGGCATGGAGTTTGCTTTAGATAAATAACGAAACTACTTAAAACAAAGGGAGGTTTCTGTATGGCTGTTGCTCGATCACAATCCATCGTTCTTACGAAAGAAAAGGCTAAATGGATGTATCAGAAAATGCAGGAAATTCGCCAATTTGAGGACAAGGTGCATGAAATTTTCAGCAGGGGAGTGCTGCCTGGTTTCGTTCATTTATATGCGGGGGAGGAGGCCGTGGCGGTAGGGGTTTGCGCCCATTTGACGGAAAAGGACTACATTACGAGCACCCATCGCGGACACGGACATTGCATCGCTAAAGAATGTGATGTCAACGGAATGATGGCTGAAATTTATGGGAAAGCGACGGGGTTGTGCAAAGGAAAAGGGGGATCGATGCATATCGCTGACGTTTCCAAGGGGATGCTTGGCGCGAATGGCATCGTTGGCGGAGGATTTCCTCTCGCTGTCGGAGCTGGACTGACGGCAAAACTAAAGAAAACAGGATCTGTCGCCGTTTGCTTCTTTGGAGACGGGGCAAACAACCATGGCACCTTCCATGAAGGAATTAATTTGGCGGCCATTTGGAAATTGCCGGTCATCTTTGTAGCCGAGAACAATGGATATGCGGAGTCGACTCCGTTTGAATATGCATCCAGTTGCCGAAACATTGCCGACCGTGCTGCGGCATACAACATTCCGGGGGAAGTTGTCGATGGCAAGGATGTCATCGCTGTATACGAGGCGGCAAAAAGAGCCATTGAACGAGCTCGCAACGGCGAGGGGCCGACCTTGATCGAATGCAAAACATATCGAAACTATGGGCATTTTGAGGGAGATGCACAAACATATAAGTCATTGGAAGAGAAGCAAAAACATTTGCAAGAGTTGGATGCCATTGTGAAGTTTCGCGAGTATCTCCTTGTCAATCAGTTATGTTCTGAACAAGAGCTCGCAGAGATCGAACAAAGCGTCGCCAAAGCGATTGAAAAAGCAGTGGAGTTTGCCGAAAACAGCCCGTTTCCGACGGAAGAAGATTTGTTGCGAGATGTCTATGTTTCTTATTAAAACAGAAACGGTTTAGGAGGGAAACAGAATGGCGAGAACGATTTCTTTCTCAGCGGCGCTGAACGAAGCGATGAGACTAGCCATGCGAAAAGATGAACATGTCATTTTGTTGGGCGAAGATGTTGCGGGAGGCGCAACAGTCGATCATTTACAAGACGACGAAGCTTGGGGAGGGGTCATGGGAGTCACGAAAGGGCTCGTGCAGGAATTCGGCAGGGAACGCGTATTAGATACGCCGATTGCCGAGGCCGGGTACATTGGAGCGGCGGTTACTGCGGCGGCAACGGGTTTAAGACCGATTGCGGAGTTGATGTTTAACGATTTTATCGGCAGTTGCTTAGATGAAGTAATGAACCAAGCGGCCAAACTTCGCTATATGTTCGGCGGAAAAGCGAAAGTGCCATTAACGATTCGGACGATGCATGGCGCTGGATTTCGGGCGGCGGCGCAGCACTCGCAAAGTTTGTACGCCCTTTTTACCCACATTCCAGGGTTGAAAGTTGTCGTTCCTTCCACTCCTGCCGACGCTAAGGGTCTTTTGCTTGCTTCGATTTTTGATGATGATCCTGTCATCTTTTTTGAAGATAAAACGCTCTATAACATGAAAGGAGAAGTGGAAGAAGGGTTTTATACGATCCCATTCGGAATAGCGGATATTAAAAGACAAGGCGATGATTTAACGATTGTCGCTATCGGCAAGCAAGTGCATACCGCCTTGAAGGCGGCAGCGATATTGCAGGAAAGAGGCGTTGAAGCAGAAGTAATTGATCCACGGACATTGTCCCCGCTTGATGAGAACACGATTCTGTCGTCTGTAGCGAAGACAGGACGGCTCATTGTTGTTGACGAGGCGAATCCTCGCTGCAGTGTCGCTGCTGATATTTCGGCTCTTGTAGCAGACAAAGGGTTTGACTATTTGGACGCGCCTATTAAAAGGATTACTGCTCCGCATTGCCCTGTGCCATTTTCACCGGCATTAGAGGATCTTTACTTGCCGACGCCGGAGAAGGTACTGCGTGCTGCGGCGGAAATTATAGGAGACGAAACGATTGTGCCAGTATAAATGATAGAGCGTGTTGCCTTGGTTGTACGCGGCAACACGCGTTCTTTGCATTGCATTTATTTGAAAAAGGGGGAGAGAAAACGTGGCCGTTGAGATTATTATGCCAAAGCTAGGAATGAGCATGGAAGAGGGAACGGTGGTAGAGTGGCTGAAGAAAAAGGGAGATCCAGTGAAAAAGGGAGAATCGATCGTCGTCATTAGTTCTGACAAAATCGAAAAGGATATCGAAGCGCCGCAAGACGGAGTATTATTAGAAATTATTGTTCAACAAGATGAAACAGCGGAAGTAGGGAAAGTGATTGGTTACATCGGACAAGAAGGTGAAGTTTTGAAGGAAGCTGACCATGAATCGGTAGCAATCAGTATGAAAGAGGAAATCGAGGCAATATCCGAAACTATGTTACGGGTTTCTCCTGCTGCTCGAAAATTAGCACATGAAGCGGGAATAGATTTGCGTCGTGTTTCAGGTTCAGGACCAAAAGGGAGAATTACGAGAGCAGATGTAGAAAAGGCTATTCAAACTAGACAGGCGTCTTCACAACTAGAAAGCGAGGAGCAAAGGTTTACACAAATAAATAAGGAAGCCATCAACACATCAGAAAGTATAAACCTTAAGAAAAAAATGTCGGGACAAATAAGTGAGATGGCAATAGAACAAAAAGACGTTACGGTAAAACCGATAACAGGTATGCGGAAAGTCATTGCAACAAGAATGTTTGCAAGCCTTCATCAGACAGCTCAGCTGACCATTCATATGAAAGCAGATATTACAAAATTAATGGAAGTGAATGAAAATATTAAAAATGAATTGCGCGATGAGTCAACGATCAAATTCACGATTACTGATTTTATTGCTCGCGCAGTGATTTTATCACTGCGAACACATAAGCAAATGAACAGTCTTTATCAAGACGGACGTATTTATACGTATGATTCTGTTCATTTAGGAATTGCCGTTGCAGTGGAAAACGGCCTCGTTGTTCCAGTCATCCGCTATGCGGAGAAGCTTTCTTTAAAAGAAATTTCGCAAAAAATTAAGGAATTAAGTACCAGGGCAAGGGAGGGGGCATTAAGCAGTGAAGAAATGACAGGTTCGACGTTCACGATTACAAGTTTAGGAGCTTACGGTGTAGAGTTTTTCACACCAGTACTGAACCCTCCGGAAGTAGGGATTCTTGGGGTAGGGACTGCCGAAGATGTTCCTGTTTTGGTAGGAGACATTGTTGAAAAGAGAAAAAAATTACCGTTAAGCTTGACATTTGACCATCAAGTGATCGACGGAGCGCCTGCAAGTCAGTTCCTTGGTATGGTGAAGCATTATTTGGAGAATCCATATCAATTATTTTATTCATAATTTTGGGCGGCATGGCATGAGATATGGTGTTGAGAATGAAGCCGTTGGATGAGGAAATAGGAGATGGGAGAGTAGCGAAATGATAACTAGTGATTTTGCAATCGCAACGGAAACACTTATTGTTGGAGCAGGTCCGGGGGGATATGTAGCAGCCATCCGAGCCGCGCAATTAGGTCAAAAAGTAACAATTGTAGAAAAGGGAAAACTTGGTGGAGCATGCTTAAACGTAGGATGTATTCCATCCAAGGCCCTTATTTCGGCAAGTCATCGTTATGTGATGGCAAAACATTCTGAAAAAACGGGGGTTAAAGCGGAAAATGTCACGGTTGACTTTTCAAAAGTCCAAGAATGGAAAACCAGCATTGTAAAAAAATTGACCGATGGTGTTGAGGGACTGTTGAAAGGGAATAACGTCGAAATTGTCTATGGCGAAGCATATTTTGTGGATGCGAACACGGTGCGTATTATGGCAGAAAACCATGTACAAACATATGAATTTCAAAACGCGATTATTGCGACAGGCTCGAGGCCAGTTGAACTGCCTAATTTTCCATTTTCGAAGCGTGTTATTGATTCCACTGGCGCTTTGAACTTGCCGGAAATCCCGAAATCGCTTGTGGTGATCGGTGGCGGTTATATTGGTACGGAATTAGGGACGGCATATGCGAACTTCGGAACGAAAGTAATCATTGTAGAAAGCGCAGATGAAATTTTACCGGGATTCGAAAAACAAATGAGCGCGATTGTGAAACGGCGATTAAAGAAAAAAGGAGTCGATATTTTCACCAATGCTTTTGCCAAAGGGGTTGAGGAGCGTGAGGATGGTGTGACAGTGACATTTGAGGTAAAAGGGAAAACAAAAAAGGTTGCTGCCGACTACGTTCTAGTCACAGTAGGCCGATGTCCGAATACAGATAAAATTGGTATAGACAGAATCGGTGTGAAAATGAACGACCGCGGTTTCATTGAAATAGACAAACAATGTCGTACGAGCGTGCCGAATATTTATGCGATCGGTGATATCGTACAAGGGCCACCGCTGGCTTATAAAGCCTCTTATGAAGGAAAAATAGCTGCTGAAGCGATTGCGGGTTTTCAATCGCAAATCAGCTACTTAACTATGCCGATGGTTGTCTTTTCGGATCCGGAGTGCGCATCTGTCGGTTATTTTGAACAGCAAGCGAAAGAGAAAGGGATTGATGTAATGACAGCGATCTTCCCTTTTGCAGCTAACGGTCGAGCTCTTGTTTTAGATGAAACGGACGGGTTTATGAAGCTTGTTGTCCGCAAGGAAGACAACGTCGTTATTGGGGCACAAATTGTTGGTCCACACGCCTCAGACATGATTGCAGAGTTATGTCTTGTAATTGAAGCAGGTATGACAGCAGAAGATATCGTTGTAACGATTCATGCTCACCCAACATTGGGGGAAATAGCGATGGAAGCAGCTGAAGCAGTTCTTGGTACGCCTATCCATATCATAAATCGTAGAATGAATTAATGAATGATACTTATGAATAACACGAGTGTTGATTATCCAAAATTAGACATACGCCTTCCATAAATTTGGGCATACTCAAACAAAGCAGCGGCCATCCCGGATTTCCAATCGAGAGGAAGCTGCCCAGAGAAAAAACGGCGAACGAACGAAATGAAGGAAAGAGAGACGTTCGTCTGTTTTTTGGTTTGATCATACAGCCATCGCAGCAACACATACGCGATGAACGCCGCAAACAGTTGGTTGTATACCGCATTTTCCGTCGTGCCAAACAAGGTCGGGACATTCAGATATTGCTTCACCCAACGGAAAAAGATCTCAACAGTCCAACGTTGTTGGTACATGTCGGCAATGGTTTCCGCAGACGCATGGAAGAGGTTCGTCACGACCCGAATGTCGCGGCCATTCGCATCTCGAAAGATCACCACCCGGTGACGCTTGGTGGAGCGGTATTGTTTCGTTCCCAACTGGCACGTGAAGTCGGCTTGAACCGATGAAGATGCGCTCGGAAGGCGGTTCAAGCTTTTTTTCTGATGAAGTTCGATGTTGTCCTTCATCCGAATGACAAAGAGCTGATGCTGCTCCACAAATCGATCGAGGCGTTCGATTTTGAAATACGCCCGGTCTTCCACGAGCACTTGTTGAGGGTTCGTCAACTGTTCTCCCACTGGGCCATCGTGACGCAGCCCGGTCGTTTCCACCACGTCTGCCGGCAACGAGGATTCCGGCGAATACGCGACGTGCAGCTTCACTCCGGCGCGTTCACCGTGATACGGCGCCCATGGCAGGCGGTTTTTCCCGACCGTGACGGTCGTCGAATCCACCACCCGAAGCGGTTTGGGAAACCGAAGCGAGCGGCGGGTTTGGCGGTTGCACTTGGAAATGATCAACGCCAACAAGCGTTTCATGATGTCATAGGGAACTTCTTTCGCTTTCTTGGATACAGTTGAATAATGGAATCGCGGCAATCCATACAGAGGCCCCACATCGGCTCCGTGGCGAAAGCTTTTCCATTGATGCATGGCGGCCAGCAGGAAGAAGTGAATCAACTCGCGCAACGTAAAGGTTCGAGACGAATCACGATACCCAACCGCTTCGGCAATCAGTTGAATCTCTTCATCCGAAACAAGTTTTTGCATCAAATTCGGGAGTGTGGTATGCTTGTTCATAGAGAGCACCTCCTGGGTTTGTTTGTGTCGCTACTCACATTCTACAGGAAAGGTGCTCTTTTTTCTATACCCTTTGGATTTTATTGGATAATCAACACGCCTGTATGAATAAAATAAATTATACGAGGAGTGTTTTAATATAAATGAAAGCCGCAAGATGGTATAATGCGAGAGATATTCGAGTCGAGGAAATTCCAGAGCCGAAAGTGGCGAAGGGGCAAGTGAAAATTAAAGTGGCGTACTGCGGGATTTGCGGGTCTGATTTGCACGAATACTTGGTCGGGCCGATTTTTATACCTGTAAGTGAACCACATCCGCTTTCAAAAGATAAAGCACCGATTGTGATGGGGCATGAATATGCAGGGGAGGTAGTAGAAATCGGTGAAGATGTGACAAATGTAAAAGTGGGCGACCGCGTGTGTGTAGAACCAATTTACAGTTGTGGTGAATGTGTCTCTTGTAAAAAAGGACATTACAATGTTTGTGGAAAATTGGGGTTTATAGGGCTATCTGGAGGGTATGGAGGATATGGGGAATACAGTGTTGTTCCTGTCAATATGGTGCATAAAATTCCCGAGCAAATGTCTTGGGAACAAGCGGCACTGGTTGAACCTACTGCAGTTGCTGTCCATGCTGTTCGTCAAAGCACGTTGAAAATTGGGGATACAGTTGCTGTATTTGGAACAGGCCCCATCGGTTTGCTTGTGATTCAGGCAGCAAGAGCGGCGGGTGCAAGTAAAATTATCGCAACAGAAGTTTCGCCTGAACGTCAAGAGTTTGCCAAAAAAATAGGAGCGGATATCGTCATCAATCCGCTAGAAAATGATGTTGTGAACGAAATCAAGCGCCATACAGATGGGTTAGGAGTAGATGTGTCATTTGAAGTTGCTGGAGTAAATTCAACGTTAAACACAGCAATTCAATCCACGAAAAGAGAGGGAAATGTAGTAAATATCAGCATTTGGGAAAATACAGCAAATATTCCATTGAACAATCTCATTTTGACAGAAAGACAAATGACAAGTATAATTGCGTACCGTAACATTTTTCCTAACGTCATTCAGCTAATTGCGAACGGTCAAATAAAAGCGTTGGACTTAGTCACCAAAATTATCAGTTTAGATGAAATCGTATCAGAAGGCTTTGAAGCACTAACAAAGAATAAAAATCAAATTAAAATTTTGGTTAATCCATTCTTATAATGAGCTGCAATAAAGGGGCAACTTGTGGCCGTTCGCGCACTTCTACGGGCGTTCTAGGGCGATGAACAGCCGCATCCGGCGCTGAAAAAACGGTAGATCACCAAGGACAAGGGAAGTAGACCGCCCAACACCCATCAACCCGTTCTAGTTTTTTGACATCAATCTCGTCGGTGAAGAAAGGCACTTTGAGAAATGAGCTCATTTCTACCGAGACTTGTGCTTTATACAACTTCAAGATTTCTCAGGCAGCCATCGTTGGACTTCCTATTTTCTCATGCCTGTTGGTCAAGATCGATGCTAGGCGCAACTGATAACAGCGTCTCCATCTCGGGTCTGTCCCTTTTTGTGGCCGCCCGCGCTGTTATGGTAAAATGGGTTGCTAGGCACAACTCCGTGAAACTGATTGATTTAGAAGAATTAGTAAACTTGCTTGTCCATTGGTACGAGAACATGCCCAGCGATGCGAGAGCGCTGCTTCCGCTGCAGAAAATGTATGTGCCTGAATAAAAGCCGTTTGGGGCCGATTTCCTAGTTGCTCGAGGTTTTCCCGATTAAGCGAGTTGATGTTTGTTGAGCCTTTATGCCAAGGCAGGGATTTCGTCGTATTGGCTTGGATGGAACACACAAGCGAAAAACGGAGAGCTTTCCCCAGCTCTCTGTTTTTCCTCCATGCAGGATTTCGGCCTTATGTTCACGAATGATATCCCTTATTGTTGGTTTCCTCCGTGAGGAACCGTCCTTTCCACGATGGGAACGATTCCGCCAAGGATGTTGATCATGGCAAACGGCCAACCGTTCGTTGTGCGGATGGCGCTCGTCGAGGACGCTGATCCAGTTGCGTGTGTTTGCAAGGGCGGTGGACGGAGAAGGTCGTCTTGCCTGCGATCAGGGAAGCAGCGGTTCAAGGCTGCGGCGAATCCCATCGCTTCGCGTTGCCGTGCAGACGGGGCGCCTCGTAAAAATGCGGGAGCAATGGCGGTGTGTGGTGATAAAGATGACATTTCTATGAGGGATGAGTGGTGTCAATCGTCACCTATACGTTCTATTCCATTGCGTCGGAACGAAGCGGGATTCGGCTGATCGATGCGGATTGGAGCGATCGGTGGGGATGGATCGTCGTGCAAAGAAGCCGTCGGCGGTTGAATTGCCGGGAACGAAAAGCGAACTTTGGAGAGATCGGGGGTGGAGTTCTCTATTTTGTTTGTCTATCAGCTATTGAATTTTTAGGCGCAGATGGATAGAATGAAAAAGGAGAGCCATATGGCCCCGTAGCTCAGTGGATAGAGCGTCGGTTTCCTAAACCGTGCGTCGGAGGTTCGAATCCTCTCGGGGCCGTTCCAATGATCCGACTAGTTCGGATGAACATTCGTAAACTCCTTGATACGACTGCGTTTGCAGTCGTTTTTCATTTTTTGGGAATCCGATGGGGTGAATATCATTCTTATTGAGGCAAGGAATGTAGAGTGGCGCTCACGTTGAGTTCAATGCATGTGGAAAAGACATGAAAATATATACAGTACATACAGTGGCATCGAACGATATTGAAGCGGGGGGCAAACATGACATTATTTGAAGAGTGTGTTTATGCAATAGGCCATGAGAACTTGAGGATGTTAACGAGCGGGGAAACCGAAACATATTTTGATTATTTGTGCACATGATTCCCGATCTTGCCTTGGGGGAGAATCGATTGGGAAAAGGTATCGGAAAAGAAACACATAAAGCATGCATCGGAAGTAGTTGATTGGCTGCGGCAAAGGGGAATTGATCATTACGATGTGATTGTGCTATGGAATTATTCTGATAACCCTGGCATCCAGACGACATTAGAGAGAGTTCTGCATGCTATTGATGATGTGGTGGCAGTGGGGTCAGACACTTTTATTCTTTGCCAACATGGAGAGTATGCAATCGAATGTTTTCATGATGGTGTTGTGACGATCGGTGTTCCTGAAAAGAAGAGGCATTTTCATGCTGGAGAGGAGGGGGAGTCAAATGATCATTGCCAACAACTATAAAGAAATCAAAGACCATTTTGACTTCACAGATAGCATTATAACGGATATCAAGTGGAACAATCCGTTAGATTTGTCTATCACAATCGACTATTATTGGGATGTACAGGAGAATAGAGAGGAAAATAGAACATTCGTGTTGCATTTTACGGATTGCTTGGCTGTAGAGTACACAATGAGGAAGGAAGTCATAGGAATGTCGAGGGAGGATCTCCATTTTGACAGCTTGTTTACCATGATTCGCTTCGAACATGCAGCAGCAGATTCAAGCGGATTTCAGCATTTTCGTATCTATACCTTTGATTATACAGAGCCGTTGCTGCAAATTATTTGCAAGCAGGTTCAGCTGGAAGAAGTGTAGGTCATTGTTGTCAGGGGGGGTAATGATCGCTTTATTTTGGGTAAAGAAAAGGCGAATCGCTCCGCCTTTTTGCATGGATTGACGCACGGGACATAAGCTTCTCGGGGCCAACTGGCTCGATGCGAATGGCCTGTTCATCTCAACTGAGGGATTTACATGCACCGTTTTTCCAATTATAATGATATTTAGAATAACCGTTGCCGTTCGGATGGATGGCAGGTCAAGAGAGGGGGCGGCATCGCCGCTCCTTTTGTATTCATTGCCATGGACGGGAGGGAATGCTTTGTATTCGCGAATTGCCTTATTCGTGGGACAGTGATTTTTTGCCCGCGTTACAAATCGCCCCAATCAGAAGGAGTGCATATCACCCTTTATTATTCCGACAGCAATGATGAGATTCGCCCGCACGATGAACTGTTAGATCTTGTCGATGACAGGAAAGTAATCGATGCGGAATTTCTCCACAGCATTCGACGGGAATGAGAAGGCGATTGTGTACAATTGTTATTTCCTAAGGGCGCTTTTTTTCGATTTCAGCCGCCTGTTTGAGAAATGCCACCGCAACATTGCACCAATTGCTCTCTTCAGCTGTGAGGCCCTCAGCAATGAACTTTCCGTGTTTTCAATGGTGTTTCCCTTTGGCGAAGTGTTGCAGTTTCGCTTTTCCCTGTGGAGCTGTGCAAGCAACACTAACGGAATGACATTCAGTATGACAATCCGGTTGCTGAATGGAGTATACTGGAAGTGAACGATTTGCATCCCCATATGTTTGACTTGACCGAAAAAGCAGTTTGGAAACATCAGCCGAGCCGAGAAAAAGTGATTGAACAATGGGAAACGAGAGTGCTCATCGAAGCATGGAGCCGTCTTTTTTGCTGCTATAAAATGTGTTTTTCATCAGCCTTCTTGAAAAATCTCTGCGTTTTTTCTCGAGATGGTGGCGAAATATTCAACGATTTTGTAAAATTATTATGAAGGGCGATGTTGGGATGGCTGTGTTGATGTTATGGATATACGATGTTGCATTGAATTATAGTAATATATTTTGTTCGAATTGATAATAGTGACATACTATTAATCAATTGTGTTATAATAAATGTTGAAATCGCCCTCAAAAACAAAAGGGGTATCGGTGGAATCATTTCGAGCGCTCGCTCGATGGTCTTTTACAACTATTCATGGATAGGGATGGTAAACATGGGCAACAAACAAGGAAAAACGGATGTCATCTTAATCGGCGCGGGCATTATGAGCGCGACGTTGGGGACGCTCTTGAAGGAATTGGCGCCCGAGTGGGACATTGCCGTGTTTGAGCGGCTGGAGGAAGCGGGAGCGGAAAGCTCCAACGAGTGGAACAACGCCGGGACGGGGCATGCGGCGCTGTGTGAGTTGAACTATACGGTTGAGAAGGCCGATGGGTCGATTGACATCGGCAAAGCGATTAAAATCAATGAGCAGTTTTACGTCTCTTTGCAGTTTTGGGCTTATTTAGTCAACAGCGGTATTCTTCGTGACCCGAAAGATTTCGTCCGTCCGCTGCCGCATATGAGCTTTGTGCAAGGGGAAGACAATGTGGCGTTTTTGAAGAAGCGCCACGAAACGATGGCGGCCAATCCGCTGTTTAAAGGGATGGAGTTCACAGATGATCCGAAGAAGCTGGCCGAATGGGTGCCGCTCATGATGGAAGGGCGGGTGGTGGACGAGCCGATCGCGGCGACCCGCATCGAATCGGGGACGGACGTGAACTTCGGGGCGTTGACGCGCCAACTGTTTGAACATTTGAAACGGAAGAACGTGGAGATCCGCTACCGCCATCATGTCGAGGATATCAAACGGACAAGCGACGGCTTATGGGAGCTGAAAGTGCGGAATTTGGACACGGGCGCGGTGGAGCTTCATGCGGCCAAGTTCGTCTTCATCGGGGCCGGGGGAGGCAGCCTCCATCTGTTGCAAAAGTCCGGCATTCCGGAAGGGAAGGGAATCGGTGGCTTCCCGGTGAGCGGGTTGTTTATGGTGTGCAACAACCCTGAGGTTGTCGAGCAGCACCATGCGAAAGTGTACGGCAAAGCGAAAGTCGGCGCGCCGCCGATGTCGGTGCCGCATTTGGACACGCGGTTTATCGACAATCAAAAGATGCTGCTGTTTGGGCCATTTGCCGGGTTTTCGCCGAAGTTTTTGAAAAACGGCTCGATGCTCGACTTGTTCACCTCGATCAAGCCGCATAACGTCTTGACGATCTTGGCGGCGGGCGTGAAAAATATGTCCTTGACCAACTATTTAATCCAGCAAGTGCTGTTGTCGAAAGAACAGCGCATGCAAGAGCTGCGGGAATTCGTCCCGACGGCAAAAAGCGACGAGTGGGACATCGTCGTGGCGGGTCAGCGCGTGCAAGTGATCAAAGACACGGAAGCTGGCGGCAAAGGAACGCTGCAGTTTGGCACGGAAGTCGTCCATGCGGCTGATGGTTCGATCGCGGCGTTGCTCGGCGCGTCGCCAGGGGCATCGACGGCGGTTCATGTCATGCTTGAAGTGATGGAGAAGTGCTTCCCAGAACGGATGAACGAATGGCGGGTGAAAGTGAAAGAGATGATTCCGTCTTACGGCGAGTCGTTGATGAAAAACGAAGCGCTGTTGCGGCAAGTGCAAGCATCCACAGCCGAAGCGCTCGGATTGAACGGCCACTTTGCGATGCAGTTGGCGTAGGCCATAGGTCTTAGCAATGGAAAGGAAAGCCGAGAGCCCGTTGCTTAGAAGGAGCAGCCGCCTGGAAATGAAGGGCGGCTGTTTTTCTATTTCGTTTGCCGCTTGGTGTCGGAATGAAAGGGGCCTTGCCCTGTGGTTTTCAGATGCACGGCGGGGCGCAATCAAGTATACTGGAAAACAAAGACGTGAATGGAATAGCAATGGATCATCGAGGCTTGTTGAGACGATCTTGCGCTGCGGCCGCTGTTATCTTCCATGGAGAAGCAGTTGAAGGGGGTGAGGCTATGACGAGATGGGTGTCCTATTCAGAAAAGCGGCAGTTCTTAACAACGTTTTTGCAGCAGCATCGTTTGAAGCATCCCGATGCCCGATTTGTGCTGCAATACTTGCTTCAACACCCCCATTTGCTTGAGAACGTCCATTTTACGGAAACCGAGCAAAAGCAGGCGCGGTGGCTGATCATTTCGACTGCGATGGCGGAAGAGGAAGGGCTCGTCTTTTATCGGCGCGGTCAAAAAAGCACGAGCCTTGCCTCGATTATGGGCGATTTGGCGCTGCATCCGAACGAGACGCTCTATTTGACGCTCCATTTTCCAGGAAAGGCAAGGAATTTTTCGTACCTTCGGCTTATTGATCACCAAGCGTTTGAAAATGTCAGGCGGCACGAGCGGCATGAGAAAATGGCGAAGGCGGCCGAGCAAGTGTTGGATGAGGCGCTGAAACGTCATGAACTATCGGTGTTGAAAATGCAAATTGACCAGGCGCTTGACCGAAAAGATATGGCGTTGTTTCAACAGCTGACGGAACAGTTGAAAAAATACGAAGGACAAAACAGCTAAACGGGCTGCGGGCCTGCATGGGGCAAGCCCGCAGCCGGCGCTGGCCGCTGAACGCGGCAGTTGGGCATCGGGTGGGAGTGCTAGTGTTGCACCGTGAGGCAGCGTCAGGAAGGCGGGATGATGGCCTCGGCGACGTTGTAGTCGAACGAATCAAGTTCAGTCGGGCGGCCGAGCACAAGCTTGGCAAGTTCTGCGCCTAAATATGGCCCGACGGTGAGCCCGGAAGAGCCAAGGCCGTTGGCTGCGTAAAGGCCGGTAAAACCGGGAAGAGCCCCGAAGACAGGGAGAAATCCAGGCGTGCGCGGGCGGAACCCGACCCGTGTTTCCACGTAGGTGCACGCCGACAGCCCTGGCGCGACGGCGAGCGCTTTGTCCAGTATTTCGTGGATGCCGCCGGCGGTGGCGCGGACATCCATCCCCGCTTCATCTTCATGGGTCGTTCCGATGATGATTCGCCCTCCAGGGAAGGCGAGCATATACTGATTGTTCGGGGGCATGACGACCGGCCATCGGTCGGTCTCGCCTGCCAACCATTCGAGATGAACGATTTGTCCTTTTTGCGGGCTGACGGCAAACCGAACGCCCAACGGTTCGAGCAGTTCGCCAGCCCATGCGCCGGCTGTGACGATGACCGCTTCGGCCGTGTATTTCGCTCCATTGACTTTCGCGCCGATGACGCGGGAGCCTTCAAACAGGATCTGGGCGTTTCCGCGGATGTAGGCGGCGCCAAGCTTTTGGGCCGCGTTTGTGAGGGCGTCCCGCACCGACCGGCCGTTCACACGGGCGGCGCCGCTCACATATAGGGCATGATGCTCACCGCCAAGCGGCGGAAACAGCTCCTTCGCCTCATGGGGATGAAGCCGCACGATCTCTCCCATTTCCGGCGCGTCTTCGCGCCGTTTGCGAGCGCGCTCCTCCATTTGTTTCAGTTTCTGTTCGTCCGTGTGCAGCCATAGGGCGCCGACGCGCGCATAACCGGTGTCCGTTTCCCCGAGCGCTTGCAGTTCTTCGATGAGGGAGGGGTAAAACTTCGCTCCGTTTTTGGCCAATCGGTACCATTTTTGGTTGCGGCGCTGCGACAGCCAAGGGCAGACAATCCCCGCCGCCGCACCGGTCGCCTGCCCTTTGTCGCCGCGGTCGATGATGATCACGTTTGCGCCTTCCTTGGCCAAATGGTAAGCGGTCGAGGCCCCTAAAATGCCGGCTCCGACGATGATGTACTTCATTCATGAACACCTTTTCCTTTTTTCTACTAGCATACCATAGACGGCGCCAATCGGGAACCGGTGTGGGCCGGCCCGAAAGCCGGCAGGCGTCAAAAAGGCGCCCGCGTCAAACGGTGTTCGGCATATTTTTTCCGTAAAAGATCTCATCCATTTCCCTTCTCAGCTTGGCGGTTGTTTCATTCGCTTCTTGTTCGCTCAAATCCTCTTTTGCATAGCCAAACAAGTAGTTGTCCAAGTCAAACTGTTTCAACTTGCATTTTGTGTGAAAAATATTCTCTTGGTAAATGTTTACGTCGATCATATCGTACTTTTCGCGAATGTGCTCCGGGATATAATCTTGAATCGACGTAATGTCATGGTCGATAAACAGCTTGTATCCGTGAATGTCGCGCGTAAATCCGCGCACGCGGTAGTCGATGATCATAATGTCGGCGTCAAATGAATGAATCAAATAGTCGAGCGCTTTGAGCGGCGAAATTTCCCCGCATGTGACGACATCAATATCGGCGCGGAACGTGCTGATTCCGTCATTCGGGTGATATTCTGGGTATGTATGGACGGTGATATGGCTTTTGTCAAGGGAAAGCACCACCGCCTCCGGCAAAGGGCCGTCATCTTCGGGCACCTCGACGACCGGCCCCTCGGAAACGAGCATCGTCACGCTCGCGCCCTGCGGAACGTAATCTTGCTTGGCGATGTTTAACACATGGGCGCCGATCATGTCGGCGACACGTTTTAAAAGATTCGTCAGCCGTTCGGCATTGTACACGTCGTCAATGTATTCGATATACGCCTCCCGCTCCTTCGCCGTTTTCGTATAGCAAATATCGTACATATTGAAGCTGAGCGATTTCGTCAAGTTGTTGAACCCGTGCAGCTTGACGCGCGGTGTTTCGTTCATCGACGGGACCCATCCTTTCGTTTTTTCTTAATTTGTCCCGTTGCTGGCGAAGATAGTAATTTTTCATTTGAAATGGAAGAAAACGGAATATGGGCTTGCCCTAATGGTCTATGGCCATTTCCGGGAAGCGTCCGCTTCAGCTTGCCCGTTTCGCTTGATATTCTTGAATGACCGACCGGACAATGTGAAGGGAGTCCCACTCCTTCGCCGAAAAAAAGACGATCGGATATTTTTTCGGGAAAAGCGTTTCTTGAATTTGTTTCGGCGGCATGCCTTTTTCGTATAAATCGATGATGTTGCCTTGAAGTTCAAGCAAGTAATCGAGTTTTCGCTGCAAGGCCTCGCGCCCGTTTGGGAGATAGCCGGCATGGGCGCAGAAGACGTCGCCGAAATCGTATGTCAACACGTGTTGCAAGGAGGCGATGATCGCCGGGATGTTTTCCTCGCGCAAGATGACTTTCGTTTTCTCCTGACAGTACAAGTCGCCGCTGAACAATTGCCCCGTTTCGCGGTTCAAAAACGCCACATGATCGATGGAATGACCTGGCGTCGGGATGACGTCCCACGTTGCGCTTCGCGAGGAAAACGTCGCGCCGATCGGTTTGGCAACGAACGGGTCGCGCTTGCCCCAAAACACTTTTCGGTATAGCGGATAGTCCGCCTTTTGCTGGCAATAATGGATCATCAGTTCGTGCATGTAGATGGGCAGGCCCATCTTTCGCTGCAAAAATGCCGCGCAGCCGGTATGGTCTTCGTGATAGTGGGTGATGACGACTTGATCGATGTCTTGGTGTTGAAAAAACGAGGTGAATTCGTGCTCCATTGATTTGGCGCCGGTGTCAATCAGCACCCCATCGATGACAAAGCAGCGGACGGTGAGGCGGACGCCTTGAAACGTCGCCGTTCCTTTGGCGATATGCACGTTTTGAACCACTTCCGTTTCAAACCGTTTTTTGATCACTTTCTCGATCAGCATGGCGAACGGGCCTCCTTATTGGTGTGAGGATGTTGTTACCATTATACCACAACAGAATGAATGTTCATTCATTTGTTATTGGCGTTTCACACCCATCATGTGCTTGATGGGATGGAGAAAAGCGATGCTACAGTTAAGCTTACTTCAATCAAGCGTCTGTGAATATCCCCTCTTTTGGGGGATTGAACGTTTGATCAAAAGGAACGATTCGGAAATATGCAGGGGATGGTTTTGCGCAACTTGTATGATAAAATGATAGAAGATCGTATCGGAATGCGGATGCAATGGATGGACATTTGCGCCGACGCCTCCAATGGAGGACCGTCCATATTTCCGAAAGGTGAGAAGGGGATGTTCATGAAAACCGTTATTCACGCTTTCGTCATTTCGATCATCGTTCATGTCGTGTATTTGGCATCAACCATCGGCATAGGGTATTGGAAAACGAAGCTTTACAAGCCCGATGTGGAGAATGCTTGGGAGAAAGCGGCCATGCTGCAAAATGAAGTGGTGTTTGGCCACACGGGGTCGCCGATTTTGTATTTGGTGTCGTTTGTTGGAGTGGCAACGGTCGTCGCTTTGGTAATGCACGTGTACCAAATGGTTCGCGGCTGACAAAAAGGAAAAGGAAAAAGCCGGTCCCGAAGGGGAACGAAACGTGTTGGGGCGGCTTTTCCTTTTCTGTTTTGTTTCTGAAAGATCTATCTCGCCTATAACCGAAAAGGTGGGTGGCAGCAGTGTCGTTGTCAATACGCTGTCCAGCCGGCGTCGGCAACGATCACGGCGCCGTTTAGAAAACTGGCATCGTCGGAAGCTAAAAACAAGGCGATGCTGGCGATTTCTTCCGGCTCGCCTGCACGAGGGTTGAGAGCCGCACCTGCCATGGCCCTCTCCATTCCGAATGGATTGGGCGCAGTGATCGTGGCGCCGATGTTTGTACTGACGCCCCCCGGTGCGATGGCGTTGCAGCGGATACCTTCTTTTGCATATTGAAATGCCACGTTTTTCGTCAGTCCAATGACAGCATGCTTTGAAGCAGTATAGGCGGCTCCGGCTCGCGAGCCATAAAGTCCGCCAACGGAGGCGATGTTGATGATCACCCCGCTTTTTTGGGGGAGAAAAATGGATAGTGCTTTACGAGTCGTACGCATGACGCTTGTTACATTAACCGCAAACACTTTCTCCCACAGCTCGTCCGTCACCTCGGCAGCAGGAACAAAGTTGTCCATAATTCCAGCATTGTTGACTAAAATGTCGAGTGAGCCGAACGCTTGCAACGTCTCATCGATTAATCGTTCCACATGTTCCTTATTAGCGACATTGGCGGTGATGCCGATAGCTGTTCCACCGTTTTCTGTAATCTCTTTGACCACAGCAGACTGCCCTTCTTCGTGAATGTCTGAGACGACTACTTTTGCTCCTTCTTTGGCAAACAACAGTGCTATCGCTTTTCCCATCCCTGAGGCGCCTCCAGTAACAACGGCAACTTTTCCCTCTAATTTCATAGCGCAAGCTCCTCCCTAATTTCAAAACATTATCTTTTCCATTTTGTACCCATGCGCTTGTCTTTTGTCACAGGAAAGATCAAAATATTTTTCTAGTTTATATTAGTGCATACTTCCACTGATCGATCCATACATTGAAAGAAGAGGGGAAACAGGGAGGGAAGAGCGTGCAATTTTACTACGGCCCACACATGCCGCTGCGCGTTTTGGATGAGATTGAATTCTGGAAGCACCAAGAGGAAGAACATACGGTCGTCATTCGCGAGCTTGCGTCTGGATTGGAAGCGCCATATGTAGAAGCGTTGAAAAAATGGGAGGAGGCGCTTTCGGCTGCGCATCAGCACGCGGTCCGTTATATCGAATCGGTGGTTCGGGCCGGCCATTATGTTCCTGAACAACTGCATCAACAAGTGCTCCATTTTGTGTCGTACTGCCTAGAGCAGAGCCTTCAGTTCATCGAATTATGCCGGCAAATCAAAACCCGCAGCAAAGCCGTCAGCCAAAACCCGACCGCCAAGGTGGTGCTCGATCACATCATTCGCGAATCGGAGTATTTTGTCGGCATCGCGCAGTTGTTGCTGTACGGTACTCATTCGGCATTGGCTGCACTGCGGACAGATTCATCGGCGACGTCATAGATGCAATGTAGTATAATGGAATTGGGTGCTTCCACCTATTATGATGAGCCACGAGGGGGACATAGCTGTGATTGTCACGACCACCAATACCATTGAGGGAAAAGAAATTGAAGAGTATTTGGGCATCGTAGCGGGAGAGGTCATTTTGGGCGCCAATGTCGTCCGTGATTTTCTCGCCAGCATCACCGACATCATCGGCGGGCGGAGCGGAACGTATGAAAGCAAGCTGGCCGAAGGGCGGGAGATGGCGATCAAGGAGATGGTCAATAAGGCGAGAAGCCTTGGCGCCAACGCCGTCATCGGGGTGGATCTCGATTTTGAAACGCTGCGCGACGGCATGATGATGTGCATTGCGACGGGGACGGCGGTGCGGCTGAAATCGTAATGGGAAAGCAGCGGGTCTATCGGCCCCTGCTTTTTTTTGCTTTGTCGGCTGCCGTTGTGGGGGTGTCAGTGCATCGGCTGTTGATGCTGATGGGGTTTTGCAGCTTGAAATAGGATTGACAGAAGAAAAAAAAGCGGTTTATGATTCGCATATATGAACAAATGCTCATATATTAAAATGTGAGGGAACAGCCATGAACGCAGAGGATCATTCGTTTTTAGATGAAAGTGTGATTGAGGAAGTGTCACGGATCTTTAAAGCCCTAGCGGATCCGACTCGGATGAAGATGTTGTATTTGTTGTCGCAGGAAGAATGCCATGTAGGCCATATTGCGGAAGTGCTCGGCATGTCGCAATCGGCGGTTTCCCATCAGTTGGCGCTGCTTCGGACGTTGCGGCTTGTGAAATATCGCCGTGAGGGGAAGATGTTGGTTTACTCATGTGATGACGAACATGTCATATCGTTGCTAAAGCAGGCGATTGATCACGCACAACACCAATAAATAAGGAGAGAAGATGGATGCATCATCACGCGCACGGCCATTGTGATCACCATCACGGGCATCATCACGGCAGAGAAGGAAATCAAAAAGGGCTGGCGATTGCCCTCGGTGTAACGATCGGGATCATGGTGCTCGAGTTTGTCGGCGGGCTTGTGACGAACAGCCTTGCTCTTCTTTCGGATTCGGGGCATATGCTGAGTGATGCCATTTCGCTTCTGTTAAGCCTGGCGGCGGTTTGGCTGGCGGCGAAGCCCGCGTCGCCGAAGAGAACGTATGGATTTTACCGGTTCGAGATTTTAGCGGCGCTAGTAAACGGGGGCACGTTGGTGGGGATTGCCGCTTGGATTATTTGGGAAGCGGTCGCGAGGTTTGTGAATCCACCTGCTGTCGCGAGCGGGCCGATGATGGCCATTGCTGTCATAGGGTTGCTGGCTAATTTGGCAAGCGCTTGGGTGTTAATGCGCAAAGGGGATGTCAAAGAGAACGTCAATGTCCGCAGCGCCTATCTTCATGTGCTTGGCGATGCGTTAGGCTCGGTCGGGGCGATCGCGGCGGGGCTTGTCATCTGGCTGTTCGATTGGTACGCGGCTGATCCGCTCATTTCCATTGCGGTGTCGGTGCTGATTTTAAAAGGGGCGTTGGCCGTGGTGAAACAGACGGTGCATATTTTAATGGAAGGAACGCCGGCGGCGATTGACCATGGGGAAGTAAAAGCGGCGCTCTCCGGCATTGATGGCGTGATCGATGTGCACGATTTGCATATTTGGACGATCACCTCGGGGCTTGATTCGTTAAGCTGCCATTTGCTCATTGAGGAAGGTTGCGATGGGCAGGCGGTTTTGCAGCGGGCGATTGATTTGATCGAGACGCGCTTTCACATTCGCCATGCGACGATTCAAATCGAAATGCCGCATATTCGCCATGGGGAGATGGAAGTATAGGGGAGGGCTGCCAAGCTTCTCCCCGTGTTTTTTAGGATCTCCAATTGTGTTGCAACGTTTCAAGGAAGATACGTACATTTTGCTTGTTTTCCATAATCGGTGCACAAATATAGGAAAACATTCGGTAAAACGGTGGATGGTTCAAGTGAACGATGGACAGGTGGCCGTGCTCGATGTCGCGGGCGACGACGCTGCGCGACAGCAAGGACAAAGCGTTGCCGTTGATCAGCGTTTCTTTAATGCCTTGGTTGCTGCTGATGATCATGAGCGATTGGATTTTCAGCCCGTTCGAGCGGATGAAATGATTGAAATATTCCCTTGTCCCCGACCCGACTTCGCGCGCCACCCACGCCTCGTTTTGCAGCTCGCTGATCGTGACTTCGCCTTTTTGCGCTAGCTCGTGCCGCTTGGAGGCGACGATGACGAGCTCGTCTTGCATAAACGGGTGGACGGACAATTCTTTTTCGTTCGTTTGCCCTTCGATCAAGCCGATGTCGACTTGATACGATTTGACGAGTTCGACAATTTCTTTCGTGTTGCCGATCATCACCTCAAGCTCCAATTCTGGATAGCGCTTTTGGAAATCGGGCAAAAGCGGGGGCAAAATATACTCTCCAATCGTAAAGCTGGCGCCGATGGTCAATTTGCCTTTCACTGAGTGATGGTGCTCCAAAATGTCTTGCTTCGTTTGTTCATAGAGCGCCATCATTTGTTTGGCGCGATCGTACAAAAGTTCACCTGTCGGCGTCATGCGCAGCCGCTTTGGGGAGCGGATGAACAGTTTCGTTTGAAACTCTTGTTCTAAATTTTTGATGTGCAAGCTGACGCTTGGCTGCGACAAATGGAGAATTTCCGCTGTTTTTGTGAAATTTTTCACTTCCGCCAATGTAATAAATGTTTTCAGTTCGTCATAGTACATCTTCATTCCTCCTGCCCATCGCTCGATCGTTGTTGCAGAGAGTATCTATTATAAAAATTAATAGTTTCAATAATTTATATTTATTTTACTAATGTTTTGTTTTGCGGTAAAGTGTAAATATGATATCTTCGATAAAGTATACTTGCCTTATAGGAATAATGGAATTTGACGCTCGTTCTGTCGTTGAGACCGAAACGACGTCAATCGTTCCATTTTATTTTATATTGTGAGGTGGACACCGTTGCAGCTGCAAGTAACCAACAGTCCGTTTACCCAGGAGCAGATTGAGCTCTTGAATCGTTTGTTGCCGACGTTGACGCCGTCGCAAAAGCTTTGGCTGAGCGGGTATTTGGCTGCTGCCGAGGCGGCGGTTGCCGTTTTGGATGCCGAAGCGCCAGCGCTGTTTGCTGGAAGCAGCAAACCGGTTTCGAAAGAAGTGACGGTATTGTACGGCTCGCAAACCGGCAATGCACAAAAGTTGGCTGAGAAAGCCGGCAAAGCGCTCAAAGAGCGTGGGTTTGAAGCGAAAGTGTTGTCCATGCTTGACTTTAAACCGAATGAATTGAAGAAAGTCGAGACGCTGCTTATCGTCGTGAGCACGCATGGGGAAGGCGATCCGCCAGACAACGCGGTGTCGTTTTACGAGTTTCTCCACAGCAAACGGGCGCCGAAGCTGAATCATTTACGCTTTTCCGTCTTGGCGCTTGGCGATACGTCGTATGAACATTTTTGCCAGACGGGGAAAGATTTTGACAAGCGGCTCGAGGAGCTCGGGGGAGAGCGGTTTTATCCGCGCGTCGACTGTGACGTCGACTACGAGGAAGCGGCGGCGAAATGGCTTGACGGCGTGCTTGCCGAGCTGAGCAAGGGGATCAATGCCGAGGCCGCGCCAGTGTTGTCGGCCGCTGCGGCCGTGCCGAAAGCCGAACCGGCGGTCGTCTATTCGCGGAAAAATCCGTTCCCGGCTGAGGTGCTGGAAAACATCAACTTAAACGGCCGCGGATCGAACAAAGAAACGCGCCATCTCGAATTGTCTCTTGAAGGATCGGGGTTGAAGTATGAGCCGGGCGATGCGCTTGGCATCTTCCCGAAAAACGATCCGGAGCTTGTCGATCTCATCATTCAAGAAATGAAATGGAACCCGGAAGAAACGGTGACGATCGACAAAGACGGGGAAGTGCGGTCGCTCAAAGAAGCGCTCACGTCCCATTTTGAAATCACTGTGTTGACCAAAGCGCTGTTGCAAAAGCTTGCGCCGCTGTCGAAAAACAGCGAGCTTCAAGCGCTCGTTGCCCCAGGCAATGAGGTGAAGCTGAAAGAATACGCCAAAGGCCGCGACTTATTGGATGCGTTCCGCGACTTCGGCCCATGGGATGCGGCGCCGCAACAAGTCATCTCGATTTTGCGCAAAATGCCTCCGCGCCTGTATTCAATCGCGAGCAGCTTAGCGGCCTATCCAGATGAAGTGCACTTGACGATCGGCGCGGTCCGTTATGAGTCGCACGGCCGCCTGCGCAAAGGGGTGTGCTCGACGTTCTGCGCCGAACGCGTCCAAATCGGCGATACGTTGCCGGTCTTTGTGCAGCCGAACCCGAATTTTAAGCTGCCAAAAGACCCATCGACGCCGATCATTATGATCGGTCCAGGCACTGGGGTTGCGCCGTTCCGCGCTTTTATGCAAGAGCGCGAGGCCATCGGGGCGAAAGGAAAATCGTGGCTCTTTTTCGGGGACCAACACTTTATGACCGACTTCCTGTATCAAACCGAATGGCTCGCATGGTTGAAAAGCGGTGTGCTGACCAAAATGGATGTCGCCTTCTCTCGCGATACGGAGAAGAAAGTGTATGTGCAGCACCGGATGATTGAACGAAGCAAAGAGCTGTTCGGTTGGCTTGAGGAAGGTGCTGTCGTCTACGTATGCGGCGACAAACAACACATGGCGCGCGACGTCCATCAGACGTTGATCGAGATTATCGAAAAAGAAGGCGGAATGAGCCGTGAACAGGCGGAAGCGTATGTCACGGAGATGCAAAAGCAAAAACGATACCAACGCGACGTCTATTAATCTCAAAGAAGGAGTGGAATCGGAAATGGCGAAAGTCGAGTTAAAAGCGCCGGACGGACCGCCAAGCGATGTCGAGCGCATCAAGCAGGAAAGCCGTTACTTGCGCGGCACGCTTGCCGAAACGATGGAAGACCCGCTCAGCGCAGGAATTCCAGAGGATGACAACCGGTTGATGAAATTCCACGGCAGCTATTTGCAAGACGACCGCGACGTGCGCACCGAGCGGCAAAAACAAAAACTGGAGCCTGCATACCAGTTCATGGTTCGCGTCCGCACGCCGGGCGGGGTGGCGACGCCGGAACAGTGGCTTGTCATGGATGAGCTCGCCCGCAAGTATGCGAACGGCACGTTGAAGCTGACGACGCGCCAAGCGTTCCAATTGCACGGCGTCTTAAAATGGAACATGAAAAAAACGATGCAAGCCATTAACAACGCGCTGATGACGACGCTTGCGGCCTGCGGCGACGTCAACCGAAACGTCATGTGCAACCCGAATCCGTACCAATCGGAAGTGCATGCGGAAGTGTATGAATGGGCGAAGCTGATCAGCGACCATTTGTTGCCGCGGACGAGGGCGTACTACGAAATTTGGCTGGACGACGAGAAAGTGGCGGGCACGCCGGCGGTTGACGGCGAAGAAGAGCCGATTTACGGACCGACGTATTTGCCGCGGAAGTTTAAAATCGGCATTGCCGTTCCGCCGTCGAACGACGTCGATGTGTTCTCGCAAGACATCGGGTTCATTGCCATTGTCGAAGACGGCAAGCTCGCCGGGTTTAATGTCGCCATCGGCGGCGGCATGGGGATGACCCATGGGGACAAAACGACGTATCCGCAGCTTGCCAAGGTGATCGGCTTCTGCCGGCCGGATCAAGTGGTCGAGGTGGCGGAGAAAATTATGACCGTTCAGCGCGACTACGGCAACCGCTCATCGCGCAAACACGCCCGCTTCAAATACACGATCGACCGCCTTGGCCTTGAAACGGTGAAAGAAGAAATTGAGCGCCGCCTCGGCTGGAGGCTCGGCGAAGCGCGCCCGTACCATTTCGAGCATAGCGGCGACCGCTACGGCTGGGTCGAAGGCGTCAATGGGACATGGCATTTCACGCTCTTTGTCGAAGGCGGCCGCGTCAAAGACTACGACGATTACAAGCTGATGACCGGCCTGCGCGAAATCGCGAAAGTCCATACCGGCGATTTCCGGTTGACGCCAAACCAAAACTTGATCATCGCCAATGTCACGAGCGAGAAAAAGCCGGAAATCGAGGCGCTCATCGCCAAATACGGCTTGACCGACGGCCGCCGGTACACCGCCTTGCGCCGCAACGCGCTCGCCTGTGTCGCCTTGCCGACGTGCGGTTTGGCGATGGCGGAAGCGGAGCGCTACTTGCCGAAACTGCTCGATAAAATCGAGGAAATTATCGATGAAAACGGTTTGCGTGACGAAGAAATCACGATCCGCATGACGGGCTGTCCGAACGGCTGCGCCCGCCACGTGCTCGCAGAAATCGCCTTCGTCGGCAAAGCGGTCGGAAAATACAACATGTACCTCGGCGCTGCGTTCAACGGCACGCGCCTTGGCAAACTGTACCGCGAAAACATCGGCGAAGAAGAAATTTTGCGCGAACTGCGCGTTCTCCTATCCCGCTATGCGAAAGAGCGTCTTGACGGTGAACATTTCGGCGACTTCGTCATCCGCGCCGGCATCGTCAAAGAAGTGACGGATGGGACGAATTTTCATGATTGAGGGCGAATAATGGATCAAAACCAGCTTCTCCTTGGCGAAAATGAAAAGGAGGGGCTGGTTTTTATTGTAATTTCTATATTGTGAAGCGTTCGAATTTGTCTTACAATCATAATATAGTGAAGGGAAGGTGAGGAACATGAGTGAACACGACATATTTGTAAAATCGGTAAATCGAAATACGTTGTCCAAACAGGTCATTGAACAGATTGTTCAGCTTTTGGCAAGCGGTCAAGTGAAGCCAGGCGATAAATTGCCGCCAGAGATGGAATTGATGGAGAAGTTAGGGGTCAGCCGGCCTGTACTGCGCGAAGCGTTGAGCTCGCTTGAGACAATGGGGGTGATTACACGAAAGACGCGGGGCGGGACGTATTTTAACGACAAAATCGGCAGTGAGCCATTTTCGGTGATGTTGGCATTGTCGATCGACAATTTGCCTGCTATTATTGAAGCTCGAATGGCGTTAGAGTTGGGGCTTGTGACAATAGCTGCAGAAAAAATCACCGATGAGCAGCTCGAGCAATTGAAAGAAACGATTGATATGATCGCGGATAGCGAAGATGATAATTATGGAGTGTACGACAAGCGTTTCCATAAAATTATTGCGCTAAGCGCCAACAATCCTGTCGTAGAAGGCATGATTTTTTCTTTGCTCATCACTCATGAGAAAATGGATCGGCTCATTCGGACGCGTGATCGTGAGATAACAGTTGAACATCACTTGGCCATTTATCATGCTTTAAAGAAGCGAGACCCATATGAGGCTTTTGCGCAAATGTATCGGCATTTAAGCTTTGTAAGGGAAAAACTTTTGAGTTACGAGCAACAGTGGTTAGAAAACACAACAGTTTTGACCAGCGATCCAATGTAAGGGGAAAGGGCTTTTGCCCTTTTATTTTTTATTTTCGGAATTGACTATAAAATAAATTTGTATTACAATTTTACATGAATACAATATTACATATTTTTAGAGGGGAGGCTATATCGAAGAGGACATTTCGATTCATACGCAAAGGAGGAAGCGACGATGATGAAAATTTCAGTGACGGTTTATTCAACGGATTTGAGTGATGCGGAATTGAGACAGTTGAGTCAGCTTGGCGTCGATTGTATTGACTTTGGCAGCGGATCGGCATTTCGAGGGGTGAAAGAACAAGGATACCCGGATCTTGACGAACTGCTGAAACTGAAGCGGCGTTTGCGTTCTTTTGGACTTGACATCAACCGTGTCACACTTCCTGATTTAACAAAGAATTTTATGGAAGGGAACCATGATGGTGAAAAAGAGCTGGAAAATTCTGTTCAGGCGCTGAAAGTATTTGGCGAAGCAGGTATTCCAATTGTTAGACAGCGATTTGAAGGAGATACATTTCCGCATCTAACTGTAAAGTATCGAGCTTTGCACAGGGGAGGAGCCATCGCGCGCGGCGAAATGCTTCTGACGAACGAGATGAATGGTGAACAATTGGTAAAGTCGTTTGAAACAAATTGGAAGCGTTTTTGTGAAGCATATCGACGGCTTGTGCCGATTGCTGAGGAGTATGGGGTGTCCATTGGCATGCATCCATCCGATGTTCCTCATCCCGGCACTTTATTTGGCGGCCTTGGCTACCAGCGAATTATTGATGAATTTCCCAGCCGGCATGTCGGCTATATATATTGCATCGGGACGCGGGCAGAAGAGGGAGGGAGTTCGCTCGTCTATGATGAAATACGCCACTATGGGAGAAAAGGGCGAATTTTCCTCGTTCATTTCCGCAATGTCCGCGGCAGCTTGCCGACGACAAAAGCGTTTGAAGAGGCGTTGCTCGATGACGGCGATCTGAATATGTGCAGAATCTTGCTAGAATTATATAAAGTAGGCTTTCGTGGTTGCTTAAATCCAGATCATGTTCCGATTTTAGAAGGAGCCGCATATACAGAGCATCCTTCTTGGCCCAACACATGCATCCACTGGAGTTACAACAATGTTGGTTATGCCTATTCGATTGGATATATGAAAGCGCTGTTGGCGGCGTTGGTTGAGTTTGCGGGATAAAACGATTAGGGAGGGTCAGACAATGGGGGAGACGGTAAAAAGGACGAGAGTTCGCTATCTTATTTTAGCGATTTTATTTGTTGTAACCGCTATCAATTATATTGATCGTTCAGCGTTAAGCATCGCCGCTCCGGTGATGAAGGAAGATTTAGCATTGGATGCGGTCGCTTTAGGGTTTGCATTTTCAGCGTTCAACTGGGCGTATACGTTTATGCAAATTCCAAGCGGCTGGCTGCTTGATCGTTTTGGCACACGACTTGTGTATGGCATAGGGTTGTTTACATGGTCGCTGTTTACGGGACTGCAAGGGCTCGTTACTGGGGTTGCCATGTTGTTTTTATTCCGGTTTATTGTCGGGCTTGCCGAAGCTCCCTCGTTTCCTGGCAACAGCCGCCTGACAACGATGTGGTTTCCAACCAATGAGCGGGGGAAAGCGGTGGCCACTTACAATTCGTCTCAATATTTCGGGCTCGCTTTATTCACTCCCGTTTTAGCTTCTCTCCTCAATGTTTATGGGTGGCCAGCCATCTTTTATGTGGCAGGGGGAATGGGGATCATTTTGACGTTTGTTTGGTTTAAGCTGATCCATGATCCAAAGCGCCATCCGCTGGCCAATCAAAAAGAGCTTGAGTATATCGAACAAGGCGGAGCCTTAGTGGATGCGAGTGAACAAAAATCGCCTATTAAATGGTCGCACGCTCGCTTGTTGCTGACGAATCGACAAATGATCGGCATTTACATTGCCCAGTTTTCCTTAAATACGATCGTATGGTTTTTCTTAACATGGCTTCCAACGTATCTTGTGCAAGAAAAGCATTTATCCATTTTGAAAGCAGGTTTCGTTACATCGCTCACATATGCCGCTGCCTTCTTGGGTGGAATATTGGCCGGCTATTGGTCGGATTCGATGCTGAAGCGCGGCAAATCGCTGGCGGTGGCCCGAAAAACACCGATCATCATCGGTTTCCTGCTATCAAGCTGCATTTTATTGGCGAACTATACAAATTCGCCCGCGCTCATTGTTTTGATTTTATGTGTTTCGTTTTTCGCCAAAGGGATGGCAGGACTGACATGGACGCTGGTCGGGGATATGTCGCCAAAAGAGATCATTGGGCTCAGTGCAGGGATATTTAACACCTCTGGGAATTTGGCGGGGATTGTCACTCCCATTGTTGTAGGCTTTATTCTTGAACATACCCATTCGTTCAGCTACGCACTGCTGTTTATCGGCGTTGTGTTGTTGATTGGCGCACTGTCCTATATGTTTATCGTCAACAAAGTGGAGCGTTTGCAGCTTCCGCATGAGCAAGGGCAAACAGCGAAAAGTGTAAACGCTTAATTGGAAAGGGAGAGTCGAAGCGTTGATGAAAAGGAACGTTCCTGTTGTCACGGAAATGATCGTCATCCCGGTTGCAGGCTATGATAGCATGCTCCTTAACTTAAGTGGAGCTCATGCACCATTTTTTACACGAAACATTGTTTTGTTGAAAGACAACTATGGAAATATAGGAGCCGGAGAAGTGCCGGGGGGAGAAAAGATTCAAAAAACGCTAGAAGAAGCGAAACCTCTTGTTGTGGGAAGAGCGGTCAGCGATTACAAAAACATTTTGCGTCGGATATCCGAAACTTTTGGCGATCGAGATAAAACCGGCAGGGGAAACCAAACCTTTGACCTACGGACAACCGTACATGCCATAACAGCCATCGAAGCCGCACTGCTTGATTTGTTAGGGAAGTTTTTGGAAGTCCCAGTTGCAGCTTTGCTGGGTGAAGGGCAACAGCGGCAGTCGGTGAAAGTTCTCGGTTACTTGTTCTATATTGGAGACCGCAAGAAAACGGATTTGCCATATCGGGAACCGCAAGACCGGGATGGATGGTTCCGCTTGCGGGATGAAGAAGCATTGACAGCAGAAGCGATTGTTCAGCTCGCAGAAGCCGCCTATGAACAGTACGGATTCTCGGATTTTAAATTAAAGGGCGGCGTGATGCCGGGAGAGGAAGAAATAGAAGCTGTTGCGGCGCTAGCCAAACGGTTTCCTAAAGCGCGAATCACCTTGGATCCAAACGGGGCATGGCTATTGGAAGAAGCTATTCGTTTATGCCGGAATATGCATCATATCTTGGCTTACGCAGAAGATCCGTGCGGTGCTGAAAACGGCTATTCTGGGCGTGAAATATTGGCGGAATTCCGCAAAGCGACCGGCTTGCCGACAGCAACAAATATGATCGCTACGGACTGGAGGCAAATGGGGCACGCCATTCAGCTTCATGCCGTAGATATTCCGTTGGCTGATCCGCATTTTTGGACGATGCAAGGTTCCGTCCGTGTGGCGCAAATGTGTCATGAATGGGGATTGACATGGGGATCGCATTCCAACAACCATTTTGATATTTCGTTAGCCATGTTTACCCATGTTGCTGCTGCGGCGCCGGGAGAGATTACGGCGATTGACACGCATTGGATTTGGCAAGATGGGCAGCGATTAACGAAAGAGCCGTTTCAAATTGTGAATGGCCTGATTGATGTTCCCGATCGACCAGGTTTAGGGATTGAGATTGATATGGAGCGAATTGAAGAAGCGCATCAGCTGTATCAAAAATGGGGAAGAGGAGCTCGCGACGACGCCATGGCTATGCAGTACTTAATTCCTGGATGGACCTTTCATCCGAAAAAGCCTTGTCTCGTCCGCTAGCGATCATTTTTCCTAAAGGTCATGGATGATCCGCGGCCTTTAGGAATCCATTTTTTATGGAGGGATGTTCGATGGTGAAACAAATGCCTCTTTATATTAAGGTGAATGATCGGGATAATGTTGCTATTGTAGCCAATGCCGGCGGATTGACGAAAGGGACGCGTTTTCCGTGTGGATTGACGCTGATGGAAGATATTCCTCAAGGGCATAAAGTTGCTTTAGCAGATTTTCGTGAAGGCGATCCCATTGTCCGCTACGGGGAAGTGATCGGTTACGCGCAAAAACGCATTCAAAAAGGAGAATGGGTCAAAGAATCGTCCATTCGTCTTCCACATCCGCCAGATTTGCACCAGTTGCCCATCGCGACGAAAACGCCTGTCGCTTTACCACCGTTAGAAGGGTACACCTTTCAAGGTTATCGGAATGCTGATGGCAGTTTTGGCACGCGCAATCTTTTAGGTATTACGACAAGTGTTCAATGTGTTGCAGGGGTGTTGGATATTGCAGTGCAGCGAATCAAGAAGGAGTTGCTTCCCAAATATCCAAATGTGGACGATGTCGTGGCATTGGAGCATCATTACGGTTGCGGCGTAGCCATCCATGCGCCGGAAGCCGTGATCCCGATTCGCACATTGCAAAACCTTTCGACCCATCCTAACTTTGGCGGCGAAGTGCTCGTCGTCGGGCTTGGATGTGAGAAATTATCGCCGCAGTCGCTCAATGCCAAAGGAGAAGAGGACAGTCTTGTCGTTTTGCAGGATTATCAAGGATTTGCGGATATGATTGAGACTATTATGAGAAAAGCAGAGGAGCGGCTAAAACGGTTAAATGAACGTCAACGTCAGGAATGTCCTCTTTCTGGGTTAGTGGTTGGACTGCAATGCGGCGGCAGTGATGCTTTTTCCGGTGTGACGGCGAATCCTGCGGTCGGCTACGCGGCCGATTTGCTTGTTCGCGCCGGAGCGACTGTACTGTTTTCCGAGGTGACAGAAGTCAGAGACGCGGTTCATTTGCTGACACCAAGAGTTGTCGATGAACAAGTAGGACATGCGCTCATTCGAGAAATGGAATGGTACGACCGATACTTGCAACGGGGAGAAGCTGACCGAAGCGCCAACCCGTCGCCTGGAAATAAAAAAGGCGGACTTTCCAATATTGTGGAAAAAGCATTAGGATCGATTGCGAAATCGGGAAGCAGCGCTATTGTTGATGTGTTGCCCCCTGGCGAAAGGGTGAAGAAACAAGGTCTTGTGTTTGCGGCCACTCCGGCCAGCGATTTTGTATGCGGAACGCTACAGTTGGCAGCTGGAATGAATGTGCATGTGTTTACAACAGGAAGAGGAACGCCTTATGGTTTAGCCATGGCTCCAGTCGTTAAAGTGGCGACGCGGACGGAATTGGCGACGCAATGGCATGATTTAATTGATATTGATGCCGGAAGAATTGCCACGGGAACAGCAACGATAGAAGAGATTGGATGGGAAATTTTCCGTTTTATCATTGATACCGCGAGCGGAAAGCGCACAAAGGCAGAACAGCACGGCATACACAATGATTTATGTTTATTTAATCCAGCCCCGCTGACGTAATATAGATTGATATTATATTAAATTTGTCTTACAATAAAATTGTAATATAAATATGTTTTGTGGAGAGGGGAAGGAATCAGTGGCAAGAAACGCGAATAAACACATACCAAATGGAATTTTAGGATTTCCGGTTACACCGATGCGCGAAAATGGAGAGATAGATTTCCAAGCTTTGGAGCGGAATATCCAATTTTTACTTAAAGAGGGGTTAAACGCCGTTTTCATTGCTTGTGGATCTGGAGAATTTCAATCGCTTAGCGAAAAAGAGTACGAGGCAATGGTGGAAGCAGCCGTGTCGATCGTTGGTGGGAAGGTTCCTGTGTATACGGGGGTTGGAGGAAATATTATCTATGCACTTCGATTGGCGGAGATTTCCGAAAGGAAAGGAGCAGACGGATATTTGATTTTGCCGCCTTATTTAATTGAACCCCATCAGGAAGGGCTATACGAATATATTTCTGCGATTGTCAAAAGCACATCGCTCAACGCCATTGTCTATCAGCGGGCCAATAGTGTATTAACAGTCGAGACGCTCCAAAAATTGCTTCACTATCCGCAAATTGTCGGCTTGAAAGACGGCACGGGAAATATGGAATTGAACATTGAAATCACTCAAACGATCGGCTCACGGCTGCATTATTTGAACGGCATGCCAATGGCAGAGGTGACGATGCCCGCTTATATTCAGCTAGGATTTACCAGCTATTCATCAGCGATTTCCAATTACATTCCTCATATTTCTAGGTTGTTTTATCAGGCGCTGCTTGACGGTGACAAGGCGTTGTTAGGAGAGCTTTATGAGCATGTTATCCTTCCGATCCATCGCATTCGGAAGCAACGAAAAGGATACGAAGTCGCTCTTGTCAAAGCGGGGATGGAAATTGTCGGCCTGCCGGTCGGGCCATATGTCCGTCCGCCTATCGTCCGCGTGGAAAAGGAACATTACCGGCAATTAGAAGCGATCATTCAAACCGCGTTTGAACGATTCCCAAAAAAAGTAGGGCAACGTTCATGACGGTGATGTGGAGAGTGTTCTAAATGTGGATTATTACCTTGTACGCACCGGATGGCAGTTTCAAAATGTTTGAGTTTGATTGTGAACAGGAAGCGAGGCAATATTTCCGAAACATGACAGGAACGAAAATTCTTTCTCAAATCATATACGGTAGCAATCTTATTTATGGAAAGGAGAAGGTGCAATGACGGTACGCACAAAGCAACAAACATACTTGAACTACATCAACGGACAATGGGTCCCTTCTGCATCCGGGAAAACAGAAGCGAGCCTCAACCCAGCCGACATCGATGACATCGTCGGCTATGTCCAAGAGTCTAGTGCGGAAGATGTAAACGCCGCGGTGGAGGCGGCGCGGCGGGCGCAGGCGGCATGGCGGAAGTTATCCGGCCCGAAACGCGGAGAGTATTTGTTCCGCGCGGCTGACGTTCTTGAGAAACGGCTTGACGAGATCGCGGAAACGATGACAAGGGAAATGGGAAAAACGCTCCCGGAAGCGAAAGGGGAGGTGCAGCGGGGAGTCAATATTTTGCGCTACTACGCTGGAGAGGGGATGCGATCGATCGGTGAGGTCATTCCATCCACGGACAGCGAAGCGTTGATGTTTACGACGCGCGTGCCTCTTGGCGTGGTCGGGGTCATCACGCCGTGGAACTTTCCAGTCGCGATTCCGATTTGGAAAATCGCACCCGCCATCGTCTATGGAAACACGGTGGTGTTTAAGCCGGCGCAGGAAACGGCGGTCACGGCAGCGAAAATCGTGGAATGCTTTGACGAGGCGGGGCTGCCGGCCGGTGTGGTGAATTTGGTGACAGGCAAAGGATCGGTCATCGGCAATGCGATCGCCGAACACCCTCACATTCACGGCATCACCTTCACCGGCTCCAATGAAGTCGGCAAAACGATCGCCCAAAAAGCGGTGGCCCGAGGGGCGAAATACCAGCTGGAAATGGGCGGAAAGAATCCGGTGATCGTGCTCGAGGACGCTGATCTTGATCGCGCCGTCGAAGCAACGATCAGCGGCGGGCTGCGCTCCACGGGACAAAAATGCACGGCGACAAGCCGCGTGTTCGTCCAGCGCACCGTCTATGATCAATTTAAGGAAAAATTGTTGGCAAAAGTGAAGCAGCTGAACATCGGCAATGGACTCGAGGACGGCGTTTGGATGGGGCCGTGCGCCAGCCAAAAGCAGCTCGAGACGGTCCTTTCTTATATCCAAAAAGGAATCGAAGAAGGGGCGACGCTCGTTTACGGAGGCCAACGTTTGACGGATGGGGAACGGGCAAAAGGGTTTTATGTGCAGCCGACCATCTTTGAAAACGTGTCGCCCGACATGACGATCGCTCGCGAGGAAATTTTCGGGCCGGTGTTGGCGTTAATCAAAGTGGATTCGCTGGAAGAAGCGCTTTCTCTCGCCAATGACACACCGTTTGGATTGAGCGCCTCGATTTTCACGCAAAATATCGGCAAGATGCTCGCGTTCATCCAAGACATCGAGGCCGGGCTCGTCCGGATCAATGAAGAAAGCGCAGGAGTCGAACTGCAAGCGCCGTTTGGCGGGATGAAGCAGTCGAGCTCCCACTCGCGTGAGCAAGGGCGGGCAGCCATCGAGTTTTTCACGGCGATTAAAACGGTGTTGGTCAAAGGATAAGAAATGGAGCAAAGTGCGCTGCCGTTTAGGCAGGGCGCTTTTTTTTTTAGCGTCAAGCCATTGGTGAAGGCGATTGTCGGCGAGCAAACGGTTTGCTTACAATAGAAGAAAGAGCATGTGCAGGGAGGGAGAACGGCATGAGCCAACCAGGCGAACAACGCCGGTATACGCTCGGCGAGTTTTTTTCTTTGGCTGGAGATGAGCGGATGGAGCTGTACGAAGGAACGATTGTGTTGATGTCCCCAGCTCCTTATGAACATGAAGGTGTAGTGGCCAATTTGATCGCCGAGTTTCGCATGGCGTTAAAAGGAAGTCCTTGTCTTGTGTTCGGCAGCAACCTCCAAGTCGTCCTTTTGTTTGAAGATGAACAAAAAGGAACGAAAAATGTAACGGTGCTGCCCGACCTATCTATTATTGGTGATCGAACGAAACTGTGCCAAGGTCGGTGTTACGGCGCCCCCGACCTAGTGGTGGAAGTGTTGTCGCCAAGCACCGCCCGCAACGACCGGCTGCTGAAGCGCCATTATTATGAGAAGGCGGGAGTCCGTGAGTATTGGATTGTCGATTATCAGCACCAGGTGATGGAAAAATACGTTTGGCAATCGGGAGCGTTTCAGCTAGAAGACGTGTACGATGCAGCCAACGGGGCGGCTGCATCGACCACGTTTCCCGAGGTGCGCTTTTCCGTGAAGGAGATTTTTGCGTTTTTGACGTCGTGAAGAGCGGTGAAGCTGCATACAAAATAACAACAAACACGTTTCGCTCCAGAAGTCTGCTGTTGCTTGGCTGATAGAAACGCTTAGAAATCAAAGACAAAGGGGAGAAATAGCTTTTTTCTTTGTGGAAGGGGGAATGAAAGTGGTGAGTCGTTTCGACAAGCTCGTCAAAGATGCTGATGGACAAGCGCAATGGCTGTTCGCCATTCTTCAGTCCGTCCATGACGGCGTACTAGTGATCGATGACTGTGAGGTTGTGCGCCTTGTCAATCCGGAGTATACACGCATAACAGGTGTGAAGGAAAACGAGATTATAGGTAAACGGCTGCGCGATGTGCGGCCTAACGCCCTTCTCCCAGAAACGTTGAAGGACGGGAAAGTGAGAACCGGGGTGTACCGCAAGGAAGGTTCCAATGAGTATGTCGTTGATATGGCACCGATTGTTGTCCATGGCCAAGTGATTGGAGCGGTATCAGTTTGCAAAGGGCTGACGGAAGTGCACAAATTGACGCAGGAGCTGAAGCGAAACAAAGAAAGATTGAATGAATTGAAAAGGACCGTCTATTCGATTTATCGGGCTACTTATACGTTTGCGCATATCATCGGCCATAATGACAAGATCAAGGAAATGATCCGTATCGCGAAACGGGCGGCAGAGTCGGACTTGCCAGTGTTAATTATGGGGGAAAGTGGAACCGGCAAGGAACTGTTTGCTCAGGCGATTCACCAGGAGGGTCCGCGTGCTGAACATCCATTTGTTCCTGTAAATTGTGCGGCCATTCCTGCCGCTTTGCTGGAAAGCGAATTGTTCGGCTATGTGGAGGGATCGTTTACACATGCGAAAAAAGGAGGGAAAATCGGGCTGTTTGAACTGGCGGACGGGGGAACGATTTTTTTGGACGAAATCGGGGATCTTCCGTATGATTTGCAAGCAAAGCTATTGCGTGTGCTGCAAGAAAAGACAATTCGCAAAGTTGGAGATACACACGAAAGGAGGATTGACGTGCGCATCATTGCCGCAACAAATAAGGATTTGCGCCAGCTTGTAGCAAAGCAGTATTTTCGGGAAGACCTGTTTTATCGCCTTCATGTAATTACGCTTCATCTCCCCCCGCTCCGTGAGCGGAAGGAAGATATCCCTCTTTTGGCTCATTCTATAATACAAGCCTCAGGTGGTGGGGGACAGCGTCCTGTTTGCTCAATCAGCCAGGCTGCAATGGCTTTGTTGCAATCATACGATTGGCCTGGAAATATAAGAGAATTAAAAAACGTGATTGATTATGCCATTTGCATGACTGATGGAATGGAAATTGATCTGCATCATCTTCCCCCATCGATCATGAAAGACCCGGAGGTTTTCCGTTCCTCTACATCGATCCAACCGTTACGAAAGATGCTTGAAGAAACAGAAAAGCGTTTGATTGTCGAAGCGCTTCGTCAGTTTGGCACCGATGTACAAGGGAAGAAACAAGCGGCTAAAGAGCTTGGCGTGTCACTCGCCACGTTGTATAACAAATTGAAAAAGTTAGGGATTTCCGAGGATTTGCCTTCTTCTGCTCCTAACGGATGATAAATATTAGAGGGGAGCTGTGGTGAAGCAAATATTCTTGATTTGTAAGCGCTATCCACTAAACCTTGCCTGTTAAGGTTTTTCTTTTTTGGCAATCAATCGCTCATTGTCTTTTTTAATTTCCTAGAAACGATTCTAGTTTTTTAGAAATGAGCAGCAACAAGGAGTGCATTCATGTTTTAGCCATTCATTTTCTAAAGAATAAGAAAAGGCGCATCCGCTGTATTGAATGTAAAGCGGATGTTTTTGTTTTTGGCATTGGCACTTATTTTGCAAGAAAATAGAACGAAACAATTTTGAAGGGGGAATGGGATAATGTTGGCGTTATTGGGGTTTTTAACGATTGGTGTTTTTCTGGCTTTAATCATGGCAAGAAAAATCTCGGTATTGATTGCCTTAGTGCTTGTACCGGTGGTTTTTGGGCTGATCGGCGGGTTTGGGACGCAGATGGGAACGATGATGTTGGAAGGAATTCAAAAAGTAGCTCCGACGGGGATTATGATTGCATTCGCCATCCTATATTTCGGGTTGATGATCGACAGCGGCATGTTTGATCCGATTGTTTCGCGCATCCTTCGTTTAGTAAAAGGTGATCCGTTAAAGATTGTCATCGGCACAGCAACGCTAACATTGCTGGTTGCCCTCGACGGCGACGGGGCGACGACTTTTATGATTACCGTTTCGGCGATGCTTCCTCTTTATCGGCGTTTAGGAATGAATCCGCTTACACTATCGGGTGTCGTTTGTTTAGGGGCTGGAGTAATGAACATGATTCCTTGGGGTGGTCCGACGGCTAGAGCTATGGCAACACTGCATGTCGATTCAACCGAGTTGTTTAACCCTGTTCTTCCAGCGATGTTGGCGGGGATTGTTTGGGTGTTGTTTGCTGCTTATTGGCTCGGCAAAAAGGAACGGGAACGAGTGGGAGTCGTCGAACTGGATACGGAACAACTGACACCGTCACTTGACGGGGGAGAGGCGAAACGGCCTAACTTATTTTGGTTTAATGTCATTTTGACGATTGTGTTGCTCGTTTCCTTAATTAAAGGGTGGCTGCCGCTTCCGGTTTTGTTTATGCTTGCGTTTGCGATTGCCTTGCTTGTTAATTATCCGCATGTCAAGGATCAGCAAGAGCGGCTCACGTCTCATGCGAGCAATGTTGTATTGGTGGTGACGATGATTTTCGCAGCCGGCATTTTCACTGGCATTTTAACCGGTACAAAAATGGTTGATGCGATGGCGAAAGCGATGGTTTCGATCATTCCTGACGCGATGGGATCTTATTTGCCGCTTATAGTGGCGGTCACAAGCATGCCGTTAAGTCTTGTCTTTACCCCTGATGCGTATTATTTTGGAGTTTTGCCGATTTTAAGCGAAACGGCGGCTTCATTCGGCATCGATCCCGTCGAAATCGGGCGCGCTGCCATTTTGGGACAGATGACAACTGGTTTTCCGCTCAGCCCGCTGACGGCATCCACCTTTATACTTATCGGCTTGTCAGGTGTCGATCTTGGTGCCCACCAACGATTTATTTTTAAATGGGCGTTCGGAACGACTATTGTGATGACGATTGTCGCTTTAGCTACGGGGGCGATTTCTCTCTGATAATAACAAGGAATGTAACAAGAAAGCAAACGGAGGCGAGAAAATGGTCAGAATAGGAGCTGGAGCAGGATTTTCCGGTGATCGGTTGGAGCCTGCCGCGATTTTAGTAGAGAAGGGACAGTTGGACTATCTTGTTTTGGAATGTTTGGCGGAGCGAACGATTGCTTTGGCGCAAAAACAAAAATGGAAAAACCCTTCCCGCGGGTATGACCCGTTATTAGAAAAAAGAATGGAACTGCTTCTTCCGCTCATTGTGAAGCACCGCGTCCGCCTGATTACGAATATGGGGGCTGCCAATCCAGTAGCGGCAGCGGAGCGCATCGCCGCTATGGCGCGGGAGAAGGGACTAAAAATAAAAGTAGCGGCTGTCATCGGGGATGATGTAATGGAAAAGATTGATAAACAAATGTTGGCAATTGAGTCAGGGAAACCGATCGATAGCTACGGAACGATATTATCCGCGAATGCTTACCTTGGTGCTGATGCGCTCCTGCCTGCGCTGCAGTCGGGGGCAGACGTAATCGTGACAGGCCGTGTAGCGGATCCGTCGTTATTTCTTGCGCCGATGATTTACCATTATGGATGGCCGCTTGATGATACAGAACGTTTAGCTAAGGGAGCGATTGTCGGTCACCTGCTCGAGTGTGCCGGACAAATTACCGGCGGCTATTTTGCGGATCCGGGAAAGAAAGACGTCCCTGGCATGGCTAGACTTGGGTTTCCGTTTGCTGATGTGATGCCTGACGGTACGGCTGTGATCAGCAAGGTAGACGGGACAGGAGGGATCATTTGCCCGATGACTGTCAAAGAGCAACTGTTATATGAAGTGACTGACCCGACAGCCTATATCACCCCTGATGTGGTTGTTGATTTGACAACAGTCCAACTGCGCGAAATCGGTCCGGACCGTGTTGAGATCACCGGAGGAAGTGGCAAAACAAAACCAGATATGTTAAAGGTGAGCATTGGCTATCATGGCGGTTTTGTCGGGGAAGGCGAAATTTCGTATGCGGGGCCGAACGCTTTGCGGCGGGCGCAGCTTGCCGGGGAAATTGTGTATGAGCGGTTAAAAGACTGTTTTGTGAATCTGAAGGTGGACTATATTGGCTTATCATCAGCCCATCGGTCATTTTTAGGACAGGGCGGCGAGCCGTATGAAGTCCGGTTGCGGGTGGCAGGGAAAGCGGATACAAAAGAACAGGCTGAACTGATTGGTGAGGAAGTGGAATCGCTGTACACAAACGGCCCGGCAGGCGGCGGCGGGGCAAGGAAATACGTGCATGAGGTCATTGGCATTATTTCGACATTGATTCCACGCCAAATGGTCAATGTACAAATAACGATCCGGGAGTGACGACGATGAGAGTGAAGTTGTATGATTTGGCCCACTGCCGGGCCGGGGACAAAGGAAATACGTTAATCTTGTCGCTTATTCCTTTTCGGGAAACGGATTATCCTCTGCTGTCCCAAATGGTAACCGCAGAAAAAGTGAAGGAGCATTTGAGCTCGATTGTGAAAGGGGATGTGGTTCGATACGAACTTCCCAACATCGCCTCCTTGCAATTTGTCTGTCAAGATGCGCTTGAAGGCGGCGTCACTACCTCATTGGCCCTTGACCCGCATGGCAAAACGTTAAGCTATGCTTTGCTCGAGATGGAGATTGAGTTGCAGAAAGGAATATAAGTCTAGATACGGGAAGGCTGGACAAAACATGCTGTTGCATACAAATCGGCAGCATTTTCGCGAGAAAAAGCTGAATTATACAAGATGAAAAAGATGTTGGGACCAACAGCATGTTGTACAACATTTTCCAGCCTTCCGATCTTGCTGGTCAACAATGGATGCTGCGCCGAAATTGGCAACCTCGAGAGGTGCAGGAATTTTAGAAGGCTGAACGTATTTCGCCCCTCTTTTGCCCACCATCGTCCTTCTAGAGGAAGGGTGTCTCAAACGAAAGAGAACCTTATTTTTGTCGATAAATGAAGAAAAAATAAGAAAACAGAAAAAAAATGATGAAAATATTGACAATGATAATTTTTATCAATTAAAATATGGTATGTGAAAATGATAATCCTTCTCTTTTTAGAGGTTTGGGCGGGGACATGGTTTTCAAAAGAATGGAGTGAGATGTGGTGGCCGCATGCGGACAGAATGGCTTGACTTGAAAAGAACAGCGATTGAGGAGATGCCAGCCATCTTGGCGGTGCTGGTTGCTTCTCAACACAAGCAGAATTTATCTTTTTAATTAGGAAAGATAATCAATATCATAATTGCACCTGTAAAGCAATTGAGTCTGGACATGGCATCGTCATTCGACTTGTATGATGGGATAGAACGGAAGACAGGATGAGAAAACATGAAAAAATGGATGGTGCTCCTTGTTGTTTTGGCTGCGGCATCATTGTTTGTCGGTGTGCATGATTTATCGCCTCGCGAGCTGTTTGCCGGCGACCGTGAGGCGTGGGAAGTGTTTTTGATCAGTCGCTTGCCGAGGCTCATCAGCATTCTGATCGCCGGGTCAAGCGTGAGCATTTGCGGCTTGATCATGCAGCAGTTGAGCCAAAACCGATTTGTGTCGCCGACGACGGCGGGAACGATGGATTGGGCGCGGCTTGGCCTGTTGGTGTCCATGATTGCATTCGCTGCCGCAGGGCCGCTTGTGAAGGCGGCTATTGCCGTTGTGTTTGCGTTTGCGGGGACGCTGCTGTTTATGACGGTTTTGGATCGTGTGAAGTACAAAGATTCGATCTTTATTCCGCTCATCGGCTTGATGTTTGGCAATATTGTCGGTTCTGTCACGACGTTTTTGGCTTATAAATATGATTTGATTCAATCGATGTCCGCATGGATGCACGGCGATTTTTCCGTTATGATGCAAGGACGTTATGAAATGCTGTATGTGAGCGTTCCGCTCATGGCAATCGCTTATGTATACGCCAATCGGTTTACGATCGCCGGCATGGGGGAGGAGATGGCGACGAACTTAGGGGTTCGCTACCGTTCGATTGTCTACACTGGTCTCCTCATTGTCGCTGTTGTTTCTGCTGTTGAGGTGTTGACGGTTGGGACGCTGCCGTTTTTAGGGCTGATCGTTCCGAACATCGTCACGATGTATTATGGGGATCATTTGCGCAAAGTATTGCCGTTGACAGCCATATTTGGCGCTTTGTTTGTGCTAATTTGCGATGTATTTGGCCGAGTCGCCATTTATCCATACGAAATTCCGATCGGCTTGACGGTTGGAGTAATCGGAAGCGGCGCCTTTTTATATTTGCTCGTAAGGAGAACGAAGCAGTATGTCTAATCGGATGAAAGTGGTTGTGCTCGTGGTATTGGCGCTCGGATTGATCGTGCTGTTTTTGTTTGCACACTTGCGAGGGGATTTTGACTATGTGTTGCGCTCGCGGAGCGAAAAGATTGTCGCGATGGTGCTTGTCGGTTGGGCGGGGGCGGTTTCGACCGTCTTATTTCAGACAATGACCAATAATCGTATTTTAACTCCAAGCATTATCGGGCTTGATTCCGTTTATATGCTTGTACAAACTGCTGTGGTGTTTTTGTTCGGTTCGACGACGTTGACCATGATGGGCAACACCTTGCACTTTCTCTTGTCTGCTGGGTCGATGATCGGTTTTTCAGTTTTATTGTATTCGTTTTTGTTTCGCCGTGAAGGGCAAAATTTATATTTCATCTTGCTTGTTGGGATGATTCTCGGTACGTTTTTCCAAAGTTTGACGTCTTTCATGCAATATTTGATTGACCCAAATGAATTTTCCATCATTCAAGATCGAATGTTTGCGAGCATCAACAATATAAAAACAGACTTGCTTTGGCCGGCAGGCCTGCTCATTGCGGCTGCGACATTGTATACATACCGTCATCTTCACGAGTTGGACGTGCTGTCGCTCGGCAAAGATCATGCGATCAATTTAGGCGTGGCGTATGAAACGGTCGTCAAACGGCTGCTGATGATTGTGGCGGTGTTGGTGTCGGTTTCGACCGCGCTTGTTGGTCCCATCATGTTTTTCGGATTGATAGTCGCCAATGTGGCGTATGCGTTTTTTCAAACGTATGAACATCGTTATTTGCTTGCAGGAGCGGCGCTGTTCGGCATCATCGCCCTCGTTGGCGGCCAGCTGGTAGTCGAGCGAGTGTTCACCTTTTCGACGACGTTGTCTGTCATTGTCAACATGGTCGGAGGCGTCTATTTTCTATACCTTTTGTTAAAGGAGCGAAAAGCATGGTAGAGGTGAAACAAGTATTGAAGCGATACGGCGGGAAGACCGTGATTGACCGTGTATCTTTATCTGTTCCACGCCGCAAGCTCACATCGCTCATTGGCCCGAACGGGGCGGGGAAAAGCACGCTTTTGTCCATGATGAGCCGCTTAATTCCAAAAGATGGCGGAGAAATCTGGATTGAAGGAAAGGAAATTGCTCGTTATCGGACAGAAGAGTTGGCGAAAAAAATTTCCATTTTGAAGCAATCCAACCACATTGCGGCTCGCTTGACGGTACACGAATTGGTGTCGTTCGGTCGATTTCCGTATTCGCGCGGCCGCTTGACGCGCCAAGATCGCGACTATGTGCGTGAGGCGATCCGCTATATGGAGCTGGAGCCATTGCAAGACCGCTATATGGACGAGTTGAGCGGCGGACAGCGGCAGAGAGCTTATATCGCGATGGTGTTGGCGCAAGATACGGATTATATTTTCTTGGACGAGCCGTTGAACAATTTGGATATGAAACACGCCGTGCAAATGATGAAAGTGTTGCGCAAGCTGGTCGATGAGCTTGGCAAAACGATCGTGATGGTGATGCACGATATTAATTTTGCCTCCTGTTACTCCGATTATATGGTCGCGTTAAAAGATGGAGCGGTCGTCTGTGAAGGGGATGTTTCATCGATCATGAGCGATGAAGTACTTCGCGGCATTTATGATTTGGATGTGCGCGTGCAGACGATTGAAAATCGGCGCATCTGTGTGTATTTTTAGCAAATTCCCATGAGAAAGCGTCCATCTTGACTAGTGAAAAAGCAGGCTGTGGAAGCCTATGGGCATGCTTGGTGAAGAGCTCCGTCTCGGATTCAAACATGGGACGGGGAGACGCGATCAAAGTCAAGTATGTCAACTCCCCCCACTTAGCTAACGCTTGAAGTGGGGGCTTGCAACTCCCCAGAAGTACAAGCGGACTTCGTCCTCCTTCCTTGACTTGGGGTTGCATCAGGGCAGGTTGACAACTACCCAACGACGCAGGTCATGCCTGCATCGTTACCGATTCTCTCGGTGTGTCTGTTGGCAGTACTTGGCTTCCACACACAACAGACGGATCTACGCTCGATGTTTTACGGTTACAACGTTTCCTGTAACCAACTCCATACATCGAGTAGCAGTTATTGGAGTGCCTTTATTAAACGGTTTTCTCCACGCCTTTATTATATCATACACAAAAGAAAAGGGGAACGCGCATTCCTCTCCCACTTACTCCCTTTGGTCGTTGAAGTGGGAGTCTCCTGCGCGAAATAGGATGAAGAAGATTCCAATTAAGTAAAAAATGGTTGAGCCGGCTTTCATGTTGACATCGGCAAGAAAGGGCGCCCCTTGTCGAGTGAATACGAAAGCCGTCAACATATAATTTGAATTTCCAAAGGGGGGTATAGCCAATGAAACAGCGTTGGTTGATGGTAGTGGTTGCTTTGCTTCTTGTCGTACTGGTTGCTTGCGGCAATAAGGAGAATACAAGCAACGGAGCAAGTGGGAAGAATGACGAGAAGAAAACGGAACAAGCCGAGGAAATGACGATCAAGCACCAGCTTGGAGAGGCGAAAGTCAAGAAAAATCCAGAGAAAGTGGTTGTCTTTGATTTCGGAGTGCTAGACACCCTTGATAAACTAGGGGTGAAGGTGACAGCTTTGCCGCAGATGAACGTGCCGAAATACTTGGAGAAATATAAAAGCAGCGACTACCAAAACGTCGGCAGCTTGATGGAGCCGGATTTTGAAAAATTGAGCGAAATCAAGCCGGATGTCATTTTTATTTCCGGTCGTCAAGCAAATTTGTATGACAAGTTGAAAGAGATTGGCCCAACCGTGTATATAGGGATTGACACTCAACATTATTGGGATTCATTTACAAACAATATGAAGCTGATCGGGCAAATGTTTGGCAAAGAAAAAGAAGTAGATGAGGAACTGGCCAATATTGAAAAACAAATCGAAGAAGTGAAGACAAAGGCTGCAGACAAAAAAGCGCTGATCATTTTGACGACCGGTGGGAAAGTGAGTGCGTACGGCAAAGGTTCGCGCTTTGGGCTCATCCATGATGTGCTCGGCGTGCCAGCCGCAGACCCGAATTTGAAAGTGACGAATCCTCATGGACAAAGCGTATCATTTGAGTACATTGCCAAGAAAAACCCGGATTACTTGTTTGTCATTGACCGCGACGCTGTTGTAGAAGGAAAGCCGACAGCGAAGCAAACGATTGAAAATGCGCTTGTGAAAAAGACGAAAGCATATCAAAACGGCCACATTGTCTACTTGGATCCAAATTATTGGTATCTCTCAGGCGGCGGATTGACGTCGGTGTCGGAAATGATCAAACAGGTGGAAGAAGGATTGAAATAAAAGGACAGGCGGGCTTAGGCGGCCCGCCTGCTTTATCGTCATAAAATGATATTCTTAATTTTGTAGATTTCCCGTTCGTGTTCGATGACTTTGTTCGAGAGGAAGGTGATGTCAAGTTTGATGTTGTTCAGCTGTTCATTGAATGATTGGGCATGGGAATCGACTTTTTTCTCTAAGGAGTCGAGTCTTTGGTGGATGGAAGAAACTTCACCGTGAAGTTTGTGCACGTCCATCGCGAGGGCGTCGAGTGCGGCGTCGGTTTCATCCTGGCGGTGAAGCAGGGCAGACATCAGATCATACAGTTCTTTTTGGCCGGCTTTGATATGGGCTTGTTCTTCTTCTAACCGCTTTTGGCCTTCAAGGAGAGCTTGCTGGATCCGCCGGAATTCTTCTTGCTCTTTGCGCATTTCCTGCTGTTCTCTACGGATCTCCTGTTGTTCTTTCCGCATTTCTTGCTGTTCTCTACGGATCTCCTGTTGCTCTTTCCGTATTTCTTGCTGTTCTCTACGGATCTCCTGCTGTTCTTTTCGCATTTCTTGTTGTTCTCTACGGATCTCCTGCTGTTCTTTTCGCATTTCTTGTTGTTCTCTTCGGATTTCCTGTTGTTCTTTTCGGATTTCTTGTTGTTCTGCTTCCAGCCGTTTGTGGCTTTCGACGAGGAGGTGCAGCGTGTTCTCGATATGACCAAGGCGGTTGAACAACTGCAAGAGGATCTCTTCGCTCATGGTTGGCCCCTCTTTCATTCTAATTTCCTTCATTATAGCACATATGTTCTTGTCGGACAAGCACGAATGGTGTATATAGGAAAGCGTACAAACATATGATACAATGAATAAACAAACTGACAAGTCCCAGTGCGGATATCGGCTAGTATGTTTTTAGAAAGGGATCGATGTATGCTTTACGTTTCTCCTGCCAAAATCGCAAGCTATTTTTATCACGAGTGCGAGCGGAATTTTTATTTTCAGTCGTTGGCGAAAGAACGGCGCAGCGAGCTCGATGTGCCGGAAGAGCTGTTTGAGCGGCCCGCGGTGCATCAGAGCGTGCTGCGCCGAGGGGTTGAGTGGGAAGAGGAAGTGATTACGACCTATTTGGCCGGCCAAGTGCAGATGGGGAAGCGAGAGCCTGGCGCACCGATTTCCCACTGCTATTTGGATGGAGAGGAGACGATCCGCGAGCTGAAGCAGCCGAGCAAGCGCTATTTATACCAGCCGACATTGATCGCGCCGCCGCGCTTTTACAAACAGTACGGGTTGGATCCAGAGGCGATCCGATTTGCGGCGTGTCGTCCGGATTTGATTGAGTGCATTCCGGGGCAAAACGGCTTTGTGTTCCGCATCATCGACATCAAATCATCAGATGTGTTAAAGATTTCCCACCGCGTGCAAACGGCGCTGTACGCGTTGATGTTGTCCTCGGTGTTAGAGGAGCACGGTGTTAAGGGCAGCGTCGATTTGCGCGAAGCCGGGATATGGACGTACAAAACCGAGCAGCCGCAGCTGACAGATATCGGACAGCTGCTTCCGTTTCTTGAGCAGTTTTTGGCTAGCGAATTGACGGCGCTGGCTGGGAAGCAACTTGATGAGCTGTTTTGGCATTTGGATTATCGCTGTGAATGGTGCCCGTTCTATGATTACTGTTTCGACAAAGCGCGGAAACAGTCGCATATTTCCCTCGTTCCGTACTTATCGAGTCATGCGTCCCGCTTTATCCGCGAGCGGCAGCTTCCGGAGACGATCGATGAGTTTCGCCAACTTCTTGAGCGTCAAGAAACGAGACACGTCCTAAAACAAAACGCTGGATTGGCGCGTCAACTTCGGCGGCTTGAAGCGCAGCTTGAGGCGATTGCGGAGGAAAAGGTCGTTCCGTATGACCAGGCGGTGACGCATATGCCGATATGGGAAGACATCCGTCTGATTCTCACCGCGCAACGCGATCCGTTGACGGGGAAGATTGCGGCGGCATCGTTGTACCGTGTTGGTGGAACAGATGTGTTTGGAACGGGATCGGAAATGCATCATGTTATTGCTGGTTCTCTGGAAGAATGCGACGCGGTCGGCCGAACGTTTGCCGATGCGCTGGACCGCCTGCTTCAGACGGTGCACGATTACAACCGGGAGCGAGAGTGGCGGTCGCAAAAATCGGTGCAGGCGTATGTCATCGACAACTATGAATGGGACAATGTGCAGCAGCTACTTCAAGCGCTTTTGTTCGATCCAGACTATAACGAAAAAGCTGTTCGGCTGCTGTCGTATTTTCATAGCAGCTCACTAGCAAGTGCCAACGATCATCCAGATGAAATCGTTCCGCTTCCTGTCGTTGTTCTGACAACGGCCGTGAGCCAGCTGTTCGCCTTGCCGACGCATGTTGCGTACCGTCTTGAAGACTTGTCGCGGTATATTGCGGCCTACCATGATTCGCCGTTTCTGTACTCGGCGAGCGAGCGCTTTTCGTTCCGCTTGACAAACGCCATGAAACTGGATGTGCTGCATGATGCCTGGCAAACAGGGGACATGGAAAAACGACAAGCGGTCGAGAAGGAGCTGAGCCGCCGCCTTTGGGCCGCTCACAGCATCATTCAAGGCATCCGTGCGTGGGCCGAGAGCGTCCATCCTTCGCCACTTATGGTCTGGCCGGAAAAATTTGCGTTTCCTCATTCGGCTGATTACCGCGATCCGCTTGTGTCCAAGCTGGCGTTTATGGCGCGCTACGAGGCGCTATTAAACTACTTGGATATTCGCCAAAAGCGCCTGCTCCCGCTTTCGGAGCGGCTTGAGAACGGAGTGACGCTTCATGTCACGTACCTTGGCGGCGATCGGTTCCGATTGAACAACCGCCAGGCGCTTGAAGCGATCGATCTAAAGGCGAGCTGGCTTTTGACGGAGTGCAATGAGGAAGGGGAAAAGGCGCAACAGACGTTTCCTGATCATAAGTACGCCAGTGAATGGAAGACGCCCCAATGGGCCAATGTCTATTTTGTCCGCATTCGCGCCATCGAAGATAATGGCAAGACAGCTGAACTCGAGCTCGAGTTGCCCAAATGGCTCGACCGGTTCCCGCTTGTGGAAGGAGGGGAGTATTGGCTGTCGCTTCGGCATGCCGATTTTACCACCCCGCGCGTCTTGCAGGCGTTGCAACAGTTGGATAAGGACAATCATCGCATCTTGGACTTAGTTCGCGATCCGATTCGCTATCGGAAAACGTTTCGTCCCAACTGGGATGCAGAGGAAGTCAAGGCGCTTCTCCGCCGAAGCGGGTTGACAAAAAGCCAGCGTCAGGCGTTTCTCCACTTTCTCCGCCATACGTTGACGCTCGTCTGGGGGCCGCCTGGCACCGGGAAAACGCATTTTATTGCCGTTGCTCTTCGGTTGCTGATGGAAATGTATGAAAAACGGGGGCGGAGGCTTGCCATTCTTGTTTCGGGCTTCACCCATGCGGCGATCGAAAACGTTCTGCGCAAAATTCAGGAGCTTGCGCCGCGGCGCAGCGTCCATATCGCGAAACTTGGCGAGATTCAGACGGAAAATGCGAAAGGAATCGCCGAGGTGGCAGACCGTGACCTTCTCGGATGGTTTGGCAGCGGCGGCCATCGGGTGCTTGGCGCCACGCTGTACGGCATTCAAAGGGCATATGAAAAAGGCTGTCTAGAAGAGTTTGACGTCGTCGTTCTGGATGAAGCATCGCAAATTCGCGTCGCCGATTCGCTATTGGCGCTGCGCCATGTCAAAAAAGCAGGCCGGCTGCTCATTGTCGGCGACCATTTCCAGCTGCCGCCAATCATTCAAGGGGCGTATGTGGCCGCAGAAGGGGAGCCGCCTTTGTTCGACTCGATTTTCCGCCTGCTGTTTGACGCCGATGTCGAGAAGCGGTATACCCGCCAACTGACGGACAATTTCCGCATGAATGAGGCGCTTTGCCGCTATCCAGCCGACCGGATCTACGGCTCCGAGTACACGGCGTTCAACCGGCAAATTGCCGAGCAAACGTTGGCGCTCGCCGATGCCCCAACTGCCGATGAATGGGTGGAAGCAGCGATCGACCCTGACTATCCGCTTGTCGTCTGCACGTATGACGGCGTGTACGGTGCCCAAGAAAACGAGGCGGAAGCGCGCTGGGTGGCGAGCATCGCGAAGGTGTTGCGGGCACGGCTTCTTGACAGCGAGGGAAAACGGTACGATGACTCATCAGAAGGCGACCAAGCGTTTTGGCGCCGCGGGCTGTTTATCATCTCGCCGCATCGGGCGCAAATCCGCGCCATTCGCCGTGAGCTTGAACACCGAGGATTGCGCCCACCGTTTTTCGTCGATACGGTTGATAAAATGCAAGGGCAAGAAGTGGATGCGGCGATCATCAGCTACGGCGTCGCCGATCCGGAACTGGCTGTGATGGAAGGGGAGTTCATCTACAGTTTGAACCGCCTCAACGTTTCGCTCACACGGGCGCGGAAAAAGGCGATCCTCTTCCTCTCGCGCCAACTCATGTCGCCGCCGCTTCAGGTGATCGGCAACGAGGAATACCGTGAAGGAGTCAACTTTATGGTTGGGCTTGAGCAGTACGCTTTACGTCATGGGGAAGCGCAAACGTTTATGGTCGACGGTGTTGCGCTGCAAATGTACCGAGTCAGTCGTCCGAAGATGGAAAACATGGACACTCTATGAAGCTGCTGAGTTTGACAGGAAAAAAGGATGAATCAAGGCGCTGTTCAACTTGAGAAATTCTTTGATGCATCCGAGAATCCCCCATTTTCTTGCTCAAAAAACGCATAAGCAGTCACCATCCGCCATGCCGCCTTCTCCGTTTGTTGGCTCGTTTTGTTTTTCGTGCCGGGGAAAGGAGGGTATGGCGATTTCTTTTGGACGACCAAGTCATCTATATAATTGGTTCATCACCAAAAGATGTACTTGATTTTTACGTTAAAATGTGATAGAGGTCTCTAGACGGACACGCAAAGTAAAACGCTGGATATTTCGATACCCATATCCTCGCCTTTTGATCAATTTTATTTTGTTGTTGATTCCTTCCATTGGACCATTTGAGTAAGAAAAAACGATGCAAGAAAGCACTGCGTCTCTTCGGGTGATGAGTGCCTTGGCAATACTGCGTACGGCGGCACAGTCGCTAAAAAGGTACCGGTCAAACCATTGGGTCAAACGAGTTTCGGCTTGCTTTCTTGTTTGGCTTTTGGATACGTAACGGAAATGTTGAAGTGCTTGATAGACATCACGTAAATAAGCACTTTCTTGGCACCATTGTCGAACTTCCTGTCTCTCTTCTTCTGTTCATTTTTCTGGACGTTGGCTTAACCATCGGCACACGCGGCGAACGCTTCCATGTTTGGTTCCGCCTTTGGCAAGGTATTTGCGACAACGTTCCAGCGCATCGGTGAATAACTGAATCACATGGAAGTGGTCAAGAACATGGATGGCTTTTGGACATACCTTTTCAATGGCTTTTCTCATGGCAGGAGCCAAGTCGCTGACAACATACTTCACTTTGGAGGCGACGGGTTGAAGCGCCTCCACAATGGCTTCTTCATTTTTTCCAGAAGCAATGGAAAGGACATTCCGAGTCTGTGTGTCCATCACCGCTACTCCGTAATCATGTCCCTTTCGGAAAGCGAATTCATCCACACATACTACTGTAGGATTCGATGTTGGTAAAAGAGCCGGGGCATATTGATAAAACCAGCGTTCTACTGTCGTATAGGCGAGTTGTAACAAGCGAGCGACTTCTTGAATCGTTTTTCCGATGCATAACTGGGCGACCCAATGTTGAAACGATTCCGTCGCGATACTGTGAGACGGAAGTCCCGGATAAGAAACGGTGAACGTCAGAAAACAGGCTTGGCAACGCCGTCTTTCTATAGGAAGTTCAATCCAAAATAAACCGACCGTATTTGTATAGCCATGAATCCATTGTTTTCGTTTCGATGATATTTTGGTTGTCCGTCCGAAGCAAGTCGGGCAGATCGGACAATGAGGAGGGAGGGAAAGTTCAAAAATCCATCGTTCTCCCTCTTTTCGTTCTCCATGAATAAGAAAGCCTGGTAAAGTGATCAAATCTTTGATAAACTGAGATTGCATGCGAAATTTCCTCCATGGTTGATGGTTTGGTCACCTTTACCATACAGGAAATTTCGCATTTTTTGTACCCTTGATCAGAAAACAACCTGATTGTCAAGTACATTTTGTGGTGAAGAGCCATATAATTGTTATTTTGTTACATATTGCCGATAGGTCGTAACGCCTGTAAAATGATTTTGTAAGAATCGGAGAGAAGAACGCTTTTTGCCATTCCAGTGAATAATCAGATGAACAGCGAAGGGGACGAATGGAACGGATTGGATTTTTCTTAGCAACAGATGACTTTACACAATAGAAAGCGCGGGTGAGGGACGTTGTATACCGTTTTTGAGACGTTGTTTTCCTTGATTAACAAAATCGGAAATGAAGGTTTTACTGATTTGTTTCTTTATTTTCAGTTTAGTTTGTTTTTGGTGATGGCTGTTTGGCAGTTTGTCCGCATTCATAGGGAGATTGCGGTGATGAACCAGTTGAAGCCAAAGCTTTTGGAATTAAACCGTCCTTTAGATGGAAGCGTCTACGAGATTGATCAGGCCATTCACAATCTTTTTGCCCAAGTGAAAAAGTCGAAATATAAAGAACTTTGGGAGCGGTATTATAATCGCGTGTCGCAGAAAAATGAGGATGAGCGTATTAATGTAGAGCCGTTTTTTGGATTTGATGTGATGTACCATCATATGGGCTACCGAACATTGATGGACATGGGGGCGGGCATTCACGTCAGTCTCGGTGTTCTTGGCACTTTCGTTGGTCTCTCGGTAGGATTGGCTCAATTGCATGTCAGTGATACAGAAATGTTGCGGTCTGGAATTGATAGTTTAATAAATGGGATGAAAGTCGCCTTTTACACTTCTGTATGGGGCGTGTTGCTTTCTTTAATATGGACGATGTTCGACCGATGGATCAGTGGCGTGCTTGAGCGCAATATCGACTGGCATTCCGAGCGGCTTGACTTTTTGCTTAGCACCGATGATGAGGAGCTGTTTCTTAACCGTTTAGAAAAGTTATCACGTCATCAGGCTGACCATCTGAAGACGCTGCTGACTGATGCGCTTGAAAGGGCGATGCAGCCGATCGCTCTATCGCTTCAGCAGTCGCACGGCAGCCTGCAGCAAGCGTTCGGTCAGCTTCATGACCAGTTCGCCCAGCTGCATGAAGGGATGGAGACGCAGGCAAGGTTGCTTGAGTCGCAAATTGAGTTGACAAAAAGTACAAGCGCCGATGTGACGAGTCGGCTTGTTGATGAGATTACAGGCGGGACACAACAGTCAATTGGAAAGTTTAGCGAGTTTGTCCAACAATCGCAAGTGCTTCACTCAGAAATGATGAAAACGATTGAGTCATTCACAAGCCGTTTTGCTTATACGGAAGAGCGGCAGGCGATGACGCTTGAGCGGACGGAAAAAATGTTTGCGCAATTTGAGAAAATGGCTGCAGAACTTGAATTAATGAAGGAAAGTTATCAAAAAACGGCGGGGATGATGAACGGATTAGGAGAAACATTTTACCAGTTGCAGCAGCTGACAAAAGACCAGCTTCCAGTTCAGCAAGAAGTGATGCGGAGCAACCAGCTGTTGGCTCAGAAGTATGATCATTTGGCAGAACAGTTCACCCGATTTAATGCGGAAGTGGAAACACAGTACAGCCAGCTGCTTGAGCGGCTTGTCCATGCATCGTCCTCACTTTCCGGCTCGTTTCAAACGATGGCGAACAAGTTTGAGGAGTCTCTCCGCATTCAAAAAGAATCGCTGCATGATTCGCAGCAGCTGCTCGGCGATGTCCAGTCGGCTGTGGCTGCGCTGTCCCCGCTCGTTTCCGAATTGCGCGAAACGTTCAATCGCGTTCGCGAGCTGAAGGAGCAGCTGCTTAAAATGCAGGAAGCGCAAAAACAGCTTCTTCCAGAGCTTGTGCAGCTGCGCACGCAAACAAATGAAACGGTGGAGGAAGCATTACAAACAACGAAAGTGTACATGCATGAGATGACAGAGCAAATCGCGACGCTGCAGCAAAACTGGGCGATGACGAAAGAACAGTTGGCGAAGATTACAGAAGCCCTTCATCTTTCAATGAAAGATTTTGCGGAGAACATTGACAGCGGTCTAAGCAAAACGTATCAACACTTTGATGAGACGTTGACAAAAGCCGTTCAGGAAGTGAGCGGGCTCGTTTATCAGTTCAGTGAGGTTCAGAACGATTTCATTGAGAATATGGAAGACTTAGTCGATCATCTGGATAAATGGAAAGCAGGGGCTTCAACATGAAATATCGGAGACGGACGGAAGTTAATTATTGGATGTCCTATGCGGATTTAATGAGCGCCATGTTGATGGTGTTTGCCTTGTTGTTGATGTTTGTCATCCTTGACTACCGTGAATTGTTAGAAGAGAAAGAAAAACAAATTGAAGAGGTTGTCAGCGTCAAAACGGAGATCATTCGGGCTTTAACAGAAGCGTTTAAAAAGTCGAATATGGCCATTGAGGTCGATCAGCAAACAGGAGCCATCCGCTTTCCCGGCAGCATTTTGTTTGAATCGAACTCGGCGGAAATTTCTCCGGAGGGGAAGGCGTTTTTGCAACAATTTATTCCTAAGTATATGGGGATTTTATTGCAGGATCGGTTTAAAGATGAAATTTCAAGTATCATTATCGAAGGACATACCGACCGAAATGGGACGTACATGTACAACATGTCTTTGTCACAGCGACGGGCATACGCCGTTTTAGAGTATATTTATAGTAAAGAGTTTCCTAATTTTAAAGAGCGGGAGCTGTCGAAAAAGTACATTACTGCAAATGGCCGGAGCTTCAGCAATCCGCTGACGGATGAAAACGGCAAGTATGATCCTGACCGATCACGCCGGGTTGAATTTTTATTCCGTCTTAAGGACGATGAAGCAATTAAAGCCATTGAAAAGTTGGTGAACGAATGAAGTATGAGTATGAACCGGTATTGCTGAAACGATGGCTACGCGAAGTGCGTCCGCCTCTTTTGGAGAAAACAATGGAAAACAGCAATGAGAAATATCGGGGGCTGCTCGAACGGCTGTCCGACCAGTTTGCGGGGCTAGTCGATGCACCGTCTTCGGCATTCGAACAATGGGTCAAACAGTTGTCGAGGCGGGAAAAGCTTCTTTTGCCAAACTTATATAAAAAAGAGCTTCCGGAAGAGATGAAAAAAGCGATGATTGATGTGATCCAGCAACACGTTCGTCATGAGCGCCGCCTTTTTCGTGTGTTGGTCGATGTGGTGTATGAAACATGTGATTTGGATGAAATTTGGAAGCTTTTACGCTATGCTTATGCCTCTCATATCGAAAAAATTGAAAAAAGAATGGAAAAAGAAAAGAGCGAAAAATGGCGGCGTTATTTGTCAAGCAAAGACCCGATTGTATATTTGGCGACGACGGCGTATGAAAGCGAGAAAGGCATTTTAGAGGAATTGGAGACGTTTTATTTAACGAAAAATTTCCCGTTGTTTAAACTCGTGCTGATGGAAATTTTCCAGCTGGCCGATGAATCGTTTTTTCTCAAAGAACAAGAGTTGTACCGGGATATGTTTGTTTCTTCGACAAATGAGCAGCAACAAAAAATGGCGAACGCATTGATCAAAAAGTGCAAACTGAATCACGTCAAGCCGCTCGGAAGATTGATATTTGAAAAGTTGCAAACGTATCACAGAAAACCAATGCTATGGAGATATGTCGGGGAAGAGGAAAAGCAGCGGTTTGCTCAGTGGATTATGAGGTTGGAATTGAAAGACTTTTTTGGCGGCGTGAATAAAAACCATGAACGGTTTCAATATTGGGAAAAGTTTATTCCAAAGCTAGAGGATGTCGTTGTGACGGATGAACGCACGACGTTGATTATGTATTTTCATGACGTTGTCATTATGGAAGTGCTCGGAACTGGGGCGGTTTATATTTACCGCGCCGACGTATTCCGGCGCCATTTTCAGCCCAAAATCGACCGGATGCTCGCCGAACGCGAGCAGTTTGCCAACAAGGCGTGGCGAAAAGTGCGGGAAGTGAAACGAACCGAGCTGATGGATAGAGATTTGACAATTCCAGGCGGCTGGCTGCGCCATAACGGTGGGTGGCAATGGAAATTTGATGAATGGCTTCGCCGCGAACTCGGCTGGGAGGTAAGAAGGGATGTTCTTCTTCAAAAAGAAACGGAAAATGATGAAGGCAGTTTTGACGCCGAATGAGGATGGGATTCATTTTTCGTTTCAGTTGCATGACGGCAAAACCGTCGCCGAACTGAAGCTGCCTATGGCCAAAGAAGACATCGAAAAATATTACAAAGTGCAAGGATTTCAGCAGTATGTCGCTTGGGAGGAGCTTTACGACTCGGGCGTTCTTGTCGATTCGACTTTGCCGTATAGCGAGTATTATGAATTGCTGAAAGACGAAAGCGCCAAAGAAGTGCTCCAACATTTAGGGCTTCCCGTTGTTGAGGAGCAAGTGGGCGGAAAGCTCTCACTTCGTTCGTTGCCGCATGAAGCGGACTTAGTTTTGCAACTGTTTGATGCAGGCGGGCGCAACTTAGATCGGGTTGGGAAGCAGGCCGGGGCGATTTATGTGCTGCCAGACCGTCTCATGCTGCTCCCGGAACGCGTATATCGGCTGAAACAAGCGCTTTTGGGATCGTACGAATCAGGATATGAAAAAATCGGCATTTGCCAACAGCTGGCCAACGAAGCAGGAATTGAACTTGAACACTTTTTACAAAACGAAACGTATCACGTCGTTGATGCGTACGATATAGACGTTGCTGTGCACCGCCATGACCATATCGAGCTTGTCGTTAAAGGACGAAATGAGGAGGAAACCCGCCATCTTCAACGACTGCAACGGGTCAGCAGCATAAAAAAAGGCCATGGGCGCAGCCGTTTCGTCAGCACGGAGCAGGTTCATGCTGATATGATGCATTTGCAGCAAAAACGGCATATTACGGGAGAAGAAGTGCCGCTGTTTTTGGAAAATCCGGCGGCCGTCTTGCCTGAGCATGATTATTTATTTGATTTGGACCAGTTTTCAGAACGTGTCCGCGGCCTTATCCCGATTGAACGGGTTCGCCCTTTTTTTCATGAGCGGACCGGAATGCAATGGTTTGATGAGGAGAGCGGGCATACTGTTCCGTACGATGAGACGTTATTGCGCGAACTGATGGAAAAATATCCGGATCAGCAATATGTCGAATACAACGGCAAATGGATTTACCTAGATCCTTTATTGCGCCGGAAGCTGCTGCAGCTGCCGAAAGACGCCGATGAAGCGTTGAAGCGCCGGTATATTCTTGATATTAAAGATAACGAAGAACAACTTGAATACAAGATGGACAGCGCCCAAGGGGCACCATGCCGGCGCTATCCGGTTCCATCCGGGCTGCAAGCGGAGCTTTTTCCGCATCAAATCGAAGGCTTTGAGTGGCTCTGTCACTTGGCAGAGCAAGAAAGGGGCGGCCTGCTTGCCGATGATATGGGGCTTGGAAAAACAATTCAGGTCATTGCGTTTTTGTTGCATCAAAAAGCAAATGGGCGGTTGAAGCCGACGTTGATCGTCCTGCCGATAGCCCTGATTGAGAACTGGGTGGCGGAAATCGAAAAGTTTGCCCCAAGCTTGTTGGACGGTTTATATATTCATAAAGGAAGAGGACGGCTGGCTTCGTCGCAGCTCATTTCACAGTTTGATATCGTTTTGACAAGCTATGACACGCTCAAAATGGACCAGCTTCTGTTGGGGAAAATTGAATTTCAAGCGATTATTTGTGATGAGGCGCAAAACATTAAATCTCATACTAGCCAGCGCTCACGCGCCATTCGCGCCATGCAAGGACGTTTCCGTTTAGCGATGACCGGCACGCCGGTCGAAAATAGTTTAGACGAACTTTGGGCGATTATGGACTTTGTCCAGCCTGGTGCTTTAGGCTCTCTAAAAGAATTTCGCTTCCGCTATGCAGAAACGTCGGACTATGATGCGTTGCTTGTGGCCCTACAACCGTACTATTTGCGCCGCACGAAGCAACAAATTCTCGATGGCCGTTTGCCTAAAAAACACCTTGTTCCGCCGATTTATGTTGAAGCTTCACCCATACAGAAGGAAATTGCCCGGTCAATGTTGGCCACAAAAGAGATGGGTCAGGTCGCCATTTTGAATATGATTACGAGACTTCGTCAACTGTACGGCCATCCCGGTGCGGTCATTCCGAAATATGAACAGCTCTCTTATCAAGAAGTGCCGAAGCTGAAAGAAACGATGCATATCATTGAAACGATTCGGCAAAAGGGAGAGAAAGTGCTCATCTTTACTGAATTTCGCAAACTGCACTCTCTTTTAAAACGAATCTTTATGGAGACATACGGCATTTCTGTTCCAGTGATTGATGGCGATGCGAAAAATCGGCAATTGATTGTCCGGCGCTTTAACGAAATGCAAGGCTTTGGCATTATGATTTTATCCCCAAAAGCGGCCGGCGTCGGCTTGACGATCACAAGTGCCAACCATGTGATTCATTACACACGATGGTGGAATCCAGCGGTCGAAAATCAAGCAACTGACCGTGCATATCGCATCGGCCAGCAAAAGGACGTGTATGTCTACCATATTATTACGAGGGACAGTTCCCACTTTCCGCAGGGGACAGTAGAGGAATTGATGCATGAATTGCTTGAAAGCAAGCGCCATTTAGCCGAAAATGTCATTATTCCGTTTAATATGAGCGAGATCCAGCAAGCGGTCGCTGAGAAGGCGGTGGGGCGAAGACAGCTTGTGTAAAGAGCCGTTTTCGTGTCCGATCGGCGGATTCTCTTGTCTGACAAGGGAATCGCTCCGTATGAAACGTTCTACGCTCCGCTTCCGTTTGCAGGAGGCGGGGATATTTTTTAGCTAAGAGTTGTGGCAGGAAAACGGTTTGCCATGGCGAAATATTGGAAATACGATCTCTTTTTCGTGGACAAAAAACGTTGCGGACAAGATGGCGGAGGGGGAGGGAGGGCGTGCCATGGCAAACGTCGGTGGGAGAAGGAAACAGGTAGCGGATGCAAGGCTTGAAGCGGTAAAGAAGCTCTTTCCGGAAGCGGTGGTGGACGGGGACATCGATTGGGATCGGTTGCGGAAGGAACTCGGCTGTGGGGGCCGGGAAGAATCGTATGAGTTCACATGGCCAGGGAAGGCGGAGGCGAGGCGGCTCGCTGAGCTGCCTGCGTCCGGAGTATTGCGGCCGGATCAGGCAGCGAGCAAACAGTGGGAGACGACGAACAATTGGTATATTGAAGGGGATAACTTAGAGGCGTTAAAGCTGTTGCGAGCAACGCATGCAGGAACCATTCAAATGATTTACATCGACCCGCCGTACAATACCGGAAAAGTGCTCACGTACAAAGACAATTGGCGCAAGGGGAAAGCCGTTGTTCCTAGCGGAATCCAGGAAGAAGCGCGCGGCCATGTCGGCTGGCTTAACATGATGTACCCGCGCCTTTGGGTGGCGCGAGAGCTGTTGGCGGAGACAGGGGCGATGTTTATTTCCATTGATGATACAGAACAGGCGAATTTGAAAAAGATGTGCGATGAACTGTTTGGCGAGCGGAATTTTGTCGCCACGTTCATTTGGCAGCGGGCGTTTTCGCCTGTGAATATGAACAAGTTTGCCTCGCGCAACCATGACTTCATCCTCTGTTACGCGAAAAATATCGACCGTTTAGCTTGGTACGGCTTGCCGCGCCATCCGGAAGCGGACGGGCGGTATGCCAACCCAGACAATGACCCGCGGGGGCCGTGGACGTCAGGTGATTTGTCGGTCGGTCCGCCGATTCCGGAAAAGATTTATGAGATTGTGACGCCAAGCGGCCGGGTCGTCTCCCCGCCGAACGGGTATTGCTGGCGGGTGACGAAGGAGCGCTTCACCGAACTGGTGGAAGACAACCGCATTTGGTTTGGCAAAGACGGAAACGGGGTGCCGCGCCTGAAGCGGTTTTTAAGCGAAGTGAAGTCGACGGTGACGCCGCTTACGATTTGGACGCATGACGAGGTGTCCCATTCGCAGGAGGCGAAAAAGGAGCTGAAGGAGCTGTTCGACGGGCTGGCGGTGATGGATTACCCGAAGCCGGTGAAGCTCATTCAGCGCATGGTGGCGTTGACAACGAAGGACAATGACATCATCCTCGACTTTTTTTCCGGCTCGGCGACAACGGCCCATGCCGTCATGCAGCAAAACGCAGAAGACGGCGGCCGGCGGTCGTTTATAATGGTGCAGCTTCCCGAACGGCTTGCGGAAACGTCCGAGGCGTATCGGGTGGGGTTTCGGACGATTTGCGACATCGGCCGCGAGCGCATTCGCCGCGCGGGGGAGAAAATCGTTTATGAAACGGGGAAGACGGAGCTTGATATTGGCTTCCGCGTGTTTCGGTTCGAGAAGAAATCGAAGCAGCCCGCTCGCTAGGTGGACGGGCTGCTTTTCGATTCGGCTGATGAAAAGCGCTTTGGTAAAACAGGCGTTGCGTCTATGTCCGAGTCCCTGATGTCCGTCGTTTCAGGCGCTTTTTACAATGACGGCGCGGCCCAGCGGTGGTCGACAAAGACGTCGTACTCCGCGGCAATCGTTTCTTTGAGCTCCGCTAAAGACGGGATGCCGTCGGCGAACGTGTAGGTGTCAAGGCAAATGAGGGAGTATTCGTCGCCGGGATCAAATACGATGGTGACGACTTCTTCCGTTCCGGCGTCCACTTGCCGGACGGTGTCGCCGTCTTCCGGCTCAACGAGTACGTTTTGGTATGTTTCACGAATCACGTAGTAGCCTTCCCGCAATTGTTCAGTGAATAGATGTTCGATGTCCGTCAGTTCGTGGACGATCATGTTTAGGCCTCCTGATTTGTGAAATTATTCTCAATGTCAGTATACAACGAAATGACGGCAAAGGTAATAGGCGGCGACGGAAGTTTGGAAAGTTGTCATTTTTCTGTTCCGCCGCCGTTTGGGCGGGGCGGAACAGACAAAACAGACGCCCGTGCCGATGGACGCCTGTTCATGTGGTGAAAATCAATCTTTCGCTATTGTGGATGCCGCCGGCTCATAGGTTGGGTCGAGACGGCGCCTTGCAAAGGCGAAGTAGCAAACGATGACGACGGCGGTGATGAGCAACGTCAGCAGCAACTGAGACACCATCGAATCGATAAACAGCATTGAGGCGAGGATCACGAGCAATATGAGAATCGTAAAATAGGTCAAGTGGGGAAACAGCCACATTTTAATTTTTAACGAATCGCTGTTTTCGCGTTCGAGTTTTTTCCGCAGGCGGAGCTGCGAGACGGCGATGGCTAAATAGACGAGCAGCGCGATCGCGCCGGAAGAGTTGACGAGAAACAGAAACACTTTGTCCGGCGAGATGTAGTTCATGATGACGGCGATGTACGCAAACAACGTGCTAGCGATGACCGCCCGCACTGGAACACCGTTTTTGCTCAGCCGCAAAAATGACTTTGGCGCTTCTCCTTTCTCTGCGAGAGAGTAAAGCATGCGCGACGTTGTGTACAGTCCGGAATTGAGGCAGGACAACACGGCGGTCAATACGATAAAGTTCATGATTTGGGCGGCCGCAGGGACGCCGACGTGTTCGAGCACGGCGACAAACGGACTCTTCAACACGCTCGCTGAGTTCCAAGGGAGCAATGTGACGACAACGGCGATGGAGCCGATGTAAAACACTAAAATCCGCCATGTGACCGACTTAGTTGCCTTGGATACTGCTTCTTGCGGTTCGGCTGATTCTCCGGCGGCGATCGTGACGATTTCCGTTCCGAAGAAGGAGAAAATAACGATGACAATGCCAACAAGGATGGAACCGATGCCATGCGGCATCAATCCGCCGTGACCAGTCAAATTTTTTAAGCCGACCGGATCGCTGCCCGGTGCAAGGCCGAAAATGAAGGCCAAACCAAGAATAAGAAAAAGGACAATGCTTGCTACTTTGATGAACGCGAACCAGTATTCAAACTCCCCGTACGATTTAACCGACCAAATATTGGTGAGTGTCATCAATATAGTCAGGATAAGGCTTAGGAGCCATAACGGAATGGAAGGAAACCAATATTGGATGATGGCGGCTCCTGCGTTCGCTTCAATGGCGATGACGATCACCCAGAAAAACCAGTAAAGCCATCCGACCGTAAATCCTGCCCAAGGACCGATTGCTTCATGGGCGTAAGCAGCAAATGAACCACTTGTCGGACGAGCCGCGGCCATCTCCCCGAGCATCCGCATCACGAGAACGACTAAAGCACCCGCTAAGGCATAGGAAAACACAGCTCCCGGTCCTGTCGAATGGATAACAGCTCCACTTCCGACAAACAATCCGGCGCCGATGACCCCAGCGATGGCAATCATAGCCATATGGCGCTCTTTCAATCCTTTTTGCAGACCGGAATCATTCATCCCTATTCCCCCTCTCAAAAAGAGTTTAAATTTTTCAAATAATCTCACTACGCGATTGTTTTTAGTGTATATGGAAAAATTCACTCTACACATTAGACAAAATGCCAACTAAAAATGGAGTTTCATTGGACGATTTGTCAATAGGCGTCTCGGCTATAGAAGGAGTTTAGTTATAAAGTTTCGAATATTTGTGATAATAAAGACAAAGCAAAAGGGGGAGAGGCAAGAATGGAATGCAGCTTTCCTCTTACGGTCGCTGACGTTTTAAGGAGAAAATATTTTGAAAGAGCCGTTGTTGCCGCTGGAAAAGGCGGGTTGTCCAGAATCGTCAAGTGGGTGCATGTCGTCGAGGTGACGAAAATCAGCAATTTGTTACGGGGCAAAGAGTTGATTTTATCCACTGGAGTCGGATGGCGGGAAGATGCTTCGTTGTTTTTATCGCTGCTTCGGCAACTGATCGAATGCGATGCCTCCGGGTTGTGCATCGAACTAGGAACATATGCTTCTTCCATCCCTGATGAAGCGTTAAAACTGGCGGATCAGCACGATTTCCCGATCGTCTTTTTCCTTGAAGAAGTCCCGTTCGTTGAAATCACCCATGACATCCATACGCATTTGATCAACCAACAGTATCAAATGATTTCCCAGCTTGAATCGTATTCCCAAGAGTTAAACAAAAAGCTGTTGACCGTTCATGACCATCGGGAGATTTTAACGTGTTTGCATGATTGTTTAGGCCATCACGTGGCTTTTAAAATGCAGGGCGGGGATGTGGAGTACATTCCATGTCGGCCGAGGCAGAAACGCGAGGCCAGCATCTGTTCGGGGAACAGCGGATGGCCCGTAGATGCGGTCGTCAAGCCGATTTCTTTGTTCGGCGCCGAGTATGCGGAGCTGGCCCTTCTCCCTGACGGCCGCGATGTCAATGAGTTTGACCTTCTCATTTTGGATCGCACTGCGACTGCTTTGGCGCAACACTTATTGCGGAACCTTTATGCTGAGGAGAAACGGCGCACGGAGGAAAACGAGTGGCTGAAAGGATGGCTTGAAGGGGAATACTCAGACCAAGAGATTTCTTCCTTTTTATTGGATCATCATCCCTCTTTTGACAGCCGTCGGGGAGTTGTGTGGGTTTGCAAGGTGGAAAGGGCTCATCAAAAAGGAAATTTTGATTTGACATATTTCAAGCTTTTATGTCGTTCGCTATTTGAGCAGCGAGGATTTTTCGTGTTTTCTGTGGAGATAGGCCGGCAGCTGGCGTTTATCGCCCTTGATTGGCGGGGTGAGTCCACGTGGAAAAAGCGGGTCGAAGATGGAATTGAATCCATTAAGGCGTCAGATTTTGTACGGACGCGTCTTCCCTCCTTATCCATAGGCGTTGGAACGTTTGTCAACTCTCTTTCTGCCATGAATCAAAGCTATCGAGCCGCGCTGGAGGCGCTGAAAATTCGAAACCGGTTGAAGGATCAAACGGTCAGTCCATTTTACGAGGATTTGCATTTGTATCGGATGATCATGGTTCTAGATAAATATAGCAATCTGCGCGAAACGGCCTGTCAATATTTAGGGCCGATTATCGAGTACGACAGGAAGTACAATGGGAAGCTGCTAGAAACGCTCAAGGTGTACTTGCAGTGCAACGGCTCGAAACAAGAGACAGCGAAGCGGCTGTTTATTGTCCGGCAAACGTTGTATCACCGTATAGAGAAGCTGGAAAGTTTCCTTGGCCCCGATTTCATGGCGCCTGATAAACGGCTGGCCATTGAGCTGATGATCAAAGCGTACGACTGTTTGATGGATGCGGACGAGATTTCGTACAGACATCGGAATGTGCAGCGTTGGGCTGATTGAGGAGGATCGGACAAGACGACGGATTCGTGAAAAAGCTTTTCGCTTAAAAATATCCTACGGTCGCGGTTGGGAGTGAACGCAGTGGTCAAACTGTGGAGCAAATGTGTTCACCGTTTTTACACTCTGTCTAATGAACAGCATGGTGAATTGAGCGATAATGGCTATAACATGAAACGATTCTAAATAGAGGGGAGTCAAGCGGCGATGAAAACGGAACAACCCCACCAACTGTGGCTCGAAAAAGACGACCGATATATCTGGCATTCGATGAAGCCGTATAACCCACAAGCAACGCTGATTGCGGCCGAAGCGAAAGGCTGCTGGGTGACGGATGCAGCTGGACGCCAGTATTTGGATGCGATGGCGGGGCTCTGGTGCGTCAACGTCGGCTATGGGCGCGAGGAACTCGCCGAAGCGGCGTATGAGCAGCTGAAGACGCTGGCGTATTTCCCGCTCACGCAAAGCCATCGTCCGGCGATCGAGCTCGGGGAAAAGCTCAACGAACTGTTAGGCGATGAGTATGTGATTTTCTTTTCCAACAGCGGGTCGGAAGCGAACGAAACGGCGTTTAAAATCGCCCGCCAATACCATCAGCAACGCGGGGAGCATCATCGGTACAAAATCATTTCTCGCTACCGGGCGTACCATGGGAATTCCATGGGGGCGCTCTCAGCCACCGGACAGGCGCAGCGGAAATACAAATACGAACCGCTCGCCCCAGGTTTCATCCACGTGCCGCCGCCGGATGTGTACCGCGACCCGGATGCGGCGGACGATCCGCGCCGACTGCGGGCGGTAAAGGCCATTGATGATGTCATGACGTGGGAGTTGAGCGAAACGATTGCGGCCGTCATTATGGAGCCGATCATCACCGGGGGCGGTGTGCTCATTCCTCCGGACGGGTATATGAAAGCGGTCAAAGAAGTGTGTGAAAAACACGGCGCTTTGCTTATTGTCGATGAAGTCATCTGCGGCTTCGGCCGGACGGGAAAAGCGTTCGGATTTCAACACTACGGCGTCAAGCCGGACATCATCACGATGGCGAAAGGCATTACAAGCGCGTATTTGCCGCTGGCGGCAACGGCGGTTCGGAAAGAGATTTACGAGGCGTTCAAAGGAACAGGCGAATACGACTATTTCCGCCATGTCAATACGTTTGGCGGCCACCCGGCTTCGTGCGCGGTGGCGCTGAAAAACATCGAGATTATGGAGGAAGAGCGGCTGTTTGACCGCTCGCGCGAGGCAGGGGAATGGCTGCTTGATGAGCTCAAAACGAACCTAGCCGGCCACCCGTATGTCGGCGATGTGCGCGGCAAAGGGCTGCTTGTGGGCATTGAGCTTGTCGCTGACAAGGCGACGAAAGAGCCTCTTGATGTGTCGCTTGTCAATCAAGTGATCCATCGATGCAAAGAAAACGGCCTCATCATTGGCAAAAACGGAACGACAGTCGCCGGGTACAACAACGTGCTCACCTTGTCGCCGCCGCTTTGCATCACGGATGATGAACTTTCGTTTGTGGTCCGCGTCTTGAGCGGGGCGCTAGCGGCCATTCAATAAGAAGAACAAACGCCAGCTTGGGTCGACAGGCTGGTGTTTTGTTTGCCTTCGTGCAGACATTCGGAAAAACATAGAAGCAGGCCGCTGTCGCTAGGGTTGGACGTTCTCCCGGTTTCGAGATGGGAGATTCTTAGACATCTGCCTTAGGGCCGGCTGCCCGATCATCGATTCCTGTGCGTTTGACGAAAGATCGATCATGAACACTGAATGGTCAGAACCGTTTTAACTCCATCCAAATACATACGTTAGTGGAATAGCTAAGTCCTCAAATTGTGCGGAATGCAGCGTGTCTTGTTGCCCGTATGTGGCATGCCGTTGATAGGCTCCTTCGTGCAAATGGTATACATGAATCATTTTGTTAGCCGTATCGACGATCCAATATTCTGCAATGCCATAGTGTTGGTACGTGTAAAATTTTTCGTTGTAATCTTTTAAAGCGGTTGAAGGTGACAAAACTTCAACAACTAGCGCAGGCGCCCCGTAACATCCTTTTTGGACAATCTGTTTTTTATTGCAAATCACGGCAATATCGGGTTGGACAATGTCATCAGGGGTTTCATACGTTTCATTTTTGCTAAGGAATACATCAAACGGCGCCATAAAGACGTAACAATGTTGGTTTTGGAAAAAATGGCGCAAAGCAAAATACAATTCTCCGACGGCAAATTGATGTTCCGAAGATGGAGCAGGTGTCATATTATAGGCTTTTCCATTTATCAGTTCCCAGCGGCCTTCCCATGTTTTCCAGTCAGCGTACGTGTAAATTTTGTTCAAGTCAGGGGTATTGCCCACTGTTTCACCTTCTTTCATCTTAAAGATATGTTTGTTTACAGTTTAACATAAAGAAGTCAAGGAAGTGTAGGAAGGACTTTCATGAGACATTTATTCATCACCCGCCTACGCTGACAACCGGAAGCGAGGGTTTTCTTGGTTCAGAAAGGAATCTGGCGTTTGGTTGTCGAATGACATGAGTGAAAAATGTATGGGAAAGGGAGAGAATGATGTCCGTATTTCAAGCGTTCGTTGTCAACAAAACCGAAACAGAATTTACTGCCGGCGTGCAGACGATATCCATGGATGATTTGCCGGAAGGAGACGTCGTTGTCCGCGTCCATTATTCAAGCGTCAACTACAAAGATGGATTGGCGTCCATTCCGGACGGCAAAATTGTGAAAACGTATCCATTTGTGCCGGGAATTGATTTGGCCGGGGTGGTTGTTTCGTCGCACCATCCGCGTTTCCGCGAAGGGGATGAGGTGATTGCGACTGGCTATGAAATCGGCGTGACGCATTTCGGAGGCTACAGCGAGTACGCCCGGCTGCATGGCGATTGGCTCGTGCCGCTGCCGAAAGGGTTGACGTTGAAAGAAGCGATGGCGATTGGGACGGCTGGGTTTACAGCGGCGCTGTCCATTCACCGTCTTGAGGAGCAGGGGCTGACGCCGGAACGCGGACCGGTGCTCGTCACGGGGGCGACGGGCGGCGTCGGCAGCTTGGCCGTGTCGATGCTTGCGAAGCGCGGCTATACGGTGGAAGCAAGCACAGGAAAAGCGGCGGAGCACGATTATTTGCGTGCTCTCGGCGCCAAGGAAGTGTTGACGCGCGAAGACGTCACGGCTGAACGCATTCGTCCGCTTGATCAGCAGCGCTGGGCGGCGGCGGTCGACCCGGTCGGCGGTCGGACGCTGGCCACGGTGTTAAGCCGCATCCGCTACGGCGGAGCGGTGGCAGTGAGCGGGTTGACAGGCGGCGTCGAGGTGCCGACAACCGTCCATCCGTTCATTTTGCGCGGCATCAGTTTGCTTGGCATCGACTCCGTCTATTGCCCGATGGAGCTGCGCCTCCGCATTTGGGAGCGGCTCGCTGGCGACTTAAAGCCGGATTTGGAGCGGATTGTTCAAGAAATTTCGCTCGCTGAATTGCCGCAAGCGCTTGAGCGCATTTTGCGCGGCGAGCTGCGCGGCCGGACGGTCGTGCGGTTAGGATGACGTTCGGACGCAATCTAACTGAAGCAGCGTCCGAATTTGGTGCTCTCCACATCTTCTTTTTGAATGATCCTTGATGAGTGAAGGCGCCGGAAAGGGGAAGTGTGCAGAAGAAGAAAGGAAAGACGCAGAGTGAAGCACCTGCGTCTTTTTTTTGTGATCTCGAATCCGTTTTTCGACGTGAGCGTAGGCGGGGGAGCGTTCACCCCCTCAATTGATACCGCTCGAGCTCCGCGAAAAAGTCTTTCACAAACTGGTAAAACACTTTCACCGACGGAGCGAGTTCGTGGTGGTCGGAAATGATAATGCCGACGTTTCGCTTTACTTGCGGCATCTCAATCGGCACTTTGGCGGCGTAGCGAAGGAGGCTTTCCGACAAGGCGCTTTCCGGCAGGAGGGTCACGCCGATGCCAGCGGAGACAAGCCCTTTAATGGCATCGAGATCTTCGCCTTCCGATGAAATGTTGGGCGAAAATCCGGCTTGGTGGCAAGCGTCAATAACGATTTGATGCAAAATGTATCCTTTTGGAAACGTTACAAATGGATCATGGCGCAGTTCGTTCAATACGATCCGGTCGCGGCGGGCGAGCGGATGGCTGTTCGGCAGGAGGGCGGCAAACGGTTCGGAAAACAAAATTTCTCCTTTAATGCCGATTTCACGAACCGGAATCGGTCCGAGAAAGGCAAGGTCGATCTCCCGTTTTTTCACCGCTTCGATTAAATAATAGTACGACCCTTGGCGGAGATGGAACGAGACGTTTGGGTGTTCCGCTTTAAAGGCGGAGATGACCATCGGCATCATGTGGCTTGCCAGGCTTGTCGGAAACCCGATTTTAATCGTTCCGCGTTCCGGGTCCAAATACTCTTCGATTTGTTGCTTTGCATCCTCGACCGCCTTTAACACCGCTTCGGCGTGCGGCAAAAAATGGCGGCCGATCGGGGTGAGCTTCACGTTTCGCCCTTCCCGTTCAAACAGCTGCACGCCAAGCTCCGCTTCGAGGTTGGCAATTTGCCGGCTGATCGCCGACTGCGCGACATGGAGGGCGTCGGCGGCTTCGGAGACGTGTTCGCGCCGGGCGACTTCCACGAAATATTGCAGTTGCCGCAGCTCCATTTTTCTCCCTCCTTTTGATTGATCGCAAAAAGAGATGGATTTTATCTAAATTATATATTGTTTATATTAATTTTGAAAACTACAATGAATATTACAGACAATTCGGAACGGGAGGGGAAGGCAGCATGAAACACTACGGATTACCGGAAGCACAAGGGCTGTATCGCCCGGAATTTGAACATGATGCATGCGGGATCGGGTTTTATGCGCATTTGAAAGGAAAACCGTCGCACGACATTATCAAAAAGGCACTTCATATGCTTCGCCAGCTTGAACACCGCGGCGGACAAGGGAGCGATCCGGAAACGGGCGATGGCGCGGGCATTATGACGCAAATTCCGCATGAGTATTTTCAAGCGGTGTGCGGCGGGATGAACTTGCCGGAAAAAGGGCGCTACGGGGTCGGGATGTTCTTTTTGCCGGAAGAGGAAGCGAAACGGGCGTACTATGAATCGATGTTCAATGAGATCGTCGCTCAAGAAGGGCAACGGCTGCTCGGATGGCGGACAGTTCCAGTTGATCGTGAAAAGCTTGGCAAACTGGCGCGGCAAAGCCAGCCGTTCATCCGCCAAGTGTTTGTCGCGGCAAGTGATGACGTGGCTGATGAGTTGGCGTTTGAACGGAAGCTGTATGTGATCCGCAAACAATTCGAAAAATGTGTGGAAAACAACGAGTGCTATGTAGCGAGCTTCTCGAGCCGGACGATCGTTTATAAAGGGTTGCTTACGCCGGAACAAATCGATGCGTTTTATTTGGATTTGCAAGATGAACGGTTCCGTTCGGCGTTTGCCCTCGTGCACTCGCGCTTCAGCACGAACACGTTCCCGAGCTGGGAGCGGGCCCATCCGAACCGCTATTTGATCCATAACGGCGAGATCAACACGTTGCGCGGCAATGTCAACTGGATGACGGCGCGCGAGAAGCAATTTGTGTCCGAAGCGTTCGGCGCGGATTTGGAAAAAGTCGTGCCGATTTTGGATACGAACGGTAGCGACTCGTCGATTTTGGACAATGCGTTCGAATTTTTCGTTCTTGCTGGCCGGAAGCCGGCCCATGTCGCGATGATGCTCATTCCGGAACCGTGGTTTTGGGATGAGCAGATGGACGGGGCGAAAAAGGCGTTTTACGAGTACCATAGCTGTCTCATGGAGCCGTGGGATGGACCGACGGCGATTTCGTTCACCGACGGCAAGCAAATCGGCGCCATTTTGGACCGGAACGGCTTGCGTCCGGCCCGCTATTATGTCACCAAAGACGACTACATTATTTTCTCATCCGAAGTCGGCGTCATCGATGTTGACCCGAACAACATTTTATATAAAGAGCGGCTGAGCCCGGGGAAAATGCTGTTGGTTGACCTCGAGCAAGGGCGCATCATCTCTGACCAGGAAATCAAGGAAGAAATGGCTCATGAAAAGCCATATCGCCAATGGATCAACGAGCAAATGATCACGCTTGGCGATCTGGAAATTCCGGAGGACGTCGAAGCGCCGAAGCAGCTTGTCAAGCTGCAAAAAGCGTTCGGCTACACGTTTGAAGATGTGGAAAAAACGATTTTGCCGATGGCGGCGGAAGGGAAAGATCCGACGGGGGCGATGGGCATGGATGCGCCGCTTGCCGTGCTGTCCGAGCGGCCGCAAAGCTTGTTCAACTACTTCAAGCAGCTGTTCGCCCAAGTGACAAATCCGCCGATTGATGCGATCCGCGAATATGTCGTCACCTCGACGATGACGCTGCTTGGCAAAGAAGGGAACATTTTGCATCCGGACGCCAAAGCGGCGCGGCGCATCCGCTTGGAAACTCCGCTATTGACGAACGAAGAGCTGGCAGCGTTAAAAGCCAATCCGTACCCGGAATTTGCGTGCGCGGTGCTGCCGACGCTGTTTACTGATGATTTGAAACAGGCGCTTGATGAGCTGTTTGCCAAAGCGGATGAAGCGATCGAAAACGGGGCGGCGCTTCTTGTGCTGTCCGACCGCGGCGTTGATGACACGCATGTGGCGATTCCGGTGTTGCTGGCGGTAAGCGGGCTTCATCAACACCTTGTCCGCAACGGGACGCGCACAAACGTCAGCCTGCTGGTCGAAAGCGGCGAAGCGCGGGAAGTGCACCATTTTGCGGCGCTCATCGGCTACGGGGCGGACGCCATCAACCCGTACTTGGCGCTCGAGACCATCCGCCAGGCGTCAGAAAACGGCACGATCGCCTTGTCTTACCGTGAAGCGGTGAAAACATATATCAAGGCGGCTGTTGACGGCGTCGTCAAAGTGATGTCGAAAATGGGCATTTCGACGGTGCAAAGCTACCGCGGCGCGCAAATTTTTGAAGCGGTCGGCATCGGCGACGATGTCATTGAGGAATACTTCACCGGCACGGCATCGCAAATCGGCGGCATCGGGCTTGCGGAAATTGCAAAAGAAGCGAAAATGCGCCACGAAGCCGCTTTCGGAGCGCGGCATGAAGACGATGTGCTCGATACGGGCAGCGAGTTGCAATGGCGGCGCAACGGCGAACATCATGCATTCAACCCGAAGACGATCCATTTGCTGCAGTGGGCGTGCCGGAAAAACGACTACAATTTGTATAAACAATATTCCAAACTGGCGAATGAAGAACAGTTGACGTTCTTGCGCAACTTGTTCGACTTCGATCCGGACCGGACACCGGTGCCGATTGACGAAGTCGAACCGGTCGAGTCGATCGTCCGCCGCTTTAAAACCGGGGCGATGTCGTTCGGCTCGATCAGCCAGGAAGCCCATGAGGCGCTGGCGATCGCTATGAACCGGATCGGCGGAAAAAGCAACAGCGGCGAGGGCGGCGAAGACCCGGCCCGCTATGTGAAAGATGAAAACGGCGACTGGCGCCGCAGCGCGATCAAACAAGTGGCGTCCGGACGTTTTGGCGTAAAAAGCCATTATTTGGTCAATGCCGATGAATTGCAAATCAAAATGGCCCAAGGAGCAAAACCGGGTGAAGGCGGGCAGCTTCCGGCCAACAAAGTGTATCCGTGGGTCGGCAAAGTGCGCGGCTCAACGCCAGGGGTGGAGCTTATTTCTCCGCCGCCGCACCATGACATTTACTCGATTGAAGATTTGGCCCAACTCATTTATGATTTGAAAAACGCCAACAAAGATGCGCGCATCAGCGTGAAGCTCGTCGCCAAAGCCGGCGTTGGCACGATCGCCGCTGGCGTGGCGAAAGGGAACGCCGATGTCATTGTCATCAGCGGCTATGACGGGGGCACGGGTGCGTCGCCGAAAACGAGCATCAAGCATGCCGGCTTGCCGTGGGAGCTCGGATTGGCGGAAACGCATCAGACGCTCATGTTGAATGGTTTGCGAGACCGCGTCGTCTTGGAAACGGACGGAAAATTGATGACAGGACGCGATGTTGTCATGGCCGCTTTGTTCGGCGCTGAAGAGTTTGGGTTTGCGACGGCTCCGCTTGTCGTCTTAGGCTGTGTCATGATGCGCGTCTGTCATTTGGATACGTGTCCGGTCGGCGTGGCGACGCAAAATCCGGAGCTGCGCAAGAAATTTACCGGCGAGCCGGATCATGTCGTCAATTTCATGTATTTCGTCGCTCAGGAAGTGCGGGAAATGATGGCGGAACTCGGATTCCGCACGATCGACGAAATGGTCGGCCGCGTCGATATTCTGAAAGTGAGCGAGCGGGCAAAAGCGCACTGGAAAGCGAAACATCTTGACTTGTCCCGCCTCTTGTATCAAGTCGATGGCCCGCGCACAGGCAGCAGAGGGCAAAACCATCGAATGGAAGAGACGCTCGACTATACGGAAATTTTACCGGCGGTGCAGCCAGCGCTTGAGCGGCAGGAGCCGGTCGAACTTCACCTCGCCATCCGCAACGTCCACCGCACGGTCGGGGCGATGACAGGAAGCGAAATCTCGAAGCGCTACGGCGAGGAAGGGCTGCCGGATGATACGATCCGCCTCCATTTCACCGGATCGGCCGGGCAAAGCTTTGCGGCGTTTGTGCCGAAAGGGATGACGCTTGAGCTCGTCGGCGACGCGAATGATTACGTCGGCAAAGGGCTTTCCGGCGGCAAAGTGATCGTCCGTCCGCCGCATGAGGCGCCGTTTGCCGCGGCTGACAACGTCATCATTGGCAACGTGGCGTTTTACGGGGCTACAAGCGGCGAAGCGTACATTCGCGGCCGCGCTGGGGAGCGGTTCTGCGTCCGCAACAGCGGCGTCCATGCTGTTGTCGAAGGCGTCGGCGACCACGGCTGTGAATATATGACCGGCGGCCGCGTTGTCATCCTCGGTTCGGTTGGCAAAAACTTCGCCGCCGGCATGTCCGGTGGGATCGCTTACGTTCTTGCCGATGAAGACAGCTGGCAGCAAACCGCCAACCTTGAGCTCGTCTCATTTGAGCGGCTCGAAGACGAGGAAGAAATTCGCGACGTGCGCCGGATGATCGAAAACCATTACCGCTATACAGGAAGCCCGCGGGCGGCGTTAGTGCTCGAAGAGTGGGATGCGTATGTCCGCCGCTTCGTCAAAGTTATTCCGCGCAATTACAAACTGATGATTGAGACGATCGAAACGCTCGAACAGTCCGGGCTTTCGCACGAAGAAGCTGTCATGGCGGCGTTTGAAACGGTGGCAAAACAGAAAAAAGCGGCTGTCGGCGGCGTCCATCAGCTGCAAGCGGTGGCGAAGTAACGCTGTGGCTTGCGATTGGCCGCGAAGTGACGACGCCGCTTCGGCTCCGCGGCTTCGCGGGGCCCGCTTTTTGATCGGCCAACAGGCGGGAAGGCCGCATGAGAGAAGAGAGGATACGTACGGAAAGAAGGAGGGGAACCATCGTGGGAAAAGCAACAGGATTTATGGAATATGCACGCGAGGAAGAGAAAAAGCGCGATCCGCTTTCCCGTCTCGATGATTGGAAAGAATACACGCAGCCGTTTTCCGAAGACGTGCTGGCCCGCCAAGGCGCCCGCTGTATGGACTGTGGCACGCCGTTTTGTCATATGGGATTGGAGCTAAACGGCCTTACCTCGGGGTGTCCGGTGCACAACTTGATCCCGGAATGGAACGATTTGGTGTACCGAGGTCGTTGGAAAGAAGCGCTTGACCGACTTTTAAAGACCAACAACTTCCCAGAATTTACTGGTCGCGTCTGTCCGGCGCCGTGCGAAGGATCGTGCACGGTGGCCATTTCCGACCCAGCGGTTGCGATTAAAGGAATCGAACGGGCCATTATTGATAAAGGGTTTGCCGAGGGATGGGTGAAACCGCGCATCCCGAAGACGCGCACGGGGAAAAAGGTGGCCATCGTCGGCTCCGGTCCGGCCGGGTTGGCCTGCGCTGACCAACTCAACCAAGCCGGCCATTCGGTGACGGTGTATGAGCGCGCTGACCGCATCGGCGGATTGTTGATGTACGGCATTCCGAATATGAAGTTGGAAAAAGAAGTGGTCGAGCGGCGGGTGCGTCTGCTCGAAGAGGAAGGCATCACGTTTATTACGAACACCGAAGTCGGCAAAGATATTACGGCTGACGAACTGCGTGCTCAGTACGACGCCGTCGTCTTGTGCATCGGTGCGCAAAAGCAGCGCGATTTGGCCATTGAAGGCCGGGAGCTTGAGGGTGTCCATTTTGCGATGGATTATTTGACCGGCGTGACGAAAAGTTTATTGGATTCGAATTTTGCCGACGGCCAGTTTATCGATGCCAAAGACAAACATGTCATTGTGATCGGCGGCGGCGACACGGGGGCCGACTGCGTGGCGACCGCGCTGCGCCAAGGCTGCAAAAGCGTCGTCCAGTTCGGCAAACACCCTGCCTTGCCGGACAAGCGCCCGGACGATAATCCGTGGCCGCAATATCCGCTCGTCTTTACGCTTGACTACGCGTATGAAGAAGCAAAAGCGAAATTCGGCGCCGACCCGCGTCAATATTGCATTCAAACAAAGAAAATCGTTGGCGACGAGCACGGCCGCGTGAAAGAGCTGCATACGATTCAAATGGAAAAAATCATCGATGAAAACGGCAAAGCGATCTTTAAAGAAATTCCGGGGACGGAACAAGTATGGCCGTGCGATTTGGTGTTTATCGCCATCGGGTTTGAAGGGCCAGAGCAGCCGTTGTTGAAGCAGTTTGGCGTTGAAACGGCCAACAACAAAGTGAAAGCCCCATACGGCAAATATACAACAAACATCGAGGGCGTGTTTGCCGCCGGCGACGCCCGCCGCGGCCAAAGCTTGATCGTCTGGGCCATCCATGAAGGCCGAGGGGCGGCTCGTGAAGTCGATCGGTTCCTGATGGGAGAGACAAAGTTGCCGTGGTGATGGATCCCTCCTTAAAAAGCACCGCTTTTTAAGGAGGATTTTTTGTTTTTCTGGAAAAGAAGATATAAGGAGGAGAGTGATGCTCAGCATGAATCGACGATTATGGATCGCTGCGGCTATGAGTCTTGGCCTTTTTTTGCTTGTTTGGACAGGCGTGGCCGCTGGATGGACGGAGAGAATGGATGAAGAGGGGCTGCGTCTGTTTGATTATTGGAATTGGCTTGACCCGTTTACGTTTCTTGGCAATGGAAAGACGATTGGCACCATCAGCATTATGCTTGTCATTGGTTTATGGTTTTTTCGCCGCGACGTCTACGGAATGGCGTTGGTTGTAATCGCGGTCGGCGGGGGATATGGCATCAATGAGTGGCTAAAACATATCATTGGACGGCCTCGACCTCCTCATGCTGAAATCGGGGGATTTAGTTTTCCGAGCGGTCACGCGATGATCGGGACGATTTACTTGTTGCTTTTGGCGTACTTTTTGGCGCAAACACGCCCGAAGCGCGGCGAACGGGCCGCGATTTACGGCGTTTTTGGAGCGCTTGCCCTGTTGACTGGCTTAAGCAGGTTAAGTCTGCAAGTGCATTATCCATCTGATGTGCTTGGTGGGTTTTTGCTCGGGGTTGCCTATGTATCAGCCTGCCTGGCTCTTTACCGTAGGTTCACTCGCTGAAGCGGATTTTAGAACATGGACAAAAAACGATTTTTGTTTTGATTTCGCGCGGTGAAAAGCAAATTTTGCGGCTTTGTGTTGAGCTTTGCCGTTGTCGAAATTAGGGAGAAAATCTCTTTTTCTATACTATCGCGTTGACCGAGACAATGATACAATGGGGAAAAGGAGGTGAAACGATGGAGCAAGCCGAACTCGTGCAAATGATGGCCGAACTGCTTGACCAAAAGCTCAATCCCATCCACGTGCGGCTCGATCGGATCGAAGGAAATGTCCGAGCGCTTCAAGAAGGACAGGCGCGCCTCGAAGGCGAGGTGCAGGCGCTCAAAGAAGGGCAGACACGCCTCGAAGGCGAGGTGCAGGCGCTCAAAGAAGGGCAGGCGCGCCTCGAAGGCGAGGTGCGGGCGCTCAAAGAAGGGCAAGCACGCCTCGAAGGAGAAGTGCAGGTGCTCAAGGAAGGACAGGCGCGCTTGGAAGGCGAGGTGCAAGCGCTCAAGGAAGGACAGGCGCGGCTGGAAGATGAAGTGCAGTTGTTACAGAAGGGACAAGCCCGCTTGGAACAGCGGCTTCACCGGGTGGAAGAGGATGTGCGCACATTAAAAGCGGACATGGACATGGTCAAAGGCGACGTGCAAACGTTGAAAGCGGACATGGACGCGGTCAAAGGTGACGTGCAAACGTTGAAAGCGGACATGGACGCGGTCAAAGGCGACGTGCAAACGTTGAAAGCGGACATGGACGCGGTCAAAGGTGACGTGCAAACGTTGAAAGCGGACATGGACGCGGTCAAAGGCGACGTGCAAACGTTGAAAGCGGACATGGACGCGGTCAAAGGTGACGTGCAAACGTTGAAAGCGGACATGGACGCGGTCAAAGGCGACGTGCAAACGTTGAAAGCGGACATGGACGCGGTCAAAGGCGACGTGCAAACGTTGAAAGCGGACATGGACATGATCAAGGGCGACGTGCAAACGCTCAAAGAAGGGCAACAACGGCTTGAAGCGAAAGTTGAACGGGTCGAAGAAAAAGTTGACAACCTCACAACAGAAATGCGGAGCCATTTTCGCCACATCGAGAACATGCTTCATAAGCATCAGGCCGCTCTTGATATGGCTTCGCGCGAGTTCTCTTCTAAACAGGCATCCATCGATTATTTGATGAAAAAAGTCGCAGAGCATGATATGGAAATTTTCCACTTAAAAAATTATCTCCAACCATAATGTTCTTCACCGCAACAAAGAAAAAAGTCTAAAAGGCCGGTGGTAACTAGGAAAATGCGATGGAATAAGGCGTGTTTTCACTGGTCTTCTAGACAGCTTTTTCAGCATATGTTATAGAAAAGATCAAGTCACAAGGGGGAAGCGATATGGCGGCCCGTATCGTAAAAACGGGGTATGCGTTGGCGTTTTTGTGCATCATTGCCGGCATTGTGTATTTTTTTGCCGCCAACTGGCCGGAGATGGGGCGAGAGGTGAAAGTCGGGATCAGCATCGGCGTGATGGCGGCATTTTACATCGCAAGCGCGGCGCTTTGGGGCCGCCATCGTTTCTTAGGGCGCTGGATGCTGATCGGCGGGGTGTTGTCATTTGGCATTGCGTTGGCGTTGCTTGGACAAATTTACAATTCGCATGCTGACAGTTATTGGCTGTTTCTTGCCTGGCTTGCGCCGACTGCTGTGCTGGCGTCACTGACAAAAGAACAGGTGCTGTCTGTGATCGCGATTGGGTTGCTGCAGCTTGCGTGCTGGTTTTATTATTTTCCGTCCGCTTATCGGATTGAGTGGACGGAATGGTCTTCGTTTGGCGTGCTATCGTTATTCGTGATCGTAAACGGTGTTCTTTTTATTTTCGTTCGGACACCGCTCATGGCTTGCTTGGCTTACATGGCCATGCAAGGTTGGCTGCTTGTGATTGATGTAACCGGTTTTTCCTATGGGCGCGACGCATGGTGGCCATACGTGTATACCGTGTTGCTCGCCGTGTTGCTTTATTATTTTCTTGTCATCGCCAAGCAGCGGCCGTACGTGTTGTTGACGAGTTTGTTTGCTGGACTGTTTTTGTTCATTCAATACATTCGCCTGCTCGCTGATCATTTTGAAACGTGGTTGCTTCTTATTGGGCTTATGGCAGCCGCTGCAGTGCTATACGGCGGCGTTGTGCTATTGCGGCGGGCTGGGCTGTTTTCAGCGGAGACGAAAGCTGGAAGGCGGTTTTTGGCGGTGTTTCAAGCGATTGTCACGCTCGCGGCTTCGGCGTTGGCCATACAAAGCCTGCTTGGCTTGTATTTCCTTTGGACAGAGTCATGGTCTCCTTACGTGCTCTTTTTCATTTCCATCTTTGGGTTTGTCGTTCCTGCCTCATTTGGTCGGCGTTGGAATCCGGTCGTTCGTTATACACTGCTGGCTGTTGGCTATGGGCTCGGGGTGGCGATGGCGTGGGAGGTCTCGCGGTCGGCTCTGTTCCTCTATGCCATTGGGCTCGCGATTGGCGTCATCGGATCATCAGACAGCGGAGTGCGCCGGTTGACGACGGTGGCGCTGACGGTCTATTTCGGGATCGCCTTAAGTTCGGTGATGGATGACGGCCGGAAGGTGTTGCTCACCTTGGCTTTGGTCAGCGGCGGGTTGTATGCGTATGGCCGCTTTCGCGGAACGCCGTTTCTCACTCCGCTTGTCTTGGCGTTCGGCGCGCTTGGGATCGCGACAAGCGTTGATGTGTTTGCGGCTGATGGACTGTACGTGACGTTGAATATCGCCATGATTTTGGCGCTTGCCTTCTTTCTTTTCCGCGGTCGGCAACTGGAGCGGAAGACCGCTTGGGTGTACACAGCGCTTTATCTCGTGCTGAAATATTATGAACTCGCATGGAATTTGCTTCATAAATCGGTCAGTTTGCTGGCGGCGGGAGCGGTGTTGCTCGCATGGGCGGTATGGCTTGAGAAACGAAATGGCTTCACATGGGGGCGGGGCGTGCGCTGGGGGCGGCGCGTTTCGTTGTTGACGCTCATAGTCGTGATCGCTCAATTTTCATTTTTAGGCTATACCGTGTGGCAAAAAGAGCGATTGCTGCGATATGGTGACGTCGTAAAGCTGGAGCTTGAGCCGATCGATCCACGTTCCATGCTGCAAGGGGATTATATTCAGCTTCGGTACGATATTTCCACCATTCCGTCGCTTGACGGAAGCGGACGGGTGCAAGTCGGGCTGCGAAAAGGAGAGGACGGGGTGCACCGTTTGGCTGGCGTATATATGGTCAATGGGGAAAAAAGGCCGGGATACACGCCGCAACCGGGGGACGTGATCATCACCGGTACGTTTCACGGCCCGCAAGTCGTGTATGGCATTGAATCGTATTTCATTCCGGAAAAAACGGGGATGAAACGGCAAGAGAATGTTCGGTTTGCCTATGTGCGCGTGAGCGAAAACGGTGATGCGCTGCTCGAAGCGATCCGTGCTGAATAAGGATGGCGGGGGAAGCAGGAAAAACTACTCCCCCGCGTAACGATCCAGCACGCGGTCAACAGCGTTGCCGTATGTTTCGCCAAATAAATTGAGATGAACGAGCAAGTAAAACAGCTGGTAGAGTGGTTTTCGGTCATGATAATCAGCCGAGAGCGGCATAAGCTCGCGATAGCTGTCGTAAAATCGGGATGGGAAGCCGCCAAACAGCTCGGTAAACGCGATCTCAAACTCATGATGGCCATATAAAACAGACGGATCGGTCAAATACGGCACTCCGTCTGGCCCTGGAATCCAGTTGCCGCTCCATAAATCGCCATGCAAAAGCGACGGAAAACAGTCATCTGGGAGCCATTGGTCAAGCCGCTCGAGCAGCCATTCGAGACGTTTGCGCCGCTTGGCGGGCAGGAGGCCTCTTGCCGCCGCTCGCGTCATTTGTGGTCTAAGGCGGGCGTCGCGGTAATAGTCGGGCCAGCGGCCGTACCAGCCGTTGCGCTGCGGCAGCATGCCGATATAGGTATCGCGGTCAAGGCCAAACGCCGGTCCGCGGCATTGATGGAGGCGGGCAAGGCCGCGGCCGAGCTGTTCGGCCGTCTGTTCCGTTTCTGCTCCTTCGATCCACTCCAAGACGAGCCAGCCCCAATCGTCCGCTTCCCCGAAGCCGAAGGTATGCGGAACGTTGATGGCGCGTGCTTGCCTGATCAGCTCGAGGCCCATCTGTTCGGCAGCGAAAAATCCACTCGGCGGGAAACGTTGCATTTTGATAAAGTACGTTTGTTTGCCGCTTTGGACGCGATAGACGTCATTGATGTCGCCGCCCGAGACGCGGCGCCAATGGCGGATGGGGGAGTGGTCGCCGATCGATTCGAGCGCCATTTGCAACATGATTTCTTTAGTCATGGATTCACCTCCGCCAATTGCTCATTGAGCTCGTTCAGCACTTCGCCGATTTTCCGGCCGTGAATGACAGCGTCGGCGAGATCGTCCAAGTCAGTCGGCTCCCAATTGATGATGACAAGCTTCGCACCGTTTCGTTTGGCGACAAGCGGCAGTTGATTGGCCGGCGACACTTGCAGGGAGGAGCCGAGCACGAGGAATAGATCAGCCTGTTGGGCAACCTTCCATGCTTCCGTGATGGCTTTCTCCGGCAACGGCTCGCCAAACAACACGACCGACGGGCGCAAAACTCCGCCGCATTCGCACGTCAACACACCGTGCAAATAGACAAAGCTGGGTTTTGACTCCCCGCACCGCTGACAATGGACGGTGCGGAGCGAGCCGTGAAGTTCGATGACGCGTCGGCTTCCTGCTTCTTGGTGAAAGCCATCGACATTTTGCGTCACAATCGTCTGCACGATCCCGCGCCGCTCCCAATCGGCCAACAAGCGGTGTCCGTCATGCGGTTGGCACTGTTGCAATGTGCGAATGCGATATTGGTAAAACTCGACGAACGATTCACGGCGATGGTACAGCGCATCGATGGTAGCGAGTTCGCTCGGGTTAAAACGCGCCCACAGCCCGGTGCGCGGCGAGCGGAAATCGGGCAGCCCGCTTTCGGTTGACATGCCGGCGCCGGTCAGCACAACGGTGCGGCGCGAGGCGGCCAGCCATGAGGTGATGGTCATTCCGTTTCCCTCCTTACTGTCGCAACCATAGCGACTCTCGTTTCTGCTGCTTCATCCCTTTCCACCAATCATTTTACTTTTCCTTTTCACTCGTTTCCAGTATGATAGAAATGAAAGAAAAAAATGGACAAGGAGGCGGGAATCCATGAGCAAAAAAGTGCTGATCATCGCGGGTGATGCTGTTGAGGCGCTTGAAGTATACTATCCGTATTACCGTTTGCTTGAAGAAGGTTATGAAGCGACGATTGCCGCGCCGAAGAAAAAGAAACTGCACACGGTCGTTCATGATTTTGCCGATTGGGATACGTATGTAGAAAAACAAGGCTATTTGATCGACGCTCATGCGTCGTTCCCCGAGGTTGACCCGGCGCAATACGACGGATTGGTCATTCCGGGCGGGCGCGCTCCGGAATACATTCGCCTTGATGAGAACGTGCAACGAATCGTTCGCCATTTCTTTGAAGCGAATAAGCCGATTGCCGCAATTTGCCACGCCTCGCTCATTTTTGAAACGATGCCGGATTTGTTGAAAGGACGGAGCTTGACAGCGTATATTGCCTGCAAACCCGGTGTCGAAGCGCTCGGAGCAACGTATGTGTCTGACAATACGGTCCATGTTGACGGCAACCTTGTCTCCGCTCATGCGTGGCCGGATTTGCCGGCGTTTATGCGTGAATTTCTCCGCTTGCTTCAATAAGTGGAAGAGAATGGCCTCCCTTTGGGTGAAAGGAAGGGAGGCCGTTGTTTTGTTGTGTTCCCGACCGTTTGCCGTTCAGACCAACCGTGTGGGGCGGCAGGACAGATGGTTGCTTGGCGACCTCCATTTTGTTCCGTGCTTTGATTGCCCAATAGATGCCGAATGGGATGGCCGCACCGGTGGCGAATTCGAAAATGGACCGCATAGCCCCAAGCCTAAACGCAATGCGGCGGTAAGCAAGAAGCGGCCGCGGAAAAGAGGTTGATGGAGGATAAGGGTTGTCTTTTTCCCATTCATGAGATAACATTTGTACCATAGAGTGTCTTACCATGAAATAGAGAAAAGGAAGGCGGTTATCTATGGCATTACCAGGCGGGGCAGCAATGAACATTACGATTCGTCTCCAGTTCGAAAAAGATATCGTCTCATTCAGCGATATCGCCGCCGCGATTGGCAAAGCGGGCGGGGACATTGTCGGGATTGACGTCATTTCATCAAGCAAAGTCCATACGGTGCGCGACATCACCGTCAGCGCGCTCGACACGAAGCAGTGCGATTTGATCATTGAGGCGCTGAAAAAAATTCAAGGCGTCAAAATCATCAACGTTTCCGACCGCACGTTTTTGATGCACATCGGGGGGAAAATTGAAACAAATTCAAAAATCCCAGTGAAAACGCGTGATGACTTGTCGCGGGTGTACACGCCGGGCGTGGCGCGCGTCTGCACGGCCATCGCTGAGGATCCGCGCAAGGCGTATTCGCTGACGATTAAACGGAATACGGTAGCCGTCGTCTCGGATGGCACGGCGGTGCTCGGGCTTGGCGACATCGGCCCGTATGCGGCGATGCCGGTCATGGAAGGGAAAGCGATGCTGTTTAAGGAGTTTGCCGGAGTGGACGCGTTTCCGATTTGCTTGAACACGAAAGATACGGAAGAGATCATCCAAATTGTGAAAGCGATCGCTCCGGCGTTTGGCGGCATTAATCTCGAAGACATTTCCGCTCCGCGCTGCTTTGAGATTGAAAAGCGGTTGAAGGAAGAGCTTGACATCCCGGTGTTCCATGACGACCAACACGGCACGGCGGTCGTGCTCTTGGCCGGGTTGCTTAATGCGTTGAAAATCGTCGACAAAAAGCTCGAGGACATTAAAGTGGTTCTCACCGGCATTGGCGCCGCTGGCATCGCCTGCACGAAAATTTTGCTTGCGGCCGGCGTACGCAACATTATCGGGGTCGACCGTCATGGCGCCATCCATCGCGATGAAACGTATGAAAATCCGTATTGGCAAGAATATGCGCAAATCACGAACCCGGATAATCTGAAAGGAAGCTTGTCCGATGTCATCGCCGGCGCAGATGTGTTTATTGGCGTCTCAGCTCCCGGCATTTTAAAAGTGGAAGATGTGAAAAAAATGGCGCGCGACCCGATCGTGTTTGCGATGGCCAACCCGATTCCGGAAATTGATCCGGAGCTGGCCGAACCGTACGTGCGCGTTATGGCGACCGGACGTTCTGATTATCCGAACCAAATTAACAACGTCCTTTGCTTCCCGGGCATTTTCCGCGGGGCGCTCGACTGCCGGGCGAGAGAAATTAACGAGGAAATGAAGCTCGCTGCCGCGAAGGCGATTGCCTCTGTCGTGACGGAGGATGAATTGAACGAAACATACATCATCCCGAGCGTCTTCAACAGCAAAGTCGTTGAACGCGTCAGACAAGCGGTCATCGAAGCCGCTTACCGCACTGGGGTGGCGCGGAAGGACAATATCCCGGTTGGCGGATATACAGGGCAGTAAAGCAAGGAATGCGATGGAACCGACGGACGGCTTCCTTATATAGGGGAAGCCGTTTTTTTGGCTGCAGGAGCGGGTCTAACCGTGGCTGCGGCGGGCTAAATCTAGTTTAGGGATAGGAAACCAAGCGCTTAAGGGGCGAATGGCCGATGATCGATCAATATTTCCAAAAAATCAATGAACGTCTGGAACTCGTTTTAAGCCATGAAAAGGACAATCTAAAAAAGGCCGCCCATATGGTAAGCGAAGCGATTCAAAACGGCGGAATCGTTCAGTTATTCGGATGCGGCCATTCTCATATTTTAGCAGAGGAAGTGTTTTACCGGGCGGGAGGGCTTGTTCCGGTGAAACCGATCTTTGTCGAGCCGCTGATGCTTCACGAAGGGGCGGTGCGGTCGTCCATGTTGGAGAGAATGAATGATTTCGCACAACATTTTATCAATCATGAGGATATCCGTCCTGAAGATGTGTTTTTTGTGTTGTCCACATCGGGGCGCAATCCGGTTCCGATTGATGTGGCGTTGGCGGCAAAAGAGAAAGGAGCGTATACGATCGCGATTACATCTTTGGAATATTCGAAGAGTCAACCGTCGCGGCATAAGAGCGGTCGGTTATTGTATGAAGTGGTGGACTTGGTGATTGACAATCATTGTGTGAGAGGAGACGCGATTTTAGCTCATCCGAATGTTTCCGTCATTTGCCCCTACTTCGACCGTGATCGGCAGCGCGATTTTAAACGCCGTTTTCGCCGAGGCGATTGTCCTCATGGTGGAAAATGGATTTGAGCCGCCCGTCTTTTTAAGCGGCAACATTGAGGGGGCGGATGAACATAACCGCCGATGGGTGGAGAAGTATAAAGCGCGCATTCCGGTGTTGGTTGAGGGGCATCAACTATCGCAATAGAAGAGGCGCTCTATAGCCAATCGCCATCCGTTCTTGTTAAAATAGTAGCAAACGATGAGACGGTGGGGGATGGAGATCGATGCGCTTTGACGAACGGGTGCGGCTGTATGCCGATAAGCTCCTCTTTTACAATTCAACGCCAACGATAACGACGGCGGCGTTCCAATGGAACAAGCCGTTCTCGGGCGTTTTTCGCACGAATCTCAACGAGGAGCTGCTTGACTCGCTCACGGCGGACGAATGCGGAACGTTTGTGGTCGAGGTGAAGCCGAACGAAGTGCAAACCGTGCTTGTCGTTGATAAAGAATAAAATGGTCATCAAAGCTGGGGCTTGCAACCCCGGCTTTTTCTGTTTGACACAACAGGAGAAACATGATTATCTGTTTTGTAACACAGCTGTAACAATTGTTAAACGAAATGGTCCAAAAAAGAGGCTGTCAACTCCCTTTTTCCTAGAAAAATGTGGGTGGCTAGAATAATAGAGGGGAAAAAGGAAGGGCAGTTAGTGAAAGGATGCCGCTTCCAATCGTTGCAACTGCCGTGATGGGCAGCCAACTGGCAATGAAAACAAGCGCTTGTTTTTCCGGGTGTTGCCAGCCTGCGTTTTTTTCCATTTTAGCCCAAAAATATTACAAAAAACCCGTGTTATAATGAGGGCGAAGGCAAGGGAACAACGAAACCGTTCCTCTTCGAATCTCATCGTGTAGGCATGACTGACGGACGCAAGATCTCTGAAACTTTCAAATAGAGGATACAAGGAGGAATTCCGATGAAGAAAAAAACGTTAGCAACCATCGCCGCTTCGGTCGCGCTCGCCGGCGCTTCGTTCGCGGCAACGAAAACGGAAGCAGCTGGGACGACGTGTCCGACAGCGAATGCGTATCAAGTAAAATATGTCAGCACAAACGTTCAAGATTTTGAGAAATGGCTGCAACAATACTTCCCGTTCGTGTCGTTCCAACCGGTAAAACCGGCAACCCAACAACCGGCGGCAAAACAGCCAACGACAAAACCGCAGGCGCCGGCAACGGTCAAACAGCCAGCGACGAAACCGGCTGCGAATACGCAAGCATCGGCAAAAACGCCAGCGACGGCCCCAACAGCAGCGCCGCAAAAAGCAACTGGCTTAAACGCCTATGAGCAACAAGTCGTTGAACTGACGAATAAAGAGCGGGCAAAATACGGCTTGCCGCCGCTTCAAGTTGACTTGGCCCTCAGCAAAGTCGCCCGCGAAAAATCGCGCGATATGGCGGTGAACCACTACTTCTCGCACAACAGCCCGACGTACGGTTCTCCATTTGAGATGATGAAAAAATTCGGCATCTCGTACACGGCTGCCGGGGAAAACATTGCCAAAGGCCAACGCACCCCGCAAGAAGTGGTCAATGCGTGGATGAACAGTGAAGGCCATCGGGCAAACATTTTGAACAAAAACTTTACGCATATCGGCGTTGGTTTTGAAGAAAATGGATATATTTGGACACAGCAATTCATCCGCAAGTAAGAGACAAACGAAATGCAAGTCGAGGGTGTCCCAAAAGGATCGGGACACCTTTTTTATATAGTCATGAAACAATATGTTGTGTTTCGTTTAAGGAAAAACACCCTTTTGGTTCAGCCCTTTTTTATTTGAAAAATATTTCTCCGATCCCCTATCAAAATATGATATAATTTCCAAAGAAATTCGAAAGACGAAAGATTAGGGGGACAGCGGATGCGAATACGCGATTGGGACCGCAACCTAAAAGTGCGCCTGTTTGGCGAGGCGCTCATGAATACGACCTTTTGGATGTTTTTTCCGTTTATATCGATTTATTTTGCCGATGCCTTTGGCAAAGAGACAGCGGGGTTGTTGTTGATTGTTTCGCAGTTGTTCTCGGTCATCACCAATTTAATGGGCGGCTATTGTGCTGATGTATTCGGACGCAAGCGGATGATGGTGTTATCCGCCTATGGACAGGGGGCGGCGTTTTTCGTTTTCGCCTTGGCCAGCTCCCCTTGGTGGTCGTCGCCGTTTGTTGGATTTCTTAGTTTTACGCTGGCTGGCATTTGCGGGTCATTTTATTGGCCGGCGAGCCAGGCGATGGTGTCCGATGTGGTTCCGGAGAAAGACCGGAGCGATGTGTTTGCTGTGTTTTACACATCCATCAATATTTCGGTTGTCATCGGCCCGACAATTGGCGGTCTTTTTTATGCTGAGCATCGGTTTGCCTTATTGCTTTTGGCGGCATGTTCATGTTTTGCGATGGCAACACTGCTCTCCAAAACGTTGCGTGAGACGGCGCCTCTAGCCGCAGCCGGCCAACAAAGGAGAGGGACATGGCAGTCTTTTTTGCGCACGCAGTTCAAGCAGTATGCCATCATTGTCCGCGACCGTGTCTTTTTCCTGTTTATCGTTGCTGGAGTGTTGGTGGCACAAACGTTTACACAGCTTGACTTGCTGATCCCGGTATATACAAAAGAAACGGTCGAAGCCGAAACATGGGCAGGATGGACGATTGACGGCGCGAGCGCCTTTAGTTGGCTCATTGCCGAAAACGGTCTGTTGGTCGCACTATGCACGGTGGCTGTGACGCGTTGGATGTCTCGCTACTCGGAGCGGCAGGCGTTTGTCGGTTCATCCGTCTTATACGGCATCTCGATGTGGCTGTTTAGTCAAACGTCTTCGCTGCTCGGATTGATCGCGGTCATGGCGCTGTTTACGCTGGCTGAGTTGATGACAGCTGGCTTGCAGCAGTCGTTCATTTCCCGCTTGGCTCCGGAGGCGATGCGCGGCCAATATTTTGCCGCCGCCAGTCTCCGTTTTACGATTGGGCGGATGTTGGCGCCGCTGTCGCTCGCCGCGGCGGAATGGATCGGCTATGCATGGACGTTTGTTGTCCTTGGGATGCTGGCGCTAGGAAGCGCGGCCTTATACGCCTGGATGTTTCAACAAGTCGGGCGGCGAATGGAGCGACCGAACGCTTCGTTTTCGCGATAATGGGCGGTGCAAACGGCTATCCGTTTTTCGCTCAGGCGGGTATAATAAAAAGCGCACCGTTGTTCGTGTAACATATATTCCCTGTCTCTGACATAAAGTGGAACTAGACAGCGAGAAGGAGAGGGGAAGCGCTCATGAAACCGCGCGTGTTCGAACCGGATGCCATTGAGGGGGGAACGGGAAGCCGCGGCGGTCAGAACGGCGCCGCGGCGTTGGCGCGCAGCGAAAAGAGGCAGCAGGCGCGCGTTTTGTCTCGGGAAAAGAGGAGAAAAAAGCAATACCGTCTCATCGGCTGGCTGCTTGTCGCCATCGTCGTTCTGTGGGGGGCGAGCACGCTTCTTTGGAGCGGGTATGGGGCGTTGAAGACGGCCGCGAGCCGAGAAATGGCGATTATGCGCTTAAAAGATGCGATCGAAGACCGCGATGTGGCCGCTTTGCAGGCGATGCTGCGGGTGACGGCGGAAAGCGTGCCGATCAACGAGAAAACGTTGGCGCCGTTGTTCGCGTATGTGGAACGGCACCCAGAAGCGTATGAACAGCTAGATCGGGAGTTTGCCCGCCAGCGCAAGAGCGGCCACGTGTATATTAAAGGATTGACATCTCACCCGCCGGTGTTTACGATTCATGTGTTTGAGGACCGGTATGTGTTTGAGCCAGCCCTCTATTTTCTCCATGTGCGCGTCGATGATCCGGAGGCGTCGCTTGTCGTCAATGGGGTGAAAACGGAAGAGGAGGCGACGAAAGACCCATTTGTCAAAAAAATCGGCCCGTATTTGCCGGGCGCGTACGCTGTGACCATCGTCCATTCGAACGGGAAAAAGAAAACCACCCGCGTCGAGCTGTTTGGCGGCGCTCGTGTCCATGAAGTCGACATCACGAAATGAACGAATAAGCAAATACCGCTTCCACGACGGCGGTAATGACAACATCTTGCGTCTGCACAGGCGGCGCTGATGAGGGAACGCTGAGAACAGCCGGACCGTATGGCGTCGGCCGGATCGATGACTGTTCTTTCAGTTCAATCGGCGTGTCATAAAGAGGCAAGCTGAGAGCGCGGGCGATGGCCAGCGCTTTTTCTTTGGCGTTTTTCACGGCCAACGCCAATGCCTGCTGGTAATAGGCTTGTTCGTTTGCTAGACGGAATTCCAAGCCGCGGGCGAGGTTTGCTCCATGGGCAACGGCCGCCTCGTAAATGGCGCCGGCTTTTTTAGGGTCGCGGACGGTGATTTCAAGCCAATGTTCGACTCCATAGCTGGATAATACGTCGGCTCCATTGTGATGTTCGTATTGGGGATAGATGGAAAACGCCGTCGTCTCCAAATCTTCTGTTTGCACGCCAAGCGCCTTGAGTGCTCCAATGACTGCGTCGGTGCGTTTCGCGTTGTCAGCAAGCGCTTCTTGAATATGGACGTGTTCGGTGCGCACCCCGAGCGCAATGAGGACGGTGTCTGGCTTGGCGATGACTGTCCCTTGGCCGGTGACGGTCAGTGCGGCGCGGGAGGCGGTTGGCGGTGTGGGGCGGTGCCAAGGCTGCATCGTGTTCCCTCCTTCTGCTGTTAGGCAGTTTTTTTGTCATCATCCGCCGCCTGCCAATAGTAGACGCGCGGCAGTCCGGCATAGCACCAATATTCTTTCAACAGCGAGATCGCGACAAAGGAGACAAGCTGCCAATTGATCGCTTTCATCCCGATTCCCCTTTCGATGGCCCTGTTACTATAGCCTATTCGAAACGGCCATTGTCCTATGCGCGCCGTCCAGTTGGCGATGAAACTTCTTTGGGCGCTTGTACGTATCATGGAATGGACATGCTATAATGAAAGAAAAGATTAAAGAAGGAGAGGGACCATGAAGCAGCTGCTTCGTACGATATGGCGTTGGTTTGTCTCATGGAACGCAGGGGTCATCGTCGCGGTGATCGTATTCATCGCTACTGATTTTCGCTTTTGGCCTTCGATTTTATCCGGAATGGGGGCGATGTGGGGGGTGTCCGCCATCATGAAAAGGCGGCATCATCGCCTGCCGGCTGATGTGTCCGCTGAGGAGCTTGTCTACGTTCGCAGCCAGCTTGGCGAAGCGCGCGCGTTATGGAAGCGGCTGCGTCGCGCTCGCTATCGGCTTCGTTCTGTGGTGATGTGGCAAACGGTTTCCCGGTTGAGTGCCATCGTCGATCGAATCATTCGCGCCATCGAGCAACAACCACATCAACTGCGCCTCGCCCAGCCATTTTTCTTAAACGAATGGCCGACGGCGGTGGAGATGGTGGAGAAATACGTTTATTTGGCGCAACAGCCGGTGCAAAGCGCCGATATGGCAAAAGCGTTGCAGGAGACGGAAAGAGTGCTTGACGAGCTGACTTCAGCGGCTGAACGGCAGTTGCTTGAGGTGTTATCGAACGACATCTGGTCGCTGCAAACGGAAGCGAAATGGCTCGAGCGATCGCTCCGACAATCGGATGGGCTTCGTCTGCCGCTGTCAAAGAAAGGAGAATGACGATGGACGAACGGAATCACGGGATGGAATCGACGGATTGGCTGCAAGGGCTGGAACGGACAAGTTCCCTTGATGAGCTGCTTGCAAAGCCGTTTTCTTCGCCGGCCGAACCGCGGCTCAAGGAGGAAGAAAAGCCGGCGCGCGCGCTTGATGCGTTGAAGCCTGAGCATCGGGAAAAAGCGCTTGCGCTCGCCAAACAAATCGACCCGGCCAACCATCAGGCCGTCTTGCAATACGGTGTGGCGGCGCAAGCCGAGCTGTCGAAGTTTTCTCATGCGATTTTGCATCATGTGCAAACGAAAGACGCTGGGCCGGTCGGCGAAGTGATCAGCGAACTGATGGCCAAAATTAAGGAGGTCAACCCCGATGACCTAATGCCGGCGAAAAAAGGGTGGCTGTCCCGCTTGTTCGGCGCAGTGGCCAAGCCGCTGCAAGAGATGGTGGCGAAATACCAAAAAATCGGCGTTGAAATTGACAAAATCGCTGATCGGCTTGAGAAGCACCGGCATTTGTTGCTTCGCGACATCATGATGCTTGAGACGCTCTATGAAAAAAACAAAGACTATTTTGAAGCGCTCAATATTTATATTGCGGCAGCGGAATACAAACTCGAAGAGCTGCGGACGAAGACGATTCCAGAAAAGCAAGCGGAAGCGGAGCGCTCCGGCGACCAAATGGCATGGCAAGAGGTGCAAGATTTGCGTCAGTTTGCCGATCGGCTTGAGAAGCGGGTGCATGACCTAAAGCTCAGCCGGCAAGTGACGATCCAGACTGCGCCCCAAATCCGCATGATTCAGCATATGAACGAAACGCTTGTCGAGCGGATTCAATCGTCGATTTTGCATGCCATCCCTCTTTGGAAAAATCAAGTCGTGATTGCTTTGACGCTGTTTCGGCAGCAAAGGGCGGCTGCGGCGCAAAAGCAGGTCGCCGAAACGACGAATGAGCTGTTATTGCGCAATTCGGAGATGTTAAAAACAAACAGCATTGAAATCGCCAAGGAAAACGAGCGTGGCTTGGTTGATATCGAAACGTTGAAGCGAACACAAGAAAATTTGATCGCTACGCTCGAAGAAACGTTGAAAATCCAAGCGGAAGGCCGATTAAAACGGCAGCAGGCCGAACGCGAGCTGGCGGCGATGGAAGCGGAATTGAAACAGACGCTGCTTGCGCTGAAACGACCGGAGCAATAAGGGCGGATAGGAGATTGCCCTGTTTCGGCTTGCGGCCAAGCGGTCGATGGATCCGTCCATGGCTGTAGAAGAAAGCGCCAGAAAATCAAAGAGCCTCATGCGAAACGGGTGTCTAGCGAACGAGAAGACACCCGTTTTTTTCACTTGCCATCCGTTTGGTTTTGAACGGGAGGAGGACGGACTGTCAACTGAAGCGGCCGGCATCCCGGCTGTGCAGCCTCCATTTTCTTTATAGAATAGGGGGATGAGGAGGCTCTTGACCGTACCGATCATTTTCTTGTTCCGCTCGTTCACGATCTTTGTCATCCGGACGGGCGGCGCGGACGTCAAACTCTTCCGCCGCCTCCGTTTGCCATTGGCGGCCGATGAGCGGAGCGTCTTTTTCACCGTGCTCGACAGTGACAAATCGCAGCACATAGGCGTGAAACAGCAATTCCCCCATCGCCGCAAGCAGGGCGGAAAAAAACGCCGCGCTTAATATGGCGGCGCCGGCGATGTCATAAAACGCGCCGATGCCGATCCATACCGCTACAAACACAAGCCCAAAATCGGCGATCGTCGCTGAGACGTTGCCAAGGCGCCGCAGAACGTACAAGTCGCCGAGCGCATAGGCGACAAGCGTCAGCCAAAGGCTAAACCATAAAATCTCTGCCGATGAAATGCGCAAAAACAGCGGTAAAATGGCAAACATCACCGTGGTGGTCAGCAAATATTTCAGCACTAACGCAAGCAAATGTCTCATTGGGATTCGCCGCCTTTATTCTGCTGGATGGTTTGGTCCTTCCAATTTTTTATCGCCGTATCCCGGCTGTTTTTCCCTGTCTTTGTCCGGTTGTTGTTTTTTTTCTTGTTGTTCAGGGCTGTTGTTTTGCTTTGGCTGTCTCATTAGCCATCATCCTCTCTTTCCATTTGTTTATCGTTAGTTTGCCGCGTTTGTCTTGATGTATACATACATGATCCATAAACTTCCTCTTTTTATTTCCCCCCCTGTTCTACATTAATATAATGAACGGCATGAACAAGGAGGAATACAGATGGCGGAAAACAAACAATCGCTTGAGATGGCTTTACAGCAGTATGTCCCGTCGAATGATGAGGCAGCTTCGTTTCTTGGTTCAGCATTGGCTGAAACACATGAACAAGTGAGCGATATGTACGCGGAGGGAACCATCGAGGCCACGATCGAACACAAAAATGGCTCAGACATCCCCCTTTCTCCGCGGGAGTAAGAAACGTCAAGGAGCTGTTCCTTGGCGTTTTGGTTGATGTTTGTGAAACGGGAGGGGAAAAAGGAAAGAAAAACAGTTCGTACTTTCCCCCATCGTCGTCTATACTAGTAGTGCGCACGGCGATTCACCGATATAAGGGGGATGATCATCGTGAGATGGCAGCGGGCTTTATTGGCGTTGCTCAAAGAGCGGAAAGACCATTCCATCGCGTTGGCGATCGACACATCAAACCGTCCGGAGCGGCCAATGCTCATTCAAAACATTGTGAAGCTGTTTGAAAAGCTGCGCCCGGACACGCTGCTCGTCCAAGCGGATTTTAAAATTCGCGATGTATCTCCGGTTGGCGTGGCGACGATTCAATATTTCAAGCACGGGAAATCGTCGTACACCGAAGTGCTGGAATGGGCCGCTGCGCAAAAAATCGATACGTTGTTTTACATCACCGATGTAACCGGCTATTTTTATGAAGAACTCGAAGTCGACTATGAAGTGTTTTGGCTTGTGCCGGACGATTATATGCCGCGCGTGCCGTTTGGCAAGCCGATTCGCGTGGCGTAACACTGTGAGGAATGCCCTTCGTGATGAAGGGCATTCTCTTTTTGTTAGGAAATTTAACAAGTTTTTTGTGAATGAAACCGATTACAACCAAAAACAGACATTGCTTTTGGTGCATTTTTGTTATATATTATGACATATAAAAGGAATGAAAAATAACAAAAAGGGGGATGCGTAAATGGATGAAAAAACGTTGACGCTTGGGCTGGATGCCCTCTGGGTCATGCTTTCGGCGGTGCTCGTCATCGGTATGCAGGCAGGGTTTGCTTTGCTTGAGGCTGGATCAACGCGCATGAAAAACTCCGGGCATGTGGCTGGCAAACAAATTTTAAGCTTTGCCATCGCCTCATTGGCGTTTTGGGCGTTCGGCTTTGCTATTACGTTTGGGGCTGGGAATAGCTTCATCGGGACGGAAGGATGGTTTTTAAAAGAAGGAAAAGGAACGTTTGACTCGTTGTCGTGGGCGAATGTGCCGCTCGAGCTCAAATTTTTATTCCAGCTCGGCTTTGCCGGCGTGTCGCTGGCCATCGCTTGGGGCGGCTTCGCTGAGCGGGCGAAACTGTCTGTTTATTTTCTTTTTGGCACGATTTTTACGATCGCCATTTACCCGGTGATCGGCCATTGGGTGTGGGGCGGCGGCTGGCTTGGGAAAATGGGAATGCAAGATTTCGCTGGTTCGACCGTTGTCCACTTGCAAGGCGCGATTGCGGCGCTCGTGGCTACCATTTTGCTCGGGCCGCGCATCGGCAAGTTCAATAAAGATAAGACTCCAAACGTCATTCCTGGGCATAACCAAGTATATACGGTCATTGGCGGATTGATTTTATGGATCGGCTGGTTCGGCTTTAACGCTGGCAGCACGATGGCGGTTGGCGACGGATTTTTCGGCTATGTCGCGCTGACGACGAATTTGGCCGCCGCGGCGGGAGCGATCGCCGCGATTGTGACGGCGAAAATTTTGGTCGGCAAAGCGGACATTCCAGCGATGGTCAACGGCGTGCTCGCGGCTTTGGTTGCCATTACCGCCGCGTGCGCGTTCGTCGAACCGTGGGCGGCGGTTGTGATCGGTGCAGTGGCGGGGTCGTTTACGTTCTGGACATCCATCTACTTTGAACGCAAAGGGATTGACGATCCGATTTATGCTTTTTCCGTCCATGGTGTCGCTGGCATTATTGGCACGATTTCAACCGGGTTTTTCGCCTCGCCGCGTTTAGTCGAGATCACGGGCATCGGGAAGGCTGGACTGTTTTACGGCGGCGGATTTGATCAGCTGATTGTGCAAACGGTCGGGGTGCTCGGCGCTGCGGTGTATGTCGCTGCTGTTTCGTTTGTCATCTTATATGCCCTGAAGAAAACGATCGGGCTGCGTGTCACGGCGGAACAAGAAATTTCAGGTCTTGATATTAGCGAGCACGGTTCTTATGGCTATCCGGAACAGCTCGATCCGGCGTATCAGCCCAAGACCCTCGCCCAGCAGTAGCCAGGAGGGGAAAGGTGATGGAATCGTTGGCGGCAAAGGTGGTCGAGCGGCTCAACCAAGCCGAGTCGGCCGCCGAACTTCGTTTTTGTCATGATGAACTGGCGCGCGAACTGCGGCGCTGTCTGGCATCTGAACAAATGAAGCAGCTTGCAGGCGACGTCGTTTGCGTGCATGAAGCCATCCTTCGCCGCGCGTTTTTCCTTGCGGAGCGGGAGACGATGAAACGGTCGGTCGGCATTCGTCCCCCGGCGTGGTGCTGGTATGTGATGGGAAGCATCGGCCGACGTGAGCCGACGATTTGGACGGACCAGGACCACGGCATTTTATTCGACTGTCCTGAGGAAGAGGAGGCGGCTTGTTATGAATTCATCCGCCATATGGCGGCGGTTGGGGTGGACATGTTGCATGAGGCTGGGTATCCCTACTGCTCCGGTTACGTGATGGCGACGAACAAGCGGTGGGCGCAGTCGGTCCGCGGTTGGGAGCAACAACTTTCTTCCTATTTAGACAGCGGGTGGCCGAACGACATTCGCTTTTTGTTGATCGCGATGGATATGCGTCCGCTTTATGGCGAGACGGAATTGGCTGAGGAGGGCAGGAGGATGCTGTTTTCGGCGGTGGCCAAACGGCCGCCGCTGTTGGCGCGCATGGGGGAGCACGTTCAATTTCCTCCGGTTCCGCTCGGTTGGCTGGGCAACGTGCAAACGGAGCGATGGGGGCCGCACAGCGGGGCCGTTCATATGAAACAAAGCGGCTACGTGCAGCTCACCAATGCCTTAAAATGGTTGGCCTGTTTTGCGCGCGTCCCGGCGGCGGACACGGCTGAGCGGCGACGGACGCTTGAGGCGGCTGGCGTATTGACGGCGCCGCTTTCCGCCGCCGTTTGCGAGGCGCTGTCTGTTTACTATTCGATTCGTCTTAAGTACAGCACCGAGGCGGGGGACGGGCGTGAATATGTGTTATGGCGGACGCTTGAGCGGACAGAGCAAAAGCAGCTGAAGCAAGCGATGCGCACCGCAAAACGGTTGCAGCGCTTTGTCGCCCGGCGGGTGGCTAACATTCATGCATGAGCGGCACCGTTTTTGGCAGCGGGCGCTCCGCTTGTTGTCGCTCGGCGTTCCGCGCGAGGCATCATCCGCCTTATTTGGGCATGACCATTCGCTGCAACAGGAAACATGGCTTCGCTCGCTGCAAAAGGAAAAACAGCACATCATCGATTGGCATGACCGTTTGACTGACATCCCGTTTGTCATCATCGATATGGAAACGACCGGCTTTTCCCCGGAGCAAGGCGATGAAATTTTGGCCATGGCGGCGGCGAAAACGGTTGGAGGAGTCGTGACCGATGCGTACATGACGCTCGTCAAGCCGGAAAAGCCGATTCCGGAACATATTTCCGCCTTGACCGGCATTGAGGCGAAGGATGTGGTGTTCGCTCCGCCGCTTGCCGAGGCGCTGCGCACGTTTGTGCCGTTTATTGCCGCCGGCGTCTTAATTGGCTATCATATCGGTCATGATTTGGCGTTTTTGCGCCATGCCCTTTGGCGTCATTATCGGCAAAAATGGAGCGGACGATTTCTTGACTTGCAGCCGATGATGACGCTGATCGGCCATTCGTGCCCGACGTTTGACGATGCGTTAGCTTGTTACGGCATCCGTTGCCCGCGCCGCCATACGGCCGACGGCGATGTCGAAGCGATGACGAAGCTATGGGCGATTTTGCTTAAGGAGCTTCACGGGCGCGGCATCGATACGTTGCACGATTTGTACGCGGCGCTCAGCCGCCACTGACGCTCCTAGGCAGGGCAGAGGGCTGGAAGGTTGGTGGAGAATGGTCATTGTTCGCCAAGCGATCGAGTTCGCCGTGAACAAAGAGTTGATTTTACAGGATCAATGTCGTTTTGGCCTAGGGCATCGGCTGAACGAAAAAAAAAAGCGCTAAGTTTGGCGCTTTTTTTGCTGGTATTAGAGCGGTTTGGTCGGCGTCGGTTCGGCGTAGCCTTCTTTATATTTTTCATCGATCATATGCCGAATGTCTTTGATCGATTTCCCTTGATCGTAAGCGGCGATCGATTCGGCGGCGATCTCCAAGCAGACGCCGCATTTGGTCGCATGATCATCCCAGACGACCGAGCCGTCTTGTTTATTTTCATAGACGAAGCAGTCGTAATTGTTCTTATGGCCAGCTGATTGCCCGCAGCCGCAATAGCAAGGGATATTCTCAAGCAGCTCGCGGTGTTCGGCCGCCTGCTGGTACAAGACCGCCATCTCTTCTTCAAACGCGCTCAAAAAGCTTGGCAAATGCTCGATCGATTTTGTTGTTTCGCGAATATCGCCGGTGGCGGTTTTCGTCATCTGCGAGTGGCTTTGTTCCTGAACGCCGTCATCGGTGCAGCTTGAGAGCAGAACGCTGAGCGACAACATGCATGTGGCGATCCATGTCAGTTGTTTCATCCTCTTCTTCCTTTCCGTACAGTCTGCATTTTGAATGTACCATACTTCGCGGCAGGCGGCAACCGTCGTATGGTCAGGCGCGTTGCTGTTGTTGGGCGTGGCGGTGTTTGTGTTTTCGTCGTTTTTCGATCATGGCGAAATAAAGGGCAAAAACAGCGAGCAGAAACAATGCATCTCCGGCGTAAAGCGGTCGGAATCCGATTGAGGCCATCAGCACGCCGGTGAGAAAAGAGCCGGCGCTGATGCCAACGTCAAAAAACGATAAAAACGTGCCGAGGGAAGAAGAACTGCGCGACAAAGAGCCTGATTGAATCGCCATCGTCTGCAAAACCGGAAACAAATTGCCCCAGCCCATTCCGATCAAAGCTGCACTTAATAAAAAGATTCCTGTCGTTTTCGCTATGCTTAACAAAAACAGCCCGACGGCAAATGAAGATGTGCAAAATACAATAAGCGCCTTCGGTCCGTGTGCGTCAAACCATCTCCCGGTAAACGGACGGGAAACAAGCAGCACCGCAGCATAAATCACGAAAAAGAGATTGCTGCTTTCCCCAAGATGAAGCGATTTGGCGTAGACCGACACAAACGACAGCACGGGCGCGTACGTCAAAGCGAACAATGCACCGATGAACGCCAGCGGTAGCACGGAAGGCTCGATCATCTGCTTCAGCGACAGCTGGATTCGCAGTTTCGAAGATGACTGCTTCGCCTGCGGCGTTGCCGAACGGATAGACAGCGCAGAAAGGAAAGAAGCGACGGTGCATACAAGCGCAATGATCAGCATCCAAAACGCCCCAAGGCGTTCAAGAGAAAAGAGGCCGAAAAACGGCCCAGCCACCATAGCGAGATTGGAGGACAAAACAAAATAGCCCATTCCTTCCCCTTGCCGTGTCGATGGAACGATATCAGCGACGAGCGCTCCGCCTACCATCGTGGCAATGCCGAACCCTAAGCCGTGCAAAAAGCGGATGGCAAGCAAACTGAGCAGGCTGTGGGAAAATAGGTACAATACGGAAGATGTAATGAAAAGAAGAAGAGACCATCTCAGCATCAATCGCTTCCCGTAGCGTTCGACAAACTGGTTGGCGGCAAAACGGACGATAATGGCCGCCGCCAAAAAAACAGCCGACACAAGCCCTGACAGCGATTCCTCGACGTGCAAGTCATGAATGGCGTAAATCGGCATGGTGACCAAAAGAAAATAATAGTTGGCAAACAAGAAAAAATTGCAAATAAAAAGGCTGGCAAAGTGTTTTGTCCACAATGCTTCTTGGCCCATGAATCACGCTCCTTCCCCCATAAAAGGAAAAATGGCAGGGGGAGCGGCGATGTGACGCCTCCGCCTGCGTTGAATAAGAGTTGTGTAAAAATTATGATAATACTTCTGACTTGATTTTTCTAGTTGTATGCTCATAGTTGGTTCATCACCAAAAGTTGTACTTGCACCTGTCATGAAAGTATGTTAGCTATTTCTAGCCGAACCCGCAATGCAAAACGCTGGATATTTCTGTATCCGTATCCCCGACGTTTCATCAGCTTGATCTTGTTATTTGTTCCCTCCATTTTCCCATTTGAATAAGGGGATAAAATGCACGATATGATTTCGTCTGTTCGTTTGACGAGTGATTTTGCGATGGCGCGAACAGCAGAACAAGGACAAAACAAATACCGATGAACCCAGGCGTTCAAACGACGTTTCGCTTGTCGCTCGCTTTGGCTTTTGGATACATAACGAAAATGTTGAAGGGATTGATAGACAGCCTGCAAGGAATCGCTCTCTTTCTGCCACTCCCGCACCGTTTGGCGCTCCTCCTCGGTGAGTTTCTCGGGACACTGGGTCAATCAGCGGCAAACATACCGAACATGCCCGTGTTTCTTGTTCCCTTTTCCGAAGGATTGGCGGCATCGATCCAACGCTTCCGTAAACAATTGAATCACATGAAAAGAATCGACCACATGCTTCGCTTCCGGACACACCCCTTGAATGGCTTTTTTCATCGCTGGAGCCAAATCACTCACGACATACTGAACAGAACCAGACACAGGAGCCAACACACGTCCAATGGCTTCCTCGTTCTTTCCTGCTTCAACGGCATACACTTCTCCCGTTTCGGCATCCATGACTGCCACTCCGTAATCATGTCCTTTTCGAAACGCAAACTCATCGACACAAACTGCCTTTGGTTGGATGTCATTCGATAGGAAGGAAGGGGCATGAGTATAAAACCAGCGTTCAACGGTCGTGTACGGAAGCTTGAGCATACGAGCCACCGCCTGAATGGATGTTCCGATGCAAGATTGCGCCACCCATTGCTGAAACGCATCCGTCGCTGCACTTCGAGGGGAAATTCCGGGATAAGACGTGCTGAATGTCATGCCACATGTACAACAACGTCTACGCTCCACAGGGAGTTCCACCCAAAAGATGCCGATCCGTTGAGCATACCCATGCATCCATTGCTTCTTTTTTCCTGTCATTTTGATCGTGCGTTTCAAGCAAACAGGACATAACGGGCATTGTTCGGGAAGAGAAAGTTCGAAAATCCAACGTTCTTCTTCTTTTCGCACCTTTTGAATCAAAACATCTGGTAAATCGATGAGTTCTTTGATAAACTGAGCGTACATGCGAATTTTCCTCCAATGGTTTGGTTTGGACACCTTTACCATACAGGAAAATTCGCATTTTTTGTACCCTCTATTTTCTCTATGCACACCGATCTTCAATGATCAAGTACAACTTGTGGTGAAGAGCCTTTTTTAAAAAGTTTTTCCAATTGTTTATTCCTTCAATCTGTATGATCATCTATTCTTTTCTTTCTCAAATAATATAGATAAGAAATCGGAACGATTCCACATATAAAAATTATTCCTGCAATTAAAACACCATTAATTGCAGTAAAGCCTTCACTTAATGATGTGAGGATTCCTATTATAGTTGAAATAAGTGTTAATACAACAAGTGATATTAGGAATCCTTTTTTGGGTGACCTTTTTTGACTTTCATATTCCACACTAATGTTCATTGATAAGAAAGCTGATACGACCGTTGTAAGGATAAACACAAACCATAATGGATTTTCTCTCATTCCATCTATTCCTTTTGTTATTAGGTCATAGCCTAATATTCCGATGATTCCAAGCGTCTGTAAAATGTAGGCAATTCGTAAATTTTGCAGATTTTTCAATAATAATCGTTCGTCTTTTATTTTTTGCAATTTAATCACTCTCCCTTTTCTACCCAAAAAATTTCATCTAACGTTTTATTAACCGCATAACAAATTTCGAGGCACAATTTTAAAGTAGGATTGTATTTTCCTTTTTCGATTAAACTGATAGTTTGGCGAGTTACACCAACCTTTTCTGCCAGTTGTTGTTGGGTCAGATTTACTTGGATACGAGCAACTTTAAGATTGTTTTTCACAATTTCAAAACCCCCTCTGAATGTAATTTATTATATATTACATTTTATACAATATATATTACATAATTCAATATATATATTACATTTTGGATAAAAAATTTTACATTATTTATATTTTTGATTTACCAAAGAGGAAATGATAGGTAGAAAAAAGCAGGGTAATTTGATATGACAATTACCCTGCTTTTTTAATGTGATTTCAAAAGTTATTTTTAATTTTGCACTTTAAAAGGGAATCCGTTAGTTAATAAGTGATCTCTCCATTCGTTCAATAATTCTTTACACAACCTATATAAGTTGAATTAAAGATTTACAACTGAACACACAAACGATCGATCGTTTGTTCTGGTTTCTGGTTGATTCGCTGAATAAAGGCTTGGACATTCTTTCTAATTTCTTGCACACTCGAATAGAACACGTTGTAAATCACGTCTGATTTCAGCCATTTCCATAGCCCTTCAATCAAGTTCAATTGCGGACTGTATGGTGGCAAAAAGACGAGCTCTAACCGATCTTCGTGTTCTTTTAAAAATGGCTGAATGGGTTTGGCATGGTGAATTCGAGCGTTATCTAAAATCATCACTATTTTGCCTGTGGGATAGCGTTCTAACACAAGTTGAAGAAATCGAAGAAATGTTTCCGCGTCATAGCGTTCTTCTTCGATGCAAAACACTTCCCCTGTTTCGTAGTTCAACGTGCCAATCAGCTTCAGCCCTTGATGTTTTCCAAACGTCGGAATGATTCGTTGTTTTCCTTTGACAAACCATGTTTTTTGAATCGCTTGGTAATCACGAATCATCGACTCATCTTGAAAGAGGACATGGGCGATGTTCCCATCTACCAGTTTTTTTTACTTCAGGGAAGGTGATTTCGACGAATTCTTTTTGTTTCTCTTCATCGGCATTGGCTAGTGTATAGGTCGGTTTCGTATAGCTTAGCCCTAACCGATGCAGAATGTCACTTGTTCCGCGAAGCGTGTATGTTGGCCCCCACTTTTGTTGAATGAGTTCAGCGATTATCGCAAGCGTCCAATTATATTTTGCTTCGAATCCCACATCTACAGGGAGCTGATGTTCAATGATCAAAGCCAGCTCTTTTTCCTGCTCAGGGGTCAATCGACGTGGGGCGCCAGGTGAGTATTTCATCTCCAGTCCATCAAGACCGCGCTGGGCGTAGGCATGAATATAGTTATAAATAGTTTTCTTGGATCGACCAATAATCGTTGCGATTTCTCCTTTGGTATATCCCTGCAAATGAAGATAAATCGCTTGGTAGCGTTCATATGCTCGTTTACTTTTTGCTTCTTTCATGGCAGTGGACAACTTTTCGATCTCGTCTTTGTGATTTGGCATCATATTTTCTCTCCGTTCCCCTATTTTCTCTTTGTATTTATTCGCCGTGGAACGGGAGAAAACCTTTATTTCAATTTATATAGCATGATGTTGACCACGTTTCGCCAGTTCATGACGAATCCATTTGACCGCGAAGCCAAGCGCTCGGCAGCGGCGGTTGTATCGGGAGCGTTCAAGAAACGAGCCGTTTGTGAACAAATTTCCCGTGACAAAGCGATGCCAGGCTCGTTCGGAAGAAAAGCCCAGCAGCTTCCCCAAAAGGTGAACCGCCATGACCACTTCGTCTTCTTGCTTGACCAAGTGACGGTTGCGGCGATGAAGATACATTTGAATCAACGACAGTTGGGCAGAAACAAAACAGAAAATGGCGGAATATTGCTTTTGCAGTTTGGCTTGATCTTCTGTAGTAAAATGAAAGTGCTCTTGCATGGGGTGGGGGATCTCTCCTTTCGAATGATGGGTCGCACTTTCATTCTACTGGAGATCCGCCAGCAAGGGCTATTTTTATGCTTGTCTGAGTTTTATCTAGCACCACGGGTTAAATATGTCGGGTATTCAATCAGGAAGAATTCAGACAGTTATGGGACAAAATCAAATATAAAACGGTCTATTCCGTCGATTTTGATAGCGAACAATTGATTCAAAAGTGCGTCGAAAGCATTCAAACGATGCCGCGCATTGAGAAAATTCGCATTTTAAGCCGCAAGGGAAAAGTGGAAATTGACCGCGTGACAGGGGTGCAGGCGCAACGGTAAGCGAAAGTGTCGAAGATTACGTCAGCTTGCACCATACACTTCCAGACGTCATTACCGAACTACAAAACCGCACGAATTTAACGCGGAAGACGATTGTCCGCATCTTAACCCGCTGCAAGCGGCTTGAGGATTTCAAAAACAATCCGCAAAAATTTATCGAAGAAGTGACAAAGATCATCCAGCGTGAAATGAAGCAGCTGTTAAAAGACGGGGGGAAATATTATAAAATCGGCAACGATGCGTATTATGCCGTCGAATTGTTCCAAAACGAGGAATTGCTTGCCTATTTAAACGACAATGCGATTCCGAGCGAAAAATCGCCGTTTGACCATGTCGTCTATGATTCGGATGTGGAAGAGCGTTTTGTCAAACGCTTTGAAAACGATGAAAAATAAAAGTATATGTGAAGATGCCAAGCTGGTTTAAAATTGACACGCCAATTGGCTCCTACAACCCTGACTGGGCACTTGTCATTGAGAAAGACGGAGAAGAAAAGCTGTACTTCGTCCTAGAAACGAAAGGACAGGAATGGGAAGGAGATTTGCGTCCGGGCGAATCGGCAAAAATCGAGTTTGCCCGCAAGCACTTTGAAGCAATCGGCACGGATATTGAATTTGTCGGTCCGGAGAATGATGTGGAGGCGTTTATGCTGCGGGCGGTTAGCCGTTAGTGATACATTTACAGGAGGCTGTCCCAAAAGGTGGTACAATGACCTTTTGAGGCCAGCTTTTTTTATTGAATGCTCTCTCCTCTCTTTTTTCTTTCCAGCATTTGTGGCATACTATAGTCAAAGAGGAGGGGCAATACAATGGTTAAGGTTGAGGTTAAACCCAATGTCCTACAATGGGTGATCAAACGCATGGATAATTTTGATCGGCTGAAGGATCAGTTTCCTAATATTGATAAATGGATCAATCAAGAGAGCCAGCCGACGCTTAAGCAGTTAGAAAAGCTTGCAAAAATGACAGCTGTACCTCTTGGTTATTTTTTTCTCCCTAATCCACCAGAGGAGAAGTTGAGAATTCCTCATTATCGCACGGTGAGAGATGAAGGAGCTGTTCGCCCGAGTCCAAATCTTTTGGAAACGGTTCAAACGATGGAAAGACGGCAACAGTGGATGCGAGATTATTTAATTCAGCTAGGCAATCCGCCTTTAAATTATGTGGGGCGTGCGAACTTGTTAATGGATCCAAAACTCGTTGCACAAGATATGCGAAGGACGTTAAATTTGGAAGATGGATGGGCATCAAAACAATCAACTTGGCAGGAAGCTTTACGCAATCTTATTAGAAAAACTGAAGATATCGGCATTATTGTAGTCATTAATGGAGTAGTTGGCAATAATACACATCGAAAACTGGATGTTGCGGAATTTCGTGGTTTTGTCCTTATTGATGACTATGCCCCTTTAATATTCATAAATGGAAGAGACGGAAAAGCCGCGCAAATGTTTACATTGGCCCACGAACTTGCTCATATTTGGTACGGGGAGAGTGCCGCATTCGATTTGAAAAATCTTCAGCCTGCTGATGCTGAAATTGAAAACGCATGCAACAAAGTAGCCGCTGAGTTTCTTGTTCCTGAAGATGAGTTAATTATTATATGGAAACAGGTTGGTCAATCGGAAGATCGTTTTGAACAGGCGGCTCGCTATTTTAAGGTTAGTGAAATTGTGGCGGCACGTAGAGCTCTAGACTTAAACCTTGTGACAAAAGAGGAGTTTTTTTTATTTTATGAAGATTATATGAAACGGCTTCGACAACAAACGGAACAAACGAAAACAAGCGGAGGCAATTTTTACGCAACTCAAACGATGCGTATCGGCCGTCATTTTGCGGAAGCAGTCATAAGCGCGGCAAAGGAAGGAACGATCCTTTATCGTGAAGCCTATCAATTGACGGGGCTTTCTGGTGACACTTTTGCTAAGTTTGCCGAATATGTCGATACGGGGAGATATATATGAGTTCTAGCCATAAATTTGTAATGGATACGAGCATTTTTATTGAAGCCTATAAAAGGTATTATTCTTTTGATATCGCTCCTTCCTTTTGGGATGCCCTGCTTCAACATGCCGAAAACGGCAACATCATAAGCATTGACCGTGTTAAACAGGAAATTAATAGCTTTCATAAAAATGATGAATTAAGTGAGTGGGCCAACCATTATTTTGCCCGATGGTTCGAGTCAACCGATAAAATTGAAGTTCTTAGAACATATCAGGAAATTATTACTTGGGCTGTTCAGCAGGAGCAATATTTTGAGGCGGCAAAAAGAGAGTTTGCTAGTGCAGCAGATAGTTGGTTAATAGCGTTTGCAAAGACATACAATTTTATTGTAGTAACACATGAACAATTTCATCCTAATTCTAAAAGCAGAATTTTTATTCCTAATGTTTGCCATGCATTCAATGTGCCCTATGTCGATACATTTGACATGTTGCGCCGGTTAAGTATAAAGTTTTGAGCCTATGTCTGTCATTCTCTGGAGTACTAGTCTTTTAACATTTGCGGTGAACGGCCTATTGAATTGAAAGAAGAATTGGGTAAAAGAATATGAGTGATTGGTGTAAATTAGCACATTATTTTAGAATCCTTTTTCAAATTACAAAATAAACACACCTTGGCGACATAGATGGAGCATGGCAGCGACGTCTTTTCCAAGATATCCTTCCATGACCAAGCGAACAGCCATGACGCGTTGGCGCAGGGCAACATTTTGTCGTGCGCGTGCTCTTTCGCTTTCCGGCGCTTTCATGGTTGCCGGGGGACAATCCGGTCCATGAGGCCGCCCGTTCCGGCGTTTCAAAGACGCTCATGTCGGTTCCCATCTCGGCTATGATGACGGCGGCGGTTTGTTTTTTCACTCCGGGCATGGTCATCAGCAATTCGACTTCCTCGCGATACGGCTCGAGCAGGCGGTCGATGTGCTGGTCGACTTCTTCGATGAACTGCTCCAATTCCTCAACGTGTTTCCACAAGAGGCGAAGGAGACGGAGCTCGTGTTCGGTCAAGGTGCCGAGCAGCGAATCGTACACCGCTTGCTTTTTCTTTTTGAGCCTTCCGCGCAGGCATTGATCCAACTCGTCCTTGTCCACGTATCCCTTCTCAAGCAGCCGGGCAAGGATGTCTTTTCCAGAAACGCCGAAGAGATCGGAGAGGACCGAGCCGATTTTGACATTGGAAGACTCGAGCACTTTTTGAATCCGGTTTTTCTCCGAAGTCAGCTGTCCGACCCACTTTTTGCGGAGGCGGGTAAAAATCCCGCAATTCGCGAATATCCGCTGGGGGGACGAAACTTTTTTCAACGAGTTCATGGCGGAGCAGCTTAGCGATCCACTCGGCGTCAGAGACATCGATTTTTCTTCCCGGGACATTTTTGATCCGTTGCGGATTGGCCAGTGTCAAGTCGACATAGCCCTCGAGGAAGGCGAAGACCGGTTTCCAATACACGCCGGTGGATTCCATGGCGACACGGGTGACGCCATGTTCTTCGAGCCACTCCAGCAGGTCGCCAAGTCCCTTCGAGAACGTGGAGAAGGTTTGAATGTCCTTTTGAATGTGTCCATCTTCTTCCCATAGTGCGCAGGCGACGATGGTTTCGGCATGAACATCCAATCCTGCGCAGCGAGGATAGATGACATCCATGATGAAAATCCTCCTTTTCGATGATCGAGTGCGCAAACAGCGAATCCACGGGAGACATGCGGCAGTTTTCCGTTCGTCGTTACCTTTCCTCCGCATCGGGAAAGGGCGGACAATGGGTGGTGCACCCAGTGGATTCGAACGCTTTTCTGTACAGGGTCCAAGCCACCATTAAGTATAACGTCCTATTGAGCTGTTTGCGCCTACTCTTCATTATGGGAAGAAAAAGGGGATTTTCATGCCCGGGTGGAGGGCAAAACGTTGCTCATGGATCTTTTCCGTCTTAAGGCAAATTGTGATCATTCCGTCATAGTAAACTCCCAACTTTATGTCTTTGCCGGGCAGAGGAGTAATGAGTGCATGGTACATGGAAAAAGATGGCTGTGCGGAAGGCGGATACGCACCCCTCCATACAGCCCTTGCTGAAAGCTTCACTGTTTTTGCAAGAAATATTTCTCAATATCATCCAACATCAAATGAGCCGCGAGCACACCGCCAGCCGTGTTCCAAATCGTGTCGCTCACTTTGTACACCTTGCCTTGTTTCGCGACGTTTAAGTTTTGAAAGAGCGGGTCGTTGATCCATTCTTTTTCAAGTTCGCTCGCTTTGCCGTCCCCTGTCTCATATGTAAAGTAGAACAGGATGTCGCCATCCATTGCTGGAATGCGTTCTTTCGTCACGCCGGTTTCCGCAAAGTCGTTTACGTTTTGCGATTCCGGGCGGGCGAAGCCAAGTTGATCCAAAATGACGCCGGAGAACGAGTCTTTATGGTAAATGCGCACGTCGCCGGCCATAAAGCGGACGATCGATACTTTCATCTTCAGCTTGTCGCCGAGTTTTGCTTTTAAGTCTTCAATGCGTTTGTCATATTCAGCAATGATTTGTTTCCCTTTTTCCTCTTGGTTCACAGCTTTCGCATACAGCATAAAGTTGTCTTTCCAGTTGCCGCGCAGCGTTTCTGAGAACACGGTCGGGGCGATTTGGTTCAACTGTTCATAAATTTTTTCATGGCGCAGTTTGTTGCCGATAATCAAATCTGGTTTCAAGGCGGCGATCGCTTCCACGTTCGGCTCTGACTCCAAACCGAGCTCTTTGACGCCTTCCATTTTATCTTTAATATGGTCGTACCACGGATCGCCCGTCCACGATTTGACGGCGCCGACTGGTTTCACGCCTAGCGCGAGCAGCGCTTCCGTTCCTTCGTTCGTTAAAATGACGACTCGTTTTGGCGTTCCTTTGATTTCGGCCGTGCCCATGGCGTGTTCGACCGTGTAGCTCACTTCCGCTTTCGCCCCATTGTTTTCCGCTGGTTTGGCTGTTTTTTCTTCCTGCTTTCCGCCGCAGCCGGCAAGAAGCAGGAGGGAAAGGATGAAGGCGGAAAGAAGGGTGAGATGCCTTGATTTCATTAGCTAATCCCCCTTTGAATTTGATAATGAATTTCATTTACGTTGATATAATAAATAAAATTGAGAATCATTGTCAACTATAAATGAAAAAATGATAAAAAAATCATAAGAAAATGCGAAAAAACATTGACGATGAGAGTCATTATCAAATAGACTTGACGATAGAGATATAGAGAATGAAGCAAGGGAGATCTCAGAGATGCTGTCGACAAACCGTCAAAAAATGGTTGGCCTCATCGGTTTGCTGATTGTGCTGCTTGCCGCCATGTGGATGAGCATCGTTTGTGGATATACCGACACGAGTTGGCGGCAGGCGATGGCGGCTCTTATCGACAATAACGGATCGAACGCCCATTTAGTCGTGGCGACGGTTCGGCTGCCGCGAGCGTTGATTGCGGCAGTCGTTGGCGCAAGCCTAGCGATGGCTGGGGCGCTCATGCAAGCGCTGACGCGAAACCCGCTCGCTTCGCCAGGCATTTTCGGCATTAACGCCGGGGCCGGTTTTTTCATTGTTGTGATGGTCACCTTTTTTTCCATTTCTTCATTGCAAATGTTGTCATGGATCGCGTTTATTGGGGCGGCGGCCGCGGCGGCGATCGTGTTTGTGATCAGCGCCGCAGGGAAAGACGGGCTGACACCGCTGAAGATGACGCTTGCCGGCACGGCGGTCGCGGCTTTATTTGCCTCGCTGACGCAAGGAATGCTGGCGATGAATGAAAAAGCGCTTGAAGAAGTGCTCTTTTGGCTGGCCGGGTCGGTCGCTGGCCGGAAGCTCGAGTTGTTGACGGCCGTTTTTCCGTATTTGGCGGCCGCCTGGGCTGGGGCCATGCTGCTGGCGCGCCATGTCAACATCTTAATGATGGGAGACGATGTAGCGAAAGGACTCGGACAGCGAACGAATTTGATCAAGGCTGCCGCCGTTCTGTTAGTCGTGCTGCTGGCTGGCGGATCGGTCGCCGTCGCCGGTCCGATCGGCTTTATCGGTATCATGGTGCCGCATATGGCGCGGGCGTTGGCCGGCGTCGACCACCGCTGGCTGCTCCCGTATTGCGCCTTGCTCGGCGGGATTTTGCTTCTTATGGCCGATATTGGGGCGCGCTACGTTCTGATGCCGCGCGAAGTGCCGGTCGGCATCGTCACCGCCTTGCTCGGCGTTCCATTTTTCATCTACATTGCCCGCAGGGGGATCGCCGCAAAATGAAAAAATACATCACGGTCCGAATGGGAAAACACATCTCGTTTTTCTATGACAAAAAAGCTGTTGCGGTGCTCGCCGCGCTCATAGCAGCGGCCGTCTTCCTTTTCGTTATCAGCATTGGCAGCGGCGAAATGCGCATGTCCCCGCTTGAGGCCGCTGCCGCGCTGTTCGGATACGGAGAGGAAATTCATCAGACGGTGATTGTGACGTTCCGCCTGCCGCGCGTATTGGTTGCCTGGATGGCGGGGATGGCGCTGGCTGTCGCCGGCGCGGTTTTGCAAGGAATGGTGCGCAATCCGCTCGCTTCACCGGATGTGCTCGGCATCACCGGCGGAGCGGTGGCCGCGGTTGTTGGCTTTTTGGCGCTGTTTAGCGATGAAAACAACTCTCTCACCGTCAGCATCCACTGGCTGCCGCTTGCCGCCTTTCTCGGCGCTACGGCCGCTGCTTGGCTCGTATATATGCTGGCGTGGAAAAACGGCCTCGCCCCGCTTCGGCTCGTGCTTGTCGGCATCGGCGTTTCTGCGCTCATGCAGGCGTTGACGACACTGTTGATGATCACAGGACCCATCTATCGGGCGAGCCAGGCAAACGTGTGGATTACGGGCAGTGTGTATGGTGCTTCTTGGCAACACGTTTCGCTCATGGCGCCATGGGTCATCGGACTGCTCCTTGTGGCGATGTTGGCCGCGCGGCATGTCAATGTGCAGGAGCTGGGCGATGAGCTGGCGATTGGGCTTGGCGGGGCGGTCGAACGGCAACGGCTAGGACTTGTTTTGCTTAGCACCGCGCTCACCGGCGGCGCGGTCGCTTTCGCCGGCGGCATCGGCTTTGTCGGGCTGATGGCGCCGCATATGGCGCGCCGCCTTGTCGGTTCGGCGTTTGGCGCGCTTCTTCCGACCGCTGCGCTGTTAGGCGGTGTGTTCGTCATGGGGGCGGATTTGGCTGGGCGGCTGCTTTTGGCGCCGACGGAAATTCCGGCCGGAGTGTTTACCGCGGCGATTGGAGCACCGTATTTCATTTATTTATTGTACCGAAGTCGGAAATTATAAGGAGGGATGCGCATGCATGGGTTGCAGGCGAAAGAGTTGACGCTATCCTATGGCGAGGCGATCGTGATTGACCGTTTAGACTTGACGATTCCGAAAGGAAAAATCACGGTGTTCATCGGCGCGAACGGCTGCGGCAAGTCGACGTTGCTGCGCGCCTTGGCCCGGCTGCTAAAACCAACAAGCGGCGCTGTGCTGCTGGATGGAAAAGAAATCGCCAAACAGCCGACAAAAGAAATCGCCCGCCGGCTCGCCATTTTGCCGCAGTCACCTGTCGCTCCGGAAGGACTGACCGTTTTGCAACTTGTGAAGCAAGGGCGCTACCCGTATCAAACGTGGTTCAAGCAATGGAGTGACGAAGATGAGCGCGCCGTTGCGCGCGCCTTGGCGGCCACAGGGCTGAAAGAGCTTGCCGAGCGGCCGGTTGATTCGCTGTCCGGTGGCCAGCGCCAACGCGCATGGATTGCCATGACGCTGGCGCAAGAAACAGACATCATCTTGCTTGACGAGCCGACGACGTATTTGGATCTCGCGCATCAAATTGACATTTTAGATTTATTGTTTGAGCTGAATGAAAAAGAACGGCGGACGATCGTCATGGTGCTTCACGATTTAAATTTGGCGTGCCGCTATGCGCATCATCTCGTCGCCATTCGCAACAAAACGGTGTACGCCGAAGGGAAGCCGGAGGATGTCATTTCCCGCCAGCTCGTGAAAGATGTGTTCCAAATGGATTGCCAAATCACGTATGATCCGCTCTTTGGCACTCCGCTTTGCATTCCGTACGGCAAAGGGCGGCGCATCCTACAGAAAGAAGGCGTATCGTGATGAGGTTAAGTGAAGAAGAAGTGAAAGCGTTGGAAACGTACCGTTTTTCGAGCGAAGCTGCTGATGTCTCGTCATCGATGTTGTTGGCCTGGCTGCTGAATGATGACGGGCAGCTCGCGAAGTATGTGGCGCACGTCCACGCCGAGATGGGGGCGGCAAACGACGCGGTTGCCGCTTCGATGCTCGTCAAGCGCCTAAGCTTTTTGGCGCCGATGGCCTTATACGCCATGTCGGTGTGGAACAAGCGGCTTGTGCTCGATCCTGAGCGAATTTGGCTTGATACGGACGGCGAAGGGGAAATGTGGATGCCGCGCTTTCGCCTTGCGTCGCCGGAAGCGGAGATGTGCGGCATTGAGCGCAGCCGCTGGCGCGAGCAAGCCGTTCGCGACGTGTTCGCCGGCTTGTTCGCTCCGCTCATCGCTCGGTTGCGGCGTCTGACGCGCGTATCGCCGCTCGTCTTATGGGAAAATGTCGCGATTTACGTGTATTGGGTATATGAACGTTGGCTTGAGGATGAGTCGCTTGCCCCGGTCGCCGACCGGCTGCGCGATGATTTTTATTTCCTTGTTTATGACGCAGACGGCCGCCTGTTTGGCCAAAAAGACAATCCGCTCCGTCGCTTTTGGAAAGGCGCGAGCGGCATGCAGCGGACGACGTGCTGCCTGTACGTGAAAACAAATGGGGGAACGTGCTGTCAAACGTGTCCCATTCGCGCCCGCCAACGGCAAACCGGGTGACCGGAAGGCCGCCGGCGGGCAGTTCCATATTTTTGACAAAATGTTTGCGAAATTTGTTGATTTTTGTCGTGATTTTCGTGAAAATGGAAGTGTGGACATCGCTTATTTTGGTGAAACGGCGAGGTAGCTTGCATGGACAAATATACGGCCTTTTTTCATCACTTCACAGAAGCAGTGGTCATCTTGAATTTGCAAGGCGTGATCATTTACAACAATCCGGCTTTTGCCGGCTTGGCGCTGAGTGAAGAAGAACAGAGGACGCTGTCCGTCGAAGGACGGGCGTTGGTTGAACGGGTGAAACAGCGCCCGGCTGCCTTTCGCTGGGAGTTGCTTGACGGCTTATTGGTTGCGGGCGTGTCGCCGATCATCGGTGAAAACGGACAGACGGCCGCTGTCCTATGCGTTCTTCGCCGCCAAGCGGAGGAGCGCGGCCTGCAAGCGCGGCTTGCCGAAGCGGAACGGCGTCTGCAGCTGATTGTTGAGCATTCGAACGATTACGTGTTGATTTTTTCTCCTAATCGTGAATTGTCATACATTCCGCCGTCATGGAAGCGAAAAACAAACAAGCGTCTTCCAGTGTCATACGAAGAGGTGCTGACGTTTGTCCACCCTGATGACGCCCCGGTCGTGGCACAAAAATTGGCTGAGCTGTACGATACATACGAGACGCAATCCGCCGAATTTCGCAAGCAAGGCGAGAAAGGCGAATGGGTTTGGATGGAGGCGCAAGGGAAGGCGATCATCGATGAAGCGGGGACGCTCGATTGCGTCATTGTGACCGTGAAAAACATCAGCGAGCGGAAGCGGTACGAAGAAAAGCTCCGTCAGCTTGCTTACTTCGATTCGCTCACGGGCATCGCCAACCGCAGCTATTTCGAGCGGCATATTCATAAGCTGATCGCGAGTCAGACGCCGTTTGCTCTTTGTTATTTGGATTTTGACAAATTCAAATGGATCAACGATCATTTTTCCCATCAAGCCGGCGATTACTTTTTGCGCGAGGCGGTCAAGCGCGTCGAGCGGGCGTTGCGTCCCGGCGACTTTTTTGCCCGCATCGGCGGTGATGAGTTTGTTCTCTTGTTGCCGAACATCACGAAAACGGAGATGACCGCCTTGGCGGAGCGGCTTGTCAGTTCGTTTCACGAGCCGTTTTATTACGAAAAACAGCTCATCCAATCGACCTTATCGATCGGCATCGCTTTTTTCCCGAAAGACAGCGATCGGATCGAGCAAGTGATGAAATACGCTGATCAAGCGCTGTACGAAGTGAAAGAGCGGGGGCGGAACGGCTATGCCTTTTACCGCCCGACCGAGCATCGGCAGGCGGTGATTGAGCAAGATTTGCCGTTTGCTATTATGCGCGGGCAGTTTTATTTATGCTATCAGCCGAAAGTGAGGCTTGCCAAAGGCCGGGCAATGGGCGTTGAGGCGCTGTTGCGCTGGCGCCACCCGGCGCTTGGCGACATTCCGCCGCTTGATTTCATCCCGCTGGCTGAAGAGAGCGGCTTTATTTTTGAAATTACGCTATGGGTGTTGGAACGGGCGTGCCGCCAAGTGAAAGAATGGGAAAGAAAATTTCCCGGACTGAAGTTAGCGGTCAATTTATCGCCGTTTTTGCTCAACCGCCCCGAACTTGTCGAGCATGTGAAGCGCATTTTGCGCGAGACGGGGCTAGCGCCTGATCGGCTCATTTTAGAGGTGACAGAAAGCGGGCTGATGGAAAACATTGAGACAGGAAGACACATTTTAACCGAACTGCAGCGACTTGGTGTACAGGCGGCGATCGATGACTTTGGCACCGGTTTCTCTTCGCTCGCGTATATCCGCAATTTGCCGGTGTCGCTGTTGAAAATTGATCGCAGTTTTATTCAAGGCATTGCGGAAAATTCGAAAGATGCCACGATTGTCGATACGATCATTCATTTAGCCAAAAGTTTGGATATTGAAGTGTTGGCGGAGGGAGTCGAGACGGAGTCGCAAGTGGCGCTTCTGTCGCAAATGGATTGCGACTACGCGCAAGGATTTTATTTCAGCCGTTCGCTTGAAGCGGAAAAGCTGCAACAATGGCTAGAAGAACACAACCGCAACGCTTGCGGCGAACCGCCGGCGTAGCCGATCATTTCCGTTCATTCTTTTCCTCGTTTTGCCGCACACTAACATTGAGCATGGGCAAAGAGGAGGAAAAGAAGATGGAATTTGTGCCAAGAAGCGTCGTGATCGACGAGTTTATCGACACGCTTGAGCCGATGATGGAAGCGTATGGCCTCGACCAAGTCGGCATTTTTGAAGAGCATGGTGAAGGCAATCGCTATTATATCGGTTATACGATCAACAAAGACGACGAGATGATCACCATTCACATGCCGTTTGTCAAAAACGAACGCGGTGAACTGGCGCTTGAGAAGCAGGAATGGACCGTTCGAAAAGACGGTCGGGAGAAAAAAGGCTTTCATTCGCTGCAAGAGGCGATGAAAGAAATCATCCATTAACAAGCAGGCGGCCCAGCTCGGCCGCTTTTTTGGCTGACGGAAGGGGAGAGGAGCATGATTGCGGAACTCCGCATAGCAGATGAAAAAATGGCCGCTATGGTGCTGCGCCTGCAGCGGCGCGCGTATGCGATCGAGGCGCAACTCATCGGCAGCACAGCGCTTCCGCCGCTTCACGATGCGATCGCTTCTCTGCAACGATGCAGCGAGCGCTTTTTTGGCTATTTTCAAGGCGAATGGCTCGTTGGGGCGATCGCCTATGAGCGAAGCGGCCCGACGCTTCACCTTTGCCGGCTGATGGTCGACCCGGATTTTTTCCGCCAAGGGATCGCCAGCACGTTGCTCGACTTTGTCATCAAGCAAGAACCGTCGATCAGCGAGATCGTCGTGACGACCGGAAGCGGCAACGCGCCGGCCATTTGCTTTTACGAACGCCATGGGTTTCGCGCCATCGAGCGCATCGAAACACCAGAAAAAATCGAGTTACTGAAACTCGTGAAACGAAGCGGATGACAAGCGGGTGTGAGTTTTCAGTTGTGCATAATGCCGATCTTGGCCATACAGATCCAATGGCAGTGCTGCCGAAAGGCGCTCAAGCAGAGATGAAAAGCGGATCTGTTGCGTTTCGTTTGCCTGAGCGGGCGGTTGAATGATTGATAGATGAATAGAGAGGAGAAGCAAAGGAACACATGGGGACAACCTTGTATTTGACCAGACATGGGGAAACGAAGTGGAACGTCGAAAAGCGGATGCAAGGCTGGCAAGACTCGCCGCTCACGGAAAAAGGGCGGCAAGACGCCATGCGGCTTGGAAAGCGGCTTGAAGCGGTGGAATTGGCCGCGATTTACACAAGCACAAGCGGCCGGGCGCTGGAAACGGCCGAGCTCGTCCGCGGCGGGCGGCTCATTCCGATCTATCAAGACGAGCGGCTGCGCGAGATTCGTCTTGGCGATTGGGAAGGCAAGACGCATGACGAGATTCGGCAAATGGATCCGACTGGGTTCGATCATTTTTGGAACGCGCCCCATCTGTACGCTCCAAGGCGAGGCGAGCGGTTTTGCGACGTGCAGCAGCGGGCGCTTGAAGCGGTGCGGCGCATCATCGAGCGGCACGAGGGAGAAACGGTGTTAATCGTCACTCACGGCGTCGTGCTGAAAACGCTTGTCACAGCCTTCAAAGGCGCGCCGCTTGAGCAACTTTGGGCGCCGCCGTATATGTACGGCACGAGCGTGACGATTGTGGAGGTGAATGCGGACGTGTTTCGCCTGGTTGTGGAAGGCGATGTTTCCCATCTAGAAGAAGTCAAGGAAGTATAGATAGGGAAGAAGGATGGAGAATTGGAGGCGGCGCTGTTTCTTCGGTTCATCGCCATAATATGCGCTTGGCCAATCGGATCGGTTTCTTGCGCCATCATGCAACCTCATTCATGATTCAAGAAATGGATGAAAGACATGAGTGGGCGCCTTCCAGTACAACGTTTGGTGAAGAACTGCTTTTTCTTATCAAGTCTAGTTGTCCAAAAAAACAGCCCCGTTTCCCTCGATCGGGAAGCGGGGCTGCGCCGTTTATACGAGCCCGAGCCATCTCGCCAGCTGTGCGGTCGTAAAGGTGACCGCAATGGCAATCGCTGTCGGCAAGGCAAAGGCGACGAACGTCCATTTTGCGCTTTTCGTTTCTTTGTAAATGTTGACGAGCGTCGTGCCGCATGGGTAGTGAAGCAGGGAAAACAGCATCATATTGAGGGCGGTGAGCCACGTCCAGCTGTGGTCGAGCAAAAGTTGTTTAAGAGAATGCAGACCATCGGCTTCGATGAGCGCCCCCGCGGATAAATAGCCCATCAGCAAAATCGGCACGACAATTTCATTGGCTGGCAAGCCTAAAATGAACGCCATCAAAATGTAGCCATCCAATCCCAATGCTTTGGCAAATGGGTCAAGCCAGTCGGCTAAATACGCCAGCACGGTCGTATCTCCCACGTGAACGTTGCCGAGCACCCATGTCAGAATGCCGGCCGGCGCCGCAACCGTTACCGCCCGTTTCAGCACATAGAGTGATTTGTCGAGGGTGGCCCGGATGATCGTCTCCATGATTTTCGGGCGTCGGTACGGCGGCAGCTCCAGCGTGTAATGGGTCGGAATGCCGCGCAAGGCCGTCTTGGATAAGACCCATGAAACGGTCAACGTGACGACGATGCCAAACAACACCATGGCGACGACCACACCTGCTGTCACGAACGTGTTCCATCCGCCTGTATAGCCGGCTGCCATAAATAAGGAGGAAAGCAGGATCAGCGTTGGCCAACGTCCATTGCAGGGGACGAAGTTGTTGGTCAAAATGGCCAGCATTCGTTCGCGCGGTGATTCGATAATGCGCGTCGACATGATGGCCGCCGCGTTGCAGCCGAAGCCCATGGCCATCGTCAGTGATTGTTTGCCATGCGCTCCCGCTTTTTGAAACAAGCGATCCATGTTAAAGGCGACACGCGGCAAGTAGCCATAATTTTCGAGCAACGCGAATACGGGAAAGAAAATCGCCATCGGCGGCAGCATCACGCTGACGACCCAAGCCGTGCCGCGGTATAGGCCAAGTACAATGAGGCCGTGCAACCAGTCGGGGGCGTGAATCGCTTGAAAGGCCATGGTGAGATACGTTTCGATCGTTCCGAACAAGCGGGCGAGCGAATCGGAAAATACGTTGGCGCCGGCGATCGTCATGTAAAGGACAGCGGCGAGAAGCGCCAGCATAATTGGAAATCCCCACCGCTTCGACGTGACGATCCGGTCAATTTGTTCCGTTCGATCGCGTTTTGCGACCGCTGTATGCGTGACACATTCTTGAGAAAGCGCAGCTGACGTTTGGAAAATGGCAGAAACGATCTGTTCACGCGTGTCAGCCGGTGCTAATGACTTGGCTTCGTTCATTAGCTGGTCAAACTGATTTGACAGATCCGCAGCAGGCATACGCGTTCCCCTCCTTGATCAATGGTTGCGGCGGTTGTTTCAGCGCTTGAAGCAGCGATGTATCGCCGTCAAGGAGACGAAGAGCGATCCAGCGAGCAGGATACGTGTCTCCCATTACGTCTTTCACGAGTGGAAGAAGTTTGGCAATGCCTCGTTCGATTTCCGGGCTGTACCGGATGGAAAGCGGGTTGGTGTTGATGCGGCCATGCGCCATGGCATCCACTGTATCAAGCAGTGCATCGATTCCTTCCCGGTTGCGGGCCGAGATCGGCACGACCGGCACGCCGAGTTTGGCGGCTAATTTTTTTGTATTGATATGAATGCCTTTCTTTTTCGCTTCATCCATCAAATTGATAGCGATAATGACGCGGTCGGTCATTTCCAATACTTGAAGCGCTAGATTCAAGTTGCGTTCTAATGCCGTAGCGTCGACTACAACGATCGTAACGTCAGGACGTTGAAACAGGAGAAAATCCCGCGCCACCTCTTCATCGGCTGAATTGGAATAGAGCGAATACGTTCCCGGCAAGTCGACGATCCGGTACAATGTGCCGCGGTGGTGGCATTCTCCTTCGGCATGAGTGACCGTTTTCCCGGGCCAGTTGCCGGTATGTTGGCGCAGGCCCGTTAAGACGTTGAACAACGTGCTTTTGCCGGTGTTCGGATTTCCCATTAAGGCAATCGTATACGTCATATCAGTCATGGTCGATCTTCTCCCCGTAAATATAGTCGCTTTCTTCTTTCCTTAATGCGATCGTCGTTCCACAAACGCGATAGGCGGTCGGGTCGCCAAGCGGGCTTCTTTGTCCAACCTTCACTTCCCCGCCGGGTACAAATCCCAAATCAAGCAACCGCCTTTTTAACATAGGATCAGGAACATCAACCTTTTCGATGCGAAATCGATCGCCCGGTTTCATATCGGAGAGGCGGCAACGTTTTCCTTGTGCCATAAAAGTTTACCTCAGGTTAATATTTTTTACTAAAGACATTTTTTTTGCTTAGACCAACTTTTGAATTTATCATATTCCAGTTGCCTCGCTGTTGTCAACAAATTTGTTTCATCTTTTTCTGACAGAGTTGTCGAACCAACAACTATTCAAAACAGTAGGAAATCATGTTATCATATGAATAGTCTGAACAAATTATCGGCAGAAAGGCGGTGACGGCGTCCATTGACGCACGATGAAATGAAAGCGATTACGGAAGGGACGATTCTTTGGCAGCCGACGGAGGAACAAATCAAGAGCTCCAACCTTCATCGATATATGGATTGGTTGAGAGAACATAAAGGGCTCTCCTTCTCTTCATACCGCGAGCTGTGGACATGGTCGGTCGACGAGCTTGAGTCATTTTGGGAAACGGTTTGGGAATATTGTGGTGTTCAGGCGGCAACGCCGTATGAGTGTGTGCTGCGGGAGCGGAAGATGCCAGGGGCGGAGTGGTTTCCAGGCGCTAGGCTCAACTATGCGAAACATATTTTCCGGCATGCGCGCGCCGACCGCCCGGCCATCATTTTCCGCTCGGAACGCGTGTCGTACCGGGAAGTGTCCTGGCAGGAGCTCGGCGAAAAAACGGCGGCGATCGCCAAAGCATTGCGAGCGATGGGAGTGAAGCGCGGCGACCGCGTCGTCGCTTATATGCCGAATATCCCCGAGACGGTGATGGCGTTTTTGGCGTGCGCCTCGATCGGCGCCATTTGGTCAAGCTGCTCGCCGGATTTTGGCGCTGGCAGCGTCATTGACCGGTTCGCGCAAATCGAGCCGACTGTCTTGTTTGCCGTCGAGGGCTGCCAATACAACGGCAAAGAATTTGACAAAATGCCGGTCGTATCCGAATTGCGCGCCAAATTGCCGTCATTGAAAAAGACGGTACTGCTTCCGTATTGGCGCGGGCAGATGGAAGCACCGGATGAGGGCGTCGTGCTGTGGGATGATGTCGTGGCGGACAAGGCGGAGCTCGTCTATGAAGACGTTCCGTTTGACCATCCGCTTTGGATTTTGTATTCTTCGGGAACGACCGGTTTGCCGAAGCCGATCGTCCAGGGGCATGGCGGCATTTTGCTTGAACATTTGAAAGCATTGACGATTTCCGAAAACTTGACGAAAGACAGCACGTTTTTCTGGTTTACGACGACTGGATGGATGATGTGGAACTTTTTGATCGGCGGACTGCTGGCCGGGTCGACCATCGTGCTCTATGACGGCAGCCCGACGTATCCAGATGGCAACGTCTTATGGGATTTGGCCGAAAAGGCGGGCATCACCCATTTTGGCACAAGCGCGGCGTTTATCAACATCTGCATGAAGCTCGGCCTGAAGCCAAAAGAGCAATATGACTTGTCAAAGCTCGAGGCCGTGCTCTCGACCGGTTCGCCGCTGACGGTCGAAGGGTTCGCATGGGTGTATGAAAACGTCAAGGACGATATTTGTCTAGCGTCATGCAGCGGGGGAACGGATGTGTGCACCGCGTTTGTCGTCGGCTCCCCCATTTTGCCGGTGCGCGCCGGCGTCCTCTCGTGCCGCGCGTTGGGCGCGGATGTGCAGGCATTTGACGAAAACGGCCGGCCGCTTGTCAATGAAGTCGGCGAACTTGTCATCACAAAACCAATGCCATCGATGCCGCTCTTTTTCTGGAACGACCCGGACGGCGAACGGTATCGGAACAGCTATTTTGACACGTACCCGGGCGTCTGGAAGCACGGCGACTGGATTAAAATTGACGAACAAGGGGGATGCGTCATTTACGGACGCTCCGACTCGACGATCAACCGAGCCGGCGTCCGCATGGGTACGAGCGAAATTTACCGCGCGGTCGAAGCGGTCGACGGGGTGTTCGAAAGCCTCATTGTCGATTTGGAAATGATGGGCAAGCAGTCGTTTATGCCGCTGTTTGTCGTCCTCAAGCCGGGCGTGGCGCTCGATGACGAGCTGAAAGAACGCATCCGCCAATCGATTCGGCAACACGTCTCGCCGCGCTTTGTTCCAGATGAAATTTACGAGGTGAAGCAAATTCCGAAAACGCTAAACGGAAAGAAAATGGAGATTCCGATCCGGAAACTGCTCTTAGGCTTCCCGCTCGAAAAGGCAGTCAACCCGGGCTCAATGGCCAATCCAGAGGCGCTCGACTTTTTCCTCGAGCTGGCGAAGACGCTGGCGGCGAAGACGCAGATAAGCTGAAGTCCTTTTCTTGAAACGTGCGAAAGGTTGTTATTAAGTGACGGCGCTTAATAACAACCTTTCTATGTATTAGTGAATTATAAGTAGAGGAGTCGGGGGCATGGAAGAAAGCAAGCGGACTAGGCTAGTTTGGAAATCCATCGGTGATTGAGGAGCGAACGACGGTGAAAGAGATGCTGGGCTGATGAGACGAGACCGTGTCCGTTTTCATGATGAGAAAGTCCGGAAGATCCGTTTAGGAGAACCTTCCGGGCTTCATTTGCGGCGACGATGATTCGGAGTTTTAGTATGACGTAAGCAGGGGGATGTTGTTTGATGATGGCTATGTTCACACAGGATATGGAACAAGCGTTAAACGTCGAAGAGATCAACGAAATGGAGCGGACTGACGTCTAGTACATATTGAGCGCCGTTTTGACGCGCTTGATCTCCTTTTTGTTTTCAAACAGCTCTTCGACCAAAATGTTTTGGCCGTTGGCGACATCGGTGAGCCGTTTGTCCATGTCGGCCACTTGCTGGCTTAATTGGCTGAGTTGTTCATTCGTTTGTTGCACTTGTTTGGCGAGCTGGTCGACTTGCTCATGAGTTTGCTGTACTTGGTGGTTCAGCTGCTGCACTTGGCTGTTAAGGTGTTGGACTTGTTGGCCCAGTTGCTGCACTTGTCCGTTCGTTTGTTGCAGCTGCTCCGCAAGTTCTTTAATGGCTTGCCAAATCATTTCATTTGTAATGTCCCCCATTCGACAATCTCCTTTCTCGTTCGATTCTCTCTCTATTATACATGACGAAAGATGGGAACGATAGAGAAAAGATGGCGAAATGTTTTTCTTTGCGGCGCGCCCCCTCGATGTGATATAACAAAAGAATGTCAACAGTACACTATTGGAGGATGGGCACTGTGATCCGTGTCAGCCATTTGCATAAATCGTTCCGCGTCCATCGCCGCGATGCGGGATGGCTTGAGGCGGTGCGTCATTTATGGCGGCGCGACTATCGCGTCATTGAGGCGGTGAAGGACGTTTCGTTTACGATTGAGAAAGGGGAAATCGTCGGCTTTTTAGGGCCAAACGGGGCGGGGAAAACGACGACGATGAAAATGTTGGCCGGCCTCTTGCATCCGACGTCAGGGGAGATCACGGTCGGCGGGTTTGTGCCGTTTGAGCAAAAGCCGGAGTTTAAAAAAATGATGAGCTTGGTGATGGGGCAAAAAAGCCAGCTCATTTGGGACATTCCGCCGATGGAGACGTTTTTGGTCAATAAAGCGATTTATGACATCGACGATCGGTCGTTCCGCCAGACGCTCGAGGAATTGACGGAGCTGCTCGACTTGGCGCCGCTTCTTGACAAGCCGACGCGCAGTCTGTCGCTCGGGCAGCGGATGCGCTGCGAGCTGGCGGCCGCGCTGTTGCATCGGCCGCACGTGCTGTTTTTGGATGAGCCGACGATCGGGCTTGACGTCCATACGCAGGAAAACGTGCGTCGCTTTATCGTGGACTACAATCGGGAGCACGAGACGACGATTTTGTTGACGTCGCATTACATGGGGGATGTCGCGGCGCTTTGCGACCGGGTGATGATCATTAACTACGGGCGATTGATTTACGACGGGGATTTGTCGGTGCTGACGGAGAAGCTGGCGCCGTACAAGCGGCTCGAGGTTCGGTTTTCTCGGCTGCCAAATGTCGATTGGAGCGAGTACGGCGAAGTGGCGGAAATCGAAGAAGGGACGATTGTGCTCAGGGTGGCGCGCGAGACGGCGGCGGAGACAGCAGCGCGGTTGTTGGAACGATTTGACGTCCGCGATATCAACATCGAAGACCCGCCGCTTGAGGAAGTGATTGCGCGCGCGTTTTGGGAGGAACACGTATGATTCGCAAATATATCGCCCTATTGCGGATGAAATACATCGAAATGCTTGCGTATCGGCTTGCGACGTTCGTCTGGATGACGGGCGCCATCACGCAGCCGCTCATTACGATGTTTGTCTGGATGAACATTCATCCGGAAGAGAGCGAGTCGTTTCTGTTCTATTTTATGGCGGTCATTTTTGTCGAGCGGATGACGAGCGCGTGGGATGTATGGGAGCTCGACCGTGAAATTCGCGAAGGGACGTTTTCGAATTTGCTGCTTAGGCCGGTTCATCCGATCCATTGGGCGATTGCGGAAAACATCGTTTACAAATGGCTGTTTGCCGTCATTTTAGCGCCGGTTTGGCTGGTGGGGGCGGTGTTTTGGCCGCCGCTTCGCCCGCATATGACGGCAGGGCAAGCGGTGCTGTTTTTGGCGGCGGTCGTATTGGGTGCGGCGCTTCGGTTTTTGTTGAGCTACTCGTGCGGGCTGCTCGCGTTTTGGGTCACAAAGGTGGCGGCGGTGTACGGCGTGATCGATGTCATTTCGTTGTTTTTATCGGGCAGAATTGCGCCGCTTGAAATGCTGCCGCCGGCGCTTCGCGAATGGAGCGAATGGCTGCCGTTCCGCTATATGATCAGTTTTCCGATTGAAATCGCCACCGGGGCGGTGGATGGAGGAGAGTTGGCGCGCGGCTTTGCGGTGGCGGCCGGGTGGATGGCCGTGTTTGTCGCGGGGGTGCAGTGGCTTTGGAAAGCAGGAATGCGAAAAAACCAGGCGGTAGGTGGATGAACATGCGGCGATACGGGCGGGTGTTCCGCGAGTTTTTCCGCGCTTGTTTGGTCGAGGAAATGGAATACCGGAGCGAATTTTTCGGCAATTTTATCGCCAGCTTTTTTGGCGTCGGCATCGCCCTGCTCACCGTCCATATCTTTTTTTACCAGACGGACCGCTTGGGCGGCTGGACGTATGGGGAAGTGCTTGTGCTGCTCGGCGTTTTTAATACGCTGCGCGGATTCATTGACTTTGCGCTCCGCCCGAACATGCCGCGGCTGCTTGAGCATGTCCAGCGCGGCACGCTCGATTATATTTTGACGAAGCCGGTCGACAGCATGTTTTACGTCAGCTTCCGCCATCTTGTCTTTTGGCGGCTGATCGATGTAGCGCTTGGCCTCGGCGTCATCGGCTACGGCTTGTATGTCGAACGCTACGTGCCGTCGGCGGCGGACGTCTTGATGTTTTTCGTCGTGATGACCGCGTCACTCTTGCTTATTTATTCGTTATGGATGATGCTCATGACGACGTCGTTTTGGGTGGTGCGCATTGATGATTTGTCGTTTATTTTCGACTCGTTTTTTGACACGGCCCGCTTCCCGGGCAGCATGTACCGCGGCGCGGTGCGCTTCGTGATTACGTACGTTCTGCCGGCGGTGTTGATCACCAATACGCCGGCTTTGGCGCTGCTTGGGAAATGGAGCATGGCTGCGGTGCTGGCGGCTTTGGCTGTGGCTATGCTCTTTTTATGGGCTTCCCGCCGCTTTTGGCGGTTTGCCTTGCGCTTTTATACGGGAGCGGGCGGGTGAGAGGAAAAGCCTTCTTAGACGAGGGCTTTTTTTCTTTGGTCAATCACTGTTTCGCCTGCATCTCGACAGTGGTCGGTCAGCGGGGGTGGCGAGCGGCGCATCGTTCGTGGCCGGCTTGTGCAGATGGTTTGAGACGTGTTAGGTTGCGCATGAACTTAGAAGGCTCGTAAAAAAGCGGCCGTTTTTGCCGGACTCGTTGCTTTTGGCTGAAGGGGAAGCGTTGTTTGGGCAAAATGTTCATCCTATAATGGAAGGCCGTACTCCCGCTTCTTTGTATTCCTGCTCGTTGACTTTTACGTCAACGTCAATTAAAATAAAATTCAGAATATTACTTCTAGAAAAGGGATGGCTATGCACTATTTCACCATTTCCGATTTGGCGCACGAGTTTGATGTGAGCACCCGGACGATCCGCTATTATGAAGAACGCGGATTGCTTTCCCCGATTCGGACCGAGTCAGGGCAGCGGCTGTACACGAAAAAGGAGCGGGCGAAGCTCAAGCTCATTTTGCGCGGCAAACGGTTCGGCTTTTCGCTTGACGAGATTCATGAGATGATTTCGCTGTTTGATGAGGACCGAACGGGGAAGAAACAGCTGGAAAAAACGGTCGAATACGGGCGGCGGAAATTGAAGGAGGTGAACGAGCGGATTGAGGATTTGCTGCAGCTGAAGGCGGAGATGGAAGCGCTGCTTTCCGATTTTGAACAGCGATTGCGACAATGGGAGGGATCGGATGGATGAACATTTCAGAGCTGCTTGCCCGCAATGCGAGGAAATTTCCCGACAAGACGGCGATTATCGATGGGGAAACGGAGCTTTCCTACGCCGAAGTCAACCGAACGGTCAACCGTCTGGCGTCAGCGCTCGCGCGGCTTGGTGTCGGACGCGGCGATAAAGTCGCGCTGTATATGCCCAATACCAAAGAGTTTGCCGTTTCGTACTTTGCCGTTTTGCGCCTCGGCGCCGTGGTTGTGCCGATTAACGCGCGCTTGACGGCGGCTGAGGTGCAGTATATTCTCGGCCATAGCGAGGCAAAGGCGCTGATCGCTCATGATTCGGTTCATCAAGTGCTCGCCCCGCTCGTCGGCGGAAGCGATGTGATCTGGGTGAAGACCGGGAAGGCGGAAGGCGGCTGGCTGTCGCTCGAGGAGTTGATCGATTCGGGTGATTCCGACGAGATCGTCTGCCCAGCCAAAGAGGATGATGAGGCAACGATTTTGTATACATCGGGGACAACGGGGCGGCCGAAAGGGGTGTTGTTCACGCATCGCAATGTGATCACGGTTGCGGACATGATCGTGATCGAAACGAAAATCGACCGTCAAAGCCGCCTGCTGCATCTCATGCCGCTCAGCCACTCGGCGCCACTTCATTTGTTTTTCATAGGCGGCACGTATGTCGGCGCGACCCATGTCTTGGCTCCTTCCTTTTCCCCGGATGCCTTGCTTGAACTCGTTGAGCGCCATAAGATCACCCACTTTTTTGGCGCGCCGGTGGCGTACTTGTTGACGGCAAAGCACCCGCGCTTTGACGAATACGACCTTTCTTCGGTCCGCTGCTGGATGTACGGCGGGGCGCCGCTGTCGCGCGAGGAAGTGAAGTTTGTCGCCAGCCGTTTTGGCGCCGGGCGGATGATGGGTTTATACGGTTTGACTGAAGCGGGCCCGAACGGCACGTACTTGTCCCCTGAGGAGCATGGCGAAAAAGCGGGAAGCGTCGGCCGCTATGCCGCTCTTCATTGCGAGGTGGCCATCGTCGATGAGAACGGACAGGAGGTCGCGCCCGGCGAGGTCGGGGAGATCGTGCTGCGCGGGGAGAGCGTGATGAAAGGATACTATAAGGACGAAGAAAAAACGAACGAAGCGATCAAAGACGGCTGGCTGTACACCGGCGATTTGGCGCGCCGCGACGAAGATGGCTACATTTGGATCGTCGACCGGAAAAAAGATGTCATCATTTCCGGTGGCGTCAACATTTATCCAAAGGAAGTGGAAGATGTGCTGCGGACGCATCCGGCGGTCGCGGATGTCGCTGTGATCGGCGTGCCGCATCCGGAGTGGGGCGAAACGGCAAAAGCATTTGTGGTATTAAATCAACCGCTTGAACCGCTTGCGGAGGAATGTAAGCGCTTCCTATCTGACAAGCTGGCTGACTATAAAATTCCGCGTCTGTATGAGGCGATCGCCGAACTGCCGCGCAATGCGACGGGAAAAGTGTTGAAACAAGTGCTGCGGGCGCGGGAGGCGGTCGCGCAAGGAAGATAAGGAGCGTTGGGGGCGGCGCAATGGGATCGCCTAGCCGTCTTGATAGAGCTCCAAAAATTGTGAGGGGAACGAAAATCGAAGAAAGGGGAGAGACGATGAAACCGCTTTGTGAAGTCGATCCGAATTTGTTGGCGAATTTGAAACGGCATTTGGATGACGAATTGTATCGGTATGCGGAAGAAAAGCTCGCGTCGTTTTACGAATTTTGTTTGACAGACGTTGACCGCCGCGCTGTGCATACCGACCGCGAAGGGCAGCCGCGCCTCATTAAGTACGACCGGTTTGGAAACGACATTTCTGAAGTGTGGGTGAACGAAGGATACGAGCAGACGGCAAAACAGACGTACGAAACGGGGATTGTCGGCTATGTGCACAAGCCGATTCCCGAGCTTGGGAGAAAAGGAAACTATGTTTATTCATATGCCCAAGGGTATATCTTATCCCAAGCCGAGCCCGGGTTTTATTGTCCGGTGACGTTGACGATGGCGACCGCCTATGTGCTCGAGCATTTTGCCGATGAAAAGCTGAAGGCGACGTATTTGCCCCATGTCATCTCCACCGGGGAAGTCGAGTTGTACGAAGGAGCGACGTTTTTAACCGAGCGCCAAGGCGGGTCGGACGTTGGTGCCAATGCGGTGCGCGCCGTGCCGTGCGGCGATCATTATCAGTTATACGGGGAAAAATATTTTGCCAGCAACGCCGGCCGCTGCGGCGTAGCGCTCGTGTTGGCGCGCATCGACGGGAGCGGGCCGGGGACGAAAGGGCTGAGCTTGTTTCTCGTCCCATGGCGCAACGAGGATGGGACATTAAACGGCATCACCATCCGCCGCTTAAAGGATAAATTAGGGGTGCGCGCCGTGCCGTCCGCCGAAGTCGTGTTTGACGGCGCCAAGGCGTATGTCGTCGGCGATCCGGCGAAAGGCTTCTATTATATGATGGAAGCGCTTAATCTCTCGCGCGTCTGCAATGCGGTTGCTTCCGTCGGCATCATGAAGCGGGCGCTTGAAGAGGCGAAACAATACGCCGAGCGGCGCACGGCCTTTGGTCATGTGTTGACGAATTACCCGATGGTGCGCGGGACGCTCGCCAATTTGACAGCGAGACAGGAAGTGGAAACGAGCGCCTGCTTTGACATGATCGCCTTGTTTGACCGCGTCATGGCCGCGCCGCATGAAGCGAGCGAGGCGGAGAAAGCATGGCTCAGGCTTCTGATTGCGCTCCTTAAGATGCGCACCGCCGAAGAGGCGATCGCGTTCAGCCATGAGGCGATTGAAATGCATGGAGGCAACGGGTATATTGAAGATTTTGTTACGCCACGCCTGTTGCGCGATGCGCAAGTGCTGACGGTTTGGGAGGGAACGGCGAATATTTTGGCGCTCGAGGTGCTGCGTTTGATGCGCAAATACCGCATTCACGAGCGGTTCATCACAGAGATGAAGGAGAAGGTTGAGCGGTTGACGGCCGAAGTCAAGCCGCTTGCCCGCCCGGTTGAAGAAGGGTTGAAGGAATTGGTGGCCGCGCTCGCCCGTCTTGGCGGCCAAGCGGATGAGGTGCAGACGTTCCACGCGAAAGCGATTGCCAATCGGATGTGTGATCTGTATTTGAGCATCATCGCCCTTGAACGCGGACAGGAAAACGATCGGAATCAGCGGATCGCCGAGCTGTTTGTGCGTCATGTGTGGGAGCGCGGGCTCGTCGATGAACGCATGACGTCGGTGCGTGAGTTTGACTTGATCGTCAGATGTAAAGGAGCGTCTGCCCCGCTTGCCCATTCGTAAATTGGCGGCATGAAGCGGGCCGTGAGTGAAAGGGATGTTCGTGTTGGGCGGACATCTCTTTTTTTGATTGCCAAATGAGCAATGGAACAAGTAGGATGAAAGAAAAGGGAAAAGCGAGAGGGGGAAATGCGCATGGAATTGGTGCGCACGCCGCGCCGGACGAAACGGCGCGTGTGGATTTCGGCGGCCATTGGCGTCGTGATGTTGGGGGTGCTCGCCTGCGTCGGTTTGTCCGTTTATGTCGGCTGGCAGCTGACGCATAAACCGCGCGAGCCGATTACCATGACGCCGAAAGACTATGGCATGGCGTATGAAAGTGCGACATTTACAAGCAAAGATGGGAAAACGGCGCTCGAAGGCTGGATCATTCCGCCTAAAGGAGCGGCGAAGATGACGGTCATTTTTGCCCATGGGTATGCCGGCAACCGGATTCAGAAAAACGTGCCGTTTTTGCCGCTCGCCAAGCGGCTTGTTGACGACGGGTACCGCGTCATCTTGTTTGACTTTCGTGCGAGCGGTGAGTCGGAAGGCGATATGATTACGATCGGCGTCAAAGAGAAAGACGATCTGCTTGGCGTCATCGATTACGCGAAGCGGCACTATCGCGAGCCAGTCGCCTTATACGGCGTTTCGATGGGAGCGGCGACATCGATCTTGGCGGCGGCAGAAGACAATGACGTGCGCGGGGTGATTGCGGACAGCCCGTTCAGCGACCTCGAATCGTATTTGCGAGCCAATATGCCGGTATGGACGCATCTGCCGAACGTGCCGTTTACGTATTTGATTTTGGCGATCGTTCCGGCGCTGGCCGATTTGGATCTAGGCGTGTCTTCGCCCATCCATGCCGTCGATCGTGTCGCGCCGAGGCCGATTTTGTTCATTCACAGCAAAGACGACCGTTCGATTCCGTATGAAGAAAGCGTAAAACTGTACAAAACCCATCCGGATGCGTTTCAGCTATGGCTGACGGACAAAGCGGATCATGTGAAAAGTTTTTCTCTCTACAGCGATGAGTATGTAGAACGGGTGTTGGTGTTTTTGCGCTCATTGGAAAAGACTGCTTCCTAGAGACGGCTGCGATTCGTGTTCGGCCGCTTTTTGTATTATAATGGATGCAATAGAGGATCAAGATGGCATCGGCCAACTGGTCAAGGAGTGAATGCTGTGTGTGGCCGGTTTACGTTAACCGCTGATTCGGAAACATTGCAGACGCTGTTTCGTTTCCGTTATCAAGGCCTGCTCGCGCCCCGGTTCAACATCGCTCCGGGTCAAGATGTGTTGACCATCGTCGCCGAGGGGGGAGAAAGAGTCGGGAAAATGATGCGCTGGGGGCTTGTGCCGTTTTGGGCGAAAGATGCCCGCATCGGCGCCAAGATGATCAACGCCCGGGCGGAAACGGTCGATGAAAAGGCGAGTTTTCGCCATGCGTTCAAGCGGCGGCGCTGCCTCATTTTAGCTGACGGGTTTTACGAGTGGAAAAAGGAAGGAACGAAAAAAGTGCCGTACCGGTTCACCCTCAAAACGGGCGAGCCATTTGCCTTTGCCGGACTGTGGGAGCGTTGGAAAGGGCCGAGCGGGCCGCTTGAGACGTGCACGATCATGACGACGAGGGCGAACGAGCTCATCGCCCCCATTCACGACCGGATGCCGGTCATATTGCCTCCCGAGCGGCATGACGACTGGCTTGATGCAAGCTTTGATGACAGCGAGTATTTGAAATCGTTGTTGTTGCCGTATCCGAGCGGCGAGATGCGCATGTACGAAGTGGCGCCGCTGGTCAACTCGCCGAAAAACGACGTGATCGCCTGCATCGAGCCGGTCGACAGCCGGTCAATGGAGGGAACGTGATGCATCCTGTCATCTTATTTGATGGCGATTGCCTGTTTTGCCATGCGAGCGCGCACTGGATCGCCGCCCGCGACCGCCAGGCGGTGTTCCGCTTTGCGGCGCAACAGAGCATCGTTGGCCAAGCGTTGCTGGCAAAGCAGGAGATGTCAGCAGAAGACAGCGTCGTCCTCATCGAGAACGGGTGCTGTTATGTAAAATCCGAGGCTGTCCTGCGCATCGGCCGGCGTCTAGCTTGGCCGTGGAATTGGATGGCAGCGGCTGGGTTTCTCATCCCTCGGCTGTTGCGCGATCATATGTATGACGCGATTGCCAATCGTCGGCATCGTCTCGTTCCAAAGCGTGATCATTGTCAGCTGCCGCCGCTTGAGCTGCGATCCCGTTTTCTTGATGAATGGCCGCGGTGAAGAAGGAAAATACGCCCGTTTGTCGTATTGAAAAGGGAAAGAAACGAGGGAGGGGAAATGTGCATGACAAGCGGAACAACAAGATGGCTTGATGAATGCACGCCTCGGGCGCTCGAGCGTTTTGCCGATGAATTGATCGCTATGGCCGAGCAAAGGGAGGACGAGGCTCGGCGCCGGTTTTACGAAGGGATGGCGGTGGCGGCGAAACTCATCGCGCTCCGTTGGGAAGGAAAATGTGCCTATATTGATGATCATTTGCTTGATAATGTATACGAGGCGTTGGCTGTCTTCTCATTGGAAAAACTTGAGGAAACGCTGGCCATGGAGACGGAAGAGGCGCATGGCGGCGTCCGCTGCTCGTTTTGTCTCAAAGAAAAACCAAGGCTGGCCAAAGGTCCGCTGGCGGCGATTTGCGACGATTGCCTGCAGTTTGGGCTGCAAGTGATCGCCAAGCAATCATGACGGAGGCGGCGGTCATCGCGAAGGCGATGGCCGCCGTTTTTCCGCATAGAAGATAAGCGGGCCGGACAGAGCGAGGAGTGTGATGACAAAAGCGATGACACCGCTCCAATGGAAATGCGTCCAGACGTAGCCGCCGGCTGTTCCGGCAAGGCTTGACCCTAAATAATAGAAAAGAAGATACAAGGAAGACGCCTGCGCCTTATAGACGTGCGCCTGTTCGCCGATCCAGGCGCTGGCGATGGAGTGGCAGCCGAAAAAGCCAAACGTAAACAGCGCCAAACCGGCTATTTTCACGAGCACGGACGGAGCGAGCGTGGCGAGCGCCCCGAGCGCCGTCAAAGCGACCGACAAACGCAAGGTGCAGGCGTGGCCGCGAAGATCCGCCCGCCGTCCCATATAGACAGAGCCGATGCCGCCAAATATGTAAACGATAAACAAAAAGCCGAGCACGGATTGTCGGAATGAATACGGAGGCTCGCTCAGCAAAAAGCCGATGTAATTGTACAGCGTCACAAACCCGCCCATGAACAAAAAGCCAAGCACTACGAGCGCCATAAGCGGCTTGTTGCGAAGGTGGACGGCGTATGCCTGCCGCAGCGTTTCCCTGTTCCGCCGCCGGACGGCCTGTCTTGGTGCGGGCAGAAAGACGGTAAAGGCAAGGGAAAGCGCCAATGATAGAAATCCGATCGTGATCAGCGCCGAGCGCCAGGAAAAAAGATCGGTCAGTACGCCCGTCAAAATCCGCCCGGCCATGCCGCCGATCGATGTGCCGCTAATATAGAGCCCCATGGCCTTGCCGATGCTGGCCGGATGGAACTCTTCGGCGACATACGCCATGGCCAAGGAAGGGATGCCGGCTGCCGTGATGCCAACGAGCGTGCGCGCCGCAAGCAGCGTCGGAAAATCCGGGCTGAACGCCATTGCGATGGCCAACAGCGATGTCAGCCACATCGAGGCGGCCATCACCCGCTTTTTGCCGATCCGGTCCGACAAGTTGGCCGCGGCCAGCATCGCGACGGCAAGTGCGCCGGTCGATGCTGATACGGTTAAACTCGCCGCTGCGGCCGAAACGTGAAACTGTTTGGCGAAAATCGGCAGCAACGGCTGGGGTGTATACAGCACGGCAAACGTCACAAACCCGCCGAAAAAGAGCGATATGCTTGCTTTCAGATAGGTGATGCTTCCCTTTTCGATGTATGTCAAGGTCGGTCGCCTCTTTTTTTCGAGTGAACGAAGACTGAACATTTCTACTTTCTACTATACTGCTTTTCCCGATTGATCGTCTACAAAAAGAAACACCCGCCGCCCGCAAGGCGGCAGATGTTGGTGAGATTTGAATTTGTCCGAGTCAATGCCCATCGGGGCGGTCGGTGCAACGATGGCCTCTAAAAGATCTAAGTGGTATTCTTTTGCGAAGTTTCCTGGTAAAATTGTACAATTTATATGTATGGGAAGAACAATCGAAAGGGGCAACGTATATGATTCCGATCGTAACGGCTGAGGAAATGTACGCCATTGACCGGGAAGTGGCAGAACGGATCGGCATCAGCGCTGACTCGTTGATGGAAAACGCCGGACAGGCGCTGTTTTGGGCGCTGAAGAAGCGGATTCCGCCCGCTGCCAAGGTGGCGGTGCTCGCGGGCACGGGCAACAACGGCGGCGATGGGTTCGTCATCGCGCGCATGTTGAAAAGTTATGGCTATGAAACCGATGTCTGGCTCGTTCCGCCAAAGGAAAAGGTGAAAGGGGCGGCGCGCACGGCGCTTGAGGTGTACGAGCGGTCCGGTTATGCATGGATCGCTTATGAAGGAAAAGAGCGGGAGTTGGCGGCGCTCTTGCCGCATTATGACATCATCATTGACGCCTTGCTTGGCATCGGCGTCAAAGGGGATGTGCGCCAGCCGTACAAAGACATCATTGAACAAGTGAATGGCTCGCGGGCGGTTGTATATGCCATCGATGTGCCAAGCGGAGTGCCGGCCGGTGGTGGGGATGTGACTGCAGCGGTACGTGCGGATGTGACATTTACCATTCAATGCCCAAAGCTTGGGGCGTATACGTTCCCAGCAGCCGATTATTACGGAGAAATCGCTGTTGTCGATATCGGCATTCCGCCGGCGGCGGTGCAGGCGAAGGCGGCTGCTCGGTTTTTGTGGGAAAAGAGCGATGTGGTGCGGACGATGCCGAAGCGAACACGGTCATCTCATAAAGGAACGTACGGCAAGTTGCTCATCGTCGGCGGGTCCAAGGCGATGGCCGGAGCGGTGACGCTCGCCGCGAAGGCGGCGCTTCGCAGCGGGGCGGGGCTGGTGACGATCGCCGTTCCGGAAACGGTGTATGAGGCGGTTGCCAACCGCGTGCCGGAAGCGATGTGCCGACCATGGCCGGCCGAGGGCGGCGCGTTTGCCGGCGCGGCCGATTGGGATGGGCTTGAGATCGATGCGATCGCTGTCGGCCCAGGGATGGGCCGGACGGAAGGGGTTCGCCGCTTGGTCAATGAGCTTGTGCGCCAGCCGGTGCCGCTTGTCATCGACGCCGATGCCTTGTTTTTTTGGGGCGATTACGCCGAGCTGGTGCGCGAACGGAGCGCGCCGACGGTGATCACGCCGCATCCGGGGGAAATGGCGCGCCTCCTTCGCCGCCCGGTCAGCGAGGTGGAACGCGACCGGTTTGGCGTGTCGAAGCGGCTGGCGATGGAATATGGCGTGTATGTCGTGTTGAAAGGGCCGTATACGATTGTGACGGCGCCGGATGGATCGCAATATGTCAACACGACCGGCAACCCGGCTTTGGCGAAAGGCGGGAGCGGCGACGTGTTGACGGGCATCGTGGCGGCGTTTTTGCTGCAGCACGAGGCGGTGCAGCCGGCGGTGAGCAATGCGGTGTTCGTGCATGGAAAGGCTGCTGATAGGCTTGTTCAACACGGTCATTCGCCCTGGGATGTATTGGCGTCGGACGTTGTGGATGCCTTGCCGGCTGTGCTTGCTTCGCTGACGTGATCAACCGCTTCAATGAAAGGAGCGCTGGGGGATGAACACGATTCCAGCCGGTTTGCGATGACCGGCTGGCGTTGTCTTTTTCCTGCGCATAAGGCATGCGGTTCGGGCGCAAACCGCTGAGGCCGTATTTGCGGCTGCGGCTGTAATGGTTGGTTTATCAGCCGACATTCAGCTTTCGCTGATCGCTGGGTTGCGCCCTTCACGCGCTTGAAGCGGGAGTCTTCTTTCGAAACGATGATCAACGTTGCGGAAAGGCGGCAGTTCCATTTTTGGACAAACATGGCTATAATGAATGTAGAAATAGAAGAAGGGAGATGGGAATCGTGCCGCAATTCGTTTGGCTTGAAACGGAGGAAGAAGTGAGAAGCGCCTTTCCGGTGATGCGCGAGCTGCGCACCCATTTGGATGAGGAAACATACACGGCGCTTGTGCGGGAAGCGCAAGAAAAAGAAGGGTATAAGCTTGCGGCGTTATATGATCAGGACAAAATGGTTGCCGTTGTCGGATTCATGCCGATGATCACGCTCTATAACGGCCGCTTTATTTGGGTGTGCGATTTGGTGACCGCTTCGAGCGAACGTTCGAAAGGGTATGGAAAAGCGTTGCTGTCCTATGTACACGAGTGGGCGAAGGAGCACGGCTACGGGATTGTCTCGCTCTCCTCCGGCTTGCAGCGGATTGACGCCCATCGCTTCTATGAGGAAAAAATGGAATATGAAAAAGTCAGTTATGTGTTTTTGAAACGCTTATCGAGTTGAATCCAACGGCGTCTGTTCAGCAGACGCTTTTCATTTTTGGAGTAGAAAGTTGTCCCACTTTTCATTATAATACGAAATATATAGGTCGTATTTTGGAATTGATATTCTGATATTCGGAACAGAGGGGCGACGATGAACAAAACGGTGTTAAAAACAAAAGAACTGCTTGATTTGTTTCTCGATTGCGAACGGTTGACATTGCCGGAGATGGTCGAACGGCTTCGGATGCCGAAAACGTCGGTGTATCGAATGGCCCAGTCGCTTGTTGTCCTCGGTTTTTTGCAAAAACGAGACGATCACTATGAGCTCGGTTTAGCCTTCTTGACGTTTGGCGCACTCGTCGCCGAGCGGCTTGATATTCGCCGGGCGGCGCTGCCCGTGATGAAGCGGCTGAAAGAGGAGACGAACGAAGCGGTGAATCTTGTCATTCGCGACGGTGATGAGGCGCTGTATATCGAAAAAGTCGAGACGTCCGAGCCGGTGCGCGTCTATACGAAAGTCGGGCGGCGCGCTCCGTTGTACGCCGGTGCGTGTCCCCGCGTGTTGCTTGCGTTTATGGACAAGGCGGAGCGGGAACGTTATGTAGAACAAGTCGAACTTGTTAAAATCGCCAAACATACGGTGACCGACAAAGAAGCGCTTCGCCGGTTGTTGGAAGAAGACCGGTGCCGCGGCTATACGGTCAGCTATTCTGAGCTGGAAAACTATTCGGCCGCCGTTGCGGTGCCGATTTTCAACCATGAAGGGACGGCGGTTGCCGGGCTGAGCGTCGCCGGGCCGGAACAACGCTTTTCGCCAGATGATGTGGCGCGCATCGTTCCGCGATTGAAGCAGGCGGCGATGGACATTTCGCGCGAACTCGGCTTTCGGGGGAAGGGATGACGGTGGAGTATACGTTGTTTCCATTATGCGAATATGCGGTGACGGTTCGGTTTTCAGACCGCATTGACGAGGACGTGAATGATATCGTCCACCAAACGGCCGCCCGGCTTCAGGCCGAGCGAAAAGAAGGCATCGAGGAGATCGTGCCGGCGTTTTCGTCGCTCACCATCTACTATGATCCATTGATGATCGATTACATCGGCATAGGCGCATGGCTAAGGAAAAACATCAGGCGGTCTGAACAAGCGGTGCGGCGTTCGGCGCGGACGGTCGTCATTCCCGTCTGTTACGGCGGCGAATTCGGTCCGGATTTGCCGGATGTCGCTCGTTTCCATGGGATGACAGAAGACGAAGTGGTAGCGCTCCATTCGGCCGGACGCTACCGAGTTTATATGATCGGCTTTTCTCCTGGATTTGCCTATTTAGGAGGGTTGTCGCCGCGCTTGGCGACGCCAAGGCGGTCGGTGCCGCGCACAAAAGTGCCTGCCGGTTCGGTCGGCATCGCCGGCGGACAGACGGGCGTCTACCCGCTTGCGACGCCGGGCGGCTGGCAACTGATCGGTCGAACGCCGCTGAAGCTATTTGACCCGCACCGAGAGAAGCCAAGTTTGCTTGCGGCTGGTGATATCGTCGCGTTTCAGCCGATTGGGGCTGATGAATTTGCACGTTGGAGCGAGGAACATGATTGACGTCATCGAGGCTGGGTTGTTTACAACCGTGCAAGATGGCGGGCGTTTTGGCTACCGGCATGCCGGCGTGCCGGCGGGCGGGGCGATGGATGCGTGGGCGTATCGCCTGGCTAATGCGCTTGTCGGCAACAACGGTGATGAGGCGGTGCTTGAGGCGACGATGGCCGGACCGACGCTTCGGTTTCGCGTCGAGGCCGTTGTTGCGGTATGCGGCGGCGATTTCCCGTGTACGCTCAATGGGCGGACGTTTGCACTTTGGAAGCCGATGGCTGTTGAGCCGGGCGATGTGCTCGAAGTAGGGGTGTGTCGGACGGGGTTTCGAGCGTATATCGCTGTATCAGGCGGCATCGACGTCCCGCCCGTGATGGGCAGCCGTTCCACGTACGTTCCAGCCCAGCTTGGCGGGCTTTCAGGCCGCCCGTTGCAGCGGGGCGATGCACTGCCGGTCGGCGTTACTCATGGGCGTCGTGTTATCGGCCGGATGCGTTGGGGTCTTGCTTCGGCCGCCCGCCGCTATATCGGTGGGAAAACGAAAACGGTGCGCGCGGTTCCCGGTCCGGAGTATGACGAATTTACGCCGGCGAGCCGCCGCCAGTTTTTCGCCGCCCGCTATGAGGTGACGACGCAGTCCGATCGGATCGGCTATCGGCTTTCCGGTCCAACGTTGGCGCTTGTGCGCGAGCGGGAGATGGTCTCGGAAGCGGTCGTTTTCGGCACGGTGCAAGTCCCAGCATCCGGCCAGCCGATCGTATTGATGGCGGACAGCCAGACGACCGGCGGCTACCCGCGCATCGCCCAAGTCGCGGCTGTGGATTTGCCGATTCTCGCGCAGGCTCGCCCGGGTGACTTTATCCAATTTCAGCCGATCGGGCCGGAAGAAGCGATGTGGCTTTATAAGGAACAACAGCAACGGCTGGCTCGATGGATTGCGGCCATTCGCCGTCAATGGGAGGGAGAACGGTGAGGACGATTGATTTGAATTGCGATTTCGGCGAAAGCTTTGGGGTGTATAGGCTTGGGCAGGAAGAAATCTTATCGTACGTGACCTCTGTCAACATCGCCTGTGGGTTTCACGCCGGCGACCCGCTCGTCATGCGGCGGACGGTGCAACTCGCCATCCAGCATGGCGTTGCCATCGGCGCCCACCCGGGGTTTCCGGATTTGCTTGGCTTCGGACGGCGCGCCATGGCCGTTTCGCCAGAGGAGGTATACGCCTATGTAGTCTACCAAATCGGCGCGCTGGCTGCGTTTGTGAAGGCGGAAGGCGGCGTGATGACGCATGTGAAGCCGCACGGCGCCTTGTACAATATGGCGGCGAAAGACGCGGCGCTGGCCGAAGCGATCGCCAAAGCGGTGCATGATGTCGATCCGATGCTTGTCTTATACGGCTTGTCGGGAAGCGAACTCATCCGCGCCGGCCGCGCCTACGGCTTGTGTACGGCGAGCGAAGTGTTCGCCGACCGGACGTATCAGGCGGACGGTTCGCTCACCCCAAGAAGCGATCCGCGCGCCATCATCGCGGATGAAGACGAAGCGGTCACGCAAGTGCTTATGATGATCCGCGACCGGCGCGTTCGCTCGGTGCAAGGGACGGACGTGGCGATTGAAGCCGACACCGTCTGTCTCCATGGCGACAATGAACAGGCGGTGCGATTTGCCAAGCGGCTCTATCAAGCCTTGCAAAACGAAGGCATCGCCATTCAGGCGCCGCGCCGAGAGGAAAGACGATGAAGAAAGCCGGAACACCATATTTGGCGCCCTTGCCGTCTTCTTTAATGGTGTATATGGGCGTGTGCACTGCCATGCAGCAGCTGCCGAATAAGCGCCTTAAGCAGGAAACTCGCTTAGGGCGCTGTTTTCATTTGGAGCTGTTTATTGCTTCTTCTAACTTATACCGATTTTTTGGCTGGCTCAATGAAATGGCCTTCATGACAGTCGATCTTCAATTGGTTACAATAACAAAGAGAGGTGACGGAACGAGAAAGGAGTACAAAAGGATGCACTACGCCATTCCGACAGTGGTGGTCAGCGAATGCCTCGGCTTTTCTGCCTGCCGGTATAACGGCGATATCATTCACAATTCGTTTGTCTCTCGTTTAGGGGAGTTTGCTCGGCTTGTGCCTGTATGCCCAGAAGTGGCCATTGGGCTTGGGGTTCCGCGGGAGACGGTCCGACTTGTGAAACGAGGCGAGGAAAGGCGGCTTGTGCAGTCGTCGACGAACCGAGATTGGACGAGGGAAATGAATTTGCCACCTCCTTTGTTTTTGACAGAGGCGGAGCGGGCCGCGCCCCCTGGATACTCTTTGTTCAGCGCGGTGCAGTTTGGATACGTTTTGATTTTGGCTGCCGCTTCGGCCGAACGGAACGAGTCGAAGAAAAAGCTGGCTGCGAGCGCAAAGGAAAGGACAAGCGGGATCACGAATCTCATCATGTGTTCCTCCTCTTTGCAACATAATGGTAAGCTTTTCTAGAATCATATTTTGCCATATTGGCTTTTGTCTATCAACCAAAAACGAACAAGCAAATGATGACGGGCCAAGAAAGGGGAAACGGTATGCACGGAGCAGACATCAAAGCGATCGTCTGCCGCCTGTTGTAGGCGGTGTATTTTTTGTTTTGTATATTCAGAAAATTATTGAAAATATTCATGAAAGCGTGTACAATAAAAAATAGTCGGCTATATACCAACTGGTCAGTAAAAAAAGCTATCCAATGCTGCTTGCGTGGAGGCTGCCGCAGTGAACGATCGCGTGAAAAGGAGGAGGAAAACGGAATGAATACGAGACATTACCCGTATTGGCCGAAACGGCTCTCAAAAACGCTGGCTGTGCCGGAGACGACGCTGGTCGACCATTTGGAAACAACGGCGAAGCGCTATCCGAACAAAACGGCGATTTACTATTACGGAGCCGTGTATTCGTACAAACAGTTGCTCGATGAAGTGAACGCGTTGGCCGGCTATTTGCAGCAAAAGCTGTCCGTCAAACCGGGCGACCGCGTTCTCTTGTACATGCAAAATTCTCCGCAGTTTGTCATCTCCTACTATGCCATTTTGCGCGCTGAAGCGATCGTCGTGCCGATCAATCCGATGAACACCTCAGAGGAGCTTTCCTTTTACGTCCATGATTGCGAAACGAGAGTCGCCATCGTTGGACAGGAGCTGCTTGACAAAGCGGCCCCGCTCCTTGGACGAACGGCGTTGGAACAAATCATCGTCGCCGCTTATTCTGATTATGCTTCCGATGAATCGCCGGTTTCGCTTCCGGCTGAAGTGGCGGCGCCGCGGCGGGCCATTGGGGATGAGCGCATTCTTTTATGGGCGGACTGCCTCGGCGCCCAATTGCCGCCGCTTCCATACAACGGCCATGTTGATGACATCGCCGTCTTGCCATACACATCCGGGACGACCGGGGTGCCAAAAGGCTGCATCCACCCGCACCGGACGGTGAACGCCAACATCGTCGGCGCCTACCACTGGGGCGATGTGACGAGCGATTCGGTCGCGTTGGCGACGCTGCCGTTTTTCCATGTCACGGGGATGGTCCATAGCATGCATACGCCGATTTTCGCCGGCGCCGCCATGGTGTTGATGACGCGCTGGGATCGGGACGCGGCCGCCCGACTGATTGAATTGCACCGCTGCACGCATTGGGTGAACATCAGCACGATGCTGATCGACTTTTTGGCCAACCCGGCGCTTGGCCGGTATGACATTTCCTCGCTTTCGAGCATTTCCGGCGGCGGAGCGGCGCTTCCGGAAGCGGTCGGGGAAAAATTGTTCCAGCTCACCGGCGTCCGTTATTTTGAAGGCTACGGGCTGACGGAGACGATTTCGCAGACGCATTTCAATCCGCCGGACCGGCCGAAATTGCAATGTCTCGGCGTTCCGTCGTTTGACGTCGACGCGCGCATCATCGACCCGGCGACGGGGCGGGAGCTTGGCGTCGGCGAAGTCGGGGAGATCGTCGTTTGTGGTCCGCAAGTGTTCCGCGGCTATTACCGGCGTGAAAAAGAAACGGAAGAAGCGTTCATCGAGCTCGACGGCAAGCGGTTTTTCCGCACCGGCGACATCGGGCGGATGGATGAGGAAGGCTACTTTTTCATCGTCGACCGCGTCAAACGGATGATCAACGCTTCTGGATACAAAGTGTGGCCGACCGAAGTCGAGTCGCTTTTGTACAAACATCCGGCTGTTCAGCAGGCGTGCGTCGTCGGCGTGCCGGATCCGCGCCGCGGCGAAACGGTGAAGGCGTTTATCGTCCTTCATGACGAGTATGTCGGCAAAGTAACGGAAGAAGAGATCATTGAATGGTCCAAGACGCAAATGGCGGCGTACAAATATCCGCGCCTCGTCGAATTCCGCTCGTCGCTGCCGATGACGTCAAGCGGCAAGTTGCTTTGGCGAAAATTGCAGGAAGAGGAATATGAAAAAGCGGGGAAAGGGGTGAACGCCTGATGGCGAAGACGGTCGAAACCGTCCTTGGCCCAGTGCCGGTGGAACAGCTTGGCAAAACGCTCATCCACGAGCATTTCCTCTTCGGCTATCCAGGGTTTCAAGGCGATGTGACGCGCGGCACGTTCCGCGAAGACGAGGCGCTTCGCGTCGCAGTCGAGGCGGCGGAAAAGATGAAGCGGCACGGCATTCAAACGGTTGTCGATCCGACGCCGAACGACTGCGGGCGCAACCCGGCATTTTTGCGGCGCGTTGCTGAAGAGACGGGACTGAACATTATTTGCGCCACCGGCTATTATTATGAAGGGGAAGGGGCGCCGCCGTACTTCCAATTCCGCCGGCTTCTCGGAACAGCGGAAGATGATATTTACGACATGTTTATGGCCGAGCTGACCGAGGGCATTGCCGATACCGGAATCAAGGCGGGTGTCATCAAGCTCGCCTCGAGCAAAGGGTGCATCACCGAGTACGAAAAGATGTTCTTCCGCGCTGCCGCCCGCGCGCAAAAAGAGACGGGTGCGGTCATCATCACCCATACGCAAGAAGGAACGATGGGGCCGGAACAAGCCGCCTATTTGCTTGAGCACGGCGCCGATCCGAAAAAAATTGTCATCGGCCATATGTGCGGCAACACGGACCCGGACTATCATCGAAAGACGCTTGCTTACGGCGTTTACATTGCGTTTGACCGCTTCGGCATCCAAGGGATGGTCGGCGCGCCGACTGATGAGGAGCGGGTGCGGACGCTCCTTGCTCTGCTCCGCGATGGGTACGAGAAACAAATTATGCTGTCGCATGACACTGTCAACGTTTGGCTTGGCCGGCCGTTTACGCTGCCGGAGCCGTTTGCGGAAATGATGAAAAATTGGCATGTCGAGCATTTGTTTGTGAACCTCATTCCCGCGCTGAAAAATGAAGGAATCCGCGACGAAGTGCTTGAGCAAATGTTCATCGGCAATCCGGCGGCGCTGTTCTCGGCTTGACGCCGTTTGCAAGGTCGGTAAAAACCGCGCTTTCTGCAAAATCGTTGTTGCGAACGCGCGGAAAAGCGGTTGTTGATCATCCTGAACCGAGAAAACCCCCACTTCCACGCGTGAGCGTAGGTGGGAGAGCGTTCAAGAGCGAAATCTCCATGGTTCGCGCGTTTTTTCGTTCCATCACCAGCTTTTTTGGGCAACGTTGTGTTGCCTGCAAAAGGCTGTTCAAAAGGTGAATAGAAAACCGCCGTCATCAGGCTTCAATTGGCCGACGGCGGTTTTTTTGTTTGGACGGGAGTCCGTTTTTTTCCATTCCCATGAATAATTTTCCTGTTGGGTTGAACAATAAGGAAAGACATGAGTAAAAGCGAAAGGGGGAGAAAAGGTGCCGTCCATCGAAAAGAGACTCCTGCTCTTCTCTTTCGTTGCCATCGCCTTGTACGTGTCGCCGTACTTTGTGCTCGGTGAAGATGCGCATATGCGCGTTCATGACAATTTGGATTCCAACATCGCTTGGTATAAGGTGCTCACTCGAAGCGGTGAGCTGTTCGGACCGGTCGATGGGGTCATTCCGCAAATCATCAACGGCCTGCCGCGCAACGCGTTCGGCACAGAATTCAGCGGCATCGTTTGGCTTCACGCCCTGTTTCCATCCATTTACGCCTATGGGCTCAGTCAAGCCGCAACCCGCGTATTGGCGTTCATCGGCATGTATTTGCTGCTGCGAAAACATGTGCTGCCGGGCGAGCGCTGGGGATGGATTCGCATCGGCTCTTCGTTGACGTTTGCCTTGACGCCGTTTTGGCCATCGGGAATGTTAAGTACGCTCGGGATGCCGCTTGCGCTTTGGGCGTTTTTAAACATTCGGGGCGGCGAGCGTTCATGGGTGAACTGGGCGGTGTTGACGCTTTTGCCGCTCTATTCGAGCTTCGTGCTTGGATTTTTCTTTTTCTTGAGCGCGCTTGGGATTTGGTGGCTCATTGATGTCATCCGCGGCAAGGGTTGGAATTGGCGGTTTTTGGCGGCCATCGTCTATATGACGATGCTCTATTTGGCGGTCGATTACCGGCTTGTCCATTCGCTCTTGTTTTCCAATGAGCCGACAAGCCGCGACGAATATTTCCACGCCCGTCTGCCGCTTTGGCGCGTCATCCGGCTGACGTTCAAAAACTATGTGCTCGGCCACACCCACGTCATGACCGTGCATGGGCTCGTCATTTTACCGGTGACGCTCGTTGCCTTGTACATTGTATGGAAGCGGAAAAGCTGGCGGCGGGAGAAACTGTTTTTGATTTTGCACGGGTTGAACTTCGCGTTGTCGACATGGTATGCGTTTTGGTTTTACAAAGGATGGCTGCCGCTCACCGAACGGTTTGATTTGCTCGATAAGTTCAATTTCGCCCGCTACCATTTTTTGCGGCCAATGGTGATTTACGTCTTGTTTGCACTGGCGCTGAAAATTTTTTGGCAGGAAGGCCGAAGGTGGCGGGCGGTTGGTGCGGCGGCCATTGTCTTGCAGCTTGTCGTGCTTGCTTTATGCAATGAGGAAATCGTCTACCGCGACAAGCCGTCGTTTCGCGAGTTTTACGCGGAAAAGCAGTTTGCCGCCATTCGCCGCTATATCGGCCGCCCGGTGCATACATACCGTGTCGCCAGCATCGGCATCCACCCGGCGATCGCTCAATACAACGGCTTTTACACACTCGATACGTACAACAACTTTTATCCGCTCGAATACAAGCATCGGTTTCGCCGCATCATCGCCAAGGAGCTCGCGAAAAACAAAAAACTGCGCCAGTATTTCGATGAATGGGGCGGGCGCTGCTATTTGTTCGTCGATGAGCTGGGCAAGCGGTATATGTTTCAGAAAAACTCGAAGCGGACGATTCGCAACTTGGAATTGAACACAAACGTGTTTTATGACATGGGCGGGCGCTACATTTTTTCAGCGCTGCCGATTGAAAATGCCAGCAAAAACGCCTTGAGCCTTGAGCGGGTGTTCCGTTCCAAAGAGTCCGCGTGGACCATCTATTTATACAAAGTCGTGCCGGAGGGAGGAAGGTGACATGTTCGAACCGACGTTGGCTATTGTTGTGCCGTGTTACAACGAAGAAGAGGTGCTGCCGGAGACGATCCGCCGCTTACGGGAGTTGCGCGAACAATTGATTGAAGAGCAGCTCATTTCATCCAACAGCGCGCTTTTGTTCGTCGATGACGGCAGCTGTGATGACACATGGAAGATCATATACAAAGCGAGTTTGCGCCACCCGGAAGTGAAAGGGCTGAAACTGGCGCATAACGCCGGGCATCAAAACGCGCTGCTTGCTGGGCTGTTCGCCGCGAAAAGGCATGCCGATTGCCTCATTTCGATCGACGCCGATTTGCAAGATGATGTAGCGGCGATTCGGGAATTTGTGCAAAAGTTTCGCGAAGGCTATGACATCGTCTACGGCGTGCGCCGGCGGCGCGATGCCGATACATGGTTCAAGCGCCATACGGCGCAAGGGTTTTATCGGTTGATGAAGGCGTTTGGCGTCGATATCGTTTACAATCACGCCGACTATCGCCTTATGAGCCGGCGCGCTGTGGACGCGCTTGAACAGTTCGGGGAAGTGAACTTGTTTTTGCGCGGCATCGTTCCACTTTTGGGCTTTCGGTCGGCGACGGTTTATTATGACCGAAAAGAGCGGCCGGCCGGGAAAACGAAATATCCGCTGAAAAAAATGATCGCCTTTGCGCTTGACGGCGTGACGTCGTTCAGCGTCACCCCGATCCGTTTCATTTCGCTCGTTGGGTTTCTCTCGTTTGTCGTCAGCTTGATGTTTGGCGCCTATTTTCTTTTTCTCAAATGGGTCGGGCATACGGAAACGGGTTGGACGTCGCTCATTACGTCCATCTGGCTGTTAGGGGGCTTGCAGCTGATGGCGCTCGGGCTGATTGGTGAATATATTGGAAAAATTTACAAAGAAACGAAACGGAGGCCGCGTTATATCATCGATTTGGATTTGTGGAATTGGCCGCTGCCGCAGCGGCTGTCGCCGGCGGCGCCGCCCGAAGAGGGAGGCGCGGCCGAATGGCCGCGTTCGTAATGGAACAAAAAGGGAGGTGCGCTTTGGCGGCCGCCTTTTTTCTTTGTCTTGCAATTCAAAAAAAGAAAGAGTAGACTGATGGATGGGGAGAATGGATCATTCCATTGGCCGAAAATACGGCGAAAGTCAGTGTATGGCCGGCGAAAAGGCTTGGAAAGGGGAGAAACCGGAAATGGCCAATTGGCATGAATGGGCGGAACTGCTCGAGCGGGTAAGAGAGGAGAATCCGCTCGTCCATAATATCACGAATGTCGTTGTGACGAATTTTACGGCAAATGGGCTGCTTGCGCTTGGCGCTTCGCCGGTGATGGCGTATGCGAAAGAGGAAGTGGGCGAGATGGCGAAGCTCGCTGGAGCGCTTGTCCTCAATATTGGGACGTTGAATGACAAAGAGGTGGAAGCGATGCTTGTCGCCGGCCAGGCGGCCAATGAAGCCGGCGTGCCGGTCATTTTCGACCCGGTCGGGGCCGGGGCCACGCGCTACCGGACGGAGACGGCGCGCCGCATCGCGGAACAAGTCAAGCTCGCCGTGATCCGTGGCAATGCGGCGGAGATCGCCAATATGATCGGTGAGGCGTGGGCGATTAAAGGAGTTGACGCCGGCGGAGGAAGCGGCGATCGAGTGGCGTTGGCCAAACGGGCGGCGGAGCAGCTCGGCGCCGTTGTCGCGATTACTGGAAAAGAGGACGTCGTTGCGGACGGACAGACGACGTATCTGATTCAGAACGGCCATCCGTTGTTGACAAAAGTGACCGGAGCGGGCTGCTTGCTGACATCAGTTGTCGGAGCGTTTGCGGCCGTGGAGCGCGATGCGGCGGCAGCGGCGGTGGCCGCTCTTGTGTATTACGGCGTCGCAGCGGAGCAGGCGGCGGCCAAAGCCGGGGAGCGCGGACCGGGCAGCTTCCAGACGGCGTTTTTGGACGCGTTGGCGTATACAAGCGTCGATGATGTCAAACGGTATGGCCGGGTGGAACAACGGTAAAAGGGGAGGAGAAACACGATGGTGTACAAAGCGTTGACGATTGCCGGGTCGGACAGCGGCGGCGGCGCCGGCATCCAAGCCGATCTCAAAACGTTCCAGGAGCTCGGCGTCTTTGGCATGTCAGCGATCACGGCGGTGACGGCGCAAAACACACTTGGCGTGCAAGGCGTCTTTCCGCTGTCGGCGGAAGCAGTCGCCGCCCAGATCGAATCGGTGGCCGCCGATTTAGGCGCGGATGCGGTGAAAACCGGCATGCTCTTTAGTGCCGAGATCATTCGTACGGTTGCTGAACAAGTGAAAAAACAGAAATGGGAGCGGCTGGTCGTCGACCCGGTGATGATCGCCAAAGGCGGCGCTCCGCTGTTGCAAGAAGAGGCGGTGGCCGCGCTGAAAGAAGAGCTGCTGCCGATGGCGCTTGTCATTACACCGAACATTCCAGAAGCGGAAGCGTTGACGGGCGTTGTCATCCGCACGATGGATGACCGCCGTGAAGCCGCGCGCCTCCTCCACCGGATGGGCGCCCGCTATGTCGTCGTGAAAGGCGGCCATGACGATGATGGCGAAGAAACCGTCGACTTGCTGTATAACGGCAGCGAATTTTCCTATTTTAAAAGCAAGCGAATTGACACGCGCCATACGCACGGAACCGGCTGTACGTTTGCCGCGGCGATCGCCGCTGAGCTGGCGAAAGGGCGGCATCCTGTCGACGCTGTCGCGACGGCGAAGGCGTTTGTGCAATCGGCGATTGCCCATCCGCTCGGCATCGGCCAAGGCCATGGGCCGACGAACCATTGGGCGTACCGCCAATACGGAGAGTGAGAACGATGGCGCGCATCGCGAGCGGTGAAATGAAGGAGCGGCTGGCTGTTTACTTCATTATGGGAAGCCAAAACAGCGAACGTCCGGCCGCCGATGTGCTGAAAGAAGCGCTTGACGGCGGTGTGACGTTGTTTCAATTCCGCGAAAAAGGGCCGGGCGCTTTAAAAGGGGCGGACAAAGAGGAGCTCGCCCGGCAGCTGCAGCACCTTTGCCGCGCTTATGGGGTACCGTTTATCGTCAACGATGACGTCGAGCTGGCTCTCGCCATTGATGCCGACGGCGTCCACGTCGGTCAAGACGATGAGGACGCGCGGCGCGTGCGGGAAAAAATCGGCGATAAAATTTTGGGCGTCTCAGCGCACAACGTCGAAGAAGCGATGGCGGCCGTTGAGGCGGGCGCCGATTACCTCGGCGTCGGCCCGATTTACCCGACCAGTTCGAAAGAGGATGCAAAGGAAGCGCAAGGACCGGATGTTCTCCGCCGCTTGCGCGAAGCCGGCATCACCATTCCAATCGTCGCCATTGGCGGCATTACGGCTGCGAACGCCAAAACCGTTGTGGAAGCCGGGGCGGATGGGGTATCCGTCATCAGCGCCATCGCTTCGGCTCCGTCGCCAAAGGCGGCGGCCGCCGCCTTAGCGGAAGCGGTGCGGGCAGCTCGCACGCGCTGAATGAAAAAGTCGGTTTCCACTTGTAGGCAAAGCGCCATAAATGAAAAAAGGTGTCCCGTTGATAGTTCGGGACACCTTCTTTTTTGACGGCTAGGTCGTTGTCTGCCGCCAGTTCGGCCATCGCCATTCCAACAGCGGCCGCACGAGCCGGACGACCGGCTTGCTTCCAAGGATGAGCATCATGGCAACCGACAGTGCAAGCAGAAGCGGATAGCCGTGCACATCCATAATAAAGTCTGGGAATGGCGTCTCGTGCAAATATTTTAAAATAAACCCGTGCAAGATATAGATGTAAAACGTGCGCGCCCCGAGCACGGAAAAGGAGAAGCGACGGCTCGGGATGAGCGACAGAAAGCCAAACATCATGAGCAGGCTCGCCCCATAAATGGCGAGGCGGCTCGCAATGCCGGCTGGTTCCGAGACGCCGAGCGTATCGTACGATTTCGAGCCGTACAGCCAATCTTGCGGCAAATCCGGAAACCCGAAATGGATGACGAAAAACATGCTAACAAGCACAAATAGCGAAACGAGGCGCACTGGGGCGGCAAACAAGCGCTCGATCGCCGACTTTTGAAAGAAAAATCCAAGCAAAAAGAACGGGAAAAACGTGAGCGTCCGCGACAAGCTCAGCCATTTTTCCGCTTCCATCATGCCGCTGGTCAAGCCGAGAAGAAGCGCCATCGGCAATGCGATCCGCTTTGGCAGCCGGCCGAACCATAACAGCAGCACGTTCCAGCTAAACAGGCTGAGCAAAAACCATAAACTCCAATGCGGGGTCAATAAGTCAAGTTCCAGCGACTGTTTGTCATACAGGAAGAAATAGTAGATCGAATACAGCAGCTGGAACAGAACGTACGGGATGAGCAATTTTTTCGTGATTTTTTGCAAGTAGCCGTGCTCATGGAATTTTTTGGCGAAATAGCCGGAAATGAAAATGAACGCTGGCATGTGGAAAAAGAAAATCCACGTATACAAGCTGTGCACCCATAAGACGCCGTCAATGTACGGGCGTAGAAAGTGGCCAAACACGACGAGGAGCATGAGCGCGCATTTCGCGTTGTCAAAATAATAGTCCCGCTCCTTCATAGTGTTTCCTCCTTTCTATACACACCAATTCGAATCATACTCCTTCTTTTTGAGGGAGTCAACGCAGGAAACGAAGCGATGGGATGGCCGCTGTCATCAGTTTGCCAAAGAAAGGGGATGATTCGGTGAAAAACGATCGGCGCGAAATGGACGATATGACGCAGTTGCTTGAAATCATCAACGCCAAAGGAGACGAAGGAGAGCTTCATGAGATCGTCTGCAGCGACGAGTTGTTTTGGAAAAGCTTGCGGGCGCAGGCGGAGGACAGTGCGAAAGGAGGGGAGTAGATGGAACTGTTGCGGGCGAAGCGAATGGCTGAAGCTGGGGAGATCGTTCCGGTGATGTATAAAGGGAAACAAGTGGTGATTCAGCACGTCGATGATGAGCGCGAAATGGCTCGCGTTTATTTCACCGATGAGCCGGAACACGAACAAGACGTACCGGTGCGACTGCTTGAGGAACAATGAGAGATGGGCAAATTGTCGCCGTTTTGTCAAGGGAAAGACGATGACACCGTCCGTTCTTCTATGGTATAATGATTCAAGAAACGACGCTTGAACATGGGAGTGACAAACATGAACATCGGCTTTGGAGAAATTGCGCTCATCGTCTTTTTCGCTTTGCTCATTTTCGGACCGAAAAAGCTGCCGGAGTTAGGACAAGCGGCCGGGAAAACGTTGCGCGAATTTAAGAATGCGACAAAAGGCATCATCGACGATGACGAGACGACAAAAGCGCAAAAATAAGAGGTTGGGCATAGAGGCCTGGCCTCTTATTTTTGTATTTCGTCCGTGACTAGCCATTTCCTCCGCGATGCGGCAAAAAAGAGACAAGCTCTGTCAAGGGGCGCCATATACATATATATGGAGGTATGTTGGCTCGTTGGGATAAGCCGTGGCGGAGGGGTTTCGTGATGATCAAAAAAATGGCGGCGGTGATTGTCGGCAGTCTGCTTCTTGGCGTTGGCATCAACGTCTTTTTCGTCCCTCACCATTTGCTTGATGGGGGGATGATCGGGCTCGGGCTGATCGCCAAATACGTGTGGCACGTTCAGGCTGGGTTGACGATGATCGTCTTAAGCGTTCCGCTTTATGCAGCCGCATGGTTTTACTACCGCCCGTTTTTTTACAACAGCTTGCACGGACTTTTATTTTCCTCATGGATGATTGACGTATTGTCCGTTTTGCGCGGCGTGGTGGTGTTGGATTCGCTTCCAAGCGCGGTCATCGGCGGGGTGCTGGTCGGCGCGGGCATCGGCTTGATGCTGCGCGAGGAGACGAGCACGGGCGGGACCGACCTGCTCGCCCAGTTTATCGCTAGATGGACGAACTGGAACGTCGGGATCATCATTTTTGTCATTGACGCCTGCATTATTTCAGCTGGGAGCATGATCATCGACTCAGTGCCGTTTGTCCACTCGCTTGTCGTTGTCACGGTCGTCGGGGCGGTGACGACGATGTTGACGCGCGAAAAAACGATGGGGGTATAGCTCGAATCCCCATCGTTTTTCGTTTCAGCAGATAGGCGCTCCTCTATGGGAATGCGGCACCGAAGGCGCCGTTTCCGGCTGTTTGCTGATTGATGCTGTGGGGGAGTTTTAACATCGTTCGCACAGGAGATGAGAATTTTGTCCGTTTGACCTTTCCCAGCGACGAGTTCCCCAATCATTGGCGGAAGGAGCATCGGTTATCGCTTAGCCAGCTCGAGCGCGCGGTAGACGTTAATCAGCCCATAGCCGTAATACGGATCTTTTCCTCTCTCGCCTAAGTCATCAGCGCTTTCGAGAATAATGTCGCGCACTTCATCGTTCGAAAGCCGCGGGTTGACGGAGCGGATCAAAGCGGCGAGTGCGGTGACGTGCGGCGCGGCCATCGACGTGCCGGAAAGGGCGGCGTACCGGTGGCCGGCAAACGTGCTGGCAATGTTCGTTCCAGGCGCGACGACATCCACATAGTCGCCGTAGTTGGAATAAAGTGCATAGGAAAGATCCGGATTGACAGCGCCAACACTGATCACTTCTGGATACGCGGCCGGAAAGCTCGGCTGTGATGTGCTGTCGTTGCCGGAAGCGGCGACAAGCACGACATCATGGGCGTCGGCGTAGCGGATCGCCTCTTCAAGCACCGAGGACGGTTGGTAGTTGCCAAGGCTTAAATTGATGACCTTTGCCCCGTGGTCGACCGCCCAGCGGATGCCTTTCGCCACGTCGATGCTCGTTCCATAGCCGTCCGCATTTAATGCTTTGACGGCCATGATCGGGTTGAACCATGTTATGCCGGCGACTCCTTCGTCGTTGTTCGGCTGTGAGGCGATAATGCCAGCGACATGGGTGCCATGGCCATTTTCGTCATTCGGAGAGCGGTCGTCGGCCAATACGTTGTATCCGGGACCAAGGCGGCGGATTAAATCGGGATGGGTCAAATCGACCCCGCTGTCAATGATGGCGACAGGCACGGTTTGTTTGCCGCGCGACAACGTCCAGCCGTCTTCAGTATGAATGGCCGGCAAGTTCCACTGGTAGCGGGCGTAAAACGAATCGTTCGGGATCAGCGCCGGCTTGTTCCACTCATTTTGCATGTAAATGTAGTGCGGTTCGCAATAATCAACCATCGGAAGGGATCGGAAATAGCGGCGCATCTCTTCGTACGTTTGCCCGCGCGAACGGAATACAAACACGTGGTCGACCTGCTTGATGAGCTGGCCGGCGATGGCTGCCTCCATTTGTTGAAGACGGCTTTCCGATGGCAATGCCCGAAAGCGGACGACGATCTCATTGGCGAAATAATGGCTTCGGTCACCGCGGCGATTATGGAGGATTTCCCGAATGCGCGGGTGCTTGTTCAACTGCTGTTTCAGCTGTTCGCCTGCGCTTAAGCTGTCTAAGGCGACAACGGTTGGATGGGTGGGTGCGACCTCGGCGTCAAACGGCTTCAGCCGTGGTGGAGCCGGGGCGTTTTCTTCTAGAGCCGGTCGCCCCAAGGCGGCTGCGGCAACGAGTAGAGCAACAACCGCGCTGGTCGCGGCCCATATTCGGTATCGGCGTTTCACGCTGTTCACCTCCTTGTTGTTAGGATGGGCGAATGGAGGGCAAATCATGAAAAATGGGATTCCACTTGCAGCGGGCGAATCCCATTTGTGCGTTCAGCGGCCGGCTGATTGCAACACTTGCTGCGCCGTTTGCATATCGACGCGCAGCTGCTCTTGGACGTTGGTCGGATGATAGTATCCTTTGTTGATTATGTATTGGCTAATTTGCTCGTGAAACGCAATCGCGTCATTTAACTTCCCTCCGAAAGAAGTCTCCTACTTCTAAACGTGAAGGTGCGCCAGCACCAGTGAAAGTGGGAGATGAATGTCGGTTGGCGTTAGCCAACGAATAGGATAGAATATGGCTAGAACGGACACCTTCGGAACGAAGGGAAGCGTAAAGGGTTCTTGTGTGTGGCTTACCGTTCGGCGAACACGCACAAGTCGCTTGAAGCCCCCACCTCCAAGCGAAGCGTAGGTGGTGGGTAGTTCACATGTTGCTTCAGCGTATTGCGCACTTCCGGGGTTGTTGCTTCGGCAATGGCCATTGCGCACGCTTTGATCGCACTTTTCGCCCCAATGAGATAGTCGGCGGCGATCATTTGATCATTGAATACGCCGGTCGGCGTCATCGTTGCCTGCATCGTTGTCCCTCCTCCGTTCGTTACGATAATAAGTTTTGCAAGTCGCGGATGTGCTGCTCTGTTTTTTGCATGTCTTGTTGAATGAGCGATTTCAGCTGCGGGTCGCTCGCCATTTGCTGCATGGCGGCACTTTTGGCGAGGCACGTGTTTTTGAACATGAGCAGTTCGTGCAGCTCGAGCGTTTCATGTGTTCCTGTCGCTTTCATCTCTTTCACCACCTTCCGTGACATAGTATGTGCTCGGCCGTCTCACGTATAGATAGGGAATTTTGGAAAAGATGGGCGATGATGTTCGGGCAGCTGGACCGCCCAACAAGAAGTGCTGCCTGCGCGCTCAAGTTTTGTCCAGAGCGGTGCGGACCAAACCGCCTGTCGTTCGCCTACGGCAATTCACCGGTCGACTATAAGGTGCCGAGCCTCATCGGCCTGGCGTGGAGCACTTCGTATTTGCACGATGGTGGCGTGGCGGTTGGGCCGAAGGTGAGTTCGGGCTTTCGAGCACGTTCAAAAAGGCATCGCCCTTGATGCGCGCAACAGTCTGTGGGCGCTCATTGACCGGACGTAGCGCGAGCGCGTCATGGCCACGAATGCCGCGCCGATCCTGCTTTAAAGGCGGTGCATGTGACAGGAGAGGGGCATCGATATTGGATCGACCGGCAAGCCGGGTTTACGAAGGAAGAGCAAAAGGCCGTCTTAGACTATTTGTTGTCGCACACGTCGTGCTGATCGCTTTTGGGGATGTTTTCCTTGCAATGACGTTCCTCGGATTGTCCACACTAACGGACAAGGAGGGACAATCGATGAACGAAACGTGTTTCTATTGCCAATGCGAGTGCGACGACAACGTGCATTACGTCTCGTTCCATGCGAACGATGAAGAACGCGAGGAAGCGCTTTGTCCGGAATGTTACCAAGAATGGCTGCAGGGCATGAAAGGCTAAAAAAACCGCACCGGTTCGGTTACGGTGCGGTTTTTTCTGCGAGCGGAGGGGTGGTGACGACATCGGACAAGTCGCTCTCTTCGTCATAAGAACGATACACGGCTGCTTTGGTCCGCGGAGCGTGAAGCGACAACGATAAAATGCGCTCGTTCCCGTTGTGGGCGACTTTTGTTTCCATCCTCAGCGCCGCATCCGCCAGTGTCAGCGAGTAAAAGCGGTACGTCAAACCGAGCCAAGTGCGCTCGGACCGGACGGTGTCCGGATGATGGCGGATCAGCTCCGCCAGCTCGGCAAACGAATGGTTTTCCCGCTGAAGCCATTCGCGAATGGCGGCTGCCGTCTGTTCCAGCAAATGTTTCCATGACGGTGTCATCGACATCATCCTTTTTTACATCCAGCATGCCCATTTTCGCCCTTTGTTATGCGGGCAGGCGGATGGAAAACGTCGTCATGTCTTCATCGGATGAACAGCGGATATCTCCGCCATGGTCTTCAATCACTTTTTTGCAAATGTACAACCCGATGCCGGTTCCGAGTTTTTTCGTCGTAAAAAACGGCTCGAAAATCGTTTCCACAATGTCGGCCGGAATGGACGGACCGTTGTTGGCGATTTCGATGATGGTGCTTCCGTCTTGGCAACGGGCGGCGATGTTGATCCGCCGCGGTTTTTCCCTCTCTTTCAACGCTTCGATCGAGTTGAGCAAAATATTTACCAGCACCTGGCGCAGCTGATCTTTATAGGCAAATATATGTATGGATTCATCGATCGCCACCGAAAGGTCGACATCGCTGTCGACGATCGTGGCGTATAAAAACTCGATAATTTCCTCCAACAGCTGGCAAAGCGAAAACGTTTCCTTTTCGCTTTCAACAATTTCTTTGCGTGAGGCATGCAAAAATTGCGAAATGCGAAATTTCAGCTGCTGCAACTCATGGTCGATAATATCCAAATATGGCAAATGAGGATGTTCAAATTTTAATAATTGGATAAACCCAATAATGGCCGTAAGCGGATTGCGAAACTCATGGACAAAACTCGATGACATTTGTCCGAGCAGCGTCAGCCGGTCTTGATGCGACCGGGCAATGAGCGCATTTTTCTCATGCAGCTCCTTTTCTTTTAACTCATTGTATTTGGTGACCGCATGAAACAAAAACTGGTCAAACAACTCGTTCATATGGTCAATGAGCGGGGCGAGCTCATCGACGGACAGCGGTGCGGCCAACGCATGGTTGATGATCAGGCGCCGTCCCAAGTTTACGTTGTAAACAAGGGCGCCGATGCCGGCGTTCATCTCCGCCCGTTCTTTGGCGATTTTGTTCGCCAGCCGTTCAACCATCTCGCCGGGCCGCGACTGCAGCAGCGCCTCTTTGACCAAGGTGAACACCGCCAAGCCGTTTTGTTCGACACAGTCGATATATTTGTCATCGTCGGCAATTTTCATTTGCTGCCGCCAATAGGCGAGGAAGTCCGGCAAATGGGTTTCCAAATGGGTGACAAGCTGCTGTGCGGCAGATGCCAACAAAGCCACCTCGCTTTCTGTCGTTTATTTTTATTATAATTGGGAACATCGAACTAGAACAGAGGGAAAATGGCTGCATATCCGAGAAAACTAGTTTCCTTCCGCGAAAAAGGCGGGTGGTTTGAACAAAAACGGAAAAATCATTTATAATGAATGGGACGAACAAATATTTTGCAAAAGGTTGGGGACGATCGTGAAATTGTATGACTCGATTTTAGATTTGATCGGTGGCACGCCGATCGTGAAGCTCAACCGTCTCCCGGATCGGGAGGGAGCGGACGTATATATAAAACTCGAATCGTTCAACCCAGGCGGCAGCGTCAAAGATCGGCCCGCTTGGGAAATGATCCGCCGGGCGGAGGCGGAAGGGAAAATTACACCGGGAAAAAGCACGATCATCGAACCGACGTCCGGCAACACCGGCATCGGCCTGGCCATGGTGTGCGCCGCCAGGGGGTATCGCTGCATCATTACGATGCCCGACAATGCGACGGTCGAACGGGTGAAAATTTTAAAGGCGTACGGAGCCAAAGTCTATTTGACGCCGGCGGAGAAGCGGATGCAAGGGGCGATCGATGAGGCAAACCGGCTTGCTAGCGAAATCCCTGACAGCTTCATTCCGATGCAGTTTGAAAATTCGGCCAATCCGGATGCGCATCGCCATACAACGGCGGTGGAAATTTACGAGGCGTTTGATGGGCGGCTCGATGCGTTCGTGCTCACCGCCGGCACCGGCGGGACGGTGACGGGAACAGGGGAGGAACTGAAAAAGCGCATCCCAAATTTGCGCATTTACGTCGTTGAACCGTACGGTTCGCCGGTGTTGTCGGGCGGGAAGCCGGGGCCGCACAAAATTCCCGGCACGGGTCCGGGGTTTATCCCGAAAATTTTAAACCGCTCGATTTACGATGACATTTTTTTGATCAAAGATGAGGATGCCCAGCAAATGGCGCGCCAACTGGCGGCCAAGGAAGGCATTTTGGTCGGCGCCTCAGCGGCGGCGAGCGCTTATTACGCCATCAAAGTGGCAAAACAGCTCCCGAAAGGCGCCCGCGTCCTTTGCATGGCGCCCGATTCCGGCGAGCGGTATTTGTCATCCGATTTATTCGCCGATTAAGCGGACGTCGATCGACGAAAAAAGCGAGGATTTCTTGCCTTTCATTGGGAAGTGAAGCATTCCTCTCTGCAAAACAAAGAGGAATGCTTTTGTTTGATCGTTTGCCGGTGTGGAGAACAAAAAAACCGACCGGTCGTTCTTGATGAAGGATAACAATCGGCTTTCTTTCTGGTTCCTTGGCGCATGCGTTGAGCGCCTCAGCGGGGAGTGCGGTGAATCGTTGCTGTTCTTTTGGCAGATCGAACGAGCGCAGCGCTGCGTCATGGTCGGAATGATAAAAACAGTGACGGATTTCATGAACCATTTCGAATTCCTCCATTTTTGATAAATCAGACAATATGATACCAATAACCCTTTTTGTTTTTTCATATTTTTCCTCTTGTTGGCACGGTCTCATCGCTGTGTGTTGACTATAGATTGACGATGGACGGCTGAAGGCTTTCGCTATGTGCATGAGGGAGAGCACAGAGAATGGTTGATTCGGTGAAAGTCGTTGTGAAAGGAAGAGAGAAGGTGTTCGCTTGGCCTCGAAAAGACAAGAGAAGTGGAACAACATGGCGCGCATCGCGTTGACGCTGGTGATTGGGGCGCTCGGCGGCTTTATTTTCGCCTTGTTCCGCATTCCACTCCATTGGATGCTCGGCCCAGCCGCCGCGTTGCTTTTGGTCGGCCGTTTTTGGAAGGGAGCGTTGTATTGGCCGGTCGGCATTCGCAACGCTGCGCTTATTCCGATCGGCTATACGCTAGGGGCATCGATGACGGCAGGAACGCTTGTGGAGATGGGCCGGCAATTGCCGGTGATGTTGCTGGCGACGGTGTTGATTTTGCTGTTTAGCTTCCTTGTTTCTTGCCTTGTCGCGAGATGGACAAAGATTCCGCTCCGTTCAGTCGTCACCGGCAGCATCCCCGGCGGATTGTCGCAAATGCTTGTGTTGGGCGAAGAGCTCGACGGTGTCGATGCCACGATTGTCACGTTTTTTCAAGTCATGCGCCTGATGGGCGTTGTATTTCTCGTTCCCCTCATCGCCTTAAGCCCGTTCTTTTCCGGCGGCGCTGAGGCAGGGACGGGCGCAGAAAGCGGACAAGAGGCGCATTGGAGCGTTGGTCTTGTTTGGCTGTATGTGATCGTCACAGTCGCCGGCGCGATCATCGGAAGACGCATCAAACTGCCGACTGCCTATTTGCTCGGCCCGATCATCGGAACAGCGGCTCTGGTCATGGCCGGGGCGCCGGCGCCGCCTTTGCCTGCTCCTTTGTTGGATATCGCGCAAATCGCGATGGGGGCTTACCTAGGCGTCATGCTGAAACCGGCCCGCATCGCGGAAAAAGGAAGAGCGGTGCTGGCCGCGATGGCCACCGGCCTTGCGCTCATTTTGTTTTCCATGGCTTCCGCATTTGTCTTAACGGTTTTGCATGGCGTGCCGTATTTGACAGCGTTCATCGCTTTGGCGCCGGGGGGTATGGATCAAATGGGGATTTTGGCGCGGGAAGCGCATGCCGATCTTGCTGTTGTGACAAGTTATCAAATGTTCCGCATTTTTTTCATTTTGCTTGTCGTTCCGCCGGTGCTGAAAAAATGGTTTGCCGCCCGCTGGTTTCGATCGATTGAACGATGGGTCATGCCGTCTGCGTCAATCCAAAAGAAAGGGCTGTGACAAGAAACAAATATATGCTAAACTAGAAAGAAAAAGGAGGGGGTTGCCATGAACCATTCGACCGTTTATCGTCCGCACAGCCCGGTGGCGAAGTTGGCGGTTTCCTTTTTAGCGGCGCTGGCTGTTGCGACCGCAGGGCTGTATGCCGGGCAATGGGTGCCGGCCGGGATGTACTTGCCGCTCTATGGCTTGGAACTCATTTTGCTTTTGGTGATGATCTTCGCCCGCAGCAAAAAAGCGGTCGGCTATCCGCTCATGTTTGCGTTTATGTTTGTCTCGGGGGCGACGCTCTATCCGCTCATCGGCTATTACTTGTCCGTCATCGGCGCAGCGGCGGTGTTCAAAGCGTTTGCGCTGGCCGTCGTCTCGTTTTCCGGCGTTGCCATTTACGCGGCGAGAACGAAAGAAGATTTTTCGTTCCTCGGCGGGTTTTTGATGCTTGGCGCGTTTGCGCTTCTTGGCTTGCTGATCATCCAATGGTTCATTCCATTTTCCAGCGTCGGGCAAATGGGCATCGCTGCTTTAGGGATTTTGATTTTCCTTGGCTTTACGATTTACGACATCAACCGTTTGGCCCGCTACGGCTTTACGGAAGCGGATATCCCGATGATTGTCGTCAATATTTACCTTGATTTCATCAATTTGTTTGTCTACATTTTGCGTTTTTTCGCCAGCGATGAGGATTGAGTGCCAAAAAGGGCTGCCAAAAGGAGCAGCCCTTTTTCTATGACGATGGCACAGATCAAAGCGGCAAGTCGAAATGGTGCGGCTGTTTTTTTACGGCATTAAAGGTGAAACGCGGTGAGGCAGGAATCGGCAAATGGTGGGGCGAATAAAAGAAAGAAATGGAGAAGAAAGGGGCCTCATGATGAAGTTTGCCGTCAATGTTTCGACGATTTTCACGGAAGCGCCGTTTCTTGCCCGGTTTGCCAAGGCGAAGCAGCACGGGTTTTCGCACGTTGAGTGCCAGTTTCCGTACGCTGCGGCGCCTGAGGCGGTTGCCGCTGAACTGGAGGAATACGGGCTGTCGCTCGTTACGATCAACTTGCCGGCCGGCGATTGGGAAAAGGGGGAGCGCGGACTGGCGATTCTTCCCGGCCGTCATGACGATTTCCGCCGTGCGCTTGAGGAAGGGGTGCGCTATGCGCTCGCGCTTGGCGCGCCGCGTCTTCATTGCATGGCTGGAGTGTTGCCAAGGGACTTGCCGCGCGAGCGGGCGAAGGAGACGTATATGCGCCGCATTGACGAAGCGGCTGCAACGCTTGCTGTTCATGGTTTGACGCTGACGATTGAACCGATCAATCCGTTCGATATGCCGGGCTACTTTTTAACGGATATTGATGAAGCCGTGGCCATCATTCGCGCTCTTGGCAGGGCAAATGTGAAAGTGCAATACGACATCTACCATATGGCGCGGCTTGGGCGCGATGTGACAGCGACGTTTGCGGCCTATGAACCATTGATTGACCATGTGCAATTTGCCGATGCCCCCGGGCGGCATGAGCCGGGGACGGGAGCGCTTCCGTATCGCGAGATTTTCGCATTTTTGCAAGAGCAAGGCTACAATGGAGCGATTGGACTTGAGTACATTCCATCAGGGAAAAGCAGCGAAAGTTTTGCCTGGTATGAGGAATACCGTGGAATGAAAGGGGGAGGCGGACGATGATGCGCGTCGGCTTTATCGGATTGGGCGTGATGGGATCGCGCATGGCGAAGCGGCTGCTTGAAGCGGGATTCAATGTTACGGTGTACAACCGCACGACAGAAAAAGCGGTTCCGCTTGTCAACCTTGGCGCCCGACAGGCGGCGACAGTGGCAGAGCTGGCTGGTGAGGCGGATATCATTTGCACGTGCTTATCGATGCCGGATGATGTCATCGAGGTGTATACAGGTGAAGGCGGCGTCCTTAGCGCGGCCCGTCCGGGGACGATTTGCCTTGATTTTACAACCGTCGGTCCGAAAACAAGTCGGTTTGTCGCTCGGCGCGCCGATGAGCACGGCGTCGCCTATTTGGACGCACCGGTAAGCGGCGGGCCGGAAGGGGCGGAGCAAGGGGCGCTGACGATCATGGTCGGCGGGGCGAAAGAAGCATGGGAGCAGGTGCGCCCGTTGCTTCGGGTGTTAGGAAAAACGGTTGAATATTTAGGAGAAAGCGGCGCCGGCAGCGCGGCAAAAGTGATCAACCAGTACTTAGTCGCTGTCCATTCCGTCGCCGCGGCGGAAGCGATGGTCGCTGGCGTCGCTTATGGGCTTCATGCCGGGAAGCTGTATCGGCTGTTAAAAGAAAGCTACGGAGACAGCCGGATGCTGCGCCGCCATATGGAGCAGTTCGTGCTGCCGCGTCAATTCACTCCTGGCGGGGCGGTGAAGTATGTGCACAAGGACGTGCGCCTGGCGAACGAGTTGATGGACGAGATCGGCCTTGGCCACCGTCTTGGCATGCAGGCGGAAAAAGCGTTTGCCGCAGCGATCGCCGCAGGCCTTGCCGACTTGGATATGGCCGCGGTCATTCAGCCGCTCGAGCAGCAGGTCGGGGTGGTGGTAAAAGAGACAGAATGGACAAAATGATCGTCAAATTCAAAAAATTCGTTGAAAAAATGGAGGAGCGATGGTTTAATAGAAGTAGCAGGGAGGGTTGGCTCCAAAGGTTGTTTTGCGCTAAATCACTTGTATATATGACGGTGATCAGAAAAGGTGTCCTGATTCTTTTGGGACACCCTCCGCCTGATAAAGAAAACGGTTCGAGCGGTTCGCTTTTTTTTACAGATAAAAAGAAACGATGTTTCTTATTACGAAACGAAGGAGGGCGCTCATGCTTTCATTGACATGGATTGAGGAGCTGCAGGCGTTTTTGCATCCAGAACAGATCAAACGGAATGAATCGTTCCATCCCCTCGGCAATGATGGGGCGGTGGCCGTCTATCCGCGAGCAGAGGAAGAAATCGCTGCGGTGCTCCGCTATGCCGACCGCCATGGCAAAAAAGTCGTCATCGCTGGACGCGGCACAAAACGGGGATTTGGCGGGCAGCGGGAACAGGCGGACATCTTGTTGTCGCTTGAACAGTATACCGGCATCGTCGAACATGCGGCCGCTGATATGACGGTCACCGTCAAGGCAGGAACGAAATTTGGCGATTTGCAGCGCGAGCTCGCCCCGTATCGGCAAAAGGTCGCCTTGGATCCGTTTTGGCCGGAGGAAGCGACGATCGGAGGGGTGATTGCGGCGAATGACAGCGGCCCGAAGCGGCTCGGCTACGGATCGGCGCGCGATTCGGTGATCGGGCTGCGCGTCGTCTATCCGAACGGGACCGTCATTCGTTCCGGAGGCAAAGTGGTGAAAAACGTCGCCGGCTACGATATGAACAAGCTGTTCATTGGGGCGATGGGGACGCTCGGGGTGCTGAGCGAGATTACGCTCAAGCTTCGACCGCTCGCGAAATATGAAAGCGTTGTGTTGCTGTCGTTCCCAAGCGGCGATCTTCATGACATTCGCTCGTTTGCCGTTTCGTTCCTTGATACAATGATGGAGCCGATTTGTTTTGAACTGCTCAATCCGGCGCTTTCCGAGCGGCTGACGGGACGGCCGGTTTATACGCTTGTGATCGGGTTTGAAGATGTGGAAAACGCCGTCCATTACCAAGAGCATTGGGTTGAACGACTGCGGCCGAAAGCGGTGGAAATGTCCATTTTAGCCGGCGAAGAGACAGCGGCGTTTTGGCGGACGTTTTACACGATTGCACCGAACGGGCGTCTGGAGCAGGCGGAAAACAGTGTTGAAGCGGCAGTGAAAATCGGGGTTGTCAACTTGGATGTGCTTTCGGTCTTGCGTGAAAGCGTTTTAATCGCTGACCGTTGCCATGTCCGCATCGAGGCGCACGGCGGATTGGGCCACGGGCTTTGTCAGGCGTATGTACATGGGAGTGAAGAAGGAGTGTTGGCGGCAATAGAGGAGCTGCGTCAGGCAGCGGTTCGCCTGGGCGGCTACGCGATTGTGAAACATTTGCCGCTTTCGCTGCGCCAGCGCGTCGACGTCTGGGGCGGAAAGCCGTCGTACTTTTTCCTGCTCGAAGGCATTAAGCGAAAAATCGATCCGAACAAAACGGTCAACGATCAACGCTTTATTGGGGGGATTTAATGATGAGCACGATGACCAATGAACGGGCGGACAGCCCGGCGTGTGCGACCGCGAGTCTTGGCAACTATCGTTTTCACGATTTGCCGGACCCGAGCAAGTGGGCTGATTGCGTTCATTGCGGCATGTGTTTAGAATCATGCCCGACGTACGAACAGACGGGTGAAGAACAGCACTCTCCGCGCGGCCGCGTTCATTTGATGAAGTCGGTCGGCGAAGGGAAGCTTGAGTTGACGCCTGATTTGCTCGATCCGATTTTTACGTGCTTGGATTGCCGTGCATGCACGACGGCTTGCCCGGCCGATGTCGATGTCGGTGGGCTCATTGAACAAGTGCGCGGCCAGCTCCGCCAGGCGGTTCCGCTCACCGGTTGGAAGGCGCTTGTCAGCGACGTTTTCTTAAAAGGCATTTTTCCGCATCCGTCGCGCCTCGATTGGCTCGGCCGCCTGCTGAAATGGTACCAAAAAAGCGGCTTGCAGACGGTGGCGCGCAAAACCGGACTGCTGCGTGTCATGCCCGATCACTTGGCTGAGATGGAGGCGATTTTGCCAGCGGTCGGTACGCCGGTTCGGAGAAAGTATAAACATCAGCCGCTCATTAAGGCGAAGGGGGAAACAAAGCGAACCGTCGCGATTTTGACCGGATGCGTCATGGATGTTATGTTTAGTGATATTAACGAAGCGACGATCCGTGTGTTGACCCATAACGGCAACGATGTCGTCATCGTCCCGAACCAGACGTGCTGCGGGGCGCTTCACGTTCACGCCGGCGACCGCGAAACCGGCCGGAAGCTCGCCAAGCAAAATATTGAGGCGTTTCAACATGTCGACCATGTCATCGTTAACGCCGCCGGCTGCGGCTGCATGTTGAAAGAATATCCGGAACTGTTCCGCCATGACCCGGAATGGCATGAAAAGGCGGAGCAATTTGCCGCCAAAGTTGAGGATGTGTCCAAATTTTTGCATGACACGGGCTTCAAACCACCGAAAGCGGAATTGAACGTGCGCCTCACCTACCATGATGCGTGCCATTTGGCCCATGGCCAGGGCATCCGCCAAGAGCCGCGCGCTTTGATTGAAAGCATTCCGGGGGTGGAAATGGTCGCCATGCCAAACGCCGATCGTTGCTGCGGCAGCGCCGGCATTTACAACCTCACCCATCCGGAGATGGCACAAGCGGTGCTTGAGAGCAAAATGCAACACGTGCCGCAAGAGGTGGAGCTGATCTCGATGGGCAATCCAGGTTGCATGCTGCAAATGGCGCTTGGCGTCATGAAACATGGACGAAACCAAAAAATCGTCCATACGGTGCAGCTGCTCGATTGGGCGTACCAAAAAGAAGAAGGGAAGGACGTGCGCATATGAGAAAACGGCCGATTGCAACGAACGACCCGCACATCCAAGCGCTCGCCCGCATCGTTGGGGAACAGGCGATTTTATACCGGAAAGAAGATTTAATGGCGTATGACTGCGACGGCTTCACCGTCCACCGCCATTTGCCAAGGGCGGTTGTATTTCCAAACAGCACGGAGCAAGTGGCGGCGGTCGTCAAATACTGCCATGAGCATGATCTTCCGTTTCTCGCCCGCGGCGCCGGCACGGGGTTAAGCGGCGGGGCGATTCCGCTAAACGGCGAAGTCGTCATCAGCCTAACGCGGATGAAGCGGCTGTTGCACGTCGATCTCGAAAACCGGCGCGCCGTCGTCGAGCCGGGGTTTGTCAACTTGAAGTTGACGAACTCGGTCGCCCACCGCGGCTATTACTATGCGCCCGACCCGTCAAGCCAATATTGCTGCACGATCGGCGGCAACGTCGCTGAAAACGCTGGCGGCGCCCACTGCTTAAAATACGGAGTGACGACGAACCATATTTTAGGGCTTGAAGTCGTCTTGCCGAACGGCGAAGTGATTGAAATCGGCGGAAACGGCGTTCCCGATCCGCCAGGCTACGATTTGCTCGGGCTGCTGACCGGGTCGGAAGGGACGCTTGGCATCGTGACAAAAATCACCGTCCGTTTGTTGAAAAATCCCGAGGCCAAACAGACGGTGCTCGCCTATTTTGACGAAGTGGAAGATGCGAGCCAGACCGTTTCCGACATCATTTCCGCTGGAATCGTGCCGGCGGCGCTCGAGATGATGGACCAAACGGCCATCGAGGCGGTCGAAGCGGCCGCGTTTCCGGTGGGGCATCCGAAAGACATCGCCGCGCTGTTGCTCATTGAAGTGGATGGCATTTCCGCCGGGATCGACGAACAAATCAACGATATTTTAACGATTTGCCGCCGCCATCATGTGCGCGAAGTGAAAGTCGCCCAGTCAGAGGAAGAACGGGCCCGCTGGTGGGCGAACCGGAAAACCGGCTTTGGCGCCATGGGGGCGATTTCGCCTGACTATTTAGTGCAAGATGGCGTCATTCCGCGCAGCCGTCTGCCGGAAGTGCTGCGGGAAATCGCCGATATCAGCCGCAAGTATGGACTGAGAATCGCAAACATTTTCCACGCCGGCGACGGCAATTTGCACCCGCTTGTGCTGTTTGATGCGAGCAAGCCTGGGGAGACGGAGCGGGCGCTTGCCGCCGGAAGCGAATGCCTCAAGGCGTGCGCGGCGGTCGGCGGATCAATTACAGGGGAACATGGCGTTGGCATTGAGAAAAAAGAAGAGATGCGCTTCATTTTCACTGATGAGGAAATTTTGGCGCAAACGGCAATCCGCGACGTGTTTAACCCGAAAAACTTGCTCAACGCCGGCAAGCTGTTCCCGACGCCGGGGCGTTGTGTAGAGACAAAGATGCCGTCGACAGTGAAATGAAAATTTTTTGAAAACGATTGCCAGTCATTTCGTTTCATGGTATCATCTTTTTAGAGAAATTGAGAAACGATGTTTCGTAATAAGAAACAAGAGAGGGGAAGAGAATAATGGGCGAATACGTACAAAAAGGGAACATCCAAGTCGCCAAAGTGTTGTACGACTTTGTCAACGAGGAGCTTCTGCCGAACAGCGGGTTGGATCAAGACAAGTTTTGGAGCGATTTCGGCGCGCTCATTTCCGACTTGACGCCGCGCAACAAAGAATTGCTCGCCCGCCGCGACGAAATTCAAGAAAAATTGAATGAGTGGCATAAAGCGCATCGCGGCCGCTTTGATTTTAACGAATATAAAGCATTTTTGACAGACATCGGCTATTTGGAGCCGGAAGTCGAGGACTTTGAGATTACGACCGACAATGTCGATGATGAAATTGCCGTGCAAGCCGGGCCGCAGCTCGTCGTTCCGTTGACGAACGCCCGCTATGCATTAAACGCTGCCAACGCCCGTTGGGGCAGCCTGTACGACGCGCTGTACGGCACCGATGCCATCAGCGAAGAAGACGGCGCCGAGCGCGGTTCGTCGTACAACCCGGTGCGCGGGGCGAAAGTCATCGCCTACGGGCGGCAGTTTTTAGATGAAGCGGTGCCGCTGGCGCAATATTCCCATAAAGACGCTGTCCAGTACGCCATTGTTGATGGCCAGCTTGTCGTGACGACAGAAGGCGGGGCGACGACGGGGCTGAAAGAGCCGGAAAAATTCGTCGGCTTCCAAGGCGACCCGCAACATCCGACAGCGGTGTTGCTGAAGAACAATGGCCTTCACATTGAAATTCAAATCGACCGCGAGCATGCGGTCGGAAAAACGGATCAAGCCGGGGTCAAAGACATTGTCCTAGAAGCGGCCGTGACAACGATCATGGACGGTGAAGATTCGGTGGCGGCCGTTGACGCCGAAGACAAAGTGCTTGTCTACCGCAACTTGTTCGGCCTCATCAAAGGCGATTTGACGGCGACGTTTGAGAAAAACGGCAAGCTGATGACGCGGGCGTTAAACCCGGATCGCGTCTATGAAACGCCGGATGGCGGAAAGCTTGTGCTGCCGGGCCGTTCGCTCATGTTCGTGCGCAACGTCGGGCACTTAATGACGAACAACGCGATTTTGCATGCGAATGGCGAAGAAGTGCATGAAGGGATCATCGATGCCGTCATTACGAGCTTGATCATGAAACACTCGCTCATCGGCAATACGCGCTATTTGAACTCGCGCAAAGGCTCGATTTACATCGTCAAGCCGAAAATGCACGGATCGGCGGAAGTGGCGTTTGCCAACGAGCTGTTTGACCGTGTCGAAGATATGCTCGGCCTTGAGCGGAATACGATTAAAATCGGCGTGATGGACGAGGAGCGCCGCACGTCGCTCAACTTGAAAAACTGCATCTACCAAGTGCGCGACCGCATCATTTTTATCAACACCGGCTTCCTCGATCGGACCGGAGACGAAATTCATACGTCGATGGAAGCGGGGCCGATGCTGCGCAAAAACGAGATGAAATCATCGACTTGGCTGCAGGCGTATGAAAAATCGAACGTCGCCGTTGGGCTTGCCGCCGGCTTCCGCGGCCGGGCGCAAATCGGCAAAGGAATGTGGGCGATGCCGGATTTGATGGCAGAAATGCTGAAGCAAAAAGGAGCGCAGCTCAAAGCAGGCGCCAATACGGCATGGGTGCCGTCGCCGACAGCGGCCACGCTCCATGCGCTTCATTACCATCAAGTGAACGTCTCCGCTGTGCAAAGCGAACTGGCGAACGATCGGAACGATTATCGCGACGACATGTTGCAAATCCCGGTCGTTGACCATCCGCAATGGACAGCGGAAGAGATTCAAGAAGAGCTCGACAACAACTGCCAAAGCATTTTAGGCTATGTCGTCCGCTGGATCGACCAAGGGATCGGCTGCTCGAAAGTGCCGGACATTCACAACGTCGGACTGATGGAAGACCGGGCGACGCTTCGCATCTCGAGCCAAATTCTCGCCAACTGGCTCCATCATGGCATTTGCACGAAAGAGCAAGTGCTTGAGACGCTCAAGCGGATGGCGAAAGTCGTCGACGAACAAAACGCCGGCGATCCGAACTATCGTCCGATGGCGCCGAATTACGATGATTCGGTGGCGTTCCAAGCGGCGTGCGATCTCATTTTCCGCGGCTATGAACAGCCAAACGGCTATACCGAGCCGATTTTGCACCGCCGCCGTCAAGAAGCAAAAGCGAAATTTGCCGCCATTCAGCAATAAACGCCAAAAGTTGTATAAGGAACAAGGGATGGATGACCTTGTTCCTTCCTATCTATTATGATCAGAAAATTAAGAAAATAAATGGAGAAAGGAGGCAGCTCCTAGTTACTATTGGCCGGTTGTCAAACGCAAAGCAGCACAAAAGGCGGTACAAGGGGATGGGGAAGGCTAGTAGCTAGGGATCAGTGATGGAACATTTGCGAGAACGAGCGTTGCTTGTCCATCGGCAGGCAAGAGGAAAGCTGTCAGTTGAAGTGAAAGTGCCGGTCGTGAATGCCAATGATTTAAGTCTCATTTATTCGCCGGGAGTGGCTGAACCGTGCAAAGAAATTTACGTCGACCAAGACGAAATGTACAACTATACAGTGAAGGGCAATTTTGTCGCCGTCGTCTCGAATGGCACGGCGGTGCTTGGGCTTGGCAACATTGGCGCGCGGGCGGCGCTTCCGGTCATGGAAGGGAAAGCCGCCTTGTTCAAAGCGTTCGCCGGGATCGATGCCGTGCCGCTTTGCCTCGATACTGAAGATCCGGAACAAATCATTCAAACGGTCAAGTTGCTGGAACCGGCGTTTGGGGGCATCAATTTGGAAGATATCGCCGCCCCCGCCTGCTTTGTCATTGAAGAGCGTCTTCGCCAAGAGATGGCGATCCCGGTGTTTCATGATGATCAGCATGGCACGGCGATTGTCGTGGCCGCTGGGCTGACGAACGCCTTGAAAGTGGTTGGCAAACAGCTTGCCGATTGCCGGGTTGTCATCAACGGCGCCGGCGCTGCCGGGGTGGCGATCGCCAAATTGCTGCTGTCGATCGGAGTCGGCGAACTGATCGTTTGCGACACAAAAGGAGCGATTTATGAAGGGCGCTCGCATGGGATGAACGCTATCAAGGAAGAAATCGCCCGGCAAACGAATCACCGCCGTATCTCCGGGACGCTTGCGGACGTCATTCAAGGCGCGGATGTGTTTATCGGTGTCTCGGTTGCTGGGGCGTTGACGCCGGCGATGGTTCGGACGATGAACCGCGGGGCGGTCGTATTCGCCTTGGCCAATCCGGTGCCTGAGATCAGGCCGGATGAGGCAAAAGCCGCCGGCGCCGCCGTGGTCGCGACCGGCCGGTCGGATTTGCCGAACCAAGTGAACAACATGTTGGCGTTCCCTGGCATTTTCCGCGGCGCGCTCGATGTGCGGGCGACGCAAATTAATGAGGCGATGAAAATTGCCGCTGCCGAAGCCATCGCCGGGCTCATCCAGCCGGAAGAGCTGACGGAAGAGTATGTCATCCCGAACCCGTTTGACCGGCGCGTCGTCGAGGCCGTCGCTTCCGCCGTCGCCCGTGCCGCCATGGAGACCGGGGTGGCTCGAGTCAAGGAAAAAGTTGAGGAACAAAATCGTGTCAGAGAGGGGTAGCCATCGATGAAATTTGCCCGTTTTCTCGCTGATGGCGCGATTCGCGCCGGTGTGGTGAACGGTGAAGTGATCCGCGAAATCGAAGGAAATATGTTCACCGCTTGGGATTATACGGGAAACGTATTTCGCTATGATCGCGTTTCGCTCGTGGCGCCGCTTGCGCCGCGCCATGTGATCGGCATTGGCGCCAACTATGTGGCCTCCAGTGAACAGCTGCCGGTGGAACTGCCAGATATTCCTGTCTTTTTCTTTAAACCATCCTCGTCGGTCGTCGGGCCGGAAGCGGAGGTGGTCATTCCGAGCGGGGTTGGTGAAGTGAAATTTGAATCCGAGCTGGCGGTTGTGATCGGCAAAGAGGCAAAACAGGTGAGCGAAGAAGACGTGTGGTCGTATATTTTCGGCTATACGGTCGCCAACGATGTCACCGCGCCGCAGTTTTTCCACCCGGACGGCCATTGGACGATCGGAAAATCGTTCGATACGTTTACACCGCTCGGCCCGGTCATTGAAACAGAGCTCGATCCTCGGGCTGTATCGGTGAAAGCGCGGGTCAATGGTGAAGAAAAGCAGAACAGCTCGACCAAGCTGATGATCATTTCCATCAGCAAAATGATCTCGTATTTGTCTCATGTCATGACGCTGCAACCGGGCGACGTCATTTTGACGGGAAGCCCGGTCGGCGCCGAGCTTGTCGGCCCGGGGACGGTCATTGAATGCGATGTGGACGGCATCGGCACGCTCCGCAATACGTTCGTCGCCGCCAAAGCGCCAGCCGTTTCCATCCGACGTTCATAACGAACCTGCGGCATCTCTGGGCCAAACAAGGCATCAGGCGCGTCCTGACGGTGAATACGTTCCGTCCGTTAAGGCGGCGCTCGCTGCCATGCGCGCCTGCGCTGCTCTCCCGCCTGCAAAAGCCCGGCTGTTCGTGTATAATGGCGAGCGGAGAGAACAAATCGAGGTGAATGCGATGGAACGAGAAAACACGGTCAAATCGGTCCGCCGGGCGCTGCAAATTATCGAAATCGTCAGCACGAAAAAGGACGGGCTGGGCGTGACGGAAATCGCGAAACAAATGGACATCAACAAAAGTTCGGTGTACCGCATTTTAACGACGCTTGCCCAATACGGCTATATCGAACAACATCCGGAAACGGAGCGGTATAAGCTCGGCTACAAGTTTTTAGAGCTCAGCTCAAAGCTGCTTGATTCGATCGATTTGCGCCAAGAGGCGAAGCCATATTTGCGCGAGCTCGAAAAAGAAACGAACGAGGTCATCCACCTCGTCGTCTATGATCAAGGGGAAGTCATTTATATTGAAAAATTGGAAGGAACGGAGACGCTGCGCATGCACTCCAAAGTCGGCAAGCGGGCTCCGATGCATTGCACGGCGGTCGGCAAGGCCATTTTAGCCCATTTGCCGCCCGCGGTGGCTGCAGAGATCATCGATCGGAAAGGACTGCCGAAGCATACCGATTGGACGATCACCGACCGCGAGGCATTTTTCCGCGAACTTGAGACCGTCCGGCAAAACGGGTATGCGCTTGACTTGGAAGAAAACGAGTACGGTATCCGATGTGTTGCCGTTCCGATTTTTGACTATACTGGCGGCGTCGTCGCGGCGATCAGCGTTTCCGGCCCGACGATCCGCATGACGGACGACCGCATCACATCGCTCACTGTGCGCATGCGGCAGATCGGCAAAGAACTGTCGGCAAGGCTCGGCTATCGTGGAGCCCATTCCGTCCAGCTGTAGCGGCTGGACGTTTTTTTGTGCCAAGAAGAATGACCCATGTGGATGCCGCCTTGGCGGGGAAGATGAGAGGAAGGCATCCTTTTTCCAAAACTGTTCAGATACAATCGAACGTTCTGTCGTTCGGCCGGCTCCGATATATCGGTTGTCTGCCAGTTTGAAACGAGACAGGACTGCCTCTGGGTGGGCGTTTTTTGTAGTGCAAACAAACGGAATGCATGTAAAATAGAAACGAGGTGATATGCGACGTGAGAAAACAGACGCTTTCGGAATGGATCGAACAGCTTCGCCAAGATCCGAATGTCGTGCATTGGCATGAAATCGAACCGAAAGAAGCGAATTTCGTTCCGTTTCCAGACGAACTCGATCCGCGGCTTGGCGCGGCGCTCAAAGCGCGCGGCATCGCTTCGTTGTATACGCACCAGGCGGCCGCTTATGACGCGGTCCAAAGCGGGCGGAACATTGTCGCCGTGACGCCGACCGCTTCAGGGAAAACGCTTTGCTACAATTTGCCGGTGCTCGATGCCATTGCCAAAGAGCCATCAAGCCGCGCCCTGTATATCTTTCCAACGAAGGCGCTCGCTCAAGATCAAAAAAATGAACTAAACGAGATCATCGCCGAGATGGGGGTGTCGATTTACAGCCATACATACGACGGCGACACGGCGCCGGCGCTGCGGCAAAAAATCCGTCAAGCGGGCCATATTGTCATCACCAACCCAGATATGCTCCATACGGCCATTTTGCCGCACCATACGAAATGGATTTCTCTTTTTGAACAGCTGCGCTACGTCGTCATCGATGAACTGCATACATACCGCGGCGTATTCGGCAGCCATGTGGCGAACGTCATCCGCCGCTTAAAGCGCATTTGCGCCTTTTACGGGAGTCGACCAACGTTTATTTGCACGTCGGCGACGATCGCCAATCCGAAAGAGTTGGCGGAGCGGCTGATCGGCGAACCGGTGACGCTTATTGACAACAATGGGGCGCCGCGCGGGCGGAAATATTTCGTGTTTTACAATCCGCCGGTTGTCGAGCGGACGATGAACATCCGCCAAAGCGCGACAAAAACGGCCGTTGAGCTCGCAAGACAGCTGCTTGTCAACCGCATTCCGACGATCGTTTTCGCCCGCAGCCGCGTCCGTGTCGAGTTGATTTTAAGCCATTTGCAGGCGGTGGTGAACGAACGAATCGGCGATACGACGATCCGCGGCTACCGCGGCGGCTACTTGCCGAACGAGCGGCGCGCCATTGAAAAAGGGTTGCGCAGCGGGGAGATTATCGGTGTGGTGAGCACGAATGCGCTCGAGCTCGGTGTTGATATCGGCCAATTGCAAGCGTGCATCTTAACAGGGTATCCGGGAACGATCGCCAGCACGTGGCAGCAAGCCGGGCGCGCCGGCCGGCGCCAGGGCGATTCGCTCGTTGTGATGATCGCAAGCGCAAGCCCCCTCGATCAGTACATCATCTCCCATCCAGAATACTTTTTCGCCCGCTCGCCGGAGGCGGCGCGCATCAACCCGGACAATCTGCTCATTTTGGTCGATCATATCAAATGCGCCGCCTATGAGCTTCCGTTCCGGCGCGGCGAGACGTTCGGCGGCGTCGAGGTCGAAGAGGTGCTCGACTTTTTGGCCGAGCAAGGGGTGCTAAACGAACGCGCTGGGCGCTGGCATTGGATGAGCGACGCGTTTCCGGCGCATGATATCAGTTTGCGCTCCGCAGCTCAGGAAAACGTCGTCATCATCGATATTTCCGACACCGCCCGCCATCGCGTCATTGGCGAAATGGACCGCTTCAGCGCGATGACGCTGCTTCATGATGAAGCGATTTATTTGCACGAAGGAGCACAATACCAAGTCGAAAAGCTCGACTGGGAGGAGAAAAAGGCGTACGTCCGCCAAGTCGATGTTGAATATTTTACGGACGCCAATTTGGCTGTCCGGCTTGATGTGCTGTCGGAAGACCGGAGCGAAACGCGCGGACAAATGGCGGTGCGTTACGGTGATGTATCGGTCCGAGCGATGGCGACGATTTTTAAAAAGCTGAAGCTGTCGACGTTTGAAAACATCGGATCAGGGCCGATCCGGCTTCCCGAGGAAACGCTGCATACATCGGCGGCGTGGATCGAGTGGGAGGCGGTGCCGTCACGGTTTTCCCCGGCGCTGTTTGAACAACTCCTTGTCGGCATCGCCAATGTGCTTGGTCATCTCGTGCCGGTGTTTGTCATGTGCGACCGCTCCGATCTTCACGTCGTGCCGCAGCTTAAGGCGCCGCATTCCGGACGGCCGACGATTTTCCTTTATGATCGCTATCCAGGCGGAGTCGGCCTGTCGGAGGCGGTGTTTGAACGGTATGAAGAGATCATGAAACATGTGAAAGAATGGGTCGCACGTTGCCCGTGTGCGGACGGCTGCCCATCGTGCATCGGCATTTCAAGCGCTGACGGACCGTCGTTGAAGCGTGAACTTGTCCAGTTTTTGGACGAACAACTTGCCGTTTGGGCCGGTCCGTCCGTTTAAGCGTCGTCATGCGTGTTTTTGCCGAGTGTGGGAGAATCAACTTATAGAAGCAAGCCGACGTCAAGCAAGGAGGGGGTGAACGGATGAAGCCGAAGTTGGCGCAATGGAAAGAATTGCTTGCCGCCCGGCATAAAAAGGAGAACGATGAAGAAAAAGAAGAAGAGAAACCGGACGGACGACCTGTGACGGACGTGCCGTATGCCGACGTTTGGCGGGAGTACGGCGCCAAGCCGTATTGGTTTGCCGGCGATTACTGCCTCATTCGGGAAACGGTGTATCCGCTTGACTATCAGCACGGCCGCTATCGGCTCGGAGCGCTGTATGAAGTGCACGAAAGATGGCAGGAAGCGCCGTTTTCCCATCCGCTCTCCTGCCGCGGCTTTGCCGTTCGCGACTTATTCTTTTTTGACACGGAGACGATGGGACTTTCAAGCGGGGCGGGAAACATCATGTTCTTGCTTGGCCACGCCCGCATTCTTGGCGATTTCGTCACCATCCGCCAGCATCTTCTGCCATACCCAGGGGCGGAAGTGGCGCTCTATCAAAGTTTTTTGTCTGACGTCGATTATACGACGCTTGTTACCTATAATGGAAAAGCGTTCGACTGGCCGCGCCTGAAAACGCGCCATGCGCTTGTCCGCAACATGGTGCCAAAATTGCCAGCGTTCGGTCATTTTGATTTGTATCACGCCGCCCGCCGCTTATGGAAAGACAAATTGGATTCGCTGCGCCTTTCGGAAGTGGAGCGGCACATTCTCCATGTCGAGCGGGGCGATGATGTGCCGGGCTTTTTGGCGCCGATGATGTACAAGGAGTTTTTGCAAACGCCCCATCCAGACCGGCTCATGCCAGTATTGCGCCATAACGAGCGCGACGTGTTGTCGCTCATTGCTCTCTACATTCACCTATCCGTTCAGCTGCTTGAAGCGGACCGGCTCGCTGACCCCAAGGAGCAGTTGGCCGCCGCCCGTTGGTTCGAAGCGGTCGGGGAAACAGCGGCTGCAAGGGGGGTGTACGAGGAGGCGAGCGGCAAAGGGGCGAAGGAAGCGCAGGCGGCGAAATGGCAGCTTTCGCTTTTATACCGAAAAGAAAAACGATATGAAGAGGCTGCTCTCCTTTGGCGCGACTTGTTGATCCACGGAAATGGCTATTGGAAGGCGAAGGCCGGGCTTGAACTGGCGAAGGTGTATGAACATTATTTCCGGGATGCGGCCGAAGCGCACCGTTATGCCGTTATGGCATATGAAGCGTGGCGGTCGCTCGCTAGGATGAGCCGACAACATAGCGAGAAAGAAGAAGCGGAATGGCGCAGGCGGCTCGCGCGGCTTGAACGCAAGAAAAACGGGTGAGAACTCGTCCATTTCCCTGGCAAGCGCAAAATATGACAGAAAACGAAAATGTTTCGTCTTTTTGTTGTGAATCTTGTAGAAAAAAGAAAAAACGTGTACAATGGCATCGGAATGAACGAAAACGATGGCAGGGAGAAGAAGACGATGCGGAGCATGTACAAAAAAATTTTGTATCTCTTTTTTATTGTCGTCGGTTTGACGTTTGTCGTGTTCAATTATATCTATTAATGAACGTCAGAGAGGCCGGCGCCGCATAACGGATTCAAAAAGACGAATGACGATGCCAAAACGTCCGAAGCACCGGGGGCGAGAGAGCCGGTAGATTGTTGGCGCGAATGGCTCTTCAAAATGGGTGTTTATACTAGTACGAGTCCACTCCGTTCATCATAGGCTAGTATTGTCAAGCAACAGCCTAAATTGATGAAAGGAGAGGAATATGATGCATTGCCTGCCGAATGTAACGGCGCCGATCGTTCATCCGCCTCGTTGCAACGTTTTGCATCATTTCGAAGCAACGATTGTGCCGCATATCCATCCATCGCATACGACGCATGTTTATCATCACCTGTATGAACATCAACATTATTTCCCGCATACGGAATCGGCGGTGGCTCAGGCTGCCAATCGCCATCTGTACTGCCCGGGTCCGGGACCGATGCCATTTCCGCCGTTTCCGTTGCGATAGTAAGGGCCAAAAACAGAAGCCGCTTTGTCGGCTTCTGTTTTTTTACGGATGGAAAACGCCGGCAGCCGGCGGCGTTTGGGCGGGAGGACGGCGTTTCGGCGCCGCCGGGAAGTCTGCGTGGGCGCCATGCGGCTTCCCGATCGATGCGGCAAGCCATCCGTCAATTGACAACCGGCTGAATTTCTGAAAAAATAAAGAGAAGATGATCGTTGAATGCGGATTGAGGTGAAAAGCCATGTCAGCCCATCAAGTGAAACTGACGCCGAAAGACATTTTAGAAAAGGAATTTAAGGTAAGCATACGGGGGTACAACCAAGACGAAGTGGATCAATTTTTGGATCTCATTATTAAAGATTATGAAGCATTTCAGCAAGAAATTGACGAGCTGCGCCAGGAAAACGCCCGGCTGAAGCGGCAAGTCGAGGAGCTTCAAAAACGGCCGGCGATGTCGGCGGGAACGACGAACTACGACATTTTGCAGCGCCTTTCCAACTTAGAAAAGCATGTGTTTGGCCGGAAACTGTATGAATAACCAGCCGGCAGGGCGAAGTTGATGCAGGGATTTCTAATTTTTTCTTCTTGATTCTCACACCAAGATCAGCTATACTGTAAGATGCTCGCAGCGTTAATCATGTTCGGGTAATCGCTGCGGCCGGTTTCGGCCGTAGAGGAAAGTCCATGCTCGCACGGTGCTGAGATGCCCGTAGTGTTCGTGCCTAGCGAATCCATAAGCTAGGGCAGTCTGGCTTCGGCTGGGCTGACGGCGGGGAAAGAACCTACGTCCGCATGCGGATATGGTTCGATTACCCTGAAAGTGCCACAGTGACGCAGCTCTAAGGGAAACCTTAGAGGTGGAACGCGGTAAACCCCACGAGCGAGAAACCCAAATGATGGTAGGGGCACCTTCCCGAAGGAAATGAACGGAGGGAAGGACAGGCGGCGTACGCTGCCTGTAGATAGATGATTACCGCCGGAGTACGAGGCGAAAGCCGCTTGCAGTACGAAGGTACAGAACATGGCTTACAGAACATGATTAACGCGGTGATTGGAATCGTGGGAAAGCCCTCCTGCAGGAAGGAGGGCTTTCTCTTTTGTGTGTTTTCCTTCCATATGACTATAATGGAAGTATAGGCCATGAATGAGGATACATACACCTATCAGATAGGGGGAACAGGATGACTTCGTTTTCGCTGATTGCCACGGCCGCGATGGGGCTCGAATCAGTCGTCGCGGAAGAAGTGCGCCGGCTTGGCTATGAGTGCCAAGTGGAGAACGGCAAAGTGACGTTTGAAGGCGATGCGCTCGCCATTTGCCGGGCCAACCTTTGGCTGCGCACTGCTGACCGCGTGAAGCTGAAAGTCGGTGAGTTTCGAGCGACGACGTTTGAGGAGTTGTTTGAACAAACGAAGGCGTTGCCATGGGCCGATTACTTGCCGAAAGATGCCGAGTTTCCGGTGATCGGGAAGTCGGTCAAATCAACGCTGTTCAGCGTTTCCGACTGCCAAGCCATTGTGAAAAAGGCAGTCGTCGAAAGCTTAAAAGCGCGCTATCATTTGTCGTGGTTCCCGGAAACCGGGCCGTTGTATCGGATCGAGGTGGCGCTTCACAAAGATATCGCTACGTTGACGATCGATACAAGCGGCGCCGGGCTGCATAAACGCGGCTACCGTGCTCGCCAAGGGGAGGCGCCGCTAAGAGAGACGCTCGCGGCCGCCTTAGTGTTGCTCACCAATTGGACGCCCGAGCGCCCGTTTGTCGATCCGTTTTGTGGGTCGGGCACGATTGCCATTGAGGCGGCGCTGATCGGCCAAAACATCGCCCCAGGGTTTAACCGGGATTTCGTCTCAGAGCAATGGCCGTGGATCGGGGAATCGGTATGGGAAGAGGCGCGCCAAGAGGCGGAACAGATGGCGCGTTACGACCAACCGCTTGATATTTGCGGGATTGACCTTGACCCGCACATGGTCGAGATCGCCAAGATGAATGCAGCCGAAGCGGGGCTTTCCGATCTCATTTCTTTTCGGGAGGGCCGCGCCGAGCAGTTTCGGACCGATGCACAATACGGGGTGATCGTCGGCAACCCGCCATACGGCGAACGGCTTGGCGAACAACGGGAGGTCGAAGCGCTCTATCGCGCCATCGGCCGCGCCTTCGCCGCCTTGGATATGTGGTCGGTGTACATTTTAACCGCCCACCGCGGTTTTGAAACGCATTACGGCCGCCCGGCGACGAAGCGGCGCAAACTGTTTAACGGCTTTATTGAAACGCATTACTACCAGTACTGGGGGCCGCGGCCGCCGCGCGAAGCTCGAAGTTGACTTCTCGGCGGCCATCGATCATAATATTGTTTTGTTACTAGGGATCGGGCGCGCAACAAACTTGTTGCGCGCTTATGCATGATATGCCGGGGGAGTTTATGCCAATTGGAGGGGTGGCGACGATGGGCCATGAGCGTTATCCGTTTGTTGTAGAAAAAAATGAAAACTTTTTTGATAAGTTGAGCCAGTGGATCGGCGATGTTTTTTATGACATTTTGCCGGAAGCCGGCTTTGAGCTGCGCGACGAGCAAATTTATATGGCGTTTCAGCTCGAGCGGGCGTTTCGAGAAAAAAAGGTGATCTTCGCCGAAGCGGGAGTTGGCACAGGGAAAACGATCGTGTATTTGTTGTATGCGATTTGTTACGCCCGTTATACAGGCAAGCCGGCCATTATCGCCTGCGCCGATGAGACGCTCATTGAGCAGCTCGTCAAAAAGGAAGGCGATATTGCGAAGCTATCCAACGTGCTCGGGCTGGAAATCGACGTCCGGCTGGCGAAATCGCCGGATCAATATTTATGTTTGAATAAACTGGAAGAAGTGACGACGTATGACGATGACGACATCGAGCTGTATGAGCAAATTTACGATGAACTTCCGGCCTTCGTCCATGACAACAAACCGTTGCAGTCGTTCTACCGCTACGGCGACCGAAAAGAATACGCCCACCTGACTGATAAACAGTGGAAAAAAATCGCCTGGGATCCGTTTCAAGACTGTTTCACGTGCGAAAAGCGGCATCGCTGCGGACAGACGCTTTGGCGCGACTATTACCGGAAGGCGGCGGATTTGATCGTCTGCTCGCACGATTTTTATATGGAACATGTTTGGACGTATGAAGCGCGCAAGCGGGAAGGACAGCTGCCGCTGTTGCCGGAAGCGAGCTGTGTCGTGTTTGACGAAGGGCATTTATTGGAGTTCGCTGCGCAAAAGGCGTTGACATATCGAATGAAAGAGACGACGCTTGAGACGTTGCTGACACGTCTTCTTGAAAACGACATCCGTGAAGAGCTCGCCTATTTAATTGAGGAGACGCTGGAGACGAGCACGCGCTTTTTTGATGAGCTGAAAGCGTGCGCGAAAGACGTTCCGGGTTCGAACCGGAAAGAAATTTTGCCGTCGCCGCGTCTTGAACAATGGGCGAAGCGGCTCCGCGGCCAAATGGTCGAAATCGGCAACGAGCTTGTGTTTGAAAGCGAGACGTATACGATCGATCATTACCAGCTGAACATTGTGGATGAATATTTGGATCAAATCCAGTATTCACTCGATTTGTTTTTGAAAAACGCCGACGCCATTACGTGGCTTGAGTCGTCGCGTCAAGAGGCGACGTTTGTCGTCATGCCGCGCACCGTTCAGGAAGTGTTGCGCGAAAAAGTGTTCGCGAAACGCATGCCGTTTGTCTTTTCATCGGCAACACTATCAAACGGAAAATCATTCCAATATATAGCGCAAAGCTTAGGCATTGATGACTATTTATCGTTCAGCGTGCCGTCGCCGTTTGATTACGACGAACAGATGACGATTTTTATGCCGACGTTCCGCGCGGATGAGACGCTGTTTGCCAAAAAATACGCATATGCGCTTGAAAAATTGCGCGAAACCGGAGGCCGGGCGCTCATCTTGTTCCCGACGCGCGAGGAGCTTCTTCAGTTTAAAGAGGCGGCAGCCGGCGAACCATTTTCGTTTTTGTTTGAAGGCGACCGCGAAATCAGCGATTTGGTCGCTGAATTTCAGCGCGAGGAAGAGACGGTGCTTTGTTCTGAACATTTATGGGAGGGGCTGGACATCCCGGGGCCGTCGCTGTCGAACGTCATGATTTGGTCGCTGCCGTATCCGCCGAATGATCCGGTGTTTCAGGCGAAGCGAAAAGCGTATAGCAACCCGTTTTGGGACGTCGATGTGCCGTATATGCTTCTTCGCCTTCGCCAAGGAGTCGGACGGCTCATCCGCACGCGCGACGACTGCGGCATCGTTTCCATTTTCGTCACCGACAGGGAAGATGAACGGGTCATTGCGGCGATCAAAGACGTGTTGCCGACAGCGGTGAGGGAAGAATGATATTCTTCCCTTTTTCATTTTCCACAAAAATAGCATTTTCTCGCTGGCAAGCAGGAAAATGGCACCTTGTTATGGAAATGATGATACGGCCATGAAATACATAGGGGGACTGAGTATAGTGAAACCAATCGAAGCGCAGTTTTTGCAATACGTGAAAAAAATGACGGGCTACCGCGAAGCGATTGGCCTCATGTATTGGGATTTGCGGACTGGCGCCCCGAAAAAAGGGGTCGAGCAGCGATCAGAAGTGATCGGCATGCTGTCAGAAGAAGTGTTTCGCATGTCGACATCCGAGGAGATGGCGGCCTTTATTGCCAAGCTGTCGCCCAAAGCCGTCTATGAAGAGCTCGATGATGTGACAAAGAAAACGCTTGATGAATGCAAAAAAGAATACGAGCGCAATAAAAAAATTCCAGCGGATGAATACAAAGAGTTTGTCGTGCTTTGTTCCAAAGCGGAAAGCGTTTGGGAAGAAGCGAAAGCGGCTGCTGATTTCGCCCGGTTTCGCCCGTATTTGGAGCAAATCATCGAGTTTCAGCGCCGCTTTATCCGTTATTGGGGGTATGAAGGACACCCGTATAATACGCTGCTCGATCAATACGAGCCGGGCATGACCGTCGATTTGCTTGACGAACTGTTCAGCCGCCTGCGCGAACGCATCGTCCCGCTTGTGCACGCCATTTCCGCCGCGTCCAACAAACCGAATGTGTCCTTTTTGTTCGCGCCGTTTCCAAAAGAAAAGCAGCGCGCTTTTCTGCTTGAGTTGCTTAAAGAGCTCGGCTATGATTTTGGCAAGGGGAGGCTTGATGAGACGGTCCATCCATTTGCGATCGGGCTCAACCCGAACGATGTGCGCATTACGACGCGCTACGACGAGCGCGACTTCCGCACCGCGGTGTTTGGCACGATCCATGAATGCGGCCATGCGCTGTATGAACAACACATTTCCGAGTCGCTTGTCGGCACTCCGCTTGCAAGCGGGGCGTCGATGGGCATTCATGAATCGCAGTCGCTCTTTTTTGAAAATATGATCGGACGCCACTATGCGTTTTGGAAGCGGCATTACCCGCGCCTTTTGCAATACGCGCCCACGCAGTTCGCCGACGTTTCGCTTGATGCGTTTTACCGGGCGATCAATGAAGCGAAGCCGTCGCTCATTCGTATTGAAGCGGACGAACTGACGTATCCGCTCCATATTATCATCCGCTATGAAATCGAAAAGCAGCTGTTTGCTGGGGAGCTGGAAGCAATCGACTTGCCGGATGTATGGAATGAGAAATATGAACAATACCTTGGCATCCGCCCGCACAACGATGCGGTCGGCGTGTTGCAGGACGTCCATTGGTCCGGCGGCAGCTTCGGCTATTTCCCATCGTATGCGCTTGGCTATATGTATGCGGCGCAATTCAAGCAAGCGATGGAAAAAGAGTTGGATGTAGCTGGGCTGCTTGAAGAGGGGAACATCGCACCGATCCGTGAATGGTTGACCGTTCATATCCACCAGTTTGGAAAAATGAAAAAGCCGCTCGAACTTGTGCGCGATGCGACGGGCGAAACGCTGAAAGCCGATTATCTTATTCAATATTTAGAAGAAAAATATAAGGCGCTTTATCGATTATAGAACAGGCGCGTCAGTGCAAACATCGTTCTTACGCTGTTCGTTTCGTTTTTCTGTCGACAAAGTCCTATTATGTCTCGGTTTTATGCACATAAAGAGGAAGGTGTCCCGATCGCTTGGGGACACCTTCTTGTTTCACCATAATTTGTATCCTTTCGACCCCGGCGGAGCGTTTTGAATGATGTCGATGATCGGCACCGTATAGGCGATCAAAATGAGCGCAACGACGAGGCCGATCCAAAGCTTCCAGTTTTCAAGCGCCAGTGCAGCCCGTTCATACGGAGCAGCTGCCTCGGCGACCGGAAACTCCGTTTCGCCTTTCGGGGCGAAAAAGGCCAAGTTGATCACGATGACGAGAATCAAAATAATGCCGATGAACAAGATGGTGCCGCCGACCGCTTGCGCGATTTGGTACGGAATCCATTCAAGCGCTTGCGGCGAATTGCCGTACGTTGAGAACGCCGAGCGCCGCGGTGCGCCGAGCAGACCGGCAAAATGCATCGAGCCGGACATGAACGTCATCCCAACCGCCCAAACGATCGTTTGAATGATGGCGAGCCGGTTCATCGCTTTCGTCATCACACGGCCGGTCAAATGCGGAATGAGCCAGTATGACGCACCAAAAAATGTTAGGACGACAGTCGTTGCCACCGTTAAATGGAAGTGGCCGGTCACCCAAATCGTATTATGGACGACTTGGTTGAGTTGGTGCGAGGCGTTAATAATCCCGCCGGTGCCGGCCGGAATGAAAAACAGCATTCCGACAAACGGAGCGAAAAAGCGGGCGTCGCTCCACGGGAGTTTCCGCAGCCAGCCGAACAAGCCGGTCGCTCCCTGCGAGCGGCCGTACGATTCAAACGTCGCAAACATGGCGAACGCGGTCATGAGCGACGGAATGATGACCATGAACGTCAAGACGACTTGCACGTATTTCCAAAACGGCGAAATCCCCGGCTCAAGCAATTGGTGATGGAAGCCGACCGGAATCGAAAACAGCAAAAACAAGATAAACGCCAGCCGCGCGAGTGAATCGGAGAACATTTTGCCGCCGATCACTTTCGGAATGACGGCGTACCAAACCATATACGCCGGCAATAGCCAGAAGTAGACGAGCGGATGCCCGAAATACCAAAACAGCGTCCGGCTCAAGAGCACGTTCACCCGGTCGGTGAGCCCGAGCGACCATGGAATGAGCTGAAAGACAACGGTGGCGGCGACGCCAAGCGAACAGACGAGCCATAGCACCATATTCGTCACTGACATGAACGCCAGCAGCGGGCTCACTTGACCGCGGTGCGTTTTCCGCCAGCGGGCATAATGAGCGAACATCGCAAAGCCGCTCACCCAGCTGCCGACGACGACAAGCGCCAAGCCGATGTAAAAGCCAGCGTGCGCCTGAAGCGGCGCGTAAAACGTATATAAGACAGACGCCTGGCCGGTTAGGATGAAAAAGGCTGTGCAGGCCGTCCCTGACGTCATCATCCAAAAACCGATCCAGCCGAGCCGGCGCGAACCGTCCGAGAGCGCTCCGGTCGTGCGGCTGACGGCGGCAAACTGGAAGCCGATAATGAAAAACGTCGTCAGCACAAGCCCAAGCAAGACGCCGTGCGTCGTCAAAATCGTGTAATAGCTGATCCCAGCCGGGAGCTCAAACTTGCCGGAACGGACTAATGTTTGCAATAGGCCGGCGAACCCCCCGAGCGCGAGGGCGGCAAAGGCGACGAACAAATGGGCAAGCGCCAGTTTCGCATCGCGGCGATCGACTTTTTCCAACGGTTGTGCCATGTTACTCCACCACCTTAATGCGCGCCGTCATCATATGGTGGCCGGCGCCGCAATATTCGTTGCAAAGAATTGTATACTCGCCCGGTTTGTCAAACGTGGTTGTTAAGCTGTTCACATAACCGGGTTCGACCATCATGTTCACGTTCGTTCCCGGGATTTCAAATCCGTGGATGACGTCTTTCGAAGTGACGTTGATCGTCACTTTCGCTCCTTTTGGAATTTCGATCGCATTCGGTGTAAAAGAAAACGCGGCGACGACGATGTTCAACTCGTATTCCTTGTCTCCTTTTTTGACGAGCCCCGGATGATCAAACGGCGGGGTCGAATCGACTTTTTCTGGATCGATCGTTGTCAGGCAGCTCGGCGGCTGCTGTCCGGCGGCGAATGCACTTACGCCGACGACCGTCAAAAAAACGATCAAACAGCCGATGCCAAACGCAAGCCAAATTTTTTCATACTTATGGATGTGCATACCGATTCCCTCCTTTGCCGCTTACAGGCGGTGCAAAAATAAAAAGTAGACGCTGACCCAAGAAAAAATGACGAAAAAGCCGAGCAGAAACACAGAGGCCAGCGTGCCTTTGAGCGCCGGCTCTTTTTCCTGTTTCGTTTGCCGGGCCGCTGTGATCAGTTTTGCCATGCCGTATCCCTCCTCTTTGTTGGATTCATCCCCCATAACAGCCATTCAGCAGGTGCGCCAAACGGCCAATTTCCCTGCTTTGACACTATCATAACTGTACAAAACTGAGGCAACAGTGACTTTTCTCACAAAAACGATGCTGGAAGTGTGAACAAATGGTGACGTTTGTGAAAAAATGATGAAGACGTCATTTTCTCTCTGCGGACGTTGTTTCCGCCAGTTGTCACCGGTTCGGTTGTGACCGTCATTGGCTTGACGCTCATCCCGGCAGCGGTGAACAATATGGCCGGCGGACAAGGGGCGAAGGACTTTGGTGATCCGGCTAACTTGGCGTTGTCGTTTGGCGTGCTTGCACTCATTATCGTGTTGTACCGTTGCTTCAAAGGGTTCATTCGCTCCATTGCCATTTTGCTCGGCATGGCAGCTGGCACGGCGGCAGCGGCCATGATGGGGAAAGTGGACTGGACAGCGGTCGCTGAGGCATCGTGGGTTCATTGGCCGCAGCCGTTTTACTTCGGCGCTCCGTCGTTTCATGGCCCCGCTGTTTTCACAATGGTGCTCGTCGCGATCGTCAGCCTTGTTGAATCGACCGGCGTCTACTTCGCTTTATCCGACATTTGCCGCCGCCGGCTGACGGATGAGGATTTGGCGGGCGGCTACCGCGCCGAGGGATTGGCTATCATCATCGGTGGGCTGTTGAACGCATTTCCGTACACGACGTACTCGCAGAACGTCGGTCTTGTCCAATTGTCGGGCGTGAAAACGCGCAGCGTCATTTACGCCGCGGCGGCCTTCCTCGTCTTGCTTGGGTTCGTGCCGAAAATCGCCGCAGTGGCGACGATCATACCAGCTCCAGTTTTAGGCGGGGCGATGCTCGCGATGTTTGGCATGGTCATTGCCTACGGTGTGAAAATGTTAGGCCAAGTTGACCTAACTGTGCAAGAGAACTTGCTGATCATCGCCTGCTCGGTCGGCGTGGGGCTTGGGGTGACGGCGGTGCCGAACTTGTTTGCCGAGCTGCCGACCGGCTTGCGCATTTTAACCGACAGCGGCATCGTCGCCGGCAGCATGACCGCCATCCTCTTAAACGCCGTCTTCCATCTAGGCAAAGCGAGAAAATCAGTTGCCCTGCCGCTGCAGGAACAAAAAATTTCATAATGGTGTTGATCGCTTTTATAGCCATCTTCGTTTTCCGGCCACTGCTCGGGAAATGGGGGTGGCTTTTTTATTGGCGTGTCGATTGACAGAGAAAATGATAGAAACTGGTGGAGGGATGATGGTATAATGGAAAGCGAATAGGAAAGGGGGTGAAACAATGGATGAATGGGTGGAGCGCCTTTTCGATGAGCTGCGGCAAATACGGAATCAGATGGCGACCAAACAGGATGTTGTACGGGTGAATGATCGCATCGATCGGCTTGAACAAACGGTGAGCGCGACGAAAGAGGATGTTGCGCGGTTAAACGGACGCGTCGGGCAACTCGAAGAGACCGTGGCAGCGACGAGAGAAGACGTTGTCCGGATGAATGATCGCATCGGGCGGCTTGAGCAGACCGTGGCAGCGACGAGAGAAGACGTCGCAGCGCTGGATGGGCGCATCGGAACCATCGAGCGGACGATGGCAACGAAAGAGGATGTCGCAGTGCTGGATGAGCGCATCGGGACCATCGAGCGGACGATGGCAACGAAAGAGGATGTCGCAGTGCTGGATGAGCGCATCGGGACCATCGAGCGGACGATGGCAACGAAAGAGGATGTCGCAGTGCTGGATGGGCGCATCGGGACCATCGAGCGGACAATGGCAACGAAAGAGGATGTCGCAGCGCTGGATGGGCGCATCGGGCAGCTCGAAGAGACCGTGGCGGCCAACAGAGATGACATTGCGGCGCTCGACAGCCGGATTGGGCGCATGGAACAAACGATGGCGACGAAAGAGGACGTTGCCGAATTGCCGTTTATTCGGCAAGCTGTCGTGGAAACGTTAGAAACGCTCCATGAAATTTCGGCGATGAAACAAACCCTCACAGAAATGCAACAAAAAGTCAATGAAGTCATTGCCGGACAAGCGCGGCAAGAGCTCGTACTTCAATCCCTCGCTTTGCACTTGCTCGAGCATGAAAGTGAAATCCGCGCGCTAAAAGCGAGATAAATAACGAACCTCTCCTATTGTACATCCTCGCTGATGATCATGTTCCCTCCAAAACAGGCCGGTTTTGTCCGCGCCTGTTTTTTGATTGCAGCAACTTTTTTGGGCTGCGAAAACTAATATATATAAGTTGAAACTTTGTTTTACATCCAGTAGAGCGCCCACCGCATTCTATCAAAATGACTTGTTATGAAGGAAAACAGAATCGAACAATCGGAAAATCTTTATTGCAACTTATATAGATGCAACGAAGAAGTTTAACATATCCTTGACGGAAAAGCGGTTGGCCTCTTTTCGACTGTCGGAGGAAAGCCACAGGCTTCTCTGTCACGCCAAGGCGTGACGGAGGACCGAACAACCGCCTGCTTCACAGACCCATATATGGGTCTTTAAGCGGCGTTGTTCGGTCGCCCGACAGTCGATCAAATACTGGGTAAAAGTTGCAAATGGTAAAGCTTCAAATTGCATCTATATAGAGATCCATCCGCTGTTCCTGAAAAAACGGGTGTACAAACATATTTTCCATTGCATATAGTTTGGCTTGTTGCGCATCCTAATAGAATAAAGAGGAACAGACCGAGGTGTTTGTATGCCGGTTCTTTTATCCGTCGGCACAGCAAGGATGCCGTATACAGCCTCCCAAAACGAGGTGAAGCAGCATGTCGCCAGGCTGTTCGCCGGTCGAATGGCGCGTGCGGAGCGGCTGCTGCAGGCGTTTGACAACAGCGGCATTCATACGCGCACGTTTGTCCAACCGCTTGCCTGGTACAGCGCGCCGCGCGGTTTCGGTGAAAAAAATCGGGTGTACATCGACCGTGCCGTCCGCTACAGCCGAGAGGCGGTCAATGACTGTTTGCGCAAGGCTTCGTCCGGCCCTGTTTTGCATGAGGAGATCGATGCGCTGTTTTACATCTCAACGACAGGGCTGTCGACGCCGAGCATCGAGGCGCGGCTGATGAACGTATTGCCGTTCTCCCCTCATGCCGTAAGAGTGCCGATTTGGGGGCTCGGTTGTGCGGGAGGGGCGGCTGGGCTCGCCCGGGCAGCCGACTATTGCCGGGCGTTTCCGAATGCCAAGGCGCTTGTGATCGCCGTTGAGTTTTGCAGTTTGACGTTTCAACTCAATGATTGGTCCAAAAGCAATGTGATCGGTACGTCGCTTTTTTCCGACGGCGTGGCGTGCTTGCTTGTGGCCGGCGACGGAGCGGTGCCGACAGCTGGCGCGCCGCGTGTCATCGCCGCCCGCTCGGTGCTCATGCCCGGCTCGGAAGACGTGATGGGCTGGGATGTTCGTGACGAAGGTTTGTTTGTCATCTTTTCAAAAGACATTCCGGCGATTGTTCGCTCTTGGCTGCGCCCGCAAGTCGAGTCGTTTTTGCAGGAACATGGGTTAGGACTTGGGGATCTTCATTATTTCATCGCCCACCCGGGCGGGAGGAAAGTCATTGAAGCGTACGAGGAGGCGTTCGGATTCGGTCCGGAACAGACAAAAGCCGCTAGAGACGTGCTCGCCCGCTACGGCAACATGTCGTCGGCCACCGTGTATTTTGTGCTCGAACAGATGATGCGGCAGCCGCTTTCGCCCGGGCACGGCCTGCTTATCGCTCTCGGCCCGGGCTTTAGTGCGGAAATGGTGCTGCTTCAATGGGGGGGATGATCGTGCGGTTTTGGTTCGTGTTTTTGGCGGTTGCCGGCATGCGCGTCATTGAGCTTCGGCTTGCAAAACGGAACGAACAGTATGTGAAAGCGCTCGGGGCGCGGGAGTTCGGCGCTCGCCATTACCCGTTGATCGTATTGATGCATGTCGGTTTCTTTTTGTCGTTGGCTGTTGAGGCGCTTCGAAAAGGCGCGCGCCCGTCGCGCCGCTGGCCGCTTTTGTTTCCGCTTTTTCTTGTCGTGCAAGGGCTGCGCGTATGGACAATTGGGTCGCTCGGCCGTTTTTGGAATACGAAAATTTTGATCGTGCCAAACGGCCAAGTAGTGAAAAAAGGGCCGTACCGATGGCTTCGCCACCCGAACTATGTGGTTGTCGCCTTAGAGATCGCGCTGTTGCCGCTTTTGTTTCAAGCGCCGATCACCGCGCTTGTCTTTTCGCTTTTGAACGCATTTTTGCTGTCGATTCGCATCGCGGTTGAGGAAAGAGCGCTGGCGGCGCTCACCGACTACCGGGAGGCGTTTCGGGAGCGGCCGCGTTTTTTGCCCCGGTTAAGGGGGGAGGTTGCCATCCGCAAGATGCGGCAAGCTGAAAGCAGCGGACAAATGAAAAACAGCCCTTGAGCCGTCTATGATGGCATCTGTTCGCCGTTCGCCTGCGGGCGGCGGCAGGGCGTTGCCTCTTTCTCTATGTCATCCTGTCGGGTTACGGCGGGATTTTTCTTTTTTTTCTATTGGGAAACGGGGCGAAATGCAGTAAAATGAATGTAAATGACATTGACGGAAACAAAGGGGTTTTGGTCATGGGGCATATTGCGATTGAGCGGCCGTCATTGCGGCTGTGGCTTTCGAAAATGATCGACATGCACGATCAGCTTCAGTCCGCGGATGACCAGGAGCATGCGGACAAAGTGAAGCAGCTCATCGAAAAAGCGGCATCCGGTGAGCTCATTGTCGCATTTTGCGGCCATTTTTCCGCCGGCAAATCGAGTTTGATCAACGCGTTGCTCGGCGAGCCGATGCTGCCGTCCAGCCCGATTCCGACGAGCGCCAATCTCGTCAAAGTGAAAGCCGGTCCGGACTATGTGCGCGTCTTTTTCCACCGCGATGAGCCGGTCGAGTATGAACCGCCGTACGACCCGGACTTGATTCGCGCCCAATGCCGGGACGGGGAGACGATCGAATGGATTGAAATCAGCCGAACGACGGACGCCATCCCGCCGGGGGTTGCGATCCTCGATACGCCGGGCATCGATTCGACCGATGACGCCCACCGGCTGGCGACGGAGTCAGCGCTTCATTTGGCGGATGTCGTCTTTTACGTCATGGATTATAACCATGTGCAGGCGGAATTAAACTTCCAATTTACAAAACAATTAACAGATGAAGGAAAGACCGTTTATTTGATCATCAACCAAATCGATAAACATCGCGACGACGAGCTGCCGTTCGCTGAATTTCGCGCCTCGGCCGCCGAGGCGTTCCGGCGTTGGGGGGTTGAGGCGGCCCGTTTGTTTTTCTTGTCGCTGAAAGACCCGTCACATCCGCACAACGAATGGCATGAGCTTGTCGCTTGTTTGCGCCGGTTGTTTGCCGACAAGGAGGAATGGCTCGTCCGCGGCGCCGAGTCGGCGTTAAAACGGATCGCCGACGGCCATCTTGAGCATCTCCGCGCGCGGCACGAGCCGCTTGAGCAAAAGATTGAGGCGCGCCTCGAGGCGCTTGGCGGCGCCGATGACGAGGCGGCTGCCATCGCGGAGCTCGATCGCCTTGAGGCGGAGCTTGCCGATTGGCAAACAGCGCCGTCGCGGGCGGAGGAGGCGTTCCGTTCGGAGCTTGAGCGCGTGCTGCAAAACGCGTACGTGATGCCGTTTGAGACGAGGGAGCGGGCTGAGGCGTACTTGCAGGCGATGCAACCGAATTTCAAAGTGGGCTTGTTGTTCGCGAAGACAAAAACGGAGCAAGAGCGCAAGCGGCGGCTTGAGGCGTTTTATGAAAGCGTCAAAGCGCAAGCGGCGGCGCAAATCGAATGGCACGTCCGCCAGCTCCTTGTTCAGTTTGGGAAAGAATGGCATGCTGATGACGATTGGTTCAGCGAGTGCCAGCAATGGACGGCGGAGTGGGATGAGACGATGCTTGCCGGCCTCGTCAAACAAGGGGCGGAATCAAGCGGCGCCGCGCTATTAAATTATACGGATGAGGTGGCGGCGGCGCTGAAAAAACGCTACCGCGACTCGGCGCTCGCCTTGTTTGCCGAACTGAAGGAACAAATCGCCAAACGGGCGGCCGCCCAAACAGAAACATTGAACGGACAGCTTTCGGCGGCGCGCGAAAAAGTGGAGCTCGCCGCCCGCCTCGCCCGCCTCAGAGCCGAGCGGGACGAGCGCCGGCGTGCGTTCGAGCAGCTGATCGCTGCTCCATGCGAGTCTGCATCGCTTGATGAAAACCGTCTCGCCGCGTTGACGGCGCCGCCGGTCTTCCGGAAAGCGCGTCATGCCGAGGCGGCAAAACCGCAAGCAGCATCCAAGCCAGCGGAAACAAGCCGTCTTTCCGTCAAAGAGCAAGCGCTCGGTCAGGAAGCGGCCGGCCTCGGAGTGAGCGAAAGAGCGGACGAAGCTCGGACGCTTTCAAGCGGCGGAAAACAGCGGAGCGAAGAGGCGGCCGATCGGCTTGAGGAGGCGGCGGCTTGGCTTGAACGGTCCGAAATGCTTGGCCGCTTCGCTGGACCGTTGCGCGACAAGGCGCGTCGGCTTCGCGAGCGATCGTTTACCGTCGCCTTGTTTGGCGCCTTCAGCGCCGGCAAATCGTCGCTGGCGAACGCCTTGCTCGGCGCCCCGCTTCTGCCATCGTCGCCCAACCCGACAACCGCCGCCATCAGCAAAATCGCCCCGCCTGATCACAAGCATCCGCACGGCACGGCGGTGGTCAAGGTGAAAAGCGAACCGAAAATTTGGGCGGATGTGCAATCGTCGCTTCGGCAGTGCGGCCATGAGGCGGATACATGGGATGAAGCGCTCCGCCTTTGCGCCCGCCTGGCCGAATCGGGAGCCGAACATCCGGCGCAAAAGCCGCATGTGGCTTTTTTGGCAGCTGCCGCGGCCGGCTATGAGCGGATGAACGGTCGATTCGGGGAGATCGTCTCCATCGGTTGGGAAGAACTCGAGACGTATGTCGCTGACGAAGCGGTGTCATGTTTCTTAGATGAGGTCGTGTTGTACGCCGACTGTCCGCTCACCCGCCAAGGGGTGACGCTTGTGGATACTCCGGGGGTGGATTCACTTAACGCCCGCCATACGGGAGTGGCGTTTCATTACATGAAGCATGCTGATGCGTTGTTGTTTGTGACGTATTATAACCATGCGTTCTCGAAAGCAGACCGCGAGTTTTTGCTTCAGCTTGGGCGCGTGAAAGACACGTTTGCGCTTGATAAAATGTTTTTCGTCATCAATGCGGCTGATTTGGCCCAGTCGAAAGAGGAGCTTGAGGCCGTCATTTCCTATATGAACGGAGAGCTGGCGCGCTTTGGCATCCGCTTTCCGCGCCTTTATGCGCTCTCAAGCCGCTTGGCGCTGGCGGAAAAAACGGGGGCCGAGCCCGGTCCGCGCGGCGTCTTGGCGGACTCCGGCTTGTCTGCCTTTGAAACCGACTTCTTCCGCTTCTTAACGGAAGAACTGGCGGAAGTTGCCGTCGAGAGCGCATATGCCGAGCTTGAGCGGGCGCGGCGGACGGCAGAGGAATTCGCGCGCGCCGCCGGGCAAAGCGAAGCGGAAAAAGCGGGGAAACGGCAGGCGCTTGAGGCGGTGAAAACGAAGATGCACGCCGTGCTTGCTGGCATTGATGATGCCTACGGCCGGCAGGCGCTTCGCCAAGAAGTCGACGAATTGCTCTATTACGTCAAGCAGCGCGTCTTTTTCCGCCTCAACGATGTGTTTAAGGAGGCGTTCAACCCGGCGGTGCTCCGCGACGACCAAGGCCCGGCGCGTCGGGCGCTTGAGCGTTGCCTCGACGAGTTGCTCGCATCGGTTGGCTTTGATTTGGCCCAAGAGTTGCGGGCGACGAGCTTGCGTGTTGAGTCGTTTTTGCACAAACAGCTGGCCGAGCAGTTCTCGCGCCTATTCCATGAGCTTCGTCGTTTCGATGATGCGCTCGCGCTCACGCCGCCTGAGCCGTTTGCCTTTTCGGCGCCGGAGTTTGCCAACGCCCTTGGGGATGTAGACCGGGTGCGGTTTACCAAGGCGCTTTCGCTGTATAAAAACGCCAAATCATTTTTTGAGCGCGACGAAAAGCGGCGGATGAAAGAGGAAATTGAGGCAGCGCTTGTCGAGCCGATCGACGCCTATTTGGCTGAGCAAAAAGAGCGGCTTGTGGCGACGTACGCAGAACAATACAAGGCTGCCGTCGCCGCACTTTCGGCCGCTCTCGCGGAACAAGTCGACAGCTATATGGAGGGCTTGCTTGCCGTGCTCTCCGCAACGGCGGATCATGAGGCGCTCGCCCGCATCGAAGCGGCGCTTCGCGGCCTTCTTTCGGGCCGCGGCGGGGAGGCGCGTTGATGAACCGGTTTCACGCTTGCGCTACATGCATCCACTACCGTATAGAAAAGCGAGCCGACGGGCTGTACACGTATTGCCGCCGGCTCGGCTATGCGACGAAACCGAACTATCGGTTCAACTGTTGGACGCCGAAACCGAACGTCCGGCGTTTGATGGAAAAAGAAGCAGGAAAGGACGAGGACCATTGAGCGAAGTGCATCACGCGATCACTGCCCATGTGCAAAAACAGCATACCATCTTGAAGCAATTTGCTATGCTCGACGCCGAGCGCGAGCGGCTCATCGACGAAGCGGTCGAGCGGTGCCGCCGCGGCGAGCCGTTTACGGTTGATGGGATCAATGAAGTGACGAAGCGGATGAACGAACTGGCCAAAAGCGGCCTCGTGCCGGCGCGCCGGTGCGTGACGCCGGAGATGGTGCGCGAGTACGTGAGCCGGCTTGAAGGGAAAGAGCGGTCGTGACGATGGCGAGCGCTGGCTGAGCGTGTCGGCGCCGCCGGCGTCCTGTTGATGATTGGCTGCTTTCCGTTCCGATCAAGAAACAACGTTTGGCGTCAGCAAAAACAAAAAGGGGGAGGACATATGGCGTCGCTTGTTTCCCATGAATGGCTCCTTCGCCATTTGCACGACGAAAACACGCGCATTCTTGATTGTCGGTTTTGGCTTGGCGATCCTGCGAAAGGAGCGGCCGTTTACCAGGAAGATCATATTCCCGGTGCCGTGTATATGGACTTGGAACGCGACTTGTCGGGCCCAGTCGGAGAGCACGGCGGCCGCCACCCGCTTCCGTCGGCCGAGCAAGCGGCGGACGTGTTTGGCCGGGTCGGCATCGATGAAACGGTGACCGTTGTCGCTTACGACGACCAAGACGGGGCGATGGCGGCGCGTTGCTGGTGGTTGCTTCGCTATTTCGGCCATGCCCACGCATACGTATTGGACGGCAATTATCGTGAATGGAAGAAGAAAGGGCATCCGGTGACGAACGTCGTCCCTGCTGTGGCGTCCCGCCCGTTTCGGCCGCGTCCGGATCGGTCATGGCTGGCGACGGTTGAGGATGTGCGCGCCGCCGTCCGCGATCGCTCGGCTGTGCTCATTGATTCGCGTGAATGGAAGCGATATGCCGGCCTGGAAGAACCGATCGACCGCCGAGCCGGCCGCATCCCAGGAGCGGTGCACCGGTTTTGGAAAGACGGAATGACGGAAGGCGGCTACTGGAAAAGCGCTGTCGAGCAGGCGGCTCGGTTTGCCGATTTTGACCGTGGGCAGCCGTTGATCGTTTACTGTGGTTCCGGCGTCACCGCCTGCCCGAACGTGTTGGCGCTCCACGAAGCTGGTTATCACAACGTTCGGCTGTACGTCGGCAGTTTCAGCGACTGGATTTCCTATCCGGACAACCCGATTGAAACGGGTGACCCGTCATCCGATGCTTAGTTTTCTCCGATTCGGGCTGAAACATCATTCGACGCCTCAGTGTTGTCGGATGGAACCGTTGTTTCCTTTTCGTTTTCTTTTTTCGGTCCGCATGAGGTCGAAGCGTTGTTGATTTTCAACGATTTTCACCTAGTGTTTGTTTCGCTTTTCTTCCATTGTTTCGGCCGTCGGTTGAAGCCGCTGTATGCATAGTTTTTTGGCCGCCGGCGGATACTATAGGTGAACCGACGGAAGCAGAGGAGGAGACGCATGGGCCGGACAAAGCTTGGCAATGCCAATGCCCAACGAAACAACAACGCCAAAAAGAAAAACGGCTTCAATGAATGGACGAGCGAGTTTGCTTCGTACGCCGAGGTGGAAGCCGAGAAACTGAAAAACGACCATAAAAACATCCGTTAATGACGAGGGCTCGCCCCTCGTTTTTTCGTCCTTAGACGTCAACGTTGGCAAACACAAACGTATGTGCTATAATGATGGGCAGAGCGGCGGAGGGCGCTGGATGGAAGAAAGGGCGCCGGCCGGCAGGGAGGGAAATGCGTGCGGAAATGGTTCGTCGTCCTATTGTTTTTGGCCGTTGCCGGCTATGGTCTTTGGAATGCGATGGCTGCCGGGAACGAACAGGAAACAGACGAAATAGAAAGCGGCCCGGGCATCGGCCAGACGGCCCCTGATTTGACGCTGCCGACGCTTGGCGGCAAAGCCGTCCGGCTGTCTGATTTGCGCGGCAAAGCGGTCGTCCTCAACTTTTGGACGTCGTGGTGCCCGCCGTGCAAAAAGGAAATGCCGGAGCTTGCCAAGTTTTACGAGCGGCATGGCCGCGAAGTCATGTTGCTTGCCGTCCATTTGACGACGCAAGATACGCTCGATAATGCGGAGCGATTTGCGAAAGACAAAAAACTGACGTTGCCCGTCGCCTTGGATGTGCGCGGCGAGGCGCTTCACCGATACCGAATCCAGACGATTCCGACGACGTATATCATCGACCCAAACGGCGTCATCCGGCAAAAAATCATCGGCCCGGTGACCGCCGCGCAACTCGAAAAGAAGACAGCGCTCTTTCGTTGACCGAACAGTTTTGACGGAAGGCGCTTTTTTTCATGGTTCATTATTTTTCGAAAAGTTGTCATAATTTTTATCTTTTTTGGGCATGAATAAGATTACAATAAAAGTGAGGGGAGGTTGAAGCGATGAGACGATCCCGCAAAATGACTCTCCAAGAACTGATCAGCGAGAACAAACGGCAATTGTTGAACGATCGGGAAGCGCTCGAAAAAATCGAGAAAAAGCTGGAAGAGCGGATGCTCAAAAAAGCAGAATGACCCATGCATAGCGGTCCTCCGGGCGGACAGACTAGATGGCGAGGAGGCGAAGACAATGAGCAATCCGAAAGGAAGCCGCAAGCATTTCGTGCCGAACCATATCGGCACACAGCCTCGCGCCGCAGGAGGAAACAAGGGCAAACAAATGCAAGACCAGTCCGGCCAGCACGCCCAAGTCATCCAAACGAAGGGCGAATAGCCGGAAACTCGCGCAAAGGAGGAAGCATTCATGCCGCGTCCGAAACCGGATGACCGCAGCGACAATGTGGAAAAGCTGCAAGAAATGGTGCAAAACACCATTGAGAACATAGAAAAAGCCGAAGAAACGATGCAGTTTGCGTCGCCGGAGGAGCAGGAGAAGATCCGGGCGAAAAACCGCCGCCGCGAAGAAGCGATCGCGGCCATGCGCGCGGAAATTAAAGACGAAGCCGCTGCACGGGAGCACGGCTACCAGTAAACGAAGCAGCCCTCATGCGGGGGGCGGCTTCGTTTTTTTGTCTACCGCTTGAGCGAGCCGACGGGCGAATGGTAACATAGAAGAGGAGGCCCGGTAAAAAATGGAGGGAGAACGAACGTGAAAGTGGCAGAAAAACAAATTGAAGTGCGTTATGCGGAAACAGACCAAATGGGCGTCGTCTACCACGCGAACTATTTAGTTTGGATGGAAGTCGGGCGCACGGAATTGATCAAACAGCTTGGCTTTCATTATGCTGACATGGAGAAAGAAGGCATCATTTCGCCTGTTGTCGATTTGCAAGTGTCGTACAAAAAGCCGCTTCGTTATGGGGAAACCGCGACTGTCCGCACATGGATTGACGCCTATGACGGCATCCGCGTGACATACGGCTACGAGATTCTCGCCCCGGACGGCGAGGTGGCGGTGACCGGAAAGTCGCAGCACGTTTGCGTCAAGCGCGATACGTTTCGGCCGATCGTGATCCGCAAATATTTTCCTGACTGGCATGAAGCATATGAGCGGGCGAAGCGGTAAAGGGGAGCGGTGCGATGGCGTTTGGCATCCGCCGACATGAGCTCGCGGCATGGAAAGAGAAAGTGAAGCGCGGTGAAATCGCCTTTTTGACCCACTATTGGTACGACGAACGGTTTCCGCATTGCACGACAGTGACGAAAGTCGGCTGCGCCGATGTCGAAAAACTCGCCGCTTGGGGGCGGCAGTACGGGCTGAAGGAAGAGTGGATCGACCGGCGCAGTGAGTTTCCGCATTTCGATTTGCTCGGTGAGACGCAAACGCGCATTTTGCAGCAGGAAGGACGGCTGTTTGAACTGGAACGATTCACGAAACGGGGGAAGAAGGAATGATGATCGATTTGGCCGTTGTGAAGGAAATGTCGAAACATACGTTGATCGATACGCTCGGCATCGAAATTGTTGAGATTGGCGAAGGCCGCGTCGTCGCGACGATGCCGGTCGACCATCGCACGCACCAGCCGGCTGGGCTGCTGCATGGCGGCGCCTCAGTCGCCTTAGCGGAGACGGTCGCCAGCATCGGCGCGTACGCGCTTGTGGACCCCAACACGGAAAACGTCGTTGGATTGGAAATCAACGCCAATCACGTCCGCGCCGTTCGCCGCGGGACGGTGACGGCGACAGGGACGGTGTTGCACCGCGGCCGGACGACGATGGTGTGGGATGTGCGCATTACGGACGAACAAGGGGAGCTCGTCTGCATCTCCCGCTGCACGATCGCCATTATTCGAAAAAGCTAGCGTCACGGCTAGCTTTTTTCGCTGGTTAATGGAGCAAAAACACCGGTTCGCCGCTTTTTTCGTCCAAATCAACCGTCAAATCGCGGCCGTCAAAATACCATTGGTCGCTGTCTTCGACAAAAAACGTCACGCCGTCAACCGTCGTCTGCGCCGCCGGCTTGTCGACCAGTTCGTCTTTGGCCATGCCAAGCGAAAACCCTTTTTGCACGGTGCTGCACCCGCCGTAGCGGGCAAAAAAGCGGATCGCATCGCCCGGCTTCAGCCCGAGCTCCCGCTTGTACCAATCAAACGCTTTTTTTGTAATCATGATGTTCATGGCTTCCCCTCCTCACTTGTTTATTATAAGTGAATGGACGGCGCCGGTAAAACGATTGTGTGAACATTAGCTGACAATTTTAGGATAAAACGCTTTCCATAAAGTGGCGGTGTCCTTGTTTTCATCGGTTGGAGTAAAACGCTGGCTGGCGGCAAACAGTAAAAGCGAAGGGGGTGAGGGCGGTGGGCAAAAAGCGGACGTTTCCGCTCAGCTACGAATCCGACGGACTGATGGGGAAAAGCAATGAAAAGCATCCGCGCCGCTCGGACAGCCGGCAAACGGGCAAACAAGCGCCTGATTTTTTCAACACGACGCCATCGAGCGAATAAAAAAGCCGAATCGAACGGGCGATGGTTGAACATCGCGCTGTTTTGTGAATAAAGTAGCCAGTAGGCTGCTTTTTTTTATGGCACCTACTATACAAACGGGCCGGTCCGCGCTATCATTACTTGAGGGATATCTTTTTCGAAAGGAGTGGCGTTTTCGTATATGAGTAGTTCAAGCCCGAACGAACCGGAACCGGAATATAGCGGGGAACGCGGCCTGTTCCTTTTCTTGCCGGCTGCTCATCATACGAAAACGGGCTCCGGACGGAAAGGAAGAGGCGCCGCCTTCCTCGCGTGAAAAGGAGGAAGGATGCCAGATGATGAAAATGTATTTGTCCGATGCCAGCGGCAAAATGCGCGAAATCGATCATATTGAAAATGGCTGCTGGATCAATCTCGTTGCCCCGACGGAAGACGAAATTCGCTACATCGCCCACCATTTGGACATTCCGATCGATTCGATCAAAGACGCGTTGGATGACGAGGAGCGGTCGCGCGTCGAAAAGGAAGACAACCATGTGCTCATTATCGTCGACATTCCGATTGTCGCCCATGATGAAGTGGACGGCCCGATTTACGAGACGATTCCGATCGGCATGATCATTACGAACACGTGTTTTATTACGGTTTGCTTGCAGGAGAATCCGATTTTCGAAGAATTCTCCAAAAACAAAATCAAAAACTTTTACACGTTTATGAAGACGCGGTTTGCGTTGCAAATGCTGTACATGATTTCAACGTATTATTTGCGCTACTTGAAGCAAATCAATCGGCGGACGAGCGAAATCGAAAAAGAATTGCACCAATCGATGAAAAACAAGGAGCTGTTTTCGCTTCTCAGCATGGAAAAAAGCTTAGTGTATTTCATGACGTCGCTGAAGGCGAACAACATCGTCATGGAGCGGCTCATGCGCCTCAATTATTTGCGCATGTACGAAGATGACCAGGATTTGCTGCAGGACGTCATTATTGAAAACAAGCAGGCGATTGAAATGGCCGAAGTATACAGCAGCATTTTAAGCGGCATGATGGACGCGTTCGCTTCGGTCATCTCAAACAACTTAAACATTGTGATGAAGTTTTTGACGGCTATTACGATCGTCATTTCGCTGCCGACGATGGTGGCGAGTTTCTACGGCATGAACGTACCGATTCCGTACCAACACTCTCCGTACGCCTTTTTGATCGCGATGGCGCTCGCCGGTTCACTGTCAGCGGTGACGGCGTACATCTTTTGGAAAAAGCGATACTTTTGACGGCCACGCGCGTTTTGGATGGCCATGCGAACGGCTGCCCTGTCATTGGGGCAGCCGCTTTTGCTTTCGGACGGCCACACCGCCGGAGAGGATGAATTTCATCGCCTCTTCCGGCGAGATGTCGACGACTTCCACTTGCTCTTTCGGGACGAGCAGGGTGAACCCGGCGACTTGAAACGCCTGCGGGATATAGACGGCGACGTAGTCGGCGAGAGGATCGTGCCAAGCGCCGACATCTTCCATCGACATGAAGCCGAGGCATTTCCAGCCGCTTTCTGGCATTGTAACGAGCACAACTTGCGAAAACGATCGTTTTTCCCCGACGAAGGAAGCGATTGTATCTTTGGTGACGGAATAAACCGTTTTCATCAAGGGAATGCTTTCAAGCAACCGGTCGATCAGTCGAATGAGGCGGCCGCTTACGTATTGCGTCGACAGCCAACCGCAGACGGTAATCAGCGCGACAGTCGCCAATAGGCCTAGGCCGGGAATGTAGCGGCCATCCAAATACGGACGGACGTATTGGCCAAGCAGCCCATCCAAAACGGTGAACACTTTGTAGCACACATAGACGGCGAGTAAAATTGGCACGATCGTCAGCATGCCGTTTAGAAAATGTTTCACGAAAAAACGCATCCCTTTCCCTCCCCGCTATTCATTCTCTACCACCATACCAATTTTTTTGGCTTTATACAACTCTCTATTATATCGAACGTTTTTCGTTATATTCGGCAAGAAAGTTCGTGTTTTTCTTGACGAACTGCCAAATGTTCCGTATACTTTCGAATGGAACATGGGAAATGGGGGATGGATCATGAACAATCATTACGATGTGATCGTGGTCGGCGCCGGGCCGGCCGGCATTTTCACTTGCTACGAACTGACGCTCAAACTCCCTGGAGCGAACGTGCTCTTAATCGATAAAGGGCACGATATCTATAAACGCAATTGTCCGATTTTGCAAAAAAAAATTGAAAAGTGTCCGCCGCCGGCCGGCAAAAAAGACTATGCCGGCTGCGTGCCGGCCTGTTCGATCACGAATGGATTCGGCGGAGCGGGGGCGTATTCGGACGGCAAATTCAATATCACGAGCGAATTCGGCGGCTGGATGACCGACTATTTGCCGGCTTCGACCGTACTTGAGCTCATCCGCTATGTCGATGAGATCAACTTGAAGCACGGAGCGACGACATCGATCACCGACCCGATGACGGATAAAGTGAAAGAGATCGAGCGGCGCGCCTATGCGGCCGGGCTGAAGCTATTGCGCGCGTACGTCCGCCATTTGGGTACAGAGCAAAATTTGGAAATTTTGAAAAGCATTTTTGAATATTTGCGCGAGCGGATTGCGATGCGCTTTACAACGGAAGTGGATGATATCGTGACCGAGCGGACGGAGAGCGGCCATCGAGTGAAAGGCGTTGTGCTGAAAAACGGCGAAACGTTGACAGCGGAAAAAGTCGTCATCGCTCCGGGGCGCGATGGCTCGGTTTGGCTGAGCAAAATCTTGCGCAAGCGCCGTTTGCGGATGATCAACAATCAGGTTGACATCGGAGTGCGCGTGGAAACATCGAACATCGTCATGCAAGAAATTAACGAACATCTGTATGAAGGGAAATTCATTTTCAACACGTCGGTTGGGACGCAAGTGCGCACGTTTTGCAGCAACCCGTCCGGACATGTCGTCGTCGAAAACCATTCCGGCATCATGCTCGCCAACGGCCATGCGTACAAAGATCCAAAGCTCGGCAGCAACAACACGAACTTTGCCCTTCTTGTTTCACATAAGTTTTCCGATCCGTTTGACAAGCCGAACGAATACGCCCATGAAATTTCCCGGCTGGCGAACGCCTTGTCGAACGGCGGCATCATCGTGCAAAAATACGGCGACATTTTAAAAGGACGGCGATCGACGGAAAAGCGAATCAAAGAAGGGTTCATCGAACCGACGCTAAAAGAAGCGGTGCCGGGCGATTTAGGCCTCGTTTTGCCGTACAACACGATGAAAAGCTTGATCGAAATGACGGAAGCGCTCAACCATGTTACTCCGGGGCTTGCCTCTGAGCATACGCTCTTTTATGGGGTGGAAGCGAAGTTTTATTCGGCGCGTCCGAAACTGAACGACCGCTTTGAAACCGAAATCGCCGGGCTGTATGTCGGCGGCGACGGCGCCGGCATTACGCGCGGCCTTGCGCAGGCGAGCGCCTGCGGCGTCTGGATCGCCCGCGACATCGTCGAGAAATTGACGCATTAGGTGAGGAACCGAGGGCAGGCCCCTTCAAACGGGGGCCTGTTTTTTTGCTGTCTGCCTAGGGACGGATTAAAAAGTAAACTGAAATGAAAATATAGTTGACAAATATGCGGCTGGTCCGTTACGATAAATGTAATGATATGGAAAGGGGAGAGGAGAGATGGCAAACTGGCTGGTGTTGGCCGAGCAAGTGTTGGGAGGCCACGAGCTGACCGATGAGGAAGCATTGGCGATATTGGATTGTCCGGATGAGGAGTTGCTCCTTTTGCTGCAAGGGGCGTACCGGATTCGCTCCGCCTATTATGGAAACAAAGTGAAGCTGAACATGATCATCAACGCCAAATCCGGCCTCTGTCCGGAAAACTGCGGCTACTGTTCGCAGTCCGCCGTATCGACGGCGCCGGTGAAAACGTATAAAATGGTCGACAAAGAGACGTTGTTGCGCGGCGCGGAAGAAGCACACCGTTTGCGCATTGGGACGTACTGCATCGTCGCCAGCGGCCGGGGGCCGAGCGATAAAGAGATCGACACCGTTGTGTCCGCGGTCAAGGAAATTAAAGAGCGGTTCGGGCTGAAAGTGTGCGCCTGCCTTGGGATCTTAAAGCCGGAGCAGGCGGCGCGGCTGAAAGAGGCGGGGGTGGATCGCTACAATCATAACATCAACACATCGAAGCAGCACCATCCGAACATTACGACGTCCCATACATACGACGATCGGGTGCGGACGGTGGAAACGGTGAAAGAAGCTGGTCTTTCGCCTTGTTCCGGCGTCATCATCGGCATGAAAGAAACGAAGCGGGATGTCGTCGATATGGCGCGCAGTTTGCGGGCGCTTGACGCCGATTCCATTCCAGTCAACTTTTTGCATGCGATCGACGGCACGCCGCTGGCTGGCACGAACGAATTAAACCCGCGTTACTGTTTGAAGGTGCTGGCCCTTTTTCGCTATATGAATCCAACCAAAGAAATCCGCATCGCCGGCGGGCGAGAAGTGAATTTGCGCTCACTTCAGCCGCTTGGCCTGTATGCCGCCAACTCGATTTTTGTCGGCGACTATTTGACGACCGCCGGGCAAGAAAAGTCAGCCGATTATCAAATGCTTGAGGATCTTGGGTTTGAAATCGAATTTGCCCCGGCTCCGCAAGCCGGAGTCGTATCATGAACGATGCCGCCGGAAGATGGCGGCTTTTTGTATGTGCGCTCACCGAGGACAAGACCTAGCGAAGCGGGAGGCATGGGAGGCGCCATGCGGTTTCAGATGGGACGCCACGATGGCGCATCGCAAGCCTTGGCGAGAAGCGGAGCGCATGATAAGACGGTGGACTTGGCCTGCCTATGCTCTGACGTGAAAAGCGGATTGAACCCCTATTGCGCCGTTTGACGCGCTTTTTTGGCATGAAAAGCCAACCCGACGCGTACGATGGGAATACAAGCGGCGAAAAAAGGCTTCACAAACAGCCAAAAGCTCATTATAATAGCAACAAAAGGAAAGGAAGAGGATGGGGGACATGGCAAAGTCATTCTACCGTTACTTGCTGCGCTTCCGCCATGGACACCAGGAAGATCCGGTCGTCCGGTTTGCGAACGGAGCGTATGAAGACCACAGCTTTCCAAAAGGGTCGACGGACTACGAAGAACTGAGCGGCTATTTGGAGCTTAACGGTGACTATTTGGAAAGTATGGTTGTGTTTGATGAGCTATGGGAGCAATTTTTGCATGAAGCATAACTAAGGGAGCGTTCCCATTTCATAAATTGGGAGCGCTTTCAAATAGCTTTTTTCCGCGCGGTTGCAGGTGTCCACCCTTCTTGGCATGCATATACTATACTAACCATTTGTTCCAAAAGGGGGGAGAGGCCAATGAGCGCGCCGAAACGCCCGAAATTTTCCGTCGGCGACATCGTCGTCAATACATTGTACGGAACGGTCGGAACGATCACCGATATTCAGCAGATTGACGGTGTGTTTTTATACGAAATCAACCATGGCCATAGCTTGTTTGCCGAGCAAGCGCTCATTTTATTGTCTGAGTTTGCGGGTGATTTATGGATCGCGGAAGAGATTGAAATTGAGTTGCCGTTTTTTCTTGGCGAAATTGTCCGCGTCCGCGATTATGGCGGCCATTTGTTCAAAATTGTTGGGGTGCGGACAGAAATTTACCGCTACTACGGGGAAGGATGGGAAGAGACGATTTACGAATTGAAACGGCTGATGGATGGTTGGGAGATTGAAGTCCATCTGGAAGACATCATTCCGCTTGCCGACGGAGAGGAGACGTCTATTACGCTCGTGCAAGATATTGTCATCGCCGCGCCGGTGAAAGCGTCGCTTCTATTGCCGCCGGCCGACAACGGAGAGAAAGGGCCGTCGGTCGACGAGCTCCTTGACATGTACAACGATTATAAAGCGTTATATGAATGGTTCGGCGATGAACAGTACCAACGGATGATGGAAACAGTTGTAAAACGTTTGCGGACAATCGCCGATCACCAGGATAGAAATTGATAAAGAATAAAAAGAAAATAAGGAATGCCGGCGAAAATGACGATCGCGCCCAATCCATTGACAACTGTTTCCATCATTTTATCGATCGCAGTGAATTTGTCCATTTTGTCCGCCTCCGTGTTTTTTGTTTTGTTGGTACATATGTATGGGGGAGACTGAAAAAATAGTACAACATGATTTTTGACATAAAACGGAAGGCGGCGACATACAACATTACAAAGGGGGCGAGATGCGGTGAAGGAAATTGAAGTGATTATCGATACGGAAGAAATCGCTGAGTTTTTTTACCAAGAACTCATCCGCCGCGGCTTTGTGCCAACGCAAGAGGAGCTTGAGGAGCTCGCGGATATTACGTTTGACTATTTGCTTGAAAAATGCATCATCGATGAAGAGATTGACATCGATGGGGAGTAGTCCTCGTCGTTTTATGATGAAGTTGATTTGGCCGCCGCGATGGCGGCTGTTTTCATCATGGCCAAATGCCGCTCGTAGCGGCTGGTCATGTCGCCCGAGGCCGGAAGCGGGAGCGTTTCAAGCGTCTGCATGATCGCCTCATCGGTGAACCAATCGCGATGATCGTGGAACGGGTGCGCAAGATCCGGCCAAGCTTCCTCAAGGCGGGGGCTGTAAAAGCGGCGCCCATCAGGCGTTTCAGCGAACGATTGCGGCCAGAAGTCGGCGCGTGAGCCGCTGTGGGGGACGCAGCGGGCAAAGCGGCAGGCGCCGCGAAACAGCCGGGCGTCAAACAGCAGCAGACTGTACAGCGTTTTGCCTATATGGATGCGGTGGTGGACGTCGGCGAAATCGCGCACGGTCGTTCCGGCAAGCGCTACGCGGCGGCCTTTGGCATATGGGATGAGCACATCGTTGAACCCGAGCCATTGCTCGACAATAAACGGCCAGCTTGACAGCACGCGGGTGCGGAAAAACGGATGTTCGATGACGCGAAGCTGGATGTACTGCTGCTCGTTGATGATCAGAGCAACCGTAAGAAGCGCGGCATTCCCCGTTTCCCAAAAATGTTCCCACATCGGCTTCATAAACGAAGACACCGCTAGCGCCGGCAACAAATGAAACAGCGGCGTCTCCCTCCGTTTGCTTTCTTCGTACAGCAGAAGCTGCGGATAGGCATCATGAAAAATGAGGGCATTGGCGCGCTCCAAAAACAAAAAAAGGGGTGCAATGATTTGTTCCGGCAGCAAAAACGGAAGAAGGCCGCCGCGCAAATCAGTCATGTTCCAACCGCCGTTGCGCGAGACGAGATGGGCTAAAAACGCCCAATGAATTTCCCGATGGCGCTCAAAAAACGCTAAGTAGGCGGCGGTGCGCGTCACATTGTTGCGGTTATGTTCCGCCGTTTTCCGACGAATGGCGGCAACAATGCTCTTTTCTTCCGCGCTGAGCGGTCCGTCAGTCGGGACAGTTGTGCGGGCGGCCATCCGGCGAAGCAGGCCGTCATCGGCGATGCGGACCGGATGGCGGTACAAAAAGGAGCGGTAGGCATACTGAAGCGGATGGCGCAGCCAAGCGAACGGGCGAGTCGGCATCAGGCTGTCTCTCCTTTGCATCATTTGTGGACTTTTGCCAGAAGACCGCGATCGTTTCGACAAAAGGAGTGCTCGTTTGCTGAAGGAATCGACACGCCAAATCACCAAATAAGTACAATACACGTTTTTCTCGGCTCCGAAGACGATTCGCGATCGAATTCGACATCAACCATAGTATGGGACGCGGAGGGCCGATTTATTGGGAGAAGGGAGAGGAAAACAATGGTTCGTTTATGGGGGAAACGGATGTGGATGACAAAACGTGCATATGAGGCGGTCGTTTTTCAAACACCGCGCTTTGGGGAAACGAAAGGCTACCGGCAAGTGTGCCGCATGACGGTGACGGCGGCCGGACATGATGAAGTGCTGGCGGTGTTGTATCGGATGTTGAATGTCGCCGATCTGATGCCGAAAAACTGTCAAGCTCGATTTATGCGGACTGGGGACGTTGTGCTGATCGATGAAGGGCGGAAAGGACAGACGTACTATCGCCTTTGTCCAGACGGATGGAAACAAGTGGAACGTCAGCTCATCTGTTGACGGAATATTCGAAAATATAGTCGCCAGCAAGAGCTAGAGATGATATAATATGAATAAAGCCCCCTTGTTTCGGGAACGGATAAGAAAGGAAAGGGGGCGGACTTGATGGAACATGACGAACGGCGGCGCGACATGCCGATGGTGGCCCCGGGCATCGACGACGATGAGGAGCTGAATGAAAGAGCGACAAAAGAGGAAATTGAACGCGGGGAATATACAAAAGTCGTCACGCTTGCTTGGGACGAATCCGAGCCGTCGGAACCGCGATAGAAACCCTTGTATCGCACAAGGGTTTCTGCGGTTTGTCACGATTCTGGATTGTCGTGATGGCCCGGACCGTTTTTCCGGCCGCCGGCGGCGGAATATTCTTTGGCATGCGCCTCATCTTCAGCAATCAATGCTTCTTTTGGAATATGGTTGTTCTTTTTCTGCCCGTTAATGCGGTTGCGGTGTTTTTTGCCCATCGTTTTCCCTCCTTGAACCGTCGTCGTCGTTAGTGTATGCGGTCTGACGGCGGTTCATCGACGGAAAATGTTTGCAGGCGGCATCATGCGGCGGGCGCAGGAGAAAAGAGGGAAGGGGGCGAAACGATGGCCGCACTGGCGCTGTCGCTGCTTGTGTGCGTTGTCTCGATTGCGGCATTGCTTTGGGTCAAAGGGCAAGTTGAGCGACTCTTGTTCCGCTGGAGAAGCGTGCCCCTTCTCCATGCGGTCAACGTCGTCATCATCGCTGCCATCGTTGCTGACATGTACTATCGGCTCAGCGGCATCGACGTGTACTTGCGCGATTTGGCCGATATCAACGGTTTTTGGTATGTCTTTGCCGGCGCGATGCAGCTCGTCTTTCCACTGTATTTGTTTTCCTGTTGGCTTGTCGCCAGGCGGCGCGAGCGCGAGAAAAAATATACGCGCAGCAAAGACAAAAAGGTGCTGTATATCAATGAGCGGTATTTGGCGCGCCGCCATCGGGGCGATTATCGCCGATCCAAAACATCGTAAGAGAGCGGCTCCCCCGCAAATGTCTCACCCACCTCCGCGAGTGCACAGGGGGAGCTTTCAGCGATTTGCGTATGTGCCAAACGACAATGCACAAGGACCCTTTCCGCTTCCCTTCGTTTCGAAGGTGCCCGTTTGAACAACATGTGATTCGATCCGACGGCGATTGCCGGCCAACATTCATCTCCCACATGGACGGGTGCTCGTGCACCTTCACGTTTCGAAGTGGGAGACTTCTTTCGGAATGATGTTAGAATTTGGTCTTTTCCTTTTTCGATGTGGACGGCTGATTGTTTGATTTGGACGATGGATTGGTTTTGTTGGCGTATTCCACCGCTTGTTCGAGTTTCTTTTTCATCGGTCTTTTCCTCCTTTCTCCTCGGGCAGGCACACATAGTATGCCCGTTCGCCGCCTCGGCTACTCGAAGGAAGACTGCCATTTTCCGCAAACATATGATATGATAGACGAGGGCATGGCCCGACAACAATCGTTCAAACCAAAGGAGGAATCCCATTGAGCGTACATATCGGAGCGAAGGCAGGGGAGATCGCGGAGCGCATTTTGCTGCCGGGTGATCCGCTGCGCGCCAAATACATTGCCGAAACGTTTCTGGAAGGAGCGGTATGCTACAACGAAGTGCGCGGCATGCTCGGATTTACCGGGACGTATAAAGGGGAGCGCATTTCCGTGCAAGGGACCGGCATGGGCGTGCCGTCCATTTCGATTTATGTGAACGAACTGATCCAAAGCTACGGCGTAAAGACGCTCATCCGCGTCGGAACGTGCGGAGCGATTCAGCCGGATGTGCGCGTCCGCGACGTCATTTTGGCGATGAGCGCGTCGACCGATTCCAACATGAACCGGCTCATTTTCCGCGGCCGCGATTATGCGCCAACCGCCGATTTCCATCTGCTGCGGACGGCGTATGAAGTAGGGGTGGAAAAAGGGCTGGCGCTAAAAGTCGGCAATGTGTTCACCGCCGACATGTTTTACAATGATGAACCGAATTGGGAAACGTGGGCGCGCTACGGTGTATTGGCTGTCGAGATGGAAACGGCGGCGCTCTATACGCTGGCGGCGAAATTCGGCTGCCGGGCGCTGTCGGTGCTGACGGTCAGCGACCATATTCTCACCGGAGAAGAAACGACGGCTGAGGAGCGGCAAATGACGTTTAACGAGATGATTGAAGTGGCGCTTGAAGCGGCGATCCGCAATGGCGCGTGATTGGGCTGCCGGGCGCTTGGGCCTGGGAAAACAGAAAAGGAGAAGGAACATGAACCAGCGATGGCAAGCGGCGATGTTGGTGTGCCTGCTGCTCGCCGGCTGCCAAACAGGGGAGAGCGGCAGCAACGGTGCGGCCGGCCCGTCCGGCCAGCCGCCGGAAAGCGCGGTGCACCCAAGCGATCATCAACAACAGGGGAAAACGAGCGAGAGCCCCGTCGATCCCGATTTGCAGCTTGAGGCGAAATATTGGAACATCGTCAAGGTGCAAAACGGACAAAAAGTGATTCAAAACCCTGACAACATTTTGGTGCTCGTCAATAAAGAACAGTCGCTCCCGCCTGGCTATAAGCCGGCGGACTTGGTCGTGCCGCGCGTGCCGTTTTTGTGTGCTGACCCGAACGCGGAAAAGCGGCATATGCGGGCCGAAGCGGCCGCGGCGCTTGAGGAGATGTTTGCCGCCGCACGCCGCGATGGCATTGAGCTGGTGGCCGTGTCCGCTTATCGTTCATACGAGCGGCAGCAGGTGATTTTTGCTGAAGAAGTGCGGCAAAAAGGGAAGGAAAAAGCGGTTCAAGCGGTCGCTCATCCAGGTCAGAGCGAGCATCAGACAGGGCTGGCGGTCGATATCAGCAGCCGCTCGGCCGGCTGTCAGCTGACCGAATCGTTCGGGGTGACAAAAGAAGGGCAATGGGTAGCCGCTCATGCGCACGAGTACGGATTCATCATCCGCTACCCGAAAGGAAAGGAAGCGGTGACCGGCTATAAGTATGAGCCGTGGCATCTCCGCTATGTCGGGCGGAAGGCGGCCGCGGTGATCAAAAAGCGCGGCTTGACGCTTGAAGAATATTTCAAAGTAGTGAAAAAAGTGTGAAAACGGCGCCTCGTCGAGGACGCCGTTTTTCTTGCCAGCTATGGTTCGCAGCAAAAGACGCAATAGCCAAGACGGTCGCCGAATTGAGCTGTCAACTGTTGGTGCATCTGCCACATGCTTGCCATCTCCGGTGTCGGCGGAAGGGCGATGACGATGGGTGCCCCAAGGCTTGGCGCTTCGGCTGCAGCCGCGTAGGAAAACTGGCGGCAGCCAAAGCCGCTTTGTTCGAGCACTTCTTTCCACTCCGCTGATGTCATGAGCTGACGGAAGCCGTAAAAGGCGGCGATTTGCTTTTGCTCGGCGGCGGTCAGCCGCTCATGACACGCTTCAATGCCGACGAATAGGCCATCGTTTTTGAGCACGCGGCGGATTTCGGCGAGCGCGTTTGGCAATGAAACGAAAGCAAGCACCGATTCAGAAAGCGCGAGGTCAAACGTCCCGGCGGGAAACGGGAGCGCTTCGACCGAGGCGCGATGCAAACGGACCGAGACCGCCTTGGCGGCAAAACGCTGTTTCGCCTTGGCGATCATCGTCGGGTGGATGTCGATGGCGGTGACGTTGGCCCCGTACTGTTCGGCGATATAAGCCGCCGTCTGTCCGGTGCCGCAGCCGACGTCAAGCACGGATGTTGAACGGTCGATCTTAAGTTTACGTAAGATTTGTTTTGTTAACTCAAAACCGCCTGGGTGAGCGCCATCGATCCCCATGTCCGCCAACCAGTCTAAATATGCAGACATCTGTTCCTCTCCTTTTTTGTTTCGACTTGGTTTATCATACGCAAATGCGATCAATTTTGCCTTTAGACAAAAAAATTTGCTTGTCCCTATTCTTATGAAAAGAGGAAATTTTCTTGCTGTAGACCCAACCGGCTTCAAGCTGGTACACTGATACGTGCAAAAATGAGATGGCTAGGTTGGTGAAGAAAGTGGATCGAAAACAAGGAGCCGAGGCGGGCGCATTGCTGAGCATTTTCGTCTATCTTCTCCTTTCGGCCGGCAAGCTGTTGGCTGGGGGGGTGTTCGGCTCGGATGCGGTGGAAGCGGACGGTTGGAATAATTTGAGTGATATTATCGCTTCCTCGGCAGTCTATATTGGCATGAAAATCGCGAAAAAACCACGTGATTGCAACCACCCGTACGGACATTCGCGGGCGGAAAACATCTCCTCGCTGTTGGCTGCTTTTTTGATGATGTCCATTGGCATTGACGTGATCACAAGCGGCGTCCGCTCGCTGTTCGGCAAAGAAAAGGCAGCGGCTCCTGATGTTTTAGCGGCTGTGGTTGCGCTCGCCTCGGCGGCCGTTATGATTGGCGTTTATGCCATCAATCGTCGGCTGGCGCGGCGGACGAACAGCATGGCGCTGGCGGCCGTGGCGAAAGACAATTTATCGGATGCGCTGGTGAGCATTGGCGCCGCCATTGGCATCGCCGGCGCGCGGCTTGGGTGGCCATGGCTTGATCCGCTGGCGGCGCTTGTGATCGGGGCGATGATTGGCAGGACGGCGTGGGAGGTGTTTATGGAGACGGCGCATACGCTCACCGACGGTTTTGATGAACAGCAGCTCGCCGTTTATAAAGACGAAATTGCAGCGGTGAGCGGCGTGCGCGATGTCGCTGACATTAAAGCGCGCATGTTAGGCAACGACATTGTGCTGGAAGTGACGATCCGCGTTGACTCGCATTTGACGGTGGCAAAAAGCCATGAAATCGCTGATGAAGTCGAGCGTTTGATGCGAAACCGGCATAACATTCGGGCGACGCACGTCCATGTGGAACCGGAAGCGGTGCGCTGACTGGCTTCGGGCGCATTGGCGGGCCGACGCGGCGAGGCGCCTATATAGATGCAATTTGAAGCTTTAACATTTGTAGCTTTTACCGAGCATTTGATCGACTGTCGGGCGACCGAACAACGCCGCTTAAAGACCCATGTATGGGTCTGTGAAGCGGGTGGTTGTTCGGTCTTCCGTCACGCCTTGGCGTGACGGAGGCAAGCCTGTGGCTTGCCTTCGACAGTCGAAAAATGGACAAGTGACTTTTCCATCAAGGATATGTTAAACTTTTTCGTTGCATCTATATAGACAGCGAATGACTTGCCGGGATGTGACGCTTTGCAGGCGGGATGCAGCCGGGAGAAGCTGCTTATCGCCAACAGCGAGCGGATGCGGCCAAACCGTTGCCGCTGACTTGTTTTTGGCGGCGGGAGGGGAGTAGTTTTGCGGCAAACAGCAAACAATACAATTAAAATCGTTTGCATGGAAAGGACGTCAGTCTATGGCGATCGAGCATAACTTTCGTTTGACGGTTGACGGAACGTACAAACGCCATGCGCCGGCAGGCAGCCAGTCGTGTTGGCTTCATTTCACCGCCGCCGCCAAGCCGGATTTGGAGCAGCTTCTTTCTTCGCTGTCCATTCACCCTCTCGCCCAACAGCGGCTGATGAACGGGACAGACATTCCCGCGTTTGACGAATACGAAGGATGTTTCTTCTTATCGCTGTTTATCGTTCGTCCGTCCGGCCGGACAGTGAACGTTCGTTTGCTGGCCGGCAGCCAATATATGATCAGCTATATGGATGAAAACGATCCGCTTGTTGATCACGTGAAAGAACGTTTGTTGAACCATCGCGGTCAGGCGCTGTATCCTGGGTACGTGCTGTATCACTTTTTAGACTTGGCCGCCATCCGTTTTTTGCAAGTCATCGATCAGATCGCTGACCGCATTCAGACGCTTGAACGGCAAGTGTTTGCGACCCCGTTTGCCAACGAAATCGGGCGCGAGATTTATCGGATGAAAACACATCTTCATGAGCTGCGCCAAATCGCCGAGGCGCAGGAAGAAGCGATCAAAATGATCCGCCACGCTGATTTGCCGTATATCAACCAAGAGACGAATCCGTATATCGAGGAAGTGGCGTCGCGATTCTCGCGCGTGCCCGCCGCGCTCGACGCGTTTAAGGAATCATTGTCCGCCATTTTCGATTTGCAACTGTCGCTCAAATCAGATCATATGAATGTCATTATGAAGACATTGACATTGGTGAGCGTCATATTTTTGCCGATGACGTTTATCGCCGGTGTATACGGCATGAATTTTGCGTTTATGCCAGAGCTGAAATGGAGATACGGCTACCCGTTTGCCTTGTTGCTCATGGCAACTGTTGCGATGCTCATCGCCCTCTATTTTAAGCGAAAAGGCTGGTGGGGAGAGACAGGGACGAAAGAAAAATAGGCGTTTTTCTGGAAGGTCGGTGATGTAACGGAGAAAACGCTCCAGCAAGGAGCTTTCGCCAATGGATCAACGGCTCTTCCGTGCGTTCGTGGACCAATCTTTTTGAAGAAAACGCGGTTTTTCACCAATCTTCTAGAAATTTGGGCATTCGCCCGGCCGTTTGGGCGGGCGGGCGCATATGATGGCCCTGTGAACCGATGAAGGAGGTGCCCGCCGTGAGCGGTTTTGTCAACAGCGGTTATACGGTCGTCATCGTCCTGTTCATTTTACTGATTATTGTTGGCTGTGCCTGTGTCGCTTGATGAGCGAAAAAATAAGAAAGGACGGCGGTCAAACGGGCCGCGAAGGGGGCGGGTGCTCATATTCAGCTGCGCCCCTTCTCCATTGGGCAACCGCGTCGAGCGATGCGGGTGAGTGTTTTGATGGATAAAGTGAAGCGGCGGCGGTATAATGGAACAGAAATGATCATGGAAAAGGAGAAGACGACGTGGGGCATTGGAGCGAAGAAAAGCAAGGCATCTTGTATACCGCTGCTTCGTACTTGCTGTGGGGAGTATTGCCGCTTTACTGGAAGCTGCTAGAGGCGCGCCCGGCGCTTGAGATTTTGGCGCACCGCATCGTTTGGTCGTTCGTGTTTATGGCCATCCTTTTGGCAGCGACTGGGCAGCCTGACGCCTTCCGCCGGGAGCTTCGGGCGATGCGCCGTCGGCCGGCTAAGGCATGGGGGATCGCCGCTGCTGCCGTGCTCATCAGCGCCAACTGGTTTGTCTACATATGGGCGGTGAATCATCATCATGTTGTTGAAACGAGCCTCGGCTATTATATCAACCCGCTTGTCAGTGTGGCGCTTGGGACGATCGTACTGCGCGAGCGGCTGAGCGTAGGGCAGTGGACCGCTGTTCTTCTGGCCGCCGCCGGCGTGGCGGCGATGACGGCGGAATATGGCGCGTTTCCGTGGGTCGCCATATCGCTCGCATTGACGTTCGGGTTTTACGGCTTAGTGAAAAAACTGGCCAGCGTTGACTCGTCCATTGGCTTGACGCTTGAAACAATGGCCGTCATGCCGCTTTCAGCCGTTTACTTATTATGGGTGTACAACGAAACGCCAGCCCTCGTCAAGACGGCCGAATGGTGGCAATGGGCGCTGTTGGCTGGAGCCGGGCCAGCGACGGCCGTGCCGCTTTTGTATTTCGCCAAAGGGGCGAAGCGTGTGTCGATGACAACACTTGGTTTTTTGCAATACATTTCGCCGACGATCAGCCTTCTCCTTGGCGTCTTTTTGTTCGGCGAGCCGTTTACGAAAGCGCATTTTTATGCGTTTAGCTGCATCTGGGCGGCGCTTATTTTGTTTTCTGCTGTTCAAATCAAGCAGGCGTCAGGGCGGAAAAAATGGAAGCGAAGCTCGCTCGAGGCGTAGCAGCGGTCCGAGGACGGGCCGCTTTTTTTCCATTTCTGCGGCAAATACCCATTTTTGCTGAAACATCTAACCATTTCCTCGGCTTCTGAATAGTCTACTAGTACAAAAACGAAGGAGGTGCTGGCAAATGGGTGCAGCTTACGGCGGCGGATTCGCGTTGATCGTCGTTCTGTTCATCTTGTTGATTATTGTCGGATGTGCATGTGTCGGTGGTTGGGTGTACTGATGCCTCTTACTTGCTAGCAAGGAGGTGACGAATATGACATGCGGCTTTTATGGCGGCTGGGGCGGCTTTGGCTTCGGCTACCCGGGTTATGGCGGCTACGGCTACGGCTTCGTGCTGATTGTCGTTTTGTTTATTTTGCTCATTATCGTCGGGGCAACATGGTGCTAGGCGGATGATGGGCATGCGGGGGGAGACGGCCGGGCAACGGCTGTTTCCCCCGCTATTTTTTGAAAGAGGGAGGAAGATGGGAGGGAAGAGGAGAAATATAAGGAGAATAAAAAAATGGAAGTAGCGTGGAGGGTAAGAAAATGAAACGCATTCCGAAAGATGTTGTCGCGACGTTTTCGATCGTCGCGTTCGATCCGGCGACCGGGGAGCTTGGCATCGCTGTTCAATCGAAATTTTTAGGCGTTGGTGCGGTTGTTCCGTGGGCGAAAGCGGGCGTCGGAGCGGTGGCGACGCAATCGTACGCCAACACGTCGTACGGACCGCGCGGCCTCGAATGGATGGCAAAAGGGAAATCGGCGCAAGAAGCGCTTGAGTTGCTCGTTGCCGATGACAGTGAGCGCGATTTGCGCCAAGTCGGCATCGTGGATGCGAAAGGACGGGCGGCGACGTTCACCGGGAAAAAATGTTACCCGTGGGCCGGGGGCATCACCGGGCCGAACTATGCGGCTCAAGGCAATATTTTAGCAGGCGAGGAAACGGTGCTGGCAATGGGAAGGGCGTTTGAGCAGACAAAAGGTCCGCTCGCCGAGCGATTGCTAAAGGCGCTTCAAGCTGGTCAGGCAGCGGGGGGCGACCGCCGCGGGCAACAGTCGGCCGCCTTGCTTGTCGTGAAAGAAGGAGGGGGATATGGCGGCTACAATGACCGCTATATCGATTTGCGCGTCGATGATCACCCGCGGCCGATCGAGGAGCTTATTCGCTTGTATCAGTTGCGCCAGCTTTACTTTGAGAAACCGCGTCCCGAAAAAGTGGCAGCGATTGAAGGAACGGTAAAGGAAGAGGTGGCCGCCCACTTGGTCCGTCTCGGTTATTTATCGAAAGAGCGCTCGGCGGATCTCGAGGCGCTTCATGAGGCGCTGACCGTGTATATACATACAGAAAATTTTGAGGAGCGCCAAGTGGAGAAAGGAAAAATCGACCTCGATGTATTACAGTATATGAAGCAGCAGCCGTCGCCTAAGGAGGTCGGCTAAGGGAAACCGGCCTTGTCGACTGCATGATCCATCATGCTGAAACAAAAAGGATGTCCCTAGAACTGAGCGGGACATCCTTGTTTATCGACCGCTCCCTCTTAAAAGGCGCATGGCGCACGCCCGCTGTCATGTCTGCGCCAAACGGCCCGCAGGCGAAAGCTGAGAAACAGCGCGCCCGTTGCCAATCCGGCGATCAGGCCGATCCAATAGCCGAACGCCCCGGCGGCAGTCAGTAGAGCGAGCGCGCAGCCAAGCGGAAGCCCAACGCCCCAATAGGCGAGAAGAGCGGACCAAAAAACGGCGCTTACCTCTTTATAGCCCCGCAGCGCTCCTTGGATGGGAGCGGCGATGGCATCGGAAACTTGAAAGAAGATCGCATAGAGCAAAAACTTCTCCGTCAACGCCGCCACTGTCGGATCGTTTGTATACAGTCGAGCAACATCGCCGCGGAAGACGGAAAGAAACAATGCAGCGGCGGCGGCGACGGCCAAGGCGAGGGTGATGCCGATCAAGCAATATTGTTTGGCGGCTTCATAACGGTTGGCCCCGGCTTCAACGCCCACGGCGATCGTCAGCGCCATCGATAAGCTGAGCGGAATCATATACAACAGTGAAGCGAAGTTGAGGGCGCTTTGATGCGCGGCGACCGTTTCCGCGCCAAACCGGCCGACAAGCAGCGTCACCGCAGCGAAAATGCTCGTTTCAAAAAAGATGGCCGACCCGATCGGCACCCCGGTTTTCAGCAACTCTTTCCATGCGGCCCATGACGGACGGTAGAAACGGACGAGTACACGATAGGGAGCCAAGCGGCGAAATTTCAAAGCGGCAAAGGCAGCGGCCGCGAAGCAGTACGCATACGTGATCGCCGTCGCGTAACCAGTGCCGATGCCGCCAAGGCGCGGAAATCCGCCATGCCCGTAAATCAACAACCAGTTGAACAGCATATTGACCGGCAAGGCGGTGAGCGTAATCCACATCGTCACTTTCGTTTGCCCAAGCGCATCGATGAAATAGCGGAGCACAGAATAAAGAAACAGAGGGATGATCCCAAACGACAAGGCGCGCAAATAATGAAAGGCGATATGCCGAACGTTTTCATCCAAAGACATCTGTTTCAAGATAAACGGCACAGAAGCGGCGCCGATCAGGACAATGGCGGCAGCAAGCGCGACAGCCAAGTAGAGCGCCTGGGCGACGGCGCGGGCGATTGAGTCATGGCGTCCGGCGCCGAGATGATGCGAGACGATCGGGGACAAGGCGAGCAAAATGCCGCCGGCGCCGGTCCACACCGGCACCCATAAGCTGGAGCCGATCGCGACGCCGGCAAGATCTTCGGCGCTCGCATGACCGGACATGGCGACATCGACAAAGTTCATGGCATATTGACCGGTTTGCGAAACAAAAATGGGAAGAAACAAGGCGAACAGGCGCCGCCATTTGCCGTTGGGCGGAGCGGTCGTTGCCATAATGGCTCCTCCTTTTCCGTAATAAAGTGACACATTGTTCTAAATCATCAATCTCTCCACTTCCGAAGCTGGGATGACCCCCCTCTTCGGAAGCGATTTATGACGAAAGAAACGGCGGTTGGCTGCAAAGCGGGAATTCGATCAAAAAACATGTGCCGTGCGCGTCGCTTTGCACTTTCATCGTCCCGCGATGCAGTTCGACGATTTTTTTCGATAATGACAGGCCGAGCCCAGTTCCCGTTTCCTTCGTTGAAAAAAACGGATCGAAAACATGGTCGATGACCGACGGCGGAATGCCGGGCCCATCGTCGCAGAAGCGAAGCTGAACGAGATGGTTGATTTTTCGGCTGCAGATCGACACCTTCATCGTTTTCGCCACTTTTGCTTCCACGGCGTTGCGAAATAAGTTTAAAAACACTTGCAAAAGCTGGCTGCGGTCGCCGTTCATTTCGTAGTCGTCAAGCTGGTCATCAAGGTCAAAATGGACGTCGACGTTATGCAATAGCGCTTCGCTTTGCAATAGGACGCCGACATCGTCGCGCAAAAAGCGGTGCAAGTTGAACGTCTCCATTTTGACGTCCGCCGGCTTGGCGATATTCAAAAAATCCGTGATAATGTCGTTCGCCCGGTCGAGCTCAGGAATTAAAAGCCGCTCAACGAGCGAGGCGATGCGATCCGGCAAGTCGCTTTTCAATAGTTGCAAATATCCGCGCACCGTCGTCAGCGGATTGCGGATTTCATGGGCGATGCCGGCGGCGATGCGGCCAGCGACCGCCAGCTTTTCTGTTTCTTTCATCATATTGAGCGACTGAAACATACTGATGACTCGTTTGATCGATCCGTCATCGTTGTAAATAAAACGGGTGTTGACGATGCCGTAAAATCGGTCGAGCACTTCGTAATTGTAAAGCGGCTCGCCTTTTTCAAGCGATTCGAGCGTTGCGATCAGCTCGTCAGGCAGCTTCAGCAGCTCGCGAATATGTTTGCCGATGATGGCGTCGCGCTCGACGCCCGTGTCAATGGCCGCCTGCAAATTGCAAAGCGTGATGATCCCTTTGTCGTCGACAAAAACGATATGGTGCGGCACGAGATCGAGCAACGGCGTCAAAAAGGCTTCCACTTTTTCAAACGGTACGTCGTGATACAAGTCAATATCCCACTGCCATTTGGCTTCCTTTTCAAGGGACGGTGGAATGGTGCGAAGGTGCGGCCGGACGTCGCCGCGCTTTTTTTCGATGGCGATTCCACTTTCGTAATCGGCAAAGGTGAACGGAAACGGAAGCGTTTCGATGAGCCGCTCATAAGCGCGCAGCTTTCGTTCGAGCTCTTCGATTTGCGATTGTACGAGTCGATCGTTCATCTCTTCAAACTCCTTAGCTGCACATTTCGTTTTTCATTTTACAAAAACCGCCCTCCGTCGGCTATGGCGGACATCGCATCGATCCGACGGGAGGACGAAACGAATCGAAGCAACCGGGCGGTGCGGGCAGGAGCCGTCAATCGATGCCTGCCGTTTCCACGCGGGAAAGGAACTGGCTAAGCGCCTCAAGGGACGGAAAAGCAGCTTGCCCCTGCCGCTCGTTGCCGCCCCCTTTGCCGCCAAACAGGGCGGCTTGTTCTTTCAGCCAGTTCCCTGCATGGAGCAAGGAAGACGGTGCTTTGGCGATCACGGCGCGCCAATCGGAGGTGGAGGCGAGAAGCGCGGTTTTGCCATAACGGTCGGCGATCAGACGGGCGATCATTTGCAGTTCTTTTGCCCCATATTGGTCGTAACGGCCAATCACTGCACGTCCTGATTCGGCGGCGGCCCGTTCGGCTTCGACGGCAAAGACGATTGCCTCGTATTGGCGCAGCCGTTTTTCCCATTCTTTTTTCTCTTGTTCCCATTTTGCGATCACGTCGAGCAGCTGATCGCGGCTTGTCCCGAACCGACCTGCTGCCGCCTGCACGACGCGGTGGGTTTGCTGGTAGTCGGCAAGCGCCCGGCCGCCGCAAAGAAAGGAAAGACGCGTCATGCCGCGATGGCGCTCTGCTTTCAGCAATTTGATCACGCCGATTTCGCCCGTGCGTTTCACATGGGTGCCGCAGCACGCCGACAAATCGATCCCTTTCATCTCGACAACACGGACAGAACCTTGGACATCGGGACGCTTGCGAAACGGCATCCGTTCTGCTTCTTCCGGCGTCACCCAATACGTCTCGACCGGGAGATTCGCGTAAATGAGTTCGTTGGCCCGGTTTTCCACTGCCAGCATGTCTGCTTCCGTCAGCGCACCCGCCGTGATGTCGATTGTGACGACCTCGCGCCCAAGGTGAAAACCGACTGTTTCGGCGCCGAGCTGTTCAACGAGTACAGCGGATAATAAATGTTGGCCGCTATGCTGTTGTGTATGATCGCGGCGCCGTTTCCTATCAAGGACGCATGAAACGGCGCCCATTCCCGGGTGGGCAGGAAGGCGGTGATACACTTCCCCGTTTTCGTCAAACACATCGAGCACCGGCAAGCCGGCGATCGTGCCGGCGTCAGACGGTTGGCCACCGCCTTCCGGGTAAAACGCTGTTTCCGCCAAGGTGACAATGTATGTTTCGCCGTCTTGGCGGACGCTTGTCACCGTTGTCGTCCACACGTCAACATCCGGCGCCGTATAGTACAACTTTTTCGTCACAACCGTTTCATCCTTTCGTCTTCCGAATGCTTTTCTTTCATATTAGCAAATTCCCTCGCGTTTGCCTATCGCCGATCTTTTTGGCCGCTTTTTCCCGTTGGCAATTGGCCAAATCTATAGAACAATGTTCTAAATAAACAATATTCACAAAAGAAAAAGAACAGACCGTAGACAGCTCTTCCCCTAGAAACACTCTGATGTTTTGGGACAAGTCCAACGTTCAAACGGTTTGACAAAGGAAGCGGGTTGCAGCGATGTTTGTTGAACATGATTTTATGCAACAAAACTATATGCTAAAAATAATCCAAAACCAACTAAAGAAAAGCAACATTTGTCGGTGATGAAATGTTTTGTATATAATAAAGCGGGGTGAACAAGAACCGGTCGCCCGATCGGAAAGGGTGGTTTGATGATGTTGACGTTAACAGACATTGAACAAGCGCGAGCGAAAATGAAAGGCATCGTCCACCAAACGCCGCTTGAGCATTCGCAGACGTTCAGCCGGCTGTCCGGCAATGACGTGTATATGAAACTGGAAAATTTGCAAAAAACAGGTTCGTTTAAGGTGAGAGGCTCATTCAATAAAATTATGTCGCTCACGGAAGAAGAAAGGGCGCGCGGCGTCATCGCCGCCTCGGCCGGCAACCACGCCCAAGGGGTCGCCTACGCAAGCGGCATGCTCGGCATTCCTTGCACGATTGTCATGCCGAAAGGGGCGCCGCTCAGCAAAATTGAAGCGACGAAAAGCTACGGGGCGGAAGTCGTGCTGTACGGCGATGTGTTTGACGAGTCTTTGGAATATGCATTAGAGTTGCAACGTGAACGGGGGATGACATTTGTTCATCCGTTTGACGACTTGGCGGTGATGGCCGGCCAAGGGACGATCGGCTTAGAGCTGATCGAGCAGCTTCCCGACGTCGATGGCGTTCTTTGTCCGGTCGGCGGCGGCGGGTTGCTTGCGGGGGTGGCGTTTACGTTAAAACAGCTGAAGCCATCGGTTGAAGTGTACGGCGTTGAGTCATCGGCTTGCCCCGGCATGACGGCGGCCATACGCCATAAACAGCCCGTCTCCATTGCCGCATCGAATACGATCGCCGATGGGATTGCCGTGAAAAAGCCGGGCAATATTACGTACCAATACATTGAGCAATACGTCGATGGCGTTGTGTGCGTGGAAGAGGCGGAAATTTCACGGACGATGCTGTATGTGCTCGAGCGGAACAAGCTGTTAATCGAAGGGGCGGCAGCTTGTCCGTTGGCGGCATTGTTGTATCAAAAGCTGCCGTTTCGCGGCAAAAAAGTCGCCGCCATTTTAAGCGGCGGCAACGTCGATGTGACGCTCATTTCCCGCATCATTGAGCGGGGGCTTGTCGAAGCGGGCCGGTTTGTGACGTTTACAACGGTCATCTCCGACAAGCCGGGCCAGTTGAACAAGCTGCTGCGCATTATTGCGGAGCTTGAGGCAAACGTGATGTCGATTCACCATCAGCGCATCGGCGCCAAAGTGCTGCCAGGTCAGGCGGAAATTCACTTTTCGCTCGAGACAAAAAACGAAGACCACATTCAGCAAATTTACCAAGTGTTGTTGAAAGAAGGCTATGATGTACAGTTTTACCGATGAGCGCGCGATGGGAAAACGGTTTGTGTTTCGCCACTGTCTGTTAAGCAAACAGTGGAAAAGCCGTCTTCGAAATCATGTTCACAGGGCTGCCAAGTCAACTACCCCCACTTCGCGAACGCTTGAAGTGGGGGCTTGCAACTCCCCAGAAGTGCAAACGGACTTCGTCCTCCTTCCTTGACTTGGGGTTGCATCAGGGGGCAGGTTGACGACTACCCAACGACGCAGGTCATGCCTGCATCGTTACCAATTCTCTCGGTGTGTCTGTTGGCAGTACTTGGCTTCCACACACAACAGACAGACCTACGCTCGATGTTTTACGGTTGCAACGTTTCCTGCAACCAACTCCATACATCGAGCAGCCGTTATTGGAGTGCCTTTATTGAACGGTTTTCTCCATGCCTTTATTATATCATACACAAAAGAAAGGGGGAACGCACATTCCTCTCCCACTTACTCCCTTTGGTCGTTGAAGTGGGAGTCTCCTGCGCGAAATAGGATGAATACGAAACCATCATTTGCCCAACATAGCAGCTGTTCCTTATGACATGGAGGACAGCTGTTTTGTTTTGTCAATGCACGCGCGGCGCATCTTGCGGCCGCGTTGCACCGAGGCCTTCGCGAGCCATTTTCGCTTTCAAGCTTTCCAAGACATACAAGCCGAACATGCCGAGCAGCTCTTCATCAGTCATCTCACCAATCAGCTTGAGCACATCGCGGCGGCTAAGTTCATCTAAAATCGACATCGCCACCGCTTCGGCATCTTCTTCATCCCCGGTCAGTCGATCTTTATAGTATTCGTACAGATCGTCAATAAACTTCATCGGCATCGTCGCCTCGCTTTTTTGAGAGCGGGCTTCCTCCTTTCTTTGCAGTTGGCCGATGCAGACTTAGGGGCATCGGCAGTCCTCTCGGTTTGACGCCACAAATGCCATTGGCAACAGGGATGATTCATAGTATAATGGAAAAAATATCATTCGAAAAGCGGGGGAATTCTATGATTCGCCGGTTAACGGCCGAAGACGATCAACAAGTATTTTCGTTTTTGCGGCAAGATCCGTCGTTCAATTTATTTATCATCGGCGATATTGAGTCGTTTGGCTATGACGCCGATTTCCAAGACGTTTGGGGGCAGTTTGACGATGCCGGCTCGCTGAAGGCGGTGCTGCTCCGTTATTACGATTCCTACATTCCGTACGCGCCTGGCGATTTTGATGCCGATGGCTTTGCTCGTCTCATCCGCGAGACAGCCCCATCATCGTCCATCCAGCTGTCCGGCAAGGCGGACATTGCCAGGCAGTTCGAAGAGCGGCTGCCGCTTGGGGAGAAGCGAACGCTTTACTTTTGCGAGTGTCGGACGGATGAATACGCCCGTCAAGAAATGGGGGCGTTCGCCGTCAAAAAAGCCGAATTGGCCGATGTCGACCGGATTCTCGACTTGCGGCGCCGCATTGCCGAATTTGAAACGAGGCCGTCGTCCCGCGATATGCTGGTGAAAGGGATGGAAACCAATTCAGCTAGAACGTACTACATTGAACAAGACGGCCGAATGGTGGCCGCGGCATCGACATCAGCGGAAAACTCATTGTCGGCGATGATCGTCGGCGTCTGCACGGATCAGGAGCATCGAGGGAAAGGGTATGCCAGCACCATCGTGGCGAAGCTCGTTTGCGATTTGCTCGCTGAAGGGAAGATGCCGTGCTTGTTTTATGACAATCCAGACGCCGGCCGCATTTACCATCGCCTTGGTTTTCGCGATATCGGATTGTGGGCGATGTACCGTTAGAAGGGCGGAAGTCCCGCCAGCTTGCTTGTGTACAAAAGCAGGCTGGCGGTTATTGTCCGTCTGCGCCGTTGGGCGTGCCGCGGCGAATGTGCTCGCCGCCGTGCTCCCGCATCGCTTTTGCCTTGTCGTTGACGAGCTGTTTTTGGTCAGCGATGGAAGAAGGTGTTTGTTTTTTGTTCGCCATATCGAATCACCTCAATGGAGACGATTTAGCGCGCTGAATGAACATGTCCGCATCTTCGATCAGCCCGCAGACGCCGCATTGGACGCGGTAGCTCGGGCCGCGGTATGGGAGATGGAACGGTTCGAGCGCTTCGTTTGTGTATTCGTGCTCGATGTCGCCGGTGTGCGGATCGAGCTTGACCGCACGCGGGTGCTGCTCAATGAGATGAAACCGCGTCCGGTTCGTTTTGCAGTTTGGGCATAGCATCGGTTCCAATCGAAGCCACCTCCATCTTTATCATTTGAAAACATGGCGGCCATTATGTATCAGCAGGCCCTGTACGACCGTGTTGGTCATGAGAAGCAATGGTTGACAATCATGGTGCAGTTCGGGTATGGTAAAGGCAAAACAAAAAATATTTCACTTTTTCAGAAAATAGTGTATTATAAATGGCAAAGGGGATTTTCTATGGCTGACAAACCGCTCAGAGACCGCATTATCGACACCGCTCTTCATTTGTTTGAGAAATACGGCTACCACGGCGTGACGGTCGACCGCATCGTTGCCGAAAGCGACACATCCAAAGGCGGTTTTTACCATAATTTTAAATCAAAAGACGAGCTCTTGTACCATATCCATGATGTCTTTATCACGTATGCGCTGACAAAAGCGCAGGAGGCGTATGAGGGCTTTCCTACGCCGACCGAGCGCTTGTACGCCATCGTGCAGTCGTTTGTCAAAGTGTTTCATTTGTATAAACCACACATCACCGTGTTTTACCAGGAAAGCACGTACTTAAAACCGGAATACGCTGAACCGATCAATGAAAAGCGAGAAGAGTTCAAGCAAATCATTTTTCGGGTCATTCGTGAGGGGATTGAAGCCGGGGAATTTCGTCCGGAGCTGTCGGTGGAGATTACTGGCATGTCCATTATCGGCATGGTCAATTGGACATACAAATGGTACAATCCGGATGGTCCGCTGTCCATTGAGGAAATCGCGGCATATTTTGCCGATTTCATTTTGCATGCGGTGCTCCGCACACCAGAAAACCCAGCGGCGGCGCGGTTTTTGTTGCGGCCGGCCGCCGAATAAGTTGTTGATCGTATACAGACCAACTAGTCGGTTTCGGAAACGCTTCAAAAAATCAAAACCGTTTACACTCGTTTCCTTACTGAAACCGACTAGTCGGTTCAAATGATAGAACATTTTCTATGGGGGAGAGGGAGAACATGGATTTTTCATTGACGAAAGAACAACAAATGATTAAAGAAATGGTTCGCGACTTTGCTGAGAAGGAAATTGCCCCATACGCGGCGAAATGGGATGAAGAAGCGCATTTTCCGCTCGATGTCTTTCGCAAAATGGGCGAGTTGGGGTTGTTGGGCCTGCCGTTTCCGGAAGAGTACGGCGGCGCTGGGGGCGATACGATTTCGTACGCCATCGCCGTTGAGGAAATCGGCCGCGCCTGCGGCGGCACCGGGTTGAGCTATGCGGCCGCTGTGTCGCTCGGAGCGAGCCCGATTTACTACTTCGGGACGGAAGAACAGAAGCAAAAATGGCTTGTGCCGATGGCGAAAGGCGAGACGCTTGGCGCTTTTGGGCTCACGGAGCCGAACGCCGGATCGGACGCCGGCGGCACGCGCACGACCGCGGTGCTGGACGGCGATGAGTATGTCATCAACGGCGAAAAATGTTGGATCACAAACGCCCAATACGCGCGGCAAGTCATTGTCACAGCTGTGACGGGCAAAGATGCGCGCGGCAAAAACATCATCACCGCTCTCATCGTGCCAACGGACTCCCCAGGATTTACGATTCGTTCGAATTACGACAAAATGGGCGTGCGCGCGTCCAATACGTGCGAGCTTGTCTTTGAGAACGTCCGCGTGCCGAAAGAAAACGTCTTAGGCGACCCGCAAAAAGGGTTTAAACAGTTTTTGTACACGCTTGATGGCGGGCGCATCTCGATCGCCGCGCTGGCGGTCGGCATTGCGCAAGCGGCGTTTGAGAAAGCGCTTCAATACGCAAAAGAGCGCGTCCAGTTCGGTCAGTCGATTTCCAAGTTTCAAGCCATTCAATTTAAACTGGCTGATATGGCGATGGAAATTGAGCTTGCCCGCAACATGGTGTACAAAGCAGCCTGGCTGAAGGATCAAGGGAAACCGTTTACAAAAGAAGCATCGTTCGCCAAGCTGTTCGCCTCGGAAATGGGGTTTCGCGTCTGCAACCAGGCGATCCAAATCCATGGCGGCTACGGCTATATGAAAGAGTACGGAGTCGAACGCCACTTGCGCGACGTCAAGCTCATGGAAATCGGCGAAGGCACATCAGAAATCCAACGGCTCGTCATCGCCCGCCAACTGGGATGCTAAAAGCGGAAATGCCTGCATATCCATAACAATGAATTCGGACAAAGGGGAGGAAACGGCCGATGTTGACGGTGACTGTGGGGAAATTGTTGGAAGAGCGAGCCAGGCAATATGCGGATCGCGAGGCGGTCGTGTATGCCGACCGCGGCTTGCGTCTGACGTATCGGCAGTTTAACGACTATTGCCGCCTCGTTGCGCGCGGGTTGATACGGCTTGGCATCAAAAAAGGGGAGCATGTCGCCATTTGGGCGACGAACGTCCCGGAATGGATCGCCTGCCAGTTTGCGACCGGCAAAATGGGAGCTGTCCTCGTGACGGTCAATACGAACTACCGCGCGGCGGAGCTTGAGTATTTGCTTCGGCAGTCCGACTCGACGACGCTCTTTTTGATTGAGCAATATCGCGACTCGTCGTATATCGATATTTTATATGAAATCGTTCCCGAGCTGCGCACATCGGCGCCCGGACAGCTGCAATCGAAACGGCTGCCGAAGTTGAAAAACGTGATCTTTCTTGGCGACAAACGGCACCCGGGCATGTTTACATGGAACGACATCTTGGCGATGGCGCACGACGTATCGGAAGAAGAACTCGATGAACGGATGGAGAGCCTCGACCCGCACGATGTGATCAACATGCAATACACGTCCGGGACGACTGGATTCCCGAAAGGGGTGATGTTGACGCATTACAACATCGTCAACAACGCCCACCAAGTGGCGCAATGCATGGGACTTGGCGAAGGCGATCGATTGTGCATTCCGGTGCCGTTTTTCCATTGCTTCGGCTGCGTCATGAGCACGCTTGCATGCGTGACGGTCGGGGCGACGATGGTGCCGGTTGTGGAGTTCCATCCGAAGCGGGTTCTCGAGACGGTGGAAGCGGAGCGGTGCACGGCGCTTCACGGCGTGCCGACGATGTTCATCGCCGAGCTCAACGACCCGGATTTTGCCAAATACGATTTGTCGTCGCTGCGCACGGGCATTATGGCCGGTTCTCCTTGCCCGGTCGAAGTGATGAAGGCGGTCATCGAGAAAATGGGGATGAAAGACATTACGATCGCCTACGGGCAGACGGAAGCGTCCCCAGTCATCACGCAAACGCGCACCGACGATCCGCTTGAGCTGCGTGTCGAAACGGTTGGCCGTGCCTTGCCGGGCGTGGAAGTGAAAATCGTTGAGCCGGGCACGAACAAGGAAGTGCCGCGGGGTGTGCAAGGGGAGCTGTGCACGCGCGGCTATCATGTCATGAAAGGGTATTACAACAACCCGGAAGCGACAAATGAAGCGATCGACCAAGACGGCTGGCTGCATACCGGCGATTTGGCGACGATGGATGAAAACGGTTACTGCCGCATCACCGGCCGGCTGAAAGATATGATCATCCGCGGCGGGGAGAACATTTATCCGCGCGAAATCGAAGAGTTTTTGTACAAACATCCGAAAATTTTGGACGTTCAAGTCGTCGGCGTGCCGGATGAGGTATACGGTGAAGAAGTGATGGCGTGGATCATCTTAAAAGACGGCGAAACGGCGACCGCTGAGGAGATTCGCGAGTTTTGCCGCGGCAACATTTCCCGGCATAAAATCCCGCGTTATATCGAATTTACCGACTCGTACCCGATGACGGCATCTGGGAAAATTCAGAAATTCAAATTGCGGGAAATGGCGAAACAGCGCCTCGGCTTAACAACCTAAGCCTAAACCGCCGCGCCGGGCGGACGAACCGTCCGGCGCCGGCACCTGTACTTTTAAGAAAGGGTGAGACGATGTTTTCGAAAGTGTTGATTGCCAACCGCGGCGAAATCGCCGTCCGCATCATCCGCACGTGCCAAAAGCTCGGCATCCGGACCGTCGCCGTCTATTCCGAAGCGGATGCGGATTCGCTCCACGTCTCGCTCGCGGATGAGGCGTATTTGATCGGCAAGCCGCGCGTCGCGGAAAGCTATTTAAATATCGAAAAAATCATAGAGGTTGCCAAAACGGCGAAAGCGGAGGCGATCCATCCCGGCTACGGGCTGTTGTCGGAAAATCCAGCGTTTGCCCGCCGCTGCGAGGAAGAAGGAATCGTCTTCATCGGTCCGAAGGCGGACGTCATCGCGGCGATGGGCAGCAAAATCGAAGCGCGGCGGACGATGGAACAAGCCGGCGTGCCGATCGTCCCAGGCGTCTCCTTTGCGCTTGATAGCGCCGATGAAGCGGCCAAAGCGGCGGCTTCGATTGGGTATCCAGTCATGCTGAAGGCGTCAGCCGGCGGCGGCGGCATCGGCATGCATATCGCCCGCGACGAAGCCGAGCTGCGCCAGGCGTTTGAAGGAAGCCAAAAACGGGCGGCTTCGTTTTTCGGCGACGGGACGATGTATATCGAAAAATATATCGATCGCCCGCGCCATATTGAAATTCAGCTGCTCGCTGATTCCTACGGCAACTGCGTCTACTTGTGGGAGCGCGAGTGTTCGATCCAGCGCCGCCATCAAAAGGTGGTCGAAGAGGCGCCGTCGCCGTTTTTGGATGAGGAAACACGGCGGAAAATGGGCGAAGCAGCCGTGCGGGCCGCGCGCCATATCGGCTATGCGAACGCCGGCACGATCGAGTTTCTTGTCGATGAGCAAAAAAACTTTTATTTTCTGGAGATGAACACACGCCTGCAAGTTGAACATCCGGTGACGGAAGAAATCACCGGCATCGACATTGTCGAAGAGCAGCTGCGCATCGCCGCCGGCGAGCCGCTTCGTTATCAGCAGGAAGACATCCGCCGCGATGGACACGCCATTGAAGTGCGCATTTATGCCGAAGACCCGAACACGTTTTACCCGTCGCCCGGCCGCATTACGGCGTTTTCCGCCCCACAAGGCGAATGGATTCGTCATGAAACGGCGGTTCAAAGCGGCGCCGCGGTTACGCCGTTTTATGATCCGATGATCGCCAAACTAATCGCCAAAGGACCGGATCGGCAAACGGCGATTGAACGCTTGCTCGAAGCGCTTCGACACTATCGCGTGGAAGGGATTAAAACGAACATTCCGCTGCTTGAGGCCGTGCTGTCCCATCCGGCGTTTCAAGCGGGGGATACGACGACCGATTTCCTTTCGAAGCATTGGAAGCCAGCAAAAGCAAAATGAAGCAGAAACGGAGGAAGACACGATGACCCAAGTAACGGCAACAATGGCTGGAAGTGTATGGAAATTGTTGGTGGCTGTCGGGGATCATGTAGAAGAAGGCCAAGATGTCATCATTTTAGAATCGATGAAAATGGAGATTCCGATTGCGGCTGAGGCGTCCGGCGTCGTGAAGCACATCCACGTGCAGGAAGGAGATTTCGTAAACGAAGGCGACGTGCTTGTCGAGATTGAATAAAGGGGGAGCAGAGCATGAGCCGATGGCCGGCGAAGGTGACGATCAAAGAAGTCGGCCCGCGCGACGGCCTGCAAAACGAAGCAGCGCCGATCGCGACCGCCGATAAAATCGCGTGGATCAACTTATTGTCCGAAACGGGGCTGTCGTACATTGAGGTGACTTCCTTCGTCCATCCGAAATGGATCCCGCAGCTCGCCGATGCCGCTGAGGTCGCAGCCGGCATCGGCCGAAAAGCCGGCGTCACGTATGCGGCGCTCGTGCCGAACGAAAGAGGGCTTGAGCGGGCGTTGGCCGCGGGGATTGACGAAGTCGGCGTCTTTATGTCAGCGAGCGAAACGCACAACCAAAAAAATATTAACAAAACAATCGCTGCCACATTTCCGGTGCTGGAAGCGGTCGTGCAAACGGCAAAACAAGCAGGCAAAACGGTGCGCGGCTACGTTTCCACCGTCTTTGGCTGCCCGTATGAAGGGGCAGTTGCCGTCGATCAAGTGCTGATGGTGGCGGATCGGTTGTTGGCGATGGGGGTTGACGAACTGTCGCTTGGCGATACGATCGGCGTCGCGACGCCCAAGCAAGTGGAGGACGTGCTTGCTGAGGTGCTTCGCCGCTTTCCGGCCGGACGGATTGCCATGCATTTCCATGATACAAGAGGAACGGCGCTTGCCAACATTTTGGTGTCGATGGAGATGGGCATTACGACGTTTGACAGCTCGCTTGGCGGCCTTGGCGGCTGTCCGTACGCTCCCGGAGCGTCGGGAAACGTCGCCACTGATGATTTAGTATATATGCTTCACGGCATGGGGATTGAAACCGGCATCGATGTCGAGCAGCTGACGAAAGCGGCGTTGTTTATCCGCGACAAAATCGGCCGCCCGCTTTCGAGCCGGTATTTGCAAACGGTTTGATCATAAGGGGGGAGAAAACGTGAGCACACTTGTATCGTTTGAAACACAAGAAAACGGCATCGCCATTGTGACATTAAACCGTCCGGAAGCGGCCAATGCGCTTTCAAGAGCGCTTCTTTTCGAGCTTGGCGCGCTCTTTCAGGAGATCAAATTTCGCAAAGACGTGCGCGTTGTCATGTTGACCGGGGCAGGAGACAAGGTGTTTTGCGCCGGCGCTGATTTGAAAGAGCGGGCGGGGATGAATGAAACGGAAGTGCGGCAGGCCGTCGCCTTAATCAGCAAAACGATCAACGAGGTCGAGAAAGTGCCGCAGCCGGTCATTGCCGCGTTAAACGGCTCGGCCTTTGGCGGGGGGCTTGAGCTGGCGCTCGCCTGCGACATCCGGTTTGCCGCCGACGATATCCAGCTCGGGCTGACGGAAACGTCGCTCGGCATCATTCCGGGAGCGGGGGGGACGCAGCGGCTGCCGCGCCTTGTCGGTCTCGGCAAAGCGAAAGAGTTGATTTTTGCCGCCAAACGGATTACAGCGCAGGAAGCCGAGCGAATCGGCCTTGTCGAATACGCCGTGCCGCGCGCCGAGCTCATGGATCGGGCGCTTGAATTGGCGCAGCAAATCGCTGACAATGCGCCGATAGCCGTCCGCCAGGCGAAACGGGCGATCCAAAGCGTATTCAACGTTGATTTGGAGACGGGCCTCGCAATTGAGCAGCTCGCCTATGAGGCGACAATCCCAACGAAAGACCGTCTGGAAGGTCTGCAGGCGTTTAAAGAAAAGCGGAAGCCGGTGTACAAAGGGGAGTAAGCCTGCGCTTGGGCAGGATGAGGCTGTTTGGATAAGGAAAAAGCCGCACGGAGCGCTTGTTCTGCACCGACATTGGCACGACAGCCAAAAACGGCCCCAACCGTGCTCCCGGCCGAACACGCGGGATGGAACAGCAAGATCTATCAAAACAAGGAGGGGAAACAAAGAGATGAAGGAAACAGCCAATCAGCAAGACACGCTCGCAGCGGAGCTGGAGAAAAGAGCGGCGGAAATCAAGAAAGGCGGGGCGCCAAAATATCATGAAAAAAATGCGGCCCAAGGGAAATTGTTTGTCCGCGAGCGGCTGAATTTGCTGCTTGACGATGGCTTGGAAGTGGAAGACGGCTTGTTTGCCAACTGTTTGGCGGATGGCCTGCCGGCTGACGGGGTGGTGACCGGGATCGGCAAAATCAACGGCCGCACCGTCTGCGTGATGGCGAACGATTCGACGGTCAAAGCCGGCTCATGGGGAGCGCGCACGGTCGAAAAAATCATCCGCATTCAAGAGACAGCGGAAAAACTGCGCTGCCCGATCATTTATTTGGTGGACTCGGCCGGCGCCCGCATTACGGACCAACTCGAAATGTTTCCCGGCCGGCGCGGGGCAGGGCGCATTTTTTACAATGAGGTGAAGCTGTCCGGCAAAGTGCCGCAAGTGTGCCTGTTGTTTGGCCCGTCAGCAGCCGGCGGCGCTTATATTCCGGCGTTTTGCGACATCGTCATCATGGTCGAGGGCAACGCCTCGATGTACTTGGGCTCGCCGCGCATGGCGGAAATGGTGATTGGGGAAAAAGTCACGCTCGAAGAGATGGGCGGCGCTCGCATGCATTGCACCGTCTCCGGCTGCGGCGACGTGCTCGTGAAAACCGAAGAAGAAGCGATTGCCTATGCGCGCCGTTATTTGTCATATTTTCCGTCCCATTACGGCGAAAAACCGCCGGTGGTCGAGGCGAAGCCGCCGAAATCGTTTGACAAAACGATCGAGGACATTTTGCCAGAAAACCAAAATGCGCCGTTCAACATGTATGATTTGATTGAGCGGATCATTGACGAAGGATCGTTTTGTGAAATCAAAAAACTGTTTGCGCCAGAAATCATTACGGGACTGGCGCGCCTTAACGGCCAGCCGATCGGCATCATCGCCAACCAGCCGCGCGTCAAAGGCGGTGTCTTGTTCCACGATTCGGCTGATAAAGCGGCGAAATTCATCACGCTTTGCGACGCGTTCCATATCCCGCTTCTGTTTTTGGCCGACGTCCCTGGCTTTATGATCGGCACGAAGGTCGAGCGGGCCGGCATCATCCGCCATGGGGCGAAAATGATCGCCGCCATGTCGGAAGCCACCGTACCGAAGATCTCGGTCATCGTCCGCAAAGCGTACGGCGCCGGGTTGTATGCCATGGCCGGCCCGGCGTTTGAACCGGACTGCTGCCTCGCGCTTCCGAACGCGCAAATCGCCGTCATGGGGCCGGAGGCGGCCGTTAACGCCGTTTATGCGAACAAAATCGCCGAGCTGCCGCCGGAAGAGCGGCCGGCGTTTGTCGAACAAAAACGCGAGGAATACCGGCGCGACATCGATATCTACCGGCTCGCTTCTGAATTGGTCGTTGATGGCATCGTCGCGCCGAACGACTTGCGCGACGAACTCATCCGGCGGTTTGCCGCGTATATGTCCAAATATATGGTCTTTTCCGAGCGGAAACACGGGGTGTATCCGGTTTGAAAAAACTGGATAAACGTCCCCCTTGTCAAACGAAGAAAGATTGTGTATGATAATAATCACCAATCCGCTGCTGCGTTGTGCGTTGTAGAATGAAGTTTCAACCGATGGCAATCAAAAGGGAGTTCTACATTGAAGCGGGAATGTCATGCCCCTTATTCGTCTGCGGGGACGACAGGAACGCTTCTGCGAACACCCACCTGGTGGAGCGTGGTTGAGAAACTGCATTCAGCCGACGGCAACCGCGGCGCGGATTCATGAATGAGAAGCGGGCAAAAGAGTCCGATTGGATGCCAAACATCCAGTCGGACTCTTTTTGTTGCGTATGTTTTTGCCAAGACAATGAAACAATATAGTTGATTTTCCTCGTTTTCATGTTATAATCATATTTCGTGCAGAAATAATTCGCATTGAAACTATTCCAACAAGAAAGATGAAGCAAGGAGGGGGGATGAATGGAAGGAATCAGCCGGGACATCATGTATGCTGTCTTCCGGACGCAAAAGGCGCTTTACCGCCTCATCCGCGAGGACGCGGCTCGCGTCGGAGTGACGGAGGTGCAGCTGATCGTCTTGTATACGCTGTTGAAAACAGAACATATTCGCCTGAATGACTTGGCGGAAAAATTAAATTTAAGCAACAGCAACGTCAGCGGCACGGTCGATCGGCTCGTCGGCGCCGGCCTTGTTGTCCGCGAGCCGTCGAAGCAAGATCGGCGCGCGGTCATTTTGAGTTTGACGGAAAAAGGAAAAGAGACAGTGTCGGAAGCGTTTGGCGAGCAGTCGGTGCTGCGCCGGCGGCTTCGCCGCATTCAAGAACTCGTCTCTCCAGAGGAGATTGAACAGTTTTTGCATCTTCATGAAAAAATTAAAGCGATTTTACTCGGGGAGGAATAGACAGTGAACGTGAAACGATTGGTGGCGCTGAACATCATTGTGCTCATTTTGCTTGTCGGCGGCGGCTTTGCCGCTTACTACTATGTGAACGAAGCGACGAATTACATTAAAACAGACAACGCCCGCATCGACGGCCAGGTCATCTCGGTTGCGGCGCCGCTGTCCGGAAAACTGACATCCTGGCGGGGCGACACGGGAAAAACGTTCTCAGCCGGGGAAGAAATCGGTCAGGTGTTTGACGGCAAAACGACGGTGCCGGTGACAGTGCCTCATCGGATGACCATCGTGCAGCAAAACGCGGTCAAAGACTCGTTTGTCGCCGCGGGGACGCCGCTTGCCCGCGGGTTTGATTTGAACGATTTGTGGGTGACGGCGAATATTGAAGAAACGGATATTGAAGACGTGAAAGTCGGGCAAGACGTCGATATTTATGTCGATGCGTATCCGGACCGCAAATTCAGCGGCAAAGTCGAAAAGATTGGCAATGCGACAGCGAATACGTTCAGCCTGCTGCCGAGCTCCAATGCGACCGGCAACTACACGAAAGTGACCCAAGTGATTCCGGTCACGATTTCCATTGACAATTACAGCGGAGCCGGACTTGTGCCGGGCATGAACGTCACCGTCCGCATCCATAAGTAGGTGATGGGACATGACAACATTTGTCATTGGTTATATTGTGTTTGCCGTTTTGGTTTTGGCGGCGGTCAACATCGCGCTGCGCCGCCGCAAACCGGCTTCAGCTGCAGGGAAGGCGGCGGATGAAGCGGCGGAAGCCAACGCTCAACCGTTAGCGGAAACGAAAGCAGAGCCAGCGGCAGAAACGGATGGGCGCCCGGCCGCTCCAGCCGGGCAAGGCGGCCTCGGGGATATCGGCAGCCGCGGCAAGGTTGTGGCGACGGTCATGCTGGGCGCGTTTGTCGCCATCTTGAACCAAACGTTGATCAACGTCGCCTTGCCGCATATGATGCAAGATTTCAACGTGGAAACGTCGACGATCCAATGGCTCGTGACAGGATATATGCTCGTCAACGGGGTGCTCATCCCGATCAGCCCATTTTTAATCGCGAAGTTTCCAGCGAAACGGCTGTTTTTATCCGGCATGTCGTTTTTCGCCATCGGCGCGTTTGTCTGCTCGATCGCTCCAACCTTTGCCGTCATGCTTGCAGGACGGCTGACGCAGGCGGTCGGGGCCGGCATCATCATGCAGCTGATGATGGTCATTATGTTGTCGATTTTCCCGCCGGAACGCCGCGGAGTGGCCATGGGGACGGTCGGAATCGCCATGATGTTTGCGCCGGCGATCGGGCCGACGCTGTCTGGCTGGATCGTTGAACATTATACATGGCGGCTGTTGTTTTACGTCGTGTTGCCGATCGCGATTGTAGACATTGTGCTTGCCTCCGTCTGGCTGAAACATACGCCGCGTAAAGGCAATCCAGTGCTGGACGTGCAAGGGGCGGTCTACTCCACGATCGGGTTTGGCGGCGTTCTGTATGGCTTCAGCGAGGCCGGAAGCAAAGGATGGGGCGAGACGGAAGTGGTTGTTTCGCTTGTCATCGGCGCCTTGTTCCTCATCATGTTCACATGGCGTTCGCTGCGCTCGGAGCATCCGGTGCTCAATTTCCGTGTGTTCCGCTACCCAGTGTTTACGTTGGCGACCGTCATCGGTTCGGTCATTAACATGGCGATGTTTGCCGCCATGGTCTTGCTTCCGGTGTATTTGCAAAACTTGCGCGGCTTTACGCCGCTTGATGCCGGTTTGCTGTTGCTGCCGGGAGCGATTGTCATGGCGATCATGTCGCCGACTTCCGGCTGGGTGTTTGACCGCATCGGCGCGCGGGCGCTGGCGATCGTCGGCTTGATCATCACCGCGGTCACGACGTGGGAATTCAGCAAGCTGACGATGGATACACCGTACAGCCAGTTAATTTGGCTTTATATTTTCCGCATGTTCGGCATGTCGATGCTCGGAATGCCGATTATGACGGAAGGATTGAACGCCTTGCCGCGCCATTTGTACAGCCACGGCACGGCGATGTCCAATACGATCCGCCAAGTGGCCGCTTCGCTCGGAACGGCGTTCTTGGTGACGATCATGTCCAACCGGGCCAAATTCCATGCGGACATGTACCGAAATGAGATGACGGAAAACAATCCGTTTTTCATGAGCCTTGTCGGCCAGCTGAAGCAGGCGATTCCGAGCGATGAAGCGGTGGTGCAGCTGCTGTATGGGCTCGTGCAGCAGAGATCGACTGTCGAAGGGATTAACGACGCCTTTTTCGTCGCCACCGGCTTGACGGTATTGGCGTTAATGATGGCGTTTTTCTTAAAGGGAAAAAAGCATAAATCGCCATCAGCGTAAACAAAGGAAGCGGCGCAGAAGCCGCTTCTTTTTTTGTTTTATGCCATATGGACAACAATGTTCTTGCTCCCTTTTTGCACACATATACATTATAAAGACAAGCGGATGACAAAAGAGGGGGGGGAGCGCCATGGCGCATTTTGGCTCGAAAGGATGGCTTGTTGCCGAGTTGAAAAAGGCAGGCATCGCCCGCCATCCGGTCGGACGGAAAAAAATTGAGACATACAAAGCAGCCGAGCTGTATGGGCTGTACCGAAAATATGTGCAGAAAACGCGCTAGGCCGGATGAAACATCCGGCTTCTTTTTTGGGCAACCTAAAGGGGAAAGGAGGGAGGCGCGCCTGATGGTTGACAAACGCGCCGGAAGCGATGAAGAAAAAACGGTTTACGGTAGCGGAAGGGGAAACGATCGCCGCCTGTTTAGCGCGAATGAAACAGGAAGGCTACCGCCCCATCCGCCGCATCGAGCAGCCAATTTTCCGCGAAGTGGAAACGAACGGCGAAACGATGGTTGAGCCGTGCGGGCGCATCATTGAATTTGAGGGGGTGCGCGATGAGCCGTAGCAACAGGTCGTTTGCGCCGGCGGGGCTGGGGCTTGCGCCTCGTTTTTGTCTTGAAACGTCGCAACCGAGGAAAGCTGATCAAAAAAACAAAGCCGGAAAGGAATGTCCTTTCCGGTTCAACTGTGCGGCCATTCGCGCGTTTTTTTCGCCTCCCGATGGCCGTTGGTCGGATTGCCGCTTGACGCTTCGTAACCGACTTGGTACACGTATTGTTTCGGGGCATGGATGACGTTGTCCATCCGGTACTGATCTAAGTCGTCTTGAAATTGCCGTTTGCTTTCCCGGTCGCTCATGTTTGCGGCCTCCTTGTCAATATAGTCTGGGGCATTTATAGGGTGTACGATTTGGCCGCGCTTTATCAAAAGCCGTGGATCGTCATGCCGCCGTCAACAAACAGCGTTTGGCCGGTAATGTAGCTGGCCGCATCGGAGGCGAGGAACACAGCCGGGCCGACGAGCTCAGGCAACTCGCCAATCCGCTTGAGCGGCGTGACGGCCAAAATGTCGTTCACATACGCTTCGTCCTCAAGCAGCGTTTTGGTGAGCGGCGTTCGGAAATACCACGGGCCGATCGCGTTGACGCGTATGCCGTAGCGCCCCCACTCAAACGCCAGCACTTTCGTCATTTGGATGAGCGCCGCTTTCGTTGCCGCGTACACAACCCCGGTGCGCAAGGCGACATGGCCGGCGACGGAAGCGATGTTGATGATGTTTCCGCCTTGCTTTTGTTCTTTCATGACGCGACCGGCTTCTTGTGAGACGAGAAACGCCGACTTTAAGTTGGTGTTCATAATCGTTTCCCACTCATGATCCGTCACATCCAAAGCCGGCGTGCGGATGTTCATGCCAGCGTTGTTGACCACGATATCCAGCGAGCCGGTTTGTTGTTTGATGTCGGCGACCGCGTCGTGCACGGCTTGTCGGTCGGTGACATCAAGCGGGTATATGTACGCATTTCGGCCGAGCTGTTCGATATGGCTTGCCGTTTCTTGCAAATCAGCTTCCGTGCGGGCGATGAGCGCTACATCGGCTCCGGCTTCCGCAAACCCGATCGCGATCGCCCGGCCGATGCCGCGTCCGGCTCCGGTCACAAGCGCCGTTTTTCCGTCCAAACGGAATGAAGGCAAAAACATAAGAGTCTCTCCTTTCGAACATGATCATTCGGCTTGTTAGCGGGGGTCCGCATAGTTTCACTATAGCACGGTTGCCCGCCGCCAACGATTTGAGGCGTCGGCCATAGCGGCAAATGGCGAATGGGACGTTGCAGCCGGTTGTCCGGGTCGCTACAATAAAGAAGGGGAAAAATATAAAGAGAAGGAGATGACGCCATGATTCATCACACATGGGCGACCCGGCCGACGATCAAAAAAGTAAAGTGCGTTCACACGAACGCGGAAAAGTACATGGTCAGCAATGTATTGACGCCGGGCAAGGTATATGAAGTAAAAAACGAAACCGACGAGTTTTATTTTGTCATTGACAACAGCGGAAAAGTCGGCGGGTTTTACAAAGATTATTTTGAGGAAGTCAAATGATCGCGCCAATCACCAAGAAAAAACGGATGTCCAAAACAGGGCATCCGTTTTTTCGTGTGCGCCCGGCATGGGTGCAGTCTATAGGGTGAAAGTCCCGAACTGCGAAGGCAGAAGTAGCAGTTAGCTTAACGCAAGGGTGTCTGCGGCGACGCAGAATCTGAAGGAAGCGGGCGGCAAACTTCCGGTCTGAGGAACACGAACTTCATAGGAGGCTGGGTATCATTGGGTGAGTTTGCACGACAAAACGAAGCCCTTTCTGCCGAAGGTGATACCGAGTAAATGAAGCAGATGGATGGAAGGAAAGACTGCACTCTTACCCGGGGAGGTCTGTCCGGGAAGCCAAGTGCGCTTGGCAACCGTTGGAGCGATCCAACGCTGAACGGACAGAAGTCAGCAGAGGTCATAGTACCCGTCTAGCTTAGATAGAAGGGGAAGGACCGAACCATGAAGGAGAACGGCCACTAGGCGTTCATCTTCTTTGATGAAGCAGATAACCCGAAAGGGCCTGCTTGAGGGGGGAAATGGTGAAGTCCATGGGGAACCTCAAGAGGGTGGAGAAGAAGATGGCACAAATAGAACGGACCGTTCACGTAGAGAGGAAGAATCGGAATGTGGATGAAACAGGTAATGTCACGGGAGAATCTCCTGCGAGCACTCAAACAAGTGGAAAAGAATAAAGGGTCCCATGGAACCGATGGAATGTCCGTCAAAGACCTGCGAAGACACCTCGTGGAACATTGGGACGCGATACGGCACGCTTTAGAAGAAGGGACCTACGAACCTTGCCCGGTCCGACGGGTCGAAATCCCGAAACCGAACGGAGGAGTCAGGTTACTAGGAATCCCGACCGTGACAGACCGGTTCATCCAACAGTCCATCGCCCAAGTGCTCACGCCGATCTTTGACCCATCCTTTTCGGAACACAGCTACGGGTTTCGTCCCGGTCGAAGAGGACACGACGCGGTGAAAAAGGCGAAGCAGTATATTCAGGAAGGATATACATGGGTGGTAGATATCGACTTGGAAAAGTTCTTTGATCGAGTCAACCATGACAAACTGATGGGGATATTAGCGAAACGAATTCCAGACAAAATCCTCCTAAAGTTGATACGGAAGTATCTACAGGCAGGGGTCATGATCAACGGGGTGGTCATGGAAACACAAGAGGGGACTCCACAAGGAGGGCCGCTCAGTCCACTCCTGTCCAACATTCTCCTGGATGAGCTGGACAAAGAATTGGAAAAACGAGGGCACAAGTTTGTACGGTATGCGGATGACTGCAATATCTACGTAAGGACGAAGAAGGCCGGGGAACGGGTGATGAAATCGATCACGGCATTCATCGAAAAGAAACTCCGGCTGAAAGTCAACGAAACCAAATCGGCAGTGGATCGTCCGTGGAGGAGAAAATTCCTCGGTTTTAGCTTCACCCCAAATAAGGAGCCAAAAATCCGAATTGCAAAGGAAAGCATTCGGCGCATGAAGCAAAGGATACGCACCATGACGAGCCGATCGAAACCGATTCCCATGCCCGAACGAATCGAACAGCTCAATCAATACATTCTGGGATGGTGTGGATACTTTTCGCTAGCAGAGACCCCAAGTGTGTTCAAAGAACTAGATGGATGGATTCGACGAAGGCTGCGCATGTGCCAATGGAAAGAGTGGAAACTTCCGAGAACCAGAGTCCGAAAACTGCAAAGTTTAGGAGTGCCCAAGCAGAAAGCATATGAATGGGGAAACACTCGGAAGAAATATTGGAGAGTGGCCGCCAGTCCCATCCTGCATAAAGCCCTTGGCAACTCCTATTGGGAGAGCCAAGGGCTGAAGAGTCTTTATCAACGATATGAATCTCTGCGTCAGACTTAATGGAACCGCCGTATACCGAACGGTACGTACGGTGGTGTGAGAGGACGAGGGTTAGTCACCCTCTCCTACTCGATTCAGCCGACGGCGCTTTGTTCTGCCGTCGGCGGTCCCACCCGACTTGCCGGCAACGTGATCGTCAACGTCGTCCCTTTTTGTACGGCGCTTTCGATCGTCCACGTTCCTCCCATTTGTTCGATGATTTTGACGGCGACCATCGCACCAAGCCCAGTGCCTTTTTCTTTTGTGCTGAAGTATGGCTCGCCGAAGCGGCGCACTTGTTCTTTCGTCATGCCAACGCCGTTGTCGGAAATGGTGATGACGACTGATGCCCCCCGGTTCTCGGCCGCAACATGGAGCGTGCCGCCGTTTGGCATCGCCTCAATGCTGTTTTTCAACAAGTTGAGAAAACACTGTTGGAAATATTGTACGTTTCCGATGACGACACCATGTTCGAGGGAAGAGGATACATGGATCGAATGCATGTGCGCCATTGGCGTAATCATTTGCAGCACTTTCTGAAGCTGGGTGGCGACATCAATCGGCTCAGTCTCTTTTGGCGCCGGTTTGGCAAACGTCAAATAGTCGCGGATGATGGCTTCCGCCCGCTCGAGTTCCTCTAAGGCGATGCGAATGTAGCGCTCTTCGGTTTCGCGCGGCAACCGACCCGTTTGCATCAGCTGGATGAACCCTTTGACGACGGTGAGCGGGTTGCGGATTTCATGGGAAATGCTGGCCGCCATTTGGCTGACGATCTGCATTTTTTCCATCTTCATCAGCTCTGCCCGAGCGAGCTGTGCCTCATGAAGCGTCTCCATCAAATAGACAGCGAACATCATGACGAATGGCGGCATTATAATGAAATACGCGATATACGGCCTCGTTACCGGAAAATCAGCAACAATCACGGCGACAAATGTCGTGAGCACCGCGAGCAAAAACGTCAGCCAAAGCGACATAACGAGCTTGCTCGGCCGCGGCAGCTTGCGAAACAGCGGCGAGGCGGCCGCCGCTATGGCAAACATGATGGCGTAAACGATCAAGGTGAGCGGTTGAAATCCGTACAAAACGGTGCGCGCCAGCATCAAGACAACAAACAGCACCGCCCCGACCGCGCCGCCGCCATACAATGTCCCAAGCAAAAACGGAATTTGCCGGAAATCATGGACGCACAGCGGATCCATGTAAATCGGAAATTTCATGCACAAAACGGCCGCCAACGCCAAACAAATCCCAAGCAGCGCCCGGCCATAGAGCGGGCGCTGCCGGATCGCTCGACTATGGTCATAAATAAACGAAAAGGCAAAGATCGTGACTAAAATATAAAATAAGTTGTTCAGGACGTGCTGGTTAATGTATAAACCGGCCATACGAAAAATCTCCTAACTGAATAGACATCATCACCTTTCATTATAGCGGAAAGAGATTGAAAGAAAAATATGCATTGGCTATGTCCGGTCTTTCAGCAGCCAAACCGCCAAGGCGCCAAGGAGCGGCAGCGAGCGTAAACGAAGCCGCCGTCGAGCGCAAAATCGGAAAGAGCGCCGGGATGACCGCCTGCATCGCATCGTTCAAAAAGTGGCCGAGGCTGATGCGAACAAAATCGGGTAGACGGTCATGCTGACGGCGCTTGTTCGTTCCGTATGAACCCCCATCGTTCTCCCCCGTTCCAACCATAGATCTTAATATGGCTAAATTATACTTGATCCTTGCCACCAGAGAAAGCCCCATTTCCCAGCGTGAGCGCAGGCAAGAGGGCGCTTCATTTTTGTCTTTTCAATCGCCAGCGCGGTAATTCAGCTTTTCTTTTCCAGATGCACTGATGACGAGCTCGACGTTTACGAATAGCGTGTTGTTATGGAGTGGGATGAGGCCGTTGATCTGATGTTTTTTCCAGAGATCCGGACGCTGGCGATACAGCTGCTCCGACAGATTCAATAGATCGATCTGCTGCTTCTTGCCAAGTTCATACAAGCGGCGGATCTCCTGCTTCACCGTTTGTTCCGCCAGTTTGGTCAGTTGTTTTCGTGAGAGCGGTTCACGCAGTTCGATGATGGCGCCTTGCGCCTGCACTTGGACAGTAAACGCAGGCTCTCCACTCTTCACTTTGATCGACCATTTCGTTTTCGGGTCCCGGACGACAAGAGAGGCGACCGTTTTCCCTTTTTGTTTGACATAAATCGGGGTGCGGCGAATGTCGTGTTCGAGCCAGCGAAGTCCCTCTAGATCGGAACGGCGGACACATTGCTGCAGGCTGTAATGGTGGACAAAACACACGCCGGAAACAGCGAGCATCGGTTTCGGCTTTTTATTTTCGATCCAGCGCCGGCGGTCGAGCGTTAAATACGGAAGCCTTGCCGTATCGGCTTTTTCATCCATATCGACAATCAGCCGGCTGAGCCGGATCGGGCGGATGAACGAACTTTGTTGAAAGATTTCTTCCGGGTTGGACAACAGCGAATAATAGGAGGAAGCGTTTAACAGCGGCGTCGCTTCAAACAGCTCGGAAAGCGGCTCATCGGTGGCGTACACCCATGCTGTATGGCGAATTTCGTTGTAACGGTTCAGCACATCGATCACATCGGCCACGATGCCTTTTTGCAAGGCCCGTTTGGTAAAGACAATGCTTTTTACATGGCCCCATGACACCCTTTGTTGAATGGAAGGGTAGATTTTGTCGGTCGCGATATTAAACGTTTCGCCAGCGGCTTTGCCGATGGAAACGGCCGCTTTCTCTTTGCCGCCTCCGGCCTCGACTTTGGCGAGGGCGGTGAAACCAACCAGCTGGACGTAGGCGATCACTTGGCCATCTTTATAATCCACCCCAATGGCATGAATATACACAATATGATCGATGTTGCGCGTATCCCAACAGCCGCTGAGCAAGATGACGGAAGCGATGATGGGAAAGAGCCGCTTCCTCATTTTTGTTCCCTCTCTTTCGCAATGAGATCGTTGGGACGCACAATGCGGTCGCGCGTGCGGAACTGTTTCCATGTGCTCGGGATAAATACTTTCCCGATATCTTTTGAGGGCGGCGCCAGCGGCGTGAGATACGGAACGCCGCAGGTGCGCAAGTTGACCGCATAAGTCAAGATGAAAAACAGCGACAGAATGAAGCCAAACAGGCCAAGAACGGTGGAGACCGTCAGGACAATAAAGCGCAGCAAGGTGACACTGCCGGCCATGTTTTGATTGACGAGCGTGAATGTCGAGATGACGGAAATGGCGGCAATGACGAGTGTGGCCGGGGCGGCGAGCCCGGCGTTGATCGCCGCCTGGCCGATGATTAAGCCGCCGACGACGGACAGCGTCTGCCCGATGGCGATTGGCAGCCGCATCCCGGCTTCCTTAAACACCTCAAACAAAATCATCATCACAAACATCTCCAGCGGCACCGGAAGCGGCACTCCTTGGCGCGACAAAATGAGCGTCGCCAGCAAGGTGAACGGAAGCTGGTCCGGATGGAACGAAGTCAAGGCGACCCAGGCGCCCGGCAAATAAATGGCGACCGAAGTGCCGACGAGCCGGAGCAGGCGCTGAAATACGACAAACAAGAAAAACGTGTTGTTGTCTTCCGACGTGTTCAGCAAAAAGGTTAAATTGCCCGGGCCGATCAAGGCGGTCGGCGCCCCGTCGACCAAGATGATAAAACGGCCGTTGAGGAGCGAATTGACGGCAAAATCGGGCCGCCCGGTATAACCGAACATCGGGAACAAAGAAAACCGGGTGTCGGACAACCACTCTTCAATTTGGTTGGTGCTTGTCACCGAGTCGATGTACAAACTGAGCAGACGGCTTCTCACCTCATCGATGATGGCCGTGTTGGCAATATCATCGACATAGAGGAGCCCCACTTTTGTCTGACTGCGCGTGCCGATGACAAACGGTTCATAGACGAGCCGGTGCGAGCGCAGCCGCTTGCGGATGAGCGCCACGTTTTTGCTGATTTCTTCGATAAATCCATCTTTGGGTCCGCGGATCGATACTTCCGTGTTCGGCTCTTCCGGGTCGCGGTTTGGCGGGCTGGCGAGCGGCATCGTGTACAAGACATCGGCTTCGTGAAAATAAATGAGCAAATCGCCGCTAAACAGCCTGAAGTTGAGATCATCGATCCGCACTTCTTTTCCCATATACTCAAGCGCCGCCGGTTTGCGGGCCTCGATGTCGGCGGCCGAAAAGCATGGATGGTGTTCGCACAGCGCGCGGAACATCGGATAGATGGCTTTTTGCAGCATTTGCGTATCGCACAGTTCCTCGCAATAAATAAACAGCAAGTGCACGACAGCCGCCGAGCCGTCAGGCAAAGAGGATGGAATCGCGGCTTCCGTCATGATGACGTCAGGGCATTTGGCGTACATCGTGCGCAACGCCTCTTCGGAGATGATGACGGTCTCGAGCCCTGTGTAATCGTCTTTCAACCGCTTGCCTTCGGCGGCGCGCATCGGTCGTTTCATCATGTCATCCCTCTTTTCTTTTTGCGATATGCCAACAAAGCGAAACCACTTAACACAACGGACAGCGCAAGACTAAACAGCAGCGATGCCGGCAGCACCCCATGTTTGACAACATGCAAAAACTGTTCATCGCTGACCGGCGCCAGCGCCGCCAATGTGATCGCCAAGTAAAGGACAATGAGCACCCAACGGCGGGTTTGCGGATGGCGGATCGGAAACAATTCTACAATCAGCGCTGTCGATAAGGAGATGCGGATGAAAGCGCCGGACAGCCATTGATAGACCGACAGAAAGTCCACATGCTCAATGTACGTCCCTAAACTGACCATCCGCCATTGCTCAAACGCCGGATAGCGAAGGCGCGTCGCCTGCTCGGGGCCAAATTCGGTGATGGCGCCAATCGTCGGCCCGATGCTCAGCCCGGCTGTGAAAACAGCGATGGCGGCAAGCGTTTTCCATGAAAATGGGCGGGGCAGGCGATGGGAGAGAAACAAAAGAACGATCACCTCCGCATATCCCGCTCCGGCGTACATCATGCCGTTGAGCACAGGTCCAACACCATGTTCAAGCGCTGGTCTGAGCAGTGAATAATCTTTATGAGGCGTGGTCGAGAGCATAACGAAAAAACCAAACACGATGACGAACGGGCAAATGATCATGGAAGTGTTGGCAATCGAGTCGATGCCTTGGTACGAGTTATAAAAACAAACGGCCACGATGACAAGAATCAGCGCCCATCTCGGCGTCGCCGTCAAATAAGAGGTGGTGGTGAACGTGACCGTATCGTTTAACGTGACAAAACTATGAAGAAGCAAAAAAGCGCTGCTGACACCGGCCACCGCATAAGCAGCCGCGCTCGAAAACCGGCTTTTCAGCCAGTCAAACAGCCGCTCCCCGTTCAGCTGCTTGGCGATGAAATAAAGAAGCGGCAGCCAAACGAGCAAACCTGCCAACGCTCCCAAGGCGGCGATCCACGCATCGCGGTGGGCGGCCTCAAGCATAAAGGGGATGATGATGACATGATTCATCAGCCCGACCGACAGCATGACCATAAATAACAGTTGCAGAGCGCTAAGCGGCTGTCCGTTCATCATGAATCCCTTTCTTTCCATGCAATCTCTAGAACGATAGTGTTTCCAGTCTAGGGGAATTTATCCGCGCAAACGGCAACCCAACAGCGAAACTTCTCAGGCGGCAGGGGGCACAATACAGGGAAGAAAGGGCGAACATCAACGGCATGCAAGGGGGGCGCAGCATGAAATGGCTTCATTTGACGATCGGCGTGAAGATTTCCAGCTGCCGCCCCACCCGGTGTATGTCCCGGTGACGCTGATCCGCGATGGCCAGCTGTTGGCAGACGAATTAGCGGAGCTTGGGAAAACGGAGCAATGGCTGGCCGCCAAACTGCAAAAACAAGGAATTGCCTCGCCAAAAGACGTGTTGATCGCCGAGTGGCTCGAAGGAGATGGGCTGTTTGTTCAGACGTATCAGCCCGCCGAGCGGCAACGGTCAACGCGGCGGCAAACGGCGCCGGAATGAGATGAAGAAAGAATCCGGGAATGGATTCTTTCTTTATTTTGGAAAAAATTCTTGCCTTTCTTCTGTTTTATGTGTACTATTGGTTATAGTACGGTTGTGACAATGAGAGGAGGAGGGGAGATGTTTGAGCTCGATTTGCGAAGCCGCCAGCCGATTTACGAGCAGCTGATTGACAAAATGAAAGAAATGATCGTTCGCGAACTATGGCAGCCGCACGATCAGCTGCCATCGGTCAGGACGATGGCGAAACAGCTGATGATCAACCCAAATACGATTCAAAAAGCGTACCGCGAACTGGAGCGCGACGGCTGGATTTATTCGATTCCAGGGAAAGGCAGTTTCGTCGCCCCGCGTTCAAAAGAACCAAACATCGAGGCGGTCGCCGCGGTCCGTGAGCAGTTTGTCCGCCTTGTCAAGGAAGCGCGGTTTTTAGGGGTGACGAATGAGCAGTTATGGCAATGGATTCGAGAAGGGGAAGAAAGAGGGGGAGGATCGTGATTCAACTTGTGGACGTGACGAAAACGTTTGATCGGTTTGCGGCCGTCAAGGGCGCGAACATGATGGTGCCAAAAGGAGCGATTTACGGGCTGCTCGGCCCGAACGGCGCCGGAAAAACGACGCTGCTCAAGATGATGGCCGGCATTCTCCGCCAAGATCGCGGAACGATTGCAGTGGACGGGGAGGATGTGTGGGAAAATGTCCGCATCAAGCAACGCCTTTTGTTTTTGCCGGACTTTGTTTACTTTTTTCCGCACGCGACGATTCGCCAAATGGCGGATTTTTACGAGCAACTGTACCCTTCGTTCAGCCGCGGACGGTTTCTGGAATTGCAGTCCGTCTTTGCGCTTGATCCAAACAAAAAGATTCAGCAGTTTTCCAAAGGCATGCAGCGCCAGGCGGCGTTTTGGCTTGCTTTTTCCGTCCGGCCGGACGTGCTTATTATGGATGAGCCGCTTGATGGGCTCGACGTATTCGTCCGTCGCCATGTGAAACAGCTGTTAATCGATGAAGTAGTAGAACGGGAAATGACCGTTGTCATCTCGTCGCACAATTTGCGCGAGCTCGAAGATTTATGCGACATCGTCGGATTGATGGCGCAAGGGACCGTACGGATGGAGCGTGATTTAAACGAGCTGCGCGCGGGGATGCATAAGCTGCAAGCCGCCTTTCGCGGCGGGTTTCCGAGCGAGTTGGCCGAACGGCTTGACATCGTGCATCGCGAGGAGCGCGGCAGCATCGTTCTTCTTATTGTCCGCGGGGAAAAGCGGCGCATAGAGGAGACGGTCCGCGCATTTCATCCTCTCATCCTTGATGTGCTGCCGCTGTCGCTTGAAGAAATTTTTATGTATGAAATGGGGGGCGATGCTCATGTCCGTGAAACAGTGGTCGGCTAACCGCGCCATGTGGGGGCAAAATCTTCGTCAAATCGGCTGGATTGCCATCATTCACTGGCTGCTATGGCTGGCGGCGATTGTGCTGCCGATGGCGCTCGCGTATTCTCAATATGACCCAAAGGTCGGCAATATTCCGCAATGGTACAGTGTGTATGATATAGCCAATGGAATGGAAGCGCTGTGCGCTTGGCTCGTTCCGATTTTGGCGGCGGCCGGCGTGGTTCGCTATATGCATGAGAAACGGTCGGCTGATTTCATCCATAGCTTGCCCATCCGCCGCACCGAACTGCTTGCCGGGCAGATGCTTATTGGATGGCTCTTTTTGGCGGTTCCGCTCGTGTTGACCGCCTTGGTTGCGATCGGATGTCTGTACGGACTTGATCTCCCGTGGCCGATTGGAGCGGGGGATGTGGGACGATGGCTTGGCGAGACGCTTGTCGTAGAGACGATGATTTTTGCGCTAGGTGTCATGGTCGGCGTGCTCGTCGGCCAATCGATCGTTCATATTGTGTTAACGAATATTGCTCTCTTTTTTCCGACAGGCATCATGGTGCTGCTGTTTAGCAATTTGCCGTTATGGTTGTATGGATTCCCCGATGGGTACTATTTATCGGGAAATCTGATGGATTGGGCGCTGCCGATTCGTTACAAGATGCTGACGGATCAGGCGATGAGCGCGGGGGAAGCCGGACTGTTGCTGCTGTTGTCGCTTCTGTTTTTCGGGGTGTCCATTTGGTTGTACGAGCGGCGGCCGACGGAAGCGGCCGGACAGGCGCTCGCCTTTTCAGTGCTTCGCCCACTGTTTGTGTATGGAGTGGCGTTTTGCATGTGCTTGACCGGCGGGTTCTACTTTGGACAAGTCCAACGGCAGTGGGGATGGATCATCTTTGGGTATGTTGCGTTTTCGCTTATCGGGTATGCCGTTGCGCAAATGGTCGTGATGAAAACATGGCGTGTTTTTCATAAATGGAAAGGGTATATCGCCTTTGCCGCTGTGATGTCGGTCTTATTTTTGACTGTGCGCCTTGATCCGGTTGGATATGTGAGACACGTTCCGAATTTGTCCGATATTGAGAAAGTCTATTTCGGCCAGTCGGTGATGAATTGGCAAAATCCTAACTTGATGGAAAGAGAGTTTGAAGCATTCGATCAGTTTTTGCGCACGAAGGACAACATCAAAGCTGTCAGGGCGCTTCATGCGCAGCTTGTGCACGATCAGCCGCTCCCGTCACGTTTTGGCAACGTCCGGCCGATTGTGATCGGGTATGTGCTCAAAGACGGCACGCGTCTCCTCCGCCGCTACGAAGTGCCGATTGAACCGTACATGCTGTATTTTCAGCGCATCATGGGTTCAAACGAATATAAGCAGCAATATTATTTGCTCCTTCGCCCGAGCTATTCTCCGATCCGCCAAGTGACGATCCGCAATGTCGAAACGGGGCGTCCGGTGGTCGTGCTGGCCGATCCGAAGGAGATCGAGTCGTTTGTCCAGGCGCTCAAACAAGATTTGTGGAATGAGCCGGTGGAGGACATCATCCGCGGGGGGAGCACATGGCAGGGGGATATTGAATTGCTGCAAAGCGACGGCGATTCGTTTACCGTTCCCTTATCTTCACACAGCACCCATGTTCGCGAATGGTTGCAACAACAGCATCATTGGGAGCAAATACAGAAAAGGTAATGCCCAATGAAGAGGAAAGGTGTCCCGTTGCTTTTGGGGCACCTTCCTCTTTTTGCCTCCGGCTGTTGGTCAAGACGTTTTGTTTTTTCGTTTCCACATCCAAACGTTCAATAGATCGAGCAACAGCAAAAAAATGAACAAGGATAAAATAAATAGTTCCGGCGCTTCCATTACCCGAAAGGGATTCAGCACGATATGCAACGATTGATGCAAGGTCATCCCCATCAACTGATCCATGCTTACCATCGTTCCTAGGGCGAGCAAGGCAAACATCAGCCAAACAACAATTAGTTTCATGGCGTTCCACCTGCTGTTTTTCTTTAGTTTTTGCTATTGATTCAAAACCGATGCACGGGCGTATGCCCTCCCGATTTCGTGTCCATAATGAGGGATAAAAAGGAAGCGGAGTGAGGAGGAAAAACATGCTGTTTCAATGGGGAATGGGCCGACAAAAAAAGCAGATCAATGACGGGGTGAAACAAGAAGGACCGGACCATAGCGGCGAGGCGGCGGACGTCCCGCAAGAGCCGATGTCAGCTGAATTAGCCGTCAACCTTGACATCATCCGCCAAACGACTGGACAAAGCAGCGATGTCGTCATCCGTCGGTTTTCGCTGGGTCAAGAGAGGCAAATCAAAGCAGCCATCGTCTTTGTGGATGGTCTTGTTGACGACAAACATGTGTACGAATTTTTGCTGACGCCGCTGCTGGAGGCGTCATTTCCACTGTCATTAACAGAAAAAGAATGGTTTCAGTGGATCGAACAAAAGTTGGCCGCGGTGGGCGGTGTGAAGCATGTCGTCGATTGGGAACACCTGTTTTTGGAGCTGTTTTCCGGAGAGACCATCATCTTGTTGGACGGGGTGCCGTCCGCTGTCAGCGCCAGCACCAAAGGCGGCCAATATCGCGCGATCGAGGAACCGCAAACGCAAATCGCCGTCCGCGGGCCGCGCGAGGGATTTACGGAGTCGTTGCGCGCGAACACCGCGATGATCCGCCGCCGCATTAAAAATCCCAATCTTTGGCTGGAAACGATGCAAATCGGCACCGTGACGCAAACGGATGTCGCGATCATGTACATCAAAGGCATTGCCAATGACGAGGTTATCGAGGAAGTGAGAGCGCGCCTGCGCCGCATTGATACGGACAGCGTGCTTGAGTCCGGTTATATTGAACAATTAATCGAAGATCAAACGTTTACGACGTTTCCGACAATCTATCATACCGAGCGTCCCGATGTGGTAGCCGCCAACCTGTTGGAAGGACGGATAGCGATTTTTATTGATGGGACGCCGTTTATCTTGATCGTGCCGGCTTTGTTTATCCAATTTTTTCAAGCGATAGAGGATTATTATGCCCGTTTTGATATCGCCACTGCTCTTCGCTTTTTGCGCGTATTGATTTTTTTTCTCTCGCTCGTTGCGCCGGCCATTTATATAGCGGCGACGACGTTTCACCAAGAAATGATCCCAACTCAGCTTGTCATCGCCATTGCCGCCCAGCGTGAGGCCGTACCGTTTCCTGGTTTTGTCGAGGCGTTGATGATGGAAGTGACATTTGAGATTTTGCGTGAAGCGGGGATTCGGCTGCCGCGTGCAGTCGGACAGGCGGTGTCGATTGTTGGCGCCTTGGTCATCGGGCAGGCGGCAGTGGAAGCTGGGTTCGTTTCCTCGGCGATGGTGATCGTCGTTTCGATCACGGCGATCGCCAGCTTTGCGACGCCGTCGTTTGCCATCGCCATTTCAGCCCGCCTCATCCGCTTTGGGTTGATGTTTTTAGCAGCGATGTTCGGGTTTTACGGCATCATGATGGGGTTGTTGGTCATGATTCTCCATTTATGCAGCCTGCGTTCGTTTGGGGTGCCATACATGTCGCCGCTCGCTCCGTTCACCCCATCTAATATGGGCGATACCCTGTTTCGAATCCCGACATGGATGTACCGCGAGCGGCCGCGCCTGATTAACCAGAAAAATATCATTCGCCAATCAGGGGATCAGAAACCGCAGCCTCCGGCACCAACACGCCAGGAAAAGGAGGATGGATCATGAAACGATCTATCGCCATGTTTGTGTCCTTTTTTGTTTGTGCGGTGTTGCTGGCTGGTTGTTGGAGTAAAAAGGAGCTTCCTGACTTAGCGTTTGTCATTGCCGTTGGCCTTGATAAAACAGAAGACGGCAGATATTTGGCCTCGTTTCAAGTCGTCAACCCGGGCAACGTCGCCGGCGCGACCCAGCGTGGCGGCGGGGCGGCCGGCGTGCCCGTTTCCATGTATACGTCGACCGGAGACACGTTGGTCGAGGCAAGCCGAAAAGCCTCGAAGAAGTTGTCACGCATTCTGTATTATGGCCATACGAACTTGGTGGTCATCGGCGAAGAGGTGGCGCGTGAGGGGTTGAATGGGGTATTCGATGCGATGGAACGGAACAACCAGTTTCGCACGACCTCACGGCTGGTTGTTGCCCGTGGCCATTCGGCGAAAGATGTGCTAGCTGTGTTGACACCGATTGATAAAATTTCCGCCAACCAAATTATTAAGACGTTGGAGTTTTCCGAGATGGCCTGGGGGCAGACAATCAACACCGATGTCTGGTGGGCGATTCGTAGCTTGTCTGGAGCCGGAAGAAATCCGGTGATGACCGGTATTACCATTGAAGGGGATCCCCAGCGCGGCAAACGGCAAACCAACGTCCAGACATCGGTCCCGAACGTCCGAATCAGTTTGGACGGATTGGCATTATTTAAAAAAGATCACCTTGTTCGCTGGGTGAGCGGGTCGACATCAAGGGGCGTGCTTTGGGTGCTGGATCGAATTAAACAAACGAATATCACGATCCCCTGGAATGGAAAAAAAGAAGCGATTGGCTATCGAACCGTGCGGGTGAAAACAGAGGTCAAGCCCCAATGGAAAAAGGGAAGGCCATCGATTTTGGTTCACATTCAAACGGAAGGGGATATCAGTGAAGCATACGTTCCGATTCGTTTGGATGACTACCGGCAATTGTTCCAATTGGAAAAGGCCATTGGCCGGGATATTGAACGGGAAGTGAAACAGGCGATTGAAACGGCCCAGTATGAAAAAACTGATGTTTTTGGTTTTGGCGAGGCGGTGCATCGCGCCCACCCCCGCCTGTGGAAAAGAATCAAAAAAGAGTGGGATGACCGCTATTTCCCTCATCTTCGGGTGACAGTGAAAGTGGATGCTTACATTCGGCGCACGGGATTGCGGAATACGCCATATATCAAATAAGCGTTTTCGGCTCAAAAAACTTGGATACGGTGGAGTGAGGAGCGATGGAGCGAGATGGAACATAGTAAAATCAATATGCGCCAGCTGTTTGTCCTGATCGTATTGTTTGAGCATGGCAGTGCGATCGTCATTCCGCTCGGCGTCAGCGCCAAGCAAGATGTATGGATCGCCACTTTGCTCGGTCTGGCTCTAGGGCTGTTGCTGATTTTGATTTACGAGCGTTTGTTTCACTATTACCCTGATCAGCCGCTGACTTCCTATGTGACACATATCGTCGGCAAGCCGCTCGGCAAGTTGTTGGCGGTTCTCTATATTACCTATTTTTTCTATATCGCCGCCCGTGTGTTGCGTGATTTTGGCGAACTGTTGCTCACGTTTGCCTATCCGGAAACACCGCTGTTTGTTTTGAATGCCCTTATGGCTATGACGGTCATGTACAGCGCCTATAAAGGCATCGAAGTATTGGCGCGCACCGGCGAACTGCTTTATACGTTGTTGCAAATACTGGCGGTTGTCGGATTCATCTTGGTTATCGCTTCCGGACTTGTTGATCTCACCCAGCTCCAGCCAGTGTTAGAGGAAGGGTGGAAACGGGTGTGGAAAACGGTGTTCACGGAAACGTTGTACGTGCCGTTTGGTGAAATGATCGTGTTTACCATGCTGTTTCCATACTTGAATCGTCCGGAAAAAGCGCGGCGGGCCGCCGTTGCCGGGATGGTGTTGACCGGGATCAACCTGGCGATCATTATGGTCGTTAATACGGCCGTCTTGGGAGCTGATGCGGTGTCACGTTCATCGTTTCCGTTGCTCGATACGATCCGCCGCATTCAAGTCGCTCACTTTTTAGAGCGGCTTGATGTCTTTTTTATGGTCGCTCTAGTGATCGGGGGGTTTTTCAAAGTCTCCATCTTTTTTTATGCCGGCGTCGTGGGGGTGGCTCATGTATTCGGGTTTTCGAACCACCAGCGGCTTGTTTATCCGTTTGGGGCGCTTGTCTTATTGTGGTCCGTGGCGATGGCAAGCAACTATGTGGAGCATATTCATGAAGGATTAAAGATTGTCATGTTCTATCTGCACATCCCGCTGCAAATCATCATTCCGGTGCTCTTGCTTGTGATTGCGGCGATTCGCCGGCGGTTTGGATCATCGGCAAAATAAGAAAAACGGACTAGAAGATTTATGCGGCAGCAAGCAGGAAAAACCGCAAAAAAACACGAATACAACAATAACCTGTTCCTGTGAGGAACAATGGGGCGAAAAGTGGTGCTGAACATGCAACCCGAAGGCGGGGTGGAAACAACCCGGCGCCGACGTGCGTTTTTGTTTCGGGAAGCCGGTGTCAGCTGAAAGCGATGGATTTTGATTATAACGAAAAAGGGTTGAACGATGGTGAAGGCGAATGTACAGGCGATCGATCAGCTAGACGCGGAACAGTTGGGCAGCGGCATGGTGATGACCGACCATCAACTTTTGATTGTTGCGGTCAGCGAGCCGACGCCAAGATGGCTCGGATTTGCCAAACATGAATTAGTCGGGCGGCCGGTCGGCGTTCTGTTTTCAGCCGAATGGTCGGCCGCGTTGTTGGACGGCATCGCCGAGGCGGTAAAAAAGGACGGATGTTGGCAAGGAGAAGCGCGCCATGTGGCGAAAAGCGGGAAAATCTATACGAGCTGGATGAACGTCTATAGGTTATCAGGCAGCGAGGGAGAATGGCTCGTTTGGCATTTTGTTGAACAAACCGCTATGCCTCCAGCTGATCGACCGACGCCGTCTGAGTTGCTCGGGGTCATTTACGATTCCGCCCCGTTTGCGGTTGTTCCGGTGGCGGCAGACGGAACCGTGCAAGATTGGGGGCTTAGTGCCGAGCGGCTGTTTGGGCGCCGAAAAGAAGAGGCGGTCGGCCGCCCGATATGGTCGCTCTTTCGTTGCGGCAGCCAAACATGGCTTCCGTTTCCTCCCAAAGAGCAGCGATGCGGCGAAGGGATGGTGCAGCGCCGGGACGGCACGTCCGCCAATGTCGCCTATACGGTCATTCCCGTGCTTCAGGCGGACGGATATATCGTCCTTGTCGAAGACGAGACGAAGCAAAAGCAAAAAGAGGCGGAGCGGCGGCGCCAAGTCGAGCTGGCGAAAAAAATTCAGCACAACTTGTTGACGCCGCTCATTCAAAACGAGGCGGTGACGATGGATGCCGTCTATATTCCATCGGATGATTTGTCAGGCGATATTTACGCTTGCTATCAAATCGACCTGTACCGCTACGGGGTGATCGTCATCGACGTGATGGGCCACGGCATTTCGTCGGCCTTGGTGAGCATGTTGCTCCGCTCGCTTTTGCGCGGGTTGATCGTGCGCGTCATTGACCCGGTCTCGGTGGCGAGCGAGCTGGAAAAGCATGTGCAAACGTTGTTTCCTGATGAGGCCAACGACATCCGCCACCTGTTTTCCATGATTTATTTAGTGATTGACACGAAAGAGCGAAAAATTGAATATACCAACGCCGGCCATCCGGCTGGGCTGCTCGTGTTTGACGATGGAAGCGTCCATGAGTTGGACAAAGGCGGTTTGGCGATCGGCAGCCCGTTTTCCTTGCCGTTTGAAAAAGGGGTGATTCATTACGACAAGCGGGCCCGCCTCCTTTTGTATACAGACGGCATTTTAGAGGAGATCGATCCGTCGATTTTGCAAAGCATTGAAAAAATTCGCTCATGCACGCAAATGTGCCGCCATTTGCCGGATAAACGCTTCCTCGAACGTTTAATCAGCCAAGGTCCGCCGCTCGTCAGCCCTTCCGACGACATTTGCTTATTGTCCATCACGGTTCATGGATAGGCGGGACGCTTTGTGGTGTGTGAATGGATCGTGCGCTGCCGGGCGGACGAGGAAGCGGTTTTGGTTTGCCATCTCCTTGCGGAGCAGGCTGCTTCGTTGTTTGCGGTCCGTGATGCGGAATTGTTTGTGTTGGCGGTGCATGAAGCGGTCGTCAATGCCGTTAAAGCTGTTCAACGGGCGGGGATGGAGGCGGGGACGATTTCGCTCTCCTTTTTTGTCACAAGCGCTGATGTGGCCGTGGCGGTTGAGGATGAGGGCGGCGGCGTTCCGGCGGACGTGATCGAGCAGCTCGATCACATGACGCTCTCTGATGTATTGCTCGCCGAATCGGGACGAGGGCTCTTGCTCATCCGTGAAATTATGGATGACGTCACGTGGGTTGAGCGGAAGGGCGGCCGTCGGATGCTTGTCATGAAAATGAGTCGGAATGCAACATAACGGGCTTTGGTGCCATGATGCACCCATGTGATCGGAACGAATGCGGGTGGTGGCCGAGGGCAGGACATGGCTGGTCAACGATAGGGGGATACAATGAAACAGCATCGGTTGTCGTTTGAATTGGAAATGGTTGTAGAACGCGCATACGAATGCATCAAGCTAACTGGACGGCTCGCCTATGATACGCAGCTCGCGGCGGAACAAAAGCTGGCGACGGCGGTGGCTGCTGTCAAGCGCTGCCTTGTCGTTGTCGACGTGAGCGGCCTTCGATTTTTGGACAGTACTGGATTAGCGCTCCTTGTCCGCTTTTTTAAGCAAATCGTCAGCGAAAGCCGCGCCATGGCCATCGTCGTCCGGGATAACGCCGCTATAGAAAAGATTTTGCGGATGGCCAAGCTCGACCGGCTGTTGCCGATCGTTGGCGATGAACAACAGCTGTTGTCCCTTGCACCGCCAAGCTCTTTCGACCATATTAGCCAGGAGGCGCTTTATTCGGCATGGCGTCAGCGTTCGTCATAGACATGGCTCTCATGCCGAATCAACTGGAAGGTTTCACATTTCGCTGGCCCAAAAGCGTGTCGTCTATTTTTCCGACTGCTGAAGGCAAGGTGTGATGGAAGACTGAATAACCCCCTGCTTCACAGACCCATGCATGGGTCTGGAAGCGGTGTTGTTCAGTCACCCGCCAGTCGGGCATCTCGATCGAAACGACTGAACAGACCAGTTGTTCCCCTATTGCCGCCGATGGCCCCCGAGCGATGAGACATTCGTTCGGGGGTTTTGTTCCTCTTGGCCGGGAGCATCCCTGCTTCTGCAAATGCATTCTCATTGTCAAATAAATATTTCGGGTTTAGAATAAAATTATACACAACGATGAACGGCGGCTGGGCCCCGCGATCGGAATGGAGAGGAGAGTGGCGCAGACATGGGGCGGGTGCTGATCTATTTGCGGCCATACTGGAAGTGGATGGCGTTGGCTTGGTTGTTTATGTTGACCGAGCTCATCATCGAGCTTTGGCAGCCGCTGTTGATGGGGAAAATCATCGACGATGGTGTCATGAAACAGGATGTTGCGGCCATTTTCACGTGGGGAGCCGTGATGCTCGGGGCGTCGCTGTTGGCGTTTGCCTCGGGCATCGCCAACTCATTTGCTGCTGCCTACGTCGGTCAGGAGTACGGATTTGCGCTGCGGACGGCGCTGTTTGCCAAAATCCAATCGTTTTCGCTTGCGCGCATCGAGCAGTTGGCGCCGGCCTCGCTCATCACCCGGATGACGAACGATGTGACCCAAGTGCAAAACATGTTGTTTATGAGTTTGCGCATCGCCTTGCGTGCACCGCTTCTGGTCGTCTTTGGCGTCGCGATGGCGTTTGTCGTCCATGCTCGTCTGGCGTTGGTTTTAGCGGTCGCGGTTCCGCTTTCCGCCGCTTTTTTATTGTGGGTTGTGCAAAGGACAGCGGCGTCCTTTTCCGCCGTCCAACGGGCGCTCGATCGAGTGAATGGCGTGATGCGTGAAAATTTGGCCGGCATGCGCCTCATCAAAGCATGGATGAGAAAAGAATATGAAGAGGAGCGATTTGCGGCGGCGAACAATGCGCTCATGGAGCGGACGATGGGCGTGCTGCGCCTCATCGAGACGATCAGCCCGGTGTTGTTGGTTTTGATGAACACGGCCATTCTCGCTCTGCTGTTTTTCGGCCGCCTGGATGTTGAGTCCGGGACGGCGAGCGCCGGGCAAGTCGTCGCCGTCGTCAACTACGCGACGCGGGCGACGGCGGCGTTGTCGATGTTTACGTTTATTACCATGGCGTTCTCGCGGGCGCGCGCCTCGGCCGCCCGCCTCGCTGAACTGCTTGAAGCCCCGGGCGAGCGACACGGGGCGGATGCGGGCGGTGGTCCGGTCGTTCAGCGCGGGGAAATCCGGTTTGAGCACGTTTCGTTCCGTTATCCGTCGAGTCCGCGCGAGGCGCTTTCGGACGTGTCGTTCGTCATCCGTCCGCATGAGACAGCCGCCATTTTAGGAGCGACAGGGGCCGGCAAATCGACGCTTCTTCAGCTCATCCCCCGGCTGTATGAACCAGGCGCCGGGCGAGTGTTGATCGACGGCATCGACGTGCGCGAGTTTTCTGTCGAACAATTGCGAATGTATGTTCGTTTTGTTCCGCAGGAAGTGCTGCTATTTTCCGGAACGGTCGCCGACAACCTTCGCTTCGGCAAGATGACAGCGACGATGGAAGAGATTGTGCAGGCGGCTCGTGATGCGCAAATTCATGAAACAATCACTCGGTTTCCGGATGGATACGACGCACTGATCGGTCAAAAGGGCGTCAATTTATCAGGCGGGCAAAAGCAGCGGCTGTCGATCGCCCGCGCCTTGGTTGGGCAACCGCGCATTTTGCTTTTGGATGACAGCACAAGCGCGCTCGATGCAGAGACGGAAGCAAAGCTGCTCGCAGCGTTGCGGCGGTATGCGTGCACGACGGTGATAGTGACGCAAAAGGTGAGCACAGCGATGGCGGCGGATACGATTTTGCTTTTGGAAGACGGCCGCCTGATCGCGCAAGGAAGCCATGAACAACTGCTGGCGGCAAGCGAACTGTATCGACGCATCGTCGCCACGCAGGAAGGAAAGAAGGGATCGATTGATGTCACTACGGCATAGTCCTCACGGAGCGCGTTTGGGAGCAAGTCCGCAGCGGGCAAAAAACAGCGTCGGCACCTTGCGGCGGCTCTGGGCATTTATCGCTCCGCAAAAGCGAAAGCTGTTTGCGGCTATGGCCATGGTTGTCGTCAGCTCAGCGCTGGCGCTCGCCGGTCCGTACGTCATCGGCTGGACGGTCGATGTGTACATCATCGAGCGGAGGACGGACGGTTTTTTAGCGACGCTCGTTTTGCTTCTTGCCATTTATATGGCCCTTGGCGCGGCGACGTTTTTGCAAAACTATTGGATGATCGATGTCGGCCAGCGGACGGTGCATGCGATCAGAGAGCGGTTGTTTCGCCATTTTCATGAGCTGCCGATTTCGTTTTTTGACCGCCGCCAGCAAGGGGAGCTGATGAGCCGGATTACAAACGACATCGACAATATGAGCCAGACATTTAACAGTACTGTTGTTCAGGTCGTCTCGAGCACGTTGACTTTGATGGGCGCTATCGTGGTCATGCTTTCACAGAGCGTTGTGTTGACGATCGTAACGCTTGTTGTCGTGCCGCTGATGTATGTGGGCATGCGCTGGATCACAAACCGGACGCGGGTGCGTTTCCGTGAGCAGCAACGGGCGCTCGGTGAGATGAACGGCTTTATCGAAGAGGTCATTTCCGGACAGAAAGTCGTGAAGCTGTTTTCCCAAGAAGAGCGGATGGAGTCTGAATTGGCGCGCAAAAACGCCGAGCTGAAACAAGCCGGGTTTTGGGCGCAAACGTATTCCGGCTTCATCCCGAAGCTGATGAACTTTTTAAACAACGTAAGCTTCGCCCTCATCGCTGGCGTCGGCGGATGGCTGGCGGCCAAAGGAGCGATATCGGTCGGGACGATCGTCGTGTTTGTCGAATACGCCCGCCAGTTTACCCGACCGCTCAACGATTTGGCCAACCAATGGAACACGTTGCTGTCGGCGTTGGCTGGCGCTGAACGGGTGTTGGAAATTTTGGATTTGCCGAAAGAAGAGGAAGACGAGCGGGAAGCGGCGGCCTTGGACCGGCTTGATGGACGCATTGAGTTTCGTCAAGTCGTCTTTTCTTACGACAAACAGCGCCCGGCGCTCGACGGCGTCACCTTTTCCATCGCCCCAGGAGAGACGGTCGCGCTTGTCGGCCCAACTGGAGCCGGCAAAACGACCGTATTGCAGCTGTTGACCCGCTTTTATGATCCAGATCGAGGAGTGATTTTGATCGACGGGCGCGACAGCCGGACGATCAAGCGGGCGAGTTTGCGCCGGCATATGGCGTTTGTGCTTCAAGATACGTTTTTGTTCGCCGGAACGATCCGCGACAACATCCGTTACGGCCGGCTTGAGGCGACCGATGAAGAAGTCGAGGAGGCGGCGCGCCAGGCGAACGCCCACTCCTTTATTATGAAGCTGCCGGACGGCTATGACACCGTTTTGGCCCCAGGAGGCGGCGGAATCAGCCAAGGGCAGCGGCAGCTGTTGGCCATCGCTCGGGCGATGATCGCCGACCCGGCCATTTTGATTTTGGACGAAGCGACGAGCAACATCGATACGGTGACCGAAGTGCGCATTCAAGAAGCGCTCGCGCGGCTCATGAACGGCCGGACGTGCTTGGTCATCGCCCATCGGTTGAACACGATTCAACATGCCGACCGCATCCTTGTGCTCAACGAAGGCAAAGTGATCGAGAAAGGGACGCATGAAGAGCTGTTGGCTGCAAAAGGATTTTACTTCCAATTGTATCAGCGCTATTGGTTGCGCAATGTGCAGCAGGCATAACTGTATGGTGTTCACGTTTGCAGAGGACTTCAGATGAATGCGTGTCTCCTCCATGCGAACTCGAGTGCTCAGGAAAGGAAGAGTGGGTCAACTACCCCCACTTCGCTAACGCTTGAAGTGGGGGCTTGCAACTCCCCAGAAGTGCGAGCGGACTTCGTCCTCCTTCCTTGACTTGGGGTTGCATCAGGGGCAGGTTGACAGCTGCCCAACGACGCAGGTCATGCCTGTGTCGTTCCTTCAACGATGTACTCTATTCCTTTTCGTTGAAGGTTCATAGCACCAATGCGGTCATCGTTTGAGGTATATCCGCATGTTCGACAACAAAAGGTGTGTGTACGCTTGTTTCGATTGGCTTTTTCCGTATGACCACACTTTGGACATGTCAAAGAGGTGTAATGCGGAGCAACCACCATCACTTTTGACCCATGCAAACGTGCCTTATACTCTAACATTTGACGGAACTGATAGAACGCCCACGATACGGTTTCATATCGGTCATGGATACGTACACGTTCTGTTTTTTCACGAATGCCTGTTAAATCTTCTAATACAAAAAGGGTACGTTCTCCATATTGACGAACGAGTGCCTTCGTGACAGCATGGTTCACATCCGTCATCCAACGGTTTTCTCGTTGTCCGATTGTTTTCAACTTCCGACGCGCAGAAGCCGTCCCTTTTTGCTGGAGGGTTTTTCGCATTCGTTTGTACTTCGCCCGCATATGCTTGATTTTTCGTCCGTTAAAAAAGGTAGTTTTCCCTTGCGAATCATAAGCTGTTGCAAGAAAGTTAACCCCTACATCGACACCGACCACTTGGCGAATGTTGTGTTCATCTACGGTTGGAATTGTTTTGGTCATGGGGATGTGCAAAAAGAATTGGTTATGCTTATAGACGAGTTTGGCTGTGCCAAACGTCCATGAGCCATCAAAATATTGTTCCATGCCTTTTGGTTCGAACGGTACTTTGATTCGTCCTTCTAGCGTATTGACAGAAAATACGCCTTGAACAAGCGAATAATCTCGATTCCAAACGAGATCATATTCAGGCTTTTTAAAGCGAACCAATGTCCATTCGTGACCATTGCTTTTTAGGGAACGGTATCTAGCGATCACCGTTTTAATCACAGATTGCGCCATTTGTGAACGCAAAGCGTAGTTTGATCGAAGTAGACGATAGGTCATGTCGTGTAACTTGGCTTGTGCAAGCACTTTTGTGTCAAAAATCACAACAGATACAGCGTTGCACGCTTGTCGATAAGCGGAAAGGGTGGCTTTCAATACTTCTGCTTGTTCCGCTGTTGGGTAAATTTTGATTTTGGCTGTTAACGTCATGTCCATTTGTCTCACCTCTCTTTCACTAAATATATTATATAATATATTATATCATATATTATATCATATTTTTTAGTAGTGATACAAAAACAAAAAAGCGATTCCTCCCCCACTTACTCCCTTTGGTCGTTGAAGTGGGGGTCTCCTCGCCAAAGACGATGAAAAAACAATTAAACAAAAATATAAAGATACCCGTGGTGCTAGTTGAGTGTCAGCGCTCAACCAGCCCTAGTGTGACCAAGGAATAAGCCAACAAGATGCCATCGAGTGCCACTTCAAACCCGGCCATGGAATTCGCTCGAATGTCGGTGATCCGGTATTGGTCTACGAGAATCGAAAACACCGTCTCGATGACTTTGCGTTTTTTCCTGATCCATTCTTCCCATGCCTTGGATGGGCCGTGCTTTTGATTGTGTCGAGACGGTGTCCAGAACGCGGCTTGGTGTTCTTCGTACAGCTTTTCTCGAAGAGCGTGGCTGATGTACCCTTTGTCCCCAAAGTTGTAGGGATGAGGGATTTGAGTCATCACCGTTTCAGCGGCTTTGACGTCGTGGCAGGACGCTTCCGTCACGACATAGCCCATGGCCAGCCCTTGGTTGGTCACTTGAAGATGCAGCTTGAAACCGTAGTACCATTGCTTTTTGGAAGCACAATACCCCATATCCGCGATCTCTCGAAACCGCTTGACGCGCTGCATTCTTGCGGGATGGCACAACGGAAGAGGCAAGCTGTCGACGACCGCATAAGCATGGTGTTGGCCACGTTTCGCCAGCTCATGACGGATCCATTTGATGGCGAAACCAAGCGCCCGGCAGCGGCGGTTGTATCGGGAGCGTTCAAGAAACGAGCCGTTTGTGAACAAATTTCCCGTGACAAAACGATGCCAGGCTCGTTCGGAAGAAAAGCCCAGCAGCTTCCCCAAAAGGTGAACCGCCATGACCACTTCGTCTTCTTGCTTGACCAAGTGACGGTTGCGGCGATGAAGATACATTTGAATCAACGACAGTTGGGCAGAAACAAAACAGAAAATAGCGGCATATTGTTTTTGAAGTTTGGCTGGATCTGTAGTAAAATGAAAGTGCTCTTGCATGGGGGATCTCTCCTTTCGAATGTTGGGTGACACTTTCATTCTACTGGAGATCCGCCAGCAAGGGCTATTTTTATGCTTGATCAAGTTTATCTAGCACCACGGGTATAAAGATATTTTGTTAGTCATTTCCGCCGCTTTGTGCTTTACGGCCGGGGCCGAGCGGCGAGACGCTTTTGAAACGTTTCGCGCCAGCTTGCGGATAAGGCCGGATGGCTGGCGATTTGCTTCATGGCAGCAGCATTGTCGCGCTCATGATAGTAAATGTGATTGATATACGCGATGGACAGCGCCCCCACGCCCCGTTCGACGAGAACGAGCGGCGCGCCCGGCTCTACGACGCCTTCTTGCAAGACGCGGAAATAAAACCCACTTTTTCCTGTCTGGCAGACGGCTTTCGGCAAATCGGGCAGCTGATGTTTGAACGCCAATTTGGAGCACGGCTGGCGCGGCTGTGACACTTGTACGAGCGCTGTGCCGGCGGCATAAATGTCGCCAAGACATACATCGTCTTCCGTCAACCCGAGAAGCGTCCAGTTTTCGCCAAACGCCCCCGCCGTAAATGGGCGGCCGTATCGCTCTTCCCAATAGACGAAATGCTCGGACGGATAGGCGCAAATCGCTTTATCTTCTCCTCCGTGATGGACGAGGTCGGCTTGTCCATCTCCAACCAAGTTGAGCTTGCCGACAGCGACCGGCCCGGCGACCGGCGTTTTGTCAATGCCGGTCACTAGCCGCTCGCCATTTACCTCTATTGTTTTCGGCTTTCCGACATTAATTGAAACAATTTGCATTGGTTCACCCCCATACCGCCTCGGCGATGAGCCGGAAACTCGCGAGTTTATCCTCGAAGTCGTATGTAATCGTCACGAGCATGATTTCCTCTGTTTCATACTTTTCGCTCAGCCGATACAGCTCGTCTTTGACGCGCGCCGGACTGCCGACGATCATCCGCCGCCGGTTGTCTTCCACCCGTTTGCGCTCATACGGGCTGTACGGATACGCAGCCGCTTTTTCCGGGCTTGGCGTGCCGTTCAGCGCCATCCCTTGCTCGATCATGAGCAGCGTCAAGTCAAGGCTTCCCGCGATCCATTCCGCTTTTTCATCCGTTTCGGCGCAAATTGCAAACACCGCGACCATTCCGCGCGGCTCGGCCAAATACGGCGATGGAACAAACCGGTCGCGGTACAGCCGCATATAATGTTCGCCGCCTTCCCCGTTGATAAACTGGGCGAACACGTACGGCAGCCCTTTATCGGCTGCCAGCTTCGCCGTTTCCGAACTGGAGCCGAGCAGCCATAGTTCCGGCGGGGACTGCACGATCGGCGTCGCCTTGACGCCATACAGCGGGTGAACCGGCGGCAAGGCGTCATACAAATAGCCGAGCAAGTCGTCAATTTGCTCCGGGTAGCGGTCGACGGACCGTCGTCTGTCGCCTTGCAGCGCGATCGTCGCTCGCGGCATCCCCCCGGGCGCCCGCCCGACGCCGAGGTCGACGCGGCCGGGGTGGAGTCCGGCAAGTACGTGGAAATTTTCCGCTACCTTGTACGGGCTGTAATGCGGCAGCATCACGCCGCCCGAGCCGATGCGGATGCGCGACGTTTTCGCTCCGATGTGTCCGAGCAGCACTTCCGGCGACGAACCGGCAAGGCTGTTCGTATCGTGGTGTTCTGACACCCAAAACCGCTTATAGCCGAGCTGCTCAACATGCCGGGCGAGCTTGACGGTGTTCTCGAGCGCTTCTTCCGCTGTCATGCCTTCCGCGATCGGCGACTGATCGAGGACGCTCAGTTGCAGCGCCATTGCGATTCCTCCTTCTTCCGCCGCAGCGGCGGGAAAAATGATTAGTTTCTATTATGCGCTGTTTTGTTTCGATTTGTCCATTCATTTGCCCGCCCGTCCGGCAAAAACCGATCCGCCGCCGGCGGATCGGTCAATCCCGTCAAGATGCACGGCAGTTCACAAGCTGACGGACTGCTTTTGTTCGGCCGCCTGGCGGTCGGGTTTGGGGCCGCGCTTAGGGAAGAAGGAATGAAACAGCTGTTTCATGCTGTCAATGATAAATGAACATCGCTCATACAGCGCTTCTTTTAAACTGTCAAGCTGGCGGGTGACTTTGTATTGCGCTGCCTCTTGCGCTTCAAGCCGTTCGATGACCGTCTCGTGGAACACGTGCTGCAGCTCGAGCTGTTCGATCAACTTTTGGTACAGTTTTTCTTGCCCTTCGAGGCGGGCGGCCATTCCTTCGGCGAGCTGCTCGCGTTCGGCCGTCCGCTGTTCGAGCCGGCGCATCGTGTCGCTTTGCACGGTGAGCGCTTCGATGACGGCCTGCTGCGCCGCTTCTTCTTTGGCCAGCTGCTCTTCCCACCGCGATTGCCGCCTTTCCTCCCGCTCCTGCTGGGCGATGACTGACTGCTCGAGGCGTTCGAGCGTTCCGGCCAAGGCGGCTTGCCCCGCCTGTGCTTCCATAAGCAGCCGCTCGATGCGGGCGAGCGCTTCCGCCCACTGCCCGCTTTGCGCTTCCTGTTGCTTTTGCCCGGTTTCGGCCGCTTGCTGAAGCGAGGCAACCATGGCGGCCATTTCTTCGTAATAGTTGGTTTGTGCTGCTTGACCAGCGGTCACTGTTTGTTCGAGCTCAGCCAGCGCCTCGGCAAGCTGCCTGCTTTGCCGCGCCCAGCCGGCAGCAAGCGACTGTTCGAGGCGGGCGAACACGTCGGCCATTTGTTCGCGCTGTTCCTCCTGTTTCTTTTGCCCTTCTTCGATGGCGGCCTCAAGCTGGGCGAGCCGTTCCGCCAGCTGATCGAACTGTTGTTTTTGCTGTTCGAGCATTTGTTGAGCGTCCGTGCGGCGGTAATAAAACACCGGGTGGGATGCGGGCGGCGCGGCAGCCGGCCCGTACACGCGCGGGGTCATGTGTTTATTCATATAAATCAACGCGCAAAAGCCTCCTTTCCGTTCGTCTATGTGGCATCATATGCCGAGCTGTGCGGTTCGGTTTGGGCGCCGCATTTGTGGCATCTGGCTGTCTTTTGCTATAATGAAAGAAAATAGCGGAGAAAGGGTGTTGTTGATGCCAGCTGTTGAATCGAACATGTTTCCGCTTGGCAAACAGGCGCCGCCGTTTGCTCTCCCGAACGCCGTCGATGGCCGGCTCGTTCGCCTTGACGATGTAAAATCGGACGTCGCGACGGTCGTGATGTTTATTTGCAACCATTGTCCGTTTGTGAAACATGTCCAGCACGAGCTCGTCCGCTTGGCGAACGATTACATGCCCAAAGGGGTGTCGTTTGTCGCCATCAATTCGAACGACGTTGAACAATATCCGGACGATTCGCCGGAAAACATGAAAAAGGTGGCGGAAGAGCTCGGCTATCCGTTTCCGTATTTGTACGATGAGACGCAAGAGGTGGCGAAAGCGTACGACGCCGCTTGCACCCCGGACTTTTACATTTTCGACCGGGATCTGAAATGCGTCTACCGCGGCCAGTTGGACGACTCGCGCCCGAATAACGGCATCCCGGTCACTGGGGAGTCGATCCGCGCCGCGCTTGACGCTTTGCTCGAGGGCCGGCCGGTCCCAGAAAAGCAAAAGCCGAGCATCGGCTGCAGCATTAAATGGAAACAAGCACTGTAACAATTTGCTTGACTTTTCATTGTGAAGCGGGTATGATGGAGAAAGCATCATTCGTTCGTTGCGGAATCGCCATCGCCGTGCCGTCGGCTTGCGAGTGCAGCCGGCACGGCGTTTTTGTGGCCGCGATCTACTGAACAAATTCACACTGGCGCCGCCTCGGAGCGGCAAGGATGGATGAGAGGAAGGGCTTCCATTGTTTTTGTTTCCTTTCCTTGAGTTTTCATAATCTATGTTATGTAAACAAAAGGAGAACGAGGAGATGGCGGAAGGGCGATATCGGGTGTTTGTGTATGGCACGCTGCTGACTGGCGAAGAAAACCATGAAGTGGTCGCTCCGTACGTTCGCGCTGTATGCTCAGGGAAAGTAAACGGCCGCTTATACAACGTTGGCCCATACCCTGCGCTTGTGCTTGGAGAAGAGGGGGAAGTGGAAGGGGAGTGGCTGACGGTGACGGAAGAAGGGCTCAAGGCAATGGATGAGCTCGAGGATTACGTTGAAGGGCGGCGCGATAACGAATACGAACGGGTGTGGGTTCGCGACGCGCGTAAACCGATCGAAGGATATGTGTACGTCTATCCGCCGGAAAAAGCGGCCGGCTTGCCGCTTATTCCGTCCGGATCATGGCGGCGGCGTGAGGAGAAAATGTAACATCTAGAAACAGCCTATGAGGAACGGTCATCCTCTGGGCTGTTTATTTTTTACATGAATATGAAAACGATTGCAAAAAATCGTTATAAAAATACAGAAAAATTGCTAAAAAAGTGTTGCCAAACGGCCACTCTTTTTCTATAATAAAAGCATGTTAGAAAAATAAACGTAAGAATGTGAGGTAATGTGACATGTCAAAAACGTTCGTTTCCTCCACCCAAACGGGATTGCTTGAACAAATTAAAGAAACGATCCAACAAAAGAACGTTGAACTTCTTCATTTGCAGTTTGTCGACATTGAAGGGATCTTAAAGCACGTGACCGTGACGGCTGAACAGCTTGATGATGTCGTCGAAGGGAAAATCATGTTTGATGGTTCGTCGATCAAAGGCTTCTCGCCGATCAACCGTTCCGACTTGTATCTTCTGCCGGATTTGAATACGTTTGCTGTTTTGCCGTGGACGGTCGAGGAAGGCTATGCGGAAGCGCGCTTTCTCTGCTCGGTGACCAATCCGGACGGCACGCTGTTTGAAGGCGACCCGCGCAACGTGCTGAAAAAAACGATCGAGCGGGCGGCGGAAAAAGGATATACGATCTCGGTCGGTCCGGAGCTGGAGTTTTTCCTGTTCAAAGCCGATGAAAACGGCAATCCGACGCTCGAGCTCCATGATGGCGGCGGTTATTTCGAACCGTCTCCGAAAGACTTGGGCGAACGCGTTCGCCTTGAAATTTACCGCGCCTTAAAAGCGATGGGCTTTACGATTGAAGCGTCGCACCATGAAGTGGCGGAAGGCCAGCATGAGATCAACTTCAAATATGCCGATGCGCTCGGTGCGGCTGACAATGCGACGACGTACAAATGGGTTGTCAAAACGATTGCCAGCAAGTTCGGCCTCCATGCGACGTTTATGCCAAAACCGGTGTTTGGCATCAACGGTTCAGGCATGCATGTCAACATTTCCCTCTTCAAAGATGGGGAAAATGCGTTCTTTGATCCGAACGATGCGAACCAGTTGTCAGAAACAGCGTACCAATTCATCGCGGGCTTGCTGAAAAACGTAAAACACTTCGCGGCGGTTACGAACCCGCTTGTCAACTCGTACAAACGGCTTGTGCCAGGGTATGAAGCGCCTTGCTACATCGCTTGGTCCGCTTCCAACCGTTCGGCGCTCATCCGCATTCCGGCCAAACGCGGCGTCGCGACGCGCGTTGAGCTCCGTTGCCCGGATCCGTCGGCCAATCCGTATTTGGCGTATGCCATCATCGCTGCCGCTGGCCTTGACGGTGTCGAAAAAGGTTTAACCGCTCCGGCGCCGATTGATGAAGACATCTTCCATATGTCGGAAGAACGACGTGCGGAGCTTGGCATTGACAACTTGCCGGAAAACTTGGGCGAGGCCATCGCTGCGTTCGAAAGCGGAGAAATCGGCCGCGCGACGCTTGGCGAGCACGTATTCAACGAATACGTCGCGATGAAAAAAGACGAATGGAACAGCTACCGCACGGCGGTCCACGCTTGGGAAGTCGAGCGGTATCAAGGGAAGTTCTGATCGAAAGCCAGCATCCAAAAGGTGTCCCGTCGCCATATTCGGGGCGCCTTTTTTCTGCAGGCGGCTGTTTGTCTTTATGGACGGCCGCGCGGCGCCTTCCGTCCGTCGGCCGCCAAGCCGTCGGTGTTCGCAACGTCATCTTGCGAGCGGGGACTAAAATAAATGATCGCATTTTTTATTTTTTTAAAATTCATAGTTGACATCTATGAATAATGAGATTTAAATTATAAGTAACGCGCTCAACCATTGCAAACGGAGGGAAACCAATGAAAAAACTGATCGTTTTTGTGTTTGTAGGATTTATCGCCCAGCTGATTGACGGCTCGCTTGGGATGGCGTATGGCGTCACGTCGTCGACGCTGCTGTTGACGTTCGGCATCGCTCCGGCCGTCGCCTCGGCGTCCGTTCATTTGGCGGAAGTGGTGACGACGGCGGCATCTGGCGCTTCCCATTGGAAGTTCGGCAACGTCGACCGCCGCATGGCCTTTAGGCTCATCATTCCCGGGTCGGTCGGCGCGTTTGTCGGAGCATGCTTTTTAAGCAACTTGCCGGGAGATTTGATTAAACCATATGTATCCTTGTTTTTGTTGGCGCTTGGCTTTTACATTATTTATCGATTTTTAGTGTTGAACGGCCGCGCGCCGTCGACGCCCGGAAAACAGTGGTCCAATAAGCAGCTCGTCCCTCTCGGATTGGTGGCTGGCTTCCTTGATGCGACCGGCGGTGGAGGATGGGGGCCGATTGCGACGCCGGTGTTGTTGGCCAATAAAAACATGGAGGCGCGCAAGGTGGTTGGCACGGTCGATACGTCCGAATTTGCCGTCGCGCTGTCGGCAACGCTCGGATTCGTCATTTCGCTTGGTTGGGAGCAAGTGAACTGGTACTGGGTGCTGACGCTCATGGCGGGCGGGGTCGTTGCTGCGCCGATCGCCGCTTGGCTTGTGCGCAAACTGCCGTCCCATTTGCTTGGAGTGTTGGTCGGCGGGTTGATTATTTTGACGAACGTCCGCACGCTCCTGCACGCTTGGGAGGCGCCTGCGCCGGTGTATCCGACCGTTTATGGCCTCATCGTCATCGGCTGGGCGGCGGCGGTATGGCTGGCGATCAGAAACGGACGGAAAGGAAAGGCGACTAGCAGGGAGTTGGCGTCGTAAGCATTGGGCGCGCTTGGCAAACGACAGTGTCTTTCTGTTGGCGGCAGCGTTGGATGCGGTCGGGTTGAGCATCAGGGAGCTTGTTCGTGCTGCGGAGGGCAACGGTCGACAGCGCCTGCCCTCAAAAATAGCGCGCGGAGCAGTTGTTGCCCCGTTTGACGACAGTTGAAACGAGAAGGCGGCTCTTGCCCTCTGGGCAGGGGCTGATTTTTTATCAACCCCTGTAGCGGGAAGCCGGTTTCTATGTTAAAATATTCTGCATCATCAACCAAAGGGGGAGAGGGAACATGGCACAGCCGCTTGATCTCGGCCGCCGCATTTCACTCATCGATTTGTATGATTTGCGCATGCCGCAGCGCACCGGTACATACGTGCTTCACGAAGAGAACTTGGCGATCGTGGAAACAGGGCCAAGCCCGTCGGTGCCGCATTTGCTTGCTGGGTTGAAAGCGCTTCATATTGATCCGTCTGATATTCGCTATATCATCGTCACCCATATTCATTTGGATCATGCGGGCGGCGTGGGGTTGCTTCTTCAGCATTGCCCGAATGCGATGGTTGTCGTCCATCCGAAAGGGAAGCGGCATTTGGCTGATCCATCGCGCCTCATCGCTGGAGCGAAGGCGGTGTACGGCGCGCAGTTTGAGTCGCTCTTTGATCCGATTCTTCCGGTGCCAGAAGAGCGATTGATCGTGAAAGAGGACGGGGAAACGTTGAAGTTGAGTGCGGAGCGGACGCTTGTGTTTTATGATACGCCGGGGCATGCGAACCATCACGTTTCGATTTATGATTCGTACAGCCGCGGCGTGTTCACCGGCGATACGATCGGCGTTTTTTATCCGCAGCTGCAAGAAGCGGGGCTTACGTTTTGCCTGCCTTCAACATCTCCGAACCAATTTGATCCCGAGGCAATGGAGCAGTCGGCGGCAAGACTTGAGGAGCTGAGACCGGAACGCATTTATTTTGGCCATTTTGGCATGCTGGATGACCCGCAGGAGGCGTTCCGCCAGCTTCGCGTTTGGCTGCCGAAGTTCGTGGCGGCGGGAAAAGAAGCGGTCGACCGTCATCCGGAAGCGCCGGCTGCCGAGCAGGCGAAAATGGCAGCGCATCGGTTGCGCGGCGAAGTGATGGCGTTTCTTGATGATCATGGCGCTCCATCTTCATCGTCGGCGCATGCGGCGATCGAGCTTGATTTGCAAGTGTGCGCGATGGGGTTGATCGATTATTGGCAGAAACAACGGTGATCATTCGATTGGCCTGGCCGATTCGGCTGGGTTTCTTTTTTTGACGGGAAAGCGAAAATTGGAAAAACGGGAAAAACTGTTTTTGTGTGTGTTCGGTTTTTAGGCGGATCATTTCGTGAAATCGCGGTGTATATGTTAGAGTGGAAATAAGCGATCATGATTCCTGTTGGAAAGAGCGTCAATGAGCAAGGGGGAACGGAAGAGTGAAACAGAGGCGGTCCGTCACGCATCACATCGGCGTCGGGCTCATCATCGCATCGTTCGTCGTTTGGGTGGCGGTGCCGATCGCGCCGTTTCTGCCGTTTTCAGCCGCTGTCAAGGCAACGATTGTCGCCACGGTCATTGCGGCGGCGGAAGTCATGTTTTGGCTTGGGGTGCTGCTGGCTGGAAAAGAAGCAGCGAGGAAGCTGAAAGCGTATTGGAATCCGAAGCATTGGCGCATAAATCGGCAACGGTTGGATCAAACCAATGATGTTAAGCAAAAAGAGGAACGGTTGGAAGAAAGCCAATAAAGAGATGAGGTGGTGGCATGAGACGGAGAGCTGTTTCGTTTCTCATCGTTGTTGCCGCTCTGTCCGGAGCGCTTTGGCTTGGCGGCCTGGCATTGGCGGTGCAAGATCAGTTTTTTGCAACCGCCAAGCCGCCGACGAAAGAACAACGGCCGTCAACGGCTGAAACAAGGCAACATGATGAGAAAATGGATATTGTTGCTCTTGGCGACTCGTTGACGAGAGGAACGGGCGATGAAAGCGGAAAAGGGTATGTCGGCTATATGGTCGATGAGCTTCGCCGGCAAACGGACAAACCGATCCGTGTGACGAACTTGGCCATCCGCGGCCTTCGCTCTGACGGACTGCTTCGCCAGCTTGGCCAGCCTGAGATTCAGCGGCAAGTCGCCATGGCGGATCTTATTGTGATGACCATCGGCGGCAACGACTTGTTTCAAGGCGGGGAAGCGTTGAAACTGGATCGAAAGCAGCTGAATGAGGCGAAACGGCGATATGTAGCCAACCTAGACCGCATTTTCGCCGCGCTGCGCCGCTTCAACAGCGAAGCGGTCATTTTTGCGATCGGTTTGTACAACCCGTTTGGCGATTTAGACGATGCTAAATGGACGTCGGCGGTTGTGCGCGATTGGAATTTTGCATCAGCGGAAGTGGCGGCCCGCTATCCGAACATCGTCGCGGTGCCGACGTTTGATTTGTTTGCCCTCCATGTCAACGACTATTTGTACAGCGACCATTTTCATCCAAACGCGGCAGGCTACAAGCGGATTGGAGAGCGCGTCGCCTCGCTCATCACGTTGACGGAGGAGGGTGAGCAATGACCAAACAGGTGACGTTAGCGGTCAAAGAGCTGCGGAAAACGATTCGCGGCAAGGAAATTATTAAAGGCATTTCGTTTGAGTTGCATGAGGGGGAAGTATTCGGTTTTTTAGGGCCGAACGGCGCGGGAAAAACGACGACGATCCGCATGCTCGTCGGGCTCATTCGGCCGACGTCGGGGACGGTGGCGATTTGCGGGTATGATCTTCACCGCCAGTTTACCGACGCGATCCGCCAGATCGGTTGCATCGTCGAAAACCCAGAAATGTATCCGTATTTAACAGGCTGGGAAAACCTTGAACATTTCGCCCGCATGATGCCGGGAATTGGTGCAGATCGGATCATGGAAGTGGCGAAGCTCGTCGGCCTTGAACAGCGCATCCATGACCGAGTGGGCACGTATTCGCTCGGCATGCGGCAGCGGCTCGGCATCGCTCAGGCGCTGCTTGGAAAGCCGAAGGTGCTCATTTTGGACGAGCCGACCAACGGCCTTGACCCGGCCGGCATTCGCGAAATGCGCGCCTTCATCCGCTTTTTGGCGGAAACGGAAGGGTTGAGCGTCCTTGTTTCATCGCATTTGTTAAGTGAAATTCAATTAATGTGCGACCGCGTCGCCATTATGGCGAAAGGACGGCTCTTGGCCGTGGACACGGTTGAGCGGCTGTTAAACCAACAGGCGCGCGTCGTCTGGAAAGCCGCTCCAACGGATCGGGCGCGGGCGCTGTTAGCGGCGGAAACCGAGGTGTTGCGCGCCGATGAAGAGACGATCGTCACGCCATATGAGCCGTCGAGACTAGCCGCTTGGAACGCCAAGCTTGTCCAAGCCGGCGTCTCGGTTTCGGAAATTGAACCGCGGCTGCCGACGCTCGAGGACTTGTTTATCGAGCTGACAGGGGGCGAAACGATTGAGTAAGCTCGTGTATAATGAAATGTTGAAAATCGTCCGCAAAAAGCGGCTATGGGTGATCGCCGCCATCATTGCGGTGCTCGTCGCCTTGTTTACATACGCCCAATACCGCGAGACGGAAGAGCTGAGAAAACGGCTTGGCACGACCGACTGGCGGACGCAGCTGCAGCAGCAAATCGTCGATTTGCAAAACCGCTTGCAGTCGCCGAGCATGTCGGAGGAATGGCGGAAATACTTGCAAATCCGCCTCAAGCAGCAGCAGTACTACTTAGAGCACAACATTAATCCGTCCGCCCCTGGAGCGCCGACGTTTATGCGGACGTTTATCGAAAACGCCATCGACTTGTTTTTGCCGCTTTTAGTGATGGTGGTGGCGGCCGATTTAGTGTCGTCCGAGGCAAGCGCTGGAACGATCAAGCTGCTTCTCGTTCGGCCGGTGAAGCGGTGGAAAATTTTGTTGAGCAAATATATCGCGTTGCTCCTGTCGGTGTCGCTCATTATGCTGATGGCGGCGGTGCTGTCGTATGCCATCTCCGGACTCGTGTTTGGATATGGCGGCTTCCGTCTGCCGCTGTTGACCGGATTTGTCCAGCAAGGAGAGGATCTCAATACAGCGAATGTCCACATGATTCCGCAATGGAAATACATTTTGATCGAGCTCGGGCTGGCAGCGTTTGTGAGCGTTGTCGTCGGTACACTGACGTTTATGTTTTCCGTGCTGCTTAGGAGCACGGCGGCGGTGATGGGCATCATGCTGGCAGCATTGATTTCTGGCGCGATTTTGTCGAACATGGTGTCGTCGTGGCATTCGGCAAAATATTTGTTTATGGTCAATTTGCGGCTGACGGATTACATCAAAGGAGCGGCTCCGCCGATTGAGGGGATGACGCTTGGCTTTTCAATGGCCGTGCTGGCTGTCTGGGGGCTTGCAGGGCTTCTTGTCGCTTTTTTTGTCTTTATGCGGCGAGATGTCTATTGAAAACGGCAGAGCGGCGAAAACCCGAGGGGGTGTTCCCTCGGGTTTTTCAGTGAAAGGGGATGAAATGCCTATCTATTCGGCTGCTTGTCGTGAACGCCGGCGAGTCCAAGCGCGTGATGGCCCCGCAGCAACTGTATAGATGCAATTTAAAGCTTTAACATTTTTCGTCTTTGCCGGTCATTGCATCCGACTGTCGAGTGACCGAACAACGCCGCTTCCAGACCCATGAATGGGTCTGTGAAGCGAGTCGTTGTTCGGTCTTCCGTCACGCTAAGGCGTGACGGAGGCAAGCCACACGCTTGCCTTCGACAGTCGAAAATGGGCAAACCACTTTTCTGTCAAGGATATGTTAAACTTCTTTGTTGCATCTATATGCTCCACGGCCGGCCATTGCTGTTCATCGCAACGGATGAGAAGCACGATCCCATTCGGTATGGAAGAGATCGGCGCATCTTCGCGGTCGGCGAGCAAATACAGCTTGTTCATGTCGACTGAGCCGAGGTAGCTGTCCCAAATGCTGTACATGTAGATGGCCACATAAAACATGAGCCATCGTTCGTCAAGAACGGCTTTTGCCTTTTCAAAATCGCCAAGCAGCGAGTATAATATACCTGTATTGATATGGGCTTTTGTGTTGATAAACAGCTCCCAGAGGATTAACATAAAGGCCGTGGCGTAGCGTTGCTGCATCAAATTGCCGAAACCCGGAAACGAAAAGGAAAAAAAGGCGACGACAAGCGGATGACGCAAATGGAAATGGGTGGTTGTCAATTGCGACAAATGCGCCCGTTTGCGCCGCGCCGGCGGAATGAGTTTCACAAAGCGCCCCCTTTCCTTTACAGATTCGCGAACGAGAAAGCCCACGCTCTTTAGGCGTGGGATGAAAGTGAGTCGTTTTCTTCATATGGAAATGGCATCCTGTCATTGTTGCAAGGAGGTGAATCCATGCCGACCATCACACTAAAGCTGGAGCTGCACAACCCAACGAAAGTCAAACAGGACATGTACGAACGGATGACAGAAGTGAATACCTCGTTTGCCAATTGGCTGTTGAATCATCCCAAGCTGAATCAAGCGACGAGCAAATTATTTAAAGAGTTTTCGTCGCAGCGGTTTCCTTCCGCCGTCGTGAATCAGACGATTCGAGAAGTGAAGTCTCAAAAGAAAAGCCAAAAGGCAAAGAAGTTTCGAACATTCTGGTGCTGCTTTAACAATCAAAACGTGAAGGTGGAAAAGAAAGGAGCGTTCTACACGGTTTCCTTCCCCACACTGGAGAAGCGAATTGGCGTGCCAGTGGTTGCGCGCCCCTACCAAGAAGCGTGGCTGAAGCGGCTGCTCGATGGAACCGTCAAACAAGGGGCCGCCAAACTCTACAAAAAGCGAACGAAATGGTATTTGGCGATCGCGATCACCTTTGAAGTCAAGCCGCGGCACGAAACAAAGGTGATGGGGGTTGACCTTGGGCTTCGCTATCTCGCCGTGGCCAGCGTGGGAACGAAATCGTTGTTTTTCAAAGGGAACCAATGCGCTTTTGTGCGCCGACGCTATGCGGCTTTGCGGCGAACGTTGGGCAAAGAGAAGAAGCTTCATATGATTCGCAAAATCGGCCGTAAAGAATCCCGCTGGATGAAGGACCAAAATCACAAAATCAGCCGTCAAATCGTGAATGTTGCGCTCGCCAACGGTGTTGGCGTGATTCGGATGGAAGCGTTGACGGGGATTCGGAAACGGGCCAAATTGGCCAAAGAAGCGGGGCGAAGCCTTCATTCATGGGCGTTTCATCAACTGCAAACGATGATCGCCTATAAAGCGGAAATGGCGGGCATTCGGGTGGAGTGGGTGGATCCAACCTACACGAGCCAAACGTGTAAATGTGGTTATCGAGAGAAAGCGAACCGAAACGGCATCCACTTCCGATGCCAAAGGTGTGGATACACCCTCCACGCCGACTTGAATGGCGCCATCAACATCGCCAAAGCGATTTCGGGCTTTGTCGCCTAACCTAGCGCACTGGTCACAGGTGCGCCGCCCATGGGGGTACATCCTAACCCGATGGGACGGGGTGATGACACACCCCTGAACTTGGGCGTTGTCTGAACCAGAAATGGATGAGGACGCAAACGACCCAAGAATCCCACGCCCTTTAGGCGTGTGGAGTGTCAAACGGTTGCTGTGTTTTTAGTATAGGAAAAAAGGAGCGGCAGCTACGCAGGTCGTTTCAGAAAAAAGATAAATTTTCATCCGTTATGGCGAAAAAAGATAAAAAAACTATTGACTTTCCTTTGAGGTTCATATAGAATATAAATTGTCGCAAGGTAAACCAGCTTATGTCGGGAAGTAGCTCAGCTTGGTAGAGCACACGGTTCGGGTCCGTGAGGTCGCAGGTTCAAATCCTGTCTTCCCGATCATTAATTTGGGGCCTTAGCTCAGCTGGGAGAGCGCCTGCCCCGCACGCAGGAGGTCATCGGTTCGAATCCGATAGGCTCCATTTTCATACGGAGGAATACCCAAGTCTGGCTGAAGGGGGCGGTTTCGAAAACCGCTAGGGGTGTCACAGCCCGCGGGGGTTCGAATCCCTCTTCCTCCATTTCTAATATCCGATCCTGTCAAATTGTAAATCATGAAACCCTTGATACGACTGCGTTGGCAGTCGTTTTTCATTTTTTGGGAATCCTTTTGACTTTTCTTCAAATCCTTTAACATGTTCAGCGTCTTATCATCAATCGTAATCGTTCGTTTCGAATCGAAAACACCGTCTCGATGGCATCTTTTTTTGAATTTATGTATATACTATGTATATACGAAATGAAAGGAGAGAGGTATAATGGAATTAAACAAACAGAAAGGAGTGTCAATCATGACAATAACCGTTCAAAAATGGGGAAACAGCCTTGCGGTTCGTATCCCAAGCGTGATTGCTGAACGTTTAGCGCTTCATCAAGGATCAGAAGTGGAGATGATCGTTGAGAACCAAGCGATCAAGTTGATCCCGAAAAAGAAGAAGCCGACATTGGAGGAACTTTTGGCTAAAATCACGCCGGAAAATCGCCATGCTGAAATTGATTTTGGAACAGAAGGGAATGAATTGTTCTGATGCAAGCGCCGGATCGTGGGGATCTTGTTTACGTCAATTTCAATCCACAAGCAGGGCATGAGCAGGCAGGAAAAAGGCCCGGCATCGTTCTATCACCAAAGCGGTTCAATCAATTGACAGGGTTTGCGGTGCTTTGCCCGATCACTCGGCAACAAAAAGGATATCCATTTGAAGTGGAATTGCCATCAGGCTTGGCCGTTGAAGGCGTGATTTTAACCGATCAGGTCAAAAGTTTAGATTGGCGCGCCCGACAGCTTCAAATAGTAGGACGGGCGCCCAATGAAGTTGTTTCGGATTGCTTGGATCTGATTCATACTTTTCTTTCGTGAAAGGCCATTTATGTTGGCCTTTTGTTCACTTTTAGCATACTTTTTGCGTACATTTTTGCCCTTCACGCTCCTTGAGGCGGGAGACTTCCTTCGGATATTTTGTGAAAAAGGCAGAATTGAGCAACGAAAAGAAGGCGGATCGTCCCGCTTTTTTGCATGGATTGACACACTGGAGATTATTTTGCACAAATTTTGCACGTGATGAACGAGCATGTCCATTCATCCTTGAAATATCAATCGTTTTATGGTGGGATTGGAATCCCTCTTCCAACGTCCACCTGCCGAGTGCCGGCAGGTTTTTTGTTTTTTGCGAGCGGTATGGCCGCCATTTTTCAGGCGGATGGCTTGCCTGTTTTTCGTTGAATCCGGTACGATGAAGGGGGGAGCGGTTTGCCGATTGAGCTGCACTCCTTCCGGCAACGGCCGGGATTGCGCAACATAAGGGAGGAGAGGTTATGGCGATTCAACGCCGCATTCGTCGCGTGAAAACCGTGCAAATGACGACCAACAGCCCGATTCATCAGAGCGGTTCGGTGCTTGAGCCCGGGAACTGGCAAGAGTATGATCCGTTTTTGTTGCTGATGGAAGACATTTTTGAGCGAGGAACGTTTGACGTCCATCCGCACCGCGGCATTGAGACGGTCACGTATGTGATCAGCGGCGAGCTTGAACATTTCGACAGCAAAGCCGGCCACAGCACGCTCGGGCCTGGAGATGTGCAATGGATGACGGCCGGCCGCGGCGTCGTCCATAAGGAAGACCCGGCGTCCGGTTCAACCGTGCACAGCCTTCAGCTATGGGTCAACTTGCCGAGCGCGTACAAAATGACCGAGCCGCGCTACCAAAACTTGCGCTCCAAAGACATGCCCGTGCGCAAGGAAGAGGGAGCGACGATCCGGGTCTTTTCCGGGTCATCGAAAGGCGTCAAAGCGCCGACGAAAAACATCGTTCCCGTCACGATGGTGGAAATGATTGTCGAACCGGGAACAACGGTCGTGCAAGATTTGCCGGGGCATTACAATGGGTTTTTGTACATTCTTGAGGGGAGTGGCGTGTTCGGTGCCGACAACATCGAAGGAAAAGCCGGGCAAGCGCTGTTTTTCAGCCGCCACAACCGCAGCGAGGAAACGGAGCTAAACGTGACCGCCCGCGAAAAACTCCGCCTTCTTCTTTATGCCGGCGAGCCGGTGAACGAACCGGTCGTCGCCTACGGGCCGTTCGTCATGAACACGCCGGAACAAATCCGCGAGGCGATTCGCGATTACCAGGAAGGGCGGTTTGGGCGATAATGGAAGGGAAAGAGCCGATTCGTTGTATGGCTCTTTCTTTTTTGTTATCATGTTCACAAAAAGAAGCCGTTGGGCTGTTCAAGGAGGACATAGTCATGAACCAAGTCATCGAAACGATTCTCCAGCACCGTTCGATCCGCCGGTTTGAAGACAGGCCGCTCACGGATGAACAAATCCGCACGATCGTCGAATGCGCCCAGGCGGCATCGACTTCAAGCTATGTTCAAGCGTACTCGATCATCGGGGTGAAAGATCCGGAGAAAAAACGGAAGCTCGCCGAGCTGGCGGGAAATCAATCCTATGTCGAGCATAACGGCCATTTCTTTGTCTTTTGCGCTGATTTTCACCGCCATGAGCTCATTGGCGAGCTAGAAGGAAAAGACGTGCTTCCATCGCTTGAGAGTACGGAAAAGTTTATGGTTGCGCTGATTGACACGGCGCTTGCGGCGCAAAACGCCGCCATTGCCGCGGAGTCGATGGGGCTTGGCATCTGCTACATTGGCGGGCTGCGCAACAACCTGCCGGAAGTATGCCAACTGCTTAACATACCGAAACGGGTCATTCCGCTGTTCGGGCTTGCCGTCGGCTATCCTGCGCAAACGCCGGATCCAAAGCCGCGGCTGCCGTTTGAACACGTTTATCATGAGGACGAATACAACCAAGACCGCGCCCGATTCCTCGAACAATTGCAACGCTACAACGAAACGGTTTCGGCGTATTATGAGCAGCGGACAAACGGCCGCCGCCGCGACACATGGACCGGGCAGATGGCCGATACGCTCAGCCGCCAAGTCCGGATGTACATGAAGGAGTTTGTGGAAGGGAAAGGGTTCAATTTACGGTAGCCTCTCTTCGTTCGGAAGAGGGGTTTTTCTTGCAGGCGATTCCATTTGTGAGAAAACTATGCCAGCCCGTTGGACATTGGTTTTGGTGATTGATTTTGTCTGGAGTTTCAGCTATACGTTATGGCCTCGAAAAGAACCGAAGGCGAGACTGGCAAAACCAAGAGGTTCGTAGGAAAGGAGAGAACGAGGATGGACCAAATCCGGCAACTGGCGCAATGGATCAAAGAGGCGAATACGATCGCCGTCCTGACCGGGGCGGGGATGAGCACGGAATCCGGCATTCCTGATTTTCGCAGCGAAAACGGCCTTTACGCCCAAGAGGACAATGTCGAATATTATTTGTCAGAGTATTATTACAAAAAAGATCCGGTTGATTTTTGGCGTCGATTCAAGCGGATGTTTTCATTAAAAATGATGGGCGGCTTTGCCCCGAATGACGGGCATCGGTTTCTCCGCTGGCTTGAGGAGATGGGCAAGACGGTGACGATTTTGACGCAAAATATTGACGGGCTGCATACGAAAGCAGGAAGCACGAATGTCATTGAGCTGCACGGCACGCTGCAGACGGCGACATGCCCGTCATGCGGCAACAAGTATGATCTGTCGTTTATCAACCGTCACGAGGTGCCGCGCTGTGAAAAGTGCCAGACGATTGTCAAACCGGATGTCGTTTTGTTTGGCGGGCTCGTGCCGCGCATGGAAGAAGCGTTTGCTGCGGCGGCCGCCAGCGACTTGCTTCTGGCGATGGGAACAAGTTTGGAAGTGGCGCCCGTGAATCAAATCCCGTTTTATGTCGCCGCCGAATCGCCGGCAACAAGGAAAGTATTGATCAACAAAACAGCGACAAGAATGGACGGGATGTTTGACCTTGTCATTTATGGCGGAATCGGGAAAACGGTCGCTAGCGTGCGCAAGCAAATACAGGCGGAATAGATCGATAGATTCCATGCCAACGGGAGAACGCATATGGCGTTTTCCCGTTGGACGAAAATCAAAAAAGGTATTGTACTTTTCAGAACATTCGAATATAATAAAGATAACATACCAACCGGTTGGTATTTTGATGAGTGGAGTCGAGCATAAAGGCGTAACGGAAAAGGGAGGGGACCATCATGTATTTGCGCTTAACGGACGAGCAGCGCATGGTGCAAAAAGCGATCCGCAAGTTTGTCGAAAAAGAATTGATGCCGCTCGAAAATGAAGTATTGCGCAATGAGCGCGAAGGGAAGCCTGGGCTCCCGCCCGAAAAATTAAAAGAGCTGCAGCTCAAAGCGAAGGAAGCGGGGTTTTGGGGGATCAACACGCCGGAGGAATACGGCGGCGCGAATTTGGGCCATGTCATGCAGGCGATTGTGTTGATGGAAGTGTCGAAAACGCTTGTTCCGTTCCAGTTTGGCGGATCGGCGGACAACATTTTGTATTACGCGAATGAAGAGCAAAAGAAAAAATATTTGATCCCGACGATCAACGGCGAGAAAAAATCGTGCTTTGCCATGACCGAGCCGGGAGCAGGATCAGATACGCGCAACATTAAAATGACGGCGGTGAAAGACGGCGACGAGTGGGTGTTAAACGGGGAGAAGACATTCATTACCGGCGGCAACGACGCTGATTTTGTCATGGTGATCGCCATCACCGACAAAGAGCGTCACCAAGCCTCGAACGGGCGTGAAGGGGTGACGTGTTTTATCGTCGACCGCGAGATGGGCTGGCGTTCGGAACCGATACATACGATGGGACCTTCCACTCCAGCCAGCTTAATTTTCGAAAACGTGCGCGTGCCGGAAGAAAACATTTTAGGCGAGCTGCATCACGGCTATAAGCTTGGGCTTGAGTGGATCGGCTACGCCCGCTGGGTCGTAGGCGCTCGTGCGGTCGGAGCGGCCGAGCGGCTTTTGCAAATGGCCATTGACTATGCGAAGGAGCGTGTCACATTCGGCAAACCGATCGCCGAGCGGCAGGCGATCCAATGGATGATTGCCGATTCGGCGGTAGAAATCGAAGCGGCGAAATGGCTTGTGTTAAACGCGGCCTTTACGCTTGACCAAGGGGAGGACAACCGCCATTTAGCCTCGATGGCGAAGCTGTTTGGCGCGAACATGGGCAACCGCGTCGTCGACCGCGTCATGCAAATCCACGGCGGCATGGGCTACACGAAAGAAATGCCGATCGAGCGCTGGTATCGTGAAGCGAGATTGTGGCGCATTTACGACGGCACGGATGAAATTCAGCGCCTCATTATCGCCCGCAATTTGATCAAAGGGCACGTCAAGCTTGGACAGTTCATCTAAAAAAATGAAAGCGTTATCGAAAGGGAGGAGAACACGATGAGCCAACGGTTTGCAGGAAGAGTGGCGTTTGTGACCGGAGGAAGCCGCGGCATTGGCAAGGCGATTGTCACCCGCTTCGCGGAAGAAGGAGCGAAAGTGGCGTTCATTGATTTAAACGCAGAAGCCCTTGAAGCGACGGCTGCGGAGCTGCGGGAAAAAGGGTATGACGTTTACGCCAAGGTGGCGAGCGTCACCGACCGCGAACAAGTAGAAGCGACGATCAAAGAAGTGGTCGATCGGTTCGGTTCGCTCGATATTCTCGTCAACAACGCCGGCGTCATCCGCGACAATTTGCTGTTTAAAATGACCGATGACGACTGGCAAACGGTGATGGACGTCCATTTAAAAGGCGCGTTTTACTGCGCCCGCGCCGCGCAAAAATATATGGTCGAAAAAGGGTACGGGCGCATCATCAACATTTCGTCGACATCCGCGCTCGGCAACCGCGGCCAGGCGAACTATTCGGCGGCGAAAGCCGGCATCCAAGGATTTACGAAAACGCTGGCGATTGAGCTTGGCAAATTCGGCATCACGACGAATGCCGTCGCCCCTGGGTTTATTGAAACCGATATGACGAAAGCGACGGCCGAGCGGCTTGGCATTTCGTTTGAGCAGCTCATCCAAGCGAGCGTCGCCAACATCCCGGTCGGGCGCAGCGGCCGTCCGGAAGACATCGCTCATGCGGTCGCCTTTTTCGCCGATGAGCGGTCGTCGTTTGTCAACGGCCAAGTGCTGTATGTCGCCGGCGGTCCGAAATGCTGAAAACGAGGAGGACGGGGCATGTACCAACATGACATCGGGAAACGGTCAGCGAAAGTGAAAAATGTCGTTGAGCGCGGAGCGGTGAAAAAGTTTGCGGAGGCGATCGGCGATCCAAACCCGATTTATTGGGACGAAGAGACGGGGAAACGGTCGCGCTACGGGCGCAACATTGCGCCGCCGACGTTTCCGCGCGTGTTTGACTACGGCGTCATTGAAGGGCTGAAGCTGCCAGCCAAAGGGCTCATCCATGGCGAACAGCACTTCCATTATGAGCGCCCGCTGTTTGTCGGCGAAGAGCTGTACTGCTATGCGGAAGTGAAAGATTACTTCGAAAAGCAAAGCAGCATGGGCCTGCTCGGTTTTTTAGTAATCGCCAACAACGGCGAGGACGCTGACGGAAATCTCATTTTCACTTCCACCTCGACGATCATTATCAACGAGGCGGTTAGAAAGGCGATGAGCGTATGACGAGCATCCGCAAATGGCAAGTCGGAGAGTCGCTTCCTGAAGTAACGCTCGCACCGGTGTCCCGGCTCGATTTAATCAAATACGCCGGCGCATCAGGCGACTACAACCCGATTCATACGATCGACGACGAGGCGAAAAAGGCAGGGCTTCCAGGCATTATCGCCCACGGCATGTGGACGATGGGGAACTTGGCCAAGCTGTTTACGCCGTATTACGAAGAAGGGTTCGTACAGGACTATTTTGTCCGCTTTCAATCGATGGTGTTTTTAAATGATATCATCACCTTAAAGGCAACGGTGAAGGAAAAAGGCGACAAGACGATTCGGTTTGACGTCGCGGCCGTCAATCAGCATGGCAAAGAAGTCGTCAAAGGTGAAGCGGTCTTTGCGCTTTACGAGTGAAAAAGACGGGCGGCCCCAAAGCTGAAGCCGTAAGCGGGGCGAGGGGCCAGCCCGTTTGCGGGGATGTGTTCACAACGAACAAGGGGGAATGACGATGAAACGGGATGCCGTCATTGTGTCGGCCGTACGAACAGCCATCGCCCGCCAAGGAGGCGCTTTGGCGACGATGCCGGCGCATATTTACGGCGCGGAAGTGATCAAAGAAGCGATGCGGCGGGCGAATATCGGCCCGGAGCATGTCGATGATGTCATTATGGGCAACGTCCTAAGCGGCGGCGGCAACATCGCCCGACTGACGGCGCTGCAAACCGGCTTATCTCTAGAGTTGACAGGTTTGACCGTTGACCGCCAATGCGGTTCGGGCATTAACGCCGTCAATTTAGCGGCGCAAGCCATTTGGGCCGGCGACGGAGACGTGTATATCGCCGGCGGCGTGGAAAGCATGAGCCGCGCGCCGTATTTGATGGACCGCCCGGAAAAACCGTACAGCTCAACACCGCCAAGCTTCCGCAAATCGCAGCTATCGCCGAAAGAAATCGGCGATCCGCCGATGGGGATTACGGCGGAAAACTTGGCGAAAAAGTATGGCATCAGCCGTGAAGAACAAGACGCATTCGCCTTGCGCAGCCAGCAGCGCATGGCGCGCGCCATGCAGGAAGGGCGGTTTGACGAACAAATCGTGCCGATCACCGTCCCGGTGAAAAAAGGCGAGCCGTTCGTCTTCGATACGGATGAACATCCGCGCCCGAATACGACGATGGAAGCGCTGTCGAAGCTGCCGCCGGCGTTTTTGGAAGGGGGAACGGTGACGGCCGGAAACAGCTCAGGGCTGAACGATGCCGCTTCTGCGCTCGTCATCATGTCGCGGGAAAAAGCAGAGGAGCTTGGCGTAAAGCCGCTTGCCGTCATCCGCGCCCATGCGGTTGCCGGGGTCGACCCGAACATCATGGGCATCGGCCCGGTGCCGGCGACAAGAAAAGTGCTCGAAAAAGTCGGGCTTACGCTCGATGATATGGACATCATCGAAATCAATGAAGCTTTCGCCGCCCAGGTGATCGCCTGCGACCGCGAGCTCGAGATGGACCCGGAAAAAGTGAATGTCAACGGCGGCGCCATTGCCCACGGCCATCCGCTTGGCGCGACGGGAGCGATTTTGATCACAAAAGCGGTGTATGAACTGAAGCGCCGTGGAGGGAAATACGCGCTCATTACCGCGTGCATCGGCGGCGGCCAAGGCATTGCGACGATTATTGAACGAGAATGAGGCAACGGAGACTATAGGGAATGAAAGACAAGCTAAGAGAAGCCGCCATTGAGTTGTTCGAACGGAAAGGGTTCAAAGAAACGTCGGTGCAGGAAATCGTCGAAGCGGTTGGGGCAACGAAGGGGGCCTTTTACTACTATTACAAAAGCAAAGAGGAGTTGCTATGTGATATTTGTGTTTCCTATCTGGACGATTTGCTTCGGCAGCAAGCCTGCATTGTCCAAGAGCCCGAGAAAAGCTGCACGGAGAAATTGCGGGCCATCGTCCATATGGTCATCTGCAATATCCGCACACGGAAGAAAAGCGCCCGCATTTTCTTCCGCGAAATGCGGCATTTGGCTGATGACCATTTGGCGGAAATCCGCGCCAAGCGGCGGTTGTTTCGCAAGCGGTATGAACAGCTGGTTCGAGAAGGGATCGCTCGCGGGGAATTCAAGCCATCGCTTCATGCAGAAATGATTACGTTTGGCCTGCTTGGCATCACCAACTGGAGCTATTATTGGTTCCGGCCTGACGAAGGCATCTCTGAAGAAGAACTGACGGACATTTTCGTTGATTTCATTTTGCACGGCATAAAGGCGCCAAGAGCTGGAGAAAGCGGTCGAAATGAGGCGGAGCCAGGCAATTCGGGCGGTCAGACCGAATGAAAGATCGGCCGCGCCGCTTTGATGGTCTGGCTAAACGGCACACAAAAAGGGGGATCGGGATGGAGCTATTCATCCAGCAGCTGTTAAACGGGCTGACAGTTGGAAGCGTTTACAGTCTTGTCGCGTTAGGTTTGACGCTTGTTTACGGCATTTTGCACATTCCAAACTTTGCCCACGGCGCGTTATATATGATGGGTGGTTATGTCACGCTCACTGCGATGACGAAAGCCGGGCTGCCGTACGGGTTGGCCGTTGTCGTGTCGATGGCCGCGGTCGGGATGCTCGGTGTATTGATGGAACGGCTTGTGTTTTATCCGCTTCGCGACGCACCGCCGCTCCATGACAAAATTGCGGCGATTGGCATTTTGTTGTTTTTGGAGGCATTCGCCCAGTTCGTCTGGGGGGCGGACTACCAGACGATGCCGACCCCATACGGCGACGTTGTCAGCATTTTCGGCTTGACCTTGACGGTTCAACGCATCCTCATCATCGCATCCGCTGTCATCATCATGATCTTGCTTTACCTCTTCTTGAAAAAGACGTTCATCGGGGCTTCCATCATCGCGATGGCGCAAAACCGCGAAGGGGCGAATTTGGTCGGCATTAACACGAATAAAGTCGCCATGCTGACGTTTTTCCTTTCCGGCAGTTTGGCAGCGCTCGCCGCGTCGCTCGCTTCGCCGATCAACCTCGTGTTTCCCGGCATGGGCCATCTTGTCATCTTGAAAGCGTTTGTCATCATCATTCTCGGCGGCATGGGAAGCATTCCAGGCGCCATTGTCGGCGGCTATATTTTGGGATTCAGCGAAAGCTTGGGAGCGACGTATGTGTCGAACGACTACAAAGACATTATCGCTTTTGCCATCCTCGTCATCATTTTAACGGTCAAACCGAACGGACTGTTTGCCAAGGAGGGACATTGATGGCTGTATTCGCCAACCGGCGCTTATGGATCGCCGTTCTTGCGGCGCTGGCGCTTGCCTTTCCGTTGCTTGTCACCAACAGCTATTACTTGCACATGATGACGATCTCCTTCATTTGGATGATCGCTGTTTACGGTCTGAATTTATTTGCTGGCTATACTGGTTATTTGTCGCTTGCCCACGCCGGGTTTTTTGCGATTGGCGCGTATGCGCTTGGCATTTTGACGGTGAAAGCGGGCGTGCCGTTTTGGCTGGCTTTCGTGCTTGCTTGTTTGTTCACCACGTTGCTTGGGGCCGTCATCGGGCTTGTTGCGCTGCGGACGAAAGAGCACTTTTTCGCCATTTATACGCTTTGTGTGGGCTATATTATCTATTTGATCATTGACAAATGGGACAGTTTAACCGGCGGAGTGCGCGGGTTTATCGGCATCCCGGCGCCGGCTGACATCGGTCCGCTCTCGTTTCAAACGCCCGTCGCCCAATATTATTTGGTGTTATGCTTCTTGGTTGCAGTCATCTTCACCATGTACCGCCTTGTCTATTCGTTGACCGGACGGACGTACATCGCCATTCGCAACAGTGAGGAGCTCGCGTTGACGCTTGGCATCTCGACGATGAAAAACAAACTCGCCTCGTTTGTTCTCTCGGTCTTTTTTACATCGCTTGCCGGAGCGCTGTACGCATCGTTCATCCGCTTTCTTGGCCCGGACATTGCGTACGTCAGCGTCATGTTCGACTTTTTAACGTATTTGCTTGTCGGTGGGATTGGCACGCTCGCCGGCCCGGTCGTCGGGACGTTGCTCGTTACGTTTCTGTCCCAACAATTGCAGTTTTTGCAAGATTACCGGATGTTGATTTTCGGTCCGGTGCTGACGTTGCTCATCATCTTTTACCCACACGGCATTGCCGGGGGGGTCATCCGTTTGAAAGCAAAGCGTGAAGAAGCGCGCCGTCTCGATCCAGAAGCGAACCGAGTTGCTGCGGAACTGGCCGTCTCGAGCCAAGGACGAGGCGAGCGGCACGCAGAGGAGGGATCATGATGCTTTTGCACGTTGAACGGTTGACGAAGCGGTTTGGCGGGCTTCTGGCGGTCAACGATGTCACCTTTTCCGTCGAGCAAGGGAAGATCAACGCCATCATCGGTCCAAACGGAGCCGGCAAATCGACGTTTTTCAATTTAATCAGCGGCTTGTACCGGCCGACGTCAGGGACGATTACGTTCAAAGGGCGCGATATTACCCGCCTGCCGGCAAACGAACGGGCGAAGCTCGGCATCGCCCGCACGTTTCAAACGACTCACTTGTTTGAACAGGCGACGGTGATCGACAACGTCATCATCGGCCATCGTCTCCGCACGTCATCCAACTTATTTGATGCCATTTTGCGCACGAAACGGCACCGCCGCGAGGAACAGGCATGCAAAGAAAAAGCGATGGAAGTGCTCGACTTTGTCGGTCTAACCCATGTGGCAGATCGGATGGTGGCCAACTTGTCGCAGGAGCAGAAAAAGCGGGTGGCGTTCGCGCTTGCCTTGGCGACCGATCCGGAGCTCGTGCTGCTTGATGAACCGGCAGCCGGCATCAACCCGGATGAAACGGAAGGGCTTGAGGAGTTGATCGTCAAAATGGTAGAAGGCGGCCTGACTGTTTGCCTGATTGAGCACAAAATGTCGATGATCATGAAAATTGCCGACCGCATTATGGTGTTAAACTACGGAGAAAAAATCGCGGAAGGAACGCCCGAGGAAGTGCGAAACAACGAGGCGGTCATTCAAGCGTATTTAGGAGGGAGCGCCATTGCTTGAAGTTGCGAACGTATCCGTCCGCTACGGGAGTTTTACGGCCATTCGCGATGTGACGTTTTCCGTCAAGCGAGGGGAGATCGCCGTTTTGCTTGGCGCCAACGGGGCCGGGAAAAGCACATTGTTTCGCACGATCAGTGGACTGCACAAACCAATGCGGGGGGAAATCCGCCTCGATGGCGAGCGCATTGATTCGCTGCCTCCTGACCGCATCGTCGAGCGCGGCGTCGTGCAATGCGCGGAAGGGCGCAAACTGTTTCCGCGCATGAGTGTATACGAAAACTTGCTGATGGGCGCTTACGTCCATCGGAAGGACAAAGAAGGCATCCGCCGCTCGATTGAACATGTATACGAACTGTTTCCGATTTTGCGCGACAAGCAAAACGCGCCAGCCGGGTCGTTAAGCGGCGGCCAGCAGCAAATGCTCGCCATCGGACGCGCCTTAATGTCACGTCCTGCGGTGCTCTTGCTTGATGAACCGTCGGTTGGACTCGCTCCGCTCATTGTCGAGCAGATGTTTGCGACGATTAAGCAAATCAATCAGGAAGGGACGACGATTTTGCTCGCCGAACAAAACGCCCATGCGGCGTTGTCCATCGCTCATCACGGCTATGTGTTTGAAAATGGAACGATCGTTGCTTCAGGAACAGCGGAGGAGCTGCTCGCCAACGACGATGTCCGCAAGGCGTACATTGGAACATGACAAGCGATTGCCGCGAATGGCGTATTTCGCGGGCGAAAGCAAGCGATGCGCCTGCATTGAAAGGAGGTGAACCACGGTCGCGGCACTTATTCATCCAAATATATTTTAGAATAAAAATAGGGGGGAGCGGAATGAAAAAAAGAAAATGGCCGATCGCGGCCATGATGACGGCCGTCATGGCGTTGATGCTTGCGGCATGCAACAGCCCGACAACAAACAATAATGCCAAAAGCGGTAATGGAGGTGGAGGCGACAACGTCGTCAATATCGGTTACAGCGGACCGCTAAGCGGTCCGGCCGCCTACTACGGGGAACGGACGTTAAACGGCGTGAAGATGGCGGCGGACGAAATCAATAAAAACGGCGGGTTTGAAGTCAATGGAAAGACCTATCAAATCAATGTTGTGTCGTTAGATGATAAATATTTGCCAAATGAAACAGCCGCCAATGCGAAACGGCTTGTCCAAGAACATCATACGCCGATCATTTTCACTCCGCACAGCGGTGGGGTCATGGCGTTGCAAGTGTTCAACCAAACGGACAATTTCCTTATCGCGGCCTATACGAGTGAGCCGAAAATCACGCAGGCGGGAAACAAGCTGACAATCCGCATCCCGCCGCGTTATGATGGCTACATTCCGACATTTACCGATTATGTGATGAAGCGGTTTGGCAAAAAGCTGGCTGCCTTGCCGACGGCGACGCAATACGGGAAAGACTGGACGGAAAAACTGTTGCCATATTGGGAAAAGCAAGGCGGAGAAGTTGTCTATAACACATCGATTGATTTCACTAAAGACACCGATTTCTTCACGATCATCACGAACGCGTTAAAAGAAAAGCCGGATGTCTTGTTTATCGGCGGACCGTCGGAGCCGACGGCGAAAGTGGCGAAACAGGCGCGCGAACTCGGCTTTAAAGGCGGCTTTATTGTCATGGACCAGGCGAAGTTGGATGAAATGAAGCGGGTCGTCGGCTCTTACGAGATGCTTGAGGGCGCGATCGGCGTCATGCCGCTCGTCGAGTCCAAAGAGCCGGGAGCCCCGCAGTTTGTGGAAAACTATCGGGCGAAGTACAATGCCGAAGCGAGCTCGGAGTCTGCCTATAACTACTTGGCTCTTTACGCCTTTGTCGAAGCGATGAAGGCAGCCGGAACGGTTGATGATCCGGCCGCCATTCGCGAACATATGAATGAAGGGTTGAAAAACATCCCGAAAGACAAGCAAGTGTATGTCGTTCCGAAGGTTGGTGAGGACGGCGGCTTTGAATCAAAAATTATCGTTGCAGCAGTGGAAAATGGCAAAGTTGTGCCGATCGAGCTAAAGAAATAAGTCGATCTATTTACTGGCATTTCCGTCAGGACGCCGCACGGATGAAGTGCGACTATCAGCTGGCGCTCCTTGTTTCGAAAATGACACGGTATGCGCTGGCCAAACCGCAAAAAAAAATCCGAGCGGCGGCAGCGATAAAGACTGGTTTGTCCTGCGCTTCAAACGGCCGGGATTTACGATCGGAGTTGCGCCGTATGTCGGTGAGCGTCCGGTGCCGCTCAAATACTTCCCGGCGATTTGGAGCTAAAATGACGGCGTCCCGCTGGTGTTTGCCAACAAACTATAATCAACGCGCGCCCACTTTCTTGCGTGGGCGCCTTTTTTATGGCTTGCTGCTGAGAAAAATGAGCAAAATAACCGTTATTCTATTAAATAAAACTATGTTCTAAATAATCAATAAAACAAATAGAAAAATTTCGAATAATAAGATACAATAGAACTGTTCTGTGACATTGGAAAGGGGATGGGAATTATGAGGGAAATGGCCCTCGGCCTTGCCGCCTCATTCTTCTTTGCTGTTACATTCATATTGAACCGCTCAATGGAGCTGGCGGGTGGAAGCTGGGCGTGGAGTTCGTCGCTTCGTTTTTTCTTTATGGTTCCGCTGTTGTTTGCCATTCTTTTGGCACGCCGCAACCTCGGTCCGGTTTGGCATGACATGAAATGCCATCCGTGGACATGGATCACCTGGGGGACGGTCGGGTTCGGCTTGTTTTACGCGCCGCTCACCTACGCGGCCGCCTACGGACCCGGATGGCTGGTGGCCGGGACATGGCAGTGCACGATTGTGGCCGGCGTTCTGCTTAGCCCGCTCTTTACAGAACGAAGAGAAACGAAAAACGGAACGGTATTGGTGCGCCGTCCGATTGAAAAGCGGGCGCTCTTGATTTCCATGTTGATTTTGTCCGGCGTCGTGCTTATCCAGTTCCAGCAAGCAAGCCACCTCACTTGGAAAGAAATCGGGTTGGGGATCTTTCCCGTGCTGATGGCCGCGTTTGCGTACCCGCTTGGCAACCGGAAAATGATCGAACATTGCGCCGGGCGCCTTGATGCGTTTCAACGCGTATGGGGAATGACGATGGCCAGCCTGCCGTTTTGGCTGATTGTCGCGTTGATTGGCTGGCTGACAGCAGGTGCGCCGTCCGCGGGGCAAATGATGCAGTCGTTCATCGTGGCCATTAGTTCCGGGGTCATCGCAACGACGTTGTTTTTTATCGCGACCGATCGGGCAAAAGGGAACGAACGGAAACTCGCCGCTGTGGAAGCGACGCAATCCGGGGAAGTGATTTTTGCTGTTATCGGCGAAGTGCTGTTCTTGTCCGCTCCGCTTCCGAACGGATGGGCATTCGTTGGCTTGGCCGTCATCATCATCGGGATTTGCTGGCATAGCTTCGAATCGACAAGAACAGTGAAACACTCATCGCTGCCCATTTCCACAGATCGGCGCCTCAAACGCATAGGGGGGGAACGATGAGAATCATCGTGTGCATCCTGCTTGCCTGCCAGACGTTCGTCATCTACTATTGGATCAGCGATTGGCGTCAGCTTGTCACCCCGGTGGGTCTTTGCATGTGGGTGGGCGGAATCGCAGTCGGCCTTGTTGTTCTTCGGACGGGGCGGTACCTATCGCCAAGATGGCGGAGGGCGCTGAAGATGACGACGGCGGGAGTCATCTTGCTTGCTGTGATGTCGCTGATCATTGAATGGGCGGTTTGTTCGATGCCGTAGTCAAAATAGATGTTGAAAGCCCGTACGATTGATCAAGAACTTCCCGTGTGGGCGTACGGGAAATGCGCCTTTAGAATGAAGCGAACCCCTTGCCTAAGGCGAAAGAGGGCTGCTAACGGCTTCGATGGGCGGAATCGAACATCTTCGGCGCCAAGCGGCGGCCAACCGCATACATGATCGGCGCACCGAGGGCCATGACGACCAACTCGCTGATGGCCGTCGTCAGCCATGTGAGCCAAAACGGAAAGCCGAGCGCCAGTTTCAATTCGAAGGCGATAATGGCCATAGTCACAGTAAATGACAGCGTATTGACGGTCATGCGCGCCCAAACGTTTCGGACATACCGCATAGAGACGATCGTGATGAGCAGCGCCAACACCGACTGGCCGACGCCAAATACGAGGTCATACGCGACGATCGGCGAGAAAAACCAGTTGGCGAAAAAGACGCCAAGCACAATGCCGATGGCGTATGTTTTGCGGAACACGACCAAGTGATTCAATATTTCTGACACGCGAAACTGAATATTCGTAAAGCCAAACGGCTGAATGAGCGCCGTCACCGCGATATACACGGCGGCGATCAAGCCATTTGCCGCTATGATCCGAATGTTCATAACGTCCTCTCCTCGCATTGATGATAATATGATTGTAGCATGACAAACGAGTGAACGAAAGGAAGTGAATCTCGTTGACCTTGACGGATCAACAAGCAACAAGCCGGCGGCGATCGGTTTGGGAAGTCGGAAAAACAGCGCTTCTCCTCGGTTTAACGTCATTTGGTGGTCCGGTCGCTCATCTCGGCTATTTTTACGAAGAGTACGTCAAACGAAAAAAATGGATTGACGAGAAAACGTATGCCGATTTGGTCGCTTTATGCCAATTCCTCCCTGGTCCAGCGAGCAGCCAAGTCGGCATCGGCATCGGATTTATGCGCGCCGGCGTTTGGGGGGCGTTGGCAGCTTGGCTTGGTTTTACGCTGCCGTCAGCGGTCGCCCTCAGCCTGGTTGCTGTTTGGTTGCAACACCATTCTTGGGGTGACGCCGGCTGGATGCACGGCTTGCTGTTGGCGGCCGTGGCGGTCGTGGCACAAGCCGTATGGGAGATGGCGCGCAAATTCGCCTCTAGCCGCCTCGAGGCAACGGTCGCCATCATAGCGGCGGCCGCCGTGCTTCTTGCGCCGGGCGCGTGGAGCCAAGTAGCCGTCATCGCCGCAGCGGGGGGCATTGGCGCTGTTGGATTGCGAAAAAACGTCGCACCTTCTTCGTCTGCGGCAGGCATCCCGCCTTCCATTCGTCGTTCCACCGGTTTGGCGTTGCTTTCATTGTTTGCCGTGTTGCTTGTTGCGCTGCCGCTCATTCGCACTTGGATCCATTCACCGCTTTTGGCGCTGTTTGACAGCTTTTACCGCGCTGGGGCGCTCGTGTTTGGCGGCGGTCATGTGGTGTTGCCGCTCTTGGAGGCGGAAGTGGTGCCGCAAGGGTGGGTCACCGCCAATCAGTTTTTAGCCGGCTACAGCGCCGCCCAAGCCGTCCCTGGGCCGCTGTTTACGTTTGCCGCGTATATTGGAATGGCGGCGTTGGGCTGGAAGGGAGCGCTAGTGGCTACCACAGCCATTTTTCTTCCATCCTTTTTGCTCGTTCTTGGCGCGTTTCCGTTTTGGCACTGGCTTCGCCGTCATCCACGCTTTCAAGCGGCGCTTGCCGGCATTAACGCCGCTGTGGTCGGGATTTTGCTTGCAGCGCTGTATGACCCGATTTGGACGAAAGCGGTGAAGGGACCGGCCGATTTGGCGCTTTCCCTTGGGGCTTTTCTTCTTCTTGTTGTGTGGAAGTGGCCAGCATGGGCGGTCGTCCTTGTTTCATTCGTCGGCGGATGGCTGCGCGCTTGGCTCAGCTGATCGCCCTAAGCACCATGATGGCGGCTTTTCATGATCGTCCGAAAATGGACAACGACGTGTTTGGCTTTGCCGTTGCAATAGCCGGCAGATGCAAATAGATGGCTTGATCAAATGGTTTTCGTTTGCGTGAAAGCGATACCGAGGCGGCAGAAACAAAAGAGCGCCGGCATGGCATAGGGCTGTGCGCTGAAAGGAAAGCTCGCCGCCTGATCCGCAGGCGTATATAGGCAAAAGGAGGGGGAGCCGATGAAGTGGGTATGGATGCTGCTCGCTCTAACGGCCGGGATGGCTGTCTCCGTACAGGCAGGAGTGAACGGCGGCCTCGGCAAGCGGATTGGTGTGTTGGAAGGGGCGTTCGTGTCGTTTTTAATCGGAACGATCGTCTTATTTTTAGTGCAATTGTTTTTCGGAAAAGGAGAATTGCTGGCCATGTTTTCTGTGCCGAAATGGCAGCTGACGGGCGGCATTCTCGGCGCTTTTTATGTGTTTGTCATGGTGCTGATCGTTCCGAAAGTCGGCGTCGCCAACTCTCTGGCAGCCGTGATCGCCGGCCAGCTCGTCATGAGCTCGATCATTGATCACTTCGGGTTATTCGGGGGACAGCGCATTCCGTTTGACATGACGCGCCTCGTTGCTATAGCCTGTTTGTTTTTGGCGCTTTGGCTTTTTTTCCGCAAATGAACAACAGGACTGGCCAAGTTGGTTTAGTTTTCCGTGATCCGCTCATACTAACAACAGCATGATCGACTTGAAAGGAAGCGGATCAAAGTGAAACAGGCATGGCGCATTTATATGAGCGATTTGAAACATCTCACGACCAACTGGGCCGCATCCATATTGGCTCTCGGTCTGATCGTTCTTCCATCGCTTTACGCTTGGATCAATGTAGAGGCTTCGATTGACCCTTATGCCCATACAGAGGATTTACCGGTCGGCGTCGTGAACGAAGACCGAGGGGCGGAGTTGACCGGTCACCGGTTTCACGCCGGCGATGAGATCGTCAAGACCTTAAAAAACAACCACCAGTTGGGATGGCGATTTGTCACGCGGAAAAAAGGAATGGAAGGCGTTCGGAGGGGAGACTACTTTGCGACGATCGTCATTCCGGCTGATTTCTCGGCTAAATTAGCCACTGTAGTGCAGAAACGTCCGAAAAGGGCGGTTATTTACTATTATGAAAACGACAAACGGAACGCCATCGCTCCCAAAATCACGGAGCGCGGAGCAAGTACATTGTCAGCGCGAGTCAGCGATGAGTTTGTGAGGGTGGTCAATACCGCATTGTTTTCCTTGTTCCACCAAGCGGGAGTGACGCTCGAACAGCAGCTTCCCACCATTCGCCGCGTTGAAGCGTTCGTGTTTCGTTTGGAAAACGAATTGCCAACGATTCAACGACAATTGAAAGCCCTAGATCGCGATGTGGGAGAGGCAAGATCACTAGTTCGTACAGGCCGCGAGCTTCTGCCGGCTGCCAGAGCAACGGTGCGGCGCGGTTTAGAATGGACAGGCCGCGTTGAGAAGTTGTTCATGCAAGTCAATGCTTCATCGCACTTATGGGAAAAGCCGGTGGAAATGGTGGTTCATGCGCTCTATTCCTTTGCAGAGCAGACGCCAGAGTCTCTCGATACACCGGAAAAGCAAGCGCGTTGGGCGACTCTCATCCAACAGGCTGCAACAGACGCGAGCCCATTGGTTCAGCAATTGCGCCGAACGTTGAGAACATGGGAGGGGACGATTGATTCCTCTTCGCTTCAAGCTGTGCAGCGCACCATCAGCCGTATCGAGCAGACGCTAGCGTCTATTCAAGAAACAGCGGCGCTAGTGAAACAACATCCAACAGGCGTCGAAGGGAAGATCACTCACCTGCGTGAACAAATGGCCTTATTGGACGCACAGGCGCAGCAACTTGATCAAGCATATCGCCAACGGCTGCTGCCTATGCTGCGGGCAAAATGGAATCAAACAGGGGAACAGGTGCGACAAGCGAAACAAACGCTTCTTCACATGAATCAAGCGTTAAATGAGGCAGAGCAATGGTTGTCAAACACAGATCGTGATTTAGCGGCCGCGCAACAAGCGCTAAAGACCGCGCTGGCGCAATATCCCTTTCTTGCCCGCCAGGTCCGCGAGCTGGCCGCCTTCCTATCGAAAATCAAAAGAGAAACCAACATCGACGAACTGATTCGCTTGTTGAAACAAGATCCACAGGCGAAAGGCGCCTTTTTGGCCCATCCGGTTGACGTCAAAACGTTCCGCCTTTTCCCGCTGCCGAACTATGGTTCAGGCATGAATCCATTTTACACGGTGCTGGCCATATGGGTAGGATGTTTGTTGCTTGTTTCCGTCTTGTCGACCGATCCTTCTTCGTTTTCGGAAGCGAATGAGCGGGAACGATATGCCGGACGGCTGTTGACCTTTTGGACGCTGAATGCTTTGCAGGCGATGGTCGTGACGGCTGGAGCGGCTTTCATCTTGCCGAATATTTTCGTCCGTGAGCCGGGATGGTTCATGACGTTCGGCCTTTTGTGCAGCTTTGTCTTTATGGCAGTGGTTTTTTCGCTTGTTTCTTTGTTCGGCAATGTCGGAAAAGCGATGGCGATTGTGCTGCTTGTCTTGCAAATTGCCGGAGCGGGAGGCACGTATCCGATTGAGCTGATCCCTCCGTTCTTTCAGCAATTAAACCCTTGGTTGCCGTTCACCTACGCCATTGACATCATGCGCGAGGCGGTCGGCGGGATCGTATGGGAACGTGTTGAGCATGATGTCAAGCGGCTTCTCTTGTTTGCCGTTTCCGCCCTTTTGGCCGGGCTTGTGTTGAAAGGCCCGTTAAGCCCATGGATGCGCGTGCTGAAAGAGAAAGCCGCCCTAAGCGGGTTGTTTCATTGAAACATTTGCTCTATTTTCTTTTGGAAGCATCTGCTACAATAAGGACGAGAGCGTTGCTTCCTGTTCAATGGCCCCGTAGGATGCATGCTTCTCGTTTTGCGAGATGAGAGAACGAATGGCGGGGAAAAGGGGAGAGAATCATGTCGATCCGTCGACTGCTTGGTTTTGCGCTCATTTTTTTAGCGATTTCGATGTTTATCGAGCAAATGTGGTGGGTCGGGGGAATTTGCCTCTTGATTGGAATTGGAATGACGGCGAAAAGTCCAATCGATCGAAAGTGGAGGAAAAAGAAGCATATATGGTAAACATCGAGAGTGATATGAATCAAACAAGGGTCAGACAGCATGATGGGCAGTTGATGACAAAAGCAGAACAGTTTATCATGGCAAGCTATCGGGAGCTTGGAAAAAGTGAGCAAGAAATGAGGCGGCGGTTGAACGAAATCCGTTGGGAAGTGGAACAAACCGGCACGTACCGCCATACGTACGAAGAGTTAAGCTATGGGGCGAAGATGGCTTGGCGCCACAGCAACCGTTGCATCGGCCGCTTGTTTTGGCAATCGCTCCATGTCATCGATGCGAGAGAGGCGGTTACCGTAGCCGGCCGCCATGTCACCGGCGATTGGACATGGCTGATTCCGCCTCTTTCTCCGGCGACAACGCACATTTTTCACCGAACTTATGACAACACGACCATGTTGCCCAACTTTTTCTATCAGGACCGTCCATACGAACGACAAAGGGGAGAGGAACAATGACCGTCATCATCCGCATGCGCGATGTGTCATGGGCAAGAGGAGGGCGCATGATTTTGCGTGATATCAACTGGGAGGTGAAAGAAGGCGAGCAATGGGCGATTCTTGGCCTAAACGGCTCCGGGAAAACATCGCTTCTCAATATCGTCACCGGCTATCAGTACCCGACGCGCGGCGAGGTCGAGGTGTTGGGGTATCGGTTTGGGCAAGCGAGTTTGCCGGAGATGCGCCGGCACATCGGATTTGTCAGCAGCGCGCTCGATCAGTTTCACGACACGCTGCAAACCGAGACGGTTGAAGATGTGATCGTAAGCGGCAAGTTTGCGACGATTGGCCTGTATGATGCGGTAACCCGCGAGGACCGGGATCAAGCGGAGGCATTGATGGAATCGTTCCGCCTGCAAGCGGTGAAAGGGAAGCGATACGCGACGCTGTCGCAGGGGGAAAAACGGAAAACGTTGATCGCCCGGGCGCTGATGGCGAATCCGAAGCTGCTCATTTTGGACGAGCCGACGGTCGGCCTTGACTTATTGGCCCGCGAAGAAATTTTAGCATTGATCGGACAGATCGTCACTCAGCCGTGCCATCTCTTATACGTCACCCATTATATCGAAGAAATCGTCGACTCCATTACCCATGTCTTGCTTTTGCAAGACGGGCGCATCCTTGCGGCTGGCCAAAAAGAGGAAGTGTTAACCGACGAGCGGCTTTCAGAAGCGTTTCGCCTTCCGATCCGCGTTCATTGGGAAGACGGCCGGCCGTGGGTGTCGATTGGACGTTGAAGACGGATGGACTACCGGCTCCCTAAGGTGCGAAAACCATACCGGGAGCCCTTCCAACCGTAAAAATGCGCAAAAGCATGTCACAACCATCTAGCCGCCTGCACGATAATCCAGTTTTTCCTTGCCAGAAGAGCCGATGGAAAGATGGACGGAAATGTTTCGAATGGTATTCGTTTTCAATGGGATGATGCCGTTTTGTTCCCATTGTCTCCATTGATGGACGTTGTAGCGGTATAATTGGTCTGATACATTCAACACGTCAATGTTTCGATTGACTCCCCATTCATAGGCTTGTTGAATTTCCTGTTTCACCGTTTGCGCCGCCAGCTTGGCCAACTGTTCTCTTGACAGCGGCCGGCGCAGCTCGATCAGGCTTCCTTGAGCTTGGATGGTCAACTGAAACGCAGGGCCATCTTTGGTCGAAAGAACCGACCACTTCGCTTTTGGATGACGAACGACGAGAGAAGCAACTGTTTGCTGCCCTTTTTTCACGTAAATGGGCGTTCGGATCACATCCCGTTCTGTCCAACGAACGCCTAACAGCTTCTCACGGTCCGTGCATTGTTGGAGTTTGTAATCATGCAAAAAACAGACACCGCTGAGGGACAACATTTTCTTTTTTTTCCATCCTCTGCCCATCTGGAAGGGTCAAGAGTCATATACGGAATTCGAAGCGTTGCGCTATGTTCATCACTGATCGCAATCAGACGGTTAAATCGAAGCGGGCGAATAAAGGAGCTTTGCCTGAATAGTTCTTCAGGATTCGCCAGCATGGAAAAGTACGAAGAAGCATGCAATAATGGAGTCGCTTGAAACAAATCGCTCAAAGGAGCGTCGGTCGCGTAAACCCAAATGGTGTGGCGGATCTCATGATACCTTGTTAATAAATCGATGACTCCTCGCACCACTTCCTTTTTCAGCGCCCGTTTCGTAAACACGATGCTTTTGACGTGTCCCCACGAGACCATTTGCTGGATGGACGTGTAAAGTTCATGGGCGGCGATTTCCGGTGTTTCTCCTGCTGACCGTCCAATGACCACGGTTTCGGTCTGCCTTCCGCCGCCATACTCTGCTTTTGCCAATCCAGTGAAGCTGATGAGCTGTACGTACAAGACGAATTGGCGATGATCATAGTCAATGCCGATTGAGTGAATATAGACGATTTGGTCAATATTCCGGTTTCTCCAACAGCCGCTGAGCAACAACATCATCAGCCCCACGGCAACAAGACGGAGGTACATAGAAAACGGTCCTCCTCCCATTTTTCACATTGATCCATTTTATCATTTTGAACCGAGAAGGCCCCCATCTTCCATGAATGAGCGCAAGTGGGAGAAAGAGGATCGCCATAAGCCCTCCTAGAATAGATTCTCACGAAGGCTGGATTGGCCGTCTTTGTAAGTCAAACAATCCAACCATGAGACGAGGGAATGGCTAGGCGGGCAGCTTGCCGTGGGACAGGTGTTCCCCAGAATCTCCCACCTTTCCGCCTTTGCGTAGGTGGGAGAGCGTTCCACTTCTTAGCGCCTCAAAATGTTCGGTCAACAAGCGGAAGATGGATGCCATCCGCCTCTTGACGGCTGTCAGCTGGCGTCACTTCGATCACCGGCGGCCGACCGTTTTCAAAACCGCGGGCGATGTCGCGAATCGGGCTCATTTCATCAGGAACGCCGATCCCTGGCGTATAGCGCGGCAGGCTGGAAGCGGCGCCAGTTTCTTCCCAAGGCTCTCTCATGGATCAACACCTCCATGTTTTTAGTATGGACATTCATGGGAACTGTATAAATCGAAATTACATCTTTTCCTGCTAACTTTCTTTTATGGAGCTCTGTTTTTCCTTAACTTAAGGGGGGAATGTTCATTGAAGGAAGGAGACGCATCATGAGGGGAAGCAGGCTCGATTGTCGTTGGCTTCGTCTTTGTTTGGACGTGCAATCTTTTTCGAACGGGTCATAAAAAATGTTTCAAATATTCTAACTATGATGTATAATAAAAGAAGTAACATACCAACCGGTTGGTATATCATCTTTTGAAAACGGATTCAGAATCCGATCGAAAGGAGGGAAAATCATGAGGCTACAAGGAAAAGCGGCGATTGTCACCGGCGGCGCGAGCGGCATCGGCCGGGCGACGGCGATCCGCTTTGCGGAAGAAGGCGCCAAAGTGGCGGTGAGCGACATTAATGAGGAAGGAGGGGAAGAAACGGTCCGCCTGATTCGGGAAAAAGGAGGGGAGGCGATTTTTGTCCAGACGGATGTCGCCGATTCCAAGCAAGTGAGCCGCCTTGTCCAAACGGCGGTTGATGTCTTTGGCGGCCTACATATTCTCTTTAACAATGCCGGCATCGGCCATTCGGAAGTGCGGAGCACCGACTTGTCTGAAGAAGAGTGGGACCGGGTCATCGATGTCAACTTAAAAGGCGTGTTTCTTGGCATCAAATATGCGGTGCCGGCACTGAAAGCATCCGGGGGTGGGGCGATTGTCAACACGGCCAGCCTGCTCGGGCTGAAGGGAAAAAAATATCAAGCCGCCTACAACGCATCAAAAGCAGGTGTCATTTTGTTAACTCAAAATGCCGCATTGGAATATGGGAAATTTAACATTCGCGTCAACGCCATTGCGCCGGGGGTCATTGATACGAACATCATTACTCCGTGGAAACAAGATGAGCGCAAATGGCCGATCATCTCGAAGGCGAACGCCCTCGGCCGCATCGGGACGCCAGAGGAAGTGGCGAACGCGGTGATGTTTTTGGCGTCCGATGAAGCGTCGTTTATCACCGGCGCGATATTGTCGGTCGACGGCGGCGGGCTGACGTTTTAGCGGCCGAAGTTTGAAAAGAGAAGGGCACGCCCTAACCGCTAGGCTAGCAACAGAAATGAGGGGAGAGGAAAACGATGCGTTTTTTGAATACCGTGGCCGTGGTCACCGGAGGAGGCAGCGGAATCGGCAAGGCGGCGGCTCTCCGTTTGGCGAAAGAAGGCGCCACAGTCGTGCTTGTCGGCCGTACAGCAGCGAAACTGGAGGAGGCTGCAGAAGAAATCGCACGTCTCGGGACGCCGGGGGGCGTTGACCGGTTTGCGGCGGATGTCACCGACCGCGAACAAGTGCAAGCATTGGCCGAGTATGTCCGACAGCGGTACGGCGACTTGCATGTGCTTGTCAATAACGCCGGCATCTCCACTCATGCGAGATGGCTGGAGTTGACGGAACAAGAGTGGGATGACGTCCAACGCATCAACATCAAAAGTGTGTTTCTTGTGTCGCAGGCGCTCGCTCCGCTGATGATCGAAGGGGCAAAACGCGAGCGCGCCAATCGGGCGATTGTGAACGTAGCGTCATTGTCCGGCCATCAGGCCGGGGCGGAAATTCCGCACTACAGCGCGGCGAAAGCAGGGGTCATCAACTTGACCAAATCGCTCGCTTTGGAGCTGGCGCCGTATGGCATCCGCGTCAATTCCGTCTCGCCCGGTTTTGTCGAGACGCCGCTTACCGAGCGCGGACTGCAAAACGAGCGGTTTGTGAAAGCCATCGAGCGCAACACCGCCTTAGGCCGGGTGGGAGCGCCGGAAGAGATCGCCAACGTCATTGCGTTTCTTGCCTCTTCGGAAGCGTCGTACATGACCGGCTCTGATGTGTTGGTCGATGGCGGATGGCTCATCAAATGAAATTGAAAAGCCCAAAAAATGGAAAAGGAGAGGGAAGGAATATGGAAACCTCGCATTTGCTTGTGGAACAATCCGGTTCTGTATTATGGTTGACGCTGAATCGCCCGGAGCGGCTCAATGCCTTCAGCCCGGAGATGATTGCCGGACTGACGGATGAAATCGAACGGGCCGCGGCGGATGATGCCGTCCGCGTCATCGTCTTATCCGGCGCTGGGCGGGCGTTTTGCGCCGGCGGGGATGTGAAAACGATGGGGCAGTCGAGCGCCCCGCAGGCGTATGAGCATATCGGCCGACTGAATCGGCTCATTCTGACTATGCAACGATGCGAAAAACCGATCATGGCCGCGGTGCACGGATTCGCTGCCGGGGCGGGATTTAACCTCGCGCTGGCGTGTGATTTGATCCTCGCGGCCGAAGACAGTCAATTCATTTTGAGCTTTGCGAAAGTCGGCCTTGTCTCCGACGGTGGCGGGTCGTATTGGCTCCCGCGGCTTGTCGGTCCGCATTTGGCGAAACAGTTTTTCTTCACCGCCGATCCGATTCCAGCCCGTCGCCTGTATGAATTGGGCGTCCTAAGCGAGGTCGTCCCAGCTGAGAAACTGCGCGAGGCGACAGAATCGCTCGCCTCGAAGCTGGCGTGCGGGCCCACGAAAGCCATCGGAAAACAAAAACGGCTGATTGAGCACGCGCTGACCGCGACACTCGAGGAGATTCTCGAAGAAGAGCGTCTCGTTCAAGGGCTGATGGTGGAAACCGAAGACCATCGCGAAGGGGTGGCGGCGTTTAAAGAGAAACGGAGCCCGGTGTTCCAAGGAAAATAAGCGAGCGGCAGTGCCAAAAGAGCGCTGCGCCCTGTTTCTCCATCAGCGAGAAACGGGGCGTATTTTGTTTTCACTTCGCCTCAAATGAAACAGCCCCCTTTCCAAATGGGGAAAAGGGGTGGCTGGTCGGGGAACGGTGCGATCAAACGTCAAAGCGCCCCTGCTTGATTCCGGATGGGTTCTGCGAGCAACTGATCCACGTCGTCGATCAACTCGTCAACATGGTCATACGGCGCATCCAGCTGCAGCATTTTCCGCAAGATCCGACGAGCGTTTGGCGATAAATCGAGCTCTTCTTCCCAGCTTTTTTCCTCGTCACTGGTCGGTTCATAGGCAGAATACAATAAAAACAAGGTGAAGTGTCCAAGGGCATAGAAATCGCTTCGTGGATGCGGTTCGCGCCGCAGCCGCTTCTCAAGCGGGTCGTCATCGCGGAAATCCACCGGTTCGCCGATGCGGCAGGCCAAGCCGAAATCGATGATCGCCGCCGTTCCATCGCGCCAAATGATGTTCGGGATGCGCAAATCGCGGTGGACGATGCCGAAAGCATGGACGTGCCGGACGACCTCAAGCACCTTCTTTAACAATCGAAACGCCTCTTGTTCCGTGTACTTGGCTTCCAGCTTGAAAATCTGGTCTTCCACCGTTTCTCCGTCGATATACTCCATCACGAGATGCGGCTGTCCGCGCTCCACAAACCGATCATACAGCCTCGGAATTTGCGGGTGGCGCAGGTGGGCGAGCACGTCAGCTTCGCGCTGAAGCAAGCGGCGGCCGTCTTCGCCTTTTGTCCGCCGCGCTTGTTTGATGACGACAAGACGGCCTGTCAGGTGATCGCGCCCTTTGTAGGCGATGCCGTAGCTTCCCATCCCAAGCTCTTCGATGATTTCATAGCGGCCCAAAAGCACCTTCCCGCCCCGATGCGGCCGATCAACCCAGCGGGAAACGAACGGATGGCGTTCAAAAAACCGTTTCATCAGCTGCCGAAAAAGCTTGAGAAGAAGCTGCCGCTATGATGTTTCTTTTTGTAGTGATGATGCCCGTACTGGGACGGGTGGTGGTGCGAATGATACGTCGGGTTGTAATAATGGTGGTCGCTGCTGCTGTAATGTTTATGGTAGTGCGACGGATGATGGGGATGGCCGAAAAGGGATTTTAGCCATTTTTTCAACATCGTGATCGCTCCTTTGCGATAGATTTATCTATATATACGAGGCAATGAGAGGGAGGTTTCAGATTCAAAGATGAAAAAGAAACCGCCAGGGGCATTAGCCCCTAGCGCGGTGCGGCAACCTCATTCCTTTTTTTCGTTCAACGCCTGCTTGAAGAGCTCCCCTAAACTCGTGCCAAACGATTCGTTGGCCGGGCTGTATTTTTTCAGCAGCGCCCGTTCGCTTCCTTTTGCGGCGATGCGTTTGGTCTCGTCCGCTTTTTCGACAATATTGCACGGGCGGCATTGGAAATAAAGTCCTGCTTTTCCTTCATGCATTTCCATACGCCGGTGGCATTGCGGGCAACGGCGGTTCGACAGTTTCGGGTCGCGCCGGCGGCGGTAGCGGCACGCTAAGTTCGAGCAGACAAGCATCCGTCCGTCTTTCGTTTTCCGCTCTTTTAAAAGCGCACCGCATTCTGGGCATGTGAGATTCGTGAGGTTTGGCGCTTTGTATACCTGCTCGCTTTGCTTGATTTCGGCAACGAGTTGCTGCGTTTGCCGGCGGATGTTGGCCAAAAATTGTTGTGGATTTCCTTTCCCGCGGGCGATCGCCTCCAGCTCCCGCTCCCAGCGGGCGGTCAATTCCGGCGATTTCAGCTCTTTATTGACGAGCTCAATCAGCTGTTTCCCTTTTTTCGTCGGATAAAACCGTCCGTCTTTTCGCTCGACCACTTCGGTTTCGACCAGCCGTTCGATGATGTCCGCCCTTGTCGCTGGCGTGCCGAGCCCGTATTTTTCCATTTGCGCGAGCAAATCGGCTTCCGAATAACGAGCGGGCGGTTCGGTGAACGATTGTTCCCTCTCAAGCTGCACCGATGGGAGCGTCTGACCTTCTGCGAGGTGTGACAACGTCGGTTTGGCATCCGTTTCTTCTTTGCCGAGAACCGCTTTAAATCCGAAGTTCACAACCGCCGTCTCCTTGGCGACAAACATTTCGCCGCCGATGTCAAAGACAGCTGTCGTTGTTTCGGATTCATACGGCGGGAAAAACAGCGCCAAAAAGCGACGGGCGATGAGATCATACAGCTTGCGCTCATCAGTCGACAGCCTGCTAAGGTTGAGCCGCTCATCCGTTGGAACGATGGCGTGATGATCGGTCACTTTGTCATCGTTAAATACCCGCTTGGCTGCTTTGGCTTTGCCTTTGGCAAGGAGCGGAGCGATGACGTCCTCATAACCGGATTTCATCGCCAACAACCGCTCGGTCATCGTCGCTTCCATATCGCTTGGCAAATAACGCGAATCGGTGCGCGGGTACGTGACGAGTTTGTGTTGTTCATACAGCCGCTGCAACACCGAGAGCGTCTTTTTCGCCGAAAAGCCAAACCGCTTGTTCGCGTCCCGCTGCAGCTCGGTTAAATCATACGGCAGCGGGGCGGGCTCGCTTTTTCGTTTCCGCTTGACGGACACGACGCGCGCCGGCTGACCGTCAAGGCGGGCGAGCAGCTGCTTCGCTTCGTCTTGGTCAAACAGACGATGTCCTCCATGCCGCTTCCATACGGCCGTGATGGAACCGATCTTGGCCCGAATCGTCCAATATGGCACGGGAACGAACGATTGGATCTCGCGTTCGCGCTCGATGATCATCGCGAGCGTTGGCGTCTGCACGCGCCCGGCGGAAAGCGGATCGTTGTATTTGGTCGTCAAGGCGCGCGAGACGTTTAACCCGATCAGCCAGTCGGCTTCGGCGCGGCAGACGGCCGATTGATACAGCCGGTCAAACTGCGCCCCGGGCTTGAGTTGGCGGAAGCCGTCGCGGATGGCGCGGTCGGTTTGCGAGGAGATCCATAGCCGCCAAATCGGCTTCGTCCAACCGATCATCTCTAAAATCCAGCGCGCCACCAGTTCCCCCTCGCGGCCCGCGTCGGTCGCGATGATGACATCTTTCACATCCGGTCGTTTCGCCAACCGTTCAATGGCGCGAAACTGGTGGCTCGTTTGCCGGATGACTTTCAAGCCCATTTTCTTTGGGATGATCGGCAAGTCCTCCAGCCGCCATGTTTCGTATTTCCGGTCGTAGTCTTCCGGCATCTTCAGCTCCACTAAATGGCCGAGCGCCCAGGTGACAATATGCTGCTTTCCTTCAAAATAATGTTTATGCGCTTGCTTGCAGCCGAGCACGCGGGCGATGTCGCGAGCGACGCTCGGCTTTTCCGCTAACACGAGCGATTTCATCGATAAACCCCTTTCTGTCGTCTCCACATGAGCACAGTCTGCTTCTTAGTATAAAGGAAGAAGGAAAAAGACGCATCCGCCAAGGTTTGTCTCCTTGGCAGGACAAGACGCCTTGGCGCGGCGCAAAGCCGCATCTCCACAATTTCTGCACATTTGTCAAATAAAATAGTAAAATTGAAATGACACTCGGGCTTGCTGGATGAGGAGAGGAATCCGTGCGAAAACTGTCATGGAAACTCGGAATGCTGTTTTTTGCCTTTGTCTTGGCCATTGAAATGGCGCTGTTCGTTTCCCTCTACGCTACGCTCGTCCATGCGCGCATCGAGGAAGAATTCGCGCAACTTATAGCGCGGGGAAACAGCCACCGCAATGTATTGGAAAAAAATTACGATCGAACGACGTTGGCGCATGTCGTGATGATGGAATCAGAGGCGGAAACCGATGTCGCCATTACGGACGCCCGGCGCCGGATTGTATCGGCGTCTAGCGGCATTGTTCCGTTTGCCAAGCGCCTCATTCCTTTAACGAACGGCCGCCATATTCCCCGCCGGGGAATGATGGTTGAAACCGACTGGAAGCGGGCGTCACATATTGCTGCCGTCAGCCCGATTCAAATCAGGGGTGGAACAAGGGGATATGTGTATATGTTTCAAGACACCCGCTCGATCCGGACGATGGTGTATAAATTGAAACATCATTTTGTTGTCGTCGGTATGTTGTCCGTGGCGATTACGATGATGACGATCGCCTTTTTCTCCCGCGCCATTACGATGCCGCTTCTTCGCATGAAGCGAGCGACCGAAGCGCTCAGCCAAGGCGATTTTTCCGTGCGCGTCGAAGTGAAAGGAGACGATGAGCTGGCGCAGTTAGGCAACGCCATTCAAACGCTGGCCAACGATTTGGCGTATTTGAAACAAGAGCGGAGCGAATTTTTAGCGAGCATCTCTCACGAATTGCGCACGCCGCTGACGTATGTGAAAGGATACGCCGACATTGCCCGACGTCCGCATCTGTCTGAGGAACAACGGGCGAACTATATGGCGATCATTTACGAAGAAGCGGAAAAGATCGAAAAGATGGTCAAAGATTTGTTTGAATTAGCCAAACTGGAGCAACACTCGTTCCAGATTGAAAAGCAACCGACAAATCTTTGTTCGTTTTTGACAAAATTGTGTGAAAAACTGCGCCCCGCGTTTCAGGAAAAATCGTTGTCGCTTGTGTGCCAGTGCCCCGGTTCGGTCATGGCTGCGATTGATCGGCAGCGGTTCGAGCAAGTGATGATCAATGTGCTTGACAATGCACGAAAGTACGCGTTTTCTGGCACGACGGTGGCCGTCGCCGTTCACCTTCAAAAGCAAGGAATCGTCATTGCCGTATCCGATGAAGGAACCGGCATTCCGCCGGAAGATGTGCCCCGGATTTTCGAGCGGTTTTATCGGGTTGACAAATCGCGGTCGCGGACAAGCGGCGGGACCGGACTCGGTTTGGCGATTGCCAAAGAAATCGTCGAGGCGCACGGGGGAACGATCGCTGCTCGAAGCGAACAAGGAAAAGGAACGACCATCCTCATTACGCTGCCGGAGGGATAATGATGTATACCTTGCTGTTGGTTGATGATGAAGAGCGGATGCTCGATTTATTGGAATTGTATTTAGCGCCGAACGGCTACCGTTGCGTGAAACGGCGTTCAGGGGCGGAAGCCATTGACTATTTGCGGCGCCATCACGCCGATTTGGTGCTGCTTGATGTCATGATGCCAGAACTCGACGGATGGGAAACGTGCCGCCGCATCCGTTCGTTTTCGAATGTGCCGATCATGATGGTCACCGCTCGCGATGAGACGGCGGATATTGTCCAAGGATTGAAAATCGGAGCGGACGATTATGTGACGAAACCGTTTGACGAGGCGGAACTGCTTGCTCGCATTGAAGCGGTGCTGCGCCGTACAGCTGGCGGTCGTTCCGCCATTCGCGCGGCCGGGCTTGTATGGGACGAAGAGGAACATACGGTCCGCTACGAAGATAAGCCGATTGCGTTGACGCCGAAAGAATTTGCCATTTTGGGGCTGCTGTTAAAGCACCCGAATCAGGTGTTCAGCCGCGGGCAAATCATCGCATCGCTATGGGGCTATCTCGCTGATACGGAAGAGAGGACCGTTGACTCCCACATGAAAAACATCCGCGAAAAATTGCGGAAAGCGGGGTTCCCAGTGGACGAATATTTGCAGACGGTCTGGGGCGTCGGCTACAAATGGGAAGGGCGCAAGTCATAACCATTTTCGGAAAGAGAGGCGTTTGGGTCAAATGGAAGAACGGATGATTGAGTTCCTTCAAGCATACGGCGGAGCGGCGTACTTCTTGAGTCTAGCCTGCAATGTGGTGATCAGCGTGCTCGGAGTCGTCCCAAGCGCCTTTTTAACTGCCGCCAATTTGACCGTTTTCGGATTTTGGCCCGGCTTTTGGGTGTCGTTTGCCGGCGAGGCGATCGGAGCGGTCGTCTCGTTTGTCTTGTATCGAAAAGGACTTCGCCGATGGAGCGAGACGACATGGCTTTCCCATCCCAAGGTGAAGCCGTTGCTTCATGCAAGTGGCAAGGAGGCGTTTGGGCTTATTTTCGCGCTTCGACTGTTGCCGTTTGTGCCATCCGGGGCGGTGACGTTCGTTGCTGCTGTCGGCCGCACGTCTCTTTCTGTGTTTGCAACGGCTAGCTCGCTCGGCAAGCTCCCGGCTTTATGGATGGAAGCGTATGCCGTCCATCAATTCCTCGAGGCCGCCTGGGCGGGCAAACTGATGCTCGCTGTTGCATCGATCGTTCTTTTGTGGTTCGTCTGGCGAAAGATAGGGCAAAAAGCAGCGGGGTGAAACAGCCCCCGCCCAAAAGGACAGTCAGCCTAGGCGCCATACGGCCTTTAGCGGCAAATGGCCGGACGCCGTCGGCATGATCGTCACGACTTGTGCGCCCGCCGCGATGGCGGGGAATGGAAACAAAAGCGGTTTCTCCACAAAATCTGCACAAATGTCGGGTATGCTAACAAGGCAAGGAGGGTGAAAACGATGAAAAACTGGAAAATGTTGTTAGGTACAACTTCGGTCATGGCAGCGCTCTTGTTATCTGCCTGCACCGGTGCAAACGACAACAAAGCGCCAAAGGAACATACGGCTTCTCACACCGGGCATGAAGGAATGAATCACTCGGGCTCCAAAGAGGTGCCGGCCGGATTGAAGGAAGCGAAACATCCAAAGTATCCGGTCGGAAGCCAAGTCATCATCCACGCCGACCATATGCCGGGGATGGATGGAGCCAAGGCGACTGTCACTGGTGCCTTTGACACGATCGTCTATACGGTCACATATACCCCAACCACAGGCGGGAAACCAGTGAAAAACCATAAATGGGTCATCCACGAGGAAATCGAAAACGCCGGTGACAAACCGTTCCAGCCGGGCGACGAAGTTGTCTTGAATGCCGATCACATGGAAGGGATGAAAGGCGCCAAAGCAATCATTGATTCGGCGAAACAAACGACGGTGTATATGGTCGATTACGTCGATACGGAAACTGGTCAAAAAGTGACCAACCATAAGTGGGTGACCGAAGATGAGCTGTCGCCGGCCAACTAACGAATCATCATCGGTGTTTCCGCAAAACGCACAGCCATTTCCCTTGGAGCGGAAAAAGGAAGACGGGCGCCGTCTATGATGAAAGGACGCCCGTCTCTAGCTGTCGCCCGAGCGAAAAGAGGCGGTTTGGTTACGCCGTTCGCCCGGGCGCTTTTGTTGCTTGATGCTGCTTTTCTTTGACAGTGGAATAGATGAATAAGAGAACCAAGACGGCCACGCAGAGAAGCGAACCGATTCGATGCTCTCTTTGAAGCAAAAAGCCAAGCCAAATCGCCCCGAGCGCCCCGACCGCCGCCATCGTTGTGTACGGAAACCCTTTCGTTCGGAAAAACGGCTTCGTTTTGTAGTGCGGCCGCAGCTTCAGCTGAGCGGCGCCGATCATCATCCAAACGATGAGCACCGTAAACCCAGGAATCGTCATCAATTCCCCGATGATCCGCCCGGGCGCCAAGTAGGCGCCGATCACGCCAGCGGCGATGCAGATGGCGACCATGCCCATCCCGTACAGCGGAACCCCGTGTTTCGTCGTCCGCTGCAAGCGGCGGCTTGCTTCTCCTTGTTCAGCCATGGTGTACAGCAACCGAGAAGTCGCATAGACGCCTGTATTGGCCGCCGATAAGACGGCAATGAGCAACACCGCGTTCATGACATGGGCCGCGCCGGGCAACCCGATCGCTTCCAACACTTGGACAAAGGGGCTGTTCGTTTCCGAAACGGTGTTCCATGGCATAATGCCGCAAATGATGGCCATTGGCAAAAGATAAAAGCCGACAACCCGCCAGATTGTGGTGCGAATGACGCGCGGCAGCACCTGCTCGGCGTCTTTCATCTCCGTCACCGCCACCCCGATCAGCTCCGCTCCGCCATAGGAAAACATCACGATAAGCAAGGCGCTGAGCGTTCCGGCAAACCCGTGCGGAAACCATCCGCCGTCGCCGGCAGACGGAAACGAGCCGCTTATGCCGCTTGGGATCACGCCAGCCCATACGCCCGCCCCGAGCACGATAAACACCACTAGCGCCGCCACTTTCAGGCCGGCCAGCCAAAATTCCGCTTCCCCGTAATACTTCACAGGGAAAAGATTCAACCCCATGATCAGACACGCGCACAGGAGGGCAAGCAGCCATAACGGCGCAGACGGAAACCAATAGCTCAGGAAACTGCCGGCAGCCAGCAGTTCGACAACAGTGACCAACGTCCAATTGATCCAATACAGCCAGCCGACGATCCATGACAGGCGAAAGCCAAACGCCCGGCGGATCAAATGTTGAACGTTCGAACCTCTGTCAACGATTGTCGAAAAAAGGCATCGCCAACATGGAAATGTTTCGTTATACTGGAAATAGAAATGATGTGCAAAAAGGAGATTAAGAGAATGCTTCCTCATAGAGGCAAACCCATTTCATCAAAAGCAGTCATCGTGTGGCGCCTCACTGGGGCGCTTGGGGCATTGGCTTCTGGCGTGGCGATCGGGGGAGTCATGTGGTTGCTCTCGCAGTTCCATGCTCCTCCTTGGTTATTGATAGTGTTGGTCGGCGTTTGGGTGGTGCAAGCCATTGTATGGGTCGTCTGGCTCCCGCCGTTGCGCCAAAGACGTTGGCGCTATGGCATTCGCGAAGAAGAGATTGACATTCAGCGAGGAGTCTGGTCTACGAGACGGACTTTGATCCCGATGGCTCGCGTTCAGTACGTCGATGTGCGACAAGGTCCGCTTCTCAAGCGGTACGGGTTGGCTTCCATCGCGGTGTTCACAGCGGCGGCTGCCCATGAAATTCCCGCTCTTCCGATGGAAGAAGCGGAGCAGCTTTGCCGCTTGATTGCCGAGTGGGCGAAGGTGGCGGATGACGATGACGCCTAGACGCCGCCTTCATCCTGTTGCGATTATGGCGGGAGTCGGAAAAGAGCTGAAAAATATGGTCATTCCGCTCCTTGTGATCATGGTGGCTGGCAGCCGCAACCGCTTCTCTTGGAGGGATTTCATCGTGCCGCTGGCGGCTGTCGTATACACGGTGGTGATGGGTGTTCTTTCTTGGATCCGCTTTACGTACGCTTGGGATGAAGACCGCTTGCTCGTGGAAGAAGGCGTGTTTGTCCGCAAAAGACGTTCGATTCCGTTCGAGCGCATCCATGGGATTTCGGTGACAGAGGGCATATGGCAACGGATGGCGGGAGTGGTTCAAGTACATGTTGAGGCGGCGGGCGATGCCCTCGGTGAAGCAGAAGTGACGCTTCGGGCCATATCAAAGGAAGAAGCCCGCCGCCTGCAACGATGCGTGGAACAGGCGAAAAACAAGGCGGAAAACGCCGCCCATCCGGAACCATCCGCGAACCGCCCACATCCTGCTCTGTTTACCTTATCGATGAAAGAAGTATGGATGGCTTCGTTGACAAGCGGCGGCACGCTTGGCGTGGTTGCCGCGTTATGTGCGTTTTTGTCACAATTAGGCGACTTCATTCCATATGAGGCGCTCATCCGTGATCTTCAGTCGACATGGAACGGACATGGAGGATGGTATATTGCCCTATTCATCTTGTCGCTTCTCTTGGCCGCTTATGGAGTAGCTATCGTACAAAACATGATCCGGTACGCTTCGTTTGTCGTGCGGAAACAAGAAGACACGATTGTCATTGCCCGCGGATGGCTGGAACGAAAAGCGGTGTCCGTCCCAGTTGCCCGCGTCCAAGGTGTCGTGATTCATGAGAATTGGCTGCGCCGTTTGTTTGGGTACGCCTCTGTGTCCTTGATTCATGCCGGTGGGAGGCTCGATGGCGGCGGAGCAGGGGATGTTGTTCTTTGTCCGTTTGTCGAAAAGAGGAGAGTTGCGTCGATCATTCAAGCTTGTTTGCCCGAGTACGATCTCGGCGTTCCTTTTTCTCCATTGCCCAAGCGCGCGAAACGCCGTTACATGCTTCGTCCGCTTGTTTGGCTCGTGATTCCCGCCATCTTGGCGGCATATATAGAACGCCCATGGGGGGCGGCTGTGTTGGTGGTGTTGCCGCTCGGGGCATGGATCGGCATCCGTCGCTTTCAAATCGCGGGATGGTCGCTTTCGTCGAAGCAGCTGGCGCTTCGAAGCGGATGGTTTCGGCAAACGACGACGTATATCTTGAAACGTCACGTTCAATCGCTTGAAACATCAGCGACGTGGTGGCAAAAGCGAAAACGGCTGGCGACCATTTCCATTGCCGTCATGCCGCTTGGCACCCGCGTCCGCGTCGTGGATGTGGATGAAGCGGATGCGGCTTCGGTCTACCGCTGGCTGCAAGGGAAAAGGAGGAAGCAAACATGATGAGAGCCTCTTTTCATGGGATCATCCTTGCGTTTGGGCTCATGTTGCCGCTGGGGGTGCAAAACGTGTTCATTTGGACCCAAGGACGATCCAGCGGCGTTGACGGCACGCCTTGCCGGCGGTGCTGACCGCGTCGTTGTGTGATGCGTTGTGGATTTTACTCCCTTGAATCCAAAGCGAAGAGGCGGGAACACTCCCGCCTCTTCGCTATTGAGAGGTTTTCGTCTTTTTGAATAGAGACCATAATCCCCATTTTGACGGTTTCCCTTCCCCCATAAAAGAGTCTTCTCCATGAATGATGGCGTCATCTTGGATCAAAACGGAGGCGGAAGGAAGGAATGCCGTCGCTTCATAGGTTTCGGAATCTGATTGCTGCCCGTCGGCTGAAATGTCGGATGCCGATGTTGGATCTTGCGTCACCGCCTCTTGGCTGCCGGGAGAAACTAGAGATTCCTGCTTCTCTTTGATTTCCATGTTTGGGTCTGTTTTGTTAGGTCGTTCATCCTCGTTTTTTAACGGGTCCGCTGCTTTATGAGTGCTTTCAAACCTTACTTCATCTGTCTGTGTAAACAATTGGTGGTCCTTTTTCTGTTCCAGCCTTGAAGCGTCTGAGCGTTTTCCTGGATTTGGATCAGTATGATCGTTCTGAACGCTGATATTCAATCGATTGTCCTCATCCTCTGCAGGTGGTGATGAATGCTGGGATGGGTGGCGATGATGGGAAGATGGATGTTCCATTCGGACGCGTTTGATTGGGATCGATTTTTGTGAATATAGATGGGATGCATGAGTTTCTTTGCGTTTCACAGGTGAGACAACAATGGGTTGGTTGGTTCCATCCATAAACTCCTGTAATTTTAAAAAACTGTTAGGGGGTGGCGGCGCCTTTTCCGTTTGCATGTTTGTTGAAAAGGGATTAGCTGATTGGATCGGTGATGTTGCCGGTTCTTTCGATTTCTCATCAGAGGATGCCGTTAACCGCTCCATGAGTCGGGACAGCATCTCCTTCAATTCAATTGTATCGTCATTTGGCGATTCCTTGGGTGGGTCATTCCGCGATCGGGTTAAGTCGGCGATTTGGTTCGAGAGATGTTTGATCTCACTGGCAAAACTCGTGACCTTTTCCATCATCAACTCCAGCTCCATTTGTTGGGTGAAAATATGTTTTTGCAGCGTCAAGGAGTCTTTTTGTCGTTCGATCTCGATTTTGGATAGTTTGTCTTGGATTTGTTGCATTTGCTTCGTAAACACTCCGATGTCTTTTTCCAATGCTTCAATTTTCGGGATGTTGCTTACATTGTTTTGCAGGTTGGAAACATCTTTGGCCATTTTCTCTATTTGTCCCTTCATCGTATTGTAATCTTTTTCTAGTCGCTCTAGCCAAGATGCCCATGAATCGATCGATTCGTTCATAAACGAAAGGGTCCCGTCCTTTCGCAGTCGATTTTTTTCTTTTGTTTTTTTTCGTTCTTCATTCCATTCCGTTTCCTTTTGTTGAAACGCCTTCAGTGTCGCTTCTAAAGACTGGATGTGTTTTTGATTGGCTTCCGCTTGTTCTTGCCAGTAGGCGCATGTTGTTTTCCATTGCTCCATCTCCTGCCGCAGCCATTCTTTTTCTTCCTCCATTGTTTTCAATGCTTCCGATAAGCGCTCGATCTCATTCTTTTGCTCGGACAGCAGCTCTTCATAACGGCGGCATTGTCCGATGAGTTCATCATGCTTCGCCTGGAGTTCATCCTTTTCCATGTGAAGACGCTCCCATTCTTCTTGAGAGCCTAATGAAGCGAGCAGTGTTTTGTATTTGTCCAATTCTGATTTCAGATGGATGATTTTTTGCTGCAATTGGGTGGTTTTTTGCTCCTTGCTCATGTCCATCACCTTTTTCCGCATGTCATGGTAGCCATTATATGCAGATATTGAAAAACGGGTGCCCTGCTTGCTCATGCATGAACCATATCATTTTTGTTTTCAAAAATGAATAAAAATAGTTGTTTTTACTATAACTTGTATTTCTCCCCATCATACTATAGAGTAGCCTGACAAAAATTCATGAAAGAAAGGATTGGTTCTATGCCTATCAATTTAGAGCAATTTGCTCAACAATTTGATCCAGAGTGCATTCAAGTGTGCAAAGTCTATGACTGGACGACACACGTTGTACAGCTGGCGCAAGACATCACATTCACATTCCCAAGCGGTTCGTTGGATGGAGTCACGGTTTCCCAAGTCAGCTGTTCGGTCACATTGTTGGAGTGTGGGGAAGACGCCCCTCGCCGGGATATTGAGTGCACGGTCGGCAATCAAATTGTGACGCTGCAAGCCGTCACCTTAAGCAAAACGATTCAAGTCGTGTTGGAGGTAACGGGAACGAACGCAACGGGCGCTCAAGTGACCGTCGTCAGCAACCCCGCGTTAATCACAACCAGCGAGGAAGTCATCCTTTGCGCTCCAGAAGGCACAACGGTGTGCTGCAACGCTGTACAAAACACCTTTAATAGTTGCCGGGTCGGGGCGTTTACGCAAAGCGGAAACAGCATTACGGCGAATATTTCGATCCGCATTTGCCAAAGCATTGTCGTGACCTTTGAAGTTATTTTGGAAGTCGCTGCACGGTTCTGCCAACCCCGCCCGGAAATCATCTGCGAAGAAGAATGCCCGGTGGATGTCTTTCCGCCGCAATGCCCCGCTGTGTTTCCTGCAATGTAAAAAACACGTCTCTAGTTGCGGAAAAAAAGAGGAGATGTTCTCCTCTTTTTTTCATACATATACATTTAAGAAATGGAAAAGTGACGTCATAAGAGGGGGAAAGATGATGGATTCGATTCTCGAGTTGGAACAGAAAATACAATCGATTGAGAAAGAACTTCGCGCTGTTAAACAAGCCGTAACGGAAATGAGACAGTTGCCGAAACAAGTCTTATCAGATGAAATTTGTGTGATTTGCTACTTCACCTATTCCTTATTGCTTCCGAAGGCAGGCGGGCAAAAAGGGATCATTGCCGGGAACTTTGTGATCCGCAATATGGGATCTTCTCCTTTGGAGAACCCCTATATTTGCCTGCGGGTTTCCCCAAAAGAACACGTGGCGTTATCGGCAAAGTTAGGAGGCGGCATTCAATACGATCGCCGTCTCAATCCGCTTGTCATGGAAGCTTGGCAATATATGAATGAGGAGGCAGAGAACATCGCGGAAGAGAAGGGAGAATTTTGGCTAAAGCCGGTTCATGTGTCACGCATTGAGCCAGGGCAAACGCTCTCTTTTTCTAATTTCCAATTTCAAGTCGGTAAGCGTGAAATCTCGACCACTTACAAAGCGGACGGATTTTTTTTCTGCCAACAGCTGCCTAATGGAGTGCGAGCATTGAACCATATTGTCGTCCATGCTTGACAGCCTGAAGACCTACGCGCCATAAAGCAAAAACAACCGGCTCAGAGGGCAATCGCCTTTCGCTGAGCCGGTTTTGCTGGGTTATACGCTGCGAACAACAAGAGCGTTCAAGGCGCGAGTTTCTGCTGTGATGCCGCTTAGCAAGGTGGATAAAATCCCACCGTTCGTTTCAATGACAATGCGATAGACATGCGTCCCTACGCCCGGTGCGTCGACCCATGTCAAGTTCGGGAAAAGTGTTGTATTCGCAGCGAGTGAGAGTACGGGTAGAAGGGATTCGACATCAAGTGACGCAATTGGGACAAAAGCTCCTCCGTTTGTTGACCGTTCCAGCCTATAGGTGATCCCTGTCAAAGTAGCGCCGGATAGAAGGGCTAAAACAGCCAGTTCCAACTCAACCATCGAATCGAGCTTGACGCGGTCGCCGCTGAGGGTCGTAATCGGCTGCAAACGAAGCACTTCCGTGACGGCAGTTCCGGTCAGAGGAATGGTAATGGGCAAATCCGTTGAAGACTGCGTAAAGAACAATTGGGGAAACAATCCACCATTGCACACACAAACCATTCGTCTATCATCCTTTCCTAGTTTAGATTTGGTACTACTGTATTAAATGATAATGTTTAAAAAAATGATTAAGATTAATAACTATTTTTCTATAAAATGGTGTAATCATCCATGATGTAAGAGGGTGGGTATGACGAGCAACGGGACGTCAGCCTTTTGGCACCACGCTTTAAAAGAAATCAGGTTAATTACTTTTAGCTTGGATGCATGATCAAGACCGATTTCCGGAGAGTGATGTTAGGTTCTTATTTTTTCATATTAGGCGATGGACCTATGCATAATGTTTACAGGATACGTATATATACAGTATGAACACCCCTTATGGATAAAAAAACAGGGAGGCGTTATTGAGATATGACGTTATATGGCATGAATGACCATTCCATCCCTTCGCGCTCCAACGATGAATTGGCGCCGTTAATTGGGAAGACCGTCACTATTTATCGTGGAGGTCCGGAATCCAAAACCGGTAAATTGCTTGATGCCCAATCCGACTATCTTTCCCTTATGGACGGGTCATCCGTCATTTATTATGCACTGCACCATGTTCAAAGCATCACCGAAAACGCCAAACAGAATTCGATCCCTTCTGCTTCCGATTTGGCCAACCTGCCCGATACGGAGATCCCTGCGAGGTTCAGTTGCTTTCATGAACTGTTACAACATTTGGTCGATGCTTATATTCAAGTCAATCAAGGTGGGCCTGAATCTAAACAAGGGACATTATTAGGCGTCAATGACGACCATATTGTCCTGTTCACCCAGGATGATGGGGTGGTGTTTTATCATCTTCAGCATATTAAAAGTATCAGCCTGCTTATCAAACGTGAAGAAACCACACCAGAAGCCGGCTCATCAGCAAACGAAGCGGCGGACAACGTTTCTCCATCATCGGCAGATCATGTTTCTCCATCACCAGAGGACGCCTCTAAACATCAGGAAACGCTCTCTCCTCCTCCATATGTCAACGCACAAAATTTGTCGGATTTATTAGCCCATTTAACGCATACATGGGTGGCCATAAACCGAGGAGGACCTGAAGCGATTGAAGGGATTCTTGTTCCCGGCGGCAGCGGATATTATACGATTGTCAATGGAAATGAAATTATTCGAGTTCATCCTCATCACATCAAAAGCATCAGTTGCGGCCCCAAGGGAGCATTTCAAGCGGTGACGGCGGGAGAACGCCAAGGAGACGGCGAGAACCAGGGAGAACAAAAACAGCAGGAGTCGCAAGCATCCCACCAGGAGAAAAAAGGGGAAAAGGAAGACGAACAGCATAAGAAGGAGAAAGAAAAGAAAAAGAAGGGGGAGGAAAAGGCCAAAGACGACAAGAAAACAGATTCCGCTGAGACAAAAGAAGAGAAGAGTGAAAAGGAGAAGAAAGGAAAGGAAGAAAACCACAAGATGAAAAAACACGAGGAAGACAAGAATAAAGAGAAAAAAGGCGACCCTCATGAAAAATCAAAGAAAAAAGATGAGGAGAAGCCGAAAAAAGAGGATCAAAACCACAAACATGACTAACGTGCAACAGGCGGCATTCACCTGAAATCAAAAAGGATGAGAGGCAATGGATCCATTAAAAACACTGTTAGGAAAACATGTGAAAATGGAGATTTCCGGGGGGACAACGGTTCAAGGGGTTCTTGTCGACTTTGGGTTGGATATTGTGGTGATCTATACAGGAAAAGAATATTTGTATGTCCCCCATTTGCATATTCATTACATTAAACGCCACACCAATCCCTCTTTCGAAATCGCTAGTCCTTTTCCAGAAGTCCCGTTGCAGGAAGAATCGGGAATCTCTTATCGAAAAACGTTATTAAATGCCAAAGGTCGATTTGTTGAAATTTATGTCATTGGAAATAAATCAATCCATGGCTATATTACCAATGTGTTCAATGATTACTTCGTTTTTTATTCACCGGTTTATAAAGCCATGCTCATTTCGCTGAATCATTTAAAATGGTTGACTCCTTACCAGAAAAATATCACGCCTTACACATTAGGAAACGATGTGCTGCCGGTGCAGCCAACTTCGCTTTCGCTGCAACGGTCCTTGGAGGAACAGCTCAAAAAGATGGAAGGACAATTAGTCGTTTTCGATTTGGGTGATCACCCGATGAAAATCGGCCTGTTAAAACGCGTACAAAACAATATTGCCGAACTTGTCACAGCGGGTGGAGATTCGATTTATTGGAAGGTGATTCATTTAAAGACCATCCATTCTCCATCTTGACCCCCCTCCTTACGGTTTCTTCGTTTAAGAAGGGCGGGTTTTCTCGATCAGGATGATCCATAAAGAAGGAGGACGCTGCAAGAGAATGGAGCGAACAAGGCTGTACAATGAACCGGAGATTTACATGCGCATCACCGACTTTCTCCCTATTCCAAACAGAAACGGGTTGACAGGATGGCGCGTGGCACATTCGACTGAGAAGCGTTTCACTACTGTGTTGGCATGCAAAAAATCCCTCCTAGCATCATGAAGCAAAAGGAGGGATTTTTTATGGGTTTACATAAATAGAATGGAAATCCAACTATATAGCATAGCAAGCGTAAAGACAACAGTCGGTGGAATGACGAGCAAGGTAATTTTGATATAGGCTGTCCATGAAACGGGACAGCGATGTTGATGTAAAATATGCATCCATAGCAAGGTAGCGAGCGTTCCCGTCGGCAAAAGGAGCGAACCGATATCGCTGCCGATGATCATCGAGGCGTAAGCGGCCTTGGCAATAAGCGGATCCATGCTCATTTCTGTCAACGACAAGGTTCCAATCATGAGGGCAGGATGGTTATTAAATAGATTGGATAAGACAGACAGCATCGATCCCATGACAAACATCGAGGGAAACATATCCGACGCGTGCAATCCCGACAGCTTTGTCACATAATGGCTCAACCCGATGTGGTTCAGACCGTAAATGATGACATACATCCCGAAAGCAAACACAAGGATGTGCCAAGGTGCTTTTCTCAATACATCGTACGGGCTCATCTTTAAAGCATACCATCGCCATCCTAATAGTACACATGATCCTGTGAGCGCGACCACTTCAATGGGAATATGCATGTATGAAGCGGCAAACAGGCTCAACCGGATGGTTAGCACGAACAGAAGAATCATCTTCATTTTGTTTTCCGATACTTTCATCTCATCGTAGGCGGAACGGTTCTGCAAAGGATGATGAAAAAACGAGAGGGGAGTAATAGGAACCGCCATTGGTGGCAATGTTTTCGGGATATCGTGATAAAAAACGAGAAACAACAACCCCAGCAAAAACAACAGCCCAAGCACTGAGGGAACAAACATCATCGCTGTCTGCATGTATAAGTTCATATCGATGATTTTTAATGAAATTAAATTGACCATGTTGCTTACGCCGATCGGGGCGCTCGAGGCGGTGGCAATCAACGCTCCGCTGATGAGATACGGTAATTTCTGATGTTTTTTTAGCTGAAAGCTGTTTAAAAGCAACAGTAAAATCGGCGTCGTGATCATGATGCTGCCGTCATTGTTAAAAAAAAGCGTCATCAGAAAACAAAGAGCGTTGGTGTACCAAAATAACCGGATCCCTGACCCATTGGAACGCTGGGCAAGAAGAGAAGCGATCCAATGAAAAAAACCGATGCTTTCGAGCACAAGTGCCATGACAAGAGTTGAAATGATGGTCATGGCCGCCCCGCTTACTTTGATGCTAATATCCATGAGATGAGACGCGTTCACCGCTCCGCTGGCGATGACGATTAGCGCACCGATGGTTGCGGGAATGGCCTCATTCATTCCTTTAGGGCGCCAGTAAATGAGCATGATCGTAAAGAAAAAGGCAAAGAGGACCATAGCTGGTGTAATAGACATCACTCCTTTCGCGTTTTTCCGATTTCTTTTGTTCCGTTCATCTCTTTCCATTGTCTATATATGTCTATATAGCTTGTTTGTACTGTATATATATGTGTCCTAAAATCATCTTGTCCTGTGCTATTCGTGCAATTTCTGCAAAATCCGCATTTGTTCGCCAAAGTTGATAGTCCAAGGAAAGTGGACGTACAGGAGAAAGACAGCAGCATTATTTCAAGCATGGGATGAACAAACGTTTCTCAGCCAAGCAATAGAGCTTGCGTGAATAAAAGCTGACAAAGGCAAAGTACAGTAAAACGAGAGGCAAATGTCTCGGCAGGTCATATGCCTGTTCATGTTTTCTGTCCATACGTTAAGAAGGACGCATCGAAGCTTCGTCTGAACCAAAAAAGGCGTGAAAAAACGGGACGTGTGCGCATCCATGACCGATATGAAACAGTGGCATGATCTTTCCATCAACTCCGTCAGATGTTAGAGTACAAAGCCCGTGTTATATGTAAATAAAAAGTGATGGTCGTTGATTCTAACCTGAAAAGAGCGCTTTAACAAAAAAAGGCGGCAGGCTGATCTCGTGCCGCATTTGGAAGGGAATGGGGCAAAGGTTGTGTTCGTCGACAACATTTATGTTTATGGGCGCAGCCCAGGGAGAAAGGTAACAGAGGATACGCCGAAAAACCCCCATACCAAGAAAGGAAAAATTCGCTTGCAGCTGAATAGGATGCTTATAGAAGCGCATCAGAGAGGAGTGCCAACTCTTATTTGCCATTTTCCTGATTTTTATGGACCGAATGAATAAAATCGCAAAGTTGCGAATCCAAATGTCGATTTGAATGAATAACCCGGCCGTCATAATCGTTTGAATAAAGCGGTTTCGCAAAAGCGAACCCATGGATGGATGGACTGGTTGCTGTCATAGCAGTTGTATATCCTCCTTTTTATGAAATGAACCCGTTTCCATGCTTATTTGACCTCTGCTCCTTTTTCGTTGGCCAAGCGCCAGTCGCAAACAAATATTGTATGTAAAAAATATTTTTTATCCTTTACTACTAAATATTAATTTATTATAATTTTAATGTACGAATCATTATCAATTCTAGTTGGCAGAAAAAGCAACTAGAAAGATAATGGTGATATTTGAATATGGAAAGGGGAAGAGGAAATGAAAAACCAAAACCAACACAACACTTCCAAATGCCCGTATCACGGCAGCGTCACAAGCTACAACTCAAATCGAACAACCAATAAAGACTGGTGGCCGAACCAGCTGAACTTAAGCATTCTCCATCAACACGACCGAAAAACAAATCCTCATGATGAAGAGTTCAATTATGCCGAGGAGTTTCAAAAACTCGACTATTGGGCGCTCAAAGAAGATTTGCGCAAACTGATGACCGAAAGCCAAGATTGGTGGCCGGCCGATTATGGCCATTACGGCCCGCTGTTCATCCGCATGGCGTGGCATTCGGCGGGAACGTACCGCATCGGCGACGGCCGCGGCGGCGGTTCGACCGGCACGCAGCGCTTTGCCCCGTTAAACAGCTGGCCGGATAACGCCAACTTGGATAAAGCGCGGCGGTTGCTGTGGCCGATCAAGAAAAAATACGGCAACAAAATTTCTTGGGCTGACTTGATGATTTTGGCCGGCAATGTCGCCATTGAATCGATGGGCGGAAAAACGATAGGGTTTGGCGGCGGTCGTGTCGATGTCTGGCATCCGGAAGAAGATATTTACTGGGGAGCGGAAAAAGAGTGGCTCGCCTCTGAACGCCATTCCGACGATGGTGAGCTTGAACATCCGCTCGCCGCGTCAGTCATGGGGTTAATCTATGTCAATCCAGAAGGGCCGGACGGCAAGCCGGATCCGAAAGCAGCGGCGCGTGATATTCGCGAGACGTTCCGTCGCATGGGGATGAACGATGAAGAAACGGTCGCCTTGATCGCCGGCGGCCATACATTCGGCAAGGCGCATGGCGCCGGTCCTGCCACACACGTCGGTCCTGAGCCGGAAGCCGCACCGATTGAAGCCCAAGGGTTAGGGTGGATGAGTTCTTACGGAAAAGGGAAAGGAAGCGACACGATCACAAGCGGCATTGAAGGTGCCTGGACGCCGACGCCAACTCAATGGGATATGTCGTATTTCGACATGCTGTTTGGCTATGACTGGTGGCTGACGAAGAGCCCAGCCGGGGCATGGCAATGGATGGCGGTCGATCCGAATGAAAAGGATTTGGCGCCTGATGCCGAGGATCCGTCGAAGAAAGTGCCGACGATGATGATGACGACCGACTTGGCGCTGCGGTTTGACCCAGAATACGAAAAAATCGCCCGCCGTTTCCATCAAAATCCAGAAGAATTTGCGGAGGCGTTTGCCCGGGCATGGTTCAAGCTTACCCATAGAGATATGGGACCGAAAACGAGATATCTCGGCCCGGAAGTTCCGAAAGAAGATTTCATCTGGCAAGATCCGATTCCAGAAGTCAATTACGAATTGACAGAAGCGGAAATTGAAGAAATCAAAGCCAAAATTTTGAACTCCGGGCTGACGGTCAGTGAACTTGTGAAAACAGCTTGGGCCTCGGCCAGCACGTTCCGTCACTCCGATAAGCGCGGCGGAGCCAACGGTGCCCGCATTCGTCTTGCACCGCAAAACGAGTGGGAAGTGAACGAACCGGAGCGGCTCGCGAAAGTGCTGTCCATCTATGAGGACATTCAACGCGAACTGCCGAAAAAAGTAAGCATCGCCGATTTGATTGTCCTTGGCGGCAGCGCTGCGGTGGAAAAGGCAGCCCGCGACGCTGGCTTTGATGTCAAAGTGCCATTTTCCCCCGGCCGCGGCGATGCGACACAAGAACAAACCGATGTCGAGAGCTTTGCGGTATTAGAACCGTTTGCGGACGGCTTCCGCAACTATCAAAAGCAAGAGTACAGCGTTCCACCGGAAGAACTGCTCGTTGACAAAGCGCAGCTCCTTGGGCTGACCGCCCCAGAAATGACGGTCTTAGTTGGCGGTTTGCGCGTGTTAGGCGCGAACTATCGCGATCTGCCTCACGGCGTCTTCACCGACCGCATCGGGGTGCTGACGAACGACTTCTTTGTCAACTTAGTCGACATGAACTATGAATGGGTGCCGACAGACAGCGGCATTTATGAAATCCGCGACCGGAAAACGGGCGAAGTGCGGTGGACGGCCACCCGGGTTGACCTTATTTTCGGAGCCAACTCGATCCTTCGTTCGTACGCCGAATTTTACGCCCAAGACGACAACCAAGAAAAATTTGTCCGCGACTTTATCAACGCTTGGGTGAAAGTCATGAACGCCGACCGCTTTGACATTCATTTGAAACAAGCCAAAGAGTCGGTCACAGTTTAACCAACAAAAAAAGCAGCTTGTCCGTTTAAGGGGCAAGCTGCTTTTTTATATTCATATCCAGGGATTCTTTCTTAGACTTGTTGTGGATCAAAAGGGAAAGATTCGTTGAAAGGAAACTAGAGCGCTCAATTACCTGTTTTTATGCTTATGTGTCAGAGATTTGCAGAAAGAAAAGAGCCTTCGGAGAATCTTTGAGAATAGTATGTATTTTATTGACAAATTATGTGTTTTTCAGTATGATTGCGGCAGAATCAAATCAAGATCAAATAGCATAGGGAAAGGGACAGGACAAACGTTCACGTCAAAATAAAAAGACAGCTCAGCCCTGCCCGACGGTGGCGGGGAAAACAACACCTTCTTTTTATGATTGTAAGGTATAAACATGTTTTAGTCAACACAAAATGAATTTATGTATGGGCTTATAAAGCAGCATATGATTCACAAGAAATAATACGAATTCAAAAGATCATGATTGAGAATCCAGCGATGCCTCTAAAAGAGCTTAGACTCAAGGCAGGCTATCCGAATACCATGAAGAACACACTGATCGGATACAAGGATCAGATTGAAGGGTGGGGTAGGAATTATTCTATTTTATGATTCTCTTAGTTAGTTTTTTTTATCAATAAATATGAATCTTTGACACACAAAGAAAAGAAGGAGTTTTCCCATCATGGACGTTCGAATTCGGGCCATTTATGAAACCCGAGTTCGGCAGTCATGGCCGGCTTCATCTGTAAAATAGATCTGGAAAGGAGCGCCCGATGAGGATACGCAAATGTGCTAGAGCAGTGATCATCAATGAGCGAAACGAAATTCTTCTTCAGCAATTTGAATTTCGGGATGTAGTAGGGAACAAAGTGTTATGGGTTACTCCAGGAGGGGGCATTGAAGAAAACGAGACCCCAGCTGAAGCTTTAAAAAGGGAATTATACGAAGAACTAGGCATAGTGGTTGATCTTCTCGGTGGCCCCATATTCCAACTGGATGTATGGATTGAAGGAAAACAAGGTTCTTTTATTAGCCGGGAAATTTATTATCACGTTACGATCCAATCCGATACGGTGTTGTCTATCGAACATATGACAAAGAACGAAAAAGACACACTGAAAGGACTCAAATGGTGGAGCAAAGACGAATTGCAGAAAATCGACAACTTTGCGCCTCGTGAAATATTGAACTACATATAGTTTTCTGCTTTTCACTGCGCTGCGGTTGCAGCGAGTCGTGGGGGGAGTAGAGGGAATCGTGACGTTCCTTTCTCTCTTTTTCCCATCTTAAGTTAACATAATATAAAGTGAAGGATAAAAAAATGATAAGTCAGTAAGTTTACTTAATAATCAGGTATAAACTTTGATAATTCGTATAAAAAAATGATAATTGTAGCCAAAAAATAAATTGAGTTAATTTATATAAACCCGTGGTGCTAGATAAACTCAAACAAGCATAAAAATAGCCCTTGCATGAGGATCTCCTTAAAATGAAAGTGCAACCAAACATTGAAAAGGAGAATCCCTATGCAAGAGCACTTTCATTTTACTACAGATCAAGCAAAGATTCAAAAGCAATATGCCGCCATTTTCTTTTTTGTCTCTGCCCAACTGTCATCGATTCAGATGTACCTACAGCGTCGCAACCGCCATTTGGTCAAACAGGAAGACGCCGTGGTCATCGCGATTCATCTTTTAGGAAAGTTGCTCGGTTTGACATCCGAACGGGCATGGCATCGCTTTGTCACTGGAAATTTGTTCACAAATGGCTCGTTTCTCGAACGTTCCCGGTACAACCGCCGTTGCCGGGCGCTGCGCTTCGCCATCAAATGGATCGCCGTCGTGAGCAAAACGCGGCCAACATCATGCCTATGCCGTCGTCGACAGCTTGCCGCTCCCGTTGTGCCATACCGCAAGAATGCATCGCGTCAAACGGTTTCAAGAGATCGCAGACATCGGGTATTGCGCTTCAAAAAAGCAATGGTACTATGGGTTGAAGCTGCACCTTCAAGTGACCGATCAAGGGTTGCCCATGGGCTATGTGGTAACGGAAGCATCCTGCCATGATCGTATCGCCGCTGAAAGCGTGATGACTCAAATTCCTCATCCCTATAACTTTGGGGACAAAGGATTCATTAGCCGTGAGTTGCAAAAAAGGCTGTACGAAGAGTACCAAATGGCGCTTTGGACTCCGTCTCGAAAAAACCAGAAACATTGCTCGTCCGAGGCATGGGAGAAATGGATCCAACAAAAACGCAAAGTGATCGAGACGGTGTTCTCGGTTCTAGTTGACCAATACCGGATCACAGGGATCCGAGCAAATTCCATGATCGGATTTGAAGTAGCGCTCGACGGCATATTGTTAGCCTATTCGCTGGTCACACTAGGGCTAGTTGAGTTCTAACGCTCAACTAGCACCACGGGTAATAAGTATTAATAAGTTTAAAAAGGAGAGGCAACGCGTTGGAACTACGTCATTTGAAATATTTCATAACAGTGGCTGAAGAATTACATTTTGGTATTATGATACAGTGATGAATGGTTGTTATCAGGCAGGATTCTATCCAAAGGTAGTACAAGAAACACAAGAATTACCTACTGTCATCTCTCTTGTTTCAGCAGGAATGGGCGTAGCTCTTGTACCAGCTTCGATGCAATATGTATTCAAAAATAAAGTTGTTTATCGTGACATTCAGAATAATCCATTTACCACTACGATGGCCCTTGCTTGTTTATTGCAAAATAAAAATACAGAGTTCTGCAACGAAAAGTGCAGAGCTGAAGGCAAAGAAAAAAAGGCTTGCCAGCCTCTAACATTTCCTCTACTGTGGAAGTTGTGAACACATAACCAAACAGTGGAGGAGCGAAAGGATGCTGGCAATGCCCGAAATTAATCGTATCAGAAAACTGCGTGAAAAGAAAGGGTTATCGATTGCGGAAATTTCCCGTGAAACGGGATATAACTGGAGAACGGTCAAGAAATACGCAGATGAAGACATTTCTGTCCAACCAACCATCAAACGCAAAAAGGGGATGATGGAGGAAGAAGGGTACGGGCAAATCATTGATGACTGGTTGGAGGAGGATGCCAAGCTGCCGAGAAAACAACGGCGAACGAACAAGACGATGTTTGAAGCGCTTTGTCGTGACCATGGATTTCAAGGCTCGTATCGCACCGTTTGCGCGTACGTGCAAAAACGAAGACCGCAGCTCAAGCTCGAGAAAGAACAGCGCTATGAACGACTGGAGCACCCTCCAGGCGAGGCGCAGGTGGATTTCGGGAAGATGACGGTGGTGACGAAGGAGGGGAAGGAAGAAGAGCGATCGGTTTTGATCATGAGCTTTCCCTATAGCAACGCTGCGTTTGCTTATCCGCTGCCGGCGGAAAACAGTGAATGCTTCCTCCACGGGTTGACGCAGCTGTTTCGTCAGGCTGGGGGAGTGCCAAAGGCATTGCGCATTGACAATTTGTCCGCGGCCATTGTGTCGATTCGAAAAGGGGGAGAACGCCGATTCACCGAGGCTTTTGAGAAATTCCAACTCTACTATCGGTTTGATGTACAAGTGTGCAATCCATACAGTGGACATGAGAAAGGAAATGCGGAGCGAAAAGTCTATTACACTCGCAACCTTTGTTTCATCCCCGCTCCATTGATGGAGTCGGATCCGGAGCTGGTGGAGTGGCTGCATCGCAAGATGGTCGAGGACCGAAACCGTCCTCATTATGAAAAGGGGCGGTGGATCGAGGAACTATGGCAGGAAGAACAACCAGAGCTGTTGGCGTTGCCGGAACAAGATCTTCCGATCTTCTCCCTCGATCACGCTTACGTGAATAAATACGGAGAAGTGATGGTGGATGGGAAGGCGTTCGTCGTCCATGGCCTGTCCGTCCCCAACCGGGTGTTGGTGAAGAAAGAATGGAATCGTTTCGTTGTGTTCTCTTCCGATGGAGACGTCCATCTTGAAGCGCCAAGGCCGTATACGAACGTGAAACGCGAAATCCCTTGGAAAGAGATTTTCGCTGAGTGGGAGACCAAACCCCGGGTTGTCGGACATTCCCGCTACCGGACGTACTTGCCGGAGGCGATCCGAATGTATCTGGCTGGCCCCCCCGCCCCAGGTGGTGGCCCGTTTAAAAGGACTGCGAGCGCTGTTGGATCGGCACACGCTTTACGAAATCGCCCAGTGGCTCGAGGAGAGTCAGCGATGGGACTTGACTCCTCATGAAATCGGCGTGTTGATGGAAGCGAAGCACTCCTATTACCCGGACAAGTGGGAAGAATCATACACCCCTTCCGTTCTAATCGACTATGAAACGGATTTAACGGTGTATGATCAACGTCTTCATCCCGCTCGGGAAGGGAGTGTCCAGAAATGAGAGCAGAGGTGAAAGAGATTTGTAAAGCGCTGCATTTGGCCTATATCGCAGATCGATTCGAGGAGGTGAGATTCGAAACGAAAGAACAGTTTTTGCGGGATGTATTGGCGCTGGAACTGTCGTGCCGCCAAGAAGCGAAACAGGCTCGGCTGATCAAGAAAGCCAAGTTTCGGGAGTTGAAATGGCTGAAGGATTACGAATGGTCGGGTCATATCCATTGGCCAGCCACGACATTGAGGGAGGAACTGTGTGACCTTCGCTTTTTGGAGCGAAAGCAAAACGTTCTGCTTTTAGGTTCACCTGGAACGGGGAAAACCCATCTCGCCACAGCACTTGGCATTCAGGCGTGCCAACAAGGCCATGAGGTTCGGTTTTTCCGCGTCGCGGATCTTGTCGCCCAGCTGGAAGAGGCGTTGAAAAACGGCACGCTCGGACGGCTGAAACGAAGCCTCGACCCATGCGAACTGTTGATTTTGGATGAACTCGGCTATGTGCCGTTTCAAAAGCAAGGATCGGAACTGTTGTTTCATATTATCGCCGACTGTTACGAGCGAAAAAGCGTCATGGTGACATCGAATCTAGAATTTGGACAGTGGAATCGGGTGTTTGGGGACAACCGTTTGACGGCAGCGTTAGTGGATCGCTTGGTTCACCATGCCCACATCTTGGCCTTCACGGGAGAGAGCTATCGACTGCGGAACGCTCTCTCCGCGATCCAGCCGTCCTCTGCCCCCGGTCTGGAACCTTAAGTCTTGAGCTGGCAAGCCTATGTATTTTTTCTTGCACTTCTCTGCATTTTTTGCTTGCAAAAAACACCTTGCTTGGAAAAGTGACAATCTATCACCAACTGTACATGCGTTTATTGATCTAATGAAAAAATCTGTCATTCCACTCTTTAACCAGCATGATTGGAATGATCTCTTTTAGGTCAAGCAAACCGTTAAATGTGGGGGACACCAACATGAGTAAAGCGAGAACTCATTGGTGAACCATACAGAGTTTGAGTTCCATTTTAAGTCCAAATAATTGTATAAACATGAAAAGACTGATCTGGCATCAAAAATTTCAAAGAGGACAAATATAATTTCTATCTTTAGCTCAGTAAGTGCCTATATAATTCCTAGAAGAGAGTTAAATAATGTAGAGGAACAAGAACTTATCTTAAATCAAAGTTAACACACATTGAGAAAGAAACAGTAAGGTAAAAAAGAATTGATACTTCTGCCACAAAAGGAATCAAAAAGAGACATCATTCTTAATATTTTCATTCTTCTGATGGTGCCGTGTAGATGCGGCATGGTTGTCTCTCATGGAAGAACGAATGAACTTCCATCATCTGTAGTGCCGCGAAATGCAGCATGGGTGGCTATGATTCAAAAAGTTATTATCAACAAAAAGGTGGGGGTAATAGTGTTAGACAAGAAAAAAGTAGGAAATATATTAGGTGTCACGTCTTTGTTTCCTGTAATCATAAGTATCATTATTTTCTATGTTGAAAGAGGTCCAGATGCTGATGTTTATTTCGTGATCACAATTTATGGCATCTTATCAATTATTGGTATTTTATTCGCTGTGTTCTCGTGGTTGATGACGAAACGTTTCTTTCTGCCAATTATCAGCTTGATAGGAAATGGAGCGGTTTTGGCCATTGCTTTTCTTTTGCTATTGGCAATGGGGATTAGTGAACCATAAAAAAATATTCTTATTCAAAGATTCTGCCCGTAGTTGCAATCTTTCTTTTTCTCCTGTAAATACACAAAAGTAGGTGGCATATAAAAATGGAAATGAGTAAGTTTATACTTCTTGGCGATATATTGATTATGAAAGTAAAGATTGATGGCGTTGATTATACATTTAGCATTAGGTGGAAAGCACCGAAGAAACCTTATGATGAAACTTGGGAACTTGTATCATATGCGAAAAATTCGACTGGTGAAAAAGATTTAAGTGAAGAACAAATTAAGAAGTTTATGGATACAGTTAATCCTAAAATGAATTGGAATATAGCAGATTTTCAAAAGTAAACTTCTTGAACTAACGGGTGTAATGAAAAATGCTCATCTACAGTGAAATGGTTGTAGTTTTGAAAGGGTTTATTTTACACGAAGGAAAAGTATTAATTGTACAACGCGCTAATGATGACGAAGTGGGCGGCGGAACGTGGGAGTTAGTCGGAGGGCAAATACACTTTGGAGAAGATTTAGAAGCGGCGCTGTTGCGAGAAATCCAAGAAGAAGTTGGATTGGATGTGACGGTGGAGCGGATTTTATATGCGACGACGTTTCAAACGCACGCAACGCGGCAAGTCGTCATTCTTACATACTTATGCAAAAGCGATCATCATGAAGTTGTTCTTTCGGAAGAGCATATCGATTATTGCTGGTCGACTAAAGAGAGAGTGCGTGAACTGCTGCCTCCGGCCATTCTTCACGACTTTGAAAGAAATGACGTGTTTTCGTTGGAAGAATGGGTATAGAGTAGAGATGGAAGATAGCTAAATGAGTTCAGTTCATGCCGAGTAAGATCCGCGGACCGCGCTATCCAAACAAGATGGTTTGACGGATTGATAAAAGATCAGGTGCTTTTTATCGGGTCACAATCTCAACTTCCAACACACAAACCATATCTACCAATTGCTTAATAAAATACTGTAGATGAGCAAATTCACTGACATAAATTGACAACTAAACAAAAAAGGAGACATGAACCCGATTCCTTGGTTAGAATAGATGTACCACCAACTATCCACAAGGAGGTTCATGTCTCATGAATAGATTAGCACATCACCAAGGAATCCACAAGTTTTTCTTCACGCTGGGGTTGACGCTGCAGCTTTCCAAACCGGTCATCAAGCATCTCATTCATATTGTCGATGCCTTGACCACCAAGGGATTCTCGGGAACATTGACTGATATTCATTACTGGAGCTTTCATCCGAATCATCGAACGACGCTCCGTCACTTTTTCACGAAAAGCCCTTGGAACGAGGAAAGGCTGCTTGGGAAGCTTCAAGAGTGGATCCTTTCCCAGGTCGAACGACTGGCCAAACGGAAGAATCAACCCCTTTTTGTTTCGATTGATGATACGATTTGCCAAAAAACAAAGCCTTCGTCACGGGCTGCGCACGCCATTCAAGGGTGCGACTGGCACTACTCGCATAAAGATCATCAATCGATCTGGGGGCATTCGCTCGTTTGGCTGATGGTGCACACCTTCACGCAGGCGTTCCCATTTGCGTTCCGCCTGTATGACAAGAAGGAGGGAAGAAGCAAAATCGACCTGGCGATCGAGATGCTTTCCTCGCTCAAGGTGAAGCGGGCTCAGCCGGTGTATGTGCTCATGGATTCGTGGTATCCGTCCAAAAAGCTCATTGAAGCCTGCTTGAAACAGGGATTCCATGTCATCGCGATGCTCAAGACGAACCGGATTCTCTACCCAAAAGGCATCGCCATCCAAGCCAAGCAGTTTGCCCGCTATATCGAGTCCAAAGACACCCGCCTCGTCACGGTGGGGAAGGAGCGTTATCGCGTGTATCGCTATGAGGGGGCCATCCATGGCCTCGATGACGCGGTGGTGCTGCTGGCTTGGAAGGCGGATCAGCCGATGACACCGGAACATCTCCATTGCGTCTTGAGCACCGACCGGGAGCTCGGGGACGAAGACATCTTGCGTTACTATGCCCAGCGTTGGACAATCGAATGCTTTTTCCGGCAGGCGAAAGATCAACTGAAGCTGGATGGATACCGCGTTCGCCACATTCGGGCGGTGAAACGGTATTGGGCGGTGGTGCTCTTGGCCTGCGTGTACAGCATCGCCGAATCCCGACAAAACCTCTCCACCGGGCTGGAGCTTCTTCGGTCGCGGAAAGGCCATAGCGTCATAGAGTTCATTTATGACGCTGCAAAGCAAGAGATTCCTATTGATGTGATCAAAAAACAGCTCCGTATCGCATAAGGGGTACCCTGTTTGTCTCTCTAACCATGGAAATTATTGTAATGAAAAATGCTCATCTACAGTACAGTATAAAACGAACGTTGGAGGTAGACGAAATTATAAAACTTTATCTTGAAGGTGCTAGTACTACTGAAATTGCAAAGCTTTCTAATGTGTCTCCGAGATATATAAGAATGATTTTGTCTGATCATAATATTGAAAAAAGGCCGTTTGGTAGTTGGAAGCGTAAGTATAAGTTAAATGAAGATTATTTCAAGACTTGGTCTAAAAATATGGCTTATATCTTAGGTTTTTTTATAGCGGACGGTTTTGTCTCCAATGATTTTCAGACGATCGGATTCGCGCAAAAAGAAAAATATATTTTAGAACAAATCAGAGACGAATTAGGGTCTAATCAACCACTTTATCAAAATAAGCAAACCGGTGTTTATATGTTATATCTCAATAGCAAAGTTATGAAAAACGATTTAATGGAGATACATGGTATCACACCAAATAAATCACTGGATATAAAATTTCCGTATGTTCCAGAAGTGTATTTAAATCATTTTATAAGAGGCTATTTTGACGGTGATGGAAATATTAATTCTCATGGATATGTAGTCAGTTTTGTTGGCGGATCTTTGGATTTTATGACAGCATTAGAGAATCATTTAAAAGCTCGAGGATTTGAAATGTACTTAACCAAAAACGAAAAACATATTCGTTTACAGGCGTGTTGATTATCCAATAAAATCCAAAGGGTATAGAAAAAAGAGCACCTTTCCTGTAGAATGTGAGTAACGACACAAACAAACCCAGGAGGTGCTCTCTATGAACAAGCATACCACACTCCCGAATTTGATGTAAAAACTTGTTTCGGATGAAGAGATTCAACGGATTGCCGAAGCGGTTGGGTATCGTGATTCGTCTCGAACCTTTACGTTGCGCGAGTTGATTCACTTCTTCCTGCTGGCCGCCATGCATCAATGGAAAAGCTTTCGCCACGGAGCCGATGTGGGGCCTCTGTATGGATTGCCGCGATTTCATGATTCAACTGTATCCAAGAAAGCGAAAGAAGTTCCCTATGACATCATGAAACGCTTGTTGGCGTTGATCATTTCCAAGTGCAACCGCCAAACCCGCCGCTCGCTTCGGTTTCCCAAACCGCTTCGGGTGGTGGATTCGACGACCGTCACGGTCGGGAAAAACCGCCTGCCATGGGCGCCGTATCACGGCGAACGCGCCGGAGTGAAGCTGCACGTCGCGTATTCGCCGGAATCCTCGTTGCCGGCAGACGTGGTGGAAACGACCGGGCTGCGTCACGATGGCCCGGTGGGAGAATAGTTGACGAACGCTCAACAAGTGCTGGTGGAAGACCGGGCGTATTTCAAAATCGAACGCCTCGATCGATTTGTGGAGCAGCATCAGCTGTTTGTCATTCGGATGAAGGACAACATCGAACTTCATCAGAAAAAAAGCTTGAACCGCCTTCCGAGCGCATCTTCATCGGTTCAAGCCGACTTCACGTGCCAGTTGGGGACGAAACAATGCCGATCGACCAAGCGTCACCGGGTGGTGATCTTTCGAGATGCGAATGGCCGCGACATTCGGGTCGTGACGAACCTCTTTCATGCGTCTGCGGAAACCATTGCCGACATGTACCAACAACGTTGGACTGTTGAGATCTTTTTCCGTTGGGTGAAGCAATATCTGAATGTCCCGACCTTGTTTGGCACGACGGAAAATGCGGTATACAACCAACTGTTTGCGGCATTCATCGCGTATGTGCTGTTGCGATGGCTGTATGATCAAACCAAAAAACAGACGAACGCCTCTCTTTCCTTCATTTCGTTCGTTCGCCGTTTTTTCTCTGGGCAGCTTCCTCTCGATTGGAAATCCGGGATGGCCGCTGCTTTGTTTGAGTATGCCCAAATTTATGGAAGGCGTATGTCTAATTTTGGATAATCAACACTCGTGATTCGTTTATATATGAGCGGCAGAAAAAGGTACCGTCAAGAATTTTGTGTAATGTAAGATAGATAGGGTATCTGTTGCAGCAAGAAAAAAAGCTTTTATCGATGAATATCGAAAAAGTTATTGCGTTCATCAAGCATGTGAAACAGTTGGAATTACATTAGGAACGTATTATACATGGTTGAAGCGTGACAAATCATTTAGCGAAGAATTTTATAAAATTAAAGAAAGGGAAGTTAAGTAACTAATTTCGGTTGACATAATATAAAGTGAAACGATAAAAAAATGATAAAACAGTAAGTTAACTTAATAATCGCGAATAAACTTTGATAATTCGTACAAAAGAATGATAATTGCAGACAAAAAATAAATTGAGTTAATTTATAATACATATTAGCACGCGCGTTCTTATTTGTCTAGAAAAAGATAGCAAAATATGTAAGAGAGAAGTAGAATAAAATGTTCTAACTATTCAATCCCTCGACACTATTATTCACGATACACAAAACCTATTGCTTTCTTTGTTTGAATATCCACCAAAATTTAAGCAATAAATAATTTCTTAATTTGAACTAAAACGTAGCAGGGTGAATTTCCTATTGCGAATTGTCCTGCATTTTCTTTTTATATGAGCGTTATTTATTTAAAGTACAAAAGATACCCGTGGTGCTAGATAAAATCAGACAAGCATAAAAATAGCCCTTGCATGAGGAACTCCTTAAAATGAAAGTGCAACCAAACATCAAAAGGAGAGGTTCCCATGCAAGAGCACTTTCATTTTACAACAGATCGAGCCAAACTTCAAAAACAATATGCATCGATTTTGCTTTTTGTATCGGCTCAACTATCGAGTATCCAGATTCCTCTTCAACGTCGAAATCGTCATTTGTTGAAACAGAAAGACGAAGTCATCATCACCATCCATGTCCTTGGAAAGTTGTTGGGCTTCACTTCCGAACGGGCTTGGCATCGGTTTGTGATTGGGAATTTGTTTCCCAAGGACTTATTCCCTGAGCGTTCTCGGTACAACCGTCGCTGCCGAGCGCTTAGCTTTGCGATCAAGTGGATTCGGCACCAGCTAGCCAAGCGTGGGCAACACCATGCGTATGCGGTCGTGGACAGCTTGCCGATCGAGCTGTGTCATTCAGCTCGAATGCATCGCGTCAAACGATTCCGTGGAATTGCCGATATTGGCTATTGTGCTTCCAAAAGGGTCACTTTCTATGGGTGGAAACTTCACCTGCAGGTCACCGACCAAGGGCTTCCGATGGGATATGTTGTCACCGAAGCGTCTTGTCACGACCGGGTGGCCGCTGAAACCGTCATGACGCAAATTCCACATCCGTATAACCTAGGTGGCAAAGGGTATATCAGCCAAAAGCTGCAAAAGAAGCTGTACGAAGAGCACCGAGTCGCTTTTTGGACGCCCGTTCGAAAAAATCAGCGAATTCGCCAATCGGACGCATGGAAACAGTGGATGAAGCGAAAACGTAAAGTGGTGGAAACCGTGTTTTCGATTTTAGTCGATTCGTATCGGATCACCGAGATTCGAGCGAACTCGGTTTCTGGATTTGAAACGGCACTGGATGGTATTTTACTGGCTTACTCGCTTGTTGTTCTTGGGCTAGTTGAGCGTTAAGACTCAACTAGCACCACGGGTAAATAAAGATATATTTCAAGATTATGATATTGTATATTTAGTTACAGATGTTGAACCATTTAAAGATGAAAACTATATTTTGTCTCGCTTTGGGGAAGTAATGCTTATGGAAAAACCTGAAGATAAAATTTTTCCACCTCCCATTGGCGATGGCCGTTATACATATTTAATGCAATTTATGGATGGAAACCGAATTGATATGCATTTTATGCACACTAGTAAAGTGGATGAACTAATTAAGGATAGTTTGACAAAGGTTCTACTAGACAAAGACCACAATATTCCAGATATCCCACCTCCAAGTGAACAAAGTTATCTTATAAAAAAACCAACGGAAAAATTATATAACGATTGTTGTAATAGTTTTATATGGGGATTAGGATCTCATATTCCAAAAACTATTTGGAGACAAGAATTACCATTGTTAATGCGTTTAATAGATGTTGTTTTACGTGAGCCATTAATTCAAATGCTTGAGTGGCATATAGGAATTAAAACAGATTATAAATACTCAATTGGAAAAGGGGGAAGACATTTAAAAAAGTTCTTAGAGCCTGAAATTTGGAATGACTTTGAGAAGACGTATACAAATGCGAATTATGATAATATTTGGGATTCGTTATTTTTATTTCATGACTTATTCAAAAAAACAGCTAAACATGTTGGGCAAGTATATGGTTTTCCGTTTCCTGAAGAAGAATGCAAAAGAGCATTAGAGTTTCTAAAACACGTAAAAGACTTGCCGCAAGATGCAAAATCAATCTTTTAAATAAAGATACGATGGAGGGGAAAAGAGATGGGAGATGTAGCGATAAGAACAGCGAATCAAGAAGATATTCCGCAGCTTTGCAATTTATACAGATAATTGTTTTTAGCAGTTAAAAAATGAATGTATCAAATGACAAATAAGAGTATCCGTTTCATTGAATATTAACTCATACGCCACATTACTTGATATGGAGCATCTGCGGTCATGATTCTACGTAAAAGGGGAAATAAATTATATATGGTTTCACAGGCAAGATAGTCTATCATGACCGCCTATAAAGTTATAAATTTATAACAGAAATAGATGCATATGCTTAATTGCTAAATTGTGCTCCTTATCCCGCAGAAAACATCTCTTTTGATGAGAGTTTAATGTTTTCATATTTAGAAAATCCAGAAATTCTTTAATTTCTGTTCCTTTCTAACACGCCGATTTGATGACTAGTGATAAAGATCCAAGGTGATTCAACTCTTTGAGTATTAGTATTTATTGGCAGTAAAAAGTGAGGAAAAAGCCGTTCCTTATTATTAACTTTTTCATATATTTGGATTGTTTTATTGTTAAAATCAACCTTCTCCCGCTTCAAATCAACAACTTCCTGTCTGTGCATTCCAGTCGCAGCAAGCAATTAAAAAGCAGATGATATCGCCAGCTTTAACATGGTGTATTGCAATGAATTCTTTGGATGCCTACGAGGGAAGATGGTGTACCTTCTATATGTGCTGTATTAGCAGGCATATAGTGTCCTCCGTAAGGGACACTTTGGACATCCCTATATGGCTACTTCCCTTGTTGAACAGAGGAGGGCGGCTTGTTTCCTTTGAGCAACAACGGCCAAAGGAAACAAACAAGAATCCCCCACTTCCATCGTCCATTAGCCGGTAAGTGGGGGTAGTTCGATCCTTTTTGTACAGGAGGTGTTTGAATAATTAATGCGTTCCTAAAAACCCGTACATAAATAGAAAAGTAAAGATAAAGGTTAATACGGCACCTAGTATTGTTTGATTAAGTGTGTTTCCATTACTGTGTAAATTTTTTAAAAAGCTTGCTAAATTTAAAAACCACAAAACACCTATTATTGGTAAAACAAGTAAGTATATATATTCCATTTAAAGAACTCCCTTTTACTTGTTAAGTATAGATTAATACAAAAGTTATTAAAATATTTTAATTTTTATTCTTTTCTCTAACAAGATGGTGTTGCAAAACTAGAGTAAAAACTCGAAGTTATGTATAAGGATGCAACATAACACATGCAGTACATATCGATGAAATCCATACCATCTTGGCTGTTCCAACCCGTCACTCTTTAACTCATTAAATACTCGTTCAATCTCTTTGAGCAGCTGTGCATGAAAAACAGGAAATCCTTGTTCCCGGAACCACTTCGCCGCACGGGAAAACGTAGAAAGGTGAGGGACTTCACCAAGCCCACAGGCCCGTTGAAAACAGCGAAAACGCTGCAGGATGCGCACTAATTTTCGCAAGGAATCAATGGAAAAATAGGTTTTCAAAAAGAAACATTTCAACAACGATTTTTTCGACACCGGCCGTCTTCCTGTCACATACGGTGTTTCCGGCAATGATAGCGAGTCGATATACCGAAATAATGCTTCTAAAATTGGGTCAATTTCATAAGTCCATGCATGTTCGCTGTTCCAATTGGAAATCATAATAGTGTCCACCCCTTGGAGAGTTGTTTTTTTTGATCACTGTATATGATTTCCAAGGTGGTGGATTTTTTATGTGCATTTATGCATTCGTTATGCGTTTTGCAACACGTTCATATATTTACATTAATTAAAAAAAGTAAATATATATATTTACAATTATAACCAACCTAATAATAAATTATTGTTTACTTTATTGTCAACGGGATTTTGAAATACAGAGAAGGGATGTTTAGCATTGCCTCCAAAAATCGAACAAATCGCAACGAATATGATTCTTATCTTATCAAAATTTAATGTGTAACCATCATCGAAATAATATTCTGAATAGTTGAACATTATTTATTATTGCTGTAATATTCAGATTATAAGTAACCATAACAGTATTTAAACTTCAGGGGGGGAGATTTATATGTCTTTAAAAGTAGGAGATATCATTACGTTTGAACGGACTTTTACAGTGAAGGATGTTGAATTATTTACAGAGATTTCAGGCGATAAAGGGATTCATCATATAACCCCAGATGAACAAGGAAGGCTTGTAGTTCAAGGGTTACTAACGGCGACTCTGCCGACAAAAGTTGGCGGAGATTATAACGTACTGGCTCGTACGATGAATTTTGAGTTTCTAAGACCTGTATTTACAGGGGATACAATAATTTGTGAAGTTAAAATTGAAAAATACGAAAGGCAAGAAAATAATAGAACAGCTATTAGTGCATCCTTTTTATGTAAAAATCAGAATGAAAAAGTAGTATTAAAAGGCGATTTTTCAGGTGTAATACTTTAAATTCTTTATGCTTTCTTCAATTAACTGGAGCGCTAGAAGGGGAACCCCTTAGATATTGGGTTTCCCTAATTTTTATCTGATTGGCGATGGGGGTAATGCTTTCAGTGACGGAAAAAGAAATTTTTGGAACAGCTTTACGCACGTTTACAAAAATATATTGCGTTATCATGGCTATAATCGTATTGGTTTCATTTTACTTGTTTTTCTATAAAAGACTTTACTAAAAAGGTGCATGTTAAGTTAACGGGTTCGGTTCAGAAGTACAAAATCAAGAAAAACAGTACAAATAACAGCGTAATTAGCACAAAATTCGAACCAAATTTAACAAAGTAAAAAGCACATTAAAACGCTTGGGTTTATTCCAAGCGTTTTAAACTAAAATTATATTGACTTGTTCAATTAAGACTGTTACTAAAAGGTTACTACCGTACTTCAATTACAAAGGCATAACTTGAATCTCCCTTTTCCCATCTCGCTGAAACATCATACACATATACACCTTTTTCTTTTGGTAATAGTATCACATTATCATTTATTGGAACATTTTCTGTTTTTTCATTTGTAAGCCATCTATTTACTACTAATGTATTTTCTTTAGGCTCATCTTTGAATTCTATTTTCAATTGGGAATCTGGTGGTACAACCACAGGTTTTAGTTCTTGATTTTTAATGAGTTCTGGCGGAGAACTTGTATCGGCACAAACAGAATTAAGTAATCCATTCCAACAATACGAACCTTGTGCCACTTCTACCTTTTTTTCTCCAACAGTTATGGTTGGTAAAGGTGGTTTAGCACTAAATAGTTCAGTAACAAAATCCCCCCCAATGCCTAACGCAATTAATACTAATAATGTAATTAAAAACTTTTTCATACACTTCCCCCTCATGGGTTAATTTTCCCTTTGCTAACTTTCTGAGTAATCTATATATTCAGTTTAACATAAAATACCAAAATCATTAAAAAGGATTTAGTCAAAAAATATTGATATTTCAGCAAAAAATAAAAAACAAATCGTATACTGATTTGGTCCTATAAAATATCAAATCCCTTAAGGTTATTGCATATAGATTATTTCTTTTAAATCAAATTGTTTTTTTGCAATGCCTAATCGTTGAGCAGGTGTTCCTACTGTCTCCTTTGTTTTGTATGCTAAACAAAAATTGTAGTAAGTCCGAAGTATGGTAAGAGCCATTTGAGCATACTTTGAGTTAAAGTTTGAATAGATATAGCTTTTTCCGTCACCACGAGCTGTTATCAATGGTCTTTCTAAAATAGATAGCCGTCTTCGAATGTGCTGGATAAAGGTATTCGTGGCGTTGTCATTCACGATTAGCAATGTCCTTTGGTTCGAATGATGAAAGATTGGTTGTACAATCAATTCATCGAAATCCTCTGTCAATTGTCGCAAGTGGATGTTCAATCGAATTATCAGCGTATTCATAATGACTGCTGCCACCTGAAATGACTTTCTTATGAAATTGGTGTGTATGAAATAATTCTTCCAGTTTCAGAAAAGCCAATTTCTGCAAAGAACTTGTAATCATAACCAAAGTTAATTCCCCAGTTGATTAAATCCACTCCTGCTTGAATAAATTCCTCACGAGCTTGTTTCCGAGATTTTGTTTTATCCGTTTGACAAAGAAAATGGTGGGCATTAGATAAGCGAATTTCTTTGGCAAATACACGATAAAGGGAAGTCATCAATGAATTTATGTCCAATTAGCATCAATTTTAACACATATTTGGAATACTGTCTGTTGGTCAGCAGTCACTTGCTAATTATAATGCGATTAATGGTGATAAATTCAATAAAACATTGATATATCAACAAATAAAAGGAGTCCAATTCATATGCGAATTGAACTCCTTTTTGTATTACTTTTTTCAATTTTATACTCAACAACCAAACCCGTTATGTTAAATTGTGCCTTTTTGTATGTTATCCCAAAGAATAATCTAGCGGATGTGTAGAGAAAATAATCCAAAAATGGTTCTTTCGGGAGTTTTTGTTATTTCATCAGAACTCAAGACATCGCTAAAAGTATGAAAGCGGATGTGACACAATTAAAATGTGAAGATGATATGGTATACAGAACGTAACAAGAAGGATGCTAAAAATGAAATCGAAAACGAACAATAAAAAGTGGTCATTTTGAATCGATCGATAAACTGCATTCATACGGAGGTTTCTAATGAACAGGGATAAAGACAAGAAAGAAACTAAGAAAAAAGAGGAACAAACAAGTAATGAGGATAACGTCATACGGGAACTTGAAGAAGAATTTAATGCTGATATTCGGAAAGGACAGTTTGCTGCTGTCCTTTTTATACCCTTAAATCGGCATGTTGCAAGTCTGATTTTTCCACCTGAACGTTTGTCCTCAGTCTCCCCCTCATTCATTATTATCTAAATCACCCATTTTCATGAAAAAACATTTCCTAAACTTGACAAAAAAATGAATATAAAATATGATACATACATATGAACATATGCTCATATATAATAAATAAAGTGAGGGGAATCATCATGAAGATGGAAGACCATTCTTTCTTAAAATCTGAAACCATTGAAAATGTATCGCGAATATTTAAGGTATTAGCCGATCCAACACGAATCAAAATTCTTTATTTGTTATCGCAAGAAGAGTGCAATGTCAATCACATTGCAGAAGTGTTGGAAATGTCTCAATCAGCCGTTTCCCATCAACTTAGTATGTTACGAAATCTGAGACTGGTTAAGTATCGCCGTGAAGGAAAAACACTGTTTTACTCCTGCGATGACGAACATGTTATTTCATTATTAAAACAAGCCATTGACCATTCTGAACATCATTAAGGAGGTATTTTATCATGCATCATCATCACCACCATCATTCTCACGACCACCATGGTCATCACCATCACCACGGACATCACCATGATCACAGTAGAGAAGGAAATAAAAAAGGGCTTACAATTGCCCTTCTCATTACCGCTGGAATTATGTTGTTAGAGTTTTTCGGAGGTTTAATCACAAACAGTCTAGCTCTTCTTTCTGACTCTGGTCATATGCTTAGTGATGCCAGTTCACTTGTTCTTAGTCTAGTTGCTATTTGGTTTGCCACCAAACCAGCTTCCCCCAATAAAACGTATGGCTTTTATCGTTTTGAAATTTTAGCCGCTTTATTTAATGGAGTTACCTTGTTTGTTATCGCTGGATTTATTATTTGGGAAGCAATTGAACGTTTTTACAACCCACCAACGGTAGCTAGCGGCTCTATGATGATCATTGCGTCCATTGGTCTGTTTGCCAATCTTTTAAGTGCTTGGGCGTTAATGAGAAAAGGGGATGTGAAAAATAATGTCAATCTTCGTAGCGCTTATCTTCATGTGATCGGTGACGCCTTGGGTTCCGTAGGTGCTATCATCGCTGGGATTGTCATGTGGCTCTTTGATTGGTATGTCGCAGACCCCATTATTTCCATTTTGGTTGCCTTATTAATCTTGAAAGGTGCTTGGGGAGTTATTAAACATACGGTTCACATTTTGATGGAAGGAACGCCCATTACCATTGACCAAAATGAAGTGAAAAAAGCCTTAGAAAGTATTGAAGGAGTGGTTGGCGTTCACGACCTTCATATTTGGACCATTACTTCAGGATTGGACTCATTAAGTTGCCATATTTTGATTGAAGATCATCAAGACAGCCAAAAGGTTTTACAAGATGCCATTCACATGATTGAAGAAAAATTTAAGATCCTGCATACAACCATTCAAATTGAAACCTCTCAAATCCATCATGGGGAAATGAAAGTCTAGCGAAAAACAATATAGAGTGATGTCAGCTATTGTGATTATCGGCTTAAACGCATATTTATTGTTTAAGAAATAGTAAACCTCATTATCTTTTTGCGGATAATGAGGTTTATTGTTTTTATCTAATAGAATTTTTTGATGTAGCTAATTAAATGAATCACACGGTAAATATTGGGTTGATTTTTTTAAATTCCATTCTTTTTTTGTTTTTAATTCAAATAAACATTTGAATAATAAAAGAAATGGGGTATAATATATTCAAACGGAAATTTGAATATGAAAGAGGGATAATGAATGAGTAAGAAAGATACATGTGAAATTTATTGTTATGACGAAGAAAAAGTCAATCGAATACAAGGGGAATTGCAAAAAGAAGATATATCCAGTGTTGTCCTGTTGTTTAAAGCACTGGCAGATGAAAATAGGGCAAAAATTGCCTATTCACTTTGCCAAGATGAAGAGTTATGTGTATGTGATATTGCCAATATCATTGGGGCTTCTGTTGCAACCACTTCCCATCATTTACGGACTCTTTATAAACAAGGGATTGTAAAGTATCGAAAAGAAGGAAAGCTAGCATTTTATTCGCTGGATGATGACCATATTAAGCAGTTAATCATGATTGCGTTAGCACATGATAAAGAGGTGAAAGTCCGTGTCTGAACAACAAGCAAAATTATCTAAATCAGAAGCGAAAACCTACCGTGTTCAAGGATTTACTTGTGCAAACTGTGCGGCAAAGTTTGAAAATAATGTAAAATCATTGCCAGGTGTTCAAGATGCTAAAGTAAACTTTGGAGCATCTAAAATTACCGTTTGGGGTACAACAACCATCGAAGAATTAGAAAAAGCAGGAGCTTTTGAAAACTTAAAGGTTCGGGAAGATAAAGAAAAATCAGTCAAGCGTGAACCTTTTTGGAAGCAAAAAGAGAACATTAAAGTGTATATTTCCGCCGTTTTGCTTGTGATCAGTTGGTTTTTAGGGAAGCAATACGGAGAAGAGCATATCTTTGCGACAATTGGATATGCTGCAGCAATTTTAATCGGTGGATATTCGTTATTTATAAAAGGTTTCAAAAACCTAGTTCGATTGAATTTTGATATGAATACGCTGATGACAGTGGCGATTTTAGGAGCTGCAGCGATTGGTGAATGGGGAGAAGGTGCAACGGTTGTTATTCTATTCGCCATTAGCGAAGCCTTAGAGCGTTATTCCATGGATAAAGCTCGTCAATCCATTGAATCGTTGATGGATATTGCTCCAAAAGAAGCATTAATTCGTCGCGGAAATGAAGAAATGATGGTCCCTGTTGACGATATTCAAGTCGGAGATATTATGATCGTAAAGCCTGGTCAGAAATTAGCGATGGATGGAATCGTCATCAAGGGTACATCTACGCTAAATCAGGCTGCCATTACGGGAGAAAGTGTTCCAGTAACCAAAACAGTCGGTGATGAAGTCTTTGCAGGAACATTGAATGAAGAAGGGTTATTGGAAGTAAAAGTTACAAAACGAGTGGAAGATACAACTCTTTCGAAAATCATCCATTTAGTGGAAGAAGCTCAAGCAGAACGAGCACCTTCTCAAGCGTTTGTAGATCGTTTTGCCAAATACTATACACCAGCCATTATCATTTTTGCTCTTTTACTAGCCGTTATTCCTCCATTATTTATGGGTGCTGATTGGAGCGAATGGATTTATCGAGGTCTAGCTGTATTAGTGGTTGGTTGTCCGTGTGCGTTGGTTATTTCCACGCCTGTTTCGATTGTAACTGCCATTGGAAATGCAGCGAAAAACGGTGTGTTAATTAAAGGTGGTATTTATTTAGAGGAAGCAGGAAACTTAAAAGTGATTGCTTTTGATAAAACAGGAACATTAACAAAAGGTATTCCTTCCGTCACCGATGTAGTCACTTATAATGGCAATGAAAATGAACTAATGACCATTACAGCAGCCATTGAAAAAGGCTCACAACATCCACTTGCTTCCGCCATTATAAGAAAAGCAGAAGAAGATGGATTGAATTTTAATGATGTATCGGTTGAAGAATTCCAATCCATTACAGGTAAAGGGGTCAAAGCCAAAGTAAATAACGCAATGTATTATGTCGGAAGTCCAGGTCTTTTTGAAGAACTTCTTCCAAATGGCATCCAATCAGAAATAAAAGAACAAATTACAACCCTTCAAATACAAGGGAAAACGGTCATGGCATTAGGAACGGAAAAAGAAATTCTGGCGTTAATTGCCGTGGCAGACGAAATAAGAGAATCATCCAAAGAGGTTATTCGAAAACTTCATCAAGTCGGTATTGAAAAAACGGTAATGTTGACAGGGGATAACCAAAGAACAGCCGAAGCCATCGGAAAACAAGTCGGCGTTTCCGATATTAAAGCCGATTTACTTCCAGAAGATAAACTGAATTTCATCAAAGAGCTTCGTGACAAGCATCAAAGCGTGGCGATGGTTGGAGATGGTGTGAACGATGCACCAGCTCTTGCAGCTTCAACCGTTGGTGTGGCGATGGGCGGTGCTGGAACCGATACAGCCCTAGAAACAGCCGATATTGTCTTAATGTCTGATGATTTAAGCAAATTGCCATATACGATTAAATTGAGCCGCAAAGCTTTAGCGATTATTAAGCAAAACATTACTTTCTCTTTAGGGATTAAGGCATTGGCATTACTGTTAATTGTGCCTGGTTGGTTAACGCTATGGTTAGCGATATTTGCCGATATGGGAGCAACATTAATCGTAACATTAAACAGCATGCGATTGCTAAAAGTTAAAGAATAAACTTTGTGTTCAAAAAATGTAAGGGATGCCATTTGGTTATCCTTTTTTCATGATAAAGATATTTCTTTAATCAACTCCCATGGAAGAACGAATGAACTTCCATCATCTGTGATGTCGCGAAGCGATGCATGGGTGGCTAACGGGAGTCAATAGTAACATAATAAGATAAGAATTTTTGTTATTTTGACAATAAAAATGACAATGACAAAAAGCTCGGCTATTTGCCGAGCTTTCCAGTCTGAGATAATCTTATTATCATCTTTTACTTTGATAAAAATAGGTTCATCACCATTTTTTGTGAAAAACGCTCAATTCATTTCTCTATTCGTTGTATAATCTAGACTAACATCAGAGAGAGAGGGAAGATCGGTTTTCATCGTTTGAGAATGCAAAAGAAACCGATGCTAATACGATTGGAGGAGATCGGGCGCTTTCCGTTCACTGATCTCGATTCCCTCCTGTTGATGCCAATACATTCGAGCTTGGAACAGGGAGGGAGCAACCATACCAGAGCGCCAAATCGGCGCATAGCCGCTGAAGCGACTGACCCCCAAGCGAACCATCTCCCTATGCACATAGCGTCAGGAAGGCTTTAGCAGTTAAGGAATGCTGCCGTTGAATGAGTCCTACTTCTCGTTCCAGAAGGGTCAGTTCTTTGGCGGAAGGGGGTTGACGAATTTTTGATCCATGCCTTTACGTAATTTGATAGGTAATGGAATAAAATCTCCTTAACGGCGCCGGATAGGGTAAAACTGATCAACCGAAATATGCATTTTCACCAAATGTTGACGAAAGGACTTGAATTTTCTTATGAGGTAAACGATGAAACGTACACGCCTCATGTCTTCCCGATCGATTGGGAACATCCGGAGAACAATGACTTTTTAGTGGTCAATCAATTGCCGATTGAAGGGCGCATGTCCCGCCGGCCAGATATCGTTATATATATTAACGGTTTACCGCTGATTGTATTTGAGTTAAAAAATCCGAACAACGAGCAAGCGACTGTTTATGATGCATATACCCAAATTCAAAACTATACATATGATATTTCGCAATTATTTAACTACAACGCTTTTGTTGTTATTTCCGATAACGTGGAAACGAAGCATGGGATGCCGTTTGCCGATTACGATTTCTTTGCCTCATGGAAATCGATTGATGGGCGAAATGTCGATAACAACCGTGCTAATACGATGCGCACGCTGATTGAAGGATTATTTCCAAAAGACCGTCTGCTAAATTATATTCGTAATTTTATTGTCTTTTTGGAGGAAGGAAGCAAAATTACAAAAATCGGCGCGAAATATCACCAATTTTTTGGCGTAAACTTCGCTGTCAATGAAGCGATCCGTGCGACGCGGCCTGACGGAGACCGGAAAATCGGGGTAATGTATCATACAACGGGTTCGGGCAAATCGCTAAGCATGTTATTTTTCGCAGGAATTTTGTCTCGCCATCCGGAAATGGAAAACCCATCTATTGTCATTCAAGTGGATCGTAATGACCTAGACGAACAGTTGCATGATACGTTTGTGCAAGGGAAATCATACATCGGTCATGTGCATCACGCGGAAAGTACCGAACAGTTGCGAACATTACTGAGAGGGGAAGCGGGACAAATTATTTTCTCCACTATTGAAAAATTCCGTAAAAAAGAAGGAGAAACCCGACACCCTGTTTTATCGGAAAGACGAAACATTGTTGTGATTGCCGATGAAGCACACCGTACCCAAGCCGGTTTTACGGGCGGATTTGCCGCTCAGTTGCGTTATGCTTTGCCGAACGCTTCCTATATTGGGTTTACAGGAACCCCGGTCGATTTTGTTGATAACAATACAGAAGAAATTTTCGGACATATTATCCACCGCTACGATATGGCTCAGGCGGTCGAAGACAAAGCGACATTGCCAATTTACTATGAGAGCCGTCTAATTCCGCTTGATTTATCTACTGAGGACATTGATGAAAAATACAGAGAAATTATCGAAGAAGCAGGGGGAGACGATAAAGAGTCAGAGAGCTATAAAAGAAAATGGGCCGCTCTGGAAAAAGTCGTCGGTACTCCAAAACGGCTCCGTCGTTTAGCCAAAGATATCGTATCACATTTTAACCAAGTCGCCAATCCATTTCAAAAAGCCATGATTGTCTGCATGAGCCGGCGAATTGCGGTTGATTTGTATAATTATCTAAGAGAGATTCCAGAATGCCCTCCTGTTGAAGTGATTATGACAGGAGATGTATCAAAGGATCCTAAAGAGTGGCGAGAGGTTCAGCCGGGAAGCAAATATGCGCATATTAAGTCGAAAAAAGAGCAAGAAGAAGTGAAAGCCAAACTTCGTGACCCAGAAGACCCTTTGAAATTTGTCATTGTCGTCGATATGTGGTTAACAGGAATGGACGCTAAACCGCTTTCCTATCTTTATGTCGATAAGCCAATGAGGGGACACAATCTTATGCAAGCCATTGCCCGTGTAAACCGAGTGTTTCCAGGAAAAGAAGGCGGTGTAGTCGTTGATTATATTGGCATTGCCACTTCTCTGAAAGAAGCAACTCATAAATATACGCAAAGCGGCGGAACGGGAAGTCCTACTTATGATATTTCAGAGGCCGTTAACATCTTTATGAATCATCTGGAGACAGTAAGGGGATTTATTCCAAGTGAGATTGATGTTCAAAACTGGCGGGCAAAACCAAAGATAGAGCGCGAAGACTTCATTGCAGATCTTGTTAACATGCTTTTAAATCGAGATCCCGAGGAATATATCCAAGCAGCTACCAAACTAGAAAAATCGTATCAGTTGGTGAAACATCAGCCGGAAGTGCTTGAACTTGCAGATGAGGTTATGCTTTATTTAATGATGAAAGCACAACTTCGCAAACATTTGCGGCCACCAATTGAAAAACCGAGTGAAAATAAAACATTAGAAGAGCGATTATCAGAACTTATTGACAATAGTCTATTAGCGAAAGAAACTGTTGACATTTTCCAAATAGCAGGAATTGAACGCCCAGATATCAGCATATTGGACGAAGCGTTCTTAGCAGATTTAACGAAAAAAGAGCATGTAGACTTGCGCTTAAAGTTGCTGAAAAAACTTTTAGAGGACCAAATTAAAGTGACATTTAGCCAAGGAAGCCCACAGTCAAAGGCGTTAAGCGAACTTCTAGAGAAAACGTTAAGGGATTATCATAATCGTGTCATTCAGGCTGCTGATGTGATCCGGGTTATGATTAACATGCGCAAAGAAATGGAAGAAGAAATGCGCAAGCGGCACGACTTGGGATTGTCAGAGGAAGAAATTGAGTTTTACAAGGCGATCACTGCTATGGGGCAGGAAGCGTTCTCAAACGAGTTTCTTGCTAGTCTAATCCATAAGGTGGTCAAAGCTTTAAAGAAACAATTAGCCGTAGACTGGACAAGTCCTTACCGCCGAGATGTCTACGCCAAGGTCAAATTAGCTGTCAAGCAAGTACTCATCAGAGAAAAAATTACCGGCCAACAATTGCAATTCTTAACAAACAAATTCATGGAACAAGCCGAACAGCAATATAAAGACTGGCCGATGAATGCGTGACAACGAGAACAGATGTCTCTTATAGGGGCATCTGTTTTTGTATAAATCGTTATAAAGGGAGAAGAAATGCATGCGAGTAGGATTAGACAGAGAAATTATTAAAAGTCTTACAAGGACAGTAGAGTCGTTTTCACCATTGAGTGAAATGCTTCGGGAGTAGACAGAATTAATAACGAGAATAAATCTTGGCTCAAACATAAGCCGACATTTCAATTCGGTATTTTATCAACCTGAACTATCGATTGCCTTTAATACATTAGCCTCGAGATTGAGGGAAACACAATTACATATACAATCCATTGCTCCATTCTTAGAATCAATTAGTACGTTAAGGAACAGTTTTGCTGGTGCAACTGATTCTATGCAAACTGTTTTAGATAGTGTTAAACAATTAAGTTTATCATTAAGCAAAATCTACACTAGTATCGATAGTCCGATTGCAGAACTCCAAAGAACAATTAATTAAACATTAGAATTATATAAAGTTAACCTGTCACCGACGATAAAAGCATTAGAACAATGGCAGGTTCAATTTAAAGAATTGCAAAAAATAAATTTTCCAAAGGTTGGCCCGAGTTCGACACTTACTAGGCAAACAAATTGCTCACCAGCCCTTGATACATAAGGGTTGATGAGCGATTAGGCATACTTCACGCGTGTATCTATGAGTGATGCTGGATATGTAGGATTCTTAGAAGCAGATCCAACGCCTACAGCCACAAAGTTTTGGCGATGCTTTAAAGTGAGTTTCGCATGCTGATTTATATGTTCTTACGTTATAACTCATAAACCCCGATATTAAAAGGACTAATTTACGAAGCGTGTGCCTACGAAAATCAACGTATTTTCTAGTGTATAGACCTTAAATCCTTTGATATAAAAGGCTTTTTCTAAATTGTGCTTGCCTAAAATTGGACTTCAAACTGTCGAACTCGGAGTACAGAAAATATGTAAAAATCGCTTTTCGGTACGGAATTTTTGTAAAAAAAGAAGGGCCTGGTACGGAAAATATGTAAAAAGCCCCTTTCGGTACGGAATTTTTGTAAAAAAAGAAGGGGCCTGGTACGGAAAATATGTAAAAAACCCCTTTCGGTACGGAATTTTTGTAAAAAAAGAAGGGGCCTGGTACGGAAAATATGTAAAAAACCCCTTTCGGTACGGAATTTTTGTAAAAAAAGAAGGGGCCTGGTACGGAAAATATGTAAAAAACCCCTTTCGGTACGGAAATTTTGTAAAAAACTCCTTTCTGGTACGGGATTTTTGTAAAAAAAGAGGGGTCTGGTACGGAAAATGTGTAAAAAACCACTTTCCACCTATTCCTCCCGCTCCCATTCCTGTTTGCAATCCGGACATTGCCATTTGATTACACGATCTTTTTCCAAACTGGAAATGCCAATTTTTCTGCTAAAGTGGGTGGCATTGCCATAATGCTTTTGCAGTTCTTTTGGAATCGGATCTCCTTGCAAATTAGCGCCGCAGTAGGGGCAGAATTCTTTGCTATTCTCCATTTTCCTCTTCTCCTTTCTTATCTGGTCTATTTATTCGATTATATTTTTCTCTTGGGTGTATTCGTACTTCTTCCCGTTTCCTTTTCATTTCATTACCAAATATACGGATGAGCGGAATAATAAGTTTCTTTTGCTTGCCTGTATTTGAATTCTCTATCTGGGCGGCCATTATTTTATCTACCCAGTCTTCACTTTTTGTTGAGTAGATTTGTTATTTTACAGGGAGAAATTCGATGAAATGGGTTAAAAAGGGGCAAAGTGTAAGATAGAATAATAATAGATAATCGATTTTATTTTCTTTTCCTTATTATAAATTAATATAACAGAAGGCCTTTTTGGTCCAGAGAAATGGTGAAAAATCATCGGCAAGGATGTATGACGAAAACAGTCGTTGGCATTCTTGCCGATGTTTTTTATTTATCAACATTTTTGATGGAGGGATTATTTATGAATCAGTATTATGTCGTTCTTAGAACAAAAGAGAAAGATGAATTAATGGATGTCGTGGGGGCTTTGTCATTAGAGGAAGCATGGGCAATTGCCAGAATACGTTATGAAGAAAGAATGCGTGAGGGAGATAGTCTGTTTGTTTTTCCAGCGATAGGACCTCTTGCATTTGATGAGAATAATCGATTTGTTAGCAACAGCGGAGGGAATATGAAAATTATGATGAAGTTCTAAAGAAAACAAAGATGACTCCCGTTGAAGTGCAGTTCAACGGGAGTCATTTTTTTCGTTTCCTTTCATGGTACCGAACAATAGATCCCCATGGCCATCGAATCAAATTTACATCTTCTTCATCATGATTGCATCGCATTTGCCACTGTTAGACGTAACGACTCATCTTATCGATGTTTAGAACAGATTTTATCAAAAACGGATCAATCAGTCCGATTTGCATTAAAACCGAAAGTTGAAACAGAAGATATTCAACTATTACAAAATGATCATCCGTTATATAAATTAGCTTTGGAACTTGGGGGTACAGAAACGCAAAAAGCCACTATACCGGTGGCAATAGTAAAAGCAAATGTTCTGGAACGTATCCAAATAGAATTAGACCAAATTAATGTTGTAGATGGAACAGGCGAGAATTAGAACAGTCACTTATTCTTTTAGGTAAGCGAGAATCTGATGATTGGATAGAAATAGACCTCTATCTTTTATTTAATGGGGATTTTGAATATATAAGTACAGGTATAGAAGACCCTTCGTTTAAACGTGAAACGATCATACACGCATGAAAAATCCTGTAGGGTGTACAGTTAAAACATGATGAATGCTTGAACAAAAAGTGTATTTATTTGCGGAAATCTATAGTTTTCATTAGCTTGGTATGGGATTTATGTAAAAACTATTATTTTGGTACGGGAATTTTGTAAAAGCTCAGTACGGGATTTAAGTAAAAACTGTGGTCTCAGTGCGGAATTTTTGTAAAACGTTCCTCGGTACGGGATTTATGTAAAAAGATTTGATTTAGTACGGGAAATATGTAAAAAAATAAAAATTACTATGATGAATGATTGACCGGTATCAATTTGATACTGGTTTTTTTATTATCAAATAATGTTATATCCATCCAGAAAATGTAATTTATTTTATTAAAAAATTTGGGTCAAATTAGGAGTCGGGATATAGTAATAGTCGTCTGGATAGGTCATTCTTCTAAATTTTAGAACACTTGATCTGAAGACATTTTTAAACTATTAGGTATATGAAGTTGTTCATACAGTTAACTGGGTAGGTTTTAATATACCCAGTTAACCCTATGAATCTGTGGCTCAATGTTAAATATTTTAGCTTTTCGTTTGAGCCGAATGGAAAAAATGCACTTTTAAATCGCTCAATAAAAGAAAGGTTGCATGACGGCCAATACTATTTCGATAAGTGCTGGGTTGGATGCACTTTAAATCGGCACGTCGTTACTTTCATTCGTAACGAATATTCGTATCTTTTATTTGTATCGAATGGAAATAAACGAATGGCAATGATGCAATATCATTGCGATACTAAGCGGTAAAACAGGTAACCCATATTCGTTTCTAAAAACAGAAAATGGGGATAAAAGGATTTGATAATGAACTTGAAAATGTATTCGTAACGATTGATAGATACGTATATTCGTTTCGATAGGGCATTGTAAAATCATCGATCGGTTTCCTATTGAAAAATTGCATTTATTTGTAAGGCCATCGGTTAAGTATAGATTGATCAAAGCATCATGATAAATTCCGAATACATTCTTTTCAGAATCCGTAGCACATCTGAAATTATATGGTTATAAATTGCCACAAATATTCTGCAAAAGTTATTAGAATTTAGCACAAGTGAAGTTATAATGTTTAAAAAAATCGGAGGTGATTTAAATGAAATTAATAGAAGCATTAGAACAATTAAACAACGGAAAATCGTTTGCAGAGGTTGCAGCCATGGCAGGAATAAATGAAAAAAACTTAGAAAGAAAACTGGCAAATGCAGCAATTGAATTTGATCAAGAAGAAAATGAATATAAATATAAAGGTATTGCACCAGAAGAATCATTGAGTAGAGATGTAAAAAGTAGAATCGTCGTTTTATTAGTTGATAAACCCTTTGTAAAAAAGAAACAAGAAAATCGAACGCCAATAAACGTTGAAGAGAATTTCGATTTGGAATATAAAATGTTCAAAGATTACTTAAAAGTAGATCATTCGTTGTTAAAAGAGAAGAAAACCTTTTTCTTAACAGAAGAAATGTATAACACAATAAAAAATCTAAGTGTAGAAAAATCATTTAAAATAAATGCACTAGTAAATGTTTTGCTGGAAAGAGGGTTGGAATATTACAAGGTTGATTTAAAAGAAAAGGATGGCTGACTATTGGTAATATTTCTGTTTTAAATTTACTGCCTGAAATAACAGCATGAACATAACTAACTGGTTTATGTTTCATGCTGTTTATTTTTTAATCTTCTATTTTTCTTATGCCTACTAATTTTGAATATAGGCGATAAGAAATCGATAGACAACAATTAGGTATAGTTGAACAACATCGTCTTTCAATTTTTTTCGTTCTTCTATTTCTTCTTCCGTCAGGATTTCTTGTAATTCCAGTTCTTTGGCCATAGCTATGTATTCTTCGTATAGTTCGATTAATGTTTCTTTCTCGGCTTCCATGCCTTCGACATATTTGGATTCTGGTATGCTATTGACCTCTAACCACTCGGCTATCCGATTCAAGTTCCACTTTTTGTTAGCAACCAGCTTCGTGGCAAAATACATATCCTATCCGCAACGCAAACATATCCATTTAAAACTCCAAAAAAGATGCCGCAGTAATATATGCTGTCCGCTTGTTCCCATCCACAAAATACTGATTGTGGTTAAAGTATGCATATATACAGCAGCTTTTTTTAATAAACCCGGTTTGTACCCAAGGCTGTCGATGAGATTTGGCTCATGTTCTCCCGACAAACCTCCGAATGTTTTTAAGGCCATATCATGGAACATTCGGATATGTTTCGGCTCTAAAGGTTCAATGCTCAATTTTTACTCAACCTCTTTAAACCTTTGAGGTTTCTGCGAATGACTTTGGCAGCAACTTTTTGAAGCCTTACATCTTTGTCATTTTTTCCAGTAGCTTTTTTCATTTCATCCTCCTGAATGATTGCGACTTGTTGCAACATATATATGCCCTCTTTCTCGTTATTATTGCTTATCATAGCATATATTTATCTCATTTAACAGAAAAAAAGAAGGAGCTACATACTAATTTAGCTCCGATGCATTTTCAACGTGATCTTTCTCAATTTCAATGGTCAAGTCCTAATTATTGTGTAAATTCCCCTTTGATAGAAAACATGGACCTGATAACTTGACGTATAGTATAGGTGAGTCCGGTAAACGTCCCTGACGGTCGTCTTCCCGGACAAACGATCATGTTGTCAAGGAATCAATGCGTCAAGGAGCTTTCAGGCATATCCTCGTTTCGCTCTGGTATTCCACGTTCTCCTTGACACGTCAAAGGGGTGAGCCGTTATCCCACTCTTTTCATCGCCGGAGTCTCTTGATTCATCGAGCGGGCTTCTTGTTCTTTTGTTTTCTGTCACTGCCAATAGTCAGACAATCTAAACCCTTCTTCGGGGATTTGATTCAGAACTTGTTCGAGCAGCTTAGTCAATCCTTTATCTTTCAGCAATAGCCCGTGCAAAAGTTCATCATTTACAGGAATATGATATTGAGCCAGCGTTGCATTCCTCCTTATGTTTGGGGTTCACTGTTTATTTGACCAAAGGGGAAGCAACGTGGCTCTTTTTTCTATTCCTTTTTTACACAATTATACGGACTTAACTTAGGAACCCACATACTACACACCGAAGAAAAATCTGCACAAGAGGCACTTTAACACAATTAATTTATTTCATTTTATTAACTTTCTTAAATAGAAAAACCTTGAAATATCGCGTATTTTCAAGACGCATTTTAATTGATTTAACCATTTTACGTATTTAACTTACTTGTTTTTCCCCTTTCTATTTTGACAGGATTATACCCAGAATTGTACCCACATAATCACATTCTATAATTTACATAATGATTTCTGAGTAAACTTACAATTCAAACTTACAATTCAAACTTACAATTCATACGGATAATAATAAAAATATACAAAATGTAACATTTTTCGCCAAAAAATGATAAAATTCAAGAATAAGGTCATTTGATCTTCTTCTTTTTAGCTTAATTGGGGAAGGGGAGATTTGATGTATATATCTAAATTAGTAATAGAAGGATATCGTTGTTTTAATGAAAAAACCGAAATACCTTTAAATGAAGGACTTACAGTTATCTTGGGTGAAAACGGAAGCGGCAAGTCGGCTATTATTGATGCAATACGATTAATCTTAAATGAAGACGAGTTTGGTAATGTTAAAATTACTGAAAAAGAGTTTTGGCACTCAATTGGTAATACTAAGAATGAGATAAGGTCTAATTTTACGATTGACCTAATCTTCTCGGGTCTCAACGAAAAGGAACAATTAGCTTATTTACCTTGGTTAAACCCGAACGATTTATGTTCGGCATCTTTACATTTAAAAGTGCAAAATAAGACTAATTCTAGAAATCAATATAAGAGGGAATTATGGGGAGGTAATTCCTCAAGTAGTATATTCGAGTGGGATACATATAATTCAATTCAATGCACATATTTACCGCCATTGCGTGACGCAGAACAACGCCTTAGAGCTGTTAGAGGATCACGTTTAGCTCGCTTAATAACTAAAATGGAGTCAAAAAATAACGCAAGAGAGCGTTTAGAAGATATAGTTAAACAAAATAACAAAGAATTATTAAAAGATGAGCTGATCGTAAAAGCAAAGGATAATATTAAAAATCGACTAATAGAATCTTTGGGAGAACAATTGGCTCAAGATATTAGCGTTTCTTTTTCGGAAACTCGATTCGAGAGAATCATTGAAAATTTAAAACTGTTATTCTATCCGCTTCTTGATAATGAAGTGAGTGTAGAAGAGTTTCGGGAGTTATCAGAAAATAGTCTTGGATATAACAACTTAATTTATTTAGCAACTGTATTAGCGGAATTAGAGCAAACAGAAGAAAATGAGTTATCTACTCGCATTCTTCTGATAGAGGAACCCGAGGCACATTTACATCCACAACTACAGACAAAATTACTTGAATATATAGAAAAACAAGCTCGAATAAGTGGTGTTCAAGTTATTGTCACTACCCATTCACCAATAATAGCTTCTTCTGTTGACTTAAATAATATTTTAGTTGTTAAAAGAACAGATTTTAATAACAGTCCTACGATTGTTCCATTAAAGAATGTAGGATTAACTCCAAAACAGAAATTTTTCTTGCAACGTTGGATGGATATTACTAAATCAACTTTATTGTTTGCTAGAGGTGTGATTCTTGTTGAAGGGATAGCGGAAGGACTAGTTATTCCAGAGTTGGCTAAAAGAGTATTACATAAATATTTGAATTCAAAGAAAAAAATATCCGATTACTCTTTAGAAGAATATAGTGTTTCCGTAATAAATATGGGTGGTATTTATTTCGAGTCATTCTTTCAACTATTTATGAATGCAGAAGAACAAGGAAAAGGTATACCAATTAGATGTGCAGGTATAACAGATTGTGATCCTAAAGAAAGTGACACTCCTTATGTTGGAAATGAGTGCGAATGTAATAATCCGGCATTAAAACTACAGATGATACTGAAAGATAACAAATATTGCCGCTTATACAGTAATTCTAAAACTTTTGAATATGACTTGGCTCTATGCGGAAACAACTTTTTGGTAATGGTTGATACCTTCCTTGAAATTTTAGAAACAGATGGATCTATCAGAGAAGACTTTGAAAAATATAAAAAGGAATTTATCAGAAAAACTGATAGTGAAAAAGCTAAAATAGCAAAATGCTTATTAGATAGAATAGATAACCCTAAATTATGCGGTAAGGGTTTATTTGCTCAACACTTAGCTTATAAACTTGCCAATGAGGAAATAGAATTTACAGTTCCTAATTATATCGAGAAAGCTATTCTTTGGGCTTGCAATCTAAATGAAAGGAGTGAAAGTAATGTACCAACAAATTCTGGAAATTAAACCCATAAATAAATTAGATTTAATTTATTCGGTGTTAAATAACGAAGATATAAAACGTCTTTCCCCAGAGCAAGCTACTTTTATTTTACATCCAATTAATCGGGATTGTTTTTTAAGCGCTTGCCCGGGCAGTGGAAAAACGCATTCGGTTGGCATCAAAATAGCATATGAAATTCAAAATTGGATTTCCAAGATAAGTGGTATAGCTGTTCTCTCATTTACGAAAAATGCTGCGGAAGAAATCAAAAATCGTGCTAATCGCTTTTTGGGAAATTTGAATGTAAGTCATCCTCATTTCGTTGGTACGATTGATAGTTGGCTCCATTCCTATATTTTCCACCCTTTTGGTTCTGTAGTAACTAGGTATAAGGGAGCTGAAGGGGATGTTTCACATAAATTAATACAGGATGGTAATCATGGTACATGGTTAAAAAATTTTAGTACCAATAAAATTTCTATACTAGATTACACTATTGATATGAATGAAAATCCTACAGTTTGTGATGAAAAGAAAAAAATCGAAAATGATCCCTTAACTATTAGTACTCTATTAAACAAAAAGAAACAGTTTGCAGAAAAAGGTTTTGTAACCTATGCAGACATAGAATATTGGTGTTACAAGCTTTTGCAACAAAGAGGGGATATTCTTGATTTAATTGCTAAAAGATTTCCCTATATTTTTATTGATGAGTGTCAGGATTTATCTGAAATTCAGCTTGGTATTTTAAGTTTATTAAAACAGGCAGGGGTAACTATTCATTTAATCGGTGATTTAGATCAAGCAATTTACGGATTTAGAAAGGTCTATCCGGAAAAAGTGATTGAGAAAATAGATGAATGGAAAATGGAACGTTTACAATTAACCATTAATCACAGAAGTGTCCAGCAAATTTGTAATGTTGTTGCTAAACTAGGTGGAAAGCAACAAATTATAGGAACCCGGTCAAGTCTTAATCAATCTTGTTTACTTTGGGTTTATGATAAAAAAAATGATCTATATCAACTTCAAGAAGCATTTATCAACTTATTAGACAAAAGGAATTTAAATGTCAAAGATGCGATTATTATTGCTAGAGGATCCTCGACAATTAGGCAAATTAAAGGTTACCCAAAGGATACAAAACTAGACAAAGCTAAAAATCATATTGTATACAAAATTGCATCCGCTATTACTCACTGGAGTTCAGCTAATTTTAAAGACAAAAATGTCGCATTAGAATTATTTAGTCAAGCCATTATCGACTTAGCGTATGCCGGAAAAGGTAAATCAGGAATTATTACAACCCCTTTTTCTTACAACCCAATAGATTGGCGTATAAAACTTGGAACTTATCTCGAGAAGATTGCTAGTAAAAGTGATTTTATAGTTAAAGAAACTTCTAAACAAATATGGAAAAATTGGGTTAAAGATATTCTTAAAAGTGAATTTAAGAATATTTGGGATGAACTTAAAGATGTTGAATACTCATTTGAGAAAATTGTCAGAAGATTAAGATCTCCTGAAGGATTGTCAGATATTCCTATGTCTAAAAAATTTTTAATGGGTGAAAAAAAGATCGAAATTAAAGTAAAAGTAGATACGATACATAAAGTAAAAGGAGAAACTTACAGGGCCGCTCTTGTAGTTTCTTCACCAACTAAAAAATCTGATGGTGGACATTTCACACAATGGTTACAGAAAGGTACAGAAGCAAGCCGCTTTGCTTATGTAGCATGTTCAAGACCACAAGATTTATTAGTTTTAGCTATTCCAGAGTACAGCGAAGAGATATTAAACTTAGGATTTTATTTAGATGACATGAAGGAATATATCTCTGTGTAAAATGATAAGCAATTTTCAACTATTATAACTATCTCGAATAAATTTCCAAATATAACCGATTAATGTTTAGGATGTCTAGCAAAATTCCACCACCTAAAAAAGCAAGAGTTATTGGAAGTAAGTTTAATTCAAAAAGTGAAAAATAACCTAAGGATGGTTCACCAAACTGTTATTAAAAGCCATCATCTATTAAAAAAGCGCGAAGGAATATTTGAGATACTTTCTAGTCTGTATAGAGATGAAAAATATCAATCGTTTATAAACTTGTCTGTTATTCAAGTCGAAGGTTTATTTTACGATTTCTGTTTAATTCTTAATGATGAAATCGAATTCGATAATCTTGGAACACTTATTTAGTGTGAAAGCCGAAAAAGTATTTTCAACAAATCGTGCATTGTGGTTATCTATGTATCCTTATTTTGCATTTGAAGCTCCAATCTTTAGAAACAAAATTACCCATAATGGTCTTTGGGATCCAGACGATATTAAAAACTTTGCTAATGAATTGATTTATGATTTATTTGCAATAATTAGTGCAATAAAGTTTACACCAAAATTACCTTATAATCAGCTTGGAGTTATTTTATCTTTGCGTCAAGAGATTAAGAAACTTGAATTATCATACGAGGATTATTCAACAGTTTTATTTTCGCTATTTAGTGGAAACCAAGGAAGAAATCTTGGAAAAGAAATTTTTGATATATTAAAACGAAGAGAAGAAAAAAAGGAAGTATTAGAGTTTTACTCAATACCTATCTCAGAATTTGTAAGCACCAATCTATATGAAGAGTGTTGCAGACTTACGCGAGTTATATACGATGAAAAATTATGGGAATTAATAATTAAACAGTTATCTTCGATTACAAAACATGAACCCGACAAGCCATATGATTTTGTAGACTTTGCAGAAACGATAGTAAATAGTTATATTGGTGAATTTGAAAAAGATAGTAGATTAAAGGAAAAATGTATTTTAATAAAAAAGGAATTGAAAAAATTTTACTGATGAGTTTAATAAGCTTATAAATTAGAGAAGTCTTGAATTGTTTTCAACAACTAGTCAATATTTTAGAGTTGCAAGAAGAAGGGGAAAGAAAATGAGTCAAATTATTGATACTTTAGGCGAATTAGCTGCTAAGCAAAAATTGGTCCCATTTATGGGTGCTGGCTGTTCTGCTTCTATGCTACCAGATTGGGATTCTCTAGTCAGCGAGATGGCCGAGCAGTTAGGACTAACGTCTATTACGAATCATTTTGAAATTGCTCAAAAATATGTGGATACGTTCGGAAGGGATAAATTTTGTGAGTTTTTGAAGAGTAAATTAGAAATTTCGGAATTTGATGATGAAAAAGGATATGTCCATTTAACAATAATGAATATGGGTGTTCCCGTTATTTACACTACAAACCAAGATAATGTGATGGAAAAAGCGTTTGAGAAGTATGGAAGGAAATACAGGACTATCATTCATTTAAAGGATTTTGCTGAAGCGAAATTGTCAGAACAGCTTTATATTAAGTTTCATGGGGATCTTAACTATCCTGAATCTATCGTATTCACACAAGAGGATTATCAAAAAAGAATGAGTGATCCGGAAAATGCATTTAACATCCGTTTACGAGCGGATCTATTAGCAAAAAATTTGTTATTTGTAGGCTATAGTTTTCGTGATATCAATACTCAACAAATGTTTGCTGAACTACAGAAAGCATTTTATGGAGAATTACCAACATCCTATATGATTGCATATAGATATAGTAATGAACTCCAATCATTGTGTGATCAATACGGAATTACATTGATAGATCCCATGAAGGAATGCCCTGAAGCTAAAAATCATATAGAAGCCTTCGAAACCTTTTTAAAATGTATGTTAGAAGAAACAAGGAGCAAAAAATTTGAAGATGGAATGGAAGAGTTTTTTACACCAATATCTTCAACACCTGTAAAAGTGGTAAGTAAGCAAGAAATAGATCTTTTAGAACAAACTATAAAAAAGAAACCTTTTTCTATAGGCATTAAATTATTTCGGGAAATTTGCGATTTATCAGATATTCCTTTAGATTATGAAAAGCGAATTGTCGAAGCTTTTACTGAACTAGCTAAGAAAGTGAAGACCGATGAAGATACCGATTCTTTGAATGCAGCAATCTTTAACTTAAAATTAAAGAATCCATTGAATAAACTTAAGATTTTGGCTGCACTTATGGCAACTGCTAATGTAAGAAGCCCAAAAAGTAAGTACGGTGGTGACCATTTCTTTGTTGGGATGCAAGGTGTTAGTAAAAGTACTTACATTGTTGTTGCAGCAAAAGCAATTGAATACGTCTATAGTTGGGGATGGAAACCAACACCTCCTCTTTCTTGGAATGTTAATCACTGGATTGAAAAAGGAGCAGATTTTAAGGCTTTACCAAAACAAATACAACAATACGTAATGTACTGGGTAGATAAAATGAGAAGAGATTGCAAAACAGTCGCAGAACATCCGATTAAAAGGCAACAAAGACTTCGAGATTATTCTTTAATTGACCCCTCAGTTAGTCTTACAGAAGATGAAACTAAATTACTGAGCGAGTTAATTAACCAAGAACTTTAACGTTTGTCTTTATAGAATATAGAAGAAGGGTCATTACGGCCACAGAAATAGTATTGTTCAATAATAAAATAAGGCGCAATTGTGGAACACAATCACACCTTTTAAACAGCTATTTAAAACACCGTCCAGCTTTAACTAAACGAGCGTTAAATACGCTATCCGTTACAGATGATTTATAAAAATATTTAGCTGAAAAAGAAACAAATCTATAAAATTTTGCAAAATAGTTGTTGACTTTTCATCATAATCTGATAAAATACAAAACAAATGAATAACTTAATATACGACAAGGGAAAACCCCAAGCTTTACAGCGCTACCTATGCGTATATACACGCATAAGAAGTAGCGGTGTTTGGCTTGGGGTTTTTTGTATTTTAAGCTAAATTATTTTTATACGGAGGTAACAGAGCATGGGCAAAACAAATATTTCAGCTAAATCTACTTTAATTGAGGCTTTTAATGAATACGAAAAAAGCCAGTTTTGGTCAAAAAATACTAGACGTACCTATCGAAAAAATGTAATTTACATGTCAGAATATATGTTAAACCAAGGATTAAATCCAGTGCTTGAGAATATCGATTATGAATTCGTGAAGATATGGGAAAATGATCAACGAAAACAAGGCTATAGTCCGAAAACGATAAAACAACATCAGGCAACGATGCAATCTATGTTTACGCATTATAACCGACTCGGAGTTATTAACGGAAATCCATTCGCAGCATTAAAAATCACAGATTCTAATAAACAAAAACATCATTCGAGAGCATTAAATATCACCGAATTATACCAAGTTTATAAAGCTGCGTTTGAGTTGCAAGAAAGTGGTGTTAATGTATTAGTTCCAACCCTAATAGATATGTTTACTGCTCTCAGAGTCACATCGCTCGAAAAACTAACAGTTCGTTCAGTTTCTACTACTATGAACGGGCTAGTTTATGAGTTTGATCCAAAAAAAGATCGAGTAAAAGAAGACAAACTTCTTGACCAATATCTAGAGGAAGGGGATAAACACACTGATAATTCACCAAACAGCAAAAACAAAGATTTCTTTATTCCATTACCACCTAAGCTCATGAAATTACTCACCCAATATACAGAACACATGGAACCAAATGATGCATTGTTATACGGTTTGAGAGGGAAACCGCTCATTAACAAGCAAATGAATTATATAATCGATAAAGTATGTGAACATTTGGGATGGGTGAAAGTAGAATATGAACAACCAGAGAATAATGAAAATCATAACAATGCAAAAGAGAAGGGAAGAAGAAACAAAATAATCCGTAAAACAGAGAAGTATTTCACACCGCACGGACTACGATACACTCTTTCTACCTTGTTTCATGAAATGGGGGTCTCAGATGATGCTATACGCTTTTTGCTTGGACACTCTAAATATGAGCTTGGCGCTCTGCAGCATTATATTTTAAGTGATGCAAAGTATATTAAAGAAATTCGAGCGGCCCAAGTAATAATCGAAACTCTTTTTGAAACTGCTATGGAACTTGAATCTAATTATAATATCACGCTAGATTTAGAAGAAATTTTTGATGAAATTCCTAAAGTTTATTCGAATCAATTGAAAAACAAAAATTACATCAATCTGTTTAAAGAACATCTCGTAAAGTATGCATTTGCGGCATTACATCAAAAAATACTTAAAGAATCAGGGAATAATCATTCTGATTATTTTACATTTAAAGCACCAGAACTTTATAATCAGATTGCTATGGCGCAGCAAGGGTATTTTCCACATGCTCCAATGCCTTATCAGCAAACTCATGGAATGCACTCAATGTCATACGATCTCACGCATCCAGTGCCTTTGTATCCGCCAACTCATATTCACATGAAATAACTACCCGGCTAGGGTAGTTATTTCCGTACTAAGCAGGTTTTAAAATATGTTAAATGTTTCAATCGCTTTTTTCTTTTGCTCAAAGTCAACATGAGTGTATACTTGCGTCGTGACTAAACTTTCATGGCCGAGTAGTTCTTGTACGGTACGCAAATCAACATTTTCTTTATTTTCTTGTATCAACAAGGTAGCAAACGTATGCCGCAAATGATGGAGTGAGAACCGTTGAGGTGGCAGACCAGCTTTTTGTAAGATTTCTTTAAATATCTTATGTAAACCACGCGGATTCAGTTTTTTACCGTTTTTATTTAAAAATACCGGTTGGGAAGGATGGAGCTGATATTCTTCTAAACTTCCCATATAGCTCTTAATTAAAGGGACAACCATGGGATGAAGGGGGAGTAAGCGCTCTTTTTTTCCTTTCCCATATATGCGTATCGTGTTGTTCGATAAATCAATTTGTTCCCAAGTTAGTTCAACAATTTCAGATCTTCGCATACCCGTAGTGGCTAACAGTTTAAATAGAAGATGGTTTCGCATCGCCATTCGGCTATTGTCTTGCTCCAAAAAATGGAACAGCTTTCGTAGTTCAGACAAAGACATATAAGTCGGTAATTTGCTATCCGTTTTAGGAGTATCAATTCCGATCATAAAATCGCTGTCGATTAGATTTTCTTTGACACAGTATTTACTGAACGATTTCAAGCAAGAAATTCTCCGATAGACCGTTCTAGGTTTGACGTTTTCTTTTGTAATCTGATGCTGGATGAAGCGACGAACATGCGTTTTTGTAATGTCATGAAGTTGTACAGAATAACCGTGTTGAATTAAGAAGTTCTCGAAACATCTCAAATCATAAGCATAACCATCAACGGTGTTAAGTGAATAGTTTTTTTCAATTTGCAAGTACAACACAAATTCATCAATGGCTTGTCGAAACAACATAAAAAACACCTCCAGTTGATAATCAACGACCGATGATAATCGATAAAAAAATAATGATAACTCGTTTAAAAAATGATAATTCGTAGACACAAAAAATTATGAGGAACTTAGGTTAACAAGTTCCGGATAATTGATTTTATGGGTACTTGAGGGAAGAAACCCTCAAATTTCGGGGAAATTGATAAGTTTACATAATATAAATTATAGGAAGTTATATTCGGTTTTGTCTCAATAAAAAGTAATCTTTTGATAGTGAGACGAAAAGCAAAGAAACAACGACATCCGTCATGAATGAGCGCTTTTGCAGCATACGCATGCAGCGGACATATTTGGCTGCTAAGCTCCTTGCCACCTGGAAATCCGTTATAGGTATAAAGGAGTGCGCGATGATGAGATGCGGGCTCGTCCATATTTGTTGTGTCATACCAAAAAAATCAAGAGTCGTCGCCGATTTGGTTTTTGCGCCGTTCCTAGCTTGTGCCCGAGCAGTATGTGTTTCACCGCAATCATTTTCCGCATCCGTCTCGCCTTCCTGATCGTTTGACAGTGGCTGGGCTTGTCCCTTTCTCCTGCCGAGTTGAAAGGCGTGCGGATGCAAATAAAATAAAAACGTGCAGTGTTCCCGAGTGGTTCATGAAACACTGCACGTTACCCGCTGCGTGTCGATTGTCGCAGGAAAGGCATGCTCCCATCCTTTCTTTTTAACTTTCAACGTTATGCAATGTCGGTGTGGCGATAGCGGACGCCTTTATACCGAACGCGAACCGGCATGCCTTTCTCTTGTTTGTACCTGATGAGCATCCGTCGAGCTTTTGAAAAGGCTTCCATCATCCCAGATGCCGGAATCGCCTCATCCCAGACAGACGTTCTTCCTTGGTCTGTGTAAAAGGAAAAGACGTACTGTTTCACCCTCTTCACCTCCCTATGTACTTATTATAATCAGAGACTGTTTTTCCTAAATACAAAAACTGTTACAATTATGTTAACATTTTCTGTGCCGCGGCACTATGAAAAAATGGCTGGCGGAATGGGCCGCCGTGTCACGTTCTTTTTTTTTTGATCTATGGAGCTCCTTTCAGTATGTTCGTTGTCACCACCGGAATCAGCCTGCCGCCATGCTGCAAAGCCAGCGGTCTCTCTCTTGTCGCCGCAAAGAAAACCGGCACCTTATTCGATGCCGGTTTGATGTTTGTATTGTTTGACAGCCGACGGATAGTCGGCTTGGATGGCGTCTTTGTCCCGCCCGAGCCGCACGCTTAAAAACTCTAGCACAGCGGCGTCGTAGGCGAGCCCTGCCGCAAACTGCCGCTTTAACCATCGCTCGCCCGCGGCTTCATCGGGAAAGGTGCGAGCCTCTCCCCCGTCGGCATACCATGTCCATCCCTGTTCCGTCTGGCGGCTTAACCACCACTGGCCCTGATGATTCGTCCAAAACACGCCTTCTGCCTCTTCCCGCTTGTTCAGTTGGTTTTGTTCCGCATCGCCATAAACAGGCGCAAGCGGGAACGTCTCGATGACAAACAGCGGAAAGGTCGTGTCATCCACAAAACAACCCGATGCCTTCGGGTGGCCGCCGCCGCCAAACTGCTTCGCGAATTCGGCGACGTTGACATTGTCATGGATGGTGCGAAACCCGATATGTTTTGTCCCGAGATTGACTAGGGCGATCAAATCTAGGTGCGGATGCCGTTTGGATAAGGCGTTGCCAAGCTCCGACAGATGGCGTTCAGCGAACACGACGCCGATGCAGTAATCGCCGATCCAGCGCTGAACGAGCTGCTTTTGCTTCTGTCGGATGTAGCGTTGAATTTTCTTTTCTTCCATATCCAGAAGCAGCTCTTCCGTCTCGGTCAAGGAGAACGGTTCTCTGGAGGCGAGCCGCTCGCTCATCGTCTCCCAAAAGCCGTCAAGCCCGAAAATCGTCAACAAATCATTCAGCCGCTTCGCTTGCAAATTCCCATTCTCTTCCCATTCCCACGTGTCGTATTGGCGGACGAGCTCGACGAACCCATCTAGCGTTTCATTAGGTGCGAGTTTTCCCTCGCGGACGAGATAGTCGTAAAAGAGCGAGGTGGCGCACGTCTTTTTGCCATCATCCCTCACCGGTACCACCTGTCCCCACGGGTAGTCATTGAAATGAAGCGCCGTCACGTGGTGGTCGATCACTTGCACATGGCCGCCGCGCGCCGCCCGTTCAGCGAGTTGCTGTTCCACTTCCTTGCCGACGGCCAAGTCGGTGATAAACAACATGGCGCCGTTGGCCTCGTCGCTTTGCAAGAATTGGACGACCCGTTCATCCAAATTGCGATAGGAACAAAACGAAATGTTCACCTCGGCAAACGCCAGCTTCGCGAGCAATCCGCAGCCGATGCCGTCTAGATCGCTGTCAGTGAATAATTTGATCATGGGGTCCCACCTTTTTGTCACAAACTTTTTTGCAACCACGTTTTCAAGAGCGGCAACAGCCGATCCGGCAACTCGCTCACATGCGGAACAAAGACGCGGAAGCGACCATAGATGTTTTCAATCGTCCGCCGCGTTGACTCATCGTCGGCCCCGTGGCCTAAAAAGAGATTGACGACCTCAATGCCGCGGCGGCGCGCTTCGGCGACTGCTTCGTGCGTATCGATGATGCCGTTTTGTTCATATCCGTACGCGGCGGGTTCGCCGTCAGAGAAGACGAGCAGCACTTTTTGTGCTTCCGGGCGCTTGAGGAGCTGTTCGGTCATCCAGCGAATCGCCAATCCATCGCGATTATCTTCATGCGGCTCGAGCTGCAGGATCGCCGGGCCGCTCGACGGCTCAAGCGAGCGATGGAATGAGACCGCCATCTGCAAATAGTTCGGCTGACGCGAAGCGGTTGCTTCGTTCGCATCTTCCCAAAATCCGACAATTTGGTGCGGCACGCGCAACGTTTTCAACACCTCATGGCAAAGAACGAGCCCGGTTTTCGTCTCTTCCATTTTGTCATGCATGGAAGCTGAGCAATCGACAAGCAGGCCGAAGACCGCATCAAACCGCCGCGTCGGCTCGCCTTTTTTGTAAAACAAGCGCGGCCGCTCATCCGTGAAAAACGACACCAATTGTTTGCGCAGCCGACCGACGGGCAAGTTCGTGCGCCAAGCGGAGCGCTTGTGTTCAAGCCATTGTTCCATGATGCGCACAAGCCGTTTTCGGTACGGCGCCACCGCCGCCTGTTTGGCGCGGTATTGCTCAAGATGCGCGAGGTTGGGTGACGAAGGAAGAAGCACAAGATCGGCTTGGCGGTTGGCCTCGCCATACGGCGCACGGTTTCCAATCGGCGGCTGTTCGCTGAAGGATGCTTGCGCTTCCAGGCCATACTCGTTTCGCGCCGTCGGCCGAGACGTTCCTTTCACGACGGCCAGAGCCTGATCGCCGTCTTCACCCGGCCTCGCCTCATCGCTGATGATCTCGGTGCGGCTGCCTCGTTCGAGCTCAAAGCGGAGAAAGCTTCCACCCGCCCGGCTCGTTTCCCGATGCCATGTTGGCAGCACTTGCCGCTTGGCCTCTCCATCCGCCTCTTGAAGGGCATCGCGGTTTTCCAATGGGTTGGTCCGTTTGAGATCTTGAAGCGTCATCGTTTTCTCGTCCGCACCATCCTCAACGATTGGCAGCGATGTATAGGCATTGACCATATCATGAGGCAGCACGTCCTCCATCAGTTCCACAACGGCGAACGCCCAGTCCGCCACCTCGGCTGTCGAGGAAGCATCAAAAAATTGCGGCCATAACGTTTCAAGGCGCGCCTGCACCGCTTCATCCGCCATCGGAGCCAGCGGCGCATCATCAAGCGGCGAATCAGCCGTGAGCCGCAAATACATCCCCGCCAAAAACTGATCAGCCCAAGCGCCGCGCGTCCTGTTTGCTTGCCATTGCTGAGTGAAGTAGCGGCGGTACATGCGGCGGCGCGTGCGGAACCATCGCTTCATCCCGGGACGTTCCCGCTCGCAGACGGCTTCCAAGCGAAGATCTTCAGCGAATGTAAACAGCTGTTTGGAAAGCTTGGGGAGCGGTCGGGATTCCACCGCATGTCGGAAGGCGCGAACCGCCAATCGGTCGGTGTGCCGATACGTGCCGATGATGCGCAAGCCGACGTCGCTTTTCATTGCCGTTTCCCGCTCCAATGGTGGATACCCATCCCAAAAATGGCTGACGTAAACGACCGGCTTGACACAATGCACGCCGGAATGGGCGGCGAACTGGATGGCAACGTCGCGGCGGCGCATGAGCGTTTGGGCGAGGTCAGAAAGCTGCATGACCAAACTCGAGTCGACCGTTCGGTCATTGAACATCATAAACCGCTCCATGCCGAGCCTCCTATTCGTCAAACCACGTTTCGGCGATGTTGCGCACCGCCGCCCGTTCCCGTTCATCGTCAAGCTTATCGACGATGCTTCGCTCAATGGCCCGCAATGGCGGCATGTATGCCGCCAAATCGCACGCATCCAACAAAGCGCGCACCGAAGCCGCTTCCTCGGCGATTTGTCCGTTTCGCACCTGCGCAAGCAGATCCGCCGACAGGGCGACGAAACGATCGATCAACGTTTCATCCGTTAATGTAGTTTGCGCCAACAATACCGATTTTAATGTTTCTCCTTGCACATACGGGACATTGATGACGACAAACCGGTTTTTGAGCGCCTCATTGAGCGGTACGGTGCCAATATAGCCTTCATTGATCGCGGCGATGACGCCAAATGTCGGTTTCGCCTGTACGACATCGCCAGTCAGCGGATTGGTGAGCCGCCGCCGGTAGTCAAGGACGCTGTTTAAAATCGGCAGCGTTTCCGGTTTCGCCATATTAATTTCGTCAATGTATAGCAAATGCCCTTTTGTCATCGCCTGGATGACGGGTCCGGGCACGTACTCGATCACCGCCTGGCTGTTTTGGTGCACGATCGTCTTAAAACCGAGCAATGCTTCGGCGTCTAAGTCCACGGAACAGTTGATGCTGTGCATCGGTTGACCAAACAAAGCGGACAACGTTTCAGCAAGCCGCGTTTTTCCCGATCCGGTCGGGCCTTTTAAGAGCACGTTTTTCCCAAGCGCGAGCGCAATGGCGGCATCGTGCACGATCGCCTCATCTGCCGCCTTGTACCCGCCCGCTCCAATCAACGCGCGATCCGGATCGCGGCGGAACAGTTCTTTTCGCTTTTCCATTTCTTTCGTGACCGTCAACGGCCATGTTCCCATCTTCTGACTTCCTCTCTGTGTCGATCTTCCCCTCTCATTCTACTAGATCGCCCGGCGGGACGCAAAACAAAAGAACTAGACCATAAATATATTATGTAAATATAACAAAGAAAAAACGAGGCGCTCTCAACCGAAGTTGTCCTCAATCGCCTTGCGAATGAGCGCCGCGCACCGATCAAGCTCCGCCTTGAGCTGGCGTTTGTACAGCTTCGCCTTTTCCTGTCCGCCCTCGGCGAACCGATAGTAGACGACTTCTTGGTACTTCATTCCCTCTTTTTTCTGTTTCACTTGTTTTAAAATGCCGTCTTCGATCAAATCGTGCAGCGCCTTATACACTTCGGAGTGGTTCGGCCGGTAGCCGAACGGCTTGAACTCTTGGCGCAATACATCAAGCAGCTTCAGCCCGTAGAGCCGCTCCTGTTCGGTGAGCGTAATCAAATACAATTTTAAAAACGCACGTTGTTTTAACAGAAAACCGCTGGGCGTCCGTTTTTCTCCCATAGGCAGGCTTTTTCCCTCCTTCCCTACGGATGAAATTTCGCTCTTTGGGCGGCGAAATCCTGCTTGTCTTCATTATACCATGCGGGAAAGGAAAAATCCTCTCCCGCTTGGTTTCAATAAAACACGATCGTTTTGTTTCCGTGGATGATGACCCGGTCTTCCAAATGCCACCGAAGCGCCCGGGCGAGCACCGTTTTTTCAATCAGTCGGCCGATCCGCTTTAAGTCGTCCGGATGGTGGCGGTGATCCACGCGGGCGACGTCCTGCTCAATGATCGGCCCTTCATCCAAATCGTCGGTGACGTAGTGCGATGTGGCGCCGATCAATTTGACGCCGCGCTCATACGCCCGCTCATACGGACGCGCGCCGATAAAGGCGGGCAAAAATGAGTGGTGGATGTTGATGATCCGTCCCGGGAATTCAGCGACAAACGCCGGCGACAAAATTTGCATGTAGCGGGCAAGCACGATGGTGTCGATCTGATAGTCACGAAGCAGACGGATTTGTTCGGCTTCGGCGTCCGCTTTCGTTTCTTTCGTCACCGGAATATGCACATACGGGATGCCAAACGACTCGACCGTCTCGCGCAAGTCGGGGTGGTTGCTGATGACAAGGGCGATGTCGGCGATCAGCTCTCCCGCCTGCCATTGCCAAAGAAGTTCAAGCAGACAATGCTCGGCTTTGGAGACAAAAATCGCGATTCGCCGAATATCGTTGTGCAGCCGAAGCTGCCAACGCATCTGAAATTCAGCAGCGATCGGGGCGAACGCCGCTTCGATCTCTTCTTTTCGCTCGGCGATGTTCGGACAGTCGAACTCCAAGCGGAGAAAAAACGTCCCTCCCTCAGGGTCAGTCGAGTATTGGCTCGATTCAACGATATTCGCCCCTTGTTCGTACAGAAACGACGTCACCGCCGCGACGATGCCCGGGCGATCTGGGCAGGAAATAAGGATTCGAGCGCGTTGCTCGTAACCTTGCAAAAATGATTGCCAGCGATGTTGGCGAAATGTCGTCATGCGTTGTCTCTCCCTTTTCTTGCTTTTCCTTGCCATTCATCATACAAAAAATTCATGAACTTGCCAACAGGGAAGATAACAAAAGGAGGGTGTCCCAAAAGGATCGGGACACCCTTTCTTATTACCGTATATAGGTATAAAACAATTATTAAGGAACAATATGTTGTGTTTTGTTAAGGAAAATGACCCTTTTGGGTCAGCCCCCTGGCAAGCGAAAAACCTCTCTCAGTCTTTCGTCAAATCGCCGGCCGGGCCGAAAAATTCGTAATGGATGTGCTCCTCTGGCACACCCCATTGTTTTAGAGCGCGATAGACGGTTTTTATAAACGGCACCGGGCCGCAGAAATAAAAGTCTGCGTCTTTCGTCGGGATCACGGATTGCATCCATGCAAGGTCAATCCGCCCTTCTTTTCCAAAATATGGATGGCGGCGGTCCTCGTCGGATGGCGACTCATAACAAATATGATAAGAAAATGACGGGCGTTCCGCCAACATCCGAAGCTCCTCGTCAAACGCGTGCACGCGGCCATTCAAAGCAGCATGCAAAAACGCCGCTGGGCGGGTCGGTTGGCGGATGGCCAACGTATGCGCCATGCTCAAAAGCGGAGTGATGCCGACGCCGCCGCTGATGAACACAACCGGCGTCGTTTTGGACAAATCAAGCGTAAAATCGCCGGCTGGAGCGCTAAGCTCGAGCACGTCGCCCTCTTGGACATGATCATGCAAATAGTTGGAAACAATGCCGGCCGGCTTGTCCGCTGTAGCTGCTTCCCGTTTGACGCTGATGCGGTAATACCCTTTTCCAGGTGCATCCGATAAGCTGTATTGGCGAATATGCGTATACGTCTCGCCCGGAATCGACAGTTTGACGCTCACGTATTGACCCGGCAAATAATCACTGATGGCCTTGCCGTCTTCCGGCTCCAAATAAAACGAAGTAATGACGCCGCTTTCTTTCACCTTTTTCACGACGACAAATCGGCGAAAGTCACGCCAGCCTCCGTGTTTGGCCGCTGCCTCATCGTAGAGCTCTTTTTCCACTTGAATGAAAACGGACGCAATGGCTTCATATGCTTCCGCCCAAGCCGTGATCACTTCGTCGGTGGCGGCGTCGCCGAGCACGTCTTTGATCGCCAGCAACAAATGCTTTCCGACGATCGGGTATTGTTCTGGTTTGATTCCTAAGCTGCGGTGTTTATGGCCGATTTGCCGCACAACCGGCAAAATCGCATCAAGCTGGTCGATATAGCGCGCTGCCGCATACACGGCTGCGGCCAAGGCGCGTTGCTGCCGCCCTTGCTTTTGGTTGGCGTGGTTGAAAATATGGAGCAGTTCCGGATGATTGGAAAACATGAGTTCATAAAACCGCTTCGTAATTTGTTCGCCATGTGTTTCCAAGACAGGCACCGTTGATTTCACAATTTCAATCGTTTTTGGATGCAATTTCGTTGTCGTTGTCATGATTTCATCCCCTTGTAAAACATGTATTTTTAATACATCTTTTATTCAACCATGAGCACTGCGAAAAAAGCAATATTTCAAATACATCTTTAATAAATTGTTCACAATTCTCCGTTCGAATCAGGTGTGGTACAATGGGATCAAGAATGTCGCTTAAAGGTTGTGAATCACGATGCAGTTGACGAACTATACGGAATACGCCTTGCGCGTCCTCTTGTTTTTAGGCGCGCTTGATGAAGAAGAAAAAACAAACATCAAAGACATTGCCGCTGCCTTTTCCATTTCAGAGCATCATTTAAGCAAAATCGTCTATGAGCTTGGCAAACTCGGCTACATTGAAACGATCCGTGGGCGCAACGGTGGAATCCGCCTTGCGAAACGCCCCGCGGAGATTGTCATCGGCGCGGTTGTTCGCGAAACGGAGGAAAACTTGTCGCTTGTCGAGTGTTTTGCCGCCCACGGCAATGAGTGCGTCTTAACGCCGGTATGTCGGCTTCGCTTCGCACTTCACGAGGCGTTAGAGGCGTTTTTGCGTGTGCTGGATGCGTATACGCTCGCCGACTTGCTTGAAGACCGAGCGTCGCTTCGTTCTTTATTGAAAGAGCGGCGCGGTTGAGGAAACTTTCTGGCTATAAGCTGGAGAGTTTTTTGGCGTTTGGCAGGCACACGATCACTAAGCATCGCTCTACGGAAGGAAGACGCGGGATGATGCGAAACCGATGGCGGCCTTTGCGGCGATTGGCACCTTGGCGCTCGGCCTTTGCGCGGGATGTGGCGGCAAGAACGATCATCAGTTGGAAAAACGAAACCAGTCGTCAAACATGGGCGGCGGGATGAATACGTCCGGCACCGGCCGATCACATCCCCTTTGTTTGCCACAAGACGAAGAATATATTAAGATTAGAAAGGTGTGAAAACATCTGCATGACTAAAGGAGGTCACAATGAAACACGAAGGAAACGCTTTGCCACCTTACTTGCATATGGACAATGGAGAGCTTTGGCTCACCGAAGATGATCGCGACAACTTAAAAATCAGCTATCGAATCAAAGAGGTGATTTTTGCCGAGCCGTCCGAGTACCAGCATGTGATGATTTTGGATTCGTACGATTTTGGCCGCATGCTCGTACTCGATGGCGTCGTGCAAACGACCTCGATTGACGGCCATATTTATAACGAAATGATTTCGCACGTGCCGCTGCAGTTTCATCCGGAAGCGAAGCGGGTGCTCATCATCGGCGGCGGCGACTGCGGCGCAGCTCGTGAGACGGCGAAATACGCTCATCTTGAAGCCATCGACATGGTGGAAATCGACGAAAAAGTCGTCCGGGCGTGCAAAGAGCATTTGCCAGCCGTCTCCGGCAACTTATCGGATCCGCGCGTGCGGTTTGTTTATGATGATGGCGTCAAGTTTGTGCAAGGGAAGGAAAGCGTCTACGACGTCATTATGATCGACTCGTCCGACCCAGTCGGCCCGGCGGAAGCCTTGTTTTCACCGGAGTTTTACGCCAACGTCCATCGCGCGTTGAAAGCGGATGGGCTGATGGTCTGCCAAAGCCAGTCGCCGATTTTCCATCTGGATATTTTGAAGCGGACGTACCGCAATATTCGCGAACTGTTCCCGCATGTGCTTGTGTACACCGCCGTGGTGCCGACGTATCCAGGAGGGTTGTGGAGCTTTACGATCGGCTCGAAACGGCCGCTCGATTTTCCGGTGCAGACTACCATTCCAAATGACACGAAATATGTGAACGATGGGATCTTTCGCCAATGTTTCGCGTTGCCGGCATTTTTGCGTTCGGCGCTTGAGGTGGAATAACCGCTTGGCATCAAAAAAGCTGTCCCCCACAAAGCAGGGACAGCTTTTTCGTGTTGCTTGAATCCGTTCTGTTTTATGGAGCAGGTGGGTTGTGAGACAATGCCCGCTTAGCAAGCCATTGAAGCGTCAAGTCGTCAGCAGGCGGGTTGTAGAGCCCAGCGCGGACGTCACGGTAATGCCGCTGAAGCGGATTGTCAGCAAACAAGCTTTGTCCGCCGACAATGCGCATCGCCCAATCGACGACTTCAAGCGCGGTATTGGTGGCGACCAATTTGGCTGTTGCCAACTCCTCTTTCATTTCCATCCGTTTTTCCGGATAGCGATCCCATAAATCGGCGACCGCGTACAGGAAATGGCGCGCATGGGTGAGGCGCCATTCCATTTCAGCGATTTTCCGCTGTACTTCGGGCGTCGAGGCGATTGGGTGAGGCAGGGTATTAGGCTGGTACGTCTTGGCAAAGCGAAGCGCCTCATTGCGCGCCGCAATGGCGATGCCTAAGTAACAAGCCGGCACGTGCAACAGCCATCCTTGCGCCGGAGCAGCTTCGTTCGCTTCTCCAAGCGTCTCTACGAGCGCCTCTTGGTCGACTTCGACTTCTTCAAGAACAAGATCATCGCTGCGCGTCGCCCGCATGCCAAGCGTGTTCCACGTCGGTTCGATGCGAATGCCTGAAGCAGACATCGGCACGAGAAATTCACCGACCCGACCGTCTTCCATCGTGGCGGAAATTAAGACGTAATCGAGCGCAGGGGCTAACGATGCAAATGTCTTTCGCCCCCGAAGCACAAAGCGGCCATGGCGAAAGACGGCCGTCGTTTCCGGTTTACCGCCGCGCGCCGGGCTGCCAGTTGTCCGTTCAGAGTGGGCGCTGTTGATGAGCACGTGGCGGCAAACGACTTCATTCGCCAAACGGGTGAGAACGGGCTCCGGCCAGCGGCGAAGCAAAAACAGCCGCATGAGAATGCTGGCGTGCCAACCAAACGACAATGCCGTTGCCCCAGAACCTTGGGCAATCGTCTCTTGCACGAGCACGAGCTCATAAAGCGACGCCCCTTGGCCGCCGTATTCAGTCGGGACGGTCAAGGAAAGGAATCCAGCCTCTTTTAAATCGGCAAAATCGGCAAATGGAAACGTTGCCTGTTCGTCATCATGCGCCGCCCTTTCCGCAAACCGTTCCGCAAGGCGACGCGCTTGGTTGTACAATTGTTGCTCCCGATCGGTCCGCACAAGCAAATGGTACAATTCGTTCATCGGTTCTCCCCTTCTTTTGGTCAAGATGCCTTTATTGTACCGAGTTCTGGCTAGGACTGAAAACAAAAACGCACGGGAAAATGACCGTCCTTGCTCTCGGAAGCTTAAAAGAGAAAGAAATGCCGAATGTACCGATCATCGTCACGGTGGACGAACTCATTTTTCCCAGCATCGTACTCGTATTCCTCCTGCCAGCGGCGGCCATAGCGGGCGATTTGACGGACGGCGCGGATGATCGCATACACTTCTTCGTTCGTCATCGTAGGATGGAGCGACAGACGCACCCATCCTGGTTTGGCGAGAGGATTGCCGTTTTTGACTTCTTGAAGCAACATAGCGGATTGTTCCTTGTCGATGCCAAGCAAATAGTGGCCGTATGGTCCGGCGCAGGAACAGCCGCCGCGCGCTTGAATGCCGAAGCGATCATTCAGCAGTTTGACAACAAGGTTGTAATGCAATCCATCTATGACAAATGAGATGATGCCAAGACGGTCGTCCCGATGTCCTTCAAGCACGCGAACGCCGGGAGTGCTTTTTAGCGCCGGCAAAAGAAGGGAAACAAGTTCCTTTTCGCGGGCGCGCATCTGTTTTACGTTCATTTGCTCTTTCAGCTGGATGGCCAACGCTGCCTTGATGGTTTGCCAAAACGGCGGTGTTCCGCCATCTTCGCGTTCCTCAATGGCTTGGATGTATTCATAGTTCCCCCACGGGTCAGTCCAGTACACCGTCCCGCCGCCGGGGTGATCCGGAGCGTGCTGATGATAAAGCCGGCTGTCAAAGATGAGCACGCCGGCGCTTCCCGGCCCCCCGAGAAACTTATGGGGGGAGAAATAAATGGCATCAAGCTGCTCCATTGGGTCGTCCGGATGCATATCGATGCGGACGTACGGAGCGGAAGCAGCAAAATCAACAAAGCAAAGGCCGCCATGCTCGTGCATGATTTTCGCCAGCTTATGATATGGGGTTTCCAACCCCGTGACGTTCGAGCAAGCAGTAAAGGCACCGATTTTTTGCGGTCGATCTCGGTAGCGCTCCAGCAGCTCGCGCAAATGGTCAAGATCGACATCCCCGTTTTCTGTCGGACGGACCGCCACGACTTCCGCGATGGTTTCCACCCATGGCAATAAATTTGAATGGTGCTCCATATGGGTGACAAAAACGACTGGCCGCTCCTCATCATGAAGGGACAAGCGGCGCTTCCACCGTTCCGGTACGCGCAAGCCAAGCAGACGCTGCAGCTTGTTGACGGCGCTTGTGGTCCCGGCGCCTTGCATAATCAAGACATCGTTTTTCCCGGCATGAACGTGCTGTTTGATGATTTCTTTTGCATAGCGATAGGCAAGCGTCGTTTTCGTTCCGGTCACATTCGATTCCGTATGCGTGTTGCCGACAAATGGACCGAGCTCATGCGTCAGCTTCTCTTCAATCGGCCGGTACAGCCGCCCGCTTGCTGTCCAGTCGGCGTAAATAAGCCGCTGTTTGCCAAACGGCGTAGAAAACGGATGAAAGCGGCCGATCGTTCCATCGCGAAACGGCTGAAAATACGTCTCAAGCTCCCCGCGGCATGTATACACCGCATTGCCGATCACAGCGTGAATGGCCATGTTGATTCCCCCTTTCCGCCATTTCGTCTATTTACAAAGTATGTCGCCTTCGGTGGTTCGGTCCAAAAAACGTGGGAAAGTTGAAAATGAAAAATCCGCCGTACAGGCGGATGGTATTCACTCCCTTTTTTTGCACGATAACGGCGAAATCGTTTCCCCCACGGACGGCACAAGGTATTCGGCAAGCATGGTCCGCAAGTCATCAGGCAACGGTTCGCTCGTTTGGGTTTGGAAATTGAAATGGACGACCGCTGCCTCTCCGATGGCGATCAGTCTTCCTGTTTCCTCTTCCATGATGCGATGAATGCATTGAAAGCTTTTATTGCCGATCCGGGAGACATTGGTTTCCACGCGCAATCGTCGTCCGAAGAATCCTTGGTTGATAAAATCGCACTTGGTGGAAGCTAAAATAAAATGCCAGTCCTCCGTTCGCCCGACGTAACGCAATTCATCAAACAGGCGGGTGCGCGCTTCTTCTAAATAAATAAAATAGCTAATGTTGCTTAAATGTCCGAGCGCATCAGTTTCACAAAAGCGTGGGTTGACGGTAATGATGTGCGTCTTCATTTCTCCCTCTTCCTTTCTTGCCTTTTTTTTTGCCCCTTTCGCCCACAATATTCGTTTGGGTGAGCATGGGGCGTGACTGAGTTCGATTTGTAGCTACCAACTAGTCAGTATGTTGTTTTTATCATACTCCGGTTGATTTAGATATGCAATTGTTTTGTTTTGGATTATTGATTATTTAGAACATTGTTTGTGATATAAAATGTTGTGACGAATCCAGTACGTCGCCGCGAAAGGATGAAAATCTCCTTCAATTAAGTTGAATTTTTGGTTTACACTTCGCCGATTGCCTAACACATTAGATTGCATCCGCATGTATCGAAGTGCAAATGGTAACGAACAAATTGGAAATTCTTTATTGGAACCTATATAGTTTTGACATTTTCAGGGTAGATAAAAAAAGCCCGGCGAGGGCAGACGGGGCGTCTGCGGTCAACCGGCCCAAAGCGGCAAAAGAACGTATCCAACGAGCGACACGCCGGCGCAAAGGAGAGAGATGCGCAGTTTATATTTCGCATAGCTCATCAAGTCCATATCCATAATGGCTGCGGTTGTAATCGTCGTATCGCCAAGCGGCGAAGCAAAGGCGCCAAACGTCCCGCTCGCAAACACGGCGCCGACTGTCACCTCGAGCGGCGCCCCGGTCGCATGGGAAAGCGTGACGCCAAGCGGCATCAAAATGCCCCACGTTCCCCATGAAGAACCGATAAAGTATGATAAAAACGATCCGACCAAAAACACGGCCGCTGGCACGAATGCCCCCGGCAGCCATGTGCCGAACGTCGACGACACGTACTCCGCAAATCCGAGTTCCCCTGCCACCGCCGAGACCGCCCATACGAGAACGAGCATGCCGATCGGCGCCATCATTTCGTTACCCCCAGCAAAAAAATGGTACGTCAGCTCTGAAAGTGATTGTCGGCGCCATAAATAAAACGCCATCGACAAAAGGATGGTCACAAACAACGCCAACAGCATCGCCCATGTCGCATCGGCCGCGGAAAACGCCTCCCACCAATTCTCTGCCCCGCGTTTCCTCCCGTCGTACACGAAAAAGGCAAACGTCAGCGCGATTAACAGCGCCAGCGGGACAAACAAGTGCAACGGCTCCCCGTTGATCAGCGCCAGCTCCTTGCGCAATCCGAGCCCGTGCAGTGTATTCGTTTCCCCTTCTCCTTTTTTCGCCCGCGGTTTGCCGATCCGGATGTTCAACATCGTCGTCAACACCCCGACGGCCAGAGCGACAATCGCAAACAAGTTGTACGGCAGGCTGCGCAAAAACACGTCATACGGCGATTCGTGAATGTCGTTTTGCTCAAGCGCCGCGGCGACAACAGAAGTCATAAAGCCGACGAACGCTGTCGCCGCTGGCAAAAGCACGATGATCGGCTCGGTCGAGACGTCGATCATGTACGCCATGCGGCGGCGGTCGATGCGAAACTGGCGAAGGACCGCTTTCATCACTGGTCCAAGGAGCATAATGCGAAACATCGGCATAAAAAACGTCACCGGCACCGTCAGCCAAACGAACAACAAAATCCCCCGCTTCGAGCGGATGCGGCCGGAGAGTCTCTCGACAAACCCTTTGATCCCGCCGGTAATTTGCATCATGCCGACAAGCGAACCGAACAAATACAAAAACGCGGCCACCTTCATATGCTCCGGATCGGTCAGGGCGTGAAGAACAGCGGAAACAGCGCGCTCAATCGCGCCGACAGCCGACCACTCAAGGCAAAACGCTCCGACGAGCAATCCGGCCACGAGGCCGGGCAAAATTTCTTTCAGCCATACCGCCAACGGAATGATGAGCAGAAAAGGCAACAGCGACCACCATGTTCCTTCCACGTCGGCGCCTCCTTTGCGATGATGTTGTTACCAAGAAGGATAGCCATAATGCAGTTTTTTTATGATTTTCATTGAAGATTTAGAACATAGTTTTATTTATAAAATTTATGTTGCCCGCGCAAACAAAAAAAGCCGCGCTGCAGTTTGCAGCGTGGCCCACACTTCCATCCGCCCCGGGCTGGCTCCCAAACAACCTGGGGCACAGAAGGCGTTGTCATTTCCGGCGCGCAAAATCGACAAATCGGAACTTGTCGAGCCGGTGACGCGATTCCGTGTATTGAAACAATGCAGCATCGCTTAAATACACGTAGTTTTTGACGACAACGACGCGGTCATCGCCATGCAAATCCAAATAGCGCCGGTCTTCGTCCGTCGCTTCGTCGACCGATATTTCTTTTTTCGCAAAGCTGATCGGCAAATGCAGCTTCGTTTCCAAGTATTCATAGATCGAGTCTTCACAAATCTCTTTCGTCAATAGCGGCACATGCTTTTTCAGAAAAAAGTCTTTATCCAAAATAATCCGCTCTCCGCCGATTTCACGGACGCGCACGACTTTCCAGACTTCGTCTTTGCTTGAGGCGCGCAGATGCTGCCTGAGCTCGCGATCCGGCTTGATGATCGCCAGTTCATGCACGATCGTCCGCACCGGCTGCTTCATCGTCTGCGCCAGTTCTTTAAAGCTGACCAATCCGGATACGGGAAAGTCATATTTGCCGACGTCAAGGACGATAGATCCTTTTCCTTTCATTTTTTGGATATAGCCGTGCTCGGACAACAAATGGAGCGCTTTGCGAATCGTCTCGCGCGATGTCTCATATCGGGCGGCCAGCTCGTGTTCCGATGGCAGCTTGTCGTACGCCTTCCATTCTCCGCGGCGGATGCGGGAAATGAGGTCATGGTAAATGGTTAAATATTTGTTTTCATGCATAAGAATCACCGCTTGTATTGTATCACGGCCGGCGCAAAAGATAAACAACCGATTCGTATGGGCGCAGTTGCATGCGGCGAAAATCGGCCGGCGCGTCCGAATAATTGGCAAGCAGCAGTTCTCCCGTATAGCCATCGGCTCCCGCTTCTTTCGGCAGCGTGAACGTCGTTTCGACTGGATAAAAATTGTTGACAACAAGCAGCTTTTCTCCATCGCCATGACGCATATAGGCGAAAATATGCGGATCGTCCGCAAGCAACAGCTCATAGCGCCCGGTCGTAATGAGATCATACTGTTTGCGCAGCTCAATCAGCCGCTTATAATGGTAGAAAATCGAGTCGCGGTCGGCGAGCGCCTGTTTCACGTTAATGCGCCGGTAGTTGTCGGCGACGCGAATCCACGGCGTCCCAGACGTGAAACCGGCATGCGGGCTGTCGTCCCATTGCATCGGCGTGCGGGAATTGTCGCGCGATTTTCGCTGCAAAATTTCCATCACTTCTTGCTCGCTTTTGCCTTGTTCTCGCAAAATCCGGTACATGTTGAGCGACTCAACGTCGCGGTAGTCGCGAATATCGGTGAATTTCGGGTCGGTCATGCCGATTTCTTCGCCTTGGTAAATGTATGGTGTCCCTTGCATTAAATGGATCGTCGTCGCCAACATTTTGGCTGATTCTTTCCAATACGTCCCGTCATCGCCATAGCGCGACACGATGCGCGGCTGATCGTGGTTGCACCAAAAGAGCGCATTCCAGCCCCCGCCTTCATACATCCGGACTTGCCATTCGGACAAAATGCGTTTTAAGGCAAGGAAATCAAATGGGGCGACCGCCCATTTTTCCCCATTCGGGTAATCGACCTTCAAGTGATGGAAGTTAAACGTCATATTGAGCTCGTGGTTTTCCGGGTTCGTGTAGCGGATGCAATGATCGATCGTCGTCGACGACATTTCCCCCACTGTCATGATGTCGTATTTTGAAAACACCTCTCGATTCATTTCCTGCAAAAACTCATGAATGCGCGGTCCGTCCGTATAAAAGCGGCGCCCGTCCCCCGGCGGCACCGAACCGTCGTCATCCGGGAAGCGCTGATCTTTTGACAACAAGTTGATGACGTCAAGCCGAAAGCCGTCCACTCCTTTTTGGAGCCAAAAATGCATCATGTCATAAATGCGGCGGCGCAGCTCTTCGTTTTCCCAGTTCAAGTCCGCTTGTGTCACATCGAACAAATGCAAGTAATATTGGCCGGTTTGTTCGTCGTATTCCCACGCCGAGCCGCCGAATTTCGATTGCCAGTTGTTCGGCGCTCCGCCGTCCGGCTTCGGGTCGCGCCAAATGTAAAACGAGCGGCATGGGTTCGTTTTCGAGGAGCGCGCCTGCTTAAACCATTCATGGTCGGTTGAGGTATGGTTGACGACCATGTCCATCACCAGCTTCATGCCGCGCGCATGCACTTCGTGAAGCAGACGGTCAAAATCGTCCATCGTTCCGTATTCGTGATGGATGCGGAAATAATCGCTGATGTCATAACCGTTGTCGCGCTGCGGCGACGCGTAGATCGGCGTCAGCCAAATGACATCGACGCCCAGTTCTTGTAGATAATCGAGCTTCTCGATCACGCCCGGCAAATCGCCGATGCCGTCTCCATTCGTGTCGTAGAAGCTTTTCGGATAAATTTGATAAACGACCGCTTTTTTCCACCAAGGGGTTGCTCGCATCTCTCTTCACCTCGTTCGTCAGGATAAAAACATACCATTGGCATCGGCGGCCAATGGTATGGTGGTAAATGGATGATTTCGCACATCGTTCTCTTGCGTCAACACACGGCAATCATGAGCGGGCGGCTTTACGCACTTTCCCAAAGACAAACGTCAGCGCAAACGGCACCACAATCGCGATCGCCATGCCGATAAAGAACGGCGTCCACTTTTGCGGCACGATCGACAAGAAACCCGGCAGGCCGCCGACACCGATCGACGGAGCGATGACTTTATTGAGCGTAATAAACATGCCGGCGATCGCCGCTCCGGTCATCGCTGCGATAAACGGGAAACGAAAGCGCAAGTTGACCCCGAACATCGCCGGTTCCGTGATGCCTAAATACGCGGAAACAGCCGACGTAAACGACAAACCGCGCAGCTTTTCCTCCTTCGCGACAAACATCATCGCCAACGCTGCCGAACCTTGGGCGATGTTGGACATGACCAAAATCGGCCATAAGAATGTGCCGCCGGTATTGGCAATCAGCTGCAAGTCAACCGGCAAGAACGTATGGTGCATCCCGGTGACGACAAGCGGCGCATACAGCGCTCCATACAACAATCCTCCAAGAGCCGGAACCGTGTCAAAAATCGTGACAAACAAGTGGGTAATGGCATTGCCGATCGCAAATGTGACCGGCCCAATAGCGATGAACGCCAAAAAGCCCGTAATGAGCAACGCAAGCGGCGCGACAAGCAACAGCTGAAACGCATCCGGAATGCGCTTGCGCAAAAACAGCTCAAGCTTCGCCAGCACGTAGGAAGCCACCAACACCGGCAGCACTTGCCCTTGGTAGCCGACTTTTTGCACTTCAAAGCCGAACAAGTTCCAAACCGGAATCTCTCCTTTTTCTTTCGCCGCTCCCCAGCCCCAAGCGTTGAGCAAATCTGGGTGGACGAGCATCAAACCAAGGACAATCCCTAAGAGCGGGCTGCCGCCGAATTTCGTCACTGCTGACCAGCCGATCAAACCGGGCAGGAAGACGAACGCCGTATTGGCGATCAAGTTGATCATGTTCGCCAAATCGGCCCATTCTTTGTGCACCTCGACAAACGATTTCCCTTCGTAAAAAATGCCTGGGCCTGTCAAGACGTTGTTAATACCCATTAACAAACCGGCCGTCACGATCGCCGGCAAGATGGGAATGAAAATATCAGCCAGCGTCTTAATCGCGCGTTGCAGCGGATTGAGCTTCGCTTCCGCAGCGTCTTTCATCTCCTGCTTTGTCGCCCGGCCGATGCCCGTCAGCTCGATGAGGTCGTCATACACTTTATCGACAAGCCCTTGGCCGATGACGACTTGAAACTGGCCGTTTGCGGAAAACGACCCTTTGACGACATCGATGCGCTCAAGCGCTTCCTTATTGACTTTTCCTTCCTCTTTGAGCGCAAACCGAAGCCGGGTCACACAATGCGTGGCGGCGACGATGTTTTCTTTGCCGCCGATGGCTTCAACGATTTGCGCGGCTGCTTGTTGGTATGCCCCCATGATGAACGCCTCCCTTTTCTTTCCTTAACGACCGCTATAGCGTTAAATCGCTTTCAGCAACCGGTTGCAAACAAACTTGTATATACAACCTGAATTCATTTTATCTTGTATATACAAGTTTGTCAACATCTTTCGATGACCGCCTTCATTTTTCGACAATAGTTGTTGTTTTTTTTTTGCTAACTTCCACTTCTTTTGTTATGTTTTGTCAAGCGGCAGGAAAATCAACGACCAAGTAGGAAAATAAAACATAACGCAAATCAATGCCAAAAGACGAGAAAGGATGAGGGAATGCGATGAAAACCTATACACTCCGCGAAGCAGCGAAAAAAATCGGGGTCACCGCCCGCGATTTGAAACAATGGGAAAAGCAGTTCGCCGGATCGATTGCCGTCCCACGCACAACCGAGGGGGCACGCATGTACACCGACGAGCTGATCGACCGGTTTCGCCATATCCGCACTTGGCTTGAGGACGGCCGCCATCCGCGCGAAGTGGCTGAAATGATCAGGCAAATGGACGGACAACCGGCAGAGCGAGCCAACGAGACAGCCGCTCAAGTGGAAACAGCCGTCATGGAAGGGGAAATCATCGATGTGCCCCGCCTGCTGCATCAAGGGATGCCATACATAGCCGAGCAGTTAGCGGCCCGCTTAAAAGACGATATCGTCGACGCCTTGAAACAGGAAACGACAGCCACGGTCCGGCAAGCGATGGATGAGGTGAAAGGCCGCCTTGACTACATCGAGGAGCAAACGACGGCAGCTGCCGAAACGGTGCACCGTTCACTCCGCGATTACGAGGACGCATGGCAGCAAAAAACGGAACAGCTGCATGAACATTTGGAAACGGTCGTCGCGTTCTGTCACGAGGAAAAGGCAAGGCAGGAAGAGGAGCGAAAACAGCTCGAACTGCGCATTTTAGAACGGGAAAAAGCGTTTCGCGAGCTCGTGTTGTCGTTTCGGCAAACCGCTGCCAGCACCAGCGCTGCTCGAACACGGGCAAATAAATGGTGGAAGTTTTGGTGAAGACGATTTTGGCATCCATGTGACAAGGGCACCCGTTTTGGATGCGCCATACCTCCGTCAAAAATCAAAAAAGGGCCCCGCCAAAACTCGGGCCCCTTTTTGCGTCATATTCGGCGGCTCTCGGCCGCATGTCGTTTGATGGCTTCGATCAAGTGCGCTTCTTCTTGTTTGGTGACATGGAGGCGGACGCCATAATAGTAGGCGTGGACAAACGGTCTTTCCCAGACAAGCTGCCCCCGCAGCGTAAAGGGGGCAGCGTTTAGCCAAAACGAGATGTCAACCAGCGTTCCCCCTGTTGAAAAGGGAAGGCGGCCTTCCGTTTCGATTTTCATCCCGTGCGGACTTAGATCGTGAATGTAGACGCTGCGCTCACCATCGGCTGTGCGCAGTTCAGCCGGGAGCGGCCGGCCAAACTGATACCGGAACGGTTCTTGACGCTTAAACCTCATCCTTCCTCCCCTTTTCCAAGCAGCTTCGTCGGTTCTTTCCAGACATCCACCACCATCCCGGCTTCGTCAGTGTCAACGACAAACGAACCCGTGCTGTAGCGGTCGGAGAGACGAAGGGAAGCGGCTTCGATCGTCTCGACCACCCCTTTTTCCGTCCGCAATCCGACCATTTCCTCATCGTTGCTGACAAAGACGGCGCCGACAACTCGGTGCGGGTTGGATTTCACTTCACGTACGATCACAACGCCGCGCTTCGCTCGTGAGGACGGCTCAAACTCGCTCATCGCCACTTTTTTCACCGCTCCGCGCTGCGTCACGACGACGAACGAGCCCCCCTTTTCTAGGCGAACGGGGCACGCAGCGGCGACAAAGTCCCCTTCCTTCAATTGAATCCCTTTCACGCCAGCCGCGCGCACGCCAACAAGGCTGATCTCCTCCTCGGCAAACAAGAGCGCATGTCCATCATGCGTCGCAAGCCAAAGATGGCCGCATCCATCCGTCGCGTAGACGGCGATGACGTCATCATCCTCTTTCACATTGACGGCCACAAGCGGGCGGGTGTAGCGCTGCACTTGGTATTGAGCGAGCTCCGTTCGCTTTACGAGCCCTTGTTTCGTCACAAAGATGAGCTGCTCCCCGGTGTCAAAGGAAGAGACTGGAACAGCGGCGACGAGTTCATCGTCGCGTTCAAGCGGAATGAGATGGGAAATGTGCTGGCCGACCTCTTTCCAACGGATATCAGGGAGCGTATGCACCGGGCAGTATAAATAATAACCGCGGCGGGTGAAAAGCAAGAGCACATCGGTCGTATTCATCTCGAGCTGGGCGAGCAGCCGATCCGTTTCCTTCATGCCCATGTCTTGACCGTTTGAGGCGCTGTATGAACGATAGCTCGTCCTCTTCACATATCCTTCTTTTGTCACGGTGACGATCACGTCTTCCGCCGGAATGAGCGCCTCCACCTTCACTTTCAGCTCTTCAATCTCCTCTTCAATCACCGTCCGCCGCTCATCGGCATATTGCTTTTTCATCGCCTTCAGCTCTTTTTTGATGACGCCAAGCAGCTTCTTTTCATCTGCGAGAATCCCCGTAAGTTCCGCAATCGCTTGATCCAGTTCTTCCGCTTCTTGACGCAGCGCCGTGATGTCGGTGTTCGTCAACCGATACAGCTGGAGCGTCACGATCGCCTCGGCCTGCGCTTCGGTGAATCCGTAATGAGCCATCAGCCGTTCTTTGGCGTCGCGCTTGTCACTCGACGCCCGAATCGTCGCAATCACCTCATCCAAAATGGAAAGCGCCCGAATCAAGCCGTCGACGATGTGCTTCCGCTCATTCGCTTTTTTCAGCTCAAAATGCGAGCGGTTGGTGACGACCTCTTTCCGGTGGGCGATGTAGGCATCCAACAGCTCCGGCAAACTCATCAGCTTCGGCCGGCGCTCATGGATCGCCACCATGTTGAAGCTGTACGGCACTTGCAAATCCGTATTTTTGTACAAGTAGTTGAGAATCGCTTCCGCATCGGCGTCTTTTTTCAATTCGATGACGATCGACAGCCCGTTCCGGTCCGTTTCATCGCGCACATCGGCGATGCCGTCGAGCTTTTTGTCGAGGCGAAGCTCGTCAATTTTTTTCACTAAATTCGCTTTGTTCACTTCATACGGCAGTTCCGTGATGACAATCTGCTTTTTCCCACCTTTTCCCTGCTCGATGGCGGCTTTGGCGCGGATGATGATTTTCCCGCGGCCGGTCTCATACGCCTTGCGGATGCCGTCTTTCCCTTGGATGATGCCGCCGGTCGGAAAATCGGGGCCAGGAAGAACCGTCATCAGCTCGTCAACAGTGCAATCCGGCCGGTCGATCCGCATCAAGACGGCGTCGATCACCTCGCCAAGCGCATGCGGCGGAATATCGGTCGCATAGCCGGCCGAAATCCCGGTCGAGCCGTTCACCAACAAATTCGGAAACATCGCCGGCAAGACGGTCGGCTCATCGGTCGTATCGTCAAAGTTCGGCACAAACGGAACCGTTTCTTTGTCAATATCGCGAAGCAACTCGGCGGCAATCGCCGACAGGCGCGCTTCCGTGTAGCGCATCGCCGCCGGCGGGTCGCCGTCGATGCTGCCGTTGTTGCCGTGCATCTCCACCAGCACGTTGCGCAGCTTCCACTCTTGGCTCATCCGCACCATCGCTTCATACACCGATGAGTCGCCGTGCGGATGAAAGTTGCCGATCACGTTCCCAACCGTTTTCGCCGCCTTGCGAAACGGTTTATCAGCCGTGTTGCCATCCATGTACATCGCATACAAAATGCGGCGCTGCACGGGCTTCAGCCCGTCGCGCGCATCCGGGAGCGCCCGGTCTTGGATAATGTATTTGCTGTAGCGGCCAAAGCGGTCGCCAAGCACGTCCTCTAACGGCATTTCCAGCAATCGTTCTGCCATCGTCATTCTCCTTTCCTAACACATCAGCGCCAAAAAGGCGGCGCCTTTTCACGCCGCCATCAGCCGATCCATCCCGGTTCCTCTTCGAGCCCGAAGGCGACGTGCGTTTCGATCCATTTGCGGCGCGGCTCGACTTTGTCGCCCATGAGCGTCGTCACCCTCCGTTCGGCGCGGGCCGCATCTTCAATGCGCACGCGGATGAGCGTACGCGTCTGTGGGTTCATCGTCGTTTCCCATAATTGATCGGCGTTCATTTCGCCGAGCCCTTTATAGCGCTGAATCGTATAGCCGCGGCCCATTTTTTTCGTAATTTCTTTCAGCTGCTCGTCCGTCCACGCATATTCGACGATTTCGTTTTTGCCGCTTTTTTTGCTGATTTTGTAAAGCGGCGGCAAGGCGATGTACACTTTTCCCGCTTCAATCAGCGGACGCATGTAGCGGTAAAAAAACGTCAAAAGCAGCACTTGAATATGGGCGCCGTCCGTGTCGGCATCGGTCATAATGATCACTTTGTCGTAGTTGACATCATCGAGCGAAAAGTCAGCCCCGACGCCGCCGCCGATGGCGTGGATGATCGTATTGATTTCCTCGTTTTTCAAAATATCGCCAAGTTTCGCCTTTTCCGTGTTGATGACTTTTCCGCGCAGCGGAAGCACCGCCTGGAATCGACGGTCGCGCCCTTGTTTCGCCGAACCGCCCGCCGAATCGCCTTCAACGAGATAGAGCTCATTTTTTTGCGGATTGCGCCCTTGCGCCGGCGTCAGCTTGCCGCTTAAGAGCGCCTCTTTCCCTTTCCGCTTTTTGCCGCTTCTCGCCTCTTCGCGCGCTTTGCGGGCCGCTTCACGCGCCTGATAGGCCCGGATCGCTTTCTTAATGAGCATCGCGCTTACGTCCGGGTTTTCTTGCAGAAAGTACATCAGCTGCTCGGACACCACCGCATCGACGGCCGAACGCGCTTCGCTCGTTCCGAGCTTTCCTTTCGTCTGCCCTTCAAACTGCAGCAAGTGCTCTGGGATGCGCACCGAAACGACCGCGGACAACCCTTCGCGAATATCGGTTCCTTCCAAATTTTTATCTTTTTCCTTGAGCAAACCGACACGGCGGGCGTATTCGTTAAAAACGCGCGTCATCGCCGTTTTCGCACCCGCCTCATGCGTGCCGCCGTCTTTTGTGCGCACGTTGTTGACAAACGACAGCACGTTTTCCGAATAACCGTCATGAAACTGGAACGCAAACTCGACTTCAATGCCGTTTTGCTCGCCAGCAAAATAAACGACCGGGTGGAGCACATCTTTCTCCTCATTCAAATAGGCGACAAACGCTTCAATTCCGTTTTCATAGTGGAACACCTCGCGCATGCCGGTCCGTTCGTCAACGAGTTCGATTTTCAGCCCTTTTAACAAAAACGCCGATTCGCGCAGCCGTTCACTCAATGTTTCATAATCGAAGACTGTCGTGCTGAAAATCGTTGGGTCCGGCTTAAATTGAATGATGGTTCCGGTTTTGTTCGTTGTGCCGATTTTCTCTAGCGTCGTCACCGGTTTGCCTCCATGCTCAAACCGCTGCCGGTAAATGAAGCCGTCGCGATGAATCGTGACGACCAGCCATTCTGATAAGGCGTTGACAACCGACGCCCCGACTCCGTGCAGGCCGCCGCTCGTTTTATAGCCGCCTTGGCCGAATTTGCCGCCGGCATGAAGCACGGTCAAAATGACTTCCGGCGTCGGCTTGCCAAGCTTATGCATCCCGACCGGCATGCCGCGCCCTTCATCAAGGACGGTGATGCTGTTGTCTTTATGTATTTGCACCAAAATGTAATTTCCATATCCGGCCAACGCTTCATCGACCGAGTTGTCGACGATTTCATAAACAAGATGATGCAAACCGCGGCTGTCGGTGCTGCCAATGTACATCCCCGGCCGCTTCCTCACCGCCTCAAGTCCTTCTAACACTTGAATGGCATCTTCGTTATATTCGTATGCCGCTCGCTTTGCCACAAGGCCACCCCTTTCTGCCAAAACAAGAACATCTGTTTCTGTTTTATTGTATCATAAAATGACCAGCTGTCCATTGTCTTTTGACACCGCTTGACAAAATCGGACAACAGCGCCTGAAAAACGAAAGGACCATCTTAGAGAAGATGGCCGTTTCGTCAATGACGCGCTTCGCCTGTTACGGGCGTTTTGTAAGCGCATGTTCTACTTTAATGCAGCGATCCATAATCACCGTATAGCCTTTTTCTTTTAAAAACGCGTATGCTTCTTCATTGACGACGCCAAGCTGCGCCCAAAATACGTCCGCGTCGATTTGCACAAACTCGCGGGCGAGCTCCGGCAAATGTTCGGAACGGCGAAACACATCGACGATATCGACATGCCCTTCGATATCCGTCAGTTTGTCGACCGCTGGAATGCCTTCCCATTCATCGATCATCGGGTTAACCGGAATGATTTCGTATCCGGCGTCTTTCATCGCCTTCGCCACCATATACGACTCGCGCTCTGGATTGTTGGACAAGCCGACAACGGCAATCCGCTTCGCCTTGCGCAAAATGTCGCCGATTTCTTCGCGGCTTGGGTTGACAATGGGCATCGGGTTCTCTCCTTCCTTCCCTCTTTGGTTTTGCAGTACTTGTTTCGCGATCGAGAAAGAAAAATCCTTCTATGGGACGGAAAATGTTTTAGCCCCTTTTCAGAACAGCCCCTCTTCAGTTTTGGCTACAAGCTGCTTATGCGCAGTCCCCATCCCGCATACACGCCCGCTAAAAAAACAGTCGTCATGGCAATGAGGTGGACGACAATCCATCCCCATCGCCCGTAGCGGAACGAGGAAGCCGCAAGCGGGGAGCGCGCTTTTTGGGGGACGATTTTTCCGCCCATCCACTCAAAGAAAAGCAAATACAGCCACCAGGCGGTGTATGAATCCCATACATCCCACTTCTTATAATCAATCAGAGAGAGCGGCGACACAAGAGCAACCAACTCGAACAACATAATCAACTGCACCATCGCAAAGTAAAACGGCAACTTCCATGCCCAGCTTTCCGGACTGTACTTGACTCCAAACAAAACGAAAAACGGAATGACGGTTGCCATTTCAACGAGCGGAATCGGTGTATAAGGAACGAGCTTAACAGGGAAGGAGTAAAAGCCTGCATAGACAAACGCAAGGCAAAGAACGATGCCTGTCACCGCACTGAATGCATACAAAACCGCATATCTCCGTATATGCCGTTTGGCGATCCAAAAACTTCCCGCTATACTCAACATGACCGCTGAGAGTTCCACCGTCCAAACAACAGGAAGAGAAAACGTCATCATCGATCCTCCCTAACCCATTTCCCACTCCCTAAACGCTGTCTCAGACAGCACTGTTAGTATAATCCAAAGCATAGAATTTATTCCGGCGCCCTCACCGGCTTTCCACTCCATCAGGCTGCCTAGCATGGCTTAACAAACGTGCTTCGTGCAAATTTAATTATTGATGAAGAAAAGGTGTCCCGCTGTGTTTTTGGGACACCTTCCATGGATCGGACTGCATCAAACTTTCAAGAATTTCCGAAAAAAGAAATCATTGTGCAACAAACACTAAAATTTTCCCGAACGAAAAATCGAGTAAAGCAGCCAACCAAATAGAAAAGCGGACGCGCCTAATCCGATTTCAACAGCAGGAATCTTCCACAGCAGCGTCGACGGACGCCCCAATGATGAAGCGATCATCAGGCCGACGAGGACGATGCTCAGCGAAAGAAGAACGATGCTAAACGACAGCCGGTTCGTCATCTGGTCGAGCTTCTTTAGCAGCGCTTCCAAATCAGGAGCCGTGATTTCCAATCGAAGCTTGCCATGCCGCATCATTTTCGTCCATTCCTTTACGCCCTCCGGCAGTCGGAGCAGCCATTCACCATAATCAAAAATCCGCTTCCACGCTGTTTCTGCCACGCGATCAGGCCGAAGACGCTCTTTCATCAGCTTTCTCCCAAACGGTTCGGCAACGTCCATGATGCGAAACTGCGGGTCAAGCGTCTCCACAACCCCTTCGACCGTCAACAGCGCTTTTCCTAACAGCGTCAAATCGCTTGGGATGCGAATGCCATGGCGAAATGCCACCGAAAGCAAATCCTCGACGGCTTCCCCAAGACTGATCTCACCGAGCGGGACGCCGTAGTATTTCTCCCGCAGCTCGTCAAGATCATCGCGCAATTTTCCTTCATCGACTCCGTCAGGAACAATCCCTAAGCCGTAGATCGCACCCAACACCCCATCCGTGTTTTGCCGCATTAAGGCGATGATGAGTGAAGAAAGATGATGTTTGACATGGGGGCGAAGGCGGCCCATCAAGCCAAAGTCAATGAAGGAAAGCGTTCCATCGTCAAGAACAAATACATTGCCAGGATGAGGGTCGCCATGAAAAAATCCATGCTCAAACATTTGTTTAAAGGTTGCTTCAGCCAAACGCTCGGCGATCGTTTTTAAGGAGTGGCCGTTCGCTTTCAGCCGCTCGAGCTCCCCAAGTTTCATTCCTTCGACATATTCCATCGTGAGCACGGTTTTCGTCGTATAATCCCAAAACACCTTCGGGACATACACCGACGAATCGTCGGCAAACTGCTGTGCAAACCGTTCCGCATGGCGCGCCTCGACGGTATAATCCAGCTCCTGCCGTAATGAACGCGCCAGTTCATCGACAATTTCAGACAATTGGTAGGTTGCCGCCCAATCGAGACGACGTTCCGCCAGCACGGCCAAATCTTGCAAAATTTCCAGATCCGTCTCCACCCGCGCAGCGATGTGCGGACGCTGCACTTTCACCGCCACGGCTTGTCCGGAAGGAAGAACCGCCCGGTGCACTTGTCCGAGCGAAGCGGCAGCGAGCGGCGTTTCGTCAAATGAACGAAACAAGGTTTCAAGCGAGCCCCCAAGTTCTGTTTCCACCCTCCGGCGAACGTCGGCAAACGGAAACGGCGGAACTTGGTCTTGCAGTTTTTCGAGCTCGCTGATGATCGGAGCGGGAATCAAATCCGGCCGTGTGCTGGCAATTTGCCCGAGCTTCACGAACGTCGGGCCGAGCTCCTCGAGCACAAGGCGGAGCCGCTCCCCAACCGTTTTTCCTTCCTTTTTCCCTTGCTCCGCTCTCCATCGCGGCGGCAAAGAAAGAAAAGACGAAAAGCCGAGCTCATCGACGATCATCCCGAATCCGTGCCGAAGCAAGGAGACGGCGATTTCGTGATACCTTCCGATATGGCGCATCCGTTTTCCGATCATCGGGACATCTCTCCTAAGGCGGCAAAAAGCGAGCGGACAGGCCGCATCGGTTTACTGCCCGCTTTGTTCTTTTTCCTCCAGACGGCGGATTCGCTCTTCAAGCTGCCGCACGTCTTCTTTTGTTGCCAATTCAAGCTTGTCGATCACCTGCTTGATTTGCTCGCGTACAAGCCGCTGCACTTCCGTTTTCCGCGCTTCGGTCTGCTGCTTCCATTGATCGATCACTTCCTTCGATTCGTCAAGCGACAATTCGCCTTTTTTGACAAGCTCGTCAATGATCTTTTCCACTTGTTCTTTGCTTGCAATCGCCAATCCCAGCCCGAATGCCAATCCTTTTTTCAAAATGCTCATTCGTTTGCAGCCTCCTTGTGCCATTGTATTTTCCTTATTGTACCATTCTTTGGCGATCCATGTCGAGCTAGACGGCAGCTCTTTTGTATAGGAGACAGGTCGATGCGGCATGCTATCGTTGGACAACGATGCAAAGGAGGGGGATTTTAATGGCTGATGAACCGTTGCATTACGGAGAAGACTATCATGTTATTCCCGCGACGTCTTTGGCAAGCGGCGTCGGCGTCAGCGTGCTGCCCGATTTGTACTGCCATACGATCCAAATCGTCAACATTTGCCTCGTCGGCCGCCCTGGCGACGGCGCATTCGTCTTGATCGATGCGGGAATGCCGGGGTCAGCGGACGATATTATTTCCGCTGTTGAAGACCGCTTTGGCAGCGGCAGCCGCCCGCAAGCCATTATTTTAACCCACGGCCACTTTGACCACGTCGGAGCCTTAATTGAACTCGTCCGGGAATGGAATGTGCCGGTGTACGCCCACAAAGACGAACTGCCGTATTTAACCGGCAAAGCGCGTTATCCCGAACCGGACGCGTCCGTTGAAGGCGGACTTCTCGCCAAAATCTCGCCGTTTTTCCCAAACGAACCGATCCAGCTTGGCAGCCGCGTCCAACCTCTACCTGAGGACGGCACTGTCCCGCATTTGCCGGAGTTCCGCTGGCTGCACACCCCCGGGCACACACCGGGCCACATCTCCTTGTTCCGTCCGCGCGATGCGGCCTTGATCGCTGGCGATGCGTTTGTCACGGTCCGCCAAGACTCACTGTACAAAGTATTGACCCAGCAAACCGAAATTACCGGCCCGCCGCGCTACTATACGATCGACTGGACGGCCGCCCGCGAATCGGTGCGCAAATTGGCCGCCCTCTTCCCATCGGTCGCTGTCACGGGACACGGCGCCCCAGTAGCGGGAGACGAGTTGCGTGATGGGCTGACGAAGCTCGCTTGTGATTTTGACCGCATCGCTGTCCCAGATTACGGAAAGTACGTCCATTAACGGAGCGATCCCGCCGGCGCTTACAATGGGAAATGAAAGGCTTCCCGGTTTGAAATGATCAGCGGCAGGCCGTGGCTAAGAAAAAAGGGTGTCCCAATCGGACACCCTTACACTGTCGACAACAGCCGCCAATTTGCTACTGAAAGCGGAATCCGTGCTGCTGCAACGTCAAGACGATGCGTTCCTTCGAAATCTTTTTTTCATCAAATTGAACCTTCACTTCCCCATCTTCCGTGTCGACGAGCGAGCGCTCCACGCCGTCGAGCCCACTAAGAAGATGTTCAATGCGCGCAATGGGTTGCGGCGACGTCGCCCCATCGATATAAAACTCACATTTCGCACCCTCTCGACGAAAATCGGGAGGATTTTTTCGTTCCGATGTCGAATGAATCCTTGACACACAAGGAACGTAAAGGAGTTTTTCTCTTATGAACGTTCAAGTCAAAAAGGTCTATCGCAATTCTTATTTGAATATAATAAGTGCCCTATTCAAGAAACTGGGTCTGCCTCAATTGATTGACCATCTCGTGCCCGTCGATCCGCAGTGCCAAACGCGAGTCAGCGATGCCGTTCAGGCCATCCTCTACAATGTGTTTGACGGCCGGCAAGCCCTTGTTCACTTGGAACATTGGGCTCAGGAGGTCGATTGTGAGAAACTCATCCGTCCCGATCTCCATCCTTCCTGGTTGAACGACGATGCGTTGGCCCGTCATCTCGATCGCCTGTATGAGGCTGGCATTCACAACGTCATCAGCACTTGCTTGATTCATATTTATCGCAAAGAAGGCCTTTCCCTCCGAGCCTTCCACGCCGATACGACGGACAAGACGGTTTACGGCGCGTATGAATCGGCCTCGTTAGAGGCCTTACAAATCACACATGGCTACAACCGCCATCATCGTTGGCAAAAACAGATCGGTTTCGGACTGGTCGGCAACGAGGACGGCATCCCGTTTTACGGCGATGTGCACGATGGCAACCTGCCCGATAAAACATGGAATCCCGAGGTGCTGTCTCGTGTCCATGAACAGCTGAAGCAGGCCAAAATCGAAGACGAATGGATTTACGTGGCCGATTCCGCCGCGATGACGAAAGAGACCCTGGCGCAAACCAAAGCGGCCAACGCCTTTTTGATCACCAGAGGCCCTTCGTCGCTCCGGATCGTGAAAACCGCGCTGGCCGAAGCGGATGCTGAGGACACGACGTGGAGCGATCCCTTTACGTTGGTGGAGAGAAACGGCGCCACGTACCGGGTATGGGAAACGGCCTCGACGTATGAAGGCCACCCCGTTCGGCTGATCGTTGTTGAATCGAGCGCGCTCGACCAGCGAAAAGGAAAGACGCTTGAAAAAGAACGAACCAAAGAAGCGGAGCTTCTTCGCGAGGAACAAGCCCGTTGGGAGCGTCACCCCTTCTCCTGCCGGGAAGATGCCGAACAAGCCTTGGCGTCCCTCAAGGCGTCCCTTCGCCCCCGGTTTCATCGGGTTGAGGCCGCGGTCGAAGAGATCGTACGCCTGAAAAAACGGCGCGGACGGCCGAAAAAAGGGGCGGAACCCGAGGTGGAGACGCTGTATTTCTTGCACCTTGACGTCGAATTCGACCAAGACGCGTGGGAACAGGCGAGACGGAAAGCGTCCCGGTTTGTCCTTGTCACGACCGTTCCGAAGGAATGGAAGGGCCAACCCATGGATGCCCAAGAGATCTTGAAGCTGTATAAAGGGCAGATCTCGGTGGAAATGAACTTCGCTTTTTTGAAAGATCCGTTTTTCACGGATGAGATTTACGTCAAAAAACCAGAACGGGTCGCAGTATTAGGCTATTTGTTTCTGTTGGCCTTGGCTATTTACCGCGTTTTTCAGCGCCGAGTGCGTCAGTTTATTACTCCAGAACACCCGTTGAAGGGTCCTGGAGGCCGCAAGCTGACCCGGCCGACGGGACAGGCGATTTTTCAGCTGTTTCAATATGTGAACGTCGTCCTGTTCAAGCTGCCGGATGGGCGCATCCAACGCTCACTGGATCGCTCCCTTACCCCTGATCAGCGAAGGATTCTGCAGGGATTGGGCATGGATGAGAGCATCTACGTGTAACGTGATACGGAACGACCAGCGATGGTAAAAAAAGGATTGCCATCGCTCGTTGTGTTGGTCAAAAAGTTATTCTGAAAAACTAAATAAAAAATCCTTTGTTTTGACCTTGTTAGGGTGCGAAATGTGAGATAAAAGGTAGCTTCAGCCATCCTCTTCCCTCCTTCCGCAAAAACATGCCGTTCCCCGCCGCTTATTTTGCCCGATTCCCGCCCGCATAAACGGGCCTATCGCTCCGTTAGCGATGGCATAAAAAAAGATGGCAAGAATTGCTCTTGCCATCTGTCATAAAAAATGGGCCTAAGTGGACTTGAACCACCGACCTCACGCTTATCAGGCGTGCGCTCTGACCAGCTGAGCTATAGGCCCGTTTATGAATGGAGGGGGACGGATTCGAACCGCCGAACCCAAAGGGAGCGGATTTACAGTCCGCCGCGTTTAGCCACTTCGCTACCCCTCCATAAATAAAAAATGCCGACTGCAGGACTCGAACCCGCAACCTACTGATTACGATTCAGTTGCTCTACCAATTGAGCTAAGTCGGCATGATAGAAGTAGACCGTGACTCCTTGGCTTCTGTTGTGTCCCTTCCTCTCCCAGCCAATTCGAAGACGCTGGATGCGTCGGGACAACTCGAAGCAAATTCGACGATGCAGATGCTCGTCTCTACCAATTGAGCTAAGTCGGCATGATAGAAACGTCAGTACAAATGACAGCTTTATGGCGGAGGAGGAGGGATTCGAACCCCCGCGGGCTGTGACACCCCTATCGGTTTTCGAAACCGACCCCTTCAGCCAGACTTGGGTACTCCTCCATAACTGTTTGGAGCGATGCGGTCGAGAGGACTTGAACCTCCACGGGGTTGCCCCCACTAGGCCCTCAACCTAGCGCGTCTGCCATTCCGCCACGACCGCGTAGAAGTGGAGCGTAGGGGATTTGAACCCCTGACCTCTTCGCTGCCAGCGAAGCGTTCTCCCCCTGAACTAACGCCCCATCATGGTGGAGTATACTGGGATCGAACCAGTGACCCCCACGCTGTCAACGTGGTGCTCTCCCGCTGAGCTAATACTCCACGTTGTTTGCCTAGCAGCGACCTACTCTTGCAGGGGCGCTGGCCCCAACTACCATCGGCGCTGGAGGGCTTAACTTCCGTGTTCGGGATGGGAACGGGTGTTTCCCCTCCGCTATCACCACTAGGCAATGGCGACGATATTTATTATAAAACAATAAAACAGTTTGTCAAGGATTTTTTATTGTCGTTCCTTCAGAATCGGAACGACAATGTAAAATTTACTATAAAAAAACGAAAGAGTCAACCCTCTTTTTCATTTTTTTCGATCTTCACTGTCCCTTTCTCGAAAATTCTTGTCATCCCCTTCTTTATACGCGTATAATAAAGGAAGAAGGAACGTATAATAAAGCAGGGCATTGGCGGCCACCAATGCCCTGTCCATACACAGCCGCTGCAAGAAGTGCAGTGGCCCAAGCCTCGGGCATCGTAACCTACCCTCGCCTCGGCCTAGCAGGGTGGGTTACTTTTTGTCTTTGGATACGGCGATCACCGCGACGATGAGTGACGCAAACGCAATCATGAGCGTCAGCGCGTCGGCAATCGACATCATCAGCACCACCCCCTTTCGTTCAGGGAGTGGCCACTGCCCACCCTGCATATGGCTGTGCATGTTTCATTATACCATCAAATCAAACAAATGCGAATATACATTCGCATCCTCGTTGAAAATTAGGAATGTTTCCCTACCCGAGGGGGACAAACGCCACTTTTCCTGTTGCTTCGTATCGCCGCTTCCACAGTCCTTCTCCCCTGCTTCCTATAACCGCTGAAACTCCGACGTTTTCATCAAGCGCTCGAAAAAATGATTTGTATAAAATCAGCGTTTTTCCGAATAATGACCATAGACGAATCTCGCTGTTCCAAGGAGGAAAGGCATCGAAAGATTTTTTGGGCACGCAAGGCGATATTTGGGACACCCAATGGGATATGGTATGCACATTGATTGGGACACTGATTGCCCTATGGCTGCTCTCAAGGTGGCACGACCGGCAGCTTGCGCAGTTGAATGAGCGCTAAATCAAGAAAACAGCGGTTCCCCCTTTCAAAAGGGAGCCGCTGTTTCTATTTCACCTTGTACAAGTAAATCGTCCACGCCGACTCATCGGACGTAAATCTTTTCTCAAGCGTGAGGCCGTTTTCCGCCGCGTTATCGATCGGAACGGCCGAGAAAACGTAGCGGCCGCCCATTTTTTTCAACTGTTCTGTATTCAGCAGCAAGTTCTTCAGCCGCTTTTTCGAGTGTTTCGTGAACATGTACCGTTTCCCAAGTTCCGCTGTAAAAATATAGCAGCGCCCGCCCCATTCGTCAAAATATGTGCGGATCGTTTTGCTTTTTTCCAGTTCACGTTCAATGATTTTGCGGAACTCGTATTTATATGACAGCGGATAAAAGTTGTTGTACGTATCGAGCGTATAAAACCCGTTGTATTGCGCGATGGCGGGGTGAATGCCGATGCTGACGACGCGGTAGTCGGACACCGGGAGCCCGATGTATTGCTTGATTTCTTGGAACTGTTTTTCCGCGTAAAATTGTTTTACCGTCGGCTCGTAGCGGAAGACGATTTCTTCGTTAATCAAAAACACCAAGATCACTTGGGCCGCTAGCAGCCGCTTCGCCCACTTTTCTCCTTTTTCGCTGTATTGCCATACGATTTTCAGCGCCAGCGCAAACTGCACATAAATGATCATCGGGCGCAAAAAATGAAAGCGGGCAAAGTTAAACGTGTCTAAAAAATGAAGCCGCTCGGTAAGCGGCAGCCACCCTTTATAAAACCAAAAGGCGTACCATGCCGACAGCGCGAAATTCAGTCCGAATAGGAAAAGAAATAACCGTTCTTGCTTCCACCGTTTTTTCACGAAAACGAGATACAACGCCACCAACCAGCTTGGCAAAATAAAAAACGTATGCTCGGTCATGACATGATGGTGCCCGAGGAGAAAGTTTTTCCACGTCAAGCGGACGCAATGCCAAAACGACAAACGGGCATGGAAGTACTCATCCCGGCTCGTCGGCTCGTCTTCCCATAAAAACGAGTAGACAAGCCTGTACTCGACAAGCAAATAAAGCAGCGTCATGTAAGCGATGGAAGTCAAAAAGCGGATGTTCCACCCTTTCCCGCGCAGCACATCAACAAGCCAAAAAACGCCCATGGCGGCAAGAAAAAAGAAAAATCCGAGCACAAAGCTGGAATAAAACGGGAGAAGCGTAAGCGCGGCGTAATGTCTCCACTTCCCCTCACCTTTTCGGATGCTCAAAAATGCCCAAAGCGCAAGCGGCATGCCCAGCGTGCTTAACATCCCCGACGGCCAAAACAGCGTCAGGGCAAATGCGAGCGCCACGCCGATGCGGACGGCCATCCAACGCGGCTCGGGCAGGAAATGTGTTTTTAACAACCAATACATACCGACAAATGCCACCACCCTTGTGATCGTTTGGCTGAGCGCATAAGCAGTCATCGTGGGAAATAACGCGTGCAGCCAGACGATGCCGGTCAACTCCGAACCGAGGGCGTTTCTTGACAACTGGCCGTTGGCGATTTGCGGAATCTTCGCGTCAAGCGGCCCGGTGATTTTTCCGCTTTCGGAGAGCACCTTATACCAAGCGATATTGGAATCCAAATTATCGTGGACGCGAATATGGGCGTTCTCACCAAGGAGAAAGAGCGGGGACACGTAAAGGGCGATGACGCCAAGCGCCAAAAGGAAAAACCATCGTTCTCGTTGTTCGGCCATCGGCATCACGCTCCCGCCATAGCTGTTCTTGGCCATGAAATCCCTATTGAATACGATGTGCAATAAGAAGAAAATTATTCCTAAGGACGGTCGAAGAGGGTGGTGATTTATGAAAAGGGGGGCTGCGCGTTCTTCTCAGTCTCCTCTTCATTCGCATTTTTTTGCCCCTTCTATTTTCTCTATGCACACCTATCTTAAAATATTAAGGGCAACTTATGGTAGATAGCTCCCCCACTACAATACACAATAGAAAACAGCGGCCTCCCTCTCTTACGGAGCCGCTGTTTAACCTTACTGCGATATTCGTGTTTTTTCCCCCAATCCCGGCATGTGTTTATTCTTCTCTTCCCTCCAGCTGAAAATCGCCGCGAGGATCGCTTCAGAGTTGTGCCACACACTGAAGATCGCACTTGGAACAGCCGCCAAGGGTGAAAAATTCGCTGTGGCAATCGCCACGCCCAATCCGGAGTTTTGCATTCCCACCTCCATGGCGACCGCTTTTTGTTTAGCCAAATCCATGCCGAGCAGAAGGGACAGGCTGAAGTCAAAGGCAACTGGACGAATCCCCCTTAACAAATGTGCCCGCCAACCGCTTGGATATCTTCTTCACGTTCGACCGCCACGTCAATGGCAAGGCGCAGCCCTTCCACGATCGTCTCTAATGCCATGCTGGGCTGCCCGGGATGCCGGGCGGCTTGTTCCGGCAAATACGGAATATGGATAAATCCGCCGCGAATGGGCTTCTTCGATTGGGTGATGTAATGCATCAATCCATAAAATACATGGTTGCAGACGAACGTTCCCGCTGTATAAGAGACAGAGGCTGGTATGCCGTGACGCCTCAACGCCTCGACAATCGCTTTGACCGGCAAAGTTGACCAATAGCCGACAGGCCCGCCTGGAACAACGGGTTCGTCAATCGGCTGATGGCCTTCGTTGTCGGGAATGCGGGCATCATTGATGTTCACCGCTATCCTTTCAACGGAAATATCGGCTCTCCCTCCCGCCTGTCCGACGCAAATCACCACATCGGGATCCACTTGCATGATTGCGTCATGCAAGATGGCTAATGATTGGCCAAATACGGTTGGAATCTCCCGAACTTCAACGATATACCGATCGGTTTTCCATCCAGCTGCTTGCTTGACCGCCTCCAGCGACGGATTCACCGTTTCTCCTCCAAACGGATCAAATCCGGTCACGAGCACTTTTTTCATCGCATCTCCATCCCTTTTTGATGATGAAATTTATAAATCTATGAGTGTAATCACATACATTGCGGCGATGTTGAACGCCAACAGAATCAACGCTGTCGGCACTTGCACGCGAATCACGTGGTTTTTGTCTTTCAAATCAAGCAGGGCGGCGGGCACGATGTTGAAATTCGCCGCCATCGGCGTCATCAAGGTGCCGCAGTAGCCGGAAAACATCCCGAGGGCGGCCACATGATTCGCATCGACGCCAAATTGTTTTATCAGCAGCGGAACAGCGATCCCCGCCGTCATCACGGGAAATGCCGCAAAAGCGTTGCCCATGATCATCGTAAACAAAGCCATCCCGATGCAATAGGCCACCACAATCCAAAACAACGAATGAGTCGGAATAATGGCTTTCACCAAATTGGACACAGCCGCGCCCACCCCAGCAGTCGTAAAGATCGTCCCTAATGTCGCCAGCATCTGCGGCAAGAGAGCAGCCCAGCCGATTGTTTCCAGCAGCCTGCGCGATTCTTTAACCGCCATAAACGGCGTCGATCGAGTCATGGCCATGCTGACGAGCAAAGCAACGAACGTCGCTAGCCCGAGAGACACAAGGGTCACGTTTTTCGGATCGAAAAGAAAAGCGTTTCCAACCTTGACATTTTTCAGCCATGTCACGCCGATGACAGTCAAAACCGGAATCAACAATGCCGGAATGAACAGGCGATGTTTCAATCGATCGCGATGTTGTCTTCTCTCTTCCGGCGTCGCCTCTTGGTAGCTTCCGAGCTTCAATCCCCCGGTTCCGACAATGGCCACCATGATAAGCACAAGCACTCCGGTGTAAAACGGGGGAATGATGCTGCCGAACAGCAACGCCACGCCATAAAGCAAATAAAACAGCCCTGATGTGAAACGCTTCGGGTTTTGGCGATCGGCAAAGGTCCACAAGCTTCCCAACACAACCACAATGCCTAAAAATATGTACACCGCTTCAATGGACAGCCACATTCACTCTATCCCCTTTCCATTCTCCCGATGAAGGAGCTTGTGAAGCGAGCGGTCCAGCCGATGCAGGCGGATGCTGTGAACGATCAACGCGGCCACGGCCGTTGGGATCGCCCATAACGCCATATGCAGCGGATCAGAAGGAATGCCGTTTTGATCAAAAAATCCTTTCATCAACAAAATCGCTCCGATGGCAATGAACACATCCTCGCCAAAAAACAGCCCGATATTGTCCACCGCTGCCGAATGAGCGCGAATGTCATCCCGCACATGATCCGGCAGTTTTCCGTATTTCGCTTCCGCCGCTCCTTCTGCCATAGGAGCGACGAGCGGACGAACCATTTGAGCATGGCCGCCGATGGAAGTAAGCCCAGCCGCGGCTGCCGCTTCCCGGATGATTAAATAGACCGTCAAGATTCTCCCTGTTGTCGCCGCCTTGATTTTCGCCACGACACTCTCCGCCTGTTCCCGCAGCCCAAAGCGTTCCAAAAGGCCGATGACGGGCAATGTGGCGATGAACACCGCCATATACCGGTTGGTCGTAAACGCTGTTCCAAATTGTTCAATAATGTCATACAGCGATTGATGGGCGAGCAATCCTGTCGCCAATCCAGCCGCTGTCACGACAAGAAGTGGATTAATGCGAATAATGAAGCCGATGATGACGATCAACACTCCAATGAGCACCATGTTTCTCTTCTCCTCTCCAGTACATTTTACGGCAAATGTTAATACAAATCGTTACGTCGTTCACCGCACTCTATTTCTTAGTCGGCATCCCCCTCTCCTCCATCTGTCGTTCCATATTTCGGAACAATAGTTTCAAATTTGTTGTTATCATTATATAATTGAGAAAAGTGGAAAATCAATAAATACTTACTGAAAATTTACTTTACAAAATAAAACATCAACTTGCCCGAACCCGTCATGATACATCAAGCCCCCTCTTCGTTGCATCCCTTGCCCCTATTTTGTATCATGAATAATTAAGAGAAATTTAGCAGAAAAAGGAGTGCCCGCCATGACCAAACAACTCCCTCCCGGCCAATTTGAAACGGAAAAATGGCCGATTTTGCATGAGGGCGATGTGTACCAATTCGATGAAGCGACGTGGAATTTCCGATTGTTCGGCGATGTGAAAGAGGAAGTGTCGCTTTCGTATCAAGAAGTGATGCAGCTGCCGAAGACGGTTTCAACCATCGATATGCATTGTGTCACAACATGGTCAAAATTCGACACGACGTTTGAAGGCATCGCCTTCCGCGAGTTTTTGCGCTTTGTCGAGCTCGATCCCGACGTGAAATATGTGAAAATTTACGGATATTTAAACGGCGACCGGTTCGGCTATTCGGCAAACTTGCCGCTTGAAGCGCTGATGGGCGATGATGCCTTGTTTGTCTATCGATGGAAAGACAAGCATCACGACTGGCAGGACATCTCGCCGAAGCACGGCTATCCGCTCCGTTTCATTCCGCCGGCGACGTTTTACTTATGGAAAGGGGCGAAATGGGCGTCCGGCATCCGCTTTATGAAGGAAGATGAGCCGGGCTATTGGGAGGAGCGCGGTTATTCGATGACCGCCAATCCGTTTAAAGAGGAGCGGTTTGCTGAGTGGGTGCCGCGGATTCGCTTTTGACAAAAGCAAAAGAGGGTGTCCCAAACGCAACGGGACACCCTCTTTTACTACAAGAGGTAGGAACAAATCACTTCGGCGACACGATATATTGTATCTCTCTCAAAGAGAGACGATCTTTTGGGACAGCCTCTTTGATCATCAAGCGGCTTGGCGGGATGCCGCTTGTTTCTCAAGCCAAGCACGAAGACGCCAAAAGAGAAGCTGAAATACGATGGCCGCCATCGCTCCTTTGACGGCGTTAAACGGCAAAATCGCCGATACCACCAACGCCTTCGCTTCCGGCGCGCTCATCTGCGGAGCGCCAAGAAAAAGCGTGTACGCCGGCAAAAAGACGTAGTAGTTGAGCACGCTCATGACGAGCGCCATCGTCACTGTTCCCGCCGCCAACCCCAGCAGCAAGCCTTTTTTCGATGCGGCTTTCCCATAAATATAGGAAACCGGCAAAATAAACGCCGCCCCAGCGGTAAAGTTGGCGATTTGGCCGATCGGAACGCCGGTCGCACTGCCGACGAACACGTAGTTCAGCACGTTTTTCAAGAGTTCGACCGCCACGCCGGCGAGCGGGCCGTACAACAGCGCGGCGACAAGCGCCGGGATGTCGCTGAAGTCGACAAGCAAAAAGTTCGGAAACGGCGGCAGCGGAAAGTTGAGCATCATGAGCACATGCGCCATGGCGCCCAACACTCCGATGCCGACAAAGGCGCGGATGGAAATGCGTTTCATGTTTGTTCTCCTCCCCTTCTCGTGATTCATCCTCACAAGAAGAAGGCTGCCGCCGCGAGCGCCAACAAAAACTCCCTTAAACCGAACGAGGCTTAAGGGAGAAAAAGGGTGTGCGCAACTAGACGTTCGCATGCGCCAAAACGAACGCCGGCAAACCTTCATCTTCTCCCATCCAGACTATACTGTCGGCTCCGGACTCGCACCGGATCCTGCCTTGCGGCTCGCGGGCTGAGAGGCCAAGCGCCTCATCACCGCCGGTCGGGAATTTCACCCTGCCCCGAAGATGAATCGCTTATACATTTTTATTATTCCGATGAATTTAGTATACAATACCTCTTTTCGTTTGTCTATCATTTTTTCCCATATGTTTTATGTTTGGCGCCTACTCCGCCCACTTGTCAATTCTCCTTTGGAAGCATATCCCCCGGCTCGAGCACCGGCGGATGGACGTCCACCGTATCGGCGTATTTCAGCCCGGTTCCGGTATTTAATACGACGACCGTCTCCCCGTCGCGAATCCAACCGCTCTCGCGCAACGTTCGTGCCGCCGCAAACGCCGCCGCTCCTTCCGGGCAAATGAACGCCCCTTCGAGTTCGGCTGCCGTCCGCTGTTCAGCCAAAATCGCTTCATCGCCAATGGCAACCGCGCAACCGTCCGTCTCATACACCGCCTCAAGAACAAGAAAGTCGCCAAGCGCTTTCGGCACATTGATGCCAAACGCCACTGTATGGGCGTTCGGCCAAAACTCCGATTCCCGTTTTTTCTCCTTCCACGCCTTGACGATCGGCGCGCAATGCTCGGCCTGCACAGCGACAAGCCGCGGCATGCGGCCGTCCACCCAGCCGAGCGCCTGCAGTTCTTTGATCGCCTTGTAAATGCCGATCAACCCGACGCCGCCGCCGGTCGGATACAAAATGACATCCGGGAGTTGCCACGAGAACTGTTCGGCGATCTCCAGTCCCATCGTTTTCTTCCCTTCAATCCGGTACGGTTCTTTCAACGTCGACGCATCGTACCATCCGTATTCGCGGATCGCTTTGGCGACGATTTGCCCGGCATCGCTAATGAGGCCGTTGACTAAATACAGTTCCGCCCCAGCGATGGCGCATTCCTTTCGCGTCAGTTCCGGTGCATCAACCGGCATGACGACTGTCGCCTGAATGCCCGCCCGCGCCGCGTATAGCGACCATGCCGCGCCGGCGTTGCCGTTTGTCGGCATGGCGAGTCGTTTGACGCCCAATTCCTTTGCTTTCGAAATCCCAACCGCCGCGCCGCGGGCTTTAAACGTCCCGGTCGGAATGACGCCTTCGTCTTTCATATAGAGTGAGTCAATGCCGATATTCCGGCCAAGGCGCGGCATTCGCACAAGCGGAGTCATTCCTTCCCCTAAAGAGACAATATGTTCAGGATGTTTCACCGGCAATAGCTCATGATACCGCCATAAACTCGGTTCTCGCTCCGCAAGTGCCTCCCGCTTCACTTCTTGGCGCATCAACTCCAAATCGTACGCGACCAGAAGCGGCGAACCGCATTCGCAAAGTTGATGGATTTGGTCGACATCGTATGTACGTTCACACTTCGGACAATACAGATGAGACACGTAGCTGAATGACATGGTTTGGCTTCTCCTTTCCATTTGTTTCATCCGCACGAGGCAGGAAGCACCTACTTTCGCGTTTTGGACGAGGCACTGGCCTTTTCATTATACCATAACCGTCCTCTGCCACCGGCGCCTGTAATGGCAGCGTCCGTACGCCAACTTTGGGGCATCATAGCGCCAAGTAGGAAAGGTCCCCCCTCTTTTTTACCGTTTGAAGCCGCATATGGTAAAATAAAACGGAAACCGCCTCTTTTTTCTCACTGCATCGGCGGAATGATTCGTTGATCCAGAAAAACTTATACATAAGGAGATGAACCAATGAAACAGGAACTCATCGAACGCTTCATCTGCTACGCGAAAGTCAACACTCAATCCGACCCAAACAGCCATACGTGCCCATCGACTTCGGGACAGTGGGAGCTGGCGAGAATGCTCGTCGAAGAGCTGAAGTCGATCGGCATGGAAGATGTGACGATCGATGACAACGGCTACGTGATGGCGACGTTGCCGGCCAATACGGACAAAAACGTGCCAGTGATTGGCTTTTTGGCTCATATGGACACCGCTCCGGAGTTTACGGGAGCCAACGTCAACCCGCAAATCATCGAACAGTACGACGGCGGGGACATCGTGTTAAACAAAGAACAAGGCATCATCTTGTCGCCAAACGATTTCCCGGAGCTCGCTCACTACCAAGGGCATACGCTCATCACGACCGATGGGACGACGCTGCTTGGCGCCGATGATAAAGCCGGAATCGCCGAAATTATGACCGCGATGAACTATCTCATTCAACACCCGGAAATCAAGCACGGCAAAGTGCGCGTCGCCTTTACGCCGGATGAGGAAATTGGCCGCGGGCCGCATAAATTTGACGTTGCCAAATTCGGCGCCCAATTTGCCTACACGGTCGACGGCGGGCCGCTGGGCGAATTGGAGTATGAAAGCTTTAACGCTGCCGAAGCGAAAATCACGATCAAAGGAAAAAACGTCCATCCGGGCACAGCGAAAGGAAAAATGATCAACTCGATCAAAATCGCCATGGAGTTCGAGCAGCAGTTGCCAGCCGATGAGGCGCCTGAGCATACGGAAGGATATGAAGGGTTTTACCATTTGCTTTCGTTCCAAGGCAGTGTAGAGGAAACGAAGCTTCACTACATCATCCGCGACTTTGACCGCGAACAGTTCGAGGCTCGCAAAGCGAAAATGAAAGAGATCGCGGCTTCGCTTGCGCAAAAATATGGAAACGACCGAATCACGCTCGAAATCAACGATCAATACTACAACATGCGCGAAAAAATCGAGCCGGTGCGCCACATTGTTGACATCGCCCACGAAGCGATGACGAACTTGGGCATTGAACCAAAGGTGAAACCGATCCGCGGCGGTACAGACGGGTCGCAGCTCTCCTACATGGGGCTGCCGACGCCGAACCTTTTCGCCGGCGGCGAAAACTTCCACGGCCGCTACGAATACATTTCCGCCGACAATATGGTGAAAGCGGCCGAAGTGATCGTGGAGATCATCAAGCTGTTCGAGCAAAAAACTTCCTAAAGCCAAAAGGGAGCCGATGGTTTTCGGCATCCCTTTTTCGCTTCTAAAAACATCATAATTGTTCCGCCTATTGCAGTTTTGTGATCCGCCCTTCGATTTGTGCCGAAAACGGCTGTGACAACTGGCGGATGTAAGTGACAAGTGCATCCAAATCGACCGGGCCGACCTCGCGGTTTGTCCCATGCGTCAACACCGTGAACCCATCGCCGCCGTCGGCGAGAAAGCTGTTGACCGTCACCGTGTACTCGGCGTCCGGTTTTAGCGGTGTCCCATCAGGAAGCTGAATGTCAATGACTTTTTCTCCGACCGGCCTGCTGGCGCTCCATGTATAGCGGAGGCCGGAGATTTGCAGCATGCGCGTTTGGGTTGGCTGCCATTGTTGATTCAAAAGCTGGCGGATTTGCGCGCCGGTGAGCGTCATTTTCACGAGCTGGTTGTTGAACGGCTGAACGTTGTACAATTCGCCCCACGTCACTTCGCCTTGTTCAATATCGGCGCGAATGCCGCCCGGGTTCATAAAGGCAAAATCGGTTTTCATCGCCGCCCGCTGGGCATCGGCGATCAAATTGCCCAAGGCGGACTCGCCGCTTTCGTTTTGTTCATCGGTGATCGTTTCGGCTGCTGTGCCGACGACTTGATTGACAAGCGGCGCCACTTTCGCTTCATATTTTTCGACGAGGGCACGGATTTCCGGGTCCGGAGTGATGCCGTCATGATAGGTCGTCACGATCTCCGCTTTTTTGGCGACGACGTCTTTCGTGCGCGGGTCGATTTTCAAATCGACATCAGAAAACGCCGTGCCGTACGAATACGACTGAACGAGCAGCTTGCCGTCCACAACCGCATTTAAATAGGCATGGTTATGACCGGCGAAAATCACATCGACTTCATCATCGACATTTTTGGCGATATCGACAATTTCCCCGCTTGCGTTTGTCCCATCCGGATTGGATACGCCTGGGTTATGGGCGAGAACGACGATCGTTTGCACTCCTTTTTTCTTCAGTTCCCGGACCGCTTTGTTAATCGCTGTTGCTTCATCGATGAACTTGACTCCCGCGACGCCGCTTGGCGTCACAATCGTTGGTGTTTCCGTGAGCGTGACGCCGATCAATCCGATCGGCATGCCGTTGACCCGCTTAATCACATATGGCGGGAGAATCGGCTTTCCTGTTTGCGCATCAACGACGTTGGCGCTCACGTACGGAAAATCTGCTCCGGCGAAATCGCCGGTCGCCGGGTGATATCCGCCATGGATCAAGCGGAGCATTTCCGCTACTCCTTCATCAAACTCATGGTTGCCAAGGGTGCCGACGTCAAAGCCGAGCTTATTGAGCACTTCGATCGTCGGCTCGTCCTGCAGCAACGCCGATACCGGCGGGCTGGCGCCAACCGCATCGCCGGCATGGACGAGCAGCGTATTTTTGTTTTCCGCCTCCCGCTGTTTCAAATAAGCGGCCAAATAATCAGCCCGTCCGACTTCCCGCCCGCCGACTTTTCTCGTCACATTCAACTGACCGTGGAAGTCGTTAATGCCTAACAGCTGCACCTCAATATAACGGTGCGAGGAAGCAGGCGGCTTCCCCTTGCTTTTCCCGTTCCCTGCCGCCCCAACTGGAACTGCGGCCAGCACCGCTGCAGCAGCCAATGCGGATAGCACCCGTCTTCCCCATCGTTTGGAATTCTTCATTCCCGGTTCCCCTTTCTCTCGCCTTCTCGTTCACTCCCATTATATCCTTGCGAGTCCATACAATGATAGAGAAGAAAGGATGATTTTTCGTAAATATTTTGTAAATTCACAACTGACTGTTGAGAACAACAGAAACAAAAAAAGACCGCCCGATAGAGTCTGTTGATCGGACAGTCTTTCCCTTTTAGCTCGGTGGACAGCCAGCGTCATTCGGCGCTATGCCACGCGAAACGGCCATGAACGTCAAGCCCTTCTCCTTGTTAGATCGTCTCCTTCCCGCGCACGCCGTTGATCGAATAGCTCGCTGTAATGGCGGCATTTAACGAATGGGAAACGGAACAATATTTTTCTTTTGACAACCGAATGGCGCGGACGACCTTGTCTTCCGGCAAATCGCCTTCGAGCGCGTAATGAATATGAATCTCTGTAAACCGCTTTGGGTGGTCATCGGCGCGCGTTCCTTCGACTTCCATCGAAAACGCGCGGACATCAAGCCGCATTTTCCGCAAGATCAAAACGATGTCAATGCCGGTGCAGCCGGCTAAGGCGTGAAGCAAAAGCTCCATCGGCCGAGCGCCTGAATCGTTGCCGCCGACGTCTTTGGCCGCGTCGATCGGAATGGTGACACCGGAAGCGCTTTGGCCGCTGAATGACATGTTTCCGTTCCATACAACCGTCGTTTTCATCATGGTCGCTCCTTTCTCATCGGTCCGGGGTCGGACGGACGTTCCGACAGCCCGTTTCTTCTTTTCAGTTTAGCGGCTATGTCCTTGAAATGCAAAATTCCTGTCTACCGTTTTCGCTCATGCATGTTAAAATAGAAACATGCACAAACTTGTTGAGTAAAGGGTGTTTGATTCGATGACCGCACTCATTTTGCTTCTTGCTTATCTTCTCGGCTCGATTCCGTTTGGCCTTCTTGTCGGGAAAATCGGCTACGGGATCGACATCCGCGAACATGGAAGCGGCAATCTTGGGGGAACAAACACGTTCCGCGTGCTTGGGGCGAAAGCGGGAACGATCGTCATTGTCGGCGATATGCTAAAAGGGACGCTGGCGGCGAGCTTGCCGATGCTTTTTTCCGTCCCCGTGCATCCGCTTTTGGCCGGGGCGGTGGCAGTTGTCGGCCATATGTATCCGGTGTTCGCCAAGTTCCGCGGCGGCAAGGCGGTGGCGACATCGGGCGGGGTGATGCTGTTTTATTCGCCGTTGTTCTTTTTGTCGCTCATCGCCGTGTTTCTTGTCGTCTTGGCTGTTTCACGCTACGTCTCCCTGTCATCGATGGCTGCGGCGCTGTATGCGGTCGTGTACACCGTCTTTTTCACTGACGACATTCCATTGACGGTGGCAGTGTTGTTGCTGGCTTCGTTTATCTTTTATCGTCATCGTGCCAACATCAAGCGCATCTTGAACAAAACGGAGCCAAAAGTGAAATGGCCAGGCAAACGCTCATGACGACGGACGGAGAAAGGAGTTTGTTGCGTTGAGATTGCCGGAAGCATTTGTCGCGAAAATGAAGAAGCTGCTTGATGAAGAAGCAGACGAGTTTTTCGCTGTTTATGAAAACGAAAAAATCAACGGCTTGCGCGTCAATCCGTTGAAAACCGACCCGGGCGCATGGGCAAAAACGGCGCCCTTTTCCCTTTCCCCGGTGCCGTTTTGCCCGACCGGGTTTTATTATGAGCCGGACCAACAGCCGGGAAAGCATCCGTACCATGCGGCCGGCCTGTATTACATTCAAGAACCGAGCGCGATGGCGGTCGCCGAAGCGCTGCGTCCCGCCCCTGGGGAGACAGTGCTCGACTTGTGCGCCGCCCCTGGCGGGAAAACGACCCAGCTTGGAGCGATGATGGAAAACAAAGGGCTGCTTGTCGCCAACGAAATCCACCCGAAACGGGTCAAAGCGCTCGCAGAGAACGTCGAACGGTTCGGCTTGACGAACACCGTTGTCGTCAATGAAACTCCCGAGGCGCTTGCCGAGCGGTTTCCGGGCTTTTTTGACAAAATTTTAGTCGACGCCCCCTGTTCCGGCGAAGGCATGTTTCGCAAGGATGAAGAGGCCGCTTCGTTTTGGAGCCCGGCTTATGTGGAAGAATGTGCGGCCAGACAGCGGCGCATTTTGGAAAGCGCCTATGCGATGCTGAAAGAAGGCGGCATTCTCGTCTATTCCACGTGCACGTTCTCTCCGGAGGAAAACGAGCAAACGATTGAATGGCTGCTTGAGGCGCACGATGACTTGCGGCTGTTGCCGATCGCCAAAGCGGGAGGGCTTGAGCCAGGGCGGCCGGAATGGACGAAAACCAATCGATCCGATCTCGTCCACGCCGCCCGCCTTTGGCCGCACCGTCTGAAAGGGGAAGGGCATTTTGTCGCCAAGCTGCAAAAGCAGCGCTCCACCCCGCCTTGGCAGGGGCGACGGGCAAAAGCGAACGCGCCAAAAGCCGCGATCCGCCTGTATCGCCAGTTTGAACAAGAGGCATTGTGGACAGAGCGAGACGGCACGTTCGTGTCATTTGGCGCCCATTTGACTGTGTTGCCCGAGCGTTGCCCGGATTTGTCCGGTTTGAAAATCGTCCGCGCCGGGTTGCACTTAGGGGATGTGAAAAAAGAGCGGTTTGAGCCGAACCATGCCCTTGCCTTGGCGCTGCGGACAGAGGAAGCGAAACATGTGCTTGACCTATCGAGCGCAAGCCGCGAAATCGTCCAATATTGGCGCGGCGAGACGCTTTCCACCGGCGGCGACCGCGGTTGGCTGCTTGTGGCCGTGGATGGATTTCCGTTCGCCTGGGGGAAAGAAGTGAAAGGAACGGTGAAAAACTTTTATCCAAAAGGGCTGCGCCTCGTCTAAAACGTCGGAAAAGCAGATGGCAAAGGAGCTCCCAATCGCAAAAAAGGGGCTGACCCAAAACGCGGGTGCGTTTTAGGTCAGCCCTTTTTTACTGGTGCTGCTTCGTCGGAATTGTTAAGGTAAACACGATCTCATCGGCGGCTAAATCGATTTTTTTTGCCGCCACTTGATAGCCGTTGCCAAAGCGAATGTCCGTGAGCGCGACGTAGACGCGGGTGTGCTCCGGGTCAATCGCCACTTCATCCGGCAGCGGGGCGTGCTTTTGCAAGTAGCGAAGCACATACGTCACTGGCAGCTTCCAGTCGCCGAGCGAAATCGTCGGCTCCGTGAGCTCGACATTCCCTCCTTTGATTACTTTGGGCACAAACGAGACGACAAGTTCGACCGAGCGGCCTAAAATGGGGATTTCGCTTGAAACATAGACGCGATCGGCGAGCCAAACGCGGTATTGCAGCGGATGGCCTTTCGTTTTTTCTGCCAAATAGTCGTTCATGACGGCGTTCAAATGCTCCTTCTTCGAGTATACTGTAAACGAAGCTCCCTCCACATTTGGGCGCGCCGGCCGCTTCACCGGTGAAGTGGGTTCGAACAGCCAGGCGACAGTCCAAACAAGAACCGCGGCGTTGACAGCCGCCAACATCCAAAACGCTCGTTTCCAATTCATTGCAATAAGCTCCCTACCCACCACTCTTTTTGTTGATCTAACGCTTCATGCACTCGCATGGCCATCTGTTCGTATCCTGCGGCATTCGGATGAAATTCGTCGCGATGAAGCAATTCGTCGCGGTCGATGAAGATGTCTTGAATATCAACGAAAATCGTTCGGTCATAACGGGAAAGCACCGCCTGGCTTGCCTTGTTCCACTCGGTAATGACATCATTGATTTCCGGAATATTCGGCAACGTCGTGGAAAACGGATTGTATAGACCCACAAGCACAATGACCGCATCCGGATTGATCGTGCGAAGCGAGATCAATAGATGATCCAGTCGGTCGGCAAATATTTCCGTGGCTTGCTGAAACCGCTGGCGCGACAAGTCTAAAAAGTGCGAGCGGACGACATTCATCACATCGTTGCCGCCAATGGTGATCAAGATCATATCAGCCCGCCCGAGCTCCGCTTGATGGGCGTGAATGACTGGTTCCAATTCAGCGATGCGCCGGCCGCGTTTCCCGAAATTCGCTACGGTGACTGTCCGCACCCCGTCTTCTGCCGAAAGGAGCGGGACAAGGCGGCCGACATACCCGCCTTTCCTTTCGCCGTCCCCCACTCCTTCCGTCAACGAATCGCCTAAAGCGACCAAATGTATATCTTTCGGAAGCGGCTTTGCTTCCGTCTGCTTGACGGCGGCTTCATGCGGGCGCTCCGGCTTTCCGCCCGCCGAAAGCGACACGCATCCGGCGAGCAGCCAGCAGCACAACAACCATCCCCACCGTCTCATTGTTTGACACCTGCCTTTTGCCGCAACAAGGGGAAAGACGAAAAGAAGGCAAAAAGGCGGTAGCCGTTTTTGCCTCATTGCGACGACTGCACGATTTTGATATGCTCTAAAATTGTTTCGTATGGCACATCTTGCACGCCGCTGTACGTCTGAACCACTTTTCCGTCTGGCCCGACCAAATAAAAACTGGTGCCATGCACGACTTGGTCGTCATTGGCCGGCTTTTGCACGATCGTTTTAAAGCTTTTTTGCGCCAACTCGCTGATCTCGGCCGGGCTGTATCCAGTCAGCAAATGCCAGTTTGCTAGATCATCTGTAAATTGCTTCGCATACGCCGCCAGTTTTTCCGGCGTGTCGACTTCCGGGTCGACGCTGAAGGAGACAAACTCGACATCCAGTCCTTCTTTCTTTGCCATTTGCTTTAGCTTGGCCATATGGGCCGTCATCGGCGGACAAACCGTTTCGCAATTTGTAAAAATAAAATCGGCGACCCACACTTTTCCTTTCAAGTCGCGAAGTCCAAACGGCTGACCAGACTGATCGACAAACGTAAAGTCCTCAACCGGCCAGTTTTTGGCGTCCGGAATCGTTTTTCCGCACGCCGCCAGCAAAAGAACAACGAGAAAAAGTGCGATTCGTTTCCACATCGATAGGTCCTTCCTTTTCGACCAAAATATGTTGATGCCGCCAATAACGGCGTTTATTCATCAAGCGGCGCTTCCTCGGCGTAGTACATGAGCGCCAGCGCCCCGGGACCGGTGTGAATGGAAATGACCGGCGTTGTTTCAACGATGTCAATCGGCGAATAGCCGATGATGTCTGTCACCGCTTCCTTGAGCCGCTCCGCCCACCGAGGAGCATCGGCATGGGCGATGGCGATTTTCTCTACCCGTTTGGCCCCTTGTTCCTCGACAAGACGGCCCGCCAAATGGGACACCGCTTGCGAAAAGCTGCGAACCTGGGCAACCGGCGTATACAGCCCGTCAACCAGAGCGGCGATCGGCTTAATACGCAAAAGCGAACCGATGAGCGCTTTGCCGCGGCCGATGCGGCCGCCTTTCACCAAATGCTCAAGCGTATCAAGCACAACATACAGCCGCGTGCAACGGCGTATTTCGTCAAGCCGCCGGATGATATCGGCGACGCTTCTGCCCGCCTTGGCCAAACGTGCTGCTTCGAGCACTTGAAACCCCAACGCACAGGAAATAAATTGTGAATCCACGACGGTGACCGCTGCCTCTGTCAAAGCGGCCGCATGTTCAGCCGCACGGACCGTACCGCTCAGCTCGCCAGCCATATGGATCGACACAATCTCGCTGCCGTCCGCTCCGAGCCGGTCGTAAACGGCGAGAAATTCTCCCACCGATGACTGCGAACTTTTCGGCAGTTCGCGCGCCGCTTTCATTTTCGCCATAAATTGTTCCGGGGTGATCGTCACCCGGTCGATAAACGCCTCCCCATCCACTGTCAAATGAAGCGGAACGACTTCAACGCCGTGCTCGGCAAGCACCGCCGCCGGCACATCGACCGTTGAGTCGGTTACAATTTTGATTGATTTCATTCGTTCACTCCTAATACTGATGATCTCGTTTCCATTATATAATGAAACCGGCGAAAATCCCACCAAAAAAAAGTTGTTTTGCCGCCAAGGGCAAAACAACAACAGTCATGCATTATGCTTTAACGCCGTTTCTTTAAAGATCTGTTCATATACAGGCCATTTCAGCACTTTCTTCAAATGTTCGCGGAACGAATACACAGAACGGCTCGTTCTCGATCGGTACACCTTTGCAATAAACGCCTCCAAGCGCAGTTGGATCATGAATCGGTATGTGTTCTCTTCCTCCAATACAGGAATTTCGATAATCTTGACCTTCTGTCCATATGCGTTTTTGAACTCGAGGCTTTTGAATAGCAAAATATCAATCCTCTTTTTCACCGATTTACTTTTATTATACACCAATCCGGTGAAAAAGTATGTCGGAATGCGGCGAATTTGTTCCGACTTTTTTCGTCAAATCAATAGATGGAACAAGTTCGGGTCTTTGTTGACCTCTTGGAACGGGAAGCCTTTTTTCTTCATCCGCTCGATGAGCGGCGCGTAGTCTTCGCGCCGTTTCAGCTCGATGCCCACAAGCGCCGGTCCGCTTTCTTTGTTGTTTTTCTTCGTGTATTCAAACCGGGTGATGTCATCCGTCGGCCCAAGCACTTCATCCAAAAACTCACGCAACGCCCCAGCCCGCTGCGGGAAGTTGACGATGAAATAGTGCTGCAGTCCTTCGTAAATCATCGAGCGCTCCTTGATTTCCTGCATCCGGTCAATGTCGTTGTTGCCGCCGCTCACCACGCAAACGACCGTCTTGCCGCGGATTTGTTCCTTGTAAAAATCAAGCGCAGCGATCGGCAGCGCCCCTGCCGGTTCAGCGACAATGGCGTTTTCGTTGTACAGCTCCAAAATCGTCGTGCATACTTTTCCTTCTGGAACGACGACGATGTCATCAAGCACCCCGCGGCATAAGGCGAATGTCTTTTCCCCGACCGTCTTGACGGCAGCGCCGTCAACGAACTTGTCGATTTCATCGAGCGTCACCACATGTCCGTGCTCGAGCGCCGCTTTCATCGATGGGGCGCCGGCCGGCTCAACCCCGATGACTTTGGTGGACGGAGAAATGCTTTTCACATACGTCCCTAGTCCGGCCATCAATCCTCCGCCGCCGATGCTGGCGAACAAAAAGTCGATCGGTTCATCGCAGTCGTTGAGCACCTCGACGCCAATCGTCCCCTGTCCGGCGATGACGTATTCATCATCAAACGGATGGATGAACGTCCGCCCTTCCGCCTCGGCGCACTTCACCGCTTCGTTGTAGGAATCGTCAAACGTGTCGCCGACAAGCACGATCTCGACCATGTCTTTGCCAAACAGCTGCACTTGCGACACTTTTTGCCGAGGCGTCGTCGCCGGCATATAAATTTTCCCATGCACGCCAAGCGCCCGGCATGAATAGGCCACCCCTTGGGCATGGTTGCCGGCGCTGGCGCATACCACCCCGTTTCTCCGCTCCTCATCGGTTAAATGCTTCATCCGGTTGTACGCCCCGCGCAGCTTAAACGAACGCACGACTTGCAAATCCTCGCGCTTTAAGTAGACATTGCACTCGTAGCGTTCGGATAACAGCGGATTTTTTTGCAGCGGCGTATGGAAAACAACATCCTTCAGCGTATGATACGCGATCAAAATGTCCTCGACGTATACTGCCCCTTGCTTCCGTTTCAGCTGTTGTTCCATGTTCTCGTTCCCTTTCTTTTCTAAGTTGTCTTTGATTTGTAGATTATATCACAAATTCGCAAAAAGAAAAGGGAATTTTCGAAAAGTTTTATGAGGATGAAGGGAAGCGGGCTCGTGAACATCGCGATGGCCCCGCTTTACCGGATACTGGACGCTTCCGCCGGCCGGATTCACGCTTTTGGCCTGACGCCATCCGATGAGCGTCATCCTTCCTGCTCGAAACCTCTCCCTAGCCGTCCTGCCAGACGGCAACACGGCGAATTGTGCAGCATATGTACGGCGAACTACTTCTTCATGCGCAAGCGGACAGAAAAAACGACCGGCGCTATGCCCGGTCGTCCTCTTTTTTGAACTCTTCTTCCTCGGCAAATTCCGTCGCCCATCTTCCTTCATCATACCAGCGGTGCGCTTCTTCTCTTCTTGCTTCTTCGTGCACATGGTTTTCCATATACAAATGGAAAAACGCTTCAACCGCCCCGATCGCCAAGGAGCTGAAAAACGCGCCGTATGCCATGTTGACGGACGGGGCAATGAGGGCAAAGCTGACCGGCCAAATAAGCAAAAAGGAAAGCGGCACGTCAAGAGCGGCAGCGACAAAATGGCCGACGCGCGGCAACACGAACAGATCGCCGATCATATAAGAAACAAGCGCCGTCACGATCGTCATGAGTGAAATCAAGGAAAGCGGGGCATCGAAGATCGTAAACATCGAAAACAAGACGACGCTCCAAGCAGCGAGCTTGACGACAAACGGAACGATATGTTTCATCGTCTTCCTCCATTTCCATTGTGGTTCTATTGATTATCGTTCCTTTTTCGCCCCGCTTCTATGCAGAAACACGTTTTCAAAATGTTCCGATCTCAAACAAAAAGACGCCCCGTTTTTGGGGGCGTCTTCGCAAATGTTTCGTACGCCAACGACAAACGCATATCCATGCCCGTGTCCCATCTATTTCGCCTTTTTCCGCTCATAAATGATAAAGGCGTGTTCATACGGATTCTTTTCATCTTTTCCTCCTGGCGTATAGGAAACGATTTCCCATTCATCGTCAGAAATGGGCGGATAAAACGTATCGCCGGGGAAGGAAGCAAAAATTTTTGTCACATACAGCCGGTCGACAATCGGCATCGTCGCCCGAAACAGTTCGGCCCCGCCGATGATAAACACTTCATCAGCGCGCGATGCGATCCATTGCTTGACTTCCTCGAGCGAATGAAGCACAAGGCAGCCTTCCGGGCGAAACGAGCGGTTGCGCGTGACAACGACGTTATCGCGGCCGGGAAGCGGCCGGCCGATCGCTTCAAACGTTTTGCGCCCCATCACGATGGCATGGCCCATTGTCACCCGTTTAAAATACACCAAATCGGCCGGCAAATGCCAAGGCAAGCGGTTGTCTTTGCCGATCACCCGGTTTTCATCCATTGCCACAATGTGCGAAATCATCGCGTCCTCTCCTTTACACAGCCACCGGTGCTTTAATCGTCGGATGCGGGTTGTAGCCGACAATTTCAAAATCGTCGTATTCGTAATCGAAAATGGACGGCGGCTTCCGTTTGATCACGAGCTTCGGCAGCGGGCGCGGCTCGCGCGTCAGCTGCAGTTTCGCCTGTTCGAGATGGTTTTTGTACAAATGGACGTCGCCGCCGGTGAAAATGAGTTCGCCGACATCGAGGTCGCACTGCTGGGCGATCATATGCGTCAACAACGCGTAGCTGGCAATGTTAAACGGCAGCCCTAAAAACGTATCAACGGAGCGCTGCTGCCACATGCACGACAACCGACCGTTCGCAACATAAAACTGAAAGGCATAATGGCACGGCGGCAGCTTCATCTCGTCCAATTCCGCTACGTTCCAAGCGCTCACAAGCAGCCGGCGTGAATTCGGATTTCGTTTGATCTCCTCGACGACCCACGCGATCTGGTCGATTGTTTTCCCGTCCGCCCCTTTCCATGAGCGCCATTGCGCGCCGTAAATCGGGCCGAGATCGCCGTTTTCGTCCGCCCACTCGTCCCAAATCGTCACGCCATTCTCCTGCAAATAGCGGACGTTCGTATCGCCTTTTAAAAACCAAAGCAGTTCATAAATGATGGAGCGGATATGCAATTTTTTCGTTGTCACGAGCGGAAATCCATCTTGCAAGTTGAAGCGGAGCTGGCGGCCGAACACCGACAGCGTGCCGACGCCCGTGCGGTCTTCTTTTTCGACGCCGTTTTCCAAAATATCCTCCAAAAGCTGCAAATATTGCCGCAATGTTCTCACCTCACGCTCTATCATACCATAAAGCAACGCATGGTGAACCACTTGTCCATAAAAAAACGAGCCTTTTACGAGGCCCGTTCCGCCAATCCACGGATCAACGCATATGTTCTCGGCGCTGCCGCCCGCAACGTTTGCCGCGTCTTGTCGCTTGCATAATAATAGGCAAACGACTCAGCAAAATACTCTTCCGGATAAGTCAAAAAATAATATTCGCCAGGAAAGAGCCGCGGCGCCTCCTCCCGCCAAATCGCTTGAAATTCGTCCGTTTCATGAATGCGGTCAAATACGATGTAATCGAGCGAATGAGCAAACTCATGCAGCTCCAAATTGACCGAGCCATGCCCTTTTCCTTTTTCGCTATGGCCGAGGCGGACAAGCACTAAATGCGCCCCGCCGATGCCCGGCACGTCATCCCATGTTTTCGAACCCGGCATATAACCGCGCGGCGTTTTTCCGCGCAAATGGCGGGCCGTCGGCTCATCGGTGATCGGGCCGGTCAACAGTTGGATGTAAATATGGTGGTCCGCCGCCTGCTCTAAAATCGTGCGATCAATGTGGGCGAGCGTCCGGATCATTTCATTCGCTTCAGAGGCGGAAAACTCCGTCTCCGGCACGATGATGATGCGGCCAAGCACATCATGAGACGGAACACCCCTAAGGCCAAGGCTGCTTTCTTCAAGCAGCACGCCATGGGCAGCCGGATACGGCGAGAACGACAGAAGCGGAATGGCGAACAGCGCCGCCAACAAACTAGTGAACAGCCGTTTCATCGTGGTTCCCCCGCTTCTTTCAATCTATGAAAATCATATCATAGAACGAAGCGGGAAAAAACGCGCAAAATCAGGAAAGAACCGCAGGCGATTATGTACGCCAGTTCGGCGGCGTATTTTTTGACCAGTAGATTTTCCCGAGTTCATGATGGGCTTGAAACCCATCATCGCATGTATGATAGTGAAACTGAAACCAATATCCGTCTTGCGGCGGATGCTCGCGGCGGACGTGAAAGCGGATCAAATCCTCTCCCGTATCCGCCCGATACAAATGAAAAATGCGCTCCCCTTGCCCGCCGGACGGATTTTCCGAAACAGCCAAATAGCGGAGCTCCTCTTCCGGATAACGATCGGCAAGCTCGGCGATCACTTCTTCCATGCGCGGCAAAATGACGGCGCGAAACTCATCTTCAATGACCGGAGCGATTTTGCGGCCGAATTTTTCATGGGACTGGGCAACGGCCTTTTCCATCGTCCGCTCAATGAATTGAGCTCGCGTCAACGAAACCGCTTCCTCGGCACGACTTGTTGGACTGTGCTGCCAGTCGGAAGACGATGCATCATCTGACGGCGGCTCTTTGGCCGCGAGCAGCGAAGCGGGCGGTGTGACGAGTCCAAACGTGCAGACGGTAATGGCGGCAACAAGCGTTTTTCGAAGCCAAGACGGCAGCTTCATCGCCTTCACCTCCCGCTACCGCCGTCAGCGGCCAAAGACGCGAACAAGCCGGTCGCTTTTAATTTGGCGACCGCCCGGCGCAACACTTCTTCCGGCTGGACAAGGGCGATGCGCACATACCCTTCGCCGCTCGGCCCAAACGCGTGCCCAGGCGTCACAACGACGCCGGCTTGGTCGATGAGCGCCTTCGCAAACGAAAGCGACGTCCATCCGTCCGGAATTTTCGCCCACACGAACATGCCGGCTTGCGGACGGTCAACCGTCCAACCGATGTCAGCGAGTCCATCCACGAGCACATCGCGGCGCGCCTGATACATCATGCGGCTCTGGGCGCAAAAGCCGGCGCCATGGCGGAGCACTTCCGCGGCCGCTTTTTGCAGCGGCCAAAAAATTCCGTAATCCAAATTGGACTTGAACTCGGCAAACGCACGAATCACCTCGGCATTTCCGCACAAGTAGCCGACCCGGCAGCCGGCCATGTTGTAGCTTTTTGACAACGAATTGATCTCCACGCCAACGTCCTTTGCGCCTGGAACAGAAAGAAAACTCACCGGTTTGTTTCCGTCATAATACAGCTCGCCGTAAGCAAAATCGGAAACAACGAGGATATCGTACCGCTTCGCAAACTCGACCACTTCGCGATAAAATGATTCTGTCGCTACAGCTGGAACCGGATTTCCAGGGAAGTTGATAAACATGATCGTCGTCCGTTTGGCGATGTCCTCCGGGATCGCACGCAAATCCGGCAAAAAGCGGTTTTCCTCCCTCAGCGGCAGAAAATACGGCATCGCTTCCGCCATCGCCACCCCCGCCGCATACGCCGGGTACCCGGGATCCGGCAATAAAATGACATCCCCCCGGTCAGCGAACACCATCGGCAAATGAACGAGCCCGTCTTGTGACCCGATGACGTACGTCACTTCCGTCTCTGGATCGAGCACGACGCCATGCGCCGTCCGATAATAATCGGCGACCGCTTCATGAAACTCGCGAATGCCCTTTAATGTGTAGCCGTACGCATTCGGCTCGTTGGCGTAGCGGGCGATCGCCTCACGCACAAACGGCGCCGGGGGCAAATCCGGGCTGCCAACGCTCAAGTCGATCCACTCGTCATGAAGGTGGCGCTGCTTTTGACGATACGCCGTCAACTCGGCGAAAATCGATGCCGAAAACGCGTTCATTCGTTTCGCTTTTTTCATTTCGTCTTCCTCTCCCTTGACAAGACCAAAACTGCATTTTCTTTTTGCTTTTGTTGGTATATACTTTTATCATAGTTCCGAAAGAAGACACCCGCTTCAACCGCGTGAAGGTCGCAGCCCAGCGATCAGCGGCAAATGGATGTCGGTTGGCGTCAGCCAAAACACATGATAAAATCAAGGTATATCATGTTCTTTGTGAACTGGATATAGGGGGTTGCATGGAGAATATCCAATGCGAAAACCAAGCAAAGCCTTCCATGCGTAAAATATCCAAGGCGCGAAAGAACTCCGAATCGTCGGATGCCTAGGGTTGGGACGACCCGAAGTCACGCTCAGGGAGACGAAAGAATGCTTTCGTCGTGGAACTGAGAAGCTCCCACTTCAAGCAAAGCGAAGTGGGGGTAGTTCACATGAATAGTGTATCATAGATTCTCAGTGAAAATATAGACAGAAAGGCGGGAAAAATGAAACATGAACACGATCTTTTTTGCGGCCAGCCTCATTACATTGCTTTACTTTATTTATAGTTGTATCGCCAACGCCTAAACGCTCTTGGCGATCCATCCAGCTCCCTTGGCATTCTGTTGGATGCGAAGGGAGTTTGCGCATGAAAACGACAAAAGGAGCCCCGCATCGGGAGCTCCTTTTTAATCGATTTTTGTTTTTTTGCGGGCAGAGTCAAGCTCGAAGGCGCCTGTCTCCGTCTCCGTCGTGCCTTGCCCTCGAACATCTGGGGCGCTGACGCCCGTTTTCGAACGGTCTTTTTTCCGCTTCGGCACGCCGATCACCTCCGCCCTTATCGTTCCCCGGCGCCGGCAGCGGTATGCAAGGCCGGGGAAGGCGTTGGGCATCAACCGCAATATTTGTCAAACGCAGCCAAAATATTTTCCATCACGTCCTCCATCGAGTGAAACTCGATGTCTTCGCGCGGGATAAAATGAACAACTTCTTTTCCTTTTAAAAGCGCCATCGACGGCGAGGACGGCGCATAGCCGACAAAGTACTCGCGCATTTTCGCCGTCGCTTCTTTGTCTTGGCCGGCGAATACCGTCACGAGATGATCCGGCTTTTTCTCGCTCCTAAGCACCGCCTGCGTCGCCGCGGGGCGCGCCAATCCAGCGGCGCAGCCGCACACTGAGTTGACAAAGACAAACGTCGTTCCTTCCACTTGTTCCATAAACTGCTCGACTTCTTCGCTCGTGCGCAATTCGCGAAAGCCGGCGCGGACGAGTTCATCCCGCATCGGCTGCACGAGTTGGCGCATATAGTCTTCGTAAGCCATTGACATTGCCCTCATCCCTCCACATTCATCATCGCTGCGCTATCAGCATACTATATTTTCGTTTGAAAAATCAATGAAGAGAACCGTCCACGGCCGCATGTCTCTAAACGGCATCATTCAGAACAAACGGGGCTAAACGCACCCGTTTGGCCGCCATCAAACGAGCGATTTCGTTTCGCTTTCTATCAACCGCCGCGGCCATTGTCAGCGACCAAACATATACTATGCCATCGATGGCCATGAAAGGAGCGTGCACATGGGATACATTGAAGAACTGCGAAAAATCATTGGAACCCGGCCGATCATCTTGGCGGGAGCCGGGGTCGCTGTCACCGATGAATGCGGGCGGATTTTATTGCAGAAACGCCGCGACGGCTTATGGGGACTGCCCGGCGGTTTGTTGGAGTTGGGGGAGTCCGCAGAAGAAGCAGCCCGGCGGGAAGTGTGGGAAGAAACAGGGCTGGAAATCGGCAAACTGGAACTAGTCGATGTGTTTTCTGGAAAAAAATATTTTGTTCGGCTGCCTAATGGAGATCAATATTACCCAGTCACTGTTGTTTATCTCACCCGTGATATCCGCGGTGGAGAACTGAAAGAAGACGGGGAAGAATCGCTGGAAGTGAAATTCTTCCCTTTTCATGAATTGCCAAACGAACTCTCTCCTCTTGTTAAAGATTTTATCGAACAATATTTCAGGGGATGACGAGCCAAGCCTTGGAGCTCTCTCCAAGGCTTCACCATTGTTGAAAACACTCTTTTCTAAGAACCAAATCCGCAGCTGGAGGGGCAAAAAATTTAGAAGCCCATTTTAATGGTAATAAATTGAAGAATAATCGGCGCACCTTTTGGCGGCGGCTCGGCTGTTTTCAACGTCAGTTTCCCCTTTTCCACCTCATACAGTTTTTCCGGTTGCAGCACCCCATTAATAAACAAGTTGATCCATGATACATGTTTCGGATCTAAAATACCGCGGTCGCCGTACTCTCTCAGTTCATCGCCGTCTGTATAGACGGTTTTCACTCCGTCTGATATGGTGTTATACTGGTACGTTTCCGCCTGCAAGACACGCGGAGGGAAGTGGAGCGCCACACGGAGGGGAATGGTCAGTACAGCATGGGTCCAATCGTATACTTTGGAAGCAGCAATCACATGTTTTGCTGTTGAAGATGTCCGTTTCATTCGTTTGCTCACCCAAACACACCATATTGTTTCGTGATCATTTCACTCCGCAAGATATTTTGCATTAGTATATTCACCTCCCATCTTCAAAGTGAATAGCAAACAAAATGGCAGGTTAATGAACGGTAGTAAAAAATCACTATATTCCACTTAATTCCGTCTATTATAACAGGATCATAAAACGACCAAATTCGTTTAAAATGTTTGTTTCATAATTCAAATTCACTGGTAAAACAGGCTGGTATAGCAGGGCAAAAACATCATTTTTCTCCCATTACGGCAATCGCCGAGCCATCCTCTGTAATTAATCCATACAATAAAATGAACCTATGGCACCGGCTGATTGCCAACAGAGTTCCAGATACTAAAAAGAACGGATGATAATTGGCTCAGCTTCGGGGCCACAGCATGTTAAACACAAAATGGAGAAGGGGAGATTGTATGGCTTTGCAATTAATTAAATTGTTTGTCGCCGCTACTACCACGACAGAGGTTGCACCAGACGTCGCAAGATTTTTTTACATCACAACAGCTGAAACAGCAGAAGGAGCAACCTTAACGATCGACGCAGCCAGCTTTTTGCAAGACGACGGCAGCCAAGCGACACAGCTGCCAGCATTGGCAACTAACAATAGCTACTTTAACGTGTACATTAACGGCGTTTTGCAAATGGAAGGGATATCGACGTACACCCCAGGAGCTACCGGCGTCGGGTCACTGTCCATTACCGTCCCGACCGGAAGCGGCTCGATTCCAGCTAACACCCCGGTTGTGCTCGAAATTGTCCAATTCGCTCCAAGCTCCAACACTACTGTGACGACGTAACAGCCGTACTCTTTTCGATCATAAAAACAGGCGCACCGATGGGCGCGCCTGGTTTACTGTTCTGTTTCGTTTTCTTTCTTCCGGCTCTCCGTCATTTGCTTCCACACAGACCCTTTCGCTTCTTCGCCGCCTTCGATCCGTTCAATGGCCATTTTCACTTGCAAGCTCACTTCAAACTCCGGATCGTTTTCCGCCGCTTTCAACGCCGGCAGCGCCGATTCGTCGCCGACTTCGTACAAAAACATGGCCGCGCGCCAACGGACGAGCTTGCTTTCGTCCTTTAGCGCTTCGATCATGGCCGGAATGGCCTCCGGATCGCCGATGTCGGACAAACAGTCGCCGGCGGTGCGGCGGACAGCGACAGCAGGATCTTTTAACGCTTCATACAAATACGGAAGCACCTTTTTGCCGCCGATCATGCCGAGATACGCCGTCGCCAGGCGGCGAATCGCCATTTTTTCATCCTTGAGCGCCTTGGCCAACACCGGGATATCGTCCTCGGTCGGCTCGGCCATCTGTTCGAGCGCGGCATACCGTTTGCGCCAATCCGGGTCATCGAGCATCTCGCTCGTCACTTTGAGGCTTGGACGCTTTTGCACCGTTTTTTCCTGCTCGCCGCGGCGGAACATGTTGACGATCCGCTCCAGCCGCTCGGGCGGATAGGCTGCCGACAGCTCATCGACTATTTCGCGGCCGATTTCCTCAAACGTGCCGTAGCGCACTCCTTTTTCGACCCATTTGCGCTCAAGCACAACATTTCCTGCGTATTTTTGCGCCTCAATGACCGCGTCCATAAACGGTTTCGGCAACCCGACGCGGTGTTCGCGCTCCCCATCGACAAGCTTCACTTGCATCGGCAGACCGTACAGCATTTGCACGAACACTTTCACTTCGCCGAAATGTTCGTTTCCTTTCGGCTTTGTCTCGGCGCCGTCATCCACTTTCTCGCCGAACACTTCGCGCACTTTCGCCAAAATGTCGCGCCAGTCGTATTTCGGATGGCGTTCAATAGCCAAAAAATCAGCGACATGGTAAATGCCTTTCACTCCGTCAATGCGCATCAATGCTTGAATAAGCGGCGGCGCTTCGCCAATGTTGTCCGGTTTGTAGTTATGGCGCGTGCCGGAAGGCAATTCTTCATCAAGCAATATTTTCATCGTGTTCGGGCTTGGCGTCGGCTCAATCGCTTGAATGCGCAAGCGTTACCCCTCCTTGCCTTACAGCAGCTTTTCAATTTCCTTTCTCAGCTCGCTTGGCTTTGTTTGCGGTGCGAAACGAGCAACAACCTTGCCGTTGCGGTCGACTAAAAACTTCGTGAAATTCCATTTGATCGCCTTTGTTCCCAATGCCCCCGGCGCCTCTTCTTTCAAATATTGAAACAGCGGATGGGCGTTATCGCCATTCACATCCACTTTCGCAAACAGCGGGAACGTCACACCGTAATTCAACTGGCAAAATTGCTCAATTTCCTCTTCCGTCCCCGGCTCTTGGCCGCCGAACTGGTTGCACGGAAAGCCGAGCACAACAAACCCGCGATCGCGATATTCGTCATACAGCTCCTGCAGTTCTTTATACTGCGGGGTAAATCCGCATCGGCTCGCCGTGTTGACAATCAACAGCACGTTGCCTCGATAGACGGAAAGCGGTTGTTCCTCTCCGCGAATGGTTTTGGCGCTGAATTCATATACACTCATGATTTTTCACCTCATCCCTATCATAGCGGATTTCACCGTTTGTTTCCACTTTTTGCGCCACTACTGCCCGGCGAACAGCTGCAATTGTTCAAGTGATGAAACCATATACGGCACCATCTCCGGCAAATCGGCGGCGTTTTCCTCATAAATGAGGCGTGCAAATTCGACCACGGCTTCATTTTCATACGGGCCGTGTTCATGCGGAAACGGAAAGCGGAGCGTTTGCCGGATGATTCGCTCCTTGCCCCAAATCGTCCGCAGCGTTCCTTCAATGAGCGCACAAACGGACGAGCGGCGAACCGGAAGGGTAAACAGAAGAGCGAGCCGGCAGCCGGCCCGGTCGTGATAGAGCCGCTCATTGACCAGCTCAGCAAAATCAAGCGAAAGCCGCGCGGTGCAGACGACGAGCGGATCGGGCGCATCATTCAGCCGAAATGAAATGGCGTACTCCCGGAACAAACGAGCCAAATCGACAAGGTCGCGGCGATCGACCACGGCAATGCGCCCTTGCAAGTCCGCGTCATATATCGCTCCTTCCAACACCGTTTTTAAATTGTCAAAGGCGGTCGGATCCAATCGGGATTCCCCCTTTTTGTTCACAAGCTGTTTTAAGGTTCAAAAAATCAATTGAAGAATGTTGACAAAGTTTTTATAATTAAGGTATTTAGTAACGAGACAGAAACGGAGGGGACACCATTGCCAATCAACATTCCAAAAGACTTGCCGGCGAAAGAAATACTCGAACAAGAAAACATTTTCGTGATGGACGAAGAACGGGCGTATTCGCAAGACATCCGTCCGCTCAACATCATCATTTTAAACTTGATGCCCGAAAAAGAAAAAGCAGAGACACAGTTGCTGCGGCTGCTTGGCAACTCGCCGCTGCAAGTGAACGTCACCTTTTTGCGCCCGGCGACCCATGAGCCGAAAACGACAAGCAAACATCATTTAGAACAATTTTACACGATTTTCCCGCACATTCGCCATCGCAAGTTCGACGGGATGATCATCACCGGAGCGCCGGTCGAGCAAATGCCGTTTGAAGAGGTCAACTATTGGGGAGAATTGACGGAAATTATGGAATGGACGAAAACGAACGTCACGTCAACGTTGCACATTTGTTGGGGGGCACAAGCTGGCTTATACTATCACTACGGCATTCCGAAATACCCATTGCCGGAAAAATGCTTCGGTGTGTTCAACCATACGGTGGAAGTGAAAAACGTAAAACTATTGCGCGGTTTTGACGATGTGTTCCGCATGCCGCACTCCCGCCATACAGACGTCAAGCGCGAAGACATCGAAAAAGTGCCGGATCTCACCATTTTGTCCATGTCTGACAAAGCCGGCGTTTGCCTCGTCGCATCGAACGACGGGCGCCGCATTTTCTTAACGGGCCATCCAGAATATGATGCGACAACGCTCAAAGAAGAATATGAACGCGACTTGGCGAAAGGGCTGCCGATTCACATCCCGGAATCATACTTTCCCAATGATGACCCAAGCCAGCCACCGCTGAACACATGGCGCTCGCATGCCAACTTGCTGTTTGTCAACTGGCTGAACTATTACGTGTATCAAGAAACGCCTTATGAATGGGAATGAAATCAATATATGCAATCATGTTGAACCATCCCGAAAAAACGCCTTGCTGAAACATATGCAAGGCGTTTTTCTCATTTTGGCCGATTGTTTTCGTGTTTCGACAATCGCCCTGTTCTTTTCGTTTTTTTGACATACAATACGATAGATTCCACCAGGAGGTGAACATGATGGGCGCTTGGCATGGAAACAGCTTTGCGTTGATTGTCGTTCTGTTTATTTTGTTGATTATTGTTGGATGTGCCTGCTTGGGCGGATATGCCTACTAACCGAAATCACTGATTGCCTTCATCCGGCCGCCGTGTTTGCCAGCATCCGGCCGGCTTGCAGCGGGAAAGCGGGAACACGAACGCTTCCCGCTTTTTTATGCTGGGCTGTAGACAACCATGCATAGGAATGAAGGCATCGTCCATGCTAAACGTATGACAACAGCAGCCAAAGGAGGTGGAGCTCATGACGAAACGCCCAAACAACGGCAGCCGCAATCAAAACGCGCCAACGCAAGATCCGATGGCCTTGCTTCGCGGCCCGGTTTCCGGCGATAACAGCAAAGGACGGCGGCAAAACAAAATCCAAAATGACAAAACCGATGAAAATGCCTAACCCACAAAAAGAAGAGGGTGTCCCAAAAGGATCGAGACACCCTTTCTCATTACCGTATATAGGTATAAAACAATCATTAAGAAACAATATGTTGTGTTTTGTTAAAGAAAATTACCCTTTTGGGTCAGCCCCTTTGCTTATTACTGTATATATACGCGCAAAATGCTGTCCGAAAACCATATATTGTACTTTATCGAAAGAAAACCAACCTTTTGAGACAGCCTCTTTTTGCTTCTAAAATTCAATCCCTTTCATCGCGGTTCTTCCTTGTTCATAGTCATGCTTGATGAGCTTCATTTCCGTCACGATATCGGCAGCCGCCATCAGCTCCGGGCGCGCCGCGCGCCCCGTGATGACAAGATGGAGCGACGGCGGGCGCGTGCGGATCAGCTCGAGCACCTCGCCGACTGATACGATATCTTCAACGGGAAAGCGGTCAATGGCCAACACATTGTTCAGTTCATCGAGCACAATCATGTCATACCGTCCGGAATACACATATTCTTTGGCCACCGCCCAGGCACGCTTCAATGCTTCGCGGTGGATGTCCGGCGTTTTCGTCCATGTGAAGCCGGCGCCGAGCTGACGGACGTCGACGCCAAGACGCTCTAGGGCCAACTGCTCGCCGTATGTCCGTTCCGGCGATTTCACAAACTGCAAAATCGCGACGTTCATTCCCCGGCCGACGGCACGCAGGGCAAGCCCCAATGCGGCCGTCGTTTTTCCTTTTCCGTCGCCCGTATAAACGATGACACGCCCGCTATGACGAGGCGTCGGCATCGACCACGCCCCCTTGCCGCTCCGGAAACCATTGGAGCGTCTCACGCAGACGAACGACATCGCCGATGATGATGATGGCAGGATGGGAAATGCCCGCCTGTTCCGCCTCGTCTGACAGCGTCGAAAGCGTCGCCGCCACCGTGCGCTGCCGCTCGGTCGTCCCCCATTCAATGATGGCCGCCGGCGTATCCGACGGCTTTCCGGCCGCCATCAACCGGCCGCAAATATCCGGCAAATTGGCCGCTCCCATGTAGACAATGATCGTATCGCATCCTCGAGTCAGCGCCTCCCAATCGATCCGCTCACTCCGATGCCCGCTGACCATCGCCACCGAGGCGGCGTAATCACGGTGGGTGACCGGAATGCCGGCGTACGCCGGCACAGCAATGCCGGATGTCACCCCTGGAACGATTTCAAACGGAATTCCGGCTTTCGCCAACACTTCCGCCTCTTCACCAACGCGGCCAAAAATGCACGGATCGCCGCCTTTTAAGCGGACGACCGTTTTTCCTTGTTGCGCATGCCAAACGAGCAGCTCATGAATTTGTTCTTGAACCGTGTCATGTTTTCCCGGCTCTTTGCCGCAGTAAAGAAGCTCAGCGTCCGGCTTCGCGTAGCGCAGCAGCTTACGGTTGATGAGCCGGTCGTAAATAATGACATCCGCCCGTTCTAGGCATTCGCGGCCGTAAACCGTGATGAGCTTTTCATCCCCCGGCCCAGCGCCGACTAAATACACTTTGCCGACAGTCATCGCCCCTTCTCCCCTTTTGCATTGGCTGTGGAAATGCCCGCCGAGGCGAACGTCGCCATTTCGTTCACCATCGCCGTTGCTGAAATCAAGAGCGGAAACGCTACCGCCGCGCCGCTTCCTTCGCCAAGGCGCATGCCGAGATCCAAAAGCGGCTCCTTCTCTAGCAAACGAAGGGCTATACTGTGCCCCGGCTCTTGCGAACGATGGCCGGCAATCATATAGTCTGTGACGTTCACGGCAAACTGGCGGGCCACAAGGGCAGCCACCGTGCAAATAAAACCGTCAAGCAAAATCGGGATGCGCCGTTCGGCGGCTGCCAGCATCGCCCCGGCCATAGCAGCGATCTCCAACCCGCCGATTTGCGAAAGCCATTCAAGCGGCTTCGCCGGATCCGGTCGATGAAGCAAGAGCGCCCGTCGGATCACGTCCTGTTTATGGGCAAGCATTTCCTCCTTAATGCCGCTTCCTTTGCCAACGATGCGCTCAAGCGGCTCATCGGTCAACGTGGCCAATAAGGCGCTCGCGGCGGTCGTATTGCCGATGCCCATTTCGCCGACAATGAGCGTGCGGACGCCTTGTTCAATGATGGACGCCGCCTGTTCGTAACCGACATGAAGCGCCTGTTCGGCCTCGGACGGCGTCATCGCTTCCGTTTCCGCGAAATTGTTCGTTCCCGGGCGCACCTTTTTCTGAATGACGCGCTCATCAGCAATCGGCACGGCGACACCGACATCAATCACCTGAAGCAACGCGCCGATTTGCCGGCTGAAGGCGTTGATCGCCGCTCCGCCGTTGGCAAAGTTGTACACCATTTGCGCCGTCACTTCGGCCGGATAGGCAGACACCCCTTCTTCCGTGACGCCATGATCGGCCGCAAACACGAGCACTCCGGGCGGAGTGACGCGTGGAAGCAGCTCCCCGGTCATGCCGGCAAGCGTTGCCGCCACTTCTTCAAGACGGCCGAGGCTGCCGGGCGGTTTGGTCAATTGATCGATATAGGCACGCGCTTGTTCAACCATTTCACGGTGGATCGGTGGGATGGAAACATTCATCATGGGCGCACCATATCCCCATCAAGCGGGAATAGGCGCTTCCTCCTTTCTCGTCTATGATTGAGGGGCGAAAAAGCAGCTTTCCCCGTCACGCTTTAGCGCAGAGGAAGGCCGAACACCACCTGCTTTACACTTTGGGATTCACAACCCAACAACCGAGCCAATCATTCGTTGACACTCCACACGCCTAAAGGGCGTGGGATTCTTGGGTCGTTTGCGCCCTCATCCATTTCTGGTTCGGACAACGCCCAAGCTTAGGGGTGTGTCATCACCCCGTCCCATCGGGTTAGGATGTACCCCAATGGGCGGCGCACCTGTGACCAGTGCGCTAGGTTCGGCGGCGAAGCCCGAAATCGCTTTGGCGATGTTGATCGCGCCATTCAGATCGGCATGAATCGCATATCCGCACTTTTGGCATCGGAAGCGGGTGCCGTTTCGGTTCGCTTTCTCCCGATGCCCGCATCGGCATGTTTGGCTTGTATAGGTCGGCTTCACCCACTCCACCCGAATGCCCGCCATTTCCGCTTTATAGGCAATCATCGTTTGCAGTTGATGAAACGACCAAGAATGAAGGCTTCGTCCTGCTTCTTTGGACGATGTTGCCCGCTTCCGAATCCCTGTCAACGCTTCCATCCGAATCACGCCAACACCGTTGGCGAGGGCAAAACGGACGAGTTGACGGCTGATTTTATGGTTTCGATCCTTCATCCAGCGGGACTCTTTACGGCCGATTTTGCGAATCATATGGAACTTCTTCGCTTTGCCCAACGTTCGCCGCAAAGCCGCATATCGTCGGCGAATGAAAGCGCATTGGCTACCCTTGAAAAACAACGATTTCGTTCCAATGCTGACAACGGCGATATAACGAAGTCCCAAATCAACGCCCATTGCCTTGGTGTCTTCCCGTTGTTGGACTTCAACTGTGATCGCGACAGCCAAATTGACGCATCATCTGTTCGATCCGCTCGACCGCCACGTGCTGGCGGACATGAGCGGCAAGCCGGTCGAACGCCTTTTCTTTGAGCGAGCGAAAGGGTCGGACGCCAGAAGGGGCGATTCCTTTTTGGCGGCGAATGCTGTTGAAAAACGCGGTGCGGAACGCATCGTTATGAAACAAATCGTGCATGTACGTGCCCAGCACCCGCTCATCACTGTGCTTCGCCCCTTCATGGCGGCCGTCCGCCTCAATAAGCGGCGCATAGCCAGGAAGCGGCGCCGAGCGGCCCATATGAATCTCGTATCCTTGCACCGAAAACCGCTCGCCCGCCCACGTAAGCATCCCTTCCGTACGGATCGTGATTTTCGTCCGCTCAAGCGTCGTTTCAATCGGCAGCAAACCAAGCCCTTTTACTTCCGGGAGCGGCGTCTCGACTCCATACGGATCGCGGATGACGGCGCCAAGCATTTGATAGCCGCCGCATAAGCCGACGACTCTCGCTTTTCCTTCATTGACAAGCGACACAATGCGGGAAGCGAGTCCTCTTTTCTTCATATAAATCAAGTCTTCGATCGTGTTTTTGCTGCCGGGAAGCACGATTACATCCGGCGCGCCAAGCTCATCGGCGTGCGTGACCAACCGGACGCGGCAGTCCGGTTCTGCCAAAAACGGGTCGATGTCGGTGAAATTGGCGATTTTCGGACAGCGGATGACCACGACATCAATCGCTTCCTCTCCCCCGACAGATGAAGCAAACCGCTCAAGCGACAGCGAATCTTCAGCATCGATCGCCAAATCAGGCAAATAGGGAACGACGCCAAGCACCGGCACGCCGGTGTGCTGCTCAAACCAATCAAGCCCCGGCTTAAGCAGCGCCACATCGCCGCGAAACTTGTTAATGATGACCCCAATGACCCGCTTTCGGTCCTCAGGCTCAAGCAGCCACAGCGTTCCAACGAGGCTCGCGAACACCCCGCCCCGCTCAATATCGCCGATCAACACGACCGGAGCGTTGGCGAGGCGGGCGATGCGCATGTTGACGAGCTCGCGGTCGTTTAAGTTTACTTCCGCCGGGCTTCCCGCTCCTTCAATGACAATCCGGTCATACTCATTCATCAACGTTTCGAGCGACTGACGGATGACAGCCAACCCTTGGTGGAAAAACTCGTTCCGGTAAGCGAACGCCTGCATATTGCCGTACGGTTTGCCAAGCACAACGATTTGCGATTCATGCTCGCGGCTTGGCTTAATCAAAATCGGATTCATCTCGGCGCGCGCCGCCACTCCGGCTGCTTCGGCCTGAATGCCTTGCGCCCGGCCGATTTCTTTCCCGTCCGGCGTTACATATGAGTTTAACGACATGTTTTGCGACTTAAACGGCGCCGTCTTCCAGCCGTCTTGGGCGAACATGCGGCAAAAGGCGGTTGCGATGACGCTTTTGCCGGCATCGGAATGGGTGCCTTGAAACATGATCGGCAGCGCTCTAGCCATCGCGTTTCACCCGCTCGCATTCGGCAAGCCACCGTTCGGCCATCGCCGGGGCGGACGTGAAATGGAAATGAACGTAGCCGGCGACAAGCCGGTGCACTAGACAACCGTCCGGCTTTGTTCCTTTCCGGCCGCTCGTGTCATAAGCAAACGGCGTCTCGCTCCGCGGTTCGTACACCGAATAATGGAATTCATGTCCGCGCGCTGTTTCTCCTTCCGGCAATAGAAAATTCCCTTTCCGCCCGCGCACTTCGCGATAGCCAAGCGCCGCGAGCTTCGTCTTCATCACGACCTTCCCCGGAATGACGCCGACCATGTCGTACGCCTCCCCGCTCGTCGTCACAAGCTGTTCGGTGAGAAACATAAATCCGCCGCACTCAGCCAGCGTCGGCAAACCGGATTCAATCGCCGCCCGGATCGACTGTTTCGCCGCCGTCTGCCGCGCCAGCTCAGCGGCAAATTCCTCCGGGAAGCCGCCGCCGATATACAATCCGTTCACCCCATCCGGAAGCGGCTCGCCGGCGAGCGGAGAAAAGTAGACAAGCTCCGCGCCGCAGGCAGAAAGCATCTCCAGATTCTCCGGATAGTAAAAATGAAAGGCGGCATCTTTGGCAACCGCCACGCGCACGCGATACGGCCGCGAAGGGCGAATGAGCGGCGCCGGAGAACAAAGGGCTGGCGCTTCTGCAATCGAAAGAAGCGTCTCCCAATCGATCGTGCGCGCCACCTTTCTCCCCAGTTCGGCAAAAAACGAATCCAGTTCGCCGCGCTCCACCGACGGCACGAGCCCTAAATGGCGCTCTGGCAGCGCCAACGCTTCGTCTTGCGTGAGAAACCCGACGACCGGCACCCCGCACGTTTGCTCGATGGCCGCTTTGACGAGCCGAAAATGCCCTTCGCTGCCGACGCGGTTGGCAAATACGCCGGCGAGGCGCACATCGGGGCGAAACGTTTGAAACCCATGGACGATGGCGGCGGCGCTGCGGGCCATGCCGGAACAATCGACGACAAGCAGCACCGGGCTTTCGGTCAATACGGCGATTTCAGCCGTCGCCCCCTCGTCAGAAAGCGGCTGTTTCCCGTCAAACAGCCCCATCACCCCCTCGATGATGGCGATATCAGCCCCTTGACAACCGTTGGCGAGCACCGTTTTGACCGCTTCGCTTCCCATCATCCAACTGTCCAAGTTGCGCGCCGGCCGGCCGGTCACAGCCGTATGGTAAGTCGGGTCGATGTAGTCCGGGCCGCATTTAAACCCTTGCACCGTATATCCTTGCTGCCTCATGGCCGCCATCAATCCAAGCGTCACGGTCGTTTTGCCGGCGCCGCTTCCCGGTGCGGCGATGACAAGCCGTCGCATGCCTCTTTCCCCTTTCCCTGCATGGTCGCTTTCTTTTGATGATCGATGAGCGCTACGGAAATCGTCACATTGCCGGACTTCTTTTTCACCAGCGCCAGCCGATCGGCCCCGCTGTACAATTTCGCCGCCGGCTCGCTCACCCCATACGCGCCGGTGTAGCGGTACACCGTTTCCGACGGCGCTTCGATCGGCACCGTGTTCAGCTCTTCTGGCGTATACGCAACCAATTCCCATCTATATTTGTTGACTACCTCCAAAAGTCCTTGTTCATCCTTTTTCAAATCAATGGTGCACACCGCTTTGACGCTTTTCATCGAAAAGCGCAGCTCATTGAGCGTCTCATGGATGACCGCTTCGATTTCGTCAGCCGATGTGCCGCGGTTGCAGCCGATGCCAAGCGCGATTACTTTCGGGCGATACAAAACGCCGTTTTGCAAAATGGCCTCTTCTTCCGGTGCAAGCAGGCGATGAGTGACCACAAGCGCGGCCGCCGGGCGGGCAGCGAGCGCTTCCGCGATTGAGCCGTACACGGTGATGTTTTTCGGCAGCGTCCGGCCCTCCGGCCACCAATCGGGTTCCCCCGACTCTTGCACGATCGCCACCGGCTCTTCATTCACGACCGCGGCGCTCACCGGTGTCAGCTTGTCGGCCGATTCCCATTCCCAGCCGAACTGGCGACCGAACAGATCGACGGCGATTGTCTGCTGCACGTCGGAAGCGGTCGTAATGACCGGGCGGGCGCCCAATATGGCGGCCACACGCCGCGTCAGTTCGTTCGCTCCGCCCAAATGGCCGGAAAGAACACTGATCACATGTTCAGCCTTATCATCGATCACCACGACCGCAGGATCGGTCTTTTTGTCTTTTAACAGCGGAGCGATCATCCGCACGACAGCGCCGAGCGAAATGATGCAAATGAGTCCGTCATAGCGGGCGAACAACTCCGGCAACAAGGCCCTGACGTTGCCGGAAAACAAGCGGATCCCGTGCTTGGCTTCATCGCCGCGGGCGAATTTATCCGTATAATAAACGTCCGCTCCCGCAAGAGCGCCTCCAAGGCGTCGGGCGATCTCGACCCCGTGTTTCGTAATGGCCACGACAGCATAGGCGCCGTGTCTTTCGTTGTTCGCGGCAGCAGCCCCCACCTTACTTCTCCCCCTTTCGATATCCGTGCGTAAACGTGCGGTCGTACAGCTTCGAACGGTAGCCGCGCTCATGAATATGGGGATCGAGCGCCCAACCGGCCAACATGATCGCGTGTTTCGTCACACCATGGCGCCGCATATCGTCAGCCATTGTGGCAACGGTGGAACGAATCACAACTTCATCCGGCCATGTCGCCTTATAGACGATCGCGACAGGCGTATCACCGCTCCAGCCCGCTTCAAGGAGCGCCGCGCTTACTTTTTTGGCAAGCGTCGCGCTTAAAAAAAGAACGAGCGTGCAATGATGCTGCGCCAGCTCCTGCAATTTCTCACGCGGCGGCATCGGCGTCCGCCCCTCGGCGCGGGTGAAAATGACCGTCTGCGTCAATTCCGGAACGGTGAGCTCCGCCTGCACGGCGGCCGCGGCGGCAAACGCCGAACTGACGCCGGGGACGATTTCCACTTCAATTCCTTCTTCTTTCAACAAGGCGATTTGCTCGAGCGTCGCCCCGTAAATCGATGGATCACCGGTATGGACGCGCACGACGAGCCGGCCTTGTCTCACCTTGTCGGCCATCATCGCCACCATTTGCTCCAAATGCATGCCGGCCGTATGAAACACCTCCGCTTCCGGCTTCCGGTAGCGCTCGATCAATTCCGCGCTCACTAGCGAGTCTGTGTAAAAAATGGCGTCGGCAGCAGCAAGAAGCTCGGCGCCGCGAACCGTGATCAAATCCGGCGCTCCCGGCCCCGCTCCTACGATATACAGCTTCACTTTCTCACCACCATCAATGTCAAATATTCGAGCTCCGCTCCGTCGAGCTCCTCGACCTTCCACACGACTTCCTCGCCGGACGTCACTTTCGTCACAACAGCGGCGCGATGAAGCAAATCGAGCTCGCGCAGGAGGCGGATCATCAAGTCGATCACTTTTGCTACTTTAAAAAAGATGACACAATCATGTGCAAGAATCGCGGCTTTCATCGCTTCATAGTCGTCACGCGCCGGCACGATCGCCACTTGCTCATCGCCGTCCGCAAGCGGCAGGCGAAGCCGGGCGGCGGCGGCGTTCGCCGAGCTGACGCCGGGGACGACTTCGATCGGCGCGTCTGGATAGCGTCGCTCCATCACATGCATCAAATGGATGAACGTGCTGTACAACAGCGGATCGCCTTCGGTGACAAACGCCACATCGCGCCCAGCCGACAGTTCCGCCCAAATGGCGTCGGCTGCTTCGTTCCATTTTGGTTCAAGCACGGCCACGTCTTTTGTCATCGGAAAATGAAGCCCAAGCCGGCGTTTTTCCTCCGGCGCAAAATACGCGTCGATAATTTGTTCGGCATAGCTTTTGCTTTGCCGCCCTTTTTTTGGATAGGCGATGACATCCGCTTCTTTTAGGCGGCGGTATGCTTTCACCGTCATGAGCTCTGGATCGCCCGGGCCAACACCGATGCCGTACAACGTGCCGGTCATTCGTCTCCCTCCCGCTTGGCTGTCATGATATACACCGGATTGAGCGCCTCAAAGCGCGTCAACTCTAAAATGGGCTTGCTTCGCGACACTTGCGCGAGCGTGATGTCAACATGAAATCCACGGCTGCGCAGCTCGCGGCCCGCTTCAGCAAGCGTCTCAACCGTTGCCGCGTTGATCACGATGCGTCCATTTTTCTTCAGCCGTTTCGCACAGACGTCCAACAACGGCGACATCGCGCCTGACGTGCCGCCGATAAAGATGGCATCCGGGTCGGCAAACTCATCGAGCCGATCGGGCGCCCTGCCGTGCACAAGCGTGATGTCAACGCGGAATTTGCGCAAGTTTTGCCGGCAAATCTCGAGGTCGTATTCATTTTTTTCAATCGCAAACACCGCCCCGTCGCGGGCGATTTTCGCCGCTTCAATCGCGACCGAACCGGTGCACGTCCCAATGTCCCAGACGACGCTGTCCGGGCGCAAGCGCAAGGCGCTTACGCTTAAGACGCGAATTTCTTTCTTTGTAATCAGCCCTTTGTCCGGCTTGCGTTGGAAAAATTCATCATCGTCAATGCCGAGCGGCCAAATCGGACCAGGAGCGGTTTGCCGCAAAATGACTATGTTTAATGGAAGAAACTCGGTTTCTGCCATTTCTTCTAGCTTGAAAAACCGGCATCGCTCATTCGGCCCGCCGAGCTCCTCGCCGACAAACGCCTCATATTCCGTCATGCCGTACTCGAGCAAATAGCGGGCGATGGCGGCCGGCGAGTTCGTCTCATCGGTTAAGATGGCGACTTTGCGCCGCCCGTCGACCCGCTGAGCCAAACCGGTGAGCGGCCGGCCATGGACGCTGACAAACGCCGCGTCTTGCCAAGACTCGCCCATTTTCGCAAACGCCCATTGCACTGAGCTGACGGCCGGATACACGTCGATCGGCAATTTGCCGGCCAAATAGCTGCCGATGCCGTAAAAGAGCGGATCGCCGGAAGCAAGCACGACCGTGTTGCGCGTCTCATGGCGGAGCCGCTCCACCAGCTCCGCCAGTCCGCGGCGGATGATGATCGTTTCTCCTTTGTATTCAGGAAACATCGCCAGCTGCCGTTCGCCGCCGACAAGCAGCTCGCTTTCATCAATCCAGCGTCGATACAGCTCAGGAAGACTTGCTTGCCCATCAGCACCCACACCGATCAACTTCATCGTCCCCATCGGTCTGCACCGCCTTTCCTAATTGTTGTCCGTTCATTGTGTAAATGGACGTCGCCACCGTCAGACCGCCTCCCACTTCGTGAAGCGCCGCCTGGCAGCACGCTTCGCACAAAAGCTCGAAAAACTTCATGCAACCGGCCTCTTGCATCATGTCGCCGACTTGCGCCGCCGTATTCGCGCCGCGCACCGCAGCCACCAGTTCTGGGCCAGCACCTGCCTGCTCGGCGATGGCAGCCAAAAAGCCAAAGTCGACCGGGGCGCTTTTCGAGTGCACCATCATCACTCCTTGAGCGACTTTCGAAAATTTCCCCATCATCCCGACCATCGACACCATCTTGATGCCAAGCCGTTTGCATTGTTTCAGCGTAAAGCCGACAAAATCGCCCATTTCGATAAACGCTTCTTCCGGCAAATGCGGATATTCTTGCATGGCGTATTTCTCGCTCCGCCCCCCGGTTGTGATGACAACATGGCGGCAGCCGTTCGCTTTCGCCACTTGAAGCGCCTGCACGATGCTCGCCCGGTAGGCGGCGGTGGAGAACGGAACGACGATGCCGCGCGTCCCCAAAATCGAAATGCCGCCAATGATGCCTAGTCTCGGGTTCAACGTTTTTTTGGCGATTTCCTCGCCGCCGGGCACAGAAATGACGACCTTCACCCCGCGATGTAGACCGTATTGCGCCAGCACTTCATTGACGGCTTCGCGGATCATTTGCCGCGGCACTGGATTGATCGCCGCTTCCCCGACCGGCACCGGCAAGCCGGGTTTGGTGACGCGTCCGACCCCTTCACCGCCGTCGATATGAACGCCCGGCGACGAGGCCCACGAGACAGTGGAAACGATGAGCGCGCCGTGCGTCGCATCTGGGTCATCGCCGCCATCCTTCACGACCGAGGCCGTCGCCGTTTCGCCATCGAACGAACAAGAGGCGAGCGAAAAGGTCACCACCCGCCCGATCGGAATCCGAATCGTCGCCTCCGCCTGCACTTGGCCAGTGATGAGCGCCGTGAGCGCGGCTTTCGTTGCCGCTGTCGCGCACGATCCGGTCGTATACCCTTCACGCAGCGTTTTTTTCGTTTCCATCGTTCGTCACGCTCGCTCGGCAAGCAGCGATAACGCATTCAAGGCGGCGACAGTCACGGTGCTTCCTCCTTTGCGGCCGCGGTTGGTGATGAACGGCACATCGAGCTTCGCCAATTCTTCTTTCGATTCCGCCGCCGAGACGAATCCGACCGGCAAGCCGATCACCAATCCCGGCCGCGCCTCTCCTTCTTTGATGAGGCGAATGAGCTCCAATAACGCTGTCGGAGCGTTGCCGATGGCAAAAATGCCGCCTTCCGCTTCTTTCACCGCTTTGCGCATAGCCACAATCGCCCTCGTCGTATTCAACCGTTTCGCTTCCGCGATCACGTCTTCATCAGAAATATAGACGCGCACCGCGCTGCCGAACTTCGCAAGCCGCGCTTGATTGACGCCGGCTTGCACCATTTGCACATCGGCGACGACGAGCTTGCCGCTGCGAATGGCATCAATGCCTGAGCGGATCGCATCCGGGTGGAAAATGAGGCTTTTGCCCAGCTCAAAATCAGCCGATGCATGGATGACGCGCTGAACGATTCGGTATTGTTCTTCTGTAAATGAATGCTCGCCGATCTCTTCATCAATGATTTGAAAGCTGCGCGCTTCAATTTGTTCCGGCTGCACCGTCGCCGGACGAAATGTTGTATGGAAGTCCATGACAATTCTCTCCTTTCTTCATGATCGCTTGCATGAGCGGCCGCTAGAAGCCCATTCCTTCCATCCGTGCGCTTCGCTTCCCGCATGAAGGCAACAAGCTCAGACGCATGGGACGCCATTGGCGCGAAAAACGTTTTGCTGTTTTTTCTGAAAACACGTTTTACACGGTTGGAAGCGGCGCATGTTGCTTCAACGCATCGAGCACGCCGGCAAAATCGTGATGCACGATGCCGTATGACAACCGTGGGCGGCGGATGACGATGACCTCGATGCCGAGCTCCTCGGCGGCAGCGATTTTCTCATCGACAAACCCGACTTTGCCGCTTTCTTTCGTGACGACGACCGTGACGCCGAAATGGCGGTACAGCGCCCGATCGAGCTCTTTCGTAAACGGCCCTTGCATCATGACGATCTGCTCTTGGGAAAACCCAAGACGCTCGCATTTGTCCAAATTGTCTTTTCTCGGGAGCATCCGTGCAATCACCTTGACGTCCGGGCGCCCGATGAGCCTCGCGGCGAAAATGTCGAGCGTTTTGCTGCCGGTCGTCAGCATCACGACGCCGCCTTTTTCCGCCGCCAGCTCGGCGGCTTCTTCATAGCTATCGACAAACGTCACCTTCTCGGATGAAAGCGAAGACGCCTGCCGCTCATAGCGGATGTACGGCAATTCGGCAGCGGCCGACGCTTGCATGGCGTTTTTCGACGCCTCCTCCGCAAATGGATGGCTCGCATCGACAATCGCTTTGGCTCCCTCGGCTTTGGCCAGCTCGGCAAGCTGGGACGCATCCAAGCGGCCGACGTAGGCGCGAATGCCGGATGACCGAAGCTGTTCGGCCGCGTGATCGGTGACGACCGTCGCCGTGACCGAATAGCCAGCTTGTTGGATCATCACCGCCAATTCGCGGGCATCGCTCGTCCCTGCCAACATCAAAATCATCAGCGCTCCTCCTTTTTGTTTTTTAGTGATGATGGTGATGATGATGGTGAGAAACGTGCAGCCGGTATTGACAGACATCGCAGTTCATCGCCACCGTTTGATCGAGCACTTCTTGCAGGCGGTCAAGCACGATATCGATCAGTTTCGGATGAAAGCCGACATAATCGGCCAGCGCAAATGAGACGTGCGGGTGATCGAGGCGGTATTGCGCCACTTGCCGTTCAAGCCGCTTGATGAGCACACCGGTGAACAAAAAATACGGCAAAACGACGATCCGCTTCGCCCCAAGCATGAGACAGCGGCGGACGGCGTCATCAAGCGACGGCGTCGTCACCCCCATAAACGCCGGCTCGATGAGCGCATAGCCCGTTTGTTCCCAAAACAAGCGGGCGATTTTATACAAGTCGCTGTTCGCGTCCGGGTCGCTCCCGCCGCGGCCAAGCAAAATGACCGCTGTTCCGTCATCAGGCTGCTCCGGCCGCTCGCCGATTTCTTGCAGACGCTCGCGCAAAATCGCGAACGTCTGCTCATGAACGCCGATCGGCCGTCCATATCGAAACATGATGTGCGGATAGCGCGCTTTCGCCTCATCGATTTCCGCCGGGATGTGCAGCTTCGAATGCCCAGCCGGCAATAAAATGAGCGGAATGACCGCCACTTCCGCCGCTCCGGCCTCAACGCACCGCGCGATTCCTTCGCTGATCGACGGACGGCCAAACTCTAGAAAACTCGTTTCAACATGGAAAGAAGCAGAAAGACGCGGCCGCAGGCGGTCGACAAACTGCTGTACTTGCTCATTTCCTTCCGGGTCGCGGCTTCCATGGCCGACAAACAAAATGGCTCTCATATTCGCTCTCCTCTCTTTTATATCACTCCATCCGAGGTTACTCACCGCATGCCGGCGTTTCGATCTTCGCCGCCGTCTTGGCCTCCTCGTACGAAAAGCGGCCGATTTGTTTCACGCGGGCAAAAAACTTATGAAATCGTTCGTTCGGATGAGCATGTTCTTTGTACTGTTCAATGATGTCCGCCACAATGGCCACCATCTCTTCCGGCGGGATGCCTTCCGCAACGAGCTGGCCAGGATGGGCGTTGCGGCCGACCGTTTTCCCGCCTAAAAACAAGTCAAATTTCCCTTTCCGGTACACAAGCCCGATGTCTTCGCGCACCGCGCCGTAGCATGCCATCCCGCAGCCGTTGATGCCAAGCTTCAACTCTTTCGGCAGCGCCATGCCCCCAAATCGCCGCGCCAATTCCTCGGCATATGGAATCGCGTCTTTTTTCTCTCCATCGCAAAAGTCGCATGCCTTCACCGTCAGCACATCACCAACCGGCATCACCATCAGTCCGACAGCAGCGAGCCGATCGACAAGCCCTTTTGGATCCTCTGTCACCCGCTCGATTTTGATATAATGATCCGGCGTGTACGTCATTTTCCCGTCCGGTCCGACCGCTTCGGCAAGCGCGATGAGCTGCTCCGGAGTAAACTGCTTGTTGGCCACCCCTGGGCTCACTGCCGCTTCGAACAGCACGGCGGACGCCTTCTTTGTCGTTCTTCTTTCCAATGCTGCAAGCGCGTCCTCCGCTGTTTCTCTCACCCGATGCAACAGAGCGGATGACGGCCGGTTTTCCGTTTGGACGAATGGCTCCTCCGGCAGCGGAAAAGCGGAAGCTGCCGGCGCCAATCCAGCTTCCTTCTCGGCCGCGTCCACAGCTGGCGGCAAAACCGCTACGGCGGCAAAACCGCGGTCTTTCTCGTCCCCGAAAGCGGAGGCAGCCGCGACAAACGGCCGAAACGCTTCTCCGTTTTCTTCGTCCGGCTCTCTCAGCGGCTTCGTCTGGTCGAGCGCCCATGGCTCTGCCTCTTTGCGCAGCCGTTCATGCGGTTTGAGCGGCTGGACGGCGGCTGCTAGTTGATACTTGCGCTGGTAGCCGCGCGGCGTGATCATGAGCCCATCGTAAACAAAAGTCGTCGAGTTGCCGATAATGACCGTCGTCAACATGCCGATCTCATGGTCCAGCATATGCGCCAAGTCGGTGAGAACGATATGCTGACGCTCGCGATACGCGCTTTTTACCAGACCGACCGGGGTCTCCGGAGACCGGTGGCGAAGCAGGATGCGCTGCGCCTCCACAATCTGCCGAGTGCGCCGCCCGCTTTTCGGATTGTACAACGCAATGACAAAATCGGCCGCCGCCGCGGCGTCAATCCGCTTTTCAATCAGCTCCCACGGCGTCAAATGATCGCTCAAACTGATCGTACAGGCATCGTGCATAATCGGGGCGCCAAGCAGCGCCGCGCACGAATGAATCGCGGAAATGCCGGGGATGACTTCGACTTCAATCGGACTCGCTTTCGTCCACCCTTTTTCGATCAACACTTCATACACGAGCCCCGCCATGCCGTACAACCCGGCGTCGCCGCTGGAGATGACGGCAACCGTTTTGCCGCGCTCGGCCCACTTCACCGCCGCTTGGGCGCGGCTCACTTCTTCGGTCATGCCCGTGCTAATGATCTCTTTTCCAGCAATGAGATCGCGCACAAGTTCGATGTACGTTTTGTAGCCGATGATGACGTCGCTTTCTTCAATCGCTTCCCGAGCCCGTTTCGTCATATGGTCGACGCTTCCCGGGCCGAAGCCGACAATGAGCAATTTGCCGCTCATCATGATCCCTCCTTTTGCCGACTAGCACCCATTTTTCACACTCCATTCGCCGCTCATGTCCCTTTCACGGCGCAACACATCGGGGGACGATCTTTTCCTCTGGCCGCCATGCTTGCCAAAGCCGCACGAACAGCGGAACATCCAAGCGAATGTCCAACAGCCGCTGGCGGTCGGCGAATACGTCTTCGGGTGCCCCTTGCATCACGATCCGTCCTTCGTGCATGACCGCGACGACATCCGCCCACTGCCAGACGAAATCCATGTCATGGGTGGCGATCAACACAGTCGTCCCCGCCTGGTGAATGGCGTCAATTTGTTTGAGAAACTGCTTTGTCTGATGCTGATCCAAATAGGCGGTCGGTTCGTCCAATACGAGCAAGTCCGGCTTGGCCGCCATCGTACAGCAGAGCGTCAGCCATTTTTTCTGTCCGAGACTGAATTGATGGGTCGGGCGGTCCAGCCAAGATTGAAGGTGGTATTCCGCCGTAATCGCGGCAAGCGCCTCCCCCATTTTTTCTCGATCGATTCCGGCATGGACTAAGCTGATCGCCAATTCATCACGCACGAGCGGGGCGAGGATTTGATGCTCCGGGTTTTGAAAGACGATGCCGACTTCACGCCGCCATTGCGTCCAATCAGCGCCGCGTTCATACATGTTGCGCCCTTTCCAATACACCGCTCCTTCCTGCGCCCGCAGCAGCCCGTTCAAATGAAGAAACAACGTCGTTTTGCCGCAGCCGTTTGGCCCGATCAAGGCGCATTTTTTTCGCTCTGGAATTTCCCAATCAATCCCATTCAGCACGTACCGTTCTGCTTGATAAGCGTATTTCACTCGTTCCATTCGCAGCAGCAACGTTTTCACCCTTTCCGCCATGCCCACCCAAGCAGCAAGGCCATGATGATGCCGGCCGCAACATCGACAAGAGGCACATGCGCTTTTTCCCGCTGATGCGTATGCCCAGCCGACGCGACGCCTCCACGCGCCGCAAGCGAACGGCTGAACGCTTCATACGACTGCCACGTTTTCATCCATAGTTGGTACATCAGCATCCCGCCATGCCGCCAATGCGTTCCCCCGCTGCGGGCCCGCAACGCTAGCATCAGCTCTGCGGCCGCCTGCTCGAGCAAAAAGATAAAGCGATACATAAGAAAGCAAAGTTCCACGAGCGCCGCCGGCAGCCGCATTCGCCTCAGCACCGCAATCAAGTCCGGCGCCGGCGTCGTAATGAGAAGGAAAAACAAGCACGACCAGGCGGCAAGGGAGCGGACGGCGAGCTTTGCAGCCGGCTGCAGCTGGCTGTCGATGAAAGTTATTTGAAAAGGAACCGACACGGACACAACGAGCGTCAGCAGGCTGAGCCCTAAAAAAACGGAGGCGGCGAGCATCGCTTTTCCATACACGGAAAACGGCACTCGTGCACGAGCGACAATCCAATACGCCATTCCGATGAGCACAAGCCATTGTTCGCGCCAGCCGCCCATCATGACAACGGCAAGCATAACAAACGCCACGATCAGCTTCCACTCCGCCCGCCATGCCCGCAGCCGGTTGTCATACGCCCAACGGTCAAACTCGCGAATCATGGCTGTTTTTCCGCTCCGAACGCCCTTTGTACAACCCGACGACGTAGCCGATCACGCCGGCGCCAAGCGCGGCTTGCAGCGAGAACAGAAGCGTTTCGACTTCGCCGCCTGGAGGGGTGAAGATCGACTCAAACCACGGCCGGTAATGCGGGTTGAGCGTTTGAATGGCTTTTTCCGCCTGATCGTCCGTTCCACCGAATTCCGATCCGCGCGCCCACCAAAGAGGAATGATGACAAGCAAAGCAGCCAGCAACACGAGCAAGCCATTTTTCTTCATCGCATTACGCCCCCTTTTCCTTTTGGAACAGCGGAGAAGCTTGATAGGAGGAAAGCCAGTTCCAGACGATTACCGTTATGATGCCTTCCGTCACCGCCAACGGCACTTGAGTAATGGCAAAAATGCCGGCGAATTTCAAAAACGAGGCGGTGACTCCCCCATCAGGAGACGGAAACGCCAGGGCAAGCTGCAGGGACGTCATGACATATGTAGCCAAATCAGACAAACAAGCGGCAAGAAACAAAGCCGCTCGATTGGATACCGCCCCTTTTCGGCACAGTTGATACACTCCGTACGCGACGAACGGGCCGACGATCGCCATCGACATCGCATTGGCCCCAAGCGTCGTCACTCCTCCGTGGGCAAGAAGCAGCGCTTGAAAGAGAAGAACGACTGTGCCGATCACCACCATCACCCATGGTCCAAACAAAACCGAGCCGAAGCCGATCCCGGTCGGATGCGAGCTGCTGCCGGTGACGGATGGAATTTTCAACGCCGACAATACAAATGTAAACGCGCCAGCTAACGCCATCAGAAGCTTATGTTCGGGGTGCTGCTTCAGCGTATGCACAAGCCGCCGCAATCCGAACACAAAGAACGGCAAAAACAACAGCCACCAAAACAGCGCCCATTTGACAGGCAAAAATCCTTCCATAATGTGCATGGCATACGCTTCATTTTCATTCGTCAACAAAAAATAAGAAACGAACAAAGCCGCCATTCCGCTCCATCGAACCGCTCTCTTCATTTATCCCTTCACTCCTTTCGCAGCATGTTCCGTTTTCCGTTTTCCGCTTGGCGCCTCCCGTTCGCCGGCTGGCGTCAACACCAATTCGCCTTCGTATTCATACGTCGCCCACTCCCGCATCGGAACCCCCTCACCCAAATGGGCGCGCACAACCTCCTTCGCCCGCTCCGGCGTCATCTGTCGATACCAGATGCCTTGCGGATAGACGATCATCACGCACGCGTCTTGGCATCGTCCGTTGCAGCGCGTCCTTGTTGTATGGACAGCGTCGTCAAGCCCGAGACGGGCGATCTCCTCGCGCACCGCCGTTGTCACATCATCCCCGCCATGGCGGAGGCACGTCCCTCCGTTGCAAATGAGCACATGATGCTTCATTCCCCGCAAATCCCATGTCGCCACCGAATCCCCCCCTTTTTGGCTAGAATGATAGAATTTAGACGCAGACAGACGGGCAGGTTTTCGGCAAAAGAAAAAGCACCTCTACAGCAGAGGTGCAGAAAAATGTATACGAAAGCCGTAAACGGCCCAAACAGGCCCAATGTAGCCATCATTCTCCCGCACGTCTGCCTATAGTCCCGTAGGCATCCGTCCGATCCAAACAAGGCAGGTCTCCTGACTTAGGATCATCGCTTGACGGCGTCTTCCCGAAGCATCCTTCAGTGACTTGCTGCCGCAAAGCTCCCCATCACAGTGGCGGGCACCGTGCCGGATTTTCACCGGGCTTCCCTTTTCACCCAAACCCTAAAGCAGGCTTAGGCACCTTGTCTGTTTCTCGCCTATTGATCTTGTCATGGAACAAGCATCCGTTCTCATCGTAGTACAACTTGATGGCAGGCGTCAACCGTTTTTTGCCGACAGAGTCAGTCAAGACTTTGTGGAGAACATTTTTTCGGTTCACTACGGGCGTTGTCAATCACTAGTTAGCGAACCATTTTCAGGAATTCATATCGTAAGCGCTTTCGGACTCTCATCCCTCATCTTGAGGCGATGATACGATATTCCATTTTTTTACACCCAACCACCATCCCGGAGCGCCGACAACGCTTGATGGATCGGTGTCCCGGATGACCGCTGCAGACACGGTAGATTCTGACGCACCACATCTGCCCATAACCGTCCGGCCTTCCGTTTGGCCTGTTCGATCCGCTTGGACTTTGTTGAGGCCGAGGCCGCCGTTCGGGTCTCTTCTTCCTCCACCAACTGCCCATTTCTCCGCCAAATCCCGTCGATTCGGGCCGCCATCGCCCTCAGAAACGCCCGAAGCCCTTGGTCTTTCCAGCTGCGGCGGGATTTCACCCGATGCGCAAACCGGCTCATCACGCTCTCGGCGTGGCCCATCGGACGCATGCCGGTCGTCTCCACCCCTTGCTCCGACAGCCACTCCCGATAGTCCCGGATGCATCCCGGCATCGACTCGATCCGGCGGATCATGGCAGCCATCTGCTTCTCTTTCGCTTCGTCCTCCAACGTGCCGACCGCGCTGTTCAGCTCCACGAGAAGCCCCTCTTCGTCTTGTTTCGCCAGCTTCTTCCGCACCTCCCGCCAACGCGGATGGCCGGACAGACACTGACGCAGCTCCCGCGCCACATGAAATCGATCCAGCTGAAAGCACGCCCGCTTCCCAAAATACTCCCGGCAGGCCGTGATCCACGACGCCGCGTCGCCGTTGATGATCAACAGGTCCCGGCACGGATCATAGGCATATTCGTTCATCAGCCACTCTTCGAACCGTTCCCACACGTCTCCCTCCCCTTCATGGAGGTAGTGGCGCCGGTTCACGAGCTCGAGCTGCGAACCGTTTCGTTTCCATCCCTCGTGAACCGCCAGGATTTTCTCTTCTTTCGCCCGTTTCCCTTTCCCCTGGCGGGAAATAAACAGTCCATCCGCCTCCACAAACAGCACCCGGCCGTGCCGTTGGGAAACAGGGCGGTGCAGCGAGACAGGGGCCTCCAGCACCAGTTGGCGAATCGCCTCGTGGCTCATGACCGCATACCCCACGATCGACTCCAGCGTACGAGCCGCTTTGCGGTAGGAAGAGCACTCGACGGCCAACTCGACCGCCGTTTCCTCGAGGCAAGGACTGATCGATCGGGCCCCATCAAAGCCTAATTCGGCATCCAGCAAGAAGGTATAGTTCCCCGTTTGCCGGTCATAGTAGTAGTTCCGTCGAAACGTCACTTCTCCAAACAGCGTTTGGATCGTAGTCGGCCGTTTGTCTTTCAGCTGATACCGGCGCTTGTCCCGCGCTTCCGCCAGTTGTTGATCGATCTCCTCCAAAAGGGCCGCCAACAAGACCGCGAACACCTTTTGAAGAGTTCTGACTAATTGTTCCTCCAGCTCTTTTAATAAAGGCCATTCTGTGGTAAGATGTTTCATGGACTCTCTCCCTCCTGTTTTCGGTTGATGTTGACAATCACCATCATAGCAGGGAGAGAGTCCTTTTTGCATGACATTTGCTTTTTTCTACCGCGCTTCGCTTGGTGGCCCCGACGAGCGTCGCGAACAAAAGTTCGCAACCCTCGTCGGGGATCATTTCGGAATGTCACCCACAAATATTTTACTCACACTTGCCGACAAATCTTCGCGGGCGACGACAACACCGTCGGCATCGGCGTACACGTATGCGCCCGGCTCCCAGCGGACGCCGCCGAACTCGAGCACAACGTCGCGGGCGCCTTTTCCTTCTTTTTGGCATTTCGAGCGGGCGTTCCATTTCAACCAGAACGATACATCTCCAACTTGTCCAGGTCTAAGACAAATCCAGCGCCCAGCAATATATCCAATCCTAACAAACCGTTAATCCCCTCATAGTCCATCCCGCTAAAATCAATTTCATACTCTCTTAGCTGGAAAGAATCTAGCTGAATACAGTCTAATTTTTTTGTAAACGCGTACTCTTTCCCACCGATTCCGTAATAAGCCACAATACGATCGCCCGGCTCTACCCGCAAATGAATATCTTCTACTGCATTTTGAGAAATCACTGTTTTCGCCGCACCAGTATCAATCACCATATTATGAATCAACTTAGACCTTCCTTGATAAACGATTTCGATCGATGCAAACAGCAAGCCTTCACGATATTCAATCTGCATAATGAAATTTCCCTCTCAGGCCAATCGCTCCCCGAACTTTTAAAACAATCTCCTTGTGGCTAGTATGATAAACAAGCTGATTCCCTTTCGATTGCAGCAACTCACGAGTTGCATCCTTGTCCGAAACCGTTCCGATAACAGCCACCTCTTCAATGATTTCTTGATCTCCCTCTAAATGGGACTTTAATACTTGTAATTTCACAAATTGATTTGGATACAATGAACGCACTTCCTGCCATTCCATCTCCATCGCCTCAACCTGTTCGTTGTATTGAACGAGACTCGACCGCAGCCGTCAACCATTTTTCGCCAACAAATCTTTGTTGGCGACGACAACGCCGTCGGCATCGGCGTACACGTATGCGCCCGGCTCCCAGCGGACGCCGCCGAACTCGAGCACAACGTCGCGGGCGCCTTTTCCTTCTTTTTTGCTTTTCACTGGGCACGTGCCGATCGCCATGACCCCAAGCGGCATGCGGCCGATTTCCGCCGAATCGCGAATGCAGCCGTGGATGATGATGCCGGCAAGCCCCCGGTCGCAGGCGATTTGCGCCAACCGGTCGCCTAATAGCGCCACGCGGCGCGAGCCTTTTCCATCGACCACGAGCACCGTCCCCGGCGGCACCGTCTCGAGCGCTTCACGGACAAGGACGTTGTCCTCAAACACGTCGACCGTCGCGATCGGCCCGGAAAACATCCGTTTTCCGCCGTACGATTGAAACGAAAGTTCGCACACTTGCAACTCATCTAAACATTGATCGCATAAATCAGCTGTTTTCATGATCCTCTCCCCTTTCGTTTTTTTTCATTCGCCACCATTCGTCAAAATCCTGCCGACACCACATTTTTTTGCGGCGCTGCTTCTGCTCGGGCATCGGATGCGTGTCCTTGCGGGGCCGCTGAAAACGATAAAAAGATGTTCTCGTCCCCGCTTTCCGGCGAACGAAAAAACGGCCCCGCACAACATGGCGGAAGCCGTTTTGGCCGCCGGGACGAACGAGCCCCGTCCGGCGATTCAGCTGGGCTAGCTGGATTCGAACCAGCGCATCACGGAGTCAAAGTCCGTTGCCTTACCGCTTGGCTATAGCCCAACGTTTTGTTGTCGTTTACAGTATGCGGCATGATGGTGCACGTTATGCATCAACCTGAATATTCTTTTGCTTGATGTGCGACACTATCGGTACAAGCACCCTTTCCCCACTATATCACCCCGTTATTCCCCTAACACTTGTTTTCCTGATATGATACTGGAAGGGGAGAGATGTCTATGCGCCGGATCACGGTTTTTCGCATCTATCTTTGCGCATTGTTTTTGTTATCGCTGCCGATCGTCTTAGCGGCCGCGGCTGCCTGGCAGCCACCCAGCCAGCCGAAAACCGCCGTCATCGCCCACCGCGGCGCGTCCGGACACGCGCCGGAGCATACGCTCTCATCCTACCGCCTCGCCGCCCTCATGAATGCCGATTATATCGAAGTCGATGTGCGCGCAACGAAAGACGGGAAGCTCGTTGTCCTGCATGATGCGACGCTCGCCCGGACGACAAATGTCGAAACGGTTTACCCGCACCGGTCGCCATGGCGGGTCAGCGATTTTTCATTGCGTGAGCTCAAAAAATTGGATGCCGGATCGTGGTTCGATCCACGCTTTGCCGGCGAATGCGTTCCGACGCTTGATGAGGTGGTTCGGATGCTGAAAGCGGAACGTGTAAACGTTCCATTGTACGTCGAAACGAAACAGCCCGGCATCGAACGGGCGGTCGCCCGCCTATTGCAAAAACACGGCGTTCTCCAGCGCGGAAGCGTCATGTTTCAATCGTTCCATCCAGAAAGTTTGCAGGCGCTCCGCCCGCTCATCCCGCGCGGCGTCCCGCTCATTCAATTGGTCGGCGAAAAGGAAGCGCGAAGTGGCCGCGACGAGCTGTTGCAACAAATCGCCGTCTATGCCGATGGCATCGGCTTGCCGCTCTCAGCCGTCACCGAAGAGTGGGTGCGCGCCGCCCATGGCCGCGGGCTCATGGTTCACGTCTATACCGTCAATGAACCACACGATCTCGCTCGCCTATGCGCCATGGGCGTGGACGGTGTGTTCACCGATTATCCAGACCGCCCTGGCCGCATTGCCGCCTGCCGTCGTTTGCCCCGTCATTGACCCGCCTTCAGGGAGCCAGGGGGAACTCATTCTTTACATAATGTTATTACGGTTAATAAAAACGAAAATCGTTCCCATTTGATCCGATTCGGTTCATCATTTGAGAAAAAGGAGGTCAGATCGGCGGTCCGCCATCGGTCCGCTTTTTCGCCAAACCTCCCGTCCCCCACTCGTGTTGCTTTCGTCATCGCTTCGGAAACTGAAACGATAATTTCTTCTCGTTTTCATCCCAAACGAGTATGGCGTCAAACGTTTTCTCGCCTTTTTTGAATCCTTTGATGACATTCGTTTTTCCTTGAGAAAGCAGTTTTTTCACATTGGCCGCCGAAATCGATTTGCCGAGAATGCGTTTGGAGATCGTAAACGGGCATTTTGTTTTCGCGTACTGGTCGCAGCCGTACAACGTTCCTTTGTCGATGACGGTCCCGCAGCAAAGCGGGCACGGCCCAAGCTTCTCGCCCATCGTTTTTTTCTTCCTTGTCCGCTGGATCGAGGCGGCGTCAACCCCTCTGAAATTCCAATTCGGCGCGGCGGCGATGGCGTCAGTGACCACTTTTTGCGCCAACTTTTTTACCTGTTCCATAAAGGCGGCGGGCGAGGCGCTCCCTTCGCCGATTTCGCTTAAGCGCTGCTCCCATTTCGCCGTCATTTCCGGCGAGGCGAGGATCGTGCCGCCAAGCGCCTCGATCAACACTTTCGCCTTGTCGGTCGCGTACACGAGGTTCTTTTTCACTTCAATATACTTCCGCTCTTTCAGCATGGTAATGATCGCCGCCCTTGTTGCTTCCGTGCCAAGCCCTTCCGTTTTGGCGAGCACTTTTTCCAGTTCCTCATCGTCCAAAAATTTTCCCGCCGTTTTCATCAAGGTGATGAGTTCGCCTTCTGTATACCGTTTCGGCGGCTCGGTCTTCCCTTCTTTCACCTTGACAGCGGCCGCTTTCCCCGCCTCCCCTCGCTCAAGGGGAGGCAGCGCAGCATCTTTCTCCTCCTCATGCGGACGGATGACGGCGCGCCATCCTTCCTCGACGACTTGTCTTCCTTTCGAAACAAAGCGGGCCCGGCCGTCAACGAGCGTCGTGACGGTCGTATAATCGATGACCGCCGCCTGATGGTGGGCGGCAATTAGGCGGCGGACGACCAAATCGTACACCTTCCGTTCGTCGGCTGACAGCTTCTCGGGATCCACCACTTGCTCGGTCGGGATAATGGCGTAATGGTCCGTCACCTTTTTCTCGTTTACATAACGTTTATTCTGTAAAATCGACGGCTGCGGCAACGGAAAATACGAAGCGTACGCCGGAAACGAGGACAGCTTTTGCAAAATGGCGGGAAACGTTTCCGCTTCCCCTTTCGTCACATGCATCGAATCGGAACGAGGATACGAAACGATCCCTTTTTGGTAGAGTGACTGCAGCACATCAAGCGTCTTTTTCGGCGAGAAGCGATACAACTTGTTCGCTGTCGCTTGCAGCGTCGATAAGTTGAACAACAGCGGCGGCTGATACGTTTTCCGCTCCGTGTGGACGTCGGCGACTTCCGCCCGTTTTCCTTGGCAAAAGGCAGCGATCTTTTTCGCCATCTCCTCGTCCCCAAGACGCGTTTGGCCGTTTTTATCCGTCCATTTTCCTTCATAACGCTTGTCGCCAATGACAAACGAGGCGACGACTTCCCAAAACGGTTCAGGGCGGAACTGCTCAATTTCCCGCTCACGCCGGACGATCAGCGCCAATGTCGGCGTCTGCACGCGCCCGACGGAAAACACATCGTTCATCCCGCGCTCCTTCAGCAAGAGGCTGTACACGCGCGAGGCGTTCATGCCGACGAGCCAATCCGCGCAGGCGCGAGCGTACGCTTCCTCATAGAGCGGGCGCGTCGTCCGTTCATCAAGCAGGCGGCGGAACCCTTCCTCGATCGCCTTCGGGGTCAAGGACGACAGCCAAAGCCGCTTCATCGGCTTGTTCACGCCGCTTAGGCGGATGAGGTTGCGCACAATGAGCTCCCCTTCGCGCCCCGCGTCGCCGGCATGGATGATTTCCGTCACTTCCGGCTTTCGCAGCAATTCTTTCACAACCTTGAACTGTTTCGCCTTCGCTTTTTCGATCTCATACTCAAACCGTTCCGGGATGATCGGCAACGTGCCGAGCGTCCACCGCTTCCACTCCGGCCGATACCGCTCCGGCGGGGCGAGCTGGAACAAATGCCCGATCGCCCATGTCATATACGCCCCGTCGGGAAACAAGTCATTCGGCAAAATTTCGATATAGCCTTGCCGTTTTTTCGTCCGAAAAATCGAGGCGAGCGTCGCCCCTTGGTCCGGCTTTTCCGCGATAATGACCTTCATCGTCCTCTCCCCTTACGGCACATCATGCCCCATGGAGCTTTGTAAGATAGCGAACCATTGCTCGCGGGAAAGCGGAAGCGACAACGCCCGCACCGCCCGCTCGATGCGTTCTCGTTTTCCCGAGCCGACAATCGGCATCATCCGCGCTGGATGAACGAGAAGCCACGCGTACAACACTTCGTCGATCGTCTCAGCGCCCACCTCACCCCGCACTTGTTCAAGCGTCCCGCGCAACCGCACCGCCCGGTCATCGTCAGCGGAAAAAATCGCCCCGCCGGTGAGCGGCGACCATACCATTGGCGGAATGCGCTTCTCAAGGCAAAGGTCAACGGTGCCGTCTTCAAGATTTTCCAACCGATACGCCGATACTTCGATTTGGTTGGTCACGAGCGGAAACGGCAAATACGACTGAAGCATTTCCCACTGCGAACGTTTAAAGTTGGAAACGCCAAAATAGCGCACTTTTCCATCCTGCTTGAGTTGGAGAAACGCCTCGGCCACCTCTTCCGGGTTCATAAACGGATCCGGGCGGTGGATAAGCAATACATCAATATAATCGGTATGGAAGTGTCGAAGGGATTGCTCAACCGAAGCGATGATATGATTTTTGCTTGTATCGTATAATTTCATCCCGTACTTCGATGGCAGCTTGATGCCGCATTTCGTCACGATCTCGATCTGACCGCGCAAGCTTGGCTTTAACGCCAGTGCTTCGCCAAAGCGCGATTCACACGTATAGTCGCCGTAAATATCAGCATGGTCAAACGTCGTAATGCCGCGCTCAAGACAAAATTCAATGAGCCCGAGCAGCTGCTCGCGCGAATAGCCCCAGTCCGCAAGCCGCCAACAGCCGTGAATGAGGCGGGAAAACGTCAAATCGTCCGCCAACCGAATTCGTTCCATTGATTGTCTCCCTTTCTTTATTTTTGGCTAAAATCGTTCCGCTTGCGCATACTACCAACAAGAGGAAAAAACGGAAAGGACGTGATGATATGAAGCGCTGGCTTCTTGGGCTCGCCGCTGTGCTTCTTTTCGCCTCCCCATGGCCGGCATCAGCCGCCGAAACCGCATACGAATGGAACCTAGCCGACATTTATCCATCCGAAGCCGAGTGGATGCACGACTACAAGGCGGTGCAAAACGCCTTGCCGAAACTGGCGGCGTTTGAAGGAAAACTCGATGATGCAAAGACGATCGCCAAACTGTTCGCCCTCAACGAACAAACGGCCCGCAAGCTCGAAAAACTGTCGCTTTACACCCATTTAAAACGCGATCTGAACATTGAAGACGAGGCAGCGGCCCGGCTTGGGGCAAAAGTGGAAGCGCTCGCCGCCCAATATGCGGCGAAAACAGCGTTCATCGAGCCGGAACTGCTCGCCCTACCCGAGCGGACGCTCAAGAAGCTCCAAACGAGCAAAGAGCTGAAAGCGTACCGCTATTACTTCCATGAGTTGCGCGAGCAAAAGCCGCATACGCTTACGAAACGCGAAGAACGGCTGCTCGCGAAACTATCGCCGGCGCTCGGCGAGGCGGAGAACATTTATGACCACGCCGCCCGCGGCGATTACGAGCCGCCGTCTGTCACGATGCCGAACGGAAAAACGGTGACATTGACCGACGACCAATACGCCGCCATGCTCGAGCACCCGGACCGCCGCTATCGAAAGGCGGCGTTTGAAGCGAAAGCGAAAAGCTATGAGGCGCTCGAGCAGACCGCCGCGGCGACGCTGTACGCCTCGGTCAAAGCGGATGAATTGTATGCGAACGTGCGCCGCTATCCATCCGGCCTGGCCGCCGCGCTGGCCGCCGACGATGTCCCGAAGGAAGTGTTCGACAACTTAATCGCCGCCACCCGCCGCCATTTGCCGGCGCTGCACCGCTATATCGAATTGCGGCGGCGCGCGCTCGGGCTTGACCGCGTTCACAGCTATGATTTGTACGTGCCGCTTGTCGGCGAAACGGCGAAATCGATCCCAGTTGAAACAGCGAAAACGTTCATTGTCGAAGGGCTCAAGCCGCTCGGCGCCGACTATATCAAACAGGTGCACCGAGCGTTTCAAGAGCGATGGCTTGATGTCTTCCCGCGCCCGAAAAAATATACCGGCGGCTACAACACGGGAGCGTATGACACCCATCCGTTCATCTTGCTCAATTACAACGGTTCGCTTGATGGCGTATTGACGATGGCCCACGAGCTTGGGCACGCCATGCATTCCGTCTACACGAACCGCGCGCAGCCGTACCATTATTCCGGCCATTCGATTTTCACCGCCGAAGTCGCCTCGACCGCAAACGAATGGCTCATGCTCGATTATTTATACAAACAGGCAAAAACAAAAGAAGAAAAACTCCGCCTGCTCGTCGAACAAATCGAGCAAATCCGCGGCACGTTGTACACGCAAGTGATGTATTCCGAATTTGAGCGGATCATTCATGACAAAGTGCGCCAAGGCGGCAGCCTGACAGCGGACGAACTGAACCAGCTTTGGCTTGGCTTGCTCAAAACGTATTACGGCCCGGCGTACGCCGCCGATCCCGGCGCCGCGCGCGGCTGGCTGCGCATTCCGCATTTTTATGACGCCTTTTATGTATACAAATATGCCACTTCGCTCGCGGCGTCGTACACCATTGTGAGCGGCATCCAAACCGATGCAAGCGGCAAGGCGGTGAAGCGGTACAAACAATTTTTGCGCTCCGGCGCATCCGATGACCCGATCCGTCTGCTCAAACGTGCCGGAGTGGATATGACAAGCCCCGAACCGATCGAGCGGGTCTTAGATCATTTCGCCGAACTCGTTGACGAACTCGATCGACAGCTGCCAAGCCAAAACCGTCAGCGGTCTATATAGATGCAATTTAAAGCTTTAACATTTTTCGTCTTTGCCGGTCATTGCATCCGACTGTCGAGTGACCGAACAACGCCGCTTAAAGACCCATGAATGGGTCTGTGAAGCGAGTCGTTGTTCGGTCTTCCGTCACGCTAAGGCGTGACGGAGGCAAGCCACACGCTTGCCTTCGACAGTCAAAAATGGGCAAACCACTTTTCTGTCAAGGATATGTTAAACTTCTTTGTTGCATCTATATACATGAAAGAGGTGTCCCGCGCCGTTCGGGACACCTTTGTTGTTGCGGCGGAAAAAAGAATATCGCTTTGCGTTGCAACGCGCGGGACCGGTTAAGGCGGTCGATCGCGCACAAAGCGACACCATGCGCTTGCCCCGCAGCCAAGACGGTTATTCACTTAAAGATGCGCCGGCAATTTTTTCTTTCACCTTGCGGATGTTTTCCATCTTATTGTCCCAACACGCTTGGCTCAAATCGACGGGATATTGCTCGGGATTGAGCGTCCGTTTGTACTCCTCCCAAAACAAGCGCAAGCTTTCTTTCGCATACGCTTGAATGTCCGGAAGCGGGGGCGACGTATACACCAGCCGGCCGTTGTCGAAGATCGTCACATGCAAATCACGCGCTTCGAAATTGGTGACGAATTTGCTGATGAACGTGTACACCGGATGGAACATTTTCAGCCGCTCTTCTTGCTGCGGGTTTTCGCTCTCTAAGGCGATGTAGTCGCCTTCCGCTTTATGGTTGATTTTGTTGACGATGCGGTACACCCGCTTCAGCCCCGGCGTCGTCACTTTTTCCGGATTGCCGCTGATTTTGATCGTATCGACCATCTCACCGCGTTCGTTTTCGATCGCCACCATTTTGTACACGGCGCCGAGCGCCGGCTGATCGTACGCCGTAATGAGTTTGGTGCCGATCCCCCACACATCGATTTTCGCCCCTTGCGACTTCAAGTTTAAAATCGTATCTTCGTCCAAATCGTTTGAGGCGAAAATTTTCGCGTTCGGAAATCCGGCTTCATCGAGCATTTTCCGCGCTTCTTTCGACAAATAGGCCAAATCGCCGCTGTCGATGCGGATGCCGATAAAGTTGATTTGGTCGCCCAGCTCCTTCGCGACGCGAATGGCGTTTGGCACCCCGGACTTTAACGTATCGTACGTATCGACAAGAAAGACACAGTCTTTATGGCGGCGTGCATACTTCAAAAAGGCCGTGTATTCATCCTGATACGCTTGAATCATTGAATGGGCGTGCGTTCCGGCGACCGGAATGCCAAACAGCTTCCCGGCACGCACGTTTGATGTCGCCTCAATCCCGCCGATATACGCTGCGCGCGCGCCCCAAAGCGCCGCATCCATCTCCTGCGCCCGCCGGCTGCCGAACTCCAAGGCCGGCTCATCCCCGAGAATATGCTTAATGCGCGACGCTTTCGTGGCGATGAGCGTCTGAAAATTGATGATGTTTAAAATGGCGGTTTCAATGAGCTGCGCCTCCGCAAGCGGCGCCTCAATGCGCATAATCGGCTCGTTGGCAAACACCACTTCCCCTTCGCGCATCGAACGGACCGTGCCGGTGAAGCGAAGCGTCCGCAAATAGTCTAAAAAATCGTCGCGGTAACCAAGCTCTTGGCGCAAATAGTCGATGTCGCTGTCAGAAAATCGGAACTGCTGCAAAAACTGAATGACGCGCTCCAACCCAGCGAACACCGCATAGCCGTTGCCAAACGGCAGCTTGCGGAAAAACACTTCAAACACAGCGCGGCGCTCATGCATACGATCTTCCCAATACGTCTCGACCATATTGATTTGATATAAGTCCGTATGAAGCATCAAACTGTCATCAGCATATGTCTTCATGAATTGCTACCTCCAACACACGAATGACGGCGCCGCCGAATAAAACAATGTTCATCGTCTATTCTATCACGTTTTCTCCATTATTCCACTATTTCCGCGCCTAGCGTATGGCGAAAATGGCGGAGCGCCCATTCGTGTCCCGCCGCGTCGAAGCTCGCCACCGCCCGCCGGTGGACGACGATGCGAAATCCTTTGTTGTACGCATCGACCGCCGTATGAAGAACGCAAATATCGGTGCAGCAGCCGACCAAATGCACTTCCGTGATGCCTCTTTCCCGCAATTTCAGCTCCAAATCGGTCCCGGCGAACGCGCTGTAGCGCGTTTTGTCCATCCAATACACATTGTTTTTATGCTTGTTCCCCTGATACACCGCCTCGAGCTCCCCGTACAGCTTTCGCCCCTCCGTCCCTTCAATGTTATGCGGCGGAAACAGCTTCGTTTCCGGATGATAGTCGTCTCCCGCCACATGCTTGTCAATGGCAAAGACGACAAAATCACCGTTGTCAATAAACTGTTTCGTCACCCGCACGAGCTCTTTTTCAATCGCCTGCCCCGGTTTCCCGCATGTAAGCGCGCCATGATCGGCGATGAAATCGACGGTGTAGTCGATGTTAATGAGCGCCTTGTTCATTCCCGTTCACTCCTTTTCCTCTTCCTGCATGGTCGGGTTGCTGTTTTTTCATCCCGCCTACATCTTGTTGGGCTTTTCTACCATTATACCATAGCAATATGGACAGCAGACAAGACAACAAATCCCCTGCCTGCTCGAAGCGGACAGGGGATTGTCGATGTGGTTTCAGCTGTTTTCCGCCGTTTTCGCCGCTTTCAGCTGACTGCGCAAAATGAGCGACTGGATGATCGAGAAGCAGCCGCCGACGACCCAATAGAGCGACAGCGCCGATGGAACGGAGCTGGCGCCGATAAAAATCATGACCGTCATGATGTACGACATCATCGCCATTTGCGGCATTTGTTCTTCAGCCATCGACGGCGACAGGCGGAGCGAGATGAACGTCGTCAACGCCGCTAAAACGGGCAAAATGAAATACGGATCGCGATGGCCGAGCTCGACCCATAAGAACGAATGCGTTTTAATTTCTTGCGTCCGCGAAATCGCGTAATAAAGCGCCATAAAAATCGGCATTTGAATGAGCACCGGCAGGCAGCCGCTCGCCGGGTTGACGCCGTGCTTTTGATACAGCTGCATCATTTCTTGCTGGAGCTTGCGCTGCGTTTCCGGGTCTTTGCTTTTATATTTTTCTTGCAGCTTCATAAGCTCCGGGCGCAGTTTTTGCATGGCGATCGATGCGCGGAACTGCTTCAAAATGAGCGGCAGCAAGCAAAAGCGGACGATGAGCGTCAGCACGATAATGGCGATGCCGTAATTGTCGCCAAACCAGTGCCCAAGCGTCAAAAGAAGCTTCGACATTGGATAGACAAAATAATGGTTCCAAATGCCTTGGCTATGTTCGTCGATCGGTTCGTTGCGGTTGCAGCCGGCAAGAAGCAAAACGGCGCCAAGCAGCACCAATACCCATTTTTTCATGAAAAGCCCTCCTTCAATATCATGTTGCAAAATCATGCCGTTTCAACATAAAGGAAAGGGCCTTCCATCCTCATCCGTTCGGCTTGTCCGTTCCCGAACGGGAATTTTCCGCCGTTGCGGCAAAAACAGCGGGCGCCATGGAAGCGCCGCCCGTTCGGCGCCTCCCTCTGCTTCATGCTCGCGAACCGCGGCCAACGCCGGTTCATAAAACAGCGAACCTGCCATCCGGCGCGCGCTCGTATGTCCTTTCATGATGATCCATAGCGCGCCGACAAGCGACATATACACAAGCAAATCAATAGGCGCTTCCATGCGTCCACCTCCCTTTCGCCTGTCGATTGTTCTCTTTCCATACAATAGCAAACTTTCAACCGAAAGAAAAGCAACAATTGATCACATCCGCTCCAAGCGGTGAAATGCCGGCTCGTCGGCTGCCAAGACGGCCAGCTCCCCGCTTTCATCGGCCGCCAGCGCCGCCCGAAGCTCTTCTTTCGCCTCATCGAAGCGTCCAAGCAACGCGAGATAGCGGGCTCGTTCGTAGCGAAGCCGGGCATCGTTGGCCATATGGACGCACCGCTCGATGGCCGCGAGCGCTTGATCGATGCGCCCCGCTTCTTCATAAACAGCCGCAAGCTGCATATGGAACTCTTCATCCTCAGGATACCAATCGGCATAGCGCTCCCAAAGCGCCGCCGCTTCTTGATAGCGGCCCGTTTCCATATAATGCTCGCCAAGCAACATGAGCGCCTCACGGGCGAGCGGTTCTTCCGCCACAATCTCCTCGAGCTGCCGCTTGGCTTTCTCGCGCTGTCCTTCTTGAAGCCAAACGACCGCCTGCAGCACGCGCAGGTCGACATCATCCGGGTCATCAGCCAGCAGCCGCTCCAGCCAGCGCTTCGCTTCCTCGCGTTTTCTTTCCTCATCGGCGGCCAATAAATATTCCACAAATTCTTGCGCCAAAGACGGATCCCAAACGCGGGCGAGCGCTTTGCGCCACGTTTTCACGGCATCGCTGTCCAATTCGAGCGCGGCATATAAGCGGGCGAGCCGCCTGTAGGCTTCCGCATCGCTGCGGTTGAGGCGAATCGCTTCGTCGTAGAAATCGGTCACAATCGAAAACAAGACAACGGTGCCGACCCATTCTTTCGCTTTTGTCCACCATCGCACCGGTTCGTCATGCTCCCCCTGCTCCTCGCCAAAATACGGGAAAAGAGCCGAGGCGGTGTTCCGATACATCACGCTTTTCGCCTCGCGGCTTGCCTTCAGCCGCTCGAGTCGATGGCGCAGCTTCCCTAAGCCGCGCATCGTTTTCGGAAAGAGAGCCACATACAACGGGTACAACGATTCATCGTCCGGATGGCGCACCATCAACTGTTCGAGCAGTTTCGCCGCCTCTTTTTGGCTTCCTTCCGCGATCAGCACCATCGCCCAATGGCGGAGCACTTCAGGATGGTCCGGGTCAAGAGCAAGCGCCTTCTCGACCGCCGCCTTTTCTTGATCGCGGCGTCCGAGCGCTCCATAAACATATCCAAGACTGTCGTAATACCACGCCTCCCCTGCATGCGGACGGGCATCAGCCAGCGCGCGGAGAAGCGCGGAAGGCTCCGCAATCGCGGCAAGCTGCTCCATATCGACACGCTTCGGGGCCAAGCGCACCGCCTGAAGCAAATGCGTATGCTGCCGCTCTTCGTTTCCTTCTGCCTCATAGAGCGCAGCTAAGCGAAAATGGCAAAGGACAAACGATGGATCGGCTTTGAGACACGTCTCATACTGTTGTTTCGCCTCTTCGTGGCGTCCAAGTGAGGCGCACAGCTCCGCGAGCCGAAAGCGGGAAAGCGCATGGCCCATGGCGGCAGCTTCGCGGTACAAATCCATAGCCTTCGACGGCCGTCCTTGCCGTTCATAAAGGGCGCCGAGAGCGGAATGGGCCGAAACGAGTGTCGGGCGAGCTGAGACAAGCTGCTCTAAAAACGCCCGGCCGCGTTCCTCTAAAGACGGCGTTGCCAGCTGATCAAGGTAAAACTCGTACGCTTCTTCCGCCTCAAACTCAGCCAGACGCAACCCTTCTTCCAACCACGACAGCGCCGTCTCGCGTCCTTCCCCCTCATCAGCGAAACCGTGGGCGATGAGCCATTTGCCTGCATTGAGCCAATATTCGCTGTTGTTGGCAAAACGGGCGCGCTGCTCGATCACATATCGACGCGCTTCATCCATATCCCCGCGTTCTGCAAGGGCGGCCGCCAAGCCGAGATGGGCGAACACGTCATCGCGGTCATGACGGACCGCCTCTTTGTAGCACGAAACCGCTTGTTCCGCCTCTCCTTCCTCCATATAGAGATCGCCAAGGCGGACGTAAAGCGGCGCCAACCGCCAGGCGGCCGCCAATCCCTCTTCCAGCACCATTTTCGCTTTTTCTCGATCGCCGTCGTCATCATACAAGTCAGCCAACATCAAATACGGGTGCGGTTCCTGCGGGTCGAGCGCTTTCGCGACGCAAAAGCCGCGTTCCGCCTTGCGCCTTCGGCCAAGCTCCATGTCGCAGCGGGCCCGCTCATACCAAAGCTGGGCATCCCGCCGCTCGCGGCGCACAAGACGGTCAAACCAGTCGCGCGCTTCGGCGAACCGCTTCGCATGGAACAACAGCACACCGTGATTCGTTTCGATAAACAAATCGCCCGGATACAGGCTGACTGCCACGCGCGAAGAGATGAGCCCTTTTTCGATATGACCGGCGTACGCCGAGGCGAGCCCGAAATAGCTCCACACTTCCGGCTGATCTGGGTCCAACTGGAGCGAGGTGCGAAAATAGCGGGCCGCCTCTTCGTAGCGGCTGGCAAAAAAGGCAATGCGGCCGCGCAAATAATGGTAGAGCGGGCTTTGCGCCTTTCCTTTCACCCGTTTGAGAACGTCTTCGGCCTTCTCCATTTCTTGTGTGTAGACGTACGCTTTCGCCGCCATCAGCAGCAAGTCGTTATGTTCCGGATACTCGTTCAAGACTCGTTCCGTATACTCCAATACAAGCGGCTTCGCCTCGTCGCTGCCGAAATGCTTCATGACATACAGCCATGTGTACGGGATGTGCTCATGCTTGCGCAAAAAGGCGACAAACACGGCGAAATGCGCCTGCTCGTCCTCATCCATCTTTTCGGCCAACGCATGCAATTCGCGGAAATAGCGGTCTTCCTCTTCGGGGAGCTCGGCGGCGAGCGCCGCTTTTTCCCGGGGAAGCGCCACAATCGACAAATAATGCGTCCCTGCATACCATTTGGCAAGCTCGTCCTCGGAAACGACAAACGGATCAAATAGATTCGGGTCTTGCACGTACAACGCCCCAAGCCGCTCGTCATAGCCAAACAACACCTGCACGTGCGATGACTGTTCATAATCGACGCTTAACAGCACCGGAACGCCCTCATCAATCAGCCGCTTCCAACGAAGCGGCGAGCCGACGAAAAAGCGGCAAACAAAGCCAAGCTCTTCCAAATAATGAACCGTCGTCGACAACTTTGAGCCGCGCACATCAAAAATATGCCGAGCCACCTCATCTTGCGTCCGCGGAGCGCCAAGCAAACGAAGCATCATTTCCAGGCTCGCCGGCACGCAATAGTTATGCTTTTGCACGACCGGCACAAGCGGCAGCGCAACCGCCCGCTCCCCTTGCCGCCCAAGCGCGCGGGCGTACGGCGTTTTTTCAAGCTGCGGCTCCGCTTTCACAAGCGATTCAAGCTTCTCCCATTCGTCAAGCTGGTAATACAGTTCGGCGCGCAAATGGGCGAAATAACGGCGATGCATATGAAGCGGATTCAGGCGGTCAAGTTCATCCATCGCCGCGAGCGCCTCGCGGTAGGCACGCACATCGCGCAAGCGGCGCACGCGCTCAGCGTAAAACGCCAGCACTTGCGGAAAACGTTGCCCTCCTTCCTCCAGAACGGCAAGCGCCTCGTGGTGGCGGCCGTCAAGCGCGTACAAATCGGCAAGAAGCAAATAGCACATATCGCCGCGCTCCGAGTCGTCGAGACCGGCGCGAATCGCCTGTTCCGCGTTTTTCCGGTCGCCGGTTTCGATATAAAAATAGCCCCATTTGTCATGCATCGGCACCGTCTCATAGCGGGCAACCACATCCATCCATTCCCGCGCCTCATCGATCCGCTGCATATCCAATAAAGCGCGCACCAACGCAAACGCCGCCCGGGCGATCGCTTCCCTCGGCTCCTCCACCCGGCCTTCGAGCGCTTCTGTAAGACGCGGGGTGAGCGCCTCTTCCACATCGAGCGGCCGGCGGTTCTCGAGCCACTCATCGCACACCCAAGCGAGCGTCTGCAGCGTGTTGAACTTCCGATGGGCGTACCGGGCGACAAGCCCGCTATGCCGGTACATGAGCGCGTAATCGAACAGGCGGATGAGCGTCCGAAACGGTTCGATCTCGTCCCACGAAGCCATGAGCGGCCGCCACTCGAATAATCCTACGTTTTCCAAATACGGTTTTACTTTGTTTAGAGCCTCTATTATTCTCTTTTCTTGAATAAGCAACGAAATTTGTTCCATCATCATGCAACTGAAAGCTCCTTTATCATTTTCACTATCATTAGTTTAGAACAAGCCGTCGAAAACAGCCACCTATTTTTTTAGAAAAATAACGACAACAAAAATTGCCCTGCCCTGTTTTGACAGGACAAGGCTCAGAACAGACGCACTCAATCCGCATGCTTAGCGAAAAATTCCAGCGATCGTTCGATAATCGTCGTTTGGTCGTAATCAAGTGTCGCAACATGATAGCTGTTTTTCAGCCGAACGATCTCTTTGTCTGACGAGTGGACGCCGCGAAAAATGATGTCCGCGTTCTCAGGCGGCACGACATGGTCTTCGTTCGAGACGAAAATTAAAATCGGGCATGTCACACGTTCCAGTTCGCCTTTCACTTGCTCCATCAGCCTAGCCAGCTGAAGAAGCGAAGCCGTCGGCGTTTTCTCGTACGCCAGCTCTTTCACATCCGGATTTTTCAAATCCGAACCGATCGAATCCAGATACCTCGGCAGCTCACCCCCGGCCGCCATCCCAGCGCGAATGGCCGGAATGTCAATCGCCGCATTGATCAAGACGATGCCGCGGATGGACGGGTAACGTTCCGCCATATAAAGCGTCAGCGTCCCACCCATGGACAGACCGGTGACAAAAATGGTTTGGCATCGTTTTTTCAGCCATTCATATCCTTCTTCGACCGAGGCGATCCAGTCGTGGAACGTCGTCCGCTCCATGTCTTCATAATGCGTTCCGTGCCCTTTTAAGCGCGGCAGGCAGACCGTGTAGCCGGCTTTCGCATACGCCTCAGCGAGCGGGCGCATGCTGTGGGGCGTGCCGGTGAACCCGTGCACGAGCAGCACCCCGGCCGGCCCGTTTTCGGCATAAAACGGCTCGGCGCCAGGGAGCACCGGGTATTGTTCGCTCATCTTCCTCTCCCCCTTATCTAGTCAATTCGTTTCTTTCACCATATTCGCCGCCGCGCCTCTTTTTTCCTTTTTTTTATCTTTTTTTATCGGGCGCCGTTACCACATCGACAACCATGACCGCCACCATTCGTGAAACAAGCCGTTGAATCCAAAATAAACGAACCCGATCCAAGCAACGCCAACTAATGCTTTTTCCACCCCTTTTCCCGTCCGATAGAGCGGCACTTTCCACCGCTTGGACGAAAATGGCCAAAACAGCGGCACTCCCTGGACGGAAAAAAAATCTTCCACAATGTGAAACAAGTAGCCGAGCACAAGCCCTGCGGCAAACGGCGACGCCGAATCTCGCCAGACGAGGGCGGCAAGCACCCCCCAGACGATGAGCGAATGCGTCATGCCGCGATGGCCGAACGCTTCTTTCACTTTGCCGGCGACGCCGAACGAACGGCGGCCGACGTATGACGACGGCTCGTCAATATCAGGAAGAAGGCTGCCGATGACAAGCCCCGCCGTATAGGCGGCGGTAAACGGCAGCTTTGTATGCGCGGCCGCCGCCGCGCCGAGGCATAATGTGGCAATGACATGGCTGGAGTATCGCAACGAAATCCCCTCAAACTTTTATCGTTTTCCCCATTATACCACAGAAAAGAATATTTGTTCGTTTCTTTGACGAATTTGTGACAATGCCGCGAAGTGTGACAAAGTTAACATCGTGTTATTGGCATCATGGTTATTGTTAAAAGTACAGAACGCGTAAAGGAGTTGAACAAAATGAAACGAAAACGATCCCCGCTTGCCAACCGTTTCAAATATATTCGGCCGATTGAGCGCCAAGCCGACGGCCACAGTGAAACAACTTACGGCGACCGCGCCTGGGAAGACGCCTACCGCCGCCGCTGGCAGCACGACAAAGTCGTCCGCTCGACTCACGGCGTCAACTGCACAGGATCGTGCAGCTGGAACATTTATGTCAAAAACGGCATCGTCACGTGGGAAGGGCAGCAGCTTGACTACCCGTCAACCGGGCCGGATATGCCGGATTTTGAACCGCGCGGCTGTCCGCGCGGCGCGAGCTTCTCATGGTACATGTACAGCCCGTTGCGCGTCAAATACCCGTACGTGCGCGGCGTTTTGCTTGACATGTGGCGCGAGGCGCTCGCGGCTCATCCGAACAATCCGCTTGAAGCGTGGAAAAGCATCGTCGAAGACCGCGAAAAAGCAAAACGCTACAAACAGGCGCGCGGAAAAGGCGGGTTTGTCCGCGTCAGCTGGGACGAAGCGTTGACGCTTGTCGCCGCTTCCTTATTGTATACGGTTGTGAAATACGGACCGGACCGCAACATCGGCTTCTCGCCGATTCCGGCGATGTCGATGGTCAGCCATGCCGCCGGATCGCGCTTCATGCAGCTGATGGGCGGGCCGATGTTAAGCTTTTACGACTGGTACGCCGACTTGCCGCCAGCCTCGCCGCAAATTTGGGGCGACCAAACGGACGTGCCGGAGTCAAGCGACTGGTACAACGCCGGCTACATCATCACCTGGGGCTCGAACGTCCCGCTCACCCGGACTCCGGACGCTCACTTTTTAGCCGAAGTGCGCTACCGCGGCACGAAAGTCGTCTCCGTCAGCCCGGATTACGCCGAGTCGACAAAATTCGCCGACGATTGGCTGTCGGTGAAACAAGGAATGGACGGCGCCTTGGCGATGGCGATGGGACATGTTATTTTAAACGAATATTATGTCAAACGGACCGTCCCGTATTTTGAACAATATGCGAAAACGTATACCGATTTTCCATTTGTCGTCACTTTAAAACAAGAGGGAGACACATGGACGGCCGGCCGCTTCTTGTTGGCGAAAGACCTTGGCAAACAAACGAACAATGCCGAATGGAAGCCGGTCATCTATGATGAAAACACCGACTCGTTTGTCGTGCCGAATGGAACGATCGGCGCCCGCTGGGAGGATAAGGGGAAATGGAACTTGCGCCTCGTCGACGAGGAAACGGGGCAGCCCATTGAACCGCGCCTGTCGTTTTTAGGCAGCGAAGATGGAATCTTCCCGATTCAGTTGCCATATTTCACGGATGACGGTGGAAAAACAATCGAGCGTGCTGTGCCGGTGAAAAAAGTGCACACCGAAGCGGGCGACGTGTATGTCACGACCGTCTATGACTTGGTTTTGGCCAACTACGGCATTGACCGCGGCATCGGCGGCACAGTCGCCCGCTCGTACGACGACGAGGTGCCGTTCACGCCAGCATGGCAAGAAGCGATCACCGGTGTCAAGCGGGATCTCGTCGTCAAAATCGCCCGCGAGTTTGCCGACAACGCGATCGACACAAACGGCCGGTCCATGATCATCGTCGGCGCCGGGATCAACCATTGGTTCAACTCCGATACGATTTACCGCGCCGTCTTGAACCTTGTCTTGTTCGTCGGCGCCCAAGGGGTGAATGGCGGCGGCTGGGCGCATTACGTCGGGCAAGAAAAACTGCGCCCAGCGGAAGGATGGCAGACAATCGCCATGGCGCGCGACTGGGTCGGACCGGCGAAATTGCAAAACGGCACGTCGTTCTTTTACTTTGCGACCGATCAATGGCGCTATGAAGAGCGGCCGGTCGACGAACTCGTCTCGCCGCTGGCCAAAAAAGCGCGCTACTTGCATCCTGGCGATTACAACGTCTTGGCCGCGCGGCTCGGCTGGCTGCCGTCGTACCCGACATTTAACAAAAACGGCATCGAGCTGTACAACGAAGCCGTTCACGCCGGCGCCCGCACACCGGAAGAAATCGGCGCCTATGTCGCGAAACAGCTGAAAGAGAAAAAGCTGCAGTTTGCCATTGAAGACCCGGACGATGAGGCCAACTTCCCGCGCAACTTGATCGTCTGGCGCGCCAACTTAATTTCAAGCTCCGGCAAAGGGCACGAATATTTCTTAAAACATTTGCTTGGCACGACGAACGGCTTGTTAAACGATGACCGAGACAGCCTGCGCCCGGAAGAAATCCGCTGGCGCGACGAAGCGCCGGAAGGCAAGCTCGACTTGCTCGTCAACCTAGACTTCCGCATGGCGGGAACGGCTCTTTACTCCGATGTCGTCCTGCCGGCGGCGACCTGGTATGAAAAACATGACTTAAGCAGCACCGATATGCACCCGTTCGTCCACCCATTCAACCCGGCGGTGCCCCCGCTCTGGGAAGCGCGCTCGGACTGGGACATTTTCAAATCGCTCGCGAAAGCGGTATCCGATGTCGCGAAACAAGCCGGCTTGAAGCCAATGAAAGAAGTCGTCGCCACTCCGCTGTTGCACGATACGGCGCAAGAGCTGGCGCAGCCGTTCGGTGAAGTGAAAGACTGGAGCAAAGGCGAAACCGAACCGATTCCGGGCAAAACGATGCCGAACATTCATGTCATCGAGCGCGACTATACGCTCATTTACGATCAAATGACCGCCCTGGGTCCGAACGTCGCCCGCCAGCCGATCGGCACAAAAGGGATTGCCTGGTCGGCGAAAGACGAGTACGAACAGCTGAAACGCCGGCTTGGCACTGTCCGGCGCGCCTCGGTCGCCGATGGCTGCCCGGATATCAGCGAAGCGAAAAAAGCGGCGGAAGCGATTTTGACGCTGTCATCGACTACAAACGGAAAAATGGCGGTCAAAGCGTGGGAGGCGCTTGAGAAAAAGACGGATTTGAAATTGGCCGATTTAGCGAAAGAACGCGAGGAAGAATGCTTTACGTTTGAACAAATCACCGCCCAGCCGAAAACGGTCATCACCTCGCCGGCGTTCAGCGGCTCGGAAAAAGGCGGGCGGCGCTACTCGCCGTTTACGACGAACGTCGAACGGCTCATCCCGTGGCGGACGTTGACCGGCCGGCAGTCGTTTTACATCGATCATGAACTGATGCACGAGTTCGGCGAAACGATGGCGACGTTCAAGCCGGTGTTGCCGCACCGTCCGTTTTCAAACAAACGCCCGAAAGAAAACGGAAAGGAAGTCATCTTGAACTATTTGACGCCGCATAACAAATGGTCGATCCACAGCATGTATTTCGACTCCTTGCCGATGTTGACGCTTTTCCGCGGCGGGCCGACCGTGTGGATGAACAAAGATGATGCGGCCGAAGCCGGCATCAACGACAACGACTGGATCGAATGTTTCAACGAAAACGGCGTCGTCGTCGCCCGCGCCGTCGTCTCCCACCGGCTGCCGCGCGGCATGGCGTTTATGCACCACGCGCAAGACCGCCATATTAACGTGCCGGGCACGAAGCTGACAAACAACCGCGGCGGCACACACAACAGCCCGACGCGCATCCACGTAAAGCCGACGCATATGATCGGCGGATATGCACAGTTAAGCTACGGATTCAACTATTACGGACCGACGGGCAACCAACGCGACCTGTACGTCGTCATCCGCAAACTCGAGGAGGTTGATTGGCTTGAAGATGAAAGCGCAAGTCGGCATGGTGATGAATTTGGACAAATGCATCGGCTGCCATACGTGCAGCGTCACGTGCAAAAACACATGGACGAACCGCCCCGGCGCTGAATACATGTACTTTAACAACGTTGAAACGAAACCCGGAATCGGCTATCCGAAACAATGGGAAAACCAAGAGAAGTATAGAGGCGGCTGGGAGTTGAAAAACGGCGAACTGCGGCTCAAATCCGGCTCGAAAGCGATGAGGCTCGTCAACTTGTTCTACAATCCGTACCAGCCTACGATCGACGATTACTACGAACCGTGGAATTACGACTATGAAACGTTGACGAACAGCCCGTCAAAACAATACCAGCCAGTGGCGCGGCCGAAATCCAGCATCACCGGCGAATGGATGGAGCTGTCATGGGGGCCGAACTGGGAAGACGACCTGGCCGGCGCCCACGTCACAGGGTTGCGCGACCCGAACGTCGTCAAAATGGAGCAGTCCATTCAGGCAGAATTCGAGAACGTCTTTATGATGTACTTGCCGCGCATTTGCGAGCATTGCCTCAATCCGTCATGCGTCTCAAGCTGCCCGTCAGGCGCCATGTACAAACGCGACGAGGACGGCATCGTTCTCGTCGACCAAAACGCCTGCCGCGCTTGGCGGTATTGCGTCACAAGCTGCCCGTACAAAAAAGTGTATTTCAACTGGCAAACGAACAAAGCGGAAAAATGCACGCTCTGCTTCCCGCGCATCGAAGCCGGCATGCCGACGATTTGTTCGGAAACGTGCGTCGGCCGCATTCGCTACATCGGCGTCATACTGTATGATGCGGATAAAGTCAAAGAAGCAGCGAGCGTCGAAGATGAGAAACAGCTGTACCACGCCCAGCTTGATATTTTCCTTGATCCAAACGATCCAGCCGTCGCCGCCGCCGCGAAAGAAGCCGGCATTCCGGACGAATGGATCACCGCCGCGCAGCGCTCGCCGATTTACAAAATGATCGTCGACTGGAAAATCGCCTTGCCGCTCCATCCGGAATACCGGACACTGCCGATGGTATGGTACATTCCGCCGCTTAGCCCAATCATCAATACAATCGAAGGAAAAGGAAGCAGCGCCAGCGCCAATGACATTTTCCCCGCGATTGACAACATGCGCATTCCGATCGAGTATTTGGCGAATTTGCTGACGGCGGGCGATACGGCGCACATCCGTACGACGTTGAAAAAAATGGCGGCCATGCGCTCATACATGCGGGCGAAACAAACGAACAAACAGCCGGACATCCGCCTCGTCGAATCGCTCGGCCTAAGCCGCGAAGACATCGAAGAGATGTACCGCCTGCTCGCGATCGCCAAATACGAAGACCGGTTCGTCATTCCAGCATCGCACCGCGAAGAAGTCGCTGACTTGTACGCGGAACAAGGCAGCTGCGGGCTGGCGTTCGCCGGCGGCCCGGGCGCCTGCGGCACGCTGTAAAGGGAGAAGGCGGGGCTCCCGCCCCATACCCATCAAGTTAAGAATTTTGGTCTTTGTGCATCGTCAAAAACATGGTATCCTTTCTAACGAACACTCCACGTTAGAAAGGATTTTTTTCATGGAAAAACAAATGAAAGCATGGGTTCAAACCATTCGTCAACTCTTTTCTCCCGAAGAATTAACCCGTCTCGCACGGAAAACAGGCTTTATCCGGCGGCAGCGTTCGTTAACGGCGGAAGCCTTTCTGACTCTCTGTGCATGGGGAGATGGCTCACTGGCCAAACAGTCGCTTCAGCGGTTGTGTGCGGCCTTGACGCTCTGGCATGGCTGTTCCCTTTCAAGCGAAGGCTTGAATCAGCGTTTTACCGATCGGGCCGTGGCATTTTTGCGAGAAGTGTTTTTCCTTCTCCTCCTGCATCAACGTCCATTGCTTTTGTCAGCCATGGAGACCTATCGAACTTGTTTTACCCGCCTGCGGATTTTGGACTCAACCAGCTTTTTGGTTCCCGCTGACTATGGGGAAGACTATCGAGGTTCCGTTTCGTCGGGGGTGAAAATTCAGTTTGAATATGACTTGTTATCCGGCGCCTGCCTTCAGCTATGCGTTCAATCGGCCAATGACTCGGACGCTCGTTTTGCCTATCATGCCCAGCATACGATTTTACCGAATGACCTATGTATTCGGGATTTGGGCTTTTTCTCCGTTGCCGCACTGGCCGAGATCGACGCCCGCGGAGCGTATGATATTACTCGGCTCCGTTCCGATATGAAAGTGTATATCAAGGAGAATGGCCAGTGGAAGGAATGGGATTGGGAATCCCTTGGGAATCAATTAGAGGAAGGGGAATCAGTGGAAATGGAACATGTATACATCGGACATGAACGCTTGTATGTTCCACGGTTGGTTTTCCGCCGTCTGACGGCGGAAGAATGGCAAAAACGGATGGCGTATGTGCGGAAAAAGGAAAAAAGAAAAGGGAAGGCGCTGGCACGCCAAACCCTCGAACAAAAGAAATACCACATCTTACTGACGAATTTACCACAAGAGTCGTTTGATGGTCAACAGGTTTATGAGCTCTATTCCCTGCGCTGGCAAATTGAATTGTTGTTTAAAGCCTGGAAATCCGTATTTGATTTGGAGAAAGTCAAGGAGATGAAAAAAGAACGTTTCGAATGCCATTTATACGGGACGTTGATTGCCATTTTGGTCACCCAGACGTTTCTGTTTCAAGCTCGGATGTATTGGCATCAAAAGGAAGACATTGAAATCAGTGAACGGAAAGCGCTCGATCTTCTCCAATCGTATTGGCACCAGTTGCTTTTGCGTTCGCATATGGCGGAAATCAACCTTTTCTCTCTCCTTTCCCTGTTACGAAAACATGCCAAGAAAGGTCGAAGGAAAGGGGAAGAAACGGCATCAGATATCTTAACGAAATTAGAGATATGGTAGAATTAGATATGGATATAAATACCAAATACCCCTCTTCTGGAGGGGTATTTGGTATGCCCAATAATGGATGTGATCCACATCATTCACTGCGGGGATGAACACGAGTATCGTCTTAAAAATTTTATACCGCTAACTTGACGGGTATGGGCTCCCGCCCCCTTCAACAATGAAATGGAGGATTTACGATGAACAGCGAACAACAGCAAACGGTCTTTTTGTGTGTATCGTATTTGTTGTCTTACCCGGACGAACAGTGGGCCCAATCGCTTCCTGACTGCCTAGACGCCATCCGCTCGCTTGACGATGAGGCCGTTCGCGCACCGCTTTTGGCGTTTGCCGAACAAATCAACTTCATCCCAGCCCGTCAGCGGATGGAGCAGTATGTCGAAACATTCGATTTCGGCAAAAAAACAAATTTGTACTTGACGTATATGACAAACGGCGAGCAGCGGGAGCGCGGAATCGAACTCGTCGCCTTAAAAGCGCGCTACGAAGCGGCCGGATTCGCCGTCTCCGATCACGAGCTGCCCGACTACTTGCCGCTCATGCTTGAATGGATGGCCTATGCAGATCAAGAGCATACGACCGCCTTGCTCGCCGATTATGCCGGCCATATCCGCGAAATCGGCGACCGGCTGGCAGCGGCAGGCAGCCCGTATGCACAGCTGTTTGACGCGCTCAATCACACATTCACTCAACTCGGCGTGACGCCGCTCCCGAAAGGAGGTGCAACGGCATGGCCAGCCAATTTCTCTGGGTGATTGTTCCGTATTTGGCGCTTGTCCTATTTGTCGCCGGCCATATTTGGCGCTACCAGCGCGACCAGTTTGGCTGGACATCAAAATCAAGCGAACTGCTCGAAAAACGGCAGTTGCGCCTTGGAAGCCTTCTGTTCCACTGGGGCATTTTGTTCGTGTTTGTCGGCCACGTGATGGGCATTCTCATTCCCGAGCCGTTTTACGAAGCGCTTGGCGTGACAGAAGAGATGTACCACGCCCTCGCCTTGGCAGGCGGCATTCCGGCCGGCTTGGCGGCGCTCGCTGGTTTCGTGATCCTTTTTCGCCGCCGCTTGACGGTCAAGCGCGTACGGGTGACAAGCAGCACCGGCGACTGGGTCGCGCTCGGATTTTTGCTTGTCGTGATCACCAGCGGGTTATCATCGACATTGCTGAACGTCAACTCACATGGCTTTGACTACCGAACGACGATCGGTCCATGGTTCCGCGGCCTTCTCACATTCCGCCCGGACCCGGTTTATATGGAAACGGTCCCGCTTTGGTTCAAAATCCATATTCTCGCCGCGTTTGGCTTGTTCGCCGTCTGGCCGTTCACCCGCCTCGTTCACGTATTCAGCTTTCCGCTCCGCTACTTGCAGCGCAGCTACGTCGTCTACCGAAAGCGGATGCCCAAATCCGTCGACTCGCTTGACCGCGCCCAGTAAGCGGATGTCAGGCAGCATAAAGTCCCCAACCAAGACCGTTATCACGAAAAACGGGATGCCGTTCATCCGCCTCCCGTCCCTCTCCGTCACGGACCGGCGCCAACCCGACTCATCCGCGTGCCATGAAGAAAACGGGATGCTCCATACAAAGAAGCGTCCCGTTTTCCATTCCATCGTCACTCGTTCATGCGTGCAAACAGCTCCTCTTTCTCCCCGTCCGACAACAGCCGCTCGGCCATCGGGAAGAGCACGTTTTCTTCTTTCATGAAATGCTCATCCAAAATATGATGCGCCTCAACCACCGCGCCGGCGAGCGTTAACGCCTGTTCGCGGTCCACCGTTTCCGGCAAATGGGCGGTTTTTTCCAAAAACATCGAAAGACGCGCTTTCGCCTGTTCATGTTCGTATTCCATGACGGCGATGGGGCCGGTCGTCCGCCCGATGTACTTGGCCATCATCGGGAACAATACGCCTTCTTCCCGCTCCGAATGAGGATCTAAAACGGCGACGAACGATTCGACTTTTTCCCTCAAATCGGCGAGCGGCCCACGCCAGTTGCGGTCATCCGCCCCTTGGCCGATCGCTTCCGCTGCGGCGAGCACCTGCTCCATTTGGGCGCGCAACGGGCCGTGCTCTTGTTTTAATTGCGCCAAGCCAGCGCATAGTTTCACCCCTTCAGGGCCTCCCATATGGCAAAATGAATGCATCATCGATTCCTCCATTTTCATGATAAACGAAAAATGGTTGGAAAACTGTTACAAAAAAATAAACAGTTTCAATTTTTTATTAAACAGGGTAATATAACACGTTAAAATAAAGGGTTTTTTTATATAATAGGATAAACAATTTATATAAAACAAAAAAGCCCCCTAAAGGGCTTGGGCATCAAAATACCGAGCGAGCGTCACGATCATCGCTCCCATCCGCTCATGTTCCGGGGCGATGACGCGATCGACTCCCTCTTCTTCCAATGCTTCTTTTGTCACTTTGCCAACGGCGCAGGCCACGACATCGGTGCGAAACGCGTCAAGCAGCGGTGCGATCTCTTTTTTCTCGCGGGCGAACGAAAAGAAAAAGCGGACTTGCATCGCCGATGTAAAACAGACGGCATCGACCTCACAACCGACAACTTCATTGTATAGCGTCTCAAGCGTCTTCTCATCCGGAGCGACATGCCGGTATGGAAGTAGTTCCGTATAGGACGCGCCACGCTCAAGGAAAAATTGCCGAAGCCTTGGCGCAGTGTCGCCATACAGCTGTACAACAACGTTTTTTTCCGCAAAGTCGTGCCCATAAAGAGCAGCAATCAACCCTTTCGTCGTCCCGTCCTCGCTTACTGCCACCGGAGTGACGCCGATTTGTTTCAACGCTGCCACCGTTTTATAGCCGCGGGCAGCCACGTTCGCTTCCTTGATCGTTCGATGCCATTGGGCAGCCATTCCCTCCCGGTCGGCCGCTTCCAACAGCGCCTCAAAGCCGATTCCCGTCGTAAATACGATCCAGTCCGGCCGCATGGCGATGACGGTTCGCATTTCCTCTCCCAGTTCGCTTCCCTTTGAAAAGACGGTCCCTTGCGCCGGACGAATGATGGCCGTTCCTCCTTGCTTTTCAATAAGCGTTGTCATTTCGTCCAGTTTGCGTGACGCGCACAAGGCAATCCGTTTGCCATGCATGTCCCTTCCCCCTTATGGTCAGTCGTTCGTCCTTTCCATTCTAAAAGATGGTCTTTGCCTATGCAACAAAAACCATTCCGCTCCCTGGCACATCGCAACGCGAATGCCGCCTTCATTGGGTATAGCGCCCAGCGCAACAGAACAGACCGCAGGCAGAAACAGCCGACCACCATCAAAAAACACGCGCCCAAAGACGCGTGCCCTCCGTTCAACGAGTATGTACCATGACCTCTTCTCCCCGACGGTCAAAGGAACCGATGATGCGCGTCGGCTCGACGGAAATGATCCGGTCCAACGGAATATTCATCAGCCGCATTTGACGGTTGTAAACGAACAATTTGCGGGTGTCCTGATACAGCTTAACCGGCAGCACGACCACTTCCCCTTGATAGGTTTTTACACGCACCGGCTGCTTCTCGGCAATCCACGCCGACAGCTGTTCATACCATTCCATTCTGTTTGTTCCCCCTTCTCATCCAATCCTACTTATGATTATAAACGGAAAAAGCGGAAAAAAGGGGGAAAGAAAAATCAACAAATTCGACGAAGGGATGACAAACCGTGTCGACAAATGCTCGGCGCACGGAAATGTTCCGTGCGCCTTTGGAGGTTGTCAGCGGTAGATCAACACGCGCGCTGCCGTGCGGTCAGCGCTTTCACCGATGACGCGGATTTTTAGGCCATAGTTGGGCACGTTCCGGCCGGCGTCAACGGCCCCTTTATTGTCATACGACCGGCTGTCGTCAAACACCGGCGTCGGCGATGTATCGTTGTCGATCAGCTGTGAGCCATTGATCGCCACGCGGAATGAGGCTCCTTTTTGCAGGCTGAACGCCGCATCGTGCACTTGATAGCGAGTCGACGCTGTCGTGTTGCCCGACCATTTCAATGTATGCTGGTCGGCATCCACAACGCCAAGAAACCCTTCGCCCGGATGGACGCCCGTCCAGTTGTTGTCATAGCCTTCATCTACATACCAGACGACAAGACCTGGATCGTACGAAAGGAGCCGGCCGCCGCGCAAAATATGGGCGAGCCCTTCATCGACGCCGCGGTGGTTGCGCCATTCAAGCAAATAGTAATGATCCGAGTATCGCTTACCATTACTCTTTTCAAAGCCGGTCATCACAAAGGAGCTGTCCCCTTCGGCGCCGTCGGCAAGCACAGCTGCGCCATCTGCCGTCACTTGAATGTTGTCAACATACCACCCAGCTTCCGACACCGCTACATCAGTGATGTAATGGAAGCGAAGGTCAATCGTTTGTCCTGCATAGGCCGACAAGTCAAATTCCGCCTTCACCCAGCCGTTTGACGTACCGGTAATGCCGTTGCCCGGGTTTTGCCCGTACGGATTGTTGGTCGTCGTAATGTTTCCTTGAATTGTTGTCCATTCGTTGCTGCCATGCGGTTTTACTTCTACCGCCCCATAATCCCAGTCTTTCTCAATCGCATACCATGTATCAAAAGCCAGCGTCGCCTTGGACGCTCCCGTCAAATCGATCGTCGTTGACATCGTATGATCTAAGTTGTTTCCACTGCCGGAGAAATATGCATACGCACCGCTTGGCGGAATAGTGACGACCGTCTCTTTTTTCGGCAAATTGATGCGCACGGCATCGTTGTTCGTCCCTTTCGTGCTCGCTTCATCGAGCACGACTTCAACACCGTTTTGCGTCACTTCGTTCCACTCAACGGTCGTTCCGCTCAGCCAGTTGCTGCCGGGCATTGTCGACTGCAAAAACTGTTTCGCCCAGGCGCTGAAGCCGGTCGGCTCGGTGCCCGGAATGCGTCCCGCCCAACTTCCGCTTGACATAATCGACCAATAGGCAACTGGCTCGCCTAAACCGGAGTAAATCGTATCGTATTCATCCGGCAACCCTAAATCGTGGCCGTATTCGTGAGCAAACACCCCCGCCGCCCCGTCAGCCGGTTCAATCGTATAATCGTAAGCCGCCAGTTGACCGCGCCAATACGGCACATCCGTCGTCGTATTCGGAATGCGGTACACCGATCCTAAATTCCAGCGGTGCGACCAAATGGCATCGCCGCCGAGCGAACCGCCGCCCGATTCTTCTCCGACGCTGGAGTGAATGATCATTAAATGGTCAATCAAACCGTCCGGTTCGCGATAATTGCCGTCGCCATCCAAATCATACCGATCCTCTTGGTCAAACTCACGCAAATCAATGGTCGGGTCCTGGGCGGCTGCCGCCAGCGCTTCGCGCACAAGCGCCCGTGGATTGGCGTCATTGCCATCCGGCGCCGGTACATTTCCGCCATAGTATTTAGCCGGATACTTCGCCTGATACCAGCCTGCCACTTTTCCTTCAATGGAATAGCTGCCGCCTGATTGCTCTTCATAATATTTTTTTACTGAGATAAGCTTCTCGCCATTCGGCCCATCGTAATAGCCGTCATCGCCGCCGAAAATCATATCTTCATAATGTTCGCGTGTATAATCTTTATAATACATATCCGTTTCAGTTGGCTGAATGTTGTTATGCGGAAAGTCCGGATATTCGATGAGCAAAACGAGTACACGGTCGACCCGCTTGCCGCCGTTCCATGGCTCCGGCTTGACGGATGGCACGGAAGCCGTTTTCGATTGTCCGAGCTTTTTCCCTTTCCCGTTCAGCACGCCATTTGTCTGCTGTCCGTCCTGCATCGCCTCGGCGCGCTTTGCCTCTTTATCGTATAATTCTCCTTTTCCTCGCGGCATATGAATCGCCTTTTGCCGCAAATAGTCGCGCACTGCTTGTTCCACCTCAGCAGGAGTCGCATCAGCGCGAAGCTTTCCGCTCCGTTTCAACATTTCCGCCAGCTTTTCCTCATTGGCAATCGCAAAATCGACCGGTCCCCCTTGCTTCACAGCCGGAATGCCGGGGGCGTTAGCCGCTTTCGGCGCTTCCGCCGGAGATGCCCACAGCCCGATGCCGAGCGACAGCGCGGCAACGAGTGAAGTGATCGAACGCTTAGACAGAAAAACCCCTCCTTCACTATGATAGAATATATATACAATTAAAATATTACAAAATAGTTTGATAATAATAAACCGCTACTTTACTAAATAAACAAAAAATAGTTCTTTTTTCCTGCTCTTGTCGAAAAAACAAGATTTATATCAAAAAAAGGCTATGAATTCGACCTTAACATGCGGGTCGGTTTCCGGTTACAATGTAATATATTCGCAGTTTTTGTAGAAATTCTGGTTATGCAGCTTGACGATGGGAAAGAAGGTGCCGCGATGCTGAATATTTTTAAAGACTTTTTGCTCAACTTGTTTTTCATCCTTCTGCCGGTGTTCCTCGTTCCCCTCTGTACGGAGCAGGAGAAGAGGCCAAAACGATTCCGCCTTTATTTGCCGACCATTTGTTACGCCGTCGTGATCATGTTATGCATCACCCTCCCGGTCGGAACAGAGAATGATTTCATCTTCGACTTGCGGCAAATTCCTCTATGGCTTGGCGGTTTGTACGGCGGAGCGGGGGCGGCGACGGTTTTAGCGTTGACATCGATCGCCTACCGCTCGCTGTTCGGCGGAGCTGGCGTCTTCGTCACCGTCGTCGTTTCCATCGCCATCGCTGCAACAAGCAGTTTATTGACAAAACGGTTTGTCGAGCTGCCAACCAAACAGCGCACGCTGTTCGCTGTATCGCTCAGCTTCGGCTCTGGCCTGTTGACCGTCGCCATAGCGGAGTGGATGGCTGCTGCGGTTTCTCCTCCGCCTTCCGTTGCGCTTATCTTTTTGTTTGTACAGCCCATCAGCATGCTCATCGTTTGTTCGTTTCAGGAAATGGTGCACCATAACATCGCGCTGCGCAAACGAGTGATTCGGGCCGAGAAAATGGAAGCCGTCACCCATTTAGCTGCTTCCATCTCCCATGAAATTCGCAATCCACTCACCGCGGCGCGTGGGTTTATCCAACTGATCGAAGAGCAGCCGCTCGCTGCCGACAAACGCCGCCAGTATGCGCGCATCGCCATTGAGGAGCTTGACCGAGCTGAAGCGATCATCACCGATTACTTGACGTTTGCCAAGCCGGCGCCCGAGACGCCGGAAAAGCTGAACGTGAAGCTCGAAATCGAGCGAGTCATTGACATCCTCCGCCCGCTCGCCAATATGAGCTGCGTCGATATTCAAGCGACGCTTGCGCCATTTTCCGTCATCGGTGAGCGCGAAAAATTCCGTCAATGTTTGCTCAACGTAATGAAAAACGCCATCGAAGCGATGCCTAACGGCGGGACGTTGCAAGTATACGTCTCCATTGACAACGGACGCGTGCTCATCCGCATCGCCGATACCGGCGTTGGCATGACGAAAGAACAGCTCGAACGGCTTGGCGAACCGTATTTTACGACGAAAGGCGTCAAAGGCACGGGGCTCGGGATGATGGTCGTCTACCGCATCATTGAATCGATGAACGGAACGATTCGCATCGAAAGCGAAATACATAAAGGAACGACGGTGTCGATTTATTTGCCGCTCGCACCGTCTCCTTCTTCCTCAACGATTTCTGATAAAGAAAAACAGCTGTTTGCCGCCTTTTGACATAGCAGAGGCGAGCTGGAAAAGCTTTTTGCAGGCAAGGATCAATCACTCGAAATTCTGTATGCCCCATCAAAGGGCCTTTCTTTTTCCTGAGCATCTTCGCCTCTTTCGCATCCTATTTTGAGGTGAAATCTTGGAATCGATCCGCAGTTCAGAATGGATTGCCGCGGTTTCACATCACCGTTCTTTTTGCTACAATACTTATCGAAGCGAAACACATCGAGGGAAAAGGAGACAGTTGCATGATTCACGTCAAAACGGAACGGGAAATTCAATTGATGCGCGAGGCGGGGAAACTCTTGGCCGCCTGTCATCAAGAGATCGCCAAACGCATCGGACCGGGCGTCACAACGATGGAAATCGACCGGTTCGTTGAAACGTTTTTGGCTAAATACGGCGCCAAACCGGAACAAAAAGGATACCGCGGCTATCCGTATGCGACATGCGCTTCCATTAACGATGAAATTTGCCACGGGTTTCCGCGCAACGAGCCGCTGAAAGAAGGCGATATCGTCACGATCGACTTTGTCGTCAATTTGCGCGGAGCGCTCGCCGATTCCGCCTGGACGTACGCCATCGGCGACGTCGGTGAAGACGTGCAAAAACTGCTTAACGTCACCGAGCAGTCGCTCTATAAAGGAATCGAGCAAGCCGTTCTCGGCAATCGGATCGGCGACATCGGCCACGCCATTCAAACGTACGTCGAAGCGCACGGCTTTTCCGTCGTCCGCGATTTCACCGGACACGGCATCGGCCCGACGATCCACGAAGAACCGTATGTCCCCCACTTCGGTGAAAAAGGAAAAGGGATGCGTTTAAAGGAAGGGATGGTCATCACGATCGAACCGATGGTCAACATGGGGGCATGGCAAAGCAAAATGGATCCGAACGGCTGGACGGCGCGAACGATCGACGGCTCGTATTCAGCGCAATATGAACATACGATCGCCATTACGAAAAACGGACCGCTCATTTTGACGACGCCGGCGTAAGGGCAACGGCGCCAGCCGGCTTTTTGCCAATAGAAAAACCCGGGCAAACGATTCGCCCGGGTCTTTTCTATGCTTTTCCCCATTTGCTGACGGTATGATTCAGCCATCGTCTTTCCTTATGTTTAATATTCACATAATATAATTATGGTTTCATCCTCCAATGACTTTCACGTAAAACGTCCGGTGGCGCGGCCCATCGTACTCGCAAAAATAGACGCCTTGCCACCGCCCAAGGAGCAGGCGGCCTTCATGAATGATGACGTGCTGCGACGCACCAACCGTGCTCGCTTTCATATGGGCGGCTGTGTTTCCCTCCATATGGCGGTCAAGCGGATGCTCCCACGGATATGTTTCATCAAAGCGGCGCATCATGTCGCGCTTGACATCTGGATCCGCGTTTTCGTTAATGGTGATGCCAGCCGTTGTATGCGGACAATAAACGACAGCGATCCCTTCCGTCACGTTAGCCTGGCGCACCGTCTCCTCGACGAATGAAGTAATGTCGATCATTTCATCCCGCTTTGCCGTGCGGATTGTAAACGAACGAAGCATACATTCCACCACCTGGGCAAACATTTTGTACTTCGCAAAAAAGGTTTGCTACTCTAAATAATATAACACAAAAAATGGAGTGAGAAATCGTTGGCCAAGCGCTATGAAAACTTAGACGGCGTCTCGACGCACAAAACATGGGCCGATTTCCGCCGCTGGCAGCGGGAGCGGAAACAAAAACAAAAAGATTTGTCCTACGTCGTGCCGCATGTTTCACCGCCTCAATACGAGAGGCTTCAGGAGCCGAATGGCAGGCCGCAGCTCTGTTGGGTCGGCCATTCGACCTTTGTCGTTCAACTCAATGGCATCACCATCGTCACCGATCCCGTCTGGGCGAATTGGATGGGCGCGGCCAAACGCTTGACGGCTCCCGGCGTTCCGCTTGACAAGATGCCGCCCGTGGACGTTGTGCTCATCTCCCACGGCCACTACGACCATTTGCATTTCGGCAGCCTCCGCCGCTTAAAAGGCGATCCGCACGTGTTCGTGCCGGTCGGCCTCGGCCGCTTGTTCCGCCGCCGCGGCTACCGCCATGTCACCGAACTGTCATGGTGGGAAACGGTCGTCTTCCGTGATGTGTCGCTGACGTTTGTTCCATCCCAGCATTGGACGCGGCGGACGCTGTGGGACACGAACACGTCGCATTGGGGCGGATGGGTGATCACATCAAACGGCGCGCCCACCATCTACTTCGCCGGCGACAGCGGCTACTTCCGCGGCTTTCGCGACATCGGCGAACGCTTTTCCATCGACTATGCGCTCTTGCCGATCGGCGCGTACGAACCGGAATGGTTCATGGGGCCGCAGCACACCACACCCGAAGAAGCGGTGCAGGCGTTTTTGGACTGCCGCTCCCGGCTGTTTGTGCCGATGCATTACGGGGCGTTCCGCCTCGCGGACGATACGCCGAAAGAAGCGCTTGACCGCCTATGGGCTGAATGGCGGCGGCGCGGATTGGAAGAGGAGCGCTTGCTTTGCTTGAAACTCGGCGAGGTGATCGATGCCGCCCAAGCGTTGACGGCCCTTTCCCCATTCGACAATTCGTTCAGCCAAACAAGCGCAATCACCATGGTGAAACAAGCGCGGCAAAAGGAATGAGCGCAACTTTATCCAAAAGAGCGAGCCAGTCCGCGGCTCGCTCTTATTCATTGAATTGGCGGTATACGTACGGCTCCTTCGGTTTGGCCACCCTCTCCCATGACGTCACTTTTACATACGGAAGCGTCATATGAAACGGCTGGTAATACATGGTGGATAGCGTACCTTTCACATGAATCCATTCATCATTTTGAAGCGGCGCCGTCTTTGGAAACTGAAGGAGCAGCCCGTACACCCCTGAATCCGCAACACAATGAATGATTCCAAAGCGAAGGAGAAACGCCTCATTGGCGCGCGCCGTTTCTTCACGGTAGACAAACCCGGTGAATTCAATGTCGCGGGCGGCAAATTCGCCAGGAAACTGATAAATCGTTTCCATGGCATTTAAATAATTTTGATCATTCAACTCCAAGCGAGGGAGACGGCTGTATTTTTTCAGCTCTTTTTCCATGGCATTTTGATAATCATCCCGCCCATAATACATGCTCGTATCCGGACGCAAAAACTGCCGCTGGGCAAACGGATCGCTGCTGTCAGCCGCCATCCCAGGAACATGAATCCCTTTCGCCTTTACGACTTCAGAATCCAGCGTCGCAACGGGAAACAAGAAGGCGGAAACAAGCGGAAAAACAAAAATAAGGTAATTCACCGCCCGCTTCCAGCGCGCGGACGGCTCATGATGATGATGGCCGCAGCATTCTTCCCCATGATCGTGCGGTTCCTCGTTGCGGCTTGCCAGCACAAATTGCACGATCGTTAAAAAAGCAAACACAAACATCGCACTAAACGAAATATACGAATACCGCATATTAATGTATTTGCTCAACTCTCCAGTAATATATAAATGAAAAAACAAAAACGCAAACCCAAGCAAAATATACATGCGAATCATGCCGCCACCTCCTTGCTAGATCAATAGCGATCCGGCAAACACAAACAACGTGATATAGGAAATCAGTTTCCACACAAACCGGGCGCGGAATGACTGAAACAACATGAGCGTATTTTTCACATCGAGCATCGGCCCGTAAACGAGAAACGCTGCCAGCGCGTGAAACGGAAATGTGCTTTGAAACGACGAGGCGATAAAGGCGTCCGCCTCGGAACAGAGCGACAGCACGAAGGCGAGCGCCATCATGACCAAAGAGGCCGCCACTTTCCCATTGCCGATCGACACAAGCGCCGACGTTTTCACATACGTTTGCATCACCGAAGCAATGAACGCCCCAATGATCAAATACTTCCCGGTCGCAAAAAATTCATCGATCGTATGGCGCAGGGTGCCGACGATTTTCTCTTTCCAAGTACGGGGCATCATCGGCATCTCGCGCCGTTCATGGCGCAACTCGCTGCCTTCATGCCGAATCGCTATCACGGCACCGACAGCGACGGCGACGGCGCAAGCGAACAGCGCCCGGCACAATACCATCGTCCAACTGCTTCCGAAGGCGATATATGTCGAAAACAGCACAACCGGATTGATGACGGGCGCCGTTAACATAAACGGCACGGCCGCGTAAAGCGGCACCCCCTTGGCGACGAGACGGCGGGTGATCGGCACGATGCTGCATTCGCATGAAGGGAAAAACACTCCAAGCAATGTGGCATAAACAATGGCCAAAAGGCGGTTTTTCGGCACCCACCGTTGTACGGTCTCTTCACTGACAAACATTTGAATGACTCCGGAAACAAACACCCCGAGCACGACGAACGGCAACGATTCAATCAATATGCTGATAAAAATCGTATTCAGCTGCAAAAACGTGTTCATCATGGGTTCTCCTCTCATTTACAACCGTTCATTTTATCATGATAAATGACCATTGTCATGAAAATTTGGTAAGAAAAATAGCAAACTCCATAACAAAAAAGGCGCTCCGCCTTTGGCGAAACGCCTCTTCTTCTATTATTCTTCCACTTCTTTTTTCCACAACCCGACCATCAATGCGGTTACGATGGAACCAATCAAAATAGCCAAGATATAAAGCCATGCACTGCCTTTGACGATCGGGATGACGAAAATCCCTCCGTGCGGCGCCGGCAGCCCGATATGGAACCACATCGTCAACGCTCCCGCAACAGCCGATCCGACGATAATCGATGGAATGACCCGCACCGGGTCAGCCGCGGCAAACGGAATCGCCCCTTCGGTAATGAACGAAGCGCCCATGATATAGCACGTTTTTCCGGCTTCCCGCTCGGCTTTCGTGAATTTCTTTTTAAAGAACGTTGTCGCCAGCGCCAATCCGAGCGGTGGCACCATCCCGCCAGCCATAATCGCCGCATGCGGCGCAAAGTTGCCAGCTTCAATCATCGCCAGCCCAAACGTATACGCCGCTTTGTTGATCGGTCCGCCCATATCGACCGCCATCATACCTCCCAACACCGCACCAAGCAGCACTAAGTTGGCTGTTCCCATGCCGGAAAGCCAATGTTTCAGTCCTTCATTCAACGCCTTGACAGGATCGATGACCACATACATCATAATGACGCCGGTGAGGAAAATGCCGAATACCGGATAGAGCAGCACCGGTTTAATCCCCTCAAGCGACTGCGGCAAGCGGCTGAACAGTTTGCGCAGCCCGACGACCAAATACCCGGCCAGAAAGCCAGCGATCAATCCGCCCAAGAAACCCGCCCCGCCGTTCGCCGCCAGAAAACCGCCGACCATCCCCGGCGCAAACCCCGGCCGGTCGGCAATGCTCATGGCGATGAATGCGGCCAGCACAGGAACCATCAACGCGAACGCATTGCCGCCGCCGATGTCCATTAACAGTTTGGCAAACGGATGATACGACGGATCGTTCGGGTCAAACGCTTTAATGCCGAACGTGAAGGAAATGGCAATCAAAATCCCGCCGCCGACGACAAACGGAAGCATATTTGATACGCCGTTCATCAAATGCTTGTAAAAACCGGTGCGCGGTTTCGCCGCCCCCACGCTGCCCCGCGCCGCACCGCCTGCCCGATAAATCGGCGCGTCTTGGCGGAGCGCCTGCTCGATGAGCTTCTCCGGCTCGCGGATCGCACGAGCGACCGGCACTTGGATGACAGGTTTCCCGTCAAAACGGTCCATGTCGACTTGTTTATCGGCTGCGACAATGATCGCCGCGGCTTCTTCAATCTCCTGTGCGGTGAGAGCGTTTTTCACTCCATCTGAGCCGTTGGTCTCGACTTTGATGGATACCCCCATTTCGGCTGCTTTCGCCTTCAGTGCATCAGCGGCCATATACGTATGAGCGATTCCGGTCGGACAAGCGGTTACTGCCAACACTTTCCGCCCGTTCCCTGCCCGCACCGCTTGCTGTGGAGCTTCTTGCTCGCTTTCTTTCGCGGCAACCAAACGGATAATCTCCTCCTCGCTTGAAGCGGTTTCAAGCTGAGCACGGAACGATGCATCCATCAACATCGACGACAAGCGGGCGAGCGCCTCAAGGTGCGTCTGCTCCCCGCCTTCTGGCGCGGCGATCATGAAAAACAAATGGCTTGGCTTGCCATCGAGCGACTCATAATCAATGCCTTCCACTGAACGGCCGAACGCCACCGCCGGGCGCTTGACCGCCGCCGTTTTGGCGTGCGGAATGGCGATGCCGTCGCCAACGCCGGTCGTGCTTTGTTTTTCCCGCGCCCAAATGGCTTGCTTAAACGCTTCCACATCGCTGACCGCTCCCGCTTCGGCAAGCTTTTCAGCCAGTTCATCAATGACTTCGCCCTTTGTCTTCGCTTGAAGCGCGAGAATCATCGTTTCTTTTGTCAACAAATCTGTAATCTTCATTGGCCCAATCCCCCTTTATTTTCAATTTATAAATGCACGATATGGACGCGGTCGACGAGCGCTTCCACTTCCTCTTTCGTACACAAATCTTCCGAAAACGCGGTCGCGCTTCCAGCGGCGACACTGTAAGCAAACGCTTCCTCAATGGATGTTCCGCTCGCCCAGGCGGCCAAAAATCCAGCGACCATCGAATCGCCCGCCCCGACCGAATTTTTCACCGTTCCTTTTGGCGCTTCGGCAAACAGCGTTGCTTCCCGGCCGAAGTAAAACGCCCCCGCGCCGCCCATTGACACAATGAGATGTTCCACTCCTCTTTCAACCAACCGGCGGCCATAGAGGATGATTTCTTTTTTCGTCAGCACAGCGGCGCCAAACAGTTCGGCCAGCTCATGGTGGTTCGGCTTGGCAAGAAACGGCCGGCAGGCGAGCAGCGCCTCGAGCGCCGGACCGCTCGTATCGACAACAAGACGAACACGCCGTTTCACCGCTCGAGCCGCCAATCGCTCGTACATGTCCGCCGACAGCGACGTCGGCGCGCTTCCAGCGAGAACAAGCACATCACCGGCCGAAAGCGCTCCGACTTTCGCGATCAATTGCGCGGCATCGTCATCGGCAATCATCGGGCCTTCACCGTTAATTTCCGTCTCCCGCCCCGCTTTCAGTTTGACGTTAATGCGCGTTTGCCCTGGGACATGAACAAAATCGCAAGCAATGCCTTCTTTCCGAAGCTCGCTTTCAATGAACCCGCCGGTGAACCCGCCGACGAATCCAAGCGCCGTGCTGTCAACACCGAAACGCTTCAACACGCGCGATACGTTGATCCCTTTCCCGCCTGGAAATGTGAACGTTTTCAGCGAACGATTCAGTTCGCCAACATGAAGCTCATCGAGGTGAACGATATAATCCACAGATGGATTCAACGTACATGTGTAAATCATGGAGCCACAACCTCTACCGTTGTTTTAGTTCGATACAAATCTTTCCACTCTTCATCCAATTCATCGGTGATCAACACCGCTTCATGCAAATCCGCAATTTTCGCAAACGAGCTTTCATTCAACTTCGAATGGTCAGCAAGCACATACGCACGTTGCGCCAGCTGCATCGCCGTATATTTCACCAGCGCTTCTTCCGGATCCGGCGTCGTATAACCATAATCGTAATGAACGCCATTGGCGCCGATGAAGCATTGGTCAAAGCGGTACTGCCGCAGCGACTCGATGGCGCCCCGCCCGATCAACGCCTTCGTTTTCGGCTTGATCATGCCGCCGACCAAATACGTCGTGACGTTATGCTCAAGCAGCCGCTCGACATGCATCACGCCGTTCGTGACCACGATGACCTCTTTGCCAGCCAAGTGCGGAATCATTTCCCGCGTTGTCGTTCCCGCGTCCAAATAGATGCAGTTTCCTTTTTGCACCAAGCTGGCCGCATAGGCGGCGATCCGCCGCTTTTCCTCTATATATTTCAGCGACTTTTCCGACACACTTAATTCTTCGCGTTTTTGCTGCAACAAGGCCGCCCCGCCGTGCACACGGCGCAGTTTCTTTTCGGTCTCAAGCTGCGTCAAATCACGGCGAATCGTCGACTCTGACGCCCCGGTCGCGTCAACGAGCTCTTGCAGCTTGACAACCCCTTTTTGCGCCAACAGGTCCAAAATGAGGCGGTGACGTTCTTCTGTCAGCACACTCCCACCTCCGATCATCGGGGATATCGCTTACAACTCTATCATATCCCAAGACAACGAAAAAATCAATCAAAAACATTCATTTTCTATCAATATCATTCAATAAATAAGAAAAACCATTCAAAAACATTCAAAACCAAAATAAAAACACTTGCCATCGGCAAGTGCCTTCTGTCGCTTAATTCAGTTGCTCCATCTCGGCAAGCGGCAAATAATGCTCGCGCACAAACGCGACAAACTTCGCCGCATACACGGGATCAAACTGCGTCCCAGCGCAACGCTCGATTTCCTCAAGCGCCTCTTCAAACGTTTTCGTCGGCTGGTACGGCCGCTCGGTCGTCATGGCGTCAAATGAGTCGATAATACACAAAATGCGGGCCAATTTCGGGATTTCTTCCCCTTTCAGCCCGTACGGATACCCTTTTCCATCATATCGTTCGTGATGCAGCTCGACAAGCGGAATCAACTCATCAAACCGCTTCTCCGCCGCCACAATCTCGCGCCCCCACGTCACATGCTTTTTAATGATCTCCCATTCATGCTTTTCCAATTTTCCAGACTTATTTAAAATATCCCGGGGCACTTCGATTTTTCCAATGTCATGAATAATCGCTCCCAGGGCAAGCGTCTGCCGTTCATGGACCGTCAATTCGTCAAGGCGGCTGCCAAATTCAAGTGCATATTTAAACACCCGTTTGCTATGGCGGTATGTATAGACATCTTTCGAAAGAAAGAATTTCACTTGCTGCTCGAGCGCTTCCAAGTCTTGTTTAAACTTAATTTCATCCAAGCACATATTATGTTTATCATACAACTGAACGTTGTTTTTCCCTTGCGCCTTCGCGTAATAAAGCGCCTGATCGGCGCGGTGGATGAGCTCATCGCTTTCATGCATATCCTTTTCCATCTCGGCGATGCCGCACGAAAACGACAGGCAACGGTACGGAATATGCTCGACGCCGTCAAAATATGTATCGTTCACTTCTTTGCGCAACCGGTTTAAAAACGCGTACGCGTCTTCTTTCGTCGTGTTGGGCATTAAAATGGCAAACTCTTCGCCGCCATAGCGGGCGACCGTGAAGTTCGTCCCTTCCACCGCTTGTTGCAGCAGCTTCCCAAAAAAAGCCAACAAACGATCTCCTTGCAAATGCCCGTTCCGGTCATTGTATTTTTTAAAATCGTCCAAATCCAGAAATGCCAAGGTCAACGGCTGTTTCAACAGCTTGCAGTCGGAAAACTGCTCCTTGAGCGTTTCTTTGAAAAAACCGTGGTTGTATAGGCCGGTGAGATGGTCGCGATTGACTTGATTTGCTTTTTCCTGATATAAATAAAGAAGCTTCCGGAAGGCAATGGATAAAAATGTGATTAAAATGGTAAACAAGAAAACACCAAAATATTTGGCCTCTTGCAACAAAAATAACAAAACAAGCGAAAGAATTAGAGTAATGCAATAGGTCATTCCCACTTCTTTTAATAATCCGAAATTGAGAACACCATTAAATAAACGTTGTGAAGAAATAATAAAATAACAAGATAGCACCAGTATATTTACTAAAAAATAAACAAACAAAGAAATTATATAAGGAAAGATATTGGTAATATTTATCGTGCCGACCGTTCCTCCAGATAAATGAAAAACATAATGTGCACTTATAATCATCAAACAATACATAGAAAAATTAAATAAATGCTTCCATAATTCAATGCTTCTTTTATATAGGGCATATATAAAACTAAATATTCCCAACACAAGTAACGTAATATGTAAATTAAAAACAAATAAACAAGCCAAATAAATCGATGAATCCATAGAAATAGAGTTCCCTTTTGGGGGAAGGTAAATCAAAAAACGATTCACTATAAGAACAGAAGCTGTTAATACATAAATCAAAACCCAATCACTCAAAGAAAAAAATGAGACGGTCAAATGAAAAAAATAAACAAAGAGACCCAGTAAAGAAATCCCTAAAATATAGAGTTTGACACCGATAGACGATATACGATTTCCCATTCAAAATCACTCTCAGTAATTCAAAATTTATAAAAAAGCTAAGAGAGGCAGTTTTCAGCCCCTCGTCATTTCAATCGTTATTACACAATCATTATTACACAAGCTTCATACCCGATGTCAATGCAACAATCACAGACCCAATAATCAACAGGTTAATAAGAGTTTGTTTCCATTTCATAAATAAACTCCTCCCCTTAATTTATTGATTCGCAGGAGCGGCCGTTGTTTCTTTCTCAGCATCGTCTGCCCCATGCCGCGGTGCACTGAGCATCAGATGCTGGATGAACAAGAACGCCCCTACGTTCATCACGACGTCGCCGATACTGATGACTTGTTGGCGCGGGTACGGTGGAGACAGCGGAATGATGTCGCCGAGAAACGGCAGAAGCGTATCCGATGTGATCGCCTGGTGCTTGCCGTACAGACCGGCTTTTAACGCTTCGATGTATTCGCGGCCGAGAAATTGGGCGGCTTCGATCGATACCGGCATCCGTCCGCCGTTTACGGCCATGACGATAAAGTTAAGCAAGACGCCGGCGAAGATGACCGAAAACCCCGGCTGATGGCGGTTGAGCCATAAAAACGCGAGCCCGGTGATGTAGACGAGGAGAAAAATGCCGTTGCTCATGCTCGAGATCCATGCGACCCGCTCTTGCAGGAAAAAAACCACAAACTGCACCGCCAATAAGATCGGGAACAGCCAACCGCCGCGCAATTTCATGTTGGCCAACCCTTTCAGGCTTCCGCCGCGAAACCAGCCGATCAACAACGACAAAATGATTCCATCGTAAACCATAATGCTGTCCCCTTGATAAACAGAATTTTCTCTTTTTTCTAAACTAATGTCCTCACTTCTATTTTTACCGTTTTTTTCATTCCATGTAAATAGTCCGTTCGTCCTAACTACAAACAAATTTTGATGAATATCGTTTCCTTCTTTTCGTTTTCGTCATTCTTTGAAACAAGAAACGACAAAAACAGCGTCATGTATATCCATTGAATAGTGACAAAGAACCTACCCTCAATGGAATGATCCCCCGACTGCAAATGCGGCATGCGTTTTTCTCGTTGAAAGACAAAAAGCCCTTTTTTATTATTCCGTATTGCTTTTCGGAAGATCATTGTTATAATTGTTTATACAGTAACCCGTGGTGCTAGATAAACTTGATCAAGCATAAAAATAGCCCTTGCTGGCGGATCTCCAGTAGAATGAAAGTGTCACCCAACATTCGAAAGGAGAGATCCCCCATGCAAGAGCACTTTCATTTTACTACAGATCCAGCCAAACTTCAAAAACAATATGCCGCTATTTTCTGTTTTGTTTCTGCCCAACTGTCGTTGATTCAAATGTATCTTCATCGCCGCAACCGTCACTTGGTCAAGCAAGAAGACGAAGTGGTCATGGCGGTTCACCTTTTGGGGAAGCTGCTGGGCTTTTCTTCCGAACGAGCCTGGCATCGTTTTGTCACGGGAAATTTGTTCACAAACGGCTCGTTTCTTGAACGCTCCCGATACAACCGCCGCTGCCGGGCGCTTGGTTTCGCCATCAAATGGATCCGTCATGAGCTGGCGAAACGTGGCCAACACCATGCTTATGCGGTCGTCGACAGCTTGCCTCTTCCGTTGTGCCATCCCGTGAGAATGCAGCGCGTCAAGCGATTTCGAGGGATCGCAGATATGGGGTATTGTGCTTCCAAAAAGCAATGGTACTACGGTTTCAAGCTGCATCTTCAAGTGACCAATCAAGGGCTGGCCATGGGCTATGTCGTGACGGAAGCGTCCTGCCACGACGTCAAAGCCGCTGAAACGGTGATGACTCAAATCCCTCATCCCTACAACTTTGGGGACAAAGGGTACATCAGCCACGCTCTTCGAGAAAAGCTGTACGAAGAACACCAAGTCGCGTTCTGGACACCGTCTCGACACAATCAAAAGCACGGCCCATCCAAGGCATGGGAAGAATGGATCCAAAAAAAACGCAAAGTCATCGAGACGGTGTTTTCGATTCTCGTAGACCAATACCGGATCACCGACATTCGAGCGAATTCCATGGCCGGGTTTGAAGTGGCACTCGATGGCATCTTGTTGGCTTATTCCTTGGTCACACTAGGGCTGGTTGAGCGCTGACGCTCAACTAGCACCACGGGTACAGTAATAATTTTATGGATAAAAACGTCCTTTTTGTCCATATTATGGAAAGGAGATGAAAAAGAAATGGACGCGGAAATGTTGGGAAGCAAGAATGACAAAACGTATACACGTCGGATTAGCCAAGTCGGGAATAGTTTGTCCGTTAGCATCCCGAAAGATTTAGCCACGATGCTAAACCTAAATAAAGGCGATGAAATCGAAATATATTACGACAAGGAACGAGGGGAAATCGTGATGAAACGCGCAAACCGAATTCCAAAAGGAGTCCGTCCTGAAGTCGCGATGGCGATGAACCGCGCGATCTCCAAATATGACGAAGCGCTGCGCAACTTGAAATATAGATAAAGGAGCAGCTGGAGGAAAACATGGTTTATTATTTGACAGCGGAAGAAATCATATTTATCCATTACACGGTCATGGAAATGTACGACGATGCAGAACAAGCGGGGATCCAATTCCCCGATAAATTCGCGTGGATGTTGGAAAGACCGAAAACGAAATTGTTCGGGGAGGAACAGTTCCCTTCGATTATTGAAAAGGCTTGCTGCTATTACCATTCCATCGCGACAGGTCATATTTTCCACAACGGCAATAAGCGGACGGCTTTAACCGTATTCGTCACGTTCCTTGATTTGAATGGATATGAGTTCACGATGACCAATAAAGAAGCGGAAAATTTCACAGTGTACCTTGTCGAGGATGCCAAGTTCCGAGGAAATGATTGCATCCAGCATCTTGCCCACGAATTAGAGAGTTACATCCGTCCCATCCAAAAACGAAAAGAGTGAGGAAAAGAGTGAGGAAAAGAGCGGGCCAAAGCCGGGTCAAGTTCAATTATTGCGTGAAATTCCATCGCCAACCCAGTAAACTTGGATGACAGGACCACAACGTCGTTTTTTGCTGCTTTGTTTTTACACAACTGTGCGAACCTTGATCCAAAGCCGCCTTTTCGCTATCCTCAATTTTTAGGTATTGTCAAAAGTTTATCCTCCACACTCACGGTCTTCCCTTGAGTTTCAACGGTTGAACGAAAAAAGCTTTCTACCCCCGGTGTTTCGGCCATCATTGAGGCAACAACACCCAACAGCCAAAACAAAGGGCGGCCTGATCTTTTGTCCTCCAGAGCCCGTTGAAACGGATGGTCCGTTGAAGCAGCTTACCCATTGTATCCCCGCTTATTTTTTGGCTATCCTACAACATGGAAGCGAAAGTCTTTCGTCGGAAAATGAGAAAAACGGATTCCGATCATCGTCAGGAATCCGTTCGTCTTGAACGGGTTACCTCTCCGTCCCGCAGCTGCCTCGGCAATGGTCAGCCACATGGCATGACGCGCACGCCCCTTTGGCGCTTTTTTTCACGTGGCGAACCAGCGTCCAGCCGGCGTAGGCAAAAATCGCTCCGCCGATCACAAGATTCACGATCATCGATTCTCTCTCCTTTCATGAATAACCAAGCATATGCCCAAACTGATAGACGGCAAACGAAATGACATACGCAACCGTCAGCGCGCATCCGATTGACAACAGCGTCCATTTCCGCGACCCGGTTTCTTTGCGAATCGCCGCCACCGTCGCTAGACACGGCGTATAAAGCAGGACGAACACCATAAAGCTGAACGCCGACAGCGGCGTGAAATGGGAGGCGATCACCTGCTTCAGCCCATTCTCCTCATGAACGTGGTAAATAATATTCATCGTCGACACCACAACTTCTTTCGCCAAAAAGCCGGTGATCAAAGCCGCGCCCGCCTGCCAGGCGCCAAAGCCAAGCGGGGCAAGCAACGGAGCGATGAGGCCGCCGATGGCGGCGAGAAAGCTGTCATCCATCGCGACGCCGACCCCATGCGGCCCGATATACGTCAACAGCCAAATGGCGACCGAACCGCCGAAAATAAAGGTTCCTGCTTTGCGGATGAATCCTTTCCCTTTCTCCCATGTGCTCCGCCATAACGTGAGCGCCTGCGGCACGCGGTATGGCGGCAGTTCAATGACAAACAGCGAACTTTCGTTTTTCAAGAGCGTCGATGAGAACAACTTGGCGAGCCCCAAAGCCACTACAATGCCAAGCACGTAAAGCGAAAAGACGACAAGCGCCTGTTCGCGGACGAAAAACGTGCCGGCAAACAAGGCGTACACCGGCAAGCGGGCGGAACACGACATAAACGGCAGCGCCAAGATCGTCAACAGCCGTTCTTTCGGCTGCTCGATCGTGCGCGCCGCCATCACTCCAGGAACGTTGCAGCCAAAGCCAATGATCATCGGGATAAACGCCTTGCCGTTTAACCCGATCGCTTCCATCATCCGGTCCATCACCATCGCCACGCGCGCCATATATCCGGAGTCTTCAAGCAAAGAAATGAAAAAGAACAAAATGAAAATTTGCGGCACAAACACCAACACCCCGCCGACCCCAGCGACAATCCCGTCCAAAACGAGTGCCTTGATAAACGGCGACGCCCCCGCCCAGTCGAGAAGACGGGACAGCCAATCAGTGAACGGCCCTGAGAAGAAAGCGTCAAGCTGATCGGCAAGCGGCGTCCCAAGCCAGTTAAACGTGAGCATAAACACGAGATACATCAGCGCCAAAAAAATCGGCAGCCCGACATAACGGTTTGTCACAACCACATCGATTTTTTCCGTCCATGTCAACGGTTTGTTCTCAAGCGCGATCGCCGCAACAGCGATCGCCTCACCGATCCAGCGGTCACGCGTCTCATAAATCTGTTCGGCGACCGAAGATCCGAGCTTCTGTTCCGCCTCTGCGCGGGCTTCTAGAAGCGGAGAAAGATCCAACCGCCCGCGCAAATAGGCGGCGATGCGCTCGTTTCCTTCAAGGAACTGCAACGCCGCCCATCGTTTGTTTCCAGGCACATCGTCCGGCAGCTGCTCGGCAATGCGGCGGATCGCGCGTTCCACCTCAACGCCGTAATCAATAAAAATGCGGGAATGGTGTCCGTCTTTTGCCGACAAAATGGTGCGCGATAACTCCTTTGTCCCCTTTCCCGTTCGGGCGATGACCGGAACAACTGGGACGCCGAGATGGCGTGACAGCTTGGCGGCATCGATTTTGACGCCGCGTTTTTCAGCGACATCCACCATATTCAAAGCGATGATGAGCGGGCGGCCAAATTCCAATAGCTGAACCGTCAAATGCAAGTTGCGCTGAAGTTGTGACGCGTCAACGATATTGACAATCGCTGAGCACGGCTCGGTCAATAAAAAATCGGTCGCCACTCCTTCATCACGCGACAGCGGCTGAAGCGAATACACGCCGGGCAAGTCGACCACCGAAACCCCGTGCTGGCGGAGCACTCCGATTTTTTTCTCGACCGTCACCCCGCTCCAGTTGCCCACATATTCATAAGACCCAGTTAAGCAGTTAAACAATGACGTTTTGCCGGTGTTTGGATTGCCAAATAAAGCGATGTAGGACATTTATTTCACCTCGATCGATGACGCCTCTTTGCGCCGCAAGCCGATCGCCTGTCCATCGATTTCGATCATCACCGGTCCGCCAAACGGCATCGCGGCTTTCAACCGCACCGTTTTCCCTTCTTTCACCCCTAGATGAAGAAGACGCTGTTTCAGTGCCTCCTGCTCAATGGCCAGACGGACGACGACCGCTGTTTCCCCTTTATGCAAATCAGTCAGCACCATGATCATTTCCCCCTGTTTTTCTATCCGTCTCTCCTGTGATTCAATAATGATTCTTCTTCTCAATTCCAATCATACCATAAGCAAAGAAGAAAGGAGTGACTTTTTTCACAATCATTCCTCATTGTCATCATTTCTTCAAAATTCGCCACCTCATCAGTTGAATTTTTCTGAAAAGTGTATATAATCTTTTGTATATCTTTCCCATCTTTGCTCAAGGAGGAAGCTCAATGAACACACTAGGAAAAATCAGCAACTTTGTCGGCAACACCTTTGCCATCTGGGTGCTTCTGTTTGGAGCGCTCGCCTTTTTCGCTCCCAGCGCATTTACGTGGATCGCTCCGTATATCGTGCCGCTTCTAGGCATCGTGATGTTTGGCATGGGATTGACGCTGTCAGCGAACGATTTTAAAGAGGTGTTCAAGCGTCCGCTTGATGTGTTAATCGGCGTCGTTGCCCAGTTTCTCATCATGCCGCTTGTCGCGTTTTTGCTCGCTTACTTTCTGCCGGTTTCACGTGAGGTGGCGCTCGGCATTATTTTAGTCGGCTGCTGCCCGGGCGGGACGGCGTCCAACGTCATGACGTATTTGGCGAAAGGGGATACGGCGCTGTCGGTCGCCGTCACTTCTGTTTCGACGATTTTAGCGCCGATTTTGACGCCGTCGCTCATTTTGCTTTTAGCGGGAAAATGGCTGTCGGTGTCCGCTGCCGCCTTGTTTTGGTCGATCGTTAAAGTCGTGCTGATTCCGATTGTTTTAGGGCTCATCGCCCAGGCGCTGTTCCAAAAGCAAGTAAAAGCGTGCATCCCGGCGCTGCCGCTCGTTTCGGTCATCGCCATTGTTGCCATCGTCGCCGCCGTCGTCGGGCAAAACCAAGCGGCCATTGCCAAAAGCGGGCTTCTGATTTTTCTTATTGTCGTTGTTCATAACGGATTGGGCTTGCTGCTTGGGTATTGGTTTGCCAAACTGTTTCGCCTGTCGCCGCCAAAACAAAAGGCGATTTCCATTGAAGTGGGCATGCAAAACTCTGGGCTTGGTGCGGCTTTAGCGACCGCCCATTTTTCGCCGCTCGCCGCCGTTCCAAGCGCTATTTTCAGCGTCTGGCACAATATTTCCGGCCCGATTGTCGCAACGTACTTCCGCAAACAAGCAGACCGCCAGGCAACGGATGAACAAACGATTTCCGCTTGACCTCTCTCACGCTTTGTTTAGCCGCAAAAAAGCTGTCTCCCGAAATGAAACGACCGTTTTTCGGAGACAGCTTTTCTGCCTATTATCACGCTGTTTTTCCGCTCTCGGACGATTAGGCGCTCTTTGGAAACAAAAAGCGGACATCCGCCCTCAATCTCATTTCACAGCGCCCCCTCAAACGGAAACACCATCCTTCCCGCTAGTTCCGGGAAATCAATGAACGGATTGCGGTTGCCTTGGATGAAGAAAATCGCGCTGTTGCGATGATGCTCATACACCGTTGGCGGAAATTGTTCGTGCCAACGGACAAGGAGCGGAATATCGATTTTGCGCCGGAATGATTTCGCGATCGCCTTCGGGTAGCGAAGCAGAAAGTAAAGCATCGCCCTTGCCGCCGTCCCTTTGCCGTATTCCGGCTCGAAATAGCCGTTATGGACGACGCCGCAGCGGTTTTGGATTTGCTCGTCGGGATCTTCCGGATTGTAAAACGGGAAATCCGCGTACGGAAAATTCGACCGCATCGTATTGCACTCCGGCTGGCAAACGAATAAATGATGCAAATCGCCTTTCATCGGTTCGCGGGCGCCAAACCACGACTGCGGGACAACATGTTCCGCATTGAATTTCCATTGCTGCTCGATCGTGTTCACCCGCTCGTGCACATCGCCCCATCCATTTTTCGTCCTTCTCAACAGTTGACGAAACTCTTCATAACGCCGCTTCATCGTTTCCACATCTTGAACGATCAGTGTTCGTGGATCTTTCCGCTCGCCGGAATACAAGCTGCGCACCGTTCCGTCCGGGTGCAAGTCGACCCATGTGTACAAATACTCATCCTTGCTGAAAAAATACGGCAGCCGCCGCTTATGGGTGTGCGCCGCCAGTTCATGATAGCGGACAAACAACATCAATCCGTCCCCTTCAAGCGGCAGATGGCGGTAATACCGTTCGCGCGCCCTCTCATCTTCTGCGGCCCGATAATACGCATCCTCCACCGCGAGCCGCTCATTCAGCTGCTCGAGCCGTTCTTTCGGATCTTCCTCCCGCCATTGGCCGAGCTCCTCAAGCCGCCGTTCCGCCTCTCCCATCAGCGTTCCCCTTTCTTTTTTCTTTTAGTGTATCACGGAAGGCGAAAGAGGGCGATAACGGCGTTAATGCAAAAGAAACGATGTCGCGCCGAACAAAACGGCGGCGATGCCGGCGGCGATCAACGACGGAATCAGCTTCGTTCGCGCGTATTCCATCACCGGCAAATCCAAAATGGTGCAAAGCGTCACCGTATTGTCGCTAAGCGGCGACGCAAACGCCCCGAACGTCCCGCTCGCAAACACCGCGCCGATGACCGGCAAAATGTTCGTTCCCGACTGGCTCGCTAGCGTTACGCCAAGCGGCATCAACATCCCCCACGTCCCCCACGACGAGCCGATGAAATAGGAAATGACAGCGCCAAGCAAAAACAAAATCGGGGCGACGAAAAACGGCGGAATCCATTCTTTGACATGGCCCGTAATGTATTGCGAAAACCCTAAATCCTCCGCCACAGCCGACAGCGCCCAAATGAGCGCCAGCATTAAAATGACGGAAATCAGCTCATTGCCGCCTTTGACAAAATGCGTCAACAAATCGTTCAATTTAAATCGCTGCCAAAGGAAGAAAGCAACTGTAATGATGACGGTAAACAACAGCGCCTCCAACATCGCGCCGAGCGCATCGCTTTGCAAAAACGCCTGCCAAAACGTTCTTGCCCCCCGGCGGCCGTCCCACCAGCTTAAAAACAACGTCAAGACAAGCACGATCGAAAGCGGAACGATCAAATTCCACGGCTTGACCGGCGTTTCTTTTTGGTAGGCGCGCGGGCATGTCTGCATCGCGTCCCCTTCTTCCCCTTGCGCTTCATTGGGTTCATGGTCAGCCGGCCGCTGTTCTTCCGCCATTTCGAGCGCCAACCGCTCGTTCCAGCTCCGAATCGGCGCCTCTTTCCGCTTTTCGCTTACTGCTGCTTGTTTTTGGCGCGAATAGACAAAAAAACTGTAGTAGAGCCCGACGGCAATAATGGCATACGAGAAAAAGTTAAACGGAATGCTTCGGACGTACACGATGTACGGCTCCGCGCCGATGCCGGCCGTATCAAGCGCCTTATCGATGACCGACACCATATAGCCGACAAACGCGGTGGCAATTGGGATGAGCGCGACAACCGGGTTGGATGTCACCTCAATGGCAAAGCCGATTTGCTGGGACGACAGCCCGAGCCGTTTGCGCAGCGCCTTCATGATCGGCGCGACGGTGACGATGCGAAAATCGGGGTCGCTAAACGTCACCATCGTCGAAATCCACGTCAGCAGCATAGCGGTTTTGGCCGATTTCACTTTTTGGCTGACGAGATGGACAAATCCTTTGATTCCGCCGGTGTATTTGATCATGCTCACAAGACCGGCGAACACATACAAGAAAATGATGATGCGAATGTTGTTCGTCTGCATTAAGTTGTCAACAACGTAATGAAGCATCGTCCGCAACCCGCCAAGCAAGGACGGGGTCATCAAATAACTGCCAACCAACAGCCCGACAAACAGCCCGGGGATGACTTGCTTCGTCCAAATCGAAATCGGGATGACAACTAAAAATGGCAAGAGAGCTTTCCACGACGGTTCCATTGGCCATTCACTCCTTTCTTTAAAAAGTATGGCGATGGTTTCCCTTGTCTATGCAAACTGTCATTGATTTTCCCCCAACAACGGGGAGACGAGTCTACACAAAAAGCGCGCCGCATGGTGGCACGCGCAAGCGAAACCGCTTTCCTACCTAAAAAAATAAAAAGCTGCCAATTAGACAGCTTTCACCGCTTCTCTTCGGGACGGCAGCGCCAACAAGTGGAGCGTCACTTCCGGCTTCGAGCCGATCCGGATGTTCACCCCGGTTTGCCCAAGCCCTTCGTTGATATAAAACGGTTTTCCCTCCCATTCATGATAACCTTTGATCATGTTCCGCTCGGTGAGCGTTTTGCTCATTTTCGCCAAATGGTACGGCTTTGGCCAATGAATTTGTCCGCCGTGGAAATGGCCGGACAACAAGTAGTCAAAATGATAGTCTTTCATATGCGGCACGATGTCCGGATCGTGCGTCAACACAAGGTTGATGCCGTCTTTCACGCCCGCATACGCCTTTTCGATGTCGCTGCGCCCCGTGTAAAAGTCATCGATGCCGATGATATTGACGGTTTGACCGTTGACGGTGATCGTTTTCGTCTCGTTTTGCAAGACGACGCAGCCGTGCGCCTCAAGCGTCGCTTTCAAGCGCGCAAACGGTTCGCCTTGCAGCACGTAATCGTGGTTGCCAAACACCGCATACATGCCGTACGTCGGTTTCAATGCATTCAGCGCGGCCAAATACGGACCGAGCTTGGCGATGCTTTCCTCACGGTCCAAAAAGTCGCCCGTCAACGCGATCAAATCGATCGCTTCCTCTTTCAGCTTTTCGTATAAATCGTCCGGGGTGATCGACAGTTTTTCAAGATGCAAATCCGATAGCTGCAAAATCCGAAGGGCTCCATCTCCATCCTCTGAACGACCGACTTGGACTTTATGCAAAACCGCTTCATACGTATTGCGGTGGGCTTTGCGAATGACAAAAGCAAGCAATGACAAGATTGCAAGAAAAACAAAAAAGAATGTCATCGTCTTCTCTCCTCCCTCGATACCCATTATAGTGAAATGGAGGAGAGAAGAAAGAGGGAGTTAGTGGATGAGATGGCAGCCGTACAACGAAAACAATTTTCCCTTTGACATCACCAAATATTTCGGCGGACGGACAAGCGGCATGAGACGGTGTTGGGCCACTGTCATCATCGGCCAATGGGATGCCATTTTAAACCAACGGTAAAATGAATTGCCAATGTTAATGACATCAAATCCGAGTCTCTCACAACCTTTGTTTAACATCGTCACGCCGATAATCCCTTTTATGCTGGCGGACTGTTCGTGATGGTAAAGATAATGGGCAACATACGGCAAACTGGCCTTCACTTGTTCGAAAATATAACGTCCTTTTTGAATATCGCTTCGATACTGCATCAGTTCGCGAAGCAGACGAACATTATGAAGGTGAATTTTCAACAGCCAGTCATTGGCCGCAATCGTCGTTCCGTCCGAAAGGTGAATGGTTTCACCCTTGTATCGAAGCAAACGGACGCGAAAAATGGAACGACAGCCGTTCTCTTTCCCACCAGCATATTCAAGGCGGGAACATGCATAATAGAGTGGATCCATCAGTCCCCATACAGACAACAGCCACTGCGTCGCTTTGCTTCTCATTGGCGGCATCCTTCCCCTGCTCGTTCTATCCATTTACATTATGGAATCGATCGAGCGGCATTATAAATGGAGAAAAAAGGAGAAAAGATCGCTGCATGACCAGTCGGGAGACGCGCGTACTGAAGTCACATCTCTGTTTCCTCGCCCTAATCGAACACTTCCCCTGTACAAGCAGTTTTTAGCCGCCGTTCCGAATGAATCAAGCACCACAGCTGTTTCGATCAAACAAAAGATGTGTCAGAAAGCGCCTTGTGCCCTAGAAGGCCGGTGAAAAACGGCTGCCACGAGCAAATCAGCGGCATTTCACCAAAAAAAGAAGGCTGATTTCGCAAGGCTTCTCTAATTGAGAAAAAGATGGAATAGCGGCATTTTGTACTAAATCACCGGCCCTCTAGAGGACTGGTGAAAAACGACCGATTTCGCCGAACCCGTTGCTTTCGGCTGAAAGAGAAGCGTTGATGTTACAGGACTTCTCCATTTGAGAAGAGATTCCGTTTTCTGCGACTTTTCACTAAATCACCAGCTTTCTAGAAGGGTGGTGATTTCATGCAAAAGGCGGATCATTCCAACCCTATTTCAATTGGAGAAACATTGTCAGATCTGCTCTTCTTTCTGATCAACTACCACCCGAATTAAATAAAAAGATTGGTTGTCACCAACCTTTTATGAAGAAAGACAGAAAGAGCCCCCCCTGAACGGCACCAAAATGCGCCTGCCTTCCCCGGATCGCGAAAGCAGGCGTCATTTAGCGGCGGGTGCTTACCGTGACGAATACGAATTTGTCATACCGATGGCGGGAAAACGAGTATTCAAACGGCTCCCCGTTGTTCAAAAAACCAACCTGCTCCAATTCCAGCACTGGATCGTCGGGCGCGCACTGCAAGTACTGGCGATCAAGCTCATTCGGTTTATCTGCGCGGATTTTCCGGTGCGACCCTGCAATCGTTAAGCCGAGCTCGTGAGTGATGTAACGATAAATCGAGCCATGAAGCACCGTTTCATTGAGCCCCGGGATCAAATGGACGGGCATATACGTCCGTTCAATGACGTACGGCTCCCCATCAACATTGCGCAGCCGAATCAAGTGGTACACCGGTGTGTTCGTGTCAATGCACAAATGGGCGGCTACTTCATCGGATGGAAACAATACTTCGAACGTAATGATTTGGCTTGTCACCTTTCGCCCTTTCAATAAACTCGTCAAGCCAAGTGTTTCGTTGCTGACGACATTCACCAATCCGTCAAGCATGGCGGATTTTACAATAAACGTGCCATGACCGCGCTTTCGATACAACAGCCCTTCGGATACGAGCACATCAAGCGCCCGCTTTACCGTCATCCGGCTGCAGCCAAACTCCTCGGCGAGCGAGATTTCGTCTGGAATCGGCGCGTCTAGGGAATACACTCCCTCTTTAATTCGTCTGCGGATCTCATTCGAAATTTGCTCATATTTCGGCATCGTTTTCATCCCTTGTCATTATCCTATTTTCATTGTACGAACAATCATCTGTTTGCACAATACTCAATGCGGCTTTCTCCTTCACCGATTTCGCCGTCCTGGTTTCCCGACCGACAAAAAGCGCCCCGCTGTCCGGGACGCCTTTTCTTTCACTTAAAACCCATTGTTTTCCGCCACTGTTTTCAACCAGTAGCCGCTCTTTTTAATCGTCCGTTTCAAATGATTGTCCAGGTCAACAGCGACCAATCCGTACCGATTTTTGTAGGCATTCGTCCACGACCAGTTGTCCATAAATGTCCAAAGGTGGTATCCTTTCACATTGACCCCTTCTTCAATCGCGCGATGCACCCATTTTAAATGCTCGCGAATAAATTCAATCCGGTAGTCGTCATGAATCATGCCGCTTTCATCACGAAACCGTTCTTCTCCTTCAACGCCCATGCCATTTTCGGAAATAAAGCACTCAATGTTTCCATAGTTTTCCTTAATATTGATTAAAATATCATAAATTCCTTTTTCATAAATTTCCCAACCACGATACGGGTTCATTTTCCGCCCCGGCATGGCATAGTAGTCGAAAAACCGTTCAGGCAAAAACGGGGCTTCCGGATTTGGCATATTTTCTTTCGCCTTGACGCGGCGCGGTTGATAGTAGTTGATGCCAAGCAAATCGATCGTATTTTCTTTGATGAGTTCGCGGTCACCGACTTCCGTCACCGGCAAAAAACGGTGTTCAGCCAACAGCTCGATTAAATCTTGCGGGTATTCTCCTTTTACCGCAGGATCCAAGAAACTGCGGTTAAACAACAAATCAGCGATATGCGCCGCTTTCACATCAGCCGGATGTTGGCTGCGCGGATAAGACGGCGTTAAATTCAAAATAATGCCGATCTTTCCACCCTGTATCGCCGCCCTGCGGAAGGCGGCAACCGCTTTGGCATGGGCGATCATCGTATGGTAAGCCACCTGCACGGCGCGGCGGAAGTCAACTACATTCGGATAGTGGAAATCGTACAAATACCCGCCTTCTACAGGGACAATGGGTTCATTGTGCGTAAACCATGTTTTCACCCGATCGCCAAACAGTTGAAAGCAAAGGCTGGCATAGCGGGCATAAGCATCGATAACCTCGCGATTTTCCCATCCGCCAATGTTTTGCATCACCAGCGGCATATCAAAATGGTACAAATTCACAAACGGTTCAATCCCATTCGCCAGCAATTCATCGATGACCGCATTGTAAAACCGCACCGCCTCCGAGTTGACCTCACCAACCCCATCCGGAATCAAGCGCGACCATGAAATGGAAAACCGGAATGAATTATGGCCGATCTCCTTCATTAACGCAATATCTTCTTTGTAACGATGATAAAAATCGGATGTCACTTCTGGGCCGACGCCTTGAAAAAAGCGGTGAGGCTCTTGTTCATACCAATGATCCCAAATGTTCTTCCCTTTCCCCCCTTCGTTTGCCGCTCCTTCGATTTGCGTCGCGGATGTCGCACTTCCCCACCAAAATCCGGCAGGAAAGCGATACGTGATTGGTTGCTTTAATCGTTGTTCCATCGCGATTCACCTCATTTGCTGTATCGTTATGATGCACTTTTCGCAGCGTCTTGCCCCTCTTCCCGCTCTTTTTGCAAGTTCATCCGGTCAATGAACTTTAAGAATGGAAACCAAATGACAAGCACAATCAGGAAATTGACCACTTGCAGCAATCCGCCGGCCAGCGAGTTCGTCGCCATAATGCCGTTGATGAAAATCGGCACCGTCCATGGCACCGCTACGCCGTTAGGCGGGGGTACAAGGCCTGAGGACATTGCCAAATAGGTCACCAACGTGACGACCATCGGCGCCAAAATCCATGGGACGATGACGAGCGGATTCATCACAACCGGCAAGCCGAAAATAATCGGTTCATTGACGTTAAAGATTCCGGGTCCGAGCCCGAGCTTCGCCACCTGCTTCATTTGCTTGCTCTTCATAAAGAGCAAGATGGCGAAAATGACAGCGAGCGTCATTCCCGTTCCGCCCATGCCGACCGTGTAAATTTCAATAAACTGTTTGCTGACGACATGCGGAACTTCCCCCGTTTTTGTATACGCATTTAAGTTTTCGAGCGACAGTGTGTTCCAAATCGGATCCATCACCGAGTTAATGATGATTTGCCCGTGCAGCCCGAAAAACCACAAAATTTGCGTGACAAAAATCGCGATCATCGTTGCAATAATGCCGCTTCCCAGCCCGACAAGCGGTGCTTGCACTGCATTGTAAATGACATCATGCATGTTTGTCTTAAAAATTTGTGTTACAATGATATTGACAACGAGGAAGAAGGTCAGGGTGACCACCGCCGGAATCAACGCCGCAAACGACTTCGCAACCGCCGGCGGCACCCCGGCCGGCATTTTGATTGTAATATTTTTTTGTACAACCTTCCGGTAAATTTCACCAGCAGTAAATGCGGTAATCATGCCAAGAAACATCCCTTTCGCTCCTAGGCGGTCGAGCGGGATGACTCCTTGCACAGCCTCTTTCCCCTCAACCTGCAAAACGAATGGCGTCAACAAGAGAAAAGAAGCTAACGCGATCGCACCGCCAAAAACCCCTTCGACTTCATAACTTTTCGATAAATAGTAGCCGATGCCGAATACAACGAAAATCGTCATCACGCCCATCGTTGCATTTGGAGCAACGCCGAGCATCTCCTTGAGTGTATTGAGGCTGTTTTCACTCATCACCTTGTCCAAAAACGGCAAGTTGGCGATGACAACTGCGATTGAACCGAAAATCGTCAACGGAAACGCCAACATAAATGCATCGCGCAACACTTGTAAATAACGGCTATTGTTCAACTTTCCCGCGATCGGAACGAGAATTTTGCTTAGTTTTTCGAATAATGCTTGGTTCATGCCGCCATCCTCCCTTCACACGTTTCGTTCCTTCAACAGTGCGAGCATTTCTTTTACAATCTCTTTCATCGCCAGCGTTGACATGACATGGTCTTCCGCATGCATGAGAAGCAATGTAATATTGGGTTGCTCGCCGCCAGCTTCTTTTTGAATAAGTTGAAAATGAACATCATGAGCTATGCTTAAGTCTTGCTCTGCTTCTTGAATCAGCCGCTCCGCTTCTTCGACCTGTCCTGTCCGGTATTCACGGATGGCTTGGACGATTTTGCTGCGGGCCTTGCCACTATGCAAAATCAGCTGGAAAGCGACTTGTTCATTGGTGAGTTGATTGACATCGATTTTTTCCATCTTACTTGTCCCCCATCAATTTTAATGCCTGCTCATACACTTTTTTGCCATCCGCCATCCCATAAGCCACCATGTCAATGACATCGACTGGAATGCCATATTTTTGCGCTTCTTTTTGCAATTCCCCTTTCAAAAAGCTCATTTGTGGACCAATAAGGACGACATCAGCTTTGGCCATCTCTTTTTTCGCCTGATCTTGGCCGACCGCCCAAATCTCTGCCTCCTCACCGACGGATTTGGCATACTCCTGCATTTTCGTCACTAGCAAGCTTGTCGACATTCCAGAACTGCACGCCAATAAAATCCGTTTCATGGTTCATTCCTCCTCTTTGCATTGAGTAAAACAAATGATATCGTTTTCAATTTAAATTATATACATTTATATTTATTTGTCTAGTCATTTAATAAAAAAGATTAATATTTTTAAACCAACCTTTTGATCCTGCAACAAAAAAAGCGCGCACGAATCTCTGTGCGCGCCAAGCAACTATGCTCTTATTATTGGACAAACGCCGCTGTGTTTACATCCTGTTGGCACACGGCCAGGCGGTTTTCCGCATGCTCTGCTTCCAAGCAGGGATGCATCCAAAATTCGAATCTGTCCGAACCCCTAGAGGGCTGGTGATTTAGTACAAAAAGTTGCTGATCCCAGACGTTTTTCAATTAGAGAAACCTTGCGAGGCCATCTTTCTTTTTTGGCGAAATGCCGCTGATTTGCGCGTGACAGCCATTTTTCACCTGCCTTCTAGGAATGCATCCGAAAATGCGCATTCATTTGCCCTTTCAACATCCGCTCACGCAGCTCTTTCGTCATTTCCTGACGGATTTCCCACGTCGATACCCCTTCCTCGCGCTGATTGGCGATTTTCATCAACTGCTCCACATCAGCGAACGAATATTTGCGGATGCCTTTCGAACGGTCAGGGAACACCAGCTTCCGTTCCTCGTAATAACGAATTTGCCGCTGCGACAGCCCGGTCAGTTCACTGACAACCCCGATCGAAATGACTTTTTTGTATTTGTAGTGATCTTCTTGCGGATGAGCTGTCATACTCCTCACCTCAATTCGTTATATTTTCTAACGTAATTATACAAAAAATGATGTTAGCCCGCTAACTTTTGTAAATAAAATTAACATATTTTTTAAATTTCCTGTAAATGTGCTTAACACATTTGCTGTATGCTGAAGAAAAAGATGATATGGTAAAGGTAAAAACAGGGAGGGAATCGAATGGGGACATGGATGAGAAGCGCCGTGCGGAAGAAAAAGCAATTTTACATCGAACGACTGATGCAGTTCGGCTTAGCCGCCGACCGCGAGCGTCTCGAAGAGTGGACAATGGCCGAACTGCGCCGCGAATATGAACGATTCCACCCCGCCCAGACGATCGAAGGAGGACGCCGCCATGGACAAACAAGCCCTCGAACTGGCCAAGCGCATCATTGAACTTGACCTCGAGCGCGATGCGATGTTTGAACAGCTGATCGCCCTCATCGGCAATCAAGCGGATGAGCTGCTTCGATTTTTGCAAAATCGATTATAAAACGATCATGCGAAAGTGCCCTGAATTTCTTCACGGGCACCTTTTTTCACCCTCATTCTTCAATAGAAATCCTTCCGAAATCAGCGCCAAGGCTGGAAAAACTTAAGAAACGCCGCGAACCCCCCCTCTTTGTCAACCTAAAGAAAGGACTGTGTTCCACCAGTTTTTTCGTTCAATCAAACGATTTCCTTTGAAAGTTTGCAGCGTCTCTTTGGGTTACCCTATTCATTCTGCTGCTTTTTGAGAGAACGATTCGACCGCAACCGTAGTTCCTTGAAGGCGGCGAGCAGCCATTACCGCGGCCATGAAAACGAAGACCAGCATCCAAAACCCATACGCCGAAGAACCGGTCCACTGCTTCATCACCCCGAGCACGTTCGGCAGCAAAAACCCTCCCAGTCCGCCAGCGGCGCCAATGATGCCCGTCAACAAGCCAACCTCTTTCGGAAACCACGTCGGAACAACTTGGAACAACGCACCGTTCGCCGCGCCAAAACAAAGGAAAAGAGCAACCATCAATCCGAACAGGACGAAAAGAGACGGCAATGTACCGATGCAAGCCAGCAACAAAGTCCCAGCGGCAAACAACAAGGAAAGAAGCCGCATTCCCCCGATCCGGTCGGCGATATAGCCGCCAATCGGCCGGATGAAACTGCCCGCAAACACGACGGCGGTGACGAAATCGCCGGCCGTGACTTTGCTGATGCCGTATTCATCAAAGAAGAAAATGCCCAAGTAACCCGTCAGCCCCACAAATCCGCCGAATGACAAGCTGTAGAAGAAACAAAACAGCCATGCTTCTTTTCGCTGGAGGACTGCTCGGTATTCACGCAAGGAAATGGGCTTCACCGCTGTTGGACATTCACGCGCCAGCCAAGCGAACAAAAGGAAGACGACAACAAGCGGTACGAGCGCCAACCCGAACACCGCGTTCCAACCATACATCTCCGCCAGGCGCGGACCAAACAGCGTCGCCAGCACCGTCCCGCTGTTGCCGGCCCCGGCGATCCCCATGGCCAGCCCTTGATACTCTTTCGGATACCAGCGGCTCGCGAGCGGCAAGGCAACAGCGAAGCTGGCTCCGCCCACCCCTAATAAAAATCCGAGCGCATACACATCCGACATCTGATCTGCAAACCGCCAGCCCCACACAAGCGGCATAGCCGTCACCGCCATGCCAAGCAGACCGGCCCGCTTCCCGCCCCAGCGGTCTGCCAAAAGCCCCATCGGAATGCGAAGCAGCGCCCCGCCCAACACCGGAATGGCGACCATCAGCCCTTTTTCCGCCGGTGTGAGCGCAAACTGTTCAGCGACAAACACCCCGAGCGCACCAAGCAAGTTCCAAATCATGAAACTAATATCAAAATAGAGAAACGACGACAATAGCGTCGGCGCATGCCCGACGCGCCAAAACGATTTCCTCGCCATCTTCCCCCAACTCCCCCTTGGCACAGAATGTTCGTTATGCTAAAATGGAAATGAAAGCGATTTCTCCACCTACTTCCCGCCGTATTGCTGGGAAGTTTTTTTTCTTATGGCGCGTCTCGGTCCGCGCGCCCCGCTGGGGATGATTCCCCGCCGCGGACGGAAAAGAGAGCGCTTTTTCCGGCGAAATGAACCACACAAGTCAATTTCTCCCTAAATCGACCACTGGCCGCACCCGAGCTGCGCACCGCTTAAACGCCGGCATGCGGCAATGCGGATCGAGCTCATCGGATGTGACGTTGTTGATTTGCCCAAGGCCGCTCCAGTGGAACGGGACAAAAATCGTATCCTCGCGAATTTGGTCATTGTATCGGCTGCGGACGACCGCCGCACCGCGGCGCGTTTCAATGCGCACAAGCATCCCTGGGCCGATCCCGTATCGTTTGGCCGTCCTCGGGTGGATTTCCACGACCGCCTCCGGCTGCCGCGCCGAAAGCGCCGGGCTCCGCCGCGTTTGCGTTCCGCTCAAATAATGAGCAAGCACCCGTCCGGTCGTTAAATAAAGCGGATACCATTCATCCGTCTCCTCTTTCTCCGGCCGAAACGGCAAAACCGCAAACCGAGCCTTGCCGTCCGGATGAGCAAACCGTTCCGTAAACAACCGAGGAGTCCCAGGATGATGCGCATCGGGGCAAGGCCAGTAGACACGTTCGCGCCGAAGCCGCTCATACGTCACACCGTAATAATCTGCTTTGCCGCCGCGGCTCGCCAACCGCAGTTCGTTGAAAATCTCTTCGGCTGACGTGAACGGGAAGAAGCGGCCCTTGCCAAGCTTGTGCGCAATCGCGCATAAAATTTCCCAATCATGTTTCACCTCCCCAGGACGCTTCCGAGCCGCCGGCCGAAAGCACACCCGCCCTTCGACGTTCGTCACCGTGCCTTCGTCTTCCAAATACGACGAAACAGGCAGCACGAGATCGGCCAGCTCGGCTGTTTCGGACAAAAACATATCCGCAACGACAAGAAACTTCAGTTTTTGCATCGCTTTGGCCACAAACGCCGCATTCGGGCTCGAGACGACGGGGTTCGACCCCATGACCAACAGCCCGGTGATCTCGCCCGCATCGATCTTTTGCATCATTTCATACGCTGACACCCCCTTTCGCGGCAGCTCATCCGGCGCAACGCCCCATACGCTTGCGATATACCGCCGGTGTTGCGGATGCTCAATGCTTCGGTAGCCCGGCAGCTGATCGGCTTTTTGTCCATGCTCGCGCCCGCCCTGCCCGTTCCCTTGTCCGGTGATCGAGCCAAACCCAGAGCCAGGACGGCCGATGTTTCCGGTTGCCAGCACGACGTTGATCCACTGTCTGACCGCCGCATAGCCGTCCGTCTGCTGCTCCAAGCCGCGCGCCGTGAGCACGATCGCATCGGCCGCCTCCCCGTACTTTCGCGCCGCCAAGCGAATCTTCTCTTCCGGCACGTCAGTCAGCCGGACGATCTCATCCATCTCCACTGCTTCTATGTGCTGTTTCCATTCGGCAAACCCAACCGTCCGCTCGCGCACAAACGCTTCATCGATATATCCTTCGTCAAGCAGCACTTTCCCGATGCCGACGGCCAGCGCCGCATCCGTTCCGGGCTTGAGCGGCAGGTGCAGATCCGCCAACGCCGCCGTTTTCGTTTCCCGCGGATCCACCACGATGATAAAAGCGCCGTTCTTCTTCGCTTCGTAAACATACGGCATCAACGTCGGCTGGCATTCGGCGACATTGGTCCCAGCCAAAATGATCGTCTGGGCGAGTGGAATGTCGGAGAGCGGATTCGTCAACCCGCGGTCAAGACCAAACGCGTCGTTCATCGCGGCCGCGGCCGCCGACATGCAAAAACGGCCGTTGTAGTCGATGTGCCGCGTCTTGAGCGCCACGCGGGCAAATTTCCCGAGCAAATACGCCTCCTCGTTCGTCAAGGATCCGCCGCCGTAAACAGCAAACGCATCGACTCCATCTTCCTTCTGAATGGAGATGATTCGTTCCGCGATCAGCGAAAGCGCCTCCTCCCAACGGACCCGCACAAACCGGCCGTCCACTTTCGCAAGCGGAACCAACAGCCGCTCGGGATGCAAAGCGTGCTGGTGGGCGTTCATCCCCTTTAAACAAAGGCGGCCGTTGGACGTCGGGTTGTCGGTCGGGACCGCCTTGTAGCGGCGCCGCTCTACAATCCGCTCCTCCACCAGCTGAAGCGTGCACTGGACGCTGCAAAACGGACATTGCGTCGCGGCAGCCGTTTCTGACGCCCGTTCTTTTTCCTTGGCGCGAAAGTAGCGCAGCAATTCGTTCGTCATCGCCATTCCCCCGCTTCCTACAGCTCGACATATACCAAGCCGTCTTTCACCGCCGCGCGGTACGTTTTGACACACCCTTCATCCGGCGCCTGCACCCGGCCGTCTTTCAGGCAAATTTTCCAATCATGGAGCGGACAAAACACAAACTCGCCGCTCACAATACCTTGTGACAAATCGCCTCCTCGATGCGGACAGCGGTTTTCAACGGCAAATACTTGATCGTCACCCGTCCGGAACAACGCCAGCTCACGATTCCCGACCTGCACGCATTTTCCGAGCCGCTTCGGCAACTGTTCCAATGTTCCCACTTCCACCTTCATCCTCTCTTCGTCCTCCCCCTGCATCGATGTCTGATCCTGTTTGGCCATTCCTTTACAAACTTTCATGAACAACAACGTAAAATCGTCGTTTCGCAAACGAAAACCTCGTTTCCGGCTGGACGATGGCCATCATTTCCCTCTCTTCGTTCCAGCATTGATCCTAACCCATGATCAATCCAGGCGGCGGAACATCAACTTTTTCCGCCCGCCGTCATCCCCCTTCATTCCACCGGCACCGGCTCTTTGTCGCCGATATCGCGGAACAACAGTTGCTGCAGTCTCTCGTTTTCGACGATGTCCCGCCACGGATCTGTTGTCGCGGAAAGAGCTTTGTGAAGCCGCTCAAGCAGCGCGCGGCGCGTTTCCACATCGAACAACACTTCGCGGATATGCTCAAGCCCGACGCGCTCGACCCATTTGGACGTCCGTTCCAAATAATGCGCGGACTCGCGGTAATATTGCAAAAAAGCACCGGTCATCTCGATCACTTCGTCTTCCGTCTTGACCGTGCAAAGCAAGTCAGCTGCACGCAAATGGGTGCCGCCGTTGCCGCCGACATAAATCTCCCATCCGCCCTCGACGCCGACGACGCCGACATCTTTAATGCCCGATTCCGCACAGTTGCGCGGGCAGGCGGAGACGGCCATTTTCACTTTATGCGGCGTTTTCAGCCGCTCAAATGTTTGTTCCATCCGAATGCCAAGCCCGGTCGAATCTTGCGTCCCAAAGCGGCAAAACTGCTTGCCGACGCACGTTTTCACCGTCCGAAGCGCCTTGGCGTAGGCGTAGCCTGACGGCATGCCGAGATCGGCCCAAATGCGCGGCAAATCTTCTTTTTTCACCCCAAGCAAGTCAATGCGCTGCCCGCCGGTGATCTTAATCATCGGCACGTTGTATTTTTCCGCGACATCGGCGATGTTCCGCAGCTGTTCGGCTGTCGTCACCCCGCCATATATGCGCGGCACAACGGAGTACGTGCCGTCGGCCTGGATGTTGGCGTGCAGCCGCTCATTGACAAACAAGGATTCCGCTTCTTCATCGTACTCGCCCGGATACAACATGCCCAGGTAATAATTGAGCGCCGGACGGCATTTCGAACACCCTTCCTCGTTTTTCCATCCCAATACACTCATCACTTCTTTGACCGTCATCAGCCGCTTTTCTTTGATCGCTGCAACCACTTCCTCGCGGCTTAGGTCCGTGCAGCCGCAGATCGTTTCTTTCACCGCATACCGGTTCGCTTCTTCACCAAGCATATGCTCAAGCAGCTCGGCGACAAGCCCTTTGCATCCGCCGCACGAGCGAGACGCGTTCGTATAGTCGCGCACCTCGGCGACCGTCTTAAGCCTGTGTTCGGCAATCGCCTGACAAATCGCGCCTTTTGTCACCCCGTTGCAGCCACAGACGACATCGGTATCCGCCATCGTCGCCACAAGGCTTTCTTTTCCTCCCGATGAAGCTGGCGCCAATAACGAAAGAGAAAGCGCCTCAAGCGAATCACCGCGCTGGATCATATCCAATAGTTTTCTTCCTTCGCTCGTATCGCCAAACAGCACCGCCCCAACGATTTTCCCTTGGCGAACGACGACTTTCTTGTACACCGAGCGCGCTTCGTCATACAGTTTGATCGACTCCGTCCCTTCGCCATCCATAAATTCACCAGCCGAGAACACGTCGACACCGGACACTTTCAGTTGGGTCGAGACGACGGATCCTTCGTACGGCTTTCCTTTTCGGCCGCAAATCGCCTCTGCCAGCACTTTCCCCTGCTCATAAAGCGGAGCGACGAGCCCATACACAACACCGCGATGTTCCGCGCATTCACCGACCGCGTAAATGTGCGGCACGCTCGTTTCCAAGTAGTCATTGACAACGATCCCTCGATTCACTTCAATGCCGCTTCTCCGCGCTAAATCAACATTCGGACGAATACCGACCGCCATCACCACCAAGTCGGCGGCAATGGACGTACCGTCCTTAAACCGCACTCCCTCCACACGGCCGTTGCCGAACAATTCGGCCGTCTCCTTGCGAAGCAAAACGTTCATCCCTTGTTTCTCCAGCTCCCGCTGCAGCAGCTTGGAAGCGGTCGGATCAAGCTGGCGTTCCATCAAATAGTCGAAAATATGGATGACATCGACATCCATTCCTAAGTGAAGCAGGCCGCGCGCCGCCTCCAATCCAAGCAGGCCGCCGCCGATGACCGCCGCTTTTTTGTATGTCTTCGCATATTCGATCATCCGCTCGCAATCTTGGATATCGCGAAACGCCGTCACCCCGGGCAAATCCGCCCCCGGCACCGGCAAGATAAACGGATTCGACCCCGTCGCGAAAATCAATTCATCGTATTCGACTACCCGCCCACGGTCGGTCCGAACAAGCCGCCGCTTGATGTCGACTTCCGTCACCGTTTCGCCGGCAAACAGCCGAATGCCGTTTCGTTCGTACCATTCCCAACTGTTCAACGTAATGTCATCAAGGCGCGTATCTCCTTGCAGCACCTTCGACAACAAAATGCGGTTATAGTTCGGATGCGGTTCGCTGCCAAAAATCGTGATCTCAAACGCCTCGCGGTCAAGTTTTAAAATCTCCTCGATGCAGCGAACCCCTGCCATGCCGTTGCCGATTAACACGAGTTTTCGTCTCACGTCGCCATCCCTCCATCTTCGTTACCTTGTTTATCGTCATCGATGCAGCCAAAGCCAAATCGTCATCACCAACAGCTCCCATAATCCGACCGTTCTTGTTCGCATCACCCTCACAATTTCCCCTTTGCCTTGGCTGTGCCCATCATATCACGTCAAACATGAAGCATGCATTTTTATGTGAGATTATATAACGCGATTTTAACAAAAAAACATATAAAAAATCAGATTAATATACGTATTTGTCGGAAATATGTAACTTTTTATAACATAAAAAAGCGACCTTCCGCTTGATGGCGCGGAGGCCGCTTCTTATTGGAGGTTGCTCATTAGGGGATCATCAGTGAATCGGACGGGATTCCAGCAGTTCATCGATGATGCGCGCGTAGTGGTCAATGCGCCGCTCAAGCTCATCCACTTGCTTCTCAAGCTGGGTCATATATTGGCGAAAGGTCATGGGAACGCCGTTCCGCTGTTCGAGCCGCTCTTCGATTTTCTGCCGCTCGCCGTGGACAGAGACGAAGATGCGCATCTCGCGGCCGAACACTTCGCGGACGGTTTCACTGATGAGTTCGCCGTATCTTGTTTGCAGCCATTCACATTGAATGTCGTTGAGGCATTCGATGATGAGCCAATCGTCATCCACCGTCGCCGACGTCGAGGCAAACCACGTGTCAAACGACGGGCCGGGCAGCTTTTGCGCAAGCTTCGTTTTCACTTGCTCCCAAAGATGATGCTCCTTCACGCACTCACCCCCTTTCGTCTACTCGCCTGGCTGCCATACATGTTCGCGCAATTTCGCCCGAATGTCATCCGGAATCGGCTCGGGCCGCCGGGTGTCAAAATTGAAATTGACATACACCGCCCGCCCTTTGGCGCACACCACCCCGTTTTGGTGGATTTCTTCATAAATCGTGAGGCTTGTGTTGCCGATGCGTTCAATGCCGGTATACACGGTCACATCTTGCCCATAATACATTTGGTTGACATAATCGACTTCCATACGGATGATCACCATCCGCCAACGTTTGAATGACAAATCAGGCGTAAACAGCTTGAAAATTTCATGCCGCCCCGCTTCAAACCAAACGGGCACGGTCGTATTGTTAATATGGCCGACGCCGTCCGTCTCCGACACACGCGGCGTAATGACAGTCGTAAACATAAACGCTCTCCCTTCACAAGAACTGGAATCGTCTTTTGTCGAATTTCGGCGGCTGATGTATATGTGTTCGCTTCACGACGTGGAAATTCCTGCTTCACCATCAAGAAAACGTGAAAAACGTCACCCCTTGAGCGGAAGGGGATCCAACCTGAGGAGCGAGACCCTATTTCCAACAGCCAAAGAAAAAACAGGAGCCTGAAGCAGCCCCTGTTTTTGTGTTCTCACTGGTTGTTCGGTTCCACGATCGCCCCGGCAAACGCCGCTTGGTAAATCGCGCGGATGTCGGCTTCCAAAAGCGGCATCGGACTGCGGGCGAGCAGCCGTTTTTGCTGGACGGCGTCCTTCGTCAGACTTTCTAATGCGCTTTCCGGAATGCCAAAACCGCCGAGCGTCTTCGGAATGCCGACATCGGCGACGAGGCGCTCGAGCTCCTCGACGCAGCGGCGCGACGCCTCCTCCTCTGATAAAAAGCTTGAGTTGCCGCCAAGGGCGTTTAACATGTCCGCCATTCGTTTCGTGCAGCTTTGGCGGATGTAGCCCATCACATACGGCAAGAGCACGGCGTTCGATTCACCATGGGCGATATGAAACTGCCCGCCAAGCGGATACGCGAGCGCATGCACGCCCGCCACCCCGGCGTTGAAAAACGCCAACCCAGCCAGGTAGCTGCCGTTCGCCATATCGATGCGCGCCTGTTGGTCCGCTCCATGTTCCACCGCCTTGCGCAATGAGCGGGCAATGAGGCGCATCGCCTGAAGCGCCAAGCCGTCCGACGTCGGGCTCGCATTGACCGACACGTACGCCTCGACCGCATGGGTGAGCGCATCGATCCCAGTCGCCGCCGTCACCCGCGGCGGGACGGAAACCGTAAGCTGCGGGTCGACGATCGCCACATCGGCCAGCAAGTAGTCATGCGTCACGACATCTTTCGTCGTGTCTAGCGACAAGACGGAGATGTTCGTCACCTCCGACCCGGTGCCTGATGTCGTCGGAATCAATATTTTCGGCAATCCTTTTTTCTCAAGCGTTCTCGTCCCCGTCAAGTTTAAATACTCGGCGACCGATCCTTCGTGGACAGCCAGCACCGCCGCCAGTTTCGCCAAATCCATCGCGCTGCCGCCGCCGACCCCGATGACGAGATCAAACTCTCCGCCGCGGGCAAACGCCACCGCCTTTTCCCCCGTTTCAAGCGGCGGCTCCGGCACAACATCCGTATACACATGCACGCTGCACCCTGCTTGCCGGAGCGGGGACGTCACTTGCTCGACGAGGCCAATTTTTTCAAGCGCTGGATCGGTGATCACCAACACGTGTGTGCCTCCAAGCCTTTTTACTTCTGGAACTAACTGGCCAAGCGCCCCCCAGCCGACATAGCTGAGCGGCGGAAAGACGATGCGGGATGCGGTCATGGTTTTCTCTCCCCCTTATTCAACATTTTTTCGGAAGAATGAACGCGTTTTCTTTCCATCCGCATAACGAAACTCCTATGCTTGCCAAGCTTCCTCGAGCTCCCGCTTCAGCTCTTCGACAAGCTCCGCCGCCGGAAGTTCCCGCGCCAGCCGATATCCCGTCCCGGCCCAAAGCGACATTCCCTCCGGATCGCCCGCCTTGGCGGCTGCAGCTCGCAGCGGTTTTGTCATATGGTGCACATGCGGATACGCCGCCGGCGCCATGGCGCGATACTCCGCCATAAACCGGTTCACAAGCCCGCGCGCCGGCCGGCCGGTAAACGCCCTCGTCACGGCCGTCTCCACAAACCGCGGATCGGCAAGCGCCTGTTTATGAAGCGGGTGCGCCCCGCTTTCCGGACAGCGCAAAAACGCCGTCCCGAGCTGCACCGCGCTCGCCCCGGCTTTAAGCGCCGCCGCAATGCCGCGCCCATCCATGATCCCGCCCGCCGCCGCGAGCGGAACCCGGACCGCCGCCCGCACTCGGGCCAGCAGCGGAAACAACTCAAGCGCCCCACACTTGTTCAGATCGTTGCCAAACGACGCCCGATGCCCGCCCGCTTCCGCCCCTTGCACACAAAGCGCATCCGCCCCAGCTTTAGCGGCCATTTCGGCTTCCTCCACCGCCGTGACCGTCACGATCACAAACGATCCCGCCTTTTGCAAGGCAGCGATCACTTCTTTGTCCGGGCAACCAAATGTAAAGCTCACAACCGGCACTCGCTCCTGAAGAAGCACATCAAGCTTCGCCGCCCAGTCGTCGTCCTCCCATTTCGGCTCGCCGACTGACGCCCCAAACCGCTCCGCCTCCGCCGCCAGTGCTACACGGTACCGTTCGACCGCCTCCTCATCCACTGTTTTGTCCCCCGGCACAAACACATTTACCCCAAACGGCCGATCCGTCAACGTCCGCAGCTCGTGAATTTCCTTCCTCATGGCCTCCGCTGTCTTGTACCCGCCAGCCAAAAACCCAAGCCCTCCGGCGTTCGACACCGCCGCGGCCAGCGCGGGCGTCGACACTCCGCCTGCCATCGGCGCTTGAATGATCGGGATGGGAAGTGTAGAGAACATGTGTATCTCCCTTCTTTCAGCTAAAACCGTTTTGCCCCTCTCCTATTTTTTTCGCGCTTTGTGCAGGGATTTCCTGCCCCTTGGCAAACGAATCTTTGCGTCTGACGATGCCAGCAGCTACCCGGCCAGCATAGTCCGTTTCACACCTCAAATACTATTATCAAAAAACAGATGTTATCCGCTATCAAAAAACAGATGTTATCCGCGGTTCGATCAATAGACGGACACGAACCATGTCCAATCGCTGTTCCCCGGCGTCCAACAAACGGGCTGCTTGTTTGTGCATTGGTCGCTTTATTCAACATCTTTTAACAAACGGCTGGCCACTTCGATAAACATTTTGCCGTCCTCAAACGAAAAATAGCGCATGCTGTTTTCATGGACAAGTTCTTCGATTTTTGCCCATGTCTCCGTATCGCTGCGATGATGGATGCGTTCGAGTTTCTCTACTTCCAACTTCAAGGCACGAACCACCCATTTCGGCTCATCCGCTAGAAATTGCAGCAACTGTTCTTCCAATTCAGCATTATAAAACGTCTGATTGTAATACGAGTCAAAGAAATATTGAAGATGTTCGAACTCTTTTCGAATGTCCATGTTTCGCTTCCCCCTTTTCAGTTCTTCTTTCAACAAGCATGGCGGGTTGTCCTGCCTCTTAGCCCGATCAAAAAAACTCCCCAAACCATCCACTGGTTTAGGGAGTTTGTCGTCACGGCCGAAACACCTTTAACCGTTTCGCCAGTTCTTTCGTACGCGGATATACATCGCGATAAATCGCAAACAGCTCTTTGTATCGGGCGACCGCATCCGGCCGCGGTTCGACGACGGATTCGACTTGTTTGAACGCATCCGCGCATTGCTTGAGCGAATCGAACCAGCCGACGCCGCAGGCCGCGATCATCGCGGCGCCGAGCCCCGGCCCCTGTTCGTTTTTCAGCTTCTCAACCGGCAGGCCGAAAATATCAGCTTGGATTTGCAGCCACTCGACGCTTTTTGCTCCGCCGCCGATCGAGACGACCGAGTCGATCGTTTTGCCGCTCGCTTTGATGATCTCCACCGACTCGTTGAGCGAGAACGTAATCCCTTCCATGACCGCGCGGGCGAAATCCCATTTCGTCTGCCGCGAGTCGATGCCGATAAACGACCCGCGAATATCGGCGTCCGCATGCGGCGTCCGCTCGCCGACCAAATACGGCGTAAACAACAAGCCGTTCGCACCGATCGGCGACTCGGCAGCGCGCTTGACGATCTCGGCAAACGGCACGTCTTCCGCAAACGTCCGCTTCCACCAGTCAAAGCTGTAGCCCGCCGCCAGCGTCACGCCCATGATATAGTAAGCATTTGGCTCGGCATGGTTGAAGTAATGCACTCGTCCAGCGAAGTCTTTTTCCCCACTTTGTTCATAGGCAAGCACAACGCCGGACGTGCCGATGCTCGACATCATGCGGCCTTCTGCCAAAATGCCCGCGCCAACCGCGCCGCAGGCGTTGTCCGCCCCGCCGGCAAACACTTTCACCGATACCGGCAGCCCCGTCTGCTCGGCCACCTCCGGGCGCAGCGTCCCGACGAACGCCGTCGCCTCGACAAGCGGCGGGCAAAGCGTGAGATCGACGCCGACCGCACGGGCGATCGCCTCGCTCCACGTTTTCGTTTTGATATCCAACAGCAGCGTCCCCGCCGCATCCGATACATCCATCGCCATGTGCCCGGTCAAGCGGAAGCGGACATAATCTTTCGGCAACAAAAACACCCGCGCCCGCTCGTACAGTTCGGGTTCATGGTTTTTCACCCACAGAAGTTTCGGCAGCGTAAACCCTTCCAGCGCCTCATTTTTGGCAATGGAAAGCAGCTGGTCGCGGCCGACCTTTTCTTCAATGATCCGACACTCTTCCGTCGTTCGCGTATCATTCCACAAAATCGCGTTGCGCACGACATTCCCGTCGCCATCAAGTAGCACAAGCCCGTGCATTTGCCCAGAAAAACTCAAGCCCACGACCGACTCCGGAGAAATGCCCGCCGTTTCCCAAACGCGGCGCAACGCCGTAATCGTCTTCTCCACCCAATCGTCCGGGCGCTGCTCACTATAGCCGGAATGCGGCTGGTAGAGGGGATAGGACTCGGTCCATTCCCCTCTGACTTGCCCATTGCGGTCGACAAGCAACACTTTCACCGCACTTGTTCCTAAATCGACGCCAATGACATATTCCACGCTCATCCCTCTTTCACGAACGAGATCCACTCGGCGCGCTGACTTCGAGCAAATATTGATTCAGCAACGTTTTCAAGCGCTCAAGACGTCCGGACGTATTGCGAATGTCGCCAAGCTGCAACGCGTATTGCTCCAGCTTGTGGAAGTCCGCCGTTCCTTCGACGATCTCGCGGCCAATGCCTTCCGTATAGCTTTTGTACCGCTCTTCGATGAACTGTTCAAACACGCGGTCTTCCAGCAAGCGATGAGCGACTTTCAAACCAATCGCAAAGCTGTCCATCCCGGCGATATGAGCGTAGAACAAATCTTCCGGTTCGAACGAGCCTCTCCGTACTTTCGCGTCAAAGTTCAAGCCGCCGCGCCCAAGGCCGCCGTTTTGCAAAATTTCGTACATCGCCAGCGTCGTCGCATACAAATCGGTCGGGAACTCGTCCGTATCCCAGCCGAGCAGCGTATCGCCTTGGTTCGCATCGACCGAGCCCAACATGCCATGAATGCGGGCGACGCGCAGCTCATGCTCAAACGTATGCCCGGCCAATGTCGCATGGTTCGCTTCAATGTTGAATTTGAAATGATCCTTGAGCCCGTATGTTTGCAAGAACGCCAACGCCGTCGCCACATCAAAATCGTATTGATGCTTCGTCGGCTCTTTCGGCTTCGGCTCGATCAAAAACTGGCCGTCAAAGCCGATTTCTTTCGCATAGTCGACCGCCATGTGCAAGAAGCGGGCTAAGTTGTCAAGCTCCAGCTTCATGTCCGTATTCAAGAGCGTCTCATAACCTTCCCGGCCGCCCCAAAACACGTAGTTTTCCGCTCCGAGCCGTTTGGCGATCTCGAGCCCTTTTTTCACTTTCGCCGCCGCATAGGCGAACACATCGGCGTTGCACGATGTCGCCGCCCCATGAACGAAGCGTGGATGGCTGAACAAGTTCGCCGTATTCCACAGCAGCTTCGTTTTGCTTGTTTTCATGTATTCTTCAATCATATCGACGATTTCATCCAAGTTTTTGTATGTCTCGCTGAGCGTTTCCCCTTCTGGCGCAATGTCGACATCATGGAAGCAGAAAAACGGAACGTTCAGCTTTTCAAACAGTTCAAACGCCGCCTCCACGCGCGCCTTGGCCAAATCCATGCCGCTGTATTTGTCCCACGGGCGAATCATATTGCCGACGCCAAACGGATCCGATCCATCCCCCGTGAACGTATGCCAATACGCGACCGAAAAACGCAAATGCTCCTCCATTGTTTTGTCGCCGACTTTTTCTTCCGGATTATAAAACTTAAACGCCAACGGATTGCGCGACTCTGGTCCTTCATATGGAATGGTGCCGATATTCGGGAAATACGCCATGTCCAAGTCCTCCTTAAATAAGCGAGAATGATTTGTTTCAGTTTTATTATAACGCTTTCATATTTGTTTGTCTATCATATAAACAAAGTATTCTATAATTCTTTGTACAAAAAATAGTCAAAATCCGCATAGTTGTTTTGCCCCGAACCGTCCCGACAATGCATGCCCACAAACGCTCCGGTAAACGCAGCCCGGCTTTTGATATAGTCATCCGACAGTTTATATGATTCAAACGTGACAGGAAGATCAATCCAATTCATTCCATCGAAAGAATAAGAGTATTTGTACGTTGTCGCTTGCACGGTTACCCGTAAATACACATACTCAACGTCATCAGGAACGACAATCTCCCGTCCCCGCAACGGTTGATCAACCACGAGATGGTCGCATGTCATCAATTCAAGAATCCGTCCTTTTTCCTCATGCCATGTGATTTGAAGCGTCGTCCAGTTTTGCGTATTGTAATAGTTTACTAGACCAGCCGATTGCTGAAAGGTTGTGGGGCGAAAGGACACTTTCGTCTCGGCAACAAAATGAAAGTGCTGCCATCGTCTGGCGACAAACGCCTGTGTAAACCGGGAAGTAAGCGACTCTCTTCCGTACAGCCGCAAATGTCCCGGACGAGCCTTTAAGGTAGCGATGTCTTCCCCTAAAGGAATTCGTAATGTTTGAAAATGGTGATTTAATGTATCACCATCAAAATCATCTTTTTCATCGTAATCTTTTTCCCACGGAACTTCCTCAACGTTCGGCCCGTCGATTTCTAACGAAGGCCCGTTTCCTCCGACCACATAGGGCCATCCATCTTTCCATTCAAGCCGCTGAATCGCTGTTTCACGTCCGAGCGGGCAATAGCCGCGGTGTTCCAGCAGCGGCTGTCCTTCTCTTGGCAACGGCCGGCCGGTTAAGTGCACGAGAAACCACTCATCCGTATGAGTATGGACAATCGACGCATGGCCGGCCTTTTGCAGCGGATTGCGCGGGTAAAGCCAAGACGTAATCAGCGGATTGTCGGGATGCACCTCATACGGACCATAGAGAGAGCGCGACCGGGCAATCGTCGCCGCATGGTTGTACCGCGTTCCCCCTTCCGCCGTCAATAAATAATAATAACCATTGATTTTATACAAATGCGGCCCTTCTGTAATTCTTAAGTCCGTTCCTTTGAAAATAATTTTCGGCTCACCAACCAATTTTTTCTGTTCCACACTGTATTCTTGAAGCACAATCCCGTAAAACGGATGATGGCCGACGCGGTGATCCCAATACATATTCACCAAGTATTTTCTTCCGTCCTCATCGTGAAAGAGAGACGGGTCAAACCCAGAGCTATTTAAATAAATCGGATCCGACCACTCACCATCGATCGTGTCGCACGTCACAAGATAGTTGTGCCCATCCTTCCACTGGCCTTCGACAACTTTCACATCCGTATAAATGAGCCAAAACTTCCCGTCGCTGTACGACAAATGCGGCGCCCAAACGCCCCCGGAATCCGGGTTTCCGATCATATTCAATTGGCTTAACCGATTCAATGGCCGCGCCACCAAACGCCAATTCTTTAAATCTTTCGAATGATAAATTCTCACCCCCGGGAACCATTCGAACGTCGAAACGGCAATGTAATAGTCATCTCCCGCCCGGCAAATGGATGGATCGGGATGGAAGCCGGTTAAAATAGGATTTTTGATTTTGGACAATTGTACTCGTCCCCCTTTCTAAGGATGTATGTATGATTAATTTATTATCTAGACCTAACCCACTCAAACCCAATCTCCCTCAAAAACGCCCTTGCCAAAATCATATGTCCCGCAACGGACGGGTGAACCCGATCCCAAGCGAGCGCAGCCGGGTAAAGCGTCTTTAATACTTCATTGAAAGCTGCTTGGGTATCGACGAATAAACTGTTTGTTTCTTCCGCAATTTGCTTGACAACACGGCCATATTGATCCATTGTTCGGCGCATCGGATCCTGTTCATTTCCTTCGATATAAAACGGTGTCATCAAAATGATTCCTTTCACAAGCGGCTTCGTCTCGAGCACAAGGCTGCGGAGCGTCGCTTCATATTCATCCAAGTATACATGTTTTTCTTTCATGAACGGCAAATCATATTGCCGCCAAACATCGTTAATACCGATCATGATCGATACCCAGTCTGGCTTTTGGTCGATGACATCTTCTTTCCATCTTGCTTTCAAATCCCGCACCGTATTGCCGCTGACACCTTTATTGACGACGCGAATGCCTAGTTCGGGGTAAACCGCTTGCAAGAGACCATCCACATAAGCGACATATCCCGTGCCCAACGCTCCGAATGATCCTTCTCCCTCTGGCCGAGCGCGGCCGCAATCAGTGATCGAATCACCAATAAAGAGCAATTTTTCGCCAGAGCCGATTTTCATTCTCCTCTTTTCCTCCCTTGAAGTCCTATTCAAATTTGAAGTCCTATTCAAATCACCTGAAAAATCGGTCGCTCTCGAAGAAAATGGACGGGGATATCCGGAAACTGCTCCCCTAGCCATTCGGCCAAATACTTCATGCCTGGCTCTTCGCTTTCCGCATGTCCCAGTACAATCAACGCCTTTTGTCTTCCTTGGTACACGGCATCCCGAATATATTCCGGCGTCTCCCATTCAGGCCCCTCTCCATACATAATCGCATCGAGATGTTCCTGTTCAAACAATGGAATCGACAATGCCCCGCCGCCTCGATACCCCACCAATATTCCAATGCGGGTGCATGGCGCAGATAAATCTCCAGCGATACGTACAAATGGAATGCTCAATTTTTCCTTCGCATATTCAGCCACTTCCTTTGCCGTCATGCAGGGAATCGCTACAATCGCAGCGGCCGGCAAATATTTAGAAACATATGACTCCCACCCCAAAGCGCGAATGAAACCGACCATGATGCCATCCGGTTGATGCCGATGCCAATAATCATGAAATCGGTAAATCGCAATGCCCGACTCGCAGATCAAACGAATCTTTTCCTGATGTACCGGATCCTTTTGCATCATGTCGGTGTTGTCAGTATGGCTATAAAATAATCCTTCATGAGTAATGAGCAGATTGGCCTCCATTGAGACGGCTTGTTGGATCACACGATATGTAGGCATGAAGCTCGTTGCAATCCCCTTCACTTCCATGTTAGGGTCGCCATACTGAAGAGTATCCACGGTATTGGGAATTTTCCCAACCGATGCCGTTAATCGCTCTATCACATCTTGAACAGTAGTTGCCATAATTCTGCTCCTCTCGCCTGTTACGTCAGCTGTTATGAAATCCACTTCTCCATGTTTATTCATGAAAAATAAGTGGTAAGCAACGATTTTAATTTTAGACTACTTTGTTCTGACTCTCTGAAGATATCGTTCCGCTACTCTAAAATCTTATTTTGTTTCTCCTTCTCGAAAATAACGGCTAAAAACATTGCAACTAAGTATGTTTTGTATTCAAACTAATTATATACAGAATTTTTTTAACTTTCAAGTATGCCATTCGTACATCATCATCCAGTAAAAAGAGTGCTGTCCGTTTTCACTGTTGAGACAAATATTCGCTGCCGTTACATCACCGAGCTTCCAACCATATTATTTGAGCGATAAAATTAGCAACGTCACCTTCTGGGGCATCGCCGACAATCATACGTGGCTCGACAGCCGCGCGGATGTGTACTATGACGCCAACGGGAATGTTGTGGTTGAACCGAACGCTCCGTACGCAAAAGTGGAAAAAGGGAAAGGAAAAGATGCGCCGTTCGTTTTTGGACCGGATTACAAAGTCAAACCCGCATATTGGGCTATTATCGACCACAAATAGACAGCCAAAAGCACATAGGTGTCTCCAGCAAAGAAGAGGATGTCTCAACAGCAACGAGGCATCCTCTTTCTATATATACCGTATTGAACGAATTCACTTCTATATCCGGTGTTTCATCGAGAGGACAGACATCCTTTTAAGCCAGCCCTTTTTGATCGCTTGTGTTGACAACTCCTTAGTCCGCTTCAGCTTCTTTTAAGCCATAATGGACCTTTTTCTATATTTACTCTTAAGGGAAAGTGTTCATATCACCCCCCTTGTTTCCTGACCTCCAGCCTTTCCTCTGTTTTGCGAAATACACGCAATGCGCCGCTCATCACCACCAAGGCGAGCGAACTGATGCTGAAAAACGGGATCAGCCCCGGAATATACATCAATAAGACGAACAAGACCCCAACACTCATCAGCATCACGAGCGTCATGAGTGGATTGGCCATTCCAATGAGAAAGGCATATTTGATATATTGCCAAAAGCGCAATTCGTAATGCACATAGATCGGAAATACATATAAAAGCGTCACTGTATAAAAAATGAAAATGATCAGCAAAGCAACAGAAAACGGAAATCTCCATTCTATTGGCACGTGAGCGAGGTATAAAAGATCGATATAGAAAATATACGCTGCCGCCATCAACAAAAGCCCAATCCGGTTCGCCCGCCAAAATTCACCTTTATACGTACGAACGAATGTTTTCAGCACTGGAACATCGTGATCGTGAAAGAGAAGCCACTTCCTTACGATCGTAAACAGCGCCACCGTCGCCGGCGCAATGCCGAGAATGACAAGTCCAAGGACGGTAAAGACAAACCATAATAGATTGATGTATGCAAGTCTTGTAATCCATTCACAAGCTCGATACAACTTTCCATCCAGCAAGCCGGTGCGCATAATTCATCCACCTTTTCTTCTTTTCTTGTTTTTTACCAGTATATCATAAGTCAAAAAAAGAGGGGAGGCTTTGTTTACCCTCCCTTCAAACTCCGGCATAAGCCAAAAAGCCGCCATCAACAGGAACAGTCGTTCCAGTGACAAATCCGCTCATTTGATCATCCACAAGCCAAAGCAAAGTCCCCAGCAAGTCTTCCGGCTTGCCGAGCCGCCGCATCGGTGTATGCATCAAAATTTTTTTCGTCCGCTCTGTATACGATCCGTCAGGATGTTTCAAAAGATGTTCATTTTGTTTCGTCAAAAAGAACCCCGGGGCAATCGCATTGACGCGAACCCCGATCTCGGCGACATGCACAGCCAACCATTTCGTGAAGTTTTCAATTCCCGCTTTAGCCGCACTGTACGCCGGCACTTTCGTCATCGGCCGCGGAGCGCTCATCGAGGAAATATTAATGATGGTTCCCCCTCTGCCCACCATCTGTTTGAGAAAATGCTGCGTCGGGATGATCGTCCCAAGAATATTTAAATCAAAAACATAGGAAAACCCTTCTGTCGTCAAATCGAAAAACGTTGTAATGTCTTGATTCTCTAGATCCTGCAACTCGAGTATTTCCTTTGTCGTAATGCCCTGCGGATGGTTTCCGCCTGCCCCATTAATCAGGACATCGCACGGCCCGTAAACGTCCGCTACCATTTCTGCCGCCTGTTTGACGCGTTCAACATCCAGAACATCGCACGAAATGGCCAGCGCCTCACCTCCTCGCTCTTCAATTTCATTCTTGATTCTTTCAGCTTTCTCGAGCGTTCGGTTTAAAAGCGCCACTTTCATTCCTTGGCGGGCCAGCTCTTTCGCCATGCAGCTGCACAATACCCCACCCCCGCCCGTTACAACCGCTACCTTGCCTTTTAAACTTGGATGGATCGGGAGCATGCCTTCTCACCTTCCTGCTTCTTTTTTTCATTCTCCAAACTATCCCAAATGCCAAGCAAGTACATAATGCCAAGCGCCCGGTCGTACAACCCGTAACCTGGACGAGCTTGTTCCCCCCAAATCATTCGGCCGTGATCTGGTCGAATGTACCCTTGAAAATCAGCTTCATGCAACGCTTTCACGATCTCGCATATATTCAACGAACCGTCGCAACTGCGATGAGACGTTTCCTCAAAATCGCCGTTCGCGTGAATTTCGACATTCCGTACATGAGCAAATGGCACTCGTCCCATTCGCAAAAAATGGCGGAAAATGTCCGGAACATCGTTGGCCGGATTGGCTCCAAGCGATCCGGAGCATAATGTCAACCCGTTCGCTGGACTGTTGACCATATGAACGATTCGATCCAAATTCTCCTTATTGGTCGCAATCCGCGGCAATCCGAACACTGACCAGGGCGGATCATCAGGATGAAGAGCCATCCGAACGCCACACTCTTCCGCTACTGGAACGATTTGTTCCAAAAAGTAACGCAAATGGTCAAATAGATCATCTTCGGTTACCCCTTTATATAGCGAAAAAAGAGACTTGATTGTTTTCAAGCGTTCCGGTTCCCATCCCGGAAGCAAAAACCCGTTCGCTCCGCTTTCAATGCGGCGGATCATTTCCTCTGGATCGATTTGTTCAATCTTTTGTTTCTCATAGGCGAGCACCGTCGACCCGTCAGGCCGCCTTTTGGCTAAATCAGAACGGGTCCAGTCAAAAATCGGCATAAAGTTGTAACAAATCACTTTCACTCCTGCTCTCGCCAAGTTGCGAATCGTTTGTTTATAGTTTTCAATATATCGATCTCGCGAGGGTAAACCAAGTTTAATATCTTCGTGGACGTTGACGCTCTCAATGACTTCAAGATGAAATCCTTTTTCATTTACCTGCCGTTTGAGTTCCAATATATCATCAAGCGGCCATACTTCCCCGACTGGAATATGATATAGAGCTCCAACGATTCCTTCAACTCCTGGAATTTGCCGAATATGATCTAATGAAACAGTATCATGTTCCTTTCCGAACCAGCGAAACGTCATTTTCATTCTGATCTCATCCCCCACTCACGCCGACTTGAAAGTATTGTTTCGCGTTGAAGTAACATACATCTTGAACGATTTTCCCTAAAAAATCATAGTCTTGCGGCACCTCTCCTTTTTCAATCCATGAACCGATCAAATTGCATACAATTCTGCGAAAATACTCGTGGCGTACATAAGACACAAAACTCCTTGAATCGGTCAACATTCCGACAAACGTGCTGAACACACCGACATTGGCAAGATCCGTCAAGTGTCTGATGATGCCATCTTGATGATCATTGAACCACCAAGCTGCGCCAAATTGAACTTTCCCTTTTACTCCTTCTGATTGAAAATTGCCGACCGTTGAGGCGACAATATAGTTATAAGCAGGGTTTAATGTGTACACAATCGTTTTTGGCAGTTGATCGCGACGCTCTAGCTCATTAAGAAAGGCATTTAACGGCTGGGCAAGGAAAAAGTCATGAATCGAATCATATCCTGTATTCGGACCAAGACGCCGGAACATCTTTTCATTTGTATTTCGAATCGAACCGATGTGCAGCTGCATCACCCAACCAAGTGAGTGGTACAATCGGGCTAAGAAGCATAAAGTGAAAGTTTTATATTTTTCCTCCTCCTCACGGCTGAGGACAAATCCATTTTTTCGTTTTTGAAAAATATCGTTTGCTTCCTTCCAACCGCATTCTGAATACGGCATCGATTCTAAGCCGTGATCAGCCATCCGGCATCCTTTCTCGTGAAAATAACGCACTCGGCTTTCAATGGCTTGCAGCAGCTGATCGTAATCATGAATCGGCAGGCCAGCTGCTTCCCCTAGCTTTCCCACATAGTCTAAAAACGAAGGGCGGTTGATTTCAATGACTGCATCAGGACGAAAAGACGGAACAATCTTTACTGGAAATGATGGATCTTGGGCAATTGCTTGATGATCAGCTAAATCATCGAGCGGATCGTCCGTTGTCCCAATCCACTCCACATTAGATTTGACCATGAAAGAGCGGGCTGAGAATCCTTCCTGTCTCAATAAAGCGTTGCAATGATCCCAAATTTCGCGCCACGTCCGCTCATTCAGAAGAGCATCCACTTGAAAATAGCGTTTTAGCTCTAAATGTGTCCAATGATAGAGTGGATTCCCGATGCAATACGGCACCGTTTTCGCCCATGCTTGAAACTTTTCCTCTGGAGAGGCGTTTCCGGTAATATACTTTTCTTCGACTCCCATCGCCCGCATCGCCCGCCATTTGTAATGATCCCCCTCGAGCCAAAGCTCCGTCATATCATGAAACCGCCGGTCTTCCGCAATCTCTTTTGCGCTCAAATGGCAGTGATAATCAATAATCGGCAATGATTTCGCATAGTCATGGTATAACACTTCAGCATGCTTGTTTTGCAACAAAAAATTTTCATGAATGAACGGCTGCACACTGTCTCCCTCCCGCAAAGCGAAACTTCCAACAACTTATACAAAATAATGAGGATACTGCCTTTTTAGTACGTCTTTTTCAATTTCGACAAGCCGCAAATGCTCTTCCATCACCTGACGCACTTTCTCTGCTTCTTTATTCGCAATTAACCGATAAATTTGCTTGTGATGGGAAATAATAATGTCCCAATCAAGATCGGATGATAGTCTCAGTACACGCAAACGATTGAAATGACTGTTTAAACTTTGCACCATTTTCCACGAGCGCGACATTCGGCAGCCATCGTAAATGAGCTGATGGAACTTTTCATCAAGCTCAAACAACTCAAGAAAATTTCCTTTTTCGGCACACAACTCTTGCATCGCAATATTCTTCTCCATTTCAAATAGATGATCTTGACGCAATTTCGTACAAGCTAAAACGGCCACTTCTTTCTCGACAACCTCGCGGATAAAGCGCCCTTCCTCCACATGTTCCAAGTTGATGCGCGAAACAATGGTTCCGCTTTGCGGAATAATATCAAGCAATTCTTCTTGCGCCAGTTTGAGAAATGCTTCCCGCACCGGGGTGCGGCTAATATGCAATTGCTCAGCAATTTCCTTTTCGGAAATTTTTGTTCCTGGTTCCAACTCAAGGCGCAAAATCTTTTCCTTTAGCATCTCGTACAACTGGTCGCGCGCCGAACCCCTGACAGAACTTTTAATTTGTTGGCTTTGTTGGGCAGTAAAGATCACCTTGCGATTCCCCTTTTTCTTATATACTAGTATGGCAGTGAGAAAGTACATCCATGATCATGTGTTTTCTTCCAATGTAGGAAAGAACATATTTCCTGTCAAATTTCTCAGCGATTCATTCACCCGCATTCTCTCCCCTCACCTTGTGCACAATCGAGACCCATTGAGCTGCCCGTTCGGCAATGATCTTCCACTGATCGTTTTCCAATGCCCCTTCAACCTTCACTAACGAGTTCCCGACACCGATGGCATCCACTCCCGCTTTTATATACTCTCCAGCCGTTTTCAGATTGATTCCTCCAGTTGCGATGAGGGGGATGTGGGGGAGCGGCTCCTTTATGCTTCGAATATAGTTTGGCCCAAACACATGAGCAGGAAATACTTTCACCATATCAGCCCCGTGCTGAAAAGCATTCACAATTTCGGTCGGCGTCAATCCTCCTGCGATACTGACAACGCGATTTTGTTTTGCCGCCTGAATCACATCAATAGAAAGGAAGGGAGAAACGATAAACCGCGCCCCAGCTGAAATCGCCCTCTGTGCTGTTTCAGCGTCCAGCACCGTTCCCGCACCGATCAACATATCTTTCAGTTCCCTTGCAGCCTTTTCCAACGCGGCCAAAGCCCCAGCTGTTTCCATCGTAATTTCCATGATTGGAATGCCTCCCTGCCGCAAAGCCAATGACAGCGGAAGAACAGTATCAACCGTCGCACCGCGGACGACTGGAATGATGCCAATCTCTCGAATCATTTGGACTACCTTCATGTAGGTTCATCTCCTTTATCGCGTAACATCTTCCCGTCGCTGATTTATCAAGCGCTCGACGTCATCGCGTTCCGGCATGCCATCAGCATCCCCCTCGACCATTGTCACAAGCGCGCCGACTGCATTCGCTCGCTGTACCGCTTCTGTTAAACGAAGTCCTTCAAGCAGTCCGGATAGCAGCCCAGCGGCAAACCCATCCCCAGCACCGACAGGGTCGATTACCCTTTCAACAGGAAACCCTGGAACATACTCATGATGCGCATTCGTAAAATAATGCGCCCCATTTGCGCCTAGTTTAATGACAACGAGCGAAGCGCCCATGTCAAGCAGCCGGCTTCCCCATTCCTCAACCGAATGTTTTCCGAATAAAAACGATGCCTCAGCTTCTCCAGGGAGAACCACATCTGATTCAGCTGCCATGCGAAGCATCACTTCCTTGGCCCGATCCGCTTCATTCCATAGTTTCAACCGCAAATTCGGATCAAAAACGATTTTCACCCCGTGACGACGAGCGATCGCCATGGCGGCAAAGATCGTTTCACGACAATTCTCGCTTAACGCCGGAGTGATTCCCGTAATATGCAAATACTTTGCCTCTGCGATATATTTCTCATCCAAGTCGGCAGGCGTCAGCCTGCTCGCCGCTGATCCTTTGCGATAGTAATACACCCGCGTATCGTTTGGACGTCTTTGTTCCTTAAAGTAAATGCCGGTCGGCGCTTCCCCATCCATTTTTACCCGGCTGACATCCACTCCCTCACCTTTCAGGAAAGACAAAATCGCCTTTCCAAACTCATCGCTTCCGACCTTGCTGATCCATCCTACACGATGGCCTAATCGAGCAAGGCCGACAGCGACATTGGATTCCGCTCCGCCAATCCGCATAGTAAAGGTGGTCGCCTGTCTCATCAAGCCGACACTTGTTGGTGTAAATACGGCCATCGATTCGCCAATGGTGACTACGTCCATCTCGTCCCTCCAAAACCATTTTGGTAATCTTTCATGAAGAATACGATGTTATTTCACCATCATCTAAGCCGACATATGTGCTTGTCTCATCTCGAATTTGCTCAATCTCGATTAATGTCACCTCGTTTTTTGATAGGACAATAGATAAATGAATCACACCGTCCGTTGCCCGTCTCTGCTCCGTCATCACATGAGGCTGCGCCACTTGACGCAACGTTTCCACCGCTTGACGGCTTGGAAAACGGGGACGCCCCATCTGTTTCCAAACTCTCCACGCGTTCCCGTACTGCTCATTGACGATTTGCCGCTTGATAAAAACAGCGGAAAATGAAACTGGAATCACCAGCTGCACTTCTTTTGTCAATCCTTCCCCTTTTTCCATCACTAAATTCCAAAGCACTGCGGCAATCGATCCATCTTTCCGCCTTGTCACAATCATTTCGGAATCGCGATACAGCAACTCATCACCTAGAGCATTAAAGAACGTAAACGCATGAAATGTCGGTTTGGGAATCGAGTGAAGCGCAACTAGACCGAACCCACCGTGAAACAACGCCTTCGGAACGTCCATTTCTTCAAACACATCACTGAACGTCCAATATGAAAACGAGTCGACGTAATCTCCCCCCTCACTTAAAATACGGGCAATGTATGCTGCATTGAGCGCCGTATCATGAACCGGGTTGATGGGGCTGTACGATGTATTATATTCGGTAATATGCAATGGCAAATGCGGAAACGGAGACTGGCGAATCAAGGCGCGCACCGTTTTGAATTGCTCCAACATATCTTCTGGCGGCTCAAGCTCTTGATAGTAATATTCAAACGTTTTCTTATGCGGCGCCTTCGATGTATAGGCATGGCGGCTGACAAAATCAACAGGCACCCTCCGTTCGGCGCAAAAGTGGAGAAAATCCGTAATCCATTCATCGCTTCCTCCGCAAATGGCCGGTCCCCCAACTTGCAAATGAGGATCAACGCTTTTTACCGCTCGGGCTGTCACCTCGTACAGCTTAAAATACTCCTGTTTGTTGGCATCTTTCCAGAAGTTCACTAAATTAGGTTCATTCCATACTTCAAACAGCCATGTCCGCACTTCCTCAATCCCGTATCGCTCAATGAAATGGGAAACGACCGCTACGATGAGATCACGCCACTTGTTATAATCTTTCGGGGGTGTAACGTTGCCTTTCCAATAAAAAACTGTTTGGTCTCCCGAAGCAAGCGCTTTTGGCATAAATCCAAATTCAATAAACGGCCGGATATTCAACGCTAAATACGAATCAACAATCCGGTCGATGTACGTAAAGTTATAAAACGGCTTCATTTCCCCATCGATTTCGACTTCTCGATAAATTCCGACATCATCGGAAAGCAAGCCATGACCGCGGATGTATCGAAACCCTATTTTCTCTTGCACGAGTTTCAAGTGATCCAAATACTCCTTTTGCAAAGCAAGGCCGAGCCGCCCGGTGCCAACGCAAAATTTCCAATTCTTTTTAAACTTCTCCCTCCCGTTGCTTGGCACGTTTACAACCTTCATGCTCCTCTCCCCTATTCACCGATAAATTTTCCGCCCGTATTGGTCGTCTATTCCTGACTTCCGGTAAAAGTACGTATTGATGACATCTCGCCATTCTTTAGCATGTTCCACTTGGATCGTCAATCGTTCCAATACATCATGATACCGTTTTTCGTCGATTTTCCCTTTCAGTTGTTCCCATCGTTTCCGCAGCTGTTTCGCCTGCTCAACCCCTTCAAAATGAGTATTGTAAATATGTTGAATGACCGTTTCCCCTGAATGCAGCCGATGAGTGTACGGAACGTGATGGAAAAACAAGAGCAGCTCATCCGGACAAGTGTCGAGCGACTCATACATCGCTGCATTTTCCGGAAAGTATTGCGCCGTATATCCTGTTCCCGTAGCAACCGTCCGGTCAACACCGATCCCGTCGCGGTCGGCATAATGGTACGTCCCCCAATGCGAATATTCATAGCCATCCACATTAGGACCATAATGGTGCCCTGGGTTCACCATCCAGCCGACGCCAAGCGGAGAGGTGTAGTTTTCATAAATTCTCCACGAAGATAGAAGCATCCAACTGATCGTCTCGACGACTTGTGAATCGTCCCCAAACGTTTGCACAACCCATTCGTTAGCAATTTCTTCGGCAGACAAATCCGGATTCCAAGCGAGCCGCCCAAATCCATACAAGTTTGCTTGGGCCAACGTATGCCCAGTCCAGTTTGGGTCACTGCCAATATTAGATACCCCTGCGATCCCGCTGTATCGATAGTCAAATAGCGATCCATCAATTACCTTTTTTACTTCCGACCCTTTTCCCTTGGCATACGTATCAAAATCAAGCACCTCTTTCCACTGTGGAATCAAGAAGCATAAATGTTTTTGCTGTCCCGTATATTCCTGAGTGATTTGAACCTCCATCATTTGATTGGTTTTCGGCATGGCGCCAAATAACGGAGAAACCGGCTCCCTTACTTGAAAATCCATTGGGCCGTTTTTAATTTGCAAGATGACATTCTCACGAAACTGTCCATCCAATGGCTTAAAGTGATCATATGCGGCTTTTGCCCGATCGGTCGTCCGATCACGCCAATCTTGCTGGCAGTTATAGACAAAGCATCTCCAAATGACGAGCCCCCCAAATGGCGCCAACGCCTCTGCCAACATATTTGCCCCTTCCGCGTGATCGCGGCCGTATGTAAAGGGGCCAGGGCGGAACTCGGAATCCGCCTTGACTACGAAGCCGCCAAAATCAGGAATATATTGATAAATGCGTTTAACCGTTTCGTTCCACCACCGTCGCACCTCGGGGTCAAGTGGATCTGCTGTTGGAAGCCCTCCTACCTCAATGGGGCTTGCGTAGTTGATGCTCAAAAACGTTTTGATTCCGTAGGTTCGGAAGATATCCGCTACTTCCGCCACGTCAGGCAAAAAGTGATCGGTGATGAGTTTCGTTTCTGTTTTGTGTACGTTGACATTGTTGATGGAGATGGCGTTAATACCCACATAAGCCAGCAATCGTGCATAATCTTTTATCCGTTGGTTTTGTTTCACAAATTGGCCATCGGCAAAGAAAATCGACCGTCCAGCATATCCGCGTTCGATGTTGCCATCCATATTGTCCCAATGATTGATCATGCGCAACCGGTTTTTTGGCTGCTCGATGATAGACAATTGGGCGATGTTCTCACCCATTTGCAATAATCGGAGGAAATGAAAGACACCATACAACACACCAGCATCTGTTTTCCCAATAATGTAGATACGGAACGGTCTATCGTCGACATCCGATCGAATCACATACCCTTCCGGATGAACAAGCGTTCCCTCTAATGGCCGCTCGTACTCTTCATCTTCAAGCGTCCCAAGCCAAATCGAATTAGCTGTTTCATTTACTTCCTGCACCACTTGCGGCTCAATCTCCATCATCGAACGAAGCCCTTTTTGGAGTTCTTCCACGGCTGCTTGAAAAATGGGCGATGTTCTTTTCGCCACAATCTCCTCAAACCGCAATCGACTATATCGATCCCTCCGCTCATACCGCAGCCAACAAGGTTCGTATCCCGCCGTCATGTCAAATTCTCCTCCTGTTACTCTTTTTCCGCCCCCAACACAATCCCTTTCACAAAAAACTTTTGCACAAACGGATAAACAATCAGCATCGGCAAAGCTGCGATGAAGATTTGTGCCGCCTTCACTGTTCGTTCAGATAAGTTTTTCAATGTTTCTGCATCGACGCTCATTTTCGTAAAATCCTGTTGAACAATAATCGTTTGTAAGAACGTAGATAACGGGTAATGTTTCACATCGGACATATAAATCAACCCATCAAACCATGAGTTCCAATGAAAAACCATCGTAAAGAGCGAAATCGTCGCAATGGCAGGCACCGAAATCGGCAAATAAATTTTCCAAAAAATCGTAAAATGATTTGCGCCATCCATTAAAGCGGCCTCTTCAAGCGATTTCGGCACCGAAGTGCGGAAAAAGTTCACCAGCAAAATTAAGTTAAAGGCGCTGACAGCTGGCGGTAAAATCAACGCCCAAATCGTATCTGTCAACCCGAGCTTCGTCACCACCATATAAGTCGGAACGAGACCGCCATGGAACAACATCGTAAACACAAAAATCCACATATAGAGTTTCCGGCCACGAAAGGCGTCATCGCTTTTGGACAGCGGATAGGCAGCGCATAACATGACTCCCATGGAAATGACTGTTCCCAATACAACACGCAAAAACGAATTCCAAAGGGAACGCAAAAAATTTTCATTCCCAATCGTTTTCTCATAAGCGTCCAACGTAAAGTCAACGGGCCACAGTCCGACCAGATTAGCGGTCGCCGCTGCACTGCCGCTGAATGAGACGGCTAAAATATGGATGAGAGGCAAAAGGCAAAGAACGGCAATGATCGTTAAAAGAGTATAGTTAAACACCGTGAATAGTTTATAAGACAAGCTTTTTTGGTAGTGATGATGCATAGACCTCCCCTCCCTTAGAAGATTTTATAGTTGGCATACTTATAAGCGAGACGATACCCTGTGACCACGAGAATAAAACTGATGACGGATTTAAACAATCCAACGGCTGTCGCATAACTAAAATCCCCGTTCAAAAGGCCGACACGGTAAACATACGTATCGATGATATCACCCGTTTTGTAAACAAGCGGATTATACAAGTTTAAAATTTGATCAAACCCGGCATTTAAAATGTTTCCGAGTGACAACGTTCCAACCACAATGATGATCGGCAACATGGAAGGCAATGTAATGTAAATGGTTTGTTGCCACCTGTTGGCTCCATCCACGATAGCCGCTTCATACAACGACGGGTTAATGGAAGTAAGGGCAGCTAAAAATACAATCGTGTTAAATCCGCATTCTTTCCACACATCTGTAACGACAACAACGGTACGAAACCAATCGTTGTCTCCAAGAAAGAAAATAGGCTTAACACCGAATATTGATAAAAAACGGTTAACAATCCCCCCTTCAGGAGAAAGCATGTCAATCAAGATCCCGCCCAGAATCACCCATGACAAAAAGTGCGGCAAATACACGATCGTTTGAACCGTCCGCTTAAACTTCATCACGTATACTTCGTTGAGAAGCAACGCAAACGCCAAAGGCACACCGAGGTTAAAGATGATTTTTAATGTTGAAATGACCAATGTATTCCATATGACTTGACGAGCGTCTTCATATTCAAACATCGTTTTAAAATGCTCGAGACCAACCCAAGGAGAACGCAAAAAGCCAAGCCAAGGCTCATAATCTTGAAAAGCCATGACCAGTCCTAGCATCGGAACATATTGAAAAATCAACACAATGATGAGGGCAGGAAGCAACATAACATGCAACTGCCACGTTCCTCTTCTTTTCTGAACTCTCTTTGCTTCCACCGCTGTTGTTTGTCCTTTGACATCGACGGCCGACTGCATACCCGTTTCCTCCTTCCGGCGTCATCTCTTGCAAAAAAGCAGGTGCGGACATCGATGTAAATTCTCTTTCACTGCTCGCCCCCGTCCGCACCCCACCATCGTTGAAACCGCTACTTTGCTCCTTTTACCGATTGATACCATTCATTCACTTCTTTTGTAATTTCTTTGCCCCCAGATTCTTCCCATTTTTTCACAAAGTCATCAAATGCACTGAGCGGCGCCCGTCCGTAAATGATGTTGGCAAATGTTTCACGTTCCATTTTCGTCAAAAACTCTCCGCGTTTTTGCATCGTTTTAGTGGGCGGGCCTGTAAACTCGTTTTCAATGCGGTATTGATTTTGTTGGTTGACGATTGTAGCCGCTTTCATAAACGACTCACCTAAAGATACAATTCGTGTATACTCATAGGCGTTTTTCGGTTGACGCTTCGTTGTATACAACTCCTCGACTAGATCATACAGCATGTACGGAACGGTCGGAATGGCTTCCGTAATGAAATAAGCCCCTGGATCCAATCTTCCTCCTGGAATTTCCTTGTCATCATAAACGGGCTTGCCGTTCTTCATCACATAGTCATAACCTTCCGCCAACCCGTATTTAAAATATTTCGAGTCATTATACACATAGGCGTATGCTTCATCTAAGTATTGGAAGAATTTATCCATATGTTTAAAGTCTTTGCTGAACAAAAACATGCCTGTAACCAATCCCTCGCCACGCCGGCCGATTTTGCCATCCGGACCACTCGGCAGTGGGTATGGTTCCACAATGGCTCCTGGATTATTTTTCAACGCATCTGCGATTGGCCATCCAGCAGCCCAAGGAGGAGCAGAAATGATTCCCGATTTTCCAGCGACAAAGCTTTTGATCGCCGTCTGTTCGTCCAAAATGCCAACTTCTTTGTCCAAGTATCCTTTTTGATACCATTCATTCAGCTTAGCCAACGCTTTTTTCATAGACGGCTGTACCGATCCATAGACAAGCTTCCCATCTTCGCCTTTTGACCATGAACCAGGTTCATAGTTGCCATAAGCACCGAAAATAAAGCTTCCGTCGGCCAACCAAGTCGCCAATCCGTTTTTGCTGGCCAGCGTCAAGCCAATCGTATCCTTTTTCCCATTGCCGTCAGGGTCTTTATTGACAAACGCGTCCATGATTTTTTCGAGATCTTCGATTGTTTTAGGCGGCTGAAGACCTAACTTATCAAGCCAATCTTTGCGAATCCAAAGCAAGGAGTCAGAACCATTGCCTCCAGAGAACCGCGGAATTCCGTAGCGCTTTCCATCGACAGTCGCCGGATAAAACGCTTCCGGAAATTGCTCATAAATCTTTTTCAATCTCGGTGACGCATATTTCTCAATCGCTTCATCGACTGGCATTACTTTTCCAGAACGAATTAAATCATTGATCAACTGCCCGTCTGACACTTTAAATACGTCAGGCAGTTTCTGTCCAGAAGATAAAGCTAAGCGAATTTTATTGTGATACTGTTCATCGTTTGGAGCTGTCCACAATGTTTTCCATTTAATCCCCAATTCTTTTTCCGACCATCGTGTGATAGGATTGTTGTTCAAATCCTCTCCCTCTCGAAATTTCGTATCATCCTTTAATGTGCGGACAGTTGTAATAGTTACAATGCCATTTTTCTCTTTTGAATCTCCAGACTCGTTGGACGAAGAAGATTGGCTGTCCGTACATCCTGCAAGCATTCCAACCGCCAGTGCAGTTGCGGTTAAAGCCGCAAACGCTTTTTTTAGCATATTTCTCCCTCCAATCCCATTGTCTCAAAATCCCCCTTGGCTGCGATCACATTCTTTTTGATAAAGAAAACATAACGATTCCCCGTCTCAATCCCCCCTTTCAAGGTTTTATTGGGAAAGCGATTTCAGATCATTGCACCCCAACTCCTCACCGCTCTACAAACATTCTAGTATACTAGTTTGAAACGACGCATCCTACAAAATGGCTGTAATGCCGCCCTCATGATTCCAGACAAACAGAAGAATGAATTCTCGATTGACATCCCTGTTCATATAGTCAAAATGTCAATCAGCTTCATGATTTGCCGTTTGCTTTTCTACTACTAGTATGACTAGTATACTAGTTCTGCTTCCTATTATAATGGAAAGTCCACTTACATTCAATGATTTTCTGAAATCTTTTAATTATTCACAAAGAGAGGAACCCTTATTTGCTGTTCCCCTCTTCGCCGCGACGTGAAGCAATATCATCAGACACTCACTGCCCGCCAAAAAGCTGGTTTCGGTTTATGCTGTTCATCGAACAAAAGCGGCCAGTTTTTTCTCCCCTGCACTGGAAAGTTATCGAGCCATGTATGGTCATCAGCAATTCCCCAAAATGTGACACTTTGAATAACATCGCGATACTCCTTAAACAAAGCGAAAATTTGCCCATACCGTTCTGCTTGCTGTTCGATCATTTCGTTCGTCGGGACAGCCAAATCGGTTCGACGATCGTGAAATTCAAACATGGATACATCGAGTTCCGTAATATGAAGAACAACGCCAAGGGACGCATATCGTTCAATGGCCGCACGAATTTCATCAAGCGACGGGCGAGTCAAGCTCCAATGCGCTTGCATCCCGATGCCATGAATCGGAATGCCTTTATCACGCAGCGATTTGACAAGTGCAAAAATTTTTTCTCTCTTTTCCGGAAAACATTCATTATAGTCATTGTAAAAAAGCAGTGCATCTGGGTCAGCTTCATAAGCGTAGAGAAATGCTTGTTCCATAAAATCGTCCCCGATGATTTGTCGCCACTTCGACGGCCTCAACAACTCGTCTCCTTCGTCGGCTACCACTTCGTTGACGACATCCCAACAATATATTTTTCCCTTGTATCGCCGTACAACAGTTGAAATGTGACATTTCATCCGCTCAAGCAACACATCCCGACTGACGAAATGGCCTTGACCATCTTGAAACACCCAATCCGGAGTCTGGTTGTGCCATACAAGTGTGTGCCCTCGAACCGCCATTCGGTGCGAACAAGCAAAATCCACAATCCGATCCGCTTCCTGAAAGGTAAATTTCCCTTCTTCCGGCTGAAGATGCTCAAACTTCATATGGTTCTCTGCCGTAATACTGTTGACATGATCGATCAACAACTGTTTTTGCATCTCAATTGTCACAGGATTGACCGCCGCCCCGATGCGGAAATCATTCGCGAATACATCGCGGAGGGAGGGGAGGGAGCTGTTCATCTTCATTCCCCCTCCTCCAACCATAAAATGCTCGTCACGCCGCGCGGATAATATTTGCTGCCGCTGATTTCGCCAGCGATAATTTGGTCGCTCCAACTCCAAATGGAGAGCGTCGGATGCGTGAGCCACGCAACATGAGCCGCATCAGCTCGTTTTCCTTGTTCATCCCATTCCCACCCTAAAATGCGGCGGGCAATAAACTGGCATAAGTAAATTTTGCTCAACCACGAGTTGTTGCTTGTCGAGGAAATTTTCCATCCCCCATCCGGGAATAGGCAAATTCCTTCCCGCAACACATATTGCAAATGTTGTCGCAGCGCACGAATATAGTCTCCAAAGCGTCCGTCTTCTTTTAACGCCTCATGGCAGTTCGTAAAGTAAGGAAACACAAGCCCCTCAATAGCCGGAATGATTTTCGAGTCATTTCCTTCTCCCATCACGGCTGGGATATACCCGTCCTCCGTCACGTGACTGACAATCGTCGCGGCGCATTTTTCCGCCTGCTTCCCCGCCAGCACAGCCAGCTCCTCTTTACCGACATCGCGGAACAACTTTTCGAGCGCCACATAGGCAGCCCAACATTTTCCTGCCAAATATAAATTGTTGCGCGCCTGGCCGAGGGAAACATCCAAACTATCATACGTTGTGATTTCCGCTCCACCCATGGTGCGGGTGCTGTCAAGCCCCATCACGCCGTTCCGCTTTTCTGGATCCGGATGATCGCGGCGCACCATGCTTTCGAGACATTGTTCCAAGATCGTAAGCCGCCGGTCGCGCCATGCCCAGTCTTTCGTTTGTTCGATGTATACCGCCGCGCAAAGCACCCAGTTGACGAGCTGTTCGTGCGTCATATGTGAAAAGCAACCGCTGATCCCGTATAGCTCATATGACGAGTAATGCGGACGCGAGAACGTGTTAGCGACTCCCATATCATGAGTGAAGCTGATGCCGCCGGGATATTCCGTCTCATCTCCTGGGAAACGGACACGATCCTCATAGCTGTAGCGCTCGACATAGAAGTCAAGCACATTTTTCACCGTCCACGGATTCATTTTCAATTCAAAAAAGAGCTGGTCGACGGTGAGATCAAACGTATTCATCATCCGGTACTCGCCTTCATTGACGACCCAAATCGGCTTTCCTTCATGCTCAAGCAGCTGTGTATTGCCATAGTAGCTGCGGATCGCGTGCGCCATCATAAACTTTTGATCATCGGAGAGCCATTCTTTTTCAATGAGTTCATTCGAACGGAACGCCTGCTGCTTTAACACCTCGGCCTGCTCTAACGCATAAAGACCGACTTCTTCGATATTACGGAAGAAACGGGTGTAAAAATAAGAGGCATCCATTCCCGCCGTCACACAACCTCCACGATAGAAGCAAACAGCAAATTGATACGTTTTCTTTTCTCCCGCCGGCACATCGACGATTAACGCACCGACTTTCCCGAGCCCAAACGTCCAGTTTTCTTCGAGAGTCGCCGTTAAGATATCCTCCATGCTAAAATGCAGCGCTGAGCGAACACCCTCGTCCTTGGATACAATGCTCAAAATCCGCCCTTGACCGACCCCGCGCAGCTGCGGGCATGTATCATCGATCCGCCGCATGGAAGTATACGGGTCGGTGCCTTCGAATCCGAAAAACGCCCGTCGTGTTCTTGTTCCGTTCGTGTTATCGATCGTCATCTCGACAATGACAGCTGGGACCAACGCCAGCTTAAGCTCTTCCTCGGATGCCGTTTCCGGGTCTGGTACGGCCTTCACCGGTGAATAAATCGTCAACGTCAAGTCCCCGGCTTTCCATGTATCCGTGGCAACGCGAAATTCGCGTTCGATCCACTCTTTCGCAAATGGAATCAGGATGTTTGGTTTTTGCGGATTCGGATCAGGATTTTCAATGTCATATCGTTTGCTTTCATCCTCGCCTGCTGTTTCCGCGAATGGAAGGATATGATACAGCCCCGGCTCATGCGGCGACTCAACGCCAATAAAGACATTTTGCCGTGGCGGTCGGGCAAGTTCCAAATCTAGTCCTCCGCTTTTTCCTGGGAATCCTAGCGTAAAGCTGGCAAACGCCCCAACCGGCGAGTGATGGGCGTTGAAAAATACATTGGTTGGCATGAATAGCTCACTCTCCCCTTTTCTTACTATGCATGCGATCAATCATCAGAGCATCAGAGAACTGCTACTTTTTCATCTGCTTCCAGCTTGCAGCTCCAACAATTCGCTGACCGTGACCAATTTGTAACCTTGCGAATACAATTCGGATACGAGTATATTGACAGCCTCGATCGTTTGTGAACGATCTCCGAATCCGTCATGAAAGAGCAAGATGCTCCCGTTTTTTATATGGGGGCGACTCTTCCGAACAATATAATCAACTCCTGGTTGTTCCCAGTCTCGGGCATCCGTATTGAGCGCACCGATCATTTGGTAGCCGAAATGGTTGCACATCGAAACAACAGTTGCATTGTAGTCAAGATAAGGAGGACGGAAAATCGTGGGCTTCGCTCCAGTCATCTCGGTAATGATGGCATCCGTCCACTCCATTTCTCTCAAAGCCTCATCTTCCGTTAGAGAAGTCAGGTTAGCGTGAGAATACGTATGATTGCCAATTTCATGCCCTTGCGCCTTGACCGCCTCTACAACTTCCGGATGCTTCTCCATCTGGCTTCCGATCATAAAAAAGGTCGCTTTTCCAGATGCCTTCTCCAATATCTCCAACACGTTCAATGTATAAACCGGATTCGGTCCATCATCAAACGTCAGGGCGACCAATCTGTGCGGCGTCTCTACATGTTCAATCATTCCTCTATCTTTCCTCCATTGATTCAAATGATGCCAAACCGATAGACCGTCGTTGATGCTCGCTCTTGGCCAGCTGGCAATACGATCGACGGAAACTGCGGATGATGAACCGCATCCGGCAGTCCTTGCGTTTCCAGGCAGATGCCTAAATATTTCCGCGACGGCACGCCGCCCAAATCCAGCCCCTTCGGCAATTGGTTTGACGTATACACGACGACGCCGACCTCATCCGTCTCCACCGTCAGCACCCGCCCACTCTCCGGATCGGAAAGCACAATCTCTTTGTCATGATGCCGATCGAGCCAAAACGGATGGTCATAGCCCCCGCCAACGAGTTCAATTTGCGGATGCCCGGATTCGACCGCCTCCCGGATCGTCTTTCCTTGCCGCAAGTCAAACGGCGTGCCGGCGACATCCAAGACGCGGCCTGTCGGAATCAGCTCCTCATTCAACTCGAGCACACGCGAGCTTTGGATCGTCAGCGTGTGGTCCAATATATCGCGCTTGCCGTTGCCGCTTAGGTTAAAATACGTATGGTTCGTCAAATTGAGCAAAGTTGTTTTGTCCGAACGAGCCCGGTACGTGACGGTCCATTCGTTGTCATTGTTGAGCCAATATTCCACTTGAACATGAACCGTTCCCGGGTACCCTTCCTCCCCGTCCGGGCTCGTGTACGAAAAGACGACGCCCACTGCATCGTCGCGCTGGACGGGCTCGGCCTGCCACAGCACGCGGTGGAATCCGTTCGAACCGCCGTGCAAGTGGTTGTTGTTTTCGTTTTTCGCCAGTTGATATGTGATTCCATCAAGTTCGAAGCTCGCTCCACGAATGCGCCCCGCCACCCGGCCGATCACGGCGCCGAAATAAGGGGCGTTCTCAACATACGGTTCAAATCGTCCAAACCCGAGCACGACGTTTTCGATGTTGCCGTTCCGGTCGGGAACGCGGAGGTCCGTCACGATGCAACCGTAGTTTGTCGTGGACAGTTCCATGCCGCGGTCGTTTGTCAACGTAAATAAAAGAACTTCTTTTCCGTTGAAACGAGACCATGTTTCTTTCCTAATCCGCAACCTCTCTCCCCCTCTCCAACGATGGAAAAAGCAACGATTTGATCATTTTCATCATACTATATTTCATTTAGTTTGTATATAACACAAACAAACTTGACCACAATCACATATGACATCATCCTTTTACCGAACCGGCAACCAATCCTTCAATAATTCGGTCGCTCAAGAATAAGTATACAATCAAAATCGGCAAAATGCTGATCACCAAAGTCGCGCCGATCGCCCCCCAGTCGGTGAGATATTGGCCGACAAAATTATTGACTCCGACTGTGATCGTTTTCCATTTTTCCGAACTAATGAACGTGTTGACAAACACAAACTCATTCCAATTGTAAATCATGTTGATAATAGCTGTAGTCGCAAGAACAGGCGCTGTCATCGGCAATGTGATGCGGAAAAAAATGCGATGAACAGAGCACCCGTCCATTACCGCCGCTTCTTCGATTTCCCGCGGCAACGACTGATAAAATCCTAGCAAAATCATAATCGTAATCGGCAAGTTAAAGGTCGTATATGAAAGAATAATCGAGATGGGGTTATCAATTAAGTTCATTTTATTATAAATATTAAACAACGGAATGAGCGTCGAATGAAGCGGGATCATGTAAGCGATCATAAACAAAGCCAATACAACACCTTTGAATTTCCACTCCATTCTGGTCAAGGCGAACGTGACAAAACTGGCTAAAATCAAAGTCAATACAACAGCGACGATCGTATACCAGACACTATTGAAAAAGTATTGGTTGATCCCTCCATCAAACCAAGCATTTATATAATTTTCCCATCGTGGAGATTTCGGCAAGGCGAACGGAGACATTCCAAATACTTCTTGATTCGTCTTCAACGACAATAAGAATAACCATACTAACGGATATAATTGAAGAAGCGCTACGACAACCAAGATAAAGTAAAGAATTCCCATTGCGATTTGTCGTAAAGGAGAACGAGGCTTGGAATCTAAGATTTTCTTTTCTTTCATGGTCAATTCTCCTTTTATTCTTGATTGACTCTCAACATTTTTTGAATCATCCAGGTCGCTCCCATGCTAAGGATGAGCAACCCAAAACCAATCGCACTTCCATACCCGAAGTTGAATTTCCCAAACGCTTCTTTATACATATAAGAAGCAATCACTTCCGTGGCATGCCCCGGGCCGCCTCCGGTCATGACGTAAATCAAATCAAAATATTTCAAAGACCCGACAACGGCTAGAATCACCAATACTTTTAACACCCCAGAAATAAGGGGCACCTTAATTTTGTAGGCAATTTGAAAGGCATTGGCACCATCGATTCTTGCAGCTTCAATCAATTCTTGGGGTACATTGATCAAAGCCGCATACATAATAATGATGTAAAACCCCGCATACTGCCAAACGATCGGGATGAAAACCGAATATAGCGCCATATTCGGATCCGCCAACCAAAGTGGAGTCTCTTTTATCCCAAACATAGACAATAAACTGTTAATCAGCCCATTCATCGGATCAAAAATCTTAATCCAAAGTTGAGCGATGGCGACAGACGACATAAGCATGGGAATAATGTAAATTTTTCTAAACAAATTCCCTCCCTTAATTTTGCTCGCCAATATTAAAGAAACGATTAAATAGCCGATCAAACTGAGAACGGAAAACAACGCCAACAAGACGGAGTGCCAGGTGCTCTCCCAAAACAGCTTGTCATGAATAAGCTTTTTATAATTTTCCAAGCCGATGAACTTCATCTGGCCTACCCCGCTCCAATCCATCAATCCATAATATCCCGTCAGCGCAATCGGGATATAAATCAAAAACAAGACAAGGAGAAGCGACGGCAGGACATAAAGAATGATGGCTGTTTTATTGGACATAACATTTTTCATCGCTGATAACTCCTTCTTTACAAATAAGGGGGCATGTGTTGTTCCAGATGCCCCCAAAATTCTTATTTGTTGGCTTCCTCCGCCAACGCGTCATCATGTTGTTTCGCAAATTCTTCTGGCGTGATTTGTTTCCCAAACAGGGCCGTCATTAAGTCGTGGTGCAGCTCAGAAACATTCGGGCTTGCTTGGGTGTCAAACCAAGTCGTAATGTTTGTTGCATTGTTAATATCATTCAGGACATCAAGATACATTTGTGGTACGTCCAGTCCTTCTGTATCAACTTTCATAGCCGGAAGAATGCCCGCGCCTTCAACAGAACGTTTTCCCCACTCTTTTACGAGATAAGCCGCAAAATCTTTCGCTTGTTCTTTATGTTTTGAGTTTTCTGCAACGAATGCACCTAACCCAGGACCGCCAACATAACTGTTGATGTCCGTTCCTTTGCCGCCTTCATACAGTGGGAATTTAAAGTAACCAACCTTCTCTTTAAACTCTTGCGGCACATCCGGGCTGGTTGTAAAGTTCGGCAACTCCCATGTGGCCGTTAAGAACATGGCTGCCTTTTCGTTTAGGAAATAACCTTTAGCATCATCATTCGAGAAGGCAGTGTTCCCTTTGACAAAGAACCCCATATCCACAAGATTTTGAACTTCTTTTGCCGCTTTGACAATAGCTGGGTCAGACATTTTCACTTTTCCTTGAATGACATCGGTCAAAATCGTCGGGCCGCCAATCCGGTCAGCGAGGTACATAAACCACATCGATGCCGGCCATCCGTCTTTTGAACCGACTGTGGCTGGAATCACCCCATGCTTGATCAACGTTTTCCCAATGTTTTTCAAATCTTCAAAGGTTTTCGGTTCCTGAAGACCATATTTTTTGAAAATCTCTTTGTTGTAGAAAATATACGTGATGTTCATCTCCATTGGAAGCGCATACGATTTGCCGTTAAAGGTATACGCTTCTACCGTTCCAGGTACAAACTGGTCTTTAAATTCTTTTTCAATAATATCATTTAGCGGCGCAAATTGTCCTCCAGTGGCGTATGGTTCGGCAAAACCGTTCGACCACGTCAACCCTACGTCAGGCAATTCATTCGAAGCGGCCAACACTTTTAATTTATCCCGATATTGATCCGGATTTAATACCTCTACATCAATCTGAACATTCGGATGCTTCGCTTCATAGTCTTTAATAATCTCCTCTACAAGATTGTAGTAAGCGGTTGAACTGCCTTTTGGCCAGTCGTGCATAAACTTCAAATGAATTTTCCCGTCTCCGGATTTCCCCTCGCTCGCAGAATCGCTCGACGAAGAAGAACAACCAGACAGCACAATCCCCGCCATCAACATTAGCAAAACCAACCATGTGAACGCTTTCTTTTTCATAAACTGTACCCCCTTTTCTATTCTTTGCTTGCAAATACAGTCTACCATCATCATGAAGGGGGAAAAAGGCAACAACCATTAGGAAAAGTACCAGTATTTTTAGATTACTTTTCTTTTTGACTTTTTCGATAGCTGCTCGGAGTCTTTCCCTCCATTTCCTTAAACAAATGAATAAAATATTTCGCTGTTTTGTAACCGCACTCTTCCGCAATCTCTGATACAGCCATATCAGTCGTCATCAACAGTTCTTTAGCTCGCTGCATTCTTCTTCTTGTGAGATATTCGCTGAATGTGAGTTTCATTTGTTCTTTAAACAGCGTGCTAAAATAGCTTGGATTCAAATGGACGTGCTCCGCCACTTCTTTTAGTGATATATCATCTTTTAGATGCCGATCAATAAATTGGATGGCCTCGCGAATCGGTTCACGAGTTTGGGGGTGACGGTCAAGGGCATCGATGAGTTTATCGTCAACCAATTGTTTCATTACCCGTTCCCGTTCCCTTTGTTCGGAAACGTGGATCGCTTTTTCTACCGCTTCGAATAATTCGCTTTTTTTCACCGGCTTCAACAAATAGTTTAATACACCAAGGCTGATGGCTTTTTGCGCATAATCGAAATCAGGGTAAGCAGAAATGAGGATCACTGCCGGAGAATCGTCTTTTTCTCTCATTTCCTCTAACACATCAAGCCCGGTAATTTCCGGCATCCGAATATCTGTCAATAACACGTGCACCCGCTCTTGCCGCAAAATGTCAAGCGCTTCTTGGCCGTTGGCAGCCGTTATGATTCGGTGTTTGCCGGAGGCCCATTTTTCCAACAACCGCTTCATCCCTTCCCTCGCCCTCGGCTCATCATCCACAACTAAAATGGTCTTCTCATGCATCATTTTTCACCTCCGTTAACGGGAATTCGAATCGTGACTTTTGTGCCTTTGTTTTTATGGCTGTCAATCGTTATGCCATCGCTCGTTTCTTTCTTGTAATAAAGTTGGAGACGTTTTTTCACATTATACAATGCCATTCCTTTTCCTTTCGCTTCTCCTGTATGCATAGCCTGTTTCACCGCCTCGAGCCTTTCTTCATCCATTCCAACTCCATCATCTTCCACCATGATCTCAAGATGACGATCCGAAACCGGTTTGACAGCCACGGTAATGGTACAAGGGGCTGTCCGGTTTTCCGAACCATGCACGACCGCGTTTTCGACTAACGGTTGAATCAACAGTTTTGGGATTTTGACATTTTCCCATTCCTCAGGCAGCGACAAATGCCACTTGATGCGATCGCCAAACCGAAATTTGATAATGTCCATATAATTTTCGATATGGCGAAATTCCTCTTTCAATGTAACCCAATCATCGTTCACATTTCGGCTGATGGTGTAGCGAAACAGCTCTGACATGGACACAACGACATCTGCCAACTCTTCTTCCCCTTTCTCTTCTAACGACCACCGCAGCGACTCCAACGTGTTGTACAAGAAATGAGGGTTGATTTGCGCTTGAAGCGCTTTCAATTCACTTTGGCTGCGAACAATCTCTTTTTGATACACCATTTTGATCAAATGATTCGTTTCTCTCACCAATTGGTTATAGGTGCTATTCAGCTCCCTGATCTCATTGACCGTAACCATTTTCGGATCAACTGTTAATAACCGCTCATTCGCCAGTCTCATCGTTTTGGTTAATTGAACGATCGGCCGCGTAATAATGGTCGAGAGAAGCAGCGAACATAAAAAGTAAACAAGCATCCCGATAATGCCAGCGAAAATGATCCCAAACCGAATGCTGTTCACTCCCTTGGTCAGGGCACTGACAGGCGTTAATATGAAAACGGTGAACCCTTTGTTGGAAGACTGCTTTGTTACCATGTATTCGGTTTGATTTATTACCGTTGCTGACCGTTGATTTAATGAAGATACATCAGTTAAGCTGGAATTATTTGAAAAAATAACCTTTCCTTCCGGATCGGAAACCAATACGTATTGCCCCGTGTTCACCTCAGTAATCGCGAAATACGGCTTGTAAATTCGCACAAGCAAGTATCCCCCGTTGGCAAAATGACGCTCCATCAACGTAATGCGCCGTATCGCTAAATAAAATTGCGGGTTTCGCGGATCTTCTCCGATCCATACAAGTCTGCCTTTCGCCCGATCTGCTTCATAAATCCACTTGACGCTGAGGCGCTGAAACATCTTCATAGAACTGTCTAGGGGAAACACTTGCTTTAAATCTTCTGTATAGAGCTCGACAGAGTAAATGCCCTCAGAGTTGGCTTGGATATTATTAACCACACTTTTTAACTTTTGCAATTCTGGAAACGTCACTTTCTCTCCCGCATGGATTCGTTCAAATAATCGTTGAACTTCTTGATTGGTCATCACAAACTTTGTCGCTGTATTCAACTGTTCAAACAATGAATCAATCCGACCGCTCGCTTCAATAGCTGTCTGCTTGATTTGGTTTTCAGCGTTGTTCCGAATCAACAGGGACACTTGCTTGAGCGTGATCATGCTGACGAGAGACAGCACAATCACCATGACAAATAGGAATACGACCAATATCTGATTTCGCAACGTGTTCCATTTTTTTAGGTAGCTAAGCATGGCGATGTCCCTTCCTAATGGAAAAAGAGTATGTGAAAGACAAATCTCTTTAATTACTAGTATAGTGGCTTCCAAATAATTTGTATAGAACACAAACAAAGATTGTCGAAACAAAAAGCTGGTCGTGTCCGGTTCATCAACCATCCGACCAGCTCATTCATTCACCTTGGTATTTCATCTTCATTTCCAAATCATTTCACACAGTGAATAGCAACATCGATAGGTCTATTTCTCATTCACCCACACCGTCATCTCCCCTTCCCCACGGTTGCACCAGGCATAATAAGGAATCGCACGGAACGGAACTTGATAGGTTCGGGGTTCAATCGGGCGATACAATTCATCATTCCATGCTGATTCATCCATTCGTTCGGCGGTTCCGGTGATCACTACAACCCCTTCTAGCAAGTCCGGCTCAAAGTGCGCCTCAAGCTTGGCGTCGCGCGGGAGGAACAAATTTGCCAAATTCGGTCCGTTATCAATCTCTTCCAAACAATAGACGATCGGCCCGCGCTGCAACGCAACCTTGCCGGCGTTGGCACGCACTTGGGGATGAGCCTTGATTCGTTCGATCGGCATCGGGAAATAGAGCTTGATTTCATCCCCTTGTTGCCACACTCGGCGGATATAAGCGTACCCTTTTTTGATCAGCGGAACAATGTCTACTTTTTCCCCGTTGATCGTTACCTCCGCTCCCCGACACCATCCAGGAATGCGTAGTCCAAGCGTGAATTCTCCAGCCGATTCCGGCGAAACCGTCAATCGAACCGTTCCATCCCAAGGATAATTCGTCTCTTGCATGATTTTGACCGAACGTCCGTCGATTTCTGTCTGAATGTCACTGCCGACATAAAGGTGGACGAACAATGCGTCCGATGTTTGCAAATAAATGTAATGACCGATCGATGCAATGAGCCGAGCTAAGTTCGGCGGACAGCACGCGCAGCTGAACCATTTTTGCCGCACCGGTTTCACATGGCGTTTGTCATGGCGTTCGCATGCCTTCGGCCACACTTCGAGCGGATTGACGTAAAAGAACTTCTTGCCGTCCAAATCCATGCCGCTGATCGTTCCGTTGTATAGCGCCCGTTCCATCACATCCGCGTACTTCCCGTCCATCTCCAGTTCCAGCATGCGACGGGCCCAAAACACTAAAGCGATCGATGCACACGTCTCGGCATAGACCGTGTCATTCGGCAAATCAAAATCAAACGTAAACGATTCGCCAAAAGCGCTTGAGCCGACGCCGCCTGTGATGTACATCTGCCGTTTCGTCACGTTTTCCCACAACGTTTGGCATGCTTGTTTCAACGACTCGTCTCCCGTTTTCGCCGCCAGCCCAGCCATGGCGGTATACATATAGAGCGCCCGCACCGCATGCCCGACAGCTTGTTTCTGCTCCCTGACCGGAATGTGCGCCTGATGGTACCGATACCCGCCGTCATACCAAAATGCCCCCGTTTCCCCTCTTGCTTCTTTTTCCTGATCAAAATAGTGCGGCTGTTGCCCGCGCTGGTCAATAAAATATTGGCTCAATTTTAAATAGTTCTCGTTTCCAGTCGCCTCATACAATTTCAACAGCGCCAACTCAATTTCCTGATGTCCGTCGTATCCAGGAATTTGGCCTTCCCCGCGGCCGAATACCGTACCGATATAGTCGGCATATTTGCACATAATGTCTAAAAAGCGCCGTTTGCCTGTAGCCTGGAAATAAGCAACTGCCGCTTCGATCAAATGGCCGGCGCAATACAATTCATGGTTGTCCCGCAGGTTGGTCCAACGTTTACCGGGTTCCTTGACCGTATAATACGTGTTGAGATAGCCGTCCGGCTGCTGGGCGCGGCCAAGCAGCTCAATCACGTCATCCGCGAGTGCTTCCAATTCCGAGTCGCGCTTTTCCTCGAGTAAATACGCCACCGCTTCGAGCCATTTCGCTACATCGCTGTCTTGAAAGACCATCCCATAAAATTCTCCATCTGATTCGCCAGCGGCAATGCGGAAGTTTTTGATTGCATGGCTCGGTTCAGCATCAGGAATGCGGTCATTGAGCGCTTCCCACTGGTAAGGAACGACTTCGTTCCGGACGACATCGATATATCGTTTCCAAAACCGATCGTTGACATTTGCCCTTATTGTAGCTTTTTCCACTTTGATTCCCCCTATCATGTTCCTAAAACCCATTCATTTAAAAAGTAGAGAATCGTAAAGCGGTTCGGACGCAATCGATGAGCCTCCCGCAGACTCCGTTCAACCAACGGAAGATCGATGCCGAGTTGTTCCGGAAAAGCGGCACCTCCTACTTTCTCTAACATGGCCCGAATACGATCTGGAGAGGGCAACGATTCAAGCAGTTTCTGAATAGAAGCCGCATTGGCTTTGAGTCGTTTCCTTGCAGTTTCGTCTATTGATTTCGGCCGTTCTTCTAGTTTGTTCCATAACGGCCAAAAAACGCGTTGATAGTGTTCAATGATCATCGGAGTCGCTACGCCAACCTTCGCCCCGTGCAGCACTTGCCGTTTGTTCCGACGCAAAAATTCCATTTCCCAGTAGTGGGACAGATGGTGTTCCGCTCCCGATGCCGAGTACGATTGCCCCATGAGCAACATCGCAATGCCCGACTGCAGCAACGCATTCATTAATACACGAATCCCTTGTTCACCGCCATCGGCAATGTCATCAATATGGTCGACACATGCTTTGAGAGATTGTTCGGTAAGCTGGTGAACAAATGGACAATAGGGCTCATCGGCCATCCAGTGGGCAAACTGCCAGTCGACCAATGACGTATACTTCGCCACCATATCGCCAAATCCAGCGGCGATCATCTCTTTTGGAGCCCGGGATAACACATCCGTATGAGCAAACACAGCGACCGGCGCCTGTGCTTGAATGGTTTTTTTCACCCCACGAATGATGAGCGGAGCTCCCATTGACGTAAATCCGTCCACCGATGGGGCAGTGGGGACAGAAATGAACGGAATCTTCATTTTATAGCTGCTAAAACGGGTAATGTCATGAATCGTCCCTGCTCCTGCCGCAATGAGAACATCGACATCGTCGGGCGTTTCCAGAAGCACTTGCACAATCGAACGTTCATCGGCGATGACATCCCCATTTTGATCGGGTTGCACGAGGCATATTGTATAGCGGATCGATTTGTTTTCCAGTTCATCACACAATGACTCCCCTGCTGCGGCAAACGTCCGCTCATCGGCCACCACGGCCACCTTCTCATACCGCTTATGACGCAAATAAGCAACGAGCTGCTCAAACGCGTCACATCCCACCGCCATCTGTTCGATCGGGATGTCATAATGACGGTGGCCACAATCGCATTGTTTCACCAATGGCACGATTTCTTCTATTGAATTCACTGCACGATCTCCTTTCCGAGCCCCACGATATCATAAATGGAATCCATCACATAATCCGGCCGTTCTTTTTCCCTCCATGCCTCTAATTCGTTGCGCTTCGTATTTCCTGTCAGCACAAGAGCGGTTTTCATACCGTACATTCTCCCCATGCGAATATCCGATTCCACGCTGTCACCAATGACGAGACAGCGGTTAGGAGGCACCTTCAGCTGGCGCAAAGCGGTTTCGACCATAAAGCAAGAAGGCTTCCCTAACACAAGTTCCACTTTTCGGCTCGCCGCCGCTTCAATCGCCCCGACCATCCCGGCGACATCAATGGCATTTCCATGTTCACTCGGAAATGTTTTATCGATGTTGGTCGCAATGATTCGCGCCCCATGATGGACAGCACGAAATGCCAAATCCAAATCGCGATACGTCATCGTTTCATGCAGCGTGATGATGAGAAAATCCGCGTCTTCCGGAGCCGGTGCCAACGGCACCTGGTGATGCTGCAGCTCTTCACGCAATCCTTCGTCGCCTAACGTCCAAACTTGGCATAGCGGATAATGTTTCCGCAAAAATTGGGCTGTTACCGTTGAGGATAAAATGATGTCTTCCTCCCCGGCCGCAATTCCAAACCGTCCAAGCCGTTCATGGCACATGCGCCGCGACCAATTGCCCCGGTTACTGACGAACACGATTCGTTTTCCAAGAGAACGGAGGTAGGCAACCGCCTCATTCGCATGGGGAATTAGTTCATTTCCTCTCCATATCGTCCCGTCAAGATCGATCAACACCCCTTCGATTTCCTCCATCAAGAGTCATCCGCCTCCTATCCGTCTATGACGTCCGCACACCAAACCGGTAGACCGTCGTTGATGCTCGCTCTTTGCCAGCCGGCAATACGATCGACGGAAACTGCGGATGATGAACCGCATCCGGCAGCCCTTGTGTTTCCAGGCAGATGCCTAAATATTTCCGCGACGGCACGCCGCCTAGATCCAACCCTTCCGGCAACTGGTTCGATGTATACACCACCACGCCGACTTCGTCCGTCTCCACCGTCAACACTCGCCCGCTCTTCGGGTCGGAAAGCACAATCTCTTTGTCATGATGCCGATCGAGCCAAAACGGATGGTCATAACCCCCGCCAACGAGTTCAATTTGCGGATGCCCGGATTCGACCGCCTCCCGGATCGTCTTTCCTTGCCGCAAGTCAAACGGCGTGCCGGCGACATCCAAGACGCGGCCTGTCGGAATCAGCTCCTCATTCAACTCGAGCACACGCGAGCTTTGGATCGTCAGCGTGTGGTCCAATATATCGCGCTTGCCGTTGCCGCTTAGGTTAAAATACGTATGGTTCGTCAAATTGAGCAAAGTTGTTTTGTCCGAACGAGCCCGGTACGTGACGGTCCATTCGTTGTCATTGTTGAGCCAATATTCCACTTGAACATGAACCGTTCCCGGGTACCCTTCCTCCCCGTCCGGGCTCGTGTACGAAAAGACGACGCCCACTGCATCGTCGCGCTGGACGGGCTCGGCCTGCCACAGCACGCGGTGGAATCCGTTCGAACCGCCGTGCAAGTGGTTGTTGTTTTCGTTTTTCGCCAGTTGATATGTGATTCCATCAAGTTCGAAGCTCGCCCCGCGAATGCGCCCCGCCACCCGGCCGATCACGGCGCCGAAATAAGGGGCGTTCTCAACATACGGTTCAAATCGTCCAAACCCGAGCACGACATTTTCGATGTTGCCGTTCCGGTCGGGAACGCGGAGGTCCGTCACGATGCAGCCGTAGTTTGTCGCCGACAGTTTTATGCCGCGGTCGTTTGTCAAGGTGAACAAGAGAATATCGTTTCCATTCAGTTCGGACCACTTTTCGTATGTAATGTTCATCTCGATTCTCCTTCCTTTATAACTATAACCGCACGATCGCTCCCGTTTTCATCGATGTGCGGCAAGCATCGAGCGCCCGCGCTTGTTTGATCATGCGCTCCAGCGAATACAACAGCGGCGTCCCTTCGAGAATGGAGCGCGAAAAGTGCTCGATTTGCAGCGCGTATTGATCGCCTGACACCGTTTCCTCGCGTACGTTCCCATCAGCCGTTGCGACCGTAATCCGTCCCTCTCCATCATCCACATCCGGTCGATACGCCCGAGAAACAACAATGTTTCCTTTCGTGCCGATGATTTCGTACTCATTTTTGAAGAACATATCGAAGCTGCACGTGAACTGCGCAAGAACACCGTTTTCCATCCTCATCCAACCGTTCGTCGTCAAATCGACCGAATGGTGTGAATCAAAATGGGACTGAACAAATAGTTCAATAGGTTCGGCGCCAAGGATGTGTCTTGTCGAGTGCACACAATAACAGCCGACATCGAACAGACTTCCCCCGCCAAGCTCATCGTTCATGCGAATATTCGTCTCCCGGTCTTCCAGGTAAAACGAGAAATGGGTGCGCATGTACTTGACATCGCCGATCTCGCCAGCAGCTAGAAGTTGCTTCACCCGCTCGTGCTGCGGGTGGAATTGGTACATGAACGCTTCCATAAATAAAACGCCATTTTCCTCGCACACCTCGATCATGCGCCGGACATCTTCTGCGCATAAAGCGGCAGGTTTTTCACAAAGCACGTGCTTTTTCTTCTTCGCCGCTTTGATCGTCCATTCAGCGTGCAGGCTGTTTGGAAGCGGGATGTACACTGCGTCGACGTCCGGGTCATCAAGCAGCTGGTCATAGCTGTCATACGCTTTCGGAATACCGAGCTCCTTCGCCGCTTGTTTAGCTTTCCCGCTCTCACTCGCAATGGCCACGACTTCAGCGTAATCCGCCCGACGAATGGCGGGAATCATCACGTATTTGGCAATGGCCGCTGTACTCATAATACCAAAGCGAACTTTACGCCCCATGTTTCGTCTCTCCTTCCCGTTTTCAAAGGGAGAGGCTGGCCATCAGACCAGCCTTCATTTCCTTATCATTTTCCTAAACGGATGACGTTCCACGACAACTTCGGCAACGTCGCCGATACTTTTCCATCGGACATCTGAGCGTCGCCGTTGCGATGCGGAACAACCGGGGACGACTGCGCCGAATTCGTTTGTTTCACGTTTTCATGCTCCAAAACGATATGCTCAATGACGCGATAGTCTTCAAAACTGCGAACATCGCATTCGAGCAGCAACGCATCGTCCATATCACGGTTGACGGCAAAAATCGTCACTTCTTCTTTTTCTTCATTGTAAACCGCAATCGATTCTAAGTATGGCACATCGGTGAAGTCTTTGCTGTCGTATTTCGGGCTGGAAACCACCGGATGCAACGCCACTCCTCTTCCATACACAGAGGCATGCATAAACGGATAGTAAATCGTTTGTTTCCATGCCGGGCCATTCTTTTCCGTCATGATTGGTGCAATGACATTCACTAATTGAGCCAAGCAGGCAATTTTCACCCGATCGGCATGTTTCATGAGCGTAATAAGCATGCAGCCGACAAGAAGTGCATCTTCAAAGTTATAAATATCCTCCAACAGAGGCGGCGCGACGGTCCACGGTTCAATTTGCTTATCCGCTTCATTTGAGTGATACCATACGTTCCATTCATCAAACGAAAGATGAATCGTCTTCTTGCTTCGTTTTTTCGCCTTCACATAATCAGCAATGGCCACAACCGAACGGATAAAATCATCCATTTCCAGCGACATCGCCAAATAATTCGCCGTGTCATTATCTCGATTTCCAAAGTATTGATGGAGGGAAATATAATCGACATGCTCATACGTATGATCAAGAACAATCGCTTCCCATTCCGCAAATGTTGGCATATTTCTACCTGAACTTCCGCACGCAACAAGTTCAATTGTCGGATCCACCCATTTCATCACTTTGGCCGCTTCACAAGCGATTCGTCCGTACTCAACGGCCGTCTTATGGCCGATTTGCCACGGACCGTCCATCTCATTGCCTAGACACCATGTTTTAATTTTATGCGGCTCTTTATAGCCGTGGGAAATGCGCAAATCGCTGTAATACGAGCCCGATGGATGGTTGCAGTATTCAACCAAGTTGCGTGCCGCATCAATGCCGCGCGTTCCTAAGTTGACGGCCATATTCACTTCGGCCCCGACCATCTTTGCCCAATCAACAAATTCATTCAACCCGATTTCATTGGTTTCCACCGACTTCCACGCCAAATCAAGACGCCGCGGCCGCTTTTCTTTTGGTCCGACTCCGTCTTCCCAGTTGTAACCGGACACAAAATTCCCGCCCGGATAACGGATAATCGGTACTTGTAACTCTTTCACCATTTCAATGACATCCTGCCGGAAGCCGTTTTCATCCGCTTGTGGATGACCCGGCTCATAAATCCCTCCGTATACCGCGCGGCCGAGGTGCTCGATAAATGAGCCATAAATGCGTTTGTCGATTTCAGCAATTTTGAAGTCTTTTTCGATGATCATGGTTGCTTTTTTTGCGGTCATCTGCGATTCTTCCTTTCTGTTTTTTATTATACTCCCAATCTATTTTTCTCTTCCCCATTTCGGCTTTGCCGGAAACGGGCAACACTCCTTGTTTCCACTTTGCCTGATAGTGGACAAGATACCCGCTATGAGCACATGTCGTGCCGTACTGAAGAGAAGGACAATTTATGCATATACTGACCCTTTTCTCATAAACATCATCAGGAACGAAAAGCTGAAGGATCAATTTGTTCAACAAGTTTAGCCATCATTTTCTGTGTAACAACCGTACTCCCTTCGCAGCCCCGGCACCGTTTTTTCATGTTTTTAGCTGCCTTGATCCTCACCGTAGATTGGCTAAAACAAAACTGTTTCATTTTCATCAAGTATGGGCCGTACCCAAAAAACCAAAGAAGTCCCCTAAGGCATCACGAACTTTTATTCGCTCTGATTGTTTCCAAGTATATCTGCCAAACCCGCCGTTCACTTTGTTTCCCTAGCCGCTGTGTGTGGCGGATTCGCCCGAAATGATGGCTGGGGAAAGACTCCTTCCATAAACCCTGTATCACGATGAACGCACCGGAACAAAGCTGTACGTGGCTTATTCACCAGAATCATCATCTCCGACGGACGTTGTGGAAACGATTGAGTTATGCCACGATGTTCCTATGGGGGAACAACTGACGAACCCCCAACAGGTACTAGTAGAAGGCCGGACGTATTTCAGAATGCATCGGCGAATTTATCGGGCGGCGCCAACTGTTTTTCATTCGTGTGAAGGACAATGTAGAGATCCGTTAAAGAAAAGCCTGAAACACCTTCCATGCATATCATTACCGATTCAAGATGATTTCACTTGTTAGCTAGGAACGAAACAATGCCGTTCTGTCAAGCGTCATCGGGTACGTGATCTTTCAAGATGCAAGTGGTCATGACATTCGTGTTGTGATGAACATTTTGAACTTATCTGCCGAAATCATTACCGATACGGATCAAGGGAGTTGGATCGTTGAGGTGTTTTTTTCGTTGTATGAAGCAATATCTCAATGTCCCAACATTATTTGGTACAACCGAAAACGTAGTATATAATCAATTGTTTGACATTTTCATCACATATCTGTTGTTGAGACGGCTTTATGGTCAAACAAGCAAACGAACGAAGCACCATCTTTCCTCCACTTCTTCCATTTTCCATTTTCCTTCAAGCAAATTCCGCTCGATTGGAAATATCCAAGGGCACCATTGCTTTATTTGAGTATGCTCAAATGTATGGAAGGACCATGTCTAAGTTTTAGATAATCAACACTCGTGGCTTTTCCCCATCTACATTCTCTGTCCCCTTTATTACCTAACAATAAACATTGGCCCCACGCTTACGTAAATAGCGACTATCAAGCAACGACCGACCGATCATCTTTGCATCCGGACTGGGCATGAATGTTATTGCCGCCATTTTGGTCAACTCCCCCAAAAGTTGGATTTCTCTCAAAAAACAGCCCACGTCCATGTACTAGGACGCCTATCATTTGTAGCGGATCAAGGGCTGAGTCAAAACACACTCACGTTTTGAGCCAGCCCTCTTTCATCAACGGAATTTACTTCTCATTCACCCACACCGTCATCTCCCCTTCTCCTCGGTTGCACCAGGCATAATAAGGAATCGCACGGAACGGAACTTGATAGGTTTGGGGGTCAATCGGCCGATACAACTCATCATTCCATGCTGATTCATCCATTCGCTCGGCGGTTCCGGTGATCACTACAACCCCTTCTAGCAAGTCCGGCTCAAAGTGCGCTTCCAGATGGGCATCGCGCGGGAGGAACAGATTCGCTAAATTTGGCCCATTATCAACTTCTTCCAGGCAATACACAATCGGCCCGCGCTGCAACGCGACTTTCCCGGCATTGGCGCGCACTTGAGGATGAGCCTTGATCCGTTCAACTGGCATCGGGAAAACAAGCTCCACTTGATCCCCTTTTTTCCATATCCGTTTGATATAAGCATACCCTTTTTGGATCAGTGGAACCATGTCTACTTTTTCTCCATTGATCGTTAATGTTGCTCCCCGACACCATCCTGGAATGCGCAAGCCAATCGTAAATTCCCCAGCGGATTCCGGCAAAACCGTCAATCGAACCGTTCCATCCCAAGGATAGTTCGTCTCTTGCACGATTTCGACCGACCGTCCACCGAGTTCCGTCCGAATGTCGCTGCCGACATAAAGGTGGACGAACAAGGCGTCTGATGTTTGCGAATAAATATAATGGCCAATCGACGCGATGAGACGGGCCAAGTTCGGCGGGCAGCACGCACAACTGAACCATTTTTGCCGCACCGGTTTCACATGGCGCTTGTCATGGCGTTCGCATGCCTTCGGCCACACTTCGAGTGGATTGACGTAAAAAAACTTCTTGCCGTCCAAATCCATGCCGCTAATGGTTCCATTGTATAATGCCCGTTCCATTACATCCGCGTATTTCCCATCCGTCTCCAACTCGAGCATGCGGCGCGCCCAAAATACTAAGGCGATCGATGCGCACGTCTCCGCATAGGCCGTGTCATTCGGCAAGTCAAAATCAAATGTGAACGATTCACCAAACGCGCTCGAGCCGACGCCGCCCGTGATATACATTTGCCGTTTCGTTACGTTTTCCCACAACGTTTGGCATGCTTGCTTCAACGATTCGTCTCCCGTTTTCGCCGCCAGTCCCGCCATGGCGGTATACATATAGAGCGCCCGCACCGCATGCCCAACGGCTTGTTTTTGTTCCCTGACTGGAATGTGAGCTTGGTGGTAGCGGTAATCATCATGAAACCAAAACGGTTTGGTTTCTCCTCTTGCTTTTTTCTCCCAATCAAAGTAGTGAGGCTGCTGTCCGCGCTGGTCAATAAAATATTGACTCAGTTTAAGATAGCTCTCATTTCCCGTCACTTCATACAGTTTCAACAGCGCCAACTCAATCTCCTGATGTCCGTCATATCCCGGAATTTGACCCTCTCCCCGGCCGAATACCGTGCCGATATAATCGGCATACTTGCACATGATATCCAAAAAGCGCCGTTTGCCTGTGGCCCGGAAATAAGCGACCGCTGCTTCAATCAAATGACCGGCACAATACAGTTCATGATTGTCCCGCAAGTTTGTCCATCGCTTTCCAGGCTCCTTAACCGTATAATACGTGTTGAGATAACCGTCCGGCTGCTGGGCGCGGCTGAGCAGCTCAATCACGTCATCGGCGAGTGCTTCCAATTCCGGGTCACGCTTTTCCTCGAGTAAATACGCGACCGCTTCGAGCCATTTCCCTACATCGCTGTCTTGAAAAACCATCCCGTAAAACTCTCCATCCGATTCCCCTGCGGCAATGCGAAAGTTCTCAATCGCATGGCTTGGTTCAGCACTAGGGATAAGATCATTCAATGCCTCCCACTGATACGGTACAACTTCTTTTCTAACAACATCTACATATCTACTCCAAAACCCTTCAGTAATTTTAATGTTAATGTTATTATTCACCTTTTGTTTCATGCCCCTCATCCTCCATTTTTTATTATTAAAATCAAATTAGTCTTTCAATCCTGATAACGTTATACCGCGAATAAAGAAGTCTTGGGCCAATAGAAAAATCACTATAACGGGTAATAAACTAAGCACAGTCCCAGCCATTAATACAGGCCAGTCAGTAGAATACATCCCTTGCATAGATGCCAAGCCTAACGGTAATGTCATTTTCTCCAAAGAATTAATAAAAACAAGAGGCCCAAGAAAATCATTCCATGTTCCCATAAAGACAAAGACTCCTAAAGTAGCAAGAGCAGGTTTAGATAGCGGCAAGAATATCCTCCAATATATCCCAAATGGTGTACAACCGTCTATCTTAGCAGCATCTTCCAAGGCTGATGGAATAGTAAGGAAAAATTGGCGCATTAGAAAAGTTCCAAAAGCCGAAACAAGCCCCGGTAAAATCAATGAGGCATGAGTATCGACCAATCCATAGTAGCGCATCAAGATGAACGTGGGAATCATAGTAACTTGACTTGGAACCATCATAGTTGCAAGATATAACCCAAATATTATATCGCGATAACGAAACTTAAGACGTGCAAATACATACCCAGCCATTGAACTCGTAATCAGTTGACCGATAACTACAATAACTGTTATCTTAAGACTGTTTAGAAAAAATAGATCAAAAGGAAAGCGATCAAAAATTCTAAGATAGTTTTCCCAATGTATTTCTTTCCCAAATGGTTTAGGGGGAAATATAAATACCTCACTCATATCCTTAAATGAAGTACTCAACATCCACAAAAACGGGAAGATCATAAAAATTGCCCCTAAACTAAGACACACATGTGCTAATACCCTTTGAGTTATACTTTTTCTCATAACTCTCGCACCTTTTTAATAAATTTCAGATTTCTTCTTCTGATGCCAAAACTGCACTAGCGTAACAATTGAGATCATAAAGAATAAAACATACGACATTGCACTAGCATAACCCATTTTGAAGAATTGAAATGCATTTTCATAAATATAGTGAACCATAACGGATGTTGACCTTGCAGGCCCTCCCTGGGTCATAAGGAATACTGAATCGAACACCTGAAAAGACCCTATAACAGACATCACTGATACAAAGAAAGTAGTTGGAGAAAGGAGGGGGACTGTTATATTCCAAAACTTCTTAAACCAAGTTGCTCCATCGATATCCGCAGCTTCATAATAACTCTCCGGAATAGACTGTAATCCAGCCAAAAAAACTAACATATTGAACCCCAAATTTTTCCATACACTAGTCATGATAACTGCAGGCATTGCCCACTTTGTACTTGTTAACCAACTTGGTCCTTCTATACCGAATAGACCCAAAAAATAATTTAAAACACCATATTCTGGATTATAGATCCACTGCCATATTACGGCTACGGCCACCATAGACGAAATAACAGGGAGAAAATAAGCAGTTCTATAAAATTTTATCCCTCTAAGTCCTTGATTGAGAGCTACTGCTAATAATAAAGATAGAACAATGCCTACTGGCACAGATACAATGGTGAAATAAAGTGTATTCCAAAAAACTTTTTTAAAAGTTTCATCGTGAAATAGGTTAATATAGTTCTGTAAGCCCACAAACTTGATCGGCTGTAGTAAATCCCATTCAGTAAAGCTGAGTAGAAAGGAAGCTATGATAGGCCAAAATGTAAATAATAGAAAACCAAGTAAATTAGGAAACAATAAAACAATTGCCCATGTAATATCTTTGCGAAATAACCCCAGAATTATACTTTTTTTACTCCATGCCCTTAATTTTATAGATAATTGAATATCATTTTGCGTATCCATTTTGACCCCCCTCTTCTTAGAAAGGCCCTAGGGGAAAACTAGGGCCCTATCGCTCGTATTCAATCCCTTTGTTTTCTAAGCTCTTCGTTTGAACGATTATCGATCCTCTCAACCACCTTGTCTAGCGACTCACCGTTGTAATAGAATTTGTCTAATTCCTCAGTAATAATGGAGGTAATCTTGTTATTAGAGAGGAAGGCATTAGGATAAGGCTTAGCATTCTCAAAATATGTCACCATCTTTTCAAAACCTTCTGGATGCACTTCCTTATTATACCATTTTTTGATCCCTTCATTTGTATACAGGGCTTTGCGATTAGGCATCCATAGACCTTCCTTGACTAGCTGGATTTGATACTCTTCAGAGGAAAGAAAACTAACCAACTTCCAGGCTTCTTTAGGATACTTAGTTTTAGCTGAAACAGCATGTACGTGAGCTTGACCGTGAGTAACTGCCTCCTTAAATTTTGGTAATGGAGCCACCCCGACAGGAAACTTCATGGACGCCAGTTCCTGTAATGACCAAGAACCATCAATAAGCATACCAATTTTACCTGTTTGTAACATTTGTGTTGGTCTCATTCCTATTTTTTCTAATACACTCGTTTCTGGAGCTACTCCATACTTAACTCTTAAATCTAAAACAGATTGTAAAACTTGTTTTACCTCCGGGGTATTAAAGGTTGATTTCGTAAAACTGTTATTGTATGGACTCCCACCATTGGAGAAATATTCAGCCACCGTCATGTAGTTATTTTCGAGTCCAAACACTCCAAACTGTTCAACCTTATCTCCGTTCTTTTTAGTAAGTTTTTTAGCAACCTCTACAAATTGCTTCCATGTCCAAGCCTTTTGGGGATCGCTAGAAGGATAAGGAATTCCTGCTTCGTCGAATAACTTCTTATTGTAAAAAAGGACGGGTGATACTGTACAGCTACTTACACCAAAAATCTTCCCGTCAATCTGCATAATACTTGCCGCTGAAGGTATAAAGTCATCAATAGAATACTCTTCTTTAAAGTAAGGGGTTAGGTCTAGAAGAACTCCTTTTTTCTGAAAGGTCCGGTAATCCTCAGAGCCTAGAAAAAATACATCAGGAGCAGCGTTGCCTGCCAACATGGTTAATAATTTTGAGCTATATTGAGATTGAGGAATTGGTGTGTACTGAACTCTTATGTTAGGGTTTTCCTCCATAAACTTTTGGAGTCCTTTCTTAACAGCTTCAGTCTCTAATGGGCTAGCCTCCCATCCCATGAACTTTAGAGTTACAGTTTTTGATTCACCTTCCCCCTGGGCAGTTTTATTATTAGAACTGCATCCTCCTAATACTATTAAAAATGTTGTGAGTAATATTATCATTATGATTGACTGTTTTTTTCTCACGAATAAACCTCCCTTTCCATGAGTTATTACAGAGATCAGTAGTAACAACAAAAAATTCTAACTAACAATTTATATGTACGTACAAAACCACCCCCATAATGATTGCTTTGGAAATTAAACTATTCTTGAAAGCGTATTCTAGTTTTTATATTATCGCTTTTTGTTCGTACATGTCAATATTTTTTTGAATTTTAATTCATTTATTTTTAACAATTGTACGAACATATAGTTATGTGTAGGTTCAAGAAGGGACACGAGCTCTCAGCCCGTGCCCTAGGATGCCAAATCATTCGATTTTCTAATTTCTTATCTCCCCCGCCAAAACACTTCATTCCATCTCAATTCATTTTTGAACGATGAGACGGACGTATGTTCATTGATCACGACGCATTCGATGCCGGCCATTTCCGCAAAATCCTGCAGTTGTTCTGTTGTAACTGCAAATGAGAAGCATGTATGGTGGGCGCCGCCAGCCAAAATCCATGCTTCAGCTGAATCGCGGAGCGATGGACGCGGTTTCCATAAAATGCGCGCAACGGGCAATTTCGGCATGTCGTGCTCCACTTTTACCGCATTGACCTCGTTGACGATGAGGCGGAACCGGTGCCCTAAGTCGATTAGCGACGCATTGACGGCCGCCCCTTCACCACCGTCAAAGACTAAGCGGGCTGGGTCTTCTTTTCCGCCGATCGACAGTGGATGAACTTCAATGCGCGGCCGGGTTGCGGCGATCGTCGGGCATACTTCGAGCATATGGGCGCCAAGAATCATTTCATTGCCCGGCTCAAAGTGGTACGTGTAATCTTCCATAAACGACGTCCCTTTGCCGTCGGCCATGACTTTCATCAACCGGACGAGTGCGGCTGTTTTCCAGTCGCCTTCGCCGCCGAAGCCGTATCCTTCCGCCATGAGCCGCTGAACGGCGAGTCCCGGGAGCTGCTTCATCCCATGCAAATCCTCAAACGTCGTCGTGAAAGCGGCAAAGTTCCCGTCTTTCAGGAAGGCTTTTAATCCAAGTTCAATCCGCGCCTGTTCACGGATCGACTCGCGAACCGGCCCGTCTTGGCGGCCAGCGGGCACAATGTCATACAGCTCGGCATATTCCTCAAGCAGTTCGTTGACTTTTTGTTCGGAAACATCGCGGATGTATTGAACCAAATCCCCGACGCCATAGCCATTGACCGACCAACCGAATTGGATTTGCGCTCCGACTTTGTCCCCTTCGGTCACTGCCACTTCACGCATGTTGTCGCCAAAACGAGCGACTTTGAGATGGCGGCTTTCCGCAAAGGCGACGGCCGTTCGCATCCACTTCGCCAGCCGCTCGCGGACGCTTGGGTCTTCCCAGTGCCCGGCCACCACTTTTCGGGCGACTCCCATTCTTGCGCCGATAAATCCGTATTCCCGGTCGCCGTGGGCCGATTGGTTTAAGTTCATAAAGTCCATATCGATGCTGTCCCACGGAATATCGCGGTTAAATTGAGTATGAAGATGCAATAACGGTTTTCGCAACTCCAAAAGGCCGCCAATCCACATTTTCGCCGGCGAGAACGTATGCATCCAGGTGATCACCCCGGCGCATTGTTCATTCGCATTCGCCTCAAGGCAAACGCGCCGGATTTCCTCTGGCGTCGTGACGACCGGTTTCAAAACGAATGGGAACGGAAACACCGAATCGCGGTTCCACCCATCGACCATGATTCTCGAATGTTCTTCAACCTGCTTTAATGCTTCTTCCCCGTACAAGTGCTGGCTTCCTGTTACAAACCAAAATTCATAAGGACGTAATGACAGCATGATTGCCCCTCCCCATTTACGATAAAGTCACCGATTCGTTCGCCGTCCGTGCAGTTTCTCTCCAATGTTTGAGCCGTTTCATGACATCGTTTTCCCCACGGCCGAAATAGTCATGAAGCTTCGTATATTCTTGGTACAACTGCTCGTAGATCGCGACATTCTCTGGAATTGGCTTGAACGTCTCTTCGCGTACTTTCCCCATCTTTTGGGCTGCGTCGACGATCGATTCATATCCACCGTTTTCTTTGCCGGCCGCGACCGCCGCAAACATAGCCGCCCCCACCGCCGGAGTTTGTTTCGAAGCCGCGATTTTGATCTCGCGGTTGGTGACATCGGCATAAATTTGCATGAGCAGTTTATTTTTTTGCGGCAGCCCACCGCACGCATACAATTCGTCAACTTTGACACCGTTTTCAACGAAAGCATCGATAATTTTGCGTGTGCCAAAGGCCGTTGCTTCAAGCAGCGCACGGTAAATCTCTTCTGGTTTCGTTAGCAACGTATAGCCGATGATAAGCCCGGTTAAATCGGTATCGACCAATACGGAGCGGTTGCCGTTCCACCAGTCCAACGCCAACAGCCCGGTTTCTCCCGGCCGATAGGCAGCAGCCCGCTTCTCAAGCCATTCGTGGACGCCGACTCCTTCTTTTTCTGCCGCTTCTTTCACATATGCCGGAACACCTTGCTCCACATACCAAGCGAAAATGTCACCAACTGCGGATTGGCCGGCTTCGTAACCGAAATACCCGGGAATGATGCCGTCCTCGACGACCCCGCACATGCCTTCGACATATTTTTCTTCCGTGCCCAGTAGCATGTGGCAAATCGAGGTTCCCATCGCCATCACCAGCTTGCCGGGCTCGACAACCCCGACACCCGGTACGGCCGCATGGGCATCGACATTTCCGACGGCAACGGCCGTTCCCGGGAGAAGGCCCATCATGGCCGCCATTTCGTTCGTCAGCACTCCCGCTCTCGTACCAAGCGGAACGATCGGACCGCGCAGTTTCGTGTCTGTCAAGTGTTCCAGCCGCGGGTCGAGCGCCCGGAAAAATTCCTTGCTTGGATACCCATCTTGTTTATGCCAAATCGATTTATAGCCCGCTGTGCAGCTGTTGCGGACGATATTCCCGGTCATTTTGAAAATGACCCAATCGGTCGCCTCAAGGAAAAGGTCGGTCTGTTCGTAAATCTCCGGATCTTCGTTTAGAATCTGCCAAATTTTCGCAATCATCCATTCAGATGAAATTTTTCCGCCATATCGCGGCAAAAACGCTTCCCCTCGTTTGGCAGCGATCTCGTTGAGCAAGTTCGCCTCATCCTGAGCGGCATGGTGCTTCCACAGTTTCACCCAGCTGTGCGGGCGATGCTTAAACTCTGGTTTCAAGCAAAGCGGCTCTCCGGAGGCATCAACCGGCAACATTGTGCAAGCCGTAAAATCGATCCCGACCCCGATAACATCCGATGGACTAACTCCAGACTTTTGCAAGACGGCCGGGACAGCGGTCGCCAACACTTCGATATAATCGCCCGGGTGTTGCAACGCCCAGTCTGGCTCGAGTTGTACGTTCGATTCCGGCAGGACTTCATCGATAACTCCGTGAGGGTATGGAGTGACATGATCCGCAATTTCGTTTCCATCTAGATCAACGAGAACCGCCCGTCCCGATTCCGTCCCATAGTCGATGCCAATGACATATTTTTGGCCCATCTAGTTCTCCCTCCCCTTATTGCCCATAGTAAGCATTGACGCCATGCTTGCGTAAATAGTGGCGGTCAAGCAGCGATTGGCTGATCGGCTGTACGTTCGGATTGAGCATGAATGTTCTTGCTGCCATTTTTGCCACCTCTTCCAAAACAACAGCATTATGAACGGCGTTCGCTGGATCTTTCCCCCAAGCAAACGGTCCATGCCCATGCACTAAAACGCCAGGCATTTGCAGCGGATCAAGGAAACGGAACGTTTCTGTAATCACCTTTCCGGTCTCTAGTTCATAAGCCCCTTGAATTTCTTCATTGGTCATCGGGCGGGTGCACGGAATTTCCCCATAAAAATAGTCCGCGTGCGTCGTCCCCAACGGAGGAATCCCTTTCCCGGCCTGCGCCCAAACAGTCGCCCAAGTCGAATGGGTATGCACAATTCCTCCGATTCCCGGAAATTGTTTATACAGCCAGAGATGGGTCGGAGTGTCCGATGACGGTTTCCACTGTCCTTCCACCACCTCGCCGTCTAAATTCACGACCACCATATCTTCCGCAGTCAGTCTGTCATACGCCAACCCACTTGGCTTAATGACAACCAACCCGCGCTCCCGGTCAATCCCGCTCACATTTCCCCATGTAAATGTCACAAGGCGGTATTGTGGGAGCTGCAGGTTGGCCTCAAATACAGCCCGTTTCAGCTCCTCAAGCATAACTCCCACTCCCTATAAAAGTCTCTTCACCTCCATTATAATTTTGTACGTACAATTTTTCCATACTTTTTTCTTTATTTTGGACATATTTTTATATTTCTTTAGTAGAGTTCCGGACAATTAACTCAGGTTTATAAATAATATCCCTGATCGTTTCAGCCGTTGGCTGTTCGATCATTTGAATAAGCAGTTGCGCTGCTTCGATCCCCATTTCCATTTTTGGATGACGGATCGTCGTCAACTTCACTTCCGTCGCTGTCGCAAACGTCGAGTCATCAAACCCGACGATCGAAAGGTCATCGGGAACGGATAATCCTTGTTGACGAATCACCTCAAGAAGTAAAATCGCCAGCTCATCGTTATAGCAGACAAAGGCAGTTGGTCGCTCCCCTTTTGGGCGTTGCAAAAACTGTCTTGCCACCTCAAGCGGTTTTGTCATTTTCTCCTCTGTTGCATAAGAAAGAAGATAGTCTGTTGCAACAGGCATCTCGTGTTGCTGGTGAGCGCGAATAAAGCCGCGCAAACGGTCCACTCCTTGCAAATCGTCGGTTTTAAAGAAACCAGCAATCCGGCGGTGCCCTAAACGAATAAGATGATCGGTCAATAAAAATCCGCCCTGCTCATCATCCATTTTCACGCATGGACAGCTCACTTCCAAATAGCGAGCGTTAATCATGACATACGGAATATGGAGGTTATTGAGCGACAAGTAGTAGCCTAGATTCGGATTCCCTTGTGCACTTTTGGTCGGCTCGATGATCAACCCGCTTAATGGTTCTCGAATCATCTCCTCAAGCTGCTCTTTCTCTCGCTGTTTATCATTATTCGTACTGGCCAGCAAAAGACGGTATCCCTTTTCCCGCAACGTCTCCTCCGCCCCGCGGACAATATGCGGAAAAATATAGTCGGAAATATAAGTAGTGATGATCCCAATGGTTTTCGTATCCACTTGTTCTTTTGACTTCGGCCGGGACACAAATGTGCCGCTCCCTTGAATTTTGTACAGCCACCCTTCCTTCTCGAGCTCCCCGAGCGCCTGCCGAACCGTATGACGACTTAACTGAAACTGGTTGGCGATTTCATGCTCAGTTGGAATTTTCTCATCCGGCTTCATTTTTCCAGACACGATCCAAGATAAAATTTCTTGCTTTAATTGCACATATTTTGGCACCATTTTCTCCTTCATAAGTCCACCTCAACGACAAAAATGAGATACAAATTAATTTTATTATAGCAATTCTCATTTGTTCGTATCTATTTTTAATAACAAAGGGCCAAGCAGATTGGCTTGACCCTTTGTTTTGCTTACGCAGCTTTGTTTTTGTTGTAAATATCAAAGGCAACAGCGGCAAGCAGAACAAGTCCTTTAATGGCTTGTTGCCAGTCGATGCCCAGTCCAAGTAAGGACATCCCGTTATTCATTACGCCCATGACAAGACCACCGATGATCGCCCCACCGATCGTACCGACGCCGCCATAAGCAGATGCACCTCCAATAAAGCATGCCGCGATGGCATCGAGTTCAAACAAATTTCCTGCTTTTGGCGTCGCTGCGTTGAGACGGGCAGCAAAAATTAGTCCGGACAAAGCGGCCAATACCCCCATATTCACAAACACCCAAAAAGTGACACGTTTTGTTTTAATCCCTGACAGTTGGGCTGCCTTTTCATTGCCGCCAATAGCATAAATGTGACGCCCAACGACCGTTCGATTAGCGACAAATGAATAAGCGATGATCAACGCAGCCAAAATAACTAAGATTGTCGGAATTCCTTCGTACGTCGCCAAAATATAAGAGAAGATCATAATAACGGCAACAATGACGGCCATTTTTATCCCAAACACCGGGGCAGGACTGACCGCAAAGCCGTATTTTTTTTGGCCGTTTCGTTTTCGCCATTCCAATGCGATAAATAAGACAGAAATCGCTAAACCGACCACAAGAGTGAAAAGATGAAGAGATCCCCCATTAAATAGATCTGGAAGAAACCCTGAACTAATATTTTGGAATGTTTTCGGAAACGGGGCGATTGATTGCCCCTCTAAAATGACCATCGTCAACCCGCGAAACAGTAACATGCCTGCCAACGTCACAATAAACGCCGGGATTTTCACGTAGGCAACCCAAAATCCTTGCCATGCCCCAATCAAGGCTCCTAGCACTAAGCAAATGAGAACTGTCATCCAAACCGGTACATGATGTTGAACCATAAGAATGCCAGCCAAAGCCCCGACAAAGGCTGCCACCGATCCGACCGATAAGTCGATATGTCCAGTAATAATGACAAGCATCATTCCAACAGCCAACACTAAAATATAACTGTTTTGCAAGATTAAGTTCGTAATATTTAGCGGCCTTAATAAAATGCCTCCCGTTAATAATTGAAACAATAACATGATCAAGACGAGAGCGATCACCATGCTATAGCTTCTCATATTGCTTTTTATCATCTGTTTGAAAGTTAACCGTTCGTCCTTTGTTGACCGCTTTGAAGGTTGGTGTACTGTTTTTTGCATCGGTGCTTCCATCTTATACTCCCTCCCGAATAGCCGTTTTTGTCATTAGTCTCATTAATTTTTCCTGTGTTGCTTCTTCCCGTACAACTTCACCAGTGATGCGTCCTTCGCTCATCACGTAAATCCGGTCGCACATCCCGAGAATTTCTGGAAGCTCGGAAGAAATCATTAAAATGCCTTTCCCTGCATTCGCCAACTGATGAATGATCGTATAAATTTCATATTTCGCCCCTACATCAATTCCCCTTGTCGGTTCATCCAAAATCAAAATATCCGGTTCGGCAAAAATCCATTTACTTAAAACGACTTTTTGCTGATTTCCACCACTAAGCGCTTCCGCTTTTTGAAACACGCTTGGCGTTTTAATTTTGAATTGGTTACGGAATCGTTCCGATTCAATAATTTCCTTATTTTCATCGACCACAAAATGGTTCGAGATTTTTCCTAAGCGAGAAAGCGTAATATTTTTCCGAATGTCTTCCATTAAGATAAGGCCATTTCCTTTCCTGTCTTCGGTTACATAAGCGATCCCGTTGGCAATGGCTTTACTAACATCGCTTACATCGATTTTGGCCCCATTTTTCCATATCTCACCGCTGATTTTCTTTCCGTATGATCGACCAAAGATGCTCATGGCCAATTCAGTTCGACCTGCCCCCATGAGACCGGCGATTCCCACAATTTCTCCTCTGCGAATTGACAAATGAACATTATCAATTACTTTGCGTTCGGGATAAACAGGATGATGTACGGTCCAGTTTTTTACTTCAAATATAACTTCACCGATCTTCGGCGTTCTTGTCGGATAACGGTTCGTTAAATCACGCCCCACCATTCCGCGAATGATTCGATCCTCGGTCACTTCATCGCGCTTCATATCCAATGTTTCAATCGTTTTTCCATCCCGTAAAATCGTGATCGAATCGGCGACCTTGGCAATTTCATTCAACTTATGAGAAATAATAATGGCAGACAAACCTTGTTTTTTAAACTCTAAAAGCAAGTTTAATAAATTTTCACTGTCATCTTCATTCAATGCCGCCGTCGGCTCATCCAAAATAAGCAATTTTACTTCTTTGGATAATGCTTTCGCGATTTCCACCAATTGCTGTTTGCCGACTCCAAGTTGACCGACCAACGTGTGGGGGGATTCATCCAATCCAACTTTCTGCAACAGCTCTTTTGTTTGTGCAAACGTTTCGTTCCAGTTAATGACTCCTTTTTTCGCCCGTTCATTCCCTAAAAAAATGTTTTCAGCAATGGACAAATAGGGGATTAGGGCAAGCTCTTGATGGATGATGACAATCCCTAATTGCTCGCTCTGTTTAATATCTTTAAATTTGCATACTTCTCCTTTAAATAAAATTTCCCCGTCATACGTCCCATATGGATAAACGCCACTTAACACTTTCATCAATGTCGATTTTCCTGCCCCATTCTCCCCGCAAAGCGCATGAATTTCTCCTTCTCGCACCTTTAAATTCACATTATCAAGCGCTTTCACTCCGGGAAATTGTTTCGTAATCCCCCTCATTTCCAAAATAAATGCACACATACTCCCCCGCCTCCTCGTAAGAGAGCACGGATATAAGGGACAGCAGCCCTTATATCCGCTTTTTCTCTCAAGCTTATTTCAAATCTTCTTTTTTGTAATAGCCACTATCGACTAGCACTTTTTCATAATTCGATTGATCGACGGAAATCGGTTCCAACAAGTAAGACGGCACGACTTTTACCCCATTATCATATGTTTTGGTGTCGTTTACTTCCGGCTTTTTGTCCTTCAATACTGCATCAGCCATCTCAACAGCTTTTTTCGCCAATTCCCGCGTATCTTTAAATACCGTTTGTGTTTGTTCACCAGCAATAATCGATTTTATTGAAGCCAATTCCGCATCTTGTCCCGTGATTACCGGCATCGGTTTGCTCGCGGTCCCATAACCGACCCCTTTTAAGGAAGAAATGACCCCGATGCTAATACCGTCGTACGGAGACAGTACGGCATCAACACGAGCGTCCGTATAATGCGCGCTCAGCAAGTTATCCATACGCGCTTGAGCTGTCGCCCCATCCCAACGGAGTGTTGCAACTTGGTCGAATTTTGTTTGACCGCTTTTTACCACTAGCTTTCCTGAATCGATGTACGGTTTTAAAATCGACATGGCTCCATCAAAGAAGAAATAAGCGTTATTGTCATCTGGAGATCCAGCAAACAACTCAATATTGAACGGGCCTTTTCCTTCTTTAAGACCTAGCTTTTGTTCAATGTATTGGCCTTGCAGCACACCAACTTTAAAGTTGTCGAATGTCGCATAGTAGTCCACATACTTGCTATTCTTGATTAAGCGGTCGTACGAAATCACCTTAATCCCTTGTTTATTCGCTTTTTCCAATACGTCGGTCAACGCTTCCCCATCAATCGGTGCAATGACTAACACGTTAACGCCTTTGGTGATCATATTTTCAATTTGAGATACCTGGTTTTCGACTACGTCTTCAGCATATTGCAAATCCGTCTTATAACCGAGCTTCTCAAACTCTTTCACCATACTTTCCCCATCACGCACCCAGCGCTCCGATGACTTTGTTGGCATCGAAATACCGACAAACCCAGCGTTCTTTCCGCCACTCGTTCCGATGCCGCCACATGCAGACAACGCCAATACAAGGAACAGTAACGTTAGTGTAGATAAAAACCTTTTCATTTTTCCCCCTCCTAAAATTTGTACGTATATTTTCTTCGTGCTTTTACTATATCATTGATTAAATTGTACGTCTTTTTAATCAATTAACGATTTTTATAAAAATTTAACTTTATTGAAGCGTTTTCAAAAAAAGAAAGATGTCCCTACAAATTGGGACACCCTTTTTGATTACCATATGTAAACAATGAATCTTCCTTGAATCGATATCTAGTATGTCTGTGGAAGGCAGGCGGCTTTTGAGGTCAGCTCCCGCAAAAAGAAAACGTGATCTGTTTTGCTACTAGCTATGCCTCACGTTCTAGATGTATCTTCCGATATTGGTTTGGAGGCACTCCCATCGCTTTTTTAAAGGCCGTGCTAAAATAATGTTGTGTATCATAGCCGACTCGCTCGGCAATTTCGTGAATAGGTAGTTCCGTAGATAAAAGTAGCTCAACCGCCTTCGTCAGTCGAATTTTCGTCAATAAGTGAACAAAAGAAATGCCTAGCTCTTGCTTGATCATTCGGCTCAGGTAAATGGGAGAGACATTGAGAAATTGAGCAACCGACTCAAGTGTCAGTTCTGACTGGCTAAAATGTGTCTGTATATACTGTTTGGCGCGGCGGACAACCGGAGAAAGACGCTTTTCTTCCTCCATCTTCCTCTTACATTTTTCATACGCCGAAATCACCCCGGTCACCCCTCCCTCTACCATTTCCATATAAGCGCTAGCTCCAATGTACAAATATTGCTTTAATGCGGCTTCAATCCCCCTACGCTGTTCTTCACTAATCGGTGTCCAAACTATGACAACAACGAACCCATTTGAATCGCGAAAAACCAACATTTCATGATTCACCAACAATTCAGACACGATGTTTTCTATCGCAAACAAAAGAATGTATCGATCCCGATCGTTCATAATGGGTTGATTTTTAAACGAGAACCATTGAATGACAACAACTTGAACAGGACAAAATGATGGAAGGCCAAGCAAAGGCAACTGTCTCATCATTTCCTCTTCCCTCAATCTTCCTTCTACCCATTCGACTCCTAATTGCTGGCGAAGCAACCCGACATTTTTTTGTACTTGACTCGTTAATAGCTCTACATATCCTCTCTCCTGATGCTCACGTTCAAGTTTCTCTTTCACCTTCGCCACTACTTCGCGCAATTGCTTTGGGTCCGTTGGTTTTAACAAGTAATCATCCACCTGGAGACGGAGTGCTTCTTGCGCATATGAAAACTCATCGTAACCAGTAATCACGATCATATGGCAGTGCGGCAGCCTCTCTCGCACATGTTTCATAAGTGTCAGCCCGTCCATAATCGGCATGCTCAAATCTACAAATAATACGTGCACTTCATGTTTTATCGCTAATTCTAGCGCCTCTTCCCCATCTTCCGCTTCCGCGATCACTTCCATATTGAATTGAGCCCAGTCGATCGATTCTCGAATTCCTTCACGAATAATCATCTCATCATCCGCAATTAGCACTTTCCACATTTCTTCGTCCCTCCTAGGAGAGGTTCATGATCATTGGATGCACAATCATCACGGTCGTTCCTTTCCCTTCTTCACTGTCAATATACAACCGATAAGACGGACCGAATGTTAATTGCAACCGAGCCTGTACATTGACCATTCCGTATCCTTTTATATTTCTCATCTTGCCTTCCTGATCTCCCGCTGTAAAGTCAATCGTTAGACTTTTCCGCAGCTCCTCAAGCCGCTCCCGGGACATTCCAATCCCATCATCTTTCACGCGAATATACATCGTTCCATCTCGCTCTTCTGCTTGAATCGAAATATGCCCCGGTCCTCTTCGCTGTTTAATGCCATGATAAATAGCATTTTCCACAATTGGCTGCAACAACAATTTTAACACATAGAACTGTTGCAAATGTTCAGGAATATCAAATGTGTAGTTTAACTTATCTTTATAACGAACTTTCTGAATGTGCAAGTAACTTTTTATATGTTCGATCTCCTCAGCGAAAAGAATCATGTTCCTTCCTTTGCTCAACCCGATGCGGAACAGCTTTGCCAGCGCACCCACCACTTCCGCTACATCATCCGCCCCTTTTTTTCGCGCCATCCACTGAATCGTATCTAACGTATTGTAAAGGAAATGCGGCTTAATCTGGGCCTGCAGCTCCCGCAACTCCGCTTCCCAACGCTGTCGCTCCTGCCATTCTGCCAAAGAAATAAAACGTTGCATTTGATCCAACATATGGTTGAAGCTTCGGCCTAATATCCCAATTTCATCCATACGTTCATCATGATAACGGACCGTTAAATCGCCTGCTTGCGCTTTTTTCATAAAAGCTGTTAGCTGGCTGATTGGGCGCGATAACGAAAAAGATAAGTAATACGAGGCGCCGAGCGCAATAAAACAGACGAAAAAGATGAAGCTGATGATATAAAAACGGATTTCCATCACTTCTAACGCCGATTCATTGCCAGAAAATACTCCGATAATCGTCCAATTGGTAAACGGGGAGCGTTGATAAATCAACTGGATATGTTGTCCGTTTATTTCTTTCGAAAACGTACCACTATTCCCTTGAACCCATCGCAGCGGAATTGTTCGAAGCGGCGATGGGCTTGGAGTATAAATACTCTCGCCTCGCTCATCTATCACTAGCAAATGTCCCCATTTCCCAAGACGGACGTTTTTTGTCGCTTCTGCAATGACTCGCAGCTTTAAATCAATAAGCACGACTCCCTTCACCTTTTGTGTCTCAGGCTCTAAAATCGCCCGTACTGCGGATACGACCTCTTCGCTTGAATAATTGGCATGGGAAAGGACATTTCGCCCACCAGGATGGCCAATCATTTTAAAAATCCCTTTATTTTTAACCGCCTCCTGATACCACGATTCCTCTGTCAACGGTTGCGAGGAGCGGCTGTACATTTCATTGCTAATATAATCGCCATATTGGTTGACAACCAAGATTCCAGCAATTTCAGGATATAACGTTGTAATCCCTTGCAAAAACTGACGAATCTCATACTCATCACTAGAGGTGGAGCGGTCAAAAAATGCTTTCGTCTCAGGATTAAATGCAATTAAATACGTAATATTTTGCATATTATTAACATAAAACTCTAATGTTCTATTGACTTGGCTAATTAACTGTAACGTATTTTCGTTAACTTGCCGCTCGATGATTCGGTCAACCGCCCAGCTCACTAGGCCTCCAAGCCCGAGAGCAGGGACAATCATAGAAATCAGCAACAAGGAAACAAACTTGTACCGTATCGGCCAATGACGAACTCGCCAACGTTTTCGTACTCCCAACATCGATCACTCATTTCTTCTTTATCTGGCATAAAAACGATCCACATTTTCTTTCGTAACAACCGTGATCCCTGTATCGACATACACCGGCAGAGGCAAATCCCCTGACCGCGAAGAAGACGTAAGGCGATGATGAAGTTGAAATAAAAACTGCAACGACCAGTATCCCATATTCCATGTTCCTTGCGCCAATGTCGCAGCAATGACACCCTTCTTCACCAAATCTAACGTTTGTTTTTCCGTATCAAAACTAATCAATTTTACATGCTTTTTATTCAACATCACAACGGCCTCGGCCATGCCAACTCCCCCATTCGCTTCCGTTGCGAAGATCCCCTGCACATCTGGGTAATCCTCTAAGATCTCTATCGCCGCCTGTTTGGAAGCCCTAACATCCCCTTTCCCATTTTTTACAGCCACCACATGCATTTGTGGGTATTTTTGATAAATTGTCTCGACAAACCCTCTTGTTCTCTCTTGGTGATTAAGCTGATAAGGCGAAGTAATGATCCCGACATTCCCTTTATTCCCCAACAGTTTCGCCATTTCATGAGCTGCTGTCACTCCAGCATTATAGTTATTCGTCCCTAAAAACGAAAACGCCTTGCTTCCCGAAGCATTCGAATCAAACAACACAACTGGAATTCCTTTCTCCACTGCCTTGTTGATCGTTTTCGTCAACGCTGTCGGATTAATCGCCGAAATAGCAATACCCGCCGGCTTCCTTGCGATCACCTGTTCTAGCACCGTCACTTGTTCATTGACATCATACTGTGTCGCTCCGCGATATTCTACAGAGACGTTCAACTCCTCGGCGGCGTCTTCAAACCCTTTGAGACAGCGCTTCCAATAATCCATTCCTGATTGGAAGGTGATCATGACGTATTTTTCGTTAGGTTGGCCTTGAAATGCCGTCTCTTCTTGGGAGGATAAACGAAGGTGAGAAATTTCGAAATGATAGCGATATATATAAAGAAGAAACAAACCAATCAAGCAGACATAAATAATTGCTAATTTTTTCATATTAACCCTCCCCCCTGCAATATTCTCAAATCTCTTTAATAAAAACTTTCATCAATCGAAACCAATGGGATGACGTATTATTCCCTAAGTATAGGTGACGTTTATTCTAAGTGCAATAGGGGAGGTGGAAACGCTCCTTATTCATGTGTCATGTCTCAGCCCGAGTTCGACAGTTTGAGGCCCATTTTAGGCAAATGAAAATGCCAGAAATGCCGTTATATCAAGGGTTTAGCGGTGGTTAACCTAGGAAAAAACGCCGAATTTCATAGGCACACGCTTTATAATTTAATCCTTTTAATATAAAGTTTTTTTGTTTATAATATAGACATGTACATTCGATGGGTAACCGTGGTTACTGTCAATGTACCATCAATTGGAGGATTGCATCTATGCTCACGTGCTTCTCCACGGTCTAATCCTCCTCTTGATCCGAATCGAGAGTAAAATCGTGGCCGAAAGTAAGAGACAAATGTCAGCGCTCCACGTTAGGACATTTTTCTTCAAAATATCGTGACCTCTATCAGTGTACAAAGATCACGACCAAACAAAGGAAAACCTCTGTGGCTCTAGGGCTGGAGCCTCCTCTGAAGATCCTAGACATTCATCCTCGCTCCTAGATACACGCTAGAAGTATGCCCAATTGCCTCTCAGCCCTTCTGTATCAAGGGCTGGGAGGCGATTTGTTTGCCTAGTCACTGTCGAACTCGGGTCTCAGCATCAAAATCCAAAACAAAAGGGGTGTCTCAAAAGCAGCGAGACACCCCTTTGTCACTACTATAAATATACAATATACGTATCAACAGATTCATAATTCTATATCTCTTGTTTCTCTGAGAAGGAGCAAACACCCTTTGTCGTGACTCCCTCTACTATCTTGTTATGCTTCAGGAATCCAGACAATCATTTGACCCGGCTGCCGGTTATCCCATACGTAATAAGGGATAGCTGTAAACTCGAACGGTTTGGCAGTAGGTGGAGTATTTCGATATAATCCTCCGTCCCAATCAGAATCATCGCACCTCAGCACTTGACCTGCTCTTTTTACCATTCCTCCGAGCAAACGCTCATCAAATTGTGCTTGTAGTATTGAAGTTCTCGGAAGGGAAATCGCATATAACGGTTCTGGGTTATCCGCCCCTTCTAGACATTGAACGTTCGCCCGCCTACGCTAACACTTAGAGGTGAGAGATTCTTGGGAACTTCCACTCTACGGGAGGCGGTTCACCAAGCCATCCCTGTGCGTCCCGCAGTTCAATAACTGCAAACGAAGCCCTTCCTGCAAAATATTTCGAGCAGCGTTGTGATCCCGGTCGCGTTCGACTCCGCAGTTTCGGCACGCCCTCGAACGGATGTTGAACGATTTCACCTCCACCTGCCAATGCCCGCAGCCACGAGCACCATTAACTCGATGAAAACGTGTAGCCGACACGGATCACCGTCCACCCCTACCATTTCGCTATATATTCCACTCCCCTGAGCGATCGTCCCCCATGCGGAATCGGAAATGCGTTTGGCCAGTTTGCGATTCTTCTGCATGTTCGGCACGCACAAGTCCTCCATGCACACTACTTGATTTTCGCCGATCAAGCGGGTGGACAGTTTGTTCGGGAAATCGTTCCGGCAGTTGGTGATTTTCTCATGAAGCTTGGCCCCTTTTCAGCGGGCTTTGCGCCTGTTCGAACCGCTTGGCTTCCGGCGCGACAGCTTGTGCATCATTCTCGTTACAATGAAGACAACACCCCTTCTTTCGCTTTCCCTACCGAACCGAATTCGCGAATTTTTTGTCTTACGGTCTGTTTTACTTCTTCTCTTCCTGCCCCAAGGTATTTTCTCGGATCATACAGGCCGTTATTCTCATTGAGTAAAGAACGAACTCCCCTAGTAAACGCCAATTGATTTTCCGTGTTGACGTTAATTTTAGCTGTTCCTAACGAAATGGCTCTGCGAATATCCTCCAAGGGGATTCCTGTTCCTCCATGCAGCACAAGCGGCACGCCAGTTAAGCGCTGGATTTGTTCCATTTGCGCAAATCCTAATTTCGGTTTCCCTTTATACGGACCGTGAACCGAACCTAATGCCGGTGCTAGGCAGTCAACTCCGGTTTCTTTGACTAACCGCTCACATTCTTCCGGAATGGCGTACATCGCTTCCGCTTCATCGACCACTACGTCATCCTCTTGCCCTCCGATTCTTCCGACCTCTGCTTCAACGGAGACACCAAAAAACCGAGCCGCCTCAACAACTTTTTTTGTCATCGAAATATTTTCTTCCAAAGGGAAATGGGAAGCATCAATCATCACGGATGTAAACCCAGCTTCCATCGCTTCGAGGCATTGCTCATAGGAGGAGCCGTGGTCTAAATGGAGAGCGACAGGTACAGTAATGCGGTATTCTTTCACGAGTTCTTTAACCATGGCCGCTGCCGTCCGGAGTCCACCAAGATGCCCGATATATCCCGGACTCACAGCCAAAATGACGGGTGCTTCCTCTTCTTCGGCCCCTAGGAGAATGGCTTGGGCGAATTCTAAGTTGTTCACGTTAAAATGGCCGACAGCATAGTTTCCCTGTAAAGCACATTGTAACATTTCCTTCATTGAGACAAGCGGCATTTCGATTCCCCTTTCTGTTTACACATTCGTGAAAAAGCATCAAGCGCCCTAAGGCGCCTGATCGTTTTTCCATCGCTCTTACCAGCGAGCAGTGAGCATTTTCTTACGTGTATAAAACTCCACACCGTCCATGCCGTTAGCGTGAAGATCGCCGTAGAACGAATTCTTCCACCCAGAGAACGGGAAGAAGGCCATCGGTGCTGGGACCCCTAAGTTGACCCCTAACATCCCGGCATCGATTTCATCACGGAACTTACGGACATTTCCGCCATCTCTTGTGTAAATGCATGCCCCGTTGGCAAATGGAGACTTGTTGGCCACTTCAATGGCTTCATCCAACGTGCTAACCCGCACAATCGAAAGAACAGGAGCAAAAATTTCATCTTTCCAAATCGTCATGTCGGTGGTGACTCGGTCAAAGATGGTCGGTCCGATAAAGTATCCCTCGCCTTGGACAGCAGCATCTTTTCGCCCGTCGCGCACTAAAATAGCTCCTTCTTTTTCTCCCAGTTCAATATAGTTGACCGTCCGTTGTTTATGAGCTTCGCGAATGACCGGGCCTAAAAAGACGCTCTCCTCCAATCCGTTGCCTATCTTAATTTCATTTGCGGCCGCTACTAATCTCTCAACTAATTCATCAGCAATGTCCCCAACCGCGACAACGACCGACGCCGCCATGCACCGCTCTCCAGCCGAGCCGAACGCCGCATTAATAATTTCACGGACAGCCACTTTCAAGTCTGCATCCGGCATGACAATCGAATGGTTTTTCGCTCCTGTCAACGCCTGAACGCGTTTGCCATGAGCCGCTGCTGTTTTGTACACATACTCGCCGACTGGTTGGGAACCGACGAACGAGATCGCCTTCACATCTGGATGCTCCAAAAGTCCGTTCACGACATCATGCGCCCCGTGAACGATGTTGAGTACTCCATCTGGAAGCCCGGCTTCTTTAAAAAGTTCAGCTAGGCGATTGGCCAACATCGGTGTGCGTTCGGACGGTTTTAGGACGAACGTGTTTCCGCACGCAATCGCTAGCGGGAACATCCAGCAAGGCACCATCATTGGGAAGTTAAACGGCGTGATGCCCCCAACGACACCAATTGGATAACGGTACATTCCTGATTCAATGCCGGTCGCAATGCTAGGAAGTTGTCTTCCCATCATGAGCGTCGGCGCACCTGCCGCAAATTCTACGCATTCAATTCCGCGCTGAATTTCCCCATAGGCTTCGTTGTAGCTTTTGCCGTTTTCTAACGTCACCAACCGGGCCAGCTCTTCCCAATGTTCAACAAGCAATTGCTGGTATTTGAATAAGATTCGCGCCCGGCGCGGCACTGGCGTTTTGCTCCATGTCTTGAACGCTTCTTTTGCTGCCGCAACCGCACGATCCAAATCCTCGCGGGTCGAAATCGGAACGTAAGCGAGCACTTCGCCTGTCGCAGGGTTTGGAACCGCTTCTGTCTTCGCAGAACGAGATTCCACCCATTGCCCACCAATATAGTTTTTTAAAGTTTGTACTCCCGTTGTCATTGTCATGTTCGTCGATCCCCTTTCATTTATGATTTTGCAGCGGTCGAGCTGCTTTTATGTTGTTGAATGAACTGTTCAATTTGATCTAACGTCGGCATTGCATCGGAACAACTATGGCTCGAGATGACAATCGAAGCAGCAGCTGCACCATATTCCATCGCCTTTGGAATCGGCCATCCATTCATTAATCCGTAGATAAACCCAGCAGCGTAAGAATCGCCTGCTCCAAACGTTTTGACAATATTCGCCGGAAAAATCGTACCGACAAACGTTTCCCCTGTTTTCGTATAGGCGATCGATCCATCTTTGCCATGTTTAATGACGACGATTTTCGCGTGATAATCAAACCATTTTTGCGCCGTTTTCTCGTCATCATGCTGATGAACAGCAAACTGCTCCATCATGTCAAATTCTTCTCTCGTGCCGATGATCACGTCGCATTTTTCGGCGGCCAAGTTGTAATAAATCGCCGTTTCCTCTTTGGATTGCCACGTATAAGGGCGATAATCCAAATCGAAAAAGACAACGACTCCATGGCGTCTTGCATATTCCAACGCTAAAAACACCGCTTCTCTTGACGGGCTTTTCGCCAAAGCCGTCCCGGAAATCAATAAGCATTTTGCCTGCCGAATATAGTCTTCATGAATGTCATTCGGTTCCAGTTTCAAATCAGCGACATTATCGCGATACATGAGGATGCTGCAGTCGGTCGGACTCTTAATCTCGGTGAACGCCAAGCCTGTTACACTGCCGGACTTGTCGGTAATGACATGGGATGTATCAATGCCATTGTTTTTTAAGTATTGAACGATAAATCGGCCCATTTGGTCGTCGGCCACTCGGCCGATAAACCCTGTTTTCATGCCAAGCCGGGCCATGCCGATGGCAATATTCGCCGGAGATCCGCCGACATATTTCGTAAACGTCACCGTTTCTTCCATCGGCCGGTGAATCTCATTGGCATTTAAATCGATGCATAGTCGGCCGACAGCGATAAAATCCAACGGTTTTTGCTCGTCAAATGGGAGTAAATTCATCGAACCGCCTCTTTCCTGTCGTCTTTTTGGATCGTTTCTACTTCTGTTTGGCCGCGAGTTTGCTTTCCATCACCCACTCATGGTCCGGATCATTGCGGAACTTCCACGTCCGTACGGGCCCGGCCATGACGTTTAAGTAATACCCCTCATAACCCGGGGGAGCCGAAACCGGGTGATAGCCTTTCGGCACCAAAACAACATCTCCGTTTTTCACGACCATCGTTTCATCAATGGAACGATCATCAGTATAGACCCGTTGCACCATAAAACCATGGTCCGGATTGATTTGATGATAATACGTTTCCTCTAAATAAGATTCATGCGGCAAATTGTGTTGGTCATGTTTATGCGGTGGGTAACTCGACCAGTTTCCTTCCGGCGTAAATACCTCAACGACAAGCAAGCTGTCAGCCGGTTTAGACTCCGGAAGAATATTATGTATCCGCCGTTCAATGTTTCCCGCCCCGCGCATTTCCACTCCTACTTCGCTTGGCGGAATCAAACGGGCTGGATACGTTCCTTTCCCTGGCGCTAAACAAACGGCCAATTCCAAATCAGTCAATGCTTGCACTTCATAAACATCATTGGACGGGACATAGACGGAGTATGGCGGAATTTTCTCAAAAACATCCATTCTCAATCCAATATTTTCCCACCGTTCATGTCTTGTGTGTATGTTGGCTTTTCCTTTGAGAAGAACAAGGCAGGCTTCCTGATCCTTCGTCTCTTTTCGCAATGTTTGTCCTTTTGCCAACACATACACTTCAAACCCGACGTACTCCCACCCCACTGATTCCGGTGTTACGCGGACGACGTTCCCTTCTTCATTCGGCGAATGGCTTGGTATGATCAGTCGGCTCATCGTTTCATCCTCCCCCCCTTACCGCTTTTGGGCCGCCAAGAGATGATGAACAAGGCGGTCAATATATTCTTTGGCCATTTTGGCGTACGTGTACGGGTGCGCCACAGCCGGGTCCTGTTCTGCTTCGACGATGATCCAGCCGTTATAGTCCATCTCAATCAATTTGGCAAAAATCGGAACAAAGTCAATGCATCCATCTCCAGGAACCGTAAACATGCCACGCAACACCGCCGTGCGAAAGTCGAGTTGTTCCCGTCTCACCAGCTCGAGCACATCGTGCCTTACGTCTTTCAAATGAACGTATTGAATGCGATCCGCATACCGATGCAACAGTTCAACTGGATCATATCCGCCATATAACGCATGCCCTGTGTCATACAAGAGATGGACAAGATTCGGATCCGTCAACTCCATTAAGCGATCGATCTCTTCCGCCGTTTCGACGACTGTTCCCGCGTGAAAGTGGTAAACAAGTTTCATTCCTAGCTCTTGACATATATGCGCGGCGCGATGCAATCCGTCAACAAGGGACTCCCATTCGGAATCCGTGAGCCGTTGAATCGTTTTTTCTTCTGGCGCCCGGCGCGGATCCCAGTGCATCGATCCCCCCATCTCGCAGACAATCGCATACTTGCATCCCATATCGTGCAAATATTCCGCCCAAGACCGGAACGTCTTGAGTTCCTCTTCAAGACGAGAACGGTCTGAAAAGAGCACGCCGATGAATTTGCTGGCGAGCTCGATGCCATATTGGTTCAGTTTTGCCCTCAATGACGGGGGATCTTGGGAAAAGAGGCGCCCCATTTCCGTTGCAACATACCCAAGCTCCGCCATTTCGGATAAGACTTGATCTTGGGTATAGTGATCACCCAGTCCCGGAATATCATCATTGACCCAGCTGATCGGGGCAATGCCGATACGAAAAGGATTAACCGTTTTTTCCATCTCTCTCACTCCAGTTGTTCAATATTTTCTTGCCCTTTGCAATTGTTGTTCTTTCCGCTTGTATGCCTCCGCAATTTTTGGGTTCCGGGACACTTCCGCCACCCCGACATGCCACCATGACTCATAATCATGGGTCATCGTTTTTGGAAGCACCTTAATATCGATCAATGTCGACACCGATTGTTGTTTGGCATCTTCGAGCGCTTCTTTTAATTGCTCGAGCGTGTGCACTTTATACGTTTTCACCCCGTAACCGGCCGCGCTTTGCGCGAAGTCAATCGGAATCAAGCTCCCGTCTAAGCGCCCGGTTTCTTCGTTGCGGTAGCGGAATTCTGTGGCGAAACTGCCCATTCCATGACCCATTTGCAAGTTGTTAATGCAGCCGAATCCACCATTATCAAATAGGAGAACATTGATTTTTTTCTTTTCCTGAATGCTCGTTACAAGCTCCGAGTGAAGCATTAAGTAGCTGCCATCGCCGACCATCGCATAGACTTCTTTATCCGGCTCCGCCATTTTCACGCCAAGCGCACCAGCAATCTCATACCCCATGCACGAATAGCCGTACTCCATATGATACGTATTGGGCCGGCGCGCCACCCACATGCGCTGCAAATCCCCCGGCAAGCTGCCTGCCGCTCCGATGATAATGGCGTCGTCATCGATCCACTCGTTAATCGCGCCAATGACTTCCGTTTGCGTTAACGAAGAATCGAAAAACTCGGAATACTCAGTCAAAACCTCATCGAGATGGCCGGCCACCTCCGGCTGAAAGCCCGACTGGCGGTAGCGGACGTGATGCAGTCGGTTAAGCTCTTCTTCCCACGCCTTTTTCGCGATGTCTATTTCATTCGTATAGCCGGATCGATACCCGATTTTCTCCAACTCTTCGGTTAAGGCGAGAAGAGCAAGTTTCGCATCTGCCACTACGCGGACGGCATCCAATTTGCAAGCATCAAAGACCGAGACATTGATCGTCAAAAATTCTACTTCAGGATGTTGGAAAAGCTGTTTCGACCCTGTCGTAAAATCGGTGTAACGGGTGCCAATCCCAATGACCAAATCGGCTTCCTTCGCAATTATATTGGCGGCAAGGTTGCCGGTGACGCCAATTCCCCCGAGATTGTATGGGTGGGCGCTTTCCACCGCGCTTTTGCCGGCTTGCGTTTCCCCGTAAGGAATGTGAAATTTCTCGGCAAACTGTTTCAGTTCTTCCGCTGCTTCCGAATAGCGGACGCCGCCGCCGCAAATGATGATCGGTTTTTTCTTTCTGCGAATGAGCTCCACCGCCTCATGAATCGCCGCTTTCGCCGGAACGCGGCGTTCAATGCGGTGAATCCGTTTTTGGAAAAAGGATTCAGGAAAATCGTACGCTTCCCCTTGCACATCTTGAGGCAAGGCAATGGTGACTGCTCCGGTGTTGGCGGGATCGGTCAGTACCCGCATCGCTTGAATCATCGCCGGCATCAGCTGCTCGGGGCGGCTGATGCGATCCCAATATTTGCTGACGGCACGAAACGCATCGTTTGTGGAAATGGTCAAATCATGCCAGTGCTCGATTTGTTGAAGCACGGGATCGGGCTGTCTTGTCGCAAACGTATCTCCCGGAAGCAATAACACCGGAATGTGGTTCGCCGAAGCTGTCGCCGCTGCCGTCACCATATTCGCCGCCCCGGGACCGACGGATGACGTGCATGCCATGATTTGCCGACGGTGTTTTTGTTTTGCAAAGGCAATCGCCGCATGCGCCATTCCTTGTTCATTGCGCCCTTGGTACACTTCGAGCTCTCCGGGATCTTCCTCAAGCGCTTGACCAAGGCCGAGTACATTACCATGGCCGAAAATCGTAAAAACACCTTTGACAAATTTCTGTACACGACCATCGAATTCCACATACTGCTGGTTTAAAAACTTGACTAATGCTTGGGCGGTTGTTAGGCGGATCGTTTTCATTTACTTCCCCCCTCCTGAAAAGGATTAAAGACTCAGACTTTTCTCGTTAAAAACCTCTTTGACTCTCATATGAATATCATCACATTCAACCTTCTCTACCCCCTCTATTCCCCTCAAATGAGTAAGCAAACCAATAAGATTATCTTGACTCTTTAGCTTTAATCGGAATGTAATATTAACTAAATTATCACTCAGCTCCTTTGTATCTAAAAAGTAGATATGTTTAATTACTGCCTTGCTCTCTCTGAAAAAGTTCGATATTTCCTTTAACGCATCTATTCCATCTCCGTCTTTAACTGTTATATGAATTGTAATTGCCTTAGCTGATGATAGCAGCTTTGACTCTATCCCTCGAAGAACAAAAGCGTTTATCAAAATGATCACCGTTCCCACCAATGCAGGTACATAAAATCCCGCTCCAACACATAAGCCTATGGAAGCAACAACCCACAAGGTAGCTGCAGTGGTGATTCCTGAGACTCTATTTGATTTACGCATGATTACCCCTGCTCCCAAGAAACCAATACCACTTATTACCCCATGAGCCAGGCGCGCTGGATCAAATCTTGCGTTCCAGTGACCTATTGTTTCATTAAATCCATAAATTGAAAGTATCATAATCAAAGCAGAACCAACGGAAACTAGAAGATGGGTTTTTACCCCTGCTTGTTTATCCCTTAAATCGCGCTCCCATCCAACGATACCACCAAGTATAGCTGCTAAAACTGTTCTCTCTATAATGGTATAGGTAGAGATTGTAAACAATATAACCACCTCCTTAGTTGTCATTTGGTATAACGATTATAACTTCCGCAACCAAAAATCTTATCACCATTAGAAGGATAACCTCACATGTTATTAATTTAATTGCCATAAGTTTAGTTGTTGATAAATTCCTATTTTTGAATATATATAAAATTTTTAGAATGGAAACTTGTGAAAACGATCCGGCCATTCCATTTTAGGATGAAAGTTGTAAGGTAAACATTGCGTAAATATAACAGCGTTTACCCATCTTGTTTTATACATGAGGGGTTTTTTATCAAGCCAATTTAATGGATCTAGTCTTACGGAAAAATCAATATATTCCTCAAAGGTACCCTCAAATCCTTTGGGCCAATATTTCTTTAATGGATGAGAAGGTACTCGTCCGCCTTTCTTTACATGTTCATAAGTTTCTTTAAGCCAATCAACTAGCATCACACCTGTTAGTGGCTCTTTCATACTTTCCCATCCACATAAAAGAGAACCATGCTTCCCCCACTCAACTCTAATGATGGCTCTTTGATTGTTATCCCATGCCTCTTTGACCGCATCCTTAGAGCTAAGAACACGGGAATGGAACCAACACATAACATTAGTTATGGTCTCATTTTCAGGATTGTACTCAATCCAAATTTCTTCATGGTCGCACGGTTCATAATCATCAGGGAAATCATAGTCATCCTCCCAAAACAAGTGATAGCCAATCATTGGTTTGGTTGGATGATGCACTGCTACAACATCTTTCAACGGAAAACATTCTTTCTGGGTAAGGAGCAATATTGGACAAAATTTCCTAATCATCTGTGTTTCCTTCTCAGTAAGCGGAGTTAACGGATCCATCTGTAATACTAGACGGTACTGTTCTCCAGCCCTACGTATATTACCATCTAAGTGCAGGAGCTCCGCTAATCGTGATACATAATTCACATTATCAGGGATTACCCTTCTTAGAAACTCTAATTGGCAAATCGCTAGTTGGTAGAAATCATTAGTAGAAACTCCTTCCCTGATTAACCCCGTAATTTCCTCATTTCTCTTTTTCCACTCATATAAAAGCGTATCGATCATTTTAAATACCTCCTGGAGTTTCCTAGTTATTTCGCTTGGTTCCCTAGCTCCACTAGTATTTTTACTTCATTAGTAGTTATGGAATAAACACCCATATCGAGGAATTTTTTCATTACATCAGGTTCATCGATTGTCCAAACCCAAACAGGAATACAACGAATCGTGGCATAACTAACCAATGACTCGTCACAGAACTGATAGTTTATGTTTATACCGCAACATGAAGCTGCAATAGCTTCCCAACACGTTTTCCTGATAAAGGATTCATAATCCTCCTTATAGGTTTCATACAAACTTATACCTACATTTAGTAATACTTGATATAAACGGTAATGATTTTTTAAATAATTCGCTCTTTCCCTTTCACATCCAGAAATAATCACATAATCTCTCATCTTATGTTTTTCAATTGTTTCTATCATTGGATCAATAGCACTATCTTCTTTTACATCTAGATTAATAATCCGGTGATGCTCTTTGACAATCGATAAAGCCTCCTCGAGCCGAAAAATCCTACTAGATCTATCGAGATCATGGAGTTCCTTAAACGATAAATCTCCTACCCTCCTTACTCCCTTTGGAGTTACAATCTTTTCATCATGCAGAAGAACAGCAACCCCATCCTTTGTAGCACGAACATCCACTTCAATAATATCCGCTCCTGCTTTTATTCCTTCTAATATAGATTCAATAGAATTAGGCGGCGTATTCATGCAACCAGTATGAGCAGTAATTAATGGTCTTTTCAACAAAATCCCTCATTTTTTATAATTTTATTGTTTCTATTAATTCGCCATGAATTCTCCCGTTGGAGGCGATCAGTGAATCATGAGAGAGGCGATAAGGATTTCCATCTTTATCTGTGGCTTTCCCCCCCGCTTCTGTCAAGATTAAGATCCCCGCCGCTGTATCCCATGGATTTAGACCATCATGCCAAAAACCTGTGATCCTTCCAGATGCCAATAAACATAGATCTAGACTCGCTGAACCAAATAGACGGATATTGCGGCTTCTCCCTGCCAATTGGTCTATTTGTTGAACGACACGAGACCCCGATCTAAAATCGCTAGCCTGAAATCCGGTTGCTATGACCGCTTCAGCCAAAGTCGATTCTTTTCCAACCCGAATGGGGCGTCCATTCAAATAAGCTCCAAATGTCTTTCTTGCCGTATAAAGTTCATCCGTGACTGGGTTGAACACAACGCCGATGACAGGCTCTCCATCCTTTACAACTCCGATCGAAATAGCGAAATACGGGATGCCATGAATAAAGTTGGTCGTACCATCAATGGGATCGATGATCCAACCGTAATCCGAATCATGATTTTTAAACATCTCATATGCGTTGGCTTGACCGCAATTTTCTTCAGATAAAATCCAATGGCTAGGGTAATCCTTGTGAATCTTTCTCCGAAGTAAGTCCTCACTTCGTCTATCAACCTCTGTTACCAGATCAAAGGCATTCTTTTTTTGCTCAATTTTTCCTTTGTTTCCCAAATGACTCCTAATTAATTGTCCTGCTTGTAATACGTATTCAATCGCTGAGTTATACAAAACATGTTCTACACTGCATTTTACACTAACACCCATTTTTTAATTTCTCTCCTTTAGTTATAGACAGATTCTTTAACAAGCCCCTTGTTCATACCATGTTTTTTTAAACTTCTTCCCGTTACTGCATCAAATAAATGGATAGATGAGGTCTGAGTTGATATCTCGATAACCGAGCCATATTCGATACTAATATTGGGTTCAGCAAAAAAACGAACCTGTTCATTACCAACCTTTACACTAATCATTTTTGAATGCCCAACAAGTTCAACCATACTTACAGTACCTTTTATATAAACATCCCCATTTTTACCTAATTTTAAATCATAAGGGCGAATACCTACATGGACTTCTGTTTCCTTTCTATTGAGCTCCCAAAATTCACAATCTAATTCAACAGTGCTATTTGGTAGATGAAGCTGGTTGTTCAGTAATTTTCCTTTTAGAAAATTCATCGGAGGTGTTCCGATAAATTGAGCTATAAAGTAGTTTTTTGGATTATAATACAATTCCATTGGGGTATCGTACTGAATAATCTGTCCCTCCTTCATAACAGCAATACGGTCAGCCATCGTCATCGCTTCTTCCTGGTCATGAGTAACCAAAATGGTTGTGATGCCTAATTCTTTTTGGATGCGGGAAATCTCCTCTCTCATTTCGATTTTTAATCTAGCATCGAGATTAGACATTGGCTCATCTAATAATAATACTTTGGGTCTTTTTACGATAGCACGTGCCAAAGCAACTCGTTGCTGTTGCCCCCCGGATAATTCACTCGGTTTTCGACCTAATAAATGCTCAAGTTGTACCATTTCGGCAGCCCGTTTTGCCCGTTTTATTCGTTCTTCCTTTGGAACTTTTTGTTGTTTCAATGGAAATGCAATATTATCTAAAACCGTCATATGCGGATATAAGGCATAGCTTTGAAACACCATGCCAATATTCCGATCCTTAGGTTCCAAGTCATTTACAATTTGGCCATCAAAATAAATTTCGCCCCTATCTGGCTTATAAATTCCCGCGATCATAAGCATCGTCGTTGATTTTCCGCAACCGCTCGGTCCAAGCAAAGCAACGAACTCCCCGTCATTAATCGTCAAATTCATGTTATCGATAGTATTGGTTTTTTTGTTAAATGATTTACAAATATTTCTCAGTTCAATTTTCATATCCCTTTTCCTCCCCCAGCACTCATTTGCATCAATGACTTCTGTGTAAAAAGGAAAAACAGTAAAACCGGGAACATATAAAACAGTGATACAGCACTTAACATCCCATAATTGACCATATTCGGATCGCTGATAAGTTTTTGTAAGTAAGACGACAAGGTTACATTTTCATCACTTAAAATAAAGGTATACAGCAGTAAGAATTCAGACCAACCCGACAAGAATGAAAAAATGCTAACTGCTGCTATCCCTGGCTTAATCAATGGAAGGACAATTGAAAACCAAACCTTAAAACGACTGCAACCGTCAATTAATCCAGCCCATTCCACATCCCACGGTACATCATCAAAAAATCCCTTTATGATCCACGCTGTCATCGGAATTTGTAAGGCTGTCTTAACTAAAACAACCCCCCATAGTGAATCGAACAATCCCATAAAATTTAAAATGTAAAACACAGCAATCAGTAAAGCAACACTTGGAAATGCATGTAAAAGTAATATAGTCTTCATTAGCGCTTGACGTCCCGGAAATTCAGTCCGAGCTAAAGCATACCCAGCCATAACACCGATAATGACCTCAAGGATAGTAAGGGTACCTGAAAATACGAAAGAATTCCAAGTTGCCCTCCAAATACTTGGAAGCATGCTCCCTCCATGCTCCACATTAGTCCATAAAAACTCCCAGTTTTCTAAGGTAAAATGAACAGGAATAAAGCCGAATTTCATTTTCTCGAAAAATGAACTCACCAAAAGCCACAAATACATCAAAATAATAGGCAACGTTGTCAGCACTAAAACTCCGTAGGCAATGATGAAAGTAATACGTTTTTTCCACCTAGAAGAAGATATAACCATGGTCGTCGATTCTGTTTGATATCCTGTTATCTCCATAATTATTACCCCCTACTCTATTCTCGAAGAACTGATCATTTTTTTCATTCCAAAAGTTTTCCATGTAATAAGCGAAAAGATGAGAGCAATTAAAACGAGGACGAGGGAAATAGCAGCCCCGTATCCAAACTCAAAGTTTTGAAAAGCTTTGTGATAAGAATATAAAGCTAGCACTTCGCTTTCAAACAATGGTCCACCATTTGTCAACAGGAGAATATATTCATACGATGTGAGCAAGGACAAGCATTGCCATAATGTAACAAACATCAACGGCCAACGGACAGCAGGGATAATGATGTCTTTGATAATTGACCATTGTGAAGCGCCATCTACTTGTGCAGCCTGAAACAAGTCTCTCGGAATAGATTTAATGGCAGATGAAAAAATAATCATTCCAAATGAAGCACCAATCAATCCATTTGCTAAAATAATAGCTATCATCGGGTAATCCGAAAGCCATTCAATAGGAGGCATACCAAAAAAAGATCTCAAACTATTTAAAACACCATATTCACTAGGGTCAAAAAACCATAACCAAAGAAGTATATACACGACCGGTGGAGAAATTCTTGGTAGCATCCAAATAGCTCTGAAAGTGAGGCCGATGAATTCCCTTTGAACAAAGTAAGTTGTTAAAATACCTAAAGCTAAGCCAAAAAACACATTAATCAATAATGTGAAGAAAACATAAATTGCTGTATTTTTTACAATCAACAAAATATTAGGGTCAGTAATAATACTCCGGAAATTTTCCAAACCGTTAAAATCCCATTTCATAGAAGAATCCATACTAGTGAATGCTAATATAGCTGTCAATAGAACAGGAAGAAAAAAGAACAGAAATATAAGAATTATAAACGGCCCAAGCATGATAGCAGATATTTTCCATTTTTTGTAAAAAGAAACCACTTCATTAACCTCCCTCTGAAAATATTGATGTATTAAAGATCTCTGCGAGAATGAGAATGTGAATGTGAAGAGGGAGATACCTGGCAGGAGCCAGGTATCATTTTGCTTTCAATTTTAATCTACGATTTTTAACTGATCGCCAAGATCATTCTGCAACTGTACCTCTAAATCTCTCAATGCCTCCCGAGGCGTCTTTTTTCCAAGTTCAACCGCTTGAATAGCATTAAACACTGCCTTTGAGTATTTAGAAAATCCTTCATGATTTGGGAGAAATGTTGTATAATCAGACATGTATGCTACTTTTCCTAGTGTTACATCCGCTTTAAAATCTGGATGCTCAGCACCACCTTTTGTAACAGGGAGATGAAATGTTTTTATATTATGTTCCGTTTGTAGTGCAGGAGCAACCACAAGTTCTAACAACCGTTTCACTAGTTCAGGATGCTCCGTCTGCGCTGAAACAGTATACACAAATGGATGGGAAAGAGTAAGAGGTTTTCCTCCTTTTTCCGCAGCAGGAATTAACATCATTCCCAGATGATCATTAACCCACTTTGCATCAACTTTTCCTAACTTTTCATGGAAGTTATCTTGCCCCCAGTTAAACACGTTCCAAATTCCGCCATAGTAGAATAAAGTTTTTCCGTTAACAACTATTTTGTGGATATTACTCCACTCCATCTGTGTAAGATTGCTTGGAATAAGTTTTTTCTTCGCGATTTCATAGTAGTAGTTCAATTGTTTTTCCACCGCTTTTTTATCTAATACAATTTTGTTTTCCTCAGGATCATATACTTTCCCACCAAAGTTATAAGCTATTGCCTGAAAATCAGGCCCATCAACTGGACGGTGGATAATCCCATATTGAACTAAACCTTTTGTTTTCGCTTCTTCCGCTAGTTTTGTCATATCTTCTAATGTAAATTCACCATTACGAACTTTCTCTGGAAGACTATCTATTTCCTCCTCGCTCCATCCAAGCTTTCTTAAAACATCCTTATTATAGAAAACAGGCCTCGCCTCTGTGTCCTGTAAAGCGCCCCAAATGTGCCCTCTATAAGTTACAGATTCCCATAATTTAGGGAATACATCCGAATACTCCTTCGACTTTTTTAATTCATCTAACGGAATTATATAATTCCCATCGGCTAACCAACCAATATTTTCATGTCCTGTTGCATAAATATCTGGTTCCTTTTTAGCTTTAAAAGCCAGCATAAATTGCTTAGCATATTCTTCCCAGCTACCATTAAACGAACTTGTCTGCACCTTTACCTGTATATCCTTCCCTTGCTCTTTCAATTCCTTATTTAACATTTCCGCAGCCTTAACAAGGTTCTCAACTCTTGTCAATTCTGCACCCGCTGTCTGAGCTCTAATTGTTACTATTTTAGTCCCATCTACATCTGTACTGCTCTTCTTTGATAGACTAGGCTGTTCACATCCTGCAATGATTAGTACTACACAGATAAATACCACAAACAAAATGTTGGATATTAATCTCTTTTTCACCTTTCTCCCTCCATACCCAATTTTATCCATAAAGACAACTCACGCTTAGACATTGAGTTTTCTAAAAGGCTGGTGATTTAACAGAAAGTGTAGCTTCATCATACCGCGTTTCAAATTGAGAAGTCTTATAAAACGTTGCTCCTCTTCGCAACCGAGGATAGTCGATTTAAAAGAAATGTCTATTTTTCACCACCCTTCTAAAGATGGCTTAAGATTTCGAAGAGTTCACCTCCTCGTACATACATCTTACTATCTTAGTTTTTTGATAAATTTAATTAAATGTAAAAAATTCTACAATTATATTATTTTTGGCTCTTCACCAAAAGTTGTACTTGATTTTTTCATCACATCCCTTACTGATGCATCCAAGAAAGAACAGGAAACAAGTCGTGTTTTGCATACACTTGTGCAGAGAAGTGTATCGTCTGTCAAGTACATGTTGTGGTGATGAACCTTATTTTTGTAAGATACTCGGATTTTTTATTTGTCTATCCCTTAAATTTATGATAACGTTGTTTTTAGCACTTTCATAAATCGCCTCTAGCAATTGAATCGAGCGGAATCCATCTTCAGCTGTCACCGGAGGCTTTGTTCCATGGATAATGGCATCAATAAACAGACGATCCTCTTCCTTATATCCCCATTTTTCTTCAATGGATAATTGATAGAAATCATGAATGTGCGCCGCCTGCTGCAACCCTGGGGAATACATGACTTTTTCGAGTTCTTGGGTTGCGACCGTGCTATACTTCCCATAAACCTCCAAACTCTCAAACGGAAAGCTCCATCCGGCATGAGCATACGTCACAAAATTGACGATCGTCCCCGAGACAAATGTCATCATAATCGCGAATGTATCTAATTCCTCTGTCGAAATATTTTGTTTTGCTTCGCAGTAAACCGTTTGTACTTCACCAAATAAATAACGGCATAGATCCATCAAATGGAAAGGAGTTTCATACAAGAAGCCTCCCGTCACCTTCGGGTTTGCCGTCCAAGGAGGATTTAACAGTTCGCCGCGGTTCATTTTTACATGAGCCAAATAGGGGGTTACCTCCCCAGAATCAACCAATTCCTTGACTCTTTTGTACACCGACGCATATCGACGGTTCATTCCCAAGTTGTAAATCGCCTTTGATCGTTCAGCCGCTTGCCTGATCTGCTCTGCCCCCTCCAAAGAAGTCGCCATCGGTTTTTCTGAGAACACATGCACATTGTTTTCCAGACATTTTAGTACCGGCTCAACATGCATCGTGTTTGGCGTCGTCACGTAAACAGCATCTACACCAAGATCAAATAATTCCTCGAGGCTTTTGACCGCTTTTGCTTCCCCAGCTTCCTTCGCCAATGAAGCGGCTCTTTCTTCCACAATATCCGCTACCCCAATAATTTGAACCCGTTCATCTTTCTTTAGGATCGACGTATGTACCTTGGCAATCCCTCCTGCTCCCAAAATTCCTACTTTCACCCGAGTCATTATTTTCTCCTCCTCATCTCCGTTGTAACAGGGAAGCGCTTTCTAATACATCGAAAACAATGGTTATCATGTCCGTTAATAATAATAAATAGTGCAATCTAATCCCCATCAAACTTTTTGAGCAAGCGCTTTCCTTTTGTTTTTTATTTTACCCTCAACCTATTATTTTATCAAGTATTTTTTCTAAATTTATAGAATTTTTTATTAAAAAAATAAAAGAACAGCTATTTACAGCTGTTCTTCTCCATTAAATTCAACGTTTTCTTCGGTAACATCTATTATTTCATAAAAACAATCTGCTCACATCCTTACGATTTCACTTTAGCGATATGACAGGCCGATTTCCTTACCACTAGATGAGGCGGCAAAATGATCCGCTGTTTCGTATGATTGGTCTCTTCAATTTGAGCAATTAACAGGTCAACCGCTTGCCTTCCCATTTCTTCAATAGGTTGGGCGACTGTCGTCAACGGCGGGTCGATAATGGCCGATAAAATCGTATTATCAAATCCAACCACCGACAGATCATCGGGAATGCGGAGTCCCAACTCTTTGGCCGCCTGATAAATGCCAACGGCAAGAGAATCAAAACAGGCAAAAATCGCTGTCGGCCTTGGGGTCAACTGCAACAGCTCCATCGCCGCCCTTTTTCCATCAGCCATCGAATAGTCCGTATATACAATCCAAGATTCTTCGCATTTCAATCCGTTCTCCTGAAGCACCTGCTGATAGGCCTGCAGCCTGTATTTATCGCTTGTGCGACTTAAATTCCCAAGCATGATCGCGATCTGTTGATGTCCTAGGGAAACAAGATGCGAGACAGCCTGATATCCCCCTAAAAAATCATCAACTCTCACCACGTTAATGGCCAGCTCCGGGATGTCTTGGGCAATAAAAACCAAAGGGAAATTCTCTTCCAACAGCTCTTTGATCATTGTATAATTGTTCGTTGTGGTTCCGATAATGATGCCATCCACGCTTTTTTGGCGCAATAAAGAAAGATACATTTCTTCCGTCTCCGGGTTGTTATCCGTATTGCACATCAGAACGTTAAATCCCTGTTCTCTCCCCCGATCTTCCACTTTCCGAGCGATTTCAGAAAAAAATGGGTTTGCTACGTCAGGGATGACAAGGCCAATCGTTCTTGTCCGCTTCCCAGTCAACGCCGAGGCGACCATGCTCGGTTGATAATGCAGCTCTTCCATTACCCGAAGGACTCTTTTTCTCGTTCTTTCACTAATGCGCCCGGTATTATTGAGTACCCTTGATACCGTTGAAATGGATACACCCGCTTTTTTTGCTACATCGTAAATGGTTACTTTCATCGCTCATCATTCTCTCCATCTGTTGTAGTCAAGCTCGTTAGGTAAAGCGCTTGCTCTTCTTAATGTTATTTTAATGGTTTTTCCACTTTCTTTCAATACAATATAGAAAAAGATCCCCTTTATATCCGGCCAGAAGGAAGATTTCTAACCAGCAAGGGGATTTTTCTTAAACAACAATATACAAATTATTTATACTATTTGAGATCTATGAGAAACGTCTTGATTTCATATGGATTTATATCAAATTCCAATTTCTCACTTATCGTTCCTTCCCCTACCTCCCTTTCCATAAGATCACACTCTTGCCAAGCGAAGATGGGCAAATCGCTTGTTATATACACTTTGTTTCTTCTGCCTGTAAATTCATGTAATCGAAGAACAATCCGATTGGAATCCTCAGCTCTTTTTACAACATCTACCATAATGTTGTCAGTATTGGTACCAAACAATGAATATTTTTTTCTAATCGGCTCTCCTACGGCGTAAGTTAAAGGATTATTTAGATACCATGCTTCTTTTACCGTATTGCCTTCTACCCAGTCTCCTTGATGCGGAAGTAAGGAGTAAGTAAAAATGTGATACCCTTGATCTTGTTGATAGTCTGGATAGGTGGCAGATTTAATCAGTGATAGTCTTATCACATTATCTTTAATATCATAGCCATATTTGCAGTCATTCAATAAACTAACCCCATATCCTGTTTCTGATAAATCAGCCCATTGATGCGCAACTGTTTCAAACTTCGCGTAATCCCAACTTGTGTTCCAATGTGTAGGTCTTTTCACATTACCAAATTGGATATCATAGGTCGCTAATGTAGAACGGATCTTGACAGGGAACGCCACCTTTAACAGCTGGTTCTGTTCCTTCCAATCTACCTCTGTCTTAAAATCTATTCTTCTGCTATGTGTGTACAGAATCATATCTTGTTTGATAATGGAGTCCATATATTTCCACTCAAAATGGATAACGGCATAAAGCGATGTTATTTCCTTTATGCTTACATGTTGTAAATCCTCTACCTCTCGCTTTTTCTCTTGGTAAAATATATCAATATCCCAAGCATCAAAGCGTAGAGGTTTATCCTCAAACACTTGTAATACATTTCCACATTTTCCTTCATCTAAGACCTCCCGTTTGGCCTGAAGATCATAAATGGAGATAATTTGCCCTTTATCATTCCATTTAATTTTGTAGTACGGTGAAATAACTTCAGAAGAACCTATATGGAACATAATAGTTCGAACCAAAGTATCATCCGATTCCCCGGCATAAAAATGAATTGTGCTGAATCCTAGAGGCGGAACATCTTCTACTAATATAACCCAATTGTCACCAACTCTTTCTGCCTTTAACTCTCTCCCTGACACATCCTTCCATATCCCTTTTTCGGTCTCTACAGTTACCGGAATTCGAATTAAATCTGTCCTTACCCAAGGAGAGGAGTTGAACACTATAACTGTATCCCCTTTCTTCTCGACTATAATGCTCTCGCTTAGGTTTTTCCAAGCACTTAATGCATACTTTTCAGCTTTCTCATATTCCTCTCTACTATCCTCATAGACTTCACGAATAGAGGAACCAGGAATAATATCGTGGAACTGATTGCGTAAAATTATTTTCCATCCTTCATTTAACCGTTCAAAAGGATAACGGGACCAATCGGAATTTAACGTCGCCGATACAATTCCCATCCATTCCGTCTCACGGTACAGAAGTTCCATCTTTCGATTCATTCTCTTATTGTAAGCCTGGCTCGTATAGGTTCCGCGGTGATACTCAAGATAAAGTTCTCCATCCCATACATGTACATATTGATCCGTATTTCTAATTTTTTCGTTTAACCGTTCAAAAAATTCATCTGCTCTACCAGTTTCTACATTCGGCAATCCAGGGATATCGTTTAGGCGGCGGCGCATCTCCAACATTTCTCTATTTACCCCTCCCCCGCCATCTCCGTAACCATACGATAAAAGCAACTCTTGATTAATTGCCTTATCTCTATATGCCTCCCAAATCCCCTGCACCGTCTCAGGTGTAATTACCCCGTTATAAGTGTAAAACCACCAGTTTTTGTTGGGCTCAGGAGTTGTAATAAAGTGTGTAAGTATCTCACTTCCATCAATCCCTCTCCATATAAATGTATCATGAGGCATCCGATTATACTGGTTCCAGCTGATTTTCGTCGTCATAAACGCATGAATCCCGGATTTTTTAAGAATCTGCGGCAAGGCCCAGTTATATCCAAACACATCCGGAAGCCATAAATACTTGCACTCTACACCGAACTCCTTACGCAAAAAACGAGTTCCCATAAGTATTTGTCGTACCAATGATTCCCCGGAGGGAATGTTACAATCCGCTTCTAGCCACATCGCTCCTCCCGCTTCCCAACGCCCTTCCGCAACCCGCTTCCGAATTTGCTCGAATATTTCAGGATAATCCGATTTAATATATTCATATAGCTGAGGCTGGGTTTGCAAAAAAATGTACTCTGGGTATTTCTCCATTAGTCGAAGCACTGTAGAAAATGACCTCGCAGCCTTTTCCTTTGTATGCTTAAGGCGCCAAAGCCAGGCAACGTCGATGTGTGTATGCCCAATACAACGAATAGTTACCGGATGTTTTTTCTCCATTCTCTTTAATTCACCTTTAATCATTTCAAGGGCTATGGCGACGGAATTGTAGAATGAATCCGACTTCGGTTTAGACCAATCAATTTGCCGAAATGCACGATCCAACAATGAAAGAAGCAATTGACGCTCGGGAGAGTGCTGACCAAGAACTTTCACCGTTCCAAGAATAGCTTTCCCGGTGAAAAACAAATCATCAGTAACCTCATCAAGCCAAGCTACCTCTGCCCGTTTTATCTTATGTTCCTGCGATTTCGGAATCCCCCCTCCTTCAAGGCCAGACCATAGGCGAAACGTTAAACTTATTTTAGCGCCAGCCGAACCTTTTGGAAAAAACACTTCCATATGATTGGAATCTACACCTTGATATGGAGAACCGTTTAAGTATAAAAGTGACTCGAATCCTGAGTTATTTCCCTCGCCGGTTTTGCCAAAATCAAATAGACCTACTATCTCCTTTCCCTTCCATTGTTCCGGAATATCAATATCAGCTTGAAGCCAAGCATAGACATCCCTTCCACTCCAATAATCGCCTATCCTAATTTCCTTCCATTCTTTTGTTTCCGGCGGACGGGCACCTACCTCCCCTTTTTCATCTACCAAAAAGCGAAACTTAGGAATTAAAATCGCTTCGCGATAGCGATGCTCCGACAACTCATTAATACGAGCTTCCAATTTTTCTTCAGTTAAAAACATATCAAGTCTCCCCTTTGATTTTATTGTCGCAAATTTCACTTATCCTTTTGTTGCTCCCCCAAAATTAAACCCTTCTGACATGAAACGTTGACTAATCATGTAAAGAATGATCGGGGGAATTGTATAAATGAGAGAAAAAGCAGCCAATTTCCCATATTCAACCAAACCGTATTGCCCAAAAAATTGATATATTGTTACGGATGCTGGGAGTTTCTCCGGTGATTGTATTAAGATATAGGGAACAAAAAAATTCCCCCAACTTAGAGTAAAAGTGAAAATAGCAACTGTACAAATTCCCGGAATCATCAATGGAGCCACAATCTTTTGAAGTCCTTTCAACACCGATGCTCCGTCTATCCATGCAGATTCCTCTAATTCAAGCGGTACGGCATCCATAAAGTTTTTCGTCATCCAAATCGCATAAGGCAACGAGGAGGATGCAAGAAACAACATCGTGCCTAACAACGAATCATGCAAATTCAAAAACATAAACAATTGGTACACCGGAACCATTACAGCGGTAATCGGTAATGATGTCATAAATAAAATGGTCAAAAGAAAGGGCTTCTTATACTTGAGCTGGTATCTTGATAACGGATACGCCGCTAATGTAGCGGCTACTACTGTTATAAACGACTGACCAAGCGAGAGAAAAACTCCGATTAAAAGAGAGCGTTGATTAGTCTTATCTGTTAAAACCGAAGTGAAATTTTCCACACTAATTGTTCTCGGAATCCTCAACGACACTGTAGCATGGGGATCAAACGATGCAAAAAGGATCCACAGCAAAGGAAGCAAAAACACTATTCCTATAAAACTAAGTACAATATATGGGATAAATTTTTCTAATGTGCTCTTAGTCATCTGCATCCCCGCCTCTTCCCTTTAAACTTTAACTTTTAACAAACGGATATATAGTAAACTTGCAATTATTCCAATCAGTAACATCGCCAATGAGATAGCCGTCCCGTAACCTAACTGATAATTAACAAAAGCCTGATTGTACATGTAAATAGGAAGGGTTTGAGTCGCCATTCCAGGTCCACCGCCTGTTAAAGCATAAATTAATGTAAATACACCTAACGTTTGCAATGTAACGAGAATCATATTTGTAACAATTTGTCCCTTAATCACAGGAATAATGATTTTCCACAACCTCTGCCATCCTGTTGCGCCATCAATAATTGCTGCTTCTTCTAACGACTTAGGAACATTGTCGAGAGCAGATTGGAACACTAACATGGAAAATGCTGTTCCATGCCAAATATTAGCGATAATCACACTAACCATCGGAAAAGTAAATAACCATGCAATAGGTTTAATCCCAATCCATTGGAGCATAGTATTTAATGTACCATGTTCATTTAAAAAAGCGAAAAAAGCAAATGCAACCACAATTTCCGGGGTAACCCACCCTGCAAGCACAGTAGCCCCTATAACACGCCGAAATGTGCGATTCCTTTCTTTCATCAATAGGGCTAGTATAAACCCTAATACTTGTTGGCCGATAACAGCAGAAAAAACAAGAAACATTATCGTTTTAATAACACTCACTCGGAAGTTAGGATCTGAAAACATATACATAAAATTTTTAAAACCGACAAACTCTATCGCTTGAGCAGTCATACCAGTAAGCGACATGTTGGTAAAGGCGAAGTAAAAAGTTAGCAAAATCGGACCTATAAAAAAGATCACTAACAATGAACGGTACCGTCAAGAATTTTGTGTAATACAAGATAAATAGGGTATCTCTGAATTGGATTTGGAATGAATAGGGGACTGATTTTCTCCACACAGGAGACTGAATATTCAGTCTCCTGTGTGGACAGAGGAAATCCCCTTTCTTTGCTTATTTGTTTATTTACAATATTTGGTTAATTGTAGCGTTCTTCAAACATTCGTTGAAGGGCTTCATGCGCTTCGGCAAATCCTCGTAACTTTCGCCCTGACCATTTCTCATTAAAATCTTGAATGGTCAAATACACGACTTTTTCAGCGGCTTCTAAACTGCTCAAACTGTTCATCGGCTTTAGGCGTTTCCGAATCTCCTTGATCGTTCGTTCGATGGCATTCGTCGTGTAAATCACACTTCGAATACTGCTTGGATAATCCATAAATGTAAGGAGGACATCCAACTCATTGGCCCAAGATTGAACTTCTCTTGGATATTTGCTGGACCATTTCGACTCAAACTGTTGAAACATCTGTAACGCTATCTTCTTATTCGGGGCGCGATAAATCAGTTTGAGATCCTCTGCCACTTCAAATTGATCTTTTTTCCGAACACGATGTAAGGTATTACGTACTTTGTGAACGACACAACGCTGCACATCGGCTTTCGGATAAACCGAGCGAAAAGCTTCCTCCAGCCCCGGAAGACCATCGAATACGCCCAGAAGCACTTCCTTGACGCCTCTTTGGTAGAGGTTTTGAAGAATTTCTTGCCATACATAGGCACTTTCTTGTCCTCCCACAAAGAAATCAAGAATTTCGCGATATCCTTCTTCGTTCACCCCTAACACCACATAAATGACTTCTTTCTCCACGGTTTCGCGACGAAGTTTTACGTATAAACCATCCAAATATAAGACCGAATAACGCTGATGTAGAGGACGATTGTGCCATTTCTCGATGTCTTCCTTCACGACATCGGTAATCCGGCTGATCGTCGCTGGAGAATAAGCATTTCCTAGAATTCGTTCGATAAACTTGCCAATTTCCCGTGTACTCATGCCACTTTGATACATCCTAATGATGGCTTCCTCCAGCCAGCCGGTGTGGCGTTGATAAGGGGCAAACAACTGTGTTTGAAATTCCCCGTTTCGGTCTCTTGGAACCAAAAGACCCTCAATCCGGCCATATTGCGTATCTAGATTTCGCTGATAGTAGCCGTTTCTCATATTCGGCGTTCCAGCCTGTTCGATTTCGAGGAAATGTTTGATTTCTTCCCGCATAATCAGCTCTAATTTTTCCTTCACAAACTGACGAATGACGCTTTCCAGTTGATTTGCCCAGTCGACATTCGGTATATTTCTTTTAGACATAGGTAGGGTACTCCTTTCTCTGGAATGTGTTTTTGTCCAAATCAGAGAATACCCTACCTTTTTTCTTTTGATCTAGTAAAATGCTTTACACAAAATTTTATACATCATCCAATGAACAAGCGGGAAACAAGAACAAAATCGACCTCAATATCAAACGGTGGTCCCTTTTATTTTGGACATATGAAAAGTGTCGTATATTTCGATGGATATTTTTTCGCATCTCAGCATCCATAGGCATCCACCTTCCAAAAAAGTGGTGTAAAAGTGATCATCTTTTAAGATGATCACTTTTATATCCGTTTCTATTATTCCCGAACCTCTACATTTTCGGATCCTACTATACGTGTAACCTCCCTTGCATACTGATCCATCGCCTCTTTAGGGCTAAGACTCCCTGTCGCAACCGCTTCTACAGCTGCCTGGATAGCAGTAGAAACCGCTGGATATTTATCTACCCCAGGTCTAAAATGTGTAAATTTAATAAAGCTAGCGGCTTCTTTTGTGACACTTCCAGGAGCGTTAAGCACTTCTGGGTCCTGAGCAACATCAGTACGTGGGGTCAAATCCCCTTGCTTCAGGACATATAATTTGTTATATTTTTCGCTTGTAGCCAACTTAATAAATTCCCATGCTAAATCCTTATTGTCAGCTTTAGTCGGAATCGAGAGTGCCCATCCTCCGGACATTGAGGTAAAACCCGGATCCTGTCCATGTTGTGTCGGCATTGCAGTCAGTTTATATACTTTTGTCCCTTCCGGCCAAGGTGAAGGACCTCCCTCTCTCCAAACCCCTGGAACCCAATTCCCGTTCAATACAATGCCTACTTTTTCCTTGGGCATTAACTCTGTCTGAACAATGTCCCCAGCTTTCCCTGTCAATACCTGTGATAATTCCGGCCCTAGACCACTCGAATAAATTTCATGGATAAACTCGAGGGAATCCAAGAATCCTTGGCTTTTAACAACCCACTTTTTTGTATCAAAATTGTAAAGTGTATCATTTGTTCCATACAGAAGCATTTCAAACGTCTGCATCGACGTTGCCTCTCCTGTTGCCTTGCCGGAATTTGCCCAGAACGGGACAACCCCCGGTACTTTCTCTTTAATGGTTTTTGCGGCCTCTAACACATCATCCCAGCTTTTTGGGCTCCATGGTACCGGAAGACCTGCTTTACGAAAAATATTTACGTTATACCAAAGCCCACGTGTATCTGTACTATAAGGAACGCCATATATCTTTCCATCAACAGCTGTTACTCCTTGCTTGACCCTGTCATTAAAATTTTTCCAGTCATCCCACTGATCAATGTATTTATCTAGAGGGTCGATATTGCCAGCGGCTGCATCGGAGTTAATCATAAACGTATCTTCTGTAACGATATCGGGAGCTGTTTGCTCATTCTTTACCATCAAAGCGAGTTTGGCAAAAAAGTCTCCTTCCGATGCTTGAATTGGTACAAATCGGACTTTTACCCCTGGATGTTTTTGGTCAAATTCTGTTTTTACAGCATTTAACCACTCTTTTAAACCCGTATTTCCGGAACCGAAGTCACGGAAAGCGATTTCAATACTGTTTTTAGAATTACTAGCGTTGCTATCCCCTTCCTGGTTAGAGGATGGATTAGAACAAGCCCCTAAAATCAACACAAGCGAAACCATAAACGTTGCAACTAACCTCTTAGCGAAAGACAGAAACATACAATACATCAATCCCCTTTCATAATTTAAAGAAATCATACCTGTTTTCCCAATAGAAAATTCGTATTTTCCCTTTTAGAAATTACAACTTAAAGTTCTAATCACCCCCTTTGTTAATTTCCCCTAATCAATCAAGCAACCACCCCTAACTTGTAATCTTTATAATAATGTATATTCAACATCCTAACTGAATATTAACACAATTCAGTTATATTGTAAATCCCCGATCTTTTTTATCTTAATATTTAAGCTGAAAGTCACAATATGTTCTTTACTTTACAAAACCTCATCTAAGTTGTATATTTGTTATATATCAAGTAAAGGAGGAGGTTCCCATAGTTAGAATCCCCTTTTATATGCAAATACGTCAGTATATTATGGATAATATCCAACAAAAAAAGTGGAAACCTAACGATAAAATCCCTTCTGAAAACGAACTGGCCGAACAATTTAAGGTTAGCAGAATTACTGTAAAAAAAGCATTAGATTCTTTAGTGGAAGAAGGAATTATTTATCGCATTCAAGGCAGAGGTTCATTTGTGGCTAAAGAAGAAGATTCTGAAAATATCATCTATCAAAACAAAGTTTCTCAACAGAACTCGAATAAACTGATAGCTTGTATCATTCCACGCTTAAATAGCCAGTTTATAACTATTATGGTGGGTGAAATTGAGAAACTTCTCTCCCAGCATGGCTACCGTGTTATTTTGTGCCAAACATATGATTCACAGCAACTCGAGACGCAAACATTAAAAGAGGTTCTTCGCTTAGGAGTAGATGGAATTATCATTTATCCCGCGGAAGGAGAAACCTATAATGAGGAGATTCTTAAATTAACGATAGAAAAATTTCCTCTAGTCCTTATAGACCGTTACTTTCGAGGAATTGGTGCTAATAGCGTCTGCACGGATAATATTTTAGGCGCCTACGAGGCAACAAAGCATTTGCTTGATTTAGGGCATGCTAAAATAGGGATCATCTCTAGTATTCCGGAAGGAACAACTAGCATCGAGGACAGAATTAAAGGATTTGAAAAAGCACTAACAGAGTATAATATTCCCATCGATCATCACTTGTATCTCTTAGATCTTACACTTGGGGAGCACGATAATACAAATAAGGATAAAATCAGGGACTTCCTCTCTAACCATCGAGACATCACCGCCCTATTTGTGATAAATAATGGCCTGACAGTTATGGAAGTAGCCCTAGAAATGGGCTACACTATTCCACAAGATTTATCTATTATCATGTTTGATGACTATGAGTTTTCGCATCTTCTCAAGGTTCCGCCTACATGCATGAGGCAACAAGAAAAATTATTGGGGCAAGAAGCTGTAAAACTAATCATATCGACAATTGAAAATCCGTTACAAAAACGTCAGCAAATTTTTGTGCCTCCAAAACTTATTGTTAGAAGTTCGACTGCACCGTTTAAAGTAAAATCTAACTGACAAGATGATTTAACACAATTTTTTTCCGTTGAAAACTAAAAGCAACTCCTGCCAAGTACGCTTGAGCGTAATTGGGCAGGAGTTGATCATTGCATTTTCCTACCTCCCCCCAAACACCGGCTTCCGCTTTTCTAAAAAGGCGCGAACGCCTTCGCGGTGGTCTTCGGTTTGCCGCATGCGCTGTTGGGCGTCGGTTTCGAGTTCGAGCACGCGAAGCAACTCTTCTTTTGTTTGTTCGACGTACACCATTTTCGTGGCGATCATGGCTTGAAGCGGTTTTTCCCGCAAGGAAGCGATGAATTGTTCGGCTTGCTCCTCATTGTCAACGACGAGATCGACAAGTCCAAGGTGTTGCGCTTCGTCGGCGCTCATCTGTTTTCCTTCCCAAACGATCTGTTTGGCTTTTGCGGTCCCGACCCGCTGTGCCAGGAAGAAATGCCCGCCGCCGTCAGGGATGAGTCCAATGCCGATGAAATTCATGGCCAGGCGCGCTTCTTTCGTGGCGACGAGGTAATCGCTCGCCAAGGCAAAGCTGAATCCAAGGCCGGCCGCTGGGCCGTGGATGAGCGAAACGGTGATTTTCGGCATCGTATACAAGAGCATGATCATCTCCTGAATCGTTTTCATCACGGTTTGAAATTGGCTCGGGTCATCAACCGCCAGCATTGTCTTAATGTCGCCACCCGCAGAAAATCCTCTCCCTTTGCCGCGGATGACGACAACGGAAGCATCACTTTCCTTGATTTTCCGCAGCGCGTCGACGAGTTCCGTTAGCATTTGCACATCCATAGCATTTAACGCCTGCGGGCGGTTCAGTTCCAGTATCGCTTTGTTTTGGTCAAATGTCAGCACAACCGTTTCCATGGCTCTCCTCCTCTGAATGATGATTCATTTCTTTTCATTCGCCATGAAGATTGTTTTTTCCTTGTTGGCGGCAAAAATATCATGTTCTCCAACACATCCATGCTTGACATCTTCATCTACTTGTAATAGCTTCTATGTCGGTGTTGCTTTTTTTCGAAGCACAGCGTGCCGATAAAGGAGTGGATCGCATGAGAAATCCAAGTGTACGAAACATCTCGTTTTATCTAGCGGCGGCGTTGATCTTCTCGATGATGGTCTACAACGTCTTTTATCATCTAGGAACATTCCCGATTTCAAGCTGGGACGAAGCGCGTCATGGCGTCAATGCATACGAAATGCTGAGGCATGGAAACTTGATCGTCAACACATACCTTGGGCATCCTGATTACTGGAATTTAAAGCCTCCTGTTAGCTACTGGGCGATCATGATTGGCTATAAACTCGTTGGGATGAACGCGCTTGGTTTGCGGCTGATGTCTGGCATTTGCGCTACGCTCACGGCCGTTGCCATTGCGCTATTTGTGAAAAAACGGTTTGGAAGCATGGCCGCGATCGTCTCATTGCTTGCCTTGTCTACTAGCACCCAATATCTTCTCAACCATTGCGCTCGCACAGGAGATGCGGATTCGCTCTTTGTATTCTTCTTTACGTTATCCATCCTTTCTTTGCTGGCCGCCAGACGGCAGACGCGATGGTTGTATGCAGCGGGCCTTGCCTGTTCACTTGCTTTTTTAACGAAAAGTTGGCATGCGGGGAACATTCTGTTGATCATGGTCTTATATTTTCTCATCACTAGGCAGTGGGAGTCAGGACGCTGGCGCGCATGGTGGAGGGCAGCGCTCACCTTCGTTGTTCCTGTGCTCGCTTGGGCTTTTGCCCGCTATCACTATGATGGATTCAGTTTTTTTAAACAAATGATCGGATATGACTTGTTGTTGCGCTCCACTCGGCCCATTGAAGGTCATATCGGCGATGAAACCTACTACGGCATCATTCTTGTTCATTTTTTCTTTTGGTGGCTGGCGCTCTTGGTCGGAATCATGGTCATCAGTTACATGCAAGGCGTTCGTCTTTTAGCGTTTGAAGGAACAGACCATCGATTGAAAGAAGATGTGATCGGGATTTTGCTTTGGATTTGCGTCCCGCTTCTCATGTTTACCATAGCTAAGACGAAAATCAGATGGTACATCCTCCCTGTCTATCCGCCGCTTTGCATGTTGATTGGCATTTGCGCAAGTCAATTATGGAGAAAAGGAACGTGGGGAGCGCGGGGAGTGTTGCTGACTGGACTGTTGTTCGTCACATCGTTTTACGAAACGAATATTCAACATTATATCCATCATCCCAAGCCAAATTTCGAACTGGCATTGCTTCAGCAGACCGCCCAAATGCCTGTTCATGGATACGAACTGTTTATGTACCATCCGTTGCACGAGAAGGGTCGCTGGCCGCAAAATGCGGTCTTGACAGCAGAGCTTGCGAATGACCTCAAACCTCGGCACGGAGGGCTGAAAACGTTCTTGCATACAAGCCGAAGCCTGCTTCTCGTGAAAAAAGCATGGTTCAGCAAACAGCTCGAGCATAAATACCACCTGTCTGTTCTCGCCTCGAACCGTTGGGGATATATTTTGGAAAAGCACGCTTAAACATACAGCCTTGGAGTGCCACTCTCTCCAAGGCTGCGCAACCATTCTTCTAGAATTTTAGGAACAAACTTTACTCCAATCTCTTCTCATCCCGCTTAATTCTGGTTAAAAATAATCAATTTCAACTCCGTCATTTCCTCGATCGCATAGCGAATCCCTTCGCGGCCAAACCCGCTTTCTTTCACGCCGCCGTACGGCATATGGTCAACGCGGAACGTTGGGATGTCGTTAATCAACACGCCGCCAACGTGCAGTTGTTTCGCCGCTTTCCACGCGGTATGGACGTTGTCGGTGTAGATGCCCGCCTGCAAGCCGTAGCGCGAGTCATTGACAAGTTCAATGGCTTCATCGATCGAACGGACGCGGTTGATCAAGACGATCGGGGCGAACACTTCTTGGCAAGACACTTTCATCGTCGGTTCGGCGTCCACAATGACCGTCGGAAGCAAGATATTGCCGTCGCGCTCGCCGCCGAGGACGACGTTTGCGCCGCCTTGTTTTGCCTCTTCGATCCAAGAGAGCGCCCGGTCGACATCGTTTGGCGTAATCAAGGCGGATACATCGGTGGTTGGATCCAACGGGTCGCCTGTTTTCAACTGTTTCGCGGCGGCGACAAATTTTTCGACGAACTCGTCATAGCGCTTTTCATGGACATAGACGCGCTGGAGCGAAATACATACTTGTCCTTGGAACGTGAACGCGCCAAATACGCAGCGCGGGATGATGCGGTCAATATCGACCTGCTCGTCGACGATCACGGCCGAGTTGGAGCCGAGCTCGAGCGTCACCCGCTTTAAGCCTGCTTTATTGCGGATCGCGATGCCGACTTCCGGGCTGCCGGTGAAGGTGATCATGCTGATGCGCGGGTCGGTGACGATTTTGTCGCCGACCGTGCGGCCGCTTCCGGTGACGACGTTGAGCGCCCCTTTCGGCAAACCGGCTTTTTCGAACAATTCGGCGATAAAATAGGCGGACAGCGGCGTTTGGCTGGCTGGTTTTAACACAACTGTGTTGCCCGAGGCGATGGCCGGGCCAAGTTTATGGGCGACCAAGTTCATCGGGAAGTTAAACGGCGTAATCGCCCCGATGACGCCGATCGGCTCGCGGACCGTCAAGGCGATGCGATTTTCCCCGCCCGGCGCCGCGTCGAGCGGCAGTGTTTCCCCATGAATGCGTTTGGCTTCTTCGGCGGCGAATTTGTACGTTTGGATCGTGCGGGCGACTTCCCCTTTCGCCGTGGTGATCGGTTTGGCTGCTTCCAAGGCGATCAACCTCGCCGCTTCTTCCTGCCGCTCTTTCAGCTGCTCGACGACCCGCTCTAAAATGGCGGCTCGTTCATGCGCTGGCATGGCCGCCATCGTTTGCCGCGCGGCGTATGCCGCGGCAATGGCTTCATCGACTTCTTCTTCTGTCGCTGTCGGAATTTCGGCAATCGTCTCGCGTGAGTATGGCGATTTCAGCTCAGTGTACGACTTGGCTTCCCGCCATTCACCGTTGATGTATAGCTGTTTTCTTTCCGCCATGTTCCCATCCTTTCCCTAAACTAGTATTCGCAACCCAAACATTGCCTGTGTCAATCCATTTTTTTATTTCGCCGCAAATTTGCTAGAATCCTCTTTTCTGATCCGTTTATAGGACATGTTGTTGCTCCTCTATCATTTTATTCCCTTCTTTCAGATTGGAGGATGGAAAGAGGTAAGAAAAAACCACAATCGAAACGATACTCACCCCAATTCCATACATGATCGGATTGGTGGAACTCAATCCCTCCACGACCAAACCAATGAGAACGACCAATGAGCTGATCACAATCGAATAGAAGCCGGCTTTCGCTGTTGCTCGCTTCCAAAAGAAACCGAGAACCACTGGCACGAAAATGGCGCCTGACAAAATGGCATAGGCTACATCCAATGCGACAAGCACATCCTGAATCCAAATAGCAAAGACAATGGCGACAATCCCAACCGCTAGCGTCATCATTCTGGACAAAAGGACAAACTGTCGATCGCTCATATTTTTAAGCCAATATTGCTTCAAAATATCATGCGATAACAGAGTAGACGAGGCAAGCAATGTTCCGGAGGCCGTTGACATGAGAGCAGAACATACGCTGGCCAAAATGAGCCCTAACAAGCCGTGTGGCAAAATCTCTAATGACATGTTGGCAAATACGTTTTGCGGATCGTTCATATTCGGAAAAACAATCACCCCGCACATACCAATGACGCTTAACGCTACGGCATAAGCAACGCTGTAGAGACCAGCATATATTGCGCCGCCTCGAGCAATGTTCGGTGTTCTGGCCGTAAACACCCGTTGCCAAATGTCTTGTGATACCACCATTCCTAACGTATAGAGCAAGAAGTATTGGAAAATATTTGCCCATCCCATGGACGTCAGATCAAAATGCGACGCTGGCAATCGCTCCAAAAGCGATGTCCATCCGCCGACATGGGACAAACTCATTGGCAGCATTACGAAGAAAATGCCGACTGTCATGACGATAAACTGAATGATGTCCGTCATCGTAACGCTCCACATGCCCCCGAGAATCGTGTAAAACAGCACGATCCCCCCGCCGACTAACATCGAAACGGTCATGCTCCAACCTAAAACAGCATGAATGATGGTGCCCATCCCAATGACTTGTGTCACCGAAACCATCAGCGTATAAATCGCGGCAACCAACGCGCTGATCAAACGCGTTTCCTGATTGTAACGGCGGCCAAGCAGTTCGCTGATCGTGGTCACATGGGCGCCGTAAATTTGGTTTGTAAAAAACAGACCGAGCACAGCAATGCCCAAGCCAATCATAAAAACAAACCACATACCCGAAATCCCAAATTGATACCCTAACTTCGCCGTCCCAATCGTTGAAGCGCCGCCCAAAATCACAGCAGACAGACATCCAAGATAGACAAATAGTCCGAGATTTCGGCCTGCCAACGCAAAATCTTCGGCGGTTTTCGCCCGCTTCGCCCCCAAAATCCCTGCGACGATCAATACGAGAAAATAACATAAGAGAACCCCACTATCCAGTGCGTTCATAACCATTCCCCCATCCTCTTATAATTCAGAAATCGATCTCCTTCGAGGTCCTTTCATAAAGGCAGACATTCCTTCAACGAGACACGACATCGGTTCCTGAATACACCCAATTTCCAAATTGCAATCGACATGTGCCCCCTCTTTTTTCATTTTCCAGAAGCGAACGAATGCACACCGATTTCCGCTTCATATTCGGTCAACGCCTCGTCGAGCATGCTTAATCCTTCGTCAATCTGTTCTTTTGTCACGATCAGCGGTGGGATCATGCGAATCACTTCTCCTTGATTGCCGCATAGATAGAAAAGAACGCCTTTTTGCAGGCAACGATTCAAAATATTCATCACTCCCTCCCCATTCGGTTCGCCAGTATGCGGCTGGACGATCTCAATGCCGATCATCAGACCGATCGAACGCACGTCTCCAATGACGGGATGCTTCCTTTTTAAAACTTCCAGTTTTTTTCGCGCGTATTCCCCAACTTCCCTGCAATTTTCTAACAATTTTTCTTCCCTAAATACTTCTAAAGTCGCCAGCGCCGCCTCGCATGCGATGGGGTTGCCTCCAAAGGTTGTCCCATGGCTGCCGAGCGGCCACTGTTTCATTAATTCTTTCGAAGCCACTGTTGCACTTAATGGAAGACCGGAAGCGATGCCCTTGGCAATGGCCATAATGTCTGGAGTGACACCGAATGTTTGAGCAGCAAACCACTCGCCAGTACGACCAAAACCTGTCTGTACTTCATCGAAAATAAGTAAAATTTCATAGCGATCACAAATTTCCCTCATCTTGTGAAGCCACCCTTTGGGAGGCACAATATATCCTCCTTCTCCCAACACCGGCTCGACAATCATGCATGCCACTTCTTCCGGAGTCACTTGATGGGCAAACAAAGAAGCCACGTCGTTTTCAAGCCTATTGGCAAAATACACATCTGGATCCTCCCCAACTGGACAATCCTTTGGATTGGCATATGGAAGTTGATACGTCAACCCATTTGGCTGCAAGTATTTCCGATATTTGCTTTTCGATGTGCTGACGCTGAGCGCCCCTAACGAACGGCCATGAAAACATCCGGTAAATGAAATGACGTATGGCCGCCGTGTCACATGTTTCGCTAATTTGATCGCACCTTCGATCGCTTCTGTTCCACTGTTGGCAAAAAAGAAGCAGTCAAGTCCTTCTGGCAAAATTTTCGTCAGCTCTTCGGCCAAGCGCAAAATGGACTCATACATGATCACACCGCTCGGCCCGTGCATTAGGCGGTCTGCGGCCTCTTTGATGGCCTGCACGACCTTTGGATGACGATGCCCCGTATTCGCCACGGCGATACCAGAAGTAAAATCAAGATATTTCCTTCCATCTAATCCGTAATAGTAGCACCCCTCTTCCTTGACAACCGGCAGATTCGGATGGTCTTTCGCCATCGTTGGCGCGAGCAGGTCGGGCATTTTGTGAAAGAGAGGCATCCAGTTGCTCTGTGTCATGTACATCCCCCTTTGACCAAACCATTTGTTCATTGAAAGTAGTTCGCAAGTTTTGTGCCACCATTTTGACTATTCGATATTTTTTGTCAGCTATCCGCACTGGTTTCTATCATCTCATTTCCTGCGACCCCCCAACTGTTCTAATTCTTTTTTTGAATTAAAAATTCATTTTTGCATCAATACGGATTGTTCTCCCTTCAAAAACATTCTCTCGTGGTAAAAGTGGTCAATCTCAATAAAAAACCGCGCCACAAAAAGGTGGCACGGTCCAAAATTCGACTGCATAGCGAAGTTTTCATGAGTAGTTTGGTCAGGACACTAATCATGCCAATTCGGCAATAACCTCTTCGATGACATCCAATGCTTCCTCCAGCTGTTCATCTGTGATGACAAGCGGCGTTAACAGACGAATGACATTGCTGTATAGGCCCGCACCCATGACGATGACCCCCCGTTGATGGCATTCTCGCAAAATGGCGGCCGTCAACTCCTTATTCGGTGTTTTCGTCTTAGCGTCAGTGACAAATTCAACGGCCACCATGGCGCCGAGCCCCCGAACATCCCCGACCGTCTCGTATTTCTCCTGCAGCCGTCTGAACCGATCAATGGCGATTTGTCCAATGACATTGGCCCGTTCAACCAACTGTTCTTGTTGCAACATGCGAATCACTTCCAAAGCGGCCACGCAGCCGAGCGGGCTGCCTCCGTACGTCCCGCCGATTTCTCCCGGGTTGGGTGCATCCATGACTTCCGCTCTTCCCGTCACCGCACTAATCGGCACTCCTGCCCCGATCGACTTGGACATGGTGATTAAATCAGGGATCACATCAAAATGTTCAATGGCAAACATCTTCCCCGTTCGTCCAAATCCCGTCTGGATCTCATCGGCGATAAACAAAATCCCGTATTTTTCACAAATTCGTTTGACCCCTTGAACAAATGTTTTCGACGGAACAATAAACCCGCCCTCCCCTTGTACAGGCTCCATAATGATTGCGGCTACCTCTTCTGCCGGAACGTCGGAGAGGAAAAAATCCTCAAGCCGCCGCAAAAGCTCGGCGTCCAATTCCTCGTTGGTCATGCCCGCTGGCTTTCGGTAATAATATGGATAAGGCAGTTTGTACGTATCGGGCGCAAAGGGGCCGAATCCGAATTTATAGGGTTTGACTTTGCTCGTGAGCGACATCGCCAGCAGCGTCCGTCCGTGAAATCCTCTTTCAAAGGAGAGAATGGCTCTTCTCCCAGTATACTTTCGGGCAATTTTGACGGCATTTTCGACCGCTTCTGCCCCGCTGTTCAAGAAGAAGGTCTTTTTCGAATGATTCCCTGGCGTGATGCGGTTCAATGTCTCTGCCAATTCGACATACGGTTCATACATCATAACGTGAAAACATGGATGAATATACTGCTCCGCTTGTTTTTGGATCGCTTCCACCACTTTCGGGGGGCAATGGCCGACATTGAGGCTTCCAATCGCCCCAGCCAAGTCGATAAACGTATTTCCATCCACATCGGTTAAGAGAGCCCCCTCTCCTTTTACCCCAAATGTCGGTACGGTGTGAAACGGCCCCCGCGGAACATTCTCTTCTTTTTTTCTTAATAGCTCCTTTGCTTTTGGTCCCGGAATCGCTGTTTTGACTTGGATATATTTTTTTGTTTTTGCCTTCATCTTTTTTCCTCCGTTCCTTATGTCATGATTCACTTTTTCATACATGCAAACAACATGCCAAAAACTTCACGGAAAATCATATGACAAAGAAAGAGGATTTTTTCTCTTCTTTAGATAAAGTTAGTAATAGAAGCGCTGACAGACTGCTAGGAGGGAAAGTATGCAACGTACAGCCGATGTGTTGGAATTCGAGTTGGATGCGATATTGAGATCATCGAACGACAATATTGTCATCGCAGACGAAAACGGGATCGTTCTTCGCGCCAGCCCGAATTGCTTGTCCATATACGGAAAGGACGCCTCTTATTTAGTCGGAAAATCGGTCTATCAATTAGAAAAAGAAAACGTCTTTTGCCCTTCCGTTACAGCCAGAGTATTGCGGGAGAAAAAAGAGGTTCAATTGATGCAGCAAACCGCCACCGGCCGGGTTGTCATGGCGACAGGAGTGCCGGTATTTGACCAACAAAACCGCCTTGTCCGGGTGATCAGTTTCTCCCACGATTTAACAGAACTGGAGCGTTTAAAAGAAGACTATGAAAAACTGAGAAAGCAGATGGAACATTATCAAATGGAAATCGAGGAGTTGAAACCGGACCATATCGTCATCCAAAGCAAGGCGATGGAACGAATTTGGAAGCTCGTGCACCGCGTGGCCCAATCGGATGCGACGGTTCTTTTCCTCGGCGAGTCTGGAGTCGGAAAAAACGTATTCGCCCGTTCCCTTCATCTCCATAGCCCAAGGCGAAACGAACCGTTTATTGAGGTCAATTGCAGCGCCATTCCTGAATCGTTGTTTGAATCGGAAATGTTCGGCTATGAAAAAGGGTCCTTTACCGGTGCGCAAAAAACAGGAAAACCGGGGCTGATCGAATTGGCCGACAAAGGGACTCTCTTCCTTGATGAAATTGGCGAGCTTCCCCTTTCGATGCAAGCGAAACTGCTGAAAGTGCTTCAAGAGAAAAAAGTCATACGCGTTGGAGGCATTAAAGAACGAACGGTCGATTTTCGTCTGATCGCCTCGACGAATCAGAACCTAGAACAGATGGTGAAGCAAGGGAAGTTCCGCCAAGATTTATTTTATCGTTTGCATGTGATTCCGATTTATGTTCCTTCTTTGCGCGAGAGAAAAGAAGATATTTTCATGCTGGCGCAATACTTTTTGAAAAAATTCAACGAAAAATACCAGATGGATAAATATTTCCATCCGTCCATCGTCGACCATCTCGTTCAGTACGACTGGCCGGGCAACGTGCGTGAGCTGGAAAATATGATCGAACGGTTAGTCATTACTTCTGAAACGAGGGCCATTTATCCGGAATATCTCCCTTTTTCGATCCAGAAACATCAAGAGGTGATCCATCAATCGTTGGAAAAACGGAACGAACCGTCGACATTAAAAGAAGCCATGGAACAAGTGGAACGGCAATGGCTCCTGCGCGCCGTCAAACAGTGCAAAACAACATACGAGATGGCTGATTATCTTGGCATCAGCCAGCCAACGGTCGTACGAAAGCTGAAAAAGTATGGTATTGATTCAAAAACGAATTAAGATTCATTTTTGAATCAAGTGTTCACTCATTTTTGAACATACGCAAGCAAGGATGGCAGTCAAAACAGCCCTGCTTGCGTATTTCTTGTCTACTTCCCCTTTTTGGCATACTTTTTGCTTCTAAATATCACAAACTATTTTTCACTGCCCAAGGAGGTCTTGACATGTATAAACCGAAAGATTCTTCCCAATCGCCCCGCTTTTGCGGCGTTCGAACCTTTATGCGGTTAGAACCAATCAAAACGACAGATAACGTTGATTTTGTCGTGCTCGGCGTCCCGTTTGATACGGCAGCCTCGAATCGGACGGGACAACGGTATGGTCCGCAACACATTCGCAATTTTTCCGTCCTGTTGCGCCCTTACAACCCCGACATGGATATCGATATTTTTGCCTATTGTTCTGGCGTCGATTACGGGGACGTTGATGTCATCCCGGGCAATGCGCTCCGCACATATGATCGCATCGTCGAAGAGCTGCGGCCATTGTTAAAGAAAAACATCGTTCCGATTCTGATGGGCGGCGACCATTCCATTACATTGGGGCACTTGCGGGCTTTTTGCGAACGCTTTGGTCCCGTCGCCCTCGTTCATTTTGACTCACACAGCGACACATGGGACCATTACTATGGAGAAAAATATATGCATGGCACGCCGTTCCGCCGCGCGGTCGAGGAAGGGCTGCTCGATGTCAATCATTCCATTCAAGTCGGAATGCGCGGACCGCTTTACAGCGCGGATGATCTCGAGGACGCACGACGGCTTGGCTTTGAAGTCATTCCGATGAAAGAAGTCCGGCAAATCGGCTTTTCGGAAGTCATGCGCCGCATCCATCAACGTGTCGGAAACAGACCGGTTTTCGTTTCTTATGACATTGACTTTGTTGATCCGGCATTCGCTCCTGGAACAGGCACGCCGGAAGTAGGCGGACCGACAAGCTATGAGGCATTAGAATACGTAAGAGGGCTTGACGGGTTAAATATTGTCGGGTTTGATCTCGTCGAGGTATTGCCTGCTTATGACAGCGGGGAAATGACAGCCGTATTGGCGTCTGCCATTATATATGAAATGATCACGCTTGTGGCGCTAAAGAAAAGGCGGGCGCAGGCTAACCGTCTATCCACGGCGACAACGCCATAAAACCATCTTGCCGAAAAGGAGCAATCTTCCATGATATACGTCAACGGAAAATGGAGTAAAGGAGAAGGAAAAAAAAGACCGGTCATCAATCCCGCGAATGAGGAAATCATTATAGAAATCAATGAAGCATCCCAACAACAAGCCGTAGAAGCGATCCAAGCAGCTCGTCATGCTTTTCAATATACCGATTGGCCATTCAATCCAGCAAAACGGATCGCTGCGCTTCGCCAATTAGCGGACCTGTTGGAACAAAACGCAGAAACATTCGCTTCGATCGAGACGTTGAATACAGGAAAACCGATTCGCGAGTCGCGCCTCGATGTCAGCGATTCAATCCAATGCCTTCGTTACTACGCCGATTTTGTTGAACAACGGGCCATCGAGGAAATAAAAAGAACCGATGGCACGACAAGCAAAATCATTGAGGAGCCAATCGGGGTATGCGCGTTGATTGTTCCTTGGAATTTTCCTCTCTTGTTAGGAATATGGAAACTGGCTCCAGCGCTTGCGGCGGGAAATACAGTGGTATTTAAACCATCAGAACTGACTCCGTTATCGTTCATCGAACTGACAAAGCTGATCGATTCCATCGGTCTCCCGCCAGGCGTGTTTAATCTTGTTCCTGGAGGCGGTTCGCCGGTTGGAGAAACATTGGTGACACACCCTGATGTGGAAAAAATATCGTTTACCGGCGGAACGAAAACCGGACGATGGATTTACGAACAAGGCGCTCGCCGTTTGAAGCGAGTATCTTTGGAACTTGGCGGAAAATCCCCGCTGCTCATTTTTGACGATGCGGATCTTGCCAGCACCATCGAGTGGGCGTTGTTTGCCTCCTTCTTCAATCAAGGAGAAGTGTGTGTGGCTGCTTCGCGAATTCTTGTTCAACGACGCGTTTATGATTCGTTTCTTGATCAGCTGACCCAAAGACTAGCTTCCCTCCGCATTGGCGATCCTTTCGCGGAACATACGGAGATGGGGCCGTTAATCAGCTCCTCACATTTAGAAAAAGTGGAAACGTATATCCAGATCGGCTTGCAGGAAGGAGGAGTACTGCTGCAGGGAGGAAAACGAATTAAAGAACTGGGGTATTATCTCACTCCTGCCGTTTTCGCCCATGTCCGTCAAGATATGCGCATCGTCCAAGAAGAAATCTTTGGACCGGTCATAACCGTACAACCGTTTGAACATGATGAAGAGGCGATCAAGTTGGCGAATGACACCATATACGGTCTGGCAGCCGGCCTATTCAGCCGCGATCTCGAACGGGCGGAACAAATCGCCGGGAAATTGAGAGCAGGAACGATTTGGATTAACAGCTATCACACTCCCTATGTCGATGCCCCTTGGGGAGGATTGAAACAAAGCGGAATCGGCCGAGAGCTTGGACCGCAAGGATTCGCTGCTTTTACGGAAACAAAGCATGTGAACATCAGCCAACATGGCAAACCACTCGGATGGTATTCATCGCACTCCTGATTTCGTCCTAAGGACGAAATCGGTGCAAGTTTATTATTCTGAATATTTAAAATAGAAAATCAAGAAGGGAGAATCCTTATGAAGTGGACAGAACGATTTGGTCATGATGATATTCGGCCGACCCCGATGAACGAACGGAGCATGAATTTTTTTAGCACGTTTACTCTTTGGATTGCGGCGAATGTGGTGATTACGACGGTCATGACGGGGATGATGTTTGTTCCTGACATTTCCTTCTCCAACGCCATGCTGGCGATTATTGTCGGTTCGGCGATCGGCGCCATTCCGCTCGCCCTTACTGGAAACATCGGCATCCGCACCGGTCTCCCTACAATGGTGATCACAAGAGCGGCCTTTGGACAAAAAGGCGCCATCCTTCCCGCCCTTGTCAACACGATCATTTTAATCGGCTGGAGCTGGATTCAAGCCTATATGGCTGGCCTTAGTCTGAATTATGCCGTCCATTACGCCACTGGATACAGCAATATCAACCTATTTGTCATCTTGACGGAACTTCTTGTTGTGATCATTACGATTTTTGGCCACCGAGGGGTGGAACGAATCGAAAAATATATATCGATTGCCATGTTGATTTTATCTTTCCTTGTTTTTTATAAAATTTTTACGACTTATGACATTTCGACACTAGTCGAAATGAAATTGAGCGAACATCCATCCATCACCACGATTATCGCCTTTGACATCGTCATCGCCACCGCTTTTTCTTGGATGTCGACGGTTTGCGATTTCAACCGCAACTGCCGCTCCGAAACAAGCGGTTTTTGGGGAACGTATTTTGGCTATCTGGTCGCTTCCATTGTTGCAATGGGGCTCGGCGCTGTCGTCAGCGGCTTCAGCATCGCCTCGAACATGGAACGGACGTATGATCCAACGATTCTCCTTGCGGCTTACGGGTTTGGATTGATCGCATCCATCGTTGTGTTCTTTTCTGTACTCTCGACCAATGTCATGGCATTATACAGCGCCACGATGTCGTTCATGAATGTCTTCCCGCGCGCAGGCTTTTGGAAACCGACGTTGATCATGGGAGTGATTTGCACGCTTGGCGCCTTGCTGAAAGAAGTGCTGATGTCCCATTTCTTTAACTTCATTATGCTGATTGCCACGTTGTTCATTCCTGTGTTTGCGATTGTGCTCGTTGATTACTTTTTGATCAAAAAAGGGGTATACGACGCAGAAGATATTTTGTACGACACAAAAGGTCAATATCGTTATCAAAAAGGAGTCAACATCGCCGCCTACATCACCTATATCGTTGGAGCTGTCTTCGCCTATTATTTTACGTACATTCATCCGCTTGCCGTCGGCTCCACCATGCTGACGTTTCTTTTATCGGGAGCTGTTTATTGGGGGGTGATGAAATGGACAAAACAAATATCTGCGAGCACGAATACGGTCGAGCTTGAATCTCCCACTCGCTTGGAGGGATGATATGAACAGACCATTTGACATCGCATTGGCGCAGATGATGCCGGCCGACGGCGACATTGGCGCCAACTTGGCCAAAATGGAAACGATCATCCATGAGTGCAAACGAAAGTTCCCTAATGTTCGCCTTCTTCTGTTCCCGGAACTTTGCACCACTGGTTACGTACTGTCAGAAATGCTAAAAGAGGCGGCCCAGACATGGGACGGTCCTGCATTCCAACACATGAGCCAACTTGCCCAAACATTTCAATTGTATCTGGCCTACGGGTACGTTGAAAAAGACCATACAGGAAATCTATACAACTCTCTTATGTTGATCGATCCTAATGGACAATGTATCGGAAATTACCGGAAAATCCATTTGACTCCTTTTGAAAAAGCCTGGTTTTCCAAAGGAGCCGAGCCGGTGCTGGTGGATACAGAACTCGGCCGCATTGGTCTAATGATTTGCTGGGACTTGGCTTTTCCGGAACTAGCAAGATACTTAGCGGTTCATGGAGCCGAGCTTCTTCTCGTTCCATGTGCTTGGGAATCTCCCTTTCATGCACCGTTTCAAAAATTCGCCATGGCACGAGCGATCGATAACACGGTTTATGTGGCGGCATGCAATCAAATTGGATCGTCTTCTTCTTTCCATTTCTTTGGTTTATCCTCTATTTATGGGCCGGATGGAAGGAAAATAGCCGCAGCCAACATGAATGGACGGGAAGAGCTCGTACACGCTATGATCGATCAAAATCAACGCCAAGCGTTAAAGAAACACTTTTACACCATGATGGACGAACGACGAATCGACCTTTACCGACAATGGATTTGGAGGGAATGACGAGAACATGATCATCCAAAAACTCATCGACCTCACCATGCCGATCACGGCCCAAACTCCGGTGTACCCGGGGGATCCGAAGCCGAAAATCGAACCGGCGGCGACGTTCGCCCAAGACGGCTATCACGTCAGCCGCCTTGTGCTTGGGTCGCATAGCGGCACGCATGTGGATGCGCCGTTTCACTTTTACGAACACGGTTGGCGGCTCGATGACGTGCCGCTCACCTATTTTCTTGGCCGCGGCATCGTGATCAATGCCACGGGGAAAGCGGAAGGCGAAGCGGTGACGATGGCCGATGCCGCTCCGTATATCCCGAAGCTGTCGCCGGGAACCATTGTGTTGTTTCATACCGGCTGGTCGCAATACGCCGGAACAAAGCGGTATTTTTCCCATCCGTACGTTGCGCCGGAGGTGATTGAAGCGATGCTGGAGCGAGGCGTGCGGACGTTTTTCATCGACGCGCTCAACATCGACCCGCCGGACGGCTCGTCGTTCCGCGCCCACGAACTTATTCTTGGCGCCAACGGGGTGATCGGGGAAAATTTCGTGAACTTCGAGCGAATCGATTTTGATGATCCGTATATTATTGCCCTCCCTCTTTCCTTGCCTGGCTGCGACGGTTCGCCTGTTCGGGCGGTGGCGGTGCAGTGGGCGTAACAAAGAAGGATGATGCAACCAAACGCCCCGCACATGCTTTGCGCGGGGCGCAGCCTTGGCTATTTGAGCCATTTGATCACTTTCGCCGGGTTTCCGCCAACGACCGCGTTGGCGGGGACATCTTTTGTCACGACCGCCCCTGAGGCGATGACGGCGTTGTCGCCGATCGTGACGCCCGGGTTGATGACGGCCCGCCCGCCGATCCAGACGTTATGGCCGATCACAACCGGCTTTCCGTACTCCAACCCGGAATTTCGTTCGTGCGGATCGAGCGGGTGAGTCGCCGTATAAATGTGCACACCAGGACCAATAAAACAATGGTCGCCGATTCGCACTTCGCATACATCCAAAATCACGCCATCAAAGTTCATAAAAAAGTCTTCACCGACGTGAATGTTGTAGCCGTAGTCGCAGCGGAAGTTCGGCTCGATAAACAGCCGTTCTCCCGTTGAACCGAACAGTTCTTTGAGCAGATCGGTTCGCTTTTCATATTCCGTTTCCAACGTTTCGTTATACAAACGAACGAGCCGCCGCGCCCGCTCTCGTTCCTTGACGAGCTCCAAATCGGCGGGGCTGTACAAGTGTCCCGCCAACATCTTTTCTTTTTCGGTTTTCATCGAATCCCTCCAACACTTTATGCATTCGTTTCAAAACTCCATCGAATGGCGGGGTCTTATCGCCCTCCGGAAAAACGGTTGCCTGTCATGGTTTCAATCCGCACGCCTTCCCGATAATAGGCCTCCATCACATCCTTTGGCACCATGCTTCCGCCCGTCGCCCAGCCAATATGGACGGCGTTTTTCATCTTTTCTTTCAAACCGTTTGCCTCTACGTACGTTTGCCCCGCCAAATCACGAAACAGCCGAACAGGCCCCGCCACCCCCGCCAAGGCGGACGGCTCTAAATAGATTTCCTCCGTTTCAACCATCGCCGCGAGCAAGCGGTAAAGCGTCGAATCGTCCACCGTATAGACGCCGCTGATGACGTTCTCAAGCATGTTCCCCACCAGCCGCGACGGCCGCCCCACCGCCAGCCCGTCCGCTTCGGTCTTATTGTCGAGGCCAAAATCTTGCACCGACACGCGGTCGTGCTCTCCTGTCATCAACCCAAGCAGCATGCAAGGCGAATGCGTCGGCTCAGCGAAAAAGCAATGGACATGATCGCCGTACACAAGCTTCAGCCCAAACGTCACCCCGCCCGGACCGCCGCCGACGCCGCAAGGAAGATACACAAAGAGCGGGTGGTTTTCATCAACCGTGATGTTCATGTCCTCTAATTGCTTTTTCAGCCGAAACGCCGCCACCGCATAGCCTAAAAACAGATGGATCGAGTTTTCATCATCGATAAAATACGACGTTGGATCCTCGGCGGACTGTCTTCGCGCCTCTTCCACCACTTTGTTGTAATCGGTGAGATGTTCGATGACGGTGACCCCTTTGCTTCGCAATAAGTCTTTTTTCCATTGTTTCGCATCGGCTGACATATGAACGGTGACGCGGAACCCAAGCTGCGCCCCGATGATGCCGATGCTCAAGCCTAAATTCCCTGTCGATCCAACGACCAGAGAATAGCGGGAAAAGAATTGCCGGAATTCTTCGCTGTCCATGACCGCATAGTCGTCTCCTATGGCGATCATACCGTTTGCGAGCGCAAGATCTTCCGCGTGTTTCAACACTTCGTAAATGCCCCCACGCGCCTTGATCGACCCGGAAATCGGGAGATGGCTATCGCATTTTAGCAACAGCTCCCCCTCGATGTTGGTCTGAAACATCTTTTCCAAACGCTGTTTCATGTTCGGAATCCTCACTAAAGGGGATTCGATGATGCCATAGGCCGGCCGCGTCTCGGGAAAAACTTTCGCGATGTAGGGGGCAAAGCGGCGCAATCGCTCTTCGGCCTCCTTAACATCGCGCTCGCGTAAAGGAATCGTTTGAATGGCTTGCGCAAACGCGTGATATTTTGGATTGCGCCAAAACACCTCTTCGGCCGCCATGATCGTTTTAAGCAGCGGGAATTTCTTTATCCACTTTTGGATTTCGTTTTTGGTCATCATGCACCATCCTCTCCCATGCGTGTTTGTCGTTTCGCACCCTTGGCGGATGCCGGTCCAAAGTCCGCTTCATTGTTTGTCGAACCGTTTACCTCCAGTCTCGCGAAAACCGCTTCCATTGTCAATGGGGAGGAAGGAAAATGGGTTGTGGATGACATTCAGGAGTGATCGCCAGCCTCGTCGGAACGGCCAAGCAAGGTGCGATCTGCTTTGAAAAACGCCTGTCTTTCCATTATGATGAAAGAGGCAAACCATATCGTGGAGATGATGATCATGGGCAATCGCCGCGGTTTATCGCTTTTGTTTCTCGTGATGTTTTTGGTCATGGCCGGGTTTGGCATCATTATCCCTGTCCTTCCATTTTACGCGGAAAAAATCGGCGCGACGCCAACGCAGCTCGGCTGGTTGATGGCCGTGTATTCGCTCATGCAATTTTTATTTGCGCCGATGTGGGGGAATTTATCGGACCGCTATGGACGAAAGCCGATGCTGCTTGTCGGCATTTTCGGTTTGGCTCTTTCGTTTTTCTTGCTCGCCGTCGCGACAAAGCTTTGGATGTTGTTTGCCGCTCGCATCATCGGCGGATGTCTATCGGCGGCCACGATGCCGGCCGCTATGGCGTACGTCGCAGATGTGACAACGGAAGAAGGCCGGGGCAAAGGAATGGGGATGATCGGAGCGGCCGTTGGGCTTGGATTCATTTTCGGACCGGGGATCGGCGGCGTGTTCTCGAAAGCGAGCTTAACCGCTCCGTTTTGGATGGCAGGCAGCTTGGCGCTCTTGACCGCTCTATTCGTTTTCGTTTTCTTGCATGAGTCGCTTCCGAGAGAAAAACGAACGAATATACGAACAAAGCGGCCCTCGCTTGCGGCCGCCCTCCAAGGGCCTGTAGCGCGCCTATACTTACTGCAGCTGATCACAACGTTTTCCCTCGCTGGACTTGAAGCGACGTTCGCCTACTTTGCCGCTGAACGAGCGGGACTTTCGTCGACGGAACTTGGCTACATCTTTATGATCATGGGGCTTGCAGGGGCCATCGTCCAAGGAGGGTTGCTTGGAAAACTGATCCGCTCATTCGGGGAAGGAGCTGTCATTCGTTTCGGGCTGTTCTTGTCAGCAGTTGGCTTTTTTCTCATTTTATTCGTTCACAGCTTTTGGACAGCCGCGCTCTATTTAACGATTTTCGGCATTGGAAACGGCGTCATCCGCCCGTGCGTCTCCGCGTTGTTGACGAAATATACGGCGGACGGCCAAGGAAGCGCAACAGGCGTTTTATCCTCGTTCGATTCGCTCGGCCGCATCGGCGGTCCGGCGATCGCCGGCTGGTTGTTCACCTTAAAGTCCAGTTTGCCATATATGTCAGGGATTGTGCTAACATTCATTTCCTTCGCTGTTTTTCAATCGTTTCAACGAGCCATGATGCAAAAAGACTCGGCCCTTTGACACAAGAGGAGGACGGATGTGGACATCCCCTGTTACAGATCAGCGAGAAAGCCCACTCCTTGAGGGGTGGGATGAAAGCGAGCCCCGTCTAACCTAGCGCACTGATCACAGGTGCGCCGCCCATTGGGGTACATCCTAACCCGATGGGACGGGGTGATGACACACCCCTGAATTTGGGCGTTGTCCGAACTAGAAATGGATGAGGACGCGAACGACCCAAGAATCCCACGCCTTTAGGCGTGCGGAGTGTCAAACTCACGCACGGAAGTGAACGTCTTATGCATTGGGGTGAAAATCATCATCTGCACAAAGGAGGAGGAGCGCCTTGAACATCGTTCCAACCAAACAGTTGGACCGCGCCATCGTCAACCAATTTTTCAACGACCATTGGGGAAGTCCGCAAATGGTTGTTTCAACCGGCATCTATACCTGCAGCGAGCTGGATGGATTTGCGGCTGTTGAGAATGGATCTCGGATCGTCGGACTCATTACGTTTGTGATTCGTGGAAACGAATGCGAGATCATCTCGCTAGACAGCATAATGGAAAACCGCGGCATCGGCAGCGCCCTTTTGCATGAGGCAGAGGCATGGGCGAGACAACAAAGGTGCACGGCTGTTCAACTGATCACTACCAACGACAACTTGCATGCCCTTCGTTTCTATCAAAAGCGCGGCTATCAAATTGTGAACGTCTTTCCCAACGCTGTCGACAAGGCGCGACAAATCAAGCCAAACATTCCGAAAACAAGTCCTGACGGCATTCCTATTCGAGATGAGTTGTTGCTGGTCAAACCACTGGTGTGACACGAGGTGTGATGACGCCGCATCGAAAAAGAAGCACCGGCCTTCTCCCAAGACCGGTGCTTCTTTGTTTTGAACAACCCTCCACCTATGACGCCAGCCGCGAGGAGCGTCAAATTTCGGCGGCGATATGATACATGTAATAGACCCCATAGGCGATGCTGATGAGGGAGACGGTTTTCACGATCCATTGATTCATGACTTGCTGTTTCGCTTTCATCCAAACAAACGGAATCCCGAGAAACGTCGTGAACAGCATCATGCCGATGACCGTTCCTAGGCCAAAAATCAAAATAAAAGCAAGCCCCATCCAAGTTCCTTTGACCGTCGTCATCGTCAACAACACCATTCCGGCGCTGCCGGCCAAACCATGGACGATGCCGATCAATGTCGATTTCACATGCAAATGATGAATATCGCCCTGGTGATGATGATCCAGCCTCATTGTCGAACGGAAACTAGCAATTCCTAGAATAACGATCATGATGCCGACGCCCATTTCGAGATAAGAAGCAATCTGTTCAGGAATTTGCCGCTCAAAGGCGATCATCGCCATCCCAACAACGAGCAGCGTCAACGTATGGCCAATTCCCCAAAACATGCCGGCCAGCGATGAAAGGGACAGTTTTTTCGTCCGGCTGGCAATGGTCGAAACGGCAATGACATGATCCGGTTCCGTCGCATGTTTCATTCCAAGCAGCAATCCAAACAAGAGCACAGGCCATATCGTTCCCATTGTCTTCATCCTTTCCCTTCTCAATATTTCCTCCAACAGACTGGCGCTTTCTCACCGCATTGTTGGCGAATAAACTGTTGGACGCGTTGGAATATCGCTTCGATGACCGATGTTTCATACGCCAATATACGTACAGAAAAGCCTGGAACGGCCGCCGCTGAAAAACCGCAGCGAACCTCTTGCGGCATCTCTTCCATGAATTGGTTGAACTGTTCTAACACTTCCTTTGTGATAAACGGAGAAAGAGCCACGAATGATCCGACATGCGTGTAGCCGCCGAGCTGCAGCATGCTCGTTAAGTGCTGCCGCGAGTCCAAGTACAGATGATCAAACAGAACGAGCGCCTCGTCTTGATACACCTTCAGTTTCGAGCGAATCCAATCATAGCGGAACAGCTCGCCGCTTTCCGACCATCCAGGTGTGATGATTTCGCCATAAACGAACGTGGAGCTTGGCGTGATGTACACCGTCGTTTCTTGATAAAAGCGCGCATGCTCATAGGCGATCGTCGGGTCGGGGAAATATTCAAGTACGCTTTGCTCCCCAAGTGACAATCGTGTATACTGCCTTACAGGCGTTGAAGGAGTTTTGTAGATTTTCGCCGCCGACTGGGTCGTCACCATCAACCGGGCGCTGGGCTCGAGGAAGATTTCCATATCATATGAATCCCCATCGACATACCCGCCGCCCACGTGGACAAGATATAACGTCGGATGAGCCGGGTCGAGGTAAACAGGACGCATCAGTTTCAGCGCCCCTTCACTATAGTTGTCCAAAATGACGGTGCGGCCGTTTTTCACGACCGCTGTACATCGCAAACGCCCCGTCCAGCTCATTCTTCCAGCCCTGCCAGCAGCACCTGTTTTTCGATCCAATCCACAACGTCAAAAAGACCAATCTCTTCTTTTAAATTTGTAAAAATGACCGGCTTCGCCCCTCGCGCTGCTTTGGCGTCCCGTTCCATCACTTCCAGACTGGCTCCGACGTAAGGGGCAAGATCGATTTTGTTGATCACGAGCAAATCCGACTTTATCATCCCCTGTCCGCCTTTGCGCGGAATTTTCTCCCCTTGGGCGACGTCGATGACATAAATGGAGAAATCGACCAACTCCGGGCTGAAGGTCGCCGCCAAGTTATCGCCGCCGCTCTCGATCAAAATGAGTTCCACATCTGGATGGCGCCGTTTCAGTTCATCAATGGCCGCAAAATTCATTGATGCGTCTTCGCGAATGGCCGTATGCGGGCACCCGCCCGTTTCGACGCCGATAATCCGATCTTCCGGCAAGACGCTATGTTTGATTAAAAATTGGGCATCTTCTTTTGTATAAATATCATTCGTAATGACCGCGATGCTAAAGCGGCGATGCATCGCCCGCGTCAGCTTCTCGACAAGCATCGTTTTGCCGGCGCCGACCGGGCCGCCGATGCCGATTCGTACCGGTTCCATTCTGGATTCTCCCTTCTCTGTCCTTCTTTCGTTCCACGTCAAACAAGATTTACGACATAAACAATCGAACAGGAAGACGTTCATGCTGCATTTGCGCGATTTCCAAGCCGACGGCTGCCGCCCCGAGCTCCTCTTCGTCGAGTGTCTCGATGATGCTCGCGGCATGAATCAAATATGGCTGCGCCATGACGAGCAGCTTTTGCCCGTCCGTCTGGCCGAGGGGAATGCCGCGAACCGCGTTTTGCACCATCGTTTGTACGGAAGCAAACAAATACGTCAGCACCGTCGTTTGTTTGGCTGCTCCGATTTTGCGGCCAACCGCCGCAAACACAATGGCCGGATGAATGGACCGCGTCGTTTGCACGATCTCATCCAATTCATCGACTCCGTAAATGTCGCGGCACAGTTTCCATAAGCGCCCCCCAATCATTCTCGTTCCTTCTCGCGTTTCCTTCGCCAAGCAGAGAGCAAACAGCGTGTCGTTCAGCCGCCGCAGTCCTTCCATACGGTCGACTTCCAACTGCTCATAGGCGATCCGGCACGCCAATCCATCCGTATACGTCAGCTGGGTCTGAATATAAGCGACAAGCACATCGCCAAACGTTTTGGCATCGCAAATTTGTTCATTGTACATGTATGTTTCAAACCCAAAGGAATGGGAAAATGCTCCAGACGGAAAATTCGAATCGGAGAGCTGCAGCAGCCACAACAACTGTTGGTCAGTCATGGCGATGCCCGATATGGCGGAACGCTTGTTTTACTTTCCGTTTTTCCCTCTTGTACGGGATGCCGAGTTGCTGGAGCAGCTCTTCGACTAAATAGTCGTATTGGACGAGCATTTCCCCTTCCTCGAATTGGGCGGGCAAGTGGCGGTTGCCGAGCTGATGAGCAATCTCCCCCATTTGTTTCATGGAAACAGGCTGGATGACAAGCAAATCATCGGGAAGAACGGAAACAACGATCGCGTTATGGTCATCCATCCACAATACATCTCCATCCGCCAATTCTTTAGCTTCCTTTAGGCGAATGCCAAGTTCCCTCCCGTGATCGGTCACGACCCGCTGGATTCGTTTCACTAAATCGTCGCTTGGCATGTACACCCGTTCGATGTGCGGGGGGAGAGAAGGGAGGGTTTGAATATTGCCGATAATCGTTTCAATAATCATCATCATCACCTCAAAACAGAAAATATCGTTGCGCCATGGCCACAACTTCAGCCGGTTCGCACGTGATGAGCCGCCCATCGACCTTCACTTCATACGTTTGCGGATCGACATCGATTTGAGGCATGGCGTTGTTGAACACCATATCGTGTTTCGTTAACGAACGAATGTTTCCAACCGGTTTGACGATTTTGTGCAATCGCAGTTTGTCAGGGACGCCGCATTCGAACGCCGCTTTGGACAAAAACGTAATGGACGTTTTCGCGACGGCGGCGCCATAGTTGGCGAACATCGGGCGGTACAGAGCGGGCTGCGGCGTCGGAATGCTGGCGTTCGGGTCGCCCATCACGCTGTAGGCGATCATCCCGCCTTTGATGACGAGCTCAGGCTTGACCCCGAAAAAAGCGGGATGCCAAACGACCAAATCTGCGAATTTTCCGACTTCCACCGAGCCGACATATTCGGCAATCCCATGCGTAATGGCTGGATTGATCGTGTATTTGGCTACATACCGTTTGACGCGAACATTATCGCCTCGCCCCGTTTCCTCCGGCAAGCGGCCAAACTGTTTTTTCATTTTGTCGGCCGTTTGCCACGTGCGCAAAATGACTTCACCGACCCGTCCCATCGCTTGCGAGTCGGAACTGATCATGCTGAAGGCGCCGATGTCGTGCAAAATGTCTTCTGCCGCGATCGTTTCTTTGCGGATGCGCGAATCAGCAAAGGCAATGTCTTCTGGAACGGACGGATCTAAATGATGGCACACCATTAACATATCTAAATGCTCATCGAGCGTGTTTTTCGTATACGGCCGCGTCGGGTTCGTGGAAGAAGGCAAAATGTTCGGGAAGCTGGCGACTTTCATAATATCGGGCGCATGCCCCCCTCCGGCTCCTTCCGTATGGTATGTATGAATGACGCGCCCGTTAATGGCCTTCAGTGTATGCTCGACAAACCCGCCTTCATTCAACGTATCGGTATGAATGGCGACTTGCACATCGTACTCATCCGCCACTCGCAAGCACGCATCAATCGCTGCCGCCGTCGTTCCCCAGTCTTCATGAAGCTTGAGTCCCACCGCTCCGGCGCGCACTTGCTCCGCGATCGGCTCTTTCGCCGATGCGTTGCCTTTTCCTAAAAACCCAAGATTCATCGGGAACGCTTCGGCGGCTTCAAGCATCCGGTAAATGTTCCACTCTCCCGGCGTGCACGTCGTGGCATTCGTTCCGGTCGCCGGTCCGGTCCCGCCGCCAATCATCGTCGTAATGCCGGATGACAGGGCGGTTTCGATTTGCTGCGGGCAAATGAAATGGATATGGGCATCCACTCCTCCAGCGGTCACGATTTTCCCTTCGGCCGCGATCACTTCCGTTGAGGCGCCGATGACAATATTGACGCCGTCCATTAACAGCGGATTCCCCGCCTTGCCGATGGCGGCGATGTTTCCATCTTTGACCCCGATATCGGCTTTGTAAATGCCGGTGTAATCAACGATGACGGCGTTCGTCAACACTAAATCGACCGCTTCGTCGCGGACAGCGAGCGGATGCTGCCCCATCCCGTCGCGAATCACCTTCCCGCCGCCGAATTTCACTTCATCGCCGTAAACGGTATAGTCATGCTCAATTTCAATCCATAAGTCTGTGTCCGCCAACCGGATGCAGTCCCCGGTCGTCGGTCCAAACATATCCGCGTATTGCCGTCTTGACATGGAAAAACTCATTCTCTTGCTCCCTCCTTCCCGTTGTCATCAAGCGGACCATTGACCATATTGTTTAATCCGTACACCCGGCGCTTGCCGGAGAACGGGACAAGCTCCACTTGCTTCGCATCCCCGGGTTCAAAACGGACCGCTGTCCCGGCTGGGATATTCAAATGTTTTCCGTATGCGGCCTGTCGGTCAAATTCGAGAAACGAATTGACTTCAAAAAAGTGAAAATGGGAACCGACCTGCACCGGGCGGTCGCCGCGGTTTATGACCGTCAGCTTCGTAACCGGCTTTTGCCGGTTGCACGCAATCGGTTCGTCGCGCAATCGGTATTCTCCTGGGATCATAAGATCACTCCTTTATCCACCTTCATCGGAATCGGCCGGCGCTATTACGACCGGATCGGCTGGTGGACCGTGACGAGTTTCGTGCCGTCCGGAAACGTCGCCTCGACTTGAATCTCGTCGATCATGTCAGCGACGCCTTCCATCACATCATCGCGCGTCAAAATCGTTGCGCCGTATTGCATCAACTCCGCCACCGTCCGCCCGTCGCGGGCTCCTTCCATCAGTTCATACGTAATGAACGCCACCGCTTCCGGATAATTTAGCTTCAAGCCCCGCTCTTTCCGGCGGCGCGCCAAATCAGCGGCAACGACGATCAGCAGCTTTTCCTGTTCACGCGGAGTCAGTTTCACTCATCTCTTCCCCCCTCTTGAATGCTCCCGACTATACTCGCAGGTTCAAAAAATCTCTCATTCGCTAACACCGCTGTCTGCTGCTTAAACAGCAAGAAACGATTGAATATAAGTCAAATCAGCCCCATCGACATCCCCTTTCGCCACGACAGCGCCGCGATCCAAAATATAGAAACGATCGGCACAAGAAAACGCCAGCTCCACGTTATGTTCGACCAATATGATGCCAACCTGCTTTTCTTTGGCAATTTTCATAATCACATCATGAATCAACGCAACGATCGAGGGCTGAATGCCTTCCATCGGTTCATCAAGCAAGAGCAGTTTCGGCCGGCCGGCCAACGCGCGGGCAATGGCCAGCTGTTGCTGCTGTCCGCCGCTTAAATCTCCTCCTTTTCGCTGGCGCATCTCTTTTAAAATCGGGAACAGCGCATACATTTCATCCAGAGTCGGCTGAGGACGGACTTTTTCGGCCTGCGCTTCCAGCCCGAGAAGAATATTTTCCTCCACCGTCAACGCCGAAAAAATTTCCCTCCCTTGCGGCACATAGCCGATCCCCGCTCGCGCCCGCCGCTCCGGCGGCCATCGCGTGATATCTTCCCCCTCCCATTCGACGACGCCTGACATCGGGCGAATCAGCCCGATGATCGTTTTCATCAACGTCGTTTTGCCGACTCCGTTTCTGCCCAACACCGCCGTCACCCGGCCAAGAGGAACATCCATGTCAACATGATCGAGCACCACACTTCCGTCATAGCCAGCGGTTACATTCCGGAGGCATAACACGCGTTTTTCCTCCTTCCAAGATACACATCGATGACTTGTTCGTTTTGCTGCACCTCATCCATCGAGCCTTCGCACAATACTTTTCCTTCATGCATGACTGTCACTTGTTTGGAATAGCGGCGGACAAAGTCCATATCATGCTCGACAATAATGACCGCACAATGTTCGGCCATTTCATGGAGCCATTCCCCCGTGCGCTCCCGCTCCGCCGCACTCATGCCGGCGATCGGCTCATCCAATAGGAGGAGCTGCGGACGCTGAATGAGCTGCATGCCGATTTCCAACCACTGCTTTTGGCCATGAGACAGTGAGCCCGCTAAGCGATGACGTTCATCGAGCAATCCAATTTTCTCTAGCTGTGCTGCCATCATTTCTTTCTCTTCTCCAGTCAACTTCGCCCGCAAAACGGAACGCAGACGCCGATCTTGTCGCATGGCTAACTCCATATTTTCCCACACCGTCAAAAACGGAAAAATGGAAGGGCTTTGAAACTTCCGGGCGATCCCCATTTGCACAATTTCATATTCGGGCCGTTTCGTGATGTCATGGGAGAAAAACAGCACTCGGCCGTCCGTCGCTCTCGTCCGCCCGCAAATGACATCGAGCAGCGTCGTTTTTCCCGCTCCGTTCGGGCCGATCAAAAACCGCACTTCATGAGGGTAAACCGCGAGATCAACACCTTGCAAAGCGCGAAATCCATCGAAGTCAACGACGACGTCACGACACATCAACACGGGCTTCACATTCATGCCCCCTTTTTTCTTTGATGCGAACGGCAGCGAGCGATTCATAAATGCCCGCCAATCCCTTCGGAACAAACAGCACAACAACGACAAACAAGGCGCCTAACAAAAGCAGCCATAGATCTGGATAATTTTCGCTTAAAAAGCTTTTCGCCGTGTTCATGACGATCGCGCCCATAATCGCGCCCATGAGCGAGTGGCGTCCGCCGACAGCAGCCCACAGCACCATTTCGATTGAAGGAATAATCCCCATCATCTCCGGGGAAATGAGCCCGACTTGCAGGACAAACAACGCCCCAGCCACCCCGGCAAAGGCAGCTGACAAACTATACACAAACACTTTATAGACGGTCGGATTGAATCCTAAAAAACGAACCCGGTTTTCCGCGTCGCGAATCGCGATAAGCACCTTCCCCAACCGTCCGGACGTCAAGCGGCGCGCCGCGACGAAAATAAGAGCGAGACAGGCCGTTGTCAGCCAATACAAAACAATTTGCGTGAGCGGCGATGACAACGAAAAGCCGAACACGGTCGAAAAATTGGTCAAGCCGTTCGTTCCTCCTGTCCATTCTTGCTTGCCGATAAACAACGTAACAAACACGACAACAACCGCCTGGGAAAGGAGAGAAAAATAGACACCTTTAATCCGATTTTTAAACGTTAAATAGCTTAATAGCGCAGCGAGCAACGTAGGAAGAGCGATCGCGGCGGCGATGGCCACCATAGGATGCGCAAACGGCTTCCAAAACCACGGCAGTTCGCGCACGCCGCTCCATTCCATAAAATCAGGCAAATGCCCTCGCGAAGCTTCGAGCTTCAAATACATCGCCATGCAATAAGCACCCAATCCAAAATACACCCCATGGCCGAGGCTCAAAATGCCGGTATATCCCCAAATGAGAGAAATGCCGACCGCCACGATGGCAAAGCAAAGAAATTTGCCGAGCAGGGACAAGCGGAACTCGGTCAAATAAAACGGCGCAAGAAACAAGGCGGCAAAAAACAGCCAGTATCCCCAACGTTTGTTCACCATGCTCCCCCCCTCAATCGAGCGACCGCGTTCTCACGCTAAGAAGACCGGACGGTTTCCATTGCAAGAAAGCAATAATCAAAACGAACACAATGACTTTGGCAATGGTGGCGCTTGTGGAATATTCGACGAACGTCGAAATCAAACCAATGCCAAATGCCCCCAGCAGCGTCCCGGCCAGTTTTCCCACTCCCCCTAAAATGACGACCATAAACGCATCGACAATATAGTACGTGCCGATCGTCGGCCCGATCGGCCCAAGCAAGGTCAACGCGCATCCCGCCACCCCCGCCAACCCTGAACCGATCGCAAACGAGTAAGCATCGACCTTTTGCGTGGCAATGCCGAGGCAGGCTGCCATCGACCGGTTCATGGTGACGGCTTGAATGCGTCGGCCAGCTCGTGTTTTCATTAAATACATATAGAGAAAGAAAACGATCGCCAACACAAGGCAAAGAATAAACAACCGTTTATACGGAAACACTGCCCCAAACAAGCGGATTCCGCCATCCAGCCAGCTTGGCGGCACAACCGCCACGTTGGGCGCCCCAAAGATGAGACGGGCGGTCTGTTGCAAAATCAAACTGATCCCCCATGTCGCCAACAAACTGTCCAGCGGGCGGTGGTACAAATGGCGGATCAAACTTTTTTCCAGCCCCCATCCAAGCAGAGCGGCGGCCAAAAATGACAATGGAATGGCGGCGACAAAATACAGCCCTGCCGAGTGCGGCATATGGCTAGTGAACCATTGCTGGATGACATAGGTCGTATACGCTCCGACCATCATCAGTTCACCGTGCGCCATATTGATGACACCCATCAGCCCGAACGTGATCGCCAACCCAATGGCGATCAAAAGCAAAATCGAACCGACGCTCAGCCCGTTGAATAATTGGTCAATGAACATCGCCATCCCCCCTCTCATGTCCGCTGGGCGAGAAGGAAGGACATGCCTTCCTCCCCATGCAACTATTCACTTAATCCTTTCCCCCATGGGTAGCTTTTTAAATACGGATCCGGCTTCACCGGCTGACCGGAATTCCATAACTCTTTGAATTGTCCGTCCGCTTGGATTTCACCAATGCGCACCGTTTTCCATAAATGCTGCGTTTCCCCGTCAATTTTCACCGTTCCTTCCGGCGCCTTGTATTCAAGGCCGGCCGCCGCTTTTTTCACTTGATCCACATCAAAGGAGCCGGCTTTTTTCACTGCTTCGGCCCATAAATGAACGGCTGTATACGCCGCTTCAATCGGATCATCGGTCACGCGGTCTTGCCCGTACTTTTCTTTATACTTTTGTACAAACGCCTTATTTTCCGGTGTATCGGTCGTCTGAAAATAGTTCCACACAGCCAAGTGACCAGCCAACACATCCGGCCCGATCCCGCGTATTTCTTCTTCCGCGATGCTGACGGACATCACCGTCACGTCTTTCGGTGTGATGCCAGCGTCTTTCAACTGTTTGAAAAAGGCGACATTGCTATCGCCGTTGAGCGTATTGAAGACGACAGCCGGTTTCACTTGTTTGATTTTGCTGATAATGGTGCTATAATCGGTATGGCCGAGCGGCGTATATTCTTCCCCGACCACTTGCCCGCCTTCGGCCTTCAGCTGAGCCTTGATGATTTTGTTGGCTGTCCGCGGAAAGACGTAATCCGACCCGAGCAAGAAAAACGTTTTGCCGCGGTTTTTCAAGAGCCAGCTGACCGCTGGAACGATTTGTTGATTCGTCGTCGCCCCGGTGTAAAAGATGTTCGGCGACGACTCCATCCCTTCATATTGCACCGGATACCAAAGCAGCCCATTGTTTTGCTCCACAACCGGAAGCATCGCCTTGCGGCTCGCCGATGTCCAACCGCCAAAAATGGCGGCCACTTGATCTTTTTGCAGCAATTTTTTCGCCTTTTCGGCAAATGTCGGCCAGTCCGACGCCCCATCTTCCACAACCGGTTCAATTTTCTTGCCGAGCAGCCCCCCAGATGCATTGATTTCCTCGATCGCCATTAACTCGGCATCGCGCAGCGACACTTCACTGATGGCCATCGTTCCGCTCAGCGAATGGAGAATCCCGACTTTGACCGTACCGCCTTCTTTACTAGCCGAAGACGAATCCTTTTTGTTTTCGTTTTTGGCTTGATCAACAGCTGATGACGCCGCACATCCCCCCAGGGCAAAAACGCTGATGCATAAAAGCAACCATAATTTCCGCATGAATGTTGGTTTCATTCGCACACCCTTCCCCCTATTCATTTTGAAAATCAATGAGTCCCTATACCTCGTTCATCTGGCAAAACGGCCTCCCTCCCTTGTTCCTCAAAGGTGATGAGTGATATCCATTTTGTGCAAACCATCTTGAGGATGTGTTCTTGATTAGCAGTGTAAGGCCTAGATATAGTTGATTCAACAACATTGTCATATTTTATTACATATTTTTGTTATATTTATTATCACAAAAATATGCATCATGATTTCTAAACCAATTGATCGCGCCTAAAAACAAAAAACACCCCAAAAAGGCACACATGCGCCTTTTCAGGGCGTCTTTCATTTCGAAAGCGCCAAATCCGCTCCGATGACTCCGACAATTTGACCGTTATGATCCGTAATGGGAGCGGACACCGTGACACAAAGATGTTTCGTCAATGCCGATACATACGGATCGGAAACATACACTGTTCCTCTACAAGCTTCCTGAAACCACGACCGGACTTTGGCGTTGACCAAGCCCGCCGGCGGATTCGAATAGACAAACGCCCCATCAAGACGATTCGACCAGACAGCCTCAATCTCTCCATTCTCAGATAAAAATCGATCCAGCACGCGTTGATGCATGGCCTCATCCATTTGTTCCAACGGAGCTGACTGAAGCAAAGCGGATAGTTTCTGAATCGTGTTTTTCACCACCGCATCATCGACAGAAATCGTTTCCCTCATCCAATCACGCCCGACCGTTTGTTGCAGCTCCTCCGCTGTCTTTTGCAACGCTTCGTTAATGCGCAAAATCTGTCCGACGCTCTCGTGCTGTTCGTTCATATCCGCCGTCACTCGCTCGACAAACCGTTGATTTTCCCGGCTCAATTGCACGATTTCTTCAAGCAGGCCGGCGATTTCTTTCACGCTGTCCGACTGTCCAGACGCTGACCGGACAGAAGAGGAGACGAGGTCCGTCATATCATTCAGCTGTCGATGCAGCGAATGAAGGAACGACATAATCGCTTCCATTTCTTTCTCTTCGACATCGATTTGCTTTGTTTCTTCGCGAACGATATCGGTTGTCGCTGCGATTTCGCGTTGAATAAGGGACAAAATATCCTGTGTTTGCTGGACAGCTTCCGACGTTTGATTCGCCAACATGCCGATTTCCCGCGCGACGACCGCAAACCCGCGCCCATGTTCTCCCGCACGAGCCGCCTCAATATTGGCATTGAGCGACAAAATTTTCGTTTTCTGCGAAATCTCGCCGATCGCCGATATAATTTGATTGATGCGTTGAGAATGATGAACGAGGTGATTCATTTGTTTCAACAACGTTTCATGTTGGGAGCGCAATGCTCGAATTTCCTTTTGCAACGTTTCTAATGAATTCCATGAATGCAACCATTGTTCAGAAAACTGCCGGCTGCTTGCATGAATGTCGTTTGAAGAGGCAGCAATGTCTTTCGCCGCTTCCTCGATTGCCCGCATTTTTTTCGCCACTTTTTCTGTATACTCCACCGTTTTCTCGCTATGGTCCATCAGCTCTGCCGCACTATTCCGGCTTGAATCGGAAATGTCATTCAGCGAAAGTGCCGCCATCTTCATCTGTTCCATCGCCGCCTTGAGCTGATCGACGGCCACGACAATTTGCCTTGCCATTTGTTGTGATCCTCCCTGCATTTCCTCATGTCGAGGCTGATCCAATTCACGCTTTGTTTTTCGCGCCGCACGTCTCGCAAAAATCAATGGACGTCACTCCTTATGTAATTTTTTATTACATAATTATAATATAAAATATAACAAAAGGGCATATAAAAATAAGACGCCCGTTCTCCTAAAAAACAGGCGTCTTGCATTGGAAAGGCTAGAGGACCATATTCAATAACAAAATGAAGACAAACGCCACCACCGAAATAATCGTCTCCATCGCCGTCCATGTCATGAGCGTTTCTTTCACCGTCATGCCGAAATATTCTTTGATCATCCAGAAGCCGGAGTCATTGACGTGCGACAAGATCAACGAACCCGCGCCGGTCGCCAAGACAAGCAGTTCCACGTTCGTTCCCGGCATGGTAGCCGCGATGGGGGCAACGATGCCGGCAGCGGTCATCATCGAGACGGTCGCCGATCCCGTCGCTACGCGAATGAGCGCCGCAATGCCCCAGCCTAACAGGAGCGGAGAGAAGTGCGAGTGTTTCGCCACTTCCGCGATTTGTTCGCCGATGCCGGAATCAAGCAGCACTTTGTTGAATGCGCCGCCCGCCCCGATGACAAGCAGGATGTTCGCGACCGGGCCGAGGCAGTCGTTGGCAAATTTCAAGACAGCGTCGCGGTTGAAGCCGCGGGCGTAGCCTAAGCTGAAGAACGAATAAACCGTCGCGATCAAGAGCGCGACAATGGGGTCGCCGATAAAACGCAGCACTTTCGCTGCTTCCGACTTTTGATCAAGCGTCACGTTTGCCACAGAGGCAATCAACATCAAAATGACCGGAAGCAAAATCGTGAACAGTGTATTGCCAAAGCCAGGAAGCTCACGTGCTTCTTTATGCTGCACAAGCTGTTCGGCAATCTCCGCCGGCACTTTTTTATACATGCGCGAGCCGATCCATTTACCGTACAGCGGTCCAGCAATGATCGCCGTCGGCAGACCGACGATGATTGAATAGAGAATCGTCTTTCCGACATCCGCCTTAAAAATGCCGACTGCCGCCATCGCCGCCGGGTGCGGCGGGACAAGGCCGTGAACGACCGATAAACCGGCGACAAGCGGAATGCCGATCGTGACCAGTGAAATGCCTGTTTCCATCGCAATCGTAAAAACAAGCGGAATAAGCAAGACAAACCCGACTTGGAAAAAGACCGGAATCCCGACTAAAAAAGCGACGACCATCATCGCCCAATGGACGCGTTTTTGGCCGAAGCGGTCGATCAACGTTTTCGCAATGCGCTCAGCGCCGCCCGATTCAGCCATCATTTTGCCAAGCATCGTCCCGAGCGCCAGAACGATCGCCAAAAAGCCGAGCGTGTTGCCAAGCCCCGCCTTGATCGAGTCAATGATGCCCGGCGTTTCCGGCGACGGCGCGATAAGCGGCATGCCCATCGCCAGCCCGACGCCGACGGACACTAAAATAAGGGCGACAAACGGATGCATTTTCGCCGCCGTAATGAGCAATAACAAGACAATAATAGCGGCCACAACAATGGCAATTCCCATCATGCACTCCTCCTTAGCTTTGAGATAAATCGATTTAGTATACAAAGCAAGCGGTTTCAAGCTTTCGGAGAAAAAGAGGGGGGATAAATCGATTTAGTCGCCCCCATTATAAGGCTACACCGATTTCGTTTTCGACCTCTTTTCCCCATTCCGCCGTTGAAACGCGGCGATGATGTTAAACTCCTCTTTCAACCGCTCATACAAGCGGGCATACAAATCAAACAGTTCAGCGTAAATGAGCGTATGTTCTTCCTTTGGTTCATGACGGGCTGTCGTGTCGATCCACGTTTTCACCGTTTCGAGCGACGGCAGCTCGCCTAACGCGTAAAGCGCCACCGCAGCCGCTCCCAGCGCCGACGCTTCATGCGTTTGCGGCACGATGAGCGGTTTGCCGAGCATATCAGAAAGCATTTGCCGCCAAAACGGCGATTTGGCAAATCCGCCTGAGACGCGGATTTCCGTCATCGGCCCCGTGACATCGCGAATGGCCAAGGCGACAGAGAGAATGCTGAAGCAGACGCCTTCCATGACAGCACGGATGAAATGCTCGCGCTTATGATGAAGGCCGAGGCCGAAAAATGTCCCGCGCGCATTCGCGTTCCAATGCGGCGCCCGCTCGCCTGACAAAAACGGCAAAAACACAAGCCCTTCCGCCCCCGGCGGGACGCGTTCGGCATATTTCGTCAACAAGTCATACGGATCGATGCCGAGCTTTTTCGCCACTTCCCGCTCCTGGGCGCCGAACTCGTCGCGCAGCCAGCGAAGCAAAATTCCGCCGTTGTTCGTCGGTCCGCCGACGACCCAATAGCCGGGCGTCAACGCATAACAAAACGTCCGCCCTTTTTCGTCCGTCGTCGGAGCCGCCGCAATCGTCCGCACCGCCCCGCTCGTTCCAATCGTGATGGCCGCTTCCCCCGGAAGCACCGCCCCGACGCCGACGTTGGCGAGCACGCCGTCGCTCGCCCCGATGACAACAGGCACATCCGAAGCGACTCCCATTTTTTCCGCCCATTCTCTTCTCATCCCAGTCATGATGTGAGTGGCGGGAACGAGCTGCGGAAGTTGCTCGCGGCGAATGCCGACAAGGGCGAGCGCCTCCTCGTCCCAATCGAGCGTGTCCAACCGGAATAAACCCGTCGCCGATGCCATGGAATGGTCGGCGACATAGTCACCGTACAGGCGATACAGCACATAATCTTTCACCGACACAAACCGCCGTGCTCGCTGAAATACGTCCGGCTGCTCTTCCTTGAGCCAAAGCAATTTCGATAGCGGCGACATCGGATGGATCGGCGTGCCCGTCCGCCGATAAATGGCAAGCCCGTTTTGCTCTTTCAACAGCCGCTCCGTTTGAGCCACGCTTCGGTTGTCCGCCCAGATGAGGAGGCGGGTGAGCGGCCGCCCCGACTCGTCAAGCGCCATAATCGAGTGCATCGCCGCACTCAAGCCCATCGCTTTCACTTGCGCTGGGCGGATGCCGTGGCGGATCGTCACCGCCCCGACCGCTTGAACGACCGCCGCGAACAGTTCATCGGGATCCTGCTCGGCAAACCCCGGATGCGGCTGGATGATCGGATAGTCGACAGCGTGAGAAGCCAGCACCTTCCCCCGCCCGTCAAACACGACCGCTTTCGTACTTGTCGTCCCAATATCAATCCCAATGACGACGTCCCCGTGAATCGCCATCGTTTCTCCTCCCTTCTTCATGCCTTCCCCCGCCTGATCGATGTCCGTTCCATCAATGTCGGGGAGAAACGAAATACGCGCGGACCGTCGGCTTTTTTCGCTTTCATTTGTTCAAACACGCGCTCAGCTGCTTTTTTCCCCATCGCAAACGTCGGCTGGGCGATCGTCGTCAGCGCCGGCGTGTAAATGTCGGCAAACGGTACATCATCGATGTTGATGATCGCCACCTCATCCGGCACACGAACCCCTGCGTCTTTCACAAACCGCAAAACCCCCATCAACGTCAAGTCGTTGATCGCAAACAAGGCGTTCGGCCGCTCCGATTCCATGAACCGCTTCTTCAGCTCCCCAGGCAGCGCGGCAGGTTCAGCGGCGATGACGTTTTGATCGCCAACTTCAAATCCCCTTTTCTCCATGGCCGCCCGAAACCCTTCCAACCGCTCCATCCGCGGCACGTTGTAAGGGACAAGCGGAGGGGTGACAATAGCGATGCGCCGATAACCGTTGGAAGCGAAATAATCGACTGCCATCTCCGCGGCAGCGAAGTTATCCAGAAGCACGCTGTCCGCCTCCACTCCCGGCACCATCCGGTCGACAAACACAAGCGGAAACCGTTCCTCGACAAGACGGCGGTAGACGTCCTCGTTCTTTCCTGTCGGAAACACGATCAGCCCGTCCACTTGCTTCGCCAGCAGCGTATCGACATATGTTTTCTCCTTGTCCGGATCATCGCCGGAATTGCAGACAATGACTTGAAACCCGCGCTTTTGGCATTCCTCTTCAATGGCGTGCAGCACTTGCGTTGTCATCATATGAAGCATATTAAAGACAATCACGCCAATGGTCGCTGTCGTCTTTTGCTTCAAACTGCGGGCGATGATGTTCGGCTGATACCCAAGCTCTTCAATCGCCTCGGCGATGCGCTTTCTCGTCTCCTCGCTCATATACTCATAGCGCTTATTTAAGTATTGCGACACGGTACTTTTCGAAACGTTGGCCAATTTCGCGACATCGGCCATCGTTACTTTTTTCAAAAGGGATCCCTCTCTCGCACTAAATCGATTTAGTTCAAAAGCGCTTTCATAAACCGGTTTAGCTTTATTATAAACCAAGTGAAAGCGGTTTACAATAGTTTTTGTTTGAAATCCTAGAAATCAATGAACGGTATACGGCCGTGACAGCTTGCCAATGATGTCATTCCGCCCGAATGGATCGCGCCAAACGGCTTCATAGATTGTACTTTCATTTTGCACTAAGCAATGCATTGATTCATTTTTATGAACAAATACCTATTTTTAATATGGTCATAAAATTCCTTCTTTTCCAAATTTCCAATAAAATTATAATTGTATTAGAAATGTAAATATATAGAAGATCGTTGAAAAATGCACACTCTAAGACAGGGATTTAGGAGGTCTTATACCGAAAAAGAAACATTTCTAGGAGGCTAGTGAAAAACAACCGATTTCGCTGAATCAGTTGCTTTTGGATGAACGAAAAGCGTTGATTTTAAAGGATTTCTCAATTTGAGAAGGAAATCCGTTTTCTGCGACTTTTCACTAAATCACCAGCCTTCTAGAGGGGAGTGATTTTTTTGAGGAAAATTTTTATGATCCTGTCGTTTGTTTTAGTATTTTCTACATTATCGTTTGGCGTTTCTGAAACATCTGTGAAAGCCGCAGAAGAACATAATGAGTTTATTAGAGCTTCACAAGCACAATTGTATACCGGTACCAATTAACAAAAAGGAGAATGGGACATGCTGACCACCATTACGTCTATTTTAGGCTACCTTTTTATAGGTGTCGTTATTTTAGCTGTTTTTATGGTTTTTAAATTCGTGAGAAAACGGTAAAAAATTAGAAGACTGATCATAAAAGAAAAACGCCGTTCATAAATCGAAAAAGTTCCCAAAACACGGCGTTTCCAAAAACCTCCCCTGGGAACGAAACGTCCGAAGGCTCTAACAAGACGGCCGCCGCCCTTTATGAGGGATTTGACGCCATTGCGGGCGGCGACGTTCGCTCTAGCCAGGGGGCATCCGACTTACTGCCTCACCTTTTCAATCGTCTCGACCGGCAGCCCAGTCAGTTCGTGAATCGTGTCGACATCGTACCCTTTCGCCAGCATTCTCTTCACCACGTCGAGCTTCCCTTCCTCGATCCCTTGTTGGCGTCCTTGCTTCATCCCCTGTTCGATTCCTTGTTGGATTCCCTTTTCCATCCCCCGCTGTTCGTATGAGACGATGAGCTCCATCACACGCTTTGCTTCCTTCGTTTCCATTTGGCTCACCTCGTTTCGCAGTTTCGCTTCCTCCTCTTCGGATAGCCGCAAATACGTCTCGAAAAAACCGAACAACAGCCGCTGTTTCGCTTCATCCAGCTCGAGGCGGACGAGCATGCGCAAAAATTCCTTTTTCACGTCGACTTTCTCATCTTCATTATACCCCATTTTGCTTAGCAAGGCAGCGGCGACAGGGTTGGCATGGCGGATGTACGCGCGCCACGGCAGTTTGCATAGCTCCACCGTCAAAAAGCGGAAGTCAAGAACGGTCAAAAACGGAAACTGCATGACCCATGAGGAAGGCTCATCGTATTGTTCGTCATAACTGAAGATGGCAATCGGGAGAATACGGCGGCGGTATTTTTGAAACAAGCGGCTGAAGTAGAGGAACATTCGCTCGGGGAAGGTCCGCTGGGTGTAGCTTTGATGCTCGACATGGACAATGACGAGCCCGTCTTCCCCTTTTACCTTTGTTTCGACCAACAAGTCGACGCGGTGCTTCTCTCCGGCCGTCACATCGGTGAACAGTTCCTCGGAGAGGAAAGAGAGATGGTGAACGTCAATGTACTCGTACACATCGGGAAAGAAAAGAAGCAAAAACTCCTCAAAAAATGTCGACAGCAGCTCTTTGAACAACCGGTCATGATCGATTCGCTTCCTAGCCACGTTTTCCCTCCCGGCAATGTCGGATTCACCGTACTGTATTCGCCCTTCGCGGCCGAATTCCTTCTTGTTTCCCCCCGCGTTTTTTTGGCATGTGCCATTTGTCCTTTTCCTATGTGGAGCCGTAAAACAAGCGGAACCCAGCAACGGTTCAGCTGAGGCGAGGAATAGTTTCAGTTCCTCTAGTTTCAGTTCCTCGTAGGTACGATAAAAACGTTCATCATCGTTGACGGGTTCCATCGGTACACGATTTTGTTTCAATCCCTCATAGGTACGATAAAAACAAAGAACCTTTCTACGCTTATTTATTAGTCAAAATGGTTTCAATCCCTCATAGGTACGATAAAAACTTATGAACTCTTTCCAATCGATGAAATTTATGAATGTTTCAATCCCTCATAGGTACGATAAAAACCTTAATGATCAAGCGGTATATATCCCCTTCTGGGAGTTTCAATCCCTCATAGGTACGATAAAAACCAAGCCCGGAGGGGAGCGGGGAAAAGCCCCAGAAAGTCACGTTTCAATCCCTCATAGGTACGATAAAAACCCAATCAGTATCGAAGTGAAGCGTGGGCTTAACGGGTTTCAATCCCTCATAGGTACGATAAAAACATACTTCATCAAGTCATTTCTTCCTTCCCTTGTGATGGTTTCAATCCCTCATAGGTACGATAAAAACGTTCGTAGCGGTTCCAGGAATCTATGACCTTGACTTGTTTCAATCCCTCATAGGTACGATAAAAACTACAATAAACTTTAGGCACATAGAAAGGAGTGATCAGTTTCAATCCCTCATAGGTACGATAAAAACGCTCGCGCGGGAACGTCTTGCGGTAAACGGTGATGGGTTTCAATCCCTCATAGGTACGATAAAAACCCGACAAATTGCTTCGCTGCTTCGATGTGTTCTTCGTGTTTCAATCCCTCATAGGTACGATAAAAACACCGACGATAGTAGTAGGTTGTAGTTTCTCGGAAATAGTTTCAATCCCTCATAGGTACGATAAAAACCCCAAACCATGTGCGTAAAATCAAGCTTTTCCCCTTTTGGCTGTTTTCAGAATAACACGTTTCAAAAATTCTGTCAATACTGTTCAGCCGTGTTGGTTGTAGGATTTTGACGCGAAAAGACATTGTCGTCGATCCCCCGGGGTTTTTGCACGATTGGGGATCGACGACAGCTTGCCCCGCTTTCATCCGCCAATTGGAAACAGCAGGCGGGCCGCATATACTGCGCCTGTCACGGTAATGGCGCTCAACAAGGTCGACACCAACACCGCCTGGGCGGCATAATCTGGGTGGCAGTCATACTCGAGTGCATACAGCGCCGTATTGCGCGAGCACGGATAGGAACTGGCAATGAGCAATGCCTGAGCCGTCACGCCATCCATTCCTAATAGAAAGATCAAAGACGCAGCCAACAGCGGCGACAAAATCAAGCGCCCGAACACACTCACATACACAAGCGGCGGCAAGGCAGTAAAACGGGCGTAGGCGATTTGCGCTCCCAACGTAAAGAGAGCGATGGCTAAAAACGCATCGGCGACCCGCTGAAGCGGCGCCCATAAAAATGATGGGATGGGGATATGAAGCCATCGACAAACTACGCCAAGCAACAGCGCGTGAAGAACGGGATTTTTCCATATCTCCGCAGTCCATTTCCCTCTTTTTCCATTCCCGGATACAAACTGGTATACCCCATATGTATTCGTCAAGAAATTTTGAAAGATCGTCACCATAATTTGAATCGTCGCCCCGAGCGGATGTTGATGAAATACAAGCTGACTGACCGGGATGCCGAAATTACCTGAGTTGTTCAACACAATGGTGTTTTGAAATACGGCTGACAAACTCCGTTCCAATTTGAATAACTTGGCCATCATCATACTCAAAACGATCAGTCCGCTGTTTTGCAACAAGAGAAATTCTAAGATGGCCGCCAACACTTTTCCATCCAACTCACTGTCATACACGTTGATGAATGCGACTGCCGGCAGCAGGACGTACATGTTCAATTTGGATAACGTATTGAGGTCAAGATGAAAGAAGCGGTGAAGCCCTGCCCCCAAGCCGACAATCAATAACATCGGAACCATCACTTGCAATAAAATGCCGCTAAAAACAGCCAAGACGCTCTCCTCTCTTTCTTTATCCATATAATGCATGTTTCATTTTTGAAAATCCATATCTACATTTTCTTCTTGTAAACTCGTTCCGGCCGCCCAACGGATCCATAGGCAATATCGGCCGTCACCTGGCCGACAGAGACGAGATACTCCAAGTAACGGCGGGCCGTCGTCCGGCTGGTTCCGATTTGCCGCCCCACTTCTTCAGCGGTGATGCCTTCCGGGCACTGTCTCACAACCGCCAACACTTTTTCTAGGGTCAATGGCTGAATGCCTTTAGGCAACATGGGCTGGTCCTTAACGGACTCTTCTCTTCCAATTAATGCATCAACATCTTCTTGGCCAATCCACTCTTTCTCTTTCACCCACCGTTGCATTTTGTCATAATACTCCTTGTATCGATTTAACGTTTCCGCAAAACGGTCAAACATAATCGGCTTGATAATGTAATCAAACACTCCGCCATGCAGCGCTTGCTTCAGCGCCTCCACTTCTCGTGCTGCGGTGATCATAATAATATCGATATCGGAAAAACGCTCTCGCACCCATTTCAAAAACGAAAGGCCGTTCATATCGGGAAAATAGACGTCAAGCAACAACATGTCTGGCCGCAACACCTCCGTCAATTCCCTTGCCTCTTCAGCGTTCGTGGCGATGCCGACCACTTCATAACCGTTCACTTTCTCGACAAAGCGCCGATTGATTTCCGCAATGCGACGGTCGTCTTCAATAATCAGTACACGAATCGGCAACATCGGTTCCCTCCTTCTAGCCTTGGCGGTCCTGCCGCCCGACATGGGCTGGCCGCTTTGGGATCATGATGGTAAATACCGTGCCTGCTCCTTGCTCCGATCGATGCGTCATTTGCCCCCCGAGCATTGTCAACGCCCGGTTCACTAGATCAAGCCCATACCCCCGCCCTCCGGCCGCCTTCGTTGAAAAGCCGCGCTCGTAGATCCGTTCCGCTACAGCTGGGTCAATGCCTAATCCGTTATCCTCAACCTCAATAATTAAATCATCGCCAAGGTCAGTCAAAAAAACGGCCACCCGTTTCTCTTCCTTTCCGTTATGGAGAACGGCTTCCATGGCGTTATCTACGACATTCCCAATAATGGTTACCAGATGGTCCCGGTCCATCCATGACGGCACATCACGGAAACTGCTTTCCCGATCAATTTCAAACACAATTTTCAGCTCGTTGGCGCGATTGAACTTGCCGATCAGCAGACCGCCGATGATCGGATCTGGAATTTCTTTCATGACAAACCGGACGATGTTTTGTTGCAAGTCGGTTTCTTTGGCGATCAGTTCAAGCGCTTCCTCATACGATTCCAGTTGAATCAGACCGGAGATCAAATACAGCTTATTGGAAAACTCGTGCGTTTGCGCGCGCAAAGCATCGGCATAACTTCGCAGCTGTGACAGCTCTTTTGTCAGGCGATACAGTTCTGATTTATTGCGAAACGTCGACACCGCCCCGATCACGCGGTCCGCTTTATCTTTAATCGGAATGCGATTGGCAATGACCGTTTCTTCACCTAACGCCATTTCATCGTCAAATTCCGCCTGCCCCGTCCGAATGACTTCAGGCAGCCTCGAGTGGGGAATAAGCTGCAAGATCGGCATTCCCAGCACATCGCGTTCGTTCTCATACCCAAGCAGCTTCAGTGCCGTTCGGTTGACCATTGTAATCGTTCCCTCTTGATTGATGGCCACAATTCCTTCGCGAATCGCCTCTAAAATCGCTTGCTTTTCTTGGTAGAGCAAACCGATTTCTTCCGGTTCAAGGCCATGAATCGATTTCTTCACCGCCTTGGCGATCGCCATGGCCCCCACCGCTCCGAGCAAAAGGGCAAGAACAGAGAAGAGAAAAATCTTCAGGCTATATGACCACACCGTTTGTCGAATATCCTCTAGCAAAAAACCGACCGAAACAATGCCGATCACATGTCCGTTTTCATCCAAAACCGGCGCTTTTCCGCGGATTGCCGGACCGAGTGAACCGACCGCCTCTGAAATAATGGCCTTGCCTTTAAGCACCTCACCGTTGTCGCCCCCGACCATCGGTTTGCCGATCCGATCCGGCAGCGGGTGAGCATAGCGGATTCCTTGGCGGTTGCCGATGACGACGTATTCCGCCCCTGTCTTTTGGCGGATGTGCTCCGCAAACGGCTGCAAGCGCACGGACGGATCGGGGTCGCGGAACGCCTCGCGCACGAGCGGAGTGGACGCGACGGTTTCCGCCACATTCAGCGCTCGCATGCCGATTTGTTGTTTGATAGTCTCCGCGAACATATGTTGGAATAAAAACGTAAGAAACACGATGACAAACAAAAGCAGCGAACAAATGATCATCATCAACCGTGTTTGCAGTTTCATCGTGCTGTCCCCCAAACAGAAAAATGAAAAGAAAGACCATCCTCCAACTTAAGGAAGAAAGCCTTTCTTTCTATTATTACATATCTTCATTGACAATGACGGTTTTTCCTCGTAATTTCATGAAAAACGGCACGGCAATCCACAACAAGGCGATGACCAACAAGACAAGCGAAATCGGCTTTTCAACGAAAACGAGATAGTCCCCGTTGGATGCCGTCAACGCCCGGCGCATATTGTTTTCGATCATCGGCCCCAACACAAGCCCCAGCACAAGCGGGGCAAGCGGATAGTCGTGTTCCGCAAGCCAATAGCCGAGCAAGCCAAATGCCAACAACAGAAACACATCAAACGTCGTCACTTGCACCGCATACACGCCGAATACAGAGATGGCAATAATGAGCGGCAACAAATACTTCGTCGGTGTTTGGATGATTTTCGCAAATAGTTTCACAAGCGGCATGTTGAGAATTAACAACATCACATTTCCGATAAACATGCTCGCAATCAATCCCCAGGCGACAGCCGGATGTTCATCAAACAACAGCGGACCCGGCTGGACGTTGTACATAATGAGCGCTCCCATCAAAATGGCCGTCGTCCCGGACCCCGGAATCCCGAGCGTCAACAGCGGAATCATCGCGCCTCCAGACGCACCGTTGTTCGCCGACTCGGGCGCCGCGACGCCGGCGATCGTCCCTTGGCCGAATTTTTCTGGATGTTTGCTGATTTTCTTTTCAAGAATATAGGAGAAAAACGAGGCCAATGTCGCACCGGCTCCCGGCAATACGCCGATGAAAAACCCGAGCAGCGACCCGCGGGCGATCGGTCCGGCGCTTTCTTTCAAGTCCGCTTTCGTCGGCAACACGCGGCCAATTTTCGCAATTTCCCCGCTGTTCATTTCGTCGTGGAGAATCGACTTGAATACTTCCCCCAACGCAAACAATCCCACCGCTACGGTTAAAAACTCCAGCCCCCCATACAAATAGGAAATATTGTACGTGAAGCGTGCGACGCCAGAGACGTTGTCGAGCCCGATCGTGGAAAGCAACAAGCCGAACACCGTCATGATCCACGCTTTCGTCATCGATTTGCCGGCAAGGCCGCTCACCGCGGCGAGCCCCAGCAGCATAAGCGAAAAATACTCCGCCGGACCGAACTTCAAGGCGACATTGGACAGCGGCTCCGCTAATAATACAAGACCGATGAGCGACACAATCCCCGCCACAAACGAACCGATCGCCGCAATCGCCAGCGCCGCCCCGGCCCGGCCTTGCCGCGCCATTTGATAGCCGTCCAGCGTCGTCACCACAGATGACGATTCCCCTGGCGTATTGAGCAAGATCGATGTCGTCGAACCGCCGTACATCGCCCCGTAATAGACGCCGGCCAACAAAATGATCGAACTGGCGGCCGCCTGTTCGGGACTCAAGCCCGATGTCATCGACGCCGTCACCGGAATGAGCAGCGCCACCCCGCTCATCGGCCCGATCCCAGGAAGCACGCCGACCGCCGTGCCGATCAACACCCCGATAAACGCAAACAGCAAGTTATGCGGCTGAAGCGCCGTCTGAAATCCGTCAAGCAAAAACGATAGTGTGCTCATGATGCCCCTCCTTTCATTGGAACCAAATCGGCCAGCTCGGCAATGTTCCTTGCAGCAGTTTCACATAAAGGCCATAGACACCGAGGGAAAAGCCAGCCGCAATGGCGATCGATTTCCACAGCGCCCCTTTTTCCATCGTTTGAAAGCCGATGACAAGAAAGAGAAATGTCGTGATCACATATCCAACCGTTTCAAGCAACGCCGCATAGAAAATGGCGGCGATGAAAATGACAAGAAACTTTTTATATTGCCGCGGCGGTTTCTCACTTGTCGCCTCTGAATAACGTCTCGTCTCCAACAACAACTTGATGCTTAAGAGAACCAACACAAGTCCAAGCAAAAACGGAAACACATTCGGCCCGACAGCGCTGCCGTAGGCGCTTTTCGATATGCGCAAACTTTCCACCATAAACAAGGCGCCCACAGCCAAAAACGCCACCGCCGCGATCCGGTCAGCCGTTTTGTTCATCGCTCTGCCTCCTGTTCTTTACGAAAAAGGGGAAGAATGTTCTTCCCCCTCGTTTTATTTATGCATGCCAAGCGATTTCAGCAGGTCGCCGACTTGCTGCTCTTGCTCTTGCAAAAATTTCGTAAACTCTTCCGAATTGCGGTACTCTGCCTCCCAACCTTGCTTTTGCAGCTCTTCTTTCCATTTTTCATGCTCAGACAGCTTTTTCAATGTCTCTTCCCAAAACGCTTTTGCTTCCGAAGACATTTCCTTCGGCCCGAACACGCCGCGCCAAATCGTAAACTCGGCATCAACGCCAAGCTCTTTCATCGTCGGCACGTCTTTCAGCACTCCGCCGAGGCGTTCTGGAGCCGAAACCGCCAACACCCGCACTTTGCCGGCTTTCAAATATTCGCCAACCGAAGACGCATCCGTCGCAATCACATCCGCATTGCCGCCAAGCAGCGCCGCCATCGCTTCTCCGCCGCCATCGTACGAAACATACTTGACTGATTTTGGATCGATGCCCGACTTATAGATCGGCAAAATCGCCACTAAGTGGTCCATCGACCCTGGCGCCGACCCTCCAGCGACAGTGACCGATTTCGGGTCCTGTTTAATGGCATCGAGCAATTGGGTCAACGACTGAAATTTGGAATCTGCTTTCACGACAATCGCGCCAAAGTCTTTTGTCAACTGGGCGAGCGGGGTTGTGTCTTTGTAGCCGAACGGGCTGTTCCCTTCTTTTTTCAGATTGTTGATGATAATCGGCGGCGAGTTGACAAACAGTTTGTAATCGTTTTTGACATCCTGGGTGGCGTACTCAGCCATAAAGACCGCCCCGCCGCCGCCCGGTTTGTTTTCGACCGTCATCGTTTGTTTGACGAGCCCCGTCTCATCGAGCACTTTCGTAATGGCGCGGGCCGTTAAATCCCAACCGCCGCCCGCCCCAGACGGAGCAACAATCGTAATCGGCTTCGTCGGATAGTTTGAGGCCGATGAGCCAGAGTTTGAACCGGACGATTTCGACCCCGCCGATTCATTGCCCCCACAGGCCGCCAAAGCCAGTGTCATCATCCCTGCGGCGAGCAATCCCCACCATTTCGTTTTCTTCATTTCTCCCTTGCCCCCTTGTTTTTTGATAACGTTTTCAAACTCAACCTTACCATGCCCCAGGGTGAACGTGAAGTTTTTGAAAATAAAATGAATTTTGTGCATTTTGTTCATGGACATATAGCCGACATGATCTCATATGGCCAAGACGCCTAGCGGAACGCCGGAGCCCCATAACAAAAAAAGACCGCCAGCCTTCAAGGCCGACGGTACATAAAACGTTGGTACAGTGCATACTTTCTGACGTTCGTTCCTCCTCTTTCATGTGACCGGACGATCATCCGTTTTCTGGTTCATCACCAAAAGATGTACTTGACTTTTAAAGACAAACATGATAGCAATGTTGCTCAAAGAGATGTGTGGTATAAAAAGGAAAAATGCTGTTTTGATTTTCTCTATCATAATCGCCTTTCTTTGTCAAGTACACTTTGTGGTGAAGAGCCCGTTTTCTACAATCGATCACTTACGAATCAGTGATTTCCTCTACCTCTTTTGCCACCGCCAACTGTCCTCGTTAGATGCCCACCTTTTGTATTGGATTCCCCTACTCTTCAAGCAATTCCCAAACATCTTCCTCTGGAAGATCCACCAACCTAGCAATGTCTTCCGCCTTCATTCCTTTGCGCGCCATGTTGCGGATCAGCTGTTTCATTCCCTGTTTTATCCCCTGTTTCCTTCCCTTTTGCTCATAGGAAATGATCAGCTCCAACACTTGCTCTTTTTCTTTCGTTTCCATCGCCCTCACCTCTCTTTGTAGTTGTTGCTCTTCCTCCTCCGACAACTTCACATATGTTTCAAAAAAGCCCAAGAGCAGCCGCTGCCTCGCTTCATCCAGCTCCAATCGCACCAACATGCGCAAAAACTCTTTTTTCAACTCGACTTTCTCACTTTCAGTATACCCCATTTTGCCAAGAAGGGCAGCCGCAATCGGATTGTCATGCCGGATGTAGTCCCGCCAATGTTTCTTGCGCAGCTCCACGGGGAAAAAGCGAAACTGCAGCACGTCGCCAAAGGGAAACTCGATTGAGAACACGGACGGTTCCTCGCGAAGGGCCTCATAGCTGAAGACAGCGATCGGAACGATGCGGGTGCGGTATTTTTCAAACAAACGGCTGAAATAGATAAACATGCGCTCTGGAAACGATGGTTGCACGTAGCTTTGATTCTCCACATGAACGATGATCAGCCCGTCTTCCCCTTTCAGCTTCGTCTCGACCAATAGATCGACGCGGTATTTTTCGCCTGCCGTGACATCGGTAAACAGTTCTTCGGACAAAAAGGACAAATGGCGGAAATCGATATGCTCGTGGATGTCGGGGAAAAAGAGGAGAAGAAACTCTTCGAAGAACGTTTGAATCAGCTCTTTGAACAATCGGTCATGGTCAATGGCCATTCGATCACCCCTCTTTGAACGTGTTCGATTCTATCCATTCGCAAACAGGGGGTGAAAATCCTGCATGGGGAACAGAAAAAGTTGTGCTGTACTGTATAGTGCTTTAGTCCCACGCAGGTACGATAAAAACAAAAGCCGGCTATGGGTTTTATTTAACTACTTATGGTTTCAATCCCTCATAGGTACGATAAAAACGAGGATTATCTTGCGATCCATGAGTGGTTTGACGAAAGTTTCAATCCCTCATAGGTACGATAAAAACATGAACTGACTTATGAGGAACTCATGCAAATTATTGTTTCAATCCCTCATAGGTACGATAAAAACAATCCGGCCAATGTTATTGATTTTTACCGTATCACCGGTTTCAATCCCTCATAGGTACGATAAAAACCCCGATACTATACCATTTAGACGCTGCAAACGCGAAAAGTTTCAATCCCTCATAGGTACGATAAAAACAAGCGGCTTAATGTGTCGGTTTCCACCGCCCAAGCGGTGTTTCAATCCCTCATAGGTACGATAAAAACACATCGATGGTTATTTTGAAACAGAAAGAGTAAAAAGAAGTTTCAATCCCTCATAGGTACGATAAAAACATTATTACTTTTAAACAAAATATAAAAGGAGTGTAGTTTCAATCCCTCATAGGTACGATAAAAACGAAGAAGTCGAGCCAGTTATAAATCGGTTACTTGCGTTTCAATCCCTCATAGGTACGATAAAAACAAGTCCTCGTTTACACTATGCCGACAGCACCGGTCGAAGTTTCAATCCCTCATAGGTACGATAAAAACCCCAAACCATACGCATCAAATCAAGCTTTTTCTCTCTGAGCTGTTTTCAGAATATCACGTTTCAAAAATTCTGTCAATATCGTTCAGCAGTGTTGGCTGTAGGATTTTGACGCAAAAAACATTGTCGTCGATCCCCCGGGATTTTTGCACGATTGGAGGTCGACGACATTTGCAAGACGGTCAGTTTTTGTTTTTCTTCATTCTTCCGTACTCGTCCTTCACCGCCGCCACAAGCGGGTGCCCACTCTCAAGGCCTGCATATTGCCGAAGCGCGCCTTCGATCCCGTGCTGGGCGATTGTTTGTTGAAGGGCAGCGGCTTCCGCATCGCGGGCATCATCGAACCGCAGGAGGGCGGCGATTCCTTTAGCCAAGCCTTGCGGGGCGTTGCCGAATAAGGCGCAATATTGCACGGCTGGCGCGACGAGGCGGTCGTTCGGCCCAAGTTTGCGGATCGGCGAGCGGGCGACACGGATGATGTCGTCGGACAGCGCCGGGTTCATGAAGCGCCCGATCGTCGTCTCGATATACGCGCGGTGCTCATCTGCCTTCCAACCGTGCTTTTTCACCAACACCGCTCCGGATTCGCTGAGCGCCTGTTCGACATCCGCCCGAATGGCGCTGTCTTTCATCGCGTCTTGCACGGTTTCGTATTGCTTGAGGTAGCCTAAGTAGGCGGCAAGGGCATGGCCGGTGTTGACAGTAAATAACTTTCGTTCAATATACGGCCCTAAGTCAGCGACAAAATGCGCTCCTTGAATCGGCGGAACCGCGCCGATGACGTTGCGCGTTTCAATCGCCCATTCGAAAAACGGCTCGACCGTCACCGCCAGCGGATCATCGTTCGTTTGGTTTGGCACGATGCGGTCAACCGCGCAGTTGAGAAAGCCGACCGACTCGCCCGCCAGCTGTTGTTCGGCTTCGGAAAGATGGGCAAACACGTGCTGCTTCAACGTCTCCGTGCCGCCGATCATATTTTCGCACGCAATGACATGAAGCGGAGCTTGCCGGGCGGCCAGCCGCTGCTTGAGCCCGGCGGCGATGACCGGGGCGATGGCCGGCAAAATGTGCGGGCCGACGGCGGTCGTGACCAAATCAGCGGCGGCGATCGCCGCGATGACTTGCTCCCGCTCTGTTTGGCTGTTCAACGCCGAGACGCCGCGCACCCATTGTTCTTCTCGCTGCTCGCCGGCGACAATGACGCGATACTCCCCCCGCTCTTTCAGCAAACGGACGATTTGTCCATTGACATCAACGAACACGACGTCATATCCCGACGCCGCCAGCAGACTGCCGATAAAGCCGCGGCCGATGTTGCCGGCGCCAAAGTGGACGGCCCGCATCAGCCGTTCACCTCATGGAGCAGCGCAAGAATTTCTTCTTCTGTTTTGGCGTTCGCCATTGCTTCTACATGATCCGCTTCCGCACACACAAGCGCGAGTTGGGAGAGAATGTCCAAATGTTCGCCGTCTTTACCGGCAATGCCGATCACGATCGTGGCCATGTTGCCGCCGCCAAAATCGACGCCGCCTGGAACTTGCACGATCGAAATGCCGGACTGTTTCACGAGCGCTTTTGCCGCTTCCGTTCCGTGCGGAATGGCGACGTTGTTGCCGATATACGTTGATGTCAGTTCTTCCCGTTCAAGCATCGCATCAACATATGCCGGGGCGACATATCCTTGCTTAACCAACACCTCGCCGGCGAGACGGATCGCCTCTTCTTTCGTTTTGGGTTGGGCATTTAGCACAATGTTTTCTTTGTTTAAAATCGAATGGGTTACCATCGTTTTCACTCCTTCATTGATGTCCAGTAATGATCAAAAAATTGCTCCAAATGGGCGCTGACAAGTGAATACACTTCTTCCTCGCCGCCATGCGCCAAAACGGCAAGGCTTTGCTCATCCTTCACGAGCAAGGAGCTGACCTCGCTTAACACAGCGAGCATCTCCTTATCGGCATCTGACGGCCCGAGCAGCAGCACAACCGTGTTGATCTCCATCGGCTCCCCGTCCATGCCGGGCACCGTTTGCGGCGCATCAAGCCGGTACATCGTCAGAGATGGGCGAAGAACCGCGAAGCTTCGAGCGTGGTACAGCGCCAATGTGGTGCCAGGGACGCCAAGCCCGCCAAGCGACTCGCGGCGCCGCAGCTCCTCGATGACGACATCGGCATCGACGATGACGCCGCTTCGTTCGAGGCGGCGGCACGCGTCCGTCAATAGTTCATGAACAGAGCGCCTCTTGACCACCTCGAGGGAAAAACCGTCCAACAGGTGGACGACCGTCTCGCTGATGCGCCGAACCGCCTTCATCGCCTCGAGCGCTGGCCTGTTTCTCTGTGCGATTGACTCTTTCCTCATCCGCTTTTCAGCGGCCGATTTTCGCTCTAAAAATTCACGAATCACCCGCGCTTCCTCTTCCGTCAGCATCGGGCTGACGGTGAAGTATGGGCCGCCTTCATCGGCCAGCGGCACGGTCGAGACGACAAGGTCATACGCGCTTGCATCTTTCTCTTTCCATTCAAACACGGACGCTTGTTCCAGCGAAACAATGTCCGGAATCTCTTTTTTCAGCCTCGTCGCTAAAATTTTCGCCGTCCCAAGCCCGCTCGAACAAATGACGAGCACCCGCCAGCCTTTTTTCTCCCGCATGAGCGCGGAGGCAAAATGGAGCACTAAATAGCCGATCTCCTCCTCAGGCATCGGGACGTTGCCAAACAGTTGCTTTGCCCCTTCTGCGACAATGGCGAACAGCTCCGCATAGTCCCGCTTAATTTGCTCAAGCAGCGGATTGGATACCCCCATCCCGTGCTCCAAGCGGTACAGGGCTGGCTTCAAGTGGACGACCAAATCTTCATACAGCGTGCGGTCGGCGGACAAATCGACGCCAAGTTCGCGGCTGACAAAGCGGATGAGTTGCTGCGCTTTCATGCCAACCGCCAAACTTGCCTCCTCCATCATCGTCCCTTGGCGGCTGCGCCATTTCGCTCCCATCAAGTGCATCGTCATATAGCCGATCTCCTCGCTGGGGATGGCAACGCCAAAGACTTTTTCCAACGATTCGGCGAGCACGCGAGCGATTTCGTATTCGTTCGTCGCTTGAAGCGTCTGCAAATCCCGCGGATCGAAGTGGATCGCTTCTCCCCGCTTGATGCGCTCGATCGCTAGAGCCAAATGGACGACAAAGGCGATGTACGAGCTATCGGCCATCGGAAACGGGAGCGTTTCTTTCACTTGCTCGATTTGCTGCTCAATGATGGCAAGCTTTTTCCGGTCGATGAACCCGAGCAGTTTTTCCGCCATCGTATCAAGCGGTTCGTCAGCGCGCCTTTGGATCGTCTCTTTCATGAGCGCCAAAAATTCGTGTTCATTCACATGGCGGAACAACAAATCGCTCATCAAGCGCCGTTTCGCCGATTCTGAACCGGCCAGTTCCACCCCGTATCCACGCTTGCGGATGAGCGAAAGTCCATACGTCTCGATTGTTTGTTCCAATTTGTCCAAATCAAAGCTGACAGTGGCGACCGTGACGTTCAAGTCATGGGCCAATGTGACGAGTTTCACTGGCTCGTTGGCTTCCAACAGCGCAATTAAAATCATGAGTTGCCGCTCTTCGGGGGTGTATTCATGATGAGAAAGGCGAAACAGCTCTGCGGCCAGCGCCTGTTTGTTTTCTTCCCTTCCGATGAGCCGAACGCCGACTCCTGCCTTTTTCACCAACTCCAGCCCGTAACGACGCAACACCGATTCGAGCCCTTGCAAATCGCGGTGAACCGTACGGGCGCTGACATTCAGCTCCTCGGCCAGTTCGCCGACGGTCAAATCACGGTCGCTTGCCAACAAACGCTCAAGCAGCTTCCGCTCCCTTGCCGATACGTACATCGCCGTTCACCTCCCATCTTCGATCGTATTGTTGACAGGTTTAAATTGGCCAATCGGTTCTTCATCTCTTATTGTAAGGGCTTTTTTCTTTGTTTGACAATGAATAGATGTTTCGTTTTCGTCATTGTTATTGTTGACAGATTTTAATTTCACATTCACAGTTCCTGTTTCGGCACCAAACGAAACCCGCTGGCTGCCCCACCGAAACAGCCGGATTCCGCAAAACAAAACGCAGGGGGAACGCCATTCCCCTGCGCTTCATGCCGATTTACGCATTCTTTTTCAATTGTTCAATCAACTCATCGTATTTCGGGCTGTTTAAGAAGTTTTCAACCGATACGTGGTAGGCGTTCGGCAATTTTGCTTTCGCCCGGTCGGTTAAGTTTTGGTGGGTAACGACGATGTCGGCGTCGGCCGGAAGCTGGTTGATCGCTGTATTCGTCACTTCGATATCGAGCCCGGCCTTTTGTACTTTGTTGCGCAAAATCGATGCTCCCATCGCGCTCGAGCCCATTCCGGCGTCACACGCAAAGACAATTCTTTTGACCCGTGCAGGGACGGCCTGTTCCGCCACCGCCGCTGCCACTTCCTCTTGTTGCTGCAACGCGGCCGCCACTTGGCTTTGTTTCCCCTTTAACTGTTGCATTTTTTCTGCCGCCTTGGCCAAGTCTTCTTCCTCTTCGTTTTGTTTCGCCGATTTCAAGAACACCGACGCGACGAGGAACGATACCGCAGCGGCGACGAACACGCCGGCTAGCACGCCAAAGTAATTCCCTTTTGGCGTCATCGCCAGCAAGGCGAAAATGCTTCCCGGCGACGGCACGGCCACAAGCCCGGCGTTGAGGATGGTAAACGTGAACACCCCGCTCACGCCGCCCGCCATCGCCGCTAAAATCAAGACCGGACGCATGAGAATGTATGGGAAGTAAATTTCATGAATCCCGCCTAAGAAGTGGATAATCACAGCCCCTGGTGCCGACTGTTTCGCCATCCCCTTGCCAAACAGCCAATACGCGAGCAAAATGCCAAGTCCTGGACCTGGGTTCGTCTCGAGCAGGAACAAGATCGATTTTCCCGTTTTCGCCGCCTGCTCGACGCCAAGCGGGCTTAAAATGCCGTGGTTGATCGCATTGTTCAAGAACAGCACTTTCCCTGGCTCGATGAACAAGTTCGCCAGCGGCAACAAATGCCAGTCAATGATTTTTTCCACTCCCGCTGCTAATGTTTTGCTGATGAGCGAGATGACCGGGCCGACTCCTTTAAAGGCAAGGAGCGTCAACACGCCGCCGACGATCCCGGCCGAAAAGTTGTTGACAAGCATCTCGAATCCTTGCTTGACTTTCCCTTGGAACAATCCATCCACTTTTTTGATCACATAACCGCCAAGCGGCCCCATGATCATCGCACCTAAAAACATCGGGATGTCCGAACCGACGACCACGCCCATCGTCGCCGTCGCCCCGACGACACCGCCGCGGACGTCGTACACCATTTTGCCGCCCGTATAGCCAATCAACAGCGGCAGCAAATACGTAATCATTGGCCCGACGAGCTTCGCAAACGTCTCGTTCGGCCACCAGCCCGTCGGGATAAATAGGGCGGTAATCAGCCCCCAGGCGATAAACGCCCCGATATTCGGCATAATCATGCCGCTCAAATAACTGCCAAACCGCTGAATCTTCACGCGGAAGCCTGTTTCGTTTCCGGTTGTATGCGTCATAACGTCGCTCCTCCTTTTGCTTGACTGTATCTTTATCTTAAAACGCTTACAACCGGCCCTTCAATGATAAGTAAACGCGATTTTGTCAAGGGGGTTGTTGACAGGGGTTAAAAAGGAAAAGCCGAGCGCGGCGGGCGGGGTTACGGCGTTTCTTCTGCCAACGACAACGCCTCTCGATAGAGACGTTGGGAGAGATAAAATCCATTTTCAAGCAAAGTGTCTAACAGCGGCTTGACTTCCGCTATTTTCCTGTTTTTCTTTCCCAGAATCAAAACTCCGATTGTACCGATAGGCCGTAAAAGGAATTGTTTCGACAAGGATCTGGCAGCATGCTCATCAATCACAACGACTTGAGCACCAAGTTCTTTCGCTCCAATAATAACTTCTAACTCCCCGGCATGGAATTTTCCATATAAACTTTCAACAAGGCTGCGATTTTTTACATGGTATAGTCGAAACACCCCCTCGCTGACCAATCGTTTGAGCTCCTCTTTTCCATAATGGCGTGGGGCATGGTGATGAACAATTTCTTGATAGACAGCTTCCGGAACATATACTCCATCAAATAGGTCAGACAAAAGAGTCAATTGACCAACGATCGACAGACCTATAATCGGTGTAGAATTAACCGTAACCCTACTCATTGTGATCCCTATTTTCTTTGCTCAATTTTTGCACCGTGTCCCAATCATCTTTGATGTGTTCCTCCGTATATTCCATCCAAGGAATCGCCTTCGAACGCAATACATCGATAAATTCCCCTAAGGATTTTCCTGCCAATTCAGCCGCTTTCGCCAGCGTCACCTGTTTTCCAACAAACAAACCAATCGCCAATGAAAGCTTTATTTTTGCCTCAACTGTGTTGCCTTCCAATTCATTAATGGCGGGCAAAAACTCTTTCGGCAAGTTCACCTGAAAGTAGTCCATGGCCATTGAACTCACACCCTTTTTTATTTTATTCTATCACACTTCGCGCCTTTTGGATGCTGTCACGGAACGAATAGCATTCCCTAAATTTTTACTACATACTCAATACGCCGGAAATGAAACCGACTCAATTGAACACTCCCCACCCGCGCTCACGTAGAGAAGTAGGGGATTCTCGGGAACACCCTAACATACGGTAAGCTGTCAGCTAAGCCATCCCTGTGCATCCCACCGTTGAGCTTCCTCAAAAAGATCGCAATCGAAGCCCTTCCTTTGTTCTTTTGGTGCAAGGGGAAGATCGTTGGTGGAAGACGCCGGTTCATCCCCCACTTACGCTCATGCTTGGAAGTTGAGGCCTTCTCGGTTCGAGGTGATAAAAAGGGGACTGACCCAAAAGGGTAATTTTCCTTAACAAAACACAACATATTGTCTATATACGGTAATAAGAAAGGGTGTCCCGATCCTTTTGGGACACCCTCTTACAGCCTATTTTACTAATATCTCGCCGTCACCATTTTCTTTCTCGTGTAAAACTCGACGCCGTCGCGGCCGTTGGCATGGAGGTCGCCGTAAAACGAGTTTTTGTAGCCCGAGAACGGGAAGAACGCCATGGGCGCCGGGACAGCGACGTTGACGCCAAGCATGCCGGCGTCGATTTCTTCGCGGAACTGGCGGATCGCTTTGGCGCTGTCGGTGTAGATGCAGGCGCCATTGGCAAATTCCGATCGGTTGGCGATCTCAATCGCTTCGTCCAAGTCGCGGGCGCGGACGACGGACAGAACCGGGGCGAAAATTTCATCCGTCCAAATCGTCATGCCCGGTTTGACATGGTCGAAAATCGTCGGGCCGATGAAGTACCCTTTTCCGCTTGTCGCCGAGTCGCGGCGTCCGTCGCGGACAAGGAGCGCCCCCTCTTTTTCGCCGATTTCGATGTATTTGATCGTCCGCTCTTTATGCGACTCGCGGATGACCGGGCCTAAAAAGACGCCTTCGTCGAGCCCGTTGCCAATTTGGATGCGGTCGGCGGCTTCTTTGAGCCGTTCGACCAACTCATCGGCGATATCGCCGACTGCAACGACGACCGAGCATGCCATGCACCGCTCGCCCGCCGAACCGAACGCGGCGTTGATGATGTTCGTCACCGCCATATCGAGGTCGGCGTCCGGCATGACAATCGAATGGTTTTTCGCACCGGCGAGCGCCTGAACGCGCTTGCCGTGGGCGGCGGCTGTTTTGTATACATACTCGGCGACCGGCTGCGAGCCGACGAACGAGACGGCTTTAATGTCTTTATGCTCCAGGATGCCGTTGACCACCTCGTGCGCTCCGTGAACAATATTCAACACTCCTGCAGGCAGGCCGGCTTCGGTGAACAGCTCTGCCAAACGGTTGGCGAGCATCGGCGTCCGCTCGGACGGCTTCAGCACGAACGTATTGCCGCAGGCGATGGCAAGCGGGAACATCCAGCACGGCACCATCATCGGGAAGTTAAACGGCGTAATGCCGGCAACAACGCCAAGCGGGTAACGGTACATGCCCGATTCGATGCCGGTCGCGATATCCGGCAGCTGTTGGCCCATCATAAGCGTCGGAATTCCCGCCGCAAATTCGACGCATTCGATGCCGCGTTGCACTTCGCCGTAGGCGTCTTCGTACACTTTGCCGTTTTCCAATGTCACAAGGCGGGCAAGCTCCTCCCAATGCTCGACAAGGAGCTGCTGGTAGCGGAACAAAATGCGGGCGCGGCGCGGAACGGGCACTTTGCGCCATTCGCGGAACGCTTCTTTCGCAGCCGTCACCGCCGCATCAAGCTCCTCGCGCGAAGAGAGCGGCACTTTCGCCAGCACTTCTCCTGTCGCCGGGTTCGGCACGATTTCTTCTTTTCCGGATGTTGACGCGACCCATTGGCCGCCGATAAAATTTTTCAATGTTTTCGTTTCGGTCACGGAACTCATGGATGAAACCACCTTTCTAGTCGATCTTTCAAAAGATTGGTTCATGAACGCACACAAGGGCTATGGATGATCGACGAGCGCTTCCTTTCGCGGAAACGGCCGGCGGGCTGAACGCTTCCAAAAAGCGGCGTTCTTTGCTGTCCGTTTGCTGCTGGTCGCTGTCATGCGTCCTGCAATCGCCATCCCAGCCGTCGGACTCATTTACGAACTTACGGTTTTGGTGTCGTACTGATAGTCATAACAATAATGGTACAAGGCGACGATTTCCTCATGGGTCGGCACTTTCGGATTGTTGCTTGGACTGCCGCTCGCCAGCGCATCAGCCGCCATTTTATCGACCGCTTTGTCGAATGCCGCTTTGTCAATGCCCCATGTTTTCATATTCGGGATGTGCAAATCACGGCAAAGCTGCTTCACTTCTTCAACAAGCGCATCGGCCGCTTCGGCATCGGAAACGTCCTTCAGCTGCGGGTTGATGAGCTGGGCAATCACCGCCAACCGTTCTGTGGCGCTGTCTTTTGTGAATTCAAGCACCCCTGGCAACAGCATCGCATTGGACACGCCGTGCGGCACGTGGAAGAGCGCTCCGATCGGCCGCGACATGCCGTGCACAAGCGTCACCGAGGCGTTGGAAAACGCCATGCCCGCTTTCATGGCGGCGATCGCCATTTTTTCCCGCGCTTCGATGTCTTGGCCGTTTTCGTACGCCCGGCGCAAATGGCCGATGATCGCCTCAATGGCAGAGAGCGCCAGCACATCGGTCACCGGATGGGCGCGTCGGGAAATATACGCCTCGATCGCGTGACAAAGCGCATCGACACCGGTTGCCGCGGTAACGGATGGCGGGCATGAGATGGTGAGAAGCGGATCAACGATCGCCACGGCCGGAAGGAGCGCCGGCTGGGAAATCATCATTTTGACGTCTGTCTTCGTATCAATAATGACCGTCACTTTCGTCACTTCTGAACCCGTTCCGGCTGTTGTCGGAATAGCAATGAGCGGCAGCGGTTTTTCGGTAAACCGTTTCTGATTGCCGACATAGTCGCTGATCGTTCCTTCGTTCGTGATCATCACCGCCACCGCTTTGGCGGCGTCGATGCTGCTGCCGCCGCCAAGAGCGATAATGACATCGCACTGCTCGCTCCGGCAGACGTCAAGCGCTTCCTTCACATGGACATCCGTCGGCTCCGTGTCAACCCCTGTGTACTTGGCAAACGTCATCCCCACCTGTTGCAAGTATTGCTCGCAACGGGCGACAAGGCCGATTTTCTCCATCACCGGGTCGCTGACGATCAGCGCTTTCGTCCCGAGCGCTTTTGCCTGTGGGCCGACTTCGGCGAACGTATTGCGCCCATACACAACCCGGCTGGGCACCAACAATTCGTACATCGCGTCCCCTCCTGATTTGGATAACGGTTTCACCTCTTTTAGAAAGCAAGTTTCGTGCCAACATACAAAGCGCACCGCAACAAGGAAGTCGATTCAAAACAAAAGCGCCATCACCGACACAAACAAGACATCTATCATACAATAACCAGACACTAATCCGACATCACAACAAAAACAACGGCTGTTCCGCCGTTGTGTCTATAATCCGTATTTTTTCAGTTTTTCATATAACGTCGAGCGGTGAATGCCGAGCCTCCTTGCCGCTTCCGCCTTGTTGCCGCCCGCCGCCACCAGCGCCGCAGCGATGCGCTCACGTTCCGATTGATAGACCATTTCTTTCCACCGATCAGCCATCTTCACACCACCGTTTGGCAAAGACGAGGCTGCCGGTTGAACGGTCGACAAGTAAGACGGCAAGTGTTCGCGTTCTACTTTTTCCCCTTCGACCATGCTGATCAGCCATTCGACGACGTTGACCAGCTCGCGGACGTTCCCCGGCCATGAATAGTGGACAAGCACTTCCATGGCCTCTTTGGTAAACGACTTCAACGCGACGCCAAACTGCCGGCACATCCGATCCATATGGTAAGCCAACAGCGCGGGAATATCCGTTTTCCGCTCGCGCAATGGCGGAAGATGAATGCGAATGATATTCAACCGATAAAACAAATCTTCGCGAAAGGTTCCATTCCGCACCATCTCCTCGAGCGGCTTGTTCGTCGCGGCAATAATGCGCACGTCCACCTTGGTTTCGTATAGTCCGCCGACTTTTTCCACTTTCTTTTCTTCCAAGACGCGCAAAATTTTCGCCTGCATGGCAAGCGGCATATCGCCGATTTCATCCAAAAACAGCGTCCCTCCATGGGCGAGTTGAAACTTGCCGGGCTTGCCCCCTTTTTTCGCACCGGTGAACGCCCCATCTTCATAGCCGAACAGTTCCGCTTCCAACAACGACTCAGGGATGGCGGCGCAATTCACGCTGACAAACGGTCCGTCCGCATGCGGCCCAGCTTCATGGATCGCCCGCGCCACCACCTCTTTCCCCGTTCCGCTTTCACCGGTAATGAGCACCGTCGACGGCACGCGCGCCGCCCGACGAATCATCTGCTTCACAGCGGCGATCGACGGGTGGCGGCCAATGATCCGCTCGATTCCTTTCGGGGCGGAGGCGGCCGTCTCCTGTGGTTTCGCTTCTTTCTTCTCCTTCCGGCTTGCCTCACGCGACAGCTCCTGCAGGCGCCGGAAAATTTCATATACTTCCGATACCCCTTGGAAAATAAGCATCCCGATCGCCCCGATCACCTTGCCGTCCCGCCAAATCGGGATGCGGTGCACAACCATCGGCTGGCCGTAAATTTTTTGAATATATCCTCTTTCTGGAATGCCCGATTGAACACAAATGTGCAGACGGGTGTTTTCGATCACTTCCGTCACATGTTTTCCGATCGCTTCTTCCCGGCGAATGCCGAGAAACTGGCAATACGCCCGGTTGATTTCACGAACCACGCCGCCCTCATCGACGACAACCACCCCTTCGTACGCCGCATCCAGCACCGTTTTCATCGTCTCAGCCAGACGGTGCGTTTCCTCCAACTCACGCCGCAGTCGCTCGAGCTCATTCGTTGCTTTGGAATCGCTTTCGGACATTGGCATTGCAGCGCAGACGCCTTCCTGTTTCGTTTCCCACTTGTCGGAAAATGCCATCAATACTTCCCCTATCGGCATGGAACGATCGAGCCCATCCGCCGCCGCCCGCAGCATCATCCGCCACGTGCACCGCCCCACCGTCCGGCCATGCTCATCGATCACGTTCACCGACTCAAGCCCACGAGCCGCCATCCGTTGCATGACTTCTTGCAACGTTTGGCGACAAACGACGGTTGGCAAAGCACTGCAATCACTCGCCATTCCCCATTCCCCTTTCGTTCTTCCCTCTTTCCGTACCGTTCGCCGTTGGCGTGAAAAAATCCTTCTGTTCCTTCCTTGGAAATGCTGTAGAAGGATGGTGATTGAACAGGAAATACGGCTCAACAATGGGATTTCTCAAATTAGAAAGCTCCATAAAAGGCTATCTTTCTCTTCACTCGAGAACCGTTGATTTAGGAAAAATGGCTGATTTTCACCAGCCTTCTAGGGAAACACGTACCAATGACAAAAAATGGGGCTGACCCAAAAGGGTAATTTTCCTTAAACAAAACACAACATATTGTTTCTTAATGATTTGTTTTATACCTTATATGCGGTAAAAGTAAATAAGAAAGGGTGTCCCGATCCTTTTGGGACACCCTCACCTCTTTTACGCCAAAATCCCCTCAATTTTCTCGAGCACATCTTCGCTGAGCACGACATCGACCGCTTTGACGTTCTCTTCGACTTGTTCCGGGCGGCTGGCGCCGATTAAGGCGCTGGCGACGTTCGGCTGGCGCAGCACCCAAGCGAGGGCAAGCTGGGACAACGTAATGCCAAGCTCAGCCGCGATTTTTTCGAGTTGTTCCACTTTCGTTAACACTTCGTCATTGAGCAATCCTTGGATAAACGTATTCGCTCTTGGATCAGCGGCGCGGCTGTCAGCCGGCAACGCTTGACCTCGTTTGTATTTGCCGGTCAGCACCCCTTGGGCGAGCGGCGAAAAGACGATTTGACTGATGCCGTTTTGTTCGCACACCGGGATGACTTCCTTTTCAATATAACGGTGAAACATGTTGTATTGCGGCTGATTGACGACGATCCGATCGAGCAAGTAGCGGTCGGCCACGCCGAGCGCCTCTTGAATTTGCTGGGCCGTCCATTCGCTCACGCCGACATACAGCACTTTTCCTTGGCGGACGAGATCATCGATCGTACGCAACGTCTCATCGACCGGCGTTTCTTTGTCATAGCGGTGGCAGTAGTAGATATCGACATAATCCAGTTGCAGCCGCTTTAAGCTCGCATGGAGCTGCTCAAACACATGCTTGCGCGACAGGCCGCGGTCGTTCGGGCCGTCGCCCATCGGCCAAAACACTTTCGTCGCGATGACATACGATTCGCGCGGATATTTGCGCAGCGCCTCGCCGACGATTTTTTCCGCTTCCCCGCGCGCGTAGACGTTCGCTGTGTCAAACGAGTTGATGCCAAGTTCGTACGCCTTGTCAATGACGCGGATCGCGGTTTCTTTTTCCACCGAATTTCCATATGTAAGCCAGCTGCCTAAACTAATCTCACTGACTTTCAGCCCCGTGCGGCCGAGTTTTCGATACTTCACCTTCGCTCCCCTCTCCTTTTGACGGCAATCAATGCCAAATTCTTCATGTCCTCATTATAATCCTCGATCGCTGATTTGCAAAGAGATTTGCCTTACTATTCAAAAAATGACTTCCCCTTCTTTGCGTCCATCATCGTCTTTTTCAATCGATTCACAAAATTTTTGTAGATTTCCGTAGATTTTCGTAGATGCGCATTTACAATCAATTCGAAAAACATTCACAAATTTGTCACAAAGGAGGGGGGCTATTGATTTATTTCCACCAAGTCAACAAATACTACGGCGATTTTCATGTGTTGAAAGACATTAACTTGACGATCAACCAAGGGGAAGTCGTCGTCATTATCGGGCCATCCGGTTCGGGCAAAAGTACGCTCGTGCGCTGCATCAACCGGCTCGAGACGATCTCAAGCGGCGAATTGATCGTAGACGGCATCAAAGTGAACGACAAACACATCAACATTAACGAACTGCGGCGCAATATCGGCATGGTGTTTCAACATTTCAACTTATACCCGCACATGACCGTCTTGCAAAACATCACGTTGGCGCCGCGCAAAGTGCTCGGCATGTCTGAAAAAGAAGCGAACGAGATCGCCATGTATTACTTGGAGAAAGTCGGCATTCCGGACAAAGCGAACGCCTATCCGTCCGCGCTGTCCGGCGGCCAGCAGCAGCGCGTCGCCATCGCCCGCGGATTGGCGATGAAACCGAAAATCATGCTGTTTGACGAGCCGACATCAGCACTTGACCCGGAAACGATCGGCGAAGTGCTCGATGTCATGAAGCAGCTGGCGAAAGAAGGGATGACGATGGTTGTCGTCACCCACGAGATGGGGTTTGCCCGCGAGGTGGCCGATCGCATCGTCTTTATGGATCAAGGGCGCATTTTAGAGGAAGCGCCGCCTGAGGAGTTTTTCGCGGCCCCGAAAGAAGAACGGGCGCGCGTCTTTTTAAGCCGCATTTTAAACCATTAATTCCGGTCAATCAAAGGGGGTTTTGTTCATGAGAAAGAAAGCATGGAAATGGTGGATCGCCGTCGCCTTGACGTCCTTATTGAGCGCTGTTGCTTTAACGGGCTGCAGCACAACGGACAAAGGAGAAGGCGGAACATCGTCGGAAACCGCCAAAGCGACCAATACGCTTGAAAAAATTAAACAACGCGGCAAACTCATCGTTGGCGTCAAATATGATTTGAACTTATTCGGGTTGAAAAACCCGGAAACCGGAAAAGTCGAAGGATTTGACATTGATATTGCCAAAGGGTTGGCGAAAAAAATTCTCGGCGATGAAAACAAAATTGAATTGAAAGAAGTGACGTCAAAAACGCGCATCCCGATGCTGAACAACGGGGAAATTGACGCCATTATCGCCACCATGACGATCACCGAGGAACGGAAAAAAGAAGTGGATTTCTCGGATGTGTACTTTATGGCCGGGCAATCGCTGCTCGTCAAAAAAGACAGCCCGATCAACAACGTGAAAGACTTGAAAAAAGGCATGACCGTTCTGACAGCGAAAGGATCGACATCGGCGGAAAACATCCGCAAAGTCGCGCCGCAAGTCAACGTGCTTGAATTTGAAAACTACGCGGAAGCGTTTACCGCATTGAAAGCCGGCCAAGGCGATGCGCTTACGACCGACAACGCGCTGCTTTGGGGGATGGCCAAACAAGATCCGAACTATCGCGTCCTTGATGAAACGTTCACCGAAGAACCGTACGGCATCGCCGTCCGCAAAGGAGACAAAGAACTGCTGCAAGTCATCAACGAATACTTGAAAGAAATTAAAGAAAACGGCGAATACGATAAGATCTACGAAAAATGGATCGGCAAAAAGCCGCAACAATAACAGGCGAAACGGTGGGCGGAACAATATCCGCCCACCTGTTTGCCCAAAGGACAGGCCATGAGTCAGCGAGGAAAGGAGGCGTTTAGCCTTGTTGCGCTATTCTATTTTAGTTGAACATTGGGATTTGTACATGCAAGGGTTTGGCCATACGATCAAGGCCAGCGTGCTGGCGCTGATCGGCAGCTTGGCCCTGGGGACTATCATCGCCATTTTCCGCATCGCGCCGATTCGCCCGCTCAATTGGATCGGAACGGCGTACGTGGAATTTATCCGCAACATCCCGCTTGTGTTGATCGTCTTTGTTTTTTTTATGGGCTTGCCCGCCGTCGGCATCCGGTTTGACTCGTTTACCGCCGGAACGCTCGGACTGATGGTGTATACCGCTGCTTTTATCGCCGAAGCGATCCGCTCGGGCATTCAAGCCGTTCCGAAAGGACAAATGGAAGCGGCCCGTTCCTCCGGGTTGACCTACTTACAGGCGATGCGTTACGTCATCTTGCCGCAGGCGGTGAAAATCGTCATTCCGCCGCTTGGCAACCAGTTCATCAACTTGGTGAAAAACTCTTCGGTGCTTGGCGTCATCGCCGGATTGGATTTAATGTATTACGGCGACTTGATTTCCTCGAAAACGTTCGTCACCTTTGACGTTTATATTTTCGTCGCCTTGTTTTACCTCGTCTTAACGATCCCGCTCAGCCTTGGCGTCGGCTACTTAGAGCGCCGGTTGCTCAAGGCGCGGTAGGAAAGGAGGCCAAATGATGGATTTTGCCGGTGCTTACGCGCCCGCCCATTTGAAGTTTTTGCTTCAAGGGTTTCTCGTCACGTTGGAAGTGGCGTTCATTTCCATTGTTTTGAGTTTTATCTTCGGCATTGTCATCGGGGTCATTCGCTATACGAAAATCCCAGTGCTTTCCCAGCTGCTCGCCGTGCTGGTCGAAACGATCCGGAATTTGCCGCTGTTATTAATCATTTTCTTTACGTATTTCGCCCTTCCGGAAGTCGGATTAAAGCTTGATAAACTATACGCCGCCATTTCGGCCTTGGTCATTTTTGAATCGGCCATGCTGTCGGAAATCGTCCGCAGCGGCCTGCAGTCAATCGACAAAGGGCAAATCGAAGCGGCGCGCTCATCGGGGCTTACGTATGGGCAGACGCTATGGTACATCATTTTGCCGCAAGCATTGCGGCGCATGGTTCCGCCGATCGTCAGCCAATTCATTTCTTTATTGAAAGATACGTCGCTCGCCATTGTCATTTCGTTGCCGGAATTGATGAACCATGCGCAAATCATTAACGGCCGCAACGTCAATTTCGTCATCCCGATTTTCATCCTGGTGGCGTTCATGTACTTTATCGTCAACTATTCGCTGTCGCTCGTTTCGCGCCGGTTGGAATACCGCCAGCGATAAGGAAACCGTATCCCCTTCTTCAGCTGGGGCATACGGTTTTTTCTTGCCATTCGCGGCACCGCTCGCTCCTTGAGCGTTCATTTCCATCACTCGTTGAGGCGCCAAAAGGGAAATGAAGATTTTTTCACGAAAATCATCCGTTGTTTTCGCTTTCCTGTTATATAATAGAATTGGAGATTCGTTCACGACTTTCACAAAGGCGGTGACGTCCACTGACACCAGCAAAAAAAGAACCGCTTTGGCTTCTTTTGCTTTTGCTTTCGGCTGCTGCGTTTCTCGGTGAAATGAAAATGAACCCGTTTGACAGCCCGTTTCGCGTCTCACTCGGCAGCGCCGTCTTTTTTCTCGGGCTTGTCGCCTTTCGCTCCCTTTCGCCGCTTGTCATCGGCGCAAGCACCGGAGCAGCGGTCGTTGGGTTTCGTGTCTTTCTGGACTCGTTGACCGGAGAAATGTCGATTTCTGAGAGTCTGCTGACCCATCTCCCGGCAGCGGGGTATTATATCAGCTTTTCCATGATGGCGGCTGCTGTTCGGTTTCGCCAACGAATGGCCGCACCGATTCAGGCTGGAACGGTTGGAGCAGCGCTCGACTTTTTGGCGAACACCTGTGAACTAGCGATCCGATATGGGATGGGCGAGCCGTTTGCCCTAAGCGGCCAAACGATCATCGTCTTATGGTTGTTCGCCATTTTGCGCAGTTTTTGCGTGATTGGCGTTTACAATATGTGGGTGACAAAGCATGTCCGTTCACTCGCTGAAGCGAGAAAGCAAGAACTCGAGCGGCTCATGATGGTGAGCAGCGGATTATACGAAGAAATGTTTTACTTGCAAAAATCAATGGCTCTCATGGAAGACATGACGCGCCAAAGCTATGACCTTTACTCGCGGCTGATCGAACGAAAACACGTTGAACCGCGCGTCGCCCTGGAGCTTGCCGAACATATTCACGAGACGAAAAAAGATATGCAACGTATTTTCGCCGGCCTGTCTAAGCTCATCGGCCGCCAATCGGTGCGCGGACGCGTGCCGATCGCCGAACTGTGCGCCATGGTCATTCGCGCCAATGAAAAATACGCCAACTTATCCGGAAAAACGATCACCTTTTCGTACAACGGCCATATCGATCTTATGACCGATCAGCTGTATCCGCTTCTTTCCGTGCTCAACAACTTAGTATCCAATGCCGTCGAAGCCATTGAGAAGGCAGGCGACGTCACCTTGCATGCGCGTCTCCGCGGAAGCGAGCTGATCATCGAAGTGGAAGACACCGGCCCCGGCATTGCGGCTGATGACATCGCCTGGATTTTCCAGCCCGGATTTACAACGAAATACGACCGGCGCGGCAACCCGTCGACTGGCATCGGTCTCACCCATGCGCGCGATATCGCCCAAACACTTGAGGGGCATCTCCAGCTTGTCAAAAGCGAGCCGGGGCAGACGGTATTTCGTCTTGCCGTGCCGACAGTCCGCCTCCTGCAAGACACACCGTCCGCCGCCGAAATGTTCTCCGATCGCAACGCCGATCGGCAAGGAAATGCCGTCATATAGGCAAGTCAAGGAAGGGAGAGAACGGGAAGATGGGGCTCCGTTTTTTTCTAATCGAAGATGACCCTGTTGTCAGAAAGATGCTTGAAAAATTAATTCATGAATCCGGGCTCGGTGAGGTGGTCGGGTGTGCAGAAGACGGGCTAAACGTCCGCGCGGCCGACTTGCTTCACGTAGACGTCGTGCTCATTGACTTGTTAATGCCGGGGCGCGACGGAATTCAGACGATCAAAGCGCTGCGCCAAGAAGGATTCCCGGGGACATTCATCATGATCTCGCAAGTGGAAAACAAAGAAATGATCGGCCAAGCCTATTTGCATGGCATTGACACGTACATTCAAAAACCGATCAACCGTTATGAAGTGCTGTCTGTGCTCAAGCGCGTCGCCGATCATCTCTCCGCCGTCCGCTCGCTCGAGTCAATCCGTCAAGTGCTCAAAGGGCTTGAGCCGCAAACGGCTGACACCGCCGTTTCCAAGCCGTCCGCCATGGAACAGCAGGCCGAACAGCTTCTCCTTCTTCTCGGGGTCGCTGGAGAAGCGGGCAGCGCGGACGTGCTTCTCGTGGTGCGCTGGTTGGCAGAACAGGAAGCAAAAGGCCAGCCTGTGCGCGAACTGCCGCCGCTCAAAGAGCTGTACGCCGAACTCGTCGAGCGGGAATACGGCCTCCCCCCTGGCGAAACTGCCAAGGAAGCGCGGGCGATGGAACAGCGCATCCGCCGCCTCGTCCTGCAGGCGTTCACCCATCTCGCTTCCCTCGGCCTGACTGACTACACGAACCCGACGTTTGAGCATTTCGCACCGAGGCTGTTTGATTTCGGTGACATCCGCCGGCGGATGAATGAACTCGAGCGCGGCCAAATGGAGACGGAATGCCGGATGAATGTGCGGAAGTTTTTAACGGCTTTTTTTCTCGAGCTGAAGCGGGTCTAAAAGGCCATAAAATAGCTGCTTCTTTATATATAAGCCGGCGGTTGCGCGAATGCGAAGAAGAGCGACGTTTTATAAAAGGTTCTCAACTTGAAACGAGGGACGACGCTCCGCTTCCTGTTCAATCGCCAGCCTTCTAAATCATGATGCTGTCCCCTTGCGAAACAGGTCAAATGTTTTCCGTCGTCAGGCCAACTGCTCTTCTCTTCAGTAGCAACGAATGAGGCAAAACAAACGACGCTCGCTTCGCTTGTGTCAGCCGCCTGGGCCAAATCCTTCGTCGTCATATTCGGCACGAGTTCGGCATGGTCGAGAATGTAGGCGGCTATCTTTTTTTCCGCCGGTGAAAACCGTTCCATTTGCTGTTTGATTTTCGCTAAAAGGCCGATTTCATTCATCTTATTCTCCCTTTCCGCACATCATTTTTCTTTCATCTTATCATGGAAAGCCCCCTGTGCTCCATACTAATAATCTTTAATAAAAAATATTTGATTTCGAGATATACATTTGTTATGATAGTGGTGCGAATATGAATCATAAAGAGGAGGAAAAGCGATGACAACATTCCAACTCGACAAAGCGCACAGCTCTGTCGCCTTCCAAGTAAGACATATGATGATCTCCAAAGCGAAAGGGGAATTCACCAACTTTGACGTTGAGGTCGAAGGCGACATCAACGAACTCGAGTCGCTGAAAGTCAAAGCGACGATCGATGCCGCCTCGATCGACACGAAAAACGCCGACCGCGACAACCATCTCCGCTCGGCCGACTTTTTCGATGTCGAGAACTATCCAACCATTACGTTTGTCAGTGAATCCGTGCGCAAGCTGTCCGACACGGAATATGAAGTGACCGGGAAGCTGACGATCCGCGGCGTGACGAGAACAGAAACGTTCAAAGTCGAATACAACGGCCAAGTGAAAAACCCGCTCACCGGCGGCATCTCGGTCGGTTTTGATGTCGAAGGAACGATCAACCGCGAAGACTACGGGTTGGTATGGAACGTCGCGCTCGAAACTGGCGGATTCCTCGTCGGGAAAGAAGTCAAAATCCTAGCCAGCTTCGAATTTGCCTTGAGCTGAGCGTTCGAAGCGAAACGCCCCCGTCGCTAAAAATGCCGGGGGCGTTTTATCGTTGCGAGAGAAAACGGCCGCGTTGAACTCAGCATGGACATGCGGCAAAACGTTAGATCGTCAATCCCGAAAAAAGACTCCCGCTTCAAGCAAGGCGAAGGGGGAGTTTACTGCGCCGTATACCCGCCATCGATCACGACCGCCTGGCCGGTGACGCCTTTGGCTTGTTCGCCCTTTCACCTTCCTGCTCTATATAGATCCCGCTAACTAAGAAAACTTTGAAGTTCTTGCAACAACTCTTCAAGATTATCAGTAAACGGTGAGTGGCCGGCATTAGATAATATGGTAAACTTGGCTCTCTCGCCAAAATCATGAACAATCTCTTCCTGCATACTCTTCGTGACGACCTGATCATGCTCTCCCCAAACAACAAGCGTGGGAGCCACAATACGATCCACCTCACCTGTTCCCTTGGTTAGGCCATTATCAAAATGACTGATATTAAAATGATTCAGTGCATGGTATACGTCAAGCAAATTTCTTTGCATCAACACCTCGTCTAAGTAAACCTCATACCTCTCTGGCGAAGGCTGGTTATGCACATACATCGTTGCATTAAACAATTGCCTTAAAAAATGTTTATCCTTTCTTCGGTATGCATCAGTGATCGGAACACTGCGCAAAGGATCACGGGCGATCTCTTCTTTTGTTCTCAAGCGTTCCGTCAAAATCGGTTGCCCGCGCTCATCCACTTTGTAAAATGGATATCCTCTTGTAGAAACGGAAGCCAATAAAACCAGTTTTTCTACTTGATCCGGGTAATCAGCAGCAAATTGCATGCACACACCGCCGCCCATTGACCAGCCGACAAGGGAAAACGTTTTAAGGCCAAGCATATCGACAAATTGCTTGACGTCTTCAGAGAAATCCTTTAGTGAGTGGATCGGACAGGTGTACGATGAAATTCCTTGGCCGCGCAAATCGATAGCGTACAGCTTATACGTTTCATCCATCTGTTCAAACATCAAATCCCAATGCTTGGACGAGACCATGTTGCCGTGAACAAGGAGGACGTGTTTTTCTCCGCCTTCCCTCTCACGATAACCGATCGTTTCCCCATTGGGCAATACAACTGATTTTAGCCCTATCCGTTTCATGTTGCTTCCTTCCCTTAGAGTTGATTTTGGAAACAAATCTTTTCAGTGTCATGCAAAAATTTCTTGACCTCATCCACCAGTTGCTCATATTTTGATAAAATGATCGAGTAATGATTGGCGTCGTGAATTTCCACAAAATAACTATGTGGCAAAGAGGATGTTAATCGTTCCCATTTTTCCTTCGTCACCATAAACGTCTCCCCATCTTTAAAAGAGTCGGGAGCCCATAACAATAGAGTTGGAATATTGATGTGCTGGTAAAATCCATCAATGGATGTCTCTTTCAACATATTCAATTCCTCCATGATCGCTTGCTTACATACCTTTGAACAGACAGAACCGTCAAACCGATGCTCGACATCTGCATAAAAATATTGCTCCACATATTCGTTCCATTCATCAAAAAAAGGATTTTTCTTCATTTCGTTCAAATATGTGTCAAAATCGGGGAACACCGTATCCAGTCGGTCAATGGCTGGGCGAATTTTCACGAATACTCGTTCATCAATATTTACCCCACCATCAACAAGAATCAAGCGAGATAAACGCTGTGGATAGGTGGCAGCAAAACTGGCGCCAATTAATGCGCCAAGGGAATGTCCCATATAAATGATTTTCTCTAATCCAAGGTGGTTAACAACTTGTAAAATATCTTCAGTATGCTGGCGGATATTATAGCCGGATTTCGGCTTCTCGCTGTCGCCACGCCCTCTCAAATCGATGGCTAATACACGATAACTGTCCACCAGACGTTCCGCCACTGAATCCCAATAACGGCTGTTGGCCGTTAACCCATGGACACAAATAATTGTTTCGCCTGTACCGCCAAAATCAACGAGGTGAAGATCAATACCGTTGATTTTTATTTTTTTGTCTTTCATTAGATTCCATCTCCTTCACTTTTTCCATCCGTGGACTAAAGTGTTTTTTCATACTGCGTTTTTGCAACCGAATGTACAACCGTTTGTTTTCTTTTTCTTCGATCTCTCCATTGTCCTAATGCCCCGACAATGCCTTTTGGAAAAAACATGACAGCGAGAATATACACAATTCCAAAAAAGATCATCCATCGTTCAAAAATCCAATGCACCTTTGCTAGACCCATCAAACCATGTTTCGCCAATTCGATGAGCCCTGAGCCGATGATGGCCCCGATTAAAGTGCCGACACCGCCGATGATTGTCATTAACAGCGCATCGAGCGTGATCTCAGTCGAGAAAACCGATGTATTGACAAAACGCAAACTCACTGCATATAAAATGCCGCTGAATCCGGCAAAAATGCCGGCCACCACATTGACAATCACCTTATAATAGAGCACACGGTAACCGAGAGATTCCGCGCGTGCCTCATTTTCCCGGATCGCCACTAGTACTCTTCCAAGGGGCGATTCTGTAAACCGTTGTAAACAGAAATAAGTGATCACCATAAACAAGAGGGAAATGAAATAAAAGGACAGTCGATCACGAAACGGATCTGGCACCATAAAAGTGAATCCGTCATTTCCCATCGTCAAGGACCGCCATTTTTCCGCTACTACCATCAGCAAGCCGGCGACAGCCAAAGTCAACATTGCAAAGTAATGGCTTTTTAACCTTAATGTCAACATACCAATAGTAAAGCTGAGAATCATCGACAGCATGAGCGTCACGAGAGCGGCCAAAAACACGCCAGCCATAGTCGATTCGTCCATTCTTCTCATGAAAATAGCTAACGTATATGCACCAATCCCGAAAAACATGGCATGACCGAATGACACCACTCCCGTATACCCGAGCAGCAAATCATAACTCATCGCAAATACGGCAAAGATAAAAACTTGGCTAAACAATATAAGCAATGTTCGAGAATCATAAAGAAAAGGCAACGCGATTAGAACAAGCAACACGCACATCAACGAGATGGAACGCCTTGACAGACTCACTCTTACACCGCCCCCTGATCCCCGGCTAATCCTGACGGCTTAAACAGCAAAATCAACAGCATAATCAACATATTGACACCGACAGAAATCTCTGGTACATAATAAGCTGCAAATGAACCGGCAAGTCCAACAAGCACCGAGGCCAATACCGAACCAAGCATACTTCCCATTCCTCCGATGATGACCACAATGAACGCCAAAATTCCGTATTCCAAACCAATCCCCGAATGAATGACCCCCGAATACGGCCCAAGGAGGATGCCGGAAAGCCCGGCCATCGATGCCCCGAGAATAAACACAAACAAAAATACTTTTCGAATATTGATTCCTAACGCCTGTACCATCTCTTTATTCATCACACCAGCACGGACAATTAAACCGATCTTAGTTTTGTTTAGGAGAAGCAACAAGGCAATCCATACGATGAACCCGACCAAAATAACAAACAGCCTGTATTTAATCAATACGAAATCGCCAATCCCCCAACTCCCCGCTAAATATTCCGGTGGCTGTGCCACGATTTGATTCGGCCCCCAAAATACTTTCACCAATTCACTTAACACAAGCATAGCGCCTAAAGTGATTAAAATTTGTTGAATATGATTTCCATAAACAGGGAGAATAATGAACCGTTCCAACAAATATCCAAGAACAATCCCTGCGGCGACCGCAGCCACCATCCCGAGCAAAAAGCTATCGGTTAATGTATAGATCCAAATCCCGGCGTAAGCCCCCCAAAGAAACAGCGCCCCATGAGCAAAGTTTAGTACATCCATCAAGCCGAAAATAAGGCTGAGGCCGGCCGCAAGCAAGAAAAGCAACATGCCTGTCGCCAAGCCGTTGATGATTAAACTGAATATAATGTCCATATGATCTCACCCTCCTTGTTACGTAATCCCTAAATACTGTTGGCGCATTTCTTTGTCTTCTTTCAATTGTTCCATCCGCCCGCTATGCACCGTCCGTCCGTTGTCAATAATGTAAAAGTCATCGCCAATCGCGCTTGCCATCATAAAATTTTGTTCGACGAGAACGATTGTTCTTTTTTCTTTCAGTTGTATAATGGATTCCATGACTTTCTCAACCATGATCGGGGCAAGCCCTTTGCTTGGTTCATCAATGAGCATTAGCCGACTGTCATGAATATACGCCCTCGCTAAGGCAAGCATTTGTTTTTGTCCACCACTTAAATGGCCGCCTTTTTTATGCCAAAATGTTTTTAAATCCGGGAAAAGTTTCAACACATAATCGAGCCTTTCCATATCGTTTTCATCATTTTTCCGCATGGCAATGTTTAAGTTTTCTCCTACCGTTAATCCGCTAAAAATTCCTTGATCCTCGGGAACATAGCTAATTCCTCTACGGGCGATTTCGTGAGTGGGCAGCGTATGAATCGGTTCACCATCAAAACAGATCGTGCCTTGGTTGATTTTATAGAATCCCATAATGGAACGCAATGTCGTCGTTTTGCCTGCCCCATTTCTCCCGAGCAGAACCGTTACCCTTCCTTCTTGCGCTTCAAATGATACACCTTGCAAAATGTGATATTGCTGAATAAACGTATGAACGCCTTCCACTTTCAGAAGCGCCATTTACATTCCCCCTAAGTACGCGGACTGAACTTGCTCATTTTCGATAATTTCCTCAGGCTTTCCATCAGCAAGCAGCCGCCCGTTAAAAAGCACCATAATCGTATCCGATAAATCGAGAACCATGTCGATTTTATGTTCGATTAATAAAACCGTTCGATTTCCTTGTTCTTTAATTCTTTTAATCACCTCCAGAATTTTCGGAACTTCCTCAAGAGACATGCCCGCCGTCGGCTCATCTAAAAGAAGCAGCTCTGTCTCTAGTGCAAGCAGCATGGCGATTTCTAGCTTCCGCTTTTCTCCATGTGCAAGGTGAGCGGCCAATTCACCCGCTTTATGGTTCAAAAGAACGAGCTCCAGCCATTCATATGTCTTTCTTTCTATTTCTTTGAAACGCTTCACATGCGAAAACCAGTTAAAATAAACTTTCTCCTTCGATTGAACAGCAAGGCGGACATTTTCAAAACAAGTTAGATGGGGAAAAATGTTTGTAATTTGAAATGATCGTCCAATGCCTTTTCTTGTCCTTAATGCAGGAGACAAGTTCGTGATATCTTCTCCTTTGAAGAAAACACGTCCGTATGTTGGTTTTAACTGTCCGCTTAACAAATGAAAAAACGTTGTTTTTCCCGCCCCGTTCGGACCGATAATCGACTTTAACTGGTGCTGTTCGACTTGGATGCTAACATCGTCCACAGCCACATGATCTCCGAAACAAACCGTCAATTGTTTCGTTTCCAAAATCGTTCCCACTTTCCCAGCTCCCCTCTCATTTCAGGGAGGCGGAGGTTGGCTGATCAGTCGATGCATGTGAATCAACCCCTTCTCCGCCCTTGGATGACTACCGGTTATTCATGATCGGCGGCTCCGTTTCTTCAGGAGTCAGCTCTCTGATCAATACAGGAACCGGATAATCAAATCCTTCCCTTCGTTCCAGTTTAACGGCATATAGCGTCTGCAACGCTTGATGGTCTTCTTTTCGGAATGTCATCTTGCCTTTCGGGGTGTCAAACGACATGCCTTCCATCACCTTCACGAGCGCATCCCCGCTGGCATCTCCATTTGTTTTTTTCAGCGCTTCGACAATCGCGATCGCCGCAGACATTCCTCCCGGAGTGAATAAATCCGGAACTTGACCATTAAACCGTTTTTTGTGCTCTTCGACAAGCCAATCATTAATTTTATTTTTCGGAAGAGTGTAATGGTACACTGTAAATCCTTCCATACCAACAATGCCGTCCATCGTCTTCAACGCAGCAATATCCGGAGCGCCAGTCGAAATTTTAATGCCTTTTTCTTGCACCTTCATGTCGGACAGCTGTTTCCAAGGAGAATTCGCGCCGGCCCAAATAACAAACAAATAATCCGGTTTCTTTTCGATGATTCGCTGAATATTCGATGTAAAGTCCACTCCTTGCGGATCGGCATACTCCTCCAAGATAATATGAGCGCCTAATTTTTCAGCGGCTCTTTTAAATGCAGCGACTCCATCGCGTCCAAACGCACTATCCTGGGCAAGTGTAGCAATTTTGACTCCTTCTTTGGCAATCGCCTGCGCTCCAGCAATCGCATCCTGCGAGGAATTTCTAGCGGTGCGGAAAATATACTTGTTCCAGTTTGCGCCGGTAATGCTGTCGGCTACAGCTGGCTCAACGATCATCACCTTTTTGTACTCTTCAGCAAGCGGCAGAACAGCGAGCGTATCCCCTGACGAACTGGAACCGACAAGGATATCCACGCCGTCGTCTTCGAGCAGTTTCGTCGCCTTTTGTACGGCCGTATCCGGCTTCGTTTCCGTATCTTCGTAAATGACTTTGATTTTTTTACCCGCCACTTCCCGAGTGCCATTTGTCGCATAATCGAGTCCCAGCTCGAACCCGTTAACCGTCTGCTTTCCATACGCCTCCAACGCACCTGTTAAGGACGCAAGCACACCGATTTTGATCGTTCCTTTGCCCACAGAACCTCCTTTTTCTCCATCGTCCTGATCGCCTCCGGTTGTTCTGGCGTTGCACGCCGATACGAACAGAAGTGCAGCAACAGCCAGCAACCCCATCCAGTTGAACAACTTTTTCTTTCTTTTCAACTCGCCTTCCCCCTTTGGTTTCAACATCGTTTGAATGTATTATGGAATAAAACAGTTACAATTCAGTTACAAGCTCCTCTGCATAAAAAAACCGCCTGCTAAGCGGCGGAACACATGGGCAAATATGATTCACGAGTGTGACACTTACTAACAAAACAAATTGCTTCCAGCCCTTAAGCACTTAATATACTTAGAGCCAGGAAGCAACTGAACGTACGTCAACCACATGGATAAGGAAAACAACTCTGTGCCCCTTGAAGGAAACTCCCCCTACAACAGCAAAAATTCGCGTTACGTTGCTTGCGATCTTGATGAATGATAGATAGGACTAGATGGGGAGATATACCATAACGTGAGATCATGAAAATCGATATTATCGCAGACAAGCGAGCCGTCAATTCATTGTAATCATTTCAAACATTTGCTTTGTCGTTTCCAACGGTTCGACGCCAAGCTCGTTTTTCAATTGCTCGCAACATTTTTTATATAGCTTGACCGCATAAGCGCGGTTGTTTTTCCGATAATAGCAGTACATCAGCAGCCGATAGGCTTCTTCCCAACAACGATCTCTAGCGAGTATTTGATTACACCAGTAAATCGCTTCATCAAAATTCTCCTTGGATACGTTAATTTGCGCCAACCGCTCTGCTCCCTTCAAAAATAAAAGGAGCAGTCTTTCTCTCTCTTCGGCACACCAGTCCGCATAAAGACGGTCTGGTAAATAATCGCCTTGGTATAGACTGAGCCCTTGCTTTAACATTTCGGCAGCCGCATCTCGATCCCTCTCTTCCAAACCTTTTTCGATAAGCGTTTGAAACCGGACAGCATCAATTTCAATGACCGCCCTGCTGTTTAATCCGTATAACAATCCCCGTCTTTCGATAAAAAATGATTCCGAACGCGCTTTACGATGGGGTTCGATGACTTTGTTTAGCGCATTTAATGCCACTTTAAAATCCCGTTCCGCTGCCGCTTCATGACTATCCTTCCAAAGCAAAGATAATATTTTGCTTCGCGACAACAGCTGGCCACGCCAGGTAATGAACAATTGAAACAGTTCTTTCGCCTTTTCCCGCTTCCATTCCCGTTCACTCACTTCTTTCTGTCCCAAAAACAGTTTAAACTCTCCCAAAGTGCGAACTTTCAAGGTGTAGCCGGGATGAAAAGAAACATCTTTCATCCCCATGCGTTCAAGCAATCGACTGGCGGTGTGTGTTTCAATTCCTTGTTTTTTCGCTTTCATTAACATCGGTACGATGCTTTGCAAGTCATTCGGACCAAACAATGTTTTTTTCTCAACAAAAAATGAATAGTCTTGCTCATCGATAAGATGCAAACATTGTCCAAAGGATGCATGAAATGCCTGTTCGTTTTTTTGCTCAAATTCAAGCAACGAGATCCAAAAATATGAAACCATTAAACCGTATTGGCAACCGCATTGACGAAACATCGATAAACACTGGTGGAACATTTGTCGCGCTTTTTGAATATCACCGCCATAATATGATGCGATTCCTAGGGCAAGGAGAATAAATGATGACAGCCAAATATCCTTGACCTTTTCCGTTTCCGAAAGCGCTCTCATCCCACATTCCAACGCTAGATCATAGCATCCGCTTCTTCCATACAACAAACATAATCCCATCCAAGGCTCTGCTTTTCCGCGTGAAATGTTCATGTCATCCATCATACAGATCGCTGTTTCATAACACTGAATAGCCATTTTTTGTTCATATACATCATTCAACTGCAGAGCGTGTCCTTTTCTCATCCATCCGCAAGCTTCAACAAAAGGAGCTTTCCATTTGATCCCTTGGAGGATTCCTGACTCAGCTAGTTTTTTGGCTTCTTTGATCTCTCCCATATACACACAAATGAGCGCCAGTAAAATTTCACTGGTCCGATGAGCTCTCGATAAATATAACTGCTGGTTTTGTTTTTCCCTATAGTTTTTCAAGATTTCTTTCGCTTGTTTAAGCCGCCCTGTTCTTAAATAGAGTCGCGCTTCTAATTCAATCATTTTTAGATGTTTTGTGCCATATTCAAACGATTTGGTTTGTAAATACCACTTTTCCGCATCCGCAGTATTCCCCATATTCAGCAAATTTTCAGCCATGAGAACGTAAAGCGATCGTTTTCTCTCATTCCCGTCAAGCCAATCCAAGGGTGGATGATCTAGTAATAAAACCGCTTTTCTTAACAATGGATCTGCTTTGCTCGGTTGCACCGTATCAAGATATACCCGTGCCTGTCCTTCGACCCCTAAACCCATACCTATTTCATCATTTGCTGTCTCCGCATGGCTTTCCATCCGTCGATAGCAATCGAGGGCCTCTTCGTATTGTGATCGATATCGATAAATTTCCCCTTGATAAAACCAAAGCATATAGTACTGGTTTTTTACATGTTCGGGAATTTGAAGAAGAACTTTGAGAAGTGTCTCGATTTTCCCTTCTTCCAACATCGATCTGCCGTTGGGCTGAAGGATGACAGCTATCCGCTCGTACTCCTTGATCTCTAACAAATGAAGGATCGCTTTTTCGTAGTTTTGCGAACGAATATAATAATCAGCAGCTTGTTGATGAGTATGATAAAAAACGTCTGCCTTTTTACTGATTTGTGATTGCAGAAATTCCCGGAACAATGCGTGATAACGGTATCGTCCCTCACTAATCGGATTGATAAATAAATTTTGCCTCATTAAGTAGTCTAAAATATAACGTGTATCTTCCTCTGAAAACCATAGATGACAAACCGATTCCGAGAATTCTTCAAACACACTGGTCCGCTCTAAAAAATCACGCACCACGTCTGGCTGCTTAAAAAACACTTCTAAAGCCAGAAAACGAAATAAATCATCCATAGAGGCCGATTGAGTGTTAGAAAATGAATAATCCGGCTTCATTTTCATTTGGTGCCAAATCATCTGGATAGCGATGATCCATCCCTCTGTCATAGTATAGATTTGTTCGACAGTCTCCCAGTCCAAAGGAATTCCGTAGGAATCAGAAAACAAGACATCTATTTCCTCTCTCGAAAATACTAAGTCCTTCTCCGTGATTTCTAACATTTCCCCTTTGACTTTCATCGTCTCTAAAATATCCCAAGGAGGGCGGCCTCTGCTTGAGATCACAAGATGAACATTCGCTGGCTTGTGCACGATAAACAGTTTCATCCATTGACTGATCCATTCCGAACGGTCAAGCAAGTGAAAATCATCGAGTACAAGGATAAATTCCTCGCGAAGGGCTTTCATCTCATTAATAAACTTTGAACAAATAAATTCAACTTTTTCTTGATCATAGTTAGAAGAAGCCTCTTGTTCAAGGACCGTCAGCAGTTCCACTCCAAAATCAGGAAATAACGTACGAACACAATAGACCATATGGATAAGAAAAGGAAAAAAGTTATCGTCCTGTTCTGAAACCGTATACCAGCAAAACGGTGTATATGAATTGCTAAGCAACAAAGCCAACGATGTACTTTTGCCATAACCCGGTCCCGAGTGAATAATGGTGAGGGGATAATTTTTCATACGAATTAATTTTTTCATCAAGGATGGGCGTACAATCACCGTTTCCTTGAGATAAGGCGGAATAAACTTTGTCTCTATAACTGAAGATAGATAGTTCATTCAATCCCCCCTCTGATGAACAATTCCTGTTGAACTGAGCACATCTCTAGATTCTCAATAGTGGATTATTCGACAGTTGCCAGAAAAAATCCTACTCGATTTTCATGCCATTGTTGTGAATTGCTCCACAAAGGAGAAAGAAACAAAAAATAGATCAAGGGAGCCTAAAAGCAGACGCTTTTGGACTCCCTTCGTTGTTCGATTTTTGACTCTAGGAACACCTCACAAATATTATGCCCAGTCTTTACAAAGCCTCAATAAACACCGCCGTTCCCATTCCACCGCCCACGCATAAAGAGGCAATTCCTTTTTCAAGCTGACGGCGCTGCAACTCATGAATAAGACTGACGACAATACGCGCTCCTGTGCATCCAATCGGATGTCCCAAGCTGATGCCGCTTCCGTTTACGTTCACTTTATCTCTATCTAAACGCAGTTCCCTTTCTACAGCTAAATACTGAGCAGCAAATGCTTCATTGATTTCAATTAAATCGGCTTCCGCTAACGTCCAATTTACCCTTTCTAATCCTTTTTGTACCGCTGGAACCGGGCCGCGTCCCATCACTAGAGGATCCACTCCGGCAACAGAATAACCAACTACTTTTGCAAGCGGCTCGATCCCTCGTTGCTGTGCATACTCGGCAGACATGAGCACAAGCGCAGCAGCACCGTCATTAATTCCCGATGCATTCCCTGCTGTTACCGTCCCATTTTTTCGGAATACAGGTCTTAAGGAAGCCAATTTTTCTTTCGTCACATCGGCTCGTGGATGCTCATCTTTTGTTACGACTATCTCCTCCTTTCGTGTTTTTACCGTGATCGGAACAATTTGAGAATCAAAGTATCCCGATTCCATCGCCAAAATAGCTCGCCGATGGCTTAACAACGCCAGTTCATCCTGCTCCTCCCTTGTGATCCCATACCGTTCCGCAAGATTCTCGGCTGTTTCTCCCATCATCACATGGTGAATCGGATCCTCAAGAACTTCCCAAACGCTATCACGGACTTGCTGGTGCTGTAAACGCGCTCCCCAACGATGCTGCTTTAATATATACGGACTAGAACTCATGGATTCAACACCGCCGGCAATGACCACATCGCTCAGCCCGACTTGAATTTGCATAGCCGCCGAAATAACTGCTTGCATTCCAGAAGCGCACTGGCGCTGAATCGTAAAACCGGTTGTTGTATGAGGGAATCCTGCTAGCAAGGCAGCCGTTCTTGCTGTATTGGGTATATCCGTTCTCTGAATGCAATGACCTAAAATCACTTCGTTTACTTCGTCTTTCTCAATTTGGCTGCGTTTTACTGCTTCCTCTAAAACAGGAACAATTAAATCCGTCGGCAACAGGTCTTTAAAGACGCCGCCAAATGTTCCAATCGGCGTACGCACGGCCGCTGTAATGACCACTTCTCTCATTCTCTGTCGCTCCCTTCTTCATCACATACAATCTTCACTGCGCCGTATATCCTCCATCGATTACGACCGCCTGCCCGGTGACACCTCTTGCTTGTTCGCTCGCTAAAAACATCGCATAGTTTGCAATTTCCTCAACCGACAACAGACGCCGCTGCGGCACAAGTGGATAAATGACCTCCTCCAATACTTTTTCTAACGGAACATTTCTTGTAGCAGCTAAATCACTCAATTGGTTGCGGACAAGCGGTGTATCAACGTATCCTGGACATAGGGCATTGACAGTAATTCCATACGGTGCTCCTTCAAGGGCCGCCACCTTTGTTAAACCAATGACCCCATGCTTCGCGCTATTGTACGCCGCTTTTCCGGCAAACCCAACCAAGCCGTTAATGGATGCGATGTTAATAATACGGCCATAGTTTTGTTGCTTCATCGTCGGAAAAACATGTTTAATAGCCATGAATGGGGCTACGAGCATAACATCAATAAGTTGTTTAAATTTCTGCGTCGGAAAATCTTCAATATTGGCTACATACTGCAATCCCGCATTGTTAATCAGAATGTCAATCCGCCCGAATCGATTCAACGTTTCATCCAAGGCCATTTTAACCTCTTCTTCAGATGTGACATCGCACTTTAAGCCAATCGCCTCATACCCGCTATTTTGCAGCGATTCAGCCGCTTTCTCCACGGCTGTTTTATTGATGTCTGTCAGCACGACTCTACTGCCGTTTTCAGCAAAGGTTTTCGCCATTTCATACCCAATTCCGCTCGCTGCTCCGGTAATAAACATTACTTTGCCTTTTACCACCATCTGATCCCCCTATTCCCACCGATGTTTCATCAAAACGTGGTGCCCTCAATGCCTCAATAAAACGAAATTTGGCTCTTCACCACAACATGTACTTGACAAGCAATACGGTTTCCTGCACAAAGATGTGCAAAAATCACTGATTTGTTGATTTTCCCTCACAAGCGTAAATAGGGTATGTTCAGAAAAAATCAAGTACAACTTTTGGTGAAGAGCCCGAAATTTCCCTTTTTGCATACTTCTTCAGATTCCTAAACCAAGCGAAAATAAAATGATTGCCAACACCGTCCCTAGCGCAGGAACAATCACGGTTAAAGCCCCTACCGCATTATAGGCATCCTGATGGGTTTCCCCACAAATCGCTCGAATCGTTGTAACTACATATCCGTTATGCGGCAACGAATCAAGCGCTCCAGAAGAAATGGCAACCACACGATGCAATGCTTCCGGATTGACTCCCATATCCAAATAGTGCGGCGCGATGAGCGGCAACGCAATGGCCTGCCCCCCAGAAGCCGACCCCGTCATTCCTGCAATAACACTAACCGCAATAGCTCCTCCAATTAAAGGGTTACCCGGAATGCTCGTAATTGTTTCCACCGCTGTCTGAAAGGCAGGAACCGCTTTAGCAACACCGCCAAAACCGACCACCGCTGCTGTATTCCCTAAAGCGATTAATGCTCCGATCGTTCCTTCGGAGACAGCATTCCCGAAATTTTTGAAATACTTATAATTGCATACGTACGTGGCGATGACACCGCCAAGTAAAGCCACAATGAGCGCCGACTGTTTTAAGGAATCATGAAATACAAACGAAATCACTAATACAACCAAAAGCGGGATGAGACCGAGAACGGGGTGAGGCAGTTCTTGGCCTTCTTCAACCGGATCACCTGGTCTAGAAACAAATCTCTCCCCTCTTGCCACTGCTTTATCGATCATTTTCTTTAACCACCAGTAACCGAACAAGGCCATAAAAATGGCAACAATAAGGCTAACTTCCCAGCCAGCGTATGGAGATGTCTTTAAATATTCAATCGGAATCCAGTTTTGAATTTCCGGAGATCCTGCTGACGTCATTGTAAATGTTACAGAGCCAAACGCAAGGGCTGCCGGAATAAAGCGGCGCGGCAAATTGGCTTGCTTAAACAAGCTCACAGCCATCGGATAAACAGAAAATGCCACGACGAATAAGCTGACTCCTCCATATGTTAAAACGGCACAAGCAATCACAATGGCTAATGCTGCATGCTTCATTCCCAACTTATTCACAATCCACTTGGAAACACTATGAGCGGCCCCACTGTCTTCCATTAACTTCCCAAAAATGGCGCCTAATAAAAACATTAGATACCAAGATTGAATAAAGCTTGAGAATCCCGTCATATAATTTCCGACTAAATTTGCTTCTCCTTCGCCAACCAACTGCGGAAATAGCGGCAATCCGCTGAAAACAGCCACTACGAATGCGCATAGTGGCGCAGCAATAAATAAATTCATTCCTCTCATGGTTAAATAAATGAGTAATGCCAATCCCCCAATTAGACCGATCATGCTCCACATCCCCGATCACCCCTAGACAAAATTATGCCTGAATAAGAAGCGTTTCATCGATCATCAATGTTGGTTCTGTCAGAGATTGAATCTCTTCGACGCTACTTCCATCCAAAATTTCTACTAACTTCAAGCCATTCTCGGTCACATCGATAACCGCTTTTTCGGTAATAATGCGGTTGACCACTTTCCTTCCTGTCAACGGAAGACTACACTTTTTCACAATCTTCGGTTTTCCATCCTTGCTAACATGCTCCATAACAACAATAATCTTTTTCGCTCCATGCACTAGATCCATCGCTCCTCCCATGCCTTTAATCATTTTTCCAGGGATCATCCAATTAGCAAGATCACCCTCTTCCGAAACTTCCATTCCTCCTAAAATAGCTACATCGATATGACCGCCACGGATCATGGCAAATGATTCGGCACTGCTAAAATAGCAAGCTCCGGGAATAGCCGTTATCGTTTCTTTCCCGGCATTGATTAAATCGGGGTCTACCTCATCCTTGAGAGGGTAAGGTCCAATCCCTAACAATCCGTTTTCGGACTGCAGCACCACCTTTTTATGCGATTGAATAAAATTGGCGACAAGAGTTGGTATTCCAATCCCTAAATTGACGTAGAAACCGTTTTCAATCTCCTGTTCAGCACGCTTGGCAATTCTTTCACGAATGGATTGTTTATTCATTGTTTTCACTTGCTCCCTTCTTTGACATACTAGCGAACAACTAGACGTTCAATCCGTTTTTCTTGTTTTCCAACTACTAATCGTTGTACATAAATGCTTGGCGTATGAATGTGATCCGGATCCAATTCTCCAATTTCCACAAGTTCCTCCACTTCTGCAATCGTAACTTTCCCTGCTGCCGCCATCATCGGGTTAAAGTTACGCGCTGTTTTGTTGTAAATCAAATTCCCCATTTTATCTCCTTTCCACGCGCGCACTAAACTAAAGTCAGCAACTAACGCCGTTTCAAGAATATACTCTTTGCCGTTAAATACTCGTACTTCTTTCCCTTCCGCAATCGGGGTGCCAACTCCAGCAGGAGTATAAAATGCCGGTATTCCGGCCCCGCCGGCGCGAATGCGTTCTGCCAACGTTCCTTGGGGAATTAATTCAACTTCTATTTCCTGATTGAGAACTTGGCGTTCAAACTCCTTATTTTCTCCAACATAGGAAGCTATCATTTTCTTAATTTGTTTATTTTTCAGGAGCAATCCAAGTCCCCAGTCATCCACGCCACAATTATTAGAGATGACTGTTAATTCCTTGACCCCGGTTTCCACTAGCGCGAGAATTAAGTTTTCTGGAATGCCGACAAGCCCGAAGCCGCCAACCATAATCGTTGCTCCGTCCGGAATGTCTTTCACCGCCTCAATAAAAGAAGAATGTATCTGCTTCATGGACGTTTTACCTCCCCATCTATGTTATTGCTTCCTTCATTCATCTATGATAAGCAAGAATGATGCCAACAAAATATATAAGAGAAGACAGAATAACGAGTTAAACATCCCTTTCCTTATTCCGAAAACTCGGACATTCGTTCAATAAAAATACAAAAACTTTACTCCTTACTCAACCACAAACACCACTTCACCTGTGTATTGTTTTCACAAAAAATCCGGAATCTCGGAACACATTCCAAGATTCCGGAAAACTAACCATCCAGACCATATTTTTTTAACTTCTCATACATCGTTGACTTGCTAATCCCTAGAGCCTCAGCTGCCTTTAATTTATCGTTTTGATGAAGCGACAAGCTTTTTTTGATAATTGCCTTCTCCGTTTCCTCAAGCAGCTGCTTTAGTGTTTTTCCTCCCAATTGATATACGGAATTGGCTCTTAAATACTCCGGTAATGCTTCAACCGTAATCGTTTCTCCATCAGCAAAGTGAACAGCCACTTCCACGACATTTTCAAGTTCACGAATGTTCCCCGGCCATGAATGTTGAGAAAAAATATGCCATACGTTCTCATCGATGGCTGTGATTCGTTTTCCTGCGCGTTTGCTGATCTTATTCACGAAATGATGCACCAATGCGCTGATATCCTCTGGCCTCTCACGCAACGGGGGAATGGAAATCGGTACAACATTAATACGGTAGTATAGATCGTCACGGAACCGCTTTTCTTCGATCATCCTTTCTAATGGCCGGTTGGTAGCAGCGATAATCCGTACATCGACTGGAACTGTTTTCGTTGACCCCACCGGTTCAATCTCCTTCTCCTGCAAAACGCGCAACAATTTCACTTGCATATGCAATGGCATATCTCCAATTTCATCAAGAAAAACCGTCCCACCATCAGCTAACTGAAACTTTCCTTTTTTTCCACCTTTTCTCGCTCCAGTAAAAGCTCCTTCTTCGTATCCAAACAATTCTGATTCGAGTAAGTGCTCGGGAATAGCGCCGCAGTTGACCTTGATAAACGGCTTATGGCTTCGGCTGCTTAACTGATGAATGCTATGGGCGAACAACTCTTTACCCGTGCCGCTTTCCCCGCGAATCAACACCGAAACGTCACTATCAGCAATACGCTTTACTCGCTCCTTTAACATTTCCATTTGTTTTGATTGGGAAACAATATCTCTTAATGTATATTTCGCTCCATTGTCTTCCTTCCATTCCTCTAAATACGTTTGTAATTGCAGCAACAAACTTTTAATATGGCTATTCATCCGTTTCCATTCATGAATATCGCGAAAAATAACCGTTCCGACCGCCCCGATGATTTTCCCATTGATCACAATGGGAATACGGTTGGCAATCATATAGTTTCCTTTTATATATTGCAAATCGGCCCTCTCTTCTTTTCCTGTTTGGACAACAATATGCATTCTTGTATTTTCAATCACCTCTGTTACGTGCTTGCCAATGACCTCTTCCTGCTCTTTTTCCAAAAACTCGCAATAACTTTTATTCATATAAATGATTTTCCCTTTTTCATCCACAACAACAATTCCCTCATGAGCACTGTCAATAATGGTTTTCAGCATTTCGTTCTGAAAGGCTGTAGATTTGTTCTCCATCATCTCCCTCCCATTCGTATACTGGTATTGTCAAAAGTTTATCATCTACACTCACAGTTTTTCTTTTATTTTTGACAATTGAAAAATCAAACCTTTTGGTTGGTGCTACCTCATCTGTTCGTACACCTCATCATACTGCTTCGCCAAGTCAAAATCGAGCTTCGTCAGCCCTTTCGCCCGCCATGAAGACAGTTTCACGGTGATGAGCTTGTAGTCGATGGAAATGAATGGGTGGTGGTTGGCGTCTTCCGAAATCGCGGCGATTCGCCGGACAAACTCGATTCCTTGCAAGTAGTCTTGAAAACGGTATTTTTTCACAATCCACCGCTCATCGGCCAGCTTCCAGCCGTCCGCTTTTTCAAGCAGTGCTTGCACTTCCTCTTCCGTTAACCGCATCGTTATCCCTCACCCTCTATATTTTGAAATATGCCAGCCAGCGAAACCGTCAAATCAGCGAACAAAAACGAGACGAGCACATCGCCTTCGCCAAAGACGCTCCGCCTCTCATACCCTTTTTCACCGCGGCCGTACACTTCCACCGTCCGATGCAGCGGATCGACGATCCAATATTCCTTGACGCCAAACTGTTCGTACAACATATACTTTTCGTTTCGATCTTTCAACGCTGTACTTGGCGAAAGCACTTCCACTACCAAGTCAGGCGGACCATCGCAGCCTCGGCTGCCCATTTTGCTTTGATCGCAAATGACGGAGATATCTGGTTGCACGACATGCTTCGCCTGTTCATAGTCCGCCTGCTCATCAAGGCGTACATCAAATGGCGCCATGACAACCGTGCATCCTTTTTCACGAAAAAATGCCCGCAAAGCGACATACAATTCACCGACGATAGACTGGTGGACCAAGGAAGGGGTCGGTGCCATGTTGTAGGGCACGCCGTTGATCAGCTCCCACCGTCCGTCCCACTTGACATAATCTTGATACGTATACCGTTCCTTTTGCCGCTCGGGCGGCTTCACGTCCATTCCCCCATCCGCTTGCTTTACCCTTATTATACCATCGGACATCCGCGGCCGTCATACAACATAATGCGCTTCTGTGAAAATGCACGTGCTGGGATGGGTCATTTTTATCCTTGGGTAGAGGGCAAACCGTTGCCCATGGACCTTTTCCGTGAACATGCATACTTCTTGATAGTCATTTTCATCCCCGGGTTTAGGGGAGCGAGTCGCCCATGAGACTTTTCCGTGAACATGCAGGACTGACGCGTGAATTTCATCCCCGGGTGGAGGGCAAAGCGCGCTGCCCATGGAACTTTTCCATAAAAAGAGCCATCCGATCGAGATGGCTTTTTCGCAAAATACTCGTTTTAAGGCTGCAAGCTCGCCAACTGCTCGGCAAGCCGCAAATAAAAGGCGCGAATATCAAATGACGGATTCGGGTCAACGCCGATGATTTCCAAATGGTCGACGTTGTACGTTCCCATATCATTCCAAACCCCTTTTTTCAACGTCCCGTCATACGGCACGATCCGATCGCTTGATCCACGCTTTGGACCGTTCATGGAAACCGTATTGACAATGCCATCGTTCTCCAACCATCGGTCGTCAATGCCGAGCGTCGGATTGCGGTACGAACCGAGAAACGGAGCGCATACGACCGCGCTGAATGCATTCATTCCGAGTTCGGGATAATGGTTGCCTGTGAGCGCTCCGCGATACGTCCGTTCTGTAGAGAAACTCAAATAATACGTATTCGGGCTTGCTTGCACCCATTGATTCAACTTCTCAGCTCCGGAAACGGATAAATCGTAGCGGGCGGTATCTGTGGACGTCCAAACAGGGGAGCGCTTGAGCCGTTCAAAATAATGGTCGAACGATTCACCCGGCTGGCGGCGCAGTCCCCATTGGTCGAGCTTAAAATCGTATACTTGACTCGTGTACGGCACGTTGCTGGCGACAGCCGCCGCTTCCAACACCGCTTTTTGCAAGTCAAAAAAGCGATCGGTGAAATCAACCATGTTGACAAGCGTCGTCCCGTCATGAGGAGTGGCGATGGTCGTCACACTCAACACAAAATGATGTCCACCTTCAAACAACGGTGACAACGACACGTTATGCGCCTTGGCGTACTCCCGCTCTTCTTGGCTTCCGTTCTCTAGGAGCGAGACAAGCATGCGGGCCGTCTGCCCCCCTTGGCTGTGGGCGATGATATGGATGCGGCCACCCCTTTTCAATTCCGGCAACAGGCCGGGATAAGTGCGGCCAAACCGCGCATGGCCGTGCTTTGCCGCATGGGCTGCCCCATAATCGACCGTCCCGCCGACAAGCTGAGCATACGCTTCACACGCCCGGTCCCAGTTGCTCGAGAGCGGTCCGACCGCCAGCGTATACGTTCGATAACCGTTGTCGTTCAGCCATTGTTCGATATCGCCGCGCACGCCGCCCCAATACTTGAATCCAAACATTTCCTCTCGTCCCCATCCGGTAAACCCATGGAGAAGCACAATCGGTGCATCATTGGCGCGTAGGGATGCCGCTTCCGTCCGCCCTCCCGGGACCGATAGGCCGAACACAAACCATAATCCGAGCAACACAAACATAATCCGACAGCATTTCATCACGCTCTCCTTCTCCTCCCCTCGAATCGACTGAACCCCTTTATTCCGAATTACCTGAATATTCTATACTAAATAATCAGGCTATTCAATCCCGGCAATTGTCGGGTTTTCTGATGAGGGAAAGAGAAAAATGCACTTTTGTGCCGTCATATTTCGTTTCTCGCCGACAGCGAGAGGGTGATGCACTATGTCATGGCAGCGTTCCATCACGCCCTCGTACGGATAGTTGGCTAATCCACAAACGGCCCGAACTTTTGCTCGTAATGGGCGAGCGCCAACAACGGAAAAATGTAGCGGTAGCTATGGTAATGGATGTAAAAGGCGCCCGCCATTCCTTGCCCAGCGGGATACGAAGCCGTCCAGTCCGGATGGCGGAGAAGGCGAATAAGGGCGCGAACGCCGGCTTTCATTTCCGCGGTCGGACGCTCGGCGGCGGCGATGAGGGCATCAAGCGCCCAGGCGGTATGGACCGGCGTGCTGGCGCCAAGCGGCACATACATCTTGGCTCCGTCGCTTTTGCATGATTCCCCCCAGCCGCCATCAGCATTTTGGATGCTTAAAAGCCAATGAACAGCTTTTTGCATCGCCGGGTGATCGATTGGAACGCCGACAGCCGAAAGCCCCGTCACCGCCGCCCATGTGCCATACACATAGCAAATCCCCCAGCGCCCATACCACGAACCGTCGGCTTCCTGATGGTCAAGCAGCCAGTCGACGGCGCGGGCGACGGCGGGGTGGTCTTTTGTTAATCCAGCGAACGTTCCGAAATATTCAAGCGTCCGTCCGGTCAAATCGGCTGTTGATGGGTCCATCAACAAAAACTCCGCCCCTTCGATCGGCAAATACCGCCAAAACCGTTTGCCGACATTCTTTTCAAACGCCGCAAACCCGCCGTCATCGTTTTGCATCGAAAACAGCCATCGGTTCGCCCGATCCCATGCATGGCGAAACGCCGTCTCTTTCGCTGCCGCCCGGCGGATGGCGCGCAGCGCAGCGGTCGTATCGTCAACGTCCGGGTTCATCGTATTCACATCAGAAAATCCCCAGCCGCCCGGTATACCGTACGGGTTGTGCACCGCCCAGTCGCCATAGCGGATATGCTGGCGCGACAACAAATAGCGGTTCGCTTTTTCAATCGTCCGGTCCGTCAAGGGCACGCCCGCTTCTTGCAGCGCGTAGCTCGCCAACGCCGTGTTCCAAACGGAAGCGGTCGTATATTGCATATGCGTATGCCCATCGATTTCGGTCCGCAGTGAGCGCAAACCGCGGATAGCCCGCTGAATATACGGATCATCTTTCGGATAGCCGAGCGCGAGCAGCGCAAAAATCAACAAAAACGTCGAGCTGAAATAGCTGTACAACGTTCCGTCTGGCTCGATATGATCCAACATATAACGGACGGCGCGCTGTTCGGCGGCATGATGCAGCTGGTCCGGAAGTCCGATGAGAGATCGCTTGATGTACGACCATAGCGATCGGCTTTCAGGCAGCCGCCAGTCGTTGCGGGAAACAACCAAATCGGACAAGTCTGGGCTTTTTGCCGTCCTCCGGCTGTACCGTCGCTCCGCGGCGACGAGAAGCGGAATCATGTTCGCTCTTCCGTACACGGAAAGGTCATACATATTGAGCGGAAACGACGGGGGGAGAAGGAAAAAGGCAAGCGGCAGCGGAAACCGTCTTGGCCACGGGTGCTGTCCGGTCAATGCGAGCATCACTTTCGTAAACAAGTGGACACGCTCTAGGCCGCCCATTTCCAAAATGCGCGCTTTCGCCTTTTGCATATGCGGGTCGTTTTTTTTCCGATAGCCGGAGTAAAGCAGGGCGTAATACGCCTCGGTTGTCGCCGTCACGTTGCCGTCGCCTTCATCGGCAAACAGCTTCCACGCCCCATTCGGGTCCTGGCGGCTTTCAATACGTTCGACAAGCGCTTGAATCAACGGTTCATCATGTATTCCGAGCGTCCGCAATAAAATGATCATATAGGCATCGGTGGAAATACCGGTTTCAAACGGAAACCGCCACGATCCATCAGCCGCTTGCGATTGCTTGAGCGCATCGATGAGCACGCGCCGTTCATCGTCCACTATTCATCGCCTTCCTTTTTCGAAAATCTGCTTCTTTCCATATTTATTCGATTCGCAAACCCGCGATGCGCCAAGAGGGGGATTCATCATGCGCTGCCGAAAATCAAAAACCTCGTCTCTTCCCCTTTCTCTCGTCGATCTTTATCGGGAGCTGAAGAAAAAGAGAAAGAAAGAAGCAACAACGATATCAGAACGCGATCTGACGGCCAAAGAGCAGCAGCTCATCAGCCGCATCCAGGCGATGACGGCGGAACAAAACGAAAACAATGTCACCCGGACAACGGCCTATCTCGATTTTTACTTGCGCCATCGCGAAATTCATTGGGCATTTTTAGGGCATATGGTGTCGCGCAACGGCGGCTGGAATATGACCGACTTAAAAGGGGAACTGCTCATGAGGCTGCTCTCGGAAGACGACCGGCAGTCGTTTTTCGCCTTTTTGGAGCGCGGCAATTGGCTCATTTTTCAAGACATTTATCCACAGTTTTTGTTGTATGAGGAAAGCAAAAAGCGGGGAGAGCCGTTATTTTATTTATTGCCATGGCTTGGCGTCTCAACGTTTATGGAAACGATATGGCGCCATTTTTGGCGCCACGGCGACCCGTACACGCTCGCCATCGCCTTAGTCGTGAACGAACAAAGCTATTTGGAATCCCGCGTCATTCAACATCCTGCTTTTCGGCAAACGGTTTTTCAGACGCTGGAGTTTAAACTGCAGGAACTACTCTGCTTCAACCATATTTTGTTTCCGCATGACGACGGCCGGGGCGGCACCGCCTTGATCGGCCAAACACTCCACGAGTTTGAGTCGCTCCATGAACGCATTTTGCTCGGCAAACGGCTGTACTCGATTTTGTTTGACGATGAAGAAACATTGGAAAACGCTGTGCGCTGGGCGGTGCGCCATCCGCACACCGGCTCGCGCAAAGACTATTGGCCGCAGCTGTTTAACGACGTATGCGAATCGTTTCCACGGGAGCCGTACCGCCGCCGCATCCGCGATTGCCGAATCGTTCCCGGCGCCCCGCGCCTATACAGCCCGCAGCTTCGTCACGCGTGGAAAAACGTCGTCCATGAAGCAGCCGAACCCGGCGATTGGTTTACCGACCCGCACGTTGTCGGCTACCTTGTCAAACCGGAACGACCGACGAATGGAGAGATTGTGGATGCCTATTGTGAAACGCTCGAAAAAATGGAGCTGGCGATCATCGCCAAACACGCCTTCTTTCATGCGCGCTAGCCGCCGCGCCTACGTGGCTTCAGCGCTGCTTGCGTCTTGGACGGGGACGTATTTGGATTTGTATTTCGTGGGAAAAGGGCTGTATGCGTTCCCGAAACGGCCCTTTCCTTCTGTCTTTTCGATCGATATTTTCTTTACGGCCGTCGTTCTTCCGCTCGGCACCGTCTTCTTTCTTGCCCTCATGGAGCGGCTTAGCCGCCTTGGGCGCATGGGGCTCATCGCTGCATTGTCGGCATTGGCGGCCGCATTGGAGGCCAAAGCCGAGACGTACGGTTTGTTCACCCACACGGCCGAATGGAGCCATTGGTATTCAGTTGCCGGTTACGGTCTTTTTCTTTCAATAATATGGGAATTTTACCGCCGATTCCAAACGGTGGACTAGCACGAATGGCGCATAAAGGCAATGGCAGCGAGCAACGATAACGGGGAACAAACCGAAAAGACGAGCAGCTGCCGGATAGGAGGAATCCGATTGAGAAGAAAAAAAGCCGCATTCCTTTGCTTGGCTGTCATCGCCGCCAGCGTTGCCCTCATCGCCCAACCGGACACGGATGGAAAAGCATCCAAAACGGGCGGACGGGCCGTCATAACGATCTACTTGGCAGGTGATTCGACCGTCGCCGCCGCCCCCCGCTCCCGCGCTCCCCGGGCCGGATGGGGTGAAATGCTCGATGATTGGTTTGATGACAACGTCATGGTGAAAAATATGGCCGCTTCCGGCCGCAGCGCGAAAAGTTTTGTCGAGGAGGGGCGGTTGGCTCGCCTGTTGCATGAGATGAAAAAAGGGGATTACTTGTTCATCCAATTTGGCCATAACGATGAAAAGGTGAACGACCCGGCGCGCCACACCGAGCCGTTCACCACCTATCAGGCATATTTGAAACAGTGTATTGACGGCGCCCGCGCCAAAGGGGCGACTCCTGTCCTCATCACCCCGGTCGAGCGGCGGCGCTTTTCCGCCGACGGACGAGCGCTCGATTCCCACGGGCCTTATCCTGCCGCCATGAAAGCGCTGGCGAAACAAGAGCACGTGCCGGTTATCGATTTGACGGCGAAAAGCAAACAGCGGTTTGAACAGCTCGGTCCGGAGCGGACGAAACGGTGGTTTTTATGGCTCGCACCGGGCGAACATCCCAATTACCCGAACGGCATCAGCGACAACACCCACTTTCACCAGCGAGGGGCGAAGGAAATCGCCCGGCTCGTCGTGGAAGGAATTGTCGAACTCAACCTTCCTCTTCGCCGCCACCTCATCCGTTCACCGGAACGGGAACATGCGCCAAGCCGCTAGGCCGGCTCAGCCCCGTCCCTCCACCGCAGCAGATCCATCGCCCATCCGCGAACTGCTGCCGCCGGCAACGCCTTTTTTTTGGCTTGCTGCCGATGCCCGTCCGATCCCGGATGAGCAATCTTTTTGGCCCTTCACTCCCTCGCCCGACGCCGCTGACCGCCTACCGGGCGCTTTCGACAAACGACGCCTGACGGCCCGACGACAAATGATACGTTTTGTCCAGCAGGCGATGGTACATCGACGCGAGCACTTGCTGAAACAGCATGCCAAGCACAACCGGCACGCTCACCGGCGGCGGAAAGTAAGTCATCGCCAGCACCGCGCCGGCGCTGATGTTGCGCATGCCGCCGGTAAACGTCAGCGCAATGATGTCCGGCGGGGCAAATTTCAACCAGCGGGCCGCCATCCAAGAAAGGAAATAGCCGGAGCCCGCAATCACGAAGACGAGAAACGCCATGAAAACCAAGCGAGCGTCAGCATGACCAAAATACGGAGCGACAACCGCGCTATTGATCATGACAACAAGCACAAGCGCCAGTTTGGAAAATGGCGCCAATCCCCCCGCCAGCCGTTCATTCGCGCGGCCGGACAACCGCTCGCTGACCAACATCCCGCCAAGCGATGGCAAAATAATCATAAAAAACAACCCGAGCACCATTTGCCAAACGTCGATCTCGACCGCGCTTCCCGCAAACAGCAGCAACGTCAGCGGCACAACGGCCGGCGACAAAAACGTATCAATCAAAATGACGGACAGCGCCAACGCCAAGTTTCCCCGTCCGATCGACACCCAGATGAAGCTCGTCACCCCAGTCGGAATGGCCGCCGCCAGCACAAAGCCGATCACCGTCAGCCGATCGTGGCCGAAAAACAAATGCCCAAGCCCAAACGCCCAAAGCGGGATCACGAGGTGAAGCAAACATAACGCCGCCGCGATCGGACCGGGGTGAATAAGCGCCTCTTTCAAATCAGCCAACCGCAGCCGCAAACTGCCGCTAAACGTCATAAACGCAAACAACCACGGCACAAGTGCGGCATAATCGTGCAACTCGTTAGACAGCCATACACCGATCACTACGCTCGCCGGCGTCAGCAGCGGCAACACCTTCTCAAGCCGGCGGTTGATCGATTGCCACATCGGTTTCATCTCCCCATCTCGCCTTCAAGGACGCGTTCGCATTTCCTATGCCTACATTTTTCTATTATACACCGTAGCCGTGCAAAGAGAAGCACAAAACCGAATTGTCTCAACATACAAAAATTCCAGCTGTTTTCCGTATGGCAGACGACGATCATGATTCATATACGAACACGCCGTTCCGCTCATCTTTTTGTACTTGGCCAATGGACACTAAATACTCCAAATGCGCCAACGTTTCCGCCACCGCAAACCGCCATTGGTGCGCCGTCAGCGGCTTATGGCCGAACACAAGATCAGCGATGTCATAAGCGGTGCGCCCCTTTTCCGTCAACGCTTTCATTTTTTTCAGCCGGTGCTCATGATGGCGGAAAATATCACGGATCCGCTCGCGAAATTGACGGATGACAGCGCCATGGGCAGGCAAAGCCACCTCCACATGGAGAGCCTCCACATTGCGCAACGAAGCGAAATATTGCTGCAGCGGATTCGGATGGGCGCCCGGCCATACCCCGATGTTTGGGGTGATGCGGTCAAGCACATGATCAGAGACAAGCAGCTGGCGCGACTCTGGCTGATAAAAACTGATCAACCCATCGCTGTGCCCCGGAACCGGAATGACGGTCCATTGCCGTTGGCCGAGCACAATTTCATCGTCAGCCAACACTGTTAGTACAGGAAACGGACTGACGCGGAGCGACAACTTCTCCATACTCTCTTCGATGTCCGCCACAAGGTCTTTCGGGACGCCGTGGCGGCGAAACAGCGCAGCCACTTCGCTCGCCTGGCGACTCTCTTCCCCCCACACTCGTTCCGCCATCGCATAATCAGGCTCACTGATCCATACAGGCGCTTCCGTTTGTTGCTGCATCCACCCAGCCAGGCCGAAATGGTCCGGGTGAAAATGCGTGATGTAAATGGCGCGAACGTGCCGCGGCTTGATTCCAAGTTGCCGAAACACTGCTTCCCAGGCGCGAATCGCCTCAGGATAGCGAAAGCCGACGTCGACAATGCTCCATCCATCCGTTTCTCGGCATACATAACAATAAACATGCTTCATCGGAAATGGGACTGGGATCGGAACGCGGTACATTTCATCTCCTATCCGCTCCATTTCAATCTGCGTCATCCATTCTCTCCCCTTTTCTTTACATCAACACCTCTTTTTTTCACCAAACAACAAAGACAACTTAGTTTTATTTTATACCCGTGGTGCTAGATAAACTTGATCAAGCATAAAAATAGCCCTTGCTGGCGGATCTCCAGTAGAATGAAAGTGTCACCCAACATTCGAAAGGAGAGATCCCCCATGCAAGAGCACTTTCATTTTACTACAGATCCAGCCAAACTTCAAAAACAATATGCCGCTATTTTCTGTTTTGTTTCTGCCCAACTGTCGTTGATTCAAATGTATCTTCATCGCCGCAACCGTCACTTGGTCAAGCAAGAAGACGAAGTGGTCATGGCGGTTCACCTTTTGGGGAAGCTGCTGGGCTTTTCTTCCGAACGAGCCTGGCATCGTTTTGTCACGGGAAATTTGTTCACAAACGGCTCGTTTCTTGAACGCTCCCGATACAACCGCCGCTGCCGGGCGCTTGGTTTCGCCATCAAATGGATCCGTCATGAGCTGGCGAAACGTGGCCAACACCATGCTTATGCGGTCGTCGACAGCTTGCCTCTTCCGTTGTGCCATCCCGTGAGAATGCAGCGCGTCAAGCGGTTTCGAGGGATCGCAGATATGGGGTATTGTGCTTCCAAAAAGCAATGGTACTACGGTTTCAAGCTGCATCTTCAAGTGACCAATCAAGGGCTGGCCATGGGCTATGTCGTGACGGAAGCGTCCTGCCACGACGTCAAAGCCGCTGAAACGGTGATGACTCAAATCCCTCATCCCTACAACTTTGGGGACAAAGGGTACATCAGCCACGCTCTTCGAGAAAAGCTGTACGAAGAACACCAAGTCGCGTTCTGGACACCGTCTCGACACAATCAAAAGCACGGCCCATCCAAGGCATGGGAAGAATGGATCCAAAAAAAACGCAAAGTCATCGAGACGGTGTTTTCGATTCTCGTAGACCAATACCGGATCACCGACATTCGAGCGAATTCCATGGCCGGGTTTGAAGTGGCACTCGATGGCATCTTGTTGGCTTATTCCTTGGTCACACTAGGGCTGGTTGAGCGCTGACGCTCAACTAGCACCACGGGTTATTTTATATTTCTGAATATTTAGTTAACAAAAATATTATGCTACAACCCTTCATCTTTTTCAACTTTGAAAACCATGGTTCTAAAACAAAGAAGGCGCCCCTCCATATAATCGGGGCACCTTGTTAAGATCATCTTATATAGATCCAATACTAGGCCAATATACAGCGAGTCGCTGTATTTTATTATTTTGGATTTTTCTGATCGTTGATCTGCCAAGAAGCCATTTCTTCGGCAAACTCCGCCGCAGCAGGCTGCATCGTTCCCATCCGCCGGCTCATCCAGCGGTTGAGGCCGCGAATCACGTTTCGCATCGGTCCTTGCGTCATCGGCGCCATGCGTCTCCCTTGTCTCGCCCCCAACATCGCGGCTGCCACCGCTCCTAAGCTTACGCTGACGAGCGTCCAAATGGCGTTATGGTTTCTTCGCCGTCTAACAACCCCCAACCATGGATTCCACAACCCGCGGCCGCGCTGAACGCGGAACAGACGGAATAAGCGGTCCATTGTACCTCCACCTCCTTTTGCTCGACAGCTCCCGTTCAACGGTTAGCATACGTTTCCTCTGAAAAAGTCATACATGGAAAACATTCGATGCCAACGGGAAGTTCTTTCTATATAAAAAATTCCATATATTTCACTATTTTCAACCTTTTCATGTCCCTATATACTGAATTCGTATATACAAACAAACGGAGGTCACGACATGAAAAACATCGTTCCTTTTGCTTTGGCCGCATCCATAGCCACTGTATGGCCAGCTTCAGCGTTCGCCATTGAACGCAACGATCCAGCTTTAGAGCAGTATTTAAATGAAGCAGGGATCACAGTCGAAGAGCTGGAAAATTATTTGGACTATGAAGGCTATTCGCTCGATGAGTTTGACAGCGTGGACGAATTGCGCCGTGAGTTCGGCGAGCCGCTCACGGAAGAAAATTTAGCTCAGTTGCTCGCCAAACACGGATTGACCGAACAACAGCTTCGACAAATGCTCATCGACAATGGAGAAATGGAAGAGTCACAGGCCATTACTGATGTGTTTTTATTTTACAATGATCTGGAAGAATATATCGAACTGTTTAAAGATTACTCCGTTCCGATCACGGATGAAACGTTGGCCGCCTTTCTAAACGAACGCGGAATGACAAAGGAAGAGCTCATCGCCCTTCTTGATCGGCATGGCGAATCGTTGGCCGATTACCACTCGATCGGCGAGCTGAAAGATATCGTCGATTATTATCGAAATTTGACGCCGTTGACCGAAGAAACATTAAACAAATTTTTACAAGAAATTGGCATGACGAAAACGCAATTGGAAAAACTGCTGTCTAAAAACGGCGATTCGCTTGACAATTATGCGACGGTCGAGGAACTGTCGGAGGCCGTCATCGACTACTTGCTTCCGGATTTAGACGAGCTTGGTTTGACGGACGCAGAGTTGGAAAAGCTCTATCACCATTTTGAATCGCTTAATATGGAAGATCCACAATTCGCCGAGAAAATGGAAGAAATCGGTCAACGGCTTGAGGCGATCGGTGCGTACGATTTTACAAGCGTTACGGAGTTATCGCCAACGCAAATCGCTGAGATCGCCAATGTATGGACCGACCTGCTTTCCACATTTCAGCTGGAAGCGAAGTTTTATTTGTCAAACGGTGGCGAGAAAAAGCTGCTCAGCCTGTCGACGCTGCTGACAATGGAATCAGCGAACGGCTACGATTTGCTTGTTGAAATTTACAGCACCGAAGGCGAGCTGCTGGCTGATTTTGTCGTGACCGAAGAGATGTTTGCCTCCGACATATTCGATGAAATCGGCGAAGACTTGCAACAGAGCGGCCAGGCAGCGAAAATCGAAAAAGTGGTGAAACCGGCGCCGCCGAAACCACTGAAGCGGACCGAAGCCGGAGCGAAACTGCCGAAGACGGCATCCCCGTATGCCGCTTATATGCTTTTTGGTTTGACCTTCATCGGTGCCGGCGCATTCCTTGTCCGCTTCCGCCAAGGAGCCGAGGCGAAATAAATGAACCGGAAACGGCTCGTGCGCTTTTTTGGAGCAAGCTTGATCGCAGCAGGAATCGCCGTAGCCGCCGTTAGCGGCTTGAAGTGGAAAAACGGCTTGGAGGCGGTCAAACCGCTGTCTGTTGAAATAGAGAGACAAACAGGCGCTGCGCCGATGCAAATCCAAAGTTCACTCTACCCAAAACAGCCCAAAATCGGCGAACAAATCGGCGAACTCATCATCCCGAAGCTCAACATGAGCCTAGCGATTTACCACGGTACAGATGAAGACGAGTTGGAAAAAGGGGTCGGCCATTACGCCGGCAGTGTCCTGCCAGGAGAGGCGGACAACTGCGTGCTTTCTGGCCATCGCGACACGGTCTTCCGCCGTCTTGGCGAAGTCGGCCAAGGCGATCTCTTGATCGTCCGTACGTCCGCCGGCACATTCACCTATAAAGTGCGCAAAGTGCGCATCGTCGACGCCGACGACCGGACGGTCATCGTTCCAAAGCCGAAAGCGACACTCACCGTTTCCACGTGCTATCCGTTCCGCTACGTCGGCCCTGCTCCGCAGCGGTACGTGCTCGTCGCCAACTTAATCAATGATCGCTCTTAACCTTGCAAAAAGCGAAAGGATGGCCGAAACAAGGGCCATCCTTTTTTACTTCACTTCGTACGCGGTCCAAGTCGGCTTTTTGATTTTCGCCGACAGCGAGACAATTTTCCGTTTCACTCGGGCTGCTTCCCCTCCCGCTAACGGCATCGGCTGGTAGTTGTTCCTTGTCGTCACCGATGAAATGCGAAACGGGATGACGCGGATTTCTTTTTTGGCCGTCCGCTTGCCGTTTTGAAAAGAAAACACCTGCTGGAAAACAAACGTATCTTTGTCGCTCGGGTTTTTGTTTCCGCCAAACATAAAATTCCCTAAACTGTAGACAATAAATTTGCCTTTGTACTCCTCGATCCCTTGCACGACGTGCGGGTGATGGCCGACGACCAAATCGGCGCCGCTGTCAATCGCAAAGCGGCCGAGCGCCTTTTGCGTGCTGTTTGGCACATAGCTTCGTTCCACTCCCCAGTGGAAATGGACTAGAATGATGTCGGCTCCTTGTTTCCGAAGCGTGCGAATATCGTTGGCGATTTGCTTGCGCAACGTGCGGGTATTGCTCCAACCTTCATAGCCGAGCGCCCCGACTTGAATGCCTTTGACCGTTTTCATGAGCCGAAGCGTACGGCCGAAATAACCGATCTTTTCTTTTTTTAGACTGGCGATCGTATCGTTATATCCTTTTTGCAAGTAATCGTATGTATGATTATTGGCCAGATTCACCGCCTCAATGCCGCCATAAGTTAAGATTTTCGCATAACTCGGGTGGCCGCGGAAACGAAATGTCTTGCTTGCCTTGCGCGTCGAGGTCGTCAGCGTCGTTTCCAAATTGACGGTCGTAAAATCGTCCTTTTTGAAGATCGGCTCAATGTATTTCGTAAAATAGCGCAAGCCGTGCTTCTTTGCTTCTTCATCAAACGAATACGCATAGCCATAATTTTCATCGCGCCCGAGCGTCACATCGCCCGCCGCGCTGATGGTGATGCGCACTTCGTTCGGGTTCGGCGCCGCTTGTTTGGCAGAGGCTGACGCTATCACCATCTTATCGATCGGACTCGGCAGCGGCGGATGCTCGATGGTTTGCCCCGCCGGTTCATTTGGCGCCGCCAGCACTTCCTCGGCGCCGCGATCAGCTGCGTTGCCGCAGGAAAATAAAAAGATCGACGCCATACACAGAAGCGCCGCGTTTTTCCCCTTCGTCCATCCGTTCATGCTCCCTCTCCCATCCATCTATTTTCTTCAAACTGCCAAAACTTCTGCTAATGACGTATTCAACACACCCCCTCTTTATCCCTTTTCTTTCCCTCAATTTAGGAATGATGGCCTAGCCAAGCCATGATATAATGAGCTTGCAGGCGTTTCCCCTCTATTTCCACATCTCGGACTCCTCACGTTTCATGATTGAAACGCCCCAAGCAAAATCCCCTCTCGATAGGGAGGTTTCTTCATGGAAGGGCTGTTGCGGCAGTTAACCACACTTGTTCAAGGGCTTGTCGATGACATGTCCGTCCTGAAGCAAGACATGCAAACGGTGAAGCAAAAATTGGGCCAACTTGAACAACGAATGGACAAACTGGAACAACGGATGGACAAGCAGGAAGAAGAGTTGCGCTGGCTGAAAGAGCAGATGAAAGAAAACACGGACATGATCAAAGCGATCCGCGACAATCAACTCGAGCAGCACAGCATTCAAGACGGCATGCGCCATGAAATCGCCAGCCTCCGCGGAGAAATGGCCGGCATTCGCGAGCAGATGGCCACAAAAGACGATCTTTCCCGCCTTCGCGAGCAAATGGCGACAAAAGAAGACATCTCCCTCATTCATCAGCGGCTTGATTATCAACTTGGCCGCATCGCGAAAGTGGAGGAGGAGATGTATTTGCTGAAGAAAGTAGATTGACACTCCACACGCTTAAAGGCATGGGATTCTTGGATCGTTTGCGTCCTCATCCATTTCTGGTTCGGACAACGCCCAAGTTTAGGGGGGTGTCATCACCCCGTCCCATCGGGTTAGGATGTACCCCATGGGCGGCGCACCTGTGACCAGTGCGCCTGCTAGTACGACATAGACTCCTGCAGCAAACGTGATTCCTTGCATAAGAGAGAAGACAAGAAAATTGACACCGCCGCTTAACTCCTTCTCGGTGAACTACCCCCACTTAATTTTCTAGCGAAAATTTGAAGTGGGGGCTTCCAAAGAAGTTTGACTGCTTCAAGCAATCCTTATTCTTTGAGGCGTGTCCACTTCGCCGCTAGAGCATAAGACACTCAGGTCTACAGCTTTACTTTTCTTTAAGATGTTTAATGCGCCATTGACATCAGCATTAATTAGTTTGCCAGACTTTGTTCGATACAAGCCGCGCTTAATACGTTTGCCGCTGAACTTATATTCTTTTGGATTGTCGGCATTATATTCAGGAATCTCATCGCCGTCAAAAAAGCTGGCTTGAGACGTATATGATTCTTCCTGTTTCAAGAATTCAATGCCGTAAAATTCACAAAGATATTCTAGTTTTTCTTTTATGTTACCGAGAGGAATATTGACAAAGTTTTGATTTGTCTTTTTTCCTAGATTAATATTGCGTTGCCATGTTTCCGCATAGCCAATGACAAGTTTGCCAATTTGATTTTCAATACAGTAGTTAATGATGTAACGGCAAGTCTTGTTGATATAATCATTCACTTTATTATTGCGATTCATAGCAAGCAAAGCCTGTTTACGAGTGGTGCCTTTGATTTTTTGCTTATCTTTTATGCTTTGAAGTCTGGCATTTTCTTTGTTAAACCATTGATTTATACTTTTTAATCTCCGCCCATCAATGATGAATGATCTGCCGTCTGATGTGACACAAGTGGCAAAATTGTTTAATCCTAAATCAATTGCCAGTGCTTTTTGGTCATTTAATTCTCTTTGATCTTCAGGCATTTCATATTTGTACTGAATCTCAAAGAACCTGGCATGATGCTTAGGAATGATTTCAATCTGCTTAATCTTTTTGTCCAGTAACACAGGCGGAATCGTTATCGTGATAGGCTTGTGAGTCTTTTTAAATAGGCGAGAATACGGTATCGTGAATTTGTTGCCGTCTATACGAATCTGGCCAATGATCAGTGAATGAAAGCCATCTTTTTTAAGATATTTTGGAATACTGATAGCCTTGTGGTCATATTTTCCTTGTTTGGCAAGACTGATCAAACCAAAGAAAGATTTAAAGGCTTCATTGACCTTTTTTAAAATTTGCTGTGCCATGTTGCTGTTTAACAGCTTATAGTTTTCGTTAGTTTTTGCAAGATGATAGTTTTTCTCATAATTAAGAAATTCCTTGTGTTCAAAATAGTATTGTCTGACATTGTACAATCCGACGTTGTACATGTTCTTGGCAATATGGCACAGTTCTCGAAGAGTCAAGTATTCTTCTTTGGTCAAACCATTTAGCTGTTGTTTGATACAAAAATACATTTTTTCACCTCCCATCTAACTATATTATACTATATTTTACTGAATCTATCCTATTTTCAGCAAAATATAGTTAAGGCGATTCCTCTCCCACTTACTCCGCTTCGCTTCGTTGAAGTGGGAGTCTTCTCGCCTAATTAAGATAAAAAAGCAATATTTAAGAACTGTAGTTGAGTAAATTTACTAACATAAATTTACAACCAAACAAAAAAGGAGACATGAACCCGACTCCTTGGTTAAAATAGATGTGCTAACCAACCATTCACAAGGAGGCTCATGTCTCATGAATAGATTAGCACATCATCAAGGAATCCACAAGTTTTTCATGGCGTTGGGGTTGGCGCTTTATTTCTCGAAACCGGTCATCAAGCATCTCGTTCATATTGTGGATGCCTTGACGACCAAGGGATTTTCGGGAACGTTGACCGATGTCCATCACTGGAGTTTTCATCCCAACCATCGAACAACGCTCAGCCATTTTTTCACGAAAAGCCCTTGGGATGAAGAGACGTTGCTTCGCAAACTCCAGCAATGGATCCTTCATCGCATCAAGCGAATCGCCAAACGGGAGAATCAACCCCTTTTTGTTTCGATTGATGATACCATTTGCCAAAAAACGAAGCCTTCGTCACGGGCCACGCACGCCATTCAAGGGTGTGATTGGCATTTCTCCCACAAAGATCATCAATCGGTCTGGGGGCATTCGCTCGTTTGGCTGATGGTACACACCATGACTCAGGCATTCCCGTTCGCGTTTCGTCTTTATGATAAGGCGGCGGGAACAAGCAAAGTCGACCTAGCGATGGAGATGCTTTCTTCGCTCAAGGTGAAGCCGGATCATCCGGTGTATGTGCTCATGGATTCATGGTATCCGTCCAAAGAGCTCATCGAAGCCTGCCTGAAAAAGGGATTCCATGTCATCGCGATGCTCAAGACGAACCGAATTCTCTACCCGAAAGGCATCGCCGTCCAAGCCAAGCAGTTCGCCCGCTATCTCGAACCGCGAGACACCCGCCTCGTCACGGTGGGGAACGAGCGCTATCGTGTCTACCGCTACGAAGGTGCGCTCAACGGTCTTGATGATGCGGTGGTGCTGCTTACTTGGAAGGCTGCTCAGCCGATGACACCCGAACATCTTCATTGCATCTTGAGCACCGATCGGGAGCTGAGTGACGAAGACATCTTGCGTTACTATGCCCAACGCTGGTCGATCGAATGCTTTTTCCGGCAGGCAAAAGACCAGCTGAAGCTTGATGGGTACCGTGTTCGCCACGTTCGGGCGGTCAAACGGTATTGGATCACCGTGTTGTTGGCTTGCGTGTACAGCATAGCCGAATCTCAACAAGACCTCTCCGCCGGACTGGAGCTTCTTCGATCGCGGAAAGGACACAGCCTAGTTGAGTTCATTTACAACGCGGCGAAGCAAGATATTCCCATTGATGTTGTCAAAAAACAACTCCATGTCGCCTAAGGGTTACCCTGTTTGTCTCTTTGTTAATGGAAAATATTGTAATGAAAATTACTCATCTACAGTTAAGAAAATAAAATCGATACAACTTACATTTCGCACCCTACAGTTTGGAAAAAATTATTTATTTGATTTTTTAGAATAACTTTCCGATCAACACGATTAGCGATGGCAATCTTTTTTGCCATCGCTAATCGTTCCGTATGACATTACACGTAAATGCCCTTGTCCATGCCTGGTCCTTGCAGAACCCTTCACTGATTAAGGAGATCGGTTTCCCGAACGAGCATTGGATTTGCCTATCCGGCAGCTCCACCTGGACGCTTGTCCGGTTGGTCAGGTCAGTTTCCGGCCTCCTGCAACACCCGATTTGTCTCTTCCGCCGCCTGATCGAGCGCGTTTTGCGGATCGATTCCTTCGTACAACCGTTCCATCGCTTTCACGACATGTTGCCGAGATTCAGGGAAGACGGTGATGAGCGCCCCTTGGGTAGCAGGGGTTGATTTTGTTTCATGCAGCTGATCCACCGTCACTTTTAATTGTGGGTATTTCGCCCACTCCTCTTTGACGAGCGGCTCATCGTACGCAGCCGGGTTAATGGCAAAATACCCTGTGCGCACATGCCACTCAGCTTGGACAGGAGCGGTTGTCAAGTATTTCATGAACTCCCACGCCGCTTTTTGCTCCTTTTCGCTGCTTCCTTTCATCATCCAGAGCGAAGCGCCGCCAATTACGACGCCTTGACGTTCCACGCCATCCGGGACAGGCAAATACGAAACGCCAACGTCAAATGGCGAGTTATCGATCAACGTTTTTACACCAGCGGACGAATCCAAATACATGGCGATTTTTCCTGCTTGGAAGGCGGCGCGCATGTCGTCCCAGTTTTGACCGGCGTTGTAAAACGTGCCGTCTCGGTACATGTCGCGGATCAGCTCAAATACGCGCTTCCCCTCATCTCCATTGAATACCGCTTTTGTCGCATCACTGCTCCGTCCATTGTTGTTGTTCACATACAGTCCGCCTTGTACGGCCACCATTTCTTCAAAAAACCAGCCGTAGTTCAAAATCGAGAATCCGTACCGTTCGGTTTCTTTTCCTTTTTTCTTTGTCAGCTTTTTCGCCGCTTCCTTCAACTCGCTATAGGTGAGAGGCGGTTTTTCCGGATCAAGCCCGGCTTCGCGGAACGCATCTTTGTTATAAATGAGTACAGGGGTGGATGAGTTGAACGGCATTGAGTAAATTCGCCCGTTGACTGTATAATAATTGACAATATTTTTCTCCCATTGTGAAACATCATACTTGTCTTTATCAATCCATGTCTGCACTGGTACAACCTTTCCACTGTCGATCATATGCTTTGTTCCGACTTCAAACGTCTGCATGATCGTCGGGGCGTCTTTTGTCCCTGCTGCCGCATTCCATTTCGTCAGCGCCTCCTCATAGGTGCCTTGAAATACTGGCTTCACCTCAATCTCTGGATGGGTTTGGTTAAAATCAGCGACAATGTCATTTAAGACCGGCTCCAAATCCCCGCTCATCGAATGCCAAAACACCACTTCTGTTTTGCCTCCCGCCGCTTTGCCCGCATCTTCGCTTGAGCATCCCGCGGCAAATCCAATAAACATTAAAGCTAAGAAACTGGCTAAAACCTTTCTCATCTTGTTTCTCCTCCTCGCTATTGAATCGCTCCTTGCATAAGCCCTTTTCGCAATTGCTTCTGTCCAGCAAACAACAGCAACAAAGTTGGAAGCATCGCGATAACCGCCGCTGCCATAACGACGCCCCAGCTGCTGGCGATCTCTTGCGTCTGCAGCTGCTTGAGCCCGATCTGCACGGTGCGGACACGGTCATCGTTTGTAACGAGCAGCGGCCATAAATACATATTCCAAGCGTCCAAAAAACTGTAAACAGCCAGCGTCACCAAACTCGTTTTTGAAAGCGGCAGCACGACGCGGCAAAAAAAGCGGAAATTCCCCACCCCAGACAACTGCGCCGCCTCATACAGCTCGTGCGGAATTTGCTTAAACTGTTGCCGCAATAAAAAGATGCCAAATGCCATCGCCCAAAACGGCACGATGAGTCCTGCGTAATGGTTTGTCCAGCCAAGCGCTTGGATGGTCAAAAAATTTGGGATCACAGTCGCTTCCCACGGAACGAGCATCGTGGCAATGCACACGTAAAACCACCGATCCCGACCGGGAAAACGGAGAAACACAAAAGCGAAAGCGGCGAGACTTGACACGATGAGGCGCCCCACTGTAATCATGAAAGCCACAAAAAAGCTGTTCCATAAATATCTCCCAAGCGGAGCCTGTTGAAACGCGGCCTCATAATTGACCAATGTCCCCTTCTCAGGCCATAGGCGTCCTGACAAAATAGCGGCTCCATCCATCAAACTCATCAGAAGAGCATAAGCCACTGGAAACAAGATTACAACCGAGCATAGGCATAACAACACATAGTGAGCCGTTGCCCGCGCTATTTTCATTGGTAGTGCACCTTCCTCTCAGCAAACCGAAACTGCAAAAACGTGGCGATGGCGATGATGAGAAAAAGGACAAGGGCTTGCGCGCTCGCGGAACCAAACTGATAGTTGACGAACGCTTCCCGGTAAATCGCGTAAACGAACACATTCGTAGCCTCCACCGGCCCGCCTTTCGTTAAAAAGTCAATTTGTCCAAACGTTTGCAGCGCTTGAATAAGCGAGACCGTCGTGACAAAAAACAACGTCGGCGACAACAGCGGCACAGTCACTGTCCACAGCTGCCGCCAATAGCTCATTCCAGCGATGCGGGCGCTTTCGTACAAGGATGGATCGATGTTTTGCAGACCGGCCAGCAACAATAAAAAGGTCAGTCCGATATTCATCCAAATCGTCGCCGCCGCCACCGCATACAATGCCGTGTCCTGGTCAAGAAGCCATGAAACAGGAGTCCCGCCGATCGCAGACACCAAACGATTGATGATCCCGATCGCCGGATTGTACATAAACATCCAAATCACCGAAGCGACTCCCACGCTCATCCCCATCGTAGAGGCAAAAATCGTCCGGAAGATCCCGATTCCTTTCCGCTTTTCATGAACGAGCAACGCTAAACCGAACGAAACGGCGACCGTCGTCGGGACAGTGAGCACCGCAAATAGAACCGTCGCCTTCAAACTATGCCAAAACGATGCATCTTGAAGAAGAGCAACAAAATGCGCCAAACCGACAAATTCCGTCGGGTGCCCTTGATAATCGGTGTGAAACACGCTTAAATACATCGTTCTCCCCAACGGGTAAAAGAGAAACACGCCAAACAGCAGGAGCGAAGGACAAAGATACACCATCCCTTCCAACCACGATTTTATTGCGGCCTGCCGCGCCTCCCGCTTCGTCCGGACCGACCATGACGCTGGGGAGGGAACCGTTGAAACACGCTCATTCATTGGTGAACCCGCACCTCCTCCCGCTTGATGGACGGGGCTCCAATTCGCTTTCCAGACGCATCGAAAAACAGGAAATCCTGCTCATCAAACGTCAATGGCACCACCTCTCCCAAGCGGATGCGCCATTGTCCATTCCATCGTGCTGTCCAATAAAGATTTTTTGCCAACTCAAACGTCACTAACGTTTCATTGCCGAGCCACTCGACATGGCTGACTTTGACGGCCATAGATTCTTCTCCTGATTCCGCCGGCTCAATATGTTCCGGCCGCAGTCCGACGATCACCCGTTCAGCCTTCGGCAAAGAACGACGCAGAAGACGGATGGGCCGCTCGTTTTGCAATAAGAGGGAATGGTTCAGCACATGCGCTTCCGCCAAATTCATCGGCGGTGTTCCGATAAATGAAGCGACAAACGTGTTATCTGGGCTATTGTATACATCAAGCGGACTGCCGATTTGTTGCGGACGGCCGTCATGCAAAATCATCATCCGGTCAGCCATGGTCATCGCTTCCGTCTGATCGTGCGTGACATAAATCACAGTCATGCCGAGCTGACGTTGCAAACGTCGAAGCTCGCTCCTCATTTTCGCACGCAGCTTGGCATCTAAATTGGAGAGCGGTTCATCCATCAAACAAAGCGGAGTCTGCGCGACAATCGCTCGCCCTAAGGCAACGCGTTGACGCTGCCCCCCTGACAATTCCCGCGGCTTCCTATGCAGCACATCGGTCAATCCAAGCAATTCCGCCGCTTCCATGCAACGTTTCACTTGTTCTTCTTTCGGCACCTTTTGCGCCTGCAAGACAATCCGCATATTTTGCTCCACCGTCAAATGGGGATATAGCGCATAATTTTGAAAGACCATCGATAACCGGCGGGCGTGAGGGGGCCAATCATTCGCCACCTGCCCATCGATCAGCACATATCCTGATGTCAGCGGCTCAAGGCCAGCGATCATCCGCAAAATCGTGCTTTTGCCGCATCCCGATGGGCCAACAAGAACAAAAAACTCCCCTGATTCAATCGCGACATTCACATTCTCGACCGCGCTCTTTTTGCCTCCATACGATTTCGTCACCTCGACCAGCTCAAGAAACGCCATCCGCTTTTCTCCCCTTTCCTCTTTTTCTATTCCATCGTAATCCATTTTTGTAAACACCATCTGAACTTATTTTTTGATTTATGTAAATATTTTTTGAATAAAAAAAGAAGCTCTGCCAACACAGAGCATCCTGTCACAGATTTGTAATCTTTTGGATCATCTGTTTTCCCTGTTGATACAAACATCAGCGTGATATTAACGAACGCCCTTCATGAGCCGCTGAATGCTCGGGGCGAGCAAAAACAAGATGACGCTTAACACAACCGCCGCCCCGCCGATCGTGCCGAAATAGGCCGTTTCGTTTTCGGGTGTATAGAAGCGCACAAGCTGGGCGTTGATCGCTTGCGCGGCGGCGTTCGATAAAAACCAAAGGCTCATCGTTTGCGCTGAGAAAGCGGCAGGGGCAAGTTTCGTCGTCGCCGACAGGCCGACCGGCGACAGGCAAAGCTCCCCGAGCACGACGATGAAGTAGCTTAACACGAGCCAAATCGGATGGACAAGCCCTCCGCCGCTCAAATGCCCCGGCACGAGGATGACGATGAACGACAGGCCGGCGAACAACAAGCCGAGCGCGAATTTTTGCGGGATCGTCGGCTGCCGTTTGCCAAGCTTCACCCACATCCACGCGAACACCGGCGCTAAGAGGATGATAAACAACGGGTTCAGCGATTGGAACCAAGCCGGCGAAAGGTGAATGCCGGCGACATCCAACTGTGTCCGTTTATCCGCATAGTTCGCCAAAATCGTCGACCCTTGTTCTTGAATGGCCCAAAACATCGCTGAAGCGACGAACAACGGAATGTACGCGATCACGCGCGACCGCTCCTCCGCCGTCGTTTTCGGGCTGCGGTACATGACGACAAAATAGATGATCGGGATGATGATGCCTAAGATGCCGACAAGGGAAATAAACGTCTCCACAGTGAACCAGCCGCTCGGAATCAAGATGGCTAGCAGCACGGCAATCACGACCGCCCCTACGGCCATGATGGAAGCCGCTTTTTTCTTTTCCGCTGGCGTCAATGGATTCGGCACATACGTCCCGGCCAACCCGAGGTTTTTCTTTCTTGTCGCGACGAAGACAATCAATCCGAGAAACATCCCGACGGCCGCAAGTCCGAAGCCGAGGTGGAAGTTATACTTCATCCCCGCGGTGCCGACAACAAGCGGAGCCAAAAAGCCACCAAGGTTAATCCCCATGTAAAAAATGCTGAATCCAGCGTCGCGGCGGTCATCGCCAGGCTTGTACATATCGCCGACAATGCTCGACACGTTCGGTTTTAACAACCCGGTTCCCAAGACGATGAGCGCCATGGACACAAACAGCGCCGCCACCCCGCCCGGAATCGCCAGGGCGATATGACCGGCCATAATGAGAAGGCCGCCGTAAAAGACCGCGCGCGACGTGCCAAACACCCGGTCAGCAAGCCAACCGCCAATGATTCCGGACATGTACACAAGCGCCCCATAAATCGACATAATCGCGAGCGCCAGATGCTCATCAAGCCCGAGCCCGCCTTTCGATACTTCATAATACATGTAATACACTAAAATGGCGCGCATGCCGTAATACGAAAAGCGTTCCCAAAATTCCGTGAAAAAGAGCGTAAACAACCCTTTCGGATGGCCGAAAAAGCCGCGCTGGGGAACGCTGGCAGCGATTTGTTGCTTGTCAATGGATGACATAACCACTACTTACCTCCTTTAAATTCTTTTAATATAATAATTCATTATGTTTATATTGTCAAAAAAATTTTGTATGATTTATAGTTAAGGTGAATAAAACAATAAATTAAGAAAAATAATATTATTTATAAAAAACATCCCTCGTTTCCGTTTTCTTCGTTATCGAAAACAACCTTTTTCCGCCTTTCGTTGACATGTATAATAACAGGGAATCGTCGTTTCCCCAACAGCACCATTTCCTCTTTTCCATCTCATCTGCATCTTTGTGTTCACCGCAATTGGCACATGAATCGATGCTTCTTCGAAAAAGATATCGTGCATTCCGCTTATTTCCGTCCCCGTGCAAAATGTGTTATACTGATCATGACACAGTTCACCAAATGAAGGGGGATGTGGGGATGCTATACCCGTATAACGGAAAACGTCCGAATGTTCATGAAACCGCATTCATTGCTCCGGGAGCCTATTTGATCGGAGACGTCACTGTCGGTCCGGAATCGACGATTTGGTTCAACGCGGTCCTGCGCGGAGATGAAGGGCCGATTACAATCGGCGCCCGAACGAGCATTCAAGACAATACGACCTGCCATTTGTACGAAGGGTCGCCGCTTGTCGTTGAAGATGAGGTGACGGTCGGGCATAATGTGATCCTTCATGGCTGCACGATCCGCAAACGGTCGATCATCGGCATGGGGTCGACGATTTTGGATGGAGCCGAAATCGGCGAAGAGTGCATCATCGGCGCCAACACGTTGATTCCGTCCGGCCAAAAGATTCCGCCCCGCTCGCTCGTTGTCGGCTCGCCTGGAAAAGTGGTGCGTGAACTGACGGACAAAGACCTTGCGCTCATCCAGCTGTCGATTGATACATACGTGCAAAAAGGAAAAGAGTATCGAAAACAGCTGGCCGATCATCGGGAGTAACATCAGCACCATCCCATCAACGAGATGGCTGCGCAAAAAACGATCGACGCGGCCGTCATACGGCTTATCGAAGAAAGAAAAAGAGCCAGCCGAAAAGGCATGGCTCTTTCTTTGCGCTTCCGATTCATGTCGGATGCAACTAGAAACGCATCACTTTTTCCATCGCGTGCAGCACGCGCGACGGCGTTGGCAAATAATCGTCTTCATAGGCGAAAAACGGAACCGGAACGTCAAATCCCGTCACCCGTTCGACTGGTGCATGTTGATAGAAAAACGATGTGTCATTGATGACGGCGAGAATGTCATTGGCTAACCCACCGGTCGCATGCGCTTCTTGGACAATGACGGCTCTTCCTGTCTTTTGCACCGACTCGGCAATCATATCTTTATCGAGCGGGTAAAGGGTGCGCAAGTCGATGACATCGGCATCAATCCCTTTTTTCGCCGCCTCTTCCGCCGCCTTCATGGCGACCGGCACCATAGCGCCCCAGGCGATGACGGTCACGTCGTCCCCTTCGCGAAGTTTTTTTCCTTTGCCAATTTCAATCGCATATTTTCCTTCCGGAACGTCCTCGCGAAACGCCCGATAGCTGCGCATCGGTTCCAAAAAGAGGACAGGGTCCGGGTCTTCAATCGCGGCAATCAGCAGCCCTTTGGCGTCGTACGGCGACGCGGGGCAGACGACTTTGATCCCCGGCATATGGGTAAACAGCGCTTCCGTGCTGTCGGAATGAATTTCCGGGGCCCGCACCCCTGCGCCGTACGGGGCGCGAATGACCAAGGGCACGGTAAAATGCCCTCTCGTCCGCGCACGCATGCGTGCCGCATGGGTCATGATTTGTTCATAGGCTGGATAGATAAAACCTAAAAACTGAATTTCTACGACAGGACGAAATCCACCAAGCGCCATTCCAATCGCTGCACCAGTAAATCCTGCCTCGCTTAACGGCGTGTCCATCACCCTCTCCTCACCAAATTCCTCAAGCAATCCTTCGGTGGCGCGAAACACACCACCATTTTTTCCAATATCTTCCCCGAGCAGGATGACATCTTCATGCTCTTTTAGCATGGTACGAAGCGCATCATTGACCGCTTGCACGATGGTGAGCGATTTGACGCCTACTTTGGTGATCACCTTTCCATCCCCCGCTTCCACTGAAGATACGCTTCTTTCTGCTCCGCAATCGTCCATGTCGGTTGGGCGAACACAAAGTCAAACATGTCAGATACATTCGCTTTTGGATAGCTCTCCATTTCCACAACCGCCTGCTCGATTTCCGCGTCCACTTCCGCTTGCACTTGATTTGCCCACTCTTCATCCCACCAGCCTTCCCGCTGCATCAACCGCTCGACCCGCTTGATCGGATCGGTCGTTTCGCGCCGTTTCTTGCTTTCCTCCTGGTCGCGATATCTGGACGGGTCATCCGACGTCGTATGGGCGCCATAACGCCATGTCACCGCTTCGATTAACGTCGGCCCCCCTCCGTTTCTCGCCCGCTCGAGCGCCTCAGTTGTTTTGAAATACACGGCAAACACGTCATTTCCATCGATGCGAAGACCGGGAATATCGTACGCCAACGCTTTTTGCGCGATCGTTTTTGTCTTCATCTGACGGGTGATCGGAACGGAAATCGCATATTGGTTGTTTTGGTTGAAAAAGACGACAGGTGCGTCAAAAACGCTCGCGAAATTCAATCCCTCATGGAAATCTCCTTCTGATGTCGCTCCATCACCGAAGTACACAATCACCACATTTTTCGTCCCCTTCCATTTTTCGGCGCACGCCGCCCCCGCTGCATGAGGGAGTTGCGTGGCAATCGGAACGCTCGGCGGAACGATTTTTTTTCCCTCAGGTGGAACACACCCTTCCGTCCGCCCTTTCCAGTATAAAAGCGTTTGCGTTAAGGAACGGCCGAACGTCATCATCGCCCCATGATCGCGGTAGGTCGGAAACATCCAATCACCGTCGTTGAGTGCAAGCGCGCTTCCGACTTGACACGCCTCTTGCCCTTCGTACGGCACATACGTCCCGATGCGCCCTTGCCGCTGCAGGCTGACACATTTTCGGTCAACCATTCTCGTGCGAATCAGATGGCGGTACATCGTCATCGTCAATTCTTTCGTGATTTGTTCACGATATTCAGGCTGCACAATCGTTCCTTCTTCATTTAATACTTGCACAATCGGAAAATCGCGTTCCATACCATTCCTCCTCTCCATGGTATTTGAATGGCTGATCGATCAGCTCAATACCGCACGATCGCTCGCGAGTTGTTCCCCGCGAATGCGTTGGAATTCTGCGAGTAACTTTTCTACCGTTAAGCTTTTCTTTTCATTCTCATCCACTTCGAAAATGATCTGCCCTTTATCCATCATGATGAGTCGGTTTCCTAAATCGATGGCCTGCTGCATATTGTGGGTGACCATCAAGGTCGTCAGGCGGTAACGCTCGACAATCTCTTTTGTTAGGTTGGTGATCAACTCTGCTCTCGCTGGGTCGAGCGCCGCTGTATGTTCATCGAGAAGCAAAATGGACGGTTCGGTGAAGGTCGCCATCAGCAAAGACAACGCCTGCCGCTCCCCGCCCGAGAGCAAGCCGACTTTCGCCCCGAGGCGATCCTCCAATCCGAGATGAAGGGTGGCGAGCAGCTCGCGAAACTCATCGCGCCGTTTTTTCGTCACCCCGCGGCGGAGCGTGCGCGTTTGATTGCGGGCGTACGCCATCGCCAAATTTTCCTCAATCGTCATGTTCGGCGCCGTTCCCGCCATCGGATCTTGAAACACTCTTCCGATATAGCGAGAACGGACGTATTCCGGCATCATCGTGACATCTTGACCGTCGATCCAAATCGTCCCTTCATCCGGGAACATCACTCCTGAAATCACATTCATCAACGTCGATTTGCCTGCGCCGTTGCTGCCGATCACGGTGACAAAATCGCCTTTTTGCAGCGTTAAGTGAATGTTTTGAAGGGCGATTTTTTCATCCGGCGTCCCCTCATGAAACACTTTATAAATCCCGTTTAATTGCAACATCCGCCCCACCCTTTCCAACAGCGGCCGCCGCTGCCGCCTCGGCTTGGATTCGTCTTTTTGCTTCTTTTCGTTTTTTCTCTTGTTGTTGGCGGACGAGCTGGGGAACCACAAGGGCCAAAACGACCATGCATGCCGTGATCAGCTTCACATCCCCCGTCTCAAGAAATTGGACGCGCAAGGCAAGGCTCACGACAATGCGGTATAGAATCGCCCCGCCGATCACGGCAAGCGTGGTCCGCGCGATCGTTTTCGTTCCCAATACCGCTTCACCGATAATGACCGAAGCAAGGCCGATAATGATCATGCCGATTCCCATCCCGACATCGGCGAACGCCCCATACTGGGCGACAAGCGCCCCCGAGAACGCGACCATGGCATTGGAAAGGCCCAACCCTAAGACAATGAGCAAATTGGTGTTCGCCGACAGGCTGCGAATCATGCGTGGATTATCGCCCGTCGCCCGAATCGCAAGCCCAATTTCCGTCTGCAAAAACCAGTCGGTGAACCATTTAAACAAAAGAGCAAGCAATGTCATCGACAGGAGAATTCCCCATGTTTTGGCCGCGGCTGCGTCAAGTCCGATGTTCGTCCCCCATTCTTGAATGGTTGTAAAGACGGTCTTTTGATTTAAAAGAGGTACATTTGAACGCCCCATGATGCGAAGATTGATCGAGTAAAGCGCAATCATCATTAAAATGCCCGACAAAAGCGGGTTGATCTTCCCGGCTGTATGAAGAAGCCCGGTCATACACCCGGCGGCGAATCCAACGAAAAGCGCCAGACACGTCGCGGCAAACGGATTGACGCCATGGACGATCAACGTCGCCGCCACCGCGGCTCCGGTTACAAAGCTGCCGTCCACGGTTAAATCCGGGAAATCCAACACACGAAACGACAAATACACTCCCAGCGCCATAATGGCGTAAATCAGTCCCGATTCCACTGCTCCCGTGATGGACGCCAGCAACAGCACTCATCCTTTCATTCCATGTATTCCGCCATTTGATCCCATTCAGGCTTCAGTTTGATTCCTTGCTTTTCGGCCGCTTGTTTATTGATGACGAGCTTCAGCTTTTTCGGATATTCCGGCGTGACGCCGATCGTAACCGTTTTGTTCTCCGCCGCTTTTTCTTTTCCGCCATTGGTCGCCGTCTTTTCCCCTCCCCCGCAGCCAGAGAGCATGAGTGCTCCGAACAAGATGGGAATGGCCAATCGTGACACGATCTGGTTCATGATCCTTCTCCCCCCACGACTTCTTCTACTTTGTATTTCGAATGATAATACGATTATTTATTTTCAGATAAATCTTTTCGCATGAATGCACGTTAATGGCGAACATCCCACTTCGGCCGCTTTTGGTGCGTGAAAAAATGATTGCGGCGTTTGCGTTTCTCGAGCCGCTCTTCGCAAAATTGGTCGGCTGCCTCAACCGTCGTCATTCCTTCTGATTCAGCCCGTGCATAAATGGCGAGCAATGTATCGTAAATCGCTTTCGTTTTCGCCAACACCCGCTCTTTGTTCGCCCCGTACAGTTCATCAGCCACTTGAATGAGGCCGCCGGCGTTGACGATATAATCGGGGGCGTATACGATGCCTTTTTCCTTCAACATTCGGGCGTGGCGTTTGTCGGCCAGCTGATTGTTCGCCGAACCGACGACCGCTTTCACCCGCAGGACGGCGATCGTGTCATCGTTGATGACGCCGCCAAATGCGCACGGGATGAACACATCGGCTTGGACGCGATAAATATCCGTTCCGTTCACCGGCTTGACGGACGCCCCGATTTGCTTGCCGTACGCCATGACCTCTTTGACTGCCGCTTCGTTCAAATCGCACACATACAGATCCGCCCCTTCTTCAAGCAAACGAAGCGCCACTTTTTTTCCGACTTTTCCGAGCCCTTGGATGGCATACGTTTTGCCTTGCAAATGCCGGCTGCCAAACACCACCTGGTTTGTCGCTTGAATCCCGTACACGACGCCCTCGGCCGTCGGCACGGATGAGTCGCCGCTTCCGCCATACGCTTCCGGAACACCGACGATGCAATTCGTCTCTTTCATGGCGTGCACGAAATCATCCGGCGTCGTCCCCATATCGGTGCCTGTGTAAAACCGGCCGCCTAATGACTCGACAAACTGGCCGAACGCACGAAACAATTCCGGTGATTTGTCTTTGCGCGGGTCGCCGATGATCACCGCTTTGCCGCCGCCAAAATCGACATCTGCGGCCAAACATTTATACGTCATCCCTTTCGACAGCCGAAGCGCATCGGCGAGCGCCTCTTCCGTCGTGGCATACGGATGCATCCGACAACCGCCGAGCGCCGGCCCAAGCGCGGTGCTGTGAATGGCAATGATCGCCCTTAGGCCAGTCGCTTCATCGTGGCAAAACACGACCTGTTCGTGTTCGCGCATATGGAAAAACAAATCGAAGCTTTGCGACATGTTTGGCGATAGCATGACCTTCATCGCGTCCCCTCTCCTTTGCTTTACTGCTTGAAAGCGTTTTCAAGTTAATATAACAAAAAATATTATTACGTTATAATAACGTTATACTATTTTTATAGTAACGATGTTGGTTACCCGTGTCAACCCTCTGCCACCCCATTTTTCATCGCCAAAAAAAGACGCCGTTTGACAGGCGTCTTTCGTACATCAGCGAAACAGTTCGGATAATGATTGCCACTGCGTTTTCGCTTCCGTCATCATTTGTTCAAACAGCTCGGCCACCGTTGGCACGTCATCGATGAGGCCAGCGATTTGCCCCGCGTTGATAAATCCTTCATGGAAATCGCCGAGGAGGGCGCCGCGGCGATGACGATCCTCCGATGTATATTCTTGAAACTGCTCGAGCGGCATGCCTTGCTGTTCATACTCCAGCAGCTTCTCGACATACGGCGTGCGCATGATGCGGCGGATGCGCCCGACCGAGCGGCCGACGATGACCGTTTCATTTTCTTTCGCCTCGACAAGCCGCCGTTTATACGCGTCATGAAACGGCGCTTCCTTCGTGGCCACCAGCCTTGTGCCAAGCTGCACCCCTTGGGCGCCGAGCGCGAAGGCGGCGAGCAGCCCGCGCCCATCGCCGATGCCGCCCGCGGCGACGACGGGGATGCGGACGGCGCTGGCGACTTGCGGAATGAGCGTCATCGTCGTCAACTCAAGCGGCGAGTTGATGCCTGCCGCCTCATACCCCTCGGCGACGACGACATCCGCCCCGGCCGCCTCCGCTTTTTGCGCTTGGTTGACCGAGGCGACGACGACAAGCACCTTGATGCCATGTTCCGCAAAACGCGGAATCCACGGCGCCGGATTGCCGGCGGAAAGGGAAACGACCGGCACTTGATGTTGGATGGCAAGCTCGGCTACTTCCGCGGCGTGCGGCGTCACCTGCAGCGGAATGTTCACCGCAAACGGGCGATTCGTGCGCCGCTTCGTTTCAACGATCAGCGCCTCCACCTCATCAGGCGGCATCGTCCCGGCGCCGATCGTTCCGAGCCCCCCTGCTTCCGATACGGCGCTCGCCAGCTCGGCGTTGCTGATGTTGCCCATCCCCCCTTGAATGATCGGATAGCGAAGATTGAGCAAACGGCAAACATCATTCATTATGATCACACCTTTTAGAAATATTAAGTCCATGTTTCTAATCCTATGGTTAATTTTGCATTGCTGCTCGAATAAAATCATATACCGGTTTAATCATTTTCGGTCCCCCATTGTAAGTAGTACCATTGATACGAAAGCTCCCTCTATGAACAGCAATGATTTCGTTTGATGAGTTTAGTAAAGAGGAACCGGATTGTCCATTATAAGTATCAATCTGATAAAATGCAAGCTCACCGGTTTCTTTGGAAACGGAGCCAGCCATTCCCCATTGAGATATTTCCTTATACTGTTCGATTTTATCCCCTGGATATCCATAAATTTTTACTGACGTACCTTGAATGTTAGATACTTGTCTTAATGGAAGATATCCGACTACATCACCAATATTTTTTCCTAAATATGTGCTAAGCTTAAGAACTGCAAAGTCTTGAGTTGGGTCTCCTGTTTGAATATAGTTGCTCGTAATATAATAATCTACTATTTGATACACACCGTATGAATATATATTATTATTCATGGCGGGATATACATAACCATTTATCGCGCCGGACTGATTCACAACGTCCATAACACAATGTGCATTTGTAAGAACTTTATCTTTTCCGATAACAGTTCCTGTGCAAGCATACCAACCGTCTCTAAATTCCAATTCAATGTACGCAATTTGTCTGTAAGGGGCGACTGAAGTATTGGAGACTTTTGCACGGCCATCAGCACCAATCACAACCTGAGGAAAATATTGATTTGGAGATTTATCACCGATATATGTTGTTTCAGGGTTTAAATTATATTTGTAAGGCTTACTTTTTTTGAAATCTGTATTTATCTCTGCTTTTGGAAGAACTTCACCGGTTCCTTCTGATCCTTCGGTGACCAAAACTCTTGAATTCTTTAACTTTTTCATGTAATCTTCATACTTAATGATTTCACCTTTTGAATTAATCATGTCATAAGCATTATTACTGTTTTTTTGAGCAAGAACGGTTGCCGGGATATTCATTATAGACGACATAATAAACCCAATCATTACAAAAATGATAAATACAATTTTTTTCATTAAAGTAAGCCCCCTTATAAAATTCCAAAACTATAGCACCGAGATAATTTATATGTTTCAATTATATTGAACAGGCTCAATTTTCGTAACTTTGATTTTACTAGGATACGACTCTAAAACCTCTGAGTACCACACTCTGACCTTTTGCCCGTTTTTTATTCCTCCCAAAGCACCAGCTCCCGTAATCCATAACTTACTCATATGGTATTTTCTTCTTAATTCCTGTATTGATAATTTATTGGCGTCGTCCTGAATAAAATCTTGATCTTCAACTAAATAGACCTCCCCTTCTTTCATAATAATAAAACCTTCTGAAACAGTTGCTTGATTAGGAGATCGATTCGCGCTATATTCACTAAAGAAGAATAATAATGCTATGGAACACAAAATAATACTCACCAAGATATATCTCCTCATACCATCCCCCCAGCAATTTCGTTTCCCGGTCCATCGTTATGAACAAATTTCCCTTTCAGGACAGAATAACACACTAATGAACATTGATGATCCCAAGTGCATTCACGTCTTTGATACCGAACTAGCCAGCTCGGCGTTGCTGATGTTGTCCATCACCCCCTTGTGATTGGATAACGAAGATCAGAAAACGACAAACATCATTCATTATATTCAACAAACGTGAAAAAAACGTTATACATTAACAATACCATATTTTTATGAAAATGAGAATAATTTGAGTGTAACTTGAACGTTCTCCCACCTACACTAATGTTTCGAAGTGGGGGATTCTTGGTAACATCCGCTCTTCGGTAGGTTGTTCACCAAGCCATCCCCGTGCATCCCACAGTTCGACTTCCCTACAACGACAACAAACGAAGCCCTTCATTCAGGATATTTCGGGCGGCGTTATGGTTCCGGTCATGTTCGGCTCCGCCGTTCGGGCACACCCACTTGCAGATGCCAAGCCACTTCATCTCAACCTGCCGATGCCGGTAGCGCGAGCACAATTAGCTGGACGGGAAGATGCTCGCGACACGAGCCACCACCCGCCCGTACCATGTCGTTTTATACTCAAGCATATTGAGAAAACGCCCCCACGCGGAATCGGAAATGGATTTGGCAAACTTGCCGTTTTTTTGCATGCTCCGCACACGCAAATCCTCCACGTACACCACTTGGTTTTCACGGATCGAGCGGGTGGACAACTGATGCAGGAAATCGTTCCGGCAATTGGTGATTTTTTCATGAAGACAGCACATTCGGAGGCAACTTTCCTCTTTCACACTCCTCTATACCAAACGTTCCATAAACGGCAACCGGGATGCCCAGCTGCCGTTGCGCCGTGCATCCCGGTTCATTCCACCGATATCTCTTTCTCTTCCTTTTTGTCAACCTCCGCCCCTTCTTGAAACACCGCTTCAAAGAAACGGCTGGCCGGCGCGGCGAGTTGTTGGTAGTAGTCGTTAAACAAGGCGGCGGCATGGCTTCCCATCCACTCATTCGGCAGCAGCTCTTCCGGCAGGCCGGGGTCGATGAACAAAAACTTCCGGTACTCATGAACGAGCTTCGTTCGCTCGACAAAACAGTCTGCATCCGACATTTCGCCGCGCTCGATTTTATGTTTGTCAATGACATATTTTTGGCTGTAGACGGCAATAAACTGCTCGTATTTTTGGTTGATCTCGTCCAAGTTCCAGCACGTTTCCACAAGCCGTTTGTTCGTATGCGGACCGTCGTATTCGGCGAGGAAAAAATCGACGTACGGGCGGATGTCATACTTGTCGATCAAGTCGTACACTTGCTGCTTCAAATCATTCGGTGAAATCCAGCAGCTGTTGGAAATCGTGCCGAATCCGCTCCATACAAGCTCCTTCCTCAGCTCGTCGCGCAAGTGCCGCTTGTTCTCGGGGATGGTGTAAACAAGAATGCGCCATTTCCCGTCCCAATGCTCGGGACGCGTTTTGTAAATGCGCCGCGCCGCCTCTTCCATCCGCTTGACGCCGCGCGCCGTAAGGGAATAGTAGCTTTTATTGCCGCGTTTTTCTGCCTGAATCCATCCTTGCTTGCTCATGCGCGACACCGCCGCCCGCACCGCTTGGTCGTTATGGCCGAATTCGCGAAGGAGGCGGATGAGGCTCCCGATCCAAATTTCACCGCCGTAGCGGCGGATGTAGTCGCCGTAAATGGTAAAAATGAGTGAGCGCGTATTCATCCAATGAAACTCCCTTTATCTTGTTTTCGAACTATAATCGTAACAAACTTTTCTCACGCTGGCAAGACGGACGAAAAACAAACGGAATAAAAAAGAGCCGCACCGCTAAAAAGCAGGCGGCTCTCGGCGGCGCGCCAACGGGCGGCCGCAGCCCGATCCGGCGTCATTTCGCCAAACCGCCGCGACAAGGCCGGCCTAGCGAAATACCCTCACCGTTCGTCTGCGTTTTTCACAATGGTGGCGATTCCTTGGCCGACGCCAATGCACATCGTCGCCAAGCCATAGGCGACGCCGCGTTTTCGCATTTCGTAAATCAATGTCGTCAAAATGCGGGCGCCGCTCGCGCCAAGCGGATGGCCGAGGGCGATCGCTCCCCCGTTGACGTTCACTTTCGCCCGATCGAGCTCAAGCTGCCGGATGCATTCAAGCGCTTGCGAGGCAAACGCCTCGTTCAGCTCGACAAGCCCGATGTCGTCAAGCGACAACCCGGCGCGGCGCAACGCTTTGCGCGTCGCAAAAACCGGACCGATTCCCATCACGGCCGGTTCAACGCCGGCGACCGCCGAGGTGACATAAACCGCCAGCGGCTTGAGGCCGAGTTCCTTCGCCTTCTCTGCGCTCATGACTAGCAGCGCCGCCGCCCCGTCGTTGACGCCGGAAGAGTTGCCGGCCGTCACCGTGCCGTTTTCAAACAATGGGGGCAGCTTCGCCAGCTTCTCCAACGTCGTATCCGGACGCGGATGCTCATCTTTGTCGACGACGACGCGGTTGCCTTTCCGGTCGTGATAAACGACCGGCACGAGTTCATCCGCAAACCGATTCGTTTCGATCGCTTGTTTCGCTTTCATTTGACTTTCGTAAGCAAACTCATCTTGCGCCTCGCGCGTAATGCCGAATCGCTTCGCCACATTTTCCGCCGTTTGCGGCATGCTGTCGGTGCCATACATTTCGTGCATTTTCGGGTTGATAAAGCGCCAGCCGATCGTCGTGTCGTACATCTCGATGTTGCCGCGCGGAAAATCGCTTGACGGTTTCGGCATGACAAACGGAGCGCGCGTCATGCTTTCCACGCCGCCCGCGATCATGATATCCGCCTCTCCAGCCAAAATCGCCCGCGCCGCATAATTGACCGCATCAAGCCCTGAACCGCACAGCCGGTTGACCGTCACCCCTGCGACTTCAATGGGCAGCCCGGCCAACAGCGCCGCCATGCGGGCGACGTTGCGGTTGTCCTCGCCGGCTTGGTTGGCGTTGCCAAAAACGACATCATCAATTTGTTCGACCGGCAAACCCGGATTTCGCTCGATAAGCGCCCGGATGACAACAGCCGCCAAATCATCCGGCCTGACGTCTTTCAACGCGCCCTTGTAGCGGCCAATCGGTGTGCGCACCGCATCGACAATCACAACTTCTCTGTTCATATTCTCCCCCATCCTTTTTCGACAGATCAGCCGTTTTCCCGATTCGTATAGTCATAGACGCCGCGGCCGGTTTTGCGGCCGAGACGCCCTGCTTTGACGTATTGCTCCAAAAGCGGCGCTGGGCGGTATTTTTCTCCGAGTTTTTCGTGCAAATATTTTAAGTTGTTCAATCTCGTATCAAGCCCAACTAAATCAGCGAGCTCAAACGGCCCCATCGGGAAATTGAGGCCGAGCTTGATCGCCTTGTCGATCTCTTCGGGCGTCCCGACCCCTTCTTGCAGCATGTAAAACGCTTCATTGCCGACAAGGGCGCTGATCCGGCTCGTGACAAATCCCGGAAATTCATTGACAACCACTGTCTCTTTTCCCATTCGCTCGGCCGCTTCTTTCGCCACTTGCGCCGTTTCGTCGCTCGTCTCAAGGCCACGGATGATTTCCACAAGCTTCATTTTATGAACCGGATTGAAAAAGTGCATGGCGATCACCCGCTCCGGCCGCTTCGTGAACGAACCGATTTCGGTCGGGCTCATGGTGGACGTATTCGTCGCAAAATAGCACGACGCCGGCGCATGGGCGTCAATCGTCTCGAACACTTGCTTTTTCAATTCAAGCTTTTCCGGCACCGCCTCGATCACCAAATCGGCATGGCGCACAGCGCCGGCTAAATCAAGCGAATACGACAGGCGCGCCTCGGCTTCTTGCCGCTCGCCCGTTGTCAATTTCCCCCGAGCGACCGCTTGTTCAAAAATTGAAGCAATCTCCTTCTGGGCGCTCTCCAATTGTTCTTGCTTAATGTCCACTAAGGTCGTCTGAAACCCGCCGACAGCGCCGACATAAGCAATGCCTCTCCCCATCACGCCGCTGCCGACGACAACAAGGCGTTCGATCATCGTCTTCCCCCTCTCCTGCTTTCGCATATGACGGCTGATGCATCAAGCCGGCGGTGCCTTTCGCCAAGCGGCGGACGCCGTCAAATGAATGGGCACCCCATCACGCGCGACGGGGTGCTCGGCAAACGAGCGGGCGTGTCTCTCCACGCTTGCCCGAATTCGCTCTTGCCTTCAAGGGCGGCAACTTGAACGTTGCGTCCAAGGACGCGACACGCTCTCGTATATTGGCAAACGCAAAACGGTGAAAGCCTTAGACGCCAAACGGATTAAGCGGACGCGGACCGTAATACGACAGCACGCTTTTCGTTTCTGTGTACAAATCAAGCGCCTCGACAGACAGCTCGCGCCCAAATCCGGACTGTTTGTAGCCGCCAAACGGCGTGCCTGGGAAAGCGGAGAATGGGCTGTTGACCATGACAATGCCGGAACGCAGCTGTTTCGCTACGCGAACGGCACGGCCATGATCTTTCGTCCAAATCGCGGCGGCCAGTCCATAGTCGCTGTCGTTCGCCAATTCAATGGCTTCGGCTTCATCGCGGAATTTCATCACGACGACAACCGGTCCAAAAATTTCTTCACGAACCGCTTTCATTTGATGGTTCACGTTCGTCAAAATCGTCGGCTCATACCAGTAACCGTTTTCAAACCCAGCGACAACCGCCTCTTTTCCCCCGGCGGCGACCGTCGCTCCGTCGGCGACAGCCGATTGCACGTATTCGTCAATCACTTCCAGCTGCCCGCGGCTGATGATCGCCCCGACATGCGTGCCGGCATCAAACGGGTTGCCGAGTTTCAGCTGCTTCGTTTTGGCCACGAACGATTCCATAAAGGCGTCATAAATGCTTTCATGCACATACAAGCGAGAGCGCGCCTCGCACGATTGTCCGCTGTTGTAGAAAATGCCGAACAATGAGCCGGCGACAGCCGCTTCCAAATCGGCGTCCGCAAATACAAGGCTCGGCGATTTGCCGCCCAGCTCGAGCGTCACCCGTTTTAATGTTTTCGACGCCTTCTCCATAATTTCCTTCCCCACCGGCGTCGATCCGGTAAACGCCACTTTGTCGACGAGCGGATGTTCGACCAAATAGTCCCCAACTTCCGCTCCGGCGCCCGTCACCACATTGACGACCCCTTCCGGCACGCCGGCCTCATGGCAAATTTCCGCCAGCACCAGGCAGGTGAGCGGCGTCAGCGACGCCGGTTTAACGACGACCGAGCATCCAGCGGCAATGGCAGGCGCGATTTTCCAAGCCGCCATCATGAGCGGATAGTTCCACGGAATGATTTGGGCGCACACACCGACAGGCTCTTTTTCCGTATAGTTGTGAAACGCCCCTGGCATCGGGTTGACCGCCCCGCGGTGGCCAATGATCGCTCCGGCAAAAAACTCAAAGTCTTCAATGGCTTGCATTACTTGTCCTTGAGCTGCTGACAGTGCTTTTCCGGTATTCAAAATTTCCAATTCCACCAATTCATTGAAACGTTCGCGCATGATGGCCGCAATTTGGTACAAGATGCGCGCCCGTTTTTGCACCGGAAAATGACGCCATTTCCCACGGTCAAACGCTTGCCTTGCCGCCTGCACCGCCCGTTCGGCATCCTCGCGCGTCCCTTTGGCGACGCGGGCGACCGGTTCGCCAGTGGCCGGATTGGTCACTTCAAACGTCTCTCCCGAAGCGCTTTCGACCCGCTCCCCGTTCACAATCAAATGATAGAAATCACGTTTGGTCGGCATCGGTTCCATTTTCTTTTGTTTGACAGTCGCCATCGTTTTTTCCCCCTTGCTTAGTTTCCTTGGAATAGTGGTTTTCGTTTTTCAAAGAACGCCTTGACGCCTTCGCGGTGGTCGGATGTCAATCCCGCAATGCGCTGGCATTCCGCTTCCCGTTCGAGGTAGCGGTCAAACGTCGTTTCCTCGCTTTCGCGAAGCAGCCGTTTGATGAGTCCAATCGCCTTCGTTGGCATGGCAGAGAGCCGCTCGGCAAACTGCTTTACTTCCTCCTCCCAATCAGAGAGAGGAATCACCTTTGTCGCCAGTCCGAGCGCAGCTGCTTCCTCGGCGGTCACTTTTTCCCCGAGCACCGCAAGCTCAAGCGCCTTCGCCCTCCCGACAAGACGCGGCAAATAGTACAGATGGCCCGCGTCCGGCACAAGACCGACGTGAATAAACGCGGGAGCGAAACTCGCTTTTTCCGAAAGGAGCCGGAAATCACAAGCCAATGCCAAGCTCATGCCCGCGCCGGCCGCCGCCCCGTTCACCGCCGCGACAACCGGTTTTTCAAGATGATGAAGCGTTTTCATCATCGGCGCGTATCGGGAGCGCAGCACGTCGCCATGGTCCATTTCTTCCGTCACGCCGCTCAAATCTTCCCCCGCACAAAACGCCCGACCGGCGCCTGTGATCACCACGCAGCGGACGTTTGGATCCGCCCCTGCTTGTTTTAGCGCCTTTGTCACTTCCGCATTCATCTGCTCCGTAAACGCATTGAGCTGATCAGGGCGGTTGAGCGTCAGCCAGGCGACTTGTCCCTTCACTTCATAACGGATCGTTTCGTACATCGAACGCCCCCCTTATTTTCCTTGGAAGCGCGGCTTTCGTTTTTCGAGGAATGCCGCCATTCCTTCTTTTTGGTCTTCCGAGGCGAACAATAGGTAAAAGTTTTTCCGCTCAAATTGCATGCCTTCATACAGCGGATAGTCGACCGCTTTCTGCACCGCCTCTTTGATCAGCCGGAGAGCCAAAGGCGGCTGTTCAACGAGACGCCCGGCCAGCCGCATCGTTTCTTCCATTAAAAGCTCCGGGCTGACGACGCGGTTGACAATCCCCAGCTGCTCGGCTTCTTTCGCCGACATACGCGCCCCAGTCCAAAGCCACTCGAGCGCCCGCTTCGGACCGATGAGCTTTGTCAGCCGCTGCGTGCCTCCCGCACCTGGCATGACGCCAAGGTTCACTTCTGGAAAGCCAAATTCGGCCGCCGACGACGCGACAATCAAGTCGCACGAAAGCGCCAGCTCAAAACCTCCCCCTAGCGCCAACCCGTTCACAGCGGCGATCATCGGCGTTTTCACGATGGACAGGCGATCCCAATCGGCAAACTGGTTCAGCCACTCAAGACGAATGGGGTCATCTTTTGCCATCTCTTGAATATCCGCCCCAGCCGCAAACGCCCGTCCACGCCCGGTCAACACAATGACACGCACCTTCTCATTCCGATCAAACGCTTCCACTGCCGCAACGATTTCCGCCACCATTTGACGGCTCAGCGCATTCAATACATCAGGACGGGCGAGCTCGATGATGCCGACCGCTCCCTCTTGACGCGCCGCAATGGAAACAAACTCACTCATGTTCCACTTCCTCACCGACCATAAAGGTGACGAGGTCGCCGGCAAATGACATGACATCTTTTGCCGATGCCTTCGCTTCTTTCGTTTTCATCGCCTCTTGAAACGCCTCTTGACTATCGTAATACATTTCACACAACAAATAATACTCGCTCTCCGTCCCCATCGGCGTCCCCGTAATTTTCGTCACCTTGATTTTTCGGAGGCCAGGAATTTTTTCCGTCAACGGCACATGCGTCCCATAATAATGGGCGTCAAACTGCTCCTTATCTTTCGGCTGTTTGTACAAGGCGATCATTTTAAACATCACGAACGTCCCCTTTCCCTTTTCTTATCCTGAAATTAATACGGGCTTCATCGCCTCAAACGGATTTTTGCATTGTTTGCAGTAGAAAATGCTGCGGCAGGCGGTCGGGCCAAACAAATTTTCCATGACGGTCCGCTCCGCCCCGCAATATGGACACGCCACTTGCCATGCCCCTGACGGCATTTGCCGCGGCGGCGGAGCGATGCCAAACTGCTTCAGCCGCTCCCGTCCGGCTTCGCTGATCCGGTCGGACGTCCATGGCGGATGGCGGAGAAACTCAACCGTCACCGCCGAGGCTCCTGCTTGCTTCACCGCTTCCTCAACCCGGGTGCGGATGATATCAAGCGCCGGACACCCGAGAAACGTCGGCAACAGACAGACCGAGACCGCTTCATCCCGAACGTCAACCTGTTCCACCATCCCAAGATCGACAATGCTAATCGAATGAATTTCTGGGTCTTTCACCGTTTCTAACGCTTTCCAAACCTCTTCATTTGTCATGGTTCTCCCTCACATTTTCCAACCCGCTGCCGTTTTCCCGCTTTGGCTGCGTAGTGCCGCCAATGCTGCGCCGTTTTGCTCCTTCAACAAACACTTCGCCGTCACAAAGAGGCGTCATGCCCAACGCCGCACTTTGGCCAACAGCGGCGCGGACATTACCATATCGCATGCGGGACGGCGCGGTATACTTCTGACAACGTCGCCAGCGCTTCGTCCAAATCCGGCGTATGTTCGCCGTTGCGGCCGTTGCCATGTTTCATGCCAAACGGCATCGGCCAATCAAGCCCCACTTCGGCAAACGCCGGCGCCAGCGCGGCAATCGTGTTTTCCGTCAGCACCTTTTCCTCATCAATCAGCCCCCACCGCACCATTTCCGTTCCTTTCGCCCCGAGCGTCAATACGCCGGCAAAATCAGCGGCCACATCCTGAATGGCTTTGGTCATTCGCGTCCGCGCTTCCAAAGGGGCATTCGTCAGCTGGACAAACCACGTATGCCAATGAAGCAAATGGTAGTGCAGCTCCACTTGAATTTTCGCTGCCACTTCCGCGAGCGGGGCATAGCTGCTTTTGGTCAGCGACTCGAGACGGACGCGCTTCGCCTGCGTATAAAAATATTGGCGAACAACGGTAAACGCCCAATCATAGCGAGGCTCACGCAAATAATGCCCCGGGCCGTTCGCCCGTTCGAGCAAAACCGCATTGCGCCGGGCCGAAGCCGGACGTGCGTGCGCCAGTTCGTCGGCTGATCCACAGCCAAGATCTTCAAGCAGCTGATAATACATGGCCGCATGCCCCATCGTATCTTGGCTGATGGAAGAAAACGCAATATCCTCCTCGATATGCGGCGCCAACCCAAGCCATTCCGAGCCGCGGTAGGCAAGCAAAAAATCATCATCCGCGAGCTGAAACAATAGCTCGACAAGCGCCTCTTGACCGTCTGGATGGAAGTGAATCGGTTTTTCGCTCATCGCCGAATCTCGCCTTTCCATGACAAAATTTCCTTCTCATCAAGCACGTTTTGCTCATATTTGCGCCATCGTTTCTTTAAATCCCCATATCCTCGCGTCAACCGGTAATCTTTGTTGTCAAGCCGCTTGAGCGCTGCTTTTTCCTCCTCACTCATTCGCCGGATATAGTCCCGCTTCACGACCCAAAGGTCCGCGACCGGCTCGCGGCGCATAAAGTTTTCCTGCGCCATCACGAGCGCGATCTCCTCATTGGGGGCAAGCAGACTGAATTGATGCTGCATCGGCGCATCCGGCGCTTTGCGGCTGAACACTTCAAACACTTGATAAAATCCTTGTTCTTTCCCCGCCATGGCCATCCCTCCTCATCCGGCCGTCCGTACGGCGCTGAGCGCCTCGCGCACCCACGCGTTCTGCTTATACGCCGTCCGCCGAAGCTCAAGCCGCTCCTGCGACTTCGGCCCGTTGTTGCGGATGATTTCTTTAAACCGCTCCCAATCCGGCTGCCGGTAAATCCATTGACCCTTCTCTTTGTCAAAATGCATGGTCTCATCAGGAATCTTCAGTCCGAGCGCCCAAATGCGCGGCACATATTTCGTAAAGAAGTCTTGACGCAGTTGTTCATTCGTTTTCGTGCGGATGCGGTATTTGATCGTGATGTCTTGCTTCGAAGTTCCCGTCGTATCGGCCGTCGGCGGGCCAAAAAACATGAGCAACGCCTCCCACCAACGGTTGAGCGCCTCTTGCAGCATCTCTTTCTGCTCCTTCGTCCCTTCGGCGAGCGACAAAATGATCGACTCGCCGTGCTGGGCGTGAAACACTTCCTCGGCGCAAATGCGCTTCAGCGCCCGCGCGTACGGTCCGTATGAGGCATCCAGCATGTTCGTCTGCGTCATAATCGCCGCTCCGTCGACGAGCCAGCCGATCAACCCGGCGTCCGCCCATGTCGGCGCTGGCATATGAAACACGTTATGAAACTTCAACCGTTCGTTCAATAAATCTTCGATAATATCTTCCCGCGTTTTGCCGAGCGGGGCCATCAAATCTTCCGCCACCCGAAGCAGCAGCTGGCCGTGCCCCATCTCATCCTGCACTTTCGCCATGATGCCAAGCTTGCGGCGCAGCGACGGCGCTTTCGGCACCCATTCTTTTTCCGGAAGCGCTCCCATAATTTCACTCACCGCATGCATCGCAATGAGCTTGATCAGCGTCACCCGATACTCATCCGGCATCCAGTCATCGGCTTCGATTTTTTCCCCCGCCTCGATGCGCTGCATAAACCGTTCGTATTTCTCCTCATCTGACAGGCGGGTGAACGTCATCATAGCCGCCATCCCCCATCCACCTCTCGTTTAAAATATATAACGTTTGTTTAACGTTATTATATTTTAATGTTATATATTTTGCAATCGTTTTTTTCTTTCTCTATCAGATGGATTGCGGCGCTTCAAGATGGCGGCGGTCAACGATGCGAACCGCTTTCCCTTCCGAGCGCGGGAGCGTTTTCGGCGAATGGAGACGGACGTCAATCGAAATGAGACAGTGCGTTTTCAACAATGACTGAATGCGCCGGACAAGGGCAGCGGCCTGCTCGCTTTGCAAATCTCCGCCGACCTCGCTGTAAAAACGATCGGTCACTTCCGCATGCAGCTCGAGCGCTTCCAAATGTCCGTGGCGGAGACGATGCAGCTGATAGTGCGGAGCCAGTTCCGAGACGCGAAGCAGATGGTGTTCAATTTCCGACGGGAACACATTGACGCCGCGGATGATGATCATATCATCAACCCGCCCCTTGACCCGCGACATACGCGCCGTCGTCCGCCCGCAAGCACACCGCTCTCTCGTCACGGAAGCGATATCGCCTGTCCGGTAGCGGATGACCGGGAACGCCTCTTTCGTCAAACTCGTAAAAACAAGCTCTCCTTCTTCCCCTTCCGCCACCGGCTCGAGCGTTTTCGGGTCGATCACTTCAACAAGGAAATGGTCCTCGGCGATATGGAGGCCGTTTTGCGCTTCATGGCACTCCATCGCCACCCCTGGGCCGATCACTTCACTCAGTCCGTAAATGTCACATGCCTTCATATCAAACGTCTCTTCAAGCGTGCGCCGCATTTCCTCGGACCACGGTTCCGCACCGAAGATGCCGTATTTCAGCGATGTTTGCCGCGGATCTTTGCCCAGCTCTTTCATCCGCTCAGCAATGTTCAATACATAGGACGGCGTGGCGCAAATGACGGTCGGCTGAAAATCTTCAATGATCATCACTTGCCGGTCGGTGTTGCCCCCAGATACCGGCACCGTCACCGCCCCAAGCCGCTCGCTGCCATAATGCAGCCCAAGGCCGCCGGTAAACAGCCCGTATCCATAGGCATTGTGAATCACATCCCCCGGTTTCCCACCAGCGATGACAATCGCTCGCGCCACAATATCGGCCCAATGGTCAATGTCCTGCTTTGTATAAGCGACCACCGTCGGTTTGCCGCTTGTGCCGCTTGATGCGTGCACACGGACGCATTGGGAAAGATCGACCGCGAGCAAACCAAACGGATAATGGTCCCGCAAATCCCGCTTTGTCGTAAACGGGAGTTTGCGCACATCCTCAAGCGTGCGAATATCCTCCGGCTTCACTCCCTTTTCATCAAACCGTTGCCGGTAAAACGGCACCCGCTCATACACACGCTCCGCCGTCGCCCGCAGCCGCTTGAGCTGGAGCGCCTCCAGTTCGCTGCGTGCGGCCGTCTCGATGTCATGCAAAATCATCGTTTCCGCCCCCTCTTTTAAAGCGCTTTCACATTAATTAAAATATATAACGTTTTATAAACGTTATATATTTTAACTATCATATTTAATTTTAAAATAGGTCAAATATTTTAAAATGTCAACACTTTTAGATTAGTTAAACCCTAAAAAAATAATTAGAGGCGGCCTCAGCCATTTAGACTATTTTTCTCTTTTTTGTTAATGCCTATTTCCTTCACTTTTATAAAAAATGGGGGCTATGCGCCCCTCATCATTCATCTGAGTGTTATACTCCATACCAATTAAACGACTCTTCACTCAAATTCACCCATACATGTTTTGTTTGTGTATACAGGTGCATCGCCTCCATTCCAAGCTCACGCCCAAATCCGCTTTGTTTGACCCCGCCAAATGGAGCTGCGCTGTCAAGCATACTGAAGGTATTTACATAAACAGTTCCCGCTTTCAACTTGCGCGCCACGCGGTGAGCCCGCGTTAAATTCGACGTCCATAACCCTGATGCCAACCCGTAAATCGTGTCATTCGCCTTCCGCACCGCATCTTCTTCATCCGTGAACCGAATGATCGATACAACCGGCCCAAAAATTTCTTCCCTCGCAATCGTCATATGGTTGTCAACATTCGCAAATACCGTCGGCGTGTAGTAAAAGCCGTTTCCACACTGTTCATTCCTCTTTCCGCCTGTAACGAGTTCAGCTCCTTCCTGTTTTCCTATTTCTACATATCGTTCAATCGTTTTCAACTGTTCTTCTGACACTTGGGGCCCCATTTGTGTATCAGGATCGAGTGGATGGCCGACACGAATCGATTGCGCTTTGCGGGCGAATTCATCGACGAAACGGTCATAAATCGTTTCTTGGACAAACAGACGGGAACCAGCAGCGCACACTTGACCTTGGGCAAAGTAAATGCCAAACAGTGATCCTCGAATCGCTGCATCTATATTTGCGTCATCGAAGACAATATTCGGGGATTTCCCGCCTAATTCCAATGAAATCGGTTTCAAGTGTTTGCTTGCCGCCTGCATAACGAGCCTTCCTGTAGTGGTTGATCCCGTAAAAGCAATTTTATCGACATCAGGGTGCGAAGCCAAAGCTGCTCCTGCTGTATGCCCATATCCGTTGACGACATTAATGACTCCATCCGGAATCCCCGCCTCTTGTAGCAGTCTCGCCAACTCCAGTATGCTGATCGGGGTCTGTTCCGCTGGCTTGATGACAATGGTGTTCCCGGCCGCTAGCGCTGGAGCGAGTTTCCACATCGCCAGCATGATCGGGAAGTTCCACGGCACGATGGCCCCGACCACCCCGACCGGCTCGCGGAGGGTATAGTTGAACCGATCAGCGGGGGAAGCTAATGTGTCTCCCTGGATTTTCGTCGCCATCCCAGCGTAAAATTCAAGTACATCAATCGCAGCGGGAATAGCAATCAGTTTCGTTTCATTAATCGTCAGCCCGTTATCATTGGATTCCACTTCAGCCAAATAGTCGACATTCTCCCATAGCTTTTGGGCCGCCCTGTACAGTAGCCGTGCACGTTCGTTCGGCGCCATGGAGGCCCATGACCCTTCAAACGCTTTGCGAGCTGCTTTCACTGCTAAATCAATATCGGCTGCATCTCCTTCCGCTACGATTCCGTTAATTTCTTTGGTTGCTGGATTGATCGAGGCAAATGTTTTTCCAGAAACAGAGTCGACCCATTCTCCATCGATAAAGAGTTTATATGTTTTCATGTCGATTCCCCTCGCTTCACACTAGTAAGATTATGAAAAGATGCGCGCGCCTTGATTGGCCCTTTTCATGGCCGAGTGGAAGATCAAAAGTTTTCCATGGACCTTTCTGTGTAGTTGATACAAGGGGTTGACGTCTTAAAATTTCGTGATGATATGGAATCCTTTCGTCCGATATTGGTTCATATCAGAAAAAACTCGTGACACATCTTCTAAGGCAATTTCTTCGGTAACTAACGTTTTCGGATTTACTTTCCCGTTAGAAACCATATTTAAAAGCTGACGAAAATCATAATTGGGATTTCCTAAACTACCTAAAAATTCTAATTCCATTAAAGTTATCATATCAGTCGGTAAAGAAACGAATCCTCCTTCCTCCGAAGTGGTCAACCCAATTTGAACATGTCTTCCTCCCTTACGCAAAGATAAAACAGAATTTAGTACAGTTTCTTTAATTCCTAAAGCATCAATGCTGACATGTGCACCGCCTTGAGTGATTTCTTTAATCGCCTCCGGTACATTCTCTCGTTTAGCGTTAATGGTATAAATAGCCCCTTCATGTTTTGCTTTTGCAAGCTTGTCTTCTTCGATATCAACAGCAATCACTTGTGCCCCAATAGCAGAAGCAATCTGAATAACGGACAATCCAACACCGCCTGCCCCTTGCACGGCCACCCATTCTCCAGGGCGGACCTTCCCGCGAATCACCCCATGATATCCCGTCATATATCGACAACCAATCGCAGCAGCACTCAGCCAGTCAACATTATCAGGTAAGCGAATTAAATTAAAATCAGCGTTTCTTATCAATACATAGGTAGCATAAGCCCCATCGAATCCAGTATGCGTGCCATATACCATAAGATTTTCGCAGAGATTAGATGCTCCTCTCAAACAATACTCACAATGACCACATCCTGAATGAAATGGTGCTGTTACTCGATCTCCCACACGAAAATTTTTAACTTCCCTCCCTACTTGCTCGACAGTTCCTGCAAATTCATGTCCTAACGTAATAGGCAATTCTGGTTGGATGCCTACCCACGTCCAATCTCCTTTCCACGCATGCCAATCGCTTCGGCAAACACCACACGCTTGCACTTTAATAACAGCATCTTGTGGACCGGGATGAGGATCAGGGATTTCCTGAATAACCAAAGGTTTATTTAATTCAACGAGACGAGCAGCTTTCATCCACTATACCTCCTTATTCATTTTCATTGCTTTTTGTTTCACAAATTCAACAAAACTTGTTCTCCTTATTTAACATCTATAGCATGTTATCTATCACCTCCATAAATTATAATATATAAAAATATATACGATTTCAATGTATTTATTTTAATTTTTAGTTTTTTTTTATATTTTCTTATTTGTTTAACAAAAAAATAAGGAAGGCAACGCTCATGATAATTCAAGCGTTGCCTTCCTCATCTCATAAATTAAATCTTCATAATCCCCCCCGTGCTCGCCGATGTGACGTGTTTCGAGTAGCGGGCGAGATACCCGGTTTTCACTTTCGGTTCAAAGCCTTTCCAGTTCGCTTTCCGGCGTTCGAGCTCTTCATCGGACAGCTTGACGTTGATCGTCCGTTTCACCGTATCGATCTCGATGATATCGCCGTCTTGGATGAAAGCGATCGGTCCGCCTTCCGCCGCTTCCGGAGAAACGTGGCCGACGGACAAGCCGCGCGAGGCGCCGGAGAAGCGGCCGTCGGTGACAAGCGCTACCTTCGTACCGAGCCCCATGCCGACGATTTGCGACGTTGGCGCAAGCATTTCCGGCATCCCCGGGCCGCCTTTTGGTCCTTCGTAGCGGATGACGACGACATGTCCCGGCTTGATTTTGCCGCTGGCAATGCCTTCAAGCGCCTCTTCCTGCGAATCAAACACGATCGCCGGACCTTCATGGCGCGTGATGCCGCCTTGGACCGCGCCGGTTTTGATGACGGCGCCATCCGGCGCTAAGTTGCCGAACAAAATGGCGAGCCCGCCCGTTTCCGAATACGGGTTGTCAATCGGGCGGATGACATCGTAGTTTTTCACTTCGCAACCGGCGATGTTTTCGCCGAGTGTCTTGCCGGTGACGGTCAGCGTATCTAAATGAAGCGTGCCTTCTTTTTTCGACAGCTCGTTCAACACCGCCGAGACGCCGCCGGCTTCGTGCAAGTCTTCAATGTAATGCACATCCGACGCCGGCGCGAGTTTGGCCAAATGCGGCACGCGCGCGGCGATTTCGTTGATGCGCTCAAGCGAGTAGTCGATGCCGGCCTCGTTCGCGATCGCAAGCGTATGCAACACGGTATTCGTTGAGCCGCCGAGCGCCATATCGAGCGCGAACGCGTTGTCGATCGCTTTTTCCGTTACGATGTCGCGCGGTTTGATGTCATGTTCGATCAAATACATGAGCTGCTTCGCCGATTGGCGGACAAGCTCTTTGCGCGCCGGGTCGACCGCCAAAATTGTGCCGTTGCCTGGCAAAGCGAGCCCGAGCGCTTCAGCGAGACAGTTCATGGAGTTTGCCGTAAACATGCCCGAACACGATCCGCACGTCGGACAGCCGTAGCGTTCGAGTTCTTCGAGCCCTTTCTCATCGAGCGTTCCGCCTAAATACGCCCCGACCCCTTCAAACACGGACGAGAGCGAAATTTTCCGCCCGTCTTTCGTCACACCGGCTTTCATCGGCCCGCCGCTGACAAAAATCGTCGGGATGTTGAGCCGCATCGCCGCCATCATCATCCCCGGCGTAATTTTGTCGCAGTTCGGAATGCATACCATGCCGTCAAACCAGTGCGCAGAAATGACCGTTTCGATCGAATCAGCGATGATTTCCCGGCTCGGAAGCGAATAGCGCATCCCGATATGCCCCATGGCGATGCCGTCATCAACGCCGATCGTGTTCATTTCAAACGGCACGCCGCCTGCCTCGCGAATCGCTTCTTTCACGATTCTCCCAAACTCTTGCAAGTGAACGTGCCCCGGAATAATGTCGATGTACGAGTTGACAACCGCGATGAACGGTTTGTCAAAATCCTCATCTTTCACGCCGGCCGCCCTCAGCAAACTCCGGTGCGGAGCCCGGTCGAATCCTTTTTTGATCATGTCGCTGCGCCGCTTTTTCATGTCCTGGTCCCTCCATCGTGCAGATTGCTAGGTTGCTAGTATTGTACCACTTTTTCTAATAAAAAGACAATTATCTTTATTCTGAATGCGCTTTCATTATCTACTCCGCGAAAACGAGTCAGAAAAATCAGCCGGCCCTCTTGACAACCGGAGCATTTGGCGTCATAATTTCTTACAAACTATAAATCACAAGGCTATCCTTGACAATGAAACAACGATAACGGCACGGGACTAGTAAACCGAGGGAACGCGCCAGAGAGTGGAACCCACAGGCTGGAAGGTTCCTCGCGGGAAGCCGGTTGAACCTGCCCTAGACGGCCGCTTATGCAAACATAAGCCGCACGCCTGCGTTACAGGCTAGAGGAGGGCGCTTTGTGCGCCAAAAAAGGTGGTACCGCGGAACGCTTTTCCGTCCTTTTGCAAAAAAGGAGGAAAAGCGTTTTTTATTGGCCGGCCGCTTCGCAGGACGGCTAGGCGATCCAACTCATGCCATTCAACACGCAAAGGAGGGAGGAACGCGATGAAACGGCAGCGCGTGGTGGTCAAAATCGGCAGCAGCTCTCTCACCGATCCGAAAGGCGGCCTTTGCCATGACAAACTGTTCGATCACGTTGAGGCGATCGCTTATCTCAAACAGCTCGGCCATGACGTCATTCTCATCACGTCCGGCGCTGTCGCCGCTGGGTTCGGACCCTTAGGCTACCCAGCGCGCCCGACGACGATCGCCGGGAAACAGGCGGCCGCTGCCGTCGGGCAAAGCTTACTCATGCAGGCATACAGCTCGGCGTTCGCCCAATTCGGCTTTACGGCCGCTCAGCTGTTGTTGACGCGCAGCGACTTTTACAGCCGCGAGCGGTTCCGCAACTTGTTTGCCACGATCACCACACTGCTTGAGAACGGCGCCGTGCCGATCATTAATGAAAACGACTCCGTTTCCATCGAGGAATTGACATTTGGCGACAATGACATGCTTTCGGCGCTCGTGGCCGGCTTTTTGCACGCTGATGCGCTCATTTTGCTTACCGACATTAACGGGTTGTATGACGCCAATCCGAAAACGAATCCGCAGGCGAAAAAATACGCCTTTTTGCTGGAAATCACCGATGAGATGATCGAAGCCGCCGGCGGCATCGGTTCAGCCGTCGGCACCGGTGGGATGCGCTCGAAGCTTCTCGCCGCTCAAAAAGCGTTGTCCTTCGGCGTCAGCGTCTTTATCGGCACCGGGCGAGGCAAAGAAGCACTCGCCGATATTTTAGCCGGAAAAGGTGATGGGACGTACATCGGCGCCCCATTTCCGAAGCAAATGCAAATGCACAAGCAATGGATCGCGTATCACGCGCCTGTCGCCGGCACGATCACCGTCGACAGCGGCGCGGAGGAAGCGCTCCTTGCGCGCGGCAAAAGCTTGCTTCCCGCCGGCGTCACGGCTGTTTCCGGCGACTTTCATGCGATGGATGTCGTCGATGTTGTCAATGAGAAAGGGATCACGATCGGCCGCGGCCAAGTGTATTATGCCGCCGCCGATTTAGAAAAAGTAAAAGGACTTCCGAGCGAGGAAGCGCGGCAATACTCGTACTTGCACCGCCCGGAAGTCATTCACCGCGACAATTGGGTCACGTTGCGAAAGGAGAGTGTATTCAAATGACCGAACTGCTTGAAAAAGCCGAGCGTCTGAAAGCCGCGTCGCAGACGCTGGCTATGCTGTCAACAGAGGAAAAAAACGCCGCATTGGAACAAATCGCCCAAGCGCTTGACCGCGAACGCGCCTTCATTTTGCAAGAAAACGAAAAAGATATGGCCCAAGGCCGCGAGCAAGGGCTGTCACCGGCTCTGCTCGACCGGCTGCAGCTCACCGACGAACGAATGGATCAAATCATCGGCGGCGTCCGCCAAGTCGCTTCCCTCCCCGACCCGGTCGGGGAAGTTGTCAGCGAGTGGACGCGGCCGAACGGGCTTCGCATCCAAACGGTGCGCGTGCCGCTCGGAGTGGTCGGCATGGTGTATGAAGCGCGGCCGAACGTCACGGTCGACGCCGCCAGCCTTTGCCTGAAAACCGGAAACGCCGTCCTGCTCCGCGGCAGCTCATCAGCGCTTCATTCGAACAAAGCGCTCGTTCGCGTCATGAAAGAGGCGCTCCGCACGACGACCGTTCCGGAAACGGCGATTGAACTGCTCGAAGACACGAGCCGGGAAACGGCACAACAGATGTTCCGCCTCAATGATTATTTGGATGTGCTCATCCCGCGCGGCGGCGCCGGGCTCATCCGCTCGGTCGTCGAAAACGCCACCGTGCCCGTGCTTGAAACCGGCGTCGGCAACTGTCATATGTTCATCGACGAATCAGCCGAGCGGCAAATGGCGATCAACATCGTCCTGAACGCCAAATTGCAGCGTCCGTCCGTCTGCAACGCCATCGAAACGGTGCTCATCCATGAGCGTTGGCCATATGCCGACGACTTGCTTGAGGCGCTGCACGCCCGCGGTGTCGAGCTGCGCGGCGACGACCGCCTCGCGTCATCGCACCCGTTCATCAAACCGGCGACAGAAGACGACTGGCATGCGGAATATTTGGCGCCGATTTTAGCGGTTAAGCTCGTCGCCGATGTCGATGAGGCGATTGCCCATATCCGCCGCTACGGGACGAAGCACTCGGAAGCGATCATCACCGAAAACGAAGCGAACGTCCGCCGCTTTTTCCAAGCGGTCGACGCGGCGGTCTTGTACCATAACGCCTCCACCCGCTTCACGGACGGCGAACAGTTCGGCTACGGAGCGGAAATCGGCATCAGCACGCAAAAGCTGCACGCCCGCGGTCCGATGGGGCTTGTCGCCATCACGACAACGAAATCGCTCGTGTACGGGACGGGGCAAATTCGGGAGTCATAACGATGGCTGCAACGAAGACGGCTTCCTTTTTCACTAAGTTTCTAAAGCATAAAACGATCCGGACCCAACGCATGGCTTCCGGATCGTTTTCTTATTTTCCCGTCTCCACAAAAACCCAATAACGGCTGCCGATAAAGTTCACCGCCATCCCGGCGATCGTCGCCGCCAGTTTCGCCAGCCAGAGCGGCGCGAGCCGTTCCGCGGCCAGCAAAACGGCAAGCGATGCACCGAACGACAGCCCGTTGACGGCAAGAAAGCGCAAAACTTCCTTTATATTGGCTTTCCGTTTGACTTGAAACGTCCAACGCCGATTCCAAATGTAGCTGTTCGCCATCCCGGCGCCGTAGGCAACGGCTTGGGCAACCGCCGCCTTAGCGCCTGCAGCAGTCAACAAAAAAAAGACGGCGAAGTCCACCGCGGTATTGCTCACCCCAACGAGGCCAAACCGCCATACGGCTTGTTTTTCTTTACGGAATATACGAAGGCTTTCGTTCATGTTTCGTTCCGACTCCCCACGTTTCGTTGACAATATAGAGCGGACGCTCTTTCACTTCATCGTAAATCCGGCCGATATATTCGCCAATCGCGCCGAGCATGAGCAGTGTCACCCCGTTGCCAAGCAGCATGACCATCAACAATGACGCCCAGCCAGCGACCGTTGAATGAGCAAACCATTTAAGATAAAGGACAACGAACATCCCCACCACACTGGCCGCCGACATCAAGAACCCAAGCCAACTCGCTAGCTTCAACGGCTTGTATGAAAACGAGGTGATGCCATCAAGCGAAAACCGGATCATCTTTTTGAGCGGGTATTTCGTCTCGCCGGCGAAACGCGGCTCCCGCTCGTATTCAACCGCCGTCTGCCGGAAGCCGACCCAGCTTACCAGCCCCCGAACAAACCGGCTCCGCTCTCTCATATAGCGTAACTGATCGCACACTTTCCGGTCAATAGCAGGAAAACACGAAGCTTGCCCAGCGCGCCGCTATCCGCCCCGCCCACGGCTTGACGATCACGTACATCATCCACGTCGAGGCAACCCCCGCCAACGCTTCCGGAAGAAGCACGCTAAAATCGCTCACTCCGAACACTTTCACGCTCAACGCCTGCAGCCAAAGCGCCGCCGGCGGCTTATCAACGGTAATGAATCCCTCCGGATCAAGCGCGGCGAAGAAAAACGCCTTCCAACTTGCGGCCATGCTTTTCGCCGCCGCCGTATAATACACATTGGAACCGCTGTTTCCAATTTGATAGAAGTGCAAAAAAGCTGACCAAGCCATGATCGCAGCAATCCATCCATCCCATTTCCATTGTATTTTCTTCATCGACTCTCCCTTTCCGTCATGTTCTTCGTCTCCTGCCGTTACGTTACCCCGTGTTGGTGAAAGTTTGGTGAAAAAATCGAGCGAATGGACAAGGTTTTCATTTCGCTGACCGCAGACGTGTGCTATGATAAAAGGCGAAAGGAAGTGAATCGTGTGGAAGGAGCCACCATCGTGCAACAAATTTTAAAGGCGCTCGACTTGCATTCCGGAAAAATCCAACAACAAATGAAGGAAATGGAAGATCGGCTGCGCACCGAAATCCAAGATACAGAAAGCCGACTGCGTGCTGAAATTCAAGACACGGAAAACCGACTGCGCGCGGAGATCCAAGATACAGAAAATCGGCTGTATGCCAAAATTCGCGAAACGGAAGACCGGTTGCACCAAAAACTCTTGGATCTGGAAAAACGCACCGACGCTCGGTTTGAGCGCTTGGAAACGAAAATGAACTATTGGCGCCTTGAATGGTCGGAAACACAGGAAACCGTCGACTTCCTCGCCCGCAAAACCCTCCAACATGAACGAAAACTCCGTTCCCGGGCTGGACAAAACGAAATCTCTTAAAAAACGAAAAAAGCCAAACCGGCCGCCCGCGCTTTCCTGCTTGACGGTTGGTTTGGCTTCTGTCTTCTGTTGTTTGAACAGGCGCCTGCTTTGATGAATGATCGTGATGTCGAGAGGAGGCAAGCGCTTTTCTTTTTATTCCGCTCCCTGCTGTATTGCGATGTTCACGCGTGAAAACGCCTCTTTCATCACCTCATACGACCGCTTCAGCCGCTCATGATAGCGCGGCGCTTCCCACACCGGCCACGTGTACTCATAAAATCGCGCGGCCGGCAGCACATTCCCGTTCATCGCCGGGAAAGAAAACGAACTGCCCTCGCCCGCGACGTACACACCGAGACGGATGCCCGCGACGATCCGCCGGCTCTTCAAGCCATCTTTCGACCACATGTCGCCCATCACCTCGCGCCGGCTCGGATCGGTCACGTTCAAAAGCGCCCATGGCAGGCGGATTTCGTACATATCACCATCGCGGCTGACGCTAATATCCGCGAGTGAATCGTACGCTGCATCGTCGGGATTGGCCGTGCCAAACCGCAACACCCCGGTTTCATATGAGTCGAACGGCACGGCCTTGCCGCGGGTTTCTTCCAATTTTTTGTTCAATGTCAGGCGAATCGGGTGGTAGACGCCGTTATCTTTCCGATTGGCGTACGGCGCCGCCGGCATCATATGCAGCTCTTTTCCGTAATGGAAGTAAAACGTGTCATAGTAGCTGTCGACAAGCAGACGGGCGCTCTGTTTTCCATGAATGACCAAGGCAAAGTCGATTCCCGCTGTCCGGACGCCAGAAAGGCCTGGCAGGCGCGATTGCCCTTGATGTGGAATCGTATCAAACGCCATGTAGACCATCGTCCGGTCAGTGATGCGCCTGCTGTCAAGCCGCACGTACAAATACCCTTCATCGCTTGTGACGTACAGCGCCCGCTTGCCCTCTGTCCAAACCGGCCGGATTCCATTGAACGTCCAATCGTCTTTCCGTCCGTCAACTTTAATCATCGCGGCCGCGCTTGGACCTGGCTCAAACCGAAGCAGCCCAAAATGTTGTTCGTTCGTCTGCGCATTCAGCCAAAACGGCCGACGATCCGGGTTGTCATAATCCATCGTGTTCCACGTCCGCTTGAACCATTCATCTTGCCACGAAAACAACAGCCCTCCCGCCATCCGCTCATGGACGATGTCCTCAAACAGCTTCCGGTCGATCGCTCCTTGTTCTTGTTCCGACAAAAACCCCTGATTTTTCCCGTGCACATTTCGATGCGCCATGCCGCGCGAAGAAGGAACGCCAAATTCAGCGACCAAAATCGGCATCCGGTGCGCCGCCTTCATGTCATGCAAGTAGGCGGCATAGCTGTTGCGCTCGCCGCGTTGGTCAACATAGCTGACGTATTTTTCCTCACGGTTGAAAAAATCCGGATAATACGGATAAATGTGATATGATGCAAACAACCCGGCCTGCAGCTCGTGAGTGGCGTACATGACATTGGGGTTGACGGAAACAAAATCTTCTTTCACAAACGGTTCGGCCGGATGGCGGAGGAGGTCGGTCGTCACCCAATTCGTAAAACTGACCGGCCGCTGCCAGCCGTATGTCTCCGTTTCATACGCCACCGCTTCGTCGATCACGCGGGCCAGCCATGCCTCAAACGGGCTCGCTCCTTTCGTGTACACGTATTTGCCGCGGTAGTCGCCCTGCTTCGGGTGTTTTTCGTTCGTCGCCGCCACAACGTCCGGATCCCACTCGACGCCGAAAATCCAGCCGAGAACATACGGGGAAAGGTCGTATCGGTACACCCCGCCGGCATGCCCAGGCCGTTTTGCAATGCGGGCCTTGCCATGAACGAGGTCAATCGTGCGGCGAATGTCGGTGCGAAACGCTTCGTTCACTTCGGGCGCCCACACATCCTTCGTCCGCAGCATCGCCCCTTCATCGATCCAGACGCCATGGAACAAATAAAGCGGCTGCTTCGCTATTTGGTTGTACTCGTAAAGCGCTTCGTAAAACGCCGGCGGGTGGATCGTATAGACGCGGATGGCGTTTGCGCCCATCGCCCCGATGTATTGCAGCCAGCGGAAATATTCTTCCTTCGTAATCTTCGCCTCTCCCGGAAACGCGCCGGGCTTGCTGATGCCGAGGTTGACGCCTTTAATAAGCAGCGGCTCCCACCGTCCATTGCGATATACTTGAAGATAGTCGCGCCCGACCGTTCCCGCCAAGCGGACGCCGCTTTGTTCCGCTGTTTGAACGGCGTCCTGCAGCTTGCCATCTTCCTTATATACCTTGGCTAAATCCTCTCAACGGTTCGGCTCGTACACATCCCACGTCCATTTAATCGACTGAACAATTTGGTCCGCCGCCTGTTCAGCCTCGAGCTCATTGATAATGACGCGGGAATGATGGAGCGCATAGGCTGATTGGCGCTGGAAAAAGAGCTGCTCCACTTCTTCCAACGTTTTGTTTTTCAACACCGGCCGGCTGTCGACAATAAGCGGCAGCCGCTCTTCCTTCCAATGCTCCCACGACAAGTCAAGGAAAAAGACGATGCCGTGGGCCAAACAGGCGCGCCGCACGTCTTCCTGCAAATACGCGCCGCCGCCGAGCGAAAGAATTTTCAACCTTGTATTCGTGCACAAATCAACGATCAGCTCGCGCTCAACCTGCCGAAAATACGCTTCCCCTTTTTGCGCGAACATCTCCGGAATCGTCATCCCGTGCCGCCGCTCGATTTCCGCGTCGACATCGATGAAGTCGCGGTACAGCTTCTTCGCGACAAGCTGCCCGATCGTTGTTTTCCCCGCCCCCATAAAGCCGATCAAAATAATGTTCCGCTCGCGAAGCGGGATGACCGTCTGCCTCTCCACGCTGCTTCACCTCTTTTCCTCTCTCTTCCCAGAAGACTGGCGAATGACAAGCTCCGGCTGCAAAATCGTCCGTTTCGGTGCACTCGCATCCCCTCTCATGCGTTCATGCAGCTGCTTGGCCGCATAGGCGCCGATCTTCTCAGGAAATGCGGCGACAGTTGTGAGCGGCGGCTGAAACAGCGCCGATTCTTGAATGTTGTCAAACCCGACGACCGCGATGTCGCGCCCTGGAACGATCCCTTCCTCTTTTAAGCCAAGCATCGCCCCAAACGCGACGACATCGTTGTAACAAAAGAGCGCTGTCGGCGGGTTCGGGTGCTGCAACAGGCGTTTGACCGCCATCCGCCCGCCTTGCCTTGTCGTCGCCGATGGCACAAGCAGCGTGTCATCCATCTCGATGCCCGCCGCACGCAACGCTTCACTGTACCCCGACCGGCGCGCTTTCCATACGGACGATTGCGGAGACCCACCGATAAAGGCGATGCGCCGATGGCCGCCTTCGAGCAAATGCTCGACCGCCATCCGCCCGCCGGCCATATTATCGATCCCAATATAATCAAACTGTCCGGCCGGAAGTTCATCACGGGCAAACAATACAACAGGAATATCCCACTGCCGCAGCTGCTCGAGCATCTCTGCCGAACATCCGGGAACCGGGCTCATGATCACACCGCCCACCCGATGCTCCAGCATCGTCGACAATAAGGCGTCTTGTTTTTCCGGCCGGTCAAACGTCGTGCCTAAAATGACCGTATATCCTTCCTGATCGAGCGCCTCATGGACGCCAACGAGCAATTCGGAAAAAAACGGGTTGTCAAGTTCGGTGATAATAAGACCAACTGTCGACGAACGCTGCGAACGCAAATTGGCCGCCACGCGGTCATAGACGTAGCCAAGCTCTTTCATCGCTTGGAGCACTTTTTTTCGCGTTTCTTTCGAAATATTCGGACTCCCACGGACGACAAGAGAGGCGGTCGCCCGCGACACGCCGGCGTGTTTGGCGACTTGTTCGAGCGTCACGCGGGAACGCTTTTTATCTGACACCGTTCGAATCACCTGCTTTACCGTCGCTTTCACCTATCAAAAGTATAAAGGCTGGCGGCAAGCAGTGTCAATGCAAGGCGTGGGCTGCCGGGAAAACAAACTTCGAAACAAAAAAACCCGGCAGCCTCGCACAAGGCAAGGAGCCGGGAAGGCGGCAAGCCGCCGTTCGTTCATTCATATGATCTCGTTTTCTCGCAGCCGCTCAATGTCTTCCTTGGACATGCCAAGCATCGTTTGCAAAATCTCTTCGGTATGCTCGCCTAAATCCGGAGCAGTGCGGCGGATGGCGCCTGGCGTTTTTTCGAATTTCGGCACAATGCCGGGCATTTTAATTTTGCCAAGGCGCGGATGGGCGACTTCGATGATGTTTTCCCTTGCTTGGTAATGCGGATGCTCAAAAATATCTTTAATGCTCAAAATCGGGCTGACCGGCACGCCATGCTCATCCAAAATGTGAAGCAATTCATCGCGCGTCTTCGTGCGGATCCAGTCGGCGACGATGCCGTTTGTCTCTTCATGATGGGCGAGCCGCCGTTCGTTTGTGCAAAATTTCTCATCCGTCAACAGATCTTCCCGCCCCATCGCCTTCGCCAGCCGCTCGAATGTGGAATCGGTGCTGGTGACAAGCACGACCCAATGCCCGTCTTTCGTCATAAACGTGCCCGCCGGGCTCGAATGGCCGGACAATCCCGGCGACCGCTCGCGCACTTTGCCCAATTGGTCATATTCCGCCACCAAAAACTCCATCATGCGGAACACCGATTCGTAAAGGCCGATATCGACCATCTGCCCTTCGCCGTTCGGATGGACATCGCGGTGGTAAATGGCCGTCACCGCCGCAAACGCCACATAAATGCCGGTAATGTAGTCCGTCAAGGAGAACGACGGGCTGACCGGCGGACGGTCCGGATACCCTTGCAAATACGTAAACCCGCTGAACGCCGTCGCCGGCGTGCCGAATCCGGCTTTCTCGCGAAACGGACCTGTTTGCCCGTAGCCCGAGACGCGAATCATCACCAGCTTCGGATTGATCCGCTTCAGTTCTTCATATCCGCCGCCCCATTTTTCAAGCGTGCCGGGACGGAAGTTTTCAATGACAATATCGACGTGGCGGACGAGCTGTTTGAAAATGTTCATTCCTTCTTCTTTGCGCAAATCCAACGTGAGCGACCGTTTATTGCGCGCCAGTCCGGGCCAGCGGAGCGGCTCCCCATCCTTGAACGGCCCGACATGGCGGAGCGTATCCCCTTTTCCTGGCAATTCCACCTTGATGACATCGGCGCCAAAATCACCGAGCAAAACCGCTCCAAACGGCGCCGCGATCATCGTTGACACATCGAGCACTTTGACGCCTTCCAACGGCAAACGCCCCATGATGCTCTCCTCCCCCTAAAGGTCCAATTATTGGCTGTATTTCATGATGACCGACAAAGCGGTCCGGACGTCTTCAATCGGAATTTGCCCGGGCGCCGAGCTTTGCCGCCCGACTGCGAAGGTGACAGCAGAGCCGAACAATCCGCCCGCCAGGCGGGTGATGGCGCCCAATGCCCCCATCGACATCGTGATGAGCGGAATTTCCACCTCTTGCCGCGCCTCTTCCGTCGCCTGCAGCAGCACGAGCACATCCCCCCGCGATTTTGGCATCACAGCCGCTTTCGCGATATCAGCGCCGCATTGCTCAGCTTGGCGCATTTTCGCAACAAGCTCTTCCTTCGAGGGCGTATCAGTAAAATTATGATAGGACAGCACAAGGCGCACCCCATAGCGGCGCGTCAGCTCCCGGACTGCGGGGACATGCGGCTCATGGACAAGCTCGTAATCAAGCAAATCGATCGCGCCGCTTTGGCATACAGTTTCAAACAACCGAAGCTTTTCCTCTTCTGTCAAGGAAATCGGTCGGCCGCCCTCCAGTTCGGAACGAACCGTAAACAAAATCGGGATGTCTCCGGCAATCGCCCGCATCTTTCTCGCCGTTGCCGCCACTTGCTGTTCGTCCTGAATCGCCTCGAAAAAGTCCGCCCTCCATTCAATGAGATGCGGCTTTTTCGCGCTGATTTGCCTTGTTTCCTCTAACACTTGCTCCGCGTCCGCTCCGACGACCGGGGCGCAAATGCACGGTTCGTCTCCCCCGATCAAGACATTGCGCACACGGACGGCGCGTTTTGAAATCGCCATATGCTCTCCCCCTTATGGTCGATAACCTAGTTTTTCTGAAATCGCTTGTGCTCCTTCTTTCACGGTCGTTTCGAACTTCCCAAGCACATCCGGCGCAAACCGATGCGTCGGCCCGGAGATGGACAAGCAGGCGCGAACTTCCCCACGAATATTGAAAATCGGCGCGGCAACGGCTGCAGAGCCGACTTCCCGCTCATCGACGCTGGATGCAACGCCGCGCTCCCGAATCACCTCAAGCTCCGCCGCTAGACGAGCCAAGCGTTCCTTTGTCGGCACTTGCGCGAAAATCCGCTCTTGAAAAGCAGGCGATTGATAAGCCAACAATACTTTTCCTCCCGCTCCCGCCCAAAGCGGCAGCCGTTCGCCGATTCTCACCATATGACGCAGCGCCTGAAGCCCCTCGCACTGTTCGACGCAAACGCGGGCATCTTGTTCGAGCACATACAAATTCACCGTCTCCCGCGTCTCATCGCGCAGCCGCTCCATCACAGGCCGCGCGATTTCCCGCACTTCCATCGATTTGCCGGCAATATATCCTAAATAGTACAATCCTTGTCCAAGACGGTACTTTAACGTCTCCGGATCTTTGACGACCAAGCGGTTTTGCTCCAGCGTAGCGAGCAAGCGCGTTGTCGTCGATTTAGGAAGCGAAATCTTTTTCGCAATTTCCGTGAGTGATAGCTCTTGTTCCTCAAGGGTAAAACAATACAAGATGTCAATGGCCCGCTGCACCGTACGCAATCCGGCCTCATGCTTTTTTTCTTCCTTCAACTGTTTGTCTCCCCCCTTCCTTACGTTCCATTCAACGGAATTTAATTTCTTTCAGTGGAACCTTACTCCCATTTTAGCATCTTCGGTCACCGCCGTTCAAGCTTTTTTTCGCGTTTCCTTCCTTTTCGGTTTCAACAAGGGAAAGGACGGCGAAGCCTCTTTTATATTCACACATGCTGCTATGGCCCGTCTTCCTGTCCGTCCATTGGTTGAACGGATTGCATAAACAGTTCAAATTTTTCAACAAGTTATGGACAAACGAGAGCGAACTTTGTTATAATCCATTCAAGAATTCCATTTATAGAAAATGAGTTACACATAATGGAACAAAGAAAGGGGATGATCAGCGAACATTGGGGAATCGATCATTTCATGGGATGATGAAACATCGAAACGCGATGTCCATTGAAAGGGAACTCGCTATTTTTTCTCTCTAACACTGTATGCGTTTTCCCGCATCAACACAAGGATGGTGAACAAAGATGAAGCACAAACGACGTTGGGCGATTGCGTTTTTGATCGCGTTAGGCGTCATTATCAACTATTTCGACCGCATCAACATGTCCGTCGGCATTCAGCCGCTGGCGAAAGAGTTCGGCCTCACGCCCGGACAGCTCGGCATTTTGCTGTCTGCGTTTGCTTGGTCTTATGCCATTTTGCAAATCCCGGCCGGCGTGATTCTCGATAAAATCGGCGTCAAATGGGTGACGCGCATCGGGACGATCATTTGGACAATCGCGTGTTTCTTGACCGCTATCGCCAGCGGCCAAGGCCTTGTCATGTTATCACGCGTCTTGTTGGGCATCGGGGAGGCGCCGTATTTCCCGTCAGCCGCCAAAGCAGTCGGGCAATGGTTCCCGCGCCATGAGCGGGCGACCGCGATTGCTCTTTACGACGCCCAGTCGAAGCTGTCAAACGCCATCGGCACCCCGATCATCGCCTGGATCATCACCGAGTGGGGATGGCGGGCTGGGTTCTATACGACGGCAGTGCTCAGCTTCATTTACGCCATCCTGTTCTGGGCGACATACCGCGACCCACATGAAGACAAACGGTTGTCGAAAGAAGAGTACAACTACATCGTCCAAGGCGGAGCGCAAAAATCAGACGAAACTTCAGGAAACGTTTGGGAGACAATTCGATATTTGCTGACGAAGAAAAAAGTATGGGCGACATTGATCGGGTTTGCTGCGTATGGCTACTCGTGGTTTTTGTTTCTTACGTGGCTTCCCGGCTATTTGGCGACGGAAATGCACATGTCGGTGCTGAAATCAGGCTGGTACGCCTCGATTCCGTGGATCGTCGGCACGATTTCGGAGATCGCGATCGGCGGATGGCTCGTCGATCGGCTTATCAACAAAGGAGGCCATTCAACGCGCGTACGAAAAACGTTTTTGGTCATCGGCATGCTGCTTGGGCTGTCCGTCATCGGCGCCGCTTTCACGACAAACCCAAACATCGCGATCCTTTGCATTTCGATTGCGCTCGGCGGCCTAGTCATCACGTCCTCGATTGCCTACAGCATTCCGACATTTATTGCACCGCCAGGCACGGTCGGGACGTTGACCGGCCTGTTGACGTTCGGCAACAACTCGATGGCGATTGTCGCCCCGATCGTGACGGGATTCATCGTTCAAGCGACCGGCTCGTTCATGTACGCGTTTCTCGTCGCGGCGCTCATTTTGCTCGCCGGCATTTTCAGCTATTTGTTCCTGCTGACCGATTTAGAGCCGATCGAACCGATGGCTCGGCCGGACACAACGCAAAACGCAAGCATCGGACATATAAAAGTGCGATAGCGAAAGAGAAGCGCCTTCGTCCAACGCGGCGAAGGCGCCTTTCTATGCTGCGGATGTGCGGTGAATCAAGCCTTCACTCCTCCTCAACGCAACACCATCCGTTTAATGACCCGCAAACCACCCAAGCGGCACGGTCACAAGAGACGGGAAGAAAATCAACAACAGCAACAGAAGCGTCTCGACCAGCAAAAACGGCCAAACTCCTTTCATAATGTCTTCCATGTTGATTTTCGCCACCCCGCAGGCGACGTTCAGCACTGTGCCGACCGGCGGCGTGAGCAGCCCGATGCAGTTGTTTAAAATAAACAATACCCCGAAGTACACCGGGTCAATGCCTGCTTTTTCAATAATCGGCATGAGCACCGGCGTCAAAATGAGCACCGTCGGCGTCAAATCCATTGCCGTCCCGACCAACAGCACCAAGGCGTTAATGGCCAAAAGCAGCGCCAACGGATGATCGATAAACGGCGCGAGCACATCTGTCACGATCGCCGGAATGTTGGCGACTGTAATGAGCCAGGCCGACACCATGGCGGCGGCCACCAAAAACATGACGACGCTTGTCGTTTTCGCCGCGGCCACGAGCACGTGAAACAAGTCTTTCACCTTCAGCTCACGGTAAATGCACAAGCCGACAATCAACGCGTAAAACGCGGCCACCACCGCTGCCTCGGTCGGCGTAAACACTCCTCCGCGCAGCCCGCCGACGATGATCACCGGCAGCAGCAGCGCCCAAAACGCCTCGCGGGTCGCCCGCCAAATTTCTTTTGCCGATTGGCGCGGGAGCACCTCGACTTGATCCCGGCGCGTCACCCACCACCAGCAGATGGCCAGTGAAATGCCAAGCAAAATCCCGGGAACAATGCCGGCCATAAACAGCTTCGTGATCGACACGCCGCTTGTGACCCCGAAAATGATCATCGGAATGCTCGGCGGGATGATCGGCGCGATGATGCCGCCGGCGGCGATGAGGCCGGCCGACCGGTTGCGGTTGTACCCGGCTTTGACCATCATCGGGATGAGAATCGCCCCAAGCGCCGCTGTATCGGCCACCGCCGACCCCGACAACCCGGCGAACAACACGCTCGCGATGATCGCCACATACCCGAGCCCGCCGCGGATATGGCCGACAAGCGCCATGGCAAAGCGGATGATCCGCCGCGAAATGCCGCCGGCGTTCATGAGCTCCCCGGCCAGCATAAAGAACGGAATCGCCATCAGCGGAAAGCTGTCTGCGCCGCTGATCAAGTTTTGCGCGATGATTTGCGTATCAAAAATGTCCAAATAAAACATCAAGGCGACGCCGCTGACCAAGAGCGCAAACGCGATCGGCATCCCGAGCGCCATGACCCCTAACAGCGACCCGATAAAGACGACTAACGCCATCTACCGCTCACCTCCAGCCGCGTCTTGCGTTCGCCCGTGCGCCCATTCTGCCGCTTCGTGCTCGACGGGAGCGGCCGCCATGATTTCTTCTTCCGATTCTTTCATTCTCGTCAGCTCCTCAATCGCCCCGGGGCGAAACAGCGCCTGATACAAATGGTACAAAATAATGAGGCCCATGCCGATGCTCACGACAAGCCCGGTCCCATAAATGAACGCCATCGGCAGACCGGTGGCCGGGGCTTTGCTTTCCAATCCGCTCATCGTCATCTTCCAGCTTCCATCCAACAGCAAATAGAGAACGTACAGCACGATCGCATTGCTGATGACAAACACGACGCGCTTGGCGCCGGTCGGCAGCTTCCGCACCAATGTATCGACGCCTAGATGGTCATGGTCTTTCAAAGCACCGACCGCGCCTAAAAACGACATCCAAATGAACAGAAAGCGCGACATTTCTTCCGACCACGTGATGCCGGAGTTAAATGCGTAGCGGAGCACGACGTTGCCGAATACAAGAATGGACATAAACGCGAGGCAGAACGCCATTAAGGCGTTCAGCGCCTTCTCCAGTACGGCTCCGATCCTTTTCATCGCTGTCCCCTCCAAGTCTGCAAGAATGGAAGAACTCTTAAGGGGTGGACTCCCCTTAAGAGCCGGCTTTGCCATTCGGTTATTTTCCTGCGTTAACCAATTCGTTCACGAGATCTTGGCCGAATTTCGGCGCGTATTTTTGATAGATGGGCTGCACTTTTTCGACAAATTTTTGCCTCTCCTCCGGAGAGAGTTCGGTAATGACCATGCCTTGCTGTTTCAAATAGTCGAACATTTTCTCATCTTCTTCTTGGTTGAGCTTGCGCTGATAGTCTCTCGCTTCTTCCGCGGCTTTTTTGATGATGTCTTTTTCCTTGTCCGTCAACGTGTCCCAAAACTTTTTGCTGATGAGCAACGGACTTGCGTTGTAGACGTGGCCGGTTTTCGTCAAATATTTTTGCACTTCGTAAAACTTATTGATCGCCACATTCCCGACCGGGTTTTCTTGGCCGTCGACCACGTGCTGCTCCAAAGCGGTAAACAGCTCCGTAAATGCCATCGGCACCGGTGTGGCGCCCAACTCTTTCCACAAATCAATATGAAGGTCATTTTCCAACGTCCGAATTTTCAACCCTTTAATGTCGTCCACGCTTGTGACTTCCCGCTTATTGTTCGTCAAATGGCGGAAGCCGTTTTCCCAATAGTTCAAGCCGATCACGCCGACAGACGGCAAATCGTTGAGCAAATCTTGGCCGATTTTCCCATCCAGCACTTTGTAAGCGGTTTCTCGATCTTTGAATAAAAACGGCAAGTCTAGCACCCCGATGCGCGGAGCGAATGAAGCGATCGGACCGGTCGACATCGTCGATCCTTGAATCGTGCCCATCTTCAGCGCTTCAAACACGGCTACGTCTCCCCCGAGCTGTCCATCCGGATACACTTCCACTTTGATCGAGCCGTTTGTTTCTTTTTCCACGATGTCCGCAAATTTGTACAATCCTTTCGTCAGTGAACGATCCTTCGATGTCGCAACGGCCATTTTCATCACTTTCGGTTCGGCTTTCTTCGCCGCGCCGCCCCCTTGCGGCTCGGATTTCGATGAGCACCCCGCAAGCACCAACAGGCAGGCAAACAACAACACCAACATCTTTTTCATTACGTTTTCCCCCTTCTTTCCTCTATAGTGCAATGGTTGATGCAGCCGAACGGATCAACCGGCTGGCATCGTGTTGTATGTTGAACCCGCATTCCCGTTTGGCCGCAGGCCATTCTGTTCTCTCTCGACCGCGTCCGGTCATGCGGGAAACAACCAAATGAGCAAACCATTTATTTCTAATAATAGAATTAATATATATAATTTTCTGTCAATTAGTAATGTTCATAAGGCAGCCTCCCGTATCGGAAGCGCTGCCATATTTCTCTGTTGACTAGTCACGCCGATAGATCGCTTTGCGTTGCAATATGGCGGGCAAAATAGTCTTTTGCCGACTGCAGGCAGCGGCGTGCATGTTCTTCGTAGCCGAGCTCCTTGACACGTTTGATGTTTGGTAACTCGATCGAGCAAGGAACTTCTGGAATGCGACGGACAATGCCGGCAATGTCGATCCCACCTTCGCCGATGTACAGCCGCCCTTCGCGGAGAATTCTCGTCATCTCTTCTTTTGACGCCGGAATCTCGCCCGGCGCGTCGCAAAGATGGAGAAAATGGAACCACTCCCGCGGCACGGCTTCCAACGCTTCTGGCGAATCGCCGGCGCGATGAAAATGGTGCAAATCAATCATAACGCCAGCATTGTCTTTCTTTACCGTCTTTAACACATCGACGACTCCTGCCAAATTCGTCACCGCCGCAATCGGCACATACTCCAAATCGACCGTCAATCCATATGGCTTCGCCAGTTCGCACAGCTCGGCAAACTGTTCAATGTAAGCGCTTCGGTCGGCCGTCCAAATGCTGCTTAAGACGTGGCGGCCGCCCAGTTCAGCCGCCACTTCCAAAGCGGGTTCATACCGTTTTGGATCCGTATCAGCGTCAATGCGGGCCAGTTCGATATCCAGCAGCTTGACGCCGGTGTCCCGCAACGCCGCTTTCGTCTCACGCAACAGCTGTGGATTTTCCGCCAACGCATAGTTCGGTTCTCCCGGAAGCCCCATGTAGATGATCCGGAAACTGACGTAATCATACCCTGCCCGGGCGGCAATGTGCGCCATCTCCGGCGGCGGACAGCCGAGCACGGTCAAATGGGCCAAGGAAAACGTTCTAGCCATATCTTCCCCCTCCCCCCGATCTTGAAGGTTTCTCCTTACCGCTCTACGGCCACATGGTGAACACGTTTACCTGGGGAATAGATGTCCATAATATTCCAGTGGCCGGACGTCGGCGTCGGGACGTTGATCATTTCCACATCGATGACAAACGGTTTGTTCGCTTGGATGGCTCGCTCGAGCGCCGGTTTAAACTCTTCCGCCGAGCGGATTTTCACTCCTTCAACGCCGTATGCCCGGGCAATGGCTGCATAATCCGGCGAATACGGCTTACCGTCCTTTTGGAAAACCGTCCCGTGCGTCGTGCCAAAATGCGCCTTCTCGAGCCCGGCGATCGTGCCAAAGGCGTAGTTGTTCATAATGACCCAAACAACGGCGATATTTTCCTCGGCGGCTGTCGCCAACACCGCCGGGTTTTGGCCGAATCCGCCATCTCCAACGAGCGACACGACGACGCGGTCCGGGCAGGCGATTTTCGCCCCGAGCGCGGCCGGAGCGCCAAAGCCCATCGTCGCATAACCGCCTGGCGTCAAAATCGTTCCTGCACCATACGCTGGGAACTGTTGGCCGACCCCGTTTTTGTTCCAGCCGACATCGGTCGTGATGATCGCATCTTTCGGCAGCACTTCCCGCACCTCATGCAAAATGCGTTCCGGACGCATCGGATAGCTGTCGTCTTGAATGTGCGGCGCGTTTTGCCGCCGGAATTCCTCCTTATAGTTAGCGATGCGTTCTTTCAGCGCCTCGTCCGTCCGCCCTTGCGGCACGGTTTGTTTCGCCACGCGGTTCAACACGGTAAGCGCTTGCTTGACATCGGCGACGATGCCGAGTTCCGTTGGATAGTTGCGCCCGATTTCGTTCGGGTCGATGTCAATATGAATGAGCTTCGTTTCCGGAATGTTGAACGTGTACTCCGGCTCCCATGAACTGCAATCAGCTTCGGAAAATCTCGTTCCCAATGCCAAAATGACATCGGCGTTGCGGCACATGTCATTGACGAATTTCGTCCCCCAGAATCCGCTCATGCCCAGTGTCAGCGGATGGTCATCCGGCAGCGCCCCTTTGCCCATCAGCGTGTGCGCAACGGGGAGATCGAAATGTTCGACAAACGTTTTCAATTCTTCCGCCGCATCCGCCAGCATAATGCCGCCGCCGACGTACACAAGCGGGCGTTCCGCCTGCATCAGCTTCTCAATGATGTGTTTCGCGGTTTCATCGTCAATCGACGGCTTATGCAGCGTTTTCGTATGCCGCTTTTGCTTTTCAAACAGCGCCACATCCACTTCTTTGGAGAAAATGTCCATCGGCACGGAAACAAGCACCGGCCCTGGGCGGCCGCTCTCCGCCAGCTGGAACGCTTTTTCCAAAATTTCCGGGAACAAATCCGGCCGGTCGACCCGCCATGCCCGCTTCACAAACGGGCGGTAAATTTCATATTGCGACGCATCAGCGTGCAAGTTGATCTCCTGGTGCGGATGCTTTCCGTAATAATGACTCGGCACATCACCGGCGATGACGACCATCGGAATGGAGTCGAGCGCCGCATTGGCGACGCCTGTCGCCGCATTCGTCAGCCCCGGGCCAACGTGGCAGAGAACGACAGCCGTTTCCTTTTTCGCCCGCGCATAGCCGTCAGCCATATGCGCGGCGATTTGTTCGTGGCGGACGTTGACGAACTTGATTGAACTATGCTCCAAAGCCGCCAACACTGCGATGTTCGTATGGCCGCAAAGCCCAAAAATATGCGTAACGCCGCGGTCTTCCAAATACCGGACTAACTGTTCGGCTACTGGTTTTTTCATCGCTCTTCCTCCTCCTTGAAACGTAACACGACTTTGCCCGCATTGCCGGATGACGCCAGTTCATACGCCTGCTCATAGTCGCGGACCGGAAAAATGCGGGAAATGACCCGTTCGATCGGATGCGGCATCGTCCGCAAATAATGAATCGCTTGCAAATAGTCATCCGGGAAGCGGTAGATGATGGAACCATGCACGGTCACTTCGTTGCGGACAAGACGCACCACCGGAAACGTCGCTTCATTCGCCAGACCGATCAACACAAGATGCCCCCCTGGAGCGACAAGCTCCGCCGCCTGTTCGACCGCTTCGCGCGCACCGGCCGCCTCGATGACAACATCAAACGTTTCACCCGACAGCGCATCAGGCGCAAGCGTGCGGATGTCGGCCATCGCTTTCACCGTCTCAAGCTTCAACGGATTCACATCGACCGCCGTCACATCCGCTCCGAAATGGCGGGCGAGGACGGCCGCCATCATCCCTTCATTGCCACATCCGATCACCGCTACCCGCATGGCGGGCTCGATCCGCACTTTGCTCAAAGCATGCACGACGACAGCAAACGGTTCGACAAGCACCGCCTTTTCATCCGAGAGATCATCAGGAACAGGAAGCACATACTTGGACGAGATGATGAATTCATGCGAAAATCCGCCGTCCGTGTTGATGCCGAGTGATTGTTTATGTCGGCAGATGTTCGTCAACCCTTTTTGGCACAAATCGCACGCGCCGCAATACGTGTTCGGCAGCACAACGACTCGCGTTCCAATGTCATAGGCGGCTTGTTCGCCTTTTTCGACAATGACGCCGACTAATTCATGCCCGGCGCGAACGGGATAGTTCGCGTGCGGAAGTTTTCCTTTCAGCACCCCAAGATCCGATCCGCAAATCCCCCCGTAAATGAGCTTGATCTTCACCTCATCCCCTTGTGGGGAACGGACGGCCTTGAGGCGCCGCAGTTCTAATTCATTCGGCTTCGCCACATAAAGCGCTAACATGTTGCCACCACCCATCATCACTGTGGAAACTGCCATACAATCATCTTCATTTCCGTCATTTCTTCAATCGCATAACGCGGGCCTTCGCGGCCGATGCCGCTGTTTTTCACACCGCCGTACGGCCAATGATCCAACCGGAAATTCGAGGTGCCGTTCACAACGACCCCGCCGACATCAAGCGCCTCCGCCACTTGATGGACGATGTCCATCCGGTTCGTAAACAGCCCAGCTTGCAGGCCAAAGGCAGAATCGTTCGTCTCTGCAATCGCTTCGTCAATCGTCCGGTACGGGATGACGCTGACGACCGGGCCGAATACTTCTTCACAAACGACTTTGCTTCGCTTCGGCGGGTTGAAGAGCACCGTCGGCTCCACCGTCGCCCCACGCCGTTTTCCGCCGCACACCAGCGTCGCGCCGGAAGCGATGGCTTCATCAATCCAGTTCATCACCCGATCCGCCGCCCGCTCATCGACCATGCAGCCGACATCCGTATCGGGCAAGAGCGGGTCGCCGACTTTCAACGCCTCGACTTCCCGTTTGAGCAAGTCGGTGAACGGTTCAACGACCGACTCATGTACGTAAATGCGCTGGACGGAAATGCAGCTTTGCCCGGAATTGCTGTAGCCGGTTTTCGCGCAAAGCGCGGCCGCCCGTTTCAAATCGGCGTCTTCATGGACGATCGTCGCCGCATTGCCGCCGAGCTCCAGCAGCACTTTTTTCATGCCGGCCAACGCGCAAATGTTGCGGCTCGCCACCACGCCGCCGGTAAACGAAATGACGTTGACGCGATCGTCTTTCACGATTTGCTGCCCAACCTCGGCACCGCCAAGCACCATGTTGATGGCACGCGGTGGAAGCCCGGCCTCTAGCAGCAACTTCAACAGTTCTGTCGCAATCAGCGGCGTCTGCGGCGCCGGTTTTAACACAACGGTGTTGCCCGCCGCAAACGCGGGTCCGACTTTATGGCAAATCAAATTGAGCGGGGCGTTGAACGGCGTAATCGCCGCCACGACGCCGACCGGCACGCGAAACGTCACTGCCACCGCTTTCGTCCCGCGCGCCGAGGCGTCGCCCGGGATCGTTTCCCCAAACAGACGCTTCGCTTCTTCAGCTGACTGCTCAAGCGTTTCAATGGAGCGGGACACTTCATCCAACGTGTTTTTCAGCGGCTTTCCAAGCTCTTCCGAAATCCAGCGGGCAAACGTTTCTTTCCGCTCCTCCAGCAGCATCGACGCCCTTTTTAAGATGCGCGCTCGCTCATAGGACGGAATTCTCGCGATCTCTTTTTTTGCTTCAAACGCACAGGCGAGCGCCCTGTCCACATCTTCCGGCGTCGCCAGCTGCTGTTCGCCGATCACTTCCCCGGTATACGGGTTTTTCACCGGCTCCGCCGCACGCGGTTCTTCGATCCATGTCCCGTTAATATACAGCTGTGCTTTTCTCATCTTGATCACCTACTTTTCCAAATGACGTTTGGCTGGTCCGGTATAGCGGACTAAATCATCGCGGTTCGGGCACGGTCCTTTGATCAGCACGCCGTTTTGCCACTCTTCAAACGCATGGGCGACAATGCCCATCCCGCGCGACAGAGCGAACACACCTTTCGCCGCCGCCGCCGGCACGCCGAGCTCGCACTGGATCGCCGCCGCCACCCCGTCGATGTTCATCGTCATCCGCTTCCCTTTCGTCTTCTCCAAATGGGAACGATACGCTTCCGCGATCGCTAAATACCGTCCACTGATCTCCCCTTCTTCCACAAGCTCGCCCGCCAGCGCATACAGCCGTCTGACGCGCGGGTCGTCATCATGAAGCTGATGGCCAAATCCCGGCAGCTTCCGCCCTTCACGGCGAAACTGTTCAAACCGCTCGCCGATCACATCGGCCATCGCACCTTCCCCGCCGCGGATTTCGATTTGCTCATTTGTCTCGTAAAACAGCGCCATCGCCTTCTCCACCGCTCCCCCGTGCACATCACCAAGCACGTTGATGCCCGTCGCCACACACGAGTTGAACGAAATGCCGCATGTCGCCGCCATGCGGGCCGCCGCAATCGACGGGGCGCGCGGGCCGTGATCCGCCCCGGCGACAAGGACGCTTTCCCATAACTTCGCCTTTTTCTCGCTCAATATCTCCCCGCATAATAAGAGGTACAACATTTGCGTGTACGACACATTGCCGATTAATTCCTCAATCGGATATCCGCGAATGAGAATTTCATTTTTGCGGACGTCGCTGATCGACGTCTCCCACCACGCCCCTCCATCGGCGTACATATCGAGCGCACTTCGCTGCTTCATCCGAGTCGATCCCCCTTTGCCGCTCTTTGTAGATCGATCTAAAAGAATGGAATTTTAGTAGATCGATCTAAAACAAAAGAATGAAGATTAGATCGATCTAAAAACCTCCAGAACAAATCTTCTTTGTTTCCATTTTTAAGCAGACGATCCCGAGCGCACCAACTAGGCACGCCTATTTATTAGATCGATCTAAAAAAGAAATGACAAACAATTCAATCGATTCGATCTCATTATATCGTTCCGCCGAAAACGCTGTCAACCTAAAAATCTTCTTTCTTTGAAAAAAAAGAAGGAAACGACCCCACAACGCCATAGATATCAGCCGAAAAACAGCCGCTCCGCCAACAGCGCAATGCCGATTCCTACGGCCATATAACCGAGCGCAAACGGAACATTCCTCCTGCCGATCCGATACGGATTGTCCCCCAGCTCCTCCGCCAGCAAAGAAACAGAAATATTGTACGGGCTGTACATGACCGTCGCCAAACTGCAACAAATGAGCACAATCGACAACGGCACCGCCGGAACAAGCAGCCGCACCGGCTCAAGCAGCGGCATGAGCAGCGTCAAGCTCACCAGCGGGTGAAATCCGACAAGCGACGTCGTGAAAAAATAAGCGGCAATCATCGCATACAGCCAGACGGAATGTTCCGCCCCGACGCGAAACCAGCCTCCAAGCCCAGCGAGCAGCGGAGACCGGGCCAGCATCTCGACAAACAACCCGGCTCCTAAAAACATGAAAAAGTAGTTTCCCAATCCCTCTGTCCGCTCTTTCCAATGGCAGAGCGCCATCACCGCATACCGCTTCACCCGGCGCACAAGCAGCGCCCATCCGAAACAAAACGGGACAAGCAATAAGACGATCGAAAACAAAAATCCTTTGCCAAGCCAACGCTGAACGAGCGACACGAGCACCGTAAACACGACGAGCACCACTAGCAGCTGGGCGGCCTTTTTCCCGATCGAAACCGCTGATTCCCGCCCCGCTTCCTCGCCGTTGTCCAATGGGATGGATCGGTACGAAACAGCGGCCGTTCCCCAGTCGATCATCGCCATCGTAAAAGCCAGAAGCAGCAAAAACAGCGCCACTTCATAATAGTGCACACCGGTGAAATCAATCGTCGTGCTGATCATCACTTCCATCGGGCTCCACGTCAAACAAAGCGCATACGCCCGCAGCAAATTCCGAACATAAAACGACTCGGCCTTCCGTCCTCCTACATTTCGCAGCGCGGTGCGCAACGATTTGACAAGAAGCGGAATTGTGGCAATGTTCAAAAACAACCCAAGCAAATGACAAACGCTGAAACTGCGGCGGTACAGCGACGAAACGCCCCCGACGTTCCGCTTCAGCCATTCGCTCAAACTCTGATCATACCGCCCGACGCGAATAAGCGTATTCATGAACGGAAGCACAAAAAACAGCGCCAACAGCCCCAACACCCGTTCAAAATGCAGGACAAACGTCGGCCATGCATCGCCATAGAACAAAAACAATCCAACACCAAATGCAAAAAACAGAGCTCCCGACACCTGGTACACCCCGCGGGCGAAAAACGCGGACACAATAAACGCTGACAGCGCTGCAGCTCCCATAGCATAGTGAACGGGGGCCGTCTCGACAAACTGGGCCACCATATACAGCGCCACCGCCGCTGTATACACCGGCACCCGCCACATTCCAATCCAGTCTTGAATGCGATCGTGCGTCATTGTTCTCCCCTTTCGTTGCCATACGTTGAGATGATGATGCGACTGTTGTCCATAAGCGGCGAAAACGATTCCCCTCTCCGACAGCACACATTCACGTTTCAGCAGACGGGGCAAGCACCGGAAACCTGAGCCTCTCTACATCCAAAGCGATGTGGTGAACGTCCAATCGAAAAAAACGGGTGCCGCTACACCCGTTTCGCAAGCAGCCGCTCAAGCCCCGCCGCCACCCCATCTTCTTCGTGGGAGGACGTCACCATGTCGCAGATGGCTTTCAGCTCCGGTTCGGCATTGTCCATCGCCACGCGATAGCCTGCGACCTTAAACATCGACAAATCGTTATGGCTGTCGCCAAAGGCGACCGTGTCGCGCACATCGATGCCGTAATGGGCGGCGAGCTGTTTGAGCGCCTCGCCTTTTGTCGCCCGTTCGTTGTTCATCTCAATATTGTGCGGGTGCGACGAGGTGACCGTGACACCACGGAGCGCGGCGAATCGCGACGCTGCATCACGCAGCCGCTCGCGGTCGAGGGCGAAAATCAGCAGCTTATACATCACCGTCTGCGAGTCGTCCCACACCGTGCGGATGTCATCAACATACATCACCCGCGCCTGCTGGAACTGCTTGTTCACGAGCCACTTCACCTCTGGCGCCGCATCGGCCATCCCGGAAGCGAGCGCCTCCCATTGGGCGCGGTTGTGCAGGCCGACATAGACCGCATCGCCCGTGTACGTCTCGCAATACAAATCGGACTGTTCGCGCACCCACTCAAGCGTCGGACGGACGATTGTCCGCTCGAGCGGCGCCTCGCTGATGACCGTGCCGTCTTCGAGCGAAACGACCGCGCCGTTTAAGCTGGCGATCGGGCAGATAATGCCCGCCTCGCGAAGCGGGGCGAGCGCGTCTTTGCGCGCCCTCCCTGTCACGACGGCGACGATGTGGCCCTGCGCCTGCGCTGCAGTGATGGCCGCCCGGTTTCGTTCACTGATTTTTCCTTCCCCGTTTAATAGCGTTCCGTCCATATCGAGTGCAATCAACATCTCTGATCCCTCTTTCTTTCGTCATGCCAAAAGCGGCTGGAAAAACGGTGTTCCGACAGAAGCAGGGGCTAGTGGAAAGTTGGAAATGTCCGCCCTCTTCTCTCCGCACGTCAGCGCCTGCCCCCATCATCTCCTGTTCGGCATCACGATCGGCTTCTTCTTAGAATTCCGGTGAAAAACAGTTGCCACGCGCAAATCAGCGGCATTTCACCAAAAAAGAAGACTGATTTCGCAAGGTTTTCTAATTAAGAAACAACCGGAACTAACAGTGTTTTCTACTAAATCACTAGACCTTTAGATCGCAAACTGTTCAAACAATTCCCTCACTTCATCGGAACGAGGGGTTGGGCCTGTGCTCATATTCACACCCAACTCGCGCAAAAGCGGGGCCAGCAGCGGACCGTGTTCCTTCGTGACGCGCACATGGCTCGGTACACGCCCGAGCGCGCGAGCAAATTCAAGAAAACTTTGTTGCAGCGTCTTCGCCTCCAGCTGGCCGCGAAACACTTGGTGATGCAAAATGACTCCGCTCGCTGCATCGGCAGCCAGCGCCAGCAGCGGAAAATACGGGCGCTCCCAGCGTCGCTCCTGAATCGGCTTGTTCACATAAGCGATCGAAAACTCCGCAAACAGCGGGGCGCGATCGAGCGCCTTGACCTTTTCCAACTCGTCCGTTCCGATTTCAAGCACCGGTGTTTCCTTTTTCTTCGCCTTCGGGCGCGACACCCAGCCGTCGCGCCAATGAAGCCCGTCTTCTCTCCGTTCGGCAATCCGGGCAAACAATCGGTTGCCGCGAGCGGACAAAGCTAGGGACAGCTCGCCATCGCGCAGCCGCTCGGCGACAACGACCGCTTGTTCCAATGCCATAGCCGCCCATGCCGCTTCCTGTTCCGAAAGAAACCATGGATAATATCCAGGGGCAAAACTGCGGAACATCGGCAACAGCTGTTTTCCACTCACAGGAATGTGATACTTCCGCAACATCGCTTTATCGTCTCTTTCCAAGTCGTTTCGGGGCGCGAACGACACGAGCAATGCGCGCTCTTTAAACACAGCGTCTTTTGGATGCAACGTTCCAGATAAAATATCTTGCAAGCATGCATACCCTTCCTCACCGATGTAAATGACAAGGCCGTACTCCTGGCCAAGCGCCCCGATCACCGTACAATACAACGATTCCCCATCAGGAGTCACCACGGCAAAAATTTGATCATCGTCCATCCATGTCCACGGGGCCAAGTCCCTGTAGGCGAGCGCTTGATCGAACAGCGTTTTCCATACATCCTGTTCCACTTCTTCGACTCTGCCTTTGCTTGCGGCTCGTTTCGTTTTTTTCGCCTCACCTTCTTCCTTCACCACTTTTCGTTGAAACGGGGCGAGCGCCACATTCACGTTCGCCGTCAGCTCCGCTGTGCTCATCTCTTCCTCTATGGCTTGCACTTCTCCCCAGCTGTCCTCTTTCAAACCCACTCGCACGGCCTTGATACAGCACGGATACAACGCGTCGGGAACTGGATCGACGATCTTTTCCAAAACGATGTCATGCTCCCACATATCTCCAAAATCATACACGTATTGGGCGCGGTCGCCTTCTTCGACAAACCATTGCCCAATCCTTTCCTCCCGCTCATCGTAATCGGCGCCGTCCCATCCAGCCGCTTCGTTGCCGATTTCAATGCCCAGCCGCGCCGTTCCGCCGACCTTTGTCATGTAAAACGTATGCAAATGTTGGTCCATCCAGCCGAATGCGGCTTGCAACACGCGATGCAGCTCGGCGAACGTCATCTCCCCCGGCACAAGCAACCGACGCCAAATGGGAGGGCGCGTATGCTTCAATTGCACTTTGAGTTGATAAATCATTCTCTTCTTCCTTTCTCATTGGCTTGTCTTGTCCTCTATTATAACAGATCAACGGAAACATGATGAAATCTTCCCTCTTTTCGTAGTATAATAGATGAAAAAATTCTCAATGAAAGCGAAGGGGTGTGCATGTGGATCGTGTATGCTTTGCTGGCGGCGGTGTTTGCGGCGCTGACATCGGTGCTGGCGAAAATCGGCATTGAAAACGTCAATTCCCATCTCGCGACCGCTATTCGCACCGTTGTCGTGCTCGTGCTCGCATGGCTGATCGTCTGGATGACAGGCGCCCATCAAGGCGTCAAAGTGATCTCAACGAAAAGCTGGGTGTTTCTCTGCCTCTCAGGAGCAGCAACCGGATTGTCGTGGCTTTGCTTTTACCGGGCGATCCAGCTCGGCGATGTCTCGCGCGTATCAGCCATTGACAAATCAAGCTTGGTGCTGACGATTTTGTTTGCGGCGATGTTTCTCGGCGAACCGCTGTCCGCGAAAGTGGTGATCGGGGTGCTGCTCATTACCATCGGGACATTGATCATGATGTTTTAGCCAGCCGCCTGCTCAAGCGTCTAGCCTGTTCTTCTGGAAGCATTGCCATCATGCCCAAATTTGGTATTTTTCCATCAAGCCTATAGACAGGACGATCCAAAAGATGTTACAATAATTCTTATAGTGACCAAGAGCTTTTCTCGCCCCTCCACATCATTTCGGCATAGAGGACAGCTTTTGGGATCACTTTATGAAATAAGGTCTTCGTTGCGACCAAGAGTGTGTGAATGGCTTCGCCGCTGCTTGTCAAACGGAGAGTAGTTTGAAAGGAGATCACTGAATGAATGATTTTCACCCGTTCGGCTGGTACGCGGCGAAAATAGCCCCGCATTTGCCGAAAAAAGCGTTTCAACCTGTGAAGTCCCGCTTGTTTGGAGGTCTGGCTTATGTAGGGCTCGTCATCGCCGGCATCCTCGCTGTGTCCCTTTTCCACCTCCATCCTGTATGGAACCTCCTCATCTCGGTTGTGCTTGGTTTCAGTTTTGCCGCGTTAGGATTTTTAGGACATGAAATTTTGCACGGCACCGTCGTCCGTACACCTTGGCTGCGCGATCTTCTCGGAGCGATCGCCTTTTGGCCGCTTTGCACCGGCCCGAAGTTGTGGAGAAAATGGCATAACGCCAGCCACCATGTGCATACCCAGCATGAAGAAAAAGACCCGGACGCGTGGCCAAGCATGGAGAAATTAGCGAAAAGCCGCCTGCTCTCTTGGGTATACCGCATCCCGTTTCCGATTCGCGCTTTTTTCGCCTTTAGCTCGTTGTCCGTGATGTTTACCCTTCACTCGATCCGGATGCTGTTTTACTTTTTCAAAGACTTTCGCCGGAAGAACCGCGCGGTTGTCCTGTTTCAATTTTTCTTGCCTTGGACGACATGGCTCGGGCTGTTATGGCTTGTCGGCTGGGAAAAATGGCTGTTCGCCTTTTTGCTTCCGCTGCTTGTCGCCAACACGATCGTCATGAGCTATATCTCAACCAACCACCGTCTCAATCCGTTAGTGCCGGTCAACGATCCGTTGGCGAACAGTTTGTCGGTCACCGTGCCAAAGTGGGTGGATATCCTCCACTTCCACTTTTCGCACCATACTGAACATCATCTCTTTCCTGCGATGAGCTCGAAGTACTACCCGCTCGTGAAAAAACACATCAAACAAATGTGGCCCGACCGCTACCACGAAATGCCGATGGGAAAAGCGTTGGCCGCCCTTTGGAAAACGCCGCGCGTCTACTACGAGCACAACGAGCTCATCGAGCCGAAGCAAGGCCATGTGTACGGCACGCTCGGCAATGGGCTCAACCCCGACCGGATTGTGCATCGCGAGCTGGAAACGGAAAAACAGCCGCGCGCAGCCAAAAAACGGGCAAAAACAAAAAAAGCGGCGGGGCAAGGGAATTTGTAGAAAGGATTGGCTTTGCAACAATCAGCCCCCTATGTGATTCTCCTTTTGGATCATCGATCAAGAAGCGGCGGAGAAGGGAAAAGAGCGCTTTTCTTTCGGCAAACCTGCGTTTCCGTTTATATGTGCACAACCAAAAGGTGCCCCGTCTGTGGGACACCTTTTTCCTTTTCACTGACGGCATTGGTCAATGCAAGCGACCAACCTTTTCTCAATATCTTCCGCGATTTCCTTCAACGCCGGCTCGTTCACCATGCCAACAAGCATTGTCGGCTTCGGCATGCCGATTTTCGTTGTGCCGTTCTCTTGATAGACGACGAGTTTGCACGGCAAAAAGTAACCAACCAACAAGTTTTCATTTAACACTCGCGCCGCTTCTTGCGGGTTGCACACTTCGAAAATGACCATCGGCGTGGAAAAATCAAGCCCCTTTTCTTGCAGCTTCTCGGTCACGCTGAACCGCCAGAGCACGCCAAACCCTTCTTGTTTCAAGTTCTCTTCCAAACGCTCGATCGTTTCGTTCATGCCCGTTGACACGTCAACCGTGTAATGGAACATCGCTCCTTCTTCCCTTCGTTATGTTTTCCCGTTGTTTAGCATGCCCAAATCGATCGCTCACCATCACGCAGAAAACGGACGGCGACACATGATCAGTTCCAGCGTTCACATGTCTTTTCCCGTGACCTGTCGCCTTTCAAGCGCTTCGATCATAAAATATCCACCCAAATTTTCACCGCCGTCGCCAAAATCAACACGGCAAGGATGACTTGCAGCACTTTCGTGTTTAGTTTTTGCCCCGCTTTCGCTCCTAGCGGAGAGGCAAGCAAGCTCGCGACGACCATGATGAGCGCCGGGATGTAATCGACTTGGCCGGTGGCGATTTTCCCGAACGTAGAGCCAATGGAGGAAATGAACGTAATGGCCAAAGACGTGGCGATCGTCATTCGCGTCGGGATTTTCAGGACCACGAGCATGACTGGCACAAGCAAAAACGCCCCCGCCGCCCCGACGATGCCGGACCCGACGCCGATCAGAAACGCCAAGGCGGCCGCCACCCCTTTGTTGAACGTCACTTGGTCAAGCGGAATGTCATCGATCCCTTTTTTCGGCACAAACATCATGATGGCCGCCAATGCCGCCAAGATGCCGTAAACGACGTTAATCGTTCCCTCGCTCATCAGCTTCGAGCCATAGCCGCCGACAAAACTGCCGACAAGAATGCTTACCCCCATATACAAAATGAGCGATTTGTTCAAATAGCCGCTTTTTCGATACGCCCACACGCCGCCGATCGTGGCGAAAAACACTTGCACCGCGCTGATTCCCGACACTTCATGAGCGCTGAACGCCGCCAGCCCAAACAACGGCGGAAGATACAGAAGCATCGGATATTTAATAATCGACCCGCCGATCCCCACCATCCCAGAAATAAATGAACCGACAAAGCCGATTAAAAAGATGACAATGAGAAACGCGAGCGAAACATCCATCGACCATCCCTCCCTTTTGTTTTCAAAAGGGACGAGGCACGCCCCCGTCCCCTGCCAATCTGTGCCGCTTCTTTAGGCATGGGTATGATGCAGCGCGCAGCGGTTCGGGCCGATCTCAAGCTCCCGCTCTGTTTCGATATCCACGGTTTTGAGCCCGCGGTTGATGGCGACAATGTCTTCAAAGTTCGGCGGGGTTTCGGTATTGGCGCTTTGGATGACAAGATCGATAAATTCGTCTTTTGGTTTGTTTTGCATCATCTCATTGCGGGCGCGGATGCGGCCTAACGTATCGCCGACATACCCCTCCGCGTTGATTTCTTCATCCAAGTTCGCGTAGTGAGCCGGCAAGACGATCACATCATCCGCCATGGCCGCGACTTTTTCGTACACGGTGTCATACAAATCCGCCGCCCATTCCGCCACTTTGCCGCCGAGGTCCGGCCGCCCGAGACCGCCGACGAAGATCGTGTCACCCGAGAACAGCCATTTGCCGTTGACAAAGAACGAGACGCTGCCTGGCGTATGCCCCGGTGTTTTCACGGCCAACACTTCCAAATGAACGTTGGCAAAGTCGATCGTGTCATGCTGCTCGAGCGGCTCGAAATCAAACACCGCTCCCTCGCTTTTCATCAAGTAGTACGTTGCCCCCGTTCGTTCGGCCAGCGCCTTGCCTCCGGAAAGATGGTCGGCATGCAAGTGCGAGTCCACGATATGCGTGATCTTCACCCCTTCTTGTTTGGCCACTTGTTCATACACATCGACAAACCGCAACGGATCGACGACAAGCGCTTCGCTTCCGGAGATGACCATATACGACAGGCATCCTTTGCCGACGCGGATGAATTGGTAAATTTTCAACTGATCATCTTCGTATACTTTCGCTTGATGGAGATGCTCACTCCACGCTTGCATTCCGCCTGCGAGCGTGTAGACATTGTGAAATCCGGCTTCTTCTAGCTGTTCAGCGACAAACGCCGCCGATCCGCCCTTCGCGCACACGACGACGATGTCTTTGTCTTTCGGAAGACGGTCGACAATCGAGTCAACCCCATCAATCAATTCAAAATACGGCACGTTCAAATAGTCAAAGTTTTCCCCTTCGATTTTCCAATCGCGAAAATCGCTTTCGTTGCGGACGTCCAAGATGAACAGCGATTCTTTGTTGAACACCTTTTCCGTCATTTGTTGCACGGTCATTTCTTTCACCATATTAATATACCCCCTAATGTATATTTGATTGTTAAAAAAGGCCGCTCATTACGATTGAGCGGAATCAAGCGGCCCGTTCCATTGCGACATGCCGGGAACGACGTTGCGCACACGGTCAAATCCTTTTTCGGCCAGCTTTTGCGCAGCCAAATCGCTCCGTGTCCCTGTGCGGCACACGACATAAATCGTTTTGTCTTTCGGAAGTTCGGCCATCCGATTCTCGAGCTCCCCAAGCGGAATTGAAACGGCGCCCGGAATATGGCCAAACGCATACTCCGCCGGTTCGCGGACATCCAAGACAAACGAATCAGGATCGTGAAGTTTTTCTTGCAATTGTTCATTCGATACGACATGAGGGAATGTCGTTTCGTTGCGTGTTTCACTTTCTGCTGCCTTGCGGATATAATGTTTCAAAACCCCATTTTCTTCAATTGTTCCTACATATTGATGCCCTGTGCTTTCCGCCCATGCTTTGATATCGGCTTTGGATCCCTTATCCGTCGCCTGCACTTCCAGCACTTGACCCGGTTGCAATTCATTGATCGCCTTTTTCGTTCGAACGATCGGCATCGGGCAGGACAGTCCTTTCGCATCAACGGTCATATCAACTTTAATCATGAACGAATCCCTCCTTACGGCTTATTCGACAGGCCCTTCCCAGGCGAGCATGCCGCCTGTCATGTTGATGACGCGGTAACCGCGGCTGTCAAGAAACTCCGCGGCACGGCCGCTGCGGCCGCCGGAACGGCAGACGAGAATGTATTCCTCATTTTTGTCCAATTCATGCATGCGAAACTCGATCAAACCGAGCGGAATATTGACCGCTCCTGGAATTTTGCCCGCAGCGACTTCCTCCGGCTCGCGCACATCGATGATATGAAGCGATTCTCCCGCGCGAAGCCGCTCTTCTACCTCTTTTGGCGTGATCGTTTTCATCATCATCCTCCTCTACTGCCAGGCGTTTAGGCCGCCTTTGACGTTCGTCACGTGCTGAAATCCCATTTTCTTTAACAGTCGGCTTGCTTTTTGGCTTCGCATCCCGCTTTGGCAAATGACAATCACTTCTTTTTCTTTGGATAGTTCGTGAACGCGTGCTGTCAATTCGTGCAGCGGGATGTTCCGAAACCCTGGCAGATGGTAAGACTGAAACTCCATCGGGGTGCGCACATCAATATATTGCACCCCAGGTTCTTTCAACCGGCGTTTCAATTCCGCTGTTGTGATCATCCGCACCCCTTTCGGCGGGATGAAGCGGCTGGCAAAAAACCAAACAAGCAAAACAAACAGGATGATGTTGATGATGGTTTGCGACATAGGATTCCCTCATTTGATTAAATGAATAAGTTCACATTTCCTTCCGACGCATCAGCCAAATACGCGGCGACGCCAGCAAACTCAACGCCGTCGATCAATTCCTCCGGCTTCAGCCCAAGCAAATCGACTGTCATTTGGCAAGCGACGAGTTTCACGCCTTGCTCTTTCGCCATCTCGATCAACTGCGGAAGCGGCATGGCGTTATGTTTTTTGATGACCTTTTTGATCAACTTCGGGCCGATGCCGGCAAAATTCATGCGCGACAGCCCCATGCGGTCCGCGCCGCGCGGCATCATCTTCGCGAACATCTTTTCAAGAAACCCTTTTTGCACTGGAACCGGCGCCTCTTTCCGCAAGGCGTTGAGCCCCCAGAACGTATGAAAGATCGTCACGTCATGGTCGTAGGCAGCGGCGCCGTTGGCGATGATGTAAGCCGCCATCGCCTTGTCATAGTCGCCGCTGAACAAAATGATCGTCGTCTTTTTCTTCGGCTGTGTCATCTGGCTGCCTCCTCTCTAAATATACATATATGGGTATATTAAAACCTAAAAAATTATCCTTTTTGAATCCAGAACGTCAACACACCGTTTTCCTCTTTCATCTCAATGACCGTATGGCCGCTCGCTTTCGCCCATGCCGGCAAATCGTTTTTCGCCCCTTTATCGGTCGTGTGCACCTCGAGCACTTGACCTGATTGCAATTCGTCCATCGCTTTTTTCGCTCTCACCACCGGCATCGGGCAGGCCAATCCTTTTGCATCCAATACTTTCGTTGCGTTCATTTTGATAACCTCCTTGATATCATACGTTTTATTACCATTACCCCTATGGGTATATTACTACAAGAAAAAGAACGTTGTCAACATCTTTTTGTTGAGCAACGCATTAACGGCTTTTCACAAGCAGTTCCACTGCTTCTTTGACAAGACTGTCTGTGCTTTCTCCTTTTTCCATGCTTTCACGCAGGCAATGTTCCAAATTGGTGCTGACGATGACGGCAATGGCGCGGTCAATGGCATTGCGCGCCGCTGAAAGTTGGGAAACGACGCTCTTGCAGTCTTTCCCTTGTTCCATCATGCCAAGGACGCCTTTAATTTGTCCTTCAATCCGTTTTAAGCGGTTTTTGATCTCTTTGTTATATTCCATCGGCTCGTTCGCCCCCTTTCTTGACAATCACAAGCCGTGATCGAATAGCTTTTCACCTCATAGCCATAGCGGCGCAACAGTCGGATGCCGACGTTTTTTTCGATGGCATCCTGGGCAATGATATGAAGCGGCTTTCGCGGGATATGCCGAACATGCCGTTTCAAATACGCCACCGGAATATGCAACGCTTGGCCAAATATGGAGCCGTTGCTTTCATTATAATCGCGCAAGTCAAGAAGAAGCAAGCCGTCCGGCACCTCTTCTACCGGAAGGCATGGGATATGTTTGACAGGATAGTAGCGTCGATACAACGCTGCTCCCAAAAGAATGAGAAAGAATAACAAACTGCTAACGATCAACGGTTCACCCCCTCTATTCACCCTATGCATGATCATTATATACCCTATATGGTATAATGACAATAAGAAATATTTTCCTCAACAATTGGTTATTCCCAGCGAATCAACAGACCATAGACAGCCGGGTGAAAACGGACAAGTTCCACGTTGCCCGCCTTTTGCTTCACATAGGAAAACAGTTCCTCCGACGGAATCCGCTCATGGAGCGGCGGCCCCATTTCGCTTTCCATCGTCTCCCATTCGATCAACAGAAACTGCCCGTTTGGCTTCATCACGCGGCGAATTTCGTCAAGGGCGGCTTCTTTTTGTTCCACTTCATGAAAGACGAATGCCATGATCCCTTTGTCCACCGAATGAGAGGGCAAGGCGATCGAAGCGACATCCGCCACCTGATATTCAATGTTGGTGATCGCAAACTGTTGCGCCCGTTTTTTTAATAACTGGATCATCTCCGGCTGCACATCGACCGCGTACACTTTTCCGTTTGTCGCCTGCGCGAGAGGAATCGTGAAATAACCATTCCCGGCGCCAAGATCGACGACCGTGTCATCCGGTTTCACAGACAACATCGAAATCGCCTGTTGCGGGGCGATCCATTCCTTGCGCTTCGGATCCAATAATCGTTCAGCATGTTCGTAATGAAAACGATGCCCTGTCATCCTTTTCCCTCCTATTCCTCACTTCCATTTCATTATACTCGCAAAGAGAGGAAAAAAGCCGGCATTGGAAAACGCCGGCTTTCTCTCTTTACCGAACGGCGCACCGGTTTGGACCGATTTCCATCTCCCGTTGTTCCTCTTCCGTCGGATGCAATTTCCCCATGTTGGTCTGCCGAATTTCCTTGTAAGCCGGATCGAGCTCGACATTCACTTCCTTAAACGGAATCCCTTGGGCGCGCAAAAAGTTTTTCGCCATGACACAATACGGGCATGTCGTTGTGGTATAGACAGTGACTTGTGCCATATTCTCCTTCCTCCTCTCCCTTATTAGAAGGCCAATGTAATATCGGCGTCTTTCGCAAACTGCAGGAACGTCGCCGCCCCCGCTACTTCAATGCCATCGACGAATTGGTCTTTGTCAAGCCCCATGACATCCATCGTCATTTGGCAAGCGATCAGCTTTACCCCCATCTCTTGCGCCATTTGAAGCAATTCGGCAATCGATGGAACGTTCGCTTTTTGGAACCCTTGTTGAAAATGTTCCTTCCCTTCCGGAATCGGCAATTGTTTGTGCGCTTCTTTATGGATGAGATTCAACCCCTCAAACGTAAAGAACACCCCGACCTCCGCGTCTGCCGCCGCAGCGGCCGTCGCAATGTTGAACACCTTGTACGCATCAAACAACCCGCCGTTTGCTGCAATAATCGCCACTTTCATGACAACAACCTCCTTCACGTATGTCGCTATTCTATTTCGATACCCTCATAATATTTTATACACATATACACGCTGTATTATACATATACGTGTATATGTATTGCAATAATCATACTATCGCATCATTGTTTTCTTGTCAACAAAAAAACGCAAAATCCAATGCAACGACTTTTCAGCCAGCTTCCAAAAAACGCTTCCCACTTCAAACGAAGCGGGAAGCATCCATTTTCCCGATTTCCCCGCTGACTAGACAACCAACGGAAATGGGTGTTTCTTATACTTTCCGAACAGTAAAAAACTTTCGCACCAACCATGGGCCTGGCGCAAATCGCAGCCCCAACTCCCATGCACCGATGCCCGCAATCTGAAATTGGCGGGCCAATTTCATTTTCTGTCCTATGCTTCTGACATCTTCAAACCATACCTCATGAATGTTTCCAAGTTCATCCGTATATCGAAAAAAGGGGGATTCATATTGAAACGAATATTGAATCGGCACTTGGTAACGCATAGCGGTTAAAACCGCCTCTTGGCTGGAGAGGGCCTCCGCCAATGTCCCAGGCTGGTACGGAATGATCCAATCGTATCCATATAAAGGGAGTCCGAGCAAGATTTTTTTTCGAGGGACGCGCTCGACGGCAAACTGAAGCGTCGATCTCACCTCACTAATAGGAGCGACTGGACCAGGTTCACTTGTTAAATGGTGCCAATCGTACGCCATAATAAACATATAGTCGACGACAGCACCAATGCCGCCGTAATCGTAGCCCCTGAGCCAAGGGATCTCCTCGCTCGTTTTCGCTGGAACGGCGATCGTCAAAACATACCCAGCCGGTTTTAACCGATCACGCAACTGGCGCAAAAAACCCGTAAACAAATCACGATCCTCTCCGCGAACCTGCTCGAAGTCAATATTGACGCCGCCATAGCCTTTCCGGGATACTAAATAAAAAATGTTTTCAACCAAGTTCGCCCTTGCTTCCGGATTGTTCAGCACTTGGCTTGCCAGTCTCGCACTAAATCCTTCTGATGTTAGGTTCGTCACTACCGCAATGGGTGTGACGCGGTTTTGCCATGCTGTTTCAATCGCTGCGGCGTCATCCCGCGTAGTGACAATGTCGCCATTAGGGGCAAAGTGATATTCGAACAGGGCAATGTACGATGAATACGGGGCAAAATCTCGCACGAACGCCCGATCTAAGTTCGGTTCGCGGAGAATGTAATAGGCTAACGTTATAGCTTGATACCAGGAAATATCAGGAATATAAATTTTCATTCCCGGATACATCCTGTACGGATCCACCGCCGGATTGGCTGCCCGCAACTGTTCGACCGTCACAAATGCTTTCTGTGCAATGGCGCTTAGCGTGTCTCCTGGCTGCACTGTATACGTATAGCTAGGAACAAGCAAAGCTTGACCAGGAACAATATTCGTTTCAACTAAGCCATTGACAAGGCGCAGACTTTCCAGCGGATAATCGTATCGCCTGCTGATTGAAAAAAGCGTATCTCCAGGTTGAACAATGTGGATAAACATGACCATCCCCCCGTTGAATCAACAAAGCTTCGGCGCTGGCATCATGATAAATATATATATGCTTATCGACCGCAACCGCACCTTGTCTTGACATGGCTAGTTTGCAATTCTTTTGCATGTTCCTAACGCGCAAGTCCTCCACGCACACCAATGCTCACACGCGGAAGCGGGTGTCTTCTCGGTTTAGGATAATAAAAAGCGGCCAAAAAGCCGCTATTAAAGCAAGGTAAAAAAATAATATCCAAACAATCCGGTGATCAGCAGCAACAGAGAAGCCAAAAACCAAATAAGCGGGCGCGACGGCCGGAACGTTTGTTCAATGAACCTCTCCCACTTACAGAAGTGGGAGTTTCCTGTTTCCCCTTCGGGGTGGATGCGTGATAGGTTGGTCGGCAGCCTATCTGCAGGCAACGCCTGGCATCCGTCCCGTTGGGAGCGACAGGCAACATGAGTATCATCGATACTCAAGGGCGGGAACTCGCCATCTACGACTTCTTGCTTATGCAATCCGTCGATACGTAAACGGTTTGACCGTAAATTCCAACGGGCGAATTTCGCCATAATATACTTTGGCAAATAAATTCATCGCTCCGTGGATGTCACGGTGTTGTTTGTATCCGCATTGACATGTATAATTTCTAGAAGAAGATTTATTCTTCTTCCCGCAAACAGGGCATGTTTGCGATGTGTAGCTCTCGTCCTTTTTCTCCATTTCAATGCCTTCGGCATTCAATTTGTATTTGAGATAATCAAATAGTTTTCCAAACGACCAATTGGATAATTTCTGATTGGTCTTTTTGTTTCGTTTCTTTTTCGTGTTCCGTTGTACCCCCTCGACATCCCCAATGACGACTTCTTTCACTTGGTTTTCCAAACACCAACGAACAAATTGTCTCGTGGTTTTGTGCAACGCATCCTTTAGTTGTGCCTCTGATTTCGAAAGTACATATTGTTTTGCCCGATTGTACTTTTTCCATTGTTTGGAGCCTTTTTTGCATCTGCTCATGAGTTTTTGCAGTTCTTTTAATTTTTTGTTTCTCAACCGATGGATGCTTCTTATTTTTCTTCCCGTGATGATGAGGTTTTCCCCATTTTCACAAACGGCTGCGATGGTGTGAATTTCCCCTGGGTCAATAGCGACACGGTTTTGATTTTTATTCTCTTTTGGTTCTTTTCCATCTTCATACAACAAACAAAGCCACAAACCACGGTCATAAACGAGTTCGATTTCTTTCACTTGACCCTTTGGAATTTGTTCTTTATCCATTTTCACCACCAAAGGAGATTGTCTTTTCCGTTTCCAAATTCCTAGCGACAGTTCCAACGTCCCGTCTTCATGCAAAACAAACCCATCTTTTGCCCATTTTGTATTGAAGTGTTTTTTCTTTTTGTACGGAAATTTGGTTTTCTCCCCTTTTTTCCGTGCTTCTCTTGCTCCGTCACGGGCAAATATATACTTATGCACAACGGCTTGGATGCTTTGGCTGTGGATAGGAAAACGACCTTTTGTTGCTTTTTGCAGTTCCGTTTTGGTTATCCATTTTCCTGTTTTCAAATGATGTTCTTTCGCCAAACGAAGACACTCATTCCAAACTTCTGCGGAGATGCGATTGCATTCAAAAAGTTTATCAATCACTTCTTTTTTTGCTCGAAAACGGGTTTTCAGCGTTCGATACATGGTTTCACCTCCTATGTTTATTGTATTCTATCGAAAATCAAAAGAGAAGGGAGAAACAAAAAACATCCATGAGCAAGCCTTGCTCCCCACCCTGGCATGAAAATGACTTATCAAGGCGGCGCATTTTCACAGAAAACATCCATGAGTAAGCTTTTACTCGCCACCCAAGCATGAAAATAACCGCTCATGGATTCATTATTTTCACAGAAAACATCCATGAGTAAATTTTACTCCCCACCCAGGCATGAAAATCCATCTCTCCTTCCATAATGGAGGATCATCAAGTTTCAGGAAAAAAGGAAACTGCCTGTCTCCTGCAGAGTTCAGGAAAACAGGCAGTTTACATGTAGAGCGTTATTTCAAACAGCTGTAAGGAAAACGCTATTTCGATAGCCGTTTCATGAGAGCCGCTTTTTCCGCTTCAAACCCCGGTTTGCCAAGTAAGGCAAACATATTGTTTTTGTATGCTTCCACTCCCGGTTGGTCAAATGGATTTACACCGAGCAAATGGCCGCTGATGCCGCAAGCTTTTTCGAAGAAGTATACCATTTCCCCAAAGGTGTATTCATTCATTTCATCCAGTTCAACAATTAAGTTAGGCACTCCGCCGTCTACGTGTGCGAATAGCGTGCCTTGGAAAGCTTTTTTGTTTACTTCATCCAGTGTCTTGCCGGCCAAGAAATTCAATCCATCGATATTTTCTGGGTCTTCTTGAATCGTCAGTTCGATTCGCGGTTTTTTCACTTGCAGCACTGTTTCGATCAGAATGCGGCGGCCTTCCTGAACGTATTGCCCCATGGAATGTAAATCTGTTGTAAAGTCAACGGATGCAGGAAAGAGTCCTTTTTGATCTTTCCCTTCGCTTTCGCCAAACAGCTGTTTCCACCACTCAGATACATAATGAAGGGATGGCTCATAGTTCACCAATAATTCGATCGCTTTGCCTTTGCGATAGAGAATATTTCGCACGGCAGCGTACTGATAACTTTCATTGGTTGAAAGATCAGGATGGTTATATTTATAATATGCCGATGCTGCGCCTTCCATCATTCGATCAATATTCAATCCAGCGACGGCGATTGGCAACAGGCCAACTGCTGTCAGCACAGAATATCTTCCGCCTATGTCATCCGGAATAACGAAAGTTTCATAGCCTTCTTGATCAGCGAGCTTTTTTAATGCTCCTTTTGCGCGATCGGTAGTAACGTAAATCCGTTTTCTTGCTTCCTCTTTTCCATATTTTTTCTCCATGTAGTCGCGGAAAATCCGAAAAGCAATGGCTGGCTCTGTCGTTGTTCCCGATTTAGAAATGACGTTGATCGACAGATCCTTGCCTTCTAATACATCTAATAAATGAGAGAGATAAGTGGAACTGATATTTTGGCCAGCGAAATAAATTTGCGTCATATCGTTCATTTGGTTATGAAAGGCATGGGATAATGCTTCAACAGCGGCCCTTGCCCCTAAATAAGATCCGCCAATGCCGATGACGACAAGAGCATCTGAATGATTGCGGATTTTTTCGGCTGCTTGCTTGATTCGCGCAAATTCGTCCTTATCATAACGAATCGGCCAATCCACCCAACCAAGAAAATCGGATCCTGGGCCTTTCTTTTCATGAAGCATATGATGAGCCGCTTTTACAAATTCGCTTAAATAATGTAGTTCACTCTCTTTCATAAATGGCAAGGCATTGGAGTAATCAAAAGAGATAGCCATATACACTTCTCCTTTCTCATTCTATTTTGCAGCGCATGTCCATTGTATGCCTTCCTGCAAGGGGATTTTATGTTATTTCTTCTCATTTTTTTCTACAGCATGTCCGCCAAATTCATTGCGTAGAGCGGCTACCACTTTTCCTGTAAATGTATCGCTTTCTAATGAACGATACCGCATCAATAAGGCCATGGCGATGACAGGAGTGGCCGTTTGCAGATCTAATGCTGTCTCGACCGTCCATTTTCCTTCGCCGGAAGAATGCATAATTCCTTTGATTTCCTCTAATTTTGCATCTTTTGAAAACGCGCGTTCTGTTAATTCCATGAGCCATGAACGAATAACCGAACCATTGTTCCACACTCTCGCCACTTTTTCATAGTCGTAATCGAATTCGCTTTTTTCTAATATTTCGAATCCTTCGCCAATGGCAGCCATCATTCCGTATTCAATCCCATTGTGGACCATTTTTAAGAAGTGGCCGCTGCCTGTTTTTCCTGTATATAAATACCCATTTTTGACAGCGGTATCTCGGAAAAGAGGCTCGACAATGTTCCAAGCTTCAGAATCCCCTCCAACCATGTAACACGCTCCGTTACGAGCACCTTCCACTCCACCAGAGGTTCCAGCATCCATAAAGTGAATTCCAATCTCCTTTAGCTCGTTATAACGACGAATCGATTCCTTATAGTGAGAATTGCCACCATCGATCACAATGTCTCCTTTGCTTAAAAATGGCGCAATTTCACTAATCACCGAATCAACAACGGTGTGGGGAACCATTATCCAGACAATTCTCGTTTTTTCTAATGATAGGGCGAGTTCCTTTAAAGTGGATGCGCCTTTAGCACCGTATTTTTTTATTTCTTCCACCGCATTTGTATTTATATCGAACGCCACTACTTCGTGCTTATGGTCCATAAGATTTTTGCCTAAGTTTAATCCCATTTTTCCTAAACCGACTAGCCCGACTCTCATGCTGACTACCTCCTAAAAATATCTTGGTCAAAGAAGATTGGCTATTCCTATTTCATAGTTAGTTTATCCAGAAATTATGTTTTCAGGTTTGCTCCGGAAAAGCTTATTTACCGCCAATAAAATCCGTCTTCTTTCAATAATTGATAAGAAGCCTCTGGCCCCATCGATCCTGAACGATAGGAGTAAAGAGGAAGGCGGTTTTCCGCAAATGCCTCTAAAATAGGTTGCAGCCATTTCCAAGATAGTTCGACCTCTTTCCAATGGGCAAAGAAAGTCGAATCGCCGTGCAAAGCGTCAAAAATTAAGAGTTCATACGCTTCAGGCACCTCTTTCTGATTCGTTGCGAAGTCCATATGGACAGGCTCCATCTTTCCGTTGTTGAATACATTTTTACTATTGAATTGCAGCGAAACGCCTTCGTTCGGATTGATTTGAATCACCAAAAGATTAGGAGCTGTTTCTTCATTTTTTGGCAAGTACCATTCCTTTAATGGATTTTTAAACTCCATCACGATACGTGTGGACTTTTCCTTCATTCTTTTACCTGTACGGATGTAGAATGGCACCCCGCTCCAGTTTTCATCATCAATCCACAGACGGGCCGCAACAAACGTCTCCGTTGTCGAAGAAGCATCGATGCCAGGTTCTTCTTTATATCCAACCACTGGTCTGCCATCGATTTCTCCAGGACCGTATTGGCCGCGAACAACGTGCAAGCCTACTTCTTCCTTCTGTATTGGTCGAAGAGATTCCATAATTTTTCTTTTCTCGTTACGGATGTCTTTTGCGCTAATTTGTTTTGGCAAGTGCATGGCTGTCATCATCAACAGTTGCAACATATGGTTTTGAAACATGTCGCGAATGGCGCCTGCTTGATCATAATAGCTTGCTCTTTGTTCTACCCCAACGGTCTCGCTAGCTGTAATTTGCACATTGGCTATAAATTGATTATTCCATATCGCTTGAAACACAGGGTTGGCGAATTTTAAAGCTTCAAGGTTTTGCACCATCGGTTTTCCAAGGTAATGATCTACCCGATAAATTTCTTCTTCCTCGAAAGCTTGGCTTAATTTTTCGTTTAAATCTTGGGCCGATTGGATATCGTGGCCAAACGGTTTTTCGATAATCAGACGTTTCCAACCTGTTGTGGATCCTAATCCGCTTTCCTTGATGTTCGACGCGATCACATCAAAAAATTCCGGCGCAACAGATAAATAAAACATGCGGTTTTCAGGAATATTCAATTCTTTTTCCCGTTGTTGAACCATTTCAAGCAACTTTTTATACCCTTGTGCATTCGTTACATCTAGAGAAATATAGCGAAACGCGCGAAGAAACTCCTTCATTTTGGAACGGTCATTTGCCAAACGTCTGGAAAAGGTTTTTACCGAATTTTCCACATATGTTTGAAACGCTTCATCGGACAATTCTCTTTTGCTTACGCCAATAATGGAAAATGGCTGCGGCATTTTTTGATCAAGAAATAAATTATATAATGCAGGGAAAATTTTTCGTTTCGCTAAATCACCTGTTGCTCCAAACAAGATAAAGGTCATTGAATCCAATGTGATCCCCCCTGACTTTTCGAAACATTTTCCCAAAAGAATAAAGTGGATAGAGCAGATATAACAACGTTTACTACATTGCTTGAATTGGTATTTTTTATGAATAATGCCCATTTCAGGGAGAAAGTCTTGTCCATGTATTTGTCGTGCATGAACGTTTAAACAAAATACATCCGCTAAAAGGCAAATGATTAAAATAACCTAGTACCTTTTTTAAGGCATCTATGGTAATATAAATATAAAAGCAAACGGTGGGATAAAAAGATCAGATTCAATGGAATCCGATCTTTTTATCGCTGGTAAGAATGTTAGTGACAGGCTTTGCTTTTTTTATTTGTTTAGAAGTTGACATCTAGACCATAAAACGCTGCGATATATAATTTTTTCATTTCTTCTACAGAAGTTTCACGCGGATTTGTGCTTGTACAAGGATCTTTTACGGCATTGGCCGCCATTTCATCCACGTGTGCGGTGAACGTTTCTTCGGACACTCCGTATTCTTGAAGTGTATTTGGAATATTCATCTTATTATTCAAGTCACGAATCCAAGCAATGAGTGAATCCACCAATTCTTTGTTGTTTTCCCCATCCAGACCGAGCCGTTTGGCAATTGCTGCATAACGTTCCTCGACTACCGTGCGATTAAATTGGATTACATATGGTAAATAAATCGCATTGGCACATCCATGCGGAATGTTAAATATTGGGCCGCTTTTGTGTGAAAGACTGTGCACATTTCCTAGCACCGCGTTAGCAAAGGCCATTCCAGCCATCGCCTGAGCGTAATGAACTTGTTCGCGGGCTTTAGCATCTCCGTGGTAAGAAGCAAGAAGATTTTCTTTCAGTACTTGAGCTGCTTCAATAGCCAAGGAATCTGTGAAAATCGTACGAGGCTTTGCTACGTATGCTTCAATACTATGTGTGATTGCGTCCATCCCGCTGTAGGCTGTAACGTGCTTCGGCATGGATTGGACCATAATCGGATCAATAATCGCCATGTCTGGCGTCAGTTCAAAATCAGCCAGTGGATATTTGACCCCTGTTTCTGCATCAGTAATAACCGATAAATTGGATATTTCCGATGCACTTCCGCTTGTCGTTGGGATTCCTACGAACTTTGCCCTTGTGCGTAAGCGTGGCAGGCTAAATGGACGTGTCGCTTCTTCAAATGTCAATTCTGGATGTTCATAGAACAACCACATCGCTTTTGCCGCATCCATTACTGACCCGCCGCCAATCCCGATCACCCAATCTGGCTGAAAATCATTAAGAATGCGCACTCCTTTTTTTACCATTTGGGTGGTTGGTTCTGTCGTAATTCCGTCAATCACTTTTGTTTCTATATTGGCTTCTGAAAGAAGTTGCTGAATTTTATCAAGATTTCCGTTTTTCTTGACGGAGCTGCCGCCAATGACGAGGGCAGCTTTTGTTCCTTCCAATGTTTTTAAAACATCGAGAGCATTCTCTCCAAAATAAATATCGCGAGGAATAGTAAAACGATTCATGCTGCTCCCTCCAGTACCCGTGATTGTTTACAGATGCTAGTATAATGTGTATAAAACTTATTGAGAAGTACGCACTTTATTATCATGTAGTGACAAAAATATAATATAGTGTAAAAAAATATACTTAATGATATAAAAGGCATCCAGATGCAATGAATGGATTGTATTATCCCGAAGGAATGAATACCATTTGCAATGAGTGAAAATAACAGATATATAACATTTATTTGTAAGTATGTTCTTTATGATCATAAAGTGACAAAAAGTATACTATCGCGTTATAATCAACATGGGGGTGAAATGATGGGACACGTTTGTGGCAAGACGTATAATTGTGAAAAAGAATTAACACTCGCTGTTATTGGCGGTAAATGGAAAATGCTTATTTTATGGCATCTAGGAAAAGGGGGAAAGAAGCGGTTTAGCGAACTAAAAGCCCTCATGCCTGGGATCACCCAAAGAATGCTTGTTAACCAGCTGCGGGAGCTGGAGCAAGATCAAATTGTTCATCGCGAAGTCTATCCGGTTGTTCCGCCAAAAGTGGAATATTCATTGACCGAACATGGAAAAAGTTTGATGCCAATTCTTGATGCGATGTATGAATGGGGCAAAAACTATATGGAGACGGTCGTAAAGGGGCAAGTAAAAATCAATGAAGCAGCCAAGTAGAAAGCTTTCTCCGTTATGAAAGCTTCGAAAACGATCTGCGTGTATGTTATATGCACTTTTCTTTTTTTTGCTGGTAAACAAAGAAATACACACATGAAAGATAATGAGGAAAGCAATAAGTTTTATAATTAGACGCGAAAAACCAACGGACAACCATCTTTATGAAAGAACCGCTGTCCGTTGGTTTTTCTGTATATGCGTTGATGACTGTTGATGGAGTCCCGAAAATGGCGTAAAAAGAAAAACGGCAAAAAAGTGCTTTTGTTTTCCAGTGATCCAAGTTCACTGGATGGAGAATGGATTTTACACAATAATGTGGACTAGGCATGGCTGTTCGAATGCGAGGAAGGTCTGGAAAAAATATTCCGAATTTCTTTTTTTTTATTTTTAGGTATAATTTTTCACACTATGTAACACGAAAGTATCTACTTGTTAAATGGAATGATGTGCCTAATAATATCAGTATCGCCACATGAATGGGCGATACGTTGCTAGATGGATAATGAGAGAGGAGGGGTAAGAATGTATCGAAAGGAGTTTTATGTCTTTGACCAAGATCGTCCTGTTCCAGCGGTGATCCGAAATTATGAAGAAAAGGACTTTCCTGGATTAATCCGCATTCAACAGGAAAGTTTTCCTCCGCCATTCCCGTCTGAATTATGGTGGAATACGGAACAGCTGAAAAACCATGTGACACTCTTTCCAGAGGGAGCCTTATGTGTTGAGGTGAATGGCGAAATTGCGGGGTCAATGACAGGGCTTATTGTCGACTTTGACCCCAGCCATCCGGACCATACATGGGAAGAGATCACGGATCATGGATATATCCGTAACCATAACCCAAACGGGAATACGCTTTATGTCGTTGATATTGGCGTGCGCCCTGCCTACCGCAAATGGGGGCTGGGAAAATGGCTGATGCTATCCATGTATGAAGTGGTTGTTCATTTGGGACTAGAGCGGCTGTTAGGCGGAGGGAGGATGCCTGGCTATCATAAAAAAGCGCATGAGATGACAGCGGAGCAATATCTCGAAGCGGTAGTAAAAGGCAAATTGAAAGATCCTGTTATTACCTTCCTGCTTCGCTGCGGCCGCACACCTGTCAAAGTGGTGGCGAACTATTTAGAAGATGAAGAATCGTGCAATTATGCTGCACTGATGGAATGGAAAAATCCTTTTTATCGCGCAAAATCTTAAAGGAGAATGATGAAAATGGAGTATCGCAGAATTACGAGCATTGAAGACCCTTTGTTTAAGAAAATGCATCAATTGATGCAAAATGTATTTCCTCCGGAAGAAGTATTGGCATTTGATTTGTGGAAAGAGCCTCTGGAAGATCCGGGAATTCGTGTGTGCGTTGCTGTTCACGAAGGAGAGGTAGTAGGCGCAACGGAGTACCGTTATTATGAAGATTTAAATGTCGCGATGACAGATTTCACCATTATCGGCCAAGCAGGACTGGGGATCGGCCGGTTTTTAGCCAAAAAGCGGCTGGAGGATTTGCAAAATTGGGCCGCTGCAAATGGAAAGCAGTTGTATGGCATGTTCGCCGAGATTTATGATCCTTATCGGGTGGAGCATTATGAATTTGGCGGGATTAAGCCGATGGATCCATATGTTCGTCGTGAGGTATTATCTCATTTGGGATATAAGCGGCTTGACTTCCCTTATGTCCATCCATCTTGGAACAATGATGGAGAAGCCGTAACCGGGCTTGATCTTTGTTTCCTTCCGATGGACGATAGCGTGAATGAACTTCCAGCGGATCTTGTTGTGAAGTTTTTGAAACGTTATTATTCTGTCTTATCGAACAAACCAAGGGATTGGTATGAAATGATGGAAAAACTAGAGGCGAAAAACACCATACCGCTATTACCGATTTAAACCTTAATAAAAACACCATGCTTATGGAACCTTAAAAAAATTCTTCCAACTTCAGCGCGTCTTTTATCGTTTCCCTATCGAAAGCAGCAAAAATGCTATTTCGATGCTGGAAAGGGGAAGGATGCTTTATCTTTCGGATGATCGTTAGGCCTCACGCTAAGAAGGCAAGCGTTCCAAAAACGTTTGAACCGCTGCTTTCTATGTTTCATGTCGCTCCTTTCGATGAAAACGAAGGGGTGCCGGAGCGGAATGGTCTTTACTCTTTTAGGGCGAAAGGAGTGGTACCCATGTCGAAAGTCGGTATTGCTGCGGAAAGTCGTCGGATCGACACGCTTCTGCTTCGTGCGCTTTGCTTTGGCCCGAAATCCTACTGGGAACTGATGAGGGAAGGGAAAGCCCAGACGCACCAAGTGCTGAAGGCGCTGCAGTCGCTCTTGGAGGGAGAGCTGGCGGCCTACAACGGCGACCGCTTTGTGATCACTGAGAAAGGGCGTCGTCAGGCAGAAACTATGGGCCTAGAACGGGTGGCCGAACAGCGCTGTGAGGTTTGCGCGGGGCGCGGCATTGTTCTGAGGCCGCCTTTTGACAGCGTCCTTGCTGCTTTTCAAGATATCGCAGCCATGCGGCCCAAGGCGACGCCCGACTTTGACCAAGGGTATGTGACTCACATTTCGCACCCTAACAAGGTCAAAACAAAGGATTTTTTATTTAGTTTTTCAGAATAACTTTTTGACCAACACAACGAGCGATGGCAATCCCTTTTTTTACCATCGCTGGTCGTTCCGTATCACGTTACACGTAGATGCTCTCATCCATGCCCAATCCCTGCAGAATCCTTCGCTGATCAGGGGTAAGGGAGCGATCCAGTGAGCGTTGGATGCGCCCATCCGGCAGCTTGAACAGGACGACGTTCACATATTGAAACAGCTGAAAAATCGCCCGTCCCGTCGGCCGGGTCAGCTTGCGGCCTCCAGGACCCTTCAACGGGTGTTCTGGAGTAATAAACTGACGCACTCGGCGCTGAAAAACGCGGTAAATAGCCAAGGCCAACAGAAACAAATAGCCTAATACTGCGACCCGTTCTGGTTTTTTGACGTAAATCTCATCCGTGAAAAACGGATCTTTCAAAAAAGCGAAGTTCATTTCCACCGAGATCTGCCCTTTATACAGCTTCAAGATCTCTTGGGCATCCATGGGTTGGCCCTTCCATTCCTTCGGAACGGTCGTGACAAGGACAAACCGGGACGCTTTCCGTCTCGCCTGTTCCCACGCGTCTTGGTCGAATTCGACGTCAAGGTGCAAGAAATACAGCGTCTCCACCTCGGGTTCCGCCCCTTTTTTCGGCCGTCCGCGCCGTTTTTTCAGGCGTACGATCTCTTCGACCGCGGCCTCAACCCGATGAAACCGGGGGCGAAGGGACGCCTTGAGGGACGCCAAGGCTTGTTCGGCATCTTCCCGGCAGGAGAAGGGGTGACGCTCCCAACGGGCTTGTTCCTCGCGAAGAAGCTCCGCTTCTTTGGTTCGTTCTTTTTCAAGCGTCTTTCCTTTTCGCTGGTCGAGCGCGCTCGATTCAACAACGATCAGCCGAACGGGGTGGCCTTCATACGTCGAGGCCGTTTCCCATACCCGGTACGTGGCGCCGTTTCTCTCCGCCAACGTAAAGGGATCGCTCCACGTCGTGTCCTCAGCATCCGCTTCGGCCAGCGCGGTTTTCACGATCCGGAGCGACGAAGGGCCTCTGGTGATCAAAAAGGCGTTGGCCGCTTTGGTTTGCGCCAGGGTCTCTTTCGTCATCGCGGCGGAATCGGCCACGTAAATCCATTCGTCTTCGATTTTGGCCTGCTTCAGCTGTTCATGGACACGAGACAGCACCTCGGGATTCCATGTTTTATCGGGCAGGTTGCCATCGTGCACATCGCCGTAAAACGGGATGCCGTCCTCGTTGCCGACCAGTCCGAAACCGATCTGTTTTTGCCAACGATGATGGCGGTTGTAGCCATGTGTGATTTGTAAGGCCTCTAACGAGGCCGATTCATACGCGCCGTAAACGGTCTTGTCCGTCGTATCGGCGTGGAAGGCTCGGAGGGAAAGGCCTTCTTTGCGATAAATATGAATCAAGCAAGTGCTGATGACGTTGTGAATGCCAGCCTCATACAGGCGATCGAGATGACGGGCCAACGCATCGTCGTTCAACCAGGAAGGATGGAGATCGGGACGGATGAGTTTCTCACAATCGACCTCCTGAGCCCAATGTTCCAAGTGAACAAGGGCTTGCCGGCCGTCAAACACATTGTAGAGGATGGCCTGAACGGCATCGCTGACTCGCGTTTGGCACTGCGGATCGACGGGCACGAGATGGTCAATCAATTGAGGCAGACCCAGTTTCTTGAATAGGGCACTTATTATATTCAAATAAGAATTGCGATAGACCTTTTTGACTTGAACATTCATAAGAGAAAAACTCCTTTACGTTCCTTGTGTGTCAAGGATTCATTCGACATCGGAACGAAAAAATCCTCCCGATTTTCGTCGAGAGGGTGCGAAATGTGAGATGTGACGCCCGAGACAACCGTTCGGCGGCTGGCACTGATGGCCCAACAGGGAGATCTGATGGGGCGAGACATTTTGCTGCTGGGCGATGATGACCTTACAAGCATTGCAGCTGCGCTCTCGGGGCTGCCGCGGCGCATCTGTGTCTTGGACGTGGATGAACGCATTGTCCGCTTTGTACGCGATGTGGCTCAGGACCAAGGTTGGGACCACGTCCACGCCGAGGTCTACGATGTGCGGGATGAATTGCCGTCCCATCTCCGCGGCCAGTTTGATGTGTTCTTCACGGACCCGGTCGACACCGTCAAGGGACTCCTGCTTTTTCTAAGCCGCTGTACAGAGGGGGTGCGTGGGCCCGGTGCCGCGGGCTATTTTGGACTCTCTTACTTGGAGGCCTCTTGGCGGAAATGGCGGCAGATCCAGCAGGGCATCCTTGACATGGGCTTTGCCATCACTGACATGCTGAGCGCCTTCCAAGACTATCTGTTAGAGGATATTGTGTTCCTAGACTGGGCGCGCATAGCACCGGTGCCGGTCAAAGAACCCGATATCCCCTTCTACGTCAGCACCGTCTATCGCTTAGAGATGGTCGAGGAGCCTCGTCCCCTCTTTTTCGGGTGGGTGGAGTTTGAGCAGGACTTCTATTACGACGAAGAGTTCTGCGGCAAAGAATAGCGATAAAGACTGCCCGCCTTCTGCAGCGGGAATACCCGTTGCCGAGGGCGGGCGTTTTGTTCGCCGTTTCCTGACATCTGCATGCGGAGTTGCGTTCTTCAAGGTTTGCTGAATGACATTTGCCACCATCGCACGATTTTACCGATGGATTATGGAAGGCAACAGACTTTTGAGAGTTTTTGACGCCGCGTGCAACCATGAAAGGAGTGGTCATCGATTTTGCAAAAAGTCTTGGCACCCCCCCCCCGCGTTCCGACTATAACCGATTTGATTTGTAATGATCATCGAGGGAATGCTGATAGTGGGAGAGCGGCTGATGTGCACGAAGGGAATGAACGATCATGGATCGATCACAAGAATCCAATCTCCCGATCAAAAAAAGACCGCAAAGCGTTTCTTAAAGAAAGCTTTGCGGCCTTTTCTCCTTTCCCCCGTGATTAAGTTGAAAATTTCGTTTAAATAGTTTAAAATTTCGAATGGTTAAAGATGTCTGCGCAGCATTCCTTATACTCTATTCCAGATTGGCGTGTCTTTTGAACATGGTATTGGAGTCCAATCCTTTTTTCTCCATGCATCTTAATATGATCGCATCATAAAACAGCAAGAGGGTTTGCTCAAAAAGCGATCCCATCGGCTGTATCGTTTTGTATCCGTTATCTGACTGGTCTTTAGGCGAGCCAGGCAATTTGACCGTGATATCAGCCAATTGTCCAATGGTCGATTCAGGGAAAATGGTCACTAACGCTACGGTTGCCCCTAAGCTTTTCGCTTTTTCAGCCATGGAAACTAAACTTCTCGTTTCCCCTGAACCCGATCCAATGATCAAAATGTCGTCTTGTTCTAGGTTAGGGGTGATGGTTTCGCCTACGACATAGGCGTCTAGCCCCATGTGCATCATTCGCATCGCAAAAGATTTGGACATAAATCCAGATCTGCCTGCGCCAGCTACAAAAATTTTCTTTGCTTTGAGAATCTCATTCACCAATTTTTCCGCTTCTCCCGCGGCGATTAAATCGGCTGTCCGATTTAACTCTTTGATGATTTCTCCTAAATATTGCGTAGCTTGCATCATTCATTCACCTTGTTGGATCATTTTTTTCATTTCAGCAGCTACAGCGCGTTTGTCTTCTTGGCCAGTAATACCGCCGCCTACGATGATAAGATCAGGTTTTGCTTTAATGACTTCAGGCAATGTGTTTAATTTAATGCCGCCTGCGATCGCAGTTTTTGCGTTTTTCACGACACGTTTGATTGTGGCAAGGTCTTCAAGAGAGTTTTTGCCGACTGCTTGAAGATCATAACCTGTGTGTACGCAAATATAGTCGACTCCAAACCCATCTACTTCTTTCGCTCGTTCTTCTAAATTTTTAACCCCGATCATGTCCACCAATATTTTTTTGCCTTGTTTTTTAGCTTCTTCCACAGCACCTTTGATGGACAAATCTTCAGCAACTCCAAGTATCGTGATAATGTCGGCTCCGGCTTCGGACGCTTTCATGACTTCATATGCGGCGGCATCCATGATTTTTAAGTCTGCCAATACTTTTAAGTGAGGAAATTCTTGTTTGATTTCTTTTACAGCTCTAAGACCTTCATTAATGATAACTGGAGTGCCGATTTCTACAATATCCACATACTCCTCAACTTCTTTTACTAATTGTTTCGCTTCTGGAATGTTTACGAGATCCAATGCTAATTGTAATTCCATGAATCCTTCACCTCTCATAAAAATTTTGCAGGTTGCATAAGCAGTAGCATTTTTATGTGTTTATCTCTTACACACTGATGAGTATACTATGTATGTTTTGCCTTTAAAAGTACGCACTTTATTTTTACATAGTATCAAAAAATATACTATTGTTCATTATGTATACTATTTGGGAAAGAGGGGCTCTCCATTTCCAGACAAATTTTATTTTGAAATGGCCCAAAAATAAGAAAAGCAATATGCTATCCATTGCTTGTGGCATTAACTGAAGAACTGTTTCTTTGTCAAGCCATATGTAAAAAGGGCTATCTCATCTTTGTGAGACAGCCTTAAAACGCCGGATTTTATTTCCTGAGTTCGACAGTTTTGAGGCCATTTCAGGCAAATGAACATGGCCAAAATGCTGTGATATCGCGGTAAAGCTGGCCGTACGAAATGCCCGTCAGCTCAAGCAGTCCTTTTTTCGAGATCAATTCTTGTTCCATGAGCCGCACACCCCCTTCCTTTTGTTAATTGCAGCATAACATTGTTACATTTATAAAGAGAGGCGAAAACAACAGCGCCATACGCATGGCAAAAAACGAACCAAAGCGGTTGACAACTTGTCAGCTGGCTCATTACAATGAAACCAATTTCCGCCGATGATCAGGCGATGGACATGAGGAAAGGAGAGTCAGCAGCATGAATTCGATCTTACAAAAACAGCTAGCCACCGCAGCGAAACAAACCGAAGCGGATCTCGTTGTCAAAAACGGGAAAATCGTCAACGTGTTTACGCGCGAAATCATCGAAGGGGATCTCGCCATTGCGGAAGGGATGATCGTCGGCATCGGCCGCTATGAGGGAAGGAAAACGATCGATGCCGAAGGGCGTTATATATGCCCGGGGCTGATTGACGGACACGTGCATATCGAATCGTCGATGGTGCCCCCGAGCGAATTCGCCCGCGTCGTTCTCCCGCATGGCGTGACGACCGTCATTGCCGATCCGCACGAAATCGCCAATGTCGCTGGCGTCCGCGGCATACAATTTATGCTCGACGATGCGAAACGGACGCCGCTCGATGTGTATATGATGCTGCCGTCGTGCGTGCCAGCCGCCTCGTTTGAACGTGCCGGAGCCGTCTTATCCGCCGCGGAACTGGCGCCGTTTTTCAACGATGAACGCGTTCTCGGATTGGCGGAAGTGATGGACTATCCGTCATTAAGGGAACAACACTCGTCGATGCTCGACAAACTGGCGCTCGCGGCAAACGCCAACCGCCTCATCGACGGCCACTTGGCCGGCCTTGATGCCAACGCCATCAACGTCTACCGAAGCGCCCGCATCCATACGGATCATGAATGCGTCACCGTCGACGAAGCGCTTGAACGCATTCGCCGCGGCATGTACGTGCTCATTCGCCAAGGATCAGTCGCTAAAGACCTCGAAAAACTTCTTCCTGCCGTCACTGAGCACAACGCGCGCCGCTTTCTGTTTTGCACGGATGACAAACATCTTGATGACTTATGGTTCGAAGGAAGCGTCGACCATAATGTGCGGCTCGCCATTCGCGCCGGGCTCGACCCGCTTCTGGCCATCCAAATGGCCACACTGAACGCCGCAGAGTGCTACCGGTTGTCGACGAAGGGCGCTGTCGCCCCGGGGTATGACGCCGACTTTTTGTTCGTTGAGGATTTGGAAACATTGAACATCACCCACGTCTTCAAAGCGGGAAGACTAGTGGCCCAACATGGACAGACGGTGTTTCCGGCCGAACGATCGGCAGAAAGCCTTGAACAGCCATTGCTTCACTCCATCCGTTGCCAAGCAGTGGACGAAACCGATCTTCGCATCCCGATGAAAAGAGGAACGAAAGCCCATGTCATCGAGATCATCCCGAACCATTTGCATACGAACCACCTCATCACGGACGTTGATGTCCAGGAAGGGGCTTTCTGCCCGTCGATCGAGCGGGATTTGCTGAAGCTTGTGGTCGTCGAACGCCATCGCGGCCTCGGCATCGGCCTTGGCATCGTCCGCGGCTTCGGATTCAAGGCAGGCGCCATCGCTTCTTCGATCGCGCACGATTCGCACCACATCATCGCCGTCGGCACAAACGACCGCGACCTCATCGTCGCCATTGAACAGCTCCGCCAACAACAAGGCGGGCTTGCCGTCGCCAAAGACGGAGCGGTGCTCGCTGGATTACCGCTTGAGATCGGCGGATTGATGACAAGAAAAGATTATACTGAAGTGTTAAATGGATTGAAACAGATCTATGAAGCGCTGGACTCGCTCGGCTCAAGCCATGCCTTCAACCCGTTTATCACACTGTCCTTCCTCGCCTTGCCGGTCATCCCGGAGCTCAAGCTGACCGACCAAGGGTTATTTGATGTGAACAAATGGGAATTCATTCCTATTGAAGCGGTTTAAACCCTCCTATTTGTGCTGACGCTTCGAAGCGATAAGATTTGGCGAGCACCCGCCTTACAGAAAGCTGCCACTTAAAGCCGACCCGCCAAAAAACCAAGTCCCTTCATCTCCTCCATTTATCAGCCAAGGGGATGAAGGGATTTTCTTCACTCCGCCCTTTTTCCTCGATTTTCACAGCGCCATGTGCGGCATTGGCATAAGCACGTTCCCGCATGATGCATATAGTGAAACAGCAACATGGCCGAAAGGAAGGTGCAAGGAAATTGATCACCATCAGTCTTTGCATGATCGTCAAAAATGAAGAAGACGTCCTTGCCCGCTGTTTGGACAGCGTCCAACATCTCGTAGACGAAATCGTGATTGTGGATACAGGATCAACGGATCGCACGAAAGAAATCGCCCGCTCCTACACCGCACGAGTCATCGACTTTCCTTGGAGCGATGATTTCTCGGCGGCGCGAAACTTCTCCTTTTCCCACGCCACCATGGACTATATTTTTTGGCTGGACGCAGACGACATCTTGCCGGCAGAAGAGCAGACCAAATTTCTCACATTGAAGCGCACCCTTTCTTCTGACATCGACTCCGTCACTATGATTTACAGCCTTGCCCAAGATGAATATGGAAAGACGATTTCGAGCGTCCGCCGAAACCGTCTCGTTAAACGATCCAACGGCTTCCGATGGCATGGGGTGGTTCATGAATATCTAGAAGTATGGGGAACGATTCTCAACAGCGATATTACCATTATTCATCAACCGAACCGCTGCGCTTCAGATCGAAATTTGCAAATTTATGAAAGGCAGTTGGCACAAGGAGCAGAATTTTCGCCAAGAGATCTCTTTTACTTCGCCAACGAACTGTTCGACCATCAACAATACGAGCGGGCCATTCAGTATTATGAACAGTTTTTGCAGACAAAAAAAGGGTGGGTGGAAGATTGCATCGCCGCCTGCGGAAAGGTAGCGGATTGTTTTGATGCGCTTGGTGATGAAGAACAGGCATTTCGATATGTGTACCAATCTTTCGAATACGATACCCCTCGGGCTGAATGCTGCTGCCGGCTCGGCTATTACTTTCTTCAGCGCAAGCAATATCGGCTTGCCGCATTTTGGTACCATTTAGCCACTCAGCTCACAATGCCTTCCGACAGCTGGGGATTTGTTCATCATGCTTGTTGGACTTGGCTTTCCCACTTGCAGCTTTGTGTATGTTACTTTTACATGGGCGAGTACGAGTTAGCATACCAACATCCCATCTCCCTAGCCCAAAACGCCAGCGGCATCATCACCGGATTAAACGTGCCTGTCAATACTGGCGACCGGCTGCTCATGGCGTTTTTCATCACCACTTCCGGCCTTTCAATCGCCGCTTCCGTCACGGGATATGCGAGCGCAGGAGTGGCGATTAGTTAGCGCCTCACTGTGATACCAAGGCTGCGGCTCATTGAAGCGCTCAACTAAGGCCGCTGCAAACAAGCGGCCTTATAATCCCTCTCCGTTCAGTTGAACGCTCTCCCGCCCGCATTTCGAGGTGGGAGATTCTTGGGAACACCCGCCCCGCGGCAGGATGTCCGCCAAGCCATCCCCGTGCGTCCCACGGTTCAGCCGCCCTACAACGACAGCAGTCGAAGCCCTTCATTTAGAATATTCCGGGCAGCGTTATGGTCCCGGTCATGTTCGGCTCCGCAGGCGGGGCACACCCACTCGCGAATGCCAAGCGATTTCACCTCGACGTGCCGATGCCCGCAGCACGAGCACAATTGACTCGAGGGAAACGTGCTCGCAACACGAACCACCGTCCGCCCGTACCATGTCGCTTTATACTCGAGCATGCGAAGAAAACTCCCCCACGCGGAATCGGAAATGGATTTAGCCAGCTTGCGATTCTTTTGCATGTTCCTAACACGCAAGTCCTCCACGCACACCACTTGGTTTTCGCGGATGAGGCGGGTGGACAGTTTGTGCAGGAAATCGTTCCGGCAGTTGGCGATTTTTTCATGAAGCTTGGCCACTTTCAAACGGGCTTTCTCCCAGTTCGAACCGCCTGGCTTTCGACGAGCCATCACCCGCTGCCAGTAGGCGAGCTTTTCTTCATACCGGCGCCAATACCGGGGGTGTTCGATCGTTTCGCCTGTGGAAAGCACTACGATCTGTTTCAACCCCAAATCGACGCCCACTTTCTTGTCGGTTTGGGGCAATGGGGGAATATCCGTTTCCACGAGAATGGAGACGAAATACTTCCCCGCTCGATTTCGACGAATCGTGGCGGAGAGAATGCGGCCTTCCACCTCGCGGCTTTTGGCGAACTTCACCCATCCGAGCTTGGGAAGTTTCAACCGATGGCCGTCCACTTCGATCGTAGGGCGTCCGTTCTTTGGGTAGTTGCACTGGGCGGTGTACGATTGGTTCGGGTGTTTTTTGCTTTTGAAGCGGGGAGCGTTCGCCGTTCCCTCGAAGAACCGGTCAAACGCCTCGGCCAACTGCTGCAGTGCGTTTTGCAAGGCGGTTGAATCAGGGGTTTTCAGCCATGGAAGGGTTTTCTTCAAAGCTGTCAATCGTTTGGAACACTCGTTGTAGCCGAGTCCTTTTCCCGTGGTTTCATACGTCTCCTTCCACTCGGCCAAAAAGTGATTGTACACAAATCGGCAGCACCCAATCGTCTCGTTGAGGAGTTTTGCCTGTGTTCGGGTGGGATACAGCCGAAAGCGATAGGCTTTGTGCATAGCCCTCCCTCCTCAAAAAGAACGTTTGTTCTATTTACATCCATTGTATACTTTTTGCCCATTGGGGGCAATAGGGAGATTCGCAAAGGAAGCCCGGATTCATCCCGACTTACATTTACGGGTAAAAGCGAGATTTTCTCGGCGGAAGATGATCACAAATAAGCAGGCGGCTTCACGCGAACACCGTCGTGAACAACCGCCTGCTTTCTTCACGATTGCAACATGGAAAACACTTGCTCAACATCCTTATCCCCGCGCCCCGACAAATTCACAATGATGATTTGGTCTTTGCTTAACGTCGGCGCAAGCTTGATAGCGTACGCCACCGCATGGGCGCTCTCGAGAGCTGGGATGATTCCTTCTGTTTTAGACAGCAGTTGAAACGCCTCAAGCACTTCTTCGTTCGTGACCGTATAATACTCAGCCCGCCCGGACACTTTCAAGTAGCTATGTTCCGGACCAATGCCCGGGTAATCAAGCCCGGCGGCAATCGAGTATGTCGGCTGCGGGTTTCCATTTTCATCAAGGAGCACCAAACACTTGAATCCATGCAACACGGCCGGAACGCCCTTCGTTAGCGTCGCTGCCTTCTCCGGCTCGACACCGATGAGCCGCACGCTCGGTTCATCCAAGTAGTGGGCGAACGCCCCGATGGCGTTGCTTCCCCCGCCGACGCAGGCCACTACCGCATCCGGAAGACGTCCTTCCTTCTCTACAATCTGCCGCTTGCTCTCTTCGCTAATAACCGACTGAAAATGTTTCACCATCGACGGGTACGGATGCGGACCAACCGCCGAACCAAGCAAGTAAAATGTAGTCTTATAGTTTTGCACAAGATCGTTCAGCGCCTCGTCCACGGCATCCTTCAATCGTCCTTGACCTTTCGAGACCGACACGACTTTCGCCCCTAACAGCTCCATGCGGAACACATTAAGCGCCTGGCGCTTCGTATCTTCTTCTCCCATATAAATGGTACAATCGATGCCAAACATGGCGCATGCGGTAGCGGTCGCCACCCCGTGCTGGCCTGCGCCTGTCTCCGCAATGACCCGCTTCGCGCCCATCCGCTTCGCCAATAAAATTTGCCCGATCACGTTGTTGATTTTATGCGAACCGGTATGGTTCAAATCTTCGCGCTTCAAATAAATCTTCGCCCCGCCGAGCCGCTCCGTCAACCGCGCCGCAAACGTCAGCGGACTCTCACGGCCGACATACTCCCGCAAATAGGTTCGAAACTCCTCATTGAATTCCGGGTCATCTTTATATTTCAGAAACTGCTCTTCCAAGTAGTCAAGCACTTCCTGCAGTTCAGGCGGAACAAAGCTGCCGCCAAACTCGCCAAAATACCCTCTTCTTTCCTGCGCTACACTCATTGCTCATCTCTCCTCTGCTTTCTAAAAGTCATAACATCAGCATAAACCGTTTTGGCAAGCAAGTCAATAAATAATTTATATTTTTCAAACATTTAAATAAATAGACTTCCGAATCTATCCACGATGGCGAAACGGTGTTTCATCCAACGACCGCTGCCCATGCCGCGATATTGTTGGATTTTTGGACTTCATGTTGCATGTATATATAAATGTCAAACCTTCAAATTGAATCTATATAATCAATAGTTTAAAATAATATAATAGACCCCTTTTGCATTACCGATGATTATCGAACAACGTACTATATGTGTACATAGTTTATATCAATACACAAAAACTACCTGTTACATAAATCTCTTGTCGATTGCATTATGTTGTATTTTTGAAAAAAGGAGTATAAGCGAATGGGACTTCATTATTTTTTAAATCATAAAAAAGAAGATTTGTATAAAAACGTTCAGGAAGTATACAAATCGGATGACCGCCCCTGGGTTGTGGGCTTTAGTGGTGGCAAAGACTCTACTGTTGTTGTTCAGATTATTTTTTATGCGCTGTCATCAATGAGCAAAAATGAATTGACAAAACCTGTCTACATTATCTCATCCGATACGATGGTAGAAAACCCTAAAATACTTGAACACATCGATACACAGCTATTGAAAATGAAAAAAGCTGCCAACGAGCTTGAACTTCCTATTCATGTTGAAAAAGTAATGCCAAACATTACAAACACTTTCTGGGTCAACTTGATCGGTCGAGGTTACCCGGCTCCTCGACAGAAATTCAGGTGGTGTACAGACCGTTTAAAAATAGATCCAGCCAACAACTTCATCTTAAACAAAGTGTCAGAGTTTGGTGAAACGGTTGTCGTACTCGGAGTGCGGAAATCGGAAAGCTCGACTAGGGCGCAAGTCATGAATACCCATAAAATTGAAGGGAAAATTTTACGGCGTCATACTAAACTCCCTAATTCTTACGTTTATGCGCCGATTGAAGATTTCTCGTTAGACGATGTTTGGACATATTTAATGCAAGTGCCAAATCCTTGGGGAGCTGATAACGCCGACTTGCTTGCCTTGTACCAAGACAGTCAGGGGGAATGTCCATTAGTCATCGACAATTCAACGCCCTCGTGCGGCAACAGCCGCTTCGGTTGCTGGGTATGTACAGTTGTGCAAGAAGATAAATCGTTAAAAGGGTTTATCGAGTCTGGTGATGAATGGTTAACGCCGCTCTTAAAGTTTCGAAACTGGCTGCTAGAAAACCGTGACAAAGAAGATTATCGTGAAAAGAAACGGGCCAACGGTTCAGTATATTTGATCGGTGATGAGGACAACAAACGGTTAGGGTTAGGTCCTTATACCCTTGAACATCGGAAAGAAATTTTAAGAAAGCTATTGGAAACGGAAAAGCAGTTGCAACATCCTCTTCAGCCAAAATATGAATTGATCACTATCGAGGAACTGAAAGAGATTCGTAAAATTTGGTTTGAAAAAGGAGATTGGGAGGACTCTGTTTTGGCCATTTACGAGGAAGTATACGGACACCGTCCGAATTGGGACATAGAAGAAAGCAAGTTTCTTGAGAGTGAAGACATTAAGCTGCTTAAAAAACTGTGCCATGAAGAAGAAGTTGAATTTGAGCTTGTCCAAAAGCTCGTGAATCTTGAATTCCAACATTATGGGTATAAGCATAGATACGGCATTCTGAAAGATATCAACCGAATTTTAAATGAAGAATGGCTGCATTTTAATCAACTACAACAAGGTGACGACTATGCAGATTAACCAACTAGTGATTACAAACTTTGGCATTTATTACGGACGAAATGAATTTGTCTTTGGAAACAAAAAGGGGCGCGCCAACATTATTTTGATTGGGGGGGAGAACGGAACAGGGAAAACGACCTTCCTGTCTGCCATCAAATTGGCGCTTTACGGTCCGCTGTTTTTAGGATATAAATCGGCAAACGCCAAATATATCGATTTTATTAAAGATAAAATCAATATCTATTCCCGAGCCGAAGGCAACAAAATGGCCGGGGTGGAAATAGATTTTACTCTGTATAATAATGGAGAGCCGGAAAATTATTATATAATCCGGCAGTGGGAGCTCACGAGAGAGACCGTAAAGGAGCATCTGCAAATTTCCAAAAACGGCATTCCGCTTACCGACAACCAAATGGAGGAGTTTTATCACTTCTTGCGGCGCAACCTGCCGCCAAGCCTGTTTGACTTTTTGTTTTTTGACGGTGAAAGAGTTCAGCAATACGTCCTCGATGCACAATTTGAACAGAACGTAAAAGAAGCATTTATGACACTGTTCAACTTAGACTTGTTCGATACGTTAAAGGAAGACTTGCTTAAGTATTTGAAACAGGACAACATATTTACCAGCCTGACCCAGGAACAAAAAGAGTACACACAAATCGAATATGATCTCCGCAATCAGGAACATGTGATCCGCAGCCTCGAAAGGCGGATTGCGGAATTGAAAGAACAGGAAAAAGATATTCAAGTAACTATCCAAGAGCTCCAACGGGAATTCTCCGCCAAAGGAGGAATGATGGCTCGCGAGCGAGAAAAACTAAACGAACAAGTTTTTCTTATGGAGCAAGAAAAGAAACAGATCTCTGAAAAAATTAAAGAAACGGCCTCGGAGTTGCTTCCTTTTGTCATTGTGCAGAGTCTTTTGCAGCAGACGGTTACCCAAATTGATGCAGAGGAACGTGTCGAGAGGTACAATACATTGAAAGAAGAGTTAAACAACGAAACACTTCCGCTGTTATTTAAAGAGCTTTCGCGCCATTTCCGCATTACGGACCTTGATGGAAGAGAAGCAACGTCCTCTTTCACCGAGGCGATGAAAGAGAAATTGTTTCAGTCAATGAAACCGGTTGGCATTAACTTTGAGCGTTTCCAATTTATTCACCAAATGAATTCGGAACAAAAGCAGACTATTAGAAATTTGTTCAAGCAAGTGCGTCATTTTGATGGAGAATTGATTGATAAATGGTTCGCAAGGATTCAACATTTGACAAATGAAATTTATACGATAAAAAAGCAGATTGAGCACAGTCTTACAGACGAGTCGCTGAAGGAGATCATCAACAAACTAAACGAGCATACCCGTCTCCATGAACAAATCAAATATGAAATTGAAGCAAACACAGCCAAACTGTTTGAAGCGCAAAAATTTTATCAAGAATTGATTGCTAAGAGAGAAAAAGTACAGAAACGAATCCGCCAAGCGCAAAAAGATGAAAACATTTTTGAACTGTGTCAAAAGCTGAGCCGCGTTTTATCTCGCTATCAGGAGGAACAGATCAAAAAATATCTAGGAACAGTAGAACGGTATTTCCTGCAAATGTTTAACTCGTTGATGCGGAAAGGCCAATTTTTAAACTCTTTTAGAATTGACCCGCAAACGTTTGAAATCACGATGCTAAACTATTCCAATAAACCTGTATTTAAACACTCCTTATCAGCAGGGGAAACACAATTATTCTTTTTATCACTGCTTTGGGCGCTATTAAAAGCGTCTAAACGGCAAATACCTTTTGTACTGGACACCTTGTTTGGCCGCCTCGATCGGACGCATAAAGAAAACTTAATTCAAAAATATTTGCCTATCGCTGCCAATCAGGTCATTATCTTGTCAACGAATACAGAAGTGGACGAATACTACTATAATCAAATGAAACCTTATATCCAGCGGGAATTTTCTTTACATTATGACCGCAGTTCAAACCGAGTCCATGTTAATAACCATTACTTCTTCCAAAAAGTGAGGATTTGATCTATGCAGTTTCGCCTAAAAACGTCAAAGGAGACAATGGATATTTTAAAACAGCTGCAATCCAGCACAAATCTTACGCCTAACGTCCTCGCACGTCTGGCTATTGCATTGTCCCTGCTGTCGAAAGAGCCAATCGAATCGTTCGAGTCGGATACTAACGGCTTGGAATTCAACCGCAATACGTTGACGGGGGAGTACGATTTTGTTTACAAAGCGCTGATCGCTCAGCAGCTGGGCCGTCCCATCACAGATGATGAATACTTTCCGTCCTTGATCAAAAAACATCTGGACCGCGGGGCTAAATGGTTAGAAAATGAGTATAAGTATGCCGGCAATTATGAAAAGTTAATTAAAGGGTTAGCAAACTTTGAGTTGGAGATGATACGATGATTTATCTCGACAACAGCGCTACCACTCCGATCGATCCGGAAGTCAGCAAAGCAATGTGGCCATACTTGACTGAAGAGTATGGTAACCCGTCAAGCAAATATTACACCCTTGCAGAAAATGCAAAAAGAGCGGTAGAGGAAGCGCGCTCCCACGTCGCTTCCCTGCTCTTTTGCGATGCGGATGAAATCATTTTTACGAGTTGTGCCACTGAAAGCAACAACTTTGTCATAAAAGGAGTTGCCCACTTTTACAAGAAAAAAGGAAAACATATTGTCACATCCAAAATTGAACATAAATCGGTCCTAGAAACGTGCAAGTTTTTAGAAGGAGAAGGCTTTGAGGTCACCTATTTAGACGTGGATTCTTTTGGACAAGTACAACTGGAAACATTAAAAAAGGCCATGCGTGAGGACACTATTCTTGTATCCATCATGTGGGGGAATAATGAAACCGGGACTTTGAATCATATCCCCGCTTTATCCCAATATGTCAAATCGCACTATCCGAATGCGTTTTTTCATACAGACGCAACCCAAGTAGTTGGGAAAATTGAGGTCGATCTTTCTAAAACACCGGTCGATTTTCTCTCGTTATCTGCTCATAAGCTGTACGGTCCAAAAGGAATCGGCGCTTGCTTTATCCGGAAACAGGAGCTTGGCTTGCGGACAAAAATCACTCCCCTTCTCCATGGTGGCAACCAGGAAAACGGATACCGATCTGGGACATTAAGCGTCCATAATATAGTCGGGCTTGGGAAAGCTGCAGAGCTAGCAAAGCTGAATTACCAAAAGCAACATCAGAAGTTGATGGAATTAGAAACGTACTTAGTCAACAAGCTAAAGGATTTGTTTCCAAGCATTCAATTTAATGGACACCCAATCGACAAAATTCCTGGAATATTAAACTTTACAATCCCTAATGTAAGCAATGAGTTGATCATTCGTACCTTAAAGGATCAATTTGCGATCTCGACCGGCTCAGCTTGCTCCATTAACGAACCTTCATATGTTTTGAAAGAAATGGGGCTTCATGCTATTCAAATCCGTAGTTCTTTCCGGGTCTCGCTGAATAAATACATCAGTCAAGAAGACATCGACCGTTTTTGCATCTGTTTGGATCATGCTGTAAAAAGCTTGTCTATTTAAACATCCACTATAAACTTTAAAACAAAAACGGGGATGATTATAAAAAATTCATCATCCCCTGTTTTTTATACATCCCTATGCAATCCCATGCTTTTCTAATAAATAGAAAAAATAGCTATCCGCCCCTGTCAGCTGATTTAATTCCTCATTCATAATTTCTAACCCTTGTTCGATGCAGCTGACAATGAGTTTATCTAACGCTTCATCATTAATTTGAGTCTGCACTTTATCGATCAATAGATGTTTGATCAATACGATATCATCACCTTTCGCGATAACAGAAACCGGAATCTCGATATTCGCCATCTCCTCTTTTTCTCTTTCCTGAATTAGTTCCGATTCAGTCAATCCCTTGGCAAACGCGAGTCTTAACACGTCAGGACGTTCCATTTCGAGTTCTGCCATCACTCTTTGTAAAATTTCAAATCCATTCTTTGATAGTTTCATACCAGCCACGGATTTTTCACCTTCTCAAAAAAGTATCCTTCCTCAATTTTCGTATATTGTTCTTCCTCATCAAAATTTAAAATATAAGATTTTTCAATAAACGGAGCAAGTTCACTATAAAAATCGCTTGTGATCTCCGTATCCGTTGATAGAATAATGACTTGGTCGCTTAGCTTCGTAAAGTAATGTTGTACAAGGTTAGACCGGTGAATGCTATCTAAGCGAGCTAATGGCGTATCAATGACAAACGGAATCTGGCTTCCCGATACTTTCGTCAACGCCCAAATCATCGCGAGGGCAATCAACTGCTTCTCACCCTCCGATCGTGACATTAAGTCAACTTCTTGGCCTTCTTTGTTGTAAATAGTTAACGTGAATTTTTCTGGGTGGAATTTTACTTCACCAAATTCGCTTTTCCGAAACATTTGTTCCATGATCGTCTCTACTTGAAGTTTCAACTGCTTGGCTTTCAACAACGTCACTTGGTCGATAAACTCTTGTGTTGCGCTACGGAGCTTGTTTAACAACTGGATTTTTTTCTCGACCGGCCCGAGCTCGTCCCTTAACTTTTGCTTTTCTGTAATTTCTCGTTGAAGTTTTGTGTGTTCATCACGCAACTTACGAACAATGGAAAATACATCTTTCTTTTTTTGCCGCAACTCTCCAAGTTGCTGATGGGATTCCTTAATTTGCTCATCAAGCTCGGTTGTATCCACCGCATCAGGAGCCTCATCAAATTGCGCTCTATACTTTTTCAACATATCCTCTGCCTTTTTCATTTCCTCGAGAACCGTGCGAATGTTCTGCGCTTTCGCTTCAGGGTACTGCAATAAAAAGTGATAATCCTTATTCGATAAATCATGAATAACATTTACATCTTCTTTAAGAAGTGACCGTTGAATGTTATTTAGTTGGGCCCAAATGTCTTTACCTTTCGCTTTTAATTGGTTTTTCTGACTTTTTAAGAGAGGTGGAAAAACACTCACTTCCAGAAGTTTCTCAACAAACTGCTCGTATGGCGCAAACTGCATTTTTTCTTTATATTTCGCATCTAAATATTCCCGTTCTCTTCTTATGTTTTGTTTTAGTTGGCGAATTGCCGGGAGCAAGATCAACTGATAAAGCTCTTTTTCTTTAAATTTTTTTAAAAAGGCCCGATATTGATTAACCTTTTCTTCGTACTCGCCAATCCATCGGCTCAATTCTTGTTTCGTCGCGCTCGATTGCGCAATAAGCTGCCGCCGCTCGCGTTCGAGCTGCCTTACCTGATCAGTCAGCACTGTTAACTGTTCGTCAATCTTAGTTTCTTCATCTTTGTATTTATCCAGTTTGTCACTTATTTCCTCAGCGCGGTCAAGAATCGCTTCAATGTCGCTATCTTTCACTTGTTTCTTTAGATCTCTTGCTAACTCCCTCGATATGTGATCCAAGTCCTTTAACAATTGGTTGTAAAGCTCCAAAGAAACAACTTTTTGAATGGCGCGGATCGTCTCTGCGCTGTCTTGTTCGCCGACTAAATCGCGAATTTTTTCTGCGTCGAATATGAAAAATTGTGATACATCCATTGGGATGCGTTGGTCAATAAACTCGTAAAATGCTTGCTCTGTCGTGGCAATTTCCCGCACTTTCTGCATCTCTTCATTTAATTGATAGATGCGACGAGTTTCCTTAAGATCCCGGTGATTAAAGACCACCTCAATGGCATAGCTCCCCGTATGGTCGGTGAAAGCAAGTTCAACGGACCCTTCGTTCCCCCCCTCGGCAAGATGCTTTTTGTTTACTGCATTTCGAAGCAATTCCTCATACTCTTTAGCCTTGAATTTGCGGCGGCCATAAAAGCAAATAAAGATCGCGTTAATTAATGACGTTTTTCCGTGGCCGTTTAATCCTCCAATTAATATAATATTTTTCTTGTATACCGAAGACTGCTCTTTTTTCCGGTCGCGAAAATGAAGAATCTGCTCCCCATAATAAGGACGATAGTTTTTAAATTTTATATACTCAAAAATCATGACCCTCTCTCCTTCTCATTTCGTCCATTCGTCAATTTTACGCTTAATATCCTTATAGATACCACTTCTTGTGTACATATTTCTATCCGCATATTCTTTCTCAATAAGAAACAGCTGTTTAAGATAGGAAGGATGGATGCCATGTTTTTGGCATATAGATTCCAGAAGTTTTTCATCATCCTTATGCATTGCTGTTCCTCCTTTTATGCCTTTTGGATTAAATTAGTGTCTTTTGTTCCACAAAAATATACAATTGATGGGATCCATAGCCGCAAAAACTGCTTTATAATATAGGTTGATAATTCCTATTTTCATATTATACTATATCTTTTAGAAAATATATACAGGTGGGATGAACTTGGAAATACTTTGTACTCCTTATACAGACGACGTAGACAAATGGCTTAATAAAAAGATTAGTTTATACAGTCAAAAAAAAATACTCCATATTGTACCAACTCTTATTTTGTATCGAAAGAGATTGCAAAGTTACAGAAATCAACACAAAGAGTTATTTCAAAATAATGAAACTGATTTTCGAACAGTAGCTAAAACATTAGAACAAAAAGGAATTTTCCTTTATGAAATGGACCGTTTCTTGCTAAAATTAATCAAAACTGGACCATATACCGTTTTGTCCAAACGAGAATCTGCCGTACTAATTGGGCGTGTTTTAGAAAATCATTCATTCTCTAATAATATTGCTTGGAAATCTTCATTACAAGATATCTCTGAGTGCTTCATTACACTTTCGCAAAGCGGCCTATCCCTAGAGGAAATTCGCGCTCTTGATGCTACACAATCGTGGGAACTCGTTTGCGATTTGTATGAAAATTATTTGGCAGAACTTTCACAACAAGGTGTACTTGACTACGGACAGGCATGTGTACGGCTTCTTCAGGAATATAACTTTGAAAGTTTTGACATGCTTTTGCTTGATGGTGCCTTCTTGCCCATATTGCCAAAACATCAAATGCTCATCAACCGTTTTCAAAAACTGGATAAAAAAATTATTTGCTTTATTCCGATCGACCTAGACTTTCCGAATAACCCTGCGTTCGAAGCAATTAAAACAACCTATGTGAACTTCGCACCTATGACAGAGTGGAAATCGATCAAATCAGAACAAATTGCCCATAGTACTGTCCGGCAACTTGCGCAGTCCATTTTTCACTCCAAAGTTAATGAGATTAGCGACCGTTCAGTAACAGTATTGCGTTTCGTTTCTGAAGAGGAAGAACTGGACTATATTGTAGAGCGTGCAGGCAAACTGATCGAACAAGGAGCAGCAAAACCTCATGAAATTGCCTTAATTACACCGAATCCAATGGAACTACGACCGACGGTTCGAGAACTTGCCGAAATCTATGGAATTGCAATGGAAGTTCCTGAACGCTCGTTGATTCATCTTCCTCATGGGAGAGCCGTTTTTAATTTGCTCAAAATCCATACCGATGACCGTATCGAAGTGCTAGAACTTCCTCATTTTATAGATATAAACATGGTTCTTGAACTCATTGAAGGTGATTTAATACAGATTCCTGATAAAGCTGTATTTCAGTGCATCGTCGATCTGCAGGCCTTTTTCGAGGACTGTAAAACATTTCCCGATTGGTTCAACAAAATCGACGAACTAATTGCAGCGAAGGATCAAATAAATGATGATTACACATCTCACCCATTATATTACATTAGCAAGGACACATTAATTAACGTAAAAAATATAATTGAAATCATTGCAACGATCAGTTCTGATTTAATGTCCGCATCGGATATGACGTTTACAGAACATCTTGACCATATTGTTCGTTACTTTGAAGAGTCACCTTATACAAATGAAATAGAGGAGGAAATCAAAGAGCGGCTTTCGGAAATTGTGGAAGAATTGACTCTTCATAACCATTTTGCAATTACTCGTTCCGAATTCGCAAGACGCATTTATGCGGTTTTGAATGACAAGCAGCATGAAAAAGAGAATGATAAAAGAAAAGTACGACTGAGCAAAGTTTTGGTCACCGGACCAAATAACGTAGAGTATCAAAAGTACGAATATGTTTTTATTACCCGATTCAACCAGCATATGTATCCAGAACGGATTGCTTATGCATGGCCGATGTCGGCGGACATTGAACGAAAAATTTTAAACACCGCCACTGTACAAAAGTTTTCGAATGAAATTTCCTTGTTGCGTTATTATGCAGACCGCTCAGTATATTATATCTATACTGCTCTACAAGCAGCGAAAAAGTCTGTTTTTATTTGCTATTCGCGATTTGAGGACGGAATTAAATTATCCCCGTCTCATTACTTATATGACATAGCTAAAGCACTCGGAATCGTGGAAACAGATGACGTGTCATCCATTGAAAACCTATTAGAAAAAGAAGGTCTGCTATTTGACGCCGGCAGACTTTCCGATGCTCAGGCTTTGCCATTTTATGAGCAAAACCTGCCGCCTATGTCTAAGGATAAAATCATCACGATTGAAGATGTTGCAGTTTACCAACTCTGTCCAAGGCGATTTTACTATGAAAAAAACTTGGAACGTGAATATGTATATTCATCTGCTTTTCATCTTCAAAATTATGCAGTTTCTTTTTTGTATGAGAAGGCTGTTGTTTTATTAGTAAATCAGTTTCCTGAAGTATCCAAGGAAAATATGCATGCAATTTCTCGTTCCTTGCCGAATATTATTGCTCATGCCGAAAAAGAGATCAAAATGATTTTCCCAATGGCGCAGCGTTATTGGGAAGATGTAAAAATGCGTGTTCATTTCCATCTGCAAGGATTGCTTAACCAAATATTATCAAACCCAGATTACAACCGAGCATCATTATCCATTACACAACAAAGACAAGAATCGAAAATTAAAGGATATACATTTGTCGGCGAGCGTCAATTGCGCGTTTCCTATCCAATGATTACTCATTATTACTCTATTACTAACATGAGGAAGATATTATCATTCTCTGCAAATGAAACAAGAGATGAACAGCAAAAGCTCGATCAAGTTAAAAAGGATTACTTTGATTTGCTTAGCAGGTTTTGCCGAAAAGAACGTGCGGCAGAACAATCATTATCCTATTACGCACAACAAATCGAATCAGGCCACTTTTCTAAAAAAGCTGGAGCGCACTGCCGCTACTGCGCTTTTGAAAATGCCTGTAAAGAAAAGGGAGTAGGCTGAGACATGAATCTGACGAAAGAACAGCAAGCAGTGATTGATGCAAACAGCCGAAAAATTCTAGTTAAAGCCGGTGCTGGAACCGGGAAGACAGAAGTGTTGACTCGGCGAATTGTTCGGTTAATCGGCGAAGACCCATCTTTATCCATCACGCAGATGGCGATCATTACGTTTACGAATAAAGCAACAGAAGAATTGCAAACACGATTAAAAAATCGCCTTTATGCTAAATGGAGCAGTTGTTCATCGGAAAGCGAGCGGAAACGGTTTCGTTATGAACTTGAACTGCTCAACTCTTCCCAAATTTCGACCATTCATAAGTTTTGCAAGAACATTTTAAGTGAGGCTGGCCCTTATTATTTAGATGATGTACTGTTTAATCCAAACTTCCATATAAAAAATGATTCACATAAACAGGCCATTACTGAAGTCATCGAAGTCTGGATTCAAGAAAAAAGAGCCAATAACGAGCCTGTAGAACATCTAAACATTATGCCTGTCCATAAGTTAAAAGATATACTTTCCACGTCATATGAATTGCTCCGTACGAAAGGCTTGGACATTGAGACAGTGCTGACTCGCACGAAACGCTATTCGTCGTTGGAAGAGCGGACAACAAGGAGATTAAAAATAGAACTGGTTGAATTGCTAAAACGCATTCATGAACACAATTATTTACTTAAATATAACTCGTTAGACGTCGATGATCTTCTTGAGTACTGCTATAAAATACTCAAAAACGATTATGGTTTATTGCGGAAAATCCAACAAAAGTACAGATACATCTTTATTGATGAATTTCAAGATACATCGCTATACCAAGCGGAAATGGTAAAATTAATTTGCGATGGATCCGACGATGCCCCTGCCTTATTTCTCGTCGGCGATTTGAAACAATCGATCTATGAGTTTCGGGGAGCTGATATCGACTCATACTCGAAAATTGAGGAATGGATTGCCAAGGATGGCATGGTGCTGACATTATCAACAAACTGGCGCTCCAATCCATCGCTAGTAATGTTTGTCAACACCGTTTTTGACCGCATTAAGAAAAAGGAAAGCAGCAATTATACTTTTTACCAAGAACCACTGAAACCAAAAGAAGAGGAGGCCCATATAAGCTTTAGCGAAATATCGGAATGGATTCTATGCAATCCGACGGAATCGCAGGCGAAAAAGGTAGCTGAGTGGCTGAAGAAAAAATTAAGCAATGACGATCCTAGCCGTTATTGTCTGTTATTTCGAAAGAACTTTGAGATTAAAGCATTTGAGAAAGAATTTACAAAGCAAAAAATTCCTTTCAAGGTGATTGGAAGCGGAGATTTTTACAACTGCCGGGAAATCATCGATGCCCTGAAGCTGCTCCAATATCTATACATGCCAACAATGAGCAAGTACGCTTTTGAGGCATTGGGTACTATTTTTATTAATTATGATCATAATAAACTCGACGAACTTTATAAAAATATAAAGCCGTTAATCCCAAAATTTACTCCGGCACAAATATTAGACTATATTTATAAGTTTACCCTTGCCCATAAAGCGTATCCGAAACAAGCTTATGCCAATCTCGTAAAATTAAAACAGCTTGCAAGAGATCTAGGCTTCAATGAACACATTACGTTAGGGCAGTTCATCCAATGGCTCTCAGCTATGATTCAAGCGAAGAAAGATGAACCGCAGGCAGATGTTTTGGATGTTGATTCCGATGACCGGTATGTAACAATGATGACGATTCATAAGGCTAAGGGACTCGAGTTTCCGATTGTGATCCTTCCAAATTTGGATCAAAGCATTAGCCAACGGGCGCTAAATCCTGAAATTTTATATCATCGTGATCAAATGACGCTCGAATTTTGTTATGAAAAATATTATTCAACAGGCACAAAAATTGTTTCAAAAAACTATGAGGAAGCCGTAAACTTAAATCAATATTCAATTTATTCGGAAGAACTGCGAGTGTTATATGTTGCCTTAACACGAGCCAAGGAAAAACTTGTACTCGTTGGCTCTGCGAACTGTCCAGAAAGCAAAATTTGCTATCAAAATTGGTTAAAAATCGATTAGCGTTACGCTAATCGATTTTTTAGCTTCTTCGTCAGCCATGATGGCTTATTCGCCGTTAACATGATAGGACCGTTGTAGATCTTTCCCTCTATAATCGGCCTCAGCTGCCGCTCATAAACAGCAGTTGAACGAATAGAGTTAATATCGACAATAAAGAGATAGTCCGCACTCCTACAATAGTCGCTTAACTGCTCCAACTCAAAAAGCTTCAGTGTCAGCCCTCTTTTTGCCAAAAGCCCTCTGCTTTTTAATAAATCACTAATAAACTCCTTTACTGTTCCTCTTCTCAAGAAGCGATTTAATGGATAGGCAATCGTTATGTTTCTTGCTGCTCCCGTTTGGCAAAGATGATGGACTCGATCAACAACATAATAAAATTCATCAACATAATGTTCAAAAGAAATCAATTGGACATTCAATATTTCTTTTCGTTCCTTCTCCTCTTTTCCCGTTTGTTGTTCCTCTTTGCATGATCTATCTACTTGTCCAGAATAATTAACTTTAATCACTGGATAAATAACTTGTTTTACAATGCGGGCTTCTTCTCGTGAAAGACTGTTAATGGTGAAGAGTGTTTCCATTATGCCGATGATTTTTTCGTTGAAGACATGACTGTCCTCAAGATCTTCCATACAAAACAATTGTTCTAGCGGAATCACTTGGTCAATGCACAAATTGATAATATCAGATGCTGTTAAATCTACAAAAACACATCCTACAGCGACTGGAAACTTCAATTTCCCTTGAAAGTTTCTTTCCTGTTCCACTAATTCCTTGTGTTTGCTTAGTAGATTTATTAACTCATTTCGATACTCAATTGCTTGACTAAACGGGTTTTTTATACTGACCTCCTTCCCATCACTGTATATTTTCCAATAATCCTTCCTAATTTCTCGAATCGTCTGAATAGTATAATCCTTTACCTCTAGTATAAGAACGCCGTAATATTCGTGAAAAAGTACAAAATCCGGATATTTCCCGTTAATTACAGGTTCATAATACACTGTCCATAAATCGTCCAGGTTTGCTTTTAAAGCATTAAATAGCTTCTCTTCTCCTCTTGTTTTAAATGTCGGACATTCTGGAATAACATACGCCATTTTCTTTTCCCTCTCTCAAACATGCCATTCGTCATAGAAATTTTATTGAGTTTTCTTATGCATTTATTATACCGCTTTCCTGTTTTTAGACAAAACATCATTGTATCTTCCTCAAAATTCAGCGTTTGTGTCCTGAACCCAATCGAAATTCCCATACACCCACATACTCCCCCCTCCCTCATCCCATACTAAGAAAAATCGACATCATTCGCATCCAGGAGGCGATCATGGAACAATGGATTCTTTGGGCGCTTGTTGCGGTCGGGGTGGGGCTTTTGTTGTTGAGTTTCCTCATTTTGCCAGCGCGGGATGTATGGGTGTCGTTTTTGCTGAATGCATATGCGGCGAGTTTTTTCGGTTCGATCGTGGCGGGGGCCGGGCTGCTCGAGTATCCGGTCCGTTTTTTTGCTTCTTATACAAATAACAGCGTCATTTTTGAATATCTTCTCTATCCGGTTGTCAGTGTGTACGTCTATGCCACCTCGCGCCGAGCGCGCTGGCCGGGTGTGGCGGCGCAATGCGCGGGGTATGCGGCGGTGCTGACAGCCCTTGAGGTTGTCTTTGAACGGCATACGGATTTGATCGAATATCATGGTTGGAAGTGGGAATACTCACTCGTTACAATGTTTCTGTTGACGTTGGCCGTTCGGTTGCTCGCAGGGCGAATGCTGAGACGAAATGAGTGAGCCAGCATGTCTATTTTTGCCCGTTTGGCGCTATACATATAGTATCATGTCCAAAAGGAGGCAAACGGGATGGTGCTGTTTGACATCAAACACCGCCTGTATTATGAAGTCATCAATTCCGCGCGTCCAAAAATGGCGCCGATCCGCCAAGACCGGGCGTGGGGGTATGTCTGGAAGACCGTAAACGGCGAGGCGGTGAAGTTTTGGATCGATTTCCGGCGCGGGCGGTACATGTATTTTGAGTACGGGCGCAAGTGGTACCGGGTCGCGTACTTGCAGGCAAACGGAAAAAAGTCAGGCGATGATGTGTTGGATGGCGCGATGATTGATTTGACGGTGGACGGGCACCGGCTGCTGTTCATGAAAGGGCGCGTTGGCCGCGAGACGGCGCAAGTGGTCTAAAGCAGGTGCGCCTCTTGGCAGGCGTTGGAGGGTCTTTTTCGCGCTTACGCTGAAACGGCGGGCGGCAAGGGATCATTTTCCCTTGCCGCCTTCTTTTTACGCCCACCACATCTCGGGCAGTTCTTCTTTGAACAGCACCTTTTTCAAAAGCGCGACGGCTTTGGACAGCCCTTCATCGATCGAAGCGAGCATGTCTTCATGTTCGATCGACAGCACGTAGTCGTAGCCGACGGCGCGCAGGGCGCTGACGATGTCGCGCCACATTTTTTCGCTTTGTCCGTAGCCGACGGTGCGGAACACCCATGAGCGGTCGAGGATTTGGCTGTAATGTTTCGTATCGAGCACGCCGTTTTTGCGGATGTTCGCTTCGTCTAGGTACGTGTCTTTCGCATGCACATGGAAAATCGCTTTTTCGCGGCCGAGCAGCTTGATCGCCTCAACCGGGTCGATGCCTTGCCAAAGCAGGTGGCTCGGGTCGAAGTTGGCGCCGATCGCGTCGCCGACATGTTCGCGCAGTTTGAGGAGCGTTTCCGGGTTGTAGACGACAAAGCCCGGATGCATTTCAAAAGCGATTTGCGTGATGCCGTGCTCCTTGGCGAACGCGGCTTCTTCGCGCCAGTACGGAATGACGACTTCTTCCCATTGCCATTTTAAAATTTCCAAGTAATCCGGCGGCCAGGAGCATGTGACCCAGTTCGGGTATTTGGCGCCGGGATGGTCGCCCGGGCAGCCGGAGAAGGCGTTGATGACCGGGACTTCGAGCTGCTCGGCGAGCCTGACCGTTTTCCGCCACGTGTCATGTGACTGTTTCGCGAACGTTTTGTCCGGATGAAGCGGGTTGCCATGGCAGCTTAACGCGCTGATGACGAGGCCGCGGTCGGCGACAGCTTTTTTCAGCGCTTTGATGTTTTCCGGCTGATCCAACAGCGCGTCGGGATCGCAATGGGCGCTGCCCGGGTAATTGCCGGTGCCAAGCTCAACGGCTTCGATGCCCATGGCGGCGACTTTGTCCAGCATTTCCTCAAACGGCAGCTGCTGATACAAGACGGTGAATACGCCTACTTTCATCTCGTTCTTCTCCCCTTTCTAGCGGTGTGAAGCCGGCCGGTCGGCGGCCGGCTCCGCCGTTCCATTTTGTTGTGGCATCATCTAGCACCCAGCTAGCGAAACGAGGCCGACGTCTCCGCGGTGCTGACGCCGCTTATTCCGCCACCCGCACCCATTGTTTCGTGCGATGGCTTTCCAAAATGGCGTCGACGATCCTCATCGTATGATGGCCGTCGGCGATCGTCGCAAACGGCAGTTCCCCAAGCGCCTCGCCGCGTTGTTTCCGGATGATGGCGCTGTAAAAATCACGGAACAAATTTTTCAGCCCGTCCGGCCAGCCTTCTTCATGGCCGCCCGGGTAATGGGCGTAAGCGGCGGCTTGCGGCGACAAAAGCGCCGGGTCGCGGACGATTTCTTCGTTCGGGCCGCTGCGGCGCCCGACCCAGAGGCGGTTCGGGTGCTCTTGGTCCCAAGCGAGCGTCATCTCATCGGCGGCGATTTCAAAATAGAGCCGGTTTTTCCGGCCAGCGCTCACTTGGGAAATCGTAAACGCCCCGTGGGTGCCGTCGTCAAAATGGACGAGCACGCTGCCGCCGTCTTCCGTGTCAATCTGGACGGGTTCGGCGTCTTGAGCATGCCCGGATGCAAACGTGCTCCCTTCCTGCTTCGGCTTGTAGCGGACCGGATGGACAGTGCGCAAGTCGGCGAACACTTCGACGATTTTCTTGCCGAGCACATACTGCACCGTGTCGCACCAATGCGAACCGATGTCGGCGATGGCGCGCGACGGGCCGTTTTGCGCCGGGTCGAGCCGCCAGTTGTAGTCCGTGTCATACAAGAGCCAGTCTTGCACATAGCCGCCGTACACGAAATGAACGCGCTTCGCCTCACGGGCGAGCCGCTCTTTCGCCTCGACAACGAGCGGGTAGTGGCGGTAGTTGAAGCAGACCGCGCTAAGGCTTTCGCTTTGTGCAGCGAGCCGCTTCAATTCCGCCGACTGTTCGCTGTCCATGGCGAGCGGCTTCTCCGACAACAAATGTTTCCCTGCCTCGAGCGCGGCCTTGTTGATCGGGAAATGGAGGACGTTGCGCGTGCAGTTGTGCACGGCTTCGACGTCCGGGTCGTCAATTAAAGCGCGGTAGTCGCCGTACGCTTTCGGAATCCCGAATCGGCGCGCGGCTTCCTCTGCTTTTTCTTGGCTGCTTGAGGCGATGGCGACGATGTTCACAAACGGCAGGCGGCGGAGCGCCTCAATATGGGAAGAAGCGGAAAAGCCGGTGCCGATAATGCCGACGTTGATCCGGTTCATGGCGTCACCCCTCCTTGTTTCGCTTTGATCGGCTCAAGCGGCTTGACGTTGCCGAAAACGATTTCCCCGCGGTTGACCGGCGCGGCCCAGCGGACGGCATTGGCGATCACTTTCAGCACATCCGGGTGATGGTACGTCGGATACGTTTCATGGCCGGGGCGGAAGTAGAAAATTTTCCCTTTCCCGCGCGTGAACGTGCAGCCGCTGCGGAACACTTCCCCGCCTTCAAACCAGCTGATGAAAATCGTTTCGTCCGGCTCTGGGATGTCGAAAAACTCGCCGTACATTTCTTCCTGCTCAAGCTCGATGTACGGTCCGATTCCTTCCACAATCGGATGGCCCGGGGCGACGACCCAGAGACGCTCTTTTTCATCCGCTTCGCGCCATTTCAAATTGCATGTCGTCCCCATCAGCGTTTTGAAAATTTTCGAGAAATGGCCGGAATGAAGGACAATGAGCCCCATTCCTTCGAGCACGCGGCGGTGGACGCGTTCGACCACCTCATCTTTCACTTCGTCATGGGCGATATGCCCCCACCAGACGAGGACGTCGCACCGGTCGAGCACCTCGTCGGTCAAGCCGTGCTCCGGTTCGTCCAAGACAGCGGTCGCGGCGTCAAATCCCGCTTCAGCCAGGTAGCGCGCGATGACAGTATGCATGCCTTCCGGATAAACCGCTCTTACTTGTTCATTTTTCTTTTCATGGCGAAATTCGTTCCAGACGACGACGCGGATGGGTGTAGTCATTCATGGATCCCCCTTGTTTTTTTCGGATTGCGTTCATAAAGGCAAGGACGGCTTGTTTTTGGTTCACAGCTCGCGGGAAGCCAGCACCGCTTCTCACCATTCAATGCGGACTTGCCGCCCTTGTTCGGACGACTCGTAAATCGCTTCCAACACTTTAGCGATCATAAGCCCTTGTTCCGCCGTGCAAAGCGGTGCCGTCTCCTCCGTGATGCTCGTGACAAAGTGGTCAAGGAGCGCCACCCGTTCGCCCTGGTCCTCAAAATGGAGCGTGACATCGGCCGGAACGCCGTGTTCGTTGCGGAACCATTTCACTTCTTGGCGGTTGCCGGCGATGTTCCACTCCCAGCGCACGCCGCCTTCTGTGCCGAGAAACTCGACATACGCCCGCTCTTCTTCAATGTGCGACGCCCAGCTCGTCTCAAGCAGCACGGTTGCGTCGTTTTCGAGCTGGATGAACGCGGAAGCAAAATCTTCGACCGTATACGCAGCGTTCGGCGCAAACGATGTCCCTGGCCATGCTCCTTGGTGGCGCGGACCAAATTTGGCGTACGTTTTCCCCGTCACGGCAACCGGGTTCGGATTCCCGAGCAGCCAGAGCGTGACATCGAGCATATGGACACCCAAGTCAATGAGCGGACCGCCGCCGGAGCGCTCGCGGTCAAAAAACCATGCCCCCCACGCGGGAATGCCTTGGCGGCGCACCCAGCCTGTTTTCGCGTAATAAATCTCGCCGAACGCGCCGGATTGGATTCGCTCATGCAGCCATTGCGCCGCTTGGCGGAAGCGGTTGTTCAACGACACCATAAACTGTTTTCCCGACTCATCACGGGCGCGGATGATGGCGTCGGCCTCTTCCGCTTTCGTCACCATCGGCTTTTCGCAAAGCACGTGTTTCCCGGCCCGCAAGCTGTCGACCGCCACTTGGGCGTGCAAAAAATTCGGCACGGTAATGATGACGGCATCGACATCTGGTGAAGCGAGCAGTTCCTTGTAGTCGCGATACACTTCACGGATGCCGTACGTTTTCGCTTTCTCCGCGGCCGCTTGTTCATTGACGTCGCAAATCGCCTGCAAGACGACGCGCTCGGAAAGGTTTAGCGCCGCCTTGATGTGTTCTTTGGAAATGCCTCCAGCTCCAATCAAGCCGAGGCGGATTGGAATCGTGTTCCCCATGCTTTTTCCCCCTTGCGTTTTATGTTTGCGGCTTCCATATTCCATCGCTTCCCCATCATTTGCTTGATGTAATCGATTACATCATCGCCAGAAAATCCGCCCGTCCCCCAGGACCGGAACGGGACGCTCTGTCCAGTTCTTCAGACAGAGCGCCCGCCTCCACACGAATCGCGGATGACAAGCCGGTCGGGAAGAACGAGCTGGCGCCGCTCGACATCGATTCCTTCAATGAGCCGAAGCAGCAACTCCATCGCTTTTTGGCCGATCTCAAACATCGGCTGGGCGATGGTCGTGAGGCTCGGTTCAAAAATCGAGGCCATTTGAATGTCGTCAAATCCGACGACCGCCACATCGTGCGGAACGCACCCGCCGCGATGGCGAACCGCTTTGATCGCCCCGATCGCCATCTCATCGTTAGCGGCGAAAATCGCGGTCGGCGGCTTCTCAAGGGCGAGTAGCTTGAGCGTCAAATGATATCCAGACTCATAGGTAAAATCGCCTTCCTGCACGAGCGCAGCGTCCTCCTCAAGCTCATGCTGGGCCAACGCCTGTTGATAGCCGCGCAGCCGATCACGGCTCAAAATGATGTTCATCGGCCCGGACAGGTGGGCGATGCGGCGATGGCCAAGGCGGATCAAGTGTTCTGTCGCCTTGCGGGCGCTGCTGATGTTATCGATCGAAACGGTCGGGATGTCCGTCCCTTCCAAATACTCGCACGCCAAGACGATCGGAAACTGCCGCGCCATCTCTTCCACCAGCTCTTTGCGGATGCGGGCGGTCAAAAAAATCATCCCGTCGACTTGCCGCTGCGGCAGCAAATTCAAATACTGCTCCTCAAGACGGGCGTCATTTTGCGTATCGCCAAGCAGCACCTGATAGCCGTGCTCGAGGGCGACCGCTTCAATACCGCGCAACACCTTTGAGAAAAACGGATTCGTAATATCGGGCACAACGACGAGCACCGTTTCCGTCTCCATCCGCCGCAAATACCGGCCAAGCACGTTCGGCTGGTAGTTCAGCTCTTCAATGGCTTCGAGCACGCGCTGCCTCGTCTCTTCAGTGACGTTGCCCGCATTGCGCAGCACGCGCGACACAGTGGCCGTCGATACGTTTGCCCGCTTCGCTACATCTTTTATGCTTGCCATCAGTGCAGTCCTCTCAGTTATGTAATCGATTACATCACCATCGTATCGAAAAGACTGGGTGGTTGTCAAGCATTGTTTTTTCGATCCGTCGCTGAATCGATGCTTCCCACTTCAACCGCAAGCGTAGGCGGGACAGGGGGGCAAATCTCAGTCTCTATAAAAGACTTATCACATGATGAATCCGGGCATTGTCCAAGACTAGCGCAACCCCGCTCTTTCGACAAAAGCAAGAAGTTCAAGGACATTCATAGTGTTGGCAGGCTGGTGCTTGTATGACAGGAAGCAAATACAAAACAGAGGTTTTTCCTAGAAGGCCGGTGAAAAACCGCTGTCACGTGCAAATCAGCGGTATTCTGCCAAAAAAGAAAGCTGATTCCGCAAGGTTTCTCGAATTGAAAAACGACTGGGATCCGAAGTATTTTGCACTAAATCACCGGCCTCCTAGCGATCCATTTTTTATCTTTTCCATGCAGGATTTTTTCTTCTGCTCACGAATCAATATGATGTAAAGTTTCAAAGCGAGGTGATCGAATGGCCATTGACCATGACCGATTGTTCAAAGAGCTGATTCAAACGTTCTTCGAAGAGTTTCTTCTCCTCTTTTTCCCCGACATGCACGAACACATTGATTTCAGCCATTTGTCTTTTCTGTCCGAAGAACTGTTTACCGATGTCACGGCAGGTGAAAAATACCGCGTCGATCTATTGGTCGAGACGAAGCTGAAAGGGGAAAATGGGCTGATCATCGTTCATGTGGAGAATCAAAGCTACGTGCAACCATCGTTTCCAGAGCGCATGTTTGTCTATTTCAGCCGTCTGTTTGAAAAATACCGCACCCGCATCGTTCCGATCGCTGTCTTCAGCTATGAGGCCCTTCGCGAGGAACCGTCCGTGTTCTCAATCGAGTTTCCCTTTGGCGACGTGCTGCAGTTTCGCTTTTTCCCGGTGGAGCTGCGCAAGAAACATTGGCGGGACTACATCCGGCATGACAATCCGATCGCGGCTGCCCTCCTTGGCAAAATGGGGTATACTGAAAGTGAGAAAGTCGAGTTGAAAAAAGAGTTTTTGCGCATGTTGGTGCGATTGGAGCTGGATGAAGCGAGGCAGCGGCTGCTCTTGGGCTTTTTTGAAACATATGTGAAGTTGTCGGAGGAGGAAGAGCAACAACTGCAAAGAGAGGTGAAGGCGATGGAAACGAAAGAAAGAGAAAAAGTGTTGGAGCTGATCATTTCCTATGAGCAAAAGGGAAGGAAAGAGGGATTGGAAGAAGGAATGAAACGCGGGATTGAACAAGGGATCAAGCAAGGAATGAAACAAGGAATGAAGCAACTGATTCGCAACATGGCGCGCAAAGGAATGACGGTGGAAGACATTGCCCGGTTGGTGGATCTCCCAGAGGAAGATGTTCGGGGATTGCTTGAAAAGTAGGGAAATCAAAAGCAAGTGGATGGCCCTGGAAAATACCGAAAGAAGACGGTTGGCGGCGACAAGCGGCCAACCGATCGTCGTACGAACAGCATGGCCTAAAGATGCCCGGAGACCGCCGTGTTTGTGAAGCCCGTGACTTTCGAAGATCCAGTGCCTAAAAAAGCCTAACCAACCATCTATGAATCATTGGGAGAGGGGAACTCCATGGAAATTAGAAAACCAAACGATTCGGAATACAAAACGATTTTATCACTCACACCACAAGCATTATTCGAAGGCACATTAGGCGAAGCAAAACCGTCAGATGAAAAAGTCAAACAACTGATTGAGCCATTATTGCAGAAAGGGAGCTATTATTTGATCGCAACGGAAGGCAATCATCTGATAGGTTGGATTTTAATCGGAGCAAGTCAAGACCTGCTTACTGGGAAAAGATATGGATTCATCTATGAATTGTTTGTGTTAGAAGAATTTAGAGGAAAGGGAATGGCAAGGAAATTAATAGAAGCCGGCATCGAACATTTGAAACAAGATGGATATTCAGAGGTTCGTTTGCGTGTATATGCAGGAAATCAAGCGATGAAACTGTATGAAACACTCGGATTCAAGCACCACACCATTATCATGAGCATGAACGTGTAAGGCAAACATATCCCGCCCACCGTCATCCTTAGCAGGCGGCAAGAAGAAGCGCCTTTGCCCGAACGCAAAGGCGCCCATAGTGGTGTTCAGTCCGATTCATCTAATCAATCGCCTGGCGCGCACGGTCTTGCAGCATTTTCACCCCAGCGAGTGAAATCAAGCCCATGACGACGATATAGAAGGAGATGGCGGTGGCGCTGCCGTATTTGTGCAACAGCCACGTGCTGATGAGCGGGGCTGGGCCGCCGGCGATGATCGAGGCCAGCTGGTAGCCGAGCGAAGCGCCGCTGTAGCGAAGCCGCGTCGGGAAGTTTTCCGCGATCATGGCCGCCTGCGGGCCATACAGCATGCCGTGGAACACCATGGCCACGACCGTCGCCAAGAAGATGAGCCCGACGCTTTTCGTATTGACCAGCCAGTAATACGGAAACGCCCAAAGCATCAACAAAATCGTGCCCGTCATGTAGACGCGGCGGCGGCCCCACCGATCGGATAAATGGCCGGAATAGACGATCGAAAGCGCGTTGATCACCGCAGCGATAATCGTCACATTGACGAAAACGCTTTTTTCCATCCCCAAAAATGTCGTCCCATAGCTGACGATAAATGTGACAAAAATGTAGAATGACCCGTTTTCAATCACCCGCGCAAGCGCTGACCATAGAATTTCGCGCGGATGCTTGACCAGCACCTCGCCGACCGGCATCTTGCTCGTTTCTTGTTTTTTCATCGCTTCTTGGAACAGCGGCGATTCGAGCACTTTCAGCCGGATGTACAGCCCGATGGCGATGAGAAGGAAGCTTATGAGAAACGGAACGCGCCATCCCCACGCATAAAAGCTGTCGCCGCCAGCCGCAAGCATCAGCGTCGTCACAAGGGAAGAGGACAACAGCCCGAACGGCACGCCCATTTGCGGCAGCGAGGCCATAAACCCACGCCGTTTGCCTTCTTCCCACTCCATCGCAATCAAAATTGCGCCGCCCCATTCCCCGCCGACGCCAATGCCTTGAATGAGACGCAGCGCGGTCACTAGCACCGGCGCCCACAGGCCGATTTGCTCATAGGTCGGCATCAGGCCGATCAACGCCGTCGCCAATCCCATCAACAGCAGCGTGGCGACCAACGTCGCCTTCCGGCCGATGCGGTCGCCGAAATGGCCGAAAATCGCGGCGCCGACCGGCCTGGCGATAAATCCTAACGCAAAGGTGGTAAAGGATTGCATCAGGGCGACGTACGAATCTCCCTCTGGAAAGAATAATTGTGGAAACACGAGAGCGGCCATCGTCCCGTAAAGGAAGAAATCGTACCATTCAATCGTCGTGCCGACCACACTGGAAATCGCCGCCCGCTTTTTTTGACGCTTCAATTCCACCGTATCCATCATCGTTACAGCCATTCACAACACCCCTTTCACGCAATCAAAGTGCGCGCATCTCATGGAAACGGAAAAACAAATGGATGATAGCAAAAAAACGAACATAATGTTAGCGCTTCCAAAAACAAACCGTCATGGACTCGTTTCTTTGTCAGACCGTCATGACGTTTCACAAGCCCGTCATAGAGCTTTCCCTTCCCGCGCTACAAGCACATGCACAACGGCATCGACGACCGTTTCTTCCCGCTGGTTGACAATCCGCTGATGCACCGTGACGAGCCCGGCTTCCTCGCCCCGTTCCGTCAACCGCTTCACTTCCGATTCCACGTAAATCGTATCGCCGATCTTGACGGGACGAACGAAACGGAGTGAATCGATGCCATAAAACGCCAGAACCACTCCCGGTTCCATCATCCACAGCCCTGTCGCCGCCGACAGCGTCAACATCCCATGGGCGATGCGCTCGCCAAATGGCGTCCGCTTGGCGTATTCCTGATCCATGTGCAGCGGGTAAAAATCGCCGGAAACGCCGGCAAACCGCACAATATCCGCTTCGGTGATCGTTCGTCCGCGCGAACGGTGGCGCTCGCCAAGCGCATACTGTTCAAACGGACGGTCAAATCGCACGCCTTTCCCTCCCCTTGATTGGTGCAAAAAAGAGTAAAAACAAATTCCACCCCCTTTCCGCGGCTGCCACTGCCTATTTTGTTAATATTCTGAATATTAATCATATCATCTTTGGCCTTTACGCATCCCTCCCCGCTAGCCCGTCTGTCATTAACATATGAACGGAGTGGAGCGGATAGAACTGCCCCTCCGCGCTTCATGTTTCCAAAAACAAAAGGATGCCGGCCGGCACCCTTTGTTCTTCCTTATTCTTTTACCGAACCGGACGTGAGCCCGGAAACGATGCGGCGCTGAAACAACAGCACCATGATCACAAGCGGGATCGTCACCACCACGGTGGCTGCAGAAATTTCGCCCCACGGGATCGTATACTGGCCTTGGAACATGGCAATGCCGACCGGAACGGTTTTGTATGTTTCCGCTGTGTTGATCGTCAAGGCAAATAAAAATTCGTTCCATGCGGCAATGAAGACGAGAATGGACGTCGTAAACACCCCCGGCACAGCGAGCGGCAAAATAATTTTAAAATACGTCTGCATCGGCGTCGCCCCGTCCATTTTCGCCGCTTCTTCCAAGTCAAACGGAATCTTGCGGAAAAAGGTGACAAGCAGCCAAATCGACAACGGCAAGGCAAACGTCGTATACGGAATGATCAATCCTAAGTAGCTGTTCGTCAACCCGAACTTTTTCACAAACATGTAAATCGGAGAAATGGTGGCAATTTGCGGAAACATGGATACAGCCAACACCAAGCCGAGAATGACCGTCTTGCCTTTAAATTCAAGGCGCGCGATCGCATAAGCCGCAAACGCGGCGACAAAGACCGTATACACCGTCGTAATGGTCGCCACGACCGTGCTGTTCCATAAATAGCGCAAAAACGGGTAATTGACAAAGACCGATACATAGGATTTTAAGGTCGGATGGCTCGTCAACCAATCGAACGCTTTGTCGCCAAACAATTCGCTAAGCGGCTTAATGGAACTGAGCAACACCCATAAAAACGGAAACATCACAAAGAACACAAACAGGGCTAAAAACACGTAAAAGAGCGGACCTGCTTTTTTCGTCATGATCCCACCTCGCTTATCGTTTCACACTCGCGCTGTCAGACAGCAAATCCTTCCCAAGCCACTTAATATAAATCATCGAAATGATGGCTACGCAGAGAAATACGATAACGGCCAGCGCCGACCCCGCGCCGAAATTCGTCTGCGAGAACATGACTTTATACGCTAAAATCGAAATCGTTTCCGTCGAGTTCGCCGGCCCTCCGCCGGTTAAGACGTAAATCAGGTCGAACACGCGGAACGCATCGAGCGTGCGAAACAACAACGCGACTAAAATGCTTGATTTTAACAGCGGCAGCGTGATTTGGATGAATTGCTGCCATTTGGTAGCCCCGTCGATCGAGGCGGCTTCATACAACGAACTCGGAATCGTTTGCAGCCCGGCCAGCAGCAAAAGCGCCATATAAGGGGTTGTCTTCCATACATCGGCAAAAATGACCGCAAACATCGCCCCCGCTTCCGTCGTCAACAAATCCCCCATCCGGTCGACAAGGCCGACCGTTTCGAAATATTTGGCGACAATACCGTTTTGTCCATCGTATAAAAATTTCCACATAAGCGCGGATACGGCGGTAGGAATCGCCCACGGAATCAAAATCGTCGCCCGCACAAGCCCGCGGCCAAAAAAGGCCTTATTGATGAGCAACGCAATTCCGAGCCCTAACACTAGCTCAATGGCGACCGACACCACCGTAAAGAACGTCGTATTCCATAACGCTTTCCATAAGCGCATGTCACTGAAGCTGTCCTTATAATGCTTGAGGCCGACAAAGTTTGGCTCGATCACGACCCCTTCGAGCCCTTCGGCCAAGCCGACGACTTTATCCGCCTGCTGCAGTTCGCCCGCTTTTTTCATCTCTTTGAGCGTCTTTACGACATCATGAACCGTGTCGGTCAGCCGCTCAGCCGTCTGTTTGTCCAGCTCGGCGATCTTCAGCTCATCGCTTGGCGTCTCGAAATTGTCGAGCACTTCGTTCACTTTGTCATATTGCTTCGCCACTTGATCGTTGGAACGGATCGCCGCGTCCAGTTTCGCGAGTTTTTGTTCTATTTGCGCCAACGTTTGTTTCGTTTGTCCATCCGCAGCCGCCATTTCCTGCTTAAGAGCGCTTTTGAGGAACGGATAGTTTTGTAGATATCCTTCCAGATCGAGGCTGTAACTCCAGTGAATCGACGATTTGGTCGGGTCATTGAGCCGATAGTCGAACAAGCTGTAATAAAAGGACTGGATGACGGGCCAAATGGCGATCGCCAAAATGAGCAGCATGGCCGGCGCGACAAGCGAATAGCCTAGTAGGCGCTCCATTCGCTTTTCATTCCTCATCGCTGTTCTCTCCCTTCTGCTTGGAAAAGGATATTAGCCTTCAGCACCGGGCAGATGACGGCCTGAAGGCTAATGAATCAAAAATGGCAAATCAACATCGCGTTCTCTTTGTTTAACTGATGGGGCATTGGCCGGCGTTGGCCAGATTCGGATCGGCTGCGGCGCGCCGGCCCAGTCATTCGACTTACTTATTCAAGGCTGCTTTCATTTCTTTTTCCATATTGGCCACAGCTTGTTCGACCGTCAGCTCCCCGGCCAGCGCTTTGGATACGTTAATTTGGATGATTTCCGAAATTTCCGGGTAGTTCGGGACGACCGGGCGCGGCACAGCGGCGTTCAACGCATTGACAAATCCTTCTTCCGCAAAGAACGGATTGGCTTTTAAGACATCTGGATCTTTAAACAATTCCGGAAGCGTCGGCGCTAAGCCGCCATAAATCGCGGAAATTTTTTGCCCCTCCGGCCCCGTCATAAATTTGACAAATTCCCATGCTTCTTTCGGATGTTTCGAATATTTGTTGATCGCGGTCATCCAGCCGCCCAGCGCGGCAGCCGAACCTTTGTCTCCGGCCGGAAGCGGAGCCACGCCGACTTTGCCGACGATTTTCGATTGTTCTTTGTCGTTCGCTAGCGCGTATTGATAAGGCCAGTTGCGGATAAACGGCGATTGTCCTTCAATGAACGCGGTATGCGATTCTGGTTCAGTGAAGGTGGTGATGTTGCTCGGCACAACATCGGACTTGACGATTTCCACCATTTTCTTCAGCCCTTTGATCGTTTCCGGGCTGTTGATCACGACATTCCCGTTTTTATCGACGATTTGTCCGCCGTAAGAAGCGATAAATTCAACGGCGTTGCACACCAATCCTTCATATTGTTTGGCCTGCATCAAATAGCCGAACTTCGTGCCGCCTTTTCCTTTCAGTTCTTTGGCCTCTTTTAAGAGTTCATCCCATGTTTTCGGCACTTTCTCCTCAGGCACGAGGTCGGTGCGATAGAACAGCATGCCGGCATCAATGAATTTCGGCATCGCCCATTGCTTGCCATTGAAGTTGCCGGCTGCGAGCGCCCCTTGGTTGTATTTACTGAGGTCAATGCCGTCTTTCTCAATAAAGCGGTCGAGCGGCAGCGTATAACCCGCTTGTGCAAACTCCGCCGGCCAAATGACGTCAAGATCCATGACATCGATTTCCGATGACTGCGCATTTAACATCGTAACGTAAGCATCATGCTGCTTCCCGGTGTCAGCCGGCATTTCGCGAAATTCCACATCGATGTTCGGGTGCGTTTTCTCGAACGCTTCGATGATTTTTTCGGTGGCTTTCGTGGAATCTTGGCCGCGGGCATAGACAATTTTCACTTTTTCAGACTGGCTCGTTTTCCCTTCTTCGTTTTTGCTGTCTTGGCCCGTCTGGCTCTCGCTTTGGCCGCCGGAGCATGCCGCGAGCCCCATCGTAAGCGCTAACAAAACAGCCGATGTTTTGAGTGTCTTTTTCACCATGATTCTCCCCCTTTAAATTTTGGATTTGTCAAACACCGCATGGCATCGCGTATAGTGGTTGCTTCGACTGCCCCAATCACCTCCTGGACATGACATCCATTGACGTTTGACTTGGCATCCCCCACTGCTTGTCTATACACATTCTTTGTAATCGATTACATACAAAACGATGAACACCCTCATGTCCGCTTTTTTCTTTCCTCTCGAAGCTGAATGCAGTGTTCCCATGCTTCCCTGTTCAACCAAAGCAACCTGTCTAGGCCGTCGGTCACCCTGCCCGCTTTGCCAGCTTCTTTTTGCACCTTGGTTATGTAATCGATTACAAAATCATCTTACATTGCCGAAAAATCGTTCGTCAAGTCCCTAAATGCTTTTTTTGCTTTATAAACAAAGAACCCCAAGCAAACTCGCTTGGGATGTTCCTTCACACCTCCACCGTCTTCCCTTCCTCGACGATATGATAAAGCAAATGCGCCAGGTGGTGGATCGGTCCGTATTCCTCTTCGCCGTCTTCCGTCATTTCTTCTTCGTCGGCGAATTCAAGGTCGTTCAAATACAGCGCCATAAATTCGTAAAAGTCTTTCAGCTCAAAGCTGTAGCACGCGCTCGGGTCTTCGTTGTCTTCTTCATATTGAAGCATTAAATACGATACGTTGCCTTCGTTGTCCTCAGCGTCGAAAAAGACGAAATAGCCGATATTGGTGTCAAGGTCAAACAAATGCCGCGTCCCGCCTTCGGTCGCCTTGTCAAAATCCTCTTGGCTCAACTTGCCGACGTTCATCGCTTCGACGTCGTCTTCGCGGTGAAACTGGACCGTAAATGTTTTCATCGTGATTTCCTCCTTAGAAAATGCTTAATGAATACGTTTTTGACAGCCGCTCGAGCAGTTTCACCCCGGTCACGCTGTTCCCTTTATCATCGAGAGCCGGGCCGAAAATACCGATGCCGCACCGGCCCGGGACGGCAGCGAGAATGCCGCCTGAAACGCCGCTTTTCGCCGGGATGCCGACTTTGATGGCAAATTCGCCGGATGCGTTGTACATGCCGCACGTGACCATAAATGTTTTGCAAATGCGGGCGACATCAAGCGGCATGATCGGCTCGCCCGAATGCGGGTCGCGCCCGTCAAGCGCGAACACCAAGCCGATGCGCGCCAGGTCGATGCACGTCATTTCAATGGCGCACTGCTTCGTGTACAAATCCATCAGCTCTTCGACATCTTCGTCAATGATACGATGCTGCTTGAGAAAATAGCAAAGCGAACGGTTCAAAAACGCGGTTTCAAATTCGGAGCGGGCCACTTCCTCCGAATACGCGATCTGTTCGTTGCCCGCCAATCGGCGAACAAACGCCAACAGCCGTTCCAGCCGTTCGGACACCGAGCCGCCTTGAATCATCGACGTGACGACAAGCGCGCCGGCATTAATCATCGGATTCAGCGGCTTGGCAGGCTTTTCCTCTAATTTGGCAATGGAATGAAACGGATAATCCGTCGGCTCCATGCCGACTTTATGGAACACTTCATCTTCTCCGTGATCCATCAACACAAGGGCCAGGGCAAGAATTTTGGAAATGCTTTGCAGCGTCACTTTCACCGTCACATCCCCGGCGCTTGCCACCTTGCCGTCCGGGGTGTAAACGGCAACTGACAGTTCATTTGGATCGGCCTTGCCCAAGGCGGGAATGTAATCGGCTACTTTTCCATAGCGGGCGTACTGTTTCGCTTCTTCGACAAAGCGGACCAATTGTTCTTGACTGTACACAGGCATCACCGATCGTTAGTATCGCCTGTTTTTTCCGTTTCTATGCCCAAACGATGCAAACAGCGGCGATTTCAGACAGGGGGGGCGCTTTGCCCTCGCCAAGCGGACCGCCGGCAAAAACCGCCCCGCTCTCCTCCAGTCGGCGGCCTGAACCTGCTGTTTGAACAGCAGCCGTTTTTCTTATTCTTCTTCGGCAAATACGTTTTTTAATTCGATCGCAAATCCGGGAAACAGACGGACAGGAATCGTATCATCGCGGACATACATCCCTTGATGGCGGAATCTTCCTTCTTCGAGCACATAGACATCAATCGTCTCATTCATCGGATCGGCAATCCAATATTCTTTCACCCCTGCCCGCTCATAACGGTGAAATTTGACAATTTTGTCCTTGCGCACCGTCGATTTTGAAATAATCTCCACAACGAGATCCGGCACGCCGACAATTCGTTTTTCGCGAATTTTGCTTTTGTCGCAGACAACGACAAGATCTGGCTCAACCCATTCGCGAATTTGTTCCGGATCATCCCGATCCGCCAAACAAACGTCGATCGGAGCACCAAATACGGTGCATGTTTTCCCCCGCAAATATGTCGCAAATTCCACCAACAATTCACGTTGCACGGCCTGATGTTTCGGCGTCGGAGCGCGGGACATGTTGAAGACTTGGCCGTCAATGACCTCATAGCGTACATCTTCGTCGAGCAACATATATTGCGCATAAGTGAACGGCTGCCCTTTTCCCGGCGCTCGCATGAAAACGGCCTCCTTTCCTCTTTTCTTTTTAGTATACTTGAATACCACCTGGCAACCTAGCGTTTTCTTTTTCTCCACAACCCGTTGCAGACAAAGGAGAACCGTTTCAAGTATAATGAAAAAGAGGTGAGGAGCGTGCAAGAAGCCATCAACATGTCCACATCCCCGTCATGGGAACATCAAATCGTTTGCGACAATCTTGTTTCCGTGATCAAAGGAAAAAGCCCATGTCAACCGATTTCCAACTTGTCCGTGAAACTCGAGAAGAACGGAAACGTGATGAACGAGTTTATCCAGCCGGATGTCGCTGTCTATTGCGAACGGCCGGAAAAAATCATCGGCGGCTATAAGGGGCGGCCGCTCATCGTCATCGAGGTGGTCAGCCCGTCAACCTACAAAATCGATGTGACACTGAAAAAAGATTTGTACTGCGCCTACGGAGTGGAAGAATACTGGATCGCCGACCCATACAACAAAACGATCCGTCAGTGCACACTCGAACATGATCGATACGCCGAGACGATCATCGCCTGCGGAGAAACGTTCGATTCTGTGATCGGAACGATGGACACTGCGCTCGTTTTCCAAGGCGTGTAGAAGACGGGGAAAACCATTCTTTTTGGCCTATCGGCGGTTTTTGTGGCGGAAGGCGAGTCGATTTTGCAAAGTTTCTCAACTTAAAAAGAGTCTCTGCTGAACAACTCGTTTCCCATCACGAGTTCTTTAGCGGGACATCTTGCATGCTTTGTCGTATAATCAATGGCGAATTCTCTGTCGCAAAAGCAGGGGCGGACAGACAGAGGAAGATACGTTCAAAGGAGCATGAAAACAGAAAAAAACAGACTTGTCAGCAACAAGGATGCCACTAGTCTTTCAACGGCATCCTTTTCCAACTCAACGCAAAATTCGCCATTGATTTTGTCCTGCTTTTCTTGTATAATTGAAGATGTCTCACCATCCATTTCGGGATGTAGCTCAGCTTGGTAGAGCACACGCATGGGGTGCGTGGGGTCGCAGGTTCAAATCCTGTCATCCCGATCGAAGGAAACCAGCCGAAAAAACGTCCGGCTGGTTTTTTTGTTCTCTCACGCGTTTCCTCCTCGTGACGCCGTTTTTCCCTATGAAATCAATCCAATCTGCCTTCCTGCCCAAGCGATACGGTCAACCGCCATATCAATGTCTTCTTCCGTCATCGCGGCGGTGATGGAAAAGCGAATGCGCGCCGTTCCCTCAGGGACGGTCGGCGGCCGGATGGCGACGGCCGCGATGCCAGCTTCTTGCAGCTGCTCGCTCATGGCCACGGCCCGGTCGTTCGGACCGACGATCACCGGAACGATCGGCGTCTCGCTGCTGCCTATGGCAAACCCAAGCCGCTTCAGCTTGGTGCGGAATCTTTCGCTTAGGGCGTGCAGCCGCTCGCGCCGCTTTGGCTCGGATTGAACGATATGAATAGCCGCTTCATTGGCGGCGAGAACCGCCGGCGGCAAGGCGGTCGTAAAAATGAAGCTGCGGGCGCTGTTGATCAAATAGTCGACCAGCCACGGCTCTCCTGTTACATACGCGCCAAAGCTGCCAAGCGCTTTGCTGAAGGTGCCGATGGCGATCACATCCTCTTCCTTCTCAAGCCCGAAATGGTGAAGCAGCCCTTCACCGTTCGGTCCGAACACGCCGCCGCTGTGCGCTTCGTCAACGAGCAAAACGGCACGGTAACGCCGCTTCAACTCAACCAGCTCCTCGAGTGGCGCCATATCGCCGTCCATGCTGAAGACGGCATCGGTGACGATCCATTTCCGCTTCGCGGGCGGAGATTGCTTCAACAATGATTCCAGCTGATCGATGTCATTATGTCGATAGCGGAAACAGGCGGCTTTGCTCAAGCGGATGCCATCAATTAAACTCGCATGGTTCAACTTATCGCTAAAGACAAGATCATCTCGGCCAATTAAAGCTGTCAACACGCCGATGTTGGCCGTGTAGCCGCTGTTGAAAATAAGAGCCGCCTCTGCTTTTTTCCACTGTTTCAACGCGGCTTCCGCCCGCTCATAGAGCGGATGATTGCCGACGACGAGCCGCGACGCGCCCGCTCCGGCTCCGTAGGCCCGCATCGCTTCGCAGCCCGCTTCGATGAGCCGCCTATCATCCGCCAACCCTAAATAATTATTGGACGCTAAATTCAACATCGGCTTTCCGTTCAGGATGACCGTAGCGCCTGAAGCCTCTGCCCGGCGCAGCTGGCGTTTTTGCGCTTTTTGTTCCCATTCGTGCAGTTTGACGGTCAGTTCGGTTTTCATCCCTATCCCTCCTTATATGTAAACTGTTTATAAAAAATAGTTTACATTAAAACCCGCAACTCGGCTAGGAAAAGATGATCGGTTTTGTTAATTGATTATTTAGCACATTGTTTTGGAAATTATTCTTTTCCACCCTCGACCGCATGCATAGTTCAATCGCAGACATGTCATACTATGCGTGTTATCGGCAAAAAGGAGGTGGTGGAAATGGACGTCCGTCGGGCGCAAGAAATCGCGTCGTCGCCGGTGATGGCAAACGTCACGTACAACGGCCAGCGCATTTACATTGAGCATGTTGACCAACAAAAAGGCGTAGCAACGATCCACCCGCTTGACAACCCAAATCAAAAGCAAAGCGTGCCGGTCGCAAGCTTAGAGGAGCATTCGTAACGAAAAAAGCGAGAGAAAGGACGCGTCCTTTCTCCCGCTTTTTGATTTAATCGGCCGTCAGCTCTTCCCGCTCTTTGTAGGCCTCTTGCACCGTTTGTTCCTTCATCGCTGTCCGGCCTGCCGTCCGTGTGTCGGCGGCGCGGGCCGGATGCCCGGCGCGTTGGTTGTCCGGTTTCCGTTTCATCGCCCTCCCCTCCTTCATCCCTAGCATGCCCCAAATGAGACGGGTTTACGATAGCGAAGGGGAAAGCGGCCCTTCTCGCCTCAAGCACGGTTTCACCTGATTTTTTCCAACAGCTCGATCCGATTGCGGAACGGATCGCGAAATGAAAAGCGCTTCACTCCTGGGATCGGTTTTTCGTCTTGCGTCGCGACGCCGTGCTCTTCCAAATAACGGCGCGCCGCTTCCACATCTTCCACTTCGAAAGCGGGGTGGCTTTTGCTGTTGTAGCCGTCGCGTTGTTCCGCCCCGATATGGAGCTCGATATCGCCGACTTTGTACCAAAGCCCACCGTTTCCTTTCAGCGATGCCGGCTTTTCGATTTCTTGAAAACCAAGCACACCGGTGTAAAAGGCGCGCGCTTCGTCTTCGGCGCCAAACGGAATGCAAATTTGCACATGGTCAAGCCGTTTGACACGAATCATCGGTTTTCCCCTCCCTGTTCGAATGCCGGTTGTATGCGGCGGATGAACGAAACAGCGGCGAGCACCCAAACAAGCAGCACCGCTTCGACCGCCCAAACGTTCGTGACCACTTTCGCTTGGTAAAGCGCCGGCATCACGTCCATCGCCGCATGGATCAAAATGGCGTACAGGACATAGCGGAATTGCTTCTCCCGCACCCCAAACAAAACGAGGAGCGACAGCGCCACGTGCACTGTAAGCGCAAACAGCCGTTCCAAGCCGCCTAACACGTACATCGCAAACGGCGTGTGCAACACTTGCTCCTTGATCAGCTCCGCCTGTCCTGCCGGAAGCGATGGGGCGATCGTTTTGTCGAATGATCCGGATTGAATCAAGCTCGCAAGCACGATGACATTGACCGCGCCAACCGCCCCGAGCAATACCGCTTCCGTCCCGCCGTGCCCAAGCCCGAATGATAAACCATCGCCATATCCGCGATGTTGCTTTAGCAGCCAACGGAACCCGACATAGCGGCCAAGTTCTTCAAACACGCCAGCGGCGAGCGCGGCGTACAGGACAAAGAGCCAAACGCTGTCTGTTCCTTTTAACGCTGGCCGGCCCGGTTCGAGCACAGCGATGTGCAGCGCTTTTTCCAATACTTGTGAGAAAACGAGAAACACAACAGCCCCGACGCCGAGCGCTTTCCATGAAAGCCATCCTTTTTTTCTCCCGTACCATGCGAGACCAACAGGAACAAGCAGTGAAATGGCAAGCTGCACCGCCGCACCGATCATTCCCACGTCCCTCTCCCCCCTGCCGCTTATTTATGAACGGTTGCGCTGTTCTTGCTGCTCATAAAGAAACGATTGAACGATGAGATACAAATTGCCGACAACGATGATGACGAGAAACAAAACAGCCCTCATCTCTCCGCGCCAAAACGCGGTGAGCATCGACAAAATCCCCATCGCGATAAACACCTTGCCGCCAAGGCGGTGCGTTTTGTTCCAAACGGCCTCGCTTTCCAACGTCCACGGCGTGCGGATGCCGATAAAATAATTCGGTTTGATTTTCGGCATGTAGTTTCCCAACACGATGAACAGCACTCCGACACCAATCGGCACAAGCCGTCCAACATCGACCGGAACTCCGAGATTGTACGCCAATGTTGCGATATGCAGGAGCAAGAAAAAGAAGGCGAGCGCCGCGTTGACAATGCGATAGCTTTTTTGAAAACGGCCGTAACTTTCTTTTTTCGGGTCAAACTTCGGCAACACTCCCATCAACATGATGAGAAGTGTCATCAATAAGGGGGGAAGGAAGGCACCCAACCATTTGTTGCTGAAGCCGTCGGCTTCACCCGCTGCGTTCCAGTGAATGGCCACTTGATCCGGCAAATAAGGAATGGCAGCCAGACTGATGACATAGGCGAAAACTGTAAGCATGATCGCAAGCCGATTACTCTTCCACATGTTTCTCTCCCCTTTCGACAAAATCGTAAAACCAGCGCAGCAAATCTTGAAACACCGTCGTGTTCAGAGAGTAGTAGATATGCTGTCCCTCACGCCGGTCTTGCACCAAATCAGCCTGTTTGAGAATTTTCAAGTGATGCGAGACGCTCGGTTTTTGCATATCAAAATGCGAAGCGATCTCCCCTGCTGTCAACTCCCCGTTCCGCAACAAGGATAAAATTTTCCGGCGCGTCGGGTCGGCGATCGCTTTAAACGCTTCGTTGAATGACAATGGCGATCCCACCCTGCAAACGAGTTTTCGTTGGATGAACCGCTGAGGGGCATCTTTCGTTTATCACAGCTTCGTACGCGGCACATGCAAACGATTTTTCATGCCGGTCTATAGTTAGACATTTAGGAAATTATCTAAATACGGACAAAAACATTCGATATTTAGACATCTTTCTAATTAAAGAATATTCCATTTCCATTGGATTGTCAATGTATTTTTCGACTTTTCACCTCTCACATGCGGCATCCGACCGCTGCCCCTCGATGAAAGAGAAACAGCCCAGCGCCACCCCCTCCGCCACTGGCGGAGGGGGATTCCCCATTAACTTCCATTAAACCCCCGTCGGCCAAGCGGCGAGCAGCCGCTCGCTTTTTTCGCGCTTCGATGTCAGCAAATATTCAAGTGTCTGGCAAAGGAATTTCCGCGTCTTTGCTGGATGGATGACGTCATCGATCAAATGTTTGCGCGCCGCTCCATACGGCGAGCTGTCAAACGACCACTGCTTGAGCAGCTCCTGACGCCGCTCGTGCGGGTGGTCGGCGCGTTCAAGTTCGCGGCCGTATACGACGTTGACGCCGACTTCCGGACCGGTGAAATTGATTTCCGCGCTCGGCCAAGCGACAACAACATCCGCTCCCATCCCCGGCCCGCACATATTGCCGTACGCCGCGCCGATGCTTTTGCGGATGACAACGGAGATTTTCGGGACAGTGGATAGCGCCAGCGCCTGATTCCACACCATGATTTTCGTCGCCATTTTCGCTTTTTCCGCCTCGACACTGATGCGAAACCCCGGTGTGTCATGCAAAAAGATGAGCGGAATATGGTATGAGTCGCACAAGCAAATGAATTCCGTCGCCTTTTGACATTCCTGCGGCCCGGGCGCCCCCGCATATTGGCTCGGCTGATTGGCGATGATGCCGACGACATGGCCGTTTAGATGCGCCAAAGCGGCGATCAGCGCTTTGCCGAATGATTTCTGATACTCAAAATAATCGCCGTCATCGACAAGACAGGCGATGATTCGCCGCATATCATAGACGCGGCTTCGTCTGTCCGGCAAAATCGAAAACACTTCCTCCACCATCCGGTATGGATCATCGTCCGTCTTCCGCAGCGGCGGCCGCTCGTTCGCGTTTTGCGGCATGTACGAAAAAAACCTTTTTAGTTGCCCAATGCATTCTGCCTCTGTCTTGCCATCGGCGTCAATCTGTCCGGTGTATTGATGGTGGATGTCGACGCCGCCGAGCTCTTCCGGCGCGACGCGCTGCCCGTTGGCCAACTCAAGCATGCGCGGTCCAGCGATCGCCATGCACGTCCCCTTCAGCTGCGTGACAAAGTCGCAGCTGACCGCCGTCCATGTCGGCCCGCCGTAGCTGTCCCCCAAAATTGCCGCCATCGTCGGCACTTGCCGGTGGTGGGTGAGCAGCTCGCGAGGAAACAATTTGTCGCTGATCCCGTCCGAGCCCATCCCATCCGGCATGCGCAACCCGCCGCCTTCATGGAGAAAAAACATCGGCAAGCCGTTTCTTACGGCCAGCGCATGCATTTGCCGCGACTTGCGCAAATGAACGCTCCCCTCCGTTCCCGCGAGCACCGTCTTATCCCCGGCGATGATGACCGCCGGGCGGCCGTCCACTTTGCCGATGCCGGCGACAAGTCCATCCCCGTACGTCGTTTCTTCCAAGCCGGGCTGATCGGATGTGTTCAGCTGTCCGAACTCGATAAAAGTTCCTGCATCCACAAGCAAGCTGATCCGCTCCCTGGCCGTCAGCAGCCCTTTTTCATGTTGCCTGGCGATTTTCTCTTCGCCGCCGCCCAACACGGCGCGCGCTTTTTTCGCCATCAGTTCGTCTGTTAATTGCCGCAAATTGTCCACCGTGATCCCCCCTTTTTTTCGGAAAAGGCGGGGCGGCCCGCGCCAAACTCCGCCGCTATATTTATTCTCTTGGAAGCAGCTTTCGCAATACTTTGCCTGACGGCGTCGCCGGCAATTCATCGATGAATTCGATATAACGCGGATACTTGAACGCCGCCATATGCGCTTTCGCCCATTCGATCAACTCAGACGGCGCCACCTTTCCTTTGCGCGAATCATGAAGCACGACAAACGCTTTCGGCACTTCCCCTTTCATCGGGTCAGGCACGCCGATGACCGCACATTGCTTGACGGCCGGATGTTCGTTCAACAGCGCCTCGACGTCTTCCGGAAAGACGCTGTAGCCGGACACTTTGATCATTTCTTTCAACCGCCCTTGGAAATACAAATAGCCGTCTTCATCAACATACCCGATATCGCCCGTGTACACCCACCCGTCTTTCAGCGTCTCGTTCGTCGCGTCATCGCGCCGGAAGTAGCCTTTAAAGACACCTGGATTTTTGACGACAATTTCCCCCGACTGCCCAGGCCCAAGCTCCCGTTTCGTTTCCGGGTCGATGATGCGAATGTCCGTCTCATATGTCGGGATGCCGCACGATCCAAATTTCACACGGTCATCCGGCATAAACGTGTCGCACGTATGCGTCTCGCTCAACCCGTAGGCGGCTTCGTACAACAGGCAGCCGCCGGTCGCTTCCGCCCACCGCTCGGCAAGGTCTTTCGTCACCGGCAGACCGAAGCTGGTGGCCAAATTGCGCTTTAAACTTGACACATCAGCCGAAGTCGTAGGCAGCACTTGCAATATAGCAGCGTTCATCGGCGCGATGCTGTACCAGGCGGTCACCTTGTACGTTTCGATGGCCTTGATCGTCGCCAACGGGTCAAAGCGGGTGAACAGCACGCACGGGTGGCCGGTATACACCGGGGTATTCAACCCCATCACCATCCCGGCAATATGGCAAAGCGGCGAATGGGCCATCAGCACTTCCGCTTTTTCCGTCAGCCGGTTCGCCTGCGCGGATGTAGCCGTCTTAAACAGCGCGTTGCCGTATGTCAGCATCGCTCCTTTCGGCCGTCCGGTCGTCCCTGAGGTAAAAATGATCAGCCCGACATCGTTCCATAAGTCAATAGGGGCGGCTTCATCAAACGGCAAATAAGCGGCGATGATGGCGGCGAACTCATCCACGCCTTCACACGCCTGCTTCGGTTGCAGCACCTCCTCGCAAAGTGGGATCTCTCCAGATGGATCAGGGTACTCGCCGTAATGGCACGATACGGTAAACGACAACGGCGCTGTTTGTTGTTCCGCTTGTCGAACGCGCGGCACTCCTTCCTCTCCGGCGATGATGCCGGCAAGCGGCACTTCAGCGAAAAAATAGGCGAGCTCGGATTCGCGGTACATCGGGTTGAGCGGGACGACAATGCCGCCGAGCTGCTGAACGGCAAAGTGAGCGATGATGTATTGCGGGCAGTTTTGCATGTACAAAGCGACATAGCTTCCTTTCCCCACCCCTTTTTCCCGCAAATAGCGGGCAAAACGGTGAACGTGATCGAGCAAGGTTCCCCACGTGATCACCTTGTTATAGAAAATGTACGCCGGCTCGTTTTCCTCGCGTTCGCCGCGATGGCGCAAATAGCCATAGAGCGGCTGTTCGCCGAGCTCATAGCGGAGTTCCTTCGGCAGCCCGCTCGGCCAGTATGGGCGTGTTTCATTCATTCGTTTCACCATCCCTTATAAAAAATACTGAACGGTTAGTATGTTACCTTGCAGAAAACGCTTTCAAATACTTGTTCATGTCTCCTGCTTCATCCATATGCATATCATTTCGCCGTCATTCGCCAAATTCCTTTCTCGAACAGCCAATCATTTTATCCGACGCGGCAAACGACCACCCCCTTCCACGTTGGAGAAGGAGCGGCCGTTCGGAAAAGGAGGAAAGCCCGGCGCAGCTTACGCGGCTTGATGGCGGTCATTGATGCGCCGTAGCCGGACGGTGTGGACGATGCGTTTTATTTATCCACCAATGGCGGAGATATGGCAACACCCAACGGTCCAAACCGCAGCGTCCCGCATTGGCCCCGGCGACGAGGAGAAAGACGGTAAGAAGCACCATTTGCGGGTTCGTGCTCGTCGTGCCTGAGAACATGAAGGCGAAGTTCATCACAGCTCCCATGAGGGCGGCAAACGTCGTAAACAATCCGAGAATGAGCGCGATCCCGACGAGAAATTCACCCCATGGCACAAGAACGTTGAACAATCCGACATTCGGCAACGCCACGTGTTCGATAAACGCCGCCCACCAGCTTTGCACGGCCGGATGTTCCCCAGCGGCTTTCGCCAACGCTCCTTTTAAAAATCCGGTGGCGTCAAACCCTTGCGTGATTTTCCCCCATCCCGCCATTACCCACTCATACCCTAAATACAACCGGAACACCATCATCAACCACGACGCTGTGACGTGCTCGCGCAACCATTTGACAACCATCGTATTTCTCCCCTTTCGTTTTAGAAAATGTTCTTTACACTTTTATCTTAATCGTTTTTTTCGTCTGGCGGAGCATATTTGCTCACCATTTCACAATATATTCAAAAAGTTATGGTGGAATTATGACTACGAGATCCATTCACAATATTAAGCATTAGGTCTTTATCCATAGGAAAACGGATTGACCGGCATCGCCAACCGCCGTTCATTCGATGAGCGCCTCGCCAGCGAGTGGGAACGCACAAAGCGGCAGAAAGCGCCGTTTGCCGTCATGATGGTCGACATCGATGCGTTCAAACGGTTCAACGACACGTACGGCCATCAATGCGGGGACGACTGTTTGCGCAAAGTCGCCTTGTCGCTTGAACAAACAGCCAAGCAATACGGCGGGACGGCAGCGCGCTATGGGGGTGAGGAATTTGCCGTCATTTTGCCGCACACTTCGCCGTCCGAAGCAGCGGCTGCCGCTGAGGCGGTGCGGGCAAACGTCGAACGGCTCGCCATTCCGCACGATTCCTCCCCTGCTGCTTGTGTTGTTACGGTCAGCGTCGGAGCCGCCGTCGCCGTCCCACAGCCAAATGAAGGCGCGGAGTCCCTTCTTTCCCTTGCCGATCAGGCGCTTTATCGGGCCAAGCAAAACGGGCGCAACCGGACGGAAGTAGCCTGTTTCGTCCGTGAATGAATCCCTCCCCTTTTTCCTAGGCGCGCATACAATGGTCATAAACGGCTTTTACGGAAAAAGGGGATGGAAACTATGGCCATTATTAACGGAACCCAATATATCGAGCGCATTGACCATCTTCGGTCCAATGTATGGATCAACGGCGAGCGGGTCGTGGGAAAGTTGTCGGAGCACCCGGCCTTCGCCGGCGCGATCCGAAGCCAGGCGCGTCTATACGATGCCCAGCACGACCCAACGAAGCAGCCGGTGCTGACATTCCACACATCAACGGGGGAACTGGCCGGCGCATCGTTTTTGCGGCCGATGACAAAAGAAGATCTCGAACACCGGCGCTTGGCGTTTCAGGAATGGGCACGCCTGACCGCCGGGATGATGGGGCGCTCTCCTGATTACATGAATACCGCGGTGATGGCACTTGCCTCTGCGGCTGACTTTTTTGGACAGCAGCACCCGTCCTATGCCGAGCATATCGAGCGTCTATATGAGCGGGCGGTCGCCAATGACTTGTCCTTTACCCATACGTTCGTCAATCCGCAAGTGAACCGCTCCCTCGGCTATATGGAAGAAGACGGCGGGCCGATCGCCGCCAAAGTCGTCCGTGAAACAGCGGACGGACTCCTCATCAAAGGCGCCCGCCTGCTCGCCACCCAAGGCGGCATGACCGATGAACTGCTCGTTTTGCCGGCCGGCGGGACGCTTCTTGGCGATGAATACATGTACGCCTTTTCCATCCCGAGCAATACGCCGGGGCTGAAGTTCGTTTGCCGGCCGCCGTTGGCTGCAGGAACTTCGTCGTTTGACGCCCCTCTTGGCTCGCGCTTTGATGAAATCGATGCCATGGTCGTATTCGATGAAGTGCTTGTGCCCTGGGACCGGGTATTTTTCTACAAAAACGCCTGGCTTGCCAAAGAACTGGATGAGGAAACCCACCTGTCCATTATGCTGCTGCATCAAGTGTTGGCGCGGCGCATTGTCAAAACCGAGTTTTTCCTTGGGGCGGTGGAACTGCTTAGCGAGGCGATCCAAATCGGCGGGTACCAGCATGTGCAGGAAAAAATCGGAGAAATCGCCGCTGCTTTGGAGGCGCTCAGGGGAATGCTCCTTGCCTCGGAACTCCATGCCAAACCAGACCGGCGCGGCACAATGGTGCCGGACGCCGCCCCGCTTTACGCTGCTGCCTTTTTATACCAGCGCCTGTATCCACGCTTTGCCGACATCATTCAGCTGCTTGGCGCCAGCGGGCTTGTCTGCCTGCCGACGGAAGCGGACTTTTCTTCCCCGCTCCGTCCAGATTTGGATCGGTACTTGCAAGCGGCGACGCTTCCCGCCGAACAACGGGTGCGGCTGTTCCGCTTCGCCTGGGATATGGCGATGAGCGCCTTCGGGACGCGGCAAACGCTGTATGAGCGGTTTTTCTTCGGCGATCCGGCTCGGTTTGCAACGACGTTCTACCACCGGTACGACCGAGAGGCATGCGCCGAGATCGTGCGTCAGTTTTTGGACAGCGAACAGCCATGACGGCGATGCCTCCCCCTGACGCGCGGGGGAGGCATCCGTATCAGCCGCGTGGCAGGCTACTTCGTCCGTTGCCGGTCAGGGAACAACAGGCTAAACAGCACCCCGGCCGCCAGCGCAATGGCAAATGTCGTAAACCGCGAGCTAACGATGGCCTCAAGCGGAGAAGAAATCCAAATGACCGTGCTGACAAAACCGGCCACAATCGTTGCGATGACGCCGACGCCGGAATACCGCTTCCAGAAGAAAGAGAGCAAAATCGCCGGCGACAACGTGCAGCCGATCCCTGCCCATGCCCAACTGACAATGAAATACACAAGCGACTCAGATGTCATCGCCAGCACCAAGCCAAGCAGCCCGGCGATGACCACCACCGCGCGGGAAAGCGCGACAAGCTGCCTTTCCGACAGGCGGAGGCGCAGCGAGCGGCGGACAATATCTTCGCTGATGGAGCTCGTGATCACCAGCAGCTGCGAATCGGCCGTTGTCACGATGGCGGCCAAAATACCCGACAAAAGCACTCCCGCGAGCCACGGCGGCAATAAATCGAGCGCCATGTGCGGCAACACCGTTTCAACATCGGCGAAAGATTGATTTTGATAAAGCGCGACCGCCGCCAGACCAATCAAAAAGGCGCCGCCATACGCCAACAGCGTCCAGATGATGGCGACCGTCTTCGCCGTTTTCGCTTCGCGGGCGTCTTTTAACGCCATGAAGCGGACGCTTAGTTGCGGCTGGCCGCCAAGGTAGCCGAAAAACCAGGCGAAATTGTTAAACAACAATAGCCCAAGCGCAACACCGGTCACTCCCCCCGTCCATGAGTCGAGGCCCGGTTTCGCGTGATGGAGCGCTTCACTGATCGACAACCCGCCGCTATAAATTTCCACGAGCGCCACAATGGGCAAAATGACGAGCGTGGCCAACATGAGCACACTTTGAATCATATCCGTCCAGACGACGCTGACAAATCCACCGGTGTACGACAAAATGATGACAATCGCCACACTGATGACCATCCCAAGCTTCGGGTCGATATGAAACACCGCAAACAGCGTCTTGCCCGCTCCCGCAATTTGCGCGCTGAAGTAAAACATCATAAAACTGAAAATAAGGACCGTCGAAAGCCACAAAATCGTCCGCCCGTGAGCGCCGAACCGCTTGGCCAAATAGCCCGGCAAGGTCAGCGCTCCGTACCGCTCCGCCTCTTGGCGGAAACGATCGGCTAAAAAGAGCCAGGCGCACACAATGCCGATGACAATACCGACAGCCACCCAAATGGCAGAAAGGCCGCTCGCAAACACGAATCCGGTGTAGCCAAGCAGCAGCCATGCCGATTCGCCTGTCGCCCGCTCGGAAAACGCGAGCGCCCAACCGGGAAGTTTTTTTCCACCAAGCAAAAAGTCGGAATGGCTCATCTCCTTTTTCCCATACCAATAGCCAAGCGCCGCCATCACAAGACAATACAGCACGAGTTCCGCCAAGATGATGCCATTCATCGCTGTTCCTCCCTGTTTGGTATGGTTTTGCACAGGCGCACACCTGATCTGTCAGTCCGTCCCTCTCTTTTTGCTCCGCCATCCCACCCCCTTTTCATAAAAATGGCACTATCATCAGGCTGCGACGATAGTGCCGGTGACAACGACAGTTGGTGGTCTTCACCATGGAACCTTCTTTACTCTTTACATATGTGTCAACCCATCCTATTATTCCAATATGAGGCGCGTCCTACATCGGAACGTTTCGCTCTCGTCCGGACAGCATCCACATGTAAAGCTCCCTAAGTTGCGAGGCGGTGGGAATTATAATAAAGTGGAGATGAGTCAGTCCAAAAAAGGAGTGAGGAAGATGAACCGTTGGGAGAAGGAATTGGACAAATACGCCGAACTGGCGGTGAAAGTCGGGGTGAACATTCAGCCCGGGCAGACGCTGTTCGTCAACGCCCCGCTCGAGGCGGCGCCGCTCGTCCGCAAAATCGCCAAAACGGCGTACGAAACCGGGGCAAAGCATGTGTATGTCGAGTGGAACGACGAGGCGCTTACATACATTAAATTTCACCACGCCCCAGAGGAAGCGTTTTCCGAATATCCGATGTGGCGGGCAAGAGCGATGGAAGAACTCGCCGAACAAGGCGCTGCCTTTTTATCCATTTACGCCCCGAATCCGGACTTGTTAAAAGACGTCGATCCAAAGCGGATCGCGACCGCCAATAAAACAGCGGCGCAAGCGCTCGCCAACTATCGGAGCGCCATTATGGCCGACCGGAACTGCTGGTCGCTCATTTCCGTCCCCACACCGGCGTGGGCGCAAAAAGTATTTGGCGATCTGCGCGATGAAGAAGCCATCGACAAATTATGGGAAGCGATTTTCCGCATCACCCGCATCGATCATGACGATCCGATCGCTGCCTGGCGCGAACATAACGACCGGCTCGCCCGCATCGTCGATTACTTAAACAACAAGCAATACAAACAACTCGTTTACGAAGCGCCCGGCACCAATCTCACAGTCGAGCTCGTCGACGGGCACGTCTGGCACGGCGGCGCGGCGACGAGTCAAAGCGGCGTGCGCTTCAATCCCAACATCCCGACCGAAGAAGTGTTTACCATGCCGCATAAAGACGGCGTCAACGGCACGGTGCGCAACACGAAGCCGCTCAATTACAACGGCAACGTGATCGATGGGTTTACGCTCACGTTCAAAGACGGTCAAGTCGTCGACTTCAGCGCCGAACAAGGATATGAGACGCTTAAGCACTTGCTTGACACCGATGACGGCGCGCGCCGCCTCGGGGAAGTCGCCCTCGTGCCGCACCAATCGCCGGTGTCGCTGTCCAATCTCATTTTTTACAACACGCTGTTTGATGAAAACGCCGCTTGCCATTTGGCGCTCGGCAAGGCGTATCCGACCAATATCAAGAGCGGCGCTTCATTGTCCAAAGACGAACTCGACCGCCGCGGCGTCAACGACAGCCTCGTCCACGTCGACTTTATGATCGGCTCAGCTGATCTGAACATTGACGGCGTGACGAAAGACGGGAAGCGCGAGCCGATTTTCCGCAGCGGCAACTGGGCATTCGAACTGGCGTAATCGGTTTCACCAGCTCTAAACAATAAGGCTGCGCCAAACGAGCGGCCAGACCCGACCGTTGGCGCAGCCTTATTCCGTTCAAGCACGGTTTTGCACGGAACCATTAGACCGAACTGATTGGTTTGTTTTCGTCCTGCAGCAATTGCACAGCGGCAGATGCCGCCTGCGCCAGCTGCTCGCATTGCCGCAAACGAATGCCAAAGAGCACGAGCGGGTCGCGGTACGCCTCAGGGTTTTTGCGCATATGTTTGAGCTCGCCTTCCTGGGCAGCGATCTCCAGCTCCAGCCGTTTCAACGTTTCATCGAGCGCCGTCAATGGCGCATGGAAAAATTGAGTGACATCACGCTCAAGCGATTTGGCAAACCATTCAAACGGCAGCAGCAACTGCTGGATGATCGCCTCCACCGCCTCAGCGTAATCTTGCGTCTGGATCAACTGCTTATACTTTTGCGCCAGCATCGCCTTGTTTTGCGCAAAGGCGCCGAGCAGTTTGCCCGCCCCTTTCAACAGCAGCTGGCTTGGCGTTCTCCGCAAGAAAACGTTCACCTTGCCCACTTGCACCCCGTTGATCAACCGATCCGTATCGCGCCGCCAATCGGCGAGAATGCGAAAATCGCATTCGAGCTTGAGCCGTTCCTGGCCGAACATGGCGTTAAACCCTTCGCCCATTTCATGCAAAAACACCTGGCATTCGTTGAATTCGTCTTCCGTCGCTGCAATCCACTGTTCCATGGCGCGGCGCAGCTTTGGCAGCGCCTCTTCATCAAGGTAAGCGCGAAGCCGTTCGTTCGCTTTGTCGTTCAATTCAAGATGCAAGCGGGAAAAATCGCTTTCTTCGCTCACAAGATCCGCCATGCTGCGCAACAGATCGGGAATCGCCGTCAACAGCTCGCCCCGCATTTCCGCCAAGACGGTGTGGAACGACTTTGCCGTTTTGGCCGTTTTCTCCTCTTGCAGGTCGCCAAGCTGATGAATGGCGCCGCTCAGTTTGGCCGCCATTTCTTTTTTCCATACGACCAGCTCCTCCAGTCGACTTTCCGCCTCGGCTCGCTGCCGGAACAAATGAGCGATGAACTGGCGGATCGTCGTTAAAATCGCTTCCTCGCGGCGGACAGGGGACACGCATCGGCGCATCTCCTCAAGCCAGCCGACGAGGGCTTGCTGTTGCTTGCGGCTTGGCGCATGCGGCGAATAGACCATGACATTGGCTTCCGGAACGATCGTACGAACGTGCGCTTCCACTTCCTCAACGATTCTCGCCGTCTCCTCTTCATCCACCATCCCATCGCCCGGAGGAAGCAAAACGCACATCGGCGCAGACGGCGCCCGCTCGCGAAGCTGCAGCATCAACTGTTCATCGGCGCTGGAAAACGGATCCTCACCGTTGAGAAGAAAAAGAATGCTGTCAGCAAGCGAAAACGACACAAGCGCTTCATGGTCGGATGAAGCGCGTCCACCGAGCGGGCCGATATCCAACAAGACAATCCCTTGCGGCACGAGTGAAAACGGCGCCGTGCATTCAATGACAGCGTCATCGGAGAATCGGCTTCCGCGGCCGCCCGTTGCCTGTTGAAATTCGTCAATGCTCGAAAAAACGGTAAACTGGTCGTCGCTGATTTTCGCCACTTCCATCTCCCCGCCGTTTCTCCACGCCAGCACCGGCGCAGATGGCGCCGCCAACGCTGCCTCGCCGACCAACGTCCGCAAAAACGCCAGCCGCTCATGGCGCGACGCCCCAGCGACCAAAACGAAATGCGTCCGCGAATCGGACAGTTGCCGCACGAACCAGCGGAAGCGGAAATGCGAGCCCGCCCGCTGCTCTTCCGCCCAATCGGCAATTTCTTCAAATAGCGACACACCCGCTTCCCCAGCTTGCCGTTTCGCATGGACGAGCCGCTTAGCGGCGTCGTTGACCATCTCTTCTTCAAACGCCTCAGGAAATTTCTCGCTCCACGCCAACAAGGCAGCCGCGGCCACCGCTGTCTCCGGACCGTCGGCTAAACTCACCCAGCTTTTGACAAGCGGTGGCACCACTTCCACCAACTCTTTCAATCGGTACGGCCCTTTCATCAATCCTGCATAGGCTTCCCCTAAAAGGCCGGGAATTCGCTTCCAGTCGTAGTCGCGGCCGATCGACAACTCATCATAGAGGCGGTTCCACTCTGCGAGCCACGAAAAATAGAGGTCACCATCCCGATAACCGTTCCATAGCGCCTGCACAAGCCGTTCAAACTTCACCCGATCCGTTTCGTACAACAGCGCCAGGCAGCGTGAAAACCGCGCAGGCGCCATCACTCTCGCATGTCCTTGTTCCACATAACCGGTCAAGATGTCCGCCCAGCGGCGCGCCGACGTCCGCACCGCCTCTCCTAAAGCAAGCTCGAGGGCGCTTTCCCAATCACCTTGCTCCTCGAAAAAGGCGCGCGCCCATTCGGTCATGTTCGGATAATCCGGATACAACGTCACGCCGCGCTTAATCATATCATCCGCTTTCGCGTTTTCCCCCAACTCACGGTAGAGCGAAAACAGGCGCAAAATGATTTCCGCATGCAACGTTTCGCTTTCCGTCTCAATCGAACGGTACAGCTCCTCGGCCAGCTCGAGCCGTCCAAGCTCATAGTAGCTGTCGGCGATATTTTTTTGCGCCCACGGGCGCAAATCGTCGTGATGGACTTGTTCCCATTTAAAAATGGCCGCTTCATAGTCGCGGCGGTGGAAATACACTTCCCCTTGGGCAAAGCGAATCGACGACAAATCCGCGCCATCCCGATGCGCCGTGAAAAACATATCGCCAAGCGCGCTGACAACGTCGCGTTCCCCCGCCTCGACGAGCGTCTCGTAAAATGTTTTATGAACAAGTTGCTGTTCAAACCCCATGTCGATCACCTGACTCGTATATTTGCCATGCATGTTCATTGTATGGCACGTTTTCGAATTTTATTTCTATCCTATACATTTTAACAAACTTTCGCCGAAAGGAACGTTTCAATTTGTTTTCATTTGCGAGACAAAACACAGCTGTTCCATTAACGAGAAAATGCTTCTGCGATCGCAGTAAGCGTGCGATGCCAAAAGAGAGAAAGGTCGGCAAGCCCGGCCCAGACAAATAGAGGTTCTATTGCGTACGGAAGAAAAAAATCTCCCATCACAATTCAGCTAAACCGCGATAGGAGATTGATTTCCGTGCGATTTCGCCGTATATGTTTAATCAAAAAACGAAAGTCTCCTATCACAGCGCCCTCTGATCCGGCGCTCGCAATAGGAGACTTTTTTTCACGCTACTTCGTGCGTTCCTTCCGTATGTAAATGGCGTCCCAGGAGAGACTCGAACTCCCGACCGACGGCTTAGGGCCGATGCCCCTTCCTCTACAAGCTTACTCGAAGAAGATGGATGCGTCGGGGCAACTCGGAGCCATTTCGAAGATGACTTTGCTCGTTGCTCTATCCTGCTGAGCTGCTGGGACATACCAATCATGACACTCTCATTATTCCGCTGCCCCTTCCTCTACAAGCCGATTCGAAGAAGCCCGATGCGTCGGGGCAACTCGCAGCTGTTTCATAGAAGCCTTTGCTCGTTGCTCTATCCTACTGAGCTGCTGGGACATCATCGACAGAACACGCCAATATTCCCACTGTCGGCTCTTATAACCAAATAAAAAATTCCCCTCTCGCACATGGAATCAATCTTCTTCCCTGGCGATCGGAGAACTTCGTTCCAGCGCCTTTTGCGCGTTCTTTTCGTATGGAAATGGCGTCCCAGGAGAGACTCGAACTCCCGACCGACGGCTTAGAAGGCCGCTGCTCTATCCTACTGAGCTACTGGGACATAGCAATCATGACACTCTCATTATTCCGCTGCCCCTTCCTCTACAAGCCGATTCGAAGAAGCCCGATGCGTCGGGGCAACTCGCAGCCTTTTCATAGAAGCCTTTGCTCGTTGCTCTATCCTACTGAGCTACTGGAACATCATCAATAAGAACACTCCCATATCCCTTGCTGTCTGCTCCCTAGCCAAATAAAAAATTCCCCTCTCGCACATAGACTTAGCGATCAGGGAACTTCGTTCCAGCGCCCTTTTGCGCGTTCTTTTCGTATGGAAATGGCGTCCCAGGAGAGACTCGAACTCCCGACCGACGGCTTAGAAGGCCGCTGCTCTATCCTACTGAGCTACTGGGACACAATCCATTAGGAAACTCCAATATCCTCGCTGTCCCTTCCTCTACAAGCCTACTCAAGGAAGCTTGATGCGTCGGGACAACTCGCAGCTGTTTCATAGAAGCCTTTGCTCGTTGCTCTATCCTCCTGAGCTACTGGGACATAGCAATCACGACACTCTCATTATTTCCGCTGCCCCTTCCTCTACAAGCTTACTCGAAGAAGCCCGATGCGTCGGGGCAACTCATAGTTGTTCCAAAGAAGCTATTGCTCGTTGCTCGATCCTGCCAAGTTGCTGGAGCATCATCAACAGAGCATACTCCACAATATTCACGATAAAATAAAGGAAAGCGGGTGATGGGAATCGAACCCACGACTTCAGCTTGGGAAGCTGAGGTTTTACCATTAAACTACACCCGCATGATCAATATCATTAGGACTTGTCTTAGAAACGACTGCAATAAAAATATAATCGCTAATTGTTTTTTTTGTCAATATCTTTTTTTGAAGTTAGTTAATAAACGCGCTCGAGAGGATTCGAACCCCTAACCTTCTGATCCGTAGTCAGATGCTCTATCCAATTGAGCTACGAGCGCATGATGGAAAAGCGGAAGACGGGACTCGAACCCGCGACCCCCACCTTGGCAAGGTGGTGTTCTACCACTGAACTACTTCCGCATCATGAGAAGAATTCATTCCTTCAAAACTAGATAACCGTCGGAAGAAGCCGCTTATAGGTCAAGCCCTCGATCGATTAGTATCCGTCAGCTCCACGTGTCGCCACGCTTCCACCTCGGACCTATCGACCTCGTCATCTTCGAGGGATCTTACCCGCCTGACGCGGTGGGAAATCTCATCTTGAGGGGGGCTTCACGCTTAGATGCTTTCAGCGCTTATCCCGTCCGCACATAGCTACCCAGCGGTGCCCCTGGCGGGACAACTGGTACACCAGCGGTGCGTCCATCCCGGTCCTCTCGTACTAAGGACAGCTCCTCTCAAATTTCCTGCGCCCGCGACGGATAGGGACCGAACTGTCTCACGACGTTCTGAACCCAGCTCGCGTACCGCTTTAATGGGCGAACAGCCCAACCCTTGGGACCGACTACAGCCCCAGGATGCGATGAGCCGACATCGAGGTGCCAAACCTCCCCGTCGATGTGGACTCTTGGGGGAGATCAGCCTGTTATCCCCGGGGTAGCTTTTATCCGTTGAGCGATGGCCCTTCCATGCGGAACCACCGGATCACTAAGCCCGACTTTCGTCCCTGCTCGACCTGTCCGTCTCGCAGTCAAGCTCCCTTGTGCCTTTGCACTCTCCGAATGATTTCCAACCATTCTGAGGGAACCTTTGGGCGCCTCCGTTACCTTTTGGGAGGCGACCGCCCCAGTCAAACTGCCCGCCTGACACTGTCTCCCACCCCGCTAAGGGGTGCGGGTTAGAATTTCAATACCGCCAGGGTGGTATCCCACCGCCGCCTCCACCGAAGCTGGCGCTCCGGCTTCCCAGGCTCCCACCTATCCTGTACAAGCGATACCAAAATTCCATATCAGGCTGCAGTAAAGCTCCACGGGGTCTTTCCGTCCTGTCGCGGGTAACCTGCATCTTCACAGGTAGTATAATTTCACCGGGTCTCTCGTTGAGACAGCGCCCAAGTCGTTACACCTTTCGTGCGGGTCGGAACTTACCCGACAAGGAATTTCGCTACCTTAGGACCGTTATAGTTACGGCCGCCGTTTACTGGGGCTTCGGTTCGCACCTTCGCTTCCGCTAAGCGCTCCCCTTAACCTTCCAGCACCGGGCAGGTGTCAGCCCCTATACGTCGCCTTTCGGCTTCGCAGAGACCTGTGTTTTTGATAAACAGTCGCTTGGGCCTTTTCACTGCGGCTCGTTCGGGCTCTTCACCCAAACGAGCACCCCTTCTCCCGAAGTTACGGGGTCATTTTGCCGAGTTCCTTAACGAGAGTTCTCCCGCGCGCCTTAGGATTCTCTCCTCGCCTACCTGTGTCGGTTTGCGGTACGGGCACCTCTTCCCTCGCTAGAGGCTTTTCTTGGCAGTGTGAAATCGGGGACTTCCGGATGACTCCGTCGCCATCACCGCTTGGCCTTACAATCCGCGGATTTGCCTACGGATCAGCCTTGCGGCTTGGACAGGCTCTTCCAGCCGCCTGCTCGCCCTATCCTCCTGCGTCCCCCCATCGCTCAAACGGGAAGGAGGTGGTACAGGAATCTCAACCTGTTGTCCATCACCTACGCCTTTCGGCCTCGGCTTAGGTCCCGACTAACCCTGAGCGGACGAACCTTCCTCAGGAACCCTTAGGCTTTCGGCGCAGAGGATTCTCACCTCTGTTTTCGCTACTCATACCGGCATTCTCACTTCTAAGCGCTCCACCAGTCCTTCCGGTCTGGCTTCAACGCCCTTAGAACGCTCCCCTACCGATGACCAACGGTCATCCCGCAGCTTCGGCGGCACGTTTAGCCCCGGTACATTTTCGGCGCAGAGTCACTCGACCAGTGAGCTATTACGCACTCTTTAAATGGTGGCTGCTTCTAAGCCAACATCCTGGTTGTCTTTGCAACTCCACATCCTTTTCCACTGAACGTGCACTTTGGGGCCTTAGCTGGCGATCTGGGCTGTTTCCCTCTCGACCACGGATCTTATCACTCGCAGTCTGACTCCCGGGCATAAGTCGTTGGCATTCGGAGTTTGACTGGGTTCGGTAACCCGATGAGGGCCCCTAGCCCAATCAGTGCTCTACCTCCAACACTCTCCATCCCGAGGCTAGCCCTAAAGCTATTTCGGGGAGAACCAGCTATCTCCAAGTTCGATTGGCATTTCACCCCTACCCACACCTCATCCCCGCACTTTTCAACGTGCGTGGGTTCGGGCCTCCAGCCGGTGTTACCCGGCCTTCACCCTGGACATGGGTAGATCACCTGGTTTCGGGTCGACGACGACGTACTTTTCGCCCTGTTCAGACTCGCTTTCGCTGCGGCTCCGCCTCTTCGGCTTAACCTCGCACGCCATCGTCACTCGCCGGTTCATTCTACAAAAGGCACGCCATCACGCATGAACGCGCTCTGACTACTTGTAGGCACACGGTTTCAGGTTCTCTTTCACTCCCCTTCCGGGGTGCTTTTCACCTTTCCCTCACGGTACTGGTGCACTATCGGTCACTAGGGAGTATTTAGCCTTGGGAGATGGTCCTCCCTGCTTCCGACGGGATTTCCCGTGTCCCGCCGTACTCAGGATCCGCTCGGGAGGGAACGAAGTTTCGACTACAGGGCTGTCACCTTCTCTGGCCGGCCGTTCCAGACCGGTTCGTCTACCCCGTTCCTTTCTCACTCCCACAATGAGCGGTCCTACAACCCCAAGAGGACATGCCTCTTGGTTTGGGCTGTTCCCGTTTCGCTCGCCGCTACTCAGGGAATCGCGTTTGCTTTCTTCTCCTCCGGGTACTAAGATGTTTCAGTTCCCCGGGTGTGCCCTCCATGCCCTATGGATTCAGGCATGGATACTGCCCCATTACGGACAGTGGGTTCCCCCATTCGGACATCTCCGGATCAACGCTTGCTTACAGCTCCCCGGAGCGTTTCGGCGTTTGCCCCGTCCTTCATCGGCTCCTAGTGCCAAGGCATCCACCGTGCGCCCTTTCTAGCTTAACCTACAGCGCTCTCGGCTTCTTCCTTTGCGTTTCCGGTTATCTAGTTTTCAAGGAACGATTTTTGTCATTGAGAGAACATGACTCGTTCCCTCAAAACTGAACGAAACAGAAGCGCGATTTGCTTTGAATAACGACTGATGTCCAGCTCCGGCTCGCCGCCGCTCGGAGTCAAATAACCTTCGCCTTCCGGGTGCAAGCACCCTTGCAGGCGAAGAACATTTGCCCATCGCGGCGACCCGCGAGCCTCCGCTTTTCGTCCTTAGAAAGGAGGTGATCCAGCCGCACCTTCCGGTACGGCTACCTTGTTACGACTTCACCCCAATCACTTGCCCCACCTTCGGCGGCTGGCTCCCTTGCGGGTTACCTCACCGACTTCGGGTGTTGCAAGCTCTCGTGGTGTGACGGGCGGTGTGTACAAGGCCCGGGAACGTATTCACCGCGGCATGCTGATCCGCGATTACTAGCGATTCCGGCTTCATGCAGGCGAGTTGCAGCCTGCAATCCGAACTGAGAGCGGCTTTTTGGGATTCGCTCCCCCTCGCGGGTTCGCAGCCCTTTGTACCGCCCATTGTAGCACGTGTGTAGCCCAGGTCATAAGGGGCATGATGATTTGACGTCATCCCCACCTTCCTCCGACTTGTCGCCGGCAGTCCCTCTAGAGTGCCCAACTGAATGCTGGCAACTAGAGGCGAGGGTTGCGCTCGTTGCGGGACTTAACCCAACATCTCACGACACGAGCTGACGACAACCATGCACCACCTGTCACCCTGTCCCCCCGAAGGGGGAACGCCCAATCTCTTGGGTTGTCAGGGGATGTCAAGACCTGGTAAGGTTCTTCGCGTTGCTTCGAATTAAACCACATGCTCCACCGCTTGTGCGGGCCCCCGTCAATTCCTTTGAGTTTCAGCCTTGCGGCCGTACTCCCCAGGCGGAGTGCTTATCGCGTTAGCTGCAGCACTAAAGGGTGTGACCCCTCTAACACTTAGCACTCATCGTTTACGGCGTGGACTACCAGGGTATCTAATCCTGTTTGCTCCCCACGCTTTCGCGCCTCAGCGTCAGGTGCAGGCCAGAGAGCCGCCTTCGCCACTGGTGTTCCTCCACATCTCTACGCATTTCACCGCTACACGTGGAATTCCGCTCTCCTCTCCTGCCCTCAAGTCCCCCAGTTTCCAATGACCCTCCACGGTTGAGCCGTGGGCTTTCACATCAGACTTAAGAGACCGCCTGCGCGCGCTTTACGCCCAATAATTCCGGACAACGCTCGCCCCCTACGTATTACCGCGGCTGCTGGCACGTAGTTAGCCGGGGCTTTCTCGTGAGGTACCGTCACCGCGCCGCCCTCTTCGAACGGCGCTCCTTCGTCCCTCACAACAGAGCTTTACGACCCGAAGGCCTTCTTCGCTCACGCGGCGTCGCTCCGTCAGGCTTTCGCCCATTGCGGAAGATTCCCTACTGCTGCCTCCCGTAGGAGTCTGGGCCGTGTCTCAGTCCCAGTGTGGCCGGTCACCCTCTCAGGCCGGCTACGCATCGTCGCCTTGGTGAGCCGTTACCTCACCAACTAGCTAATGCGCCGCGGGCCCATCCGCAAGTGACAGCCCAAAGGCCGCCTTTCAACCGAAGACCATGCGGTCTTCGGTGTTATCCGGTATTAGCTCCGGTTTCCCGGAGTTATCCCGGTCTTGCGGGCAGGTTGCCCACGTGTTACTCACCCGTCCGCCGCTGACCGAATCAAGGCAAGCCCCAATCCGGTCCGCTCGACTTGCATGTATTAGGCACGCCGCCAGCGTTCGTCCTGAGCCAGGATCAAACTCTCCAAAAGAAAGTTGATTGGCTTTTGCTTCGGCCCATGCGGACCTCCGCTTTTCGTCGCGCTTCGTTTCGTTCAGTTTTCAAGGAACGACAGTTACTATTATAAACAATCTTTCAAAAATGTCAACTACTGATTCTCTTCTAATTATTACCGCGTTCATTTCGTCGCGGCAATTATTCATTATACGCAGTGTTAACTATTTGTCAATAGTTTTTTTATTTCATGATTGTTCGATCGTTGCACTCCGACATTCCGTCGAAGCGCGATTTTTATTTTATACACTATCTCACCTTATGTCAACTACTTTTTTAGGTTGAACGCTCTCCCACCTACGCTAACGCTTAGAGGTGGGAGATTTTTGGGAACACCCGCCCCACGGCAGGCTGTCAACCAATCCATCCTCGTGCGTCCCACGGTTCGACTGCCTTACAACGACAGCAAACGAAACCAGCCCCCACTATCTACATTCGACTTGGCCTCCCGAATCGCTTCGACTGCTGTATGATATAATTTCTTAAAAAGAATATGTTGCAAGGAGCAGACCTCGAGGATCGCTATGTATATTTTTTAAGGAGGGAAGCAGCCGTGACCTATCCATTTTCTGCACTGCTTGACGGCTACCGCCGCCTTTGGCCGAACCGATCGCTGACGACCGGACCGCTTGATGAACAAGAAAGCCAAACTCTTTTGTATGAAACGATAAGGCAAGAGCTGCGCGATGAATGGACGCATCCGCGCGTGCGGCAATCGTCCGAAGTGAAGTTTTATTACGCCGTTAAGCGGGTGGCCGCTTCTGACTTGCCGGATGGCATGAAAGTAGCACTCATTCAAGCGTATTTGACGGTGATGGAACAATTGCAAGCCAATCATACATAAAACAGACGAATTCGGTTCACACTACTGAGCGAACAAACATTTCTTGTTAAGGAGGATGGCAGTTATGGCGTTAATTCCGTATGACCCGTTCCGGCACTTGGAATCGATTCGCCGGGATATGAACCGCTTTTTTGCTAGTGATTTTCCATCGCTGTTCACTCATATGGATGAGCAGCACTGGATGCCGCGCATCGACATGCATGAAACGGCCAACGAATACGTCGTTTCGTGCGATTTACCGGGGCTGGAGCGGAAAGAGGATGTGCACATTGACGTGCAGAACAACATGTTGACCATCAGCGGCACGATTCAACGCCACCACGATGTAAGAGAAGAACATATGCACCGGCGCGAACGCTTCTTTGGTCGCTTCCAGCGTTCGATCACCCTGCCGGCGGATGCGGCGACGGAAAACATTCGCGCGACGTACAAAAACGGTGTGCTTGACATTCATATCCCGAAAACAACGACAGGAACGAAAAAACGCGTTGATATCGAGTTCCATTAATGCGGAAGGGAGCGGCTTATCGACCGCTCCCCTTTTCGTTGCCCTCGCTGCTTGAGCGGATGACGAGCTCTGTCGGCACGACGACCTTTTTGCAAATCGCTCGTTTCGTCGTCAACCGTTCGATGAGCAGCTCAACCGCTGTTTCACCCATAAATTCTGTGTATACTTTCACCGTCGAAAGCGGCGGGTGAAGAAATGCTGCCGTCGGAATATCATTGAATCCGACAATCGCCGCCTCTTCCGGAACAGCGATCCCGGCTTCATGCAGCGCACGCAGGGCGCCGATCGCCATCGAGTCGCTGGCAATGAAAAACGCCGTCGGCAAGTCGCCGCCTGAAACAGCCTCTTTCATCAGCCGATAGCCATCTTCAGCCGTGAAGGCACCGATCCATACATAGCGGGAATCATACAGCCCTTTGACATACAAATATTCGTAAAACGCCGCTTCGCGCTCATCGCGGATCGGCGTTTCCTCGTCGACATATTCACGGCCGCCGATATAACCAATTTTCGTATGCCCCAACCGAAGCAAATAATCAAGCACTGTCACCGTCGCTTGACGCAAGTCGATGACGACTGAATCAAACCGATGCTCATCAGGCGAACAGTCGACAAACACAATTTGTTTGGCCCCGGCGGCAAAAACCTCGACTTCCTTCGGCCCGAATTTTCCGACAGCGATGATGCCATCGAGCGCCTCCATCCGTTCAATCGGATAGGCACCGTTTTGTTTAAACAATTTGACGAGTTCGATGCCGCGGTCAAAACACTCTTTTTCCACTCCGAGGCGAATCGCCATATAATACGGGTCATCGATTTCCTGGCGCTCCGAATACCAGTGAATGAGCCCGAAGCGAAACGATTCGCGCGCTTGCTGGCTTCGCTCCCGCAATGTTTTGTAGTTCAGCTCTTGGGCGACTTCAAAAATGCGCCTTCTCGTTTCATCGGAAACGGACAGCGTTGCATCGTAATTAAGCACGCGCGACACCGTCGCGACCGAAACGCCGACTTTTTCCGCGATTTCTTTTAACGTAGCCATCGTCTGTTTGCGATCCCTTCCTTATGTTTCATATGAAACGCGTTTTTTCGCCGCATTTAAACAAGAGACGACATGCGCTCCACAGCGTGCTGCAGAAAGCGGCGAAACGCATCCTTCCCTCGCTTGTCCCGCTTAAACACCCCGGCATGTTCCAACACGGTCACAAACCGTTGTCCGACTTCGTGCCGCAAAATGTCATGGACGTTGTCCTTCGTGATGTCCGGATAGGCCGAGTGAATGGCTTCGCACCAATCCCAATGTTTATGCATCGACTCGTCCCAGTCTTCTTTTTTTGTCCGATGCACGAGATAATCGGCCAGCGTCTCCAGTTCCACGGCAAGCCGTGCCGGCAGCACCGCCAGCCCCATCACTTCGATCAAGCCGATATTTTCTTTTTTAATATGATGCAATTCTTCATGCGGATGGAAAATGCCGTACGGATGTTCCGCTGACGTCCGGTTGTTGCGCAACACGATGTCCAACTCAAACAAATCGCCGCACCGCCGGGCGATCGGGGTGATCGTGTTGTGCGGAACATCGCCGCTGTAGGCCATAATCTCGACGCTTGGGTCGCTGTACGTCCGCCATGTTTCATACAAAAAGGCAGCCGCATCCAACACGTCCTCTTTTGGTCCAGTCAAACGGATGACGGACATCGGCCAGCGCACAATGCCGGCTGTGACCGACGGAAACGATGGCAGCGGGATACACTCTTCGATCTCCGCCTTTTCCATCGCAAACGGATAACGCCCTCCTTGGAAATGGTCATGCACTAAAATCGAGCCGCCGACAATCGGCAAGTCGGCGTTCGAGCCAATGAAATAGTGCGGGAACTTTTCGACGAAATCGAGCAAGCGCTCAAGCGTCTTCCGCTCCATTTTCATCGGCACATGTTCGGCGGAAAAGACGATGCAATGTTCATGATAGTACACGTAGGGAGAATATTGGAAATACCACTGTTCATCCAATAACGTGATCGGGATGACACGGTGATTGGAACGGGCGGGATGACGCCACGTTCCTTCATACCCTTCGTTTTCTTTGCATAATACACATTTTGGATACGAGGATGACGGCATCTCTTTTAATTTGGCGATTTCCTTCGGGTCTTTTTCCGGCTTCGCCAAGTTAATGGTGATATCCAATTCTCCATAGATGGTTGACACTTTCCAGTGCTGATTGTTGGCGATGCGCGCCGTTTGAATGTAATTGGACGCTTGGCTCAACGAATAAAACCAGTCCGTCGCCTCCTGCGGGCTGCGGCGGTACCGCTCGTAAAAGGCGCGGATCACTTCCGACGGCCGCGGCATGACGCAGTCCATCAGTCTCGCATCCCATATATCGCGCTCGGTCGTGGTATTCGTTTCCAACAATCCTTGTTCATACGCCCAATCAATCATAGCGTCCAATACCGGGGCCGGCGAGGCCAAGGGAACGTCCTTGACCTCGGCCGGCTGCCATTCCGTGAGTCGGAGCGTTGCCAGCAGGCGGTTGCGCGCGTACACCACATCTTCCGGCGCTAAAAGGCCGCGTTGCTCGGCATAACGGATCAGTTGTTCAATCGCCGTCCAAATTCGTTCCATCGCTCACACACCCCGATAGCCGTTTGGCCGCGCTTTGTGCCACTCCCACGCCGAGGCGACGATATCCGTAATGGACAAGTATTTCGGCTCCCAGCCGAGCTCGCGCTTTGCTTTTTCCGATGAAGCGACAAGCCGCGCCGGGTCGCCCGGCCGCCGCGCCACGACGCGGGCAGGGATCGGGTGTCCGGTCACTTGCCGCGCCGCTTCGATCACTTCTTTGACGCTGAAGCCGTTGCCGTTGCCTAAATTGTATACATCGCTGTCTGCCCCGCTCCGTAATTTCTCGAGCGCCAGCCAATGGGCATCGACGAGATCAAGCACATGAATGTAGTCGCGGATGCACGTGCCGTCGGGCGTGTCGTAGTCATCGCCGAAAATGTAGATTTCCTCGCGCTGGCCAAGCGGCACTTTTAAAATCAATGGAATCAGATGCGTCTCCGGGTTGTGGTCCTCACCGATTGTCGTGCCGTACGCCCCGGCGACATTAAAGTAGCGGAGCGAAATCGAGCGGATGCCATAGGCGCGGTCCGCCCATTTCATCATTTTTTCCATCGCCAGCTTCGTTTCTCCATACGCGTTCGTCGGTTCCGTCGGGTCGGTTTCGACGATCGGGATTTGTTTCGGCTCCCCATACACCGCGGCAGTTGAAGAAAAGACGATTTGCTTGACGCCAAATTCCTTCATCACTTCAAGCAACACTTGTGTGCCGTACACATTGTTGTCGTAATATTTCAGCGGCTCTTCCATGCTTTCGCCGACCAATGAGTTCGCCGCAAAATGAATGACCGCCTCAATGTCGTGCTGGCGAAACACCTCGCGCAAAAAATCGCGGTCGCGAATATCGCCTTGGCAAAACACCGCATCAGGGTGAACCGCCTCCCGGTGCCCCGTCTGCAAGTTATCCACCACGACCACGCGCTCCCCTTTTTCAAGCAGACGGTACACCGCATGGCTGCCGATATACCCTGCCCCTCCGCAAACCAAAATCATCGGCTCATCTCCTCCAGTCCCGTGAGTTCTCTCGCCCCGTCACCAACTTCAACGACATAAAAGCTTGCTTCATAACCGATTTTTTCGGCATACGCGTTTCCGACCCGTTCAATGAAATCTTGAACGCATGCCTTTTTCACAATGTTCACCGTGCAGCCGCCGAATCCTGCCCCAGTCATGCGCGCCCCGACCGTTCCTTCGTGCGACCATGCCGCTTCAACGAGCGTGTCGAGTTCAACGCCTGTCACTTCGTAATCATTGCGCAGCGACAAATGTGACTGTTTCATCAACTCGCCAAAGCGGACGAGATCCCCGCGCTCAAGCGCCCGGGCGGCTTCAAGCGTCCGCTCGTTTTCCGTCACCGCATGGCGGGCCCGTTTTTGTTCAAGCGGGGAAAGAAGATGTGCATAACGGGCCAGTTCCGCGCTTGTCAGCTCGCCGAGCGAGGCGATGTTCCGCACGCTTTGCAGCTTCGCAAGAGCCGCCTCGCACGTCGCCCGCCGCTCGTTGTACGCCGAGTTCGCCAGGCCGCGCTTTTTGTTTGTGTTCGCGATGACAATCGAACAATCGTTGAGCACGAGCGGCAAATAGCGGTACTCGAGCGTCTGGCAGTTTAACAGGATGGCGCAATCTTGTTTCCCCATGCCGACGGCGAACTGATCCATAATGCCGCAATTGACGCCAACGTATTTATTTTCTACGGTTTGGCTCATTTTCACAAGTTCTAGTTGGTCAAGCCCGCGCCTGAACAGTTCGTTGAGCATGACCGCGGTCACGAGCTCAATCGACGCGGATGACGACAGTCCTGCGCCGTTCGGGATCGTTCCATAATACAAAATGTCCAATCCGGTCTCAAGCGGACGTAACGCTTGAAACGCAGCCAAGATCCCTTTCGGGTAATTCGCCCAGCCGTGCTCGCTCCGGTATGACAAGTCATCGTAAGAGACCGTGATCACTCCCGTTTCCGGGAAGTTTTGGGAGTAAAGGCGGACAAACGGCTCATCCGTTTGCCGGACAAGCGCATACGTGCCGATCTCGAGCGCGCACGGCAGCACATGCCCGCCGTTGTAATCCGTATGCTCACCGATCAAATTGACGCGGCCGGGGGCGAAAAAGGTGCGGATGCCTTCGCCCAAGCCGCCGAAAAGTTCGATAAATTGCTGTTTTAAGGTAGGGATCATGGAAGGGCCTCCTTCAAGTCTTTATAGTAAATATTTTACTTAATATTTTACTAAAGATCAACGGCGAAACGAAATCTTTTTTAATACGTATAATCGTTTGAACATTTATTCACCTTAATATAGGAAGGAGGCGGAGCGGAGATGGAAACGCGACAGATGTTGAAACAAGAACTCCAAACCATCACCCACTGGGAACACTCCCAAAAAGACCTATGGTTTTGGGAAAAGCTCGGCCGCTTGCCATTTCAAGTGCTCGATAAACTGACCCCCAAAATCATCCATCGAAAACTCGGGCAGCTGCTTGATGAATTGGGCAGCTATATTCAAAGCGGCGGGCAATATTTGGTGAATGAAGGAAAGGTATTGGACAAGCTTGGCGTATCGTCGTTGGCCGAAGTGCCGCACTTGCCGCTCGAGACGATGGACCGCGTTTGCGACGAGTTGATCGATGCGCGCGTCACGTTCGCCCAGCTGCAAGGGGCGGCGACTGGAATGGGCGGGGCGCTGACGCTGGCGGTGGACATCCCAGCGCTTCTCGGCTTAGCGCTGAAAACGCTGCAAGAGATCGCCATCGTGTACGGATATGACCCGAAGGAAAAAGAGGAGCGCGTGTTTGTCGTCAAATGCCTGCAGTTTGCCGCGGCGGACATCGTCGGGAAAAAAGCGATTTTGGACGAACTTTCGTCGTTCTCCCATGAACGCGGGCGCGTCTTTTCCGAACTGCAAGGATGGCGGGAAGTGATGATGACGTTCCGCGACCAGTACGGATGGAAAAAGCTGTTTCAAGCCGTGCCGATCATCGGCGTCATTTTCGGTTCGCTGTTTAACAAATCGTTTATGGAAGACATCGCCGAAACCGGGAAGATGCTTTATCGGAAGCGGCGCATCATCGAGAAGCTCAAACAGTTTGAACCCGGCATCTAACATGCCGGGTTCGATTCGTTTGTTTCGCGCTGATGCATCCGCTCAGGCCGCATCATTCCCCCTATCATCGAACGGCTTTCAATCGCCACATCATGCTGATAAAATCGCCCAAGCGGTGCGGCAAGGCCACTCCGGCATACATCAGCTCGTCGCCGCCGTAGACGCCAAGGCCTTCGATTTCATAGTCTTGATTCGGGTCAAGCCCTTTGAGCCGCAAGTATGACAGCGGCGCGTTCGCTTCCGCCAGAACACGGAAGTAGGCGACGAGCGCTTCCGACTGATCTTCCGAGACGAACATCCACGCCGCCTCGTTGCCTTCAAACGGGCTGAGCAGCCGATAAAACGTGCCGAACTGGACGAGGCGGCGCACATCTTTGTAAAACGCGACTTGTTCCTTGATGATTTGTTTTTCTGTTTCCGTCAATTTCGTGATATCGAGCTCATAGCCGAAGTTGCCTGACATCGCGACATGACCGCGCGTCTTGAGCGACGTCACCCGCCCGACTTGGTGGTTCGGCACGGCCGAGACGTGGGCGCCCATGGCGCTCACTGGGTAAACGAGGCTTGTACCGTACTGGATTTTCAGGCGCGAGACAGCGTCAGTGTTGTCGCTCGTCCATGTTTGCGGCATATAATAGAGAATCCCCGGGTCAAACCGCCCTCCGCCTCCCGAACAGCTTTCAAACAAAATGTGCGGAAAGCGCGAGGTGATCTCGTCCATCACCCGATAGAGCCCAAGCATATAGCGGTGCGCCGTTTCGCGCTGGCGCTCGGGCGGCAGGGCGGCCGAACCGATTTCCGTCATATGGCGGTTCATGTCCCATTTCACATAAGTGATGGGGGCGCTCGCAAGCACGTTCGAGATCGTTTCAATCATATAGTCGCACACGTCTTGGCGGGAATAATCGAGCACAAGCTGGTTCCGTCCTTCAGAGCGCGGGCGGTTGGGCACATGGAGGCACCAGTCGGGATGTTTCCGGTACAGTTCGCTGTTTGGCGACACCATTTCCGGTTCGACCCATAAGCCGAACTGGAGTCCAAGTTCGTTTATTTGTTTTGCCAGCCCGTCCAAGCCGTTTGGAAGCTTGCGCCGGTTGACGATCCAATCGCCGAGCGAACGGCGGTCGTCATCGCGCTCGCCAAACCAGCCGTCGTCCAGCACAACCAGTTCGATGCCAAGCTCCGCCGCCGTTCGGGCGATATTCATCATCTTTTCCTCTTTGAAGTCAAAATACGTTGCTTCCCAGTTATTGATCAAGATCGGACGTTCGCGGTCGCGGAACGCGCCGCGCGCTAGGCGGGTGCGGTACAGTTCGTGGTACGTTTGCGACATTCCGTTTAACCCTTGATCGGAGTAGACCATAACGACTTCCGGCGTTTGGAACGACTCGCCCGGTTCCAATAGCCACGTAAAATCAAACGGATTGATGCCCATCGAGACGCGGGCAGTGCGGAACTGGTCCACCTCGATTTGGGCGAGGAAATTGCCGCTGTACACCAAGCTGAACCCGTACACTTCGCCTTGGTGTTCATCGGCGTTTTTGGCAGCGAGCGCAATAAACGGGTTTTGTTGGTGGCTGCTCGCGCCGCGGCGGCTTTCCGCCGCTTGCACGCCGGTCAGAAGCGGGAGCCGCTCGATCCAGCGCTCGCGCCCCCACGCTCCGGGGAGATGGATCCAATCATAGTCAGCAGTTGGGAAATCAACGCTCATACTGAGCGCACGCAGCAGTTTCAACCGCTCGCCGCCTTTGTTTTCAAAACGGGCCGCGCGCGTGATGACGTTCCATTTTTCATACGCCGTATACTGCAGCGTGACCTCTAGGCCAATCAGCGCATCTTCAAGAACCATTTCAAGCGTCTCCGCTTCTTGTTCGTGCTCAACATACGTCGCCGGAAGCCCATCAAGCTTTGGCTTCCCCTTGAAAATGCGATGCGTTTTGTAGCGCAAATCGGTCACGGTCGAGCCATTCTCAAGCTGCACTTGATACGCCGGAGCCCGGAAATCGGTATTCCCATAGGCTGGATATTCTTGTGGCAGCGTATCGAGCGAAAACGTGCGGTCGGATGGGTCGGGGTTAGGGGAAAACGCGCGATCGAGCCGCGGAAACGCCCGCGCGCCTCGAACATCGCGCACCGCTTTTCCCCAATAGACATGCGCCAAATAGCCGGAGCGGAAAAGCTGCATCACGTAGCTCGCCTTTCCCGCCCGCAAATGAAACTGCTTCGTTTGCGGATTGTATGCAACTGACATTCTCTTCCCCCGCTTTGTTTTTGTTTAAATTTTACTTAATTTTTACGAAAAAATCCATCAAAAAAGCGCCCTGGATTCAGGCGCTCATCATTTCCTTCAAAGGATCATTCACTCCTCTCCTTCCTCCGCCAACACAGCACGCCGCAGTTCCTGATCGAGTTCCTTCCCATACATGTCCCGCTCTTCCTCGGTCCACCCAAAATACCGCGCCATAAACGCAACAACCGCCTCTTTCTCACGCCGGACCGAATCAATATCAAACAACAGCGCTCCGGTGCGGCGGATGAAGTAGTCGACTGGTTTGACCGCCATTTCTTCCTCGATGGCGTAGACGAGGCGGACGAACGTTTCGCGCGTTAAGCCGGACGAGCGGTCGTACTCGTTGCTTAAGGCAAAGAGGCGGTCGACATTTGTGCCGTACTGTTTTGCCAGCCGCGCCCCTTGTTCTTCTGTCAGCCCATAGCGCGCCGCTTCCTTCGCCTTTTCGGCGATGAAGACCGGCAGCCGGTGCGAGCCGCCGACATCACCGCCGGAAATTGGCAGCTGTTTCGTTTGGCACGGGCGGAACGTGTTTCCCTCTTCTTTTTCCAATTGTTTGGCGACGAGGTCGACGACGGTTTCCGCCATTTTCCGGTAGCCGGTCAGTTTGCCGCCAGCGATCGTAATGAGGCCGGATGGCGATGTCCAAATCTCGTCTTTGCGGGAAATTTCCGATGGGTCTTTCCCTTCTTCATAGATGAGCGGGCGGACGCCGGCCCAACTCGACTCGACATCGTCGGCAGTGACGCCGACAGACGGGAACATGTAGTGAATCGCTTGCAATAAGTAATCACGGTCTTCTTCGGTCATGGCCGGATGAGCGGGATCATCGTCATAAAATGTATCGGTCGTGCCGACATACGTTTTCCCGTCGCGGGGAATGGCAAACACCATCCGGCCGTCCGGGGTGTCAAAATAAACGGCTTGCTTGAGCGGAAACCGCTTTTGGTCGATGACGATGTGGACGCCTTTGGTCAGTTGGAGGCGTTTGCCGGTTTTCGAACCGTCTTTGTCGCGCAGCGCATCAACCCATGGTCCAGCAGCATTGACGACTTTTTTGGCGCGGATGTCATACACTCGTCCGCCGATCATGTCGCGGCAGCGGGCGCCGGTGATGCGGCCGCGCTCGTCGTATAAAAACTGTTCGGCTTTGACGTAGTTGACGGCGTCGACGCCAAGCTCGACCGCTTTTTTGACCACCTCGATCGTCAAGCGGGCATCGTCGGTCCGATACTCGACGTAATAGCCGCCGCCAATCAGGCCGTCGCGCTTTAAGAGCGGCTCTTTTTCCAACGTCTGCCGGGCATTAAGCATCGTGCGCCGCTCGCTTTGCTTGACGCCGGCCAGCCGGTCATACAACCAAAGGCCGATCGACGTGCTCCACTTGCCGAACGTTCCGCCGCGGTAAATGGGCAGCAGCATCCACTCCGGTGTGGTGACGTGCGGGCCGTTTTCATACACAATCGCCCGTTCGCGCCCGACTTCCGCGACAAGCTTCACCTCGAACTGCTTTAAGTAGCGCAAGCCGCCGTGAACAAGCTTCGTCGACCGGCTTGACGTGCCGGCGGCGAAATCTTGCATCTCGACAAGCGCGACCGTCATGCCGCGCGAGATGGCATCAAGGGCGATGCCAGAGCCGGTGATCCCCCCGCCGATGACGAGAAGATCATATTGTTTTTCGCTCATCGTTTGAAGAACATCGCTCCGCTGTTTGCTTGAGAACGTCATGCATGATTCCTCCTTTTGAAAAAGACAAAAAGAGACCATTGCAAACACGATAAGCATGACGCCTACCATGCATGCGTGGTCTCTCCTTGTCTCCTGACTGATGATTAACTTGTTACCTTTATTGTAGCAGACGGCGGCCGATTTGACCAGCTCAACGCATTATCCATTGTAGTGGCGCCAAAGCGTTTCATTTGACGTCGTCACCGATGCCGCGCCGGCTTCCAGCGCCCGCTCGACATCGTCGACCGTGCGGATGAGGCCGCCGGCGTAAATCGGTTTTCCCGTCCGTTCTTTCACTTCGCGGATGATGTGCGGCATGGCGCCCGGGATGACTTCGATGCAGTCCGGATTCGTTTTGGCGATCAGCTGATAGCTTTTCTCCAACGCATGAGAATCGAGCAAAAAGATGCGTTGCACGGCCAAGACTCGTTTTTGCCGCGCCTTCATAATGACGCCCGCTTTCGTGGAAATGAGGCCATGCGGGCGGAACTCTTGGCAAAGGTATTCCGCCGCATGTTCATCATGGCTCAGCCCTTGCACCAAGTCGACGTGAATGATCAACTCCTTGCCATGCCGGCGCGCATAGGCAAAGATGCTTTTTAACTGGGCAATATGCACCTCAAGCAACACGCCGACCGTGTAACCGCTTGACAAAAAGGCGTCAAATTGCTTCATCGTTTTAATGGCCGGAATGATGCGCTGTTTCGCTTCCATTTTCTTTTCTTCGATTCATCCTCTCATTTTGTCGATCTCATCTAAGCATGACAGTGACATCATCGTCCGCGGTTTGCATGTCGCGATTTTCACCCCGCGCTTGCGGAACTTCTCGACGACGTGATGAATCGCTTTTTTGCCTGCCGTCTCTTCGCCATGGGAATGTCCCATGTCTCTCACTCTCCTCCTATTCCGCTTTCGGAATGGCCAGTTCGACCGTCGTTCCTTGATCGATCTCGCTTTCCACTGTAATTTGCCCGCCGTATTTATCGATGATTTCCTTGGCGATCGAAAGCCCGAGCCCGGCGCCGCCTTGTTCGCGGCTGCGCGCCTTGTCGACGCGATAAAAGCGCAAAAAAACGTTTTTCAGCTCGTCTTTCGGAATGCCAATGCCATGGTCGCGGACGGCGACCGTCACAAACGGCCCTTCCTCGCGCAAGGAAATCGCGATTTGTTTCACTCGCTGAGAATATTTTACCGCATTGTCAAGCAAAATGAACAGCAATTGTTCAAAATGATGCTTCGCCATCGCCGCGCGCGCAATCGGCTTATCCGGCTGGTCAATCAGAAATTGGAAGTCCGGGTGCAAGACGCGGAAATTTTTGACGACTTGTCCGACAGCCGCCGCGGCATCCATCGGCGCGACCTCATCCGGCACCGTGATCGCCTCGGCGCGCGACAAGTCCAGAAGCTCGAGAACGAGCCGCTTCAGCCGCTCCGCCTCTTTCATCGCCGCCTCAAGCGATTCTTCCAAAATCTCCGGGTTGTGCTTCCCCCACCGTTGCAGCAACGAAAGATGGCCTTGCAAAATGGCGAGCGGCGTGCGCAGTTCATGGGACGCATCCTCGACAAATTGCCGCTGCATGGCGAACGACCGCTCAATTTCATCCATCATGCCGTTGAACATCACCATCAGTTCCGCAATTTCATCGCGCGCCGGAGGCACATCAATGCGCCGTTTCAGCCCGTTGTTTTTGATGTCGGCCATCGTTTTGGCCAGCGTTTGCAACGGCCGGACGAAGCTTTGCGCCACGAACCGGCCGGCGACAGCGCTTGCGGCCATGGCCAAAAAGCCGATCGCCGTCATGATGAGAAAGAGCGTGTTGGTCACTTGCTGGAACCTCGCCAGCCGGCGGGCGATTTCGATCGTTCCATGCAAGTTGCTGATATGAATCGGCTGACGGAGCAGCAAAAACCGTTCATTGTTGATGAAATGCTCATCCATTTTCCGCTTGTCGGGCATCTCGCTCGGCGATAGCGACACCGCTGCCCCATTTGAAACGGAGACGATGACGTTTCCTTTCTCATCCGTGACGCGAATGAGTTGGTATCGTTCATTCAACCTTTCCAAAAACGCGCGGCTGCGGCGAATCCCTTCCCATGATAGATTACGTTTTTCCTCGTAATAGGTTTCAATTTCCGCCACCGTTTGTTCCATCGTTTTTTCTTCTTCCTTCAGCAGCCATTGTTTGACCATATGATATTGCAAAAACGTAAACACAAAATACGTAATGAAAATCGCCCCGGCCGACAAAACGGTCAGCTTCCCTTTCAGCGAAAGCCGGCGAATCGCCTCCCTCTTCATGGCCGCATCACATATCCCGTGCCGCGCACCGTTTGGATATACCGCTCTTTATCGTGTTCGTCAAGCTTTTGCCGCAAGTAGCGGACATAGACGTCAACGACGTTCGTCTCGACTTCGGCGTCAAATCCCCACACTTTGTCAAGGAGCGCATCACGCGTCAAGACGACATTGATGTTTTGCATAAAGGCGACGAGCAAGTCGTATTCCCGCTTCGTCAGCTCAATAAATTCGTCTCCTTTTTTCACGGTGCGCGCCTGCACGTCAACGACTAAATCTTTAAACGTCAACACTTGGGCGTTCGCTTCCGGATGAACGCGGCGGAACAAGGCGCGGATGCGGGCGAGCAGCTCTTCAATGGCAAACGGTTTGACGATGTAGTCATCGGCCCCGTTATCGAGTCCCATGACGCGGTCAAACACGCTATCGCGCGCTGTGATCATCATGATCGGCGTCGATTTCGCCGCCCGGATGCGGCGGCATACTTCCATGCCATTGAGACTCGGCAGCATCACATCAAGCAAAATGAGATCCCACTGCTCCGAAAGAGCGAGCTCGAGCCCTTCGCGTCCATCGGCGCATACATGCACGTCAAAGCCTTCGTGCTTTAAGTCAAGCTCCAAAAACCGGGCGAGCCCGGCTTCATCTTCAATCAATAAAATACGTCCGTTCATCAGCTGCTCCTCCTCCATTGCGGCTGTTTGCTTTCATTTTATACATCTTTCACTATACACAACAAATCGTCCACCGCCAACGGACAGCCAGCAGTCAAAAAAGGAATGGGGCGCCTGTTCGAGACGCCCTCAAAAATGAATCGGCCAAAAGCGGCGCAGGCAGCTGTTTACGAGTGGCGGTCAACGATCCAATCGACAATGGCTTGAACGATTTCCAACGCTTGATAGGAAAGAAGCGACACGGCTGTTCCAGAAAAAAACAATGTCACCAACCAATGAACCCAATGCATCGCGCCATCCCTCCTCCCGCCGCCGGGCAACCGACAGCGTTATTGATGTGCATCACATGGATGGTGGTGTCATTATATTCCATCTGGGTTAAAACAAGATGAAAACTCCCTAAAAAAGTACGGAGTAGCTTTTTTTTCGCTCCGTACATACATTGACAGTGAATCGCCTTGCCAATCGGCAGCGTCCCGACAGAGTCATTTCGCTGTTTTGAAAAAAGGGAGGGAAGCGCAATGAATGAATCGTTTCAACCACCAGCCAATGGGGGAGGCCATCACCCGTTCCATCATTTGCGGAAAATGATGAATCAATGGTTTGATGAACGGCCGCTGCAAAAACTGTTTGAAACGCTCGATGACTATTTCGCACAAACGTTTGCTGCCGCGTACATTCCGATCGAGGTGAAAGAGACGAAGCACGATTACCAAATCATTGTCCGGCTGCCTGACATCAAAAGGGAACAAATCAGCTTGCAATGGCAGGAAGATGGGCTGCAGCTGATCGTCGATCACAATGAAACCATTGAATCGGCAGATCATCACGGCCATGTATACGAACGCCGCCACGCACGGCGGCGCGTGGCGCGGCTGATTCCGTTTCCGTATCCGGTCGCTGAGCATGAGGTGAAAGCCTCGTTTCAAAATGGGACGCTCACCATCCAGCTGCCGCAAAAACGGAAATATATCGATATCGATTGAAGACGATCCAGCCTGTGTGTGCGTTCAAAAACCATTTTGGCAACGGCCAGCGCCGCGCTTGGGCGTGAAACAAGCCGTTCCCTGCATGGGGAGCGGCTTGTTTCTTGTCCATCTTCTATTGTTTATGGAGTGAATTTCCGGAACGTTCGCCCTCTTCCGGCGTTCCTTTTTTGATCACCCATTCATTGGCGATTTCCTCACGGTTGTTCGTGTATTTGTTTTTCCGCTTCCAGTTGTCGTTGCAGTCTGTCACCGCCGCCCCCTTATTGTTTGCCATTTGCTTGCCTTGCCGCGGTCAAAACGATGCATACATACTTTCTCGGCTGACAAGCTACGCTACTGATAGGAGGTGCAAAACGAATGGCGAAACTGCCCGATTTCAAACAATTGAACGACCGACTGATCAACGAGCCGTCGGATGAGCCGATGCTTGTCATCAAAACAAACCTCGACCCGGACCGCGTGACGGAAGAAAATCCGTACGTCCAAGGCCGCACAAACACAAGCAAAGAGTTTGTCTCTTTTTTTGAAGGGGGCGGACGATGATGGAACAAACACTCGCTTACTTGCGCGAAGTGCTGTCCAACTATTTGGATCACCACAGCGACACCCCAAAACGCATTTACAAAAAACTGATCAGCAAACCATACCGAGGCGAAGGGGAATTTGTCCGCGACTTAACGCAAGAAGAAAGCGCCTTTTTGGACCGCATTTTGCCCCATGAAATCCGCTATGCGATGGATGAGCGCGATTATGAGCGCGTGTATCAGCTCAATGAAGTGTATGAGTTGCTCATTTGACAACGTGACAACCGCTCCCCGTGCAAACGGCGGAGCGGTTTCCCTTTTTCAAGCGCGCTCGACCGTCGCGCCATGACGCGGTTTCATTTTTTAAACGTACCGAGCAATCCTTTCAACACGCCATTCACTTGATTGACCGTATTGATCATTTGCCCCACGGTACTCATCATTTTGTTGATATCGTACGTTCCGTCGCTGTTTTTAAACTGGGCGAGAAACGACGGGCGCGGCGGCGGCAAAAGCGGTCCTGGCTTTGGATACGGCATCGGATACGAGGGAGGCGCGGCATGGCCGGACGGAAGATGAGGCCAGTGAACCGGCGCCGATGGGAAGGATGAAACCCCATAGTGAAAATAAGGACTATAATGGCCGCCTGAGCCGTATGGTCCATAAACCGGCGGCGAAACTGGGCGCGGATAACGGTGCATGTCTCCTCTCCCCCATGTTTGATAATCGATTCCCCCTAGGCTAAGGAGGCGAGCTGCCACTAGTATATGTGCAAACGCCTGACGACGTGTGCGGACATGTCACCTCTTGTCGGAAGTTTTAATTTTCCGAAATCATTCTTTCTCCCTATTTTCATGGTACGATGTAAAAAAGGGGAAGGGGGAAAAGCATCAATGAACGTGACGGAGTTAAAGCATAAGTTTATGGCGGTCAAACATTGCGAACCGGCTGAGGCGAACGAACTGCTTGATTTTGCCCGCCGTCTGTATTTGCGCGGGGAAATTTCGCTCGCCGAGTACCGCGATCTCGTGCGTGAGCTCGAAAAAGCCGGCGCCTCTCAGCCGGATGAAGCAGGGGAATACGCTGGGCTGTAGGACGATGAGGGAGCTTTTCCCTTCTTTTTTTTGCCCCTGTTCCTCAAGACGCATAAAAAACGATGTTTCTTCCCACCCTAAAGAGGCGAGAGGAATTGTCGTACAAGGGGGGATTGGCGATGGGTCGAGGCGTCCACTTTAACCATAAATTGAAAGGCCATGACCATGAAAAGCCGAAACATGGAAAACCAGCGCCGCCCAAGCATACGGAGCGGGTCGAATACGAGATCAACACCGTCGCTACTGCAGAAGGCGGCCCTGTCTCGATCACAACAGGCAAAGACACATAAAACAAAAAAGGGGGCTAATCCAAAACGCACTCGCGTTTTGGGTCAGCCCCTTTTTCCGTGCGGCCGCTTTCTCCTGCCCCGTCAAAACCTCTCCTTGCCTGCTTCGCTCGTGTCGTCAAGCCGTTCCTTGACAAGCGCCAGCGTATAAGCGACGGCCTGGCTGTATTGCTTGATGCGGCGCTCAGGGACGGATGGATAAAAGGCCTCAACGCACAGCTTCGCCATATGGTCGGCGGCGGCCTCAATTTGCCGCTCATGGACATATTTCGGCCGCGCATGGCGGACCCAGCGGGAAGCGGCGTCCTTCCACCGTTCGGCAACGGCCTGCACCTCTTCGGCCATCGGTTTCACGTCGCCAAAAAAATCCGGCTCCTCGTTCTGCTCGTGGGCGCGCCGGGCGATCAAAAGCAACTGTTCGTTGTATTGTTGCAGGCGCTTCGTCAACGCCTTAAGCTCTTTTTCCATGGCGCCTCCTCCTTTATCCATGCCGGCAAATCCGGTTTGCCCTGTGCCCTATGGCCCGGAGAACGGATGCGTTTTGCCGCGATGCGCTTCTGTTTGATGATACCATATCGGCCGGCTTACACGAAATACAATTTCGACGAAAGCGGAAGTGCAGCGCTCTGCTTCTCCTTCTCAAGCCGCTGTTCCACGCCGGCGATCTGCCCTTCAAGGCGCCCGAGCTGCGCTTGATTTTGCGCATAACGCTCTTCGATGACATCGGCGATCACTTTTTCCATTTTCGCATCGACCTGCTCGATGAGTGCAACTATTTCCTGCAGCTGCTTTTCGATCTCCTCTTTTTTCACGAGCCGTTTTTCCATTCCCTCTCCCCCATTTCTCGCATGATGATATTCCATTCGCGGCGGGAAGGACGACTCCTGCTGCGGCGACAAAAGTAGAACGAATTCGGCAAAGAAAGTGGCAAGCAGCCGCCATTCGACATTGACCTCCTTCGCTTGCCTTCAGTCGAAAGGAGGAAAAGAAAAAGAGCGCATATGACCGGAGCGTATGGTATAATAAAAACCATTCAAAGGAGATGAACGCGATGGCACTCAAATACCCGAGCGGAAAAGAGTATCGCGGAAACAAGCCGAACGCCGCGCGCCGGCCGGCGGCCGATTATGCCAATCGCGGCATGACGCTCGAAGACGACTTAAACGCGACGAATGAATATTACCGGGAACGCGGCATCGCGGTCATCCATAAAAAGCCGACCCCGGTGCAAATCGTGCGCGTCGACTATCCGAAACGGAGCGCCGCCGTCATTACCGAAGCCTACTTCCGGCAAGCGTCGACGACCGACTACAACGGTGTGTACCGCGGCAAGTACATTGACTTTGAGGCGAAAGAGACAAAAAACAAAACGGCGTTTCCGCTGAAAAATTTCCACGCTCATCAAATCCGCCATATGGAGCAAGTCGTCGCCCACGGCGGCATTTGTTTTGCGATTTTGCGTTTTTCTTTGCTCAATGAAACGTATTTGCTTGACGCCTCTCATTTGATCGCTTGGTGGAACAAACAGGAAGCCGGCGGACGAAAGTCGATTCCGAAACAAGAGATCGAACGGCATGGACATTCCATTCCGCTTGGCTACCAACCGAGAATTGATTATATTAGTGTAGTAGACAACGTGTACTTCACCCGTTGAAGTGAAAACTTGTAAGAAAGGCAGGATTTGCTTATGTCTGGTGAATATCGTTCTCGCGTAGAACGAAAGCAGGCAGCGAAACAGACCAAACAGAAGAAAGCGAAAACGAAACGAGGAAGGTCATGGTTGAAAACCGTCGCCATTGCGATATTGCTGATGATGGTCCTTGGCGCCATCGGGGGTATTGCCACTTTCGCCTATTTCGTTAAGGACGCTCCTCCGCTGGATGAGGCCAAAATTAAAGATCCGCTTTCTTCCGTCTTGTACGATATGAATGGAAAACAAGTAGCGGAGCTTGGCGGCTACAAGCGAACGTACATTTCGTATAAAGACGTGCCGAAAGTGCTTGAAGATGCCGTCTTGGCAACAGAGGACGCCCGCTTTTATGAACACCACGGGATCGACATCGTCCGCTTGGCCGGCGCCGTCCTCGCCAACATCAAGGAAGGATTTGGTGCAGAAGGCGGCAGCACGATCACCCAGCAAGTCGTGAAAATGACATTCCTTTCATCAAAGAAAACGTTGGAACGGAAAGCGCAAGAAGCGTGGCTCGCGCTGCAGCTGGAACAAAAATATTCGAAGCATGAAATTTTGGAAATGTACTTGAACAAAATTTATTATTCAGACGGCATTTATGGCGTCGCTCGCGCCGCCGAATATTATTTTGGCAAGACAGACTTGAAAAAACTCACTCTTCCGGAAGCAGCTTTGCTCGCTGGCATGCCCCAGGCCCCAAACCGGTATAATCCGTACGACCATCCGGAAGCAGCGAAAAAACGGCGTGACACCGTATTGTCGCTTATGGCGAAACACGGCTTCATCAGCGAAGAAGAAGCGGAAAAAGCGAAACAAGTGCCCATTCAATCGATGTTGGCGAAACGGAAAAAAACGCAAAATGACGTACCATATGACGCCTTCATTGATGAAGTGATCAAAGAAGTGACAGATAAGGCGAACGTCAACGTCTTTGAAGATGGGCTGAAAATTTATACAACGCTCGATCAAAACGTTCAAACATACGTAGAAAAGCTATTAAACTCTGACAAATACTTTACCAATAAGAAGGATTTGCAATCCGGCATCGCCGTCGTCGACACCAAAACAGGCGCCATTCGCGCGTTAGGCGGCGGTCGCCATCGCGACAATATCGAATTCGGCTTCAACTACGCAATCCAACCGGTCGGCCAGCCCGGTTCAACGATCAAGCCGATTTTGGACTATGGCCCGGCGATTGAATATTTAAAATGGTCAACCGCGCACATTCTTGTTGACGAGCCGTATACGTATTCGGACGGCACGCCGATCCGCAACGCCGGCGGGGGATATATGGGGCCGATCACCTTGCGGACGGCACTGGCAAAATCACGCAACATCCCGGCATTAAAAACGTTCCAAGCCGTCGGCAAAGAGCGGGCGATGGAGTTCGCTAACCGACTCGGCATGGGCTTTGATGAAGTATATGAGCCTTACGCTATCGGCGGAGTATCCCGCTACGTATCGGTGCTGCAAATGGCTGGAGCGTACACTGCTTTTGGTAATAACGGCGTCTATACGAAGCCATATGCCGTGACAAAAATCGTCTTCCCGGACGGCACGGAAATGGATTTGCAGCCGAAACCGAAACGGGTGATGCATGATTATACCGCCTACATGATCACGGACGTGCTGAAGTCTGTCATCCGCTCCGGAACAGGTCAATTGGCCAATGTTCCAGGACTTGAGCTCGCAGGCAAAACAGGGACGACGAACTATGGGAAAGATGGAGCAAAATTCGGCCTTGACCGGGACGATGTGCCGGACAGCTGGATTGTCGGCTATACGCCAAACTATACGGCGGCCATTTGGGTCGGCTTCAGCAAGCGAAGCAGCACGGCAAAGCTTAGTATAGAGGAACAAAAAATCCCGAAATACTTGTTGAAAAACTTAATGTCCCACATCGATGACGGCAGCGGAAGCTTCAAGCAGCCGGAGAGCGTCGTCAGACTGCCGATCAAAAAAGGCACGAACCCGCCGAAACTTGCCGGCAAATACACGCCGGAAAGCGAAATTACGTATGAATTGTTCGTGCGCGGCACTGAGCCGACGGAGACGGCGAACGACGTGCCGGAAGAACTGCCGGCGGTGAAAGGGTTGACCGCTGTGTACGACCAAGCGGCGAACGCCATCTCGGTTTCGTGGTCATACGATGAGCAAACCGATGAGACGATCTTCGAGGTGCGCGTCAAAGATGGCCAAGGTCAAACGAATACGATCACCACAAAAGACCGTTCGATCACGATTTCCAATCCGACGCCAGGATGGACGTACACAATCGCCGTGTACGCAAAAGACGGCGAACGAATGAGCAAACCGGCCATAGCCAGCGTTCATGTCCCCGGCGGAGAAGATCAAACTCCCGTGCCACAACAACCGGGGGATGACAGCCAAGGCAGCGGCGGGCAAAACGGCGGCACCGATCAAGGCAACAGCGGGAATAACGGAAACGAAAACGGTCAGGGAAACAACAATGAACAAAACGGCGGCGCAAGCGGCGGACAAGAAAATGGCAACAGCGGCGGGGCCAACCAAAACAATGGCCAAACGGATGGAACAAACAACCAAGGAACGAACAACAGCGGCCAAACGAACGGAACGAACAGTGGAACGGGTGCAAACAGCGGAACGCCGCCTGTCTCCCCGCCGTTAAAAAACGGATCCGGAGCGGGTCTTGGCACCCGTCCATAACAGCTGCATTCCCAAAAAACGGATGGCTTTTGCGCCATCCGTTTTTTCATGACCGACCGGCATGCTGCTGGCCCTTCTTCACCAAGCCCTTTCGCGGTTCCGTTCACTTCTGATTTGCCGCTTTTTCCTCCCGTTTTCGCATCCGTTTTTTTCCTTCACGGCATAAATGAAGAAGAGGACATGACGGACATTGCGGAGACTGCGCCTTGCAATGGTAGCGGCCGAAAAAAATCATTCGGTGGTGGGTGATCGACCATTCTTCTTTTGGAATGATTTTCATCAGCGTCTTCTCGACTTCCAAAACCGAGTCGTCCCAGCGGCAAAAGCCAAGCCGTTTGCTGACGCGCTCGACGTGAGTATCAACCGCGATGGCCGGCACGCCGAACGCAACGGACACAACGACGTTCGCCGTCTTCCGCCCGACGCCCGGCAGCTTCATCAACTCATCGCGGTCGCGCGGCACTTCGCCGTTGTACTTGTCAATCAACATCGCGCACAGCTTTTGAATGTTTCGCGCTTTGTTCCGATATAAGCCGATTGAGCGGATATCTTGCTCGAGCTCCTCAAGCGGCACCGCAATATAATCGTGCGGCGTCCGATATTTTTCAAACAGCCGTTTCGTCACCTTGTTGACGAGCGCATCGGTGCATTGCGCCGACAAAACAACCGCAATCAGCAGCTCAAACGGATTGCGGTGCACCAGCTCGCAATGCGCATCTGGAAACATTTTGGCCATCTCATCCAAACAGTAGCGGATTTGTTGCTTTGTCAGCACCTTGTCTCCTCCTTATTGCCATATTGGCCCGAACAAAACGACGCCTTTTACCGGTTCGATTGGCCATTTTTGGACAAACAAAAACGAGAGACAGCGCCTCTCGTTACGAGTCGAGCCAATTGAAAAACGGGATCGTCTGTTTAAATTCTCCCGCCGTCTGTCTCGCGGAACGGGAGGACGGCTTGCGAAACTTTTTGCCGTAATCGTGCGCCTGTTCAATCGTGCGAATGCCGTTCTTTTTCCATTCAAACAAGATGCGATCGATGTAGCGGAAATTCAACTTCCCCGACAGCACCGCTTCGCGCAGCGCCGCTTTAATGATGGCCGGCTCATGACCGTCTTGATCGATCCACATCGCAAGCGTTTCACACTCGAACGGGGAGAGCGGGCGGCCAAACTCCTGCTCAAAAACGGTGTATAAGCTCTCCTCTTCCTCCTGCCGGCCGAGTTCCCCCTGTTGAGCCGCCTGGGTGTACAAATGATGCACGAGCTTCTCCCAAAGCGGTTCAAGCGTATATTTTTCGTTGCGAATGCCTTGTTCATCCGTATGCTCTTCAATCGCGATCATCCCTTTTTGCAAGAGCCGACGCACCATCTCCATGCATTCCGCTGCCGAGACCGTCATTCTTTCGGCCAGCTCGGCCGGCGTCGGAAACAAGACGCCTTCTTCGAAAAACGACTGCATATGCAAAAGCAAGACGAGCTCCCCCTCGCCCAACCCAAGCTGCTTGTAGTGGCCAAGCAGCAGCTTCGGGACGGCGATGCTTCCTTGCGCCAGCCATTCGGCCACCTTTTTCTTTTCCATGCCGATGCACCTCAACTATAGTATAACATGACGGCGGCGAAAAAACCCCCTTTTTGCAGGGGGTTTTTTACGGATAAAGCCGGTTGAGCAGCCGCGGGAACGGAATCGTCTCGCGCACATGTTCGACGCCGCAAATCCAAGCGACAGTGCGCTCCAAGCCGAGCCCGAACCCTGAATGCGGCACAGAACCGTATTTGCGCAAATCCAAATACCATTCATACGCTTCAAGCGGCAAATGGTGCTCTTCAAGGCGGCGCTTGAGCAGCTCATAATCGTGAATCCGTTCCGAGCCGCCAATGATTTCCCCGTATCCTTCCGGCGCAATCAAATCGGCGCATAGCACAACGTCGGGGCGGTTCGGGTCCGGCTGCATATAAAACGGCTTCAAAGAGGTCGGATAGTGGGTGATGAACACCGGTTTGTCAAAACTTTCGGCGATGGCCGTCTCATGCGGCGCACCGAAGTCATCGCCCCACTCGATGTCAGTCAATCCTTTTTCATGAAGCAGCTTGATCGCCTCATCATACGTTAGGCGCGGAAACGGCGGTTTGACCAGCTCAAGCTTCGACACGTCGCGCCCGAGCCGCCCGAGTTCAAGCCGGCAGCGCTCGAGCACCGACTGCACAAGGTAGGAGACGTACTCTTCTTGCAGCCGCAAATTGTCTTCAAACTCATAAAACGCCATTTCCGGCTCCACCATCCAAAACTCGATCAAATGGCGGCGTGTTTTCGATTTTTCGGCGCGGAACGTCGGGCCGAATGAGAACACTTTGCCGAGCGCCATCGCCGCCGCTTCCATGTAGAGCTGGCCGCTTTGCGACAAATAGGCATCCTCATCAAAATATTTCGTATGAAACAGTTCGGTCGTTCCTTCCGGTGCGCTGCCAGTCAAAATCGGGGCGTCGACTTTCACAAACCCACGGTCGTTGAAAAACTCATACGTCGCCCGGATGATTTCGTTGCGAATTTTCATGATCGCGTGCTGGCGCCGCGACCGAAGCCAAAGGTGGCGATGGTCCATCAAAAATTCGACGCCATGCTCTTTCGGCGTAATCGGATAGTCAACTGCTTCTTGAATGACTTGCAAATCGGCAACCGACAGCTCGTAGCCAAATGGGGAGCGCTCGTCGATGCGCACCGTGCCCGTCACATAGAGCGACGTTTCTTGCGTCAATGTTTTTGCGCGTTGAAACACCTCTTCCGAGACGTTCGCCTTTTCGACGACGCCTTGAATAAAGCCAGTGCCGTCGCGCAGCTGCAAAAAGACGATTTTCCCGCTTGAGCGCTTGTTCGCCAGCCAAGCGCCGATCGTCACTTGTTGTCCTACGTATTGATTCACTTCCGCAATCGTCGTCGTTTTCACGCACTGATTCCCTCCAATAATCGACACGTCCATCATTCGCTATTATACCGTTCCGTCGGCGTCACGGCAACGACCAGCCAAAGCAGCGCAAAACGATGCTGCCCCCACCAATCGCCCTTCGGCGCAGCCGCCCGGAGCCAGCCGACAGACCGACGCGGAAAAAGCGGCTTTGCGCCAAACAAAGCCGCCCTTTTTCTTTCCACTCTGACACCTTGGCGCAAAGCGCCTTAGGCCCGCGCCTCCATAAACCGGCGGATGCGTTCGATCGCTGTCTCGAGCGCCTCAAGCGAGGTCGCGTACGACAAGCGGACGTAATCCGGCGCCCCAAACCCAGAACCAGGCACGAGCGCGACTTTCGCTTCCTCCAACAAGGCGGCGACGAACTCGTCGACCGTGCGGCATCCGGCCATATCCGCCGCCTTTCGGGCGTTCGGGAACAAATAAAACGCTCCTTGCGGTTTGACGCAAGTGAAGCCTGGAATTTGCACAAGCTTGTCATAAATGATGTCAAGCCGCTTTTCAAACGCTTGGCGCATTTGTTCGACCGGCTCCTGCGGCCCGCTGTAGGCGGCAATGGCCGCATATTGAGCGATCGATGTCGGATTCGATGTGCTATGGCTTGCTAAATCGGTCATCGCTTGAATGATGTCTTTCGGTCCAGCCGCGTAGCCGATGCGCCACCCTGTCATCGAGTGTGATTTCGATACGCCGTTGATGATGATCGTCTGCTCCTTCAGCTCCGGCGACAGTTCGGCGATCGACACATGTTTCGCCCCGCCGTAAATCAATTTTTCATAAATTTCGTCCGAAATGATCAACACGCCATGCGCCAAGCATACTTCCCCGAGCGCTTTCAGCTCCTCGGCCGTATAAATCATGCCGGTCGGATTGCTCGGGGAGTTGATAATCACCGCCTTCGTCCTCGGGGTAATCGCCTGTTTCAGCTGATCTGGCGTCATTTTAAAGTCGTTTTCTTCCAGCCCTTCAACGTAAACCGGAACGCCGCCAGCCAGCTTCACTTGTTCCGGGTAGCTCACCCAATACGGCGTCGGAATGATGACCTCATCGCCTTCATCAAGCAGCACTTGAAAGAGCGTATAAAGCGCATGCTTCGCCCCGACACAGACGATGATTTCCGCCGGCTCGTACGAAAGCCCTTGATCGCGGGCAAACTTTTTGATGATTTCCTCTTTCAGTGCCGGCAACCCGCCTGATGGCGTATATTTCGTATGCCCTTCATTCATCGCCTTGATGGCCGCCGCGATAATGTGCTGGGGCGTGTTGAAATCCGGTTCGCCGGCCCCAAGGCCGATCACGTCGTATCCGGCCGCTTTCAGTTCCTTTGCTTTCGCCGTAATGGCCAATGTCGCCGATGGCGTCAGCGACGCCACCCGTTTTGCCAGTTTCATCGCTTCTTCCCCCTCACGTCCTCACTGTTGAAAACTGTACCTCTTCAGGAAGGCCCCATCCGCAAAGTGAAGGTAATAAAACGAATACCTTCCTTCCGCATCAATATATGTCAACTCCCAAAGAGGCACGCCTTTTTCCATGCCAAGCGTCGCGTCGATGATGCGCCGCGGTCGGCGGTCGCGTTGCAAAATGGCGCGCGCTTCCGCCTCGCTGATGCCGCTGTCCACGCCCTTGACGACGACATTCTCCTCTTTTTCAGGCACCCAAACGACGACCGCTTTCCCTTGTTTTGTTCTTCCGATGAATACGGTGCACGCTTCGTCGCCATAATATGTATAGACTTTCTTCACATCAGCAAGCCCGGCGGCTTCCTTCGCCCGCGCCAACGCATGTTCCACCATCAGCCGTTTGGGCGCCATCGCCTCGTCATAAATCGACCATGCCTGCCAAATGAGGAATCCAAAAAAAAGCAGAGTGAACCAACCCCACTTTTTCATCGTGATCACGTCCGATAAATCGTAAAGATGGCCTGGCGCTTGTCGTTTTCATCCAAGGCAAGGCCAAACATCAAATTGTCGCGCTTCAGCGTTCGGTTCAAGCAGTCGACAATTTTGTACAAGTCGTCGGAGTGCTGAACTTTGACGGTAGCGAGCACTTCGATTTTGCTTTCCATTTTCGTCGTTTCCTCCTGTGCGGCGCAAATTTTGTTACTTATACACGCCGGCGGCTCCGGCAACAATACAAATACAGCGAAGGTGACATCAAAGGCGTGCTTCTTCGCACCTCTGCGGCCAAGCCGACAAATCCAAACGGCAAGGCGCAAACTGTCATCGCAGTTGTGCTTCTTCCCTATTATAGCAGGTTTGTCCGATCATTTCATAACAAATTTGCCCGCCTACACCGTCAACGCCAATTTGCTTCTTTGCCCCCGCTTCATGCGGGGTTTTTTGCCGCCTGACACCTTTAGATTGCGCCGTTTCGTCCATCTTTATGAAACATAAAGCGCGCTTTAAGAAAGCCAAGTTTCCGCCTTGTCGAGCAGCTCAGAAAGCGCGCCTTCATGCATCGAAAGCGGCGGCAAGGAAGCGAGAAAATCCGCGCCGTACGGGGAAGCCAAAAGCCGCCGATCCAGCACAAATACGGCTCCTTTGTCGTCTTCAGTGCGAATGAGGCGGCCAAACCCTTGCTTAAAACGAAGCACCGCCTCAGGAAGCGCCAGCTCGGAAAACGGATCGCCGCCTTCTAGGCGAATGCGCTCGCTTTTTGCCTCCATCACGGGATCGTCCGGGGGCGCAAACGGCAAGCGGGCGATGACAAGCACATCGAGCGCTGAACCTGGCAGATCGACCCCTTCCCAAAAGCTGCTCGTCCCAAACAACACCGCATGCTCAAACTGCAAAAACGTCCGCAAGAGCTTTGCCGGACTGCCGCTTTGCACCCCTTGAGCGATCAAAACAAACGGCTCGCCTTCTTCCTCCGTCTTCAACGCATCAACCGTCAGTTTCAACAGTTCATACGAAGGGAACAACACAAGCACCCGCCGTCCGAGGCGTCGGGCGATCGCAAGCACCGAAGCGGCGACCGCTTCGGCGTAATCTTCAAGCGGCACGGCAGAAACGAGCGGCATGTCCGCCGGCACGAAGAGCGCGGCCTGCTCCTCGTAACGAAACGGCGACGGAAACGAGCGGCAAAGTGGATAAAAATCCTCAAGACCGAGACGCGCCGCCATATACGTGAACCGGCCGCGGACAGTGAGCGTCGCCGACGTCAAAACGACGCTCCGTTTTTTCATAAACAGTTGATCGGCGAAAAAGTCAGCAAGGTCAACCGGCTGCGAGTAAAGGCGGACAGCGTTCGCCGCCCCTTTTTCGTCCGCTTCGATCCACCGGACGACACCCGGCTCCTTTTCGGTCAGCAAACGCACGAGCGCAGCCATTTGCCGGTTGAGAGCCGCCAAATCAGCCGACAGCAAGGCGGATGGTGGGAAATCGCCACTCGTATCAGCGGATAGAAGCGGCTTCGCTTCAGCGGATAGCGCCGCCGCCAAATCGCGCAGGCGCCAGCATAACTCCACCGCCGCCTGCCACGCCCGGCTCTGTTCGTCCGTCGGCGAAAAGCGATAGCGGCAACGTCCAGCGCGAGCTGGCTTTTTGTCCAACGCATAGCGGCGCAACAGGCGGAACAGCTCGCCCCCTTCAAACTGCAGCTCCTCAAGACGCTGCTGGCAACGGACAAGAGCCCCATTCGGTGCGTCCTGTTCTGCTTCTTGCCATTTCGCGATCGTCTGCGCGATTTTGGCGGTCAGCAGGCGAAACGACACATAGCCAATCTGCTCGCCAAAACACCGGGCGGCGGCATCTTCAAGCCGATGCGCCTCATCGATGATCAGATGGCGAAACGGCGGCAAAAGCGGCGCCGGGCCGGTCAAATCATGAAGCAAAAGCGCATGGTTGGTAATGACCACATCCGCCCGTTCGGAGCGCTCTTTCGCCCGGGCGAAAAAATGATGCCGCCCGCCGTCTTCCTCTTCGCCGATGGCAAGCGCGGACAATAGGAGACGGGCGCCGGATGACACATTCAATTCGTCCAAGTCGCCGCTGTCGGTCTCAAGCAACCAAACGAGCACCTGGCATTTCAAGAGCGCCGCATCGTACGTGTCAGACGGCTCCGACAAAAACGAAGCGAACTTGTCAAGGGATAAGTAATTTTGCTTTCCTTTCAAAACGGCAACGCGGAGCGGAAACGGCGCGATTTGCCGCAATACCGGCCAATCGCGGCGAATGAGCTGCTCCTGCAGCTGGAGGGTATGCGTGCTGATGACGACCCGCTCTTGCTGCTCACAGGCAAAAAAAGCAGCGGGAATCAAATAGGCGAGCGATTTGCCAAGTCCGGTCCCTGCTTCAATGAGCGCGTGCTGGGACGTCGACAGCGCCTCATAAACGAGCCGCATCATCTCCCACTGCCCCGCGCGCCGCTTGTAGCCGGGAAGCGGAAGGGGCGGCTCCTGTTCGCAAAAGGCAGCGAACGAAGCCAAAGCGGGGCGCCGATCGCTCTCATCTGGCTCCGGCGCCGGTTGTTTCAACGCAATGCCGCGGTATACGGCGACAGCGCGGTCGGCCGGCGCCTTGTTCCGCTTTTTGGCGATGACCGCATCAAGGAGCAAGTAAATATCGCTTTTCAAGTGGCGGGCAAGACCGCGCAGTTGCTCAAGCGTCATAAGCGGCAGACGGGAGAGCCGCTTGAGCAAGGCAATGAACAGCTTGGCGGTCACTTCCGCATCGCTGTCCGCTTGATGCGGACGATCGTGGTGAAGGCCGAGCTGCCTCGCCAAATCGCCGAGCTTATAGCTTTCGGCAGTCGGCAACACGATGCGGGCGAGCTCGACCGTATCGATCGTCGGACCGGCAAACGGCGGCCAGCCAGCCCGTTCAAGCTCGGCCTGCAAAAACGGCAAATCAAAGTCGACGTTATGGGCGACAAAGTAAGCACCGTGCATCAAGGCGGCGATCTCGCCCGCCTTGTCAGCAAACAGCGGCGCTCCTTCGACCATCTGTTCGTTGATGTTCGTCAGCTGCTGAATGAACAGCGGAATGGGCTGTTCCGGGTTAAAAAAGCTGGCAAACCGTTCGACAATCAGGCCATCTTCGACGACCGCCATGCCGAGCTGGATGATCCGATCGCCTTTTTTCGGCCCATTTCCGGTTGTCTCCAAGTCAATGATGACAAAGCGCGTTGCCATAAACGATCACCTCAAAACGAAAAGGGGCGGAAAGCCCCTTTTTGCCCTCATAAAACCGTATGCGCCGGCTCTTCGGCGATGAGCTGCACAATTCGGTTGTTTTCGTCCATAATCGCGATTTTCGGTCGATGGGCGGCGATTTTTTCCTCTGGAACGAGCACATATGAGATGACGATAATAACGTCCCCTTTTTGCACAAGGCGGGCGGCGGCGCCGTTTAGGCAAAAGACACCGCTGCCGCGCTCACCGGGGATGACGTATGTTTCAAAACGGGCTCCATTATGATTGTTCACTACCTGTACTTTTTCATTCGCCACAATGCCGACGGCATCCAAAATATCTTCATCGATCGTGATGCTGCCGACGTAATCGAGATTGGCCTCTGTTACACGAGCGCGGTGAATTTTGGCGTTCATGAGCGTGCGAAACATGCTTGCTCCCCCTTTCCATCCCCTTGTTCGCCGGTTTTGGGCAACTCAATCATGATATTGTCGATCAACCGGGCGCTCGCAAATCGGACGGCGACAGCGATCAGCACTGTCCCGGCGAGCGTCTCAAGCGGCGTCAAGTCCGGATATGAACATACTTCGACATAATCGATCTCAGCGTGCGTATGCGCTTCAATATGCTCTCTAACCATCCGGCGGATGGCCGCTGCGCTCCGCTCCCCTCGTTCGACGGCGGAAGCGGCTGCTTGAAGCGCTGCATACAGCGCCGGCGCCTCACTCCGTTCTTGCGGCGACAAATAGACGTTGCGCGAGCTTTTCGCCAGCCCGTCCGCCTCGCGGACCGTCGGCACCGGCACGAGCTCGATCGGAAAATTGAGATCGCGGATCAAGCCGTCGACGACCGCCACCTGTTGGGCATCTTTCATCCCAAAGTACGCGCGGTCGGGCATCACAATGTTGAACAGCTTCATGAGCACCGTCGCCACGCCGTCAAAATGGCCGGGGCGCGACCGTCCGCACAGCACGTCGGCGCGCGCTTGAACGATCGCTCGTACGGTAAGCGGCTCCGGATACATCTCGTCCGCTTCCGGATGGAACAAGACGTCGACTCCATGCTGTTCGGCGATGCGCCGGTCGCGCTCGAAATCGCGCGGATAACGGGCAAAGTCTTCGTTCGGTCCGAACTGAAGCGGGTTGACGAAAACGCTTAGGACGACGATGTCGTTTTCCGCGCGCGCCCGATCGATGAGGGAGGTATGCCCTTCATGCAAATAGCCCATCGTCGGAACGAACCCGATCGTCTTTCCTTCACGGCGATATTGGCGCATGAGCGCCTGCATCGCTGCAATCTGATCCATCACGATCATCCTTGCTTTCCTCCGTAAAGCGCCACCCATTCTTCTTCCTTCATCGTAAACGTGTGCGCCGGCTCCGGGAACTGGCGCAGTTTGACATCAGCGACGTAGTTGGCTAACGCCTCAACGATCGTCTCTTGGATGGACGCGTATTGTTTCACAAACTTCGGCACGCGGGTGACACCGTAGCCAAGCAAATCGTGATACACGAGCACTTGGCCGTCGACTTCCGCCCCGGCGCCGATGCCGATGACGGGAATGGTGAGTTCCCGGGCCATGGCCGCCCCGAGCTGCTTCGGAACACACTCTAAGACAAGGGCGATCGCTCCCGCCTGCTCGCATTGTTTCGCATCATCGAGCAGCTTTTTCGCACTTTCGGCATCTTTGCCTTGCACTTTATAGCCGCCAAGAACGCCGACCGATTGCGGCGTCAACCCGAGATGGGCAACGACCGGCACGCCGGCTTTCGTCAGCGCGGCAATCATATCGACGACTTCATCCGCTCCTTCGACTTTAACGGCGTTCGCCCCTGACTCTTGCATGATGCGGCGGGCGTTTTGCAGCGCCTCTTCTTTGGACGCATGGTACGACATAAACGGCATATCGGTGACAATAAACGTGTTCGGCGCACCGCGGCGAACCGCCTTCGTATGGTGGATCATATCATCGACCGTCACCGGGATCGTTGAATCATACCCGAGCACAACCATGCCGAGCGAATCGCCGACCAAAATCATGTCGACGCCGGCTTGCTCGGCAAGCTTCGCGGACGGAAAATCGTAGGCGGTCACCATCACGATCGGCTCACCCGCCTGCTTCATGTGGAAAAAATCGGTTTTCGCTTTCATTTTCGTTCCCTCCTCTTTGACTGCAGAGGAGATGAACCGCCCGAAACAAAACGTCCTTCTTTCCCGCCTTGAGAAAGAAGGACGCCATAAAACCGCCGTCGGTTTCGTTCATCCCTCTGTCCTAGTCCTTCAAAAAAGGATCAAGGCAGATCATTTCCTTCACCTATTCGTGCTGTCGGCCTCGGTGCAGTTCTTCTTGCGAAAGATACTGCCCTTTTCCTCGCTTTGTATTTTAACAAAATTGTTACAATTTTTCTAGTGGCAAATTAGAACTGAATATCGGCAGAATGGATGTAATGGATGTTCTTTTGCTCATCTTCAAGGATGAGCAGCCCGTCGTCGGTGATGCCGCGGGCGATGCCGTGAATCACGCCGTTCAGCGTTCTCGCTGTCACCGGCTTGCCGATCGAAACGGCGTACCCTTCCCAAAGAAGCTTAATCGGACGGAAGCCATGCGCCAAATATTGCTCATACAGCCGCTCAAGCCGGAACAAAATTTCCTGAATGAGCGGGGCGCGCTTTACGGGCCCGCCCTTTTCAATGGCCAGCGATGTCGCGATGGCCCGGATATCCTCCGGAAACTGCTCGATCGTTTGGTTGACGTTGATGCCGATACCGATGATGACCGAATGGACGCGGTCAGGGTCGGCTTGCAGCTCTGTTAAAATGCCGACGCACTTTCTGCCGTCAAGCAAAATGTCATTCGGCCATTTAATGTCTGGGACAAGCCCGGTCACTTCCTGAATCGCCTGGCTGACGGCCACCGCGGCAAGCAGCGTCAGCTGCGGCGCCCGCTGCGGCGGGATGGCCGGCCGCAAAATGAGGCTCATCCAAATGCCCGTCCCTTTTGGGGAAAACCATTTCCGATCCAAACGCCCGCGCCCGGCCTTTTGCTCTTCCGCGACGACGAGCGTTCCTTCCGGCGCCCCTTCATACGCGAGCCTTGCCGCAATGCGCTGCGTCGAATCGACTTCGTCAAAAAAGTGGATCGTGTGGCCAAGTTTTTCCGTTTTTAAGCCGAGCTGGATTTCGTTGGCCGTCACTTTATCCGGCGTGCTGATAATCCGGTAGCCAAGGCGGCGCACTGCTTCGAGTTCAAATCCTTCTTTGCGCAGCTCCTCGATATGCTTCCATACCGCCGCCCGCGAACAGCCGAGCTGTTCGCTGATTTTTTGCCCGGACAAAAACTCGCCGTTCGCTTCGGCAAACAACTCTAACAGTTTTTTTCGTGTGTCCGATTGCGCTCCATGAGCCATGCGTAAATCCGCTCCTTCTCATTTTCGACTTCGCTGCTGACGACCGCCCGCCAGATGGCATCCAGCGTCTCTTTCACCCACGGACCGGCCGGTTTTCCAGCCCAGCGAATGACGTCTTTCCCGTTGACGGCAAGCTCCCCTTTCGTTTTGATCGGCAGCGCCGCAAAGCGGCGGCGGAGCTCCTCATGATGCGGTTCAGACGGCGCGCCGCAAAGCGCGGCGCGCACCGCTTCAACCGATAGCGCCCGCTCGAGGCCGGCTGAAAACAACTGTTCGTTCGTCCACGCCTCCGGCCTAGGGACATCATCGAGCGCCGCCAAAATGGCGCCAGCTTCATCGATTACTTTGTTGGGAAGCTTCCAGGCGCGCAAAAACGGACGGATGTCTTTGACATCAAGCGCGCGGCAAAGAAGCGCCCAGCGCTCTTCGCGCTTTGTAAGCCACGGCCAGCGAAAGGCGGCGGCCGAGCGCAGCAGCTGCTCTTTTGCGGCCAGCCCAGGCAAATAAGCGAACAGCCCGGTATCGGCCAACAGCGGCAGCGCCTCGGCAACGAACGGACCGGCGAGCAGTTTTTCCATTTCCATGGTCATCCGTTCGACAGAAATGTGGGCCATAAGCGGTGCGTTTTGGACAATCGCGCTCTTCGTATCCTCAGAGAGCGCAAATCCGAGCTGGCTGACGAAGCGAACAGCCCGCATCATACGGAGCGCATCTTCGCGAAACCGTTCGTCCGCCGCCCCGACCGTGCAAATGAGCCGCCGCTCGATCGCCTCTTGTCCGCCAAACGGATCAATGATCGTTCCGCGTTCATCCATGGCGATGGCGTTCATCGTGAAATCGCGGCGCTTTAAGTCTTCCTCAAGCGAACGAACGAACGTCACCGACTCCGGACGGCGATGGTCTTCATAATCGCCGTCCGTGCGGAATGTCGTCACTTCGTACGCCGTTCCTTCATGCACGACGACGACCGTGCCGTGTTTCGAACCGACGTCGATCGTTTTCGGAAACAAGCGCATCACTTCTTCCGGCAGAGCGCTTGTCGCAATATCGACGTCGCCAATTGGACGCCCGATCAACAAGTCGCGCACCGCGCCGCCGACAAAATACGCCTCATAGCCATGCCGCTTCAATTGTCGGATAATGCCGAGCGCCTGTTCAAACGGCGGTTTCATCGTTTCACCTTCCTTGCCGCAAGCGAAGCGTACAGCTGTTCATACTGGCCGACGATGTCGGCCGAGCGGAACTTGCGCTCAACCGTTTGCACCGCCTGTCTTGCCATCTCAGCGTGCAACCGGCAGTCTGTCAACAGCGCCATCGCCTGTCTTGCTGCCTCTTTGACATCGCCAAGCGGGCATAAAAACCCGGTTTTCCCATCCTCAATCACTTCCGGAATCCCGCCGATGGCCGTGCCGATGCACGGAACGCCGCACGCCATCGCTTCAAGCAATACGAGCCCGAAGCTTTCTTTTTCCGACAAAAGCATCATCACATCACTGATCGAATACAGCTCTTCGAGTTTATCCTGTTTTCCTAAAAAGCGGACATCATCTTGCAGCCCAAGCTCTTTCACAAGCCGGCAGACGACGGTCATTTCCGGACCGTCGCCGACAAGCAAGAGCTTGGCTGGCACGTGCCGGCGCACGATGGCAAACGCTCGCACTACATCAGGCACACGCTTCACTTTCCGGAAATTCGAGACATGGATCACAACTCGTTCATCGTCGCGAATGCCGTACTCGCGCCGTAAATGGCCCGCTTCCCGACGACGGTAGACGCGTTCATCGACAAAATTGTAGACGGTATGGATCGTCGCTTGCACATCGAGCAGTTCATACGTCTGCCGGGCAAGGGCGTCAGACACCGCCGTAACGATATCCGACTGCTCGATGCCAAATTTGATCATATCGGAAAGCGACGGGTCATAGCCTAACACGGTGATATCCGTGCCGTGCAGCGTCGTGATGATCGGCAGCTCGCCGACCATTTGCCGCGCCAACACCGCACAGACGGCATGAGGAACGGCGTAATGGGCATGAAGCACATCGAGCCGTTCCCGCTTTGCCACCTCAGCAATTTTGCTTGCCAATGCCAAATCGTACGGCGGGTATTGAAAGACGGAATATTGGTTGACACTGACTTCATGATAATAAATGTTGCCGTACACTTTATTCAAACGAAACGGCATGCTCGATGAGATAAAGTGAATCTCATGCCCCCGCTCCGCCAGCAGCTTGCCAAGCTCAGTGGCGACCACTCCGGAGCCCCCGACCGTCGGATAGCAAACAATCCCGATTTTCAGCTTCATCGCTCCTCCTCAAACAAATTGGAAAGATGAATCGGCGTTTTCGTCAAAAACCCTTCCGCATACGCCGCGCCGATTTGTTGACCGAACCAGCGCTCGCGGCTTTCAATCATCTCGATGTAGCCGTTGGTCAGCGGGGTGTCAACCGAGCCAGGCCGTTTTTGAAACTGGCTTTCGTACGCGCGCAGGCTGTCCAGCTTGTCATCGATCGTTTCGCTAATATCGATGAGAAAATGCGGGCGGCAAAAGGCATTGATCATATAATAATACACCGCCCGAACGCGGTGCGCATCGCCAAGCTCTCCGGCGCCATAGCGGCGGATGCCGGCGGAAAAGACCGCTTCCTCGACAAGGCGGGCGCATCGCCCGTGATCCGGATGTCGATCTTCCCAATAGGGGGCGAATACAAGGCGCGGCCGATAGCGGCGGATGACCGCTGTGATCTGGCGGATCGCCTCTTCCTCGACATAAAGGCCGCGGTCAGGCAGCCCAAGATTGAACCGCTCGGATACACCGAGCCGGCGGGCCGCCTCGGCCGCCTCTCTCTGCCGCTCGTCGACCGTGCCGTTGGACGACAGCTCGGCTTGCGTCAAGTCGCAAATGACAATACGGTACCCACGGCGTACGTATTTGGCGATCGTCCCTCCCATGCCGATTTCGACATCATCCGGATGGGCGCCGAACGCCAACAAGTCACACGTTTCCTTCATCGCTGTCACCTTTCTGTTTTCGATTCCTCCCCGCCTTTTGTTTGGCCGCGCACAATGCTGCGCCATGCCAAATCGCCGCGCTCCAACGCGCGGATGAGCAGCTCGGCCGTGCCGATGTTCGTCGCCAACGGCACGGCATAGACGTCGCAAAGCCGCATCAATGCGCTGATGTCCGGCTCATGCGGCTGGGCGGTGAGCGGATCGCGGAAAAAAATGACCAGATCCATTTCATTGCGGGCGATCATCGCCCCGATTTCTTGGTCGCCTCCGTACGGCCCTGATTGGAAGCGATGAACGGGAAGACCGGTCGCCTCCTGGATGCGCAAGCCGGTCGTGCCGGTGGCGTACAATTCATGGTTGGCAAGCACAGGCGCATAGGCGGTCGCAAATGCGACCATCTCTTCCTTTTTTTGGTCATGGGCAATTAACGCGATTTTCATTCCATTCTCCCCCGTTTGCGCAGTTTGCACACTATTCCAAAATATGCTCCAGCCCATAGACAAGCGTATGTAAATGCATCACCGTTTCCACTGCCAGCTTCACCCCGGACATAAACGAGCGGCGGTCGAACGAATCGTGGCGGATCGTCAACGTCTGGCCGTTGCCGCCGAAAATCACTTCTTGATGAGCGACAAAGCCCGGCAGACGGACGCTGTGGATCGGGATGCCGTCATATTCCGCGCCGCGCGCGCCAGCAAGCGTTTCCTTTTCGTTCGGGTGGCCTTGCTTTTTCGACGGTCGCACTTCGGCAATGAGCTGCGCCGTCTTCAACGCCGTTCCGGACGGTGCGTCAAGCTTTTGATCATGGTGCAATTCAATGATTTCCACATCAGTGAAATATTTGGCCGCCATGCGGGCGAATTTCATCATCAACACCGCTCCGACGGCAAAGTTCGGCGCAATGATGGCGCCGATTTCTTTCTCTTCCGCCAGCTTGGTGAGCCGCTCGATATCTTCCGGCGTAAATCCAGTCGTGCCGACGACCGGACGAACGCCGTAACGCAGCGCCAGCTCGGTGTGCCGCTTTCCGGCTTCCGGCGTTGTCAAATCGATCAATACATCCGGCTTCACCTCGGCAAAACAGCGGGCCGCATCGGTGTAAATCGGGGCGTTGACGCCGGAAAATCCGTCGATCTCCGCTAAATTTTGTCCATCGTAACGGCGGTCGATGACCGCAGCCAGTTCAAAGTGATCGGTTTGCTGCACGAGCGCAACCGCTTCTCGGCCCATGCGGCCGCGCGGCCCCGCGATGACAATGCGAATCGTCATGATCCTTCCTCCTTCCGCGTCCAGCGGTCGCGGTCGCGGGTGCGAAACTTGTCCATCACCCGGTCGTGCGCCGCCTGCAAATCAATGCCGAGCGAATTGGCGAAGCAAATGAGCACAAACAGCAAATCGCCCAGCTCTTCTTCCACCGTTTTTTCTTGTTCGGTCGCCTTTTTCGGTTTTTCCCCGTAGTAATGGTTCACCTCGCGCGCCAGCTCGCCGAGCTCTTCCGTCAGCCGCGCCAGCATGGCGAGCGGGCTGAAATAGCCTTCTTTGAATTGACTGATATAGTCATCCACTTCCTGTTGCATTTGTTTCATCGTTTTCTCCTGCATGGCTTGTCACCTCGCCTGTTTTCATGTTAGCGAAAAGCGGCGCATTTGACAAATGTTTTCGCCCGCTGTCAATTCCGTCCGTTTTCGCTCGTCATTGCCTATATGGACAAGTTCCTCTATAATTAAGGGCGCCGACTATTTTTGCGGACGGAGGGACGGTATGATTTTTGGACTAAAGATCAAAAACTGCCTGTTTATTTTGCTTGGCGCCGCCATTTTCGCCTTCGGGCTCGTTCATTTCAACATGCAAAACAATTTGGCGGAAGGCGGGTTTACCGGCATTACGCTTCTTCTTTATTTTTTGTTCGGACTGGATCCAGCGATCACCAACTTGGCGCTCAACATTCCGCTCTTTTTCATCGGCTGGAAGCTGCTCGGCCGCCAGACGTTTCTCTATACCGTCATCGGCACGGTCGCCGTTTCCGTCTTTTTGTCCATCTTTCAACGCTACATGATTCATATGCCGCTTCGACATGACATGACGCTCGCCGCCTTGTTTGCCGGCGTCTTTATCGGCGTCGGCCTCGGCATTATTTTCCGCTACGGCGGCACAACCGGAGGCGTCGATATTATCGCCCGCCTCGTCCATAAATATAAAGGCATCAGCATGGGCAAAACGATGTTTGCCTTTGACGCCACCGTCATCACGTTGTCGCTTCTTCTTTACCTGTCATACCGCGAGGCGATGTATACGTTGGTCGCCGTCTTTATCGCCGCCCGGGTCATTGATTTTCTGCAGGAAGGCGGCTATGCGGCAAAAGGGGCGACCATCATCTCAGAAAAAAGCGAAGAGATCGCCAACCGGATCTTGACAGAGATGGAGCGCGGCGTCACTGTGCTCAAAGGGCGCGGCTCGTATACGAAGCGCGACCGCGACGTCTTGTATTGCGTCGTCGCCAAAAACGAACTGCCGCGCTTAAAAAGTGTCATTATATCCGTTGATCCGCATGCGTTCGTCGCCGTCACCGATGTGCATGATGTGCTCGGCGAAGGGTTTACGCTCGATGAACAAAAGCGGCCGCTGGAACCATGAAAAGCCGCTGGCGCGAAAGCCCAACCGGGACAAGCCCGGCAAGCGCCGCTTGAAAGTGCCGGGGCGGTGCTTGCACAAAGCGACGGGAAAACAAAAAAGAGGGGGAAACGTTTCCCCCTCGCAAAAAGCGCCGGTGCTTAGTCTTCCGGCTGCCGCGCCCGCTTCTCTTCCTTTTCTCCTTTGTACTTCCGCCAGCCAACGTACGTCAGCGTCAACACGATCACTCCGCCAGTGGAAATCATCACCCAAATCAGCGACGGATCAGCTTCGTCCTTTTTCACCCCGGCAAACAGCGCTTCAAGATCTTGACGCGCATCGGCGAGTTGCTCGCGCTGCTCGTCTTCGCCGCGTTGCCAAAACGCGGCGGCCTGCAACGCCTCAAGATCATCATCGACCTTTGTCGCGATATCCGGCGGCACGTCGATTTTCACACTCGGCTCGATCAATGTATAGCGGTCAAGCAACTGGCGGAGGGCAGCGGCATACGCTTTCTGCTCGCCTTGTTGTGCCGCCTTTTCGACCGCGGCAAACGCCTCCATGACAGCCGGCTCCATCTCCGTCCAAAGCGGCTGGTATGTCGAATGGATGGCGTCAACAACAAGGCGAAACTGGGTGATCGCCGCCACTTTGTCTTCCGCGGAGATCGGCGCCGTCATCGCCTTGACTGCCTGCTCGTGCGTCACGGTCACCGCCCGCAATTCATCGGCCGATTTCAACCGTTCTTTTGCCCCAAGGGCGAAAAACCGCTCGGAAAAATAGCGGAGCACTTCTTTTGCTTCGGCAAAACGACCGTTTTTCGCCAATTGCAGCGCCTCGTCGGAAATATCGTCCAACTGCTCCCAACCGTTTGTTTGTCCAGCCGCGCCAATGGGCGCTGGCCATAAAAAGGCGAGCGACAACAACATGGCTAGCCCGATTCGCTTCATCATCGTCCCTCCCTCATCCACTAGTACAATGTATGAAGGAGTGGACAAGAGTAGACCAGGCAACTGCTATATAGATGCAATTCGAAGCTTTGCCATTTGCACCTTTTACCGAGTATTTGATCGACTGTCGGGGGACCGAACAACGCCGCTTCCAGACCCATATATGGGTCTAGGGGGGGCAGGCGGTTGTTCGGTCTTCCGTCACGCCAAGGCGTGACGGAGGCAAGCCTGTGGCTTGCCTTCGACAGTCGAAAATGGACAAACCGCTTTTCCGTCAAGGATATGTGAAACTCCTTCGTTGCATCTATATAGAAAGCTGCCGCCCAACGTTCCTCCTTGTGTTCCACGCTCTACTCTGATGCCTGCCGGAAAGACATGCCGCCCGGCAGAAGCGGCTGGCGCCGGAGGCGGACGCCAAGCTGATACGCAGCGGCAATCGATGCGATGCTCAACCAAAACGTAAAATAGCCGATTTCGTTGGCGTAGTCAGCCAGCACACTATAGCGCGGCATCATGCCAAAAACGTAGTCGATGATATCGTTATGCAGCGTCCACACGGCCGCCAGCATAAGGTGAAGGAAGCGGAATCGATAAAACCGGGCGTACAGCATTCCTTCGATCGCCATCGCCCCGTGCGAAACGATGAGCATCCAGCCGGCCCAATCCAGCGTGCCGGTAACGCGCCAAACGAGCACATTCATCACGACCGCCCAAATTCCATACTTCACAAGCGTCACCAAAGCCAACGCTTCAAAAAGCGGCGCCGACCTGCCGAAAAGCCATGCCACAAGGACGACAAGAAAAAAAAGGCTCGCCGTCGGACTGTCAGGAACAAACGGCAAAAAGACGGGCGGCGTATCGGCAAGTTGATAACGATACCAATAATATCCATAGATGGTGCCGGCCGCGTTGACGAACAAGAGCAGCCAAACAACCGGCCGGGAAGCCAACAGCGCATAAAGCCATGCCATCATCTGCACCTCGCCTCGGTTTCATGTTGGCACGAAAAAAGCTGACTAACGCGAGTCAGCTTTTTCGTGTCGAAACGATTATTCCGCTTTCAGTCCGGCAATAAATTCGGACAGCTTTTTCAGCTCTTCATCCGTTCCTTTAAAGACGCCAGCCGGCATGTTGCCTTTCCCTTCCTTGGCAATCTTCGCGATTTCTTCCGGCTTCAAGCCGGTGCCGATGAGCGACGGACCAGCGCCGCCGGACAAGTTTTGTCCGTGGCACGATGTACATGTGTTCGCTTGAGCGATTTTATAGCCTTCCGCGTTCGTGTCAATTTTCACTTCCGCCCGAATTTTCCCTTGTTCAGCCGCTTTTTTCCAGTCGTGTGTGACGACCGCTTCCCATGTCAAATAAATCATCGCCGCAAGCGCCAACAGCATCATCCCGGTCGCGACCGGACGCTTCCAAGGACGGCGCTCTGGGCCGCGGTCCAAAAACGGCGCCAACAAGAGCGCGCCGAACGCCAACCCTGGGATGATGATCGCGCCGACGACCGTATACGGACCAGACGCATACGAATATTTGAGCAATTGGTATAAGAACAAGAAATACCAGTCAGGCAGCGGCACGTACGTCGTGTCCGTCGGGTCGGCGATCCGCTCAAGCGGCGACGGATGGGCGACCGTCAAGCATAAGAAACCGACGAGAAAGACCGATCCGACCAACCATTCCTTAAGCAGGAAGTTCGGCCAAAACACTTCCGTTTTCCCGGGATATTCCGAATAGTCCTTTGGAATATTCGGTTTTCTCACCGCGGGAACACGGGAATCGCCGACGAATTTCATTCCTTTTCCGCGATGCATTGCGTGGTTCCCTCCTTTTTTCTATCACCTCTAAACGCGGGCCGACCGATCATAGCGGACCGGAAATGCCTTGTCTGCGAATCATTAAAAAGTGCGCTGCCATTAAGCCGAGTAAAGCGGCCGGCAAGAAGAAGACGTGAATGGCAAAGAAGCGCGTCAACGTTTGCGCGCCGACAATTTCTGGGTCCCCAGCTAACAGCGTCTTAATGGCCGGGCCAATGAGTGGCGTCGCTTCCGCGATTTGCAAACCAACTTTCGTCGCAAACAGCGCTTTCATATCCCACGGCAACAAGTAGCCGGTGAAGCCAAGACCCATCATCACCATAAAGATCAATACGCCGACGATCCAGTTCATTTCGCGCGGCTTTTTATAAGCCCCTTGGAAAAAGACGCGCAGCGTATGTAAAAACATCATGACGATGACAAGGCTCGCCCCCCAGTGGTGCATGCCGCGCACAATTTGGCCGAACGCCACTTCGTTTTGCAAGTAATACACCGATTCCCACGCGTTTTTAATATCCGGGACGTAGTACATCGTCAAAAACATGCCCGACAAAATTTGAATGACCGTGACAAAAAACGTCAGCCCGCCGAAACAATAGACAAAGGCGGAAAAGTGATGGGCGGGGTTGACGTGCTCCGGAACTTCGTGATCGGCGATATCCCGCCATAAAGGCGTAATATCTAAGCGTTCATCGACCCAGTCATACAGCTTGTTTAACACGCATTACGCCTCCTTTCTTGGTTTCGCCTTGCCTAAATACAGCTTGCCGTCTTTCACTTTGTACTCGTAACGGTCAAGCGGAGCTTGCGGCGGCGTCCCCGGAACGTTCGTGCCGTCCTTCTCATAGCGCCCATAGTGGCATGGGCAGAAAAACTGGTTCGGATGCTCTTTGTCCGTGTTCCAGTCGACCGTACAGCCAAGGTGTTTGCAGATCGGCGAAAGGGCGATGATCTCCCCTTTGTCCGTTTTATACACCCATGCTGATTTTGGCTCTTCCGACTCGTACCAAGCGTCTTTCACCTTCACTTTAAAGTCGAAGCGCTTCGGTTCGGTCGTAATCTCTTTGACGTCTGCTACCGCGACCATCTCCGTCCCTGCTTCATCCTTCAAGATCGGATCGAAAGCAAAACGGAGCATCGGCATGAGCATCCCTGCTGCCATAAAGCCGCCGACCCCGGTCAGCGTGTAGTTTAAAAATTGACGTCTCGTTACACGATGTTTGTTGTCGCTCATCGTCTTCCCCCCTCTATGCAAAGTCAAGTCCGCACCGGACGATTGTATGTATAACACATACGGAAAACTAGGACATTCTAATGATAGCTCAATTGCTGGACAAGGTCAATATCGCAGGCGGCAAAACGTCGGACTTTGCCGCATCTACTCTTGCGCCCATCGACCGATGAGAAAGCGGAGCAGCTCGGCGGTCTGCTCTCTGACAAGCTCGTGCTTGTACGATTCACCCATGCTCTCGAGCGGAACAACCGGAATGAACCAAACGCGGTCAGCTTCTTCGCCCTCTTGCCACGCACGGTCGCACGTCACATAAAACAGATGCTTCATTCCTTCCCGCCTAAGCCGGTTGGTCCAATCCGCCAGCCTTTCGGTAAGCAGCGCCCGCGGCTCATCGGCAAAATACACAAACGACGGCATCAAAAACAACCGGCCCTTCAGCTGCCGCTCGACCTCGGCCGCGATGAGCCCGACAAGCTCCCCGCCGGAAGCGAGCCGCTTCGCTCCTTGGCCGAAAGCCACCGGCAAAAGCGGAAGGAGCGCCGTGTCGATGTAGTCGCGCTCTCGTTCATAGAGGGCGACGTCCTCGCCTGTCCACTTCATTCGTACTCTCCTTTTCCTTAAAGTTTCTTCCCTTCATCACCATACCATATTTTTCGGCAAAAGAAAAACCTTGCCGGCGGCAAGGTTTTTACAATTTGTTTAATTCATCGGTCAGGCGGCGGAACGCCTCTTCATCATGGCGGTCAAGCGCCTCATCGATCAGCTTCATGAGCCGCCCGCGCCGGAATTCGTAAATGGAGCGTTCCAAAAACTGCTCGGCGAGGCGCTGGTCGTTTTCGCTCACTTGCGCCTGCTTCGGCGCATACGGGTTTTCCTCAAGCACAGCGACATATTGCGGCGAGTGAAAAGAAGCGCGGAAATTCAGTTGAATGTAAATATCTTCGTCGCGGTTTAAACGGATGTCATGGAACGATTTCTCTGCATCGGTTGTCATCACATTGCCTTTGTAAAAACGGAACGGCACATCGTCGACGCAGTGAGTCGACATAATGATGCCGCGCGGGCAATATTGGGCATTCTCGACAAAATGCACCTTTTGCATGAGCTGGTCATGGCTCATCAAATAGTTTAAAATCCAGACACACTCGCGCCGCTTCAACTGATAGTGGCTTAAAAACCAACGGATAAACTCTTTTTTCTCATTGACGGATACGTGCGTCATTGTGCGCTTCCCCCTCGATCGGTTTCCAAGAAAGAGGTTGGGCCACCGCTTCTCCCCTACTCTTCGAGCTCAAGCAGCATCTCCGCCGCCTCCGTATGGGTTGGGTCGAGACGGACGATCTGTTGAAATATTTCTTTCGCCGCCGCCCGATTTCCTTCCTCGATGAGAAAATATCCGTACTCTTCGAGGAACTCGACATTGTGCTTAAAGAAATTATATGCCTCGCCGTAATGATTTAATGCATCGTCGTACATCTCAAGCCGATGTTTGGCGCGCCCAAGGTCCCATTCAAACTGCGGATCGTACTCGCCATCGGCCATCGCCTGCTCAAGAAGCGCTACGACATCCTCATAGCGCTGTTCATTTAGCCAAAGCGCCGATAAAACCGTGAGCGCCTCGATGTACCCGCCATCGATCTCAAGCGCTTTTTTCAAATGTTCCTCTGCCTCCTCCGGCTTGTTCAGCTTGAGCGCCAGCTTGCCTGCGTAAAGGCGGAGCTCTTTGTTCCATTCGTCGACGCCGATGCCCTCAAGCGCCGTCTCATAGCTTTGCACGAGCCGTCCTTCTTGTTCATACGCTTTCGCCAAATAAAGGTAAAGCGGAGTGTAGTCCGGATCGAGCTCTTTTAAAGCGCTGAGCTTATCGATGGCCGTTTGTGTATAGCCGGCCTGCAACGCGGTGAATCCGTAGGCGAACAGCGTCCGACTGTCCATTTTTTCATTGAGCGCCTCCTCATAATACGGAAGCGCCGCCTCGAATTCCCCGGAACGGCTGAGCGCCTCAGCGATCCGCTCAGTGATCAAGACGCCGGCCATCTCCTTATTCGTCTTCCGCACCTGTTCATAAAGCAGCACGCTTTTTGAGTATTCCCCGTGCGAAAAATACAACTCAGCCAACGCAAACTGCACGATCGGCTCATCTGGAGCTTTCTCGTACGCTTGACGCAGCTTCCGCTCGCTCACTTCCGCCAGCCCTTGCATTTCGTACAAATCGGCGGCAAGAAGGCACGCGCGGACAAACTGCGGATCGTCTTCGTCGATCTCCGACAAAATGGCGAGCGCTTCCTCTTCGGCTTCAAGCTCCGTATACACTTCCGCCAAAAACAGGCGAATGTCGCCGTCATCCGGATAGCGGGCAGCCAGCTCCTCAAGCAGCTCCTTCGCCTCTTCCGGCATTCCCCATCCGTACAAGCAGTCGGCAAGCGCGTATTTTTCTTCATCACTTCCATATTTTTTCACTTTCGGCACGAGCGCCAACGCTTGGTCGACGTTTCCGTTTTCCACTAAGCGAATGATTTGTTCGACGCGTGTCATCGTTTCGTCAGCCCTCTCTTGCGGCAGGCGGCCATCCGCCTTTGCCATTCAAATCGTTATGTACTGTTACAATGGGAACATGAATGATGATAATCGATCATGGCCGTTTCCGCAACCAAACCGCTCGCCGTCTGGAAGGTGCGTCGTTTTTTCATCCAGAAACAGGAAATGTATCCGCTTTCAAAAAATACGGAGCCCTTCCTCTCACTGACAATATATGAACGAACAACGCAAAATATGACCGCCCGCCCGCTTGGGGCGGGAGGCCTTTTACAGCAGCGAACGGAGGTCGGCAAAAAACGCCGGATAGGAAACGGCGACCGCTTCCGAACGCTCGAGGCGGACCGTCCCTTTGGCGATGCAGGCAGCAACGGCGAGCATCATGCCGATGCGGTGGTCGCCATGGCTGTCGACAACAATCCCGTCGGCATAAAGCGGCGTTTTGCCGCGGATCATCATGCCGTCGTCGGTTGCTTCGATGTCAGCGCCGAGTTTTTTCAACTCGGTGACGACCGTATGGATCCGATTCGTCTCTTTCACCTTCAGTTCGCTCGCGTCTTTGATGACGGTCGTTCCTTCCGCCTGCGTCGCGAGCAAGGCAATGATCGGAATTTCGTCGATCAATCTTGGAATCAGATCCCCGCCGATTTCGACCGCCCGAAGCGTCGACGTGCGGACCGTAATATCACCGACCGGCTCGGTTTCCTCGTTGCGGACGTTGTCAATCGCAATATCCGCCCCCATTTGTGTAAGCACATCGATGATGCCGGTCCGCGTTGGATTTAAGCCGACGTTTTTCAGCGTAATTTCGCTGTTTGGCACAATGGCGCCGGCGACAAGGAAAAAGGCGGCTGACGAAATATCGCCGGGAACGTAAATGTGCGTCCCGCGCAAGCGTTGCGGACCGGCCACCGAGACGGTCAAGCCATCCACATTCACTTCACCGCCAAACAACCGAACCATCCGCTCGGTATGGTCGCGCGAGCGGTGCGGCTCAGCAACAGACGTCACGCCGTCAGCGAATAAGCCGGCGAGCAAAATGGCCGATTTTACTTGCGCGCTCGCCACCGGCGAAGTGTAGCAAAGCGGGCGAAGCGCGCCGCCGCGGATGGAAAGCGGCGTATAATTGCCGCCCTCACGCCCGTCAATACGCGCTCCCATTTCGCGAAGCGGTTTCGTCACCCGCCCCATCGGTCGCTTGGCGATCGATTCATCGCCGACAAGGCAGGCGTGAAACGGCTGGCCGGCCAAAATGCCCAAAAGCAGGCGCGCCGTCGTTCCCGAGTTGCCGACATCAAGCACCGCAGCCGGCTCGCGCAGCCCGCCGGGGCCGGCTCCTTCGACAACGACTGTCGTCCCGTCCTGGCGAATGTCAACGCCGAGTTTCCGGAAACAGTCGATCGTGCTTAAACAGTCCGCCCCAGGCAAAAAATGGTCAATCACCGTCCGTCCAGAAGCAAGCGCCCCGAGCATGACGGCGCGATGGGAAATCGATTTGTCGCCAGGGACTTCGATCATTCCTCGGAGCGACGACACGTTGGTTGGCAACTGCATGCAAAATCCCTCCATTGTTTTTCCTTGCTACCCTTCATAGGTGGCATAGTTCGTATGTTTGGCGAGGCACGCTTTCGCCCGCGCCCGATCGTCTTCGCTTTGGAAGCTGAGGCGGAGCACGCCGTAAATTTCTTCGCGCGTCTCAATGATGCGGATGTTCGTGATGCTGATGTTTTCTTCGGCCAAATAGCCGGTCACTTCGGAGATGACGCCCGGATAATCCGGCACGTCGACATACAAATCGTAAAACGACGGAATCGCTCCTTTCGTTCTCGACGGCAGCCCGTCGCGAAACTGTTTCGCCTCCAAAAAGTAATGGTAAATCGCGATGCTGTTTTCTTCTTCGACAAACGAACGCAGCCGCTCCATTTCGGCGATCCAGCGGTCAAAGAGCGCAAGCAGTTCATGCTTGTTATGGATAAAAATATCGCGCCACATTTCCGGATTGCTCGACGCGATGCGGGTGATGTCGCGGAAGCCGCCGGCCGCCAGCCGGCTGACGAGGGCGTTTTCGCACTCGTATTCGCGCGCCTGATGAACGAGGCTCGCCGCAATCAAATGCGGAAAATGGCTGATTACGCCAGTGATGCGGTCATGCTCTTTGGGCGTTAAGATGACAAACTGCGCTTTCGTTCCCGCAAGCCACTGTTTCAACGCCTCGACTTGCTGCGGCGGCACATCGTCCGTCGGCGTCAAAATGTAAAAGGCGTTTTCAAACAGATGAGCCCTTGCCGCCGCCACACCGCTTTTATGCGACCCGGCCATCGGATGGCCGCCGATGAACGCTACGCCATGATCCAACAGGCGGCGGGCGCCTTGGACGATGCGCTGCTTCGTGCTGCCGACATCGGTCACGATCACGCCGCGCTTCAACCGCTCGAGCGGCATCGATGAAAGCAGCGCCTCCGTCTGCATGACCGGAACGGCCAGAACGATCAAATCCGCCTGTCCGTATCCGTCTTCGGGCGAATGGGCGGCTTCGTCGATCACCTTGAGCGAACGCGCCAAGCCGAGCTGCCGCTCATTGACGTCGTAGCCGATGATCATCGCCTCCGGATGCGCTTTTTTAATCGCCAATGCAATCGATCCGCCGATCAAGCCGAGGCCGACAATGAACACTTTTCCTTCCAATCGTCCCACCTACTTTATGTAAACGTGCGCCCGCTGCTTTTGAAAAGCAACGGGCCGATCTTTTCTATCCATCCCGCCGCTGAACGGTCAGGCGAGCTGTTTTTCCCGAAGCAGTTGCGAAACGAGTTCCAACACCCGGTCGTTTTGCTCTTTCGTGCCAACCGTCACACGCACGCCGGTCGGCAGCCCAAGCGCTTGGCCCGAGCGGACAATGACGCCGCGCTCCAGCAAATAGCGGAACACTTCGTCGCCATCCAACCCGAAATCAATGAACAAAAAGTTTGTCTGCGACGGGTAATACTTCAGGCCGTTCTCCTCGCAAAAGCGATAATACCGCTCAAGCTCGGCGCGATTTCGTTCGACGCAGGCGCGGATGAACGCTTGATCGTCAAGTGCGGCCGCCGCGGCCGCTTGGGCGATGGTCGACGTGTTAAACGGCTCGCGCGCCGGCTCGACGGCGCGGATGAGCGTCTCACTCGCCACGCCGTAGCCGACGCGGAGCGCAGCGAGCCCGTATGCTTTCGAGAACGTGCGCATGACGACAAGCTGCTCGTACTCGTTTAAAAGCGGCACCGTTTGCGGGTAGTCGGGCGCCGTCGCATATTCGTAGTACGCTTCGTCCACGACGACAAGCACATGACGCGGCACGCGATCCAAAAAGGCGCGCAGCTCGGTGTCATTCACATACGTGCCCGTCGGGTTGTTCGGATTGCAAATCCAGACGATGCGCGTGTTTTCATCGATCACAGCAAGCATCGCCTCCAAATCATGACGCCCATCAACAAGCGGCACTTCGCGCACCTCGGCCCGCTCGATGATGGCATTGTGCCGGTATTGCGGGAATGTCGGCGCCGCCATCACTGTATTCGCCCCCGGCTCTAAAAAGGCGCGGCAAAGAATTTGCACCACCTCATCCGAACCGTTGCCAAACAGAAGCTGTGTTTCCTTGACGCCAAGATGCTTCGCCACCTTTTCGCGCAACGTGCGGGCGCAGCCGTCCGGATAGACGGCGAGGCGGTCAAGCTCAGCGGCGATGGCCGCTTTTGCCGATGGCGACGAACCGTACGGATTCTCGTTAGAAGCAAGTTTAATAATCTCAGGCAAGCCATATTGCCGTTTGACTTCTTCGATCGATTTTCCCGGCTGGTACGGAGAAAGACCCCGGAGCGATTCCTTTACTTGCATGATTGTCGCCAACTCCTTCAATTCGGAACTTTTAGCGCGAAGAATAGGCTTCTCGAAGCGGCGCGGCAAGCGAACGGGCGTAGGCAGCAAACTCGGCGACGGCCGCTTCCCTTTCGTCCGGCGCCTGCAACCTCGGAGCCAGCTGCTCGACTTTTTGCACGAGCGCGCTGCCGACGACAACGCCGTCGCACACCTCTTTCAACATCGCGACTTGCTCCGGCGCCGAAATGCCAAAGCCGACGGCGACCGGGACGCGGCTATGCCGCTTCACTTCGCGGAGGAAATCGCCGAGCGTCTCCGGCAGCGTCTCACGCACGCCTGTAACGCCTAGCGAGGAGACGCAATACAAAAACCCTTGCGCCGCCGAAGCGATCCGCTCGATCCGCTGCTTCGACGTCGGCGCAACAAGCGAAATGAGCGGGAGACCAAACCGTTCGCCAAGTTCGCGGAGCGGACCGCTTTCCTCAAACGGCAAATCGGGAATGAGCACGCCGTCGGCGCCATTTTCCCGCGCTAAAGCAAAAAAGGATTCTTCTCCTAATTGTAACACAGGATTGTAATACGTAAAGAGAATAATCGGAATGTTTACCCCTTTTTTTCGCATCTCGCCAATAAGCTGAATGGCTTTCGGCAGCGTCATGCCCCCGTCAAGCGCCCTTGCGGCGGCGCGTTGAATCGTCGGTCCGTCAGCGAGCGGGTCGGAGTACGGCACGCCAAGCTCCAATATGTCAGCGCCGGCCTCCTCAAGCGCCAAGGCGAGATCGATCGTCACATCGGGAGCCGGATCACCGGCAACGATAAACGGGATAAATAGCGGCGGATTAACGGACAGTGGCAATGTCTTCACCTTCCCTCGCACCAAGATGGCGCATCATCGTTTGCACATCTTTATCTCCGCGGCCGGACAGGCAAATGAGCACCGTTTCATCCGGCGGCATCTCGCGGGCGAGCTCGACGGCTTTCGCCACCGCATGGGCCGACTCGATGGCCGGAATGATGCCTTCCGTTTGCGCCAACAATTGAAACGCAGCGACGGCCTCGGCATCGGTCGCGCTTTCGTAGCGGACGCGGCCAATGCTCGCCAAATACGCATGTTCCGGGCCGACGCCGGGGTAATCAAGGCCGGCTGAGATCGAATACGGTTCGAGAATTTGTCCGTACTCGTCTTGCAACAGGTAGGTCATCGCCCCGTGTATGACCCCTTTCGTCCCTTTTGTGATGGTCGCCGCATGGTGCGGAGTGTCGATCCCTTTGCCGGCCGCCTCGACGCCGACGAGGCGGACGTCATCTTGCAAAAACGGGTAAAACATGCCGATGGCGTTGCTGCCGCCGCCGACGCAGGCAACGATGACATCCGGCAGCTTCCCTTCACGGGCGAGAAACTGTTCTTTCGCTTCATCGCCAATCACGCGCTGAAACTCGCGCACCATTTTCGGGTACGGATGCGGACCGACGACCGAGCCGATCATGTAAAAATGGTCGTCGCAGTGGGCGACCCAATAGCGAATTGCTTCGTTCGTCGCATCTTTCAACGTTCGGTTGCCGCTTGACACCGGCACGACTTCGGCGCCCAACAGCTTCATGCGAAACACGTTCAGCTCCTGCCGCTTGATGTCTTCTTCGCCCATAAAAACGATGCAATCCATGCCGAAATGGGCGGCCACCGTCGCCGCGGCGACGCCGTGCTGGCCGGCTCCGGTTTCAGCGATCAGCTTTTTCTTGCCCATCCGTTTTGCCAAAAGCGCCTGGCCGATCGCGTTGTTGATTTTATGGGCGCCCGTATGGTTTAAATCTTCGCGCTTTAAATACATTTTCGCGCCGCCGACTTGCCGTGTCAAATTTGGCGCGAACGTGAGCGGGGTCGGGCGACCGGAGTAATGCTGCAAAATGCGGATGTATTCTTGTTTGAACGATTCATCGGCAAGCGCTTTGTCAAGCTCCGCTTCGATTTCCTCAAGCGGAAGCATGAGCGTCTCAGGGACAAACTTGCCGCCGAAATCGCCAAACCGGCCGTATTCATTCGGAACGCGTTCCATCATCTAACCCCACCTTCTCCTTCATAAAAGTTGAAAGACGAAGAGCCGCATTTCTTCAAAGTGCCTGTGTTTGTTAACCGTCCGAGCGTCAGCGCCGTCTTTTGGCCCTTCGCTTTGTTATTTTTTTATCAGGTGTGTTGATGAACCAATAAAAAGTCTGTTGAGAAGGCTCTAGTCCGAGCTTTTCTGCCGTAGTCGGCAAGCGGCTCGCTCATGCTGCCGCATGCCCTCCTCGAACAATGAACGCTTTGCGGGCAAATGTCATTCGCCCGCCGGCGTTCTTGTTCGAGGGAAGAGGCAGAAAATTGTGTTCAGCCATATCATTCTGTGTTTTTTCGTACATAACGGATCATCGACACCCGTGATGTTTTATTTTTTCTTCGATTTGTTTCATCTTCGTTGGATCTTTGCGTCCGTCCGTTTCAATGCCGCTGCTGATATCGATGCCATCCGGGCGGTAGACAAGCAGCCGCTCGATATTGTCCGGAGTGATGCCGCCGGCGATGAAGCACGGCACGCCTTGGCGGGCCGCCTCTTCCAAATAGTGCGGCACCGCCTCCCAATCAAAAGCGACGCCCGTCCCCCCCCAGGCGCCGGCGGCGCGGCTGTCAACGACGTAGCCATCGGCAATGCCAGCGTACTGCCTCATCGCCGCAAGCGCACCGTCGCCATGGTGGATCGCCTTCCAGACGGAAAGCGGCACCGCCTCTTTCACCGCCGCCAGCTCCGCCGGCGTTTCACGGCCGTGGCATTGGATGACATGAAGCGGCAGCTCGGCGGCGACAGCGGCGATCCGCCTAACAGGGGCGTTGACAAAGACGCCGACAAGTTGCTTTGCGCCAAGCTTATGGGGCTCAAGCCATTGCTGCACTTCACTCGGAGAGACGTTCCGCCTGCTTTCGGCGAAAATAAAGCCGAGGTAATCAGCCCCGCTCGCGATAGCGGCCTGCACGTCTTCAGCCGAACGGTTGCCGCAATATTTAATTCGAATCATCCCCATCTTCCTCCCCAAACAGCCGGTAGACCGCTCGCTCCACATCATCTTGGCGCATGAGCGACTCGCCGACGAGCATGGCCTGCGCTCCGTACGATTTGACCGTCTTCACATCATTGAAGGAACCGATCCCGCTTTCGCTGACGATGACGCACGATGGCGGGATGAGCGGAGCGAGCGTTTTGGTCGCCTCAAGTGTTGTCACAAAGGTATGCAAGTCGCGGTTGTTGATGCCGACGATCTCCGGCGTAAACCGATCGAAAATCCGCTCGAGCGTCTCTTTCGCATGCACCTCGACCAAACATTCGAGCCCCAAGCTGTACGCTTCATGATAGAGCTCCTCGAGCGTTTCCGGCGGGAGCGCCTCGCCGATCAATAAAATCGCATCCGCCCCGAGTCGGACGCTTTCCTCGACTTGCCGCCGATCGATGATGAAATCTTTGCGCAGCACGGGAACGTTAACCGCTTCTTTCACCGCTCGCAAATAGCGGCGATGCCCTTGGAAATACCGTTCATCCGTCAGCACGCTGATCGCGTCGGCACCGGCGCGCTCATATGCTTTCGCGATGGCCACCGGGTCAAAATCCGGGCGAATGATGCCTTTTGACGGCGACGCTTTTTTCACCTCAGCGATCAAGCCAAGCATCCGCCGCGGCCGACGGAGCGCCGCCGCAAATGGCCGGCGCTTTCGCTCTGGCAATGGCGCCGGCAGCGTCAACGTTTCCACTTCTTCCCGTTTGGCTGCTAAAATTTGCTCAAGCATCATGAATCACTTCCTTCGCCCGCAGGCGTTGCAGTTGTTCGTATGCGGTTTTGGACAAAATGGCCTCTTTCGCCATCGCCACTCCTTCGGCAATCGTTTCAGCTTTGCCGGCGGCATACAGGGCGGCGCCGGCGTTCAGCGCAACGATATTGATGGCGCTCTCCGGCGCTGTTCCCGCCATCACCGCCTCAAGAAGCGCGGCGCTCTCTTCCGGATCGCGCACTTGCACATCGGCAAGCTCGCCGCGCGGCAAGCCGGCGTCTTCTGGTGCGATGACAAAGCGGCGGATCGCACCGTCTTTCAACTCCACGACATCCGTTTCTGCAGCGATGCTGCATTCATCAAGCCCATCGCGCCCGGTGACAAACAACACATGTTCCGAGCCGAGGCGGCGCATCGCCTCCGCCAATTTCTCAGCGTAGCAGGTCGAATAGACGCCGACGACTTGCCGCTTGCAGCGCGCCGGATTGGCGAGCGGGCCGATCAAGTTGAAAACGGTGCGGAAACCGATTTCCTTCCGCGGCCCGGCGGCGTGTTTCATCGCCGCGTGATAGAGCGGGGCGAACAAAAACGCCAGCCCTTTCGTTTCCAACGCCTGTTTGGCGGCCGACGGCGACGTTTGAATGTCGATGCCGAGCCGCTCGAGCACATCAGCGCTGCCGCTTTTTGACGAAACAGCGCGGTTGCCGTGCTTGGCGACTTTGACGCCAAGCGATGAAATGACGATCGCCGCGGCGGTGGAAACGTTGAATGTCGCCGCCCCATCGCCGCCCGTGCCGCACGTATCGATAACATCATCACTAGCCTCAATGGCAGTCATCCGGTCGCGCATCGCCCGCACAAATCCGACGAGCTCATCGACTGTCTCTCCGCGCAGGCGGAGCATGGACAACAGACTTGCGATTTGACTGTCCGTCGCCTCGCCGGACATGATGATATTCATCGCCGCATACGCTTCGTCTTCCGTCAACGCTTTCCCTTCCGCACATTTTACAAGCAGCTGCTTCAACATACGGCCCTCTCCCCTTTCGCAAATAGTCGTTCCGCTTGTTCAATCGCATTCATCAAGGCGCTCGCCTTATTGCGCGTCTCTTTCCACTCCAGTTCCGGAACGGAGTCGGCGACAATGCCGGCGCCGGCTTGCACATAGGCATAGCCGTCTTTCACGACCGCTGTCCGGATGGCGATGCACGAATCGATGTTGCCATCAAACCCGATATAGGCAATCGCTCCGGCATACAGCCCCCTTGCTGTCGGCTCGAGTTCCTGCAAAATTTGCATCGCCCGCACTTTCGGCGCCCCGCTCACCGTTCCAGCCGGAAAGGCGGCAAGGAGTGCATCGATCGGGTGGACGTTGTCGTCCAGTTCACCGACGACTTTGGAAATTAAGTGCATCACGTGTGAAAATTTGCCGATCTGAAGCAACACCGGCACCTCGACCGTTCCGTACTTGGCGACCCGGCCGATGTCGTTGCGCGCCAAATCGACAAGCATATAATGCTCAGCCCGTTCTTTCGGGTCGTGGTACAGCTCATCAGCCAGCCTCTCGTCTTCCTCCGGCGATCGGCCGCGCCGCCGTGTGCCGGCAATCGGATCGATTTCAACGCGCCGACGGTGCACTTGAATCAGTTTTTCCGGCGAACTGCCGACAATTTCCACACCATCAAGCTGGAAATAAAACATGTACGGCGACGGGTTGATGTATCGGAGCAGCCGATAAATGGCAAAGCCTCCGGCTTGAACCGGCACGCAGAAACGCTGCGACAGAACCGCTTGAAACACATCGCCGGCCGCGATGTACCGTTTCACGGCCTCCACATCGCGCAAAAACTGTTTTTTGTCATAGTTGGACACCGCTTTGGCAAACGAGGCGGTCCGCCCCGATTCGCTTTCCGCCGGCAAGAGCGGCTGCTCGGCTTGAGGGCGGGCCGCTTTCGCCGCGAGATCGGCCATGCGCCGTTCGGCCGCGCGGTACGCTTCGATTTTCTCTTCCTCCGTTTCGTTGCCGCTCAACCGAATATAGTGAATGACGAGCAACTCACGCTTTTTTTGGTCAAACGCAAACAGCGATTCACAAAATACGAAATAGGCCGTCTTCATCGGCACATCGCGGTTTTTGTGGCGCGGCACTTTTTCGATGGCGGAAATGAAATCGTAACCTAAAAACCCAACTGCACCGCCTGTAAACGGCACCGTCTCGGCAAGCGGCTTGACGGCAAGCGTCCGCTCGACCCATTGAAACGCTTCTTTCAGCGTCGGTGCGGTGATTTGTTCGTTCCCGTTTTCGTCCTTCACCGAAAACGTTTCGCCGGTTTCGCTCTCCAGCGTCAAAAACGGCGCCACACCGATGAACGAATAGCGCGCCCACGGTGATTCGTCATCCTTGCTTTCAAGCAAAAACACGGCTTCCTCGCGCAAATTGGCAAACACGCCGAGCGGCTCAATGACATCGGCTACAAATTTGCGCACAATCGGGATGGTTCGAAATTCGTTCGCTTCCGTCAAAAAAGCGGCCAGCCCATCAGCAGACATCACTTCTCCTCCCTTCATGATCAGCGGGCGGAGAATGAGGGTTTATGAGGCGAAAAAAGAGAGGGAAAAGAAACGCCCAAAGACGACCGTCTTTGGGCAGATGTCGGCGAATGAAAAAACGCTCACCTCAGCTAAACTCGCTCATTCTCATCTACCCTACGCTCGCTCTCCACTCTCGCTCCACTTCTAACGCCCCCGATGTCTCAGGGGCAAAGAGGTTATTTTCACTATATTACATTTCTGTTTTTTTTGTCAACGACAAATCCGGGCGCAACACGACCGCCCCTTTTAAATACACGTGGCAGATCTCTTCTTGCTGTTTCTCAGTCGCCACCGTCATCATGACGCGAATGCAGCGCGGCAATGAACCGGGCACCGGAATTTCCCTCGTGCACATGACCGGCACATATGTCCAGCCGTCCAAACGGCGCAGCGCCTGCGCCGGAAACGCGGCGGTGATGTCGTCGGTGACGGAAATGAGCACAAACGACACATCAGAAGCGGCGACATCGTTTGCGCGGATCATTTCACGAAGCAACGTTTCCGTTGCCGCCACGATTTCCTCGGCGTCATTTCGATCCACTGTAATCGCTCCGCGAATGCCGCGAATCATCCTTTCCCCCCCTGTCTGGAAAACTCGTCCAGCCACGTGAGCAGGTTGTCGTCTTCGAGTTCCACCACTTCCACGTCGCCGATCTCACAGAGAAGCACCATCCGCACTGTTCCGGCGTACGCTTTTTTGTCGCCTTTCATCTTCTCAAGCAGGCGGCGCGTCTGAACCGTTGTCGGCAGCGACACCGGGAAGCCGTATCCGGCGAACCAGTCGGCCAATCGATGCTCAGCGAACGACCGGCCGTAAAACCGTTCGCTGACAAAGACGGCAAACAGCATGCCAACCGCAACCGCCTCCCCGTGAGTGAGCGCGCCGTAGCCTAACTCGCTTTCCAGCGCATGGCCGAGCGTATGGCCGAAATTCAAATGGGCGCGCACCCCGGTTTCTTTTTCATCCTCACGCACGACGGACGCCTTAATGTCAATGCCCTTTTCAATGCAATAGGCGAGTTTCTCGCCGCGCAAGTCGGCGAGCGTCTTGATTTCCGCGCGCAGCCAGTCGTAAAAGCGGCGGTCGCGGATCAGCGCATGTTTGATCACCTCGGCAAACCCGGACCGAAGCTCGCGCTCGGGCAGCGTGCGCAAAAAGGAGGTGTCATACACAACTGCTTCCGGCTGATGGAAGGCGCCGATCATATTTTTGCCGAGCGGATGGTTGATGGCGACTTTGCCGCCGACGGCGCTGTCATGGGCCAAGAGTGTCGTCGGCATTTGAATGTAACGGATGCCGCGCATATAGGTGGCGGCGACAAACCCAGCCAAATCGCCGACAACGCCGCCGCCAAGCGCAATGATAACCGAGCGGCGGTCGAGGCCGCACTGCAATGCCGCTGTCTGGCAAGCGTAATAATGATCAAATGACTTGGCCGCCTCCCCGCTTGGAATGACGTAGGCGTACACGTCATACTCAGCGGCGGCAAGCAACGCCCGCACCTCATCCAAATAAAGAGGCGCCACAGTATCGTCGGTAACGATGAAAAGTTTTGTCCCTGGCGGACAGGAGAGCGACCGAAGCAAGCTTGGCAACACGCGGGCCGCCCCATCGCCCAAAAGAAGCGGATAGCGCTTCGTCGCCGTTTCAATCGTCCGTTCGATCATCGTCAAAACTCCTTTGCATAGCGGCGGGCGCGTTCCACATTTTCCTTAATCAAGTCCATCCGATCCTGCCCAAACTGCTCAACGATCGCCGCCGCCACTTCCCAGGCGACAACGGCCTCAGCGACAACGCTCGCCGCCGGCACGGCGCAGCTGTCCGATCGCTCAATGCTTGCCGCAAACGGCTCTTTCGTCTCGATATCCACGCTTTGAAGCGGCTTGTACAGCGTCGGGATCGGCTTCATCACTCCGCGCACGACGATCGGCATCCCGGTCGTCACCCCGCCTTCAAAGCCGCCCGCCCGGTTCGTCCGGCGCGAAAAGCCTTGTTCTGGGCTCCAAATGATTTCATCGTGCACTTCGCTTCCCGGGCGGCGCGCCGCCTCAAAGCCGATCCCGAATTCAACGCCTTTAAACGCGTTGATGCTGACGATCGCGGCCGCGATTTTCGCATCAAGCTTTCGGTCGTAATGGACGTAGCTGCCCACTCCGGCCGGAACACCTTCAACGATCACTTCAACGATGCCGCCGATCGAATCACCGTTTTTCTTCGCCCAATCGATCGCTTCCATCATTTTTTGCCCCGCCTCCGGGTCAAAGCAGCGCACCGGTGATTCTTCCGTCACTGCCTGCAATTCTTCAAGCGAACGATAATCGAGCTTCTTTGCGCGCACGCCGCCGATTTCGATGACATGACCGGCGACGCGGATGCCGACCTCCTCCAAAATGCGTTTTGCCACCGCTCCAGCCGCCACGCGCACCGTCGTTTCACGCGCCGACGAGCGCTCCAGCACGTTGCGCATATCGCGATGTCCGTATTTCAGGGCGCCGTTTAAATCGGCATGCCCTGGGCGCGGACGCGTCACTTTCCGCTTCACTTCCGCTTCGTCATCAATCGGCTCAACCGCCATAATCGTTTGCCAATGTTTAAAATCACGATTCTCGACAACGAGCGCAATCGGCGAGCCGAGCGTTTTCCCGTGCCGAACGCCGCCTGTGATTTTCACTTCATCTTTTTCAATCTGCATGCGGCGGCCGCGTCCGTATCCTTTTTGCCGGCGCGCCAGCTCTTTATTGATGTGCTCGGCGCGCAGCTCAAGCCCGGCCGGCACTCCTTCCAAAATGGCCGTCAATTGCGGCCCATGCGATTCCCCTGCCGTCAAATACCGCATGTTTGTCTCTCCCTTCAGGTCTTTAACGCGTTTAAGTAAAAATATATCATAAATTCGAAAAATGAAAATAGTTTCAGGAAAAAAAGAAGCCGGCGCGGAGCTATTTTTTTCGGTAAAAAAACGTCTCTTCGACTTCAAAACCGTACAGGCCGGGATTGAAAATCTGCTCGGTGCTGCCGACAAACAGCACGCCTCCCGTCCGGAGCGCGTCGTGAAATTTGCGATACAGCATCCGCTTCGCCTCTTCCGTAAAATAAATGAGCACGTTGCGGCAGACGATCAAATCCATGTTGCGCGGAAACGGATCTGCGAGCAAGTTGTGCTTTTGAAACTTGACCGTTTGTTTAATCTTTTCGTCTATTTTATAATATTCGCCTTCTTTCGTAAAAAACTTTTTTCTCATTTCCTCGGGCAGCTCTACAAGCGACCGTTCGCTGTACAAACCGAGGCGCGCGCGGGCGAGCGCATTATCGTCAATGTCGGTCGCCAACACCGACACGCGGTGAAGCGGCAATCGTTTTGCGAGCACCATCGCGAGCGTATACGGCTCCTCGCCGGTTGAGCAGGCAGCGCTCCACACGTTCGGGCGCGGGTTTTCCGCCAATAGCCGCGGCAAAATGGTGTGCTCAAGCACCTCCCAACGCTTGGCGTTCCGGTAAAACTCCGAGACGTTGATCGTCATCCGATCCAAGCATTCATGCCATAGCGCCGGCTCTTTCTCCATCGCTGCAAACAGCTCGGCAAAGCTTTTTAGCCCTTTTTTCATGTACAACGACGCCAAACGCCGCTTCATTTGGGCTTCCTTATATAGCGATAAGTCAATGCCTGTTTTTCGCTTTACTTTGGCAATGAACTGCGCATAATCGTCCATCGTCGCCTGTCCCTCTCCCCTGTCAATGTACAAAAACGGCAAAAACCGGCCGAATGGCGGCCGGTCTTCGCATCAGTACAGCCATGCATTGATCTGTTTCGAATAGCTGACGAGCTCTTCTTCTTTAAAGAACAAGCTGATTTCGCGTTCGGCGCTTTGCGGCGAGTCGGAGCCGTGGATAACGTTTTTGCCGACCGTCAAGCCGAAATCGCCGCGGATCGTGCCAGGAGCAGCCTCCTGCGGATTCGTTTTCCCCATCATTTGCCGGGCGGCGGCGATCACGTTCTCGCCCTCCCACACCATGGCAAACACTGGCCCCGAGGTGATAAAGTCGACAAGCTCGCCGAAAAACGGGCGCTCCTTATGTTCAGCGTAATGTTGCTCGGCGAGTTCGCGCGACACTTGCATCAGCTTCGCGCCGACAAGCTGGAAGCCTTTTTTTTCAAAACGGGCGACAATCTCGCCGATCAAATTGCGCTGAACCCCGTCCGGTTTTACCATGATGAATGTCCGTTCTGCCATTCGCTCTCCACCTCTACTGTCGTATGTACTGGGAAACGGATTCCCACCCATCATAGTATCATTGTTTTCCGCCGTTGGCAACAGCGTCCTTGAAAGCGCTAATAATCCCTTTTCCCAATGTAGAGGGCGAGATCATGAAGCAGCGTGCGCGCTTCGTTGGCCGGCAGCTCGCCAAGCAGGCGAAGCGCCTTTTCCAAATAGCGGTCGCTTAGCGCATACGATCGTTCGATGGCGTCTGTCTGTTTAATGGCCGCTAGCACCGCCGCCATCTCCTCGGCATCCGTGTCCGCGTTGACGGCCGTAATTTTTGCCCGCACCTGTTCATCACAAAGGGCATACAGCACGGGGAGGGTGACGTTTCCTTGCTGCAAGTCGCTTCCGGCCGGCTTGCCGAGCTGCTCTTCCGTGCCGGTGAAATCGAGAATGTCATCGGTAATTTGAAACGACATGCCGACGTAATGGCCGAACCAATACAGCCGGTTGGCCACCGCCTCCGGCACGCCGGCGGCAAGGGCGCCAAGCTGGCAGCTGGCGGCGATCAATAGCGCCGTTTTTCGGCGGATGCGCCGCAAGTACGTGCGAAGCGGCTGATCAAATCGGTATTTATCCTTGATTTGCTCGATTTCCCCGTGGCACACTTCAACGATCGTTTTCGCCAGCACTTGATGAGCGCGGGGGCTGTCAAGCTCCGCCATCCGCTCAAGCGAACGGGCGAAGAGGTAATCGCCTGTATACATGGCAAAGCGGTTGCTCCATCTCGCCTTGATCGTCGGCCGGCCGCGCCGCACGTCGGCGTCATCGATGACATCGTCGTGAACGAGCGATGCCATATGGATGAGTTCGAGCGCTACGGCTACATGTTTAATCCGTTCGAAATCATAATGGCCAAAGCGGGCGGACAGCAAGACAAAAACGGGACGGATGCGCTTTCCGCCCGCTTGCAATAAATGGAGCGCCGCTTCCCCGAGCGGCCCGTATTCGGATCGGACCGTCCGCTCCAGCTCCTCTTCGACCGCCGCCAAATCATCGCTTAAAAACGAATACATCGCCTTTAACTTCATGGTGTTCACCTTGACTCATCGTTTATAGCCTAAATGCATGGCCGCTACGCCGAACGTGTACGGTTTGACCTCGACATCGACGAAACCGGCTTCGCGGAACATCTCGGCCAGCTCGTCCCGCCCTGGAAATTCGCGCGCCGATTCCTGCAGCCACGAGTATTCCTCATAGCTTTTCGCCAACAGCTTGCCAAACAGCGGCATAATAAACCGAAAATAAAAATAGTAAAGCTGGCGGAAACCAAACAACGTCGGCTGCGACGTTTCCAGACAGACGGTCATGCCGCCCGGCTTGGTGACGCGGTGCATTTCCTTAAGCACCGTCATATAATCAGGAACGTTGCGCAAGCCAAAGCCGATCGTCACATAATCGAACGAATTGTCGGGAAACGGCAGCTGCATGGCGTTGCCGTGAATGAGCTTGACATTGCCGAGGCCGCGCGCCTTCACCTTTTGTTCGCCGACTTTCAGCATGTTTTCGCTGAAGTCAAGGCCGTACACTTCCCCCTCCGGCCCGACCGCCTCAGCCAGCGCGATCGCCCAGTCGGCCGTTCCGCAGCAAACGTCGAGCGCCCTTTTCCCTTTTTGCACATTCATCCTCCGCATGACGTCTTCGCGCCATTTCAAATGGCGGCGGAAGCTGATGACAGAATTCATCCGGTCATAATGTGCAGAAATGTTTTCAAATACGCGATGGACTCGCTCTTCTTTCGATTGATGCATCGTTCTACCCTTCTTCCACCGACTTTTTGACGATGGCTTGAAATCCGCCGGCAAGTTCCGCCATGCGAAACCGCAGCAGGTCGTTCATCGGCAAATTCGCCGCCAGCAGCGCTTCCTTGCAATGGTCAATATAACGCTCGCAAAGGCGAAGCAAATGCCGCTTTTGTTCTTTCGTCAGCCCTTTGGCCCATGGAAAGGCGATATGCGCCATTTGCTCAAACAGCATCGATGACCCAGTGCGGACGAACGCTTCCTGCTCAAGCAGCAAGCGCCGCAACAGCAAGTAATGGCCGGAAAATCCCCCCCATTGCGGCGCCCCGATGCGCTCGGCAAGCTTCGCAAGCAACGCCGACTCGATCGTGCCGACCGCGGCGAACAGCGTCTCGATCCGCTCCACCTTTTTTTCATACAGCCGCACTTTTTGCTCATTCATCTCGCGGACCGCTTCGGCGAACAAACGGATGAGCGCAACATCGCCCGAGCGCGCCAGCAAGTCGTAATAAAGCCCGCTGTACAAGTCGCCGGCCAAAACGACAAGCTGCCGCGTCCGCAAATCGCCGCCGCGGTCTGTCACCTGATCATGGGTGTCAAGGGCGATTTGCATGAGCATCATGGCGATGATGCACCGGTCCGGCTCATTTGGCGCCGCCGGAGCATCCATCATCATCGACAGCGAAAGCAGCAGCCGGTCTTCATCAACAGCCGGCGCCGGCACATGCGCGCGCAAATACGAATGGTCAAGCAGCCGTTCGATTTGTTCCTTCAATGACGCCAATTTCACCATGATGTCATTCACTCTTCTCACCCTTGTCCCCCAAAAAATATCCGCACCGCCATGACGGACTCCATTATAACATAATTTTGTCGAAAACGCTCTAGTTTGCTAGAAATTTGCCGGTTTACTTTTTCCCTTCCGATTCAACCACACCGTGGCGCGTTTGAATATACGCTTTTCCTCTCACTTTGATCGCCGACGTATGTTCCGTGAACTGAGCAATCAACACTTCGCCTTTGTCAAGCTTTTCCGAATGGTGAAATCTTGTGTCCGCGCCGCGCGTCAGCCCGATGACGTTCACCCCGTCTTCGAGCGCTTTAATGACGACAAAATCACTGTTTGTGTACATCCTCTTCCCTCCTTACGCTTTGATTAACGAAAGCACTTCAGCGCGGGCGTTGGCATCTGTTTCAAACACGCCGCGCACCGCTGTTGTCACTGTTTTGGCTCCCGGTTTTTTCACCCCGCGCATCGTCATGCACATATGCTCCGCCTCAACAACGACCATCACCCCATGCGGCTCAAGCGCCTCGACGATCGAATCAGCGATCGTTGCCGTGATGCGCTCTTGCAGCTGCGGGCGGCGCGCCACCGCCTCAACGGCTCGAGCGAGCTTGCTCAGCCCGGTCACTTTCCCTTCCCGCGGAATATAGGCGACGTGGGCAGCGCCAAAAAACGGCACTAAATGGTGTTCGCACATCGAATAAAACGGAATATCTTTGACGAGCACAAGCTCCTCATGTTCCTCGCTGAATACGGTTTGAAAGTGTTGCTTCGGGTCTTCCTGCAGCCCAGCGAACACCTCGGCATACATTTTCGCCACCCTCTTCGGCGTATCGACGAGCCCTTCGCGGTTTGGATCTTCCCCGATCGCCTCAAGAATGAGGCGGACCGCATATTCAATTTGCGCAAAATTGATCTCTGGCATACAAACAACATCCTCCTGCATCATAAAAGCTGCATGTAATCCGATTCTAGCATAGGGAGCCAAAAAAAACAAAAAAGAAGGGCCGGTGGATCACCTGCCCTTCCCTCCTGCGCTCCTGCTATGTAGGCTTACTTGACGGCATCTTTCAATGCTTTGCCCGGTTTGAATGCAGGAACTTTGCTTGCCGGAATTTCCATTTCTTCGCCCGTTTGCGGGTTGCGTCCTTTCCGGGCGGCGCGCTCGCGCACTTCAAAGTTTCCAAAACCGATTAATTGCACTTTATCGCCTTTTCGCAGCGCTTCTGTAATCGAATCAAACACCGCATCAACGGCTTTTGTCGCATCTTTTTTGGAAAGACCGCTTGTTTCAGCGACTGCGTTGATCAATTCCGTTTTGTTCATGCCATTCACCTCCTCCCAAGGGGCTGGTCTTGTTTACTACCATTTGTGCACACTTTTCTGCTTTTCTATACATAGACATCCAATTCCAGCGGCAAGAAGGCCCGCGCGCCGCGCCGGCGCAGCCAATCATTCTATGTTTGCCCCGCGACAGTCCGCCTAAGATGCGTCTATGCCGCCGGCTGAAGCCCCTTCCCAACAGTTTGGGCTCCTCCTGTTTTCGCCGGGCGCAAACGAAGCCAAGGGCGAGGAAAACCGCCTTCTTCCCGCCAACAGGCGGTGACATGCCTAATCTTAACCAATTGACCGCGGAAATTCAACATCTTTTTTCGCAAAAACGGCCAATTTTAGGCATATTTCACCAAAACAACGATTTCAGATAAAAGATTACCATAACGCCATGCCCATAATCAAGTGCCAATCCTGATTTCTCAAGGGTTTTGGCGATTTTTTCCCTTTGCCACTTAGCAACTGAAAAAATGGCATCAAAAAAGCTCCCTTGTCGGGAGCTTGGCGCGCGGCCTCCGCTTTTCTTTCTGTCTAGCTGCGGCGCCTAGCTCTCTTCTGCCAAATAACCTTCCCCCTCGGGGTGCAAGCACCCCCTGCGGGTGAAGAACATTTGGCTTCGAGAGCTAATCTCGGCGCCTCCGCTTTTCTTATTGTCTAGCTGCGGCCGCTAGCTCCCTTCCGCAAAATAACCTCCGCCCTCGAAGTGCAAGCACTTCTGCGGGCGGAGAACATTTTGCCTCGGGAGCTTGGCGCGCGGCCTCCGCTTTTCTATAAAATAATCGCGATGAGGCCGCCAGAGCCTTCGTTGATGATGCGCTCAAGCGTTTCTTTCAGCTTGTAGCGGGCGTTTTCCGGCATGAGCGCGAGTTTCGCCTGAATGCCTTCACGGACGATGGAGCTGAGCGAGCGGCCGAAAATGTCAGAGTTCCAAATCGACAGCGGATCGTCTTCGAAGTCTTGCATTAAATAGCGGACGAGCTCTTCGCTTTGCTTTTCCGTGCCAATGATCGGGGCAAACTCCGATTCGACGTCAACTTTGATCATATGAATCGACGGCGCAACGGCTTTCAAACGGACGCCAAAGCGCGACCCTTGGCGGATGATTTCCGGTTCGTCAAGACTCATGTCAGACAAAGCGGGCGCAGCGATGCCGTAGCCGGTTTGTTTGACCATTTTCAGCGCGTCGGCGATTTGGTCATATTCCGCTTTCGCATGGGCGAAGTCTTGCATGAGCTGAAGCAGATGGTCTTTGCCGCGAATCTCGACGCCGACGATTTCTTTTAAAATTTGATCGTACAGCTCATCCGGTGCATACAAGTCAATTTCGGCGATCCCTTGCCCCATTTCGATGCCGGCAAGCGCCGCTTTTTCGATGAAATCGTACTCGGCAAACTGCTGCACAACCCGGTCGACGTCGCGCAGCCGTTTGATGTCTTTGACGGTGTCGCGCACCGCTTCTTGGTAGCTTTCGCGCAGCCAATGATCTTCGCGCAGCACCATCACCCAGCTCGGCAAGTTGACGTTCACTTCAAGCACCGGGAATTCATATAATGCTTCGCGAAGCACGTTATACACGTCGGCTTCGCGCATGCTTTCCACGCTCATGGCGAGCACCGGAATGTCGTACTTTTCGGCGAGCTCGCGGCGAAGCGCCTCGGTTTCCGGATGGTGTGGCCGAACGGTGTTGACGATCATAATGAACGGCTTGCCGACTTCTTTGAGCTCGCTAATGACCCGTTCTTCCGCTTCGACATAGTCTTGGCGCGGAATTTCCCCGATCGTGCCGTCCGTCGTAATGACAACTCCAATCGTCGAATGTTCTTGGATGACTTTTCTTGTCCCGATTTCCGCCGCCTCTTGGAACGGGATCGGCTCTTCATACCAAGGCGTGTGGATCATCCGCGGCCCGTTTTCGTCTTCATATCCTTTTGCGCCGGGCACGGCGTAGCCGACGCAGTCGACAAGACGGATGTTGACTTCAAGACCCTCATCAACTTTCACCGTCACCGCCTGGTTTGGCACGAACTTCGGTTCTGTCGTCATGATCGTCTTGCCGGCGGCGCTTTGCGGCAGTTCATCTTGGGCGCGCGCTTTATCGGCTTCGTTTTTAATGTTCGGAATCACGACCAACTCCATAAACCGTTTAATAAACGTCGATTTTCCGGTGCGGACGGCGCCGACAACCCCTAAATAAATGTCGCCGCCGGTCCGCTCGGCGATATCTTTAAAAATATCGACCTTTTCCAAATGACTCCCCTCCAGTCCTTCGGTCGTTATAAGAAACAGTGGAATGAGCTAGCATAGTCGGACACTATATGCATATGATGTTGTCCGATTCGGTTATGACTAAAATAGAAAAAATCCCTTCTCTAGAATGTATTTTCCTAGAGAAGGGAAGATGACTCATTTTGTGAAAAAAATCGGTTCATTCGTCTTGGCGTCGATCGTATAGGGCAACGAATACGCCGGCACAAACAGCGAATGGTCGGTCAAAATCGGGCGAATATCGTCACCCGGCTTGTAGTGGTGCGGATATTTTTTCAACGCCGCATACAAATCAGAACGGTAGTCAATGTAAATTTCTCCATTCCCGTCGATGACAAACGGCAAGTTGTTGCCGGAAAACGGGCTGACGACATAAGGCGGCTCTTTATAGCCGAGCTTTTTGTAATCGAGCGTAAATACGCCCGGCGCAACGACGTCTTGAAACGGCGGATATTTATGCTTGTCCGTGTACATGCTAAGCCGCAGCTTCAGATCGCGGATGCGTTCGGCTAAGCGCAGATCAAGCAGCTTGACCGTCGGGTTCGTTTCCGCATCGATGATCATATACTGGAAGACGCCCCCGCTTTCATAGGCGTTTCCCGGCGGCTCCTGCATATAGCGGGGAACGAGCTTTTGAAAATCGACTGGATACTTCAAATACATCGGCGTGTTCATGTCGCGTGTTTTAATCGGCAGAAGCCCGCCGGTCGCCTTCCGGTACTCATCCACCGCCGATTGGACGGCCGCCACTTGGTCTTTGTAAGGAATTTGGTTTTGTTTCAGCCGCTCTTGTGGATACAAGCAGCCGGAAAGCAGCGCCAAACATATACATGACAACAACAAGCGAGCGATTCGTTTCATCTTTCCCACCTTTTTGCCTATTGCGGTGTCGGTCCGCTGAATACGACGAAAATGATGATGATGCCGGCGAAAATCAAAAGAATGTAGGCGACGAGCGCCAACAGAAAGCGAAGCCATTTCATCTTGACTTTGTAGCGGCTTAAGTAAATGAAGCCGACGGAAATAAACATAAACACCATCGAGGCGATGGCGATCCACATTTTCGCTAACGCCGGTGACATGGACGCTCCTCCTTTTTTTCGACAACTATCATTATAGCATTGGCAAAAAAAAGCTGAAGTAAAGCGGGGCTTTCTTTACTTCAGCATCCCCTCATACCCTTCCGGAAGCTCAAGCCGATGATGGTTCGCCATATTGTATGCAGAACGAAGACGACTTGTACCGCCATTGGCCTATTTTCATCATTCTTGTTCGGCAAAAATGTTGTTTAAGTCATCCATTTCTTCTTTTTTTCCGCGCGCCATGAGCGAATCGACCGCCTCTTTCGGGTCTTTTCCCGCAAACAATACGTCATAGAGAGCTTCGGTGATCGGCATCTTCACACCAAGCTCTTTCGCCAGCTCATAGGCGGCTTTTGTCGTTCGCACCCCTTCGACGACCATCCCCATGCTCTCAAGCACCTCGTCCAGCTTTTTTCCTTGGCCAAGCATGTAGCCGGCTCGCCAGTTGCGGGAATGAGCGCTCGTGCACGTGACAATCAAATCGCCGACTCCCGTCAAACCAGCGAATGTCAACGGATTGGCGCCGAGGGCGCAGCCGAGGCGGGCAATCTCGGCGAGCCCGCGCGTAATGAGGGCCGCTTTGGCGTTATCCCCGTAGCCAAGCCCGTCGCTGATGCCGGCGGCCAAGGCGATGATATTTTTCAGCGCCCCGCCGACTTCGACGCCGATTAAATCCGGGTTCGTATACACGCGAAAATAGTGATGGTTCATAAAGATGTCTTGAATGCGGCGCGCCGCTTCCATATTGGGCGACGATACCGCCACGGTCGTCGGGTGGCGGAGCACAACTTCCTCGGCATGGCTCGGCCCGGAGAGAACGACAACATCTGCAAGCCATTCCCCCATTTCCTCGGCGACCATTTCCGACACCCGCTTATGCGTCCCTGGTTCGATTCCTTTGCTGACGGCAACAATGGTGATCGGCTTGGCCAAGCAGGCGCGCACGTCCGCAAGCACCGTACGGATCGCTTTCGTCGGCACGGCGAGCACAACGATCGCAACGTCGTCAAGCGCAGCGCAAAGGTCGTCATAGCCGATAATGGCGTCCGGCAGGCGAACGCCTGGCAAATATTTTTCATTTGTCCGCTTTTCGTTGATTTCGTTGATCTGCTCGGTCCGATGACCCCAGAGCCGGACGTGGTGCCCATTGTCAGCCAGCACGAGCGCCAACGCCGTCCCCCAGCTTCCAGCCCCCAATACGGCGATGTTCTCCATCGTTTTCCACTTCCTTTATCCGATTGTCGCAACCTTGAAAAATAGCAATCGCGCCGCCTCTTCGCTCCTGTTCGTCCGACTTTCGCGGCGGCGACACATGGCTTACGCTCCTGTGACACCACCCACGCAGAACCAAGCTTTCCTTGGTTCGAGCCTCTTCGCCGGCCCCGCAGCGCGTGTCGCTGATGGGCGCGCGGCCTCCGCTTTTCTTATTTCCGCGGGCGGGCGATGATTTTAATCGGCGTGCCTTCAAAACCGAATGCATCGCGGATGCGGTTTTCCAAAAACCGTTCATATGAAAAATGCATCAGTTCCGGGTCGTTGACAAACGCGACAAACGTGGGCGGTTTGACGGCGACTTGCGTCATGTAATAAACTTTCAGACGCCGCCCGTTATGCGTCGGCGTCGGATTCATCGCCACCGCATCCATGATGACTTCATTGAGCACATTTGTCTGGACGCGCATCGCATGATTGTCGCTCACAAGCCGGACGAGCGGCAAGAGCTTATGCAGCCGCTGCTTCGTTTTCGCCGATACGAACAAAATCGGCGCATAGTCCAAAAACGGAAAATGGTCGCGAATCTTCCGCTCAAATTCGACCATCGTTTTGTCGTCCTTTTCAATCGCATCCCATTTATTGACGACCAAAATGACACCGCGACCCGCTTCATGCGCGTATCCGGCGATTTTTTTGTCCTGCTCGATGATGCCTTCCTCAGCGTTTAACACAACAAGCACGACGTCCGAGCGCTCAATGGCCCTTAACGCGCGCAAGACGCTATATTTTTCCGTGCTTTCGTAAATTTTTCCTCGTTTGCGCATCCCTGCCGTATCAATGATAACATATTCCTGCCCTTCGCGCACAAATGAGGTGTCGACGGCGTCCCTCGTCGTACCGGCGATGTCGCTGACGATGACCCGCTCCTCACCTAAAATGGCGTTGACAAGCGACGATTTGCCGACATTCGGCCGGCCAATGAGGCAAAACTTAATGACGTCTTCTTCATACTCTTGTCCACCGCCCTTTGGAAAATGACGGACAACAGCATCAAGCAAATCGCCAAGCCCTGTCCCATGAGCTCCGGAAATCGGATACGGCTCCCCAAAGCCCAGAGCGTAAAAGTCGTAAATCAAATCACGCATTTCCGGATTGTCGATTTTGTTCACCGCGAGCACAACCGGCTTATTCGACCGGCGGAGCAGCTTGGCCACCTCTTCATCAGCCGCAGTCACACCGTCCCGGCCGTTCGTCATAAAGATGATGACATCCGCCTCATCGATGGCGATTTCCGCCTGCTGGCGAATTTGCACAAGCAGCGGCTCGTCGCCAATGTCAATGCCGCCGGTATCGATCAAATAAAACGAATGGTTCAGCCATTCGGCTCGGCTGTAAATGCGGTCGCGCGTCACTCCAGGCACGTCTTCGACGATGGAAATGCGTTCCCCGACAATGCGGTTGAAAATCGTCGATTTTCCTACATTTGGACGGCCGACAATGGCCACGACTGGATTTGCCATGCTACCACCCTTTATCTTCGTTTTCTCCTTACCTTTGTCGCTGAAAAAAAACGCCCTTTTCGGAAGGGCATCGGTCCATCAACGCCAAGGGCACTTGACTGCGAGGCTAGGAAGGAAATGACTTTTTGCCAATCAAGTGCATCTTTTAGCGATGAACCAGGGTAGGCTACAACTGCTTTATTTTATCAAAAAGCGAAACGCTCAACAACTAATGTTTGACGATAATAAGAAGCCCCTCGCTCAATTCATGGGCGATGCCATCCAAAATCGCCTCTAAATTCGCGGCGATCTGTTCCATTTCCTCTTTCGTTTGGCAAATAAAGATCGGCGCACCGCCGGCGACGCGCCCGCCGTTCATCGTAATGACGGCCAAAATTATTTTTTCATGCGTCATCGCCGCTCCACCCCTTCCGCTTCCAACGCCGTTTCTTCGGCATGCGGATGGCGCTCTCAAGCACCGGCACGTTTTCGATGACAGCCTTCGCCTTCTCGACATCCTCGACTTGCGGCAAAATAAAAATGCCGACGCGTCCGTCATTCAAATCGCGCTTGGCGAGCGGCACGAGCGCCGGCGTTCCCGAGTCGCGGTAAATGCCGAGGGCGGTCGATACATCATGCAAAATCGCCTGCCGCTGCCCAAGATTGGCGATCGTCGTGCGGGCGTTGAAATTTTTCGGCGTTAAAATAAACCCCATTCCATAGCGCAAAATTTCTTCGCGCCGCGCCGGCAAGCCGATGTTCATGATATAGATGTTGTCAACATACAGCCCTGCCCCTTCAAAATGCGGCTTGACATATTGGACCTCGGCAATGTCTTTCAGCCGGCTTCCGCTCATAAACCGCCGCGCCGTCATAAGGCCGATGATACTGGCGGCAAGCGCGGCCCAAATGTCCCATACTAAATAAAAGAGCGTCGATAAAAAGGAGACGAAAATGACTAAATAGTTCCGCCCTTCAAACACAATCGCGATGCCTTCGATGTATGTTTTTCCTCTCGGCACCAGCTCATACTGATCCAACTCGTTCAACGTATTGCGCTCCATATTGCGTACGTCGCGAAATTGTGAGGCGGCCAAGGCCAAAAACGTGATCGCTGCGAACTCTTTTTCCATAATCGCCGGCACGGCGACCGTTCCCAGGCCGGCGGCAATGGCCCCTAAGGCGATATGGATCGTCCGACCGTGCAAATACGTCGGATATTGCCGGTAATCGGTGCGCAACAAATAAAGCCGCGTCAACACCCCAGCGGCAACACCGTATAAAATCGGAAACGTGTATTCGTTCACGGCTGCCTCGTCCTCCTTACAGGCCGTTTTTCCTCAAGCTGCAGCGAGAAGAAGCGGATCGATTCCCAAACGAGCAAAGATGATGCGCTAATGGCGAGCGCATCCAAAAAGGAAAACGACCCAAGCACATAACCCGGCGCCATGCGCAAGATAGACATGGCGTACACCACTTCCCCTTGACAGCCGCCGAGCGCCAGACAAAGAAGGCGGGCGGATATGCGGCGGTGGAACAGACTGCTGATCAAGGCCATCCACCAGCCAAGCATCCATTGGCCATCAAGCCAAATCCAGACCGGATCAAACAAGGCAAGCAGACGAAAAGCGGCATAGGCAAACGCCAAGCCGGACGCTGACAGCGCCATCCGCAGCCATCCGCATGGCCGCTGTGTGACCGCCGCGTAACAAGAGAAGAAAAAAAGCACAAAAAAGGACGCCGCCATATGAATGGGACTGATCTTCACCGTCATCGAGGCCGAACTGATCATGAAAAGCGAAAATGCAGCCAGCTTCGTCCGCTCGACGGTCTTTTTCATCAAAAATGTCGCTGCAATCCATAACGCCCAAAAAAAGAAATAAAAATAAGCTCCTTCCATCTTTTCCACTCCTTATTATGTTCATTATGTCATCTTTTATGAACGTTCATTCCTGTATAGAAAAAACAGCATTCGTTCATAGTAAAAATGATCGCTGTACCGAAGCAGAAAGGAGCCATGGCGAAATGGGAAAAGATCGACAGGAAAAAAAGCTGAAGCAATCGCGGCGCGTCGAGTCAGATCGGGATCAGTCCCTCTCCTATAAAGGAGCGGCTCGGCTCGACACGCCGGAGGAAGCGCGGGAACGGAACCGCCATTAAGAAAAAGCGGTCCTTCTCTTCCCTTGCGGCCGCCCTTGTCCCGATGCGAGCAACAGCCGCACAATTCCGTTGCAATGAATCAAGCAAAAAAGCTCCCTCCGTCCAGATGGCTCAAGCCATCGGACAGAAGGGAGCTTTCGCTTTGTTTTGCCAGCTAGTTGATCTTGCGGCTCTGCATTACTTTAATTTTTTCAGCTGCTCGCCAATCACTTCGCCGAGCTGAAAGCCGCGCGTTTCCGACGTTCTTGTGTATTGGCTGTAATCCTCGGCCGGCGCGGCCGCCTCTTCCTCAAGCAGCGCGCGGATGCTGAGGGAAAGGCGGTGATCCGCTTCGTTGACGTCGAGCACTTTCGCCTTCACCACGTCGCCTTCTTTCAGCACTTCATGCGGCGAGCCGATGCGGCGGTTGGCGATTTGCGAAACATGCACCAATCCTTCGACGCCTGGGAAGACTTCCACAAACGCGCCGAACGAAGCGAGCCGTTTCACCGTCCCGGTGACGACATCACCCGGTTTCACTTTTTCGCTGAGGCCTTCCCATGGGCCCGGCAGCGCTTCTTTGATCGACAGCGACAGGCGCCCGTTCTCCGGATCGACGGCCAACACTTTCACTTTCACCACATCGCCTTCTTTCACCACTTCCGACGGATGAGCGACGCGCGTATGGGAAAGCTGGGAAATATGTACGAGCCCATCAAACCCGCCGACATCGACAAAGACGCCGAAATCGGCAATGCGGCGGACGACGCCATCCAACACTTGCCCCGGCTCAAGGCGGGAGAGCAGTTCTTTTTGCTGCCGCGCTTGTTCTTCCTCAACGACCGCCCGATGCGACAAAATGACGCGGTTTTTCTCGCGGTCAAGCTCGACGACTTTCACGGCGAGCGTTTTTCCTTTATAATCGGAAAAATCTTCGACGTAATGCGGCTCGACAAGCGACGCCGGGATGAAGCCGCGCACTCCGACATCGGCGACAAGACCGCCTTTGACGATGTCTTTAATGACTGTTTCAAATGTTTCGCCGCTTGCAAATTTGCGCTCAAGATCTTCCCACGCCCGCTCGGCGTCCACCGCTCTTTTCGATAAAATGAGCAACCCTTCTTCCCCGTCTTTTCCTTCTTCCACTTTTTTGACTTTGGCCGTCACTTCATCGCCGACAGCGACGGCATCGCTCGGTTTTTCAATATGCAAGTTCGACAGCTCGCTGATCGGAATGATGCCGCTTTGCTTGCTGTTTTCCACCTCGACCAGCACTTGCTTGTCCTCAAGCTTCACCACTTTGCCGCGGACGATATCGCCCACTTCATACACATTGACTTGCACATTCATCTCTTCTGTCATCGCAAAAACCCTCCTTCATCGACTGACAACTGTCAAAAGCGCGCCTCGCGCCGAGGCCGCGGCCGGCTGTCGGCAAAATAAGGACGCTTTTCTAGTTAGTATACCATATTTTCTCAATCAACATGTACTATAATGCTCATTGAGGCGGCGGAAGGGATGCCTCAAACAGCCTGTTCCTTTCATGCCCGCTGATGCTCTTCCAGCAGCCGGCGGATATGATCCATAATGTAATCGGCCGCTTCTTCTGGGCTCGCTTTCCGCGCGCGCAGCGGCGCCATATCGACCGGCGCTCCGTACACAACCTTAAGCGGCACAAACGGACGGTACGGGCCGACAATGGCGCACGGGACAACGGCGGCATCGGTGCGTAAAGCGAAAAAGCCAACGCCGGGCAGCGCCTTTTTCAGCCGGCCGTCTTTGCTGCGCGTCCCTTCCGGAAAAATGCCGAGCACTTCGCCTTGCTTCAGCACCTCAAGCCCCGTGCGCAGCGCCTGGCGGTCGTTCATGCCGCGCTTGACAGGAAAGGCATGCAAGCTTTTGACGAGCGTTTTCACGACCGGAGCACGAAACAGCTCTTCTTTCGCCATAAACCGAATCGGCCGCGGCGCCGTAATGCCGATGACCGGCGGATCTAGGTTGCTGATATGGTTGGCGCAAAGAAGCACGCCGCCTTCCTTTGGAAATTGTTCAATCCCGATCGTTTGAATGCGGTAAAAAGGGGTGAGCACTCCCTTGACGATCCCCTTGGCGAATGAATAAAAGTCCACCGTCATCCAATCCTTTCGTTGACAATCTCCATAATCCGCTCCACCACTTCCTCAACCGACAGCGATGTCGTATCGATTTCCACCGCATCCGGCGCCTTGCGAAGCGGCGCTGTCTCCCGTTCCGAATCGAGCCGGTCGCGGCGGGCGATCTCTTCTTTCAGCTTTTCAAGATCGGATGGAAAGCCGCGCGCAAGATTTTCCTCATGCCGGCGCCGCGCCCGCTCCTCGACCGACGCTTTCAGGAAAATTTTCACTTCGGCGTTCGGCAGCACATGCGTTCCGATATCGCGCCCGTCCATGACGACGCCGCCCCCTTCCGCCAAGGCGCGTTGGCGGGCGACCATCTCCTCGCGCACAAGCGGATGCTTCGCGACAAGCGACACCGCATTCGTCACCGCCTCACCGCGGATGATGTCGGTCACATCGTCGCCATTGACTAGGACGATCTGTCCATGCGGCGACGGTTTCAACTCAATCGATGTATCGCGAAGCAGCGACAGGAGCGCCTGCTCATCATGGATGTCGACGCCGCATGCAAGCGCCCGGTACGTCAGCGCGCGATACATGGCGCCGGTATCGATGTATACGTAGGAAAGCCGCCTAGCGATCCGTTTGGCGACCGTGCTTTTTCCCGCCGCGGCGGGTCCGTCGATCGCGATGCTGATTCGTCGTTTCATCATTTCCTCCTGCTTTACCGAAAATCGCTTGATGAGTGCACAAAGAAAAATGCAGGAAAACCCTGCATGTTTCCATGTTCATTGTACCATATCCGCCGTCAACGGTCGACGGCCGTTTCAACTGTTTTCGTTTTTTCCGGCTTGGCTACCCCTTCGTATTCGTACACCTTGCCGATATACAAGGGCGCTTTCGTGTACAACACAAGCCATTGGGCGACTAGCAAACAAATCGCCTGGATGACGACAAGCTTCCACAACAGCTGTTCGATCCGTTTCATGGCGCAAGCCTCCTGCTTCCCATTTTTTCTAGCAGTATTCCACGCGCCCAGCTCATTTATTCTGTTCGTTCTCCCATTTTCTCTCCTCAAGCTGCCGTTCAAAGCTGTAGCGAATGAGCCGGACGCGGTCTTGGGGGGCGAGGTCTGTGAACTCCACCGACATTTTCGCCATGCCGCGCTCGTCATCAGCCATGCGCACAATCGACGCCTTCGTTTGCACGTAATGGTATTCGCCGGAGCGCATCGCCAACACGAGCCAAAGCTCGACCGCCATGCCGGGGCGAAGAAGCGGAGCGTGCGCCGGCGGCACAAGGAGGGCGGCGCCGCCGGCGCTGATATCCACCGTCATCGTCACAAACGGAGCGAACTCGCTGTCAGACGGATGGACGGCCGCATCGACATTCGCTTTCACCCGCACATAACGGCGGCGCTGGATGCGCACGACGTATTCCTCGCCCGGGTAAGCCAAGACGACCATCGGCAACGGATCGCGGATTTTTCCCTTCACTTCGGTATCAAACATGTATAAACCGCCGTCTTGCCCGACAAAAGTCGCTTTAAACTGCATCCCGTTCAACAAATAAACGGTTTTTCCACTCTGTTCATCGATCGGATAGCTGATATGAACCGCCCCGTCAGCAACGGCGAGCGCTTTGCTTCGGTATTGCCGCGCTGAGCCGTCCGACGGCTCAAGCCGGATCGAATCTCCGATTTTGATCATCATGGTTCCTTTTCCCCTTTTCAGTCAGCTGCCGAACCGGCGATCGTTTCGCTGACCCGCATGATGTCCCATGACGATTATACCATACCGTCCGGCTGCCTTTGACCAAAAAAAGAGGAAAAGCCGACAGCCCCAGCTTTTCCTCCCTTTGTTTTCATCTGTAATTCGGCTCCACGCTTTCAAGCTTCTCGACTTTTTCTTCAAGGCCGGTTGCGGCGTTAATGAACAGTTGATACGTTTCATCGCCAAGCGTTCCTAAAAACTCATAGCAAAGCACCGGTTTTTGCAAATCGTTCATAATGACCGCCTGGCGCTCTTCCATCACTTTCAAATGTGGGTTTACCTTTTTCTTCACCGCCTCGACGGTGAGCGTCGGTTTGGGCAACGGACGCGGAATGGACGATGACAAATAGTCGCGCGCCGTAAAGCCGACGACATGGCCGTTGTCAAGCGCCACTTTCATTTGGATCGCTTCCGGGTAAATGCGGACGCCGTTTTCGCTTTTGACAAATGTCAGCACGGCGACATTATCGTATTGCGTGCTGTCGTACAATTCAAAGCCGGTGAATTGATGCCGTCGCAAAAACGCCATCCCACGGTTGGCCGCCTCATGCAAGCTGATCTTCGGCTTGCCGATTGGCCGGCTGTTTAACGCCCAAATCGGATATCCGCCGTTTTTCGTCACATCCATATAAATGTCGCCCTTTGTTTTCGGATCGTGAATCGTTAAACTGTAAAAACGCTCATCCGCCCCATTGCCGCTGTCCGTCACCTTGATTTTCTCTGTTCCTTTTAAGCCGAGAAACTCGCGGGCGATCCGTTTCGCCTCGTCTTTGGAAATCGGGCGCCCTTTCGCGCGGACAAAGCCTTTTTCCTCATTGGCGAGGCCGATGAACGACGGGCCGAACTCGGACGAACTTGAGAATGTATCAACATTTTTCTCCACTGCTTTCAAGCCGTCAATAATGATGTTGTCGCCTTTTTCGTCGTTCGTCGCCAGCGCCAGTTCGACGTCCATCCAGCGCAAATTGTTTTCCAGCACTAAATGCTGCACGTTGCGCAACTCTTGGCGGATCGCGCCAGCGCTTTTGTACAGCGCCTCGAGCGTCTTATACTCTTCTTTCGTCAATGGTTCTTTTTCCAAATCGCGCACGGCCGTCCGGTAGCTGAACTCGCCGATTTTCGATAAAAACTCTTGCGTCTTGTTAAACGGCAAAAGAGACAGCGGCAGTTGGCCGACATCAGAATGGGCTTCAGACGCGATTTTCCACACTTCGGCGAGCGCCGGCGACAATGAAGCGTGCGAATTCATTGCCAGCGTCGCTCCAAGCTTGTCATGCAGCAAATCGATCTGATAGGCTAAATCGTGAAACGCGCGCTGGTAATTGTTTTCCGCATGAATTAAGATCGCGTTTTTTTCCTGATGCTCGCGGTAGCCCCAGTAGCCAGTGCCGACGACAGCGACGACAAGCGCTGCAATCAGTAAGTTTCGCACCATCTCGTCTCCCTCCTTTTATTTGCAAAAAATATGGTTTCCAATCCGCTTGATTTGCGGGCGGCTCCAAATCCAAGCGCTCGTCGCCGTGGCTGGGTTAAAGTAGTAAATCGCTCCGCCGGTCGGGTCCCAGCCGTTGATCGCATCCAACACCGCTTTTTTCGCCGTTTCATTCGGCGTCAGCCAAATTTGCCCATCGGCGACCGCGGTAAACGCGCCGGGCTGAAAAATCACCCCAGCGACCGTATCCGGAAACGACGGATGCTCCAGCCGATTTAAAATAACGGCGGCAACCGCCACTTGCCCGATGTACGGCTCGCCGCGCGCCTCGCCGTAGACAGCGTTCGCCATGAGCCGAATGTCGTTTTGCGAAAACCCTTTCGGCACATTGGATGCTGTCGTTTTCACCGTTCGCCCGCCGCCTCCGCCGCGTTTTTTCACCTGCTGGCTGAGCGGAATGCCGCCGTAATGGGTGAAATCGTTTCCTTGGCGGATTTGCTCTTTCACAAACTGCTCGTAATATTTTGAAGCGTTCACAAGCTTCCGTTTCGTCTCCGATCCGGCTAGTCCATCGACCGGCAAGCCGTATTCGTATTGGAAATTGCGCAGCGCCCAATACGTTCGCCAGCCAAACACGCCGTCAATTTTGCCGTTGTAAAACCCAAGGTATTGCAGCCGCGCCTGCAGTTCAATGACATCATCGCCAACTGCTCCACGCTGAATCACTTGCGGGGAAAACGCGAAAGCATGGCCTGATGGGTAAATGCATGTCCAAACAGCCAATGCGATGAATAGAACCCATTTTCTTGCCATATGTGAACCTCCCGTCAACAATCACCGTTTTTACCCCTATTTTCCTTCCGTTTCCCTTTTTTATGCGAAAAAAAGAAAAAAGCCAAAGCTTTTACGCTTGGCTTTTCACAGGCGGCACCGCTTGAGGGCGGGCGTATCCTTTCGCTTGTTTTACTTTGCGCAACGCCGCCCACCATAAGGCGAGCATAAACAAACCCATGTAATAGCCCCAACGCTCTTTGGCGAGCAGCAGCCAGTCATAGACGCCATGAAGGAAAAACGGCAACAAAAACGACGCCCATAAATAATAGCGGCGCTTTTTTACGGCAAACTTCGCCTTGCCGAAATAAAACCCCATGATGACGGAAAAGAGCGCATGACTGGACACCGGCAAAAGCGCCCGGGCAATGGCCGTCTCCACTCCGTTGGCCAACAAGTACAAAATGTTTTCCAGCGTCGCGAATCCAAGCGAGACGCTGGCGCTGTACACAATGCCGTCATACGGCTCGTCAAATTCGTCGTGGTCATACACAAAAAAATAAACGACAAACCATTTGACAAACTCCTCAAGGAGCGCAGCGGAAAGAAACGCCTCGGCTGCCGGCGACGCGACGATCCCTTCTGCCGACAGCACGTATTGGATGAACATGATCGGAAACACAAGCAAGACGCCGAACAAAAACATGCGCAACACAAACGAAAGCGGCTCAGCTTCATACTCGTCCTTTAAATAAAAATAACTAAGCAGCGCCACCCCGGGGGCGACGCCGGCGGAAATCAACGAAAACATCCTCGATCCCCGTTTCTTTGGCATTTTTACCTTCATCGTACCACGAAACAGGGGAGAAAAAAAGAGGAATTGCTGGGCCGCTTGTTGCCTAATAAGCGAACAAGCCATCAACGGCGGCGTCGGCAGCAAGAGCGACAGCGAGCTTGATGCGCGCTTTTTTCGCGTCATAGTCGCTGCCAAGAATAACCCCTTTCTTATGCAAATCGTAGGCGCTGCCGGGGTAATCGTACGTTGTATACACCGCCCCTTCCTCGGCGCTCGTCGTCACCACGACTTTGATCCCCGCTTCGATGGCTTTGACGATTTCATCGACCATTTTTGGCGCCACTTGCCCGCGGCCGACCCCTTCGAGCACAATGCCAGCGACGCCGCTTTCTCGAGCCGCTTTAATGAACTTGCCGTCCGCCTCCAAGTAGCATTTCACAATGTCCACCGGCGGAAGCGGGCGCACAAGCTTGTAATATTCGCGTCGGATCGGCTTTTGGTACACGTACACCTCATCGTTGTCAATGATGCCTAAATAGCCGAAGCCGAAAGCGTTGAATCCTTGAATGTTCGAGGCGTGTTCTTTTTTCACGTATTTCGCGGCAAAAATGCGTTCATTGAACACAACGACCGTCCCCGCCCCACGCAACGGCTCGGCGCACGCGGCGTAAATGGCATGGCGGATGTTGATGTACACATCGCTGCCCAAATCAGACGGCGCCCGCTGCGAACCGGTGACGACGATCGTCCGCGGGTCATCGATCGTCAAATCAAGGAAATAGGCCGTTTCTTCGAGCGCATCGGTTCCGTGAGTGACGACGATGCCATCAACGGATGGATCGGTGAAATGCGCCTCAATCCGTTTTTTCAGCTCAAGCCAATGCGAAAACGTCAAATGCATGCTTGGCAATTGAAATACGCTTTCCACGATGATTTCAATTTCTTTCGGCAAATGGCACATCGCCGCGAGTTCTTCACCGCTTAGCGCCCCAGCCCGCAGGCGGCCGGAACGTTCGTTTCGCTTGCTCGCAATCGTGCCGCCGGTTGTCAGGAGCACCACTTTCCGTTTCGTCACGCAAGCCACCCTCGCTTTCTCGCTTTCGCATCATGACACGAGTGTTGATGATCCATTATTTTACTAAAAAACAAAGAATGGGCTCTTCACCACAACATGTACTTGACAAGCAATGCGGTTTCCTGCACAAAGATGTGCCAAAATCACGGATTTGTTGATTTTCCCTCACAAGCGTAAATAGGGTATGTTCAGAAAAAATCAAGTACAACTTTTGGTGAAGAGCCAAAGAATGATATGGCTGAACACAAGCTTTTCTGTCTCTTCCCTCGAACAAGAACGCCGGCGGGCAAATGTCATTTGCCCGCAAAGCGTTCATTGTTCGAGGAGGGCATGCCGTCATATGCCCAGTCGATGTATTGGCCAAGAAGCGCTACTGCAGCTGCTTGGCTGACCCCTCCCGTTCGCGCTTGGCGATGCAGGCGGCAATAGCGTCTCCATGGAAGCGGCCGTTTTCGATAAAAATTTCATTCGCATCGTTGCCAGCGGCGATCACCCCGGCGATAAACACCCCCGGCACGTTTGTTTCCATCGTCTCCGGATCATAATGCGGCCGGCCGCTTTCCGGGTCGATCTGCACCCCGATGTTCATCAAGAAGCGATGGTCCGGATGGTAGCCGGTCATGGCGAACACGAAATCATTTTTGATCGTTTTCGTCTCCCCGTTCACTTCGTAAATGACCGCATCTTCCGTGATCTCTTTCACATGGGCATGAAACTCCATGCGAATGACGCCTTTTTTCACAAGGGCATCAAATTCCGGCAAAATCCACGGCTTAATGCTTTTGGAATATTCCCCGCCCCGGTAGAGGACCGTCACGCGCGCCCCAGCTTTGACGAGCTCCATCGCCGCGTCGACGCTCGAGTTTTTGCCGCCGATGACAACGCAGTCGGTGTTGAAGTACGGATGCGCTTCTTTAAAGTAATGCATCACTTTCGGCAGCTCTTCCCCCGGCACGTTCATATAGTTCGGATGGTCGTAATAGCCGGTGGCCACGACCACGTATCGGGCCCGATATAGCGCTTTTGAGGTTTCAACGAGAAACGTCCCGTCTTCCTGGCGCTTAATAGCTTTCACTTCTTCGAACGTATTGATGCGAAGCTGTTTGCGGACAACGACTTCACGATAATACGCAAGCGCCTGGTTTCTCGTCGGCTTCCGGTTTTCCGTAATAAACGGCACCCCGCCGATCTCGAGCCGGTCGCTCGTGCTGAAAAACGTCTGATGCGTCGGAAACCGATAAATCGAATGGACGATGTTTCCTTTCTCGATCACCAGCGGCGAAAATCCGGCGTCTTGCAAAGCAATCGCCGCCGCCAGCCCGCACGGACCGCCGCCGACAATAATGATTTTCTCCTCTTTCATCGTTTTTGCCACCTCGCATGAAGCAAAAAATCCCCTATCTTATGATAGGGGATTTCACCAAAGCTTGCAAATATCACTGCTTGCTCGCCTCACACCCAGCCGCGGAACCGGCACGCTTCCGCCATTTTGCGGACGCCGACCATGTAGGCGGCAAGGCGCATGTCGACGCGGCGCGTCTGCGCCATTTCATACACGTTGTTGAACGCTTTGACCATCACTTTTTCAAGCCGCTGTTCCACTTCTTCTTCCGTCCAATAGTAACCTTGGTTGTTTTGCACCCATTCGAAGTACGACACCGTCACGCCCCCAGCGCTTGCAAGCACGTCCGGAACGAGCAAAATGCCGCGCTGCGTCAAAATTTCCGTCGCCTCAAGCGTCGTCGGCCCGTTCGCCGCCTCGACGACGATGCTCGCCTTAATGCGCGGAGCGTTTTCGGCCGTAATTTGGTTTTCGATGGCCGCCGGCACCAAAATATCGCAATCAAGCTCAAGCAGCTCTTGATTCGAAATCGTATTTTTAAACAGCTTCGTCACCGTGCCAAAGCTGTCGCGCCGTTCAAGCAAATAGTCGATGTCGAGCCCGTTCGGGTCGTACAGCGCGCCGTACACATCGGAAATGCCGACGACTTTCGCCCCGGCGTCGTGCATAAATTTGGCCAAATAGCTGCCGGCGTTGCCGAACCCTTGAACGACGACGCGCGCCCCCTTGAGCGACAAGCCGCGTTTTTTCGCCGCCTCGCGGATGCAAATGGTCACTCCTTTGGCCGTCGCCGTTTCCCGGCCGTGCGAACCGCCGAGGACAAGCGGCTTCCCGGTGATAAACCCTGGCGAATCAAACTCGCGAATTCGGCTGTACTCATCCATCATCCACGCCATAATTTGCGAGTTCGTAAACACATCCGGCGCCGGAATGTCTTTTGTCGGTCCGACGATTTGGCTGATGGCTCGCACATAACCGCGGCTTAGCCGCTCAAGCTCGCGGAACGACATCGTGCGCGGGTCGCAGACGATGCCGCCTTTGCCGCCGCCGTATGGCAAGTCAACGATGCCGCACTTTAAGCTCATCCAAATCGACAGCGCTTTCACTTCTCGTTCCGTCACATCAGGATGGAAACGCACGCCGCCTTTCGTCGGACCGACCGCATCGTTATGCTGCGCCCGGTAGCCGGTAAAAATTTTCACCGATCCGTCGTCCATGCGCACCGGAATGCGAACGGTCAGCACGCGGATCGGCTCTTTCAAGAGCTCATACACCTCTTCCGGATAGCCGAGCTTTTCCAACGCTCTATGTATAACAATTTGTGTCGACGCCAGCACGTCGTATTGTTGCCCCTTCTCTTCCGTATGCTTATCGGCTGCCATACGTAAACCTCCTATAAGCTCGCTGTAATAGTTTGTCGCCTTCCATGTCATAGTATACACCTTCTGTCGGCATCTGCAAAGGAAAAATGATGAAACGCGCGAACCGCTTTATGGAAGCCTTTCGCGCGAAAAAATAGACTCCTTGTCCATATAAAGGAGTCTTGGCTGCGCCCTAGTTGGCCCGGAAATAGTGAACGAGCTGCGCAATGGCGCGCCGTTCGATCAACTGTTTCCCATATTCTTGCACACGGTGTATCGTTATCGTGGCCGGGTTGCCAAACTCGGCCAGCAAGGCGACAAAGTTGTCGAGCGGAATCGGCGGTTCCTCGGCGACGTGCAAGTAAAAGCGGCCTTGGTACGAATAAAGCGTGCCGTCGAGGCAGCCGACCGCATGCAGGCGATGAGCGAGCTGGATGACATCTTCGAACGTTTGGAATTCGTAAAATATGTCATCGCTCTCATCGAGCGTTACTTGCATTTCGATATAGTCGTCGGCGAATTCTTCTTCGATGTCGTCGTAGTCGCCTTCATTCGTGACGATAACGACCATGCCCTGTGCCGGTAAAGAGTAGACTTCGACCGCGATCGATCCGTTCACTTCAAAGCCGAGCTCTTCGCTCGCTTCCTCGATCATGTCGCGGAACAGCTGATGGACTTTAAACGTGTCCTTCCACAAATCGTCTTTCGTCAACCCGCGGTCCAGCAAATCGTCAAACGTCAAGAAAATTTTAATTTTGTTGTGGGTCAAGCGCTCAAGACGCATCGGCACCCCTCCTTACCTACAGAGCCATCTCTTACCGTTATTGTATGACGCAATCGGCAATTGGTTCGTTTGTTGTTATTAATGAGTTTACATCGTTTTCCCCGTTTTAGACAAGCATTTTTTCTCGAGTGTCGGTTTTCCGGGCACAATCGTGATGAGATGAGTCTCTGCCGGCGCTCCGAGGCGAAGCGGCACCCCGGTCGTCCCGTAGCCGTTACTCGTCAACACCGCCGTGCTGCCCTGCCATTTGAGCCCTCCTTTTTCATAAAACCCAATGGAAAAGAAGCGAATTTGTCCTCCATGCGTATGGCCGCTCAGCACGAGTGAAATGTGCTGCTCCTCTCTTAGGCGAGCGACGATCGCTGGGTTATGGCAGGCTAATATACGAAATGATTGAGGCGGAACGTGTTCAAGCGCCCGATCGATATCCGCCTCCTTCCGGCTTACGTCGCCGACGCCGATGAGCGCGACCGGCACACCGCCGTGCTCCCATACTTTCGCTTTGTTTTTGAGCATATGGACGCGCTCTTCCTCGAGCAATGATTGAAGATCGTAGTCGACCTCGTCATCATTGTTTCCCCAGACAAAATAAACGGGAGCGACCGCTTGCAACCGGCGCACATTTTCGCGGACGCGCGCTTCCGGCACCCCTTTTTCAACTAAGTCCCCGCCAATCACGACGAGGTGAGCCTTTCTCCTCACTTCCTCAAGCATGCGAAACGAAACGACCCGCCGATGAATATCAGAAATAAAAAAAATTGTAAGCGGCGGGCAATGGTCGGGAAAATGAGGAAATGACAGCGTCACATGACGAACCCGGTTGCTGTGCGCTTCTTTCCACATATAACCAAGCAAAACAAGAAAACTCGTGATCATTCCCCCGATGACCATACTTCCTCCTGCTAAAGCCGGTCATCTTTCGTCAACCGGCGGTCTCTCATCGTCATCATACCATAAAAAAAGGAAAAAACGAAAAAAAGCGCCGCCAACCGCCAATGAAACCGAAACGCCCAATAAAAATGGCCGAGCGCCGCCAAGCTGAACAACCATTGGCCTAAGCGGAGCCGCCGGCCGGACAACAGGCGCACCGTCCCGCCGACTACCGCGCGGATGAGCGCCCCGTTGGCAGCCGCCCCGAACCAAAAGCAAACGAGCGCAAGCCATGTCCGCAGTGGGGCAAACAGCAAATCGGTCAAAAATCGCTCCAGCGAGAACGGCTCAAGCGGCGGCAGCCAGCGAAAAAACAAATACGTGCACAAAATAGCGGCCATGGCGGTCATCGATAGACGGCCCATGGTTTCCTCCTTAACCCGATCCTCATTATTCGTCATGGCAAACAGGCATGAACGACATGGCTCCATCATACATATAGACTGAACTTTGCCAAAAAAGGGGGGGTTTTATGTTTACGACCCGCAAACAATATGAGCCGTACATCAGCCCGTTTGACCCGTGCCCGCCGATCCGTGTCAAAACGTACGTCACCGCGCCGAACTTGTACGTCGGATTCCAGCCGCCAAACTTGCCGCAATTTCCGCTTCGCGAAGCATTAATGAAAGGAACGCTTTGGCAAGTGTTTTACGACCCGTATTACAGCCCTTACGAAACGAAGACAAAAGGTGATGGCTCATGAAACAAATGCCAAAGGAGTATTATGAGCAGCTCGAGGAGCTGCAGGCTGTCGACTTTGCCCTCGTTGAGCTCACGCTTTATTTAGACACCCATCCAACCGATTACCAGGCGATTCAACAATTTAACCAACTCGCGCAAAAGCGGAAGCAGCTGAAAAAACAGTTTGAAGCCGCCTACGGCCCGCTTGAGCAGTTCGGCCATAGCTATTCGAACTACCCGTGGAATTGGGACGACACGCCGTGGCCTTGGCAAGTGTAGCTGATCCATCACGAGCGCAAGGAGGAACGGATCATGTGGATTTATGAAAAAAAATTGCAGTACCCGGTCCGCGTCAGCACGTGCAACCCGAGGCTGGCAAAATATTTGATCGAACAGTACGGCGGAGCGGACGGGGAGCTCGCTGCTGCGCTCCGTTACTTAAACCAACGTTATACGCTGCCCCCGAAAGTGATCGGGCTGCTTAACGACATCGGCACCGAAGAACTCGCTCATTTGGAAATGATCGCGACAATGGTGTACAAACTGACGAAAGACGCGACACCGGAGCAGCTGAAAGAAGCCGGCCTTGAGCCTCATTACGTCGATCATGAGCGCGCCCTCTTTTACCATAACGCCGCCGGCAACCCGTTTACGGCGACGTATATTCAAGCAAAAGGCGACCCTATCACCGACTTGTACGAAGACATCGCCGCTGAAGAGAAAGCGCGCGCCACCTACCAATGGATCATCAACATGAGCGACGATCCGGATTTAAACGATGGGCTCCGCTTTTTGCGCGAGCGGGAAATCATCCATGCGCAACGATTCCGCGAAGCAGTGGAAATTTTGAAAGAAGAGCGCAGCCAGAAAAAAATATTCTAAACAAAACACAGCTGGATGGACCCTCCATTCAGCTGTTTTCATAATATAGGTTGATGTCGTACTCCCGCTTCAGCCATTCAAACAGCCGGTGGCGCCCATTCCATTGTTCTTCATTTTTCCATAAATCGATGCTTTTCTGGATAATTTCGCAGCGGAGGGCATGAAAGTCGTCTTCCGCCTTTTCACTTTTTCCTTTATAATAAACAGCCAGCCAATACACCGTGCATAACAGGAGCAAGATGAAAATGTGGGCCGGGGCGGCAAAAAACCAGGCGAATCGTTCGCTCCACGCCGTGATCGCTGCAGCGTTGGCAATGATATAAAGAAGGAACGCGGCCAAGCCGGCCAACGCGGCCGCCTGCAAAAGCGTCGACCGCTTTTCAAGCCGCTCCCATTTTTTCTTTTTTTCAATGACGGCAAGCAACATTTCTTTTGTCACTTCATCGAGGGAAAATTCATCCGGAAACCGGGTCATGGCGCTCTCCCCTTGTCCGTATTCTATTGTCCATCATATGCGGGCAACAGACAGATTAGAACAAAGGGGAACGCGCGCGGCCATTTTTTCGGCCGGCGGGCGCAACCGCTTATTCCGTCTGAGCGGGGAGTGGAATGCGCAGCGTTTGCCCCGGCTCGAGCCGGCTCGTTGACAAGCCGTTTTCTTTTTTGATGATCTCCATGGCGGTAGGCGTGCCGTAATATTTCATCGCAATGCTATAAAGCGTTTCGTTCGCCGCCACCACATGGGTGATGGTCTGCGCGTCGGATTCGCTTTTTGCCTCGTCACCCGCGGCGCGCTTCGGCTCTGATGTTCGTTCCGCCTTCGCGCCATCTTCTTGAATAATGCGCACCGTCTCCCGGCTGCCGCTTTCCTCATGGCGGACGACTGTGACCGTTCCAGGCTTTGACTGGGCATAGTAAACAGCCGTCACCGCAGCCGGCAGCGTGAAAAACAAAAACGCGAGCAAACGGGCGGGAATGTATTTTCGTTTTTGCTCCTCTTTTTGCCGCCGCCGTTTTAGGCGCGATGGCGGCGCCCCCGTGCTTGACGGTGGACGTTTTTTCCGCGCCAGGCGCCCCGATGCTTCTTCCATCGCTTCACTCCCTTTCTTCCTCTGCCCCCCGTTTGAGCCGCACATGTAAAGCAAGCACAAAATCGATCAAAAAGTGAGCGGTGATGGCGGCCCATAAGCTGTCAGTCTGTTCGTAAAGGACGCCGAGAAAGAGACTGAGCAGCACGACGACCATAAACAAAAACCATTTTTCCAAATAACGGACGTGCAGCACGGCAAAAATGGCGCTTGCCGCCCAGAGCCCCCAATGCGTCTGCACAATGCCGCGAAACAGCCATTCTTCTGTCACCGCGATGAATGCGCATAAAAAAAAGAGATGCGGAATCGAGCGGCCGCGGAATATTTTTTCATTGACGCCGCCGTCATCATGCCAGTCGTCCGGCAAATAGCGCATCGCCAAAAACTCGGCAGCGAGCACGAACGCCGCCCCGCCGGCTCCGTACACGAGCACATCGCGCAACTCAAACTGCCAAAGCCGACGCCACTCCTCCCGAGCAAATAAAAACAGCGAGCTGCCGCCGGCCAAAAGCAGCAGCAACCCTTGCGTAATATAAAGATGGATGAGCACTTCGCGGTCTGTCATCTGTTTGATTTGTTCACTTTGCCGCCTCATCGTGCCGCCTCCCGCCGAAAAACATATGCCATAGCTCCTCGCGCCAAGGCCGGACGGGCGCCGCCTCGGGACGGCGGCCGTCCGTCATGAAACGGTCCGTCTCCAGGCCGCAGTTGTCGCAGCAAGCATCCGGTTTGTCCGATAGCTCCTCCCCGAACGCGCGGACAATCGCCGCGCGCCGGCATGAAAAGGCGTGCACCCATTCCTCCATTTCGCGCAATTTTTTCCGCTTCCAACGCCGCCGCGCCTCGATGGCAGCGGCCATCCGTTCATACAGCCGCTCCTTCGCCGCGGCCGTCAGCTGTTCGGGCGCCGCTGTTTGTCCCCATTCTAAAAAGTACGCCAACAGCCGTTTTTGTATGTCCGTAAATCCGCCGGCATCAACCGCAGCGCGCCATCCGCCACGGACGGCGTCTTCCGGCAGCCGCCGGCACCACTCGCGGAGCGCAGCCGAGTCGGGAAGCTCCGCTTCGGCGACCGCCTGGGCGATCGCCCGGTCGCCGTCCGCGTAAAACAATACAGCAAGGCTTGGCGCCCCGTCACGCCCGGCGCGCCCGATTTCCTGCACATACGCCTCAAGCTGGGCCGGCATATGAAAGTGAAGCACAAAACGGACGTTTCCTTTGTCCACCCCCATGCCGAACGCGCTTGTGCAACAAACAATGTCGAGCTCGTCATATAAAAACTGTTGCTGCACAAGCAGCCGTTGTTCCCCATCCATGCCGGCGTGGTAATAGGCGACCCGCCCCGCCCCGTTTTGCGCCAGCCGGCGCGCCATTTCTTCAGCCCACTGCCGGCTTGAAAAGTACACGATCCCCGGTCCTCGGAGCCGTTTCGCGCATTCGGCCAAGCGCGCAGCTTTGTCCTCAACCGATAAGCAACGTTCCACCGCCAAGGCGATGTTCGGGCGGTCGACGGAATAAATATGGCGACGCGCCCGCTCCATCCCGAGCGTGCGGATGATGTCCTCCTGCACTTCCGGCGTAGCCGTCGCCGTCAGCGCCAGACACGGCGGCGAACCGAGCGCATGGCGGACCGCTCCGAGCTTCAAAAAGTCCGGGCGAAAATCATAACCCCACTGTGAAATGCAATGCGCCTCATCGACGACAAACAACGAAACACGCACGCGCCGGAGCGCCGCCAAAAACGTTTCAGATTGCAGCATTTCCGGTGAGGCATAAATAAAGCGAAAATCTGGAAGCGAGGTGAGGGCGTGCCATTTTTCTTCCGCATCAAGCAAACTATGGAACGCGACAACGCGCTTTTCACCGCGCCGGCGCAGCTGCTCGACTTGATCTTCCATTAAGGAGACGAGCGGCGAGACAATGAGCACGCTCCCCGGGAGGAAATACGCCGGCAGCTGATAGCAAAGCGATTTGCCGCTTCCAGTCGGCAGCATCGCCAGCACATCGCGCCCGCTGAGCACGTCTTCGATCACATCGCGCTGTCCGGGCCGAAACGACGCGTGCCCGAACCGCTCATGCAATGTTTTCGTTAATTCATCCAACGTCCCACTTCCTTTGCCAACACGAGCCGAATTTCAAAATAACTCGCTATTCCGCCAAGCGCCTCGCGAATACGCTTCAGCTTGCGCGTCCCGAGCGCCCGCGCCGCGGCCTGGATCGCCGCCGCCCTTTCGGCGGCGACAAACGGGGCGATCGAAAAATCGGGCACATTGGCGGCCAACTCGACGACATGATCCTCGATTGTACTTTTTTTCAAGCGCCGAAGGGCGGCGATTTCGTCGATCGTCTTTCCTTTTTGCAGCCATTCGTACGTTTTTTGCGCCGATTGCGTCAGCTGCACCGGCGCCAGCCCGGCCATCAGCTCGGCCATCACCGGGGCGCGCCCGGCTTCGGCTTCAGCCATCATATAATGAAGCGCGTTGCGAAACTGAAACTGCACATACAGCACATCTTTTTGCAGCCAAGCGGCAATTTGCTCCGCCGTCCAGCCGATGCGGCGGGCGCTTGTCAACCGGAGCACAAACACCGTCGCCGCTTCTTCAGAAACAGCCGCAAGCAGCCGGGTGAGCTCGTCATAAAGCGCCCGCGCCAACGTTTGGCGCGATCCCTTGCCCAGCAAATACTGCTTCACCCATAACAGCGTCCGCTCGTCGCGGCAAATGGGGATAAAACGCTGTCCATGGGAGAGGTTGGACAGCGTCTGCCCAATGAGCGACAGCCGCTGCCAAAAAAGCGGCTCGATCTCATGGTAGCGCCAGCCGTTCACATAGCGGGGGAACCATGCCGCCTGTTCATCGAGCCAATGCCGCCCTTTTTCCGTCAATATATATGTCCGGTCATGGACGGGCGCGGCCCGCTGCTTCCGAACGAGCACGAGAGCCGCCTCCTCCAATCGGTCCATCGTCACGTCTTTCCATGTGCCGAAAAACGGCGCAAGTTGAAACCATTTGCAGTCTTGCAGCGTCTGGGCTGATTTTTTTCCAGACAACAAATGGTACACCGCTGCCAGCGTCCGTTCACCGTTTAGGCGGCGCAAGCAGTGGGCAAGCAAAAACGAGGCGTAACCGTGCCGCATCTTTGATTCCTCCCCGCCTCTATTGTAACAAAAATCGCACAAGCCGTTTGCAATGAAAAAACGATTTTGGAACAAAAATAAACAAGGGGCATATGTGTAAAAATACAGGAGAACAATTTTTTAGTTGAAAAGCGGGGCGAACGGTCTTATTATAAAAGTGAAAAGTTCATTTCCGAGCAGGCAACACGGAGATGACCCGTCCGTTTCCAAAAAATTGGGGAGGTTCGATTTTTATGCCAAAGTATACGATTGTCGATAAAGAAACATGTATTGCCTGCGGAGCATGCGGCGCGGCAGCTCCGGACATTTACGATTATGACGAGGACGGCATTGCCTACGTCACGCTTGACGACAACCAAGGGATTGTCGAAGTGCCGGACATTTTAATCGACGATATGATGGATGCGTTTGAAGGCTGCCCGACCGAGTCGATCAAAGTCGCTGACGAGCCGTTTGACGGCGATCCAAATAAATTCGACTGAAATCTCCCCTCTTGCCGAATCGGCAAGAGGGTTTTTTGACGAAAGCGTGAAAAAATGCCATTTGACAAGTGGCGCGCCGCAAGGGAACATGCTACAATAAGATTGTCTTGCCCGCCCTGCGCGCCGGCGGGCGAGTTTTCATGCGTACATAACAACCAAAAAAGGAGGAACGGGTTGTGGCATTCGAAAATAAAATTGTCGAAGCGTTTATCGAAATTCCAACCGGCAGCCAAAACAAATACGAGTTCGACAAAGAGCGGGGCGTTTTCAAACTCGACCGCGTCTTGTACTCCCCGATGTTTTACCCGGCTGAGTACGGCTACTTGCAAAATACGTTGGCGCTCGATGGCGACCCGCTCGACATTTTGGTCATCACAACGAATCCGACATTCCCGGGCTGCGTCATCGATACACGCGTCATCGGCTTTTTGAACATGGTCGACAGCGGCGAGGAGGACGCCAAGCTCATCGGCGTGCCAGTCGAAGACCCGCGCTTTGATGAAGTCCGCTCGATTGAAGACCTGCCGCAGCACAAGCTGAAAGAAATCGCCCACTTCTTTGAACGGTACAAAGACTTGCAAGGCAAGCGGACGGAAATCGGCACATGGGAAGGGCCGGAAGCTGCGGCGAAATTGATCGATGAGTGCATCGCCCGCTACAACGAACAAAACAAAAAATAATCGCCTGAAGCGTTGTACATCCAACGCGAACCTCAGCTATTTCCGAACAATCCCGCCTATATCTTTGGATATGGGCGGTTTTCTTTTGGAAACACGAACATTCCCCAAAACAGAAAGCGTTGTCATTGGTATGACTTCTTCGCTTTCCATTGACAGAAAGCGCTTTGCTATGTTAAATTATCAGAAATTTAACATCTTCGAAACAGAAAGGGGCACCTGCTGTGGTTCGCGTACTCGTTTCCGACGCCATTAGCGAAGAAGGCTTGGCGCCGCTCCGCACATCGGCGCACATCGACATCGTTCAAAAAAACGTGAGCGAAGCGGAGGACGAATTGCACACGTTTGACGCCTTGCTTGTGCGCAGCGCAACGAAAGTGACGGAAGAACTGTTGGCGAAAATGCCGAAGCTGAAAATTGTCGGCCGCGCCGGGGTCGGCGTCGACAACATTGACGTCGACGCCGCGACGAAACGCGGCATCGTCGTCATTAACGCGCCGAACGGCAATACGATTTCCGCCGCAGAGCATACGTTTGCCATGATGGCTGCGCTCGTCCGCCGCATCCCGCAAGCGCACATTTCGGTCAAATCGCGGGAATGGAACCGCTCGGCGTTTGTCGGCAACGAGCTGTTCGGCAAGAAATTGGGCATCATCGGCTTCGGCCGCATCGGATCAGAAGTAGCAAAGCGGGCGCGGGCGTTCGGCATGACCGTGCACGTCTACGATCCGTTTTTGACGAAAGAGCGGGCGGAGAAGCTCGGCGTCTCCATCCATTCACTTGATGAGGTGCTGGCAGCCGCCGACATCATCACCGTTCATACACCGCTGACGAAAGAAACAAGAGGCTTGCTTGGCACGGAAAATTTGGCGAAGACGAAAAAAGGGGTATACTTAATCAACTGTGCTCGCGGCGGCATTATCGATGAGCAGGCGCTCATTCCGTTTTTGGAAAGCGGCCATGTCGCCGGCGTCGCCCTCGACGTCTTTGAACAGGAGCCGCCGGGCGACCACCCGCTGCTGGCGTTTGATAATGTCATCGTTACGCCGCATTTAGGGGCGTCGACCGTCGAAGCGCAACTGAACGTCGCCACCCAAGTCGCTGAAGAGCTGCTCCACTTTTTTGAAGGGCAACCGGTCACATCATCGATCAACCTGCCGGCGCTGTCGAAAGACGTCTATGAGAAAATTCAAGCATTCTATCATTTAGGCCGAAAGCTCGGTTTAATTGCTTCGCAGTTTATGAACATCCCGGTTCAAGAGTTGTCGGTCACCTACGCCGGCACGGTCGCCGATTTGGAAACGACGTACATCACTCGCAGCTTGCTTGCCGGCTTCCTGCGGCCGCGCGTCGCTTCCACCGTCAATGAGGTAAACGCCGCCATGGTCGCCAAAGAGCGCGGCATCACGTACGGCGAAAAATTCTCTGATGAGACGCACGGCTATGCAAACTGCATTTCGCTCACTGTCCATGGCGAGAACAAAACGTTTACGATCAAAGGAACGCACGTGCCGAACTACGGCGACCGCATCGTCCATTTTGACGGCGTCACGATCGATTTCGCGCCGGAAGGCCATCTCCTTTACATTCAGCACCACGACCGCCCGGGGATGATCGGGAAAGTCGGGAACGTGCTCGGGGCGCATAACGTCAACATCGCCACGATGCAAGTCGGCCGCCAAGAAGCGGGCGGAAAAGCCATGATGATCCTATCGCTCGACAAACCGGTCGATGACGCGGTATTACAAGCGCTGGCGCAAATTGACGATATTGAAACCGTCAAACGGCTCGAAGCGTAACGAAAACAAAACAAGCAGGGTTCCCAAACGGGAAGCCTGCTTTTTTCATCGTTGGCGGCGCAGCGCCTTGCAACAGGCGCTGTGGCTGCCTTCTGTGCATGGCGGCCTGTTTCCGCCGTCCATTCCGCTTAACCGAGCGGCACCGCTTTCCGCTCGCCTTTCGAGAACGTCATGAGTTCGGTATAGCCGACGCTGCGGGCAAGTTCGACCGCCTTGTCAAAGTCGGCGCCGACATCGCCCGGCACGTGCGCATCGGATGACAGCACGATCGGAATGCCTTTGTCGTAGCACATTTTCAACAGCCGCGGGTCGGGATACAGTTCGCCGACCGGCTTGCGCAGCCCGGCGGTGCTGATCTCAACGCATGTTTTCGAATTGGCGAGCGCTGTCGTCGCCCGGTCGTATTGCTCAAGCAAAAACTCTTCATCTTCCGGAACGTATTTAAAAATTTTCACCAAATCCAAATGGCCGATAATATCAAATAAGTTCGACTCGGCGAGCGTTACGACTTGATCGAAGTATTTGCGATATGTATCATACAAATCGCGCCGTTCCCATTCACGGCGGAACTCGACTAAGTCGATGCCGAAATCGTCGACCCAATGGATCGAACCGATGACATAGTCAAACTCGTACGAGCGGATAAACGCGGCCATTTCCTCATGTTTGCCGGGGGTGTAATCCATTTCAATCGACATTTTCACGTCGATTCCGGCATCCCACGCTTCATGGAACAGGCGGACATAGTCGGCCATATCGTAGCACCGGCGCGCCTCCACCCACGGGTTGGACAAAATGTTTTTCGTTTGGTAAAAATGGTACGCATGCTCGGAAATGCCAAAATGCTGAATGCCTTTTTTCGCAGCCTCATCAGTGAACTGGCGCAAATAATCGAGCGTCAGCGTCCCCCGCTCCAAATGGTTGTGATAATCAGTCAGCACAGTGTTTCTCCCCTCCTGCTGTTTTTTTCATTATAACGCATCACCGCAAGAAAGGACAACCATTTGGCGAATCGTCATCCAATCATCCGTTCGCGCCGACGAGAAACAACAGCCCGACGCATACCGCGACGCCGGCGACCGCCAAGAGCCGTGTCATGAGATCATCCATCTGCCACCCCTCCTTGCCTTCTTTGCGCCATATATGTCTTATGCCAACATCATCCCCGATAGAACAACAAAGTGAAGATCGTAACAAAACGACGCAAACGGCGGCTACCGGCCGGCCGCCATCAACAGAGCGTTCGGCCCGGCCGGCACGCGGATTCGCGTTCCAACCGGGTACGGGCCCAAGTTCGACAAACCGTCAGCCGCGAACGTCACCTCACGGAAGCCAAACTCTTTCGCTGTCAGCAGCACAGCCTCCGCCATGCGCGCCGCGTCCTCCGCACGCGGCTGAGCGGCCAGCTGAATCCGGACCGTCGCATGCCGCGCATCCATATCAGCCAGCTCCACTTTCACTCCCGGCGGAATGGCCGGCTCGAGCCCGCGGATCGTCGATGTTTTCATCTGCTTCAGCGCCTCCGGAAACGTGTGGGCGCTGACCGGCGCCGGGACGAGCACTGTATAGCCGAACGAAGCGCTGTTTTTATAATACATTCGCTGCCGCTCCTTGATTTTTGTCGCTTTTACCATTCCGAGCGCCGGCAACTCAAGCCCTTCCTTCTCTCCGGTGAAAAAGCGGAGGCGCCGCTCCCCCATTTGCCGCGCTGTTTCGACGAGAGCGTCGACAAACAGCTTCTGCTCTTTGCGGCTGGCCGAAAACACGCGGTGATGAGCCGGGACGTGCACCATCCATTCTCCCGTCCCCCCGGCGGCCGGCTGAATGACCACTCCATTAAACCAAGCGGACGCCGCCCGCAGCGGAGAGCGCCCAAGCACGCGCAGCGCTGCCGTGAACCGCTCTTCGGGGGCCAATCGGCCGCTGAGCGGAACCGCCACTGGCACCACACGGCCGTTTGCCTCATCAGGCAAGCCGACCACCATGACGCCGGCATCTTCCTGTGCCGGCGCCGCATCAGCGGCCATTATCGTCTCGACTTGGGGGGAAGCGCTCCCGGCTCGCAGCATTTTGACGGTCGAGGATCGCTGCTGCTGTTCCGCGCGCTCCGGAACGGCCGCATTCATCCCGACGGCAACAACTGCAAGAAAGAGGGCCATCGACGCCGCCGGAAGCCAGCGCCGTCTCCAGCGCATCTTGCGCTGGGCGCGCTGAAGCCGTTCGTAAACAGCCTCTTTTGTGCGCCGGTCTTTCACCAAGGGCAGCTGCTCAAGGTTATGTTCGATGCATCGCTCATTCCAGGGAAATTTTTTCATGCCGCCACTCCTCCCGTTCGGCCTCTTCCTCCATATATTGTTTCAGCGCCTTCAACGCGCGATGCTGCGTTGTTTTCACTTTGCTTTCCGTCCAGCCGAGCGCAGCCGCCGTTTCAGCAATCGACAGCGACTGGATGAACCGGAGGACGAGCACAAGCTGTTGGTCGACCGTGCAGCGCGCCAAGCAGCGGTACATGAGTTGAATTTCCTCGTTTTGAATCGCGATTTCCTCCGGCATCGGCTCGTCGGCGCCGAGCTGCTCCTCGCTCCACTCCGATGCCTTCACCCACTGGCGCCGTTTTTGCTTGCGAAAAAAATCGATCGCCACATGGCGCGCAATGGACAGCAGCCACGTCTTTTCACTGCATTGCCCTTTAAACCGTTTGTACGAACGCAGCACTTTCACATACACTTCTTGCACTAAATCTTCGGCATGCTCTCGATTTCGCACCATGTAAAACAAAAAATTAAACAAATCATCGTGATATTGTTCGTACAACTGTTCAAAAACGGGGTCCATCGTGTCTCTCCCCCTATTCGTTTCCATGGACCAAAGCCGAACCATTCCGTTATCTTCATGATAACGGGTTCCATACAAAAAGGGAACCATTTTTTTGGACGAAAAAGGAAGACGGCCGAGCGAACCGGCTATCGCTCGGCAAAGAGCGGAAAAAAGAGGCGGCCGGCTTGCTTCCGCAATGCGCCCTCTGCCGCCCGGTCATAGCTGATCAAAAACGACGTCGCCGGGCCGCCAGAAGCAAAAAGCGGCAGCGGGCAGGCGCAAGCCCGCCCTTGGCGGCCGTTGGCGGCCAACAGCTGCATCCATTCGTAGTAAATGCCTTTGGAACCGATCGGAACGAGCTCATAAACAGACGGAGAGGCGAGAAGCTCAACAAACAGCGAAAGCGGCGCGACCCATTGAGGATGCGCCAGCACAGCCGGGCCGACGAGCGGGCGGCCGATGACGGCAAACTTCGCTCCCTCCGGCGTGACGCCGATCCGCTTCCGTTCGGCCGCCACCGTTCCGACCGCCATCACGCCAAGCGCTGACTGGACGGTGGAAAAATTCGATTCCGTGCTGCCGGTGACCGGAAGGCGAAGGGAAAGTTCATGGCACGCTCGTTCAATGCCGCGGCAAAGCGCTTCCCATCGGTCATCAGCCACGAAGTTTTGCAAGATGACGGCGCTCGCTTCCGCCCCGACGCTCAGCAGCTCCATCAAGGCGACGCGGGCGGCAAAATATGCGACCGTCTCCGCGGGAGCATATACCGCATCGCCCGGCTTCTCCCCGACCGCCGCCGAGCCGTCTGCGGCAATGGCGAGCTCTCTGCCGTCAGTCAATGGAAGGAAGAGCACATCACGCATGCGGCGCCCCCGCCTTCGTCATCAAACGGGCAGCCGCCGGGGCAACGGCCAGCGCGATCAACACGTTGGCCAAAGCGGCGGCGGAAAGCGGCGGAATGACGGCAAGGACAAACGGCCAGCCGAACGAAACCGCAAGCGGCAGCGGTGCTAACAACGCATTGCCGATGAAAAAGGCGGCGGCGCTGCCCATTTTCCATCCCCGCTGATGCAGCACGGCGAACAGCGCGCCAAGCCCGGCCATTTCCAATGCGACAAGCCAATGGAACGGGCCGAGCGGCCACCCGCCGACCACCGCCGAAATAAGGTGCCCCAGCCCTGCAACCGCCGCTCCGGCGCGCGGACCAAGGATGGCGGCGGCAACGAGCGCCGGAGCGCTGTCTAACGCGATGCTGCCGACAAACGTCGGCAGCTTGATGAACGACCCGGCGACCGAAAGCGCCAAACAAACAGCCATCCAAGCCAGGCGGCGGCTCATTGCTTCTCCTCCTTGTCGCGGAACACAATGGCGCTCCGCTCATATTCGACATCCTTCACCCCTAAGCGGGCGTTCACAACCCGGGCGGCAGCGAACAAATAGTCGGACAGGCGGTTCATATATTTCAGAACAACGTCGTTGATCGGCTCCGCTTTTTGCAACGAAACGATGCAGCGCTCCGCCCTTCTCGTCACCGTGCGCGCCAGATGAAGCGCGGCAGCGGCCTTCGATCCGCCCGGCAAAATAAACTTCTCAAGCGGCGGCGCCTCTTGGACATAGGCGTCAATGCGCTGCTCCAAAAAGGCAACCATCTCCTCGGTCGCTTTATACGGCAGCTTGCCGTTGACGATGGCCAAGTCGCCGCCGCAGTCAAACAGTTCATGCTGAATTTTTTGCAATTCGGCGCAAAGATCGCGAAACCGTTCATCGTCAGCGAGCAGGGCCAGCGCCCAGCCGATGAACGAGTTCGCCTCATCGATCGTCCCATACGCCTCGACGCGCAAATGATCTTTATCGACGCGCCCGCCGACTAAACTCGTTTTTCCTTGGTCTCCTGTTCGCGTATACAATTTCACTTTTCCTCTCCCCCTTATTTCAATCGTTCCGCCAGTCCGCACCAAATGCGGTCGACGCGGCAGCACAAGGAAGCTAGTCGCTGGTAGCACATTCCCACGGCGTCGCGCCAGCGCCGTTCTTGTGGATCAACCGGAACAACGCCTTGCGTCACATCGGTGCCAATCCAGACGACCGTGCGGCCGGCCGCTCCTTCCTCCCACTGCTTCCAAGCGCAGAAAAACCGCTCCCATTCCTCTGGGTCCGGAAGGCGGCGGATGGCGGCTTCGAGCCCATCCAAGACAACTGTTTTCGCCGTCTTGGCGCCATCCGGCCACCCGTATGAATCCTGATAGCCGTCATGCCATACGATATGAACACCGTCGCTTATTCCGTACCGTTCCCGCACCCATTTTCGCTTTCCTTGGAACGCACCGCCGACAACGAAATGCACCGTTCTCCCCCTTTCCAGCGCTCGATCGTCGATTCCAGCGTATACCCGCCGGCAAACGGCGCCTCCCATTCCCAAAACGGGCGAACGTCCGGCGCATATTGTTCAAGCACGAAACGGATCGGGCCGCTGTGGGTGACGATCGCCACATGGCGGGCGCCCATCCGCCCAGCGAACGCAATCGTCTCCGCCAGCGCTTGTTCGATGCGCGCTCGGAAGTCGGCATAACGCTCCCCGCCGGGCGGCGCCGCGGAAAACGGCGACGCAAGCCATTGGCGGTAGGCGGGCTCCGCTTCCAGCTCGGCAAACGTTTTTCCTTCCCAAGCGCCAAAGTGAAGTTCGCGCCAACGGCTCGTACACCAATCCGCCCTGCGGCCGTCAAACAGCAAGGCGGCCGTTTCTTGGCAGCGGCGCAGATCGCTTGCCACGAGACAATCAACCGGACATGGCCACTCGATCCGCAAGCCGCGCAGCCGGCGATGCTCCTCAGGCGAAAGCGGTGCGTCCGTCCAGCCGATATACGCTCGGCGTCTGTTTTGTTCCGTCATCCCATGGCGGATGAGTGTAACAGCCAAATGACGCCCCATAGCACCGTCTCTCCCCCTTCGATGAACGCCCCGAGCACATCGCCGCTCACGCCGCCAAACTGCTTTTCCGCCCACGGCTTTGCCGCGAGGGAACAAAGCGCCATCACCGCGGCCAGCACTGCAACCACCGCCAGCGGAACGCCCGCCGCCGGAAGAAGCAAAAGCACAAGGCATGTCAATCCCAGCGCCCATGCTGCATCGCGCCATGAACTATATTCGCGAAGCGCTGACGCCATTCCTGTCGGCTTCGCCAGCTTGCCGGCGGAAAGAAGCCAGACAGCCCCAGCTCTTGACAGCAGTGGAATGGCAATAAACAGGGTAGGGGAAATGCCCGCTTTGATCGCTTCATGCAAAAACAGCCAGCGGAACGATAACAAACAAACGAGCGACAACACGGCGAACGCGCCGACGCGCGAATCGGACATGATCTCTTGCCGCCGCTTGGCGTCCCGGTACGAAAAAAAGGCGTCACTCACATCCATAAAGCCGTCGGCGTGCAGCCCGCCGGCAAGCCAAATGCCAATCCAAAGAAGAAGGAGAGCCAAAAAAGAAGGCGGGCCGAACGAAAGCGCCGCACAGACGCCGTACACCAAGGCAGCCAGCGCCCCGAGCAGCGCTCCAGCCAACGGCATGGTGCGCACAAGCCAGCGGACATGTGGGGCATTCCATTCAATCGAACGCCGGACCGGAATGATCGTAAACAGCTGCAGCGCCAGCAGCCAGCCATTCCATGCCCGCTTCATTGCGGCCACTGTCCTTTCTTCACACGAAGAAGACCGCATTCCACCATAGCGGCGGCTTCTGCTTCCGCGACCAACTGTTGATGAAGCCAGCCGAGCGTTTTCATGTAGCGGAACGTGCCGAGGTCATCCGGCACGCCGCCAGAAAACAACTCATTGGACACAATGACAACAGCGCGGCACACCGCCGCCCACATCTGCACTTGGTCGAGCAAGCAACGGGCAGCGGCGAACGCTCCTTCCTCTGTTTTCCATTCATCTCCGGCAAATAACACATTCGCCCACCACATAGTCAAGCAGTCGAGAAGGACAACATCAGACGGACGAAGCGCCGCCAACAACTGATCAGGCGCTTCCCACACCACCCAAGACGCCGCCATCCTCATGCGTCGCTCTTGATGGCGGCGAATGCGCTCTTTCATTTCCGCATCGACGGCCCGGGCAGTGGCAACATAATGAAGCATCTCGCCAGCGGCCAGCCGGATGGCGCACACCTCTGCCGCTTCACTTTTGCCGCTGCGCACCGCGCCGCTCACAAACACGATCATCCATCCCACCTCGCAAGCGCCTCAAGCAGCCGGTCATTCTCCACCTGCGTTTTGACGGCGAGCCGGATGTAGCGGCCGTCAAGCCCCGGGAAATTCATCGTATGGCGCGGCACAACCCCTTCCTTCAACAAATGAAAAAACAGCTCCTCTGTCCGCCCTGAACGCGGACGCAACAAATAAAAGTTCACGACCGATGGCGAGACGGCATACCGGCCGGCCGGCAGCGACCGAAACACGCGCTCCCGCTCGGCGGCGATCCGTTCTTTCGTCCACTTGACAAACGATTCCATCGCCATGAAACGAAGCGCCAATTGTTGGGCGATGCCGTTTGTGCTCCATGGCGGCTGATGCGTTTTCAGCGAAGCGATCACCGCCTCGTCAGCAGCGACATAACCAAGGCGCGCGCCGGCCAGGTGATGGATTTTCGTCAACGATCGAAGCACAATGAGGCGCGGATAGCGTCCCAACCAGCGCATCGCCGTAAACCCGCCGCGCCAAAACGGATAAAATGCTTCATCGATGATTACATAGGTGCCAGCCGTGTGCGCCGCGTCCACCAGTGATCTCAATTCACCCTCCTCCATCACCGTCCCCGTCGGATTGTTCGGATGGCATAAAAAGATAATGTCTTGCTTGCCTGCCCAGGCAGTCGCTTCATCCAAGTCATAAGAAAAGCCCCGCGCTTCATCGGCCGCGAATCCCTCCACATCGCATCCATAAGCGAGACAGGCGCGCCGATACTCGGAAAACGTCGGCTCCAAGATGCCGACGCGCCGACCGGCAAATAGCGCGGCCAACAAATAAATCGCCTCCGCTGCCCCGTTCGTCATCAGCACTTGTCCGGGTCGAATCTGCTCCTGCTTGGCAACGAGCTCCCTGAGCGCCTTCGCTTCCGAATCCGGATACTCCCCGGCCCAGCGAATCCACTCCTCACCGCTCGGCCAAGCTGACGGCGGCAGCCGGTACGGATTCGTATTGACGCTGAAATCAATGTATTCGTCTGGAGGGGCCAATCCGCATTGCTCATACAACGCGCGCGGATTCGCCCCATGCGCCGGCCAACGCAACGATTATCCCCCCAATCCATAGCAATAATGTAAACACTAGCACCGTTCCAATCATGATGCGGACCGCTTGGCGAATGTGGGCGGCGCGAAGCGGGGCGGCCGGGTCACCGAGCGTCGGCCTCCTCGAGACCACGCCGCCGTATGTATTCGTTCCGCCGAGCTGCACCCCAAGCAGCCCGGCCATCGCCGCCTCAAGCCAGCCGCTGTTCGGGCTTGGGTGGCGGCGGGCATCGCGAAATAAGATCGACAGCGCCAAACGAAAGCGGCGGCCGCCAAAGACCAACACCATCACAAGCGCCGTCAGCCGCGCTGGAATGTAGTTGAGCGCATCGTCCAGCCGCGCGGCCGCCCAGCCAAATTCGCGATACTTCTCATTTTTGTAGCCAATCATGGAATCACACGTGTTCACCGCCCGGTACAATAACGCGAGCGGCGCACCGCCCAAGGCCGCATAAAAGAGCGGAGCGGTGATGCCGTCGCTCGTGTTTTCCGCCACCGTCTCCACGCAGGCGCGGGTGATGCCGGCTTCATCGAGCCGCTCGGTGTCGCGGCCGACGATCATGGACAGCGCGCGGCGCGCCGCAGGAAGATCGCCTGCTTCCAGCGGCCGGCGCACATCCTCAGCCGCCTCAGCGAGGCTTTTCGTCGCAATGGCGGTGAAAATGAGGGCCGCCTCGATCGCCACCCCTACGTATACGGACAGCGCGTAGCCCACATAAACGATGAACGCCGATATCCCGTAAACAGCGGCCAACACGACCGCCACGGCCGCCGCCCCTTTCGTCCGCCGCTTTGTTCCTTGATTCCAGCGGCGATCAAGCCACGCAATCATCATTCCCATCCCGCGCACCGGATGCGGCAGCCAGCGCGGATCGCCCACGAGGGCATCGAGAAACAGCGCCAACGTCAATGCGGCCAAATGGGTCATCGCCGTTTCCTCCGCTTCTCCCAGCGGCCAAGCGCCTCAACTGTTGCCTCATACACAAGCCGGCCGAGCGCCCGGCCAAGCTCCGTCGCCGTTCCGGCATAGGCAAAGACCTGCCCGGTTTGCGTCGCCGCCACAGCGAGCGAATCGGTCGACGTACCGGTGGCAAGCGTCCCGGTTTCCGGGTCGCAAACCGAACAGTCGGCGAGCGCTTTTGCCTTCGCTTCTGTCGCTGTCATCACCGCCTGGACAAACGCTGCTTCCGTCAGCACTCCGTCAATGACCACCACCATGTTGATCGTCCCCGGTCTTGCCGCTAGCGGCTGATGCTGCCACGCCCGAGCGGCATCGACGGCATTGCCGACGCCAGCGGTCGCCATGACCGCAACCGAAAACGCTTCCCCTTCTTTCTGAAGCCAAACAGCATCCCGGACATCAACCGCCGTCATCATGCCGACCGTTCGTTCCGGCGGAAACCCGTGCTGCTCCAAATAGCGGCGCATGTCTCCTTCCGCATCACTGCAATCGTAATCCAACCCGACTTGGCGGTTGACAAAATGGGTCGCCCATTGAAATCCGGCGCCGATCAATGCCGAGGACAGGACGCGAAGCGGCGCGGCCGCAGTAAGCACAGCGGCGTCATCAAGAAAGGAAAGCCGCAGCCCGCCGACCGGCGATTCCCCTTGCTTCTTGTTCGGCATGAACGAAAACATCGGCGTTGCCGACGCCGGATGGGCCAGACGCACAATCGGCGCGGCAAACACTTCCTCAAGCAACGCCGGCGTCATGACATCCGCAGGGGCGCCGAGCGCGGCTATTTTCCCTTTGTTCAGCACGAGCACCCGATCGCAATACAAGCTCGCCGCATTCATATCGTGGAAAACGGCGACGACCGTCAAGCCGCGGGCGTGCGCCGCTTCGGCGAGCCGGTCCAAAAGCCGGACTTGGCCGCTCACATCCATATGGTTCGTCGGCTCATCGAGCAAGAGCAGCTTGGGCTCTTGGGCGAGTGCGCGGGCCAAATAGGCGCGCTGCCGCTCGCCGCCGCTCAATCGTTCGAGCGGTTCATCGATTTTCCCCGTCAGGCCGACGGCCGCAAGCGCGTCTCGGAGGGCGGCTTCATCGTCCTCCGTCCACGTCGGAAAGAAGCCGCGCTGATGAGGATAGCGGCCGAGCGCCACCGTTTCCCTCACCGTATAGCCGGGCGCCGCCTCCGCTGTCTGCGGCAAGACGGCGGCCATCCGCGCCCATTGCTTCGCAGACAGCGCCGAGAGCTTTCGGCCATCGATGACGATCTCCCCGCTTGCCAGCGGCAGCTCTTTGCTGATGAGTTTGATCAAAGTCGTTTTCCCGCTGCCATTCGGCCCTAAGATGCCGAATATTTCGCCTTTTTCCACGGCAAACGTCACACGATCAAGCACTTGCTTTGGTCCATACCGATGCGATACGGCCCGCACCTCGAGCATCATCATCCCATCTTTCGCTTCATTTTTCGGAAAAACAAGACGGCAAATAGCGGGGCGCCGATCAGCGCGGTGATGACGCCGATCGGCAGTTCGCGCGGTTCGATGATCGTCCGCGCCGCCACATCGGCAAGCACAAGAAACGCACCGCCGTACAAGAGCGACAGCGGCAACAGCACCCGGTAGTTCGGCCCGCACACAAGCCGAACCATATGCGGAACGACAAGCCCGACAAAGCCGATCGTCCCTGACACCGACACCGCCGCGCCGGTGAGCAGCGCCGCTGCCGTCAAAATGATGACTTTTCGGCGCGTAACATCAACGCCGACATGAAGCGCCGCCTCCTCGCCAAAGGCAAACGCGTTCAACTCGCGGCTGTTGGCGATGAGCACTGCGGCCCCAACGAGAAAAAACGGCAGCAACAGCCCGCTGTATTTCCAGCCGCGCATCGCCACGCTCCCCATCAGCCATGAGATGATTTGCCGCAATTCTTCCCCGGTCAACGCGATCATGAGCGAAATGAACGCGCTGAAAAACGCGCCGAAGATAATGCCGGCTAAAATGATCGTCTCAACCGACATGCGCCGCTCCACAGCGCGAGTGAACGCCAAAACGGCGGCAAGCGTCGCCATGCCAAACAAGATGCTCACGACCGGCAGCGTAAACGTGCCAAAGAACGGCCATTGCCAGCCGAGAAAGATGACGAGCACCGCCCCGACCGACGCGCCGGACGAGACACCGAGCGTGTACGGATCGGCGAGCGCATTTTTTAACAGCCCTTGAAACGCGGACCCGGCCAGCGCCAATGACGCCCCGACCAAAAACGCAAGCACGACGCGCGGCAAGCGGATCGCCATCACGATCGGCACCCAATCAGCCGGAATGTGGCGAGGCAGCGCCGCTCCGAACCATTCAGCCGCCAAAATGCGGACAATAGAAGAAAAGGGAATCGACAGCGATCCTGTCGATATCCCTACGAGCAACGATAACACGGCCGCGGTGACGGCCAATATATACATCCACATTTTACTTGAACACATCCGGGTAAATGGCTTTGGCAAGTTCCTCGACCCCTTCGACAAGGCGCGGACCCGGTCGGCTTACTAAGTCGGTGTTGACGTCATACACCCGCTTGTTTTTCACCGCCGGCACGTCTTTCCAAGCGGCGCGCGCCAACACTTGCTTCGCTCCGCCGTATGTCGTGATGATGACATCCGGCTTATAGGCCACGGCTTTTTCTTCCGTCACCATCGGCCAGCCTTCCAAGCTGCCGGCGACGTTTTTCGCTGAAATCACTTGAAGCATCTCATCCATAAACGTCCCTTTGCCGGCCGTATACAGCTGCGGCGGCGGCGACACTTCAATCCAGACATTGGCCTGTTTGTCCGCCGGGATTTGTTTCGCTTTTTCTTTGATTTTCGCAAGCTTCTCTTTCATCTCATCAATCACTTGCTTCGCTTTGTCTGTCGTCCCGGTCGCTTTGCCGATCAAGTCGATGGACGCATATACATCGTCGAACGACTTCGCGTCATTGACGACAAGCACGGTAATGCCGGCGTCTTTCAATTGCTTGAGGCCATCGCGCGAGTTATGGGCGCTTGACGCGTGGGCCAAGACGAGATCCGGTTTGAGCGAAATGATTTTCTCGACATTAAACTCCATGCCGCCGATTTTCGTTTTCGTTTTGACGTCTTCCGGATAATTGTCAAAATCGCTGACGCCGACGATCTTATCGCCCAACCCCAACGCATAGGCGATTTCCGTATTGCTCGGGATGAGCGAGACGATTTTTTTCGGTTCCGCTTTGATCGTGACATCCTCGCCAAGCCCGTCTTTCACTGTCACTGGAAACGCCGCTTGTTCCGTTTTCGGCTCGTCTTTTTTCGCAGGCTCGGTGCTGCCATTCGCCCCGCCACAGCCGACGAGCACGGCGGCCAAAAGGAAGAACACCGCCACCACCGCCGGCCATGTCCAACGTTTCATCCGTCATTCCCCCTTCAGTGATGTATGTACAATAAAAAACGCCCATTCCGCCTAAATCTGGGAATGAGCGCGAAACAGACCGCCAATGGGCACAACAATGCCCTGTACGACTGTTTCCGCGTCTCACCCCCCGAAGATTCGGAAACTGCGGCAAGCAAGGCAGGTCTACTGGCTCATGCTTCATCCTACTCTGAAGCCTTCCCGTACGGAAAACAGCGCAAGCCATCTGTCCGTACAGTGGCGATTTCATTTCGTCCGCATTGACAGTTGCGGGGACAGCTCCGGATTCCCACCGGATTCCCTATTAAGCCGTTTCGGCACCTTGCTGCAAATGGATTCAGTTATGGGATATGGACATTTTTATATTAAAACAGCGTTTGCCGTTTGACAACTATTTTTATAGAAAACTGGCAGCCAGCTCTCCAAACCAGCGTTCCCAGCCAAGCGTCCGCCTAACCGCCATAGGAAAAGGCGCCCCGCCTTTATGCAAGACGCCTTTCTGACTGCCGGCTCCACTCGTCACTGTTGAATATATTTGTCAAACACAAAACCAAAATCTTTGACCGTATAGTTCTTTTTCGCTTCCGTCAGCCAGCGAAAAGCGTATTCATTCACGGCCTGAAAATCCGCCGACACATTGGCGCCGTCGCCGCGCATGTTGGCAAACACCTTGGCCGCCAGTTCCAAACTCCGCTCCGCATAGTTGAACTTCGTTTCGTTTTCATGGCAAATGTCCGCGATCGCCAGCAGCGATTTATACAAGTCTTTCAGTTCCTCGATATGCTTTTTATGCACATCGATCGAGTATGCGTGCGGGCCGATTTTAAATTTGATTTCCGCATCCAAATCGACCGTCCCGGCTGTTTCGAGCGACACGTCGGAAATCGGATGCTTATAGTAATCGTAGCGGCGCAGCGTCCGTTTTTTGCTCGCGGCGCTCGTGCCGTCCAGATGAATGAGCGCGCGGTTTGTGAAGCAATATTCATCGGATTTCGACTTGATGAGAAAATAGATTTTTTCTCCATCCTCGTGCATCACATAATCATCGGCATCCACTTTGTCGTAGTCTTTCGGCTGAATAACCGAGCCGATGTCGCTTAGCCCAAGCACATCGGCGGCGACTTTTCCAAACATGCTCATGTTCCTCCGGCTCCTTCCACGTTTTATCGGCGCCCACCTATTGGCGGATGAACGGCGTTTTGCCTTAACAAGGCGCCGTAATCTCATACCTTTCATCTATGTAATACGTCGAGATCGGAAAAACGTTTCATCGCCTCTAAAAATCAAAGACCCGACGCCTTTTATGACGGCGTCAGGCTTTACAAGCGACTACAGTTCCCCGCTTAGACGGGAGTCTTTGTTCGTGAGCCGCAAAAAGATCAGGTAAAATTCAACAACAGCAAATCCGCCCCAAACGCCGTGGCCAGTTCGGCGTTGGTGACCGCCGGATACAGCGGCGCAAATTCCCCGACGACTTCCGCGACGATCACCCTGCCTTCTGACGCTTGAATCGATTGTTTTAACACATGGTGCAATCCGACTGGAATGAGCAGCCGGTTGAGGAACCCGAAAATGCCGACGCCAACCGCCCCGGCGCCGACGATCCAATGGCCGACCGCGTTGATGCCATCTTGAATCGGCGGCCATACATAGCCAAAAATCAAGGCAAGCACGAGCATGACAAGCGATGTCACGATCGGCACAAACCGCCGGCCGCCGAAGAAGCCGAGCCAATCCGGCAGCTTGATATCATGATAACGGTTATATAAAAGCCCGGCGATCACCCCGGAGAGGATGCCGCCCAACACAGACATATTGATGTCCTTATCAATCGCGGCGGCCCCTTTTGTCAAGACAAAGTAACCGATCGCGCCGGCCAGAGCGGCGGCGCCGTTGCCATCTTTCGCAAAACCGATCGCCACGCCGATGGCGAAAATGAGCGCTAAATTGGAAAACACTGCATCGCCTGCGGCGGCGATAAACGGAATATTCAGTGAACTACCCCCACTTAATTTTCTAGCGAAAATTTGAAGTGGGGGCTTCCAAAGAAGTTTGACTGCTTCAAGCAATCCTTATTCTTTGAGGCGTGTCCACTTCGCCGCTAGAGCATAAGACACTCAGGTCTACAGCTTTACTTTTCTTTAAGATGTTTAATGCGCCATTGACATCAGCATTAATTAGTTTGCCAGACTTTGTTCGATACAAGCCGCGCTTAATACGTTTGCCGCTGAACTTATATTCTTTTGGATTGTCGGCATTATATTCAGGAATCTCATCGCCGTCAAAAAAGCTGGCTTGAGACGTATAGGATTCTTCCTGTTTCAAGAATTCAATGCCGTAAAATTCACAAAGATATTCTAGTTTTTCTTTTATGTTACCGAGAGGAATATTGACAAAGTTTTGATTTGTCTTTTTTCCTAGATTAATATTGCGTTGCCATGTTTCCGCATAGCCAATGACAAGTTTGCCAATTTGATTTTCAATACAGTAGTTAATGATGTAACGGCAAGTCTTGTTGATATAATCATTCACTTTATTATTGCGATTCATAGCAAGCAAAGCCTGTTTACGAGTGGTGCCTTTGATTTTTTGCTTATCTTTTATGCTTTGAAGTCTGGCATTTTCTTTGTTAAACCATTGATTTATACTTTTTAATCTCCGCCCATCAATGATGAATGATCTGCCGTCTGATGTGACACAAGTGGCAAAATTGTTTAATCCTAAATCAATTGCCAGTGCTTTTTGGTCATTTAATTCTCTTTGATCTTCAGGCATTTCATATTTGTACTGAATCTCAAAGAACCTGGCATGATGCTTAGGAATGATTTCAATCTGCTTAATCTTTTTGTCCAGTAACACAGGCGGAATCGTTATCGTGATAGGCTTGTGAGTCTTTTTAAATAGGCGAGAATACGGTATCGTAAATTTGTTGCCGTCTATACGAATCTGGCCAATGATCAGTGAATGAAAGCCATCTTTTTTAAGATATTTTGGAATACTGATAGCCTTGTGGTCATATTTTCCTTGTTTGGCAAGACTGATCAAACCAAAGAAAGATTTAAAGGCTTCATTGACCTTTTTTAAAATTTGCTGTGCCATGTTGCTGTTTAACAGCTTATAGTTTTCGTTAGTTTTGGCAAGATGATAGTTTTTCTCATAATTAAGAAATTCCTTGTGTTCAAAATAGTATTGTCTGACATTGTACAATCCGACGTTGTACATGTTCTTGGCAATATGGCACAGTTCTCGAAGAGTCAAGTATTCTTCTTTGGTCAAACCATTTAGCTGTTGTTTGATACAAAAATACATTTTTTCACCTCCCATCTAACTATATTATACCATATTTTACTGAATCTATCCTATTTTCAGCAAAATATAGTTAAGGCGATTCATCTCCCACTTACTCCGCTTCGCTTCGTTGAAGTGGGAGTCTTCTCGCCTAATTAAGATAAATCAGGCTGACCGAGCCGAAGCAGCAATCCTGCCGCCGGCAAAACGGCAATCGGCAACATTAATGCTTTTCCAAGCCGCTGTAAAAAGCCTAACATCATGATCCTCCCCTTTTCATCTCAATCATAAATTTGTACCGGTCGCCGCGGTACACCGATTTGACGACTTCAAGCGGCCGACCGTCGACAAGGTGCGTGCGGCGCTCAAGCAACAGCACCGGAGCCCCTTCTTTCATCTTCAGATGCTCCGCCTCCACCTTGCGGGCGACCGATGCTTCCAATGTTTGAACAGCGGAGCCGATGATCATCCCTTTTTCTTTTTCGATAAATTCATAGACGGAACCGCTTACAACATCACGCGTCAGCCCGGGAACAAGATGGACAGGAATGTACAGCGTCTCCAACGCCATCGGCAAGCCGTCGGCCAACCGAAGGCGGCGGACTTCGTAAAGGTCATCGCCTTCCGTGACGCCAAGTCCTTCAGCGAGCTTCTCGGAAGCCGGAACCATCTCAAAGCTGAGGACGATCGTGCCCGGCTCCAGGCCACGCGCCCGCATATCTTCGGAAAAGCTCGTCAGCCCTTTCAGCGGCTGCTCGATTTTTTGGGCGGCGACAAACGTCCCCTTCCCGCGCCGGCGGATGAGATAGCCATCGTTCACTAAATTGTTGACCGCCTGCCGAACGGTCATTCGGCTGATGTCATACATTTCCGCCAACTCGCGCTCAGACGGGATTATCTCGCCCGGCTGCCATTCTCCTTTTTCAATCTTTTCTTTTATATATTGCTCGAGCTGATAGTAAATCGGAATCGGCGACTGTTTATCGATCACGGCGCATCCACCCACTGCTTTTCCTTTGGGATGAGCGAGAGCGCCTCTCGGTCGGCGATGATCGTCACGTCCGGATGAAGGTGAAGCGCTGAAGCCGGCAAGTCCGGTGTGACAACGCCTTCGAGAAGCCGGGCCATGGCCTCCGCTTTTTCCTCCCCTGACGCCAACAGCACGATGCGGCGGCTGCGCAAAATGGTCGCAATCCCCATCGTAATGGCATAGCGCGGCACGTCATCAAGCGATGGGAAAAAGCGGGCGTTCGCTTCCCGTGTCAGCTCGGTCAGCTCGACGACGTGGGTGGCTGTCGAAAACGGCGTCCCAGGCTCGTTGAACCCGATATGGCCGTTGCGGCCGATGCCCAAGAGCTGCAAATCGATGCCGCCCAATTCATCGATGAGCCGCTCGTAACGGCGGCATTCTTCGTCAAGATCAGCAGCCAAGCCGTTCGGCACATGCGTCTCGTGAAGCGGGATGTCAAGCTTTGAAAACAAATGCTCATTCATATAATGGCGATAGCTGTTCGGATGATCCGGACCAAGGCCGACGTATTCATCCAAATTGACCGTGCGCACAAGCCGATACGATGTCCCATGCTGCCGATGATCGGCGGCCAATTCGCGGTACACACCGAGCACGGTCGAGCCGGTCGCCAAGCCGAGAACAGCGTTCGGCTTTTCCTTGACTTGTTTGATGATGATGTCCGCCGCCTGACGGCTCATCTCTGCGTAGTCAGCAGCTTTCAAAAGCTTCATGGCCATCGCTCTTCCTCCTTTCATCCGGTTTGCGATAAGCAAGAACGCCGCGGCAAAACGTCATCATGACTTCATATCGTTCATTCAAAACGACGACATCGGCGTCTTTGCCGGGCCGCAAGCTGCCTTTCCGATCAAGCAAGCCAAGCTGTTTCGCCGGATTCCAGCTCGCCATGCGGATCACCTCTTCAAGCGTGCAGCCAGTATAATCGAGCACACGGCGGATGGCCTCGCCAAGCTTGAGCACGCTTCCCGCCAGCGTGCCGTCGGCAAGCCGCGCCTCCCCGCCGCAGACTTCCACCTCTTGGCCGCCGAGATCATACTTCCCATCGCCGAGACATTTCGCCCGCATGGCGTCGGTGATTAAGATAAGCCCATCGCTTCCTTTATTCCGGTAAGCGAAGCGGACCATCGGCGGCGCAACGTGCAACCCGTCGGCGATCAGCTCGCACATCACTTCTTCAAACATAAGCACCGCACCGGCGACACCCGGTTCACGGTGATGGATGCCGCGCATCCCATTGAACAGGTGGGTCGCATGCGCCACCCCTGCATGGACCGCCGCTTTTACTTCGTCGTAAACGGCATCGGAATGGCCGATCGAAGCGATCACACCGGTCTGTTTCAAGTAGGAGGCAAGTTCCAGCCCCCCGTTCCGCTCTGGGGCAAGCGTGACAAGGCGGATATGGCCGCCCGCCGCCTTTTGCCAGTGCTGGAACAGTGAGATGTCCGGATCGGCGAGATGGCGCGGGTGCTGCGCTCCGGCGCGCTTCAGCGACAAAAACGGTCCTTCCAGATGAACACCGAGCACTTCGGCGGCTCCCGGCCTGTTCGCCTCCGCCATATAGCGAGCGACGTTGCGAAGCGCGGCTTCGATTTGTTCGCTTGGCGCTGTCATCGTCGTCGCCAGGAAACTTGTCGTCCCTTCCGCCGGCAAGGCGTTGGCCATCTTGTAAAGCGCCTCCGGGGTCGCATCCATGACATCCGCCCCAGCCGCCCCATGAATATGGACATCGATGAATCCCGGCACGATGGAAAACCGTGAGGAAAGCTCGATCACTTCCGCCCCTGCATCAGTTGGGCACGACGACATCGGCCCGATCGCGGCCACTTTTTCCCCTTCGATCAGCACATACCCTTGTTCAATGTTTCCTGTTTCTGCATACACCGCGGCATTTTTCAATATCCACCGCTTCATCGCGATTCCCCACTTTCTGTCTCTCATTATAACATTATATATTCTAGTTGTCTATACCACTAAAACAAATCCGTCAACCAGTTCGCTTCAGCATGAAAGAAGCAGGGAAGCCGTGGCTTCCCCGTTCTTCCAAACGGCGCTACGCTCCTTTCGGTCCGCGGGCCGGCAAATAAAACGAAAACGTCGTTCCTTCGTTCAGTTTGCTGTGAACGGTAATGAGCCCTTTATGCGCTTCGACGATGTTTTTGGCGATGGCAAGGCCTAACCCGGTGCCGGAACGGCCGCGCGTGCGCGCTTTATCGGCTTTGTAAAACCGTTCAAACACAAACGGCAAATCCTCTTCAGGAATGCCGGAACCAGAGTCTTGGACATGGATCGTCACGCCGTCGCCGCTTGGTTCGATGATGAGGCGAACTGTGCCGCCCGATTCCGTATGGCGGATGGCGTTGTCAATTAAGTTCGTCAGCACCTGTTCGATCCGATCCGGATCGAGAGCGATTTCGATGTCCCGATCGCGAAACTCGGCTGTCAGCTCAATCTGCTTTTCTTTCGCCAGCCCGTAAAACTTGCGGATCACCCGCTCGATGTAAGGAACAAGCTTGACTTGTTCGTACTCTAGCTCGATATGGCCAGCTTCCATGCGCGCCAAGTCAAGCAAATCGTTAACAAGGCGGCCCATGCGCAGCGACTCGTCGTAAATGACTTTCGCCATCTCTTTCTTCTCTTCTTCGCTCGCCGCGATATCGTCGATGATGGCCTCGCTGTAGCCTTGGAGCATGGCAATCGGCGTGCGCAATTCGTGCGAAACGTTGGCGATAAAGTCTTTGCGCAGCTTGTCAAGCCGCCGCTCTTCGGTCATGTCGCGCAAAACAGCCACCGCGCCGCGCACCATCGTTTTGCCGTACAGCGGCGTCATTAAAATGACCCACGTCCGCCCCTGCAGCGTCACTTCGGTCGATTGCTCCTTCTCCTCGCGAACGACGCGGGCGAACAGCTCTTTCACTTGCGGCGGCAGCGGGGCCATGGCCTCGACGTCGTTCCCTTGCTCAAAATACCACGCCTGCAAAAACCGCTCAGCCGGCGGGTTCGTAATCAAGATTTCCCCGTCGCGGTTAAACGTGATGACGCCATCGGCCATGCTGCTTAAAATGCTGGCGAGCTGTTCTTTTTCCTGGTTTAAGGCGTTGATGTTAAACTGCAGACGCCGTCCCATTTGGTTGAACGCCATCGCCAGCCCACCGATCTCATCGTTCGTTAAAATCGGCACTTTCATATCGAAATGGCCCCGCGCCATTTCGAACGCGGCTTGCCGCATTTTCCGGAGCGGAGCGGTGATGCGCGTCGACAAGAAAAAGGCAAAAAACGTCGTCATAATAATGGCGATAAAGGCGGCAAGAAAAATGAGCTCTTTCGTATGCTCCGTTGCATCGGCGATCGCCTCGAGCGACTGATAGATAAACACAGCTCCTCGGCTGCCATCCGGCATCGACATCGGCACGCCGACAATGATCATATCACGGGGCAGCTTTTCTTTTGGATGCCGCTGTGGCATATACAAACGCTTTTTCACCGTTTTCCCATCTGTCAGCACACGCCGCAAGTCCCGATCTTGGCGGATCGACGACAGCGGCATATTGTCCAAACCAGCATCGCCAGGCGAATACCAATAGTGCGACTCATCGGCGACGATGACGGCTTTCGTTCGATTGTCCACAAGCGTCCAAGCGATCGAGCGGGCAAGCTGCTCATCGCGGTAATCGTGCATCACCTCGGCCACTTTTGTCGCCAGGCGGGTCAAGTCGTTTTCCGCTTCCTGCACATAATAATCTTCCAAAAATTTAATAAGCAAAATGCTTAAAATAAACAGCACGCACGAAACGAGCAACAAAATCGTAAACCATAGCTTGCCGACGACGCTGCGAAACAGCCACATCAGTCGTTCACTGCCTCAAACTTGTAGCCGACGCCCCAGACGGTGACGATCATTTTTCCCGCCTGCGGCGACGCTTTATTCAACTTTTCGCGCAACCGTTTAATGTGGGTGTCGACCGTGCGCAAGTCGCCGAAAAACTCGTAATGCCATACTTCCTTCAACAGCTGTTCGCGGTCGAACACTTTGTCGGGCGAGCGGGCCAAAAAGAGAAGCAGCTCATATTCTTTCGGCGTTAAGCTGACTTCCTTGCCGTCGACCGTCACCCGGTGGGCATCGTTGTCAATCGTCAAATGCGGAAACACAAGCACGTCTTTCGCCGTCGTCTCCACCGGCGCGTAGGCGGCGTTCGCCGCGCGGCGCAACAGCGCTTTTACGCGCAGCACGACTTCGCGCGGACTGAACGGCTTGACGATGTAATCATCCGTGCCGACTTCAAACCCTTGCACGCGGTTGGATTCTTCGCCTTTTGCCGTCAACATGATGATCGGCGTCGTTTTTTGCTCGCGGATTTCTTTGCACACCTCAATTCCATCTTTGCCCGGCAGCATCAGATCGAGCAAAATGACGTCATAATCATTCGTCAACGCCTTCTCCAACGCTTCATTGCCGTCGCCGGCCTCATCGATCACATAGTTTTCCCGCTCCAAATACATTTTCAAGAGCCGCCGGATGCGCTCTTCATCGTCAACCACTAAAATACGGATGGTTTTTTCTTGTTTTTCCAATGCTTTGCACCCTCCCATCATCAATGGAAACACTCCCTATTTTCTAGTTTACCGAAAAACCGGATGCTCGCCAACAGAGCATCCGGTTGTTTTCCATTATGTTCCGGCGTACGAGTGCAATCCCGCAATGACGAGGTTGACCGCCACTAAGTTAAACATAATAATGGCAAAGCCGATGACGGCGAGCCATGCCGACTTTTCACCATGCCAGCCTTTTGACAAACGAAGGTGCAAAAAGGCAGCGTAAAACAGCCAAGTGATAAGCGCCCACACTTCCTTCGGGTCCCAGCCCCAAAAGCGCGTCCAGGCAATTTGCGCCCAAATCATCGCGAAAATGAGCGCCCCGAGCGTAAACACCGGAAAGCCGATCGCCACCGCCCGATAGCTGATCTCATCGGTCAGATCCAAGTTAACGTTCTTCACGAGCGGCTTGAGTGCGGCGGCAACGCGCTTGCGCAAGAGAAGCCGAAGCATGATGTACAGCGCCGTTCCGGCTATGAGCGACCAGATGACCGTATTGAGCTTTCTTGCATTGATGATCGCCGGCATCTCAACAAGCGGCTCCATGCGGCCGGCGCTTTCTTTCATAAGCTCCCCTTTGTGCGGCCCAACGAGCGCCGGCATATCGTAGATGACCTCAACCGTCTGCTTGTTTTTGTCGACCCACGTGAACTTCGCTTCATACCCAGAAAGACCGAACGCTGTCGAAACGATGACAAAGCCGAGCGTCGTAATTAAGCAAAACATGACCACTTCGAGCCAAAACGTCCGTTTCGACGGCTTCGATTGATCGACGACGCGAATCAAATAGATGAGCCCAGCGACAAAGCTGATGGCCAAAATCGCTTCACCAGCCGCCGCCGTCGTCACATGGATGTGCAGCCAATCGCTTTGCAAGGCGGGAATGAGCGGCGAAATTTCCCGCGGAAACATGCTTGCGTAAGCAATCACAAGCAACGCGACCGGCAGCGCAAACAAGCCGAGCACACTCAGCCGGTAAATGAAATAAATAATAATGAAAGCAGCAACCAGCATCATGCCGAAAAAGGTCGTAAACTCGAACAAGTTGCTCACGGGCGCGTGCCCGGCGGCGATCCAGCGCGTCACAAAATAGCCGACTTGGGCGAGAAAGCCGATGATCGTCACGGAGATGCCGAGCTGCGACCAACGGTCCTTCTCTTGCCGTTCTTTTCGCTTGTCGCGAATGGCGCCGCCAAAAAAGAACGTGCCGATTAAATATAGAACGAACGCGATATAGAGCAACGTGCTGCTAAGCTGTGCCATGTCCATGGACTTGTCCCCCTTGTCCGGCTTTTTTGTCGTTTTCGAGCTGATCAGCCGGCATCATGACGCCGGTGCCGTCAAGCAAACGGCGCAGCTCGTTTTTCAAGCCGAACCAGTTTTTATTCGTGTGCGCGGCGATCCATAGCTCGCCGTTTACCCGCTGCACCCAAATGCGGCGGTGGTTCCAATACATCCCTTGGATGAGCCCAATCATGAAAATCGCGCCGCCTACCCCTAAAATCCAAAGCGTAAAGTCGCGGCGGACGGTCAAACCGGAGACATTGCGGGTTTGAAGCCCTGCGAACGCCATTTTGTATTTGTTGTTGCCAAACGGTTCGATCGTTTGCCGGATGGCGACGAAACTCACTTCCCCTTTCGGCCGGTCCGGCGCGTACATTTTGAACACGAACGCCGGATTGTTCGGCACGCGCGACTTCGTTGACGGATTGCCGTCTTCATCAAACTCAAAATCAGGAAAATAGCTTAATAGCTCAACGCGATACCCATGTCCGAGATTGTACGACTCTTTCGGATCATACAAGTCGACCGTCACCGTGCCGAACGTTTCCCCCGACTGCTTGTCCGCCAACTGAAATGACATCGCTTTCGGCTCATTCAAGCGGAAATCGACTTGGTAGAGCGCATAATGGTCGAACTCCAGCGGCTCGTTGACGCGAATCGGATACTCCTTCACTTTTTCAAGCTTCGGCTTGGCGCCGGGGATCACAGGACCGACACGCTTATACAACACGACGTTTGTTTGATAGTTTTTGGCGATCATCCCGTTGCCGACGCGGTCGATGGCAGCGTTGAACACTTCGTTGTCTTTGCCTTTCTCATATGTTTCAAAAATAAATTTTTCACTCTTTAAAAAGTAGCGGCCGTTCGTCCCAGGAATTTCTTTCGTCTCCCCTTCCGGAATCCACATCACCCGATCGATGTACATGCCGGGAACGGAACGAAGCATCGCCCCGATCAAGAAAATGATGAGGCCGATATGATTGACGTACGGCCCCCAGCGGGAAAACCGCCCTTTTTCAGCGAGCAAATGCCCGTCTTCCTCGCGGACATGGTAGCGCCGCGCAGCCAGCCGTTCTTTCAACACAGCCATCGTCTTGTCGAGATCGCTCACATGCGAGACGCCAAACAACCGCTGCCGCTCTAAAAAGCGCGGATGGCGCTTCACCCCTTGCCGCTTCAAGGCGCGATAAAGCGGAACGACCCGGTCCAAGCTGCAAATGACAAGCGAAACGCCGATTAAGGCGATGAGCAAAATGTACCACCATGAGCCGTACAAGTTGTTAAAGCCGAGCTCATAATACAGCTTCCCTGCCCAACCGTACTGCTGCTTATAATACTCCGCCGGATCGACGTTCGGCGGAATATACATTTGCTGAGGGAAAATCGTGCCGATCGCCGAAGCAATGAGCGTAATGACGATGAGCGCCACTCCGACTTTGACCGACGAGAAAAACGCCCAAATTTGGTCGATCATCGTTTTTTTGTACGTTTGCGACCGGCGGGCGCTTCCTTCGTAGCGCATGTCCAAAATCAGTTTTTCTCCCAAATCGGCAAGCGGCTTGCCGCACGACTCACAAAACGCCGTGCCGTGCGGATTGACATGGCCGCATTCGCATTTGACGTGTTCCATGGCGCAAAACTCCTTACGGTTTGATGCTTTCTAGATGCCGTTCGATGTCTTCTTTCGTCATCGTTCCGGTAATGATTTGTTTTACTTCGCCGTTTTTGTCAATCAAAAACGTTGTCGGCAGCGGCCCGACGTTATAGGCGTTCAATACTTGATCTTGACGGTCGATCACAATCGGAAATGTCAGGCCGAACCGTTCCGCGAATTTTTCAACGCTCAACTTCGGTTCACCGACATTGACAGCCAAAATTTCAACCCCTTGTTTTTTGTAAATCGGGTACAGCTCGTTCATATACGGCATCTCCCGCTCGCACGGCTTGCACCACGTTCCCCAAAAGTTCAAAAAAACGCCTTTGCCGCGATAGTCTGAAAGACGATGTTCATGCCCTTTCAAATCGGTCAGCACAAAATCAGGCGCCGTCGAACCAACAGCGACAGCCGTTTTCTCCGTGAAAAAATTCGTGTAAATCGTATAGCCGATCGCCGCGAGCAACACGAGCAAAATCGCTGTCCTCATCACTAAGCGCTGTTGTTTTTTCATCGTTCAAACCCCTTTACGTTTCTCCTCCCCCACAGCCAACGCTAGAGGGGGAGGCAAGCGGTTCACAATCTCCCATTTTCCATTATAGCAAAGTCCCTCGCTCGTTTATGCGCAAGGATATGAACGTTATGTGACAATCTTCGTCATTTTCTTCCCCCGGATTGGGCAAGGACGCGCAGCAACTTCACCTCATGCGGTGTCAGCTCGCGGTATTCGCCGGGGCGCAGCCCTTTCAAATCGAGAAACGCGTACCGCTCCCGCTTCAGCTTCAGCACCTCGCAGCCGATCGCCTCAAACATGCGGCGCACTTGCCGGTTTCGTCCTTCGTGGATACGGATTTCCACAATGGCTGTCCCCTTCTTTCGGTCGGCGGAGAGCAGCTTCACTTTGGCTGGCGCCGTCATGCCATCTTCCAACTGCACTCCTTGTTCGAGCCGTTTCAGCTGCTCGTGCGTTGGAATGCCTTTCACTTTGGCAATGTACACTTTTTCAATTTCATACCGCGGGTGCATAAGCAGGTTGGCAAAGTCGCCGTCATTCGTCAACAAAAGCAGTCCAGACGTATCGTAGTCAAGCCGCCCGATCGGATAAATGCGTTTGTCCAGATCTTTGAAAAAATCGGTCACCACTTTGCGGCCTCTGTCATCTTTGACGCTGGAAATCACCCCGCGCGGCTTGTACAGCAAATAATATACCGGCTCTTCGCGCTCGATCGGGATGCCGTCGACTTCGACATCATCGCGCGGCCCGACCTTGACGCCAAGCTCCTTGACGACGCGGCCGTTCACTTTCACCCGCCCTTGCAAAATGAGTTCTTCCGCCTTGCGCCTTGACGCGATGCCGGCGCGGGCGATCACTTTTTGCAACCGTTCCATTCTCTCTCACCTCTTTCATCATCTTACCCTTTCCGTCTAACAGATACAAGTGCGGCACTTTTATTTTTCACCTTTCCCGTTCCCTTTGCAAACAAAAAACCCGCCGGACGACGGGAACGAAAAAAGGCGCCGCTAGCGCCCGAATACAAACAAAACGATGAAAACAGAAACAATAAAGCTGAGAATGTCGGCCAAAATGCCGACTTTTAACGCATCGCCCATTTTTTTGACGCCGACGGCGCCAAAATAGACGGTGAGCACGTAAAGCGTCGTCTCCGTACTGCCTTGGATCGTAGAAGCAAGGCGCCCGATGAACGAATCCGGGCCGTAAGTAGCGATCAAATCGGTCGTCATGCCGAGCGCCGCCGTGCCGGAAAGCGTGCGGAGAGCCGCAAGCGGAACGACTTCGGCCGGCAGTCCAATGGCATCAGCCAGCGGTTTGATCACTTCCATCATGGCATCAAGCGCCCCTGAGGCTCGGAAAATGGCGACCGACACCAACATGCCGACCAAATACGGGATGAGCGAAAACGCGATCTCGATCCCTTCCTTGCCGCCTTCCACAAACGCTTCGTACGTCGGCACTTTCTTTGCTGTACCGTAAAGCAAAATAAAAGCGATGAGCGCAGGGATCAGCCAAACAGAAAGAAGTTGGACGATGGCCATTATGGCTTCCTGCCTTTCCGCATCCGTTTCCAATAATAGTACCGGTCAATCAATACCGCCCCAATCGTCGAAATCGTCGAGGCGACGATCGTCGTCCCAATGATCTCGCCAGGCGCCGCTGAACCGTACGTCATGCGGATCGAGATGACGGTCGCCGGAATGAGCGTAATGCCTGATGTGTTCATGGCCAAAAATGTCACCATCGACCGGCTCGCCTCGTCGCGGCCGCCGTTGAGCTTTTTTAGCTGCTCCATCGCCTTTATGCCCATCGGCGTCGCCGCATTGCCAAGGCCGAACATGTTGGCGACCATATTCGAGACGATATAGCCGAGCGCGGGATGGCCGGGCGGCACCTCTGGAAACAAGCGGCGTACGAGCGGCATAAACAGGCGCGCCGCTTTGTCAAGCAAGCCGGCGCGTTCCGCGATCGCCATCAGCCCGAGCCAAAACACTAAAATGCTGACCATGCCGATGCTGATCGTCACCGCTTCTTTGGCGCTTTCAAACACCGCTTTGTTCACTTCGTCCATCGTGCCGTTGGCCGCCGCAAAGACGATGCCAATGACCGCCATCATCACCCAAATGAGGTTAACCATCGCTTCTCACACCTAAAAAGCGAAATGCTTGCCATAAAAACCCTCGGCCGCTTCCTTCCTTTCCCGGTTCATACAGCAGCGGCACCGAATCAACCGCCTTTTGATGCAAATAAAGCACCGCCTTTCCGACCTCTGTCGGCACCCGTTCTGGGTATTTTTTCCATTCTTTGCGCGGCTTCAGCAAATACACTTTCACCTGCAGCCCGCTCTCCTCTTTATCGGTCACCGGATATCGCAAATCGCGGACCGCCTGCAGCCGCCCGCGGTAAAACGGATCAGAAATTTTGTCGACCACCCGCTCGCTGCTCACTTTGGCGATGTGATAATGAGAAAATCCATATTCGTACATAGCGATATGATCATTCCAATCGTCCGGTGCATCCAACGTCACGGCGATCAAATCGACGCCGCCTTTGGACGCCGTCGTCACGAGCGTGCGATGGGCCCGTTTCGTATAGCCGGTTTTGCCGCCGGTGCAATATTCGTAAAGACTTGTCAACAACTTGTTTTTATTTCGCCACACACGCGCGCCGTCTTCGCCGGGCGGAGCGGGGGCGCGGTACACTTTCGTCCCCGAGATGCGCCGAAACTCTTTGTTTTTCATCGCATATTGCATGAGCAGCGCCATATCGTACGCGGTTGAGTAGTGGTTTTCCGCGTCATCCAACCCGTGCGGATTGGCAAACTCGGTATCACGCATCCCGATTTCAGCCGCTTTTTGGTTCATTAAAAAAACAAATCCTTCGACGCTGCCGCCGACATGTTCAGCGATGGCCACCGCCGCGTCGTTGCCGGAACGAAGCATCAGCCCATATACCAAATCGCGCAGTTTGATTTTCTCCCCTTGGCGCAAGTAAATTGACGACCCTTCGGTCCGGACAGCGCGGGCGCTGACCGTCACCGTGTCGTCCATCTTCCCCGATTCAATCGCCAAAATGGCGGTCATAATTTTCGTAATGCTGGCGATGCGCCGTTTTGTATAGGCATCCTTGGCAAACAAAACCCGCCCGGAATGCTGCTCTATCAAAATCGCGCTTTTTGCGCTCACCCCATCCATAGCGCGCATCCGCTCTGGAACAAATGCCATAATCCCCGCAGCGAGTGCAAGAATGAGCGCAATGAGCCGCTTCTGCTTATTCATCTCATATCGGCGAGGATCCCCCTCCTTTAAGGAGCGGGGAGGAATCGCCTGTTCCTCCTTTCCGATTAGGCTGAACGGGCCGCAGCCGAAGAAACGTCGCGGCGGAAACAGGCTGAACCCCAAAGCCGCGTTTTGTACAAGTGTATGCGTCGATGGGACAAATATGATGAAAAAATGCCGTTGCAAGGGGAGACAGCCCTGAACGATCCGCTCCGGCGCTTGCGCTGGGCTCATTGATGACATTTCCCTGCAAAGAGAAAGCCGCTCCCCGAAAAGACGGACAGGTGTCCTGATGGATCGCAGCGCCTGCTCTCCCAAAAAAACGGGCAGGGGGTTCCCCCCCGCCCGTTTAAAACGGCTGCCAACGAAGCTTCCGCGCCTCATGAAAGCGCTCTTCAACGTTGCGCCAGTTGACGACGTTCCACCAATGTTCGATGTACGCCGCCCGATCATTTTTGTATTGCAAATAGTAGGCATGCTCCCACACATCAAGCACAAGAAGCGGGATCACATCCCATTGCGCCATGAGCTGGTGTTTTTCCGCCTGCAAAATTTCCAGCCGGTGCGCTCGCGGCGCCCAAACGAGCAGCGCCCAGCCGACCCCTTCGGCGCTTTTCGCCGCTTCGGTGAAATGACGGCGAAAGGCGGCAAAGCTGCCAAAATCGCGCTCGATTTGCGCCCGCAGCTCCCCGCGCGGCTCGCCGCCGCCCTCTGGATGCATGTTGTACCAAAAGATAGTGTGCAAATAATGCCCGGAGCCGTGGAACGCCGCTTCCCGCTCCCAATGTTTCAACAGATCAAAATTGTTCGTCCGGCGCGCCTCGGCCATCATCCGCTCCGCCTGATTGAGACCGTCGACATAGCTTTGATGATGCTTCGTATGGTGGAGGCGCATGATTTCTTCGGAAATATGCGGCTCGAGTGCATCATAACGGTACGGCAGCGGCGGCAAGACATGACGGCCGGGCGCTACTTGTTGACGCGGCTCACCGCCGTCGTCCGCATCCACCCAGCGTCGCTTTCCATCGGTCACGTTGTCCGCTTGACCCGGCTCGCCGTCAGCTATATCAGGCAGCGAGTCGGAGAGCTCCGCCATAAAAGCCGGCTCTTTTCCGTCCTCAACCCGCTCTGCCGTCCCGCTGGTGTCAAGCCATCCGTCTTCGTTCTCTTTGTTTTCACTCTCCAGTTCAGGCGACACCGATTCCCCTTCGACTTGTTCTTGCGTCGCCTCTTCTTCCCGCTCGGCAGCTGACGAATCAGCCAGGCGGACGGCCCGAGTGTATACGTCATCGACAAGACGCTGGAGCTCGTAAATCGCTTCTTCGGTCCATTCATCGCCGTGTCCATCGATGTACGCCAACAAAGACGAAAGCCCAACATCCTCAGCCATCCTGCGTGCAGACAGCGCCTGTTCAACTTGTCTTCCCCACGCAGCCGCTTCCATGACATACTGGCGAAGCGCACCGACATACACGTCATCGGCAAGGCGCTGAAGCTCGCGGACGGCCTCTTCCGTCCACTCGCCGTCATGCTCGGCAATAAACTCGAGCAGCGACGAAGCGCCATCCGTGCTTGCCCCACGCAAAGCGAGCGTCTCCTTGACTTGATTTCCCCATTCGTTCACCCTAGCCGCATATTGGGCGAACAACACCTGATCGTCCATTTGGTAAAAACCTCCTCCTGTTTTGTTCGCCATATCGTATGCTGTCATGGGGAAATCGTTCTTGTCCGCATTCACCCAAATTCCCGGCCGCTCATACATAGAGGAGCGAGGGCAGTCATCATAGGAAAAGACAGCAAGGAAGAACAGAATCGCCGCAATGCTTCCCTGCGGCGGGTCTGCAAATGAGCCATAGATAAACCGCTCAAAAAAATCGGGCTGACCCAAAACATATTCGCGTTTTGGGTCAGCCCCCCTTTTTTCTGAAAAAGGCAGGCTACTTTGGCAAACTGCCGGCTGCACCAAACGGTTTCCTTGTCCGGACGCACAGAAAACGCGGCGCCAACCGCATTTTCTCGTTACGCCGACCGTTCAGGCAAGCGGCACTCGCCGGTTTCCACCCATTCGCTGACAAGCGCCTGCAGCGTTTTGGCGTCTACCTCGGCAAAATAACGGCGCAATTCCTCTTCATCGTGAATATAGACGCGCTTTCGCTGCCGATACGCCGGATTTTTCCATAAACAGACAAGAGCAATGATGTCGCGCAAATGAATGTCGCGCCCATTAGCCGTAAACAGTGGATCGCTTTCATACGGCAGCCAATCAAGCAGCGCCGCCTCAAAATGGCGCAAATACAACACAGACAGCGTCCGCTCTTCGCCCCCGTCGCGGTACGTGACTTCCGAGCGGTTGAAATAGTCTTCAAACGTGTTCGATTGCGACTTTTGCAGCTCTTCACCGTACAGGCGGCAAACGTTCATGAGCGCTCTCCTTCCCGATCAGCCATTTTTCTTTAGTTTACCATATTCCGGCTGCCCATCGCTCAAATTTTCTGCTAATTTTTCGAAAAATAAATCCGCTTCCCGCTCGGATTCGCCATCGTCCGCCCATTCCGGCAGCGGCGGCAGCTCCTCGAGCGTTTTTAGCCCGAAATAATCGAGAAATTCCGGGGTTGTCCCGTACAAAATCGGCCGCCCGGTTCCTTCGGCTCGTCCAACCTCTTTAATGAGCGCCCGTGCCATCAGCGTCTGCAATGGCTTGTCGCTTTTTACGCCGCGAATTTCCTCAATCTCCGCGCGTGTAATCGGTTGGCGGTATGCGATAATGGCGAGCGTCTCAAGCGCCGCCTGCGACAGCGGCGATGCTCCCGGCGCTTCGACCAACTTCTTTAAATAGGGGGCGTGTTCTTTTTTTGTCGCCAACAAAAACACGCCGCCAAGTTCGACAAGCTGGATGCCGCGCTCTTCCCGTCGGCAGTCTTGTTGAAGCTCCTCGATCACCGCTTTCGCCTCTAGCTCGCTGACTTCCAACACAGCGGCAATTTGTGAAAGCGACAGCCCTTCGTCACCGGCAGCAAACAACAGCGCTTCGACAATCGCCTTCGCCGGCTTGAGCGCGCCGGCTCCCTTTTTTTCTCTTTCGTTTTGTTCCATCGCCCTTCTGCCACGCCAAACTCGTTGGCGCCCCTCCTCCTTTCCTCCTGTTTTCGTCGTTTCCCAAGTCTTCTCACCCCAATGTGAGTCAACTCTCCGCCTTATCATGGCATGGGCAAACAAACAACAAAAGAAAAGCGGCCCGCCGCAGCGAACCGCCGCGGCCAAACCGCACCACCTCAACCGGCTGGTTTCACCGCAAGAAACAAATCGCTGAAATTCCGTTCTTGCTCAACGATGATTTCGTCTTGCTTCATCAACTCTAAAATGGCCAAAAACGTCACGACGATATACGAACGATCGTAGGACGGAAACAGCTCGTAAAAGTTTTTCCGCCCGTTCGCCTGCTTTAGTTCATGCAAAATTTCCGCCATGCGCTGTTCGACGGAAATATCTTGGCGGGAGATTTTCGCCCGCATCGGTTTTTGCAGTTTTTTGCGGCGCAACAGCTTCGACAAGGCGCCAAGCATATCGTATACGTTCACATCCAGCGGCGCCGCCTTTTTCTCATCCGCGTATGCGCTTAAGTCGCTCGGCGGCTTTGTAAACAAAAGCGCCCGTTCCTCTTCGCGCCGCTTCAGTTCGCGCGCCGCCTCTTTAAACTTTTTATATTCAAGCAGCCGCTGCGTCAGCTCCTCACGCGGGTCCCCGTCATCGCCCCACTCGATGTCGCCGTCGACCGCTTCTTCATTGGAGGGCGGCAGCAGCATTTTGCTTTTGATCGCAAGCAAGGTGGCCGCCATCACTAAATATTCGCTGGCGATATCCAACTCAAGCTCCTGCATGGCGTGAATGTACGCCATATACTGCTCCGTAATTTGCGCGACCGGAATATCATAAATATCAATTTCATAGCGGTTGATCAAATGCAAAAGCAGATCAAGCGGCCCTTCAAACGCTTCGATTTTGACGTTGTACGGCAATTGCACATCCATCCCACCATTTTTTCCAGAACCACCGCCCGGTAGGCTCGTCTCCAGCTGCAGTACATTTATTGTATCATAACGAAGCGGCGAAGCGAACGGAAAACAGTCTCTTTTTTGCGCCGCAGGCCGCCGAAGCCGTATAATCGAAGAAGAGCCGTCCGCCTTCACATGGCGCGGCCCACTTTTGAAAGGAACGATGGCCGATGTATCCAAAAGCGTATATCGAGTATTTGGTCCATTTCCATAGCGACCGCGATTATTTTGAATGCCACGAGATTTTGGAGGAACATTGGAAACAAGACGGTCGAAACAAAGGTTGGCTTGTGCTCATTCAAATGGCGGTCGCTTTTTACCATTACCGGCGCGGCAACGTCTTGGGAGCGCTGCGCCTCATTCGACGGGCGCGGGCGCTGCTTGACGAAGCGCAAGAGATGATCCGGCGGCTCGGCCTCGATGACGAGGCGCTCGCCCGCTTGCTCGACGAGACGGCTGGGCGGATCACTCGCGGCGAACCGTACGAAAGCGTCGAACTGCCGATTCGCGACCGTTCCCTTTATGAGCAATGCCAGGCCGCCTGCGCCCGCCGGCAGCTCGTTTGGGGGCAAGCCAGCGACCTAGCCAACCTTGATCTTGTGGATAAACACCGGCGCCGCGACCGCTCGGACGTCATCGCCGCACGCGAACAAAAAAAACGGGCCAAAGCGGAAGGAGTTGGCTTCCCTCCCCCTCCGCCGCCCGCCTGAGCGCGGCACCGCGCTAGTTTCGTTATTCGTTGCACGCATGGCATTTATCGAAAAACGAGGCGGTCCACTCGTTGGCGCACAATCGGCGGCCCGGGTACACCTCTTTCAATGCCTTGACCATCTGTTTTCCGATCCCTTGGTGGCGGTGTGACGGATTGACGCTGATGTGCTGGATTTCCACAACATCAGGAGCGCGCAACAGGACGCCGATAATGCCGACGATGTCATCCCCTTCTTTCCATAAAAACAGCTGCCAATCGTTGTTTGTTTCATACTGTTTCATCGTCTGCTGCAGCCGTTTCAGGTCTTTTTCCGTCGGCATAAACGACAACAGTCCCATGGCGATTTTCTCATAGTTTTTTCGGTAACGGATTAACATAAAAATCCCTCATTATCGACAAACGCTTTTCCGAAATGGAAAAGTTTTTGTCATTTTCTCTATACGTATTATAAACATTCTCACCGATATTGTGAACCATTTCATGCCTTTTTACGCAAATGTCCGCAAGACGTTCGCCATTTCGATCGCCGACACCGCCGCTTCCCATCCTTTATTGCCCGCTTTCGTGCCGGCCCGCTCGATCGCCTGTTCAATGGTGTCCGTCGTCAACACGCCGAAAATGACCGGAACACCGCTTGCAAGCGCCGCGTGGGAGACGCCTTTGGCCGCCTCGCTGCAGACGTAGTCAAAATGGCTCGTTGCCCCACGGATGACGGCGCCAAGCGTAATGACAGCGTCAAACTGCTTCGATTCCGCCATTTTTTTCGCCACAAGCGGGATTTCAAACGCACCCGGCACCCAGGCGACAGTGATGTCGCTGTCGCTCACGCCATGGCGCGTCAAGCCGTCGATCGCCCCAGATAAAAGCTTGCCCGTGATGAATTCGTTAAAACGAGAGACGACGATGCCGATTTTCAATCCGGTGCCGACTAAGTTTCCTTCAATGATGCGCATGTTCGTTGCTCCTCCCATCATTAAAAATGAAGCATATGTCCTAATTTTTCATGTTTCGTGCGCAAATATTTTTCATTTTCCTTTTTCGCTGGCATCTGAATGGGCACCCGTTCAACGACTTCGAGTCCATGCCCTTTTAAGCCGGCGATTTTGCGCGGGTTGTTCGTGAGCAGGCGCATTTTCGTCACGCCAAGATCTTTCAAAATTTGCGCCCCGATGCCATAATCGCGCAAATCGGCGGGGAAGCCCAGTTTTTCGTTCGCTTCGACCGTATCATAACCTTGCTCCTGCAACTTGTAAGCGCGCAACTTGTTCATAAGGCCGATGCCGCGCCCTTCTTGGCGCATGTAAAGCAACACCCCGCGCCCTTCCGCCTCGATTTGCCTGAGCGCCGCATGCAGCTGCGGACCGCAGTCGCACCGGTACGAGCCAAACACATCGCCCGTTAAGCATTCGGAATGGACGCGCACCAAGATCGGCTCATCCGGGATGATCTCTCCTTTGACAAGCGCCACATGCTCTTTTCCGTCGAGCACGTTTGTGTAGCCGATGGCGCGAAATTCGCCGAATTCGGTCGGCAGCCAAACGTCCACCTCCCGTTTCACGAGCTTTTCCCGCTGGCTCCGATAGGCGATCAAATCTTTGATCGTGATCATTTTCAATCCGAACTGATCGGCGATTTGCCGCAAATCAGGAACGCGAGCCATCGTCCCGTCCTCTTTAATGATTTCGCAAATGACGCCGGCCGGCTTCGCGCCGCACAAACGGGCCAAATCGACCGCCGCTTCCGTATGGCCGGCGCGCCGCAAGACGCCCCCCTTTTTCGCAATCAACGGAAAAACGTGGCCAGGACGTTTAAAATCGCTCGCTTTCACATTCGGATCAAGCAGCGCCTGAATCGTCGCCGCCCGCTCGTAGGCGCTGATTCCCGTCGTTGTCGTTTTGTAGTCGACACTCACCGTAAACGCTGTGCCATGCGCGTCCGTGTTATGAGTGACCATCGGCTCAAGCTCGAGCCGCTCCGCCAATTCCTCCGTAATCGGCACGCAGACGAGCCCGCGGCCATGAGTGATCATAAAGTTAATGACATCCGGCGTCGCTTTTTCGGCCAGCACGACAAAATCGCCTTCATTTTCGCGGTCTTCGTCATCGCAAACGATGATCACTTCTCCGTTTTTCAGCGCCGAAAGCGCTGCTTCAATCGTGTCAAACATCAAGCTTGCCCCCTTTTCCACTATTTATAGCCGTGCTGCTCCAAAAATTCGACCGTCAATTTGGAGGTCGCCGTCGCTTTCGCGTCGAGGAAAGCGGCGACGTACTTGCCGATCATGTCGCACTCGATATTGACGAGATCGCCCGGCCGCTTTTCGCCTAAAATCGTCGCCTCACGCGTATGCGGAATGAGTGAAACGATGAACGTGCGCTCGCTCAGACCGAAAATCGTCAAGCTCGTCCCATCGACAGCGACCGATCCTTTCTCAATCATATAGGCGCGCAGCGAGGCCGGCACTTCGATTTCATAGTAGACGGCGTTCGCTTTCGGCCACTGCCGGATGATGCGCCCGACGCCGTCCACATGCCCGGTGACGAAATGGCCGCCAAACCGTCCCCCAGCCGCCATTGCCCGCTCCAAATTCACCTTCGATCCCGGCTTTAATGTTTTTAGCGCCGTCGCTTTCACCGTCTCCGGCATGACATCGACCGTAAACTGCCGTTCGGTGAACGATGTGACGGTCAAGCAGACGCCGTTGACGGCGATGCTGTCGCCAAGCCGCACATCTTCGAGCACCCGCTTGGCGCCAATCGTCATCACGATGGCGTCGCCGGTTTGCTTCATTTGTTCGATCGTGCCGATCTCTTCAATAATGCCAGTGAACACAACGATTCCTCCTTCCGTTTCGGCGCGGCGACGATTTTGATGTCCGGGCCGATCGTCTCGATGCGGCGGATGTCAAGCTCCACCGCTTCAGCAAGCCGGGCGAAGCCAAGGCCGCCGACCGGCGTCGGCGCCCCGCGGCCGCCGATCAGCTTCGGAGCGATATAGGCGATGACCTCATTGACTGCTCCCGAGCGGAGGAAGCTGTCATGAACGCGCGAGCCGCCTTCGACAAACAGCGACATGACTCCCTGCTCCCCAAGCAGACGGAGCACATCGCGGACATCGATCTGGGCCGTCGGCATTGAAAATACGCGCACCCCAAGGCGCTCATACGCCGCCGCTTGTTCCCGACTGACGCCGCCGGTGATGATCCACGTCTCTGCTTCCTTGTCAGCGACGACATGGGCGTCAAGCGGTGTACGCAATTTTGTATCCAAAATGATGCGGAGCGGATTTTTCCGCTTTTCCCCAAAGCGGACGGTAAGCTTCGGGTTGTCGGTCAAAACGGTGTTGACGCCGACCAAAATGGCGTCATGCTGCGCACGAAGGCGATGGACATCCTCACGCGCCGCGCTTGATGTAATCCATTTGCTTTCCCCCGTCGCCGTCGCGATTTTGCCATCGAGGCTGCATGCGAACTTCAACGTGACAAACGGCGTTTTTGCGGCGATATAGTGGAAAAACATCCGATTCAATTCGTCCGCTTCGTCTTTTAATACGCCAACATCAACGTCAATGCCCGCTTGGCGCAGCTTGGCAATCCCTTTTCCCGCGACAAGCGGATTCGGGTCGGTCGTGGCAACGACGACGCGACGGACGCCCGCCTGGATGAGCAAATCGGCACATGGCGGCGTTTTTCCATAATGGCTGCACGGCTCAAGCGTCACGTACACCGTCGCACCGCGCGCCTTCTCGCCAGCCATGCGGATCGCATAGACTTCCGCGTGCGGCTCACCCGCTTTCAAATGGGCGCCAAGCCCAACAACCGTCCCACCGTTGACAACGACCGCGCCAACGGCAGGATTGGGAGACGTTTGCCCGACTCCAGCTTTGGCCACATCGAGAGCGAGCCGCATATAATGTTCATCGTTATGCACCGCACTCCCTCCTTCAATAAAAATGAAACCCCCGGGATGTCCCCGGGGGCTCATCGATGAGAGAATGACCAATGATGCGCAAACAAACACATGTTCGCCAAGCAGGCTATACCGGCCGGTCGGAAACAAAAGATACTACCATGCCTAGTCGGCCGACAGACGCTGCCCACGCGGTCTGAACCGGCCGAAAACAGCCGTGCGCATATTGGCATCCTTCTCCCATCCAGACTATACTGTCGGCTCCGGAATCGCACCGGATCCTGCCTTTCGGCTCGCGGGCTGAGGGGCGGAAAGCCCCATCACCGCCGGTCGGGAATTTCACCCTGCCCCGAAGGATGCATCACGATATCGTTATGTTCATTATACCACACGAAACGCCCTGCATCATCATTCCGCAACCCAAATCCAATACGCCGCTCCCCACAACAGGCTGGCCGCAAGCAAAAAGAAAAACAAGCGCCAGTTGTTTCGAACAGTCCGATCATCCTCGCTCATGCGCTGTTTACGGTTCGTCAAATACTCTCACTTCCTTCATCACGTCGCCGTTTTTCATCGTCTTCACGACGTCCATGCCCGATGTCACTTGGCCAAAGACGGTATGCACCCCATCCAAGTGCGGCTGCGGCTCGTGGACGATAAAGAACTGGCAGCTGCCGGTATCGCGGCCGCGGTGCGCCATTGACATCGCGCCGGTGACATGTCGGTGTGGATTGTTGTCCGTCTCGCACGGGATCGTATAGCCGGCATCGCCCGTTCCATTGCCGCGTGGACATCCTCCTTGGCTGACAAATCCAGGGATGACGCGGTGGAACGTCAACCCGTTATAAAAGCCTTCGTTTGCGAGCTTCTCAAAATTGGCCACCGTCGCCGGCGCCTCGTTTGGGAACAGTTCAAACTCGATTTTCCCGCCGTTTTCCATTAGAATATATCCTTTTTTTGCCACAAGCATCCAGCTCCTTTTCGACATCGAAACTGCTTTTATCATACCATGATGGCCAAGTGAAACAAAAGAAAAAATGTCTTTTCAAATTCGCACGCCGCCTGACCGCGTCGCGTTTTTCCGATAGCCAAGCAGGCGAGCGTACGGTATAATGGTAATGCATTTTCGTAAACAGGAGGCGAGCTATGTGAAACGAATGATCGCTTCATCGCTGCTTTGGGCGGTGCTCTTGGCATCTCCGGGCATCGCAGCGGCCGATGCCGCGCCGGGCGATGTCATTGTGACGCTCGGGGAAAACTTAACGAATGAACAAAAGCAAAAAGTGCTCGACGAAATGAAGGCGCCGGACGGGGCGCAAACGATCACCGTCTCAAACGTTGAGGAGCATAAATATTTGGACGGACTCATTCCGAAAGCGCAAATCGGCACGCGCGCCATCTCGTCGTCGATGATCACGATAAAAGAGCCTGGCTCGGGGCTTCATGTCGAAACGCACAACATCACATGGGTGACGAAAGAGATGTATACAAACGCCTTGATCACCGCAGGGGTGAAAGATGCCGATATTTACATCACCGCCCCGTTTCCGGTTTCCGGCACCGCAGCGCTGACGGGGCTGATGAAGGCGTATGAAATTTCCTCGGACCAAGCCATCCCTGATGATGTCAAAAAAGTGGCGAACGAGGAAATGGTGCAGACGGCGAAGCTCGCCGATTCGATCGGCGCGGACAAAGCGGTCGCCCTGCTGGCGAAAATCAAACAAGAAATCGCCAACAACCCACCGCAGACGGACGCTGATTTGCGCGCCCTTATTGAAAAAATCGCCAACGACCTTGGCATTACGCTGAGCGAGAATGAAATCAACAACCTGATTTCCCTTTTCCATAAAATGCAAAACGCCCATATTAATTGGGATCAAGTGAACGATCAGCTGAGCAAGGCGAAAGAACAGCTATCGGCGTTTTTGCAGTCAGAAGAAGGGAAAACGTTCATTCAAAATCTGATCGACATCTTGAAAGAAATTTGGAACGCGATCAAATCAGCATTTTCCTCAAATCAACAATGAAAGAAGGCGCCCCAAAAAAGGCAGCGGGCGCCTTTTCTTTGTGAAGGCCCGTTCTCTTTCCAACCGGCGGCCTTCACTTTTTCACTTTCGTTTTCAAAGGCAAATCATATTGGATCAAATCTTCATATGTCTCCCGTTTCACAACGAGCTGGGCGTCGCCGTTTTCAACGAACACAACGGCTGGGCGCGGCAGACGGTTGTAATTGTTCGCCATGGAATAGCCGTAAGCGCCGGTGCAAAAAACGGCCAAATAATCGCCCGGCTCCGCTTCCGGCAGGGCGATGTCCCAAATGAGCATGTCGCCTGACTCGCAACACTTCCCGGCGATCGATACGACTTCCGTCGGCTCGCCGAACACCCGGTTGGCGAGCGCGGCTTCGTATTTCGCTCCGTAAAGCGCCGGACGGATGTTGTCGCTCATGCCGCCGTCAACGGCAATATAGGTGCGGACGTTGGGCACCTCTTTGCGCGAACCGATCGTATAAATCGTCGTTCCGGCATCACCCACGAGCGACCGGCCCGGCTCGATCCAAATTTCCGGCAACGGCAAGCGGCAAGCTTCGGCCTGCCTTTTCACCTCTTCCACGATGCAGTCGACGTACGCTGTCACCGGAATCGGGTCGTCTTCCTCCGTATAGCGGATGCCAAAGCCGCCGCCAAGGTTGACAACCGCTGGGACAAATCCGTGCGCCTTGTTCCACTCCGCCAGCTTGGCAAACACTTTTTGCGCCGCGAGCACAAACCCAGCTGTTTCAAAAATTTGCGAGCCGATATGGCAATGAACGCCGAGCAGCTGAAACGCGGCCGATGCCATGACACGGCGAAACGCCTCGTCCGCCTGACCGTTGTTTAAGTCAAAGCCGAACTTTGAATCTTCTTGCCCGGTTAAAATGTAATCGTGCGTATGCGCCTCGACCCCCGGCGTCACGCGGAGCAAAACCGGCACCGTCCGACCGGATGACTCCGCCAGCTCTTCGATCAGCTCGAGTTCGTAAAAGTTGTCGGCAACGATGCAGCCGATGCCGTGTTCAAGCGCCATCGCCAATTCGTCCCGGCTTTTGTTGTTGCCATGAAAATGGATGCGCTCAGGCGGAAAACCGGCCGCAAGCGCCGTATACAGCTCACCGCCTGAGACGACGTCAAGCGACAATCCCTCCTCAGCGGCCAGCTGCACGATGGCGACGGCGGAAAACGCCTTGCTCGCATACGCGACTTGCGCCCGCACGCCGTGGCGCTGGAACGCTTCTTTAAACGCGCGCGCCCGAGCGCGGATCAACGCAACGTCATAAATATAAAGCGGCGTGCCATACGTTTTGGCCAACTCGACCACATCGACACCGCCGATTTCCAAATGCCCTTGTTCATTCACGCGGCTTGTCCCGTGAAGAAACATCGCAAACCCCTCATTCCTCTATCGAAATCGCATGGCAAAAGCAAAAAAGACAGTTTGCAAAATCGGCAACTGCCTTTACAAAATGGAAAACCGCAAAGCGCCATCGGCTCTGCCTTGAAACGGAAGGCCGCACACCCCGCGCTGGGCCATGCCCATTCCGCCCGTGCAAACGTGCGAAGCACTGAGGCAAGCACCATCAGTGCAAGCAATTACATATAACTTATCATAATGATAAAAAAGTTGCAATAGCGCTAAAACGAAAAAAGCGGCCGCCAATAGGTGGAAACGGCCGCTTCCAAATGGATCGTTCGCGTCATGACGGCTGTTTTTGCCGGTCTTGCGGGTGAACGATGCTCGGGCGCACTCTCGCTCCGGCAACCGAACGGCGGACGACAATTTGCATAAATGCCGCTGGATCGAACGGGATGAACGGCCATAAGTACGGCGTATTAAGCGAGCGGATGCTGGCGAGCCAAAGCAAATAAACGGTCGTGCCAATGACGAGCCCGGGCACTTTAAACAAGGCGACAAGAATGACCAATGCCAATCGAGAAATCTTATTCGCCACGCTCAACTCATAGCTTGGCGTCGCAAAGGAACCGATCGCCGCCACCGAAATGTACAAGATCACTTCCGGCACAAACAGCCCGACATCGATGGCGATTTGTCCGATCAAGACGGCGGCAATCAAACCCATCGCGGTTGATAGCGGCGTCGGGGTATGAATGGCTGCCATCCGCAAAAACTCAATCCCAAAATCAGCGAGCAAAATTTGCACAATGATCGGGATGTTCGTTTGTTTGTTCGGCCCAATAAACGCCCATGATTCGGGCAGCAACGACGGTTCAAGGACGAACAGCACCCACAGCGGCAGCAAAAACAACGACGTCAAAATGCCTAAAAACCGCACCCAGCGCACAAACGTCCCGACCCCTGGCGACTGCCGGTATTCCTCGGCATGCTGGACGTGGTGAAAAAATGTTGTCGGCGTGATGATGACGCTTGGCGATGTATCAACCATAATGAGCACGTGCCCTTCAAGCAGGTGCGTCGCTGCTACATCTGGCCTCTCGGTGTAACGGACGAGCGGGTACGGGTTGTATCCTTGCTTGACTAAAAACTCTTCGACTGTTTTGTCGCCCATCGTCAGTCCATCGACGTTGATTTGCTGCAACTCTTTCTTGACGAGTTCAACAAGCCCCGGGTCAGCGACGTCTTTAATATAGGCGATGCATACGTCCGTTTTTGACCGCTCGCCGACTTGCAAAATTTCAAAGCGCAGCCGCTCGTCGCGGATGCGGCGGCGGGTGAGCGCCGTGTTGACAATGATGTTCTCGACATAGCCGTCGCGGGCGCCGCGCACAACTTTTTCCGTATCCGGCTCTTGCGGCTGCCGACCCGGATAGCTGCGGACGTCGACAGCAAATCCGGTCGATTCGCCTTCAATCAAGACGATGATCAAGCCCGACAGCAGCTTGTCAACCGCTTCGTCGAGGCTCGTCACCGGACTGACTTGCTGATGAACAAGTCGATTTTCGATGATCTGCCACGCTTGGGACGCCTGGCGTTCATCATCGTTGACGCGCACAATTTGTTTTAACAATTCGATAATGTATTGCGTGTCGCATAAACCGTTGCAGTAGTAAATATGTACTTCCCGGTTTAGGACATCAATTTTCCGCACGCCTAAATCAAAGCTTGTCCCGACGCCGATCCGCTGTTGCAAAAACTTCGCGTTGTCAACGAGCCGCTTCGCGATCGGCGCTTTCGGTTTCTTTTCTTTTTCCGGCATGGCCACCACTCCTTTCGAGAATCAACTCGACCGCCTTGCGCGTAATCGGCGCTCCGTATTTCGCATGGTCTCGGTATCCCATTTTGCCGATGTCGCCGATGCCGACGATGAGCGGAATGTTCAGCCGGTCAAGGCAGTAGACGGTATCGCCATTGATCCGCCCGATCTCGAGGTCCCGGACGCCTTCTTTATCGACCCCATATTCGGTCATCACGCCGTCACGGTCGATGCTCACATGTACTTTTGTCCATTCATGCTGGTGCGTATTGGAGGCAACCGCCAGCGCCCCAAGCACCTCAATTTGCTCATGCCCCGCCACATAGCGAAGCGCCTGCTCTCCGGCCCCCTCCCCGAGGGCGCCGCAATCGTCAAACATGACAAACACTGGATCGTGCGGCGTTTGCAAAATGAGTTCGACCAACTGTTCACCACTCAGTTTCGTCGGATTGCCTTGCGAGCGGGAAATGCAACGGCCGCCGATCTCGGCGGCAACCCGCTCAATCGCCCGGCAGGCGAACTCGTCCCCATCGGTTACTAAAATCACCCGTCTTTTTTTCATGATCCCTACCCTTTCGGTTTGCAAATGAGCGCGGCGACGAACGACCCGGCCACCATGAAAGCAACCAAGGCGCCGGCCAAGCGGAACACCGCTGCTCCGGTTTCGACAAATCCCTCCGGCCGCGGTTCTGCCATGGCTCCTTTCGCCAACCAATACCCAAATCCGCATAGCGGCATCGTCGCCCCGGCGCCAGCCCAAGCGACGAATGGATCATAGACGCCGCCAAAGCCAAGGAGTACGCCAAAGACGACAAGCGAACCGGCGACGCCAGCCGGCGTCCATTTGCCGCGGTCGATGATGAGCTGAACGATGGCGCACAGCAGCCCGCCGGCGAGAAAGGCACGGACGTATTCCATATCACATTCCCTCCTGATCGTTCCCAAATAAAAGGCGTCCTACGGCGGCAAATCCGGCTCCTGTCCAGCCGCTTCGATGACGACGCCGTGAGCGATCGCTGGGATCGACTGTTTTTGCTGCACCATCGTTTGACTCAAGAGCGCCCCGGTAGCGACGACAAACAGGCGTCGAAACGTTCCGCGGGCGAGCTCTTGAAGCAAATACCCGTACGTGACGACCGCCGAGCAGGCGCAGCCGCTGCCGCCGGCGAACACCTTTTGATCTGGCCGGTAAATCATCAGCCCGCAATCGTTGTAAACGTCGGTCACATCGTAGCCTGATTCAGCAAGCAACTCGCGGACGATGACGCTGCCGACGCGCGACAAGTCGCCGGTGACGATCAAATCGTAATCGCCCGGCGAGACGCCTAAGTCACGGAAATGCTGCTCGATCGTATCGGCCGCCGCCGGAGCCATCGCCGCCCCCATGTCGAGTGGGTTTTTCAGCCCGGCGTCAACGACTTTGCCGATCGTCGCCGCCCGGACGCGCCAACGTCCCGGCGCGCGGCCAACAAGCGCGGCGCCGGCGCCCGTGACGGTGAACGTCGCCGTTTTCGGCTTTTGCACCCCAAGCTCAGTCGGGTAGCGAAACTGCCGTTCGGCCGTCGCGTTATGACTGCTTGTCGCCGCAAGCGCCCGATCAGCCAATCCACCAGCGACAAACGCAGCGGCTGCCGCCAACGTTTGCATCGAGGTCGAACAGGCGCCGAACAAGCATAAAAACGGAATCGGCAGCTCGCGGGCGACATAATTCGATGTCGCATTTTGGTTTAATAAATCACCGGCCAAAAATAGATCGACTTCTTCGGCAGAGACGCCCGCCTTTTGCAAGCAGCAGTCCACCGCCTCCCGCATCAGCCTCCGCTCGGCCAGCTCCCACGTCGCTTCGCCGCAATATAAGTCGCGATGGCAAACATCAAAATAACTTCCGAGCGGCCCGTCGGCTTCAAGCGGCCCGACCGCGGCAGCGGCCGCTTGGATGTAAACACCATCGTCAAACACCCATGTCTGCTTTCCGACACGTTTCATGGCCAATCCCTCTTTTCGTCACGGCCAAACAAGGCCAAGCACATAGGCGGCAATCAGACCATAAATGACCGCTGCCCCACCGGCTTTCAACATCTGCCCGGCCACCCCGGCCGTCCATCCTTCGCTGCGATGCTCGATAGCGGCGCTGGCGATCGCATTGGCCAGCCCTGTAATGAGCATCGTCGCCCCCGCACCGGCAAATTGGCTGAAATCATCATATTTCCCGACGGCCGTCAGCACAATCGCCAATCCAGCCATCACCATAGACGCCCACAGATGGGCCTCGAGCGGCGAAGCGGCAAACGTGCCGCCATACCAATCAGCGAGCCATTGCGCCAACGCACAAAACATCCCACCGACAAAAAACGCTTTTACCGCATTGGCGGCGTATGGGGGAGAAGGCTGAAACGCCTTCACCTCGCGGACATAATCGGACTTCAATCCCACGTTTCCTTCCCCCTTTGTCAGCGAAAGTGATCGACAAAATAAAGCCAATGAAACAACGAACCGGCCACTTTGCCAAAGGCGATGGCCATAAGTAAAATGACGATTTTATCATCGACGCCGATCCGCTTCGCTAAAATCGGCCAAACGTTCAACACCTCTGTTAAAGCGGCAGCGAGCATTCCGATAAACACACCATGAAACAATCCGATCGGCGCTAGCCAATATTTGGATAAATGCCAAACCGAATGGCGCAAACTCATCCAACCGCCAACGATGGCGCCGGCTACAGCCCCCCATTCATAGGCGTGAATGCGTTTTGGCGTTTTCGTCAGCTGCGTCAGGCGCGGGATGACGCCAAGCACGACCAAAAAAGCGACAAATCCGGTTCCGACCGCCAACCCTCCGGCGAAGCCGACGAACACTACCAGCAAAATCTCAAGCGTCGTCAAGAGGCCTCAAGCTTTCTTTGTTTTCATGCAAAATGACGTACTGATCGATCGATTGCTGGTAGTTGAACATTTCGACTTCAAGAGGGCTGGGCTCCTCGTTGATTCGTTTGCGGAACCAATGGTTGAAAAATAAAATCATCCCGATGCCGAGCCCAAGCGAATACGGAATTTGCAAAAGCAGCGGTTTATCGACCGCTTGGCCGGTCATCATTTCGTACAGATGGCGATGCACTTGTTGCATGCTGACGTCCTCGTGAAAGTTCATGATCGCCATCGCCGAACCGACGAACAAAAGAAGCCAAACGAGAACGAAGGAAGCGGTCGAAACCTTCCGTTTTTCATAGACGACTTCAATGATCGTCTGTGATGGACCGATCATCTGCACATCAAGCGAGGAATCCACGTCAAACACAGCCCTGATCATTTGCATCATATCGATGATGACGATATTTTTATCGCTGGGCTGGATGCGATAGAGCGGAATCGCCTTCAACCGCCGAATGAGCCCGCCATCCGGCGCAGCGATTTGGGCCGCCTGCCCGAGCGTCACCACCGCCCCCGGCTTGACTTGCACGCGATGGCGCGGCTTGATAAATACGGTGTTGGCCATTTGCTTCACACCTTTGTCCCCATTTTGTTTTTCTTTAGTTTGGTTGGCAAAAACACCGATCATGCGGCCTGTCGACGTTCACCATCGATTTCATAAAAATAGAAAAGAATGGGCAAAGAAAAAAACGCCCATTCTTTTTTAGACTTTTGTTGCTTGCTCCGGAAAAAGCGTTCCAAGATGCGCTTACACACCAAAAGACGGATGCGATTCATGGTTCACCGCCGATGAATTGACATCCGTCCATTTTGGGAACACCTTGTGCGGACAAAATGGTCGATCCGTCCATTTTGTTGCTCACTCCGTGCGGACAAAATGGTCGATCCGTCCATTTTGTTGCTCACTCCGTGCGGACAAAATGGACTATCCGTCCATTTTGTCCTTTATGTGCTGCAATATTTTCTTTTCCAGCCGGGATACTTGCACTTGAGAGATGCCGAGCCTCGATGCCACTTCGGACTGGGTTTGGTCTTTGTAATAGCGCAAATAGACGATCAGCCTCTCACGCTCGTCGAGTTCTTCGATCGCTTTTTTTAAGGCGATTTTGTCAAACCATGACGCCTCGTCGGCGTCAGCGATTTGATCAAGCAACGTAATCGGATCGCCGTCGTTTTCGTACACCGTTTCGTGAATCGATGTCGGCGAGCGGACCGCCTCTTGAGCCAGAACGACGTCTTCTGGCGAAATGCCTAAATGGTCGGCGATTTCCGTAACCGTCGGCGCCCGCCCGCGCGTTTTCGACAGCTCATCTTTCGCCTTGCGGATTTTGTTGCCCATCTCTTTCAGCGAACGGCTCACTTTGACGGTGCCGTCGTCGCGAAGAAACCGCTGAATCTCCCCAATGATCATCGGCACGGCGTACGTCGAAAACTTGACGTCATACGACAGGTCAAACTTGTCGACCGACTTTAACAAGCCGATGCAGCCGATTTGAAACAAGTCGTCCGCTTCATAGCCGCGGTTTAAAAAACGTTGAACGACCGACCAGACGAGGCGCATGTTTTTTTCAATAATTTCATCACGCGCTTCTTGATCGCCTTCTTGGCTGCGGCGGATCAGCTCTTTCATCTCCTGATCTTTGATTGGCGACTGATCTTGCTTGACATCGACATCCATAGGCATGTCTCCCTCAGTTACATAACGCTTTGCTTTTCGCAATATGCTTTTTCAAATACACAGTCGTCCCTTTGTTCACTTCCGACTCGACGATGACTTCGTCCATGAAGTTTTCCATAATGGTAAAGCCCATCCCTGACCGCTCGAGCTCGGGCTTTGTCGTAAACAACGGCTGGCGCGCTTCTTCGATGTCAGGAATGCCGACTCCTTCGTCTCTCACCGTCAAATGGACGACACCGTCTTCAATGATGACCGAAATGGAGACGATGCCGTTCGGATCGTTGTTGTAGCCGTGAATGATCGCGTTTGTCACCGCCTCAGAGACAACCGTTTTAATTTCCGTCAGTTCGTCCATCGTCGGGTCAAGCTGGGCGACGAACGCCGCCACGGTCACACGGGCGAACGATTCATTTTCGCTGCGGGCAGAAAATTGGAGGTGCATTTCATTGCGCATTTACGCCACCCCCAATGCTTGCAAGGCGAATTGCTCATCCGCCTCAACGCGGATGATTTTAAACAGACCCGACATGTCAAACAGCCGTTTGACGGCCGGCGATACGGCGCATACAACCATCTGCCCGCCGACGTTTTTGATTTGTTTATAGCGTCCGAGAATGACGCCGAGGCCAGAGCTGTCCATGAACGTCAATTGTCCTAAATTGAGCACGATGTGGCGGATCGCTCGGTTTTCGAGCACATCCGTCACTTGTTCACGCAATTCTTCGGCTGTATGATGGTCAAGCTCCCCAGACAGGCGAACGATGAGCACGTCTTGCTTCACTTCCAAGTCGATCGCGAGACTCACAGCGTGTTCCCCCTTGTCCATTTCAAGATATGGAGACATTTCGCTGCTGTCCGCCCGAAATCCTGCCGCCCGACAAAACTAGTGGTCGTTCGCCAAAGAGAGCGAAAAGACCGCAAAACTTGACATTATCCCGCTTGCACGAAGCGGCCAAACACCCGCTTAAACAAGTCCCAAAAGCTCGCTTCTTCGACCGTTTGCTTGGCGACGATCGGGCTGTGCAAAATTTCTTTTCCATCCTGTTTTAAAATGAGGACGCCAAGCTCATCGCCTTTGCGAACGGGTGCTTTCACATTGTCTTTCACTTTGATCACTTTTTCGATCTGCTCGACCGACTGCCCTTTTTTCGTCAGCACCGACACCGGCTCCGACGTCACCGCTTCGACGGATGACCGTTTGCCTTTGCTTATGTTGACGCGGGCGACAGTTTCATTCCGTTTGTACACCGGGTGAGTTCGATATTGGGAAAACGCGTAATCGAGCATCTTCGTAATTTGCGCATTGCGCGATTTCGGCGTCGGCGCTCCAAACACAACAGCGATGACGCGCATGCCGTTCTTTTTCGCCGTGGCGGTCAAACAATATTTCGCTTCGGCTGTATATCCGGTTTTCAGGCCGTCAACGCCCGGATAAAATTTGACAAGCCGGTTCGTATTGACGAGCCAAAACTTTTTGTCCGTATTTTCGCGCAAATAGTCTTCGTATTTGCTCGTATATTTGGTAATATCTTCATATTTCAACAGTTCGCGCGCCATCATGGCCATATCATAAGCGCTGCTGTAGTGATGTTCCGCCGGCAGGCCGGTCGCATTGGCGAAATGGGTGTTTTTTAAGCCAAGCTGTTTCGCTTTTTCATTCATCATCTCGACAAATGCTTCTTCCGACCCGGCGATCTGCTCAGCCATAGCGACCGACGCGTCGTTGGCCGAACCGATGGCAATGCCGCGCAGCAGCTCATCGACGGTCATTTCCTCGCCCGGCTCGAGGAAAATTTGCGATCCACCCATTGACGCGGCGTATTCGCTCGCCCGCACTTTTTCATCGTAGGACAGCTTTCCTTCATCGATGGCTTCCATGACTAGCAGCATCGTCATAATTTTCGTCATGCTCGCCGGCGGCAATGGTTCATGGGCATTTTTTTCATACAATACTTTGCCGGTGTCGCGTTCAATCAAAATGGCTGATTTCGCCTCATCGGCCAGCTTCACCTTTGCCGCCTTCTTTTCGTGTGACTCGGCATGCACGGAAAGAGGAAGGAACAGAAGAATCGGCAATACAAGCAGACGGATGACTGTCGTTTTCATCTCCCAAACCTCCATTCTTTATACATGCCATTTTTTCCAGACGAGATATTTTTATACAAAAAACAGCTCATTTTCCAAAAAACAAAAAAAACGCCCGAAACACGCGTTTCAGGCGTCTTCTACTTGAACAACTGCTTTTTTCCTTGCGGATCGCCAGCGTCCCTCTCTATACGATGGTCTCATAAATGAGCGGCGGCCGAGCAACCGGCTGCGGCGACAGACGAATAGCCGCCTCGATCTTTTCTTTCACGTCAAGCACATCTGGCCGGTTGCTGTGAATCGTGGCGAGCACTTCCCCTTTCTGCACGCGATCGCCGATTTTTTTATGGAGCACAATGCCGACCGCCAAATCGATCATGTCTTCTTTTTTCGCCCGGCCGGCGCCGAGCCACATGGCGGCCGTGCCGATGTCATCGGCAGCCATCTCGGCGACATAGCCGTCGGCAGCCGCCGTGACGGTCGACGTATAGGCCGCCTTTGGCAATTGATCCAGATCGTCGACGACCGATGCATCTCCACCTTGAGCGGCCAAAAACGTTTTGAACGCCGCGATGGCGGCCCCGCTGCGAATCGCCTCTTCAAGCAAACGGCGCGCCTCATCAAGCGATGGCGCCTTCTCCGCCAAATAGACCATATGGCTGCCGAGCGTCAAACAAAGTTCGGTTAAATCGTGCGGCCCGTTTCCTTTTAACGTTTCGATGGCCTCTTTCACTTCCAAGGCGTTGCCGACGGCATAGCCGAGCGGCTGGCTCATGTCAGAAATGACCGCCATCGTCCGGCGGCCGACGCGCTTGCCAATGTCGACCATCGCTCGAGCGAGCCGGCGCGCCTCGTCAAGTTCCTTCATAAACGCTCCGGCGCCCGTTTTCACATCCAAGACGATGGCATCAGCCCCAGCGGCGATTTTTTTGCTCATGATCGACGAGGCGATGAGCGGAATGCTGTTGACGGTCGCCGTCACATCGCGAAGCGCATATAGCTTTTTGTCAGCCGGTGTCAAATCGCCCGTTTGGCCGATAATGGCGATTCCGTTTTCATTCACGAGTCGAATGAACTCGTCTTTGCTGATCTCGACATGAAACCCGGGCACGGACTCGAGTTTGTCGATCGTGCCGCCCGTATGGCCGAGGCCGCGCCCAGACATTTTCGCCACCGGCACGCCGACAGAAGCGACAAGCGGCCCTAAAACAAGCGTCGTCGTATCGCCGACCCCGCCGGTCGAATGTTTATCGACTTTCACGCCGCGAATACTCGACAAATCGAGCATTTCGCCGGAGTGCACCATCGCCATCGTCAGCGCGGCCGTTTCTTCCTCGGTCATGCCGCGGAAATAAATCGCCATCGCGAGCGCGCTCATTTGGTAATCGGGAATGTCCCCGTCTGTATACCCTCGGACGATCCACTCAATTTCTTCCTTCGTCAGCGCCTTTCCGTCGCGCTTTTTCGCAATCAAATCGACCATTCGCATCGCGATCACCTTTTTCGTTTTGATTTCGCCATTTCGGCGACAATCGCTTTCACAAACCGCAAAAAGTCCGTCTTCACCCGCTCAGCCGTTTCAACCACTTCGTCGTGGTGAAGCGGAGCATCCGACATCCCTGCAGCCATATTCGAAATGCACGAAATGCCGAGCACCTCAATGCCGCCGTGGCGGGCGACGATCACTTCCGGGACGGTCGACATGCCGACCGCATCGCCGCCGAGCGTACGAATCATGCGGATTTCCGCCGGCGTTTCGTACGACGGCCCCGTATTGGCGACATATACTCCTTCATGCACGCGAACGCCAAGTCTCGCCGCCGTTTCCTTGGCGAGCTCGCGCAGCCGCCGGCTATACGCTTCCGTCATGTCCGGAAAGCGCGGACCAAGCTCCGGATCGTTCGGACCAATGAGCGGATTTGTGCCCAGCAAGTTGATATGGTCGGAAATGATCATGAAATCGCCGGGCTGAAACCGTTCGTTGATGCCGCCCGCAGCGTTTGTCACGATCAATTCGCGGACGCCAAGCGCCTTCATCACCCGGACGGGAAACGTCACTTCCTGAAGCGAATACCCTTCATAATAATGAAACCGCCCTTGCATGGCGACAACGGTCGCCCCCTCAAGCCGCCCATATACGAGCCGTCCAGCGTGTCCTTCAACGGTCGACACTGGAAATCCGGGAATATCTTCATACGGAATGCGAACCGCCTCTTCGATTTCATCAGCGAGCACGCCGAGCCCCGAGCCGAGAATGAGACCGATTTCAGGCGGAGTTGGCATCAATGGGCGCAAATGACCGGCGGTTTTTTCAATCGCTTGTCGATCCATTCTTTTCCCCCTCATCGTTCTTTATGAAGTTAGGCCAAATCAGCCAAAAAGCTTGTTCCGTACGGCGGCCGGTTGACTTGGAAGTTATCCGCAATCGTTGCGCCGACATCGGCAAACGTCTCGCGGACTGGGAGCGGCTTGCCGCCGCGAAATCGCGGGCTGTACACCAAAAGCGGCACATATTCGCGCGTATGGTCGGTTCCGTGGTGAATCGGGTCGTTGCCGTGGTCAGCGGTGATGATAAGCAAGTCGTCCGCTGTCAAGCGCGGCAACACATCGGCAAGCCGGGCGTCAAACTCTTCGAGCGCATCGCCGTAACCTTTTGGGTCGCGGCGATGGCCGTATTTAGCGTCAAAATCGACGAGATTGACGAAACTCAACCCGGTAAAGTCCATGCCGAGCGTGTCGACGAGCTTATCCATTCCGTCCATATTGGATGTCGTTCGCAACGACTGGGTAACTCCTTCATTGTCGTAAATATCGGCGATCTTCCCGATGGCAATCACTTCATAACCGGCGTCTTTCAATTCATTCATCACCGTTTTGCCAAACGGCTTAAGCGCATAGTCGTGCCGGTTGGCGGTTCGCTCAAAATGGCCGGGTGTGCCGATGAACGGTCGGGCAATGACGCGCCCGACCATATACGGCTCGTCGCGCGTCAATTCACGAGCGATTTCGCAAATGCGGTACAATTCATCAAGCGGCACAACTTGTTCATGGGCGGCGATTTGCAAGACGGAGTCGGCTGATGTATAGACGATGATCGCCCCTGTTTTCATATGCTCTTCGCCAAGCTCTTCGATGATCGCTGTTCCGCTCGCCGGTTTGTTGCCGATCACGTTCCGGCCGGTGCGCCGCTCGAGCTCAGCGATCAATTCATCTGGGAACCCGTTCGGAAAGACGCGGAACGGCTTGTCGATGCGAAGGCCCATCAGCTCCCAATGGCCTGTCATCGTATCTTTTCCAGCCGATGCTTCCTTCATTTTTGTATAGTACGCGAGCGGTCGATCGACTTTCGGCACCCCTTTGATCTCACGAATATGGCTTAGGCCGAGCTTCGCCATGTTCGGCATATAGAGGCCGCCGCGATACTCAGCGATATGGCCGAGCGTATCCGCTCCTTTGTCGTTGTATTTCTCGGCATCCGGCGCTTCGCCGATGCCGACTGAATCCATCACAATCAAAAAGACGCGCCGGTATGTCGCTTTCACATTCATTCCCCCTGCCTGCAATGAAAAATATGGAGTCTCTTTCTATCGTTCCCGTATTTTCGCGAAAACACGCCTATGGCCAATTGGTCAGAAGTCTGACAACTAAAACGACAGGCAAGCGCCTAGCATACGGCAACTGCTAGGCGCGCGGGTGGTACTGTTTGTACACGTCTTTTAGGCGCGTTTTCGTAACATGCGTATACATTTGCGTCGTCGAAATGTCGGCATGCCCAAGCAACTCTTGCACAGCGCGCAAATCGGCTCCGTTCTCAAGCAGATGCGTCGCAAACGAATGCCGAAGCGTATGCGGCGTCAATTCTTTTTCGATGCCGGCTTCTTTCGCGAGCCGCTTTAAAATTTTCCAAAACCCTTGCCGTGTCAACCGCTGGCCATAATGGTTCAAAAACAGCGCCTCCGTTGCCCGCCGTCGCGGATTGACAAGCTGCGGGCGCCCTCGCTCCAAATAGTGGGCAAGCGCTTCAATCGCCATGCGCCCGATCGGCACGATCCGCTCTTTCCGCCCTTTTCCATAGCAGCGGACAAACCCCATCGTCAAATGCACGTCGCTTAAGTTGAGCTGCACAAGCTCACTGACGCGCATGCCGGTCGCATACAACAGCTCCAGCATCGCCTTGTCGCGCAGCCCAAACGGTGTGCTCACTTGCGGCGCTGCAAGCAGCGCCTCGACTTCCTCGACCGACAGCACTTTCGGCAGCGTCCGTTCAAACTGCGGCGTTTCGATATGGACGGTCGGGTCTTGCGCCGCGATTTTCTCCCTTAGCAAAAACTGATGAAACGAACGGATCGACGCCAAATGGCGGGCGATCGTCCGCGCCGATTGCCCTTGTTCGCTTAAAAACTTTAAAAAATGGAGAATATGGAGGCGCTCCACTTCGCCCCACGCCTGAAGCTGCTCGACTTGGCGCAAATAGCGGACGTATTTTTTCAAATCGCGTTCATACGAAACGATCGTATTGTGCGCCAAATTCCGCTCCACCGTCAAATAATGCAGAAAATCTTTCAACTCGTATTCCAACGCTCTCTACTCCCCATCGCGATAAAAAAATAACAGCCGGTCGAGCCAACTTGGCGGCGCACTCTCCGCCGCCGATACTTTGACCGCCGATCCCTTCGGCTCATCGTATCGGTGGTAATACTCGTACTCGCGGTTAAACCATACAAGACTATAATAAAATAAAATGGTGCATCCCGTAAATAAAAGAAACACTTTCACCATTTGCCAAACGGTTTTCATGGCATCCTCCCTATCAGCTGCTTGTCAGCTTGCTAGTATGAGGATATGCCATTTGTTTCGTTGTTTATACGCAAAAAACCTTTCCCGTTGGAAAAGGTTTTTATTTTTCTTCATGCTTTTGCTGGCAACGGTGACAAATGCCGTGGAACGTCAAACGATGGTCTTTAATTTTAAATTTCCACTTCTCCTCAACAATCGCTTCGACATCCTCAAGCAAATCTTCTTGAATTTCCGCCACCGATCCGCATTCCAAGCAGATGAGGTGGTGATGGAAATGGGCCGCTCCTTCCTTGCGGAGGTCATAGCGCGACACCCCGTCCCCGAAATTGATTTTATCGACAATTTTCAGCTCGGTTAACAGCTCGAGCGTCCGGTAAACGGTCGCCAACCCGATTTCTGGGGATTTTTCTTTCACGAGGAGGTAGACGTCTTCCGCGCTTAAATGGTCTTCTTCATGTTCAAGCAGGACTCTTACTGTTGCTTCCCGCTGCGGCGTTAACTTGTAACCCGCCGAATGCAGCTGCTTCTTGATTCGTTCCACACGATCTTCCATCTTTTCATTCCTCCCTCGCCATTCACCCATCATTATAACAAATGCACGAGGGAAGTATCAAAGTAAAATCACTATTATGAAGAAATGATAATGGTTATTATATAATATTCATTATGATTAAACTCATTGTCCATTGAACCGCCTGTTTCATCAATGCCGGCGAAAGATATGCCTCGACCGCTGAGGAAAGAAGCAACCCAAGGGCGACAGCCGCCATCGCCGCTGCGTAGCGCATCACCATCGGAAACATCGATCCATGCGGCCGCTTCATAAACTGGTTGCGCACCATGTGCAAGGAAAACGAAATCGAAATGACGCCCATGACGATCATGAGTGGAATGGCCACCAAATTTTGCGGCATGATGGACACAAACGACAAAAGAAACCCGCGCCAACCCATTTGGTTGACTAAAAAGCCAACCGTAAAGCCGACGACGACGCCTTTGAAAAACAGCAAAACAAGAATGATCGGCAAGCCAATGACAGAAATGCCAAGCACCCACATCAGCGCGGTATATTTGACGTTGTGCATATAGCTTTGCCGGAACATATCATGGGCGCTTGCGATATTGTCTTTTGACACTTGTCCAAAAAATTGCGTCAAGTAATAGTACAAGTCTTGCTTTTGACTGAAACCGAGGCTGTTGACGACAATGGCGCCGAAAATGACGCCCATGAGAAACAGGACGATGACAAACACATACAGCGAAGCATGTTCACGCCAATGGACAGCGATAGCCGATTTCAGCGGATGGGTTCTCATTGTGCTTCGTCCTCCTACTTTGTCTCTTAGTAGATTGTATGTCCATCCGCTTTCGGTATGACTGTTTTTCTAAAAGGCTGGTGATGGAATGAAAAAGCAGCTCAACACCGACGTGTGACCAACTTCACGGGCGGCACGCCGCCTCGGTCCATTGGCGCATGGCTGGGCTGGGCCAAGCAGCACGCACGGCATGATGATGAACGGCAGGAGCGCTGCCCGAGTGGTTACCCCTCCCGCACTTTCCCGTATCTCCCACCGCCCCCGGCCTCGATATGGAGCGCACCGCTGCGGGCAAGGACGATCAGTTGGGCCAACTTTTCTCCCACCGTCTCCGCGATCTCTTCCTCCGCCGCCTCATGAAGAACGCTCATTTCCGTGCCAAAACGGGCGAGCAGCTTTTCATACGCTTTTGGACCAAGGCCGGGGATGAATTCAAGCGGCACTTGATAAATGTACGGCGGCCGTTTCGGCCTGCGTTCCGCCGTTTTCAGCTCCGCCAGCCGGTCAAACACGCCTTTCACGAAGCGATGATGGCCGCATGCCGCACAGCTGTCGACGTCCGGTGCAGCCGGCGCAAGGCAGCGCTCGCACACTGTCTGGTGATATTTTCCGAGTTTGGGATTTAAACCGTAGTTGGCGACAATCGCGCGCCCGTCTTCACCGCGCAGCGCTTTTTCAAATTCGGCAAACGTCGGGGCGGCGAGCCGCACTTCTTCATATTCACGGGCGATTTTCCGCAGCGAATGGGCATCGGAATTCGTCAAGTACGGGTAGCGATGCAATTCGGCGATCTGGTCCGCCATCGCCGTGTCGGCGCTTAACCCAAGTTCAATGGCATCAATCCAATCCGGGTCAAACACTTCTGTCAGGCTGTGCTTGACCCCTTTTCCGTACAAGCTTTTAAACGGGGTGAACGCGTGCGCGGGAATGAACCAGCCGCCCTGCTCTTTCGCGGCAGCTTGCAGTTCACGGCCGGACACGTAAATGCGCTGTGAACTGAGCGACACGTTCTTTACCCGTTTGCCAAGCCAGCCGGAAAACGTGCGCATCGTCTGCACAGTCGGCAAAAAAACGAGCACGTGGATCGGTCCATGGCAATGGTCGTCATATACTTCGATTTCACTGCCTAACAAAAGCGTCACCTTCCCGGCGCTGACGCCGCCCCCCTCATGTTCGCGCCAACCGTGCTTCTCCACTGCCCGCTCGAGCTCGTCCAGCACTTCGGGCACATGGCTGTCAATGACACCGACGAGGTCGATCCCTTTCACCTCAGCCGCCTCATGCAAGATGTTCTCAAGCGTCAACGTGCGCGCCCCCGTAATTTTCACCGGGCGGCCCGAGGCGGTGCGGCCGATGTGAATATGTAAATCAGCGTAATAACGGCCGAGGCCGCGCTCGTTTTTTTTATTCGGCATTTTGCTCCCCTAGCGCGCGGCGCAGCTGCAAATATTGCAAGGCGTATGCCGTTTTCGCGTCGTAAATGTCACGTTGTTGAAGCATCTCAAGCGCCTCCTCCAATGTCACTTCCAACAGCTCGACAAACTCATCTTCATCCAAACCGGCGCCGTCCTCCGCTTTTTCCAGCCCCTCGGCGACATACAAATGGATGAGTTCATCGGCAAACCCTGGGGATGTATAAAAGGACATGAGATGGCGCATCGATTGGGCGCGGCAGCCGGTTTCTTCTTCGAGCTCGCGGTGTGCGGAAGCGAGCGGCTCTTCCCCATGTTCTAGCTTGCCCGCCGGAATCTCGACTAATGCGCGCTCCAACGCTTTTCGGTACTGGCGGACAAGAACGATTTTCCCGTCCGGCAACAGCGGCAGCACCGCCACCGCCCCCGGATGTTTGATCACCTCGCGCCGGCTCGTTTTCCCATTTGGCAACTCGACTTCCTCGATATACAAGTCAATGATGCGGCCGCTGAACAGCTTCTCTCTGCGGATTGTTTTTTCATACAGCTCCATGTTCATTCTCCCCTATCAAATTGGATCGATTCTTTTCCATTGTACTACATGTTTGGCCATTTTTTCGCTTCCGTTGTACAATGAACATATCATTATCGATCGCGAAAGGGGGCGCAAAACATGAACAAACGCCGCATCGGCACATCAGACTTATACGTCAGCGAAATTGGACTCGGCTGCATGTCGCTCGGCACTGATGAAAACCATGCCATCTATCTCATCCATGAAGCATTGGAGCGCGGCATCAACTACTTGGATACAGCCGATTTATACGACCGCGGCTTAAACGAGGAATTTGTCGGCAAAGCGGTGAAAGGAAAACGCGACCAAGTCATCATCGCGACAAAAGTCGGCAACCGTTGGCGCCGAGACGGAAGCGGCTGGGACTGGGATCCGTCAAAAGCCTATATCAAACAAGCGGTCAAAGAGAGCCTGCGCCGCCTGCAAACGGACTACATTGACTTATACCAGCTCCACGGCGGCACGATCGACGACCCGATCGATGAGACGATTGAAGCGTTCGAAGAGCTGAAGCAAGAAGGCGTCATCCGTTGGTACGGCATCTCCTCGATCCGCCCAAACGTCATTCGCGAATATGTGAAGCGCTCGAACATCGTCAGCGTCATGATGCAATACAGCTTGCTTGACCGTCGGCCGGAAGAATGGTTCCCGCTTCTTCGCGAACACAACATCAGCGTGATCGCCCGCGGTCCGGTCGCTAGAGGCTTGCTCACGAGCCGCCCGCTTGAGCAGGCGGGCAGCGCGGTGAAACAACACGGCTACCTCGATTATTCGTATGAAGAACTGCAGGCGCTCATCCCGAAGCTGAAGGAAAAAACGGCCGGACGCCGGTCCTTGACCGCGACCGCGCTGCAATTTTGCTTGTATGACCCGGTCGTTGCCGCCGTCATCCCGGGCGCCAGCCGCCTTGAACAGCTTGAGGAAAACGTCGCCGCTGCGTCAGCCCCGCCGCTTGACCGCACTGAATACGAATGGCTGAAACAAGCGACGAAACGCTCGGTGTACGACGTGCATCGATAAAAACCAAAGGAGCGGAAAGAAAGCCGACATGCCTTGCTGAAAAATAGATCGAGCCAAAAAATGCAAACAAATCGAGAGCCCGGCGGCCGTTGACGGCCGCATACGGGCTCTCGTTCGGTACGTGCGGCCGCTCATTTGCGACGAGCGGGCCGCTTTATTTCTTTTCATCTACGTATCGGTCCCTCGCCGCCCCTAAGCCAACGGCCATCATGGCGATGCAGACGGCAACAAGCAGACCAAGCGGCGCATTGAAGCGGCCGGACGCATCATACAGCACCCCGAACAACGGCGGACCGGAAGCCGCCAGCAAGTAGCCGACCGATTGCGCCATGGCGGACAATTGGGCGGCGGCGAGCGGATGGCGCGTCCGCAGCGTAAACAGCATCATCGCCAGCGAAAACGCCATGCCAGCGCCGATGCCGGCAACAAGCGCCCCCGCCCACAGCCACCACCCTTGCCCGCCGAAAAAGACAAGCGTCCCAGCTCCCATGCAAAGCACAGCTGAACCAATCAGCACCTTTTGATTGTCCATCCGCTCCGCGAGCATCGGAGAGACGAACATCATCGGCAGCTGGGCAAACTGAAAGAAAAAGAGCAGCCATCCGGCCGCCCCGGCGGCCAACCCCTTGCTTTGTCCAAGCTCCGGAAGCCAAGTGACGACGCAGTAAAAGAAAAACGATTGCAATCCCATAAACAACGTCACTTGCCAGGCGAGCCATGACCGCCAAAGCGTTGAGCGGCGGCTTCCGGACGGCGCGCCGTCCGGCTCCTGGCGGCGCGCTTGCGGCAGCCAAACGAAAAGCGCCAAAGCCGCCAACAATGCCCAAAAGCGAAGCGCCCCTTGCCAGCCAAGCCCCCAGTCATCCGCAAGCGGAACGGCGATCCCGGAAGCGAACGCCGCGCTCATGTTCATCGTCACTGTATAAATGCCCATCATGAAACCAACCCGTTCGGGAAACGACTCTTTCACCAGCGCCGGCAGCAAGACGTTGTCCACCGCAATGGCTGCACCGATCAGCACCGTGCCGGCAAACAGCCAGCCAACGCCGGAGAGCGGCCGGAGAAGCTCGCCAACGAGCAAAACGATCAACGAAAAAAAGAGCGTCCGCTTCATCCCGAACCGGCGGGCGAGAGCCGCTGCCGCCGGCGCCAGCAAGGCGAACGCCATAAGCGGAATTGTCGTCAACGCCCCGGCGGCCGCGTAGGAAAGGCCAAGCCCCCGCTGCAAATCAGGCACGAGCGGGCCGACCGTCGTAAGCGGCGCGCGCAAATTGACGGCCAACGCGACGACCGCTCCGGCCGTCCAGAATGGAAAAGAAGAGGGGCGCGCCGCTGCCGCATTCGATTTCATCGTCCATCCCCTCCGCTACTTAAATTTCCGCCAGTCTAGCTCGCTTTCCTCAAGCAGCTCGGCAAACGATTTCTGTTCCTCGCGGCGGCGCGCTTCCTCGCGGCGCCGCGCTTCCTCTGCCGCCCGACGCCGCTGTTCTTCCTCGGCAAGCACCCGCTTTTTCTCAAGCAGCTTCGCTTCCACCGCGGCGCCAAGCCGGTCGGCGATCGTCAAAGCCTCCGTCCCTTGCTCTTTTTTTCGCCCGATCTTCTTCATCATGTCCGCCCCCTTGCATAACAATCGTTCATTTGTCAAACGATACAACTACACGACAAAGAAAAGGAGAGATGATGGATGGCGAAAAACCGCGCCCAAAAAGGAAAACCGTCCGCTGATACGGTCAAGCCGGTGATCGCAAAAGAAGAGCTGGAAAAAGCAACCCACCCGACCAAGCGGCAAAACAGTCCTCAATGACATAGAAATGGCATATGCGGATTTTTATAGAAAGGGGCGCCCTGCAGCCCAAACCGGCTTTCAGGGCATCCCCTTTACAACACTTCGGTGATGTGCGGCATATGCTCGCCAAGCCAAGCAATGGCCGACTCAAGCGTCGGAAACTCTTTCGTTTCAAACGTCATTTCGTTTTGCAGCAGCCAGACGTCTTTCGCCTCATGATACGGGCCGGCGACCGACCAATGAAGCAAGCTGTACGGATCGTTTTCATGGGTGAACGACACCCATGTTTTTTGCTTCGCCGTCTTTGCGAGCTGCTCTAACTTACCGTTCATCGCCGGATTTCACCTCAACAAGCGGCATATGACCATTCAACATTTGCCCTGGGCTTTTGAGCTGAAAAACGGTCGTTCCCGGCTTGACGTCAATCGTCATCGCTTCATCAAAAAAGATGAGCCGCGACCGTTCCACGAGCACCGGCACGAAATTCGTTTCGACGGCCCAATCATCGTCATCGGCCTTGTCGACAAGCCATAGCGCCGGCACGCCGTCGACCAAACAGCCGCAGCCGTCCGTGTCAAACGCCAGCTTTAACTGCCGTTCGGATTGCGCTACAATAGAGGCAAGCGCCCGTTTGGCTGCATCCGTAAACGTGATCGATACACTCATGCCTGACTCCCTCTAGAAATGTTGATCTATCAAGGCTTTTCGGCCTCTCAGGGGTGTCCAAAAAATATTTTTCGACAAAATCCCTTACATCCTTTTTCAGTTTTGTGGATATCTTACAGACCTAGGGTGCGCTTCGCGGCCACGGCTGGTTATATTTTCCTGCCGCGGGGGAAGCATATTCGATGCACCCTTTGGATCTCCGCGTCGCTGATGAGGACGAACCCTCCCATGTCTCCGGGCGTCTTCGCGCCAACATTCCCTCGTTCGGTCTCGTCATCAGGCGGAGGCCGGCCAAGCTCCTTTAGGGACTCAAGGTCGAATGGATGAAATCACGCCAGCTTCTCCGGTGTCATCTCGTTGTCCAACGATTCTTCCGTTCGCAGGGGGGAGGCCTTAGGCCGCCCGTTGCACTTGGGACAAGACGTCCTGTTTCATTCGCTCCGCGTCAAACGCTTGTTTCTTCGTACAAATCGCAAACAGCACATTCAACAGCTTCCGGCACAAGGCGACGATGGACTGCTTTCCGGTCAGCGGATTGACGGATCGGGTCGTATAATACTCATGCAGCTCGCGAAACGCCTCGTTATGCCGAATCAGCGGAATCATCGCCCGAAACAGCACCGAGCGCAACCGTTTCCGTCCCCGTTTGGAGATGTGCTTTTGCCCTTTGCGCTGGCCGGAGGAGTTCTCCTTGAGCGTCAGGCCCGCCAACTTCACCAATTGGCGCGGGTCCCGATAATGGGCGAAGCTGCCGATCTCCGCCAGCAGATCGATGATCGTGGCGTCTCCCAACCCGTCGACCGTTTTCAACCATTGGTACTCCATCGTCGTTTGAACCAATGCCTTCAACTCGGCGTCCAGTGCAGCGATCTCCGCCTCCAATTGGCGGTATCGGCGGACGAGCGCGGCGATCTCAAACCGGGCCATCGCTGTCCCTTCCGTCACCCCAATCGAGTCCTTCGCGGTGTTGATCAACGCCTGAATTTTGGCCTTCTGCGGGCATTTCATCCCTTCGCTTTGCCGGTACACCTCAAGAAGCTCCTCCACCGTCCGGCCGGCCATATCAGCCGGAAGCGGCGTCCACTCCAACACCGAAAGCGCCGTTTTCCCCAAGTCACGAAACACGGTCCAAAACTCTGGAAAATACCGATCCGTCCAGCGGACGATCGCGTTTTTCACCGCCGTCTGTTCCTTGCGGAGCTTCTCTTTGAGCGTGCTCCCCACGCGCAAATCGGCTTCAATCTCGTGCAGCAGCCGGGGAACGAGGAATCGTCCGTCTTTTGCCAGTCTGGCAATGACCAGGGCGTCTTTGGCGTCGTGTTTCGTCGGCAGGTTGTCATCAAGTTCTTTCGACCGACACACATGCGCCGGGTTGACCATGACCAACGGGATCCCGTGCTCCTCGAGGAAGTAGGCCAGGTTCAACCAGTAGTGCCCGGTCGGCTCCACGGCGACGATCACCTCTGACTTCCCGAACGCTTGCATCGCCTCCTGAATCGCTTTATACAGCTGTTGAAACCCCTCTTTCGACTGGAAGATCGGGAACGATTTGCGAAGCACGCGCCCCCGGTCATCCACGAAGCAGGCGTAGTGGGTTCGTTTCGCGATATCAATACCCACGACAAGCGTTTGTTCGGTTACTTGATCAATTTTATAGTTTTGTGTACAATTCATCTGAAGTCCTCCTTGGTATGGTGAGTGATGTGGTTGACACCCCTGTATCATACCAAGAGGGCTTTTTTTGATCAAGTCCCCGGAAAAGCTCCTAACGGGAATGCTCCTTTTTCCTTATTGATTTTCCTTTTCATTTTACCTGCCAACACGCGAAACTGTCAAAGCAAAGGAGGAACAAGCGATGGCAAACGTGCAAATCAAAGTGAATGACAACGGTTCGCTGCGCGTCACCGGCGATGTGGAACTGCTCGATGGAGAAGGAAAGCCGTTTGTGACGAAACAAACGTTTTCGCTCTGTCGGTGCGGGCTGTCGAACAATAAACCGTTTTGTGACGGTTCACATAAAGGCCGATTCCAATCGGTCGTCCGCGCCCCGTCGCCGGAATCGAGCGAATCGTAACGAACGGCCGTTTCTTCCCAGCCAACAGGCAAGGACGTCTTTGCACAAGTTTCATAACGGACGGTGAAATCGATGAATGAACGTTGGCTGCAAAAACAAGCGCGCAACTGTCTGCGGCATTACGGCTGCGATGATGACATGATGCCGCTTGACGAAGACGACTGGCGCGAGCTTTGCGCCCGCATTGCCGCCGCCAAAGAGAGGCAGCCAAACGCGGACATCTATGAACTTGTCCATGACGCCGTCTACCGGTTCATCGCCGGTTCTTGACCCGACTTGTGTCAAATGCCCCTAATGAGAAAGAAAAGCGGCGCTGCGATTGTAAAAGGGTGTCCCACAGGCTCGGGACACCCTCTCGTATTCCATAGACGCAAAACGATCAAACAACATGACCGTTTTCGACCAGCTTCTTTGACTTACTTTTGGAAAAACGCCCGTTTCGCCACCTTTTCCACCAAACCCGGCGCAAGGCGATACAGCCGGCTGCCAAGATCCATCCAGCGCGGCATGTTCACTTCGCGCGTTGGCGTCATCATCGCGGCAACAACGCGCTTCGCCACCGCCTCCGGGCGCAGCATCCAACGCGACACGTTGCGCACATACTCGCCCGATTCATCAGCGGTTGAAAAAAAGTTCGTCTCCACCGGCCCCGGATTGACGGTCGTGACAAAAATGCCAAAGCGCCCCGCCTCGAGGCGAAGGCTGTCAGTAAAGCCGATGACGGCATGTTTCGTCGCGGAATAGACGCTCGACTTCGGTGTCGCGATTTTGCCGGCTTGCGACGCAATGTTGATAATATGGCCGCTTCCTCTCTCTTTCATATGAGAATACACCGCCTTCGTGCAGGCGATGAGGCCGAAGACATTGACGGCAAACATCCTCTCCATTTCATCCAAGTCGATGTCCTCGACATAGCGAAAGACGCCAAACCCGGCGTTGTTGACCAACACATCGATCGCGCCAAGGTCCGCAATGAGCTGGGAAACGACCGCCTCGATCATGCCGCGGTCGCTGACATCAAGCGATGCATACGGGGCGCGAATGCCGGTTTGCGCTTCAATGCGCGCGCTGATTGCTTTCAACTTTTCTTCACTGCGCGCCAAGAGCACCGGCACTGCCCCTTGGCGCGCCGCTTCATAGGCGATTTGCTCGCCAATTCCTCCCGACGCTCCGGTAATGACGACATGGCGCCCCTTCAGCCGCACACCGACACCCCCGCCGCTTCGTAAACGTATCGGCCGGCTTCCTGTTTTTTCGTCACATACCCGTTCGCCTCGAGATAATCAAGCTGGCCGATTGTCTCCGACATCGTCAGCATGAGCTGGCGTTCGTAAGCCGTTGGGAACAGCTTTTGACAAACGTCAAACACCGTATGCGGGCGTTCTTTCACCATTTCGAGCACCCGCTCGGCGCGCTGGCGCTGCTTATCGAGCCGCTCGCGAACGAGCGCCGGAATATCGGTCGCATCGTCGCCATGGCCGTTTAGCGAGCGAACGATATCGTATTGCAGCATTTTTTGCAGCGACTCGTTGTACTGCAACAACGGTTTCGGCCGTCCCGTCTCCCCTTCCGCCGGCGGCTCCATCATTGGATTCGGGGAAATATGAACAAGCAAATGATCGCCGCCGATCAGCAACCCATCCGCCTCGCGGTAGAGGGCGATATGGCTTTGCGCATGCCCCGGCGTTTCGATGACCTGCCACCCGGGCATCCCCGGCACCGCGTCCCCTTCCGTCACCATGATGTCAAGCCCGCGCCGGCTTGCGTATCGAAGCGATCCGCCTTCTTTGGACAGCTGACTGAACAAACGGCGGTCGACGCCGCATTCCGTAAAAAATTCCTGAAAAAATTGGACGTACCGCTCCATAAACGAACGTTCACGGCGCAAAAACGGATCCGCTTTCGGATGGCCGATGATCGGCGCATGCGGAAAATAATCAAGCAAGCCGACATGATCCGGATGATGGTGAGTAATGACGATTTGTTCAATATCCTCTGGCGCATAACCGACCTCGCCAAGCTGCTTCACAAACAGCTGCCATGCCTGCTCTGTTTTCACTCCGGCATCGACCAGTGTCAACCGATCGCCGGCGATCACGTACATATGCACATCGCCGACCGGAAACGGCGTCGGCACCGTGATCCGATACACTCGTTCTTCGTTCATTGCGTTCCCTTCTTTCCCAAAGTTCATGAACCATCCCGTTCGAACCGTTTCATTAGGCAAAATGAATAATGATTCATTATATTTTACCCGTGGTGCTAGATAAACTTGATCAAGCATAAAAATAGCCCTTGCTGGCGGATCTCCAGTAGAATGAAAGTGTCACCCAACATTCGAAAGGAGAGATCCCCCATGCAAGAGCACTTTCATTTTACTACAGATCCAGCCAAACTTCAAAAACAATATGCCGCTATTTTCTGTTTTGTTTCTGCCCAACTGTCGTTGATTCAAATGTATCTTCATCGCCGCAACCGTCACTTGGTCAAGCAAGAAGACGAAGTGGTCATGGCGGTTCACCTTTTGGGGAAGCTGCTGGGCTTTTCTTCCGAACGAGCCTGGCATCGTTTTGTCACGGGAAATTTGTTCACAAACGGCTCGTTTCTTGAACGCTCCCGATACAACCGCCGCTGCCGGGCGCTTGGTTTCGCCATCAAATGGATCCGTCATGAGCTGGCGAAACGTGGCCAACACCATGCTTATGCGGTCGTCGACAGCTTGCCTCTTCCGTTGTGCCATCCCGCAAGAATGCAGCGCGTCAAGCGGTTTCGAGGGATCGCGGATATGGGGTATTGTGCTTCCAAAAAGCAATGGTACTACGGTTTCAAGCTGCATCTTCAAGTGACCAATCAAGGGCTGGCCATGGGCTATGTCGTGACGGAAGCGTCCTGCCACGACGTCAAAGCCGCTGAAACGGTGATGACTCAAATCCCTCATCCCTACAACTTTGGGGACAAAGGGTACATCAGCCACGCTCTTCGAGAAAAGCTGTACGAAGAACACCAAGCCGCGTTCTGGACACCGTCTCGACACAATCAAAAGCACGGCCCATCCAAGGCATGGGAAGAATGGATCAGGAAAAAACGCAAAGTCATCGAGACGGTGTTTTCGATTCTCGTAGACCAATACCGGATCACCGACATTCGAGCGAATTCCATGGCCGGGTTTGAAGTGGCACTCGATGGCATCTTGTTGGCTTATTCCTTGGTCACACTAGGGCTGGTTGAGCGCTGACACTCAACTAGCACCACGGGTTATATTTTATTTTACAGTTTACACTGATTTCATCCATTTGTCATGCCTTTTTCTTCCGCACGACGAAATTGCAAAAAAATTCGTTCTCCTCTCTTGACAACCGTGCTCGTCCCGCGGCATAATGACAAATAAATTATGATACGGCAAAACAGGCGATGAACAGGGCCAGTAAACCGCAAACGGCACCAGAGAGCGAAGCCCGCGGCTGGAAGGCTTTGCGGCCCTCTTTGCGGTTGAACCTACCCTAGGAGCTGTTAGGCCAACCTAAACGCCTCCCCGGCGTTATCGGGGCAGAGTTGGGCCTGTTTGGCGCTTGGGCCAAATCGGGCCAAAAAAGGTGGTACCGCGGAAACGAAGGTTTTCCGTCCTTTTGCAGGACGGGAAACCTTTTTCTTTTGGATGGATACATCAAGGCAAGGAGGAGTGGAATGATGAACAACGAACGAACGATCGCGCTCATCGGCGCCGGCTCGATGGCGGAAGCGCTCATCGCCGGCATGACGAAAGCGTTTTGCCATCCGGCGCACATTGTCGTCGCCAACCGACGAAACCGCCCCCGTCTTGAGGAACTGGCGCGTCAATACGGTGTTGGCACGGCGGATTGCGCGCAAGAAGCCGTCAAACAAGCGGATATCATCATTTTGGCAATGAAACCGAAAGACGTCGCCGAAGCCATGAACGCCATCGCACCATCCATCCGGTCCGATCATCTTATTCTTTCGCTGTTGGCCGGCGTGACAACGGAAACGATCGAACGGCTCGCCGGGCGCAACATCCCTGTCGTGCGCGCCATGCCAAACACATCCGCCGCCGTCGGTTTGTCGGCGACCGCCATCGCCGGCGGCCGCTTCGCCGCGAAAGAACATCTTGAGATCGCCAAACAGCTGTTTGAAACGGTCGGCATCGTCGCTGTTGTGCCGGAGCGCGACTTGCATGCGGTCACCGGCCTGTCCGGGAGCGGTCCGGCGTATGTGTATTACTTGGTCGAAGCGATGGAAAAAGCGGCGGCCGACATCGGCCTTGAGCGAGATGTCGCCAAACGGCTCATTTTGCAAACGATCATCGGCGCAGCCGAGATGCTAAAAGCGTCCGACAAACATCCATCCGTCTTGCGCCGCGAAGTGACAAGTCCAGGCGGCACGACCGAAGCCGGCATTGGCGTGCTTGAGCAATACCGGTTCCAAGAAGCGGTCATCGCCTGCATCCGAAGGGCGACGGCCCGCTCCGAAGAGCTCGGCAGCGCGCTTCTCGCTGCCATCATGGAAGCGTAAAGAACGGACCTCCGGAGCGCGCCGCCCCCGCACGGCGGATGGGCGGGGAAGTTTCGGCAAAACCGGGCGCAATGAACAAGGAAACAAACGAACCTTTTCATCCGGTTATGGAAGATTTTTTTGGTTTCGCATAACGGAAACTCGAATTTCGCACATGACACAACCGCATAAGCCCATCTTTACCCAAAACAGACCATGTTAACAGGGCCGCAGCTTTTCCACCGTCCGGCTCAGGCAAAACAGTCCGTTTCACTTTGTTTTTGACAGGCAGCGTGCTATCATCAGTCATGAACCACTCATTGGCTTAGAAAGGAGCCGCTTGTCATGAACACGGTATTGTTTTCGCCGTATACGATCCGCGGGCTGACGCTGAAAAACCGAATTGTCATGTCGCCGATGTGCATGTATTCGTGCGACACGAAAGACGGCGCCGTACGCACGTGGCACAAAATCCACTACTCGGCTCGCGCCGTCGGCCAAGTCGGCTTGATTATCGTCGAGGCGACCGGCGTGACGCCGCAAGGTCGCATTTCTGAACGCGACTTAGGCATTTGGAGCGATGACCATATCGCCGGGCTTCGCGAACTCGTTGGGCTTGTGAAAGAGCATGGAGCCGCCATCGGCATCCAGCTTGCCCATGCGGGGAGAAAATCGCAAGTGCCGGGAGAGATCATCGCTCCGTCAGCCGTCCCGTTTGATGATTCGTCGCCGACGCCAAAAGAAATGACGAAAGCCGACATCGAAGAAACGGTGCAGGCGTTCCAAAACGGGGCGCGGAGGGCAAAAGAAGCCGGCTTTGACGTGATTGAAATCCATGCCGCCCACGGCTACCTGATTAACGAATTTTTATCGCCGCTCTCCAACCGGCGCCAAGACGAGTACGGCGGCTCTCCGGAAAACCGTTACCGTTTCTTGGGCGACGTGATTGACGCTGTCCGCGAGGTATGGGACGGGCCGCTGTTTGTGCGCATCTCAGCGTCCGACTATCACCCGGAAGGACTGACAGCGAAAGACTATGTTCCATACGCCAAACGGATGAAAGAGCAAGGCGTCGACCTTGTTGACGTCAGTTCCGGCGCTGTTGTTCCGGCGCGCATTGACGTCTATCCGGGCTACCAAGTGCCGTTTGCCGAACTGATCCGCCGCGAAGCGGACGTGCCGACCGGCGCCGTCGGGCTCATTACATCCGGCTGGCAGGCGGAAGAAATTGTGCATAACGGCCGCGCCGACCTCGTCTTTTTGGGGCGCGAGCTGCTGCGCAACCCGTATTGGCCATACGCCGCGGCGAGAGAGCTGGGCGCAAAAATCTCGGCGCCCGTCCAATATGAGCGCGGCTGGCGGTTTTAACCGCGCGGGATCGAAAACGAGGCGAAATCAACGGCGAGCTCGGTGTTCGGAAACACGCTGCGCGCCTCGGCGACGAGCTGCAGCGCCGCCTCACCTTGGTAGCGAGAGCTGATATGGGTCAAAATAAGCCGCTTCGCCCCGGCCCGCCTCGCCACCTCGGCTGCGTCTGTGGTCGTGGAATGGAAATAGTCATGGGCCAGCCGCTGTTCCGCCGCGGCAAACGTCGCCTCGTGGACGACGACATCGGCATCGCGGGCGAGTTCAATCGCCGCTTCGCAAAAACGGGTATCGCCCAACACGGCGACGATTCTCCCCTTTTGCGGCGGCCCGACAAATTCGCGCCCGTCGATGACCGTGCCGTCATCCAGCACGACCGTTTTTCCTTGCTTAATTTCTTGATAAATCGGGCCGGGGCGGACGCCGAGTGCTTGCAATCGCTCGACCAAGAGCGGGCCGGGCAAATCTTTTTCAACGACGCGGAAACCGTATGACGGCATGCCGTGATCGAGCCGTTTGGCGATGACGGAAAACCGTTCATCGTCAAAAATGACGCCCTCATCGATCTCCACAATGTTCAGTTCATAGCGGAGCTTTGTCCCGCTGACGGCAAGGGCCGTTTCGACAAACACGCGAATGCCTTTTGGGCCGAAGACCGTAAGCGGCGTTTCGCCGCTTTGAAACGAACGGCTGCCAAGCAGCCCAGGCAGGCCGAATAGATGATCGCCATGCAAGTGCGTAATAAAAATATGCTCAATGCGGCGCGGGCGAATGGCGGTATGCAAAATTTGATGCTGCGTCGCTTCGCCGCAGTCAAACAGCCATGTCGCCCCCCGCTCGTCAAGCAGCTGCAGGGCGACGGACGATACGTTGCGCTCTTTGGCCGGCACGCCGGCACCCGTGCCTAAAAACAACAGTTCCAACGCGCTTCACTCCTTTTTCTCGCTCAACATTGCCTGTTGTTAGCGTACCAATGTCAAAACGGCTTTTCAACTTTCTTTTGCGCTCAAAAACGCCGGGTTGGCGCCCGGCTCTTTCATGAACATAAACGCTTTCCCGCCGGAAAGCAACAAAGTGTTTGCGTTCCGACCGGCAAACCTCTACAATGGTTTCATTGAAGAGACAAATTTGGTTAAAGCGAGGTACATACGGTGGACAACATGAATCCGAAATCGATCATCGTCATTTTCGGAGCGACGGGAGATTTGGCGAAACGGAAACTGTTTCCGTCCCTTTACCGCCTGTATGAAAAAGGGCATTTGCATGAGCAATTCGCTGTCGTCGGCGTCGCGCGCCGCCCGTTGTCGGCCGACGAGTTCCGGAACTATGTGCGCGACTCGGTCGAAACGGCGTTTCACCAAAAGCTCGCCGACGGCCGATTCACCTCCCATTTCTATTACCATCCGTTCGACGTGACGGAAGCCGAGTCGTACCAGCGCTTAAAGTCGCTCCTCGAACAGCTCGACGGCACATACAAGACCGAAGGCAACCGCATCTTTTATTTGGCGATGGCGCCGGAATTTTTCGGCACCGTTACTTCCCGCTTGCAGTCGGAAGGATTGACGGAAACGCACGGCTTTAAGCGGCTCGTCATCGAAAAGCCGTTCGGGCATGACTTGGCGAGCGCCGAGAAGCTGAATGACGAGATTCGCCGCGTCTTTTCCGAGCGGGAAATCTACCGGATCGACCATTACCTCGGCAAAGAAATGGTGCAAAACATCGAGGTCATCCGCTTTTCAAACGCCATTTTCGAGCCGCTTTGGAACAACCGGTTCATCGCCAACATTCAAATCACATCGAGCGAAACGCTCGGCGTCGAAGACCGCGGCCGCTACTACGACCATTCCGGGGCGTTGCGCGACATGGTGCAAAACCATATGCTGCAAATGGTCGCTCTGTTGGCGATGGAACCGCCGATCAAATTAACGACCGATGACATCCGCCATGAAAAAGTGAAAGTGTTGCGCGCCTTGCGCCCGATTGCGCACGATGAAGTCGACCGCTATTTCGTGCGCGGCCAATACGGGCGCGGGGTGATCCACGGCAAAAACGTGCCGGCGTATCGCGAGGAGCCGAACGTCGATCCGGACTCGAACACGGAAACGTTCGTCGCTGGAAAACTCCTGATCGACAACTTCCGTTGGGCTGGCGTGCCGTTTTACATTCGCACCGGCAAACGGATGGCGGAAAAATCGACGAAAATCGTCGTCCAATTTAAAGATGTACCGATGAACTTGTATTACCGGACGAATGAGACGATCGCCCCGAACTTGCTCGTCATCCACATCCAGCCGGACGAAGGGATCACCCTTCATTTAAACGGCAAAAAAACCGGGGAATCGACGACCATAACAGCTCCATTTCAACTCGACTATTGCAACAACTGCATCGACGGCATCAACACGCCCGAAGCGTACGAAAAGCTGTTGTACGACTGCATGCGCGGCGATGCGACAAACTTCACTCATTGGGACGAGGTGGCAGCGTCATGGCAATTTGTCGACCCAATTTCTGAGGTGTGGGCGAACACAAAAGCTTCCGACTTTCCGAACTACGCGGCTGGCTCCATGGGCCCGGCGGCCGCGGACGAGCTGCTCAAACAAGACGGCTTCCACTGGTGGCCGATCGAGCATCCGCGTTCGTAAAGACGCGATGGCCCGCCTGTTGCGCCCATCTCGTCCTCTTTGACAAACCAACATGGGGCGCTTGCCCCTTTATCCCTCATGCAAAGGAGCGAATGAACGATGAAGGTGTATGACGTCACGGCCCCGATTTACGAGGGCATGCCCGTATATAAAAACAAACCGGAAAAACAACCGAAGCGCACCACCGTCACCAACGGCTATGTGACCGAATCGCGCATTGACATGGACGTGCACACCGGCACGCACATTGACGCCCCCCTCCATATGGTCGAAGGCGGGGCGACGTTTGAAACGATTCCATTGAACGACCTCGTCGGCCCGTGCAAGCTGTTCGATTTGACGCATGTCAACGACCGGATCACGAAAGACGACATCGCGCATCTTGACATTCAAGAAGGCGACTTTGTGTTGTTCAAAACGAAAAATTCGTTCGAAGACGCGTTCCATTTCGAGTTTATTTTCGTCGCCGAAGACGCGGCTCGTTATTTGGCCGACAAACAAATCCGCGGCGTCGGCATCGATGCGCTCGGCATCGAACGGGCGCAAGAAGGCCACCCGACTCATAAAACGCTGTTTTCGGCCGGCGTCATCGTCATCGAAGGGCTGCGGCTGAAAGACGTCCCCGAAGGCCGCTATTTCATGGTCGCCGCTCCGCTCAAACTCGTCGGCACCGACGCCGCCCCGGCGCGCGTCTTGCTGTTTGACCGCGAGCCGTAAAAACAGCCGGTCCCCCGATGGGACCGGCTGTTTGATCATTTCAAATTGAATATTCGCCATGGCCGCCCTAAAGACTAGTAAAATGGCGGGGCTTCCCCGCCTCTTTTTTACAGCTCTTCCCCGTTCGTGCGAATGACGCGTTGGAACCAGTAGAAGCTTTTTTTCTTATAGCGCTTCAAATCGCGCAAGTTCTCGTCGTCGCGGTTGACGAAAATGACGCCGTAGCGCTTGCGCATCTCCCCTTGCGAGCTTAATAGATCCGTCGCCCCCCACATCAAATAGCCGATCACCTCGACCCCTTCTTCCATGGCCATCTTCATTTGTTCGATATGGCGGCGCAAATAGTCGATCCGCTCATCATCTTCGACCGTGCCGTCCTCATTCAGCTCCTCCTCAAGCCCGATGCCGTTTTCGGTGATGAAAATCGGCATTTCGTAACGGGCGTACACGTCTTTTAAGGCAATCCGCAAACCGATCGGATCGATCGCCCAGCCCCATTTCGTCTTTGGCAAATAGGGATTCGGTTCAAGCCCTTTGATGATCCGCTCATCCCGTTCCTGATGGCGGACGATTTGGCTTTGATAGTAGCTGAACGACAAAAAGTCGACCGTCTGCGAACGGAGCAACTCCTCATCCCCCGCTTCGAGCGGCAGGCAGATTCCTTTTTTCTCAAGCCGGTTGGTCACATAACGCGGATAGGCGCCGCGGGCGAACACATCAAAGAAGAAATCAATGAACAGCTCTTTCGCCTGCACGTTCGCCAAAGCGTCTTCCGGCCGGCATGTCGCCGGATACGTCGTCAAATACGTCACCATCCCGCCGATCTTCGCCTCGGGAGCGATTTCGCGCAGCGCCTTCACGGCTTTCGCGTGGGCGATGAACACATTATGACAGACGCGGTAGGCAAACGCTTCCGGGTCTTCGTCTTCCGGGCAGATCGCCCCCCATAAATGCGGTTGTTCGAGCACTAAATTTTGTTCGTTGAACGTCAGCCAATAGTTCACTTTCCCGCGGTAACGCTCAAATACGGTGCGCGCGTACCGCTCAAACAAGTCGACGACTTTCCTTGATGCGAAGCCGTTGTATTTTCTCGCCAAAGCCAGCGGCAAGTCGAAATGGTACAGCGTAATGACCGGCTCGATGCCGTTCGCTCTCAATTCATCAAACACGGCGTCATAAAACGCCAAGCCCGCTTCATTCGGCTCCCCTTCCCCGTCCGGAAAAATGCGCGTCCAAGCGATGCTCGTCCGGTAGGCGGTAAAGCCGAGCTCCTTGAACAAAGCGATGTCTTCTTTGTAGCGATGGTAAAAATCGACCGCCACTTTCCAGTCGGAATGCCCTTTTGGAATCGGGCGCGCATCCACGATCGACAGCCCTTTGCCGCCTTCGTTCCACGCCCCTTCCGTCTGAAACGACGTCACCGCCCCGCCCCATAAAAAGTTGTCGGGGATGATCGATTTACGCTGTTGTGACATGGAAAGACCCTCCTATCTGTGAACAGACGTGTTTCAGTGATTGAACGCCTTGGAAAATTCACCCTTGGGCATCATCCTCATTATGACATATTTGCTTCTTTATAAAACTAGACGGGCGGAGGTACGAGCCCGTCTAGACGTTGTGAAAACTGTTTCATGCGCTTTGGAGAGCACCAACGCTCCCAGCAATGGCAATTTTATTGAGACAGTTTTTGCTTAATCAAATAATGGTTCGTAGCCACTTTTCGATACGTGAAGATCATTCCATCATCTCCAGCCGTTGCGAGCAACGCTTCAGATGACAAATCGGCGATTTTCGTTCCTGTTGCCCGGTTATAAATGGCACGGCTGGTGATGATATATTGACGGCTCGCCGCCCGCAGCGGCTCCGGAAATTCAGCGGCCACCAATGCGCCGGGCTGGGCTGGATTGATGCGCGCCTTTCCGTAAAAAATCTCCCCGCCATTCCAATCCCCCGTCAAACAATGATTTCTAATTCCTTCCTTATACATTCCTTGCGCATAGCATAGCTCAAACAATCGAGCACCGACATTTGACCATTCCTTATCCATCCTCAATATCCATGATAGCCCACCGTCGATCATCACTTCAAGCTCTTTTTGCCATACGCACCCCATTCGGCTGCATACACCAACCGCCGCCGATCACGAACAGCGGCCATCGCTTTGCTGTCTAATACATTTTTATGCTTTCCATTTTGAACCTCCTTTCCCCCGAACGGTCAAACAAATATAATGAAAACGGAACTCCCAATAGAAACAAGTGGGGTGAGGCAAAGTTGAACATTTTGCTCATTGAAGATGATGTGACGTTGTTTCAAGAAATCAAAGCACGTTTGGAACAATGGTCGTACGACGTTTGCGGCATCCGCGATTTCGGTCGTGTGATGGAAGAGTTTTCTGCTTGCAAGCCGCACTTGGTGATCATCGACATCCAGCTGCCGAAATTTGACGGGTTCCACTGGTGCCGCCAGATTCGTGCTCATTCGAACGTCCCGATTTTGTTTTTATCATCGCGCGACCACCCGACTGATATGGTCATGTCGATGCAGCTTGGGGCTGATGATTACATCCAAAAGCCGTTTCATTTCGATGTGCTGATCGCCAAAATCCAAGCGCTGCTCCGCCGCGTGTACAACTACAATGCCGGACCCGTTCAGCTGCAAACATGGTGCGGGGCAACGGTCGACTATGAAAAAAGCACAGTCTCAAATGAACACGGAACAGTGGAGCTGACGAAAAACGAGCTGTTGATTTTGAAACATTTATTGGCCAAGAAAAACCAGATCGTTGCTCGGACGGAGCTGATCAAACGGCTATGGGAAGACGAACGGTTTGTCAGCGACAACACGCTGACCGTCAACGTCAACCGCCTGCGGAAAAAACTCGACGAACTCGGTTTGGGCCGCTTCATTGAAACGAAAGTTGGGCAAGGCTATATGGCTACGGAAGAAGGGAGCCACTGATGATCAAAGACTATTTGTGGGAACGAAAAAGCTGGATGGCCCTCTTTCTCTTTCTGGAGCTGTTCATCCTGTTTGTCGCTTATCTGGATCCGACGATTCCGCTCTCCTCCATCCTTTACATCGTCTTTTTAACGACTATCATCTTTGTTGTCTTTGTCATCATCCGTTGGAAAAAAGAAACGGCATTTTATCAACGTTTGCAAGAGTGGGAGCGCGGCCTCGATCCTGTCTCTGCCCTGCGGGCGGCAAGCCCACTGGAGAAGATCGTCGAACGCGTCCTCGCCAGCCAAACGGACCAATGGAAACAGGAGCTGAAAGAACACCTCGCCACGTTGGAACAAGAGAAAGATGAACTGTTGTCATGGATTCACGAAATGAAAACGCCGCTGACGGCCATGCGGCTCATCATCGAACGGGTCGGGGACGAAAACACGAAAGCGCAACTCTTGTACGAGTGGCTGCGCATTCATCTGCTTCTTGATCAGCAACTTCATCAACGACGGCTTCCACACATGGAAAACGACTTATATATCGAACAAGTCGAGCTTGAGCCGCTTCTCATCAATGAGATTAAACCGCTGCAATCGTGGTGTATGCAAAAAGGCATCGGCTTTGACCTTCAATTGGACGTCCGCTCCGTCCTAAGCGATGCCAAATGGCTTTCTTTTATCATCCGGCAAATCATCACGAATGCGGTGAAATACAGCGAGTCATCTGACATTGTCGTGAAAAGCTTTATGAAAAACGGCCATGCCCGCTTGCAAATTCAAGATTTCGGCTTGGGCATTGATCCAAAGGACTTGCCGCGCATTTTCGAGAAAGGATTCACCTCCACCACCGAACACCAAAATGAAGCGGCGACGGGGATGGGGCTGTATTTGGCGAAAAAAGCCGCCAAACCGCTTCTTCTTGACTTTCATGTCGAATCCACGCCCGGACGCGGAACGACATTTACGATCATATTTCCGCAAGAAAATGACATCATCCGCACGCACCGCATGTGACGATTTTGTCACACGCGGTTTCGTTTTGTTCGGCCAAACGCAGGAAAAAACCAACCCCATTGCTTATGATAGAAACGAAGGAGGGAAAACGAGATGGTCATATTGGAAGCAACCAACATCTACAAAACGTACGGAACGAAAAAGAACCTACAAGAAGTGCTCAAAGGCATCGATCTGCGTGTGGAGAAGGGGGAATTTCTCGCGATCATGGGGCCTTCCGGATCAGGGAAAACGACGCTCCTCAACGTTCTTTCCTCAATCGACCGGGTGAGCGAGGGCGCTATTTTCATCGAAGGAAACAACGTCGTCGCCATGAAAGACCGAGAGCTGGCAGAATTTCGCAAACGCCATGTCGGATTCATCTTTCAAGAGTATCATTTGCTTGACACGCTGACGGTGAAGGAGAACGTCCTTTTGCCTTTATCGATTACGAAAACGCCCAAGCGAGAAGCGGAAAAGAAATTTGCAGAATTGGCGGCTGAACTTGGCATTACTGACATCCAAAACCACTATCCGAGCGAAATTTCTGGTGGGCAAAAACAGCGCGCTGCGGCGGCGCGGGCGTTCATCCATGAACCGAGCATCATTTTTGCCGATGAGCCGACGGGCGCACTCGATTCAAAATCGGCTTCCGATTTATTGCACAAGCTGCAACAACTTAATAAAAAACGGAAGACGACAATCATCATGGTCACCCACGATCCGGTCGCCGCCAGTTTCTCAGGCCGTGTCGTTTTTATCAAAGACGGACAATTGTATACGCAACTGTATAAAGGAACGGAAACGCGGCAGCAATTTTTCCAAGCCATTATGCAAACGCAAGGCGTGCTGGGCGGTGTTCGGCCATGAGCATGAAGCAACTCCTGTTCCGCAACTTGAAACAAAACATCCAACATTATTATTTGTACGTGTTTGCCTTGATGTTTGCTTCCGCCTTGTATTTCGCGTTCGTGACATTGCAGTACGATCCATCGCTTGATGCCATCAAAGGGGGAGTGAAAGGCGCGGCGGCCGTCCGTACAGGCGCGGTGCTTCTTATCGTGATTGTCGCCGTCTTTCTTTTGTACGCCAACGCCCTGTTTATCAAGCGTCGGAGCCATGAGATCGCTCTTTTGCAGTTGATCGGCATGACGAAACGAAACATCTTTTTTATGCTGGCGGCCGAAAACGTCATTCTTTATTACGGCACACTGATCATCGGCATATTGGTGGGATTTGCCGCTTCCAAGCTGTTGATGATGATTTTGTTTAAAATCATCGATATTCCGCTAGCGGCATCTCTTTCCTTTTCTGGCCGAGCATTGGTGCAAACGTTGATTGTGTTCAGCGTGATTGATGTCCTCATGATGGGGATGAACCGCTTGTTTCTCAAAAAACAGACGATTTTATCCTTGTTCCGCACTACATCCACAACCGAAGCAAAACACGTATCCGTATGGAACATGGTCGTGGGGATGGTGGGGATCATCCTCATCGGCAGCGGCTATGGTATATCGACGAAATTGTTTAGCAGCGACTGGAAGAGCGTTCAAGGATTATTCATGGCCATGGCGTTCATTTTAGGCGCTGTCATCATCGGCACCTATTTATTTTTCAAAGGAACGATCAGCTTTCTGTTCCACCTATGGCGAAAACAAAAAGGTGGCTATTTGTCGATCAACGACGTGCTATCGGTATCGTCGCTCATGTTTCGCATGAAATCGAACGCGTTGCTGCTTACGATCATCACGACCGTGTCGGCCATCGCGATCGGGTTGATCTCACTAAGCTATATTTCCTATTATTCAGCCGAGCAATCAGCCAAAAACAACGTCGCCGCCGATTTCGCGTTTACGGACAAAAAGGATGCCGCCCGTTTTACGGCGGCGCTGCGATCTCATGATATTCGCTATCGGGAAACGATTATCGATGTCATCGAAGCACCGACTGATATTTCGATGATTTTGGACATCGCTGATCAAAGCCGGCTCCAGTTTCAGCCGTCCGCCGCGCCGCTATCGGTGATCAGCGACACAAGTACAGGCCGCATCGATGTCAAGCCTAATGAAGCACTGCTGACGGGATATCAGGACATGCTCCGTCAATTCTTGCCGTTTAAAGAAACGGGAACGATTCGCTTAGAAGAAAACGGCCGCATGGTCCCGCTTCATTACCTTGGGATGAAAAAAGACTATTACGTCAACTATCATTTCACGTACGGCATGCCGACTGTCATCGTCGACCAAACGATGTTTGATCGTTTGCAAAAAGAAACCGATCCACAAAAGAAAAAGGTGCATATCGGAATTCATCTGACTGACGAAACAAATATTGAACGGGCTGATCAGTTGTTTCAACGCATGGAGTTTTCCTCCATCACCGATTCGCGCCTGATGATGAGCCGCCACCAAAAGCAGACGTTCGGATTGATCTTGTTTGTCGTCACCTTTTTAGGACTCGCCTTTTTGGTCACATCCGGCTGCATTCTTTACTTCAAGCAAATGGGCGCCGGCGAAGAAGAGCGGCCGAATTACACCATTTTGCGCAAACTGGGATTCACCGAAAAAGACTTGCTCGGGGGCATTCGGCGGAAACAGCTGTTATACTTTGGCATTCCGTTGCTGCTGGGATTGTCCCATAGCTATTTCGCTGTCCGTTCCGGCTGGTTCTTTTTCGGCACCGAACTGTGGACGCCGATGTTGACGGTGATGGCGATTTACACGGTCTGCTATTCGCTGTTTGGCGTGTTGTCCGTTCGTTATTACAAAAAGCTAATTCGCGAGGCGCTTTAAAACGATGCAGCGAGTGAGGGAAGAACCAAAACCGTTCCAACGTTCGCCCACTCGATCAGTGGTCATCCCATTCTGAAGATGCAGTTCCAGTTGACGGAACGAATTTTAGCTTTATCGAACACGAAAAGCCCTTAGAGTGGTGAATGACTCTAAGGGCTTTTTTCTTATTTCAACCATTCCGTATGGAAAATGCCTTCTTTGTCAACGCGTTCGTACGTGTGGGCGCCGAAGTAGTCGCGCTGCGCTTGGATTAAGTTGGCTGGGAGCACCGCGGTGCGGTAGCTGTCGTAATAGGCGAGGGCGCTTGCGAATCCTGGCACTGGAATGCCGCGCATCGCCGCGGTGGCGACGATTTCACGGAGCGCGTCTTGGTAGCGTTCGACAATGTCTTTGAAATACGGATCCAAGAGCAAGTTCGAAAGCGCCGGATCGCGGTCGTACGCCTCTTTAATTTTTTGCAAAAATTGCGCGCGGATGATGCAGCCGCCGCGGAAGATCATGGCGATGTCGCCATAGCGCAAGTTCCAGTTGTATTCCTCAGAAGCCGCCTTCATTTGCGCAAATCCTTGGGCGTACGAGCAAATTTTGCTCATATAAAGCGCGCGGCGCACGGCTTCGATGAAGTGGCCGCGGTCGCCTTCAAACGGCTTCACCGCTGGGCCTGCCAGCACTTTGCTTGCTTTCACGCGCTCGTCTTTCATCGCCGAGAGGAAACGGGCGAACACCGATTCCGTGATGATCGGCAGCGGCACGCCCAAATCGAGGGCGTTTTGGCTCGTCCATTTGCCCGTCCCTTTTTGCCCGGCTTTGTCCAAAATGACATCAACAAGCGGCTTGCCTGTTTCTTCATCGATTTTCGTGAAAATGTCGGCCGTGATCTCGATTAAGTAGCTGTTCAGCTCGCCTTTGTTCCAGTCGGCGAACACTTCGTGCAGCTCTGCAGCATCCATGCCGAGCACATGTTTGAGCAAGAAGTACGCTTCAGCGATCAGCTGCATGTCGCCGTATTCGATGCCGTTGTGCACCATTTTGACATAATGCCCGGCGCCGTCCGGACCGATGTACGTCGTGCACGGTTCGCCGTCGACTTTGGCGGCGATGGCTTCAAAAATCGGGCGCACGAGCTCATGCGCTTCTTTTTGGCCCCCTGGCATGATCGACGGGCCTTTCAGCGCCCCTTCCTCGCCGCCCGAGACGCCCGTGCCAATAAAGTGGATGCCAAGTTCGGCGAGTTCTTTGTTGCGGCGCTGCGTATCTTTAAAATACGTATTGCCGCCGTCAATTACAATATCGCCTTTTTCCAAATGCGGCTTCAGCTGTTCGATCGTCGCGTCCGTCGGCGCGCCCGCTTTCACCATCAGCAAAATTTTCCGCGGTTTTTCCAAGGCGTTGACGAATTCTTCGATGCTGTATGTACCGACAATGTTTTTTCCTTTCGCTTCTTGCAAAAACTCGTCCGTTTTTTCGCGCGAACGGTTGTACACCGCCACCGAATAGCCTTTGCTTTCGATGTTGAGCGCCAAGTTTTTCCCCATGACCGCCAGTCCGATGACGCCGATTTGCTGTTTCGCCATTGTCCAACGTCCCTTTCCGTTTTGGTTTGTTCATCAAACAACATACCATACGTTTGCGCTTGCCTGCAAGTTTTTCTAAACCGATTTAGGAACGGGGCGGCACGACGGACTTTGCTTGACCTGTCCATGCGAAAAGGGGCGTAACGCCCCTCATGCTTAGTAGCCTCCATAGTGCGGGAAGCCGTATGGGGAAAACGGATAGTGGCCATCATGCATCCCGTATGGAAAGTGGTGATAGCCGCCGTAGCCCCCGTGCCAATAAGGATAGTAGCCATACGGATAGTGTCCGTAGCCGCCAAAGTACGGCGGATAAAAGCCGCCCGGATACGGGCCAAACGGTCGAACCATGGAATGCGCCTCCTCTTCATGAGTTGAAGTTCATTTCCATGATTAGGATATGCGCGGAAGAAAAAACGGTATAGGCAAACACCTATACCGTCTCTTCCTCTTGGATGACCTGGGCCGCGGCCTGGGCGGCGGCCACTTGCTCGCGAATCGCGTCCGCTTCTTCCAAATGGGCAAACAAGACGCGCGGATCCAGCACCGTGAGCAACCGCTCCGGCAGCGTCGCGATCCCGACGACATACGGCGTGCGCTCCGCGGATACGAGCTGCAGCGGTTTGATGGCTTCCGGTTCAATATCGACAATTTCCTTTGCTTCGTCAACGATAAACGCCACCGACAACCCGTCGACCGCGGCGACGACAAGACGCGTCTGCTCGGTTTCCTCGATCGCTTTCCCATATAGAAGCTTTCGCATATCGAGCACCGGCGCGAGCTCGCCGCGGATGCGCGCGACGCCCGCCATACAATCCGGCATATGCGGCACGGCCGTCGGCGCCGTCATTTTCTCAATCGAGACGACATACGCGATCGAGACGGCGTACTGTTCCCGCTCGACGCGAAACACCACGTATTTGTCCATTCCTCCGCCACCTCTTTCGTGATTCGCACTCTGCTTTTTTTATCGGCTCATTCCGGCCGAATGTTTACCGAAAGGTTCAAGAAAAAAGAGCATCCAGCCTCGGGATGCTCATTCGGCATTGGCGACTTCCTCGACAATGGCGACAACCATCTCTGTCAGCTTCACCAGCTCTTCAATCGGCATCCGCTCATTCGTCGTATGGATTTCTTCGTAGCCGACTGCGAGGTTGACCGTCGGAATGCCGAAGCCGGCGATGATGTTGGCATCGCTGCCGCCGCCGCTTTTCTCCAGCTTGCACGGCCGTCCGATGTTCGCCGCCGCCCGTTTGGCGACCTCGACGACATGGTCGCCGTCGCTGAACTTAAAGCCCGGGTACATCACTTCCACTTCGACATCGGCGCGCCCCCCCATTTCCGCGGCAACCGTTTCAAACGCCTCTTTCATTTTCGCCACTTGCGCTTCCATTTTTTCCGGAACGAGGGAACGGGCTTCCGCTAAAATATCAACGCGGTCGCAGACGATGTTCGTTTGCGTGCCGCCTTCAAAGCGGCCGATGTTCGCCGTCGTCTCCTCGTCGATGCGGCCGAGCGGCATTTTTGCGATCGCCTTCGCCGCAATCGTAATGGCAGACACTCCTTTTTCCGGCGCCACGCCGGCATGGGCAGTTTTGCCGTGCACAACGACTTTCAGCTTCGCCTGCGTCGGGGCGGCGACGACGATGTTGCCGACTTTGCCGTCGCTGTCCAAGGCATAGCCGTATTTCGCTTGAATGAGCGACGGGTCAAGCGCCTTCGCCCCGACAAGCCCCGACTCTTCGCCGACGGTGATGATAAACTGGATTACGCCATGCGGGATGTTTTGTTCTTTCAACACGCGAATCGCTTCCAACATGGCCGCCAAGCCCGCCTTGTCGTCCGCCCCTAAAATCGTCGTCCCGTCGGTGACGACATAGCCGTCTTGGATCGACGGTTTCACCCCTTTGCCCGGCACGACCGTATCCATATGCGACGTGAAGTAAATCGGGTCGACCCCGTCTTTCGTCGCGGCGAGCGTGCAAATCAAGTTGCCTGCCCCATGCCCCGTTTTCGCGGCCGCATCGTCTTCGATCACATCGAGGCCAAGCGCTTCAAACTTTTGTTTGAGCACCTTCGCAATGTCCCCTTCATGCTTCGTTTCCGAATCGATTTGCACAAGTTCCAAAAATTCGTCGACAAGACGCTGTTCATTGACCATCGCTTTTTTCCTCCTGCTTATGTACTCCACCTTAAGTATACCGAAATGTTCCGCCAAGAGCCAAACCGGACGCCGGAACGATCAAAACGCTGCAAACGTATAAGAACGCGCTTGAGATGTACCGATACGGGCTGCCTGACCGCCTCTCAACGAGCGAGCTTTCATCCGCTCCCGCTGCGGCAAACGGCCACGCCGCCTCCATCTAAAATATCGTTTGCCGCGAAAAAGGCTCCCGTTGCTTGCCGGACGCCTTCCATCGTTTACAGCGGAATGTTGCCATGTTTTTTCTTCGGCCGCTCCTCGTGCTTGTTTCGAAGCATCTCGAGCGCCTGAATGAGCTTGATTCTCGTGTCGCGCGGGTCAATGACGTCATCGATCATGCCGTATTTCGCGGCGACGTACGGATTGGCGAATTTCTCGCGGTATTCGGCAATTTTTTGCGCCCTCGTTTCTTCCGGGTTCGGACTTTTTTCAATTTCGCCCGCGAAAATGATGTTCGCCGCCCCTTGCGGCCCCATGACGGCCACTTCGGCGTTCGGCCACGCATAAACGACATCGGCGCCGATCGATTTGCTGTTTAAGGCGACATAGGCGCCGCCGTACGCTTTCCGCAAAATGACGGTGATTTTCGGCACGGTCGCTTCCGAGTAAGCGTACAAAATTTTCGCCCCATGGCGGATGATGCCGCCGTGCTCCTGCTTGACGCCTGGGAAAAAGCCGGTGACGTCCTCAAACGTAATGATCGGGATGTTGAACGAATCGCAAAAGCGGATAAACCGCGCCGCCTTATCGGACGAGTCGATGTCCAGCCCGCCGGCCATAAACTTCGGCTGGTTGCACACAAGCCCGACCACTTCGCCTTTAATGCGGGCAAAGCCGATCACGATGTTTTTCGCGAAATCTTTTTGCACCTCAAAAAACGACCCGTCATCGACGACTTGGGCGATGACGTGGCGCACATCGTACGGGCGGACGGCGTCAATCGGCACGACATCGGCCAAATCGGGGCGGTAGTCATCCCCATCCGGAATCGGGCCAAACGGCGGCTTTTCGTTGTTGTTGGACGGCAAATAGCCCAAGAGCCGCCGCACTTCAGCGAGCGCCTCCTCTTCATTCGCTGCCGCAAAGTGGGCGTTGCCGCTGATCGTGTTGTGCACGCGGGCGCCGCCTAAATCTTCAGCGCTGATTTTCTCCCCGGTCACCGCTTCAATCACTTTCGGACCGGTGATGAACATTTGGCTCGTTTTTTCGACCATGAACACAAAATCGGTGATGGCCGGCGAATAGACGGCCCCGCCGGCGCACGGCCCCATAATGACGGAAATTTGCGGGATGACGCCGGAATAAATGGCGTTGCGGTAAAAAATGTGTCCGTACCCGTCAAGCGACAAGACCCCTTCTTGAATGCGGGCGCCGCCCGAATCGTTCAAACCGATGACCGGCGCCCCGGTTTTCGCCGCTAAATCCATGATGTTCGCAATTTTTTTCGCGTGCATTTCCCCAAGCGCCCCGCCGAAGACGGTGAAATCTTGCGAAAACACAAACACGGTGCGGCCGTTGATCTTCCCGTAGCCGGTCACCACCCCGTCACCCGGCCCCTTCTTTTCCCCGAGGCCAAAATCGGTGCAGCGGTGCTCGATGAACGGATTGAGCTCGACAAACGTCCCTTCGTCCAAAAGCAAATCAATCCGCTCTCGCGCCGTCAGCTTCCCTTTCGCGTGCTGCTGTTCAATTTTCTCATCGCCCCCGCCCAGTTCAATCTCACGTCGGCGGTCATACAGTTCGTTGATTTTGTCGTACATGTCGCTCATTGGTGTCCCTCCGTTTTCGTCCGTTCACAAAGCTCATACAACACGCCGCCGGTCGATTTCGGGTGCATGAACGCGACCCATGCCCCGCCGGCGCCGCGTTTCGGCGCATCTTGAATCATACGGATGCCGTGCTCCTTCAGCTCGCGGATGCGCTCGGTGATGTCTTCCACCCCAAGCGCCACATGATGAATCCCTTCGCCGCGCTTCTCGATAAATGTCGCCACCGCGCTCTCTGGCGACAGCGGCTCAAGAAGTTCAATTTTCGCCTCTCCCGCCTGCAAAAACGCCACTTTCACCTGTTCCGACTCGACTTCCTCGATGCCAAGAAACGGCAGGCCGAGCACATCCGTATAAAACGGAAGCGCTTTCTCAATCGAACGGACGGCAATGCCGATATGGTCGACTTTTTTCACTTCCATCGTCTGCATCCCCTTTGCCGCAAAATGATGAGGCCAACATTTTATCATTCGCCGTTTCGACAAAAAATCCTGCTTTTTTTGTTTTTCTTTGTACGCGCCACGGTCGAGCTTTGGATCGGTTCGCTTCGCATCGGGCATTTTTCCTTGTCCGCTCCGCTGCTTGCCGGTACAATAAACGTAGAACAGCGGACGGAAGGAGGACGGACCGTTGTCGCGGAAAACGCAAAAATTCATCGTGTATGTAATGCTCATTTGCATGCTGCTGACGACGCTCCTCGCCGGCATCAGCATGTGGTTTTAACCGCAGGCATAAAAAACGCAAGCTTCCCGCTGAGGAGCTTGCGTTTTTTAGCGCACCGCACCATACCGCTTAGCAATGGCGTAAAACGATTCGTTGCTGCGGAGAATGAGCACGTTGGCGCCAATCGGCACCCGTTCATACAAATGCTCGACATCGCGGTTGTGCATGCGCACACAACCTTGCGACACATACCGGCCGATCGACGCCGGGTTGTTCGTGCCGTGAATGCCGTAGATGCGCCCGTCCGTCCCGCGCGCGTTAAAGCCGATCCACCTTGCGCCGAGCGGATTGTTCGGCGCCCCGCCTGGAATGTTCTTTTTCCGATAATACGGGTGTTTCGCCTTCACCGTCACCGTAAACATCCCCTCCGGCGTCAAATCGGCATTGACCCCGGTCGCCACCGGATAAACGGCTTCGATGCGGCCGTCGCGGACGAGCGCGAGCTTATTGATCGCTTTGTTCACAATGACAAGCGGCTTCGCCTCCGCCGCTGTCTGGAAAGGCGCTCCCAACACGGCGGTGAGCACGAGACAAATGGCCAACCATACCCGCATATCCGTCCATCCTTTGCTTGAATGTTTGGCTATAGTGTGCGCCAAAACGGATGGACATATGCCCTGCATCATGCCTTCAGCCGCTGCGGTTTTCGTTCGTTTCCGGGATGGAATTCGCTTTTGATGATTAAATATCGCTCCAATTCGCGCACCAAATGAAACAACGCCGCCCGCTCTTCAAACTGCTCGCGCGTCTTTGGCAGCGGCATCGCTTTAAACTGTTCGCGCATCTCGGCAAGGCGCCGCAAAAAGCGGTCCGCCGTATTTCCCGGATGAATGGCGTCGCTTAATTCGTCGATAAAATCGGCGACCATCATCCGCTGCTCGACCGTGTAGACGAGCGATGTCACAAGCGGAAGCATATGCTCGATGATTTCCAACTGCCGCTCACGCATGCGGAAGTAGCGGACATATTCATCCTCATTCCGCCATAATTGATTGTCGGCGTGGCGCATGGCGAGTTTTTTCGCTTTGTCGAGCGTCTCCGCCGCAAGCGGCAGCTCTTTTCCATCCCAATCAAGCTCATTTGTGCGCAAGTAGCGGACGATTTCTTTTAAAATAATGCGAAACAAATCTTCGACAATGCGCTGGTACTCTTTGAGCTCCTTCTCGGCGCTCGGCATGTACATGTTCATCAGCAGCGCTACCCCAATGCCAACCGCCACGAGCAAGATCTCATTGGCGACCAATCCCCACGTGATGTCCCCGGCCGCATACAAATGCAAAATAATGACCGAGCTTGTGGCAATGCCCTCGTTCACCTTCAGCCTGACGGTCACTGGAATGAACAGCAGCAGCAACAGCCCGATCGTCCACGGATGATAGCCGAAGACGGTAAAAAACAACGCCGCAAACCCAATGGCGACGACGCACGCCGCAAAACGAGCCCGGGCGGTCTCAAGCGACCGCTTTTTCGTCACTTGGACGCATAAAATGACGATAATGCCAGCGGAAGCGAAGTTATGAAGACCGATCAGCTGAGCGATGGCAATCGCCAGCGCCGCCCCCACCGCCGTTTTCAATGTCCGATAGCCGATTTTCATCGCGAGTCTCCTTTGCCAATGGTTGCCGACTTCATTGTACCGATGGCGGCGCTTTCGGTGCAAGAAAAAACGGACAATCCTGGCCTCCGCTCCGAAGCCGATCTGTCCCAACAGGCGCAAAAGGACAAAAAAGGCGGCTGTCCGCTCATGCAGGGCAAGCCGCCTACGCTCACGACGGAGATTTCTCATAAATCGTCTTCCCGTCGCGCTCGATTTCCCGCCGGATCGCTTCGTTCAGCGCGTCGAAAAAGAGCACATCACATGAGTAAATGCCGACAATCTCGTCAAGATCCTCTTTGATTTTCCACTTTTGTTTGCCGGTGTAGTCCACGCACAAGTCGATGTCCGAGTTGTAGCGGGCCGTGCCGCGCGCCCGCGAGCCGAACAAAATGACTTTTTGTATATCTTCTTCGCCCGCGAAATACGCCATCAACCGTTCAAACACGGTCGGGCTCATTCCATAGGTCACGATCGATCACTTCTTTTTTGATGTATTTGAGCAGTGCTTCAATTTCATGGACATATTGTGATACAATTCGGTTTTTAATCTGTTCATAGTCTTCCTCGTTATATACATGGGCTGCAGCGTTTCGCGAGTGCAATATATCGTTCCATACATCAATATTCTGAATCCACCCTTCCTTAAACGCCTGGCGGTAACATGCCCGCGGGTTGTTCAATTCCAGACCGGACGCTTTGAAAATTCGCGACAACAGCTTCCAGAGCTGGTCTTCCAAAATTTCATACTTTTTCACGATCGAATCACGATATACTTCCTTCAGCAGTTCATCTTCTGCCGACACTTGCTTCGACGCGGCAATGACATTCTTCAAATGAAGCAACAATCGAAACGCGCGCTGGTACGATAATACAATCGATTCTCGTTCATCCATGCCATCGTTCTCCTTTGCCCATTGTCCTAAATGGATCTGCATCTATGGCTTCGAAAATGGCGCTTGATTCGTCTTCATATAACGCTTCAGCTCTTCGTAAAAATTTTCACGCGTCCCCACCAAAACCACCACCACCACAACATGTCCGCTGTCATCTTGGTCGATCAAATAAGCAATCTCATAATTGATGCCTCGATGATAAATGTCATAACCGTAAATTCCTGCCAAATCACCAGTTTTCGCTTCCCCTGCTTCGGCGGGATCGGTAAGAATCTGCCGCAAGGCTTCGATCAAACGCTGCTTCAGAGCTGCATCCTTTTTTGTCAATTTTTTAATGGCTTTTTCTGCTTTCGGAAGCAATTGCAGTCGATTATGGTTCATCATCTTCACCAAATAACTCCTCTAACGTATCCGCGGTATACGTTTTTGCCTTCGGTCTTTCCTCAGAAATCATCGCGTTGAATGCAGGGGCAATTTGCGATTTACGGTATACAAATTCTTTGTATAGTTCTTCGCCTGTATATCCTTCTTCGATCAAGTCTTTTAAAATCAGATCGGAAAAGTCAAAATGATCCTCATGAATAGGATGAATAATTAACTTATTATCCGCTAACTCAATTAACACCTCGTTTCCAATTCCTAATTGCTCATAAAAATCCTTTGGGATCGTAATTTGTTTTTTGCTCGATACGGCAATTCGTTTCACAAGGTTTTTCTTACGGTTAGGGATATTGTCCATCGATACCTTCTCCTTTGTCATCGAATCTGATGGTACCATATTATTCCCCTCCTTCCAAAAAAATAACCAAATTTCTTGGTTTCTTTACTAATGATCATAGCATGGTGGGGAAACAAACACAATGATTTTCCCATACCGTAGGGAGGAGAAGTGTTCAATGTTTGCGGAAGAGGAATAGATTGATGCAAACACTAACATCCTAGTGGAACAAAGCGGAGAATTCCTGAACAAAACGACGCTCAATTGATGGAGGCCAAGGTTTTCAAAGATAGCGATTATTATTTCAAATAGGAACTTTCATAAATGATACGAATTCGAACGTCCATGGTGTGGAAATTCCTTCACTTTCCTTGTATTTCAAGGATTCATTTGACATTGGAACTCACATTTCGCACCCCTACTAAGTAGAACGAAAGGATTTTTTATTTGTTTTTTTAGAATAACTTTTGAACCAACACAACGAGCGATGGCAATCCTTTTTTTACCATCGCTGGTCGTTCTTTATCCCATTAGACGTAAATGCTCTCGTCCAACCCCAACCCTTGCAGAATCCTTCGCTGCTCGTACGTGAGCGGTTGGCTTAACGCACGTTGGATTTGCCCGTCTGGCTGCTTGAGAAGCACCACTTTGACATACTGAAACAACTGAAAGATCGCTTGCCCCGTCGGCCGGGTCAGTTTGCGTCCTCCTGCGCCCTTTAGAGGCTGCTCCGGAGTAATGAATTGGCGCACCCGGCGCTGGAAGACGCGATAAATGGCCAACGCCAACAAAAACAAATACCCCAGCACCGCGACCCGTTCCGGTTTTTTTACATAGATTTCATCCGTAAAGAACAGGTCTTTCAAAAAGGCAAAGTTCATTTCCACCGAGATGTGGCCTTTATACAGCTTCAAGATCTCTTTCGCGTCCATCGGTTGGCCCTTCCATTCCTCCGGAACGGTCGTGACCAAGACAAAACGGAACGCTTTCCGTCTCGCCCGCTCCCACGCCTCTTGGTCGAATGCCGCGTTCAGGCGAAGGGCGAACCGCGTTTCCACCTCCGGTTCCGCCCCTTTTTTCGGCCGTCCGCGCCGTTTTTTCGGGCGAATGACCTCGTCAACGGACGCCTCGACGCGATGGAACCGAGGGCGAAGGGAAGCCTTGAGAGACGCCAGCGCTTGTTCGGCGTCTTCCCGGCAGGAAAACAGGCGGCTCTCCCATTGGGCTTGTTCTTGTGAAAGAAGCTCTGCTTCTTTTTTCCGTTTGTTTTCAAGTTTCTTCCCTTTTCGTTGGTCCAGCGCGCTGGATTCAACGACGATCAGCCGAACCGGATGGCCTTCATACGTCGAGGCGGTTTCCCACACTCGATACGCGGCGCCGTTTTTCTCTGCCAAGACGAACGGATCGCTCCACGGCGTGTCCTCGGCATCGGCTTGGTCCAGCGCCGTTTTGCCGATCCGAAGCGAAGCCGGGCCGCGCGTGATCAAAAAGGCGTTGGCGGCTTTCGTTTGCGCCAAGGTGCCGCGCGTCATGGCGGCCGAATCGGCCACGTAAATCCATTCGTCTTCGATTCCCGCGCGTTCAAACTATTCTTTCATCCGTGCCAACACGGAAGGATTCCATGTCTTATCGGGCAGATGGCCGTCGTGCACATCTCCGTAAAACGGAAGGCCGTCTTGATTGCCGACCAACCCGAATCCCATCTGTTTTTGCCAATAATGATGCCGATTGTAGCCATAGGTGATTTGCAAGCCTTCGGTCGAGTTCGTTTCGTACGCACCATATACCGTCTTATCGGTCGTATCGGCATGAAACACCTAAAGAGGGAGGTCTCCTTCTTGTAGATCTGCACGAGACAAGCCGACGTGACGTGATGGATGTCGGCCTCATACAGGCGATCCAGATGGCGCGCCAAAGCGTCGTCATTGAACCAAGAGGGGTGAAGTCCAAGACGGATCAGCTTGGGCAAGTCGATCTCATGCGCCCATCGTTCCAAGTGAACGAGCGCTTGCCAGCCGTCAAAGATTGTAGACGATGGCCTAAACGGCATCGCTCGTTCGGGTTTGGCATTGAGGATCGACCGGAACGAGACGGTCAATCAACTGGAGGAGGCCAAGCTTCTTGAATATGGCACTTATTATATTCAAATAGGAACCTTCATAGACCGCATCGATTGGAATTCCCATGGTGTGAAAACTCCTTCGCTTTCCTTGTGTTTCAAAGATTCATTCGACGCAAGGCGAAAAAAAATCCTCCCGATTTTTGTCGGGAGGGTGCGAAATGTGAGTTCCATTGTACCGATAACAGCGCTTTCGATGCAACTGAAAAACGGACAGCGCGCCCGTCCTACAGCCGCCGGACACAAAAAAAACGGCCGCCCGCTCATGCGGGGCAGGCCGCCTAGGCTCACGACGGAGATTTCTCATAAATCGTCTTCCCGTCGCGCTCAATTTCCCGCCGGATCGCTTCGTTCAGCGCGTCGAAAAAAGCACGTCGCACAATGAACACTCCCTACACCGAAAGACGCAAAATTGGCCAAAAATCGTCATCATGACAATACAATTTTCCTATTATTTGTGAATATACTGTGAATTTCCATGTAAAAGGTTGACATCTTCTTTTTTTTTTTTTTATAATGCCATTGAATTTTACAAACATTTCAAATTCATGATTAGAGAGGGCGTTCCATATGAAATGGGTGTTCATTTCAAGAATGGCGTCCCGCTTAAAAGCGGAAGCTAGTTTCATATTCGTATTTTCTGGGGTTTTGATCTTTGTTTGCCTCAATCCCCATACGATTAATCCAGCGGAATGGATTTTATATACGAAATACTTGGTTCCGATTGGAATGGCGGTCTGGCTGTTCTTCAGCTTCCGCTTGCATGTATCGTTGTTCACTTCGACGCCGATTCACTGGATCGCGATGAATGACATCATGCCAAACCCGCAAACGATCGCCTTCTGCCAAGCTTTGATCGTGTTTGTTTGTTTTTTCGCTTGGCAACTGGCCTTGGCCGGGATCATCGCCGGTGCGGTGGTGATCAACTATTCAGCGGGTTGGGATCTTTTCACTTTTCTGTTTCCGTTGTATTTGATTCATTTTCTTCTCCCATTTCTATGGGCGTGGATGATCGGATTGTCCACAGGCGCTGTTTACGCCTATCATTCTTCGAAAAAAGCGATGTTGCTCGTTGGTGTGTTTGTTTTGTGGATCATCGTGCTGTTTTCTTTGGAATATCGCAATCCATCCTTCTCCTTGTGGGGAAACCATCGTTGGCCTTACATTGACCCGTTATTCAGCCTAACCTTCCAAAAAGAACGCGTGCTGATCAAATTGGCGTATATTCTTTCTTCCATCGCCGTTTATGGCGTTTTTCGAAGCATGCGGCGATCCTTCGCGGGGCTTGCGGCTGTGTGACTCTCGTTATTTTCGTAACATTTTTCCTTCAACATGCACAATCAAAATTCCAGTTGGATGACATTCTGTTGGCAAACGACGCCAAACTCTATCAACAAATTAAACATCAGGCTCAGCCCAAGAACATCCCGTTGCATGGATATTGGAAAATCAAGGAGATCGAGGTGAATCCGAAATCCACGTATCCGATCAAAGCCACACTCTCTCTGCATCCGAACGAACGCACCGTTCGTTTTTCGATCAACGAGCAATTTCAAATCGATCACATCCAAGGCGGAGGGAAGCGTTTGCCCTTTCAACAACAAGGAAACGTTGTTCAGGTGCAGACCAACGGTGCCCCATCCATGACGATCTATTATCGACATACGTTCGGCTCAACCTTTTATCCGTTGACATCGGGCGTCACGTTGTTGCCATTTGAAGCCAACTGGTATCCGCAGTCCATGGATTCAACGCTTTACGATATCAACTCATCCGGAACGCTTCACTCCAATGTAGAAACGAAAACATGCACACGAGTCAACATGATTGTCGGAAAGGAAAAGTACCGTTGGCATGGGGACCATCTCCCTTGTCTCTCCGTGATCAACGGTCCTTACAAACAAATTCAAGTGCAACATACTCGTTTCCTTGTTTATAAACCATTTCTCACCACAACAAGAAATTATATGGAATTGAAGCATCAACTCGTTTCCATCCGCAATGAGCTATGCCACTTGTTTCCGAATCTTGCAAATACAGATTATTGCACAAAAGAAGTCAAGAGCGTCTCAATCATCCCAAAAAGCATCAACACCACAAACCTTTCGCTCTACGACAGCACGGTGGCTGACGGAACCTACACGTTTTATGTTGATCCGTTCTTGGACGTCAATGGCATCCCGGCAACCAAACATATTCAGGAGTTGGCTGCGTTTTTCATCCCATACCGATTGTTCGAAAACGAACAGATCAGTCTCTTTGCCGGCTTATATTTAATGGAAAAACTACATATTCCATCTATCGGATATGGAAACAGGATAGCGGAAAAATCCTCCATCGACTCAACAACGTGGGAGCACTACATGGCACTATCCATAAAAGAAAAAGAAAACATATTGATTCAACTAGCGCAAGAAAGTGGGAAAGGAGACAAATGATGGAATTGAAAAATGTGACCCTCAAGCACCGTCGCCAACTGATTTTGCATCATTGTTCCGTCAATCTTCCTTCCCAATCCATCATTCTAGCCAAAAATCACATTCGCACAGATATTGTCGCCAAAGCGCTTGCCGGCTTTCATCCTATCGATGAAGGGGAAATCCATTTCGATGAACAGGAAGCAAGAGGAAAAACGAATAAAAGCGTATTTTTCGTGATTCCTGAGAACTACCACCAACTGTGGAGAAACTATCGTTTGCAAGATATTTCGATATGGCTGAATCGTCCTTTTCAGCAATCGGCACTATGGAAAAAATATCGCCTTCCTTCCCATGCATCCATCGATTCATTGACGATGTTTCAACGGCTGATTTATCTTGTTTCTCTTGGACAGTCGCTAAATCGCACCGTTTTCATTTTCGATCAGCCGACGAAACACTTTGACTTCGAAGACTTAGAACAGTTTTATTATTTCTTAAAAGATGATTTTTCGAATGCACATTATCTCATCTTTACAAATCGAATAGAAAAAATATTCACAATGCTTCCTAAACCCATTTATCAACTTGATTCTACCAAATTACTACCCTTGAAAGGAGGTGAGAAGGATGGTTGTCAATAAGGCACGTAAAACGAAAGCTAAGGGGCTACCACTATTCATTTTAGTGTTGGTTCTCAGCATTGCTGGATCTGTTTATGCCGCCGGCACTTCCATTGCGCATATTTCACCGGGGGCTAGTTCTGCCACAGGAACACCAGTGAAAGCTACTGGGGCTTCTGGAACATTGGCCGTCTCTTCATCAGGTCCAGCATTTTATGTACAAGGGTATGCCAAAAAACAAATCAGCTGGTGGCCTGATTCAACAGTTGCTTCGGCAATAGCCTATCCATCACAAACAGTAAAAAAATCTTTTACAGCTGAAAACGGGTCTTTCTACTATGCTGAAGCATACACACAAGCCAACGCGACATCTATTTATGGCGAAGCAAAAGTGACCGTGAATTAAATTGACACGCTTCATTGCAACAAGCAAGCGAATGTCAACACGGCTCCATCACACCGGCGTTCGCTTGCTTCCTTTTATCGTTGATGGATGCGATCATGCTGAAAAAATGGAGTGACCCCTTATGACGTTGTTTACTAGCCTATCGTGGTTTTACGCCAAACAGATGGGAAAAAGCATTCTCTATATGGGAACCTACACATTTTGGTTCATCATGCTGATGATGCGCTTTCTCATTCGCCAGCATGATTCCTTTGGCAAGACGGATTATGGAAACTTTGTCGGGGAAATGACGTTAATCGTCCAAGCAGCCATGCTACTGTTTATGGTGTTTTTTTATAAGTTGTTCTCTGATGAATATCGATTTGGCGCCAATCTTTTGTTTGCCGGCTCACTGCGCATCACGGCGTTGAAAATCGCCGCCTTGTTCGTGAATCACTTGCTGTTTCTTTCATTCTTCACCGGTCTGCAAGTTGTACTTGTATGGCAGTTTTACCGCACATGGGGTCTTCCCTTTTCTTCGTTGTATACGGAAACGGCGTCGTACATTGCGGTGTATTGGCTCTTGCCGTTCGTATTTGCCTTTTTTCTTGGTATTTTCACTGCTCTATTGTTTGGGAAAAATCGATTAAGCTTTGCCTGGATGATGGTCATTTGGCTGGCCATCGGCCCGATGAATACACAATTGTTTTCTCGTTATTTCCATCGCATCCCCTTTTCTGACATCCGTAGTTTGTTCTACATCGGTCCGTTGAATATGGACGATGTATTTCGTGACGTCGTTGGATACAATGTCAGCCTTCCGACGTACATGAAACTATTGTTTTGGATTCTAACGTCGATGATGGCGGTATGGGCCATTCTTTGGAAAACGGCCCGCACGACAAAGGAGAAAGCGGCCATTATTACAGGTGTCGTTTTGCTTTTAGCGGGGGATGCTTGGTTGTTTCCGCATCTTTTCACCGGAAACAAACTGGTGTTCAGCTACGCTGATTTGGCTAAAGAAAACGTTTACTACCAAACTCACAATCCAACCATCCAACCAAGCACATTGCACTATTCGATTGAACGGTACGACATTCAGCTGGAGGCCAAAAACGGTGTCCATGCGAAAGTGAAAGTGACCTTGCGGCAAATTCGGGGCGACACGCTGTCGTTCGTGCTTTATCATCATTTTTCTCTGAAGCGAATCACCGATCAAACCGGAAAACAGCTGCCGTTTATTCAACAGGGGGATGTCATCACGGTCAAACGTTCACCCAATCGCTTGACCGACGAATGGACATTTGAGTATCAAATGAACGATTCCGCGCAAATTCCGATTTCACCGCACTATTTGTTTTTGCCGAGCGATTTCAGCTGGGTGCCGACAAAAGCCGAACATGCGCCGTTTGCCTTTGTGAATGTTCATTCCAGTCCGGTGCCTGTATCGATGCAACCGAGCCATCCGATCCGCTATACGTTGTCGTTTCACGGAACGGCGCCGTTTTATACGAATTTGCCGCGCCGAAGCGACGGAACGTACGAAGGAGTTGTGTCCGGCGGCATTACAGCCGTAGCGGGAATGTTTGTGAAGGAAAAAATCGGGCCGTGGCAGATCGTGCACCCCGCCGATTGGCCGAATCTTGAGCGGGATTGGCCGGTTTTCGAACGTCATGTACGGCGCATCCACCATGACATCGTGCAGATGTTCGATTTAAAAGAGGCAAAGTTGCCGACGAACATCGTGTTGCTCGCTCCCCATGGTGAACAACGGAGCGTATATAGCAGCGATCATTTGCTTCTTCAAATTGATACGCCATATTCCCTTCGCTCCCAAGAAGGAACATTGATGTATTTGCCGGAAATCATAACAGAAGGACTTCTTTGGAGGGGAGTACATTCATCGATGCAAAAAGAAGTGTTTCAAGAGTTGCTGGCAAGATGGTTCCAACAACAATTAGCCCTTCCCTATTCCGGAGGAGATTTGACGTTTGATTTGACTTTGTCAGTCGACTCTCCTGACGTGAAAACAGAGGAAGTGCTGAGGCAGCTGTCTGGGGAGTATGAACGCTTATCCGATGAGAAAAAACAAACATTTTTGGCTTTATGGTACAAACAAATGAGAGAAGGAGCAGATGGCAGCTGGGAGAAAGTGATACAACTCATCCGCATGGTTCAGGAGGGACAAACATGATCCATGTATCCAGCGTCACGAAACGAATCAAAAAACAACTCATTTTATCGAACGTATCGCTCTGCATAGAGGGGATTTACGGGTTAGTCGGACCGAACGGAGCCGGCAAGACGACATTGATGAAAATATTGGCCGGCTTGACACCCATGGATGAAGGGCAGGTGGCGATCGACGAACGAAGCTGCACCAAAGGAAAATATGTGAAAGCTCATGAACGGATCGGTTATTTGCCGCAAGATTTCATGGTTTATCCAAACATTACGGTCGAAGAAGCGCTTGACCATCTCGCTTTATTGCAAGGAATGATGGACAAAGGCGAACGGCACGCGGCCGTTGCCGAAGCAATTCAAAAAGTGAACTTGAACGGCCATGAGACGAAAAAGATGTCCGAGCTGTCCGGGGGAATGCGGCGACGGGTGGGAATTGCTCATTTATTGACGCGAAAGCCGTCCATCTTGCTGTTTGACGAGCCGACGGCCGGCTTGGATATTGAAGAGCGAATCCGCTTTCGCCATCTGCTCAAACAGCTTGGTTCCGAGCATACGATTGTCATTTCTTCGCACATTGTGGAAGACATTGAGTTTTTGTGCACCAAAATTGGGGTTTTAAAACAAGGGCAAGTGTTGTTTGAAGGCACGCCGTCTGAGCTGAAGTCCCGCGCAAAAGGCTGCGTATGGGAATATTGCATACACCCCGAAGAATTGGATGACTTGATCGCAACGCGAGAAGTGGTGCAGCTTCTCGAAGAAGAGGATGGCATTCACGCGCGAGTATTTTCCAAAAACGGGGGAACAGGGGGGAGACGGGTGGCGCCGCGATTGATCGACGGATATTTGGCTGTTGTCAGGAGAGGGGAACCAAGATGAAAGCTTACATCGAATGGATGCGAACCGCATTCGTGTTTGACCGCAAGACAATGGGCGGAGCCTTTTTTATCCCACCAGCGATGTTCATCCTATCTCTGTTGCTTATTTTGCTTGTTCCCCGCAAATCGCCAAGTATTTACGACAATGTGATTATCATCCAAGGGCTGTTCATCCCGTTTTCCGGCTGGTGCCTCATCTATCGGTTCGGCGAACTGTATGAAGACGGAGCGCAAGAGACGCTTGTCCCTTACTATAGGCAATGGGTTTGGATCGATATTGTACGTTATTCTTTCATCCATTTGTTGGGGGTTGTCGTGCTAAGCGGGGCATTCATGTGGAAATATGGAGTTTCTTCTTTGTCTTTTTTGAATCTCATTCATTTCATTCTATTGACGTTCTTTTACCTATTTTTCAGCACTGCCTCCCTTGTTCTTACAAAAAACACCAATATCGCACTGACAGTCATTTTTATTTATACGGTGCTTGAAGTGGCCACATTAGGAACGTTCATGCCCTGGCCGCATATCTTTTTGTTCGAGCCGCCGGTTTGGGAACCGATGCTCATCAACAAATTCATCATGTTAACGCTGTCCATCTTTCTAGCAGCATTCATCACCATTGTCTGGATCAGCAAAGGAGATCGGAAACCTCAATAAAAGCAGATAGGGGATCATTGACGTTTGGCGGCAAATAACGGCTTACCATCCAAACGAAAGGCTATGCTTACAAATTGATCAATTGGTGGCCCGACAGCGTCGTCGCCTCCACCAACTGGCTCAATCCTGGTCAAGAAGAAACGCGCAGTTTTCCACAAACCAAAGACGATAAGTATTATGGCCAAATTGTTGGCCAAACGGTTGGTTCAAGAGGATACGTGACCATTACGGTCAAATAACGATGCCGAATCCGGATGATGAGGAAGTCAGGGATACGCCTAAAAAAGAATGCGGAGATCCCTGACCGCATTTTTCATTTGTCAACTTCTCAGAAAGAAAGCGGTTGATCGGTGATGAGGTGGAAATGGCTGTTTGTTTTTTATTGGAAACGATTGTTGAAAAGCAAGTTATACGTTGGCGCCAGCATCCTATTTTTTGTTTTGCTGCTTGTCAGGTTCGTTTTATTCTTTTCAGACGATATGAATGCAGGCATGGAATACTCTGGAGATTTGCCTTCTGAAGTGTTCATGCTTGTTCAAATCGTTTCGCTCTTTTACATCGTATGGTTCTACTTTCTCTACTCCAACGAGCTTCGTTACGGCGTTTCGTCATGGTTCGCCGACGGCTACCGGATTTTGCTGGAGAAAATGAGCGCCTTGCTGGCGGTTCATGCGCTGTGCCAAGGGATCATGCTGATGATGAGCTACGGCGTTTTTTCACTCGTGTATCTCTTCGTTGGGGTGGAGCCTTCGGATCTGTATTGGTCGCTGCTTCGGTTTCTCGCCGTCTACCAGTTTGGACCGCTCGTGCTCACCGTTCTGTACGGCGTCATCATCGCGCTGCTGTTGGAAACGAAAAAGGTCAGTTTTTTCGCTATGTTGCTTGTATGGATCCTGACCGGCCCGATGACGACTGAGCTGTTCATCGATTTGTCCCAAACCGTTCATGCCCGCGACTGGACGTCGCTGCTGTTTATCGGAAAACACGCCATTCAACAGGCGTATGATTCCTACATCGGGTTTGAGGTCGACCGCGGCGGGGAATGGAAATGGGCCGCATGGTTTCTTTCCCTTGTCGGGTTGGCGTTGTTGTCGTCGATCCGCTTTACGCAGACGAGAAAGGAGCGAAACGCCGTCTTGAAAGCATTTCTCGTCTTCCCGTTTCTGATCGTCCTAACCGCCTACCACTCCTTGCAAACGAACACCAAGGCGTTCACTCGGGCCGATCAGACGACCGAACTCGAGGAATACCGCCAGATGAAACAAGAGACGAAAGCCGATTTGCGCTACCGTATCCAGTCGTATGACATTTCTTTGCATGGATCGCGCGCGGTCGTGCGCGTGGCCTTGTCCCAGTTGGACACGAACCGGCCCACGTTTCAACTGTACCATTTGTATCCGCTCCACTCGATTGAAGCGGACCACCAGCCCGTCACGTTTACGAGAAACGGCGATCTCGTGACCGTGCGGCTGCCGAAACGCACCTCGACGCTCACCTTTTCCTATGAGATCGTCGATACGGCGCTCATTCCGTACACGAACGGCCGCATCGTCCTGTTGGCGGATCGGGCGTGGTATCCGAAAAGGAGGGCTTCGCACATGTATCGGGCTTATGAATATCGGGTGGCGGGAACGAGAGCTTGGGATGGGGCGTTCACCGATCAATTCGTTCCGAATGAAACGTACACCTTTACCTTGAACGTGGACGGCGATGTGCTGTTTTGCAATGTGCCAAAGCGGGGGACGGTTTACCGAGGGAAAGCGCAGGCGGTCACCTTGATCAAAGGGCAAGGGCATCAACTCGTCGATCAAGGATATGAGATCACCTACCCCGCTGACTGGCCGCACATGGCGGAACGGGCGCCGACGGTCATCCGCCAGTTAAAAAAAACGTTTCATCATGTACAACAAATCGCATCCACGGCGGTTTCATCGCTGCCGAACAAGATTGTGTTCTCCAGCTCGGGGCTATCCTCGTTTATGGCCCATGACCATCTTGTCTATAACACGAATTTTTTTTCGATTGGCACCTATCATATGGAACGAGATTATTATGAAAAAATGCTCCGTCTTTCGGTTCCGCCGAAAGGATCGCGGATCATGTACAACGAGTGGATTTCGCTGGCCACCCGCTGGCTGATGCAAAAACAAGGCCTTTCGGTGATCGACTGGAGCTCCAAAAGCGAGTGGTTCGAGTCGCAGCCGTCATCCGTAAAGAAGCAAATTGAAGCCATTTATCAGGCGTTTCAGCCGCTGGATGTCGACCAAAAGCAACGATGTTTGCGGACATGGTATGCGAACATGGACGACGGTTGGACATGGGACCGCATCTTGGAGATGATGCAGGAGGTGAACGGCGTTGGCGGTCGTCATTGAAGGATTGACGAAAATCGTGAAAAAGAAGCCGATTTTATCCGATGTCTCCCTCACCCTCTCCGGCGTGTACGGCTTGCTGGGGCCAAACGGCGCCGGCAAGACGACGTTGATGCGCATTGTGGCCGGACTGTTGGAGTTCAATGCCGGACGGGTGTCGCTCGGAGACGAGCCGATCAGCACGGGCACGAGAGTGAAGCGGGTGAACGAGATCGGCTATTTGCCGCAAGAGTTTATGATGTATCCCGAGCTGACGATGTATGAAGTGCTTGAGCATCTCGCTGTCTTGCAAGGGGAACATCCCGCCGCCTGCCGCTCCAAAATCGAGAAGGTCATCGAACAAGTCAACTTGTCTTCGCACCTCAACAAAAAAATGCGCGAGCTGTCCGGCGGCATGCGGCGGCGGGTGGGCATTGCCATGCTGCTGCTTCGGGAGCCGTCCATCCTCCTGTTTGATGAGCCGACGGCCGGGCTTGACATCCGCGAGCGCGTGCGGTTTCGCAATTTGTTGAAGCGGCTGGGGCACGATCATACGATCGTCATCTCTTCGCACCTTGTCGAGGACATTGAATTTCTGTGCACGAAAATCGGGGTGTTGGACCGCGGCGTGGTGCTGTTTGAAGGCAGTCCCGATGAGCTCAAGCAAAAAGCCGCCCCTTATACGTATGAGTTGGAGGTGCCGTTTGCGGAACTCGACTCGATCATGGCCGCCAACGAAGTCGTTCAAATGAGCGAAGAGCCTTCCCACGTCGTCGTGCGCGTCTTGTCCGAACAACCCATCGGCCGGCCTGTCGCCCCGCGGCTGATGGACGGATATTTGGCGTTGTTGAAAGAGGCGGAAGCGCATGGATAAAAAAACGATCGCCCATCATTTTTCTTTTGACCGCCGCTTGCTCGGCCGATTGTACTGGTTTCCGTTTCTCGTGTATGGGCTGTGCGTCGGGTTGATGGCGGTCTTGTCCGCCCGCTCCGACGAACCGTTTTTGCCGTACACCGTCATCCAAGGCATTGCCGTGCCGATCGCCGGATGGCATCTCGTCTTTTTGTACCGCCATTTGTACGACGAAGGGGCGAAAGACGCGTTGGTATGGCATTACCGGAAAGCGGTCGTCTTCGACTTGGTCCGCTATGCCGTTTTGCATGGGGGATGCATCGCTCTTCTTGTCGCGGCGGTCATAGGGATTCAAGGAACGATGTTTCTCACCGCTCCCGTGTTGGGGCACCTGTTTCTGTTGTTTTTGTTTTACCAGTTGATTGGGCTTGCCTTGTTAGGCGTCTTTGGCAGCCTGGATGTCGCCTTGTCCGTCATCGCGGTCTATACGTTTATGGAAGTCGCAACGCAAGGAACGTTCATGCCGTGGCCACATCTGTTTTTGTTTCAAGCGCCGGCCGATTCGCTGTCCCTCCTTCTCCCCATGATGTGGCTGGGGGCGGGCATTGTGATCGCCGCCGTTTTGATTGGACGGGAGTTTTGGTAAACGAGGGCGGAACCCAACAGAGGAATGTGGGGGCTTGCTGGTGTGGTCTCCGTTCGTTGGACACACCCGTACAGCCCCCACCTCATCTCCCCGATACGGGACAGACCATCCTAAACAAAAATAGTTTATGAGCGGGCTTTGTCATCAATCGTCTTCTCGTCGCGCTCGATTTCGCGCCGGATCGCTTCGTTCAGCGCGTCGAAAAAGAGCACATCACATGAGTAAATGCCGACAATCTCGTCAAGATCCTCTTTGATTTTCCACTTCTGTTTTCCGGTCTAGTCAATGCACAAGTCAATGTCCGAGTTGTAGCGGGCCATGCCGCGCGCCCGCGAGCCGAACAAAACGACTTTTTGTATATCTTCTTCGCCCGCGAAATACGCCATCAGCCGTTCAAACACGGTCGGGCTCATTCCATACATCACGGTCGATCACTTCTTCTTTGATGTTTTGCAGCAGCGCTTCGATTTCGTGGACATATTCATTCATCTGAAATCAAACATGCTCACTTCAGAAAACAGTGAACAGACTAAATCACTTCTAACGATATTTGATGCAACATATCGAGATCTTGCGTCTGATAAGACGGAAGGAACTCGCCGTAGACACTTATATTTACTTTGCGCTGAGGAAAAGCCTCAACATGAATTGATTCAATTCTCGCCATATAACGCCCGTTGTTTTGAATAAGGTTAAACATAAACTCGCTATAGAAAGCAGGAATATACCCTAGCTTACACCCTTCATCTGTTAACACTTCTACTGCTTTAGAATCTTGCCTATTCTCCGGCTCTAACCGAAAATGCACCTCATCTCCCACTTTAAGATGTTGAACCACTTGATCTCCCTCATAATACCTCCAACCGGCGACATAAAAATCAAAATCGAAATGATTTCCCCATACATAAATTGGCGCTACAAATTCATAAGAATCTGTCGCAAGTTTACCACCAGTCGCTCGCAACATATCCATATCTGTACAATCGCGCGGCAAGCCGTATGTCCGCAAAATTTCTAAAAAATCCGGACGGCGCCGGTCAGGCAAACGCCGCTCAAAAGGCCCGAACAATCTGTTAGAAACGTATTTTTTTCCTATATCCGGAAACGACAAATGAGGTTGATAACCGTTTTCTAGTGCTTCGAACAGTCCTCTTCTCTTCCTGCTGCGTTCATAATAAAATACATACTTATCCCCATCGTGTAATAAGTTTCCAATATGATATCGCTGCCGAGTACATTCATTTTGCCAAATTAACCAAAGCACAAAAGGGCGCATCGCTTATTTCACCTCCATATACCAATTTACGAGCCATTCTTTTCGATACTGTAATAATTTTAATACCCATTCTTTGTAAATTTTACTCATGACATTTTCTGAAACACCATCTAAAACAGTTGTGACTTGTTGCTCATTTATTTGACTGATACGATCAATTTCCTTCTTCATTTCTTTTGGATACAATTCATAAATGAAACTTAGTAATTCTTTATATTTAGGCTTCTTCTTATGAGGAAGTCCGATTAAAGAAAAACTCCGATTTGTAAAAGCTTCGAACATTCTCTGATCTTGAAACATTTTTAGAATACGTTCTTCCTTCAATTGGTATCTTAGCGACGCCCCGTTATCATATATATATAAGTTGTAATAAAGATTTTCCGATTGCTCGATTCTGTTTTCCTTCATACAAGTCAGTTTGGTAGAATGCGGCGGGCGCTCTACTGGATGTAAAACAAAGTTTCAACTTATATAGGTGCAAGCTTGCAGCTAGTGTGGTGAACAATAATCCCCCAGTTATCACAGTGACGATCTTGATTGGCGATTAGCGCGTCAAATACAGGGATTTGGACAAATTCTTTTTCAAGATGAAATCCAGACAACACTTTTATTACATTCAGAAAATGATAATGTTTTAAATTGCGGCGATCAAAACTCTCTTCAATTGTAAAGAACAAATCGCCACCTTCATAAAATTCCTCATTATATAAGACGAAATTTTCAGATAAAATACCTATTGTTCCATCGTAAACAGCTAAATCGGCCTTCATCATATCTAACCCTATATGTTGGCCGATTTTGGATGCAACAACCTCTGCCCACGCTTCCCCAGTATTTTCCTTAGGAATTTTAAATAGGCTCTTCACCAAAAGTTGTACTTGATTTTTTCTGAACATACTCTATTTACGCTTGTGAGGGAAAATCAACAAATCAGTGATTTTTGCACATCTTTGGGCAGGAAACCGTATTGCTTGTCAAGTACATGTTGTGGTGAAGAGCCTTTAAATAGATACCGACGTTTATTATCTGGATTAATTAACCAAAACTTCTCTCTTGTCCCAGAAGCTTGCCGCTCCTCATCTTTTTTCCAATGACTAACATCATATAACTCCATAAAAGATGATCCTTTTTTTAGTTTTTGGTTTTTGATAGAAACAAGAGAAAAAGTTGATCGCAAGAGAAGCCTGCTAAAATGATGATCATATGCACTGCTGTTTGCCTGTCTCTGATCTCTTTTTATATTATCACAAACAATAATGGTCATGCAAAAACCCGAAGTCCCTTTTCGAACTTCGGGTTCTCCTTTCACACTTCCTCACAATATTCATCGAACAGCGCCTGCAGCTTTTGCACGACAGCGACCGGTTCGTGCCCTTCGATGTCGTGTCGGTGCAGCATGGCGCACAATTTCCCGTCTTTTAACAAGGCGAACGACGGCGAGGATGGCGGCTCGCCGACAAAATATTCGCGCGCGCGGGCGGTTGCTTCTTTGTCTTGGCCGGCAAAGACGGTCACCAAATGGTCCGGGCGCTTGTCGTAGTGAACGGCATGGGCCGCTGCGGGACGGGCGATGCCGCCGGCGCAGCCGCATACGGAGTTGATGAGGACAAGCGTGGTGCCCGGACGGCGGAATGCCGCATCGACGTCTTCCGGCGTGCGTAGCTCTTCAAATCCGGCTTCGACCGCTTCACGCCGCGCTTGTTCGACGATGTCGTGATAGAGCGGAAATTGAAATTGGAACATCTCAACACCTCCTTCGGTTTGCCTTTATCATATCATACTTCGCCGCCGAGGCTCCGTTCGTATGCTTCAATCAGCTCGCGGACGGCGGCGGTGACCGGCTTGGCGCCGGAAATGACGCTGTTCTCGAGCATCGGGAGCTTTTCTTTCACGATCGGGTCGGCGAAAAAGCGCGTTTCGATATATTCTTTGATCATGGCGTGCATCCAGTCTTTTTGCTGCTGGCGGCGGCGGTCAAAAAAGACGCCGGATCGCTTTGTCGTTTCGACAAACGTTTGAATGACGCGCCACATGTCGGCGATCCCTTCGCCCAACAGCGCCGAGCATGTGTATGCTTTCGTCTCCCAGCCGGGCGTGGCCGGGCGGAGGTAATGGAGAAACTGGTTGTATTCGTTTTGCGCCATCCGCGCTTTTTCTTTATTATCGCCGTCCGCCTTGTTGATGACGATGGCGTCGACCAGCTCCATGATGCCGCGCTTCATGCCTTGCAGCTCATCGCCGGCGCCGGTTAAGGCGAGCAGCAGGAAAAAGTCAACCATCCCGCGGACGACAAACTCGCTTTGCCCGACGCCGACCGTCTCGACGAGGATGATGTCATAGCCGGCCGCTTCGCACAGCATCATCGTCTCGCGCGTTTTCCGATGCACGCCGCCAAGCGCCCCACCGGATGGAGATGGACGGATGAAGGCGTGCGGATGGCGGGCAAGCGCCTCCATCCGCGTTTTGTCGCCAAGGATGCTGCCGCCGGTCAATGAGCTTGTCGGGTCGACGGCTAACACCGCGACACGGTGCCCTTGCTCGCATAAAAACGTGCCAAACGCTTCAATGAACGTGCTTTTTCCCGCCCCCGGCACGCCGGTGACGCCGATGCGAATCGAGCGGCCGACGTGCGGAAGCAGTTCATTGAGCACTTGCTGGGCAAGATCCATATGCCTAGACGCATTGCTTTCGACAAGCGTAATCGCCTGCGCCAAAATGGTGCGGTCGCCGGCGAGCACCCCTTGGACGTACTCTTCGACCGACCGCTCTTTCCGTCTCACGACCCGCTTTGGCGCCGGCGGGCGCTCGGCTTGCACGTACGACGACAAGCCATTGTCGTCCGCCCATTCCGGGCGCCGCGGCTGCCCGTCCGAAGCTGCGCTCTGGCCGCTTTCCTGTTCCCGCCGTTTCTCTTCGCCGTTCATTGGTTCACTTCCTCATAGCCAAGCCGGGCGTAAATTTCCTCCAACACCTTTTCCGCTGACTCCGGAATCACGGTTCCCGGCCCGAAGATGGCGGCGGCGCCGTGCTCATACAAAAACGCGTAGTCTTGCGGCGGGATGACGCCGCCGACAAAAACGAGAATGTCGCCGCGGCCGAGTTTTTCAAGCTCCGCCACAAGCTGCGGCACGAGCGTTTTATGCCCGCCGGCGAGCGAGCTGATGCCGACAGCGTGCACGTCGTTTTCGACCGCCTGGCGCGCCGTTTCTTCCGGCGTCTGGAAGAGCGGGCCGATGTCGACGTCAAATCCTAAATCGGCAAACGCCGTGGCGATGACTTTCGCCCCGCGGTCATGGCCGTCCTGCCCCATTTTCGCGATCAAGATGCGCGGGCGGCGTCCTTCGAGTTCGGCGAACTGCTCAACCCGTCGCTTCACCCGTTCCAGCTGCGCTTCGTTTTTGTATTCCGAGCTGTAAACGCCGCTGATCGAGCGGATGGCGGCGCGATGACGGCTCGCCACTTTTTCGATCGCATACGAAATTTCCCCGAGCGTCGCCCGGACGCGCGCCGCTTGGACAGCAAGCTCGAGCAAGTTCCCCTCGCCCGTTTCCGCCGCTTTCGTGATGGCGTCAAGCGCCGCTTCGACCTGCTCGTTGTCGCGCGTCGCCTTTAGCTCGTTCAGCCGCTCGATTTGCCGCTGGCGCACGGCGGTGTTGTCGACTTCCAAAATGTCGATCGGCTCTTCTTTTTCCGGGCGGTATTTATTGACGCCGATGATCGTTTCCGCTCCTGAATCGATGCGCGCTTGGCGGCGGGCCGCCGCTTCTTCGATGCGCATTTTCGGGATGCCGGTTTCAATGGCTTTCGCCATCCCGCCTAAGCTTTCGATTTCTTCGATATGCGCCCACGCCCGCTTCATCAACTCGTTCGTCAACGTCTCGACGTAATACGAACCGGCCCACGGGTCGATCGTCCGACAAATGCCCGTTTCTTCCTGCAAGTACAGCTGCGTATTGCGGGCGATGCGCGCCGAGAAGTCGGTTGGCAAGGCGATCGCTTCATCCAAGGCGTTCGTATGGAGCGACTGCGTATGCCCCATCGCCGCCGCGTGCGCCTCGATGAGCGTGCGCACGACGTTGTTGAACGGATCTTGCTCAGTCAAGCTCCAACCCGACGTTTGCGAATGCGTCCTGAGAGCGAGTGATTTCGGATTTTTCGGATTGAACGTTTTCATCATTTTCGCCCACATGAGGCGCGCCGCCCGCAGTTTCGCCACTTCCATAAAGTAGTTCATGCCGATCGCCCAGAAAAACGACAGCCTCGGCGCGAACGAGTCGATGTCAATGCCCGCTTTCAAGCCGGTGCGCACGTACTCAAGCCCGTCGGCGAGCGTGTACGCCAGCTCCAGATCGGCCGGCGCCCCGGCTTCCTGCATATGGTAGCCGGAAATGCTGATGCTGTTGAACTTCGGCATGTATTTGGCCGTATAGGCGAAAATGTCGGCGATGATGCGCATCGACATCTCCGGCGGATAAATGTACGTGTTGCGCACCATATATTCTTTCAAAATATCGTTTTGAATCGTGCCGGACAGTTTGTCTTGCGTCACTCCCTGCTCTTCGGCGGTGACGATGTAAAACGCCATGATCGGGAGCACCGCCCCGTTCATCGTCATCGACACCGACATTTGGTCGAGCGGGATGCCGTCAAACAAAATTTTCATATCGAGCACCGAATCGATGGCCACCCCTGCTTTGCCGACGTCGCCGACGACGCGCGGATGGTCGGAGTCATAGCCGCGATGGGTGGCCAGGTCAAAGGCGACCGACAACCCTTTTTGCCCCATCGCCAAGTTGCGCCGATAAAAGGCGTTGCTCTCCTCGGCGGTCGAAAAGCCGGCGTATTGGCGGATCGTCCACGGCCGCACGACGTACATCGTCGGGTACGGCCCGCGCAAGTACGGCGGCAAGCCGGGCATAGAATCAAGAAAATCAAGCCCATCGATGTCTTCCTTTGTATAAAGCGGCTTCACCGCAATGTGTTCGTTCGTCTGAAACAACAGCTCATCGATCGACGCTTGCACGCGCCGCTCCACCGCGTCTCTCCACTGTTTCTCATCCACATCGGCCGCTATGGCGGAAAGCGTCATGTTGGCAAAATCAACGTACTTCGCCATCAAGCGCCACCCCTCTTTCCGTTAGAAACGCCACGATCACCTCGTACGCGTTCGAACCGAGATGAATCGATCCGTCCACGCCCGCGTCCGCGTACGTTCTCTCAAGCTCTTCCGGCGGCTTTCCGGCGACATACAGCTTCGCGTTCGGCTTGGCTTGCTTAAACGCCCGAGCCAACGCTGGAACGAACGCCGGGTAATCGTCATCGGCGCCGCACACGATATAATGCGTCCCGCTCGTGCTTTGCACCCATTCGACCGCTTCCGCGACCGAGGCAAAGCCATCGCTCCGCTCAGCCGCCACCCCGCCGGCCGCAAACAGCCCGGCGATGAAATCGGCGCGCGCCTGATGGCGGACAAGCGGCCCGATATTGATCAAGTGAACGGAAAGCCGGCTTCCCGTGCGTTCGGCATACTCCTCGGCTGCCTTCCGCAGCTGCTCAAACGGCTCGGCCAAGCGCCATGCGTGAATCGGCGCAATGCGGATGGACGCGTTTCCGTCAGCAAGCGCCGCTGCGATCTCCCGAGCGGTTGCTCGACGGCGGGCCGCACGAATCGCCGCTTCCATCCACTTTCCGCCGACAAGCGCGCTGCGAATCTCGGCCACCCGCTTTTCATTCAGCGGCGGCGCCACGTTCGCTGCGTCTTGCTTCGGTTTTTCGACCGGCGTTTCCTCCAAATTGGCGTACACGTTCGTGCCAACGATTCTTTCCTTCCGCGTCTTGACACGATCCAGCCGCCGCTTGGCGACCGCTTCCACTTCCGTCTGCACGAAGCCGTCTTCGAGCGCCTTCGCCATGCCGCCTTTTTCCTCCACACGCTGGAACAGCTTCCACGCTTCTTCGGCGAGCTTGGCGGTCAACGTTTCCACATAATACGAGCCGCCTGCCGGATCGATGACGTTCGCCACATGCGCCTCTTCGAGCAAAATGAGCTGCGTGTTGCGGGCGATGCGCCGAGAAAACTCATCGGCGAGTCCGATCGCCTCGTCAAACGGCGACACGTGCACGCCATCGGCGCCACCGACAACGGCCGCAAACGCTTCCGCCGCCGCTCGGAGCATGTTCACATACGGGTCGTACACCGTTTTCGTAAAGGGCGACGTGCGCACATGCAGCTCGATCCGCCTTGCTGATTCACCGCCGCCAAACGCCTCCATCACTTGAGCAAACAACCGCCGCGCCGCCCGCAGTTTCGCGATTTCCATAAAAAAGTCCGCCCCAACCGCAAACGACGCTTGCATCCGTGTCGCGATGTCATCCACCGTCAGCCCCCGATCCAGCCCGGCGCGGATGTACTCGACCGCCGCCGCCAGCGCAAACGCCAGCTCCTGCACGGCGTTCGCCCCGCCGTTATGGTACGGCTCGCCGCGCACCAAAATCGTGCGGACGGCAGGCATCTGTTCCTTCGTCCACTTCGTTGCTTCCGCCATTTCATCATACAGCCGCAAAAGCGAACACGGGAGCGTCCCCTGTTCCGCCCACGCTCCGAGCGGATCCATGCCGATCGCGCCCCGTACGCTCGATAGCGGCACTCCCTGTTCCTTAAAATAAGCGACAAGCAGCGCCAAAAACGAAAGCGACCGCGCCCCGGCGTCCACACGGAGCGAATAGCGATCGAGCGGCACGCCATCAAACATCGCCGCCACATCATCAACCGACTCGACGGCAAACGGCAGCCGACCAAGGGCAAGATGGATTTCCGTCTGCCCCCGCTCCAAGTCGTGCTTCACTGCCTCGTTCCAGTCGGACGGGCTCGCTGCCGAAATCTCCTGGCTCACCTTCCACGGCTCGCCCCGATACCCTTCCGGCCGCGCCCCGCGCACATAGCGGCCAAAGCCCGGGTACTGCTCAAGCGGGCCGAGCGCCTCCACATCGCGGCGCGTATAGAGCGGTTTGACCGCAATGTTTTCGTACGTCATCGATACAAGCCGCTCGAGCGGCTTGCCTTTCAGCGACTTTTCCGCTTCCCGCTCCCACTCCTCCACCCTCGGAGCCGGAAACGCCGCTTCCTTCATCTTTGCGACATCGCTCATTCCGATCCCCCTTTGCCTTCCAGACATAAGAAACCGCTTTCTTTTCAAGCCGCACCTTTCCCTCTCGAACCCGTCTGCTCAGAACGAAACGCTGATGACGCTTCGTGTGGGAAAAAACGGTTTCTATGTTTATTGTAGTACATCGGCCGCGTTTGGGCAATGAACAAAAAGGCAAACAACTTGCTGATGCCACCATTTCGCCATGAAATGGAAAACAAAGCGGTCAAAAAAACATGAACGATCCCGAAATGGCTCGATGACTTGGCGAAACAACACCATCTCAACGATTCACAAATCCTCCAAGAAGCCCTGAAAAAACATGAAAGGAAGAGGGCGTTGTTGCATGCTCTCTTGGACGATGCTCCCTCGTCCCCCTCCAAATCGCCGCTTAGCGAAAATCTCAACTGCCATTTATTCATTGGAAAATGTTTCGCAAATCGATCACGAAATCCTTCAATACATGAACCAAAACGGCGTCATCCCGGTTGTACACTCCATGAAGTTCCAATCTTCCTGTTTTTCCGCGCAAATACACTTCCACCACTTGATTCGCCGGGTCAACGATCCAATATTCCTTCACCCCGGCCCGCTCGTACGCGATCCGTTTGTCCATCCGGTCGATTTTGGCCGTGGCGGGGGACAAGATCTCGACGACCAAATCCGGAGCCCCGACAATGCGGTTTTTTTGAATTTTGTTTTGGTCGCAGATGACGACAAGATCGGGGCATACCCAGTTTCGGACGTTTTCATCCATCCATCCCTTTCGATGATCTTCGAAAAGATACACATCGATCGGGGCGGCCAACACGCGGCAATCCTTCCCACGAAGATGCATCCCGAATTCAATGGAAAGTTGGAGCGAAACGGATTGATGTTCCGGTGTCGGCGACGGCGCCATGCTGATGATGTTCCCATCCAACACCTCGCACCGTTTTCCTTCCGGCCATGTCGCATACTCTTTGTACGTCATAGGGGCCTGTTCCTTTTCTGGTGAACCCATATCCTCCACCTGCCTCCTAATTTTATATTGATTATACACCATCCATTCCTGTGTCTTGAACGATGTTTATTCCTCTTCCCGAACGAGCGGCAGGCGGACGAATACGGTCATCCCGCGTCCAAGGTCGCTGTCGAACCGAATCGAGCCATCATGAAGAGAGACGATTTGTTTGACGATGGCAAGCCCCAAGCCGGTGCCGCCTTCTTTGCGAGTGCGGGCGCGATCGACGCGGAAAAAGCGCTGGCCGAGAAACGGGAGCTGGTCTTTTGGAATGCCTTTGCCCGTATCTTGGACGACAAGCTCGCCTTCCGCTTCCGACAAGCGGGAAAGCCGCACCGTCACCACACCGCCTTCTGGGGTGTAGCGGATGGCGTTGTCAAGCAAGTTGCGCACGACTTGTTCGAGCCGGTCGGCGTCGCCGTTGACGATGATGTCATAGTCCAACTCGCACGCCAGCTCGATCCGCTTTTGCGCGGCGATCGGTTCGTACGTGGCGATGACATCTTCGATCACTTGGGCGAACGCCACCGGCTCGCGCTCGAGCGGCACGCTTTGCCCTTCAAGGCGCGCCAGGTCAAGAAGATCGCGCACCAGCCGCTCCATCCGCTCCGTTTCGCGGTGGATGAGGCGAAGGTACGCCTTTTCTTCTTCCTTCGTTTTCGCGAGGCCAGCAAGGAGCGCTTCGCTGTATCCTTTCATATAGCTGAGCGGCGTGCGCAGCTCATGCGAGACGTTCGCTAAAAACTCGCGCTTCCGCTCGTCTTCTTTGGCAATGGCGTCCGCCATTTGGTTGAACGCCTCCGCCAGGCGGCCGATTTCATCATCGCTCCGCACGGGGATGTCCGCTTCGTAGCGTCCTTCCGCCATGCGTTCTGCCGCTTGTTCCATCGCCTGCAGCGGCTCGGTCATCTGCCGCACCATCCGTCGGCCGACAACCAAAAGCGCGGCGGCGAATATGGCGGCCAACGGCCAAAACGCGGCGGCCGCCCGCTTCGTTGCTTCCTGAACGTCGGCTAACGGCAAATACAAGTAAATCGCTCCTTCAAGCCGCTTGCCGTCCAAAAGCGGAACGACGACCGCCATCACGCGGCGGCCGAACCGCTTTTCGTATCCCGTTTTGACAACAGGCTTCCCGGCTAACAATGTTTCCCGGTCGCGGCCGCTGACTAACGCGTCATAGTGGACCGGAAACGGAAAGCAGGCGCTCAGTTCGCGCGGGTTGTCAATCAACAAGATCGTGGCCGTTGATTTTTCGTCATACCATTCGATTTGACGGCGATATGCCTCCGTCACCGCCCCGCCGCGATAGTCGCGGGCGAGGCTCGTCCCTTCCGCGATCAACGTTCGCTCAACTTCTTTCATGTACACCGTCCGGTAAAAATAATTGAGAAGACCAAAAGAAAACGCCAGCGTCACCACGACCGCGGCGCCGATCGACAGCCATAGTTTTTGTCCTAACCGAAGCCGTTTCATGTTCATCCCTCAAACTTGTAGCCGATGCCCCAGACGGTTTGGATATGGCGAGCGGCGTCTTTCAGCTTCATGCGCAGCGTTTTCACATGCGTATCGACCGTGCGGGCGTTTCCTGTATAATCATATCCCCACACTTTGACGAGCAAGTTGTCGCGGCTGAACACCTGACCGCGGTGCTTCGCCAAAAACAGCAACAGCTCAAACTCTTTCAACGTCAATTTCACCGGTTTGCCGCCAACGGTCACGGTTCGGCCTTTTTCGTCGATGGCAAGGTCGCCAAATTGCAGCCGTCCGTCGTGCTCGCGGACGCGCTGCACCCGGCGCAGCACCGCCTCAAGGCGGGCGATGAGCTCTCCCGGGCTGAACGGTTTGACGATGTAATCGTCGCCTCCCAGCTTCAATCCTTTCACTTTGTCCCATTCTTCGCCAAGCGCGGTCAAAAACAAAATCGGCACGTCCGACTGCTCGCGGATGCGGGCGCAGACGGCGAATCCGTCCTGTTTTGGCATCATGACGTCCAACAGCACGGCATCAACCGGATGTTGCGAAAGCAGCACCAGCGCTTCTTCCCCGTCCCCTGCTTCGAGGCAGCGAAAGCCGGCGTTTTCCAAATACATGCCAACGAGCAGGCGCATTTCTTCTTCATCATCGACGATTAAAACGGTTCGTTCGCTCATGTTCGTCCCTCCCGAATGAATAGCTGCAGCGGGCCATCCCCTGTTTTCCAACGGACAAGCGGACGCAACGTCGCCTCATCGACCACGATAATTTCATCGCTGTCATAGCTCGCGATATACAAACGGCCCAACGCCGCTTCCATCGCAAATGGATTGGCGCCGACAGAGATGGAGCCGAGCCGCTTCCCGCTTGGCGAAAATTGATAGACCGTGTTCGAACCGTGGCTTAGCACAAACACGCCGCGGCCCGTTTCGACGAAATCGACCGGCATGACCGGCGCAGCAACCGTCCGCAACAAGCGGCCGTCTCGAAGTGAATAGACATGGATATTGGTCTCCACCTTGCTTCCGCTTCCATGTCCGCCGACCCACAATTCCCCTTGCTGCTCGCGCATCAATCCACCTAACGCCATCTTCGGCACCGAAAATGAGCGAATGACACGAAGGCGCCTCGGATCAATGACAAAAGCGCGGCCGTCTTGAAAGTCGATGGCATACATCTCCGTTCCTTGGCGATTGACAAGCAGCGTCATCGGGGAGCGTCCGACCAAAAGGCGGGCGATCTCTTTTCCGCCCCGGCTCACAACGCGCACCGCGTGATGTTCGCTGTCGCCGAAAAACCACGTACGGCCATCCGGGGACGGGGCCGCGCTGACGATGCCGCTTCCCGTTTTCCACTCTGAAAGCGGCTTTCCCGTCGCCAAATCATACCGATATACGCCGTCAAGCTCCCGTCCGTACAAAAGAAGCGTCCGGCCGTCTGGGCTCAACGCCCCGCCTTGAAACGGTTCATTGATGTTCCAACGGGCGATTTTGCTGCCATTTTTCGCGTTCAAAAAGGTGACCGTTCCCGCTTTGACATCGAGGCTGATGACGACGGAAAGCGAATCGGCCACCGGGGGAAACGACGGATGGACGCAGCCGCTTAGCAGAAAGAACCAGCACAACAGCATCCACACGCTCGCTCGTTTCATCTTGTTTTTCTCCTTCGCACGTTTGTTTCCGCCCTCATTATACCTCACATTTGTGAAAGAAGTTTGAAATCGCGCCACACAAAAACCCCCACCGCCAACCGATGGCGATGGGGGAATCGTTAATAAATCGGCGTGTTGTCTTTGTTCATGTTTTCCAAAATCGCTTTGACGCGGGCGAGGAAGCGTCCACAAATGAGGCCGTCCAAGACGCGGTGGTCAAGCGACAAGCATAAGTTGACCATGTCGCGGATGGCGATCATGCCGTCTTTCACGACCGGGCGTTTGACGATCGTTTCCACTTGCAAAATGGCCGCTTGCGGGTAGTTGATAATGCCCATCGACTGCACCGAGCCGAACGCGCCGGTGTTGTTGACGGTGAACGTACCGCCTTGCATGTCTTCCGGGCGCAGTTTGCCGGCGCGCGTTTTTGCCGCCAGCTCGGCGATTTCGCGGGCGATGCCTTTGATCGTTTTTTCATCGGCGTGCTTGATGACGGGCACGAACAAGGCGTCATCGGTCGCGACGGCGATCGAGATGTTGATGTCTTTGCGCTGAATGATCTTATCGCCCGCCCACGTCGAGTTCAGCTGTGGAAATTCTTTCAGCGCTTGGGCGACCGCCTTGACGAAGAAGGCGAAATACGTCAAATTGAAGCCTTCACGCCGCTTGAACTCGTCTTTGATCGCATCGCGGTAGGCGACCAGGTCGGTGACGTCGACTTCGACCATCGTCCACGCGTGCGGCGCTTCGTGTTTGCTGCGGAGCATGTTCGCGGCGATCGCTCTGCGCACCGGGGTGACCGGAATTTCGATGTCGCCCGCTCCGGCTTCGACGTTCGGGGCCGCTAGTTTGACCGGCGCTGCTTGCGGCGCAGTTGGCGCGGCAGCGGCAGACGGTTGAGCCGCCGCGGCGGCCGGGGCCGGCTGCTCCGTTCTCGGTTCCGCTTTTGGCGCCGCTTGTTCCGCCGCCGGTGCCTCTCCCGCTTTCGGAATTTGGCCGGACTCAATGAGTTTGAGCAAATCTTTGCGCGTCACCCGCCCGCCAAGGCCGGTGCCTTTCACTTGTTCAAGGTCAATGCCATGTTCTTGGGCAAGGCGGAGCACGGCCGGCGAATAGCGGCCGTTGTTTGCCCGGCCGGTCTGTTTCGGAGCGGCTGGTTCCGCGTTGTCTTCTGCTTTCGGCGCTTCATCCGCCGGCTTCGCTTCCGGAGCCGGTGCAGCGCCTTCGACTTCGATCGTGCAAATCGGCGCGCCGACTGGGAGCGTCTCCCCTTCTTTGGCGATCAGCTCGCGAATGACGCCGGCAAACGACGACGGAATTTCCGCGCTCACTTTATCGGTGATGACTTCAGCGATCGGGTCGTATTTGTTCACTTTGTCGCCCGGGGAAACGAGCCATTTGCTGATCGTGCCTTCCGTGACGCTTTCCCCAAGCTGAGGCATCGTCAATTGTTCGATGGCCACATCGATACCCTCCTATCTTGGCTGCAATGTCTTCGCCTCAAAACGCCGCTAATTCGCGCATCGCTTTTTCGACTTTTTCTGGATTGATCATAAAGAATTTTTCCATCGTCGGCGCATACGGCATGGCCGGAACGTCCGGGCCGGCGAGGCGCATAATCGGCGCATCGAGATCAAACAAACAATGCTCGGCGATAATGGCGGCGACTTCGCTCATGACGCTGCCTTCTTTGTTGTCTTCCGTAATGAGCAGCACTTTTCCTGTTTTGCTCGCCGCTTCGATGATCGCTTCTTTGTCAAGCGGATAGACGGTGCGCAAATCCAACAGGTGAACGGAAATGCCGTCTTGGGCGACGCGCTCGGCCGCCTGCAAGGCAAAATGGACGCACAGCCCATACGTGATGACGGTGATGTCATCGCCTTCACGCTTGACGTCCGCCTTGCCGATCGGAAGCACGTAGTCGTCCTCCGGCACTTCCCCTTTAATGAGGCGGTAGGCGCGTTTATGCTCGAAAAAGAGCACTGGGTCTTCGTCGCGAATCGCCGCTTTCAGCAGCCCTTTCACATCGTATGGCGTCGACGGCATGACGATTTTTAACCCAGGCTGGTTGGCGAAAATCGCTTCGACGGACTGCGAATGGTACAAAGCGCCGTGAACGCCGCCGCCGTACGGGGCACGGATGACGATCGGGCAGTTCCAGTCGTTGTTCGAGCGGTAGCGGATGCGCGCCGCTTCCGAAATGATTTGGTTGACCGCTGGCATGATAAAATCGGCAAACTGAATTTCGGCAATCGGGCGCAGGCCGTACATCGCCGCGCCGATGCCGACGCCGACGATCGCCGACTCGGAAAGCGGCGTGTCGATGACGCGCTCTTCGCCGAACTGCTCGTACAATCCTTGCGTCGCTTTGAACACTCCGCCTTTTCGGCCGACGTCTTCTCCTAACACAAACACGCGCGGGTCTCGTTCCATTTCTTCGCGAATCGCCATCGTGACGGCATCAATATAGGAAATAACAGGCATCGTCGATTCCCCCTTACTCCTCGGCATACACGTAGCGAAGCGCATGCTCCGGCTCGGCGTACGGAGCCTTCTCCGCATAGTCGGTCGCTTCGTTCACTTCTTTCATGACGCGCGCTTGAATTTCTTCATCTTGTTCATCGGTCAAAACGCCGGTTTCTTTCAAATAGTTGGCAAACGACACGATCGGGTCTTTGGCGCGCGCTTCGGCGAGCTCTTCTTCCGTCCGGTAGACGCGGTGGTCGTCGTCCGACGAGTGCGACGTCAGCCGGTATGTCACCGCCTCGATGAGCGTCGGCCCTTCGCCGCGGCGGGCGCGGTCGGCCGCTTCTTTCACGACGCGGTACACTTCAAGCGGATCGGTGCCGTCGACCGTATAGCCCGGCATGCCATAGCCGATGGCGCGGTCCGACACCTTTTCGCACGCGAGTTGTTTCGAAATCGGTACGGAAATGGCGTATTTGTTGTTTTCGCACATAAAGATGACTGGGAGTTTATGAACGCCGGCAAAGTTTGCCCCTTCGTGGAAATCGCCTTGGTTCGACGACCCTTCGCCAAAGGTGACGAAGGCGACGAAATCTTTCTTTTCCATTTTCGCCGCCAGCGCAAAGCCGACCGCGTGCGGCACTTGCGTCGTCACAGGCGATGAACCGGTGACGATCCGATTTTTCTTTTGCCCGAAATGGCCAGGCATTTGCCGGCCACCCGAGTTCGGGTCTTCCGCCTTGGCAAACGCCGCCAACATCAATTCTCTCGGCGTCATGCCAAACGTCAGGACAACGCCCACATCGCGGTAATACGGCAAGACATAGTCTTTCGTCCGGTCGAGGGCAAACGCCGCGCCGACTTGCGCCGCCTCCTGCCCTTGGCATGAGATGACGAACGGAATTTTCCCCGCGCGGTTTAGCAGCCACATCCGTTCATCGAGCTTGCGGGCGAGAAGCATTGTTTCATACATTTCCAACACCGTGTCATCGCTTAATCCAAGCGCCTGATGACGGTTTTGCGCCATCGCAACAACCTCCCTTAGATTCACATAGTCAACCAATGATCACGCGCCGCGCGCATACGGCGAAATCGGTTAAAAATGAATCGCTTTGCCATCGACCGCCAGCGCCGCTTCCGCCATGGCCTCTGACAGCGTCGGATGCGGGTGGATCGCATGGGCGATTTCCCAAGGAGCCGCATCAAGCACGCGGGCGAGACCGGCTTCGGAAATCAAATCGGTTACGTGCGGCCCGACCATATGGACGCCAAGCAGATCGTCCGTGTTCCGGTCGGCGATGAGCTTCACAAACCCTTCCGCCTCACCGAACACAAGCGCCTTGCCAATGGCTTTAAACGGAAATTTGCCGACCTTGACATCATAGCCTTTCGCTTTCGCCTCTTGTTCGGTTAAGCCAACCGCCGCCGCTTCCGGACGGGTGTAAATGCAGCGGGGCACCATCGTGTAGTCAATCGGCGCCGGGTTATGCCCGGCTAAATGTTCAATGGCGACGATCCCTTCATGGGCGGCGACATGGGCGAGCTGCAGACCGCCGATCACATCGCCGATCGCGTAAATGTGCGCTTCTTTCGTTTGGCCGAACTCGTTCGTTTGAATATATCCCTTTTCAATGACGATGTCGGTGTTCTCAAGGCCAATCCCTTCAATGTTCGCCTGACGCCCGACGGAAACGAGCATCTTGTCAGCCGCAAACGTTTTCCGCTCGCCTTGATGCTCCGCTTGGATTGTGACGCCGTTTCCTTTTTCGAGCGTTTCCGCGAGCACCCGCGCTCCCGTGACGATGTTGACACCGCGGCGGCGAAGCAGTTTTTCCATTTCTTTTGACACGTCTTCATCTTCTGTCGGCAAAATGCGATCGGCATATTCGAGCACCGTCACGTCAACGCCGAAATCATTGAGCATGGACGCCCATTCCATGCCGATCACACCGCCGCCGACGATCAAGATGGACGAGGGGAGCGTCTCCATTTGCAGCGCCTCATCGGACGTCATCACGAATTCGCCGTCCGGCTCGAGCCCCGGCAGCGTGCGCGGGCGCGAACCGGTGGCGATGACGACGAATTTCGGGACGAGCATTTCGTTTTCGCTGCCGTCGTTCATTTCGACCGACACCGTCCCCGGCAGCGGGGAAAAGATCGACGGGCCGAGCAGGCGGCCGGTGCCGGCGTACACATCGATTTTCCCTTTTTTCATCAAATGCTGCACTCCTTTATGGAGCTGCTCAACAATCGCCGCTTTGCGCGCCTGCACTTTGGCAAAATCAAGGCGCACGCCGTCGGCGATGACGCCAAACGCCTCGCCATTTTTCGTTTGTGCGTACACTTCGGCACTGCGAAGCAGCGCTTTGGACGGAATGCAGCCAGCGTGCAGGCACGTGCCGCCGAGCTTCCCTTTTTCCACAACGGCCGTTTTCAACCCGAGCTGCGAGGCGCGAATGGCGGCCACATAGCCACCCGTTCCTCCGCCGAGAATGACGACATCGTATTCTTTTGCCATCTTGCCTTCTCCTTTCTGTCCATTGCCGCATCAACGCCGGGCTGGAATCGGCGAAACGGCCTCGCCTGGATACACTTTTTCCTCTTCTTCGCCGCGCAGGACGCGAAGCGCGCCTTCGGCAAGCGCCTGCAGTTCGTTTTCGCCCGGATGGACGATGACATCGGCGATCCATTGCACGCGGCGAGTGATCTGTTCGACAAACGATTTGCCATACGCCAGTCCGCCGGTCAAAATGATGGCGTCAACTTTGCCGGAAAGCACGGCGCTTGCCGCACCGATTTCTTTCGCCACTTGGTACGCCATCGCCTCATACACGAGCTTGGCCTTTTCATCGCCGGCTTCGATCATGTTCTCGACTTTCACCGCATCATTCGTGCCCAAATACCCGACAAGTCCGCCTTGACCGACGAGCATGCGCATCACTTCCTCGCGATAGTAGTCGCCCGAGAAGCATAGCGCCACCAAATCGCCGGCCGGCACCGTCCCGGCGCGCTCCGGGCTGAACGGGCCTTCGCCATCAAGCCCGTTGTTGACATCGACGACCCTTCCTTGCTTATGGGCGCCGACCGTAATGCCGCCGCCCATATGGGCGACGATCAAGTTCAGTTCGTCATACCGTTTGCCGAGCTGCTTGGCGACGCGGCGCGCGACCGCTTTTTGGTTTAAGGCGTGGAAAATGCTGCGCCGCTCAATGAGCGGAAATCCGCTGATCCGGGCGATTGGATCAAGTTCATCGACGACGACCGGGTCGACGATAAACGCCGGGATGTTTAAGGCCGAGGCGATCTCATGCGCCAAAATGCCGCCGAGATTGGAGGCGTGCTGTCCCGAATAACCGCGGCGCAAATCTTCAAGCATCGCCTCATTGACGCGGTACGTCCCGCCTTCGATCGGGCGGAGGAGTCCACCGCGGCCGCAGACGGCGTTCAACTTCGATAAATTGATCCCTTCTTCATCCAGTGCTTGCAAAATCGTTTGCTTGCGAAACTCATACTGGTCCACGATCGTTTTATATTGCCGAAGCACGTCCGCCTCGTGGCGGATCGTTTTTTCGAGCAATGGCCGTTCGTTTTCAAAGACGCCGATCTTCGTTGAAGTCGAGCCTGGATTGATCGTTAAAATGCGAAACTTCTGCTCTTCCATCGTTGCTGTCCCTCCATCATCCGCCGGCGGGGCGGAAGGCCGCCCCGCGCCGCTATTAGCGGGCGCGGCAGCGGCTTAAAATATGATGGCCGTTTTGCAAAAATTGGCTGCGCGCTTTGCGCATCGTTTCAATTCGTTCTTCGGCCATCCGGTCAGCGGCCACATACGTTGGAATGTTGTCACGCTTGGCGATGACAAACACTTTTTCGATGTTGTCATAAATTTGCTCGATTTTTTTCATCGCCCGTTCACGGTTGTAGCCGTACAGCTCATCGGCGACGTTGATGACGCCGCCGGCGTTGATCACATAATCTGGTGCATAGACGATGCCCATTTCATGGATCATGTCGCCATGGCGCGGCTCTTTCAGCTGGTTGTTCGCCGAGCCGGCGATCACTTTCGCTTTCAGCTGTGGAATCGTTTGGTCGTTGATGATGCCGCCGAGCGCGCATGGAGCAAAAATGTCGCACTCCACGCCGTAAATGTCGTTCGGGTCGACCGCTTTCGCCCCAAATTCCTCGACCGCGCGCGCCACCGCTTCCTTGTTGATGTCGGTAACGATGAGTTTCGCTCCTTCTTCGTGCAAATGGCGGCATAAATGGTAGGCGACATTGCCAACCCCTTGGACGGCGACAACTTTTCCTTCAAGCGAATCGCTTCCAAACGCTTCCTTCGCCGCCGCTTTCATCCCGCGATATACGCCGTAAGCCGTGGCCGGCGACGGGTTGCCGGATGAGCCGAATTCCGGCGAAATCCCGGTGACATAGTCCGTTTCCTGATAGATGATGTCCATATCGGCAACGGTCGTGCCGACGTCTTCCGCCGTGATGTAGCGGCCGTTCAGCCCTTGAATGAACCGGCCGAACGCGCGGAACATCGCCTCGTTTTTATCTTTGCGCGGATCGCCGATGATGACCGTCTTGCCCCCGCCTAAATTAAGGCCGGCGGCCGCGTTTTTGTACGTCATGCCGCGGGCGAGGCGCAGGGCGTCTTCAAGCGCCTCTTCTTCCGAATTGTACATCCACATGCGCGTCCCGCCGAGCGCCGGGCCGAGCGTCGTGTCATGAATGACAATGATCGCCTTCAATCCGGATTCTTTGTCTTGGCAAAACAACACTTGCTCATAATCATATTTTTCCATATATTGAAACAGTTCCATCACTGATGGCCTCCTTCATCTATTTCATTTTGCTGCCGAACAAATAGCAAGCGCCAACGAATACAGTTTGCTTTCCGCCGAGTCGGCGCGCGACGTCAACACGATCGGCGCCTTCGCCCCAGCGATGACTGCGCCGACGCGTGCGTTCGCAAAATAGACGAGCGACTTATACAGCATGTTGCCGGATTCAATGTCCGGCACAAGCAAAATATCAGCCTGTCCAGCCACTTCGCTTTCAATCCGCTTATGCTTCGCCGCCGCCAGCGACACCGCGTTGTCCAACGCAAGCGGTCCGTCAACGAGGCAATGTTCGATTTGCCCCCGCTTTTGCATCATTGCGAGCGCCGCTGCATCAAGTGTTGCCGGCATGGCCGGATTGACCGTCTCCACCGCCGCCAGCGCCGCGACTTTCGGGCGCTCGATGCCGATGGAGCGCGCGATGCTGACGGCGTTGTTGACAATTTGCACCTTTTGCTCCAAATCCGGAGCGATGTTCATCGCCGCGTCGGTGACGATGACAAATCGGTCAAACTCCGGCACCTCAAAAACAGCGACATGGGACAACACCTTTCCTGTGCGCAGCCCGTATTCTTTGTTCAAGACGGCTTTCAGCAAGGTTGCCGTCGGTACGTGCCCTTTCATTAAGGCATCTGCTTCATTCAAATGAACGGCGCGCACGGCAAGCTCTGCGGCTTGCCCGATCGAATTCGCATGAACGACATCGACGTCGGAAAAGCGGGCGCATCCTTTTTCCTTCAACAGCCGTCCGAGCCGCTCCCGATCGCCATAAAGCACAAAGCGTCCGAGACGGTGTTCGAGCGCCATCGCCACCGCTTCAATCACTTCTTCATCTTCCGCCGCCGCCACGGCCACCGTCCGGTCCTGGCATTGTCTTGCTTCTTGCACTAACGATTCAAGCTTCATCATCTGCACCAACCTTTTCTGCAAATCGTGCGGCACAGTCTTTTTATGCAAAAACTGTGCCAACCAAAAATGACTGAAAGCGCTTTAAAACACACTACCTTCGCAAACAGATATGTGCAATATTCTTCACTCCGCGCAAATTATTGCATGATATTTTTGTCAAGCCCGTATTTCTCCAGCTTGTAATATAAATTGCGCACCGAAATGCCAAGCGCCCGGGCCGCCGCTGTTTTATTGCCTCGATGGCGGCGAAGCGCCTGCTCAATCAAGCTCGCTTCGTATCGGCTCACCATTTCCTCAAGCGGCCGAATCTCCTCTTCCGTTTCCACTCGATGAGCCGGCACTGACGAAGGCGAAGCGAGCGGCGGCAAATGCGTCGCATCGATCATCACTTCATGAAATTTCATGAAAATCATCGCCCGCCCGAGCACATTTTCGAGCTCGCGGACATTTCCCGGCCAATCATAGGCAAGAAGCTTCGCCATCGCTTCATCCGTGACACCTTCGACGTTGCGCCCGTAATCTTGGTTCAGTTTCTGGATCAAACGCCGGCAAAGAGCTGGAATGTCTTCCTTGCGGGCGCGCAGCGGCGGAATATAAATCGGCATCCGATTGAGCCGATAGTATAAGTCTTCGCGAAAGGCGCCTTCGGCAATCGCTTTTTCAAGGTTGACGTTCGTGGCGGCGATGACGCGGACGTTGATCGGGATCGGCTTCGTCCCGCCGACGCGGACGATCTCCCGCTCCTGCAAGACGCGGAGCAGCTTCGCCTGCGTGCTGGCCGACAGTTCGCCGATTTCGTCAAGGAAAATGCTTCCGTTGTTTGCTTCTTCAAACAGCCCTCGCTTGCCTCCGCGCCGCGCGCCGGAAAACGCTCCTTCCTCATAGCCAAACAGTTCGCTTTCCAATAATGTTTCCGGAATGGCCGCGCAATTGACGCGGATAAACTTGTTATACTTTCGGTCGCTCGCGTTGTGAATGGCGTGGGCGAACAGCTCCTTGCCCGTCCCTGATTCCCCCCGCAGCAAAATCGTCGCCGGTGTTTTCGCCGCCAGCTTCGCCTGCTCGATGGCAACCTTCATCTCTTCCGACTCGCCGACGATGTCGGCAAACGAATATTTCGCCTCGAGCGTGCGGATGATTTGCCGCGCCCGATTGAGCTCAGTCGTCAGCCGCTGAATTTCTGACACATCATGAATGACGCCGACGCTCCCTTTCAATACGCCATCAACAATAATCGGCGCAACATTGACGATGACATCCCGGTTTTTCGGGCCGACTTTCATGCGCGCTCCGCGCACCGGGCGGCGCGTTTTCAATACTTGCATATGCATGCTTTCCCCTTCGGCGATGTCGGCGGTCGCCGGTTTGCCGATGACGTCTTCCTCTGTCAAACCGGTGAGCCGTGTATACGCCGGGTTGATCAAAATACCGTTCCCATTTTCATCGACGACAGAAATTGCCTCTTCCGACGAGTGGATGATCGCTTCAAGCATCATGCGGACTTCTTTTAAGTCGGTGATTTCTTCCGCCAAAGCGAGAAGCTCGGTGATGTCCTTGAATACCGCGAGCGCCCCAAACAGTTTGCCATTGTCATCGATGATCGGGATGCGGGTGGTGATCAATTTTTTTCCATTGGCCAGCTCCACTTCTTGATGAAACTCCGTCTGCCTCGTTTCGAGCACGCGCGGCAAGCCGCTTGACGGCAGAACGGTCAAAATATGCTTGCCGATCACTTTGTCTTTATCGACTTCAAGCAGCTCCGCCGCGCTTTGATTCATATCGGTAATGTAACCATATTCATCAACGACAATCATGCCATCGTGGGACGAATGAAAGATGAGCGCGCGCCGAGCCGCTTCGCTTTTCAATTTGGCGATGAGCGCTTCTTTTTCTTCAACGAGCTCGGCCATCATCTGCGCGACTGCACTTGGGACAATATTGGCTCCCTCTGGCGCCAATCGACGGATTTCCTCAAGGACATCCGCCCTGCCCGTCGTTTCAATGATCAAATCAAGCGGCTCGGCCATCCATGGACGCCAGTCGCTCGCAGCAGCGATGCCCCATTTTTGCGCCAGTTGCACCCCCGGAGCTTGTTCATCGACGTCAACAACCGCCACAACGTCAAATCCCGACGCCCCGTGAAGCAGCTTCAAAAGCGACATTCCGCGCGAGTCAGCCCCAATGATCATCACTTTTTTCATGTCCATTCACCACACTTTATAGTATGCCAATTTTTGCAGACACTTTTATCATACTTGATTTGCTCTTTCCTTGACAAACGCCCAATAACCGCTATGATAGTCGATAAGGCTACTCTTTTCGGAAAGGAACGCGATCGCGATGGGGCGAATGATTGCGCTGTTGATTTTAGTCATTCCCGGGCTTGGAGCGGCGCTTGGCATCAAATGGATGCGCGATGCGTTGTTTGGCATCAACGGGCCGCTGTTTTCTGCCTTATGGCTGCAATTTCTCGCCGGGCTCGCGCTGTTTGCCGCTGGGCTGGCGTTTCTCGGCGGTTTTTTGCTGCACCGCGACCGGAAACGCAACAAAGTGCAGGCGCGTTTTCAACGAAAACGAAAAACGCCTTGACCCGGAACGTTGATGCCTATTACACTGGGAAAACATCCATTTCAAGGCAAACAAAAAATGCCTTAACGTCTCTCGTTAAGGCGTTTTCTCTTTCCATTGCTTCGCTTGGCGCGGGTAGTCGGTGAAGACGGCGTCAACGCCATAAGCAAACATCGTTTTCATCACATTTCGCTTATTTACCGTAAACGGGCGGACCGCCACCCCGCGCCGCCGCGCTTCGGCGGCAAATTCCGCCGTCACCGTCCGATAGTGCGGATGCACCCCGTCGGCGTTCATGGCGCGCACATACGTCCATGGGTCATACAGCGGCTCGATGTACAAAAGCGCCGTCTCGATTTCCGGTGCAAGCGTTCGGCAAAGGCGCATGCTATGATGATTGAACGATGACAAAATCGTCCGCTTCTCAAGCCCATAGCGGCGCACGAGGGAGATCGTTTTTTGCTCAAGCGTTTCGTAGGCGATGAGGCTATTTTTCAGCTCGATGTTGACCGCCATCCGTGTTGATGACAGCCAAGCAAGCACTTCCTCAAGATGCGGAATCGGACAATGGCCGTGCTTGCCGCTCCATTTCGCCGCCGCGTTCAATCGGCGCAGTTCACGGTACGTGATGTCTTTCACCCAGCCGCTGCCGTCCGTCGTCCGGTCGACCGTTTCGTCATGAATGACGACCACTTCGCCGTCTTTTGTGAGCTGCACATCCAATTCAATGCCGTCCGCTCCCGCTTTTTCCGCCTCGATAAACGCCGCCATCGTATTTTCCGGGTGCGTCCCCGCCGCCCCGCGGTGGGCAAAAATCAATGTCATTCTGCCTTCTTCCTTTCGCCTTTATTGGCCGTTCAGCCAACGAGCTGGCCGAAACCGGCGGTCGTTCGTTATACTAAAAGTAATACTATGAACAAACGAGGTGAGATGATGCAGCCGTTGAAAATTTCGCTGGAAACAGCGCAAAAGCTGGCCAAAGCGCTCGGCGTGCCGATCGAGCAGATCATGCATATGCCGCCGCACATTTTGGTGAACAAGCTGCTGGAATTGGAGAAAAAAGAAAAAGAAAACGACCCGTCTTAACCGTCTGGCCCTTGGCGGTAAAGCCGCCTCTGTACACCACACCGGCGCAAGCCACGTTCCCCCTTTTTTCGTTCCAGCAAGCCGCCAAACGGCAAAAAAGACGCCCCCGATTGCGGAGCGTCTTGCTGCTTTGGCTATCATTCGTTTTCCGTTACGATGCCTTATGCTCAAGCCGGAGCTTATCGGCCACCATGGCGATGAATTCCGAGTTTGTCGGCTTTGCCTTTGAGACGCTCACCGTATAGCCGAACAGCGAGGAAATCGATTCGAGGTTGCCGCGGCTCCAAGCGACTTCGATCGCATGGCGAATGGCGCGCTCGACGCGGCTGGCCGTCGTGTTGTATTTTTTCGCGATGTCCGGATAGAGCACTTTCGTGATGGAGCCGAGCAGTTCGATGTCGTGGTACACCATCGCGATCGCTTCGCGCAAGTACAGATAGCCTTTAATATGCGCCGGGACGCCGATTTCATGGATGATGCTCGTAATGCTCGCATCCAAATTTTTCGGTTTGTTGTCGCGCGCCTGGTAGGCAGAGCCGGTTTTTCTGACCATCGGCGCCGTTTTGCCATGAATCTGCCGAATGTGATGGACCAAATTCTCCATGTCGAACGGTTTTAAAATGAAGTAGGAAGCGCCGAGTTCCACTGCCTTTTTCGTGACATCCTCCTGGCCGAACGCCGTCAGCATAATGACGCTCGGCTGATGCTCACAACCTGCGCGGACTTTCTCAAGCACAGCCAACCCATCCAAGTGCGGCATAATGATGTCCAGAAGCAAAATATCCGGCCGCTTTTCCTCGAGCATATGAAGGCAGTCTTGGCCGTTATACGCCGTGCCAATCACCTCCATGTCCGGCTGACTCGAGATATATTCGTCAAGCAATGTCACCAATTCGCGGTTATCATCGGCAATGCACACCTTAATGCTCAAAACGATCGTCCTCCCCCACTTTTTCTTGCTATGTAACATTCCGTTAACGTACATTCGACAACAGCAGCAAAAAATCCTTTTATTTTTCAAAAAATAAAAATTATAACAAAAAACGAGCTCATTAGACAATATCCGTTTTCACCAGCGATGCGTTTGTCGAAAAATCTTTACAAATTTCATTTTAACGGATGTTTCACCAAATATCTATGCCAAACCGGCAAAATTTTTGCCGCCTTTTTTGAAAAATTTTTAGTGGCAGCCTAACCAATATGGCGGGATCAATCAAGCCGCTCACAGCATTTCGAAACATTGGCCTTGGGATGATCAGGAAGAGATGAATGGTGACCAAATCATCACTCGTCATTTCACCAAATATACGCAAGAATCGAATGTTGGCTGCCGGGAAAAAGCGAGCCGACTTTGTCAGCTCGCTTTCTTTTGTTTGCCGTATAGATCGATGCCTGCCTCTTGCAGCATCCACTCAATGTGGACGCCATAGCCGGATGTCGGATCGTTCACGAAAACGTGCGTCACTGCGCCGACGAGTTTTCCATCCTGAATGATCGGACTGCCGCTCATCCCTTGGACGATGCCCCCTGTTTTCTTTAACAAGCGCGGGTCCGTGACGCGAATCACGAGGCCTTTGGTCGCCGGAAATTTCTGCGGAATGGTGCTGACAATTTCCACGTCAAACTGCTCGACTTTGTCGTTTTCCACCACTGTCAATATTTTTGCCGGTCCTTCTTTCACTTGGTTCGCCAAGGCAACCGGGATCGGTTTTGTGAACGGACCGTTCGGCAGTGGCTTTGTAAGCTTGCCAAAAATGCCAAACGGGCTGTTGGTGGTGATCGTGCCGATCACTTCTTCGCCGTCGGAAAAGCGGGCTAATTTTTCACCTGGATTGCCGCTCGTCCCTTTTTCGATCGATGTGACGGTCGAGCGCATAATTTGCCCGTTTTGCACGACAATCGGCTTTTTCGTATCCATGTCAGAGATGACATGGCCAAGTGCGCCATATGTTTTTGATTTGGGGTCGTAAAATGTCATCGTCCCGATGCCGGCGGCCGAATCGCGAATGTACAGGCCGATGCGGTACACATCGTCATGCCTGTCTCTCAGCGGAACGAGCTTCACCGTCATGGAGTGCTGATCGCGCAGAATTTTTAGATGAAGCGGTTTTCCCGTTTTGCCGGCCTCCTCGATGAAAGGGGAGAGGTCGCTCATGTTTTCGATTTTTTGGCCGTTAATGCCGATAATGATGTCGCCGACTTGAATGCCGGCTGCCTCTCCCGGCGATTTTTTCCCGTTTTCGGTTTCGACAAGGTGGTAACCGACGACAAGAACGCCGACGGTATTGAGCTTGACGCCGATCGATTGTCCGCCGGGAATGACTTTGAGCGTCGGCAGCACGTTGACATCCACTTGCTTGATCGGCATTCCGGCAACCTGCAACACCATCGTTTCATGTCCGCGGCGTTTCGCCTTTACAGACAGAGAACCGTTTTTTCGCTCAATATTGAGCGTTTCGGGAGCGTTTCGGTCATTGACGGCCGCTTGTACGGGAAGGGAAGCGGCAGGAAATTCAACCGCATCGCCTTCAAACAGGACAAGCTGCTTCGGAATTTGCCAATATTCCTTCATCGGTTTGGAAAAAGCGATGGCCGTCAATATACCAAGGAGAAGCACTCCTGCGACTTTTCGCGCCGTTTCTTTATTCAATGTCGTCCACTCTCCTCGCTCCCGCCTACACCATGCCAAAACGGTTACAGTTTTAATTTTGCCTGAACCGGGGAAAATATAATCGCCCTGCCGATAAAAAAGCTGCCCGGAATTGGATGGACTTGCATCCGGACAGCCGCGCGGCTTTTTGCTTATCTTTATGAAACACCGTAGTTCTCTTAAGGAAAGCGAGCGCCAAGTGAGAACAGGCAGGCGGAATCGGCCCGCTTTGAGAGGGATGCGCCTCCCCTCGACGAACAGGGGAAACAGGAATCAATGTTTCATTTTCGCCGCCAGTTCCAACAGCTCTTTGGCATGCCGTTTCGTCAATTCCGTCATCTCGACGCCGGAAATCATCCGCCCGATTTCTTTCACTTTCTCCTCCTCATTGAGCTTCCTCACGACTGTTTTCGTCCGTTCCCCATCCGTCTCTTTGGCGATCAACAAGTGCGTGTCCGCCATCGCAGCGACTTGCGGCAGATGGGAAATGCAAAGCACTTGCGACTGGCTGGCGATGTGGTAAATTTTTTCCGCCATCGCCTGGGCGACGCGTCCGCTGACACCGGTGTCGACCTCATCAAAAACAATCGACGTCACTCCTTGATGTTTGGAAAAAATCGTTTTCAACGCCAGCATAATGCGCGACAGCTCGCCGCCGGAAGCGACTTTGACGAGCGGTTTTAACGGCTCGCCGACGTTCGTCGAAATGTAAAACTCGACGACATCGATGCCGTCTTCTTGGAACCTAACCGGCACGCCGTCGACCAAGGGGGCGTCAAGCGATCCTTCGCGCTTGGCAAATACGATGTCAAATTTCGTTTTGTCCATGTACAAGTCTTTCAGTTCTTGATGAATGCGCTCAATCAGGCGCTGGGCATATGTTTGCCGAACAGCGGTGACGTTTTTCGCCTCCGTAAGCAACTCGTCCGTCACCAGAGCGAGCTGCTGCTTAAGCTCATGCACATGCGTTTCGCGATTTTCGATTGTCTCGATTTCCTCGGCGATCGTCTCGGCATAGTGCAAAATATCGGCGATCGTCGCCCCGTATTTTCGTTTGAGCTGCCCGATTTCCGCGAGACGGCTTTCAATGGCATCGAGCCGCTCTGGGTCGTACTCCATCTCCTCAATTTGATCGCGCAGCTTGTACATGACTTCCTCGAGCAAATAGTAGCAGTTCGACGTCGTTTCATGCGCATCTTTGAGCGCTGCATCCATGCCTGCGACGTCATCGAGATGGCGCATCGCCTCCCCGATCGAATCAAGTCCGCGTCCCTCTCCGGAGAGGGCCTCATAACTTTTCTGCAGCGCGGTATAAATTTTTTGAAAATTGACGATGCGAACTTTTTCCTCCATCAGCCGCTCGTCCTCGCCCGGCTCGAGCGCCGCCTGTTCGATTTCGCGCAACTGAAACGTCAACAAATCAAGCCGGTGCGCCATTTGCTGTTCATTTTCGCTCAGCTTTTTCAATTTTTTTCCGAGCTCCTCATACCGCTCGTAGACGGCGCGGTAGCGAGCAAGCGCCTCTGCTGCCTCTAGGCCGCCGAACTCGTCTAAAAGCGGCAGATGGCGGGACGGATCCATCAGTTCTTGATGTTCATGCTGGCCGTGAATATCCACAAGCGTCGCCCCGATGTCGCGCAGCACCGCCGTCGTGACGAGCTTGCCGTTAATGCGGCAGACGCTTTTGCCGTTGGCGAAAATATCGCGGCGCAACACGATCATGCCGTCGCTGGCGTCGATGCCAACGTCTGCGCATTTTTGCCAGCATGGATGGCGGTCATCATCAAGCAAAAACAGCCCTTCGATTTCCGCCTTTTCCGCCCCAAAGCGGACAAATTCAGCGGAGCCGCGTCCGCCGATCAACAAATGAATCGCGTCGATGATGATCGATTTGCCGGCTCCCGTTTCGCCGGTTAACACCGTCAGCCCTTTGTCGAACGACAACGAGAGCGACTCGATAATGGCGAAATTTTTAATCGACAGCTCGGCGAGCATTTCACCACTCCTTGCCTGTCCGATTGATTCCACTTTTGATTATAGCACGTATGTTCGGATTTGCAAACGAGGACCGCCCTGTCGTTCCGTCCTTGAACGCAGAACGGGAGCTGGGCCGGTCCTCGCCTAGAGCATGGACAACAGCTGGTCGGACACTTTTTCCGCATCTTTCGGAGTACGGCAGATGATCAGGCACGTATCGTCGCCGCAAATCGTACCGACGATTTCGTTCCAATCCAAATTGTCGAGCAAGACGCCGACGGCATGGGCGTTGCCCGGCAGCGTCCGCAACACAAGCAAGTTGCCCGTTCCGTCAAGCTTCACAAACACATCAACAAGCGCCCGCTTCAGCTTTTGCAACGGATTGAAGCGCTGGTCGGACGGAAGGCTGTACTTGTAGCGGCCGTTGGCCATCGGCACTTTGACGAGCTGCATTTCTTTAATGTCGCGCGAGACGGTCGCCTGGGTGACGTTAAAGCCAGCTTCTCTCAGCCGGTCGACAAGCTCGTCTTGCGTTTCAATGTCATGGTTCATAATGATTTCGCGAATTTTAATATGCCTTTGCCCTTTGTTCACATTGCGCCACCTCTTTGCTTGCAAAATGCCACGCTGTTGTTTCCCGCCTCTATTCGCCATGCCCCTCTGTCCTGTCGCCACGTAGATGGGCGTGCGCCTCACGTACGATATGTGCGATCGGCATCGACAGACGGTTTTCCCCTTTGCGATTTTCTCCCGAATAAACGGCGTGAAGCAAAAACTCAATGTTGCCATCGCCGCCGGTAATCGGTGAATACGTTAAATGAAGAACATCGAACCCTTCCGCGCAGGCGAATTGAATGATCGATTCGAGCACTTCCTCGTGAATGTTCGGATCGCGGATGATCCCTTTTTTGCCGACCTTTTCCTTGCCGGCTTCAAACTGCGGCTTGACGAGAGCAATCACATCGCCGCCCGGCACCATGACCGTCTTGACGACCGGCAAAATGAGCCGCAGCGAAATAAACGAGACATCGATGACAGCTACTTCCGGCAGCCCTTTCGTAAACTGATCCGGCGTCACGTAGCGGAAGTTCGTCCGCTCCATTACAACGACGCGCTCGTCTTGACGCAGCTTCCAGGCAAGCTGGTTGTAGCCGACATCGACGGCATACGTCAGCTTCGCCCCATGCTGCAAGGCGCAGTCGGTGAAACCGCCGGTCGACGCGCCGATGTCAAGAACAATTTTATTTTCCACGCGAATATGAAACTCGCGCAACGCTTTTTCCAGTTTCAACCCACCGCGGCTGACGTACGGAAGCGGGTTGCCTTTCACCTCAAGCGGAATGTCAACCGGCACTTTTTCCCCGGGCTTATCGAGTCGAACGTCGTTTGAATAGACAAGCCCGGCCATGATCGCTCGCTTCGCCTTTTCCCGCGTTTCCGCCAGCCCTCGTTCGACAAGCAGCACATCGAGCCGTTCTTTTTTTCCTTTCATGTCTCAAGCCCTTTTCTGTTTTCTTGGCACCATCGTTTTGATGCGGTCGATGATATGGGTCGACGTCAGCCCGATTTCATTGAGCAGCTCGCTGACGCTTCCATGTTCGATAAAGCGGTCCGGGATGCCCATCCGTTCGATGACCGCTCCGTGATAACCATGATCATGAGCAAACTCCAACACAGCACTGCCAAAGCCGCCTTGCAGCACCGCCTCTTCGACCGTTAAGATCGGCAGGCGGCTCTCAAGCAGTTCGTGAAGCATCGCCACGTCCATCGGCTTCAAAAAGCGAGCGTTGACGACTTTCACCGATATGCCGTCTTTCGCCAGCTCGTCGGCCGCCTTAAGCGCCATCGAAATCGTCGTGCCAAACGTCAAAATCGCCGCATCGCAGCCGTCGCGCAACACTTCCCACGTGCCGATTGGGATTTCTTTCAGCTCCTCATCAAGCGGTACGCCAAGCCCGTTGCCGCGCGGGAAACGCATGGCGATTGGCCCGTCGTCGTAGCGGATGGCGGTGTACACCATGTGCTGTCCTTCGTTTTCGTCTTTTGGCATCATCAACACCAAATTCGGCACATGGCGCAAAAAGGCGATGTCAAACACCCCTTGGTGCGTTTCGCCGTCCGCCCCGACCAACCCAGCACGGTCAATGGCGAAAAAGACATTTAAGTTTTGCCGGCATACATCATGGACGACTTGGTCATAGGCGCGCTGCAAAAATGTCGAATAAATGGCCAAAAACGGTTTCATCCCTTGTGTCGCCAATCCAGCCGCAAGTGTTGTCGCATGCTGCTCGGCGATGCCAACATCAAACATCCGATCGGGGAACTCGCTTGCGAACCCTTCCAGCTTCGAGCCGACCGGCATCGCCGGCGTAATCGCGACGATGCGCGGGTCGGTGCGGGCGAGCCGGCGCACGGTTTCGCTGACAAGCGCGCTCCATGACGGACCTGCCTCTTTCGTTTTGACAAAAGCGCCGGTTTCGATTTTGTACGGCCCTGTGCCGTGCCATGTGCCGACTTTGTCGTTTTCCGCCGGACTGTACCCTTTTCCCTTCTTCGTGATGACATGGACAAGCACGGGGCCTTTCATCTTCTTCGCATAGCGCAAGTTCTCAAGCAAATCCTCAAAATCGTGGCCGTCGACCGGGCCTAAATACGTAAACCCGAGCTCTTCGAAAAACACGCCGGAGACAAACAAATATTTCAAGCTGTCTTTCAGCCGCTCGGCCGTCGCCGCCAACTTGCCGCCGACCGCTGGGATGCGCTTGAGCAGCAGCTCCAGTTCATCTTTCACCCACTGGTATTTGCCTGCGGTGCGCAACCGACCGAGGATGTTGTGCAACGCGCCGACGTTCGGGGCGATCGACATTTCATTGTCGTTTAAGATGACAATCATATCCGTTTTCTCATGCCCGATATGGTTGAGCGCCTCAAGCGCCATGCCGCCGGTGAGCGCCCCGTCGCCGATGATCGGCACGATGTATTCATCCGTCCCTTTCAAATCACGGGCGATCGCCATTCCCATCGCCGCCGACAGCGACGTCGAGCTATGGCCCGTTTCCCACACGTCATGCTCGCTTTCGCTCCGTTTCGGGAACCCGGACAGCCCTTTGTATTGGCGGAGCGTGTCGAACGCGGCGGCGCGTCCGGTCAAAATTTTATGCACGTATGACTGGTGTCCGACATCCCAAATGAGCTTGTCTTTTGGGCTGTCGAATTCGCGGTGGAGGGCGATCGTCAGCTCGACGACCCCTAAGTTCGGGCCGATATGTCCGCCTGTTTTCGACAACTTCTCAATTAAAAACCGCCGAATCTCGGCGCTTAACCGTTTCAGCTCAGGAATGGACATGTTTTTGACAACGCGCGGATGGTCAATTTTTGTCAAGTCCAACAAAGATCACTCGCTTTCATTCTGTCGTTCTCCGAGCCGTTTCTCCTCGTACAGGTAGTATTATTATACATGATCCGGCGCGAAAAATCGACTTTTCCCGCCAACGCAGCCCGTCACCACTAGGACGCGTTTTGTGGTGTATCTATAGAACTTGCGGCGGCCGCCCGGCGGAAAACAACCAAAAAAACAAGGCCGCCTCCGCCCCGAAGGAAAGCGAACAACGGGAACAAGAGGCGGCCGCCCCGCATCAGTGGTCGCGGACCGCGACAAGCTCGCAAATGTAGGCCAGCACCGCGTCATCGATTTTGGCTTGCTGCAAATGGCGCTTCGCGGCGTCAATGTGAAACGCCAGTTTCTCTTTAGCACCGCCTAGCGAAAGAAGCACCGGATATGTCGCCTTCTTGTTGTCGCGGTCGCTGCCGACTCGCTTGCCGATTTTTTCTTCCATTCCTTCAATGTCCAAAATATCGTCGCGAATTTGAAAGGCGAGGCCTAAATGTGCGGCGAACTCGTTGAGTTCGCGCGTCTGCCGACCATCGGCGCCGCCAAGCAGGGCGCCGGCGTGCACGCTGTATTGCAGCATTTTCCCCGTCTTATGGCGGTGGATGTATTCCAGTTCCGCAAGCGCCAGCGTTTTTCCTTCCGCCTCCATATCAGCCGCCTGTCCAGCGACCATGCCTTCCGGGCCGGCCGCCTTCGCGAGCTGCTCGATGAGCTGCAGACGGACGGGAGGCGGCACGCGATCATCATCGATTTCGGCCATCAATTGAAAGGCATACGTCAACAAAGCGTCCCCGGCCAAAATGGCCATCGCCTCGCCGAACACTTTATGGTTCGTCGGTTTGCCGCGCCGCAAATCATCGTTGTCCATGCTTGGCAAATCATCATGAATGAGCGAGTACGTATGGATCATTTCAATGGCGCAAGCGACTGGCAGACCGATCGCCGGGTCTTTGCCAAGCGCTTGGATGGTCGCCAGCAACAAAAGCGGGCGGATTCGTTTGCCGCCAGCCTCAAGCGAGTAGGCCATCGCCTTTTTCAGCGTCTCCGGCCCACGAAGCCGCGCCATATAGGAGGAAAGCGCCGCCTCGACGGCCCGTTTTTGTTCGTTGAGAAACTGTTCAACCGAAAGCTGCGCCACCCGTCACTCCTCCTCCGGCGAAAAAGGGACAAGCTCGCCGTCTTCGCGCAGCATGTACTCCAACTGTTTCTCCACATGCTGCAATTTATCATGGCAAAGCTTGGACAGTTTCATGCCTTCTTGAAAAAAGGCGATCGCCTCCTCAAGCGGCACGTTCCCTTCCTCGAGCTTTTCGACGATTTCCTCCAGTTTTTTCATCGCTTCTTCAAACGTCATCTCTTTTTCTTCGCTCATACTTGTTTTTCCTCCACTCCCGTCACTTGACAATCGACTCGTCCGTCTTGAACTTGAATGGAAAGATGCTCGCCGATTCGAAGCTGGTTCGTTCGTTTCACGAGCTCGCCCTGCTCATTGTACACCAAGCTGTAGCCGCGCTCCATGATGCGAAGCGGACTGAGCGCCTCAAGCCGGGCGAGGTTGGAGCGAAAGCGGAACCGATGGCGCTCCACCGCGGTGCGCATCGCTTTTTCCAGCGCATTGGCGGTCGCCTTTTGCCGTTCTTTCATCCGCTCAAGCTCTGCAGCCGGATGGTGCCGCCATAGTCTCATGTCAAGCTCATGCAGCCGCTGACGATGTTTGTCGACGAGCCGTTCGCGTTGGCGGCTAAGCCTCTCAAGCAACGCATCAAGCTGCTGTTCTTTTTGTTCATAGAGCCGCTTGGGATAGCGGAATGCGTAGGATCCTTGCAGCCGGCGAAGCTGCTCTTTATCAGCGGCAAGCCGCTCTTTCATGGCGCGGATGAGCCGCCATTTCCGCTCGGCGAGCCGCTCAGCGAGCTCCCCAACATGCGGCGCCGCCATCTCAGCTGCTGCCGTCGGCGTCGGCGCCCGCAAATCGGCGACAAAGTCGGCGATCGTAAAATCTGTTTCATGGCCGACAGCGGAAATAATCGGTATTTTTGAGGCGAAGATGGCGCGGGCGACGATTTCTTCATTGAACGCCCACAATTCTTCGATCGAGCCGCCGCCGCGGCCGACAATCAGCACATCAACCTCGCCGAACGCATTCGCCCGCTCGATGGCGCGCACGATGGAGGGCGCCGCCCCGTCCCCTTGAACGAGCGCTGGAAACAAAATGACTTTAGCGAGGGGATAGCGGCGGCGAATCGTCGTCATAATATCGCGCACCGCCGCTCCAGTCGGCGATGTAACGACGCCGATGCAGCGAGGGAAAGCTGGAAGCGGCTTTTTATGGACCGGCGAAAACAACCCTTCCGCCTCGAGCCGCTGCTTCAGCTGTTCGTAGGCTAAATAGAGGCTTCCGACACCTTCCGGCTGCATTTCTTTGACATAAAGCTGATAGTTGCCGTTCGGTTCATAGACGGAAATTTCCCCGCGCGCGAGCACGTTCATCCCATCTTCAGGACGAAACGGCAAATGCTGGTTGTAGCCGGCGAACATGACGGCGGCAATGCGTCCTTGGCTGTCTTTCAACGTAAAATACATATGGCCGCGCGAATGCTGCTTAAAATTCGAAATCTCGCCCTTCACCCATAGATCGCGCAAATGCGGGTCGACATCGAACTTGCGTTTGATGTACTTCGTCAACGCCCCGACCGTCACATATTTCACTTCCACTGATCCTGCCCTCACTTTGCGGCCAGCTGCCGTGCCGCTTCAATCGTGTTGTGCAAGAGCATTGTAATCGTCATCGGCCCGACTCCACCCGGCACCGGCGTAATATAGCCAGCCACTTCTTTCACAGCGTCAAAATCGACATCGCCGCACAATTTGCCGTTCTCAAGCCGGTTGACGCCGACGTCGATGACGACCGCCCCGGGCTTGATGTGTTCCGGGCCGATGAGGCGCGCCTTGCCGACAGCGACGATCAAAATGTCCGCCTGCCGAGTGATGGCGGCCAAATCCGGCGTTTTCGAGTGAGTGTAGGTGACGGTGGCATGTTCGCGCAAAAACAGCTGGCCAACCGGTTTGCCGACGATGTTGCTTCGGCCGACGACGACGACGTGCTTGCCGGCGATGTCAATGCCGGCCGATTGCACCATCACTAAAATGCCATGCGGAGTGCAAGGGAGAAACGCCCGTTGGCCGATCATCATTTTTCCGACATTGATCGGGTGAAACCCATCGACATCTTTTTCCGGTGCGATCGTTTCAATGACCGACCATTCGCAAATGTGATCCGGCAGCGGCAGCTGCACTAAAATGCCGTGCACCGCCGGATCGACGTTTAACTCGCGGATTTTCGCAAGCAGCGTCTCTTCGTCGATCGCCGCCGGAAACGTGTAAAGGAACGAGCGAATGCCGACCTCGGCGCACGCTTTTTGTTTTCCTTTTACATACGAATGCGATGCCGGATCGTCGCCGACTAGAATGACGGCCAGCCCCGGCTCAACGCCGTCCGCTTTCAACTGTGCGGCTTCATCCGCCAATGCGGTGCGAATCGTCCTCGCCATCTCCGTTCCGCTAATGATTTGTGCTGTCATCGTGTTTCGTTCCCCTCTCCTCGTTCATCGTTCGATATCTGCCCGCGATGCAGCCGGTTTTATTTTTGCAGCGCCGCCTTCACTTTCGAAAGCACGCCGTTGACAAAACTTCCGGATTTCCAATCGCCGAATTTTTTCGCCAGCTCGACCGCCTCATCGAGGCTGACGCTTACCGGCACATCATCGGCGTATTTCATCTCGTACGTCGCCATGCGCAAAATGGCGCGGTCAACGTTGGCGACGCGTTCAAGCGTCCATTTTTCCAAATTGGCGCGCAACAGCTCGTCAATCTCCTCCTGGTGCTCGACGACGCCAAAGACGAGCTGGCGCAAAAACGGGTCGATGTCGCCGCCGCCCGTGACATTGTGGAGCGCCTCGTCTGGTGGAATGCGTCCGACATCGATTTGAAACAGCGCCTGCAACGCCTTTTCCCGTGCTTCATGCCGCTTCATGGCGGTCCCCCTTTCCAAAAAACGAACATTCACAATGAAATCATATCATATTTTTCGGAAAAAGCCAGCCTTTTCCCACAAATCATTCGCGCTGCCGTTGGTTGCGCCATAACGGCCTCGTTCATTACAATAACAAACTTTGGCCAAAAAAACAAAAAGGCAGCCGCCGAAAAAGCAACTGCCTTGCGAGATCACTGTTCGACCACGCCTTGTTCCTGCTTGCCGCCCTCAAACTGGATGCCGACGATATGAACGTTCACTTCGCTCGCCTCGAGGCCGGTCATGTTCCAAAGCGCCTGGCGCACATTTTCCTGCACCTTTTTCGCCACGTTCGGAATCGATGCGCCAAACTGGACGAGGCAATAAAGATCGATGACGACGCCGTCGTCGCGCAAATCAACCTTGACGCCTTTGCCATGGTGTTTCTTTCCAAACCGCTCGGCGACGCCGGCGGCAAAATTGCCGCGCATTTGCGCGATGCCGTCGACTTCTGACGCCGCGATGCCAGCGATCACCTCAATCACTTCCGGTGCAATTTCCACCTTGCCGAGCGCCGGGTACACTTGCTCTGTTTCAAAGACATGCTCAGACATAAGGCACCTCCTATTCCGCCTTCATAATATCATATAACTCCAAAAACTTCGTATTAAACTCACCGCTTTGAAAATTCTCATGCTCCATTAATTTTATGTGGAACGGAATCGTTGTATGAATGCCTTCGATGATAAACTCCGAAAGCGCCCGTCTCATGCGGGCGATCGCTTCCGCACGCGTCGGCGCATGAACGATCAATTTGGCGATCATCGAATCATAATACGGCGGGATCGTATAGCCTGGATAGACGGCGGAATCGACGCGCACGCCCGGGCCGCCCGGCGGCAGGTACATGGCGATTTTCCCCGGCGACGGCATAAAGTTTTTCGCTGGATTTTCGGCGTTGATCCGGCACTCGATCGCCCAGCCGTTAAACGTGACGTCCTCTTGGGTGATCGACAGCTTTTCACCGGCGGCGATGCGGATTTGCTCCTTGACCAAATCGATGCCGGTGATCAGTTCGGTGACCGGATGCTCGACTTGAATGCGCGTATTCATCTCCATGAAGTAAAATTGCTTGTTCCGGTGGTCATAAATAAATTCAACCGTGCCGGCGCCGGTGTAGTTGACCGCTTTTGCCGCCTTGACGGCTGCCTCGCCCATCTTCCGGCGCATCTCGTCGTCAATGGCCGGCGACGGCGCTTCCTCGACCAGTTTTTGCAGCCGGCGCTGGATCGAGCAGTCGCGCTCACCGAGATGAATCGTATTGCCGTACGAATCAGCGAGCACTTGAATTTCGACATGGCGGAAATCTTCGATATATTTTTCAATATAGACGCCTGGGTTGCCAAACGCCGTCGCCGCTTCCTGCTGGGTGATGTTGATGCCTTTGACGAGCTCGCCTTCGTCGCGGGCGACGCGGATTCCTTTCCCGCCGCCGCCGGCCGTCGCTTTAATGATGACCGGATAGCCGATCTCTTCGGCAATCGCCCGCGCCTCATCAAGGCTTTCGATCACCCCGCGCGACCCAGGCACGATCGGCACCCCCGCCTCGCGCATCGTCTCGCGAGCGATGTCTTTCATGCCCATTTTTGCAATCGCTTCCGGACTTGGGCCGATAAATGTCACGTTGCATTCACGGCACAGCTCCGCGAACGCTTCATTTTCCGCCAAAAACCCGTAACCGGGGTGGATGGCGTCACAGCCAGTCAGCGTGGCGACGCTCATAATGTTTGTGAAATTTAAATAGCTGTCTTTCGAAGCGGTCGGCCCGATGCAGTACGCCTCATCAGCCAGCTGCACGTGCAAGGCGTCGCGGTCGGCTTGCGAAAAGACAGCGACCGTCTCAATCCCAAGCTCGCGGCAGGCGCGGATGATGCGGACGGCGATTTCCCCGCGGTTCGCCACCAACACTTTTTTGATCATCGTCCGTTCTCTCCCTTATTCAGGCTTGACTAAAAACAACGGCTGGCCATATTCGACGAGCTGGCCGTTTTGCACCAACACCTCGACAATTTCGCCATCGACTTCCGCTTCAATTTCATTAAACAGCTTCATCGCCTCGATGATGCAAACGACCGTATCTTTTTTCACTTTGTCGCCCGGCTTCACATACGGCGGCTTGTCCGGCGCCGGCGCTGCGTAGAACGTGCCGACCATCGGCGAAGTAATTTGATGCAAGTTGCCTTCCACAGCCGGCTTTTCTTCTTTGACTACCGGCGTTTCCGCTTTCGGTGCCGGCGCTTCTGAGGCCGCTGCTTGAACGGGAGCAGCTGCCGAAGCCGGTTCGACCGCTGCCGGAGCGGCAGGCGCCGGCGGCGCGACCGCCGTCTGTGCGGCCGCAGCCGACGCAACGGCGACAGCAGCCGTTCCTTTTTTCATATGTACTTTTGTTTCGCCTTGTTCGTATACGAATTCGTCAATTGAGGACTGGTCGACCAAGCGGATCAATTCACGGATTTCTTGAATTTTCATCGATCTCACACCTTTCTCCAAGTATCGTGCAGCCCGTTCCTTTCTGGCGGTGCCTAAACGTGTCCATAACGATTATACACACAACAGTAGGACAAACAAAAGACTTTTCCGCAAAAAAAGAAGCTGCCCTAAAGAGCAGCGCGTTCATCCAGCCGGCTGAAACTCAACCGTCACGTATTCAGCATCGGGTATTTCTTTTTTCACCATATGAATGACTTCATTCGCCGATTTCGCTGAGCTTTGTTTCGATTTGATCGTCACGCGCACTTGGTTGTCATCGGCGCGCACGAGCACGTCTTCATAACCGCCTTTCGATTTGATGAGCGTCTCCAACGTTGCTTCTTTTTCGGACAATGCTTGCAATTTTTCAATTTTGTCGAGCGCTTCACTTTTTTCTTCCGCCGTCGCGTTCGCTGAAGCGACAATGGCGTTCAGCTCATCGCGCAGCCGGCTCCGTTCATCCTCAATTTTCATGCGCAGCGCTGTAAACAAGTCGTCGCCCGTTTCGCCAGACGCGGACGGCTTTTTCGCCTCTTCGACAGCGACGCTCGGCTGATCGGTTGTTTTTTCCGTTTTCTTATTGGCGGTAAATGCCGGACTGTCGTTCATATTTTTTGGAGCTGTCACGTAATAGACCGACAGCACAACGACCAAGCTCAACATCGTCAACAGCCATACGGTTTGTTTTTTCAACATGCCGATCTCCTCCCCTTACCCGGTCATTTTTTCGGCAAGACAGCGACGCGGTAGCTCGGAACGTTTAACACGCGCGTCACCGCCTCGACGATCCATTTTTTGATTTGCAAATTATCCGCCCCTTTGGCGACAACGAGAACGCCGCGGATGTCCGGCTTTTTCGTGGCGACGACAAGCGGCGTTTCTTCTTCGCCGTTATGAATAATGATGACTTCTTCATTGGTCGACTCGTTTTCGATCGTCCGCTTCCCGCCTTCCTTGTCGCTCTCTTCCGTTGTCTGCTGCTGAGTCGAACGCTTTTTCTCATACAGTTTCAACTCCGTGGAATCGAGATTGACGACGACCGTGACATCATCCACCCCTTCGATCGCCTCAAGAGCGGCTTTCAGTTCTTTTTCGTACCGCTCCTCATAGGCGGCGATCACTTTCTCTTTCGTCTCCTTGCTTGCCAGGAATGCCGGCTCGGCTGGAGCGGACGGCTGCCCGGCGGAAGGCTTCGCTTCGGCTTCCTCTCCACTGTTTGCCCAATGGCTTGCCGCCATCAAGGCGACACCAGCCAACAGCAGGACGACGACGTACGAAAACGGCCATTTTTTCTGTGCTCCTTCCCCGTCTTTCGGCGCTGAAGAAAAGAGCCGTTTGATGAGCGGCAACATCCCCCCTCTATTCCCTCCCCCTAAATTGCACGTCAATTTTATCTTCATCGATTTCCCATCGGCCGGCGAGAAAAGCGCGCACCTCCTCTGCCAGCGAAGCATCGCCCTCCGGCAAAGCCGGCGGCTTCGTCGTATCGATGACAACCGGTTCCACCGAACCGGCTGACTTCTGTTTCGAAAGGACGACCTCAATCGTCTTGATGTCATCCGGCATGCGCCAGTCGTCGCCTGGCTTGGCGTAAACGTTGACATCCGCTTTCAGCCCATACTTTTCCATCAACTCCTCATTGACATCGTTTTCGAGCTGGACAGCCATTTGTTTTAAAATATATGCGCGTTGCGAGGCTTGTATTTCTTTTTTCTGCTGTTCGATTTGATTTTTTATTGCCTCCTCCCCCGCACGGCCGTTGGAAAAATGGACGAGCGCCGACGCGATGAGCTGCTCGGGATCAACGGAAGCGAGCCTGAGTACCGGAGCGAGCATCACGAGAACGAGCATAAGCCCGACAGCCATTTTCACGTATTTTTGCATCGTCCCCGACGGCAGCAAAAAATCGATGATGATAGCAAACAACAAAAACAAAATGATGTTTGTCACCCACTCAATGACTAGCTGCATAGCGCTCCCCCTAGCGGACCATCATCGTAATGTTCCCGGCCATCACCATGACGGTGAGGCTTAAGAAAAACATGAGCGACACAATGAGCAGCGCTGCCAGCACGTAAGCGATGCTTTTGCCGATGATGTTGAGGCAGGACAATACCGGTCCGCCGCCAAGCGGCTGCAGAAGAGCAGCCGATAGTTTGTAGACGATGACGACGGCGAAAATTTTCACCGCTGGAAAGATGGCGATCATGAGCAAAATCGCCGCCCCCACCAACCCGACCGTATTTTTCAACAGCATGGAAGCGGCGACGACCGTATCGGCGGCATCGGTGAACAGCTTGCCGACGACCGGGATGAAATTGCCGGTGACAAATTTCGCCGCCCGGAGCGCCACGCCGTCAGCCACGGCCGCTGTCGCTCCTCGCACGGACATGACGCCAAGGAACACGGTCAAAATGAGGCCGAGCAAACCGAGGGCGGCTTTGTTGAGCAAATCGGCGAGCTGAGTCGCCTTGTAACGGTCGCTGAGCGTGCTGACGACCGAAAGCAGCGCAGCCAGAAGCAAAAGCGGCAAGGTGACGTATTCAACGACCGTGCCGGTGGTGTTCATCACAAACAAAATGATCGGGTGGAAAAACGCCGCCGACGCGACCCCGCCGGAAGTGGCGAGCAGGGCGAGCAGCAGCGGAACGAGGGCGATGATGAAATGGCTCATCGTCCGCACCGCCTCAAGCGCATAATCCGCCGCGAGGCGAAAGCTGTTTAAGGCGATCAACAAGAGCACCATATAGACGACCGCCTGGGCGATTTTGCTTACTTCCTGCTGAGCGAATGCATTTTGCAGCGATTGCAGCACCGTGCTGAAGACAGCAAGCAAAATGAGCGTGCCGAGCAGTTTGCCGTTCACCTGCAGTTCATAAAACAAATAGCGGGCGAGCGCCTTCAGCCATTCGGACGGCGACCATTGCTTGTCGCCGCTTAAAAAATCGGTGAGCGGCCCTTTCTCGCTTTCCGGCAAAAACCCGCCATACTCGCTGACGATCGTTTCCCAATAGCGGCGGATATCGCTCACATCGAGCTGAGCGAGCTGCTCGCTGACCGACGGTCCATCGCTTGCGGCTTGTACGACCAACGGGCAAAAAAAGAGAGAAAGCAGCCCGACAATAAGGAACGCTGTTCGCTTCAATCCGTTCCCCCCTTTAGCGCGCCGACGGGATGAGGCCGATGACCGCTTCGATGATCGCGGTTAAAATCGGAACAGCCAGCGCCAAAATGACGATTTTGCCGCCGAGCTCAATTTTGGCGGCGATCGCCCCTTGGCCGGCGTCTTTGGAAATTTGCGCGGCGAACTCGGCAATGTAGGCAATGCCGATGATTTTCAGCATCGTCTCTAAATACACCATCTGAATATGGGCGCCTTCGGCCATTTTTCGCAACATCGCCAAAATGCTGCTGATTTGATCGACCAACAACAGAAAAATGGTGCAGCCGACAAACACGGTCAACAAAAAGGCCAGATTCGACTTTTGCTCTTGCAGCAACACGATCAAAAACGTCGCGATCAACCCGAGGCCGACGATTTGCAAAATGTCAATGGCCGATCCCTCCTACCCGCGGAACAAAAAGACATCCTTGATTTTTTGGAACAAGTCGCTGACGATGGAAGCGACCATAAACAAAATATAAATAAAGCCGAGCAGCGTCACCCATTGGGCGTATTCTTTCCTCCCCATCTGATCGAGCACCGTATGCAAAAACGCGATGACGATGCCGACGCCGGCGATTTTCAAAATGAGATCGACATCGATGCCCATGATTCTGCCTCCTGTCTACATGAGTAAAATGACGAGCAGCAGGCCGGCCAACACGCCTAAACTTTTCGCCATCTTGGCGTAGCGCGCTTGGTTGTCTAGCGCTTCCGCTTCCTCCCGCTCAAGATGGGCGAGCGCCAGCGCGATTTGCCTTTGCTGGGTGAGCCGGTCGTATTGGCCAAGCGTGGCGCCAAATTGTTTCATCACTTCAAATTCTCCTTGCTTTAGAGCGGTTTTTCCCCATACGGCTCGCAAGCTTTTTTCCCATGCCTCGGCGGCGCTCGTTTCTTCTGTGCATAACGCGGCGGCAAACCGCTCGAACAATTCGGACAACGGGGCGGCCGTTTGCCGGGCGAGATGCATAGCGGCGTCGGCAAGCGGCGTATGGCCATACATCACTTCCGCCTCAAGCGCCCTCAGCGCCGCTTTCAGCTGGCGGAGCTGGCGCGGCCGCTCGTGCAACAAGCGGGCGGCGGCAAACCCAAGCCATGTTGAGGCGGCGAGAATCAACAGAGCGCCAAACCATTTCATCGATGGACCACCGCCCTTTCATACAGCACCGTTCCGCCAGCGTCGAGAATGCGTCGGATTGAGCCGGGATGGGGAATGTTCGTCAGCTCAATAAACCGTTCAAACACCTTTTGTTCCATCACCGGGCCGAGCGTCGGACGCTGCCAGACGTCTTGGATGTTGCGGCCGTGCACAGTCGTCCATACAGAGACGCCAGCATTGGCCGCTTCAAGCACTGCCTCGCTGTCCTCCTCGCGTCCGATTTCGTCGACAATCATGACATCAGGGCTCATCGCGCGGATCATCATCATCATCCCTTCCGCTTTCGGGCAGGCGTCCAACACGTCAAGGCGCGGGCCGAACGAAAACTGAGGAATCCCTTTCACACAGCCAGCGATTTCCGACCGTTCGTCAACGATCGCCACCTTTTGCGCCGGAATGCGCCCCGTCCCGCTGCTAATCAAGCGCGCCGCATCGCGCAGGAGCGTCGTTTTTCCCGTCTGCGGCGAGCCGATGATCATCGTATGACGCCAGCGGCCGTCGTACACATACGGAATCAGCGGCTCGGCGATGCCGATCTGTTCCTTGGCGATGCGAATGTTAAACGAGGAAACATCGCGGATCGCTTTCACCTTGCCCCCTTCAGTAATGACTTTGCCGGCCAGCCCAACGCGATGCCCCCCCTCAATCGTCATAAATCCGCGCTTCAGCTCTTCTTCGACGGCATAGATCGAATAATGACTCAATTTGTTGAGCAAATGCACGCCGTCTTCTTTCGTCACTTCATACGGCAGCAATCGGGCCGTTCCGTCGACGATCACCTCAAGCGGCCGGGAGACGCGGATGCGGATTTCTTCAATTCCGCGGCGGCATGAAGGAAGATGGTGCTGCAACGCGGCGGCGACCGTTTTCGGCAAAATTCCCCACACCGCTTCCATGGCCCTCCCCCTTTTCTTGTGGACTAGTTCATATGTATGGGCGGAATGCGCCGTTTATGCCTTACTTGTAAATCGCGAACAAAATGAGCGCGATCCCGAGCGCCACAAGCCCAAGCCGTGAAAACGAGAGCTCGTCCGCAAGCGAAAGCAGTCCAATCGCCATGGTCACCATCATGACGGTTGGACCGACGACAGCAAGCGCAGCATTAACGGCAAGCGCTTTTTTCACGTCATTGAACACAAGCATCAACAGCGCCGCGCTCAGTTCAATGAACGCGGACACCATCCGCATGCCAGCCATGGCCATAACGGACGGGTCGATCGATCGCAGCCAATGTTTCATGTTCCCCTCCTGTTTTGCCAAATGGGATCGATTAGTACAAACGTATGCGAAAACAAGCCGTTTCAGAAGAAGTTTTTACTGAGGAAAACGATGGGGGAGAGCAAAACGGCGCCCATTTTGCGCATAAAAAACACCGCCCCGGAAGGTGTCCGAGACGGTGCCTGTCGGGCTTGCGCTTACGCCCGCGAAACGTACGTGCCATCGGCCGTATTAATGATGAGCGTGTCGCCTTCGTTGACGAAAAACGGCACTTGAACGACAAGGCCGGTTTCGAGCTTCGCCGGCTTCGAGCCGCCAGAAGCGGTGTCACCTTTAATGCCCGGCTCTGTTTCAACGACTTTCAGCTCGACGGTGTTCGGCAGCTCGACGCCGATCGTTTCGCCTTGGTACATCATAATAAATACTTCCATATTCTCTTTCAAGAACTTCAGTTCATGCTCGATTTGTTTCGCCGGCAGCTCGATTTGTTCGTACGTTTCCATATCCATAAAAACGTGTTGGTCGCCGTTGGCGTACAAATATTGCATTTTGCGTGTGTCGATTTGCGCCCGGTTCACTTTTTCGCCGGCGCGGAACGTCCGCTCCTGAATGGCGCCGGTGCGCAAATTGCGCAGCTTCGAACGGACGAACGCCGCCCCCTTGCCCGGCTTGACGTGCTGGAATTCAAGGACGCGCCAAATCTCGCCGTCCACCTCAATCGTAAGTCCTGTGCGAAAATCGTTGACTGAAATCATTAGCCGAAATCCTCCTCACGCAATCCATTATAAAATGATCAGTTCTTTTGGCGAATGGGTGAGCGCTTCGTTCCCGTCAGCAGTGATGACCGTATCGTCCTCGATGCGCACCCCGCCAAGCCCCGGGATGTAAATGCCCGGCTCGACGGTGACAACCATGCCTGGCTCAAGCACGACATCCGAACGGAACGAAAGCGTCGGCCCTTCGTGAATTTCCAATCCAATCCCATGGCCGGTCGAATGGCCGAAATAGTCGCCATACCCTTTTTCGCGGATGTAATCGCGCGTGAGCGCATCGGCTTCCTTGCCGGTCATGCCTGCCTTGAGCCCGTTCATGCCTCGTTGCTGCGCTTCAAGAACGATGTCATAGATCGTCCGCAACTCCGCGCTAATGTCGCCGACGGCGACCGTTCTCGTCATATCGGAACAATACCCTTTATAGTAAGCCCCGAAATCAAGCGTGACGAGCTCGCCGCGCTCGATCGTTTTCTCTGACGCCACCCCGTGCGGCAGCGCCGAACGGTAGCCGGAGGCAACGATCGTATCAAAGGAGGACGAAGACGCCCCTTGTTTGCGCATAAAAAATTCCAGCTCATTCGCCACTTCGATTTCTTTAACGCCTGGACGGATGAACGACAAAATGTGCGAAAACGCCGCATCGGCGATTTCTGCTGCTTCCTTTAATATCTTAATCTCTGCCTCTGACTTAATCAAGCGCAATTTTTCTACGAGCCAAGACGTTGGCACGAGTTCAGCGCGGATGGCTTCTTCATACGACTTGTATGCGGCATAGGTGACATGTTCTTGCTCAAAGCCAAGCCTCTTGATGCCAAGCCGCTTCACCTGATTGGCAATTTCTTCGATGATCGGCCCGCTGTGCTGGACGACTTCAAACCCTTGGGCTTGCCTCGATGCTTGTTCGACGTAGCGGAAGTCCGTAACCAACACCGCCCCTTGACGGCTGACAAGTACAGCGCCGGCCGTGCCAGTAAACCCGGTCAAATAGCGGCGGTTGTAGCCGTTTGTGATTAACAGCCCGTCGATATGCTGCTCGTCAAGAAGCTCCCGAAGCTTTTCCAGCTTTTCCATGTTTCCGTCTCCTCTTCCCTTAGAGTGTGCTCGTCTCCTTGGCTGCCTGCGTCGAGAGCGGAGAAAATCTTCGCGGTCAGGATGACGCGAAAGACCTCGTAGGCGCGCCAGTTTCACGCAGCGCCCGCAGCAGCCATGGACTGATGGTGAAACACAAGTGTTGATGATCCATTATTTTACTATATAGGTGCAACCAAAACGTTTAACATATCTTTGACAGAAAAGCCACTTATCGATTTTTCGACTGTCGAGGGCAAGCCTTTGCTTGCCTCCGTCACGCCGATCCAATGCTCAGTAAAAGCTACAAATTCGAAAACTTCAAATTGATAAAAAAACACAGAATCATATGGCTGAACACAAGCTTTTCTGTCTCTTCCCTCGAACAAGAACGCCGGCTGGCAAATGTCATTTGCCAGCAAAGCGTTCATTGTTTGAGGAGAGCATGCCGTCATATGCCCAGTCGGCAAGCGAACCGCTTGCCGACGACGGCAGAAAGACTGGGAACAGAGCCTTCTCATCTGGTTTTTATTGGTTCATCAACACGCCTGATGCTGAAACGTTCCAAAACCTTCTTTATTTTACCATAAAGATGGTCGTTTCCGCTAGACATCCGCGCGGCGCTTGATGCAGCACTCACTCGAGCGGGTGAGAGCGAAAAGAAGCTTCATCAGTTTCCTTCATTTGCCTCCTCTTTTCCGACATTTGACGCCGGTCGATTCATTTCTTGCGTTTCAAACGAAATCGAATAGCCGACAAATACGCCATATAAAATGTATAGGCAAAGCGTCGTAATAATCGTATTCGCTTCTAAGTCTGCAACTGGTTGGACGTTTGGAAACAGTGGATTAAACAAATAAAAGACCATCATCCAAAGCACCACGCCATATACAATTCCCGCCCACATACCGGCGATCTTGCGCAGGAACGCATAGTACAAAAGCGCCGCCGCAATGGAAATGATGCCGATCAGCACGATGGCCGCATAATTGCCGGCTTTCCCATATTTCCAGTCCCCGGCCACCCACGGGATGAGAATCATATTCGGACTGATTTCACTGAAATGGAAAAAATAGGCCAAATAGCCGATCAAACTCCAAAACACCCCGCCGACAAACCCGATGATGATCGTTTTTTGTATGAGCGTCATCGGCCGCTCCGTTTTCTCTTGCTCGAGCTCCCCTTTTTGTTCCGCCATCATCGTGCACCTCCTTGTCTGGTAGTATGACCGAAAGCCGACCGTCCCATGAATCAAACGAAAAAAATGACCGCTCTTGTGTAAATCATGGATTTTTTGGAAATCATAATCGTAGCATCAACCTAGAGGTTTCCGGATATTTCTTGTAGAATAAAATAATAAACATAAAAAATAGGTTGGTGTTGGCCTGATGAAATCATCAATGGAGAAACCGTTATACGGCGGCCAAGCGGTCGTTGAAGGGGTGATGTTTGCTGGCAAGACGCACTCCGTCACCGCTATTCGCCGCCATGACGGGACGATTGACTATTTTACGCTGCCTCGCCGCAGCCATCCGACGCTGGCTGCCCTGAAAAAAATCCCGTTTGTCCGCGGCATTGTCGCCATTATTGAGGCGAGCGCAAACGGGGCCAAGCATTTGCAGTTTGCCAGCGAACAATATGAGGCGTCCTCGGACGAAAAACAGGCCGCCGAAGAAAGCCGCTCCAAATTCGGGCTGATTCTCGGCGCCGCCGTCATCGGCGTGCTATCGTTTTTATTCGCCAAAACCATTTTTACGCTCGTTCCGGCGCTCGCCGCCGACGCCTTTAAACCGCTCGTACCGGGGAAAATGGGGCAAATTTTGCTTGAAGGAGCCTTTAAGCTTGCTCTTTTGCTCGGCTACATTTACTTTATTTCATTGACGCCGCTTGTTAGGCGCGTGTTCCAATACCACGGGGCGGAACATAAAGTCATCAACGCCTTTGAAGCGGGGTGGCCGCTCACTGTTGAGCACGTCCAGCGCGCCTCGCGCCTTCACTACCGATGCGGCAGCAGCTTCATTTTATTTACGGTCATGATCAGCTTATTCCTTTATTTGTTCGTGCCGACGGATCCGCTTTGGCTGCGAATCGCAAACAGGCTTGCTTTAATTCCTGTCGTGCTTGGCGTTTCGTTTGAAGTCTTGCAGTTTACAAATAAATTGAGAGATATTCCGCTGCTTCGCTGGCTTGGTTATCCCGGGCTATGGCTGCAGCGGTTGACGACAAAAGAACCGGACGATGACCAAGTGGAAGTGGCCATCGCCTCGTTTCAGCGGCTTCTCGATTTGGAAGCGGAAGCCGAAAGGAAACAAGCGGTGCAGTAATCGATCAAAGGGGGTGGACTCATTGCGGCGCCGGGCCATTCATCCGCTTGTCGGGCTTATGATTTTGCTTGGAACGCTTGGCATTGTCTATACCCTTTTTGCCCATCCGACGGTGCTGTTCCGCCAGCTGTTGTTTGTTGCGCTGTTTTTGGCCGCCATTTATCTCTTCTACCGGTTCGTATACCAACGCCGCACCGATAAAGATCGGTTATCGTATTTAAAGGCGGTGCGGCAGTCGAAAAAGCTCCATCCCCGCTCCGGGCGCAAACAAGCAAAGCCGGCGAAACTGAAGCGGCCGCTGAAAAAACGGACGGCCATTCCGCACTTGACCGTGATCGAGGGCAAAAAAGGCAAAAAAAAGAATCGAGCTTCGTTTTAGCTTGATTCTTTTTTGTTTGCCTCTGCCGTTCAGCTGAAAAATCGGCGGCAGAGGTGTGCCCTATTGCCGCTTTCCCGTCTAGTACGCCCATTGGCGCAAAAACTGCCGCGTCCGCTCGCGTCCGTAATCGATCAGGCGCCGGCGCGCTTCCAGTTCGATGGAAAATTCCGTAGAAATAACGTTGTCCACCGGCAAAAAGACGATGTTTTTTTCATGGCGACGCGAAATGTAGCGCGCATCATGCGCCTCTCTCATGGCCGCAAACAGCGCCTCATACAAATCGAGCGCATTGGTGATCGTTCGTTTCGGCCGCTCCCCTGGTTTTGGGCTCAGCTGAACGCCCAGCACCGGCCGTTTTTTCTTCTTTTCTTCATCGAACAAAAACAGCGGAAAGTTGCTGAGCACCCCCCCGTCGACAATGAAAGCCACACCGTTTCGCCCGCGAAGGCGGACCGGCTCAAAGAAATAAGGAATGCTGATGCTCATCCGCACTGCTTTGGCGATGGAAAACGACCCAGGGTCAATGCCGTATATGGCTAAATCGTCCGGCAGCACGACGATGCGCCCGTTCGTCACATCGGAAGCGACGATATACAAACTGCCGGCCGGCACATCTTGAAACGTCCGCACGCCGCGGGCGGCGAGCGCCGCCTCGAGCCACCGCTCAAACGCCTTTCCTTGATACAGCCCAAGATGCCAATACAAGCGCACCCATTTCCAAAGCGAAAACGGAATCCATAGCGGCCGTTCATCCAAAAACTGCTCCAACTCCAACTCCTCAAGCAGTCGGGCGATGTCGCGGGCGCTGTAGCCTGCCGATAGCAACGCCGAAAGCAACGCTCCCGCACTCGTGCCGGCAAGCCGCTTCCAGCGCAGACCTTTTTCCTCAATCGCTTCATACGCTCCAAGCAACGCAAACCCTTTCACCCCGCCGCCGGAAAAGACAAGATCAATGTCCACCGCCGCCTCCCCCTTTTTGCCGTTTATACATATGTAAGAAAAAAGGAGGGCATTTAGTACGGCAAACAAAAAAGAGCAAGCATCGGCTTACTCTCCTTGTTCATTGCGCTTTTGGACATCGCGCAGCGCTTCAAGGCGGCGTTCGTCCTCTTGAAAATACTGCACCAAATCGCCGATCCGGTCGATGGCGTTCCAGCTCAAATGGTGTTCAATCCCTTCCACGTCGCGGTAAATGTTTTCTTCGCTGACACCGATCAAACGGAGAAACTGCTCAAGCAGCTCATGGCGGTAGACGAGCCGCTGGCCGATTTTTCTTCCTTTTGGCGTCAAGACGAGTCCGCGGTATTTCTCATACACTAAATACTCATCTTTATCGAGCTTTTGCACCATTTTCGTCACCGAGGAGGGATGGACGGACAACGCTTCAGCGATGTCAGAGACACGGGCATAGCCCTTTTCTTCAATCAAAATGTAAATTTGCTCAATATAATCTTCCATGCTTGGTGTCGGCAACGTTTGTCCCCTCCCATCACGTTTGTCTGCCGCAGACAAGTGCAGCGGCCGTCAGCATCTCTCATGAACATGGCCGCCCTGTCCATTTCGGCTAGACGCTGCCGGGCCAGTCGGCCGCCCAGGCAAACAAAAAATAGCAATCAATCCTATTATACCATGAAGGGAACATTACGTAAAATACTGCACTTGGGCCGATGGAAAAAAGCGAGCAATATACGAGCGCATGGTTTCCTCCAGCTCCTGCGCCTCCTCGTCACGATACACGTATTTGCCGATGCCGTACCGCCCCCACTTATACTTGCGCTTCGATTCGTCCAAATCGAGCTTGGTTTTCGGGTAACGCTGCTCGATGACCCGCTTGGCCGGCTTGGTAAACCGATGCTGGATGAGCTCAAACGTCAAACTAGATAAATCCACTCCTTCCAATTGCCGGGCGAGCTCCTGAAACAATTCAAAATACCCTTGTTCCCAGCCGTCATGCCGGTAAATCGGCGCAACAACAAAACCGAGCTGATAGCCGGCACCGGCCACTTTGCGCGCGGCTTGAAGCCGCGCGTCAAAAGAGGACGTCCCTGGCTCGAAATGGCGGATGACATAGCGGGAATTGACGCTGAAGCGAAAATGCGTCTTGCCGTTATGCTTGGCATCAAGCAAATGATCGACATGCTCATACTTCGTCACAAATCGGAGCCGCCCGTAGTCGGTCGCGCCGATAAATTCAATCGCTTTTTTCAGCGAATGGGTCAAATGATCGATCCCGACAATGTCGGACGTGCATGCCGCCTCGAAACGAGTGATCTCAGGTGCGCGCTCGTCAATATACGTTTGCGCCTGGGCGAAAATGTCGTCCAAGTTGACATACACGCGGATATATGGCTTGCTTCCTAATGTCGTTTGCAAATAGCAATAATGGCAATGACCCATGCATCCGGTTGCCAACGGAATGGCGTATTCGGCGGACGGCTTCGATGAATCAAATTTCAGCGTCCGCCGCACGCCAACAACGAGCGTCGATTTCGCATTTCGATACCGGGCCAGCTCCGTCTCTCCCGGAATGCCGCGCACTTGGTTGTGCGATGTCGTCTCGCGAATCTCGATTCCCATTTGTGTAAATTTCTCGTACAATTCCTTTCCGAGCGGGTACGACAACGCCTCCGGTTCGAAATACACAAGTTTTGGCACAAACGGTTTCATCGTTTTCCCCCATTTCGTCCATCTTTACAGTTTAGTATGGACGAGAACGGGGGAGTCGTTATCTTACTTTATTTGGAATTCTTTTTTCGTTTCCTTGTCGCCTCCTCATCCACATCCATCCGCCTCCCAACGAAACCAGCGGGCATGGCCGTCGGTTTCGGCAACGATTTGCCGGCATTCTCGGCCATTGATCATGCGATCCAGATGCAGTTTCGGATCCCACATATTGTTATACACATGGAACAAATCCCGTTGGCGGCCGATTTCACGAAGCTGCTCAAGCAATCCACGCTTTGCCTCATCTGACATTTGGTTCGCGACATGCGTGTGGAAGATGCAAACAACGGTATCGGACGGAACTTGTGCAACAAGATCAGAGAGAAGTTCAACCCCGTCTCCCTCGATCAGACGAATCGGCGTTTGTTCCAGACATCGGGCTGCCTTTTCAAACAATTGGCGCCGGTCTTTATGTTCGGGCCAAATGAGCGCCTTCATCCATCGTCGATCATCCTCTTTTTTCAAGTCAATCACATGCAAATCGATACCGATCCGTTCAGCGACCCATGTGAAATTCAACTTGATCATCTCCCTTATTCTTCGACTTTTCACAACATTCTTCGCTCTCTTCATGCCATTGAATTCCATCAACTAGAAACTCGATCCTTTCGCTTACTATATTCGTTCCAACATACAGATTGCCCTGCAAAACATTCGCACACCTTTGCGATTTGCCATGACAGCTCATGAACGCAATGATACAATAAAACTAAACTGAAAGGAGGGATGCAGAATGTCTCACGAGCTTGTCGAATTGCTTCGCTCGGTGCTGAAAGAGGAGTTGCAGCCCATTCATGAACGCCTCGACCGCCTAGAAGCCGGACAGCAACGCCTCGAAGAACGACAACAACGCCTCGAAGAACGACAACAACGCCTCGAAGAACGACAACAGCGCCTCGAAGAACAGCAACAACGCCTCGAAGAACAGCAACAACGCCTCGAGGAAAAGTTGGACCATTTCATTATCGAGACGCGCAGCCATTTCAAAAAAATCGAGGACGAGCTGGCCGACCATCGGCGCATGTTCGAGATATTGTCACATGATTGGCGCAACGCGAACATTGCGATTGAATATTTAAACCATAAGATCGGCCAGCACGATCTGGAAATTTATCAGCTAAAAAAGCGGCTCGAACTCCAAGAAACAAAGTAAAAGCGCATGCCCGATGACCGGCGCATACGCTCGAACCGCTTATCCCCGCTTGCGAATGCGGAAATTGTCTTCTAACAGCACCCAGTTTTCCGGATACGGATACCCGAGCACCCAGTAGCTGATTCCGCGCAATCCGTATTCTTTCACCAATTCAAATTTCGCCAACGCGCTGCGGGCGTCTTCAAACCATACTTCGTGCTGGCGGCCTTGCTCGTCCGTGTACCGGTAAAACGGCGAGGCGGCCGCCGCATCGTATTGGATGGACGCCCCGTAGCGAATGGCGCGCTCTAGCGCCTCTTTCGGACTGAACGTTTCCGCCTCTTGCCCTTGCACGTGCGGCAGCACCCAGTCGCGGGCATAAATTTGAAACCCCATCATGATTTTGCTACGCGGAATGGCGGTCACCGCATAATCGAGCACGCGCCGAATTTGATTCACCGGCGAAATGGCTTGCGGCGGCCCAAACCGGTAGCCCCACTCATAGGTCATAAGGACAACAAAATCAGCGATGCGTCCGTGGGCTGGGTAGTCGTGCGCTTCGTACAGCAGCCCTTTTTGTTCAGCGCTTATTTTGGGCGCCAGCGACGTCGATAAAACATACCCTTCGGCGTGAAGCCGGTTGGCCGCCCGCTGCAAAAACTCGTTATACCGCTTGCGGTCGGACGGATAGACATTTTCAAAATCGACATTCAACGCGCGGTACCCTTTTGCTCGCATCACTTGAATGACGTTGTCAAGCAATCGCGTTTGCAGCGCAACGTCGGCCAGAATCGTCTGCGCCAGCCTCGAGCCCGGGTCTTGGTACGTAAAGTTCGTGATCGTCATCATCGGCACGACACGGGCGGCATAAGCCGCCTGAATGAATGCTGTATCATTGATCGGATTGAGCCCGCCATCGGCGCGGATCGTGTAGGCGAATGGCGCGGCATAGGTCAAATGGCGGCCGACTTCGCGCACTTGCTCCGCTCCTTTCTCCCCTTGGTCCACCGTAAATGCGTTCACCTCGATGAGCGGCTTCGCCGGCGGGATGATGAGCCGCTGTCCGGGGACGATCCGGTTCGGATCGGTAATATCGTTTACTTCGATCAGCTGCTGAACCGTCACTCCGTAGAACGAAGCGATTTGCGCCAGCGTCTCCCCGCTTCGCACCGTATGGATGCGCGCTGGGATGAACAACGTTGTCCCTGGATAAAGGAGCGACGGATTCGTGATCCGGTTCGCCTGTATAATCGCTTCGACCGCCACTCCATACTGGCGCGCAATTTGCCATAACGTTTCCCCTGTGCGGACCGTATGGTAACGATATGGAACCGGGATGACGAGCGCTTGGCCAACGGCTAGCCGGTTCGGGTCGCTCAGTTCATTGGCGGCGACAATCCGCTCGAGTGGAACGCCGTAACGCTGAGCCAACTGCCAAAGCGTCTCCCCGCGCTTTACGACATGAACAATCATGACGCTCCCCCTTTCGTTCCCTCCTTTTACCACTATATTTTGGCTTTTGCCTTTTATGTAAAAAAAACGCCGGTTCCTCTACGGAAACCAGCGTTTCATCCATCCAAACCCATCCGTATCACCATTACAGGCCACACTTCAGCTGCGCGCCGCAGTTGGTGCACGTGTTGCAGCCGCCGATCTCTTCGACCGTCCCTTCGCGGCAAATCGGACAAATATTGCCAACTTCCGAACCAATCGTCACATCGGTGGCGCGCACATCTTGAATCGTATCCACAAGCACAACGGCGCGTTTCGTCTCTTTTTCCTCGAGCTCCTCTGGAAGCAGTTCAAGTTGCTCTTCAATCCGATTCTCCTCAGCCTTTAACGTCAACACTTGCGCATCGCGGCTGCCGTCGACATAGACGGTTCCGCCTTTCGCACCGCAACGCCATAAACGCTCGTACACTTTTTGCACTTGCTCGACGGTGTAGCCCTTTGGCGCGTTGACCGTTTTCGACAAGCTCGAGTCGACCCAGCGTTGAATGATACACTGCACATCGGCGTGCGCTTCCGGCGGCAAGTCCATCGCCGTCACAAACCAAGGCGGCAAGTGGTTCGGGTCGGCTTCCGGGTGTTTGTCCAAATATTCTTGGACGATGTCCGCTTTCACTTCGATAAATTTGCCCAAGCGCCCGCTCCGGTAGTACGAGAACGAGAAGTACGGCTCAAGCCCGGTTGAGACGCCGACCATCGTTCCCGTCGATCCTGTCGGCGCCACCGTCAGCAAGTGCGAGTTGCGGATGCCGTATTTCAAAATATCTTGACGAATATCTTCCGGCATCCGTTTCATGTAGCCGGTGTTGATGAACGCTTCACGCAGCTTGCGCGTCTCTTCCTCCGTTTCGCCGACAAGAAACGGGAAGCTGCCTTTTTCTTTCGCCAGCTCGATCGATGCCCGGTATGCGGTCGTGGCGATCGTGCGGAACAGCTCATCGACAAGCTGGTTTCCTTCCTCAGAGCCGTACGCTTTTTCGCAGTAAATGAGCAAGTCTGCAAGCCCCATGACGCCAAGGCCGATGCGGCGCTCGCCGAGCGCTTGTTTTTTGTTTTCCTCAAGGAAGTACGGCGTGGCGTCAATGACGTTGTCTTGCATCCGCACCCCGATTTCGACCGTGCGTTTCAGTTTTTCGTAGTCCACGACCTTCCGTTCTTTGTCGACCATGTTCGCCAAGTTAATGGCGGCCAGATTGCACACCGAATACGGTGCCAACGGTTGTTCCCCGCACGGGTTGGTCGCAACGACTTTTTGCCCGTACGCGCGGGCGTTCGTCATTTCGTTGGCGTTGTCGATGAAGAAAATGCCCGGCTCGGCCGAATACGTCGCGCAAATGTTGATCAGCTTCCACAGTTCGCGGGCACGGATTTTCCGGTAGACGCGGACGCGATAGCCCATTTTCTCCCATTCGCGTACATCGCCGACTTCATGCCATTTTTCGTTGTAAATGCGCATTTCCTCTTCGGAATAGGTTTCCACGTCCGGGAAGCGGAGCGCGTATTCTTCGTCCTTTTCGACCGCTTCCATGAACTCTTTCGTCAAGCAGACGGAAATGTTCGCACCGGTCAAAAAGTCTGGGTTGTGCACCGTATATGTACCGCCGGTGCGCAGTTTTTCTTCGGCGTCTTTGATGATGTCTTCGGTGAAACCGCCGTAGTCAGGCGCGTTCTTGTATCGGACGATCGCTTCGTACATCGCCCGCTCCCGCTCGGTGAGCGGCGTAAATTTCAGTTTGTCGCGCGCTGCTTTTTTGATGCCTTCGTCTTCCATATTTTCGAGCAGGTAGCGCAAAATGCGCGGGTTTTGCATTTTCGAGACGATGAATTCGATAATGTCCGGGTGCCAGTCGGCAAGCATAATCATTTGGGCGCCGCGGCGGGAGCCACCTTGCTCGACAAGGTGGGTCAGCTTCGCAATATCGTCAAGCCACGAGACCGACCCGGACGATTTGCCGTTCACCCCGCGCGCAAGCGTATGGCGCGGCCGCAATGTCGAGCCGTTCGTCCCAACGCCGCCGCCGCGGCTCATGATTTCCATCACCTGCTTCCGATGTTCGGAAATTCCTTCGCGCGAGTCTTTCACAAACGGCATCACATAGCAGTTGAAATACGTCACTTCCTTGCCCGAACCCGCCCCGTACAACACGCGGCCGGCCGGAACAAAATTCAAGCTTGCGAGCTCTTGATAAAACTTTTCGAACCACTCTTTCCGCTTTTCTTCCGTCTTTTCCACCGCCGCCAGCCCGGTCGCATTGCGCTTGGCGATTTGCTCATAGAAAATCTCGAGCGGCTTATCAATAATGTCGAGCGACCGAACCACAATGCCGGTCTCCGCCTCTTCCCCTTCGAGCACGTGCCGGTATTCGTCTTCAATCAACACGCGCGCCTTTTTCGCCTCCCAATCGATGTCGACGATAAACCCGAGCCCTCGTGCCGGGAATTTCGGATCCTCCTTGATCGTCAACACGACGAAGTCGCCCGGTGTGAGCGTCAGCTTCTCCGTATCTTTGAATGAATACCGGTCAAGCATGACCAAACGGGATACGCCTTTATGGGTGATGTGCATATCCGGCGTAATCGGATGCACTTGCGGAAATAGGCGGATATCCTCGTTCAGCTTGTCAATATTGATCTTCATTTTTTCGGATGACGCCACCGTCATTCTCCTATCTCTCCTCTTTTATATAATCTCTCATGTTTTTGGCAAAGTTGTCCTGTCTTCTCTACCTTACCATATCAAACAGAAAAAAACAATATATAGTATGATTTTTTATGAAAATCATACTATATATTGTTAAAGAGAACAAATGATTTCATTTTGTCAAGCAAAAAAAAAAAAAACAAAACACGGCGAAAAGCGGAGAAAAACGGGGGAGTGCCGCTGTTTTTGCCGGAAAACGAACGATTTACCGCGTCGCTGCTCAGCGCTTGAAGTTCCATTCGTCGCTTTCGTATTTCGTCCGCGCCAGCTCTTCGACGTACGCCCGCTCTTCGGCGGTGAGCGTGTACGGTTCCAATACGATGTTCAATCCTTTTTCAAATCCTTTGTAAAACGCCTCTTTCGCTTCCTCGATCGTCACCGTGCGGCTCGTCAACTCATTGATCGCGACCGCCTTCTTTTTAAAATCGCGCTGCAGACGCTCTTTCACCCGCTCGTTTGGATATTTAAACAAGCTGAACAGCAAGTCTTCGTCCAAATCGAGCAAAATCGAACCATGCTGCAAAATGACGCCTTTTTGCCGCGTTTGCGCGCTGCCGGCGATTTTCCGCCCCTCAACGACAAGTTCGTACCATGACGGCGCGTCAAAACAAACAGCCGAACGCGGGCTGCGCAAATCGGCTTTCTCTTCTTCTGTCCTCGGCACGGCAAAATACGCATCCAATCCAAGATAACGAAATCCCTCTAAAATGCCTTGGGAAATGACGCGGTATGCTTCCGTCACCGTCTTCGGCATCGCCGGGTGCGACTCGGAGACGATCACGCTGTATGTCAATTCTTTATCGTGCAGGACGCCGCGCCCGCCGGTCGGCCGACGGACAAAGCCGAGGCCGTGCCGTTTGACCGCCTCTAAATCAATTTCTTTCTCCACTTTTTGAAAATAACCAATCGACAACGTCGGCGGATTCCAGCCATAAAAGCGGATCGTCGGCGGAATTTTGCCTTCGCTGTGCCAATCGAGAAGCGCCTCATCGAGCGCCATATTGAACGCCGGCGGGCAATAGCCGGAATCGATAAAGCGCCATACTTCTTTTGCCATCGTTCCACCTTCTCTATTGTTCCATACTCTAAACGCTGCGGCGGCTTGTCGACCACCGCCAAGGGGCGGGACGCTTTTGGCCGCCTTTATTAGTTTAGCAAACAACGCCGGTGAAGGAAAGAAAAATGGCATGGCGAAAATCTCTTTGCTTCCCGGCGGCGACTTTATATAATAGGAAATAGCAGACGAAGCGAAGGGAGGCATGATGGGGTGGAAGCATTGCTCATTATTCTCGGCGCGATCATCATTTATTCGGTGATCACATACATTTGGCAAAGACGAATTGTCAAATCGTTGACGGAAGAAGAATTCCGCGCCGGCTACCGGAAAGCGCAATTGATTGATGTCCGCGAACCGGATGAGTTTGCGGCTGGACATATTTTAGGGGCGCGCAACATCCCGCTCACGCAGCTTCGCGTGCGCATGAAAGAATTGCGCAAAGACCAGCCGATCTATTTGTACTGCCAAAACGGACTGCGCAGCGGGCGGGCCGCGCAAATGCTCTACCGAAAAGGATACCGCGACTTGTACCATTTAAAAGGCGGATTTAAAACATGGACCGGGAAAGTGAAGAAAAAAGCGTAGCCCGTTAACCAAAAAGGCGCTCTGCCGAAACAGGCAGGCGCCTCTTTTCGCATGCGCTAGACCGCCGCAAATTCCGGCGGCAGGACGACCGCCTCAAGCACCGAAGCAGCCGCGCCGATGGCGCAGCTTTTCTCTTTCAGCTTGGAGGAGATGATGGACGGCTCGCTTTCTTTTTTGACGAGAATTCGCTTTCTCACTTCTTGGCGCGCCGGACCGATCACATACTCGCCCGCTTGGGCAAGCGGGCCGCCGATGATGACCGCTTCTGGATTGTACGCATAAATCACCTGCAACAATCCAACGCCGAGATAGCGCCCTGTTTCCTCCAAAATGCGCGCCAGCTGTTCATCGCTTTCTGCTGCCAACGCCATCGCAGCGATGGAAAAGCGTTCATCGAGCCATTCGGAACGCCCTTCTTCAGCCAAACGGCGTTCAATGTATTTTTCCGACGCATACATTTCCCAGCAGCCGATGTTGCCGCAGCTGCAGCGAATGCCGTTGACATCGATCGTATGATGGCCGATTTCACCAGCTAGGCCGCTGACACCCCGATAGAGCTGATGGTGAAGAACGACGCCGGCGCCAATGCCGATTCCGGCGCTGATGTAAACAAAGTGGGCGAACTCGTTGCCGGCGCCGAACCACTTTTCTCCAAGCGCCGCCAGTTTCGCCTCATTCTCGACAATGACAGGACGCTCAGGCCACCGTTGCCGCAAAACAGCCGCCAAGGCGACATCGTCCCAGCGCAAGTTCGGAGCAAACACAACGGTCCCGCTTTCGGTATGGACGACGCCCGGCACGCCGATGCCGATTCCCATCACGCCGTACGGCGTCGCCGGCGCCCGGCGGATGGCCGCCTCGATGAGCTCCATCATTTCGCCGATGATCGCCTCCTGCCCTTCAGACGGGCGGAACGAACGCCGTTGCTCCCAAAGAATGTCCGCGTTTAAATTGGTCAACACGGCATACAAATAGTTCACCCCCAGCTCAACGCCGATAAGCGAGCCGGCGTCGGCGTTGAAGCGAAGCATGAGCGGCCGGCGCCCGCCGGTTGACTCGCCGATTCCGCTTTCATGGACGAAATGCTCGGCGATCAGTTCGTCAACAAGCGCGGAGACAGTGGCCTTGTTCAATCCGGTTGTCTTGGCGATATCGGCGCGCGAAATCGGATGCTGGTCGCGAATCAATTTTAAGACGAGCTGTTTATTCATTTTTTTTACAAGAGAAATGTTTCCTGTCCGCACGTCTCTGTCATCCTTTTCATTTGATTGATCGAATGTGTCTTGCGAAAGGGCAGGGGCGCCTCGCTATTATGGCGGTTGCTGCATCCGTCGATTCCTGCCGTGTTCGACTCTTGACCATCAGCTTTTTCGCCCAAGCCGTCGGGCGCCCGTGCACCGACTGTTAAGGCTAACTTCTCCATATGGACACATGCTTTTTCTTTCTTGATCTTAGTTTATATAATAAACTAATTCAACATTTCTGTCAATGACTCATCCGTCGTACAAAGAAACGGCCCGCTCCGTTAGGGAGCGAGCGCTCATCAATGCTCAAACATCAGTTGTCGCTATGTTTTGGTTTTTGATAGCGCAAAATCGGCTTGCGCGCCGCGGTCGTTTCATCAAGTCGCTTCACAACGGTCGTATGCGGCGCTTCTTGAACGATTTCCGGATTTTCCTCCGCCTCTTTGGCGATTTGGATCATGGCGTCAATAAACGCGTCGAGCGTCTCTTTCGACTCCGTCTCCGTCGGCTCGATCATCATGCATTCTTCAACGATGAGCGGGAAGTAAATCGTCGGCGGATGAAACCCGAAATCAAGCAGTCGCTTGGCGATGTCGAGCGTTCTGACACCGAGTTTCTTTTGCCGGCGGCCAGAGAGAACGAACTCGTGCTTGCAATGGCGGTCATACGGCAAATCGTAATACTCAGCAAGCCGACGCATCATATAGTTGGCGTTTAACACCGCATATTCGCTCACCGCTTTTAAGCCGTCCGGCCCCATCGAGCGGATGTACGTGTACGCCCGAACATTGATGCCGAAATTGCCGTAAAACGGCTTGACGCGGCCGATCGATTGCGGACGGTCATCATCAAGGTAATAACCGTTTTCCCCTTTTTCGATGACCGGCTTCGGCAAAAACGGAACGAGGTCGGCTTTCACCCCGACCGGGCCCGAGCCTGGGCCTCCGCCGCCATGCGGGCCGGTGAACGTTTTATGCAAGTTCAAATGAACAACGTCAAAGCCCATGTCCCCCGGGCGCGCCTTGCCAAGAATCGCGTTTAAATTCGCGCCGTCATAATACAGCTTGCCGCCGGCTTTGTGGACGATTTCGGCCATTTCGACAATATGCTCTTCAAACAGCCCGAGTGTGTTCGGATTCGTGAGCATAAGCGCCGCTGTATCCGGACCGACGACGCGCTTTAAGTCCTCTAAATCGACAAGTCCATCGGCGGTCGATTTGACCGTCACCGTCTCAAAACCCGCGACCGTTGCCGACGCCGGGTTCGTGCCGTGCGCTGAATCCGGGACGATCACTTTCGTCCGGTTGAAGTCGCCGTTTGCTTCATGGTAAGCACGGATCATCATCAGCCCGGTCCATTCGCCGTGGGCGCCGGCCGCCGGTTGCAAGGTGACCGCATCCATGCCTGTGATTTCTTTTAAATGCTCTTGCAAGTCGTACATCAACTCAAGCGCCCCTTGCACCGTTTTCTCTGGCTGAAGCGGATGAATGTGAGCAAACCCGGCGAGGCGGGCGACGTTTTCATTGATTTTCGGATTGTATTTCATCGTGCACGACCCGAGCGGGTAAAACCCGGAATCGACGCCGTGGTTTCGTTTCGAGAGCGCCGTATAATGACGCATTAAGTCAAGCTCCGACACTTCCGGGAGCTCCGGCTCTTCAGTGCGAAGATAATCGGCCGGCACGAGCTCGCTGACATCGACAGCCGGCACGTCAAGCGCTGGCAGGCTGTAGGCGATGCGCCCCGGCTTGCTTCGTTCGAAAATGAGCGGTTGATCGTTACGCATGGCCATCCCCCAATTCATTGACAAACCGATCGATTTCTTCTTTTGTCCGCAGTTCGGTGACAGCAACAAGCATATGACCGGCAAGCTCCGGATAGTCAGCCCCAAGGTCATAGCCGCCGATGATTCCTTTTTCGAGCAGGCGATCGTTCACATCAGAAACCGGCCGTCCAAGCCGGATGACAAACTCGTTGAAAAACGGACCGGCAAACGGCGACGACAGTCCGCGCTTTTCAAGTTCCACCTTCGCATAATGCGCTTTTTGCATATTCATCGCCGCCATTTCTTTCACGCCCCGCTTGCCAAGCGCCGACAGCGCAACGGAAGCGGCCAAGGCGTTTAACGCTTGATTGGAGCAAATGTTGGATGTCGCCTTATCGCGGCGGATGTGCTGTTCGCGCGCTTGAAGCGTCAAGACAAACCCGCGGCGCCCGTCCTCATCGGTCGTCTGCCCGACAAGACGGCCTGGAATTTTGCGCATGAGCGGCGCTTTGACAGCGAAATAGCCGCAATGCGGGCCGCCAAATTGCGTCGGGATGCCAAATGGCTGCATGTCGCCGACCACAATGTCGGCGCCAAACGCTCCGGGTGGAGTCAACACACCAAGCGCCAATGGGTTGCTGGCGACGACAAACAAACTTTTCTTTTCATGCGCAAGCGGCGCGATCGCTTTCAGCGGCTCGATTTGACCAAAAAAGTTCGGGTATTGGACGACAACGCACGCCACATCATCCCCCATTTCCGCTTCAAGCGCCTTAAGATCGGTGATGCCGCCGTCATACGGAATTTCTTTCACTTCGAGCTTCTGTCCTTTGGCGTACGTGCGCACGACTTCCCGATATTGCGGATGAACGGCGGTCGAGATGAGCACTTTCTTCCGCTTCGTATGCGCGGCGCTAAGAAGCACCGCTTCGGCAAGCGCCGTGCCGCCGTCGTACATCGACGAGTTGGCGACATCCATGCCGGTCAACTCGCACACCATCGTTTGAAACTCAAAAATCGCCTGCAGCTCGCCTTGGGAAATTTCCGGTTGATACGGCGTATAGGCCGTATAAAATTCAGAGCGCGACAGGACATGGTCGACGACAGCCGGAATATAATGGTCGTACACCCCGGCTCCTAAAAAGGAAACGTATTGTTTTACGCTGGCGTTTTTTTCCGCTAAGGCCGCAAGCTCTTTCCACAGCTCCGGCTCGGATTTGGCCGGTTTCACCTTCAGCTCGCCGCGGAAGCGGACTTGTTCTGGAATATCGGCAAACAAGTCGTCAATCGAGGCAACGCCGATCGTCTTCAGCATCTCCTGTTTGTCTTCTTCCGTCATCGGCAAATAACGATGGAGCACTGCGTTTTTCCCCTTTCCTTGTCGCTTTGGAATCGTCACTTGGCCCGCCTGTAAAACGGAATCGGCACGATGTTCGCTTTCAGCCGCTTGCCGCGGATGTCCACCTCCACCTCCCGGCCGATGGCAGCCACATCCGCTTTCACCAAGGCCAAGCCGATGTTTTTCTTCAGCGTCGGCGACTGCGTGCCGGTCGTGACGAACCCGACCTCTTCGCCGTCGGCAAATACAAGGTATCCGTGGCGCGGAATGCCTCTGTCGATCATTTCAATGCCGACGAGCCGGCGCGGCGGCCCTTCCTCTTTTTGCCGTTTCAATACAGCTTGGCCGATAAACGGCGGCTCTTTTTCCGTTTTGACGGCAAAACCAAGCCCGGCTTCAACTGGTGAAATCGAGTCGGACAGCTCTTGACCGTAAAGCGGCAGGCATGCTTCAAAGCGGAGCGTATCGCGCGCCCCCAGTCCGCATGGGAGAACGCCGTCACGAGCTCCGGCCGCTAGGATCGCCTCCCATAGCGCGGCGGCGTCTTCCGCTTTACAATATAGCTCAAACCCGTCTTCCCCCGTATAGCCGGTGCGCGAAACGAGCGCCTTCACGCCCGAGACTTCGACGCCGTCAGCGAATGAAAACGGGCGCAGCGCCGCCAAATCAAAATCCGTCAATCGCTGCAAGACGCGCTCCGCTGCCGGCCCTTGCAAGGCAAGCTGAGCCGTTTCGGACGATACATCTTGAAGCTCGACGTCGCCCTCAACATGCCCGCTTAGCCAAGCGAAGTCTTTTTCCGTATTCGCCGCGTTGACGACCAGCAAGTAGTCATTCTCTCCTTTTTGATAGATGAGCAAATCATCGACTGTGCCGCCGTCCTCATAGCACATGAGCGTATATTGCGCCCGGCCGGGCCGCAGTTTGGCGACGTCATTGGTCATGAGCTTTTGCAAAAACGCGAGGCTCCCACGGCCGCGGACGACAATTTCCCCCATATGGGAGACGTCAAACAGCCCGGCGCGCGTTCTTACAGCCTCATGTTCTTCCTTTATGCTGGAAAACTGCACCGGCATTTCCCAGCCGCCAAATTCAATCGTTTTGGCGCCGTAACGGGCGTACACCGAGAATAGGGGCGTGCGCTTTAGCATCTGATTCCCTCCTTTGATCCACGTCACACAAAAAAGGACAGACTTCCCCCTATCAACAAGTAAGGGGGCTCTGTCCTGGCACCTGAAAGTTTCCCGCCGGCCCGTTTGGCGCGTCCGTTCGCGGTCCATGGGGCCGATCGGTTTCCTCTTGGGTGGCCTGCGTGAACGCAGGCGCTCTCCAGAGCTGCGTCAAGCAAGAGTCTTTTTGCCTGAGAGATTCGCGTTTCCGCTTGCTCCTTCGGCGCTACATTCCGTAGTCTCTCCCCTTGCCGTCATCCGCCCATCAATAAATTGTTTCCATATCGGGCATACTAACAAACACCCTGATCAACGAGTCATGAGAATGTTCTAAATTTATACTACCATCAATCACAGTCAAAGGGCAATAGGAAATAATCGAACTTTCATGGCAATTAGTCATAATAATGTTCTTGTTTTACCCAACATACCACATGCAATCTATATAAACATTCGCAACAAGGGAAGGGGATCGCCATGAACATTGACCTTGAAATGGATGAAACATGGAAGGAGGAATTTTTGGCACGCGTCGAAAAAGACGGTCCGTGGGCGAGCTGGGAAATGTACGAACTGGCGCTTGAGGCCGCCCATCATTTAAGCGTCCCAGAATTTCATGGCTTGCAGGCGCCCAAACACCTGCCCCACTTGACGATCCTTCCGCACCAGCTTGAAGTGGCGCGCCGCGTCGTCGAGGAGATGAACGGCAAAGCCATTTTGGCGGATGAAGTCGGGCTTGGAAAAACGATCGAGGCCGGGCTCGTCTTAAAAGAATATATGATTCGCGGCCTTGTGAAAAAAGCGCTGATTCTCGTTCCCGCCTCCCTTGTTTCGCAATGGGTGAGAGAGTTGAACGAAAAATTTTTCATCCCGGCCGTCCAGCAGAAAAAGAGCTACGTCTGGGAGCAGTGCGATATCGTCGTTTCCTCGATCGACACGGCGAAAAAACCGCCGCACCGTGACATCATCTACGGGCAGTCGTACGACATGATCATCATCGACGAGGCGCACAAACTGAAAAATAACAAAACGAAAAACTACGAGTTTGTGCAAAATTTAAAAAAGAAGTTTTGTTTGCTCCTGACAGCGACGCCGATCCAAAACCGGATCGAAGAAATTTTCAACCTCGTCTCGCTGTTGAAACCCGGTCATTTAGGCAGCTCGGAACAGTTTGCCAAAACGTATGGAAAAACGCGGGCCGTACAGACGAACGACCATTTAAAAGCGCTCGTCAACAAAGTGATGATCCGCAACCGCCGCGCCGATACGCCGATCGAATGGGCGAAGCGCCACGTTGAACCGGTGCTGATCGAGTTTACGAATGAGGAACGGGAACTGTATGAAGCGGTCAAGGCGCTCCGCCGCGAATCGTTCGCCGGCTCGTTTTCGCTCATCACGCTTCTTCGCGAGGCGTGCAGCAGCCGCGAGGCGCTGTTTCTCACGATCAAAAACATGATCGATAAATGCGGTGGAGCGGTTCCAGAGCCGCTTGAACGCGTATTGGAAAAAATCAACGCCGTCAAGACGAATTCAAAGGCTGAAAAAGCGCTCGAGCTCATCCGCTCGATCAATGACAAAGTGATTATTTTCACCGAATATCGAGCGACGCAGCTGTACTTGCAATGGTTTTTAAAGCAGCACGGCATTTCGTCCGTTCCGTTTCGCGGCGGCTTCCGGCGCGGCAAAAAAGACTGGATGCAGGAACTGTTTAAACACCACGCCCAAGTGTTCATCGCCACCGAGGCGGGCGGCGAGGGCATCAACTTGCAGTTTTGCCGCTATGTCATCAACTACGACTTGCCGTGGAACCCGATGCGCCTTGAGCAGCGAATCGGCCGCGTCCACCGGCTCGGGCAGACGGATGACGTCTACATTTATAACTTCGCTGTCAAACAGACGGTCGAAGAACATATTTTAACGCTTCTGTACGAAAAAATCCGCCTGTTCGAACGAGTCGTCGGCGAGCTGGACGACATTTTGGCGAAAATGAACCTCGCCAACCTGGAGCGCTACTTCGAAGACGCCTTCGTTCATTCACGGAGCGAAGGGGAGATGAAAATCAAAATGGAAAACATCGTCGCGATGATCGAGCTGGCGGAGCAGCTCGGAAAGGAAGGAGGAGAGCGGCATGCAGCAACATGAAATCCGCCGCTTTGTCGAACGCTATTTTGCCGCTAACGGCTGCACGTTTGTTGAGGCGAACGACGACTACCTTACCGTGCAACTGACGGCAGAAATGGACAAAGAGCTGATGAATCGGCCGTTTTACTGGCATTATATTGAACGGACAGGCGGCGTCCCGCAGCCGATGCGACTGACGCTCATCACCCGCGCGAGCGAGCGGACGGACAAACTCAAAGGCGAGCGCCTCCATTTCGGCGCTCCCCGGCTGCACCAGTTGTTCCGCTCAGCGCAAAAACGCGGCAGCTTCATCCGCCTGTATGAGGAGCCAAGCGCGCCTTTGGACGGCAACGCCGCCCTCCATCCATGGCTCGGCATGAACGTCACGATTTCGTACGAATGCGACCGAAAAAAAGATGAAATCGTCTCCCTTGGCCTTCATCTCATTAGCGGAACGATCGTCGAGTCGTTTCATGAGCGGATGCGCGAGCGACGGCTGACGCCGAAAATCCCTGATTACTGTTTCACCATCTCCCCGCTCATTAAGCCGAGAAGCGGCATCGGCCGTCTCGAGCAATACATACGCAGCCGCATCGCCGCCGACGACCATGCGTGGGCGGATGAGGCGCGCCGACGCTGGGCCGACGATTTGGCGTTGCTTGATGAATTTTACAAAGACTGCGAAGAAAAGCCGGAGTGCTATTATATTGAGAAGGAAGCGTTGGAAAAGCAGTACAAGCCGCGCATCACCGTTTCCGTCATCAACGGCGGACTGTTTTATTTGCTGCCCCGCTCATCGTGAATCAACTCCGAGATGGGTCCATCCGGCTCGGAACGCTCAAACCGACGAACCCCCTTCCGTCGGCATCGAGTAGGAGAGGGTGACTAACCCTCGTCCTCTCACACCACCGTACGTACCGTTCGGTATACGGCGGTTCCATTAAGTCTGACGCAGAGATTCATATCGTTGATAAAGACTCTTCAGCCCTTGGCTCTCCCAATAGGAGTTGCCAAGGGCTTTATGCAGGATGGGACTGGCGGCCACTCTCCAATATTTCTTCCGAGTGTTTCCCCATTCATATGCTTTCTGCTTGGGCACTCCTAAACTTTGCAGTTTTCGGACTCTGGTTCTCGGAAGTTTCCACTCTTTCCATTGGCACATGCGCAGCCTTCGTCGAATCCATCCATCTAGTTCTTTGAACACACTTGGGGTCTCTGCTAGCGAAAAGTATCCACACCATCCCAGAATGTATTGATTGAGCTGTTCGATTCGTTCGGGCATGGGAATCGGTTTCGATCGGCTCGTCATGGTGCGTATCCTTTGCTTCATGCGCCGAATGCTTTCCTTTGCAATTCGGATTTTTGGCTCCTTACTTGGGGTGAAGCTAAAACCGAGGAATTTTCTCCTCCACGGACGATCCACTGCCGATTTGGTTTCGTTGACTTTCAGCCGGAGTTTCTTTTCGATGAATGCCGTGATCGATTTCATCACCCGTTCCCCGGCCTTCTTCGTCCTTACGTAGATATTGCAGTCATCCGCATACCGTACAAACTTGTGCCCTCGTTTTTCCAATTCTTTGTCCAGCTCATCCAGGAGAATGTTGGACAGGAGTGGACTGAGCGGCCCTCCTTGTGGAGTCCCCTCTTGTGTTTCCATGACCACCCCGTTGATCATGACCCCTGCCTGTAGATACTTCCGTATCAACTTTAGGAGGATTTTGTCTGGAATTCGTTTCGCTAATATCCCCATCAGTTTGTCATGGTTGACTCGATCAAAGAACTTTTCCAAGTCGATATCTACCACCCATGTATATCCTTCCTGAATATACTGCTTCGCCTTTTTCACCGCGTCGTGTCCTCTTCGACCGGGACGAAACCCGTAGCTGTGTTCCGAAAAGGATGGGTCAAAGATCGGCGTGAGCACTTGGGCGATGGCCTGTTGGATGAACCGGTCTGTCACGGTCGGGATTCCTAGTAACCTGACTCCTCCGTTCGGTTTCGGGATTTCGACCCGTCGGACCGGGCAAGGTTCGTAGGTCCCTTCTTCTAAAGCGTGCCGTATCGCGTCCCAATGTTCCACGAGGTGTCTTCGCAGGTCTTTGACGGACATTCCATCGGTTCCATGGGACCCTTTATTCTTTTCCACTTGTTTGAGTGCTCGCAGGAGATTCTCCCGTGACATTACCTGTTTCATCCACATTCCGATTCTTCCTCTCTACGTGAACGGTCCGTTCTATTTGTGCCATCTTCTTCTCCACCCTCTTGAGGTTCCCCATGGACTTCACCATTTCCCCCCTCAAGCAGGCCCTTTCGGGTTATCTGCTTCATCAAAGAAGATGAACGCCTAGTGGCCGTTCTCCTTCATGGTTCGGTCCTTCCCCTTCTATCTAAGCTAGACGGGTACTATGACCTCTGCTGACTTCTGTCCGTTCAGCGTTGGATCGCTCCAACGGTTGCCAAGCGCACTTGGCTTCCCGGACAGACCTCCCCGGGTAAGAGTGCAGTCTTTCCTTCCATCCATCTGCTTCATTTACTCGGTATCACCTTCGGCAGAAAGGGCTTCGTTTTGTCGTGCAAACTCACCCAATGATACCCAGCCTCCTATGAAGTTCGTGTTCCTCAGACCGGAAGTTTGCCGCCCGCTTCCTTCAGATTCTGCGTCGCCGCAGACACCCTTGCGTTAAGCTAACTGCTACTTCTGCCTTCGCAGTTCGGGACTTTCACCCTATAGACTGCACCCATGCCGGGCGCACACGAAAACCGCCCGCCGGCCTAGGCCAGCGGGCGGCTGCTACGGGCGGCGCCGAAACAGCAAGCGAAGCGAAAGCGGCACCATGCCAAACAATCGGTATGAAAGCGGAAGCTGCTCTTGTTTCCGCACCTGACGCCGCTGCCTCCGCTCCTCTTTCGGCAAGTCCATGTAGGCGACAAATTGTTGGGTGACAAACTTGACATAATCATTGACCGCCATCAAATCCCCCCTTTTTTCTTTTAGTTTTTCCGCTTCTTTCCTCTTTTAACCGTTTTGCTCGCTCCATTCGACAATATGAAGCGCCGGAAGCGTGACAGTAAACATGACAGCGCGCCTCAGCCCAGAGGCCGAACGGATGGACAAAGAAACCCGAACGTGCGCTGCATCTTCCCGCACCCACCGGTAGGCGGCCATTCCGCGCGGATAGGTCCATTCCCCAGCCTCTCCCGCGGTCGACGGATCTGCTGATGCGATGCGTTCTTTTACGTCAAACACGGCCATCTGCACAAGCTCGTCCGCCTCGGCTGCCTGCCGGGCCGCATAAGCCGCCTGTCGTTCCGCTTCATAGAGGAGCAAGACATGCATGACAGAAAAGACAAGCAACAAAGAAACAACAGCCACAATCGGAAACATGACGCCATCTTGTCGACCCATTTCCCCTTCCCCTCGTTTTTCCAGTCTAAAAGGGGGAAGCGGCGGTCAAGGGGGTCTCACCGTACAAGCCGCCCGCTAAAACGCCCGTGCCACAAACGCCTCGCAAACGGTGCCGTCATCAGCCGTCACTTGCAAAAATATCCCGCGTGCGCCGGCGCGGTACGAAACAGTGCGCACATGACGGAGCGCCGTTTCATTGCCAGCGCCGTCCACCTGGCGGATCAGTTCGGCTCTTGACGCAACAACAGAAAAACTGACCGTCTCACCGCTCCATTTTTGCAAATAGAGGACACGGCCGCCAGTCGACCATTGCTTCGTTTCATTCAGCTCGATTTGCAGCTGTTGCACAAACAGCCGCCATTCCAATCGGGAAAACGCGTCCGTCGGCTCCGGAGCCAGCAAGCGGACGGACAACAGCGCCGGAACGGCCGCCGCCACCGCCATCGCAGCCGCCAGCGCCAACAGTGCTTCGATCATCGTAAACCCGTTTTCTTTTGCCGCTACCGCTTGCCATACCCGCACCGCTCCATCTCGCGGCCGGCGTAATCGTTCCAACGCACGCATACTTTCCACATTCGCCCCCCTTCATCGCTCGCTTGCAGCCGAAATACCGTGCGCCCGTCGGCAATGGTGGTTTCTCCGACAAGCGGCTCCTCATACAGCGCGATGGCCAACAGCCGGCGCGCTTTCTCCTCGAGAATGAGGCTGTTGCGCTCTTGCGCCATTTGCGTCAACAGCGGGAGAAGAACGGCCGCTGTCGTCCATAGCAGCGCCAAAGCGAACAACGCTTCAACAAGCAAAAATCCGCCGCTACATTTTTTGCACATAAAATCGCCCTTTCCCCAGCAAAAAGGTGACTTTATACGTCATTGGGCCACCCCCTATCCAAATGGTTCCAGCCCGTTCAATGTTGCCGTTGTCGGTAAAGATGAGCGGATTGCGCAGCGTGCCGAGCCGAAACCGCCACGGAGAAGGGAGCGAACGAGCGACAACCTGCCGGCCGCTCGCTGCATCAATCGCCTTGTACCCAGCGCCACCGTCGGTAAAAAAAACCGCTACATTCACCCGCCGGGCGATGGCATGCTGCTGCGCGCCATACAAATCCGCGCGCAGCACAGCCAGCATATACATCTCCTCTTGATGGCGCACAGCGCCGCCAAGCGTCGGAACAGCCAGCCCGGCAAGCACGAGCACCACCGAGAAAACGATCAGCATCTCAAGCAGCGTAAACCCGCCGTTACGAGCCACTTTCACTCACATCGCCGTTCGTGCTGATTTGGATCGCATGACCGTTCGGACATTTGTCCGACTTGATATAGCGGCCAGCGAGCAATTCCTGCACCGTCGGAATTTTGTTATGCTCCATCTCATACGCTTTCACCTGCGCTTGCACGGTGTTCAAAAACGCCTCGCATCCTTTCGAATTGATCATGCTGTTGTGCTTTGTTATATTCGGAATGGCAATCAGCAACAGAACAGAAATCACCATCATCACGATCAACATTTCGATCAATGTGAATCCCTTTTGATTCATTGTCACTCCTCCTCGCATACGAAATTTCAGAAAGAGCGCTTAGCGAATGATCGGTTTAGTTCGATCGGTTCCTTTACCATCGAATCTGTTCATTGATTGGGCCTTGGGAGGAGGGGCGCGCCCCTCTTCCAAGGAGCCAACCCATCAAGATTAAGCATCTTGTTCCTACAGAGCCGTCCCATCCTTGCTACATTTCATTCAACATCGAAAACATCGGCAGCAAAATCGCCAAATACATCCCGACGACAAACGAGCCAACGACTGCCAATAAAAGCGGCTGCATGCATTTTAAGACCGACTCGATTCGTTGTTCCATCACCTGCAGCAAAAACTCGCTGTAATGTTCAAGTTCTTTGCCAAGTTCGCCGTTCGACTGGCCGTGGCGGATGACAAGCGCCAGCTCTTGTTCGTAATAGCGGGCGGCGCCGATTAATCCGTCAAGCGTCATCCCTTTCATCAACCCGTCGCGAAGGCGCCGGCCTTCCATTTGCAAAAACGGCCAGGACGACGGCTCGCTGAACACGCCGAGCGCATCATAAACCGACAATCCGGCCTGCAGCAGGCGCCCGAGCTGGCGGGCGGTCAGGCAGGTGACAAACAGTCTCAGAAAAGAAGCAAGCCCTGGAATTCGCAAAGCGAATTGAAGTTTTCGGGAGACCGGCCAGCGGCGGAAACAAGCGGTGTAAAACAGCCCGGAGAACACCGCCAAGACGGCGATGGCCGCCATCGCCATAGGGGCATGGGCGACCACCGCAAGCAGCCAAGCGGTGTGCCCGCGTTGTGGAGAAAACGCCGCCGCCGCCCGTTCAAACTGCGGCAGCAGCCACCATTCCATCAAGACGAGCATGATGATGAGCAAAGAAAGAAGGAACATCGGATAGCGGCTGAAGCGGCGAAGTTGCTCGTGGAAGCGCGCTTTTTGCGCCAGCGTTTCCCCTGTCTCTGCCATGCCGCGCGGCAAGTCGCCATGCCGTTCGGCAAAAAAGAGAAGGTTCACCGCCATGCGGTCGACCGACAGCGCTTCGACAGCCGCAAACAGCGGCAGCCCGGCGCGCAGCTGCTGCAGGCAGCGCTCTATTTCCAGCCGCCGGTGTGTTGGAGCTTGGATGGCCAAAAACTCAAGCGCTTGCCCAAGGGGGTAACCGCGTTCGAGCAGCCGGCCGAGCCGGGTGAAAAACAACGCCTGTTCAACAAGCGGCCACATTTTGCGCTTCATCTTTCTTCCCCTCCGACGAGCTCAAGCATGCGGACGGGCAGGTAGCCGAGCGCAATCCCCTTGCGGATCAAGCGAGCGAGCGTCATATAAGAGCGCTTGGGCTTCCCTCTCCCATTGGAGAGAAAATGAATCACGTCCTCCAGGGCTGAACCGCAAAGCAACTCATAAACAGCCGTGCGCCGGCGGCGCCCAAGACGGCCGCACGATGGATGGCAATCGTCGCCGCACAACGGGCAGCAAAGCTCGACAAGCCGCTGGGCAGAGACGGCAAGCAGCGTCTCAGCCAAATCGCCGAGCGGAATGCCGAATTCATGCAGCCGGTAGACGGCGCCGACTGCATCGGCGGCGTGCATCGTCGATACGACCAAATGGCCGCTCAATGCTGAACGGATGGCAATGGCCGCCGTGTCATGATCGCGGATCTCGCCGACCATCAACACATCCGGGTCATGACGCAGCGCCGCTTTTAACCCAGCTGCGTACGTGATGCCTGCTTTTTCATTGATTTGCACTTGCAACAGTCGTTCGTTCTGTTTTTCGATTGGATCTTCAAGCGTGATGATATTGCGCTGCCTTTCCGCTTGACAAAGATCAAGAAGGGTGTACAGGGTCGTCGTTTTTCCTGACCCCGTCGGACCGGTCAACAGCACGAGTCCTTGCGGATGCTGCATGAAGGAAAATAATCGTGCGGTGGAGTGGAAGAATAAGGATAGTTCGCGAAGCGGCAGCGAGAGGCGCTGCGGCAGAAGTCGAATGACGAGGCTTTCATCGTAGAGCGTCGGCAATGTCGATAAACGCAAATACACCGTTTCCCCAAACTCCGCTACTTCCATGGCGCCGCTTTGCGGACGGCGTCGTTCCCCGATGTCCATGCCGGCTAAAAATTTAAAGTGAACGATGAGGCGTTCCGCCGTTTCTTTCGGAAGAGCGCCAACGTCGACAAGCATGCCATCGAGCCGAAGACGAACGGCGGCATCACGGCGGCGCGGAACGAGGTGGAGATCCGAGGCGCGGCGCTGCACCGCTTCAGCGAGGAGGCGGTTTGCCGTTTGTTCGATCTCGTTCAGCACAGATTCCCTCCTTTCGACAGGTTGCTTTCTATTTCGACGAGCATGAGTCGTTATCCTGCTTTTGGCGCAGCTTTTTTGTGAAATTTTTTTGAATGTCAGTCCACTCACTGAAAGCAGTGACAAAAATCATTCCTCGCTTTGGACGATTTCATTATAATAACCATATCAATGATTCATTTGGGAGGGAAACCGATGGAACAAACATTGAAAATCACAAGCGTGTTGTCTGACCCGACAAGATTTCATATTTATGAATACATGGCAAAAGTGCATCGCGAAGTTTCCGTTCAAGAAATCGCAGAAAAATTCCATATCCATCCAAATGTCGCACGCCTGCACTTAACGAAGCTTGAGGACGTTCGAATGGTCGTATCGGATACGCAAAAAACGGGAAAAGGCGGACGGCCGAGCCGGCTGTATCGGCTGTCCGACGAAGTGATCGGGCTGTATTTTCCGTTCCGCGATTATCAACTCCTCGCCCGCATCGCCATTCAAACGATGGCCAAACTCGGTCCCGTTGGAAGCGAGGCGTTGCGTGAAACAGGAAGACGATTCGGCCGTGAGCTCGTCGCCAGCCGTTTGCCACATAACAGCGCAGCGAGCGCGCTCACCATGGCAGACAAAATCGCTATAATGGAAGAAGCGGCCGAAGCGGCTGGATGTTTGCCGCAGTTGCACCATGATGAAGAAAAAGAAGTGCTTTACCTCGATATTTTCAACTGCCCGTTCAAGGAAATCGCAGCGCAAGCACCTGATACGGTTTGCGGTATGCATCACTCCTTTTTGGAAGGAATGGTCGAGACGCTGTTTGCCGGTGCTGAAGTAACGGAAACGGAAAATATGATGGAAGGCAGCCATCGCTGCGCCTACCGCATCGTCATCCGTCCGTGACAGCGTCCCTCCTTCCTTCTTTTTTGTCTGAAAAAATCAACGGCCGGCCTTAGCTTTATTTCTTGCCCCTTGTCCGAAAGCGTTATTTACATTCCCAATCGTTGTACATTATAATAAGTAAGGACCAATGGTTTCAAACAAAGGAGGGATATAGAATGGACCGCATGTTCCGCGTGCTCGCCTTTTGGACCGGCATTTTTGCTGTCATGTTTTACCTCGGCCACATGCATACGACGTCGCTCATCTTCTTTGGGCAAACGGTGTTTTTCCTGTTCCTCGGCTTTTTAAAGCTGACCGAAAGAATGTACATTTACATTTTCGGGGCGTATTTGACGATCTTCTTCGCGGCGTTTACGTATTGGACGACGTTTATGATGGTGCCCGGCATGGGCGAATAAAAAACAGGCAGAACCTCCTGCCTGTTTTTTTGCCGCTTTGACCAGAACTCCTTTTCTCCATTGCAGATCAGCGAAGGAAGCCGTTAATCGGCCGGCAAAAACTCGGGCGCTGGCCAAAAGTCGCGCGCGGCAAAACTCATCCCTTTCTGCAAGATCAGCACGTCAAAAAAGCGGCTGACGCCATCGTCAGCGATCAGCGCGCGGATCATTCGATTTTGGCGGCTTGCCGGCGAAAAGACATCGTCGCCTTCTGAAACGTCCCATTCATGCAAAAGGCCGGCTGCGAGCAAAAACCGATCTTGGCGAACGAACGCCACTTCCTCCCACCCAGCCTGACGGGCGTACAAGCGAAGCGCATCCCATTGTACATGGCTCGTCAAGTCCATCTCCCCCGGATGGCGAAGCGGGTCGGCAACAAGCTGATGGCGGAAATATCCGCGCAAGCTTCCATGCCGCCGCGCCGGGGCGCGCAACTGTTCGTCCGTATAGCCATAGTCGATCGTCACCATCACCGCCTGATGAAACAGCGGCCCAACCTCGAGCCAAAACGCCTTCATCGCGAGAGGCACCTCAAGCCTTTGCCCTTCAGCAAGATCCAATCCGCGCTCATGTAAATAGCGGACAATAGCGGGACGGCAAAGCGGCGCCTTTTCTTCAACGAGCCGGCCATCGCGGGCGGCGACAAAACATTCGTGCAAAACGCCGCCTTCCTTTACAATGACGTGAACGGGAAACGCATCAAAAAATTCGTTGCTAAACACAATGCCGGAAAACGGCCCACGCTCGGCCAGCCAGCGAGAGACATCGTCATATTGCTCCACCTTCTCGGCTGCGGGTTGAAGCGTTTCGCGCTGGCGCCGGCGGTGGAACGGGCTTTGGTCGATGATCGTATACGACAAGCGGTCGTATGTATGTGGACTTTTTTTCTTCCATTCTTCCAATACCGAAAGCGCCAATCTTCCGTCTCCGCCCCCCCACTCGCAAACAGCCGGCGGCAGGCCGCTCTGTTCCACCATCCGAACCCAAAGCGAAGCAAGCGCTTTGCCAAACACCGGCGCGAATGAGCTGTTCGTAAAAAAATCGCCTCTCTTGCCGATTTTCGCCCGCTCTCGCATATAGTAGCCGAATCGTTCATCGTAAAGAGCCATCTGCATGTAATCGGCGTACGACACCCGCCCACCCGGCGCCGCGGCAATCTGTTCATACAATCGATCCATCACCATTTCTCTACCCCGTCTTCCTCATCATTCCGAAAGAAGCTCCCGCCTCAAGCAAAGTGAAGTGGGAGTCGTTCACTTTTTTACTGTTGACATAGTGAAAATAATCATATATTGTTATAGTAGCAGCTTAACTATATCCCCTCCCATTATTGTGGATAGAACATCCCCCAAAAACCCTTCTTGGCGCGGCTAAGAAGGGTTTTTTGGCTCTTCACCAAAAGTTGTACTTGATTTTTTCTGAACATACTCTATTTACGCTTGTGAGGGAAAATCAACAAATCAGTGATTTTTGCACATCTTTGGGCAGGAAACCGTATTGCTTGTCAAGTACATGTTGTGGTGAAGAGCCGGTTTTTTTGTGTTCCGGCGCCAGGAGGCCTTCGGTTGCGCTTTTCCTTGCCCAAAGGAGCCCCCTGCGTTTGCCCGAGGGGATTGCTTGTGTGAAGCCGGCGTAGACGGCTTTTTTTCTTACGAAAACCCATGCAAAAACGGATTTGCATCCATCTCTGCGGCGATCGTCGTCTCTGGCCCATGGCCTGAAAGAACGATCGTTTCCTCCGGCAGCGTAAGCAGTTCGTCATGAATGCTTTTCAACAGCTGCTGATGGTTGCCGCCTGGCAAATCCGTGCGTCCGATGCTGCCGGCAAACAGCGCATCGCCGGAAAACACAATATTGGCTTGTTTGCAATAATACGAGACGCTGCCCGGGGAATGACCCGGCGTTTCGCGGACATCCAACGCAAACGGACCAATGTTCAGCGCCGTCGGTCCTTTCAGGCATGTCGGTTCGCAGCGGACAGCGACCGGACCGCCGAAATAAAGCGAGCCATTCAATGCCGGATCTTGCAGCCATTGTTTTTCCTTTTCGTGCACATACACTGGAATGTCCCAGCGGGCAAGCACGTCCGGGATGCCGCCAATATGGTCAAAATGCGCATGCGTCAGCAAAATCGCCAACGGGGTCAGCCCTTTTTCCTCGATCCGTCGGACAAGCGCCGCGCCTTCCGCGCCGGGGTCAACGATCAGGCATTGTCGGTCTGCAGACGACAACAAGTAAGCGTTGGCCTGAATCGGACCGACAGGGATGCGCGTCCATTCCATACGATCTCCTCCTTTTCTTGGCATGTCCAATATTTAACTTTATTTTACTGTTTTTTTTCAAGCGATGGAAGAGAAAAGAGAAAGGGACCTCGACAAATGGGGGAAAAAAGATTACAATGAAAAAGAATGGACACGTTTGTACATACTGTTTCATGAGGGGGTAAAACGATGGGTACGGTCATTATTTTTGCACTTGTAACGCTGCTTGCCCTTTATGGAATGCTCCGTACATTGCGCGAGAAAAACGTGCTCGGATTTTTGTTTGGACTTGCCACTACCGCCGTATTCGGCTGGTTTACCATTATGACCATTTTACATCACGGCATTCCAACCGGCACGCACTGAAAACGCAAGAGGCCAATCATGCCTCTTGCGTTTTTTTATGCCATTTTGAGCGCTGCTAAAAACAGGCCGAGGCTGTCGCGGTATATTCGTGCAAACTGCGAGAGCGGCAACGGATTGACACCCTCGCCGAGCTCTACGGTGTAACCGCGCCGCTTCCACGTTTGAATGAACCAATCGCGGTAGCCGGCATGGCTGTCAATGTAGCGAACAGCCTGGTAGCCGCTTGCTTCGGCCATCGCCTGAACCGTTGCCTTCGCCTCCGGCGGCTCGAACCCTTCATATCCCCAATAAATTTCCTTGCCTTGTGTATGAAACGCGACGACCATCGCAAAATCGCCTGACTCGGCGAGCGCCGCCATCGCTTTCGCCTCCGGCTCCGTAAGCGGGGCGAATCCTGGAAAATCACGCGGTGCCGGCGCTTTCGGCGGTTTGCGGGCCTGTTCTATTTCCCAGTTAGCTGGGAATTGATTGTTTAAATCAACGCCGCGGATGTTCGCTTTCCATTGCGAAAAGTCGAGCGATCCACCGTTGATGCAGACGACTTCACTCCGATGCGGCTCTTCTTCCGGCGGGCCGTTCAGCACAAGATTGACGCCGTCGGGATTGACCATCGGCACAACGGAAAGAGTCACTTTACGGTAATAATCAAGCACCCGATGGCCATTAAGCTCGTCATCGTTAACCAACGCCCTCGCGTACTCGTCGATGAGCGCCATGATCACGGCCGTCGTGATCCACTCATTCGCGTGGAACGATCCGTTCATATGCACGCGCACCGGTCCTCGGCCGATTTGCAGTTCAACGAGCGGCAAGCCGAGAACGCTATGACCGATCGTCCGCTGGCGCACAAACGGATAGCGACAGACGAGGGCGGTGATATCCTCCATCAAAGCGGCAAAATCATACGGACGGACGCTGCGGATGACCGGGGACGAAATCCGCTTCGGCAGCGGCGCTGTTCCGTTGATGACCGCCATCGCCCCCGGCAGCCGCCGCAGCACCTCCGTCGGCAGCGATAGGCGGTCAGCGAGCGCTTCCCACGTATCGATCGGCGCGTATCCCGGGATGGCAACGGTCTGCCCAGGGCGCAATCCCTCTTTGACATGCGGATTCGAATCGATGATCAGTTCAGTCGGCACCGAAAACCATCGTCCATATGTTTCAAACGTATCGCCGGGCCATGCTTGAAGGTGCATGCGCCGTCTCCCCTTCCCATTTCTTTACCTTAACATATGTCGGCAGACGGCAAAAAATGAGCGCCTGGCAGGCGGCAGTGCACGAATGTTCGCAAACATCTCCTTCTTTAAAGTTCGTTCCAATCTCATATCATCCAACAATAAGAAAAGGCGCCCCAACCTTTTTGGGACACCTTCCGTTGTTTACGCGCCGACAAGCTCTTTCGCCAGCCAGGCGGCGCCGATGACGCCGGCATCGTTGCCAAGCGTCGCTAAAACAAGCTTCGCCCCAGCGGCGACGCGCGGGAACGCGAAGCGGCGGAAATGGGCGGCCACGCGCTCGACAAGCATGTCACCCGCCTTGGACACGCCGCCGCCGATCACGATTTTCTCCGGGTTTGTCACATTGGCGGCATTCGCCAACGCCCAACCAAGATAGTACGTTGCTTCATCGACCACTTCCAATGCCAGCGCATCGCCCGCTTTGGCGGCGTCAAACACCGCTTTGGCCGTCACATCCCCGTTGCGAAGCTCACTCGGACGCTCATCTGCGGTCAATTTCTCCTTGGCGATCCGCACGATGCCGGTGGCGGACGCAATCGTTTCCAAACATCCGGTTTTGCCGCAGTTGCAACGGGCGCCGCCATCAGGGATCATCGTCATATGTCCGATCTCTCCGCCGGCGCCGTTTATGCCGCGCACAATGGCTCCGTTGGCAATCACACCGCCGCCAACGCCGGTGCCAAGCGTCACAAACAACAAATGGCGCGCTCCTCCCCCTGCTCCTTTCCACATTTCGCCAAGCGCGGCGAGATTGGCGTCATTATCGACCGAAACGGGCAGCCCCGTCGCCTCTTCCAGCCGTTGCTTCAATGGATAATTCGTCCACCCTATATTGACCGTCTCATACAACATGCCGGTTTCCTCTTCGACCGATCCGGGGGCGCCGATGCCGGCGGCAAGCAGCCTCTCTTTCGCTCCGCCGAGCTGGGCGAGCGTCTTTTCAAGCGATCGGGCAATGTCAGCGACGATATGCTCACCGCGATTGGCGGTGTTCGTCGGAATTTCCCATTTGTGCACGATGTCACCCTCGGTGGTGACAAACGCCATTTTGATTGTCGTGCCCCCGAGGTCAATGCCTACCAACCATGGTTCCATTGCATCCTCATCCTTTTTTCATCCGTTTTTCCCGCTCCATTTGCGCTTCCTGCCGCAAAATAAACAAAGCGGCTTGCAGCTGTCTCGCATCGATCAGCTGGGACTGGTACAGCTCTTTCACTTCCTCTTCCATCAGCTCCAGATCAGCGAGCCGGTCGCCCACGTAAATGATCGTGCCAAACCGTTTCAACAGCTGCTGAACATCGTATACCGTCTTCATCATCATTCATTCTCCTTTTTTCCTCTTTTAATGTAGCGGCAAACGGCCGCGGCCGTCAAGACAAAAAACGCAGGCGCTAAAAATCAGCACCTGCGTCAGCGGTCAGGGTCGCGCGGGTGAAGAATCGCCGGTCGCCGGTTTTTGAGCGGCATCGGCGACCGGATGAGCACGTCGCGCATCGCTCGGTAGGAGAACGGGATGAACGGCCATAAGTACGGAACGCCAAATGACGTCATCCGCGCCAAGGCAAGAATCCAAACGGTGATGCCGATGACATAACCGTACAGGCCGAACAGGCCCGACAAAATGAGCAAGGCAATGCGGACGAGCCGGTTTGCCAAGCTCATTTCATAGCTGGGCGTCGCAAACGTACCGATGGCCGTAACAGAAAAATACAAAATCACTTCATTGGAAAAGAGTCCAACTTCCACTGCGATGCCGCCGATCATAAGCGCGGCGACGAGGCCGAGCGCGGTCGCCAGCGAAGACGGTGTATGAATGGCGGCCATTCGCAGCATATCCATCCCGATTTCAATCATCAAAATTTGTGCAAACAGCGGAATGTCTCCCAATTTGGCCTTTCCCAAAAACTGGAGTGGATCCGGCAGCAGTTCCGGCTCGATCATGAGCAAATACCAAAGCGGCAGCAAAAACACCGACGCCCAAACGGCCAGAAAGCGGACGAGCCGCAAATACGCCCCGACGATCGGCTTATTCCGGTACTCTTCAGCGTGCTGCAAATGATGCCAAAACGTTGCCGGGGTAATAATGACACTTGGCGATCCATCGACGATCACAAGCACATGGCCTTCATACAAATGGGCCGCTGCCGTATCGGGGCGTTCCGTATAGCGGACAACCGGGTACGGATTCCAATGCCGGCCGGAAATAAACTCTTCCACCGTTTTCTCAGCCATAACCAGCCCGTCTGTGTCAATAGCGGTAATCGATTCCCGAACGCGGCGAACGAGTTCTGGGTCGGCTATTTCCTCGATATAGCAAATGCAAATATCGGTCTTCGAGCGCCGCGCCACCTGCACGTACTCCATGCGCAAGGAAGGGTCGCGGACGCGGCGGCGGATGAGCGCGGTGTTAAAGACGATCGTCTCGACAAAACCGTCGCGCGCCCCGCGTACGACCCGTTCCGTATCCGGCTCTTGCGGCCCGCGCACCGGATACGTGCGAGCGTCAATCAAAATGATCCGCCTAACGCCGTCAACGACTAATGCCGTCGGCCCAGCAAGCACCATCGCGACCGCTTCTTCCAAGTCGTCTGTCTGTCCGATCTCGACGTACGGAAGATATTTTTTCAGGAGCTTCTCAAGCGGGTGAACGTCCAGTTCGTGTTCCTCAAGCCGGGACAAATATCTCATCAAATAATGCAAAATATCGTCTTTGACAAATCCGTCAATCATAAACAACGCCATTGCCCGGCCGCCATATTCGACGTCAAGGCGAATGACATCGAAGCTCTTGCCGACTCCAAGCCGTTCGGCTAAATAGGATGCATTGTCATGAAGGCGACGGGACGCCGGGCGTTTGGGCATCTGTTTCTCCATCGTCATCCCCCTGCATCGTTTGCACTGTATACTTCTCATCATAGACAAGCATGAGGAAATTCATACATAAATGTTCCTTGCAATGCATATATTGGTGAAAACCTTGTCCAATCCGGGAGGATGTCATGAAACGATGGATGATCCCCTTCATGGCGCTTGCTTTTTTCCTTGCCGCCGCGCTCGCCTCGCTGTGGGAGCACGATCAGACCGCTGAAACGATCAAGTTTTTCCCGCTTGATCGCGAAGCGGCGTTCATCGAAGCGAAAACATCGCTTGCGCTTGAGGGCGACAATGAACCCGGACGCTACGCGCTCCGCTGGTCAGCCGCTTCCATTTTAAACCGCCGCGCCTATTTGCGTCAGGACATCTCGCTGTTGTTTGCCGATGGCCGCTTGGCCGATGTGCTGTCGAAATGGAAAACGAACACGGACGCGATCGACATGGAAAAGACGGTCCGGATGCGGGACAGCCGCTTTTTTCAAGCTGTCTCGTTCCATCACGGCGAGCTGCATACAAGAGAGAACATCACAAGCAGCCAAACGATGTCAAGCAGCTATTTGTACGTCATTGACTCACCGTACCATCCGCGCGCATCGTTCCGGCGGCCAAGAACAGATGACGAGCGCGAATGGCAGCGCGTCTTGAACAAAGCCACGAATGAATTTCTTCGTCATAAAGCGGACGAGCTGATCACCCACTTTTCTTTGTCAAAGAAAGATTATTACGCCCTTTATTTGCCGGAGCTCGTCGCCTACACGGAACAACCGTTGCCGGGGTTGTCAACGGCAAAAACGCAAACCGTCATCGGCCGTCTTTGGGAAGGATTGTACAAGTCGTACATCCTTGGCATAAAAAAAGAGGATGGATCCATCCTCTCGCCAATCGGCAGCACGATGCCGCTCATTCTCATTCGCAAAGATTACAGCAGGCTCTTCGTTCTCATTGAAGCGAAAAACGGGGAAAAAGTGATGCTCGTGCAACTTCTTTAACACATTTCGAAAAGAGGCCTCCCACTTCAAACAAAGCGAAGTGGGGGCGTTTACCGAAATCCGATCCATAAGCCAGCGGCGACAAGCAGCGCCGACACCGCCAACGCTCCCGCCTGCCGCCCTAAAGCGGTGTGTTTTGGCAAATGAACGACGCCAGCCGCCAAAAAACCGCCAACCAGTCCGCCGATATGGCCGGCGTTGTCGATGCCGGGAACAAGCAGGCCAAACAACAGGTTGACGATGATTAAACTGATGACGTTCATTCCCATCGTTCGAAAAAATAAATGCCGGTAGACAGTGCCGAAGTAAAGAAGAGCCCCGAACAGCCCGAAAATGGCTCCCGACGCCCCGGCCGATAATGATGGTGTAAACAAAAAACTCGCCAGCGCTCCGAAAAATCCAGCCGTTACGTAAATGAACAAAAAGCGAAGCGAGCCGTACAGCCGCTCAACCGTGATCCCTAAATAATACAAGGCAAGCGTGTTGGTCAGCAGATGCAAAAAACCAATATGCAAAAACATCGGCGTCAACAGCCGCCACCATTCTCCCGCCTCAATGAGCGGATTGAATTTGGCGCCGTAGTGGATCAACACATCCGGATTCGTGCTCCCGCCGCTCCATTCGAGAACCAAAAACATCGCAACCTGCACGACGATGAACAGCCGGGTGAACATCGGCTTGCCATACTCAAAAATGCGCCGTTCCTCCTCACGGCGGCGCCGCCATTCGCGGACCACCTCGCGCTTTAAGCGCTCGGCGGCAGCAAACGGATCGGACGTTTCCACAGGCGGCTCAAAACGGAGCGCAACACCCGTCATCTCCGCAAGCCGCGGCAGCACGTCCCCCATATTGCCGCTGTGAAGGAGGAGCGTATGAAGCACGCCATCGGACGCTCCAGAGAGCGGCAACGGCTCGGCGACAAGAAATTCCCAATCGTCAACCGGCGGATACGCCATCACATAAACATTGATGACCCGGCCCGCTTTGCTGAAATTCCATCCCCTCATTTGCTGAACGAATTGCCATGTATATTCCATATCAAGGCGCAACGATCGGCTCCAATCAAAATCAGCGCGCACGAGGCGGATGAGTGTTGGGCGACGCCAATGGTTTGATTCCAGCCATACTTCATCGGCCTGCTCAGACATCCGTACGATGCGGTAGCCGCCGCGAGACAAACGCTGAACAAGCTGCCAAAACAGTACATCCATCGTTCCCATCACGTTCTCCTCTCCCTTTCCCTGGCGAGGCCAAGTCCGACAAACAGCAACAAAGCCAACTCATCGACCGTCCGGCAAACCGGAGCGAATGGGCCGGCGGGCGCCGGCCGCCGCGGCCGGTTTTTTCATAACCGACTTCTTCAAAAATGATTCACCGCTATTGCATCATGGACGCAACATTTGCGAAACAAGGGCGTTGCGCACAGGAGGAATGTGGAGCGCAAATCGGACAAGTTGCTTTCGCAACGGCGGAACGCGCAATGCGAAGGCGGCCATTCGGTAGCGATAGCGGTAAGCAAGACATAAAGCGGCAACGACAAGCAGCGAGTACGACCATTTATTCATCGTTGTTCCTCCTATCATATGACATGCTCGTTATTCTTTTTCCCTTTTTTCTCTCCAAATATGAAGCGGGGCGCGCCTAACGCGCCAGCACGAAGGCGGCCAGCACCGCAAAGATGACGGAAAGAACGTTCACCGCATCATTGTCAAGCCACCGCCAGCCTTTCATATGAATGGTCGCCTGCCCGCAATGCCGTTTCCGCTCAGTCGTCGCCCCGCATGCCGGACAGCGGTAAGCCGCTTGCCAAGCCGCGCCAAGCCACGTATCAAACCAGCTGCCGAGCCAACCGAAAAAGGCAAGAGTAAAAACGGGTCGGACGTCGAGAAAAAACACGCCAACAGCCGCAATAAACAGTGCGCCGGCAAACGAAGCAGCCGTGCCAAGGAGCGTCACAGCCCCTGAGGTGCCGGCTTCCACCGGCCGAAAACTCGGCCAAACCCGAGGCGGCCACGGGCTTAAAGAACCGATTTCAGACGCCCACGTATCAGCGTTCGCTGCAGCGACGGCGACAACAAACAGATCATCCCAAATCAGGTCGGGACGGACAGCGGCCAATAGCGCCAACACGGCCGGCACCCCGCCATTGGCCAGCACTTGGATGGCATCGCGCCGCCCGCCTTTCGCCAATTTTTCAGACAGTTTTGCCTTGCGTTGCTTTCCGATGTGGCTAAAGAAGCTGGAGCTGACAAAAAAGCAGCCTAACACCCATATTCCGCCCCATGAAAAGCCGCATCCAACCGCTGCGCCGATGACAACGGCTGCCGCCGCTCCTGATATGGACAACGAGCGCAACAGCCATCCTCCGCCGGCGGCGAGGGCAGAGACCGCGATATACCACCATTCATCGCTCACAGTGAAGAACTCCTTGATCCGTAATAATGAATTTCACCGGCACATCATGCTCCTCGGCCGGAATGTCGTCCATCACTTGAAAGGAGTAAGCCAGCGCTGCCGTCACCGCCGAAGCTCCCCGCAAATATCGGTCGTAATACCCGCCGCCATAGCCGATCCGGTAGCCGGTTTTGGCAAAACAGACCCCCGGGACAATGATGAGATCAAACTCATCGCGGTCGATCGGCGTTGTTTGTTTTTCAATCGGCTCAAACAATCCGGCGTACGCTTTTTCGAGCTGGGAAAACGACTCAAGCCGCCGAAAGGACATCGTTTTTGCCCTTGGATCGCATTTCGGGACGCCGATCGTTTTTCCTTCCCGCCACGCCTGTTCCATGATCGGCAAGGTGTTGACTTCCGTCTCTCTCGACACCGTCATGGCGATCGTCCGCGCCGTTTGCCATAATGGCCACCGGTATAAATGAGCGGCGATTTGCCGATCGTACATCTCTTTTTCTGCCGCTTTAAGCTGCCGAAGCTGATTCAACATGCGCTGGCGCCATTCCTGTTTGCCGTCCATCATCTTCCCCTTCCTCCCATAAAGATAAAAAGCAGCAGGAATCATCTTCCCACTGCTTACTTCGTTTCGCGGTGCAACGTGACTTTGCGATCGCGCGGGCAATATTTTTTCAATTCCAAACGCTCTGGGTTGTTGCGTTTATTTTTCGATGTAATATAGTTGCGTTCGCCGCATTCTGTGCATGCCAATGTAATGTTCACGCGCATCTTTTTTCCCTCCAAACGAGCTTTATACTTTATATAATCAGACCTTTCTATGATACCATTTTTCTTCGGCGATTTCCACCTCTAAATTTCATCTTTGTTCAAGTGTGAGTAAAATATTTGTGGGTGACATTCCGAAATGATCCCCGACGAGGGTTGCGAACTTTTGTTCGCGACGCTCGTCGGGGCCACCAAGCGAAGCGCGGTAGAAAAAAGCAAATGTCATGCAAAAAGGACTCTCTCCCTGCTATGATGGTGATTGTCAACATCAACCGAAAACAGGAGGGAGAGAGTCCATGAAACATCTTACCACAGAATGGCCTTTATTAAAAGAGCTGGAGGAACAATTAGTCAGAACTCTTCAAAAGGTGTTCGCTGTCTTGTTGGCGGCCCTTTTGGAGGAGATTGATCAACAACTGGCGGAAGCGCGGGACAAGCGCCGGTATCAGCTGAAAGACAAACGGCCGACTACGATCCAAACGCTGTTTGGAGAAGTGACGTTTCGACGGAACTACTACTATGACCGGCAAACGGGGAACTATACCTTCTTGCTGGATGCCGAATTAGGCTTTGATGGGGCCCGATCGATCAGTCCTTGCCTCGAGGAAACGGCGGTCGAGTTGGCCGTCGAGTGCTCTTCCTACCGCAAAGCGGTCCGTACGTTGGAGTCGATCGTGGGGTATGCGGTCATGAGCCACGAGGCGATTCGCCAACTGGTGCTGGAGGCCCCTGTCTCGCTGCACCGCCCTGTTTCCCAACGGCACGGCCGGGTGCTGTTTGTGGAGGCGGATGGACTGTTTATTTCCCGCCAGGGGAAAGGGAAACGGGCGAAAGAAGAGAAAATCCTGGCGGTTCACGAGGGATGGAAACGAAACGGTTCGCAGCTCGAGCTCGTGAACCGGCGCCACTACCTCCATGAAGGGGAGGGAGACGTGTGGGAACGGTTCGAAGAGTGGCTGATGAACGAATATGCCTATGATCCGTGCCGGGACCTGTTGATCATCAACGGCGACGCGGCGTCGTGGATCACGGCCTGCCGGGAGTATTTTGGGAAGCGGGCGTGCTTTCAGCTGGATCGATTTCATGTGGCGCGGGAGCTGCGTCAGTGTCTGTCCGGCCATCCGCGTTGGCGGGAGGTGCGGAAGAAGCTGGCGAAACAAGACGAAGAGGGGCTTCTCGTGGAGCTGAACAGCGCGGTCGGCACGTTGGAGGACGAAGCGAAAGAGAAGCAGATGGCTGCCATGATCCGCCGGATCGAGTCGATGCCGGGATGCATCCGGGACTATCGGGAGTGGCTGTCGGAGCAAGGGGTGGAGACGACCGGCATGCGTCCGATGGGCCACGCCGAGAGCGTGATGAGCCGGTTTGCGCATCGGGTGAAATCCCGCCGCAGCTGGAAAGACCAAGGGCTTCGGGCGTTTCTGAGGGCGATGGCGGCCCGAATCGACGGGATTTGGCGGAGAAATGGGCAGTTGGTGGAGGAAGAAGAGACCCGAACGGCGGCCTCGGCCTCAACAAAGTCCAAGCGGATCGAACAGGCCAAACGGAAGGCCGGACGGTTATGGGCAGATGTGGTGCGTCAGAATCTACCGTGTCTGCAGCGGTCATCCGGGACACCGATCCATCAAGCGTTGTCGGCGCTCCGGGATGGTGGTTGGGTGTAAAAAAATGGAATATCGTATCATCGCCTCAAGATGAGGGATGAGAGTCCGAAAGCGCTTACGATATGAATTCCTGAAAATGGTTCGCTAACTAGTGATTGACAACGCCCGTAGTGAACCGAAAAAATGTTCTCCACAAAGTCTTGACTGACTCTTTGTTCAATAAGAGCGCCACAAGCAGAGAATGGTATGGTATAGTGAAAAGGGGAGGGATGCATGTGGTGGAATACGCAATCATCGCTTTGGCAGCTCTAGCCATTATTCTCCTTGTTCTTTCCTTTTTTGCGAAAGATGAACTGAAACCGCTCGAAGAACAAATCGATCATTTGACCGTTTCCCTGGCGCAAGAAACGTACCAGATCAAAAAGCGGCTGCAAGTCATCGAGGAGGAGCTCCTCATTCCGGAGCGGCAACGGTCCGCTTCGCCGCGGCTTGGCGGATCATTGTCGCCGGCCGATCGGCGCATCTTGTTTTTGCATAAACAAGGATTCCCGCTCGAAGACATCGCCCATGAGACGGGGCTGACCGTTGCGGAAGTCGAGCGGGCGGTAAGGAGGTTGCGCCGATGAACAAGCGATCCATGCGTTCGTTTGCCCTCGGGCTGCTTGCATCGACAGCACTGATCGGCGCCTCGTATTACGCTTCACCCCCGGCTGCACCGACGGAAGCGGAAATCAAGACGTTCCTCAAACAGCATGGGCTTGTCGCCGTGGCGAAAGAGGAATACGACAGGCTCCGCAGCGCTCAGCCGAACGCCGCTCCGAAAGCGGCGTCCAAGCAGATGTCCGAACCATCAGGGCAAACCGTTTACGTCTATCGACTCGTTATTCAAAAAGGAGATACGCCAGAGACATTTGCCCGCGAACTTGAAGAGGCTGGCATCGTTCAAAGCGCCCGCGCCTTCAACGACTACTTGGAACAACATGGGCTGACGCGCTCCATCCGCCCCGGCGTCTACAACGTGCGGAGCGATATGGACTACGCAGCCATCGGCCGTTTGATTGCCGAACCATAACGAAAGAAGGTGTCCCTCTCCCAAAGGACCGGGACACCTTTTCTTAAGGCTGTGTCTGCGCATCAAACAGCGTTTTTTGAAAGAAACACATCTTTTTTGAAACGAACTTTTTGTCCGTCATGCCTGACGCCCTCCGGCCGCTTTTATCATCCGAACCGCCCGGCGATATAATCCGCCGTCCGCTGATCAGCTGGACGAGAAAACAACGTTTTTGTCTCGCCGTACTCAATCACTTCTCCGTTTAAGAAAAACGCTGTCCGATCGGAAATGCGAGCCGCCTGCTGCATATTATGCGTGACAATGATGATGCTGTATTTTGTTTTCAGCTCGCCCATCAACTCCTCGACCTTCGCTGTCGAAATCGGATCGAGCGCTGATGTCGGTTCATCCATTAAAATGACATCCGGCTCGACGGCCAAACAGCGGGCGATGCACAGCCGTTGCTGTTGGCCGCCCGATAAACCGAGGGCATTTTCATGAAGCCGATCTTTGACTTCCTCCCAAAGCGCAGCTTGGCGCAAGCTTTTTTCGACGATCTCATCGAGCAGCCGCCGGTCGCGGATCCCGTGAATGCGCGGCCCATAGGCGACGTTGTCATAAATCGACTTTGGAAACGGGTTGGGCTTTTGAAACACCATGCCCACTTGCGTCCGCAGCTGTTCAACAGGGTATGACGTGTCAAAAATGCGGCGGCCGCGATACAAAATCTCCCCTTCGAGCCGGACGTTTGGAATGAGCTCGATCATTCGATTGAGCGTTTTGATATAGGTTGACTTGCCGCATCCTGACGGGCCGATAATCGCTGTAATCTCGCGTTCATAAAAAGACAGGTGAATATGTTTTAACGCATGATGCTCGCCATACCATACGTTCAGTCCATTCGTTTCGTAAACAACCTCTTTTTTCACCAACTGGGCCGAAGGAATGTCCTCTTTTCGGCGCTCCACCACCGCCATCGTACTCATCGGCGTGACTCCTTTCATTTCCTTCCGCCCTCACTGGCAGCGGAAGATCGAGTTTTTCCTATCATGAGCATACAAAACGATCGTTAACGCTGTGTGGACGGTATGTAAAGTTTTTGTAAACGAACATCATTTTTTGGCTCTTCACCACAACATGTACTTGACAAGCAATACGGTTTCCTGCACAAAGATATGCAAAAAGTGCTGATTTTCCCTCACAAGCGTAAATAGGGTATGTTCAGAAAAAATCAAGTACAACTTTTAGTGAAGAGCCATTTTTTTGCAAGCGCAAAAAAAGAGGCGCCTGGCTAGGCGCCTTTCATGTCAGCGCGCATCGGCGGCCTCCGCACCGCCTTGCGCATCGAAGCTGCTCCCGCCTCCGGCCGCCCGCTTCGCTTTCAATTCAAAATAGGCGTCCAAAATGCGGCGGCCGATCCGGTCATTAATCCCGTCGCTCTCCCCTTGCGTCGCCCACGGGACGACAACGGCGAACGACACTTCTGGATCGTTGTACGGCGCATAGCCAACAAGCGTCAAGTTGTACGTTGGATCATTCCGTCGGCTTTGGATCGGTCCATCGTAAAACGCCTCTGCCGTCCCCGTTTTGCCGGCCGGCTTGTACGAAGCACTCGCAAAGTACGAATACGCCGTTCCGCCCGGCTCTTGCATCACACGGCGGAATCCTTCTTGCACCCGCTTGATGTATTCCGTCTTCATATCAATCCGGTTTAGCACAACCGGTTCGAACCGTTTCATGATCCGGCCAAGTTTTTTTCCGTCAGCCGACGGCTCACGAATTTCTTTGACAAGCTGCGGCTTCATCCGATAGCCGCCGTTGGCGATCGTCGAGACGTATTGCGCCAGCTGCATCGGCGTATACATGTCGTACTGGCCGATCGCCAAGTCAAGCAAAAGACCAGGAATTGTACTTTGTCCTTGGAAGCCGCCGAGTTCATTCGGCAAGTCAATGCCTGTTTTGACGCCCAAGCCAAATTGGCTGAAATAGTGGCGAATCGTCGCAAATGCCTCTGGATTGATGCGAAGCGGCGCGTGCGGACGATACACACCGCCCCCGATGGCGATCGCTGTTTTGAACATATAGACGTTCGATGACTGCTTGAGCGCCGTCAGCTCGTTGATCGTCCCCATCGTTTTCCACGATTTTTTCACCGGAGTCTTTTTAATATACAGCGGCTCGTCCTTGATATACGTATTCGGATGGAGCACTCCCGTTTGAAAACCAGTAAGGACAGTCGCCCCTTTCACCGCCGATCCCATCGCATAGGCGGACGTGATGTTGCCGATGGCAAAGTCGACAAATTTGCCGTCTTGAAGAAGCTTGCCGGCCATCGCCAACACTTCGCCCGTCTTCGGGTTCATCATGACGACAAACGCCCGGTCCAAGAGCGGCGATCGGCCTTTGCGCTTCGTCGCCAGAATCTCTTGTTGAATGATTTGCTCAACCTTTTGCTGGAGCTCGGCATCAATGGTTAACACGAGGTCTTTGCCGCGCTCGCCTGGATACACTTGCTCAACCGAGATGACATTGCCCGATTTGTCAACAACGTTTTTCACTTTTGCCTTTTTGCCGTGCAGCACTTCTTCATACTGCATCTCCAAATAGCTTTTGCCGACGCGGTCATTGCGGCTGTAGTCGCGGGCTAAAAAGTAATCGAGCCGTTCGCGCGGGACGCCTTCGTCTTCTTCCGTCACACTGCCGAGCACAGAGCGGAATGTATTGTCATACACGTATTTCCGGTCCCAATCCACCGTCGTATTGACGCCGGGCAGCTCGCTCAAATGCTCGCTGACGACCGCATATTCGCGGTCGGTCACTCCTTTGCTTTTGACCGTCTGTGGCGTCAAGGCGTAGCCGCTCTCCATCTCATGTTTAATGGCGATCACTTCAAGCTCTGCTTTCGAAATTTGCGCCAAATCTTGCTTGGTGATGCGATCGAGCGTCCACTCGTACACTTTTTTGTCGATCTCTTTTTGCGTCAATCCTTGATCAGCGAGCTTTTTCCGTTCTTGTTCGCTCACCTTCCGTTTCGCTTCTTTCGGATGCGTTAAAATCCAATAATCTTTCATATCGCGCTCAGTTACTTTTTTCTCAGCATCGGGAATGTCGATGTATTGGGCAAGTTTCCTTGCTATGTCCAATATTTCTTCCGGCTGTGTCGTTTTGGAGCGCGTGTACGTAATCGCCTTTTGCGGTGTGTTGTCGACGATCACGCGGCCGAATCGATCGTAAATTTTGCCGCGCGGCACCGGCGTGCTGACGATTTCATCCTGCGTTCGCTCCACTTCGCGCCGATAATCTTCACCGTAGACGATTTGTACGACGCCAAGGCGTAAAATCAGTGCTGAAAACAACAAAAAAACAAAGAAAAACAAAATGTTTAACCGAATCGGCACTTGTGCTCGCTTTTTCCGTTTCATCCCCCGATCCTCCTTCTCCTCCCCCTATTGTAAAAGAAAAAGTCGGTCATGGCTAGGGAAAAACTTGGCCCCTCACACCGGCGAACGGCCTCGTTCGCCGGCCAGCTTCGGCCGAAGCAAAAGCCGCTCGCGCCGGCCGTGCTCCGGATGGCCATCGGTGAAACGAATGCGGCGGACAAACCAATAAATCACCAAATGCCCGGCTCCGCACACAAACATCAACACGCGGATGCCAGCTTCTTCGCCAAAGAGCGCCACAGCCGTCAAAAAGGCGAAAATCGACGCCACCCGTCCGGCGTTTAAAAACAATTCGCGGACAACGATGTATTCGACGCGCGCCTCGGCCGATTTCCAGCTCTTTCCGATGACGTCAAACGTCAAGGAGGAATACGGAACAAGCAGCAATGGATACGCAATGGCGATCGTGATGGCATAAAGAATGAGGCGCGGATAGGTCGGATGGAAAACGATCAAAAAAATCGCCCCATATAGCAGCGCTCCTCCCAACAAAATCGCTTTCATCCGATATTCACGCTTGATCAGCCGGGAGACGGCATAATAGGCGACAAACGATGTAAACGAGTTGACAAGCCCGAATTTGCCGAGCGCCCATTCACTTCCAGAAGTGACGTACACAAGCACGGAAATGATAAACACAAACGTGCCTTCGCGCAATCCTTGAAAAAAGTGGGCATTCGTAATGAGCCGCCAGTTCCGGTTTTCATTCCGCTCCTTTAAAATGCGGACGAACAAATAGTTTCCCGCGGCCGCGCGGCGCTTCAAGAAAAAGCTGAGCAGCACAGCGACAAGAAACAAGCCGAGCGACAGCGAGAAAACGAACGTATACCCTTTCGCTCCATGGAGCGATGAGATGATATAACCGGCGACAATCGGCCCGATCATGCCGGCTGATGAGGTCAACACCCCGAAAAAACCGTTAAAAAAGTCGCGCGTCTCCGGTTCGGTAATTTCAAATGTCAACACGTTAAATGCCAGCCAATAAAAACCATAGCCGACGCCGAGCAGCGCACCGAGAAAAAGCAAATATTGATGGGCGCGAGAGCCGACCAGCAAAACCGTGACAAAAAAAACGGCTAAACACGACACGCCAAGCCGCAAAACGAGAATGCGGTCAATTTGTTTTGCCATCCGGCCGGCGAAAATAAACGTCAGCGGCTGCATCGTGACAATCGCCAAATTGTATAGCGCCAAGTCGCGGAAATCGCCGGTCTGTTTCCATAAATAAATGTTGACAAACGTGTTCGACAGGGAAACACCGAGCGCGTAAACCCCACCGATGCAAAGCAAAAGCAACAAATCGCGGTTCACTTGTTCTTGGCCGGTTAGTTTTTGGAAAAATGCCATTGCAAACTCCCCTTTTCATCTATCCGGTAGTGTGGCCGTTTCCGCAGCCTCTATGCACCCGGCGCGAAGAAAACCGCTTCTTTTGCCTGCACCCTCCGTCGCGAAAAAAAGCGGGGCGTTTTGTTTCGCCCCGCTTTGTTGATTACTTCGCTTTCGCTTCGCTGTACCGTTTCGCCACTTCGTCCCAGTTGACAATGTTCCAGAATGCGGCAATGTATTCCGGACGGCGGTTTTGGTATTTCAAGTAGTACGCATGCTCCCAAACGTCCAAGCCGAGAATCGGCGTTTTGCCTTCCATAATCGGCGAATCTTGGTTCGGCGTGCTCGTAATTTCCAGCTCGCCGTTGTTCACGACAAGCCATGCCCAACCAGAACCGAAACGGCCAGCCGCTGCTTTCGAAAACTCGTCTTTAAACGCGGTGAAGCTGCCGAATTTTTTGTTGATCGCCTCAGCCAGCTCACCTGTCGGCTCACCGCCGCCATTTGGCGACAAAATCGTCCAGAAAAGCGAGTGGTTCGCATGGCCGCCGCCGTTGTTGCGCACCGCCGTGCGAATGCTTTCCGGAAGGGCTTCCAAATTGCTGAGCAATTCTTCGAGCGATTTGTTTTGCAAATCCGGATGCCCTTCAAGCGCCGCATTCAAATTTGTCACGTATGTGTTATGGTGCTTCGTGTGGTGAATGTTCATCGTTTCTTTGTCGATGTGCGGCTCCAGGGCATCGTACGGATACGGCAATGCTGGCAATTCAAATGGCATACCGATCTCCTCCTTTTTGGTTTATGTACACGAACGCCAACGCGTTCGCTTGAGATTAGCTTACCAAAGTTGGCACAATGTTTCAATCGATTTGCTTGTCCTCGTTTTTTGTTTCCATATTTTCAACACACATATCGTCGAACCCTGTTGCGGGCGGGGGAAACGAGCTTTTTATTTACATATTTTCAACACAACGTTGACCATTTCTTCATAATGGCAAGTTATAGTATAAAATAGCTTCCAGTTAAGGGGGAACTCAGCGAAAATGGAAACAAAGCGATCACGTTCTTTATGGAACGCCTTTCGACTTGAGACCATTGCCATGATGGCCATGGTGCTTACAACGACGTTGTCGGCCCTTGTCATCACCTCAATCGGCTATATTCAAGGGCGCCATTCAGCGATTCAGTCGATCCAACAACAGTTGCAGCTATCAAGCGAAACGATGGTTGAAAAAATTTCTATTTTAAAAGCGACAACGACCAATGAAGCGTTTTCTCAAAAACTGAATTATTCATTGACGTTAAATGAACGGAAATTCCACGCCTTACACCTTCATCCGGTGCAATTGATTGTAACGAAAACGGGAAGGGCGGTGGCAAAACGGCCATCCTCGCCCAATCAAACGCTGCCCGAACAGGTCGTGCGCGATATATTGAAAAAGAAGCAAGGTGTTTTGCATACAGACCAATGGCTGGCTGCATTTTCTAGTTCAAGTGATTTGCAAGGAGCCAAGATGTGCAAAGCCAAATCGAGGCCGCGGTTCAATCGATGAAAGAAAGCGCAAAACAACTCGATGAAACGAAAAAAACATTCACGGAAAGCCAACAAGCCTTTGAAGAAATCACCACAATGGTGTCGCATTCATCCGCACATACGCTGCAAATTTCAGAACAATTCGCCGCCATCGAGCGGCAAATCAGCGAAATGCGTGAACATATCGCAGAGATTGCCACCGTCGCCCAACAGATTGCTTCGTCGATGGAGCAAATTTCGAGTTTTACCGACGGCCAGCACAATGCCATGGCTGCCATTCGTTCCGAAGCCGATGCACTAAATGAACGGGTGTTGCAATGGCGCGCCTTGCTTGAAACCTTTCATTTGCCTTCTGACTAAAGCGGGAAGATGCCCGCTTTTTCTTTGTCTCAAGTTGAATTCTTCCTCTTTCCCGGCTACAATGGAAAAGGAGATAAAGAAAGGTGTGTCTGCGATGAACGTATTCGTCCAGCTGTGGAAAAGCTTATATTCTCCGAAAGACATCGCCCGCTTTCGATTTCAGGGAATTGGGAAAACGATCGGTTATTTGTTTTTGCTGACTTTGCTGTCCATTCTTCCGACGTTTTACTATGTCTCCTCGTCGCTCACTGAAGGCATCCGCACAACGAGCGCCTTATTGAATAACGAGTTGCCGCCGTTTTCGATTGAAAACGGCGAACTTCACTCGGAGGCGGCCACGCCGATTCATATTGATCAAGGCGGATTTACGATCATTTTTGACAGCACCGGCAAAGTGACGAGTGAGAACGTCGAGCAGTTTCCGAACGCCATCGCGCTCTTGAAGCATGAAGCCGTGCTCGTCGCCGGCCATCAGGCGCAGCATTACAGCTATGCCACGTTTCCGGATGTGACCATTACCGACGAAGACGTTCGCGCGTTCATCGCCGGTCTTCAGTCGCTTCTCCCTGTCCTCATCCCGCTTTTTGGGTTCGTTTTATACGTGCTCGCCTGCGCCGGGAAATTCATCAGCGTGTGCATCTTTGCCTTTTTCGGCCTGATTCTTGCCGGCGTGCTCGACAAAACGCTGCGCTACCGCCATACATGGGTGATGTCGGCTTACGCCATTACGCTGTCGACCGTCTTTTTCACCGTGATGGAAACGGTGCAAGCGGTCGTGCCCTACGGCGCGTTGATCCATTGGTTCGTTTCGCTTGTCGTTCTCTTTTTGGCAGTCAAGGAAGTGCCATCAGCCAAACGGGAAATATAAAAAAGCTGCCTGTCGATGCAGGACAGCTTTTTTTGTGCTTACGCTGCTTTGCTTCTTTCTCCTCGTCCTCGACGCGCGCGCCGCCCCCCGGAGAAATGCCGCGCAAGCAAGGAAGAAGCGAGCCGTGCAGCCAAATTGAATAAAAGAACGGCCACCATCAACACAGCCGCCGATTTGGCCGCGATCAGCTTCGCGTCTGGGACAATGCCTTCCGAATTCAATTTCCAAATATGCACCGTCAGCGTTTCGGCCGGCCGGAACACGTTCAGCGGGTTGGCCTGGCTTGACCAATCCGCATCCCAACGAAGCATCGGAGTCGTCAGCCCAGCGGTATAAATGAAAACAGCCGCTTCGCCGAAAATGCGCCCAGCCGATAAAATGACGCCGGTGACAATTTGCGGGATGGCGGCCGGAAGCACCGCTTTGACCAACGTCTGCCAGCGCGTCGCTCCAAGGGCAAGACTCCCCTCTTTAATGTTGGCTGGAACATCCAAAATCGCCGTTTCGCAAATGCGCGTCAATCCAGGCAAATTGATGATCGTGACGGCTAACGCTCCGCCGAGCAGCGTATAGCCCCAACCCGTCAAGGTGACAAACGCCAACAATCCAAACAACCCGACGACAATCGACGGCAATGATGCCATCGTTTCCAAGCAAAGGCGAATGAACCCGACGATCCGCCCTTGTTTGGCGTATTCGGCCAAATAAATTCCAGCTCCCAACGAAAGCGGAACCGACAAAAGCAATGTCACAACCAACATATAAAATGAATTGATGAGCTGCGGACCAATGCCGCCGCCCGCTTGCGTATTGCTCGGCCGTCCGAACAGAAACTCAGGTTGCCAAAACCCCGCTCCTTTCGACAACACAACGGCAAAAAAGAACATGAGCAACCCGATGACTGCAGCAGCCACCGCATAGAAAATGCCTGTCCAAACTTTATCGATCATTCGCGCTGTCATCTTATCGCTCCTTTCTCGGGCCGACCAAACGGATCACGGCAATGAAGAAAAACGAGATCAAGAGCAAAATGAGCGCCAATGTCCATAACGCGTTGTTCCATGGTGTTCCGTTGATCGTATTTGCCATATCCATCGTCAATACACTTGTTAACGTCGCCGTCGGGCTGTCAAGGCCTGAAGGCAGCTTAATCGTATTGCCGATCACCATCTGCACGGCAAGCGCCTCGCCAAACGCCCGCGCCAAGCCGAGAACGACGCCGGTGGCAATCCCGGCTTTCGCCGCCGGAACGATGACGCGGGAAATCGCCTGCCAACGCGTAGAGCCAAGCCCGTATGATGCTTCCATATACGTCATCGGGACATTGGCCAAGGCGTCGGCCGCAATGCTGGTGATGGTCGGCAAAATCATCATACTAAGGACGATGATCCCCGCCAACAGACTAAAGCCGGAGCCTCCGAACCATTCGCGCAAGAGCGGAACGAGAATCGTCACCCCAAGCCAGCCATACACCACCGACGGAATGCCGACAAGCAGCTCCAGCACCGGCTTCAGCAACGAAACGAACCATTTGGGAGCGATAAAGTTCATGAAAATCGCCAACGCCAACGCGATCGGCGCACTGATCAACAAAGCGCCAAGCGAGACGAGCATCGAGGCAACAATAAAAATGAGCGCCCCATACTTCGGCGGCGTGCCGTTTGGATCCCATTGCATCGAAAGCAACATGTCGGAAAGCGAAAGACCGCTGTCCGTAAAGGACTGAATTCCCTTTACCGCCAAAAAGATGATCATCGTCACCGTAATCAGAACGATCAGCCAGCCGCAGATGACCGCAAACGTGCGGCCGATGTACTCTTCAAGCCAGCGATTCCGCCGTTTCGTATGCATTTGTTGCATGGCTTCATCCCTCCATTGTCAAAGGCCGGCCTAACGAGCCGGCCTTCCGCCCTTCTCTACTCCAATTCCGTCATCGGGATATACCCCATCTTTTTAACGGTCGGCGCAAATTCTTCGCTCTTGACAAAGTCGATAAACGCTCGCACTTCTTCCTTCGCTTCCCCTTTGGTAATCATGTATTCATACGACCAAAACGGGTACTTTTCCGTGCGGATGTTTTCCACCGTCGGTTCCGCGCCGTCAATTTTGACCGTTTTCAAGTTTTTCTTTTCCCCAATTAAATACGACATGGCTACATAGCTGACAGCGCCCGGCGTCGAGCTGATCGCCTGTTCGACCGCTCCGTTCGAATCTTGCACCGTACCGATGGAATCATCGATTTTTACGCCTTTCATGATCGTTTTCTCAAATGTCGCCCGCGTACCCGATGACGCCGGACGGTTGATCACGTGAATGGCTTCATCTGGTCCGCCGACTTCTTTCCAGTTTTTAATCTTTCCGCTGAAAATATCTTGAATTTGCTTCGTCGTTAAATTATCGACCTTCACATCGTCGTTGACCACAATCGCAAAGGCGATGCCGGCCACTTTATGGTCAACAAGCTCTGACGCTTTCGATTTGTCGTCCAGCTTTTCCGCCGCCGGCACATCCGAGTTGCCGATTTGCACGGCGCCGGCTGCCACTTGGTTGACGCCCGTACCGCTGCCGCCGCCTTGAACGGTGATCGATACGTCCGGATACTTTTCCATAAACGCGTTTGCCGCTTCCTCTGCCAGCGGCTGAAGCGCTGTAGATCCCGCTAGTGCAATGGTGCCGGAGTAGGTTTCTTCTTTCTTTGCCGTTCCTTCATTGCCGCCCGCGTTGTTCTTTTCAGTCTGCCCGCAGCCGGCCAAAACGCCGGTCATCAACAAGGCGGCCAATCCCAATTTGACTCGTTTGCTCCACATTCAGAAATCCCCCCGTTTTGTTTTCGTACTTTCAACGTACAAGACCATTGTAGCGAGACATTGTTAGGCCCTTATAAAGCAGTTGTTAAGTTTCTGTAAAGACAAAAAACAGGAATATTTTCAAAAAGCCGTCAAGCGAGCCTTGAAGGCAAAGAAGAACGGTGATGCCGTTTTTCAAATTGGAGACATTCTTTTGTTGAAGTGTTTTCCTCATGAACTCAACGACCTTGCTAAGGAAGACATATTTTCGCTGGACAAGCATACATATGAAATAGATATACGCATGCGGAGGAAGCGTCATGAAAAAATTCATGTTTCTCCTGCTTCTCTTTCTTTCCAGTTATATCGTTTACCGCGACCTTGTCATCGGAACGCTTCACCCTTCATCTGAAACAGCGGCAGCCGTTGTCCAGTCGAAACAGGCGGCCATCCCGTACCGGACGGTGACCATTCGCCCTGGCGATACGTTGTTGTCCATCATCGAGAAAGAACTCAACGGCCCATTGCCCGTTCCGCTCGAGCAGCTGATCCGTGATTTTGAACGGTTAAATCCAGGCGAACATGCGCAAACATTAAAAATCGGGAAAACTTATAAAGTGCCGATCTATCGCTAACCGGCGAATCGCTTGTCAAACGGCGGATGGCACTGTTACAATAATGCAGAAAGCGACTTGAATGCAAAAGGAGCGAATTCCCGTGGGTGAAATCATCCATCGTTCAAAGACTCGGCCGGTCCGCGTCGGTCCGCTGACAATCGGCGGCAACAACGAAGTCATCATTCAAAGCATGACGACGACAAAAACGCACGATGTCGAAGCGACGGTGGCGCAAATCCACCGTCTCGAGGAAGCGGGGTGCCAAATCGTCCGCGTCGCCTGCCCGGACGAGCGGGCGGCTGAGGCCATACCGGAAATCAAAAAGCGAATCAACATCCCGCTTGTCGCCGACATCCACTTTGACTATAAATTGGCGCTGAAAGCGATCGAAGGCGGCGTCGATAAAATCCGCATCAATCCAGGCAACATCGGGCGCCGCGAAAAAGTCGAAGCGGTCGTGAAAGCAGCGAAAGAGCGCGGCGTACCGATTCGCATCGGCGTCAACGCTGGATCGCTGGAAAAACGCATTTTAGAAAAATATGGATATCCAACAGCCGACGGCATGGTTGAGAGCGCCTTATATCATATCCGCATTTTAGAAGAACTTGATTTTCACGATATTATCGTTTCGTTAAAGGCGTCCGACGTACGCCTCGCCATTGAAGCGTACGAAAAAGCGGCGCGCACGTTCGACTACCCGCTCCATGTCGGCATCACCGAAGCGGGCACGCTTTTCTCCGGCACGATCAAAAGCGCGGTTGGACTCGGCGCCATTTTAAGCAAAGGCATCGGCAATACGATCCGCGTTTCGTTAAGCGCCGACCCGGTTGAAGAGGTAAAAGTGGCGCGCGAAATTTTAAAAACGTTCGGACTCGCTTCCAATGCGGCGACGCTCATTTCCTGCCCGACGTGCGGGCGGATTGAGATCGATTTGATCAGCATCGCCAATGAAATCGAAGACTATATCGCCAAAATTAAGGCGCCAATCAAAGTCGCCGTGCTCGGTTGCGCCGTCAACGGACCAGGGGAAGCACGGGAAGCCGACATCGGCATTGCCGGCGCCCGTGGCGAAGGCTTGTTGTTCCGCCACGGCAAAATCGTCCGAAAAGTACCGGAAGAGCAAATGGTGGAAGAACTGAAAAAAGAAATCGACAAGCTGGCGGAAGAATACTTTGCAAAGCAAAAGGAAAACAAAGCCGCTCTGAAAGGCAGCGCCGCCCAATGAGCGGAAGGTTCCTGCACAACGAGAAAGGGCGTCCCCGCTTGGGGACACCCTCGCTTTTTACGTATAAAACGGCATAATAAACAGGCGGACGAGAATAGCGATGACGCCGATGCCGATGGCCCACGCACCGAGCGTCTCTGCGCCGCGCCGGCGCGCGATAAACCCGACAATAATGCCGGCCGCCCCTAACAAAATCGGCCAAATAAACAAGGCGATGATGGACAGGGCCAAAGCGAGCCAGCCGAGCCCGGCGCCGTCCGCGCGTTCTTCGTCCCGTTCGTCGCCGCGGCGAATCGGTTCAGCGACTTCCGCCGCTGTTTCTTCCATAAAATTGCGTTCTGGTTCCTCTTTTCCGATCGATTGCACGTAACTTCCGTTATACGTGCGCTCGCGGTCGTCTGCCATATGCTTCCCTCGCTTTCCTAAAGTAAGAAGCATTATTAGTATGAGAAACCGGCGTTATTTTATCAGTGTGAATATTTTCTAACAGGAGGATGAAGCGGTGAAAAAACGGCTTGGCATCGACATTGACGGCACGGTGACATGTCCGAGCACGTTCATTCCGTATTTAAACGAAGCATTCGGCAAAGAGCTCGCATTACACGACATTACGCAATACAATTTGGCGCCGTTATACGGCGTGGCGGAGGAAGAAATGGACCGCTGGCTTGAGGAAAACGAAGCGGATATTTATGAGAGGGCTCCGCTTGCCCGCTATGCGCTTGAGGTGATTGACAGCTGGAAAGACAAATACGAGCTGTATTACATCAGCGCCCGCGGCCGCCATTTGTACGATCTCACCGAGCGCTGGTTCCGGCGGCACGGCGTCCATTACCACCATATTGATCTGATTGGGTCGCACGACAAAATCGCCGCCGTCCGCCAATATAAGCTGTCGGCCTTCTTTGAAGACAAGTACGATAATGCCTGCGAAATCGCCGAAACATGCGGCATTCCCGTCATTTTGTTTGACACCCCGTACAACCAAGGCCCGCTCCCCGAAAACGTCATCCGCGTCAATAACTGGCTTGAAGCAAAGCGAGAAATCGAACAGCGCCTCCAGCCATAAACAAAGGGCTGATCCAAAACGCGAATGCGTTTTGGGATCAGCCCCTCTGTTGACATTGCGGACATGTGCCGTAAATTTCAAACTTATGGTCCGTGATCTCATACCCATCGAGCTGCGCCGCAAGCCCATCCATCGGACAAGCGTCAATCTTCTTCGTTTTTCCGCACTGGATGCAAATGAAATGATGGTGGTGGCGGCGGGCGCCGCAGGCAAAACGGAAATGTTTCTCCCCGGAAAGCTCGGTCATTTCCAAAATGCCAAGCAGCGCAAAGAGCGACAAATTGCGGTACACGGTATCAACGCTCAAGCCCGGATAGAGGGGACGGAGCGCTTCAAGCACGTCTTTGGCCGTCAAGTATTTGTCGCTTTCGGCAAACAACTCAAGCATTTGTCTCCGTTTTTCCGTATATTTAAATCCTTTCTCTTTCATCAACTGCAACGCTTCGTCGATATTCATCGCTGCCGCCCCCTTTTCCATCCGAGTGCGAAAAGCAAAATGACAACCGCTGCGATGACGATCGTTCCACCCGGCGCCCAGTCTAGCTCATACGCCGCCCAGAGCCCGGCGATGACGGCCAGCTCCCCGAACAAAATCGAAAGCCCGATCACCTGTTTAAAACTTTTGGCGATGCGGATGCTCGCCGCCACCGGCAGCGTCATGAGCGACGAGATGAGGAGCACGCCGACGGTGCGCATCGATGCAGCAATGACGAGCGCAACAAGCACAATAAACAAAAAATGGATCAATGTGGTGCGAACGCCGGAGACACGGGCGTATTCCTCGTCAAAGGAAAGAAGAAACAGCTCTTTGTAAAACGTCAAAATCACGATCGCGGCAGCTGCGGCGACAGCAAACGCTGTCCAAACGTCAGCACGGCTGACGGCGCTGACGCTGCCGAATAAATACGAAAACAAATCGGTCGTAAACCCGTTGGCCATCGAAATGAAAATGACGCTCAAGCCAAGACCGGACGACAACACGATTGGAATCGCAAGCTCTTCATAATGCCGATACACAGCGCGCAGCTTTTCGATAAACAGCGCCCCGACGACGGAAAACCCCATTCCGATGTAAAGCGGGTTCCAGCTCGCGGCTGCCGGAATCGTTTTTTCAAGCAAGAGCCCGGCGGCAATGCCCGCAAGCGTCACATGACTCAATGCATCAGCGATGAGCGACAGCCGCCGAACGACAATAAAAACGCCGAGCAATGGCGCCGTAAAACCGGTCAAAACGCCGGCAACAAACGCATTGCGCAAAAATTCGTATTGCCAAATGGCTTCCCACACGTGTCATTCCTCCACCGTCACCGTTTCATTCCGCTCGTTCATGCTCGTGAGAGAGAACGTGGAGCGGATGGCCATAAAACTGCGAAATCGCCTCGTTGCCAAGATGTTCGAACTCTTCCGCCTTTCCATGGAAATAGAGGCGCTTGTTCAAACAGGCGATATCGGTCACCCGGTCCGTGATCGTCCCGATGTCATGCGTCACTAAGATAAGCGTTAAGCCGCGGCGGTTCAAGTCGCCGAGCAGTTCGTAAAATTCATGCACATGGCGCGCATCCACGCCGACCGTCGGCTCGTCTAAAATGAGCAAATCCGGCTTGCTCGCCAGTGCGCGGGCGATAAATACCCGTTGTTGCTGGCCGCCGGACAGCTCCGCGATATTGCGCTTTGCCAGGCCGCTCAACCCAACGGCCGCGAGCGCCGCTTCGACCGCACGGCGGTCTTCGTGTGTCAGCGGCCGAAATAAGCCGCGTTTGGCCGCCAACCCACTCGCCGCCACTTCCTCAACCGTCGCCGGAAAGCTGCGGTTGAAGCTGTTCGCTTTTTGCGACACGAAACCGATTCGATGCCATTCGCGAAACGATTCAATCGGCTCGCCGAACAAAAAAATGCGGCCGCTGTTCGGTTTTAACAAGCCGAGCACACATTTGAGCAACGTCGATTTTCCCGAGCCGTTCGGGCCGACCAATCCTAAAAATGCCCCTTTCGGCACCGTTAAACTAACATGCTCAAGCACGTTCTCGTTTTCATAGCGGAACGACACATCCTCAATTTGCACAACAAGCCCATTTTCCATGGCGGTTCTCCCTTGCTAATTCAGAATCATTCCGATTTGCTTCACTATGCAAGTATACCCCACCATCCGCGTTTTGTAAACCTCAATGAATCGCTGATTTAAAGCGGGCGCCGCGCACTTCATGCGTCGGCATAATGGTGATGAACGCATCTGGGTCGATTTCATTGACGATCGATTTTAGTTTTGTCACTTCCAAGCGCGTGACGACTGCATAAATGATTTCCTTTTGCTCGTCCGTATATCCGCCTTTGCCGAGCAATTTCGTCGTCCCGCGGCCGAGCCGGTGCAAAATGGCGTCGGAAATTTCCTCATAATGATCGGTCACAATAAAGGCCGCCCGCGTCTCGTCAAGCCCTTCAATGACCGCATCGATCGTTTTTGAGGCGATGTAGTACGTCATCACCGAATACATGGCTGGCTCGAGGCCAAACACAAACGCCGCCCAGCCAAAAATAAAAACGTTGACAAACATGACAAACTCGCCGACCGAAAACGGGATTCTTTTCGTCATCAAAATCCCCAAAATTTCCGTCCCATCGAGCGATCCGCCATGACGGATGACCAATCCGACGCCAAGACCGAGCGACAACCCGCCAAAAACGGTGGCTAAAATCGGCTCGGTCGTCAGCGGGGAAAGATGGTGAAACAGCCGTTCGGTGACGCCGAGGATCACGACGCCTAAAATCGTTGACAGCATGAACGTTTTCCCGATTTGCTTGTAGCCGAAATACATGAACGGGGCGTTTAAGAGGATGACGAGCGTGGCGAAATTGAGCAGCCGCCATTCGTCCGGAGTCAAGTAGTCCAGAATCAGCGATATGCCAATGATGCCGCCGTCGATCATTTTGTTCGGAACGAGCAGCCGCTCGATGGCAAACGCCGCCAAAGAGGCGCCGATGGCGATCATCAACACCCGATACAACACATGGCCTAGCGGTTCTTTTTTATGCTGTTTTGGCGCCAAACTTACCACCCTTTCCCTTTTTGTTTTTTCTATTATACCATACACGCCTTTTCCATTCACGTCATATGATGGAACAGAAGCAAGGAGGCGGCTGCGATGAACATTTACCAACAGCTTGTCAAGCAAAAATTGAAAACGATCACCCCGGAAGAACTCGTTGCGTACAGCCGAGAGTACGGCTTGCCCATCACGACGAGCCAAGCGAAACAAATTCTTCATCTCGCCCGGACGAACGACATTAACGTCTTTGACCCCGAGGAGCGGAAAAAATGGGTGCGAGAGTTAGCGAAAATCACCTCGCCGGACATCGCTCGAAAAGCGAACGAGCTGTTTTTGAAATTCGTGCAAAAAAAATAAAAGGGCGCATAGCCCTTTTCTCATTCCGCTCCAGCGTTGATTTTTTCAAGCAACTGGTCATCGAACGACTGCGCCCGCAGCATGGCGATTTCGTGCTTGTACGGTGGTTTTTTGTTGTGTTTGTCCTCGCCCACGTATGGGGTTTCTAAAATTTTCGGAATATCCTCAAGCTGCGGGTGATGGACGATATAGTTGAGCGCAGCAAACCCGATATGGCCGAAACCGATGTTTTCATGGCGGTCTTTCCGGCTGCCGCGCGGGTTTTTGCTGTCGTTGATGTGCAGTACTTTCAGCCGCCCGAGACCGATGATCCGGTCAAACTCCTCAAGGACGCCGTCAAAATCGTTGACGATGTCATAGCCGGCGTCATGCGTATGGCATGTATCAAAGCAAACGGACAGCTTATCATTATAGGCGACGCCGTCGATAATGTACGCGAGCTCCTCAAACGTCCGCCCGCATTCCGACCCTTTGCCGGCCATCGTTTCTAGGGCGATTTGCACGTTCTGTTCGCGCGTCAACACTTCATTCAGTCCACGAATAATTTGGCGAAGTCCGGCTTCCACCCCTGCGCCGACGTGAGCGCCTGGATGGAGCACAAGCTGTTTGGCTCCAATGGCTTCCGTCCGCTCGATTTCCGCGCGCAAAAAGTCGACGCCCAGCGAAAACGTATCGAGATTGGTCGTATTGCCGATATTGATGATATACGGGGCGTGGACGACAATCTCTTCGATGCCGTGCGCTTGCATATGCTGGCGCCCGGCTTCGATGTTGAGCTCTTCAATCGACTTGCGCTTTGTGTTTTGCGGCGCCCCGGTGTAAATCATAAACGTGTTCGCTCCGTAGGAGGCCGCTTCCTCGCTGGCGGCCAGCAGCATTTTCTTTCCGCTCATGGAAACATGTGAACCGATTTTTAACATGTTCTTCTCTCCCTTTTCTTTGCGTTAAAGGCGGACGGCGATTATGATTTTTTGAAGCGGCCAAGCCGCTTTTTCTTCTTCTCCAGCTCCGCGCGCAACTTTTTTTTGTAGCCCGGCTTCACCTGCTTCGTTTTTTTCAGTTTGGCGAAAAGCAGCGCCAGTTCGTCATCTTTTTCGCCCGCCCGCTTGCTCCGCCGGTTCCACGGCGGCAGCTCCTTCCATTCGCCGCGCACGAGATCACGGTGGACAAACGAAATTCCCATTTTTTCCAACCGGGCAATCGCATCTTGGTCAGACGGCTCGTAAATCGTCGCCGCAATGCCGCTATAGCCAGCGCGCGCCGTCCGTCCGGCGCGGTGAATATAAAACTGCAGATCATCAGGCAACTCGTAGTTGATGACATGACTGACGCCTTCAATATCGATGCCGCGCGCCGCCAAATCGGTCGCGACGACATATTGAAACTCCAAATCGCGGATGAGATTCATCATCTTTCTCCGCTCGCGCGGCGTCAAATCGCCGTGCAGCACGCCGACTTTCAACCCTTGCTCAGCGAGACGGTCGGCGACCTCGTCAGCCATTTTCCTTGTGTTGACAAATACGATGGCCAAATACGGGTTGTAGCTGAGGAGCACATCACGGAGAAGTTTTGTTTTCTCGCGTCCGCGCAGCGGGATGAGCACATGTTCGATGTTTTCGTTCGCCGTCTGCTTCGGGTCGACGTGGACAAAGGTCGGGTTTTCCATATATTTTTTCAAAAACGGCTTCAGCTTTTCCGGAATCGTCGCTGAAAAGACGAGCATTTGCAAGTCTTTCGGCATCCGGGCGGCGATTTGGTCGACATCCGTGATAAAGCCCATATCGAGCATCAAGTCAGCTTCATCGACGACAAGGATGTGGGCCGTATGCACATCAAGCGCCTGCTCGCGAATGAAATCGTTGATGCGCCCCGGCGTGCCGATGACAATATGCGGCTGCACGTTGAGCTTTTCGAGCGCTTTTTGCTTATCCGTCCCGCCGATCAAGCAACGGGCGACGATCATCCGATCTTTCGGGCAAAACTTCGTAATTTTCAGCGTTTCGTGATAAATTTGCGTCGCTAACTCGCGCGTCGGTGCCGTGATGACGGCTTGCACTTCGGCGCGTTCCGGCTTGATTTTTTCAATGATCGGCAATAAGTACGCATGTGTTTTTCCCGTTCCGGTTTGCGATTGGCCGACCATGCTTTCGCCGCGCAGCGCCCCCGGAATGATGCGCTCTTGAATTTCCGTCGGTTTATAAAAACGAAGCGTCTTGATCGCTTCGATGATAAACGGTTGAAACGGAAAACGAGTAAACTGCGTTTCTGTCATCAAGCACCACTCCCTTCTATGAAATAAACGCAACTGGAAGGTTTCCCATCTCGTTGGCCCAAAAGCGTGCCGTCTATTTTTCCGACTGTCGGCGGCAAGCTTTGACGCGACGGAACAACCAACCGTTTCACAAATCCATGCATCGGTCTGGAAGCAGTATGGTTCGGTCACCCGACAGTCGATCCAATACCGGCTGGCTCCATAAAAGAGCGTAAACGTTAACGTTTCAAATGGCATATGGGCACCGCTTCGTCCGCTTCACCATTATAGCGAATCGCTGCCCCCTGCCGCAACTAAAGACGATCCTGCAACAAACCTTTCCCGCCTTGCCCGCATATTGTAGAAAGGAGGACATTCGTTCATCCGCACGACCGAAAGGAGGAAGCTGCTATGAGATACAGTCGGCCCCCGATGATGCCTTCTCCGTTTGCCGGAAGGCCGCCAGCCCCGTTCGCCCGCATGCCGGCGCCGCCTTTTGGCCCCAGCGGCCCCGGCGGCTTCTTGGCCCGCTTGTTTTCGCGCGGGCAGCCGCCGGCTGCTGCATCGTCTCCGTGGGGGCTGCCGTTTTTGTCCAACGCCGCTAACACCGCCGCATCCAACACGGGCGGCGGCTTGGTTGGCATGTTAAACAACGTGCAAAAAATGCTTGGCATCGCACAAAACGTCATGCCGATGGTGCAACAGTATGGACCGCTCATCCGCAATCTTCCGGCGATGATCCGCATTTTCCGCGAGTTGAAACCGGCCGATGAAGGGGAAGGCGAAACAACGTCGGAAAGCGCACCGGCCAACGAAACGAAACAAAAGCCGGCCGCCAAGGCGCCAAAAAAACGCTCCGTTCCGCAGGCAAAGCGCGAAGAGCCGCAAGAAAAAGAAGCACCGGCCGCCCCGAAGCCGTCCAAGCCGAAACTGTATATCTAGTTTCTTTCCCCGCCCTAGCGCACCCGCTGTTTAGGGCGGTTATTCTTTGTCTTCTCCCCGGTGCTCCGATATAATGGAAGGTGAACAACCGCCGCACAACCGGCGGCAGGGAGGGAATATGATGGAAGTGATTAAAATTACCCCGCGCGGGTATTGCTACGGGGTGGTCGATGCAATGGTCATCGCCCGCAACGCGGCGTTGGACCCATCTTTGCCGCGTCCGATTTACATTCTCGGCATGATCGTCCATAATAAGCACGTCACGGACGCGTTTGCCGAAGAAGGCATCATCACGCTCGATGGAGAAAATCGTTTGGAAATTTTGGAAAAAATCGACCATGGCACCGTCATTTTCACCGCCCACGGCGTCTCACCGGAAGTGAAAAAACGAGCGCTCGAAAAGGGACTTGTCACGATTGATGCGACATGCCCCGATGTGACAAAAACGCATCGGCTCATCGAACAAAAGCTCGCCGATGGCTACGATATCATCTATATCGGCAAAAAAGGACATCCGGAACCGGAAGGAGCGGTCGGCATCAATCCGGAAAGAATCCATCTTGTGGAAACCATCGATGATGTCGAACAGCTGTCCATTCACAATGAGCGCATCATGGTGACGAACCAAACGACGATGAGCCAATGGGACGTCGCCGACATCATGGCGAAAGTGAAAGAAAAATACCCGCACGTGGAAATGCATAAAGAAATTTGCCTGGCCACCCAGCTTCGACAAGAGGCGGTCGCTGAGCAGGCGAAGGAAGCCGATGTGACGATCGTCGTCGGCGACCCGCGCAGCAACAACTCGAACCGCCTCGCCCAAGTATCGGAAGAGATCGCCGGCACGAAGGCGTATCGCGTCGCTGATGTGACGGAAATCGACATCAACTGGATTAAAGATGCGAAAAAAGTCGCTGTCACCGCCGGCGCTTCCACCCCGACGCCGATTACGAAAGAAGTGATCGACTTTTTGGAGCAGTTTGACCCGAACGACCCATCGACATGGAAGAGGGAACGGAAAGTGCCGCTGCAAAAAATCTTGCCGAAAGTGAAAACAAAGAAAGAAGAGTGACGGTTGTTTCATCCATAAAGAGAGGCTGTCTTGGACAAACGGTTGAACCGCTCATCCAGGACAGCCTTTTTCGTTGGCCGTTCATACGAACTGAAACGGATCAGTATGGACGCTGGAAGCAACCACTTCTGCCTCCCATTGACGTTTCGAGAGCTCAGTGATTAAGTATCGGGCTACGCCTTCTTTCATGATTTTTTCTACATGATGTCCCGGATCAATGATGTGAAGGCCGAGCGCCTGGGCGTCATGGGCGGTGTGGTAATACACATCCCCTGTCACGTATACGTCCGCCCCGGCCGATGCGGCGGCAGCGACAAACTTATTCCCATCCCCGCCAAGCACCGCGACCGTTTGCACGAGATCATCCAGCCGGCCAACGACGCGCACCGCCGGAACGGAAAACGCCGTTTTCACCTGCTCGGCAAAAGCGCCAAGCGTCACCGGCTGCGGCAGCCTCCCGATGCGGCCAAGCCCAAAGCGGCGCCCCTCGTTGTCAAGCGGATAAAGATCATAGGCCACTTCTTCATACGGATGAACAGCCAGCATCGCCTGAATCGCTTCCCGTTCAAGAGAGGCCGGCACGATCGTTTCGATGCGCACTTCCTCAACTTCCTCGAGCCGCCCTTGCTCGCCGATGAACGGCCGCGCCCCTTCGTGCGGCAAAAACGTGCCGACGCCGCGGCTGTTGAACGTGCAATGGCTGTAGCGGCCGATATGCCCGGCGCCGGCATCGCCTAAGGCCTTCCGCACCACCTCAGCATGCGTCACCGGCACATAAACAACGAGCTTTTTCAACGGTTCGGTATACGTCGGCACAAGCACAGCCGTATCGTTTAAGCCGAGCGCCTCGGCAAGCCAATCGTTCAGACCGCCATCGGCCACATCCAAATTCGTATGGGCGGCGTACACCGCAATGTCATGCTTGATGCACGCGGCGATCATCCGCCCGTGCCCATCATCAGTCAGCAATTGCTTCAGCGGGCGGTACAGAGGCGGGTGGTGGGCGATGATTAAATCCACTTGCTGATCGATCGCTTCGACAACGACATCTTCGAGCACATCAAGAGCGATCATCACTTTTTTGACCGGCTTGTTTAGCGTCCCGATTTGCAGACCGATCCGATCCCCTTCCATCGCCAACTGTTTCGGAGCAAGCTGCTCAAGAAGCTGAATGATTTCATAGCCGTACGGAACGCGGCTCATAACAACGCCTCCTCCACCAATTGAACTTTTCTCTCCAGTTCACGCTTTTTCCGCTCAGCCGCTTCACTTTGCCCTTTGGCCGTCAAATCAGCGATGATCCGTTTCCAAATTTCAATCTCGCGCTGCCATTTTTCGCGGAACACCTCGCTGTTTTCCCGGCGCAAAAACGGCCCAAGGAGCAGCTCCGCCTCAAGATGTCGGTACGGCCGCCGGGCGTCGCCGCGCTCGGCGACGAGTACTTCATAAATTTGCCCATCTTCTTTCAAAATGCGCTCAGCCACGAGCTCCCACCCATGATCAAGAAGCCAACGGCGAACAAGTTCCGCACCGATGTTCGGTTGCAAAATGAGCCGTTTGACACCGGCAAGCTTTTCCTTTCCGTCGCCCAAAATGCGGGCGATAAGCGCCCCACCCATGCCGGCGATCGTGATGCAGTCCGCCTCCCCCGGGGCAAGGATCGAAAGCCCATCCCCTTTGCGCACGGAAATGAGATGAGAAAGCCCGGACTTCTCGACTTGCTGCTGCGCTAGGCGGAACGGTCCGTCCGCCACCTCGCCGGCAATGGCTTTTGATGCGCAGCCGTGCAAGCAGGCATAGCAAGGCAAATACGCATGATCCGACCCGATGTCAGCAAGCACCGCCCCTTTTGGAATGAATGAGGCGACCGTTTCCAGCCGTTTCGACAGGCGAAATTCGTTCATAGCACCGCAATGGCAACCAACCTTCCGCCACCTGCAGCGCGAAGGCGGTTCGCCTTCCCCTCCTTTCCTCTCCAACACCGCGCGCCTCTATTGTACTAAACAAAACATCCCCTTGCCAAAAAGCAAAGGGATGTTCACCATCCATTATTTTAAACCGGCGAGCCATTTCGCCATGGCATCGGCTTTATCCGCCGGCACAAGCCCTGGCGGCATGTTGCCGCGCCCGTGTTGGATGACGTCTTTAATTTGGTCCATCGACAGCCGTTGCCCGACCCCTTTCAACGATGGACCGACGCCGCCTTCATAGTTTTGGCCGTGACAGCCAGAACACGTTTGTTGGTAAAACTGTTCTGGGTTGAATTCGGCCGTTTGTTCCGTTTTTTCGCCGCCTTTTTTCTCTTTGGCCATTTCCTTCGCATCGCCTAGCCCTTTAAACGACAAGACGAACGTCAGCACAATCCCGAATGCCATGATGATGAAAAACGGGATGAGCGGATTGCGGTTCATCTCTTTTACCTCCCTTATGTATAATGAAGAACGCTGCAAACAATTTTATTTTACTGTAAATAATGGACAAGGAAAAGCCCTAAGTTGCCGAAAAGGCAACAACACGCCTCAGCGCCACCAGATGGCGGCGGTTACAAGCAACACCCCGCTGACAGCGGCGAGCGAAAAGTAGCGAAGGTGAAGCAGGCGGCCGACAACAAACCAGAGAACACAGTTTCCGAGCACGACAGCTACTAGCGCACCCGTTTGCCTGGGAAAATACCGATCAACCTCAAGAATGGATGCCATAAGCAAAATCCAGGCGCTTCCGATGAGCGGAAAGTGAAGGAGCTCTCGCTTGTTCCGCCACCGCCAACAAAAGAACAAGCAGGCAGCCAAAAATAGGGCGAAAAGGAGCGTTTGCAAAACGAATGACAATTCAGTAAAATAAATGACAAGAGCAGCGGCTGGAAGCAATAAACAGAGACCAGCGGCGAGCGAGCTGCGCCACCGTCGTCCGTGCGAACGGGCGTCTCCTTCCGTGTACAACGCGAGCAAATAGTCGCAATAATGTTCCGGCAGAAGGCGCGAACGTTTCCAATATTCGATTTCTTGGATGATCGTTTCCCGTCGTTGCCGATTCATAGATAGACCACCTTTCCCATAAAGAAAGAAAAAATAGTTTACTTCCGAAGAAGTAAACTATCGAACAAAACGGTCACTCTAAAAAGTCTTTCAGCCGTTTGCTGCGGCTTGGATGGCGCAGCTTGCGCAACGCTTTGGCTTCAATTTGACGGATGCGTTCGCGCGTCACGCCGAACACTTTGCCGACTTCTTCGAGCGTCCGCGTCCGTCCGTCGTCAAGCCCGAAGCGGAGACGCAGCACATTTTCCTCGCGATCCGTCAGCGTATCAAGCACATCTTCGAGCTGCTCTTTCAACAGCTCGTAAGCAGCGTGCTCGGATGGCGATGTCGCGTCTTGGTCTTCGATGAAATCGCCAAGATGCGAGTCATCTTCCTCGCCGATCGGCGTCTCGAGCGACACCGGTTCTTGAGCGATTTTCAAAATTTCCCGCACTTTTTCCGGTGTCAAATCCATTTCCTCGGCGATTTCTTCCGGCGTTGGTTCGCGCCCGAGGTCTTGGAGCAATTGCCGTTGGACGCGGATCAGTTTATTGATCGTTTCGACCATATGAACCGGGATGCGGATCGTCCGCGCCTGATCGGCGATCGCCCTTGTGATGGCTTGGCGGATCCACCAGGTCGCGTACGTGCTGAACTTGTAGCCTTTCCGATAGTCAAACTTTTCGACCGCCTTGATCAGCCCCATGTTCCCTTCTTGAATCAAATCAAGAAAGAGCATGCCGCGGCCGACATACCGTTTGGCGATGCTGACGACGAGGCGGAGGTTCGCTTCCGTCAGCCGGCGTTTCGCTTCTTCATCGCCTTGCTCGATCCGTTTCGCCAGCTCGATTTCTTCTTCCGCCGACAACAGCGGCACGCGGCCGATCTCCTTCAAGTACATGCGCACCGGGTCATTGATTTTGACGCCGGGAGGAACGGACAAGTCATTTAAGTCGAATTCTTCCTCTTTGGCCAAGTCGTCGATGTCCGGATCGGCTTCAAGGTCGGATTCGCTGATCACTTCAATGCCCTGCTCAGCGAGGTATTCATAATACTCATCCATCTGGTCGGAGTCCAAATCAAAGCCAGACAACCGCTCAGCGATTTCCTCATAGGTGAGGATCCCCCGCTTTTTGCCGAGCTCAGCGAGTTGCTCTTTCACTTGTTCAAGCGATTCGCCGGCAGCTTCAGCCTGCTTTGATTGGGCTGGTTTTTCAGCCATTTCATTACCTCCTTTAAAAACTCATACCACCATGTTATGAAGAAGATAACATTTTTTTCATCTCAATCATCTCTTTCGCGATGCGGGCGGCCGTCAAAAAGTCTTTTCTTCGCTCCGCTTCCGTCTTTTCTTGCTCTTTTTCCTTTAGCATTAACCATTTCGGGTGATTCAACACATGCCGGATGCAATCGGCAAGCTCCCGATCGGAAACGTCGTCTGCGACCAACAAAAGCGACAGCTCGCTCGCCAGCGTCCGCAACTCGCCGGGAAGCCGAGACATGAGCGCGCTGGGGTCGGCTTCATGCCCCTCTTCGTAAAAGGCGTAAATGTAAGCAGCCAACGCCCGATGCTCTTCGATATTAAATCGGCCGCCGACCTTCTCCTGAACGATGAACGCCACATCGCGGCTCCGCATCATATGGGCAAGCAGCAACCGCTCGGCATTTTGAAAGGCCGGAAGCAATTTTTTCGTCAATGCCGGCCGGACCGGTTTTCCGCCGTCATTCACCTGCGGCTTTGGCTGTTCCGGCTTGGAGCGGGACAACTGTTCGTAAAGCGCGGAGAGCGACAACGAAAACTCATCCGCAAGCTGGCGCATATAATAATCTTTTTCCACCGGGCTCGACAGCTTGCTGATTTCTCGGAGCGCTTCCTCGATATAACGGAGCCGGTCGCCTTCTTCCTGCAAATTTTTTCCCCGCCGCAAACGATCCATTTTAAACGCCATGAGCGGCCGGGCGGCGGCGATCTCTTCGGCAAAACGGTCGGCGCCAGAAGTGCGTATATATTCATCTGGATCCAGCCCGTCCGGGAGCAACGCTACCTTCACGCGGCACCCGAACGCGCTCAATTGTTCGGCGGCGCGCCAGGCGGCTTCCGTTCCGGCGCTGTCGCCGTCATAGCAAATCGTGACCGTTTCCGCATGGCGGCGCAAAATGCGTGCCTGCTCCTCGGTCAGCGACGTTCCCATCGTTGCCACCACATAGTCAACGCCGGCCTGCACGGCAGAGATGACATCGGCAAACCCTTCAACGAGCAGCGCCTCTTGACGCTTGCGGATTGACACGCGCGCCTCGTGAAAAAAATACAAAAGCGTGCCTTTGCGGAAAATCGGCGTTTCTGGGCTGTTCATGTACTTTGGTTGCCCGTCGCCGAGCAGACGGCCGGAAAAACCAACCGTCTCGCCGCGATGATCATGGATCGGAAACATAATCCGATTCCGGAAGCGGTCGACGTATCGCCCGTCTTCTTTTTTCACCAACAAGCCCGCCTTTTCCATCAACACCAACGGAAACGAACGGCTCTCCAGCAGCTTGACGGCGGCATCAGGAACATCCGGCGCATAGCCGATTTCAAATCGGTCGATCGTTTCTTTTGTCCACCCGCGCACCTGCAAATAATCGAGCGCGGCTTGTCCTTCTTTTGTATGGACAAGCAAATGATGGTAAAATCGTTTCAACAACGTGTGTGCTTCGACCATCGCCTTCGCCTCGTCGGCTCGGCTGCCATCACTCCCGCGGCCGTCCAGCTCATAGGCGGACAAGTCGATCCCTGCTTTGGCCGCAAGACGTTTCGCCGCTTCCACAAACGGAATGCCTTCGATATCCATTAAAAACGTAAAGGCATTCCCCCCTGCCCCGCAGCCGAAGCAGTGGAAAATTTGCTTTTCTGGGGAAACGGAAAACGATGGCGTCTTTTCTCCGTGAAACGGGCATAAGCCAAAATAGTTGCGGCCTTGCTTTTTCAACTGGACGTATTCGCCAATGACGTCAACGATGTCAACGCCGCGGCGGATGGCTTCAATCGTTTCCTCGGGAATGCGATGTCCCATACGAACAACCCCGTATCGTATTTATTCTCGGCAGCAAGCCGATTTTCCTTTCCATTTCGACAAATTTTTTCAAAACGTTCGTTTCGCCCCCTTGCCCGTAAAGTCGGCTGGCTTGATCATCCGCTTCCCGCCCCTCAGCCCGCCGTCTGGACAAAGATTCATCAGAGCGGTGCATCTCGAAGATGCGCTTCGGTATATTATATTTCAGCAAGAAAAAGAAAATTTCACTTTTTTCTTGACGATCTTATGCAACAGATGACCGCGCTCTCAAAGCAAGGGTTGCTTTACACCCCCTATTATTCTACACCATCGCAAAAAAATCCTGCTTTTTTGCCGAATGATTGACAACTTTGTCGAAAATCTTTTTTTCGTTCTTCTTGACAAGCGGCTATAAATAGTTTACTCGTCTCATGGCCGCTCTAAACCTATATAGGTCATTTTTCTCGCAATTTTTTATTATAATATAAGTGGCGGCAATATGCCATAAGAAAACGCACGACTCCAATCAAGAAATCGTGCGGATGAGGCGAAGCTAGCGCTTCAACTTTTTCATAATGATGCTCGCCGTCTCTTCGACCGCCTTGTTCGTCACATCGATGACGTCGCAGCCGATTTTTTTCACGACTTCATCAAAATAAGCGAGCTCCTCTTTGATTCGATCCATATTGGCGTAAATCGCCTGGTCGTTCAGGCCGAGCGATTTCAGCCGCTCGCGGCGGATCGAAAGCAGTTTATCCGGACTGATTTTCAAGCCGAAGCATTTCCCCGGACCGACTCGAAACAGCTGCTCCGGCGGCTCGACCTCTGGAACGATCGGCACATTCGCCACTTTCAGCCGCTTATGCGCCAAATATTGCGACAGCGGTGTTTTCGATGTGCGCGATACGCCGATGAGCACGATATCGGCGCGCAAAATGCCGCGCGGGTCGCGCCCGTCATCGTATTTGACGGCAAATTCGATCGCTTCAATCTTTTTGAAGTAATCTTCGTCAAGTACGCGCACTTGACCCGGCTCATATCTTGGCGTCAGCTGGAACAAATGGCTCATCTTTTCAATGAGCGGACCGATGATATCGTATGCGACGACCCCTTCGCGCGCCGCTTCGGCGAGCAAGAATTCCCGCATCTCCGGAACGACGAGCGTAAACGCGATAATGGCGCGGTTCATTTTCGCTAAAGCGACGACTTCAGCCAATGTCGTTTTATCTTCCACATACGGGACGCGTTTCACTTGAATCGGCGAGGCGTGAAACTGGCTGGCCGCCGCTTTGACGACAAGCTCGGCCGTTTCCCCGCCGGAATCGGATACGACATAAACAAGGCGCTGGTTCATTCTTCTCCTCCTTTGTTTGGATTAGTCCTCTTTGGCTAGCGACACGAATGCTTTCGTTATATTCGTTTTCGTAATACGGCCGATCACTTCATATCCTTTCTCCGTTTTGCGCACGACCGGCATAGCATCGATCTGTTTTTCAATCAGCTGTTCAGCCACGTCAATGAGCGGGTCGTCCTTGTAGCAAACGGCGATGTTCGGCATCCGCGTCATAATAATATTGACCGGGATCGCCGTCAGTTCCTGCTTGCCAAGGCTTGCGCGCAACAAATCTTTGCGCGACAAAACGCCCGCAAGCAACGACTCGTCATCGACGACAAACAGCGTGCCGACGTCCTCTAGAAACATTGTGACGATCGCATCATATACGCTCACATTCTCATTGACGACAACCGGAATCGATTGGTAATCCTCGACTTTCATCTTTTTCATTTTATCGGCGAACAGCTGCTTGCCGGTTTTTCCCGTATAGAAATAGCCGACGCGCGGCCGCGCTTCCAAGTAGCCAGCCATCGTCAAGATGGCCAAATCCGGCCGCAGCGTCGCCCTCGTCAAGTTCAGTTTCTCCGCGATGCTTTCTCCGGTGATCGGCCCGTAGTCTTTCACAATTTGCAAAATCTGCTCTTGGCGTTTATTTAGTTCGATCGTCGTTCACCACCTTGCCAAAAAAGGTCCCACACGCTATCACTCTCATTTATATTATACTACACGCCCCATTCACAATGAAAATGATGCTCCTTGCCCTCCGTCGGGGCTGAGCTTGTCTTTCAGTTCACCGATTTGCTGCAAAAAACGCTTCGTCTTCAGCGACAGGCCGGCATATTCATCATAATAGGCGGACAATACGGCGCCCAGCTCCATCTTTGTGCTTTCTTTCACCGATATGGACCCAAGCCGAGCAAGATCGATATGAAAAAAGAGGCGCAACAGCCGGACGGAAGCCGAAGAGAGCGGGAACCGATGGGGATCGGACGCCTCGCAGCGATGGCAAAGGAAGCCCGCCTCCTTGACGGAAAACGAGAAGCGCCCCTCCGTCGCCCCGCAGCGGGCGCAACGGTCCAGCACCGGCGGAATGCCAAGCACTGCAAGCATTTTCATTTCGTAAATGAACGTCAAAATCTCTAAATCGCGGCCTTCGCTCATATATTGTAGTGTCTGCAAAAGAAGCTCAAACAAGTACGGATTGCGCTTTTGCTCTTCCGTGCTTTTGTCGGTGAGCTCTACAATATACACCGCATAGGCGGCGGCAAACAAATCTTCGCGCAGCGCCCGCATCGAGTCGATGAGCTCTCCCTGGTGAAGAACGCCGACGCCGCGGCTGCGGCGGATGACATAATGGCCGTATGAGAGCGGCTGCGTAACAGCAGAAAGGCGGCTGCTTGGCTTTTTCGCTCCCCTTGCCATCGCAGCCACCTTTCCCCATTCTCGGGTAAACAATGTGACAATTTTATTTGTTTCGCCATAATCGACCGTCCGCATGACGATCGCTTCACACGTTTCGAACATCCCATCACCACCGCTTCTACCAACAACGATGCTACGAGATCGGCTGGTCGATTTCGTTCTGTTCAGCGTTTTGCTCTTCACCGCCAAACTGTTGCTCTCGTTCCAACTCTTTAAATAGGAGGTACGTGTCGATATTGCCTGTTTGGCTAAACAACTTCCACGTGAACTCAAGCATGGAATGACACCTCTTTCCGCCTGCAGGCATTGCGTATTGGTGGTCTACCTATAGCTTGGCTCAGGCAAAAACGGTTTATGTCGCGTAAAATTTTCTAACCGTCAATACTCGTCTTCACGGAACCCGAAATCACGCAGCTGCGCCATACGGTTGCGCCAGTCTTTTTGCACTTTGACCCACAGTTCTAAAAACACTTTGGATCCAAGCAGCGCTTCGATGTCAGCGCGCGCCCGCTGTCCGATTTCCTTCAGCATCCGGCCTTGCTTGCCGATGATGATTCCTTTTTGCGAATCGCGCTCCACCACGATCACCGCGCTAATGTACACCGTTCCTGATCCTTCTCGCCGCTCGATGCGTTCGACGACGACAGCAATCGAGTGCGGAACTTCCTCGCGCGTTAAGTGAAGCGCTTTCTCGCGAATGAGCTCGGCGATGATAAACTGCTCCGGATGGTCAGTAATCTGGTCCGGCGGATAATATTGCGGCCCTTCCGGCAGCCGCTCTTTAATTTGCTCAAGCAGGCGGTCGACATTGTTCCCTTCAAGCGCCGAAATCGGCACGATTTCAGCAAACGGGTACAAATCTTTGTATCGGTCAATGAGCGGCAGCAATTCATCCGGATGGACGCGGTCGATCTTATTGATGACTAAAAACACCGGGGTGTCCACTTCTTTCAGCCGTTCGATGATGAACGCCTCACCGCGCCCAAATCCTTCCTCGGCATTGACCATAAACAAAATCAAATCGACTTCGCGAAGCGCATTGAGCGCCACTTTCATCATAAAGTCGCCGAGCTTATGCTTCGGTTTGTGCACCCCAGGCGTGTCGATAAAGATGATTTGCGCGTCATCGTCCGTGTACACGCCTTGAATCTTATTGCGCGTCGTTTGCGGTTTATCGCTCATAATCGCGATTTTTTGCCCGATGACGCGGTTTAAAAACGTCGACTTTCCTACGTTTGGTCTTCCGATAATGGCAACAAATCCTGATTTGTATCCTTCTTTACGCATGCAAATCCTCCGCTGAAAAAGCTTCTGGCAGCAATTCGCTGACTGTCATGACTTTCACATCGCCTTTGAGGTTGGCTAAAATGACTTTCATATCGCCGTGGCAAAGTTCGGCGATCACTTGGCGGCATGCGCCGCACGGCGGCACCGGGCGGGGAGTGTCGGCGATGACCGCAAGAGCCGTAAACTCCTTCTCCCCTTCCGAATATGCCTTAAACAACGCGGTCCGCTCCGCACAATTGCACACGCTGTAGGCGGCGTTTTCAATGTTGCAGCCGCGGTACACACTGCCGCCTTTCGTCAACAGCGCGGCGCCGACTGGAAACTTCGAGTACGGCACGTAGGCGAGTTCGCGCGCTTTTTTCGCTTCGGCAATGAGCTGCTCCATCTCCACGAGTGACTCTTCCTTTCCTGCAAGCAAACGCTGCTTTCTTTTATTTTACAAAAAAACGCCATCCATTTCATCATTTGAAATCAAAATGTAACAGAAAAATTAGAATTTTCTCTCTCATTCGTTTAGCGAAGATGCGGCCAAAACAGCAAAATGCCGATCACAACCGCAAATCCGGCCGCCGAGAGCACCGCCGCGGCAGCGATGTCTTTCGCCGCTTTCGCCAACGGATGAAACTCACCCGTCGCCAAATCGACGGCGCGCTCAATAGCCGTGTTGACGAGCTCAAGCGCAATGACCGTGCCGACTGTCATGAGCAGCACGATCCACTCCCAGCGCGACAGCCCAACGACCCACCCGGCGGCAAAGGCGACAACAGCGGCCGCCAAGTGGAAGCGCAAATGAGCTTCCTCTTTCACCGCCGCCTTCATTCCCGCCCACGCCCAAGCAAACCGGTCTCGCTCTCGTTTGCCGCGCATTATCTTGTCAACCCGAACCTCGCCAAGATGTCTTCCTGCTTGGCGAACATGACGCGCTCTTCCTCTTCTGTCCCATGATCGTAACCAAGCAGGTGCAAGAAACCGTGCACAGCCAAAAACCCGAGCTCGCGCATGAACGAATGCCCATAGGCCGCCGCCTGCTCTTTCGCCTTCGGAATCGAAATGACGATATCGCCGAGCACCGGCGGCATATCAGCGCCGACGATGTGAACCTCTTCTTCCCCTTCCTCCTCAAGAGCAAACGAAAGCACATCGGTCGGCGCATCTTTGCCGCGATAGTCGCGATTCATCGCGCGGATGCGTTCGTTGTCCACAAATGTGACGCTCACCTCCGCCCCGTCCGGCACGTTTTCAAGGGCCGCCGCCTCGGCGAGCAGCCGCTCGATCGTCTCGATTTGCTCAGCGGTCACCTCGTTCGTTTCATCTAGAAAATCAATGTGAATGGTCATGCATGCTTCACCTTTTCCTTTCGTACTTCTGGGTATTCGATGCGCGAATGGAAGACGCCGTTTAAAGTCTCGCAAAGCGAACGGGCGACGAGTTCCAACTCCTTCAGCGTAATGTCGCACTCGTTCAGCTGGTTGTCCTGCAAGCGATCAGCGATGATCGACCGGACGATCTTCTCGATTTTTTCCTGCGACGGGTTGGATAGCGAGCGAACAGCCGCTTCGACGCTGTCGGCGATGTTGATGACCGCCGCTTCTTTCGTCTGCGGCTTCGGCCCGGGATAACGAAACTCCGCTTCCGAGACAAACTCGGTTTGCTCGCGCGCCTTATGATAAAAATACTTCAGCAGCGTCGTGCCGTGGTGCTGTTCGGCGATGTCGATGATCTCCTTCGGCAGCCGGTGCTTGCGCAGCAAAGCGACGCCGTCGGCGACATGGGCGATAATAATATTTTTGCTCAACTGCGGCGACAAATGGTCATGCGGATTGCCGCCTATTTGATTTTCGATGAAATAGCGCGGCCGCTTCGTCTTGCCGATGTCATGGTAGTAGCAGGCGACGCGCGCCAGCAAGCCGTCGGCGCCGATCGCCTCGCACGCCGCTTCGGCCAAATTGGCGACCATAATGCTATGATGGTACGTCCCCGGCGCTTCAGTGAGCAACTTGCGCAAGAGCGGATGGTTCGGATTGGACAGTTCAATGAGCCGAAGCGGCGACAAAATGCCAAACGCCGCCTCCAACACCGGCAAGAGACCGATCGTCAAAATGGCAGAAAAAACCCCTGAGGCCGCCGCCATCAGCACCAACAAACCGATTTCCGTCGGCGAATAGCGGCCGTTTTTTAACAGCAACAGCGAAAAAAGCGAAACGATATTGACCGCGGCGACAAACACGCCGGCCCGCCAAATGTTCGCTTTCGCCAGCTCCTTTGGCAGACAAAACGTCCCGGCCAAGCCGCCGGCAAGAAAGTAAACAATCAACGACACCGACACCGCGCCGGCCGTTCCAATTTCCTCATTGAACAGCAAACTGCCGCACACTGCTCCGATGATGGTCGTCATCATCGCGAGCCGCTCTCCGAGCAAAATGCGGACGAGCATCGGCCCGAACGCCGCCGGCACAAGGTAACCGATGGAAACAGCGCCGCTAGATGGAAGAAGGCGAATGAGCGCCATTGTCGTCATCATCAACGCAAAAATGGCTGTATAAAGCGACAGCTTTTCATTCGTCGTTTCCGTCCGAAAATAGGAAATGAGCGGAGCAAGCAGCAACAAAACGAACACCAAAAGCCCAGCGGCGGTCCAAGACGGACGCCCGCTCTCAAGCAAGCCGACCAGCTCAAGCCGGCGGTAAACATCATTCGTGATAAACTGTCCTTCCTCGACGATCACTTGCCCTTGCAAAATTTTCACCGGCTTCACTTCATCCATCGCCTGCCGCCGTTTTTCTTCCGTCGCCGCCCGATCGTAGACGACGTTCGGAATGACCGCCTGTCGGCAAAGCTTCGCGACCGCCTCGCGAAGCGGCGGCGACAGCGCAGCGTATTCAAGCTCTTTGGCCGCTTCCGCCCGCGCCGTGTCAAGTTCCGCTTGGGAAATGCGCTCGCTCATGACGGCATGCACCGCGGTCAAGGCGGCTTCCTTCGCCGTCTTGAGCTCCTCCGGCGAGGCGGCAAGCAACCGTTGCCATTCAGCGGCAGACAGATAGGCAAGCCATTCCGGCGGCAGCCGTTCCTCAAGTTTGGCGATCATATCGCCGAGCGAGCGGTCCGGCTCCGCCTCGCGCTGCACGCTCTCAATTGCAGCAAACAGCGAGGAAAGAAGGTCGACCCGGTTTTCGGCATATTCTTTTTTTAACGTATAGACATCCGCTACTTTCGCCGCCGCCTCTTCTTTCAGCTTGGCGGTCGCCTCTTTGTCCTCGACCGTCACCGGCGAACGGATCGTTTCCTTCGCGACGTCAAACAGGCGCAGCTCATACTGGCGCGGCTTCACTTGCCCATACAAAACGGCAAACAACAGAACAGCCAAAAGCAAAAACAGCCAAAAGCGGACAAAGCGGACTGTTTTTGTCCGCTCAAGAAAAAAACGAAACCTTCCCACCGGTTTTCCCCTCGCTTTGCAAGAAAAGACCGATCCCGTCGCTCTCGTTCTATAAGCCCGCCTCATCATAGGCGTCAATAATTTTCGCGACGAGCGGATGGCGAACGACATCCGACTGTTCCAAAAACACAAAGGCGATGCCGCCAATGGAGGCCAAAATGCGCTTGGCGACCGAAAGCCCCGATTCGACGCCCTTCGGCAAGTCGACTTGGGAAATATCGCCGGTAATGACCATCTTCGAGCCGAAGCCGAGCCGGGTCAAAAACATTTTCATTTGCGCTGGCGTCGTATTTTGCGCCTCGTCAAGAATGACGAACGCATCCTCCAGCGTCCGGCCGCGCATATAGGCGAGTGGGGCGATTTCAATCGTGCCGCGCTCAATCAACCGCTGCGTATACTCCGCTCCCAACACATCGTTTAAGGCATCATACAGCGGGCGCAAATACGGGTCAACCTTCTCTTTTAAGTCGCCTGGCAAAAAGCCGAGGCTTTCTCCAGCCTCAACGGCCGGACGAGTCAAAATGATGCGCTTGACGCTGCCGTTTTTTAACGCCTTGACCGCCATGACGACCGCCAAATACGTTTTTCCGGTGCCGGCTGGGCCGATGCCGAACGTCAAGTCATACTGTTCAATTGCTGCAACATAATAGCGCTGGCCCAACGTTTTGACGCGGATCGGCTTCCCTTTGGCGTTTTTTGTAATCTCCTCGTCATACAGCTGAACAAGGCCGTCAAGCGCTCCTTTTTTTGCAAGCTGAATGGCGTAAAGAACGTCGCGCTCGCTGACCGCCGCCCCTTTGCGAATGACGATCAATAAATGGCGAAGCAATTCATCAACGAGCTGAACTTGCTGCGGCGTGCCGGAGACGTTGACCGTTTCCCCGCGCGTCACAATCGACACGCCGAGCTCTTCCTCGATCCGCTTCAAATGGATGTCATGGACGCCAAAGAGCGCCGCCGCTTCCTGCGGGTTTCGCACATGTTGGCTGATCGTAACGAACTGCTCTGACATTCTCAATCTCCTTGGACGATGGGTTGTGGTACAGCAATATTTTCAATGACTTCGTAATGCAATTCTACCCTTACTTTACCATTCTCTTTCGCCTGATGCAAAACTTTTTCGCTGCGAATGGCCGCCTCCTCCGGCAATTTCGCCCGCAGCTCGCGGCGGGCGATCTCTTTCGCTTCCGCGAACGCTTCTTCCCACGTGTAGCGCCGCTTCACTTCTTCCGCCTCGCGGATCGTGATGCGCTCGTAATAGAGCGGCAAGTCCCATTTCCAAAAACGAAACGGCCGTTTTTCTGTCTCAACGATGGTATGGGCAAACACCGGCTTCTTCCATCCCCAAACGGGAATCAAAAGGCGCCCGATCCCAACATAATGCCGTTCGGTGAACTTGCCGGTCAACACATGAAACGTCGTCTCGAGCGGCAGGACGACCGTAGACTTGTACCATGTTTCACCAAACACTTTCCCTGACGCCGGCACAAACTTCGTCCTCCCTTCAGCGCCGATAATGCCAGAAACAAGCAGCTGGCCTTTTTGCACATAGTCGTTGACGGAAACGAGCGGTTGTCCCTCTTCAACGAACAAATCAGCGATGACCGCCTCTTTTTTTGCCACGAGATGACGCGGCGGAATCGGTTTTTTCGGCTCCGGAATCTCTTTTTCAACGACGCGGAAGTGAAGCGACGTCCCTTTCCACTCAACGCCGACCCACGTGATGTCCGGAACGCGTTCCGTCAGCTTTTTTTGCAGCGTCTCCGGGTCATCAAGCAGAAACTGAAATGCGCCGCGCTCGACTCCCATTCGCTTCAACTCGCGGGCGATTTGATGCTCCGTCTCTGGAGCCGCCCCTTTGATTTCGATCTTCCAAACGATGTTCGAAAGCAAAAACACCATCGCGATAAAAAGGAGCAAGCCGAGCCAAAACCCGCTGTTCCGCCAGGCCCGCCGCCAAAAAAACGGCAGCCCGGTTCTCCCGACAAACGAAAGTTTGCATTCGCTTTGCCGGGCGACATGGCGCAGCCGTTTCACGTCGCTGAGCTTAATGAAAAACGTCGCGGTATCCGCGCTATGCTTTTTCACGTTCCAGACGGCAATCCCTTGGCGGACGCAGGCGTTGATCAACCGTTCGATCCCTTTCCCTCTCGCTTTGACCCGCACGCTGCCGGCGAGCGTGTCGACCCATTCGTTTTTCATCTCCGTTCCTCCTCGCTATTCATCTATATAAACGACTTGGCTGATTTTTCCTTCCAACAAAATTTCTTCCGGCAAAATCGTTTTAATCACAAACTGTTCGCCGCGGACAACGAGCTGTCCGTTCCGCAGCAAAAGGCGGAGCTCTTTATCGCTGAACGCGAGCAGCCCGCGGTGGTTTTCAATGTAAATATGTATGTGCCCAACCATCGTAATGCGGGGCAGATCCATCATAATGTCGGCGGGAAGTTCAAGCTTTTCCGCCATCCACCGCTTCATCTGCTGGCGCCATTTTTTCACCATCAAAAAGAACCCCCTTTCATCTCATATGTATGAGACAAAAGGGGGTTCTAGCACCGCTTTTCAAAAACAACGGGCCCGCCTGCCGGCAAGGCCCATTGCATTTATGACAGCTGTTGTTGGACAAGTTTGTTGACGAGCGAACCATCCGCTCTTCCTTTCACTTTCGGCATGATCGCGCCCATCACTTTTCCCATATCCGCTTTCGAAGAGGCGCCGACTTCCTTGATCGTCTGCTCGATCAAATCGCGCAGCTCGTCCTCTGTCAGCGGCGTTGGCATATACGATTGAACAATTTCAATTTCGGTTTTCACTTTTTCGACAAGATCTGAACGGCCAGCGTTTTCAAATTCTTGGAGGGAGTCTTTACGCTGTTTCAGTTCGCGAGAAAGAACCGTCAGCTCTTCGTCTTCCGAGAGCGGGCTTTTGCCGAGCTTGATCGCTTCGTTTTGCAGCGCCGCTTTCAGCATCCGGAGAACAGACAGTTTTTCTTTCTCCTTGTTTTTCATCGCCTGCTTCATATCGTCATTCAAACGATCGAGAAGACTCACCGATTATACACCCTCTTTAATGCATGCTCTTAGTGCTTGCGCTTTCTAGCCGCCTCAGATTTTTTCTTCCGTCTGACGCTTGGCTTTTCATAAAATTCGCGCTTTCTCACTTCTTGCAAAGTGCCCGTTTTCGAAACGGCACGCTTAAAGCGACGAAGAGCGTCGTCGATCGACTCATTTTTGCGAACGATCGTTTTGGACATCCTGCTTCCCTCCCTCCGAACAACAACCATTGCATATTGTACTTGTCAATTATAATACATGCTGACAGAAAAGGTCAATAAAAAAAGCAGCGGCAGCCTGCTGGCCACCTCTTCCCCGCGCTGAAAAAACGGTCATCACCCGCGGACAAGGCCCATACATATAGGGTGAAAGGGGAGATCGCCCATGGGATCGTTTTGGATGCTGTTTGCCATTTACACCGCTTTGTTTCTTCTTGGCATGTTTATGATGAAAGCTGGGCTTTACACGTTGTCCGGCCATCGGTTAAAACGGTGGCTCATGCGCTTTACCGCCACGCCGCTGCAAGGATTTGCCGCCGGTTTGGCGACGACCGCTCTCCTGCAAAGCAGCTCAGCGGTGATGGTGATGACGGTCGGCCTTGTCGCCGCCGGCTACTTGTCGTTCCGCCAATCGATCGGCATCATTTTAGGCAGCAACATCGGCTCGACGGTCACGACCGAGCTGATGACGCTTGATATCGGCGATGGCGCCATCCCACTTCTTATAAGCGGCGCGCTGCTTGTTTTTTTCGGCCGCCATCGCCTTGTTCTCGGCATCGGCATGACCGCTGTCGGCCTCGCCGCTGTGCTGTTTGCCATGGACGGCTTTGGCAGCCTCGCTAAACCGCTTGCCGCCTATCCGTTCGTTGATGCATGGCTGAAAGAAACGAACCGATCCGTCGCTGTCGGCCTTCTTGTCGGCATCGTCCTCACCGCTCTCGTTCATTCGAGCGCGGCAACGATCGGCATCGCCATGGGATTTTTAAACGAACAGCTGTTGACGCTGTCCGCGGCGATTGCTCTGTTGCTTGGCGCCAACATCGGTACGTGCATCACCGGGCTTTTGGCTTCGATCGGCTCCAGCAAAGAGGCCCAGCTGACCGCCTACACCCATCTATGGCTGAACGTCGTCGGCGCCGCTTTGTTCGCCTTTTGGACCGAGCCGCTCGCCAGTTTTGCCGCCAGGCTCAGCCCAGCGCCTGATGTGCAGCTCGCTCATGTGAGCGTCTTGTTCAACGTCATTTGCTCAGTGGCTGCTCTTCCATTTGTCGGCGCCATCGAAAAGGTCATTCTGTTTTTGCATGACCGAAACCGAGCTTAGTAGTCAGCGCGGCCCGTCCCGCCGGTGACGATCTCCACTCCAGAGCTCGTGCCGATGCGCGTCGCGCCGGCGTTGATCATCGCTTCTGCCGTTTTCCGGTCGCGAACGCCGCCTGATGCTTTGACACCTGCTCTGTCGCCGACCGTTTTCCGCATCAGCGCCACATCCTCCACCGTCGCACCTCCGCCGGAAAACCCGGTCGACGTTTTCACATAATCAGCGCCGGCTTTCACCGCAAGCTGGCAGGCGCGCACTTTTTCCTCATCGGTCAAAAGCGCCGTTTCAATGATCACTTTGACAAGCGCCCTGCCAGCCGCCGCCTCGACGACCGCGCGAATGTCGCGCTCGACAAGCTCGTCTTGCCCGCTTTTTAACGCGCCGATGTTGATCACCATATCGACTTCGCGGGCGCCGTTTTCGATGGCGTTCATTGTTTCAAACGCCTTTGTTTCCGGCGTCGTCGCCCCAAGTGGAAAGCCGATGACCGTGCAGACGCGGACATCGGTGCCGGAAAGTTCACGCGCCGCCGTTTTCACCCACGTTGGGTTGACGCACACGGCAGCAAAGCCGTATTGCTTTGCTGCCGTGCACAGTTGCACGATTTGTTGTTCTGTCGCTTCCGGTTTGAGCAGCGTATGATCGATCATTTTCGCGATATTCATCGTCATTCGGAGAAACCCCTTTCTGCCATTTCCGTCAAGATGGAAGGTCTGACGTCTACCATCATACCATGCTCCCTCGACAAAAACTAGCCATCCGTATTGTCTCCGGAAAAAGACAGAAAAAACCCAGCAACTAGGCTGGGTTATGAGCTCCATTTGACCGAACGGGCCATTTCATCCGGCACAACGCGGACGAACTCTCCTTCATTGTACGGATAGCCGGCTTTCGTAATCTTCACTTTGACAAGTTCACCGACCATTTCCTCGGTTGCCGGGAAGCGGACTTTCAAATAGTTGTCTGTATAGCCGACGTACAAATCCGGCCGCTCTTTGTCGCGCTCTTCCGGGATGACCTCGAGCACTTGCCCTTCAAACCGGGAGGCGTACTCTTTCGCCAATTGATCGGACAGAGCGATCAAGCGGCGGACGCGGTCATGCTTCGTTTCTTCATCGATTTGGTTCGGCATGCGCGCCGCCGGCGTGCCGGTCCGCTTCGAATAAGGAAAGACATGCAGCTCGGAAAACCGTTGTTCACGAATAAAGTTGTACGTCTCCATAAATTCGTCTTCCGTCTCGCCTGGGAAGCCGACGATGACGTCAGAAGTCACCGCCAGCTCTGGAAACACTTCGCGCAGCCGGGCGAGCCGCTCCGCGTAAAATTCCACCGTATATTTGCGGCGCATCCGCTTGAGCACCGTATTCGACCCAGACTGGAGCGGAATGTGCAAATGGCGGACGATTTTCTCCGACCGCTTCAGCACATCAATCACTTCATCGGTGATTTGGCTCGCCTCAATCGACGAAATGCGGAGCCGCCGGAGCCCCGGCACTTGCTCGTCTAAATCGCGCAACAAGGACGCAAAGTTATAGTCTTTCAGATCGGTGCCATAGCCGCCTGTATGAATGCCGGTCAGAACGATTTCTTTATAGCCGGCGGCAACCAACTGGCGCGCCTGGCGGATGATTTCCTGCGGATCGCGCGAGCGCATTAAGCCGCGCGCCCACGGGATGATGCAAAACGTGCAGAAGTTGTTGCACCCTTCTTGGATCTTAAGCGACGCCCGCGTCCGATCCGTGAATTCCGGCACATCCATCTCCTCAAAAACGCGCGTTTTCATAATGTTGTGAACAGCGTTGATCGGCTGGCGCTCACGCTGGAACTGCTCGATGTACTCTAAAATTTTATGCCGGTCTTGCGTGCCGATGACAATATCAACGCCCGGAATGGCCATGACCTCAGCCGGCGATGTTTGCGCATAGCAACCGGTCACGCAGACGACGGCGTCCGGATTGCGGCGCACCGCACGACGGATGACTTGACGGCTCTTTTTATCGCCGGTGTTCGTCACCGTGCACGTGTTGATCACATACACATCCGCACGGCTTTCAAACTCTTTTCGCTCGTAGCCGGCTTTTTTAAACAGCTGCCAAATCGCTTCGGTTTCGTAATGATTGACTTTGCAGCCTAGTGTATGAAAAGCCACTGTCGGCATCTTGTTCACCTCACTCTGCCCCCCGCTTAAGGATCAGCGGGACCGAACTTTTATAAGAAACAGCCAATGTTGCTCACTAAGCGCGCTCCGCTTCGCCGTTCGGCGCGCGCAGCTCCCATTCATAAGAGGCGGCGGAAAGCAAATAGAGCGGAGCTGTTTCGGTCCGCAAAATGCGCGGCCCAAGGCTGCACGGCGAAAAACCGTGCTGCCGAAGCTGTTCTGCTTCTTCCGGGCTGAACCCGCCTTCCGGCCCGAAGACAGCCAGCAACGCGCCGCCCGGACGGAGGCGGGAAAGAAGCGCCGGAAGCGCGGCATGCCGGGCGTTTCGCGCCTCTTTTTCGTAGGCAAACAGCCGAACATCGACCGTTTGGCCAAAGGCGAGGAGCTCAACAAACGAAAGCGGCGCCCGCACGTCCGGCACCACCGTTCGTTCAGCCTGCTCAGCCGCTTCTTTCGCGATTTTTTTCCATCGCTCGACTTTTTTCTCCGCCTTTTTCGCGTCCCATTTCACGACCGACCGGGCGGCTTCGAACGGAAGAAAGCCGGCGGCGCCGAGCTCTGTTCCTTTTTGGATGACGAGCTCCCACTTTTCACCTTTCGGCAGCCCTTGGGCGATGTAGATGCGCACCGGCAGCTCGCTTCGCTCCTCTTTCCATTGTACAATACGGGCTTGCACATGCTCATTGGCAATTTGTTCAATTTCACACACCGCCGTGCGCCCGTCTGGAAAGACGCAAATGATCCCGTCCCCCGGCTTCATGCGCATGACGCGGGCGATATGATGGGCATCATCGCCACTGATCGCGACGATCCCGCCTTGTTGCGCCTGGCCGGAAACGAAATAGCGCTGCACAGCCATCCCTTCTTTGCTTACGGTTTCATGGCGACAACCGCCACCCAGTCTTCCATCACGTTGATTTCCTCAATGGCAAAGCCGGCGGCAAGCAACCCGTCTTTGACGTCCTGCTTTTTCGCCTGAATGATGCCAGACGTGATGAAGCGGCCGCCTGGCTTTAACAACCGGTAGGCGTCACCAGTAAAGCGCAAAATGATTTCCGCTAAAATATTGGCGACGATCACATCAGCCGGTTCCTCGATATGGTCGAGCAAATTGTTTTGTGAGACCGTTACGATATGCTGCACCTTATTGAGCTTCACGTTCAGCCGCGCGCTGTCGACCGCCACCGGGTCCAAATCGAGCGCCCGCACCGACTGAGCGCCAAGCATCGCCGCGGCGATGCTTAAAATGCCGGAGCCGGTGCCGACGTCAATGACATGATCGCCGGGGCGCACGTACTTTTCAAGCGCCTGCAGACACATGACCGTTGTCGGGTGCGTGCCGGTCCCAAACGCCATGCCCGGATCCATTTCGATGATCAGCTCATCACGAGACGCCGGCTCGTACGTTTCCCACGTCGGCACGATCGTAAACTTTTCGGACACTTTCACCGGGTGATAATGCTTTTTCCACGCCGTTGCCCATTCCTCTTCATTTACTTCGCTCAATGTAATTTTATTTTTGCCAAGGTCGATATCATACATCCATAAATTGTTAATCGCCTGCTTAATTTGTTCGACCGTTTCGCCAAGAAAACTGTTGACCGGCAAATATGCCTTAATGATCACCCCTTCTTCCGGATAGTCGTCCGGGTTGAGCTCGACGATCTCGCCGTACCAGTCGTCCCGTTCTTTGACCAAATCGTATGGGTCTTCGATGACGACACCGCCGGCGCCCGCTTCATGCAAAATGTTCGAAATCGCCTCGACCGCCTCATGCGTCGTATGAATGCTGATTTCTGACCATTTCATCGCGCTTACGCTTCTCCTTTAAACGCCTTTTTGACTTTCTCAAAAAAACGGCCGTGCGGCCCGTCGTGCATCGTGTCTCCGCCGAGCCGATCAAACTCGCGCAACAGCTGCTTTTGCTTTTCGGTCAGCTTCGTCGGCGTCACAACGCGGACAATGACGTGCTGATCGCCTTGGCCGTAGCCGCGCACGTTCGGCACCCCTTTTCCCTTCAAGCGGAAGCGCGTGCCCGTTTGCGTGCCGGCCGGGATTTTCAGCTTTACATGGCCATGGAGCGTCGGCACTTCGATCTCATCGCCGAGCGCCGCCTGGGCGAACGACAACGGCACTTCGCAATAAATATCGTCGCCGTCGCGTTTGAAAAACTCATGTGGTTCGACTCGGAAGATGATGTACAAATCGCCCGGCGGCCCGCCATTGACCCCTGGCTCCCCTTGGCCGGCGACGCGCAGCTGCTGGCCGTCGTCGACGCCGGCTGGAATTTTGACGTGAATTTTTTTCCGCCGTTTGACGCGTCCCGTGCCGCCGCACGTTGGGCATTTCTCCGGAATGTACCGGCCCGTGCCGCCGCAGACGGGACATGTCCGGCGGTTGACGATGCGGCCAAATGGCGTCGCTTGTTCGCTTGTCACTTGCCCGCTGCCGTGGCAATGCGGACAAGACGTCGGGCTTGTGCCCGGTTTCGCTCCGCTGCCCTGGCACGTGTCGCACGTCTCTTCCCGCGGAATTTCAATTTCCGTTTCTTTTCCGAACGCCGCTTCTTCAAACGTAAGCGTCATCATATACTCGACATCCGCGCCTTTGCGCGGACCGCTCGTCCGCCTGCGCGGACCGGCGCCGAAAAACGTTTCAAAAATATCTTCAAAACCGCCAAAGCCGCTAAAGCCGCCGAAATCAAACCCTCCGCCTTGGAATCCGCCGCCGCCAAACGTTTCGTTCGGGTCGGCATGGCCGAAGCGGTCGTAGCGGGCCCGCTTTTCATCATCGCTTAACACTTCGTACGCCTCTTTAATTTCCTTAAACTTCTCCGCGGCGTCCGGGGCTTTGTTCACATCTGGATGATACTGCTTCGAAAGCTTTCGATACGCTTTTTTGATCTCGTCTTTCGTCGCGTTTTTGCTGACGCCGAGAATCTCGTAATAATCGCGCTTCGCCATCGTTGATCATCCACTCCCGATTCACTCACATAAATTTAATTTTATCATTTCCCTCTGCGGCAAGGCAATATGTCAATGCTAGAAAAAAAGTCAAAGCCAAGGCAGGCCTGACTTTGACTTTCGGTTGCATTATTTATCGTCGTTCACTTCTTCAAACTCGGCGTCCACCACGTTGTCTTTATGATTGGCAGCGCCGCCTTGCGATCCTGCACTTTGCGCCTGTTTCGCTGCTTGTTCATACAGCTTGATCGACAGCTGCTGCACCGCTTCTTGCAGCGCGTCTTTTTTCTTGCGGATGTCGTCGATGTCGTTTTTCTCGAGCGCCGCTTTCAACGCCTCTTTCGCATCCTGCGCCTTCTTGATCTCATCGGCGCTCACTTTTCCTTCGACTTCTTTTAACGTTTTGTCGGTCATGAAAATGAGCTGGTCGGCTTCGTTGCGCAACTCGGCGGCTTCTTTCCGCTTACGGTCGGCTTCGGCGTTTTCTTCCGCTTCTTTAATCATGCGCTGAATTTCTTCTTCCGACAGGCCGGACGACGATTTGATCGTAATCGACTGCTCTTTGTTCGTTCCTAAATCTTTGGCGCGCACGTGAACGATGCCGTTGGCGTCAATATCAAACGTCACTTCAATTTGCGGCACGCCGCGCGGCGCCGGCGGAATGCCGGTCAGCTGAAAGCGGCCGAGCGATTTGTTGTCCGCCGCCATCGGGCGCTCTCCTTGCAAGACGTGAATGTCGACCGTCGTTTGATTGTCAGCCGCCGTTGTGAACACTTGCGATTTGCTTGTCGGGATCGTCGTGTTCCGTTCGATCAGTTTCGTAAATACGCCGCCCATCGTTTCAATGCCAAGCGAAAGCGGGGTCACGTCAAGCAGGACGACATCTTTCACTTCGCCGGCGATCACCCCGCCCTGGATCGCCGCACCGATGGCAACGACTTCGTCCGGGTTGACGCCTTTGTGCGGCTCTTTGCCAAGCTCGCGCTTGATCGCTTCTTGGACAGCTGGAATGCGCGTCGAACCGCCGACCAAAATGACTTTATCAATATCGGCTGGCGTCAAGCCGGCGTCTTGAAGCGCCTGGCGGACCGGCCCCATCGTCCGCTCGACGAGGTGGGCGGACAACTCTTCAAATTTCGCTCTTGTCAACGTCATTTCCAAATGGAGCGGACCGTTTTCATTGGCGCTGATAAACGGAAGCGAGATTTGTGTCTGCGTGACGCCGGACAGCTCTTTTTTCGCTTTTTCCGCGGCATCTTTCAAGCGTTGGAGCGCCATTTTGTCTTTCGACAAATCGATGCCGTGCTCTTGCTTGAACTGATTGACCAAATAATCGATGATCACTTGGTCGAAGTCGTCGCCGCCCAAATGGTTGTCGCCGGCCGTCGCCTTCACTTCAAACACGCCGTCGCCAAGCTCCAAAATCGAGACGTCAAACGTCCCGCCGCCTAAGTCATAGACGAGAATCGTTTGGTCTTCTTCTTTATCAAGGCCGTAAGCAAGCGCCGCGGCCGTCGGCTCGTTGATGATGCGCTCGACTTCGAGGCCGGCGATGCGGCCGGCGTCTTTCGTCGCTTGGCGCTGGGCGTCGTTGAAATACGCCGGCACCGTGATGACCGCACGCGTCACCGGCTCGCCCAAATAGTCTTCGGCGTACGACTTCAAGTATTGCAAAATGATCGCCGAAATTTCTTGCGGCGTATATTGCTTCCCTTCGATTTCGACTTTGTAATCCGTCCCCATATGGCGCTTGATCGAGATGATCGTGTTCGGGTTCGTGATCGCTTGCCGTTTGGCGACTTCGCCGACTAGGCGTTCGCCGTTTTTAAACGCGACGACCGACGGGGTCGTGCGGTTTCCTTCCGGATTCGGAATGACTTTCACTTCGCCGCCTTCTAACACGGCGACGCAAGAGTTCGTCGTTCCTAAGTCGATGCCGATAATTTTGCTCATCACTGATCACCCTCCGTTTCCGTTTATTGGCTTACTTTGACCATGGCGGGCCGCAGCACGCGGTCTTTCAGCTTATAACCTTTTTGCAGCTCCTCAACAACCGTGTTCGGCTCATAGCCTTCCGCTTCCGCCTGCATGACGGCTTGGTGCAAATAAGGGTCAAACGGCTTTCCGACCGCCTCGATCGCCTCGACGCCTTCTTTCTTCAAGGCGTCAACAAGCGACCGGTACACCATTTCCATCCCTTGCAAAATCGATTTCGCCTGTTCGTTGTCCGTCTCTATTTTCAACGCGCGTTCAAAGTTGTCAAGCACCGGAAGCAAATCGCTCGCCAAGCTTTGGGCGCGGTATTTTTCAGCCGCTTCCATCTCCTGGCGCGTCCGGCGGCGGAAGTTTTCAAAATCGGCGTACAGGCGGAGATACCGGTGTTCCATCTCTGAAAGCTTCGCTTTCAATTCGGCGATCTGCGCCTTGGCCGCCGCCAACTCCTCGGCCGTTGGCGCTTTTTCCGCCGGCTCCGCCGCTTCCTCCCCACCGGCCTCTTCAAGCGGAACGCCGCCTGATTCCCCCTCGGGCTGCGGGGCGGCTTTTTCCTCGATCGGTTGCTCCCGCTCCGGCTCATCGTATGTAGCTTGTTCCATCACTTGTTTTTCTCCTTGCTCCATCGCTTTCACCTCCCTGCCGGGGCTCTTCCCTTTTATGTATCAATGGCCACAAGGAAAGGATGGATGCGCGATCCATCCGTTATCCAATATGGCCATTCTTATTGACTTTGATACCATTTCGCGAGCGCGGCCGACAAATCGGAAGCGACACGGTTTAAGACCGTGATGACGCGCGAGTATTCCATGCGCGTTGGACCAAGAATCGCGATCGCCCCGAGCGGCTCATCGCCGACCGAATAGGTCGCTGTAATCAAGCTGCAGTTTTCCATGCCGCGCAGTTCGTTTTCATGCCCGATCGAAACCCGCACTCCTTTTTGGGTTTGCTTGCGGAGCAGGCGATAAATGTCTTTTTCCTGCTCAATGATGTCCAGAAGCGGGCGCACTTTTTGGATGTCGCTGAACTCCGGCTGGTTGAGCATATTCGCCTTGCCAGCGAAAAACACTTTTTCTTCTTCAGGGGCATCGAGCGTCTCCATGAGCGTATTGAGCACGCTGTCGTAGTTGCGGATGTGCCGGCGCATTACGTCGGCCACTTCCGTCTCCATTTTTTCTTTCAAATCCATGAGCGGAACGCCGGCGAGCCGCTCGTTGAAAATGTTGACCATTTTTTCGAGGTCGCCTGCGTCCATTGATGACGGAATCGTCACGACCCGGTTTTCAACATGGCCGGTGTCCGTCACGACGATGGCGACAGCTGTCTGCTCGTTGAGCGGAACGATTTGCATCCGCTTCAGTTTGCTTTCTTTAAACGTCGGCCCGAGCGCAATGGATGTATAGTTCGTCAGCTCGGATAAAATTTGCGCTGACTTTTGCATCAGTTTTTCCAGCTCATAGATGCGCTCAGCAAACACAGAGCGGATTTTTTGAATGTCCGCCCTTGTCAGCCGCTGCGGCGGCAGCAAATGGTCGACGTAGTAGCGGTACCCTTTTTCCGACGGCACACGGCCGGAAGAAATGTGCGTTTTTTCAATATAGCCGAGCTCCTCCAAATCCGCCATCTCATTGCGGATCGTCGCCGAGCTGAACGCGATTTGATGCTTTTTCGATAACGTCCGCGAACCGACCGGCTGCCCAGAACGAATGAAATCGTCGATAATCACCTGCAAAATCAGCAGTTGGCGGTCCGTTAGCACGTGTCTCACCTCTGTTAGCACTCGAACAATTCGAGTGCTAAATCTACTACTAGGGTAGCAAATCGCCCGGCAAATGTCAATGTTTACATTTCGCAAAGGAACGCGGCAAACACTTCATTGCCGAGCAGCTTGCCCCGTTTTGTCAAGCGGATGTGAGTCTCCGTTTCCTCGAGGCGTCCGTTTTCGATTTCCCGGCGGATCGCCGCGCCAAATATGTCATGGAGGTCGCGGCCGAACTTTTGCCGAAAGCAGACTTTGGACACCCCTTCCGTCTTGCGCAGCCCTAAAAACATTTCCTCTTCCATCTGCTCGCGAACGGTCAAGCGGCGCACATCGCGGTGCGGCCATTGGCCGCGTTCGATCGCGCTGATGTAATGCCGGATGGGGCCGATATTCGCCCGCCGCACCCCATCGATATAGCTGTGCGCCCCAGCGCCGATGCCGTAGTACTCCTCATTGTTCCAGTACGTCAAGTTGTGCCGGCTTTCAAATCCCGGCAAAGCATAGTTGCTGATTTCGTATTGCCGATAGCCAGCGGCAGCCATCTGCTCCATCGCCGCTTCGTACATCTCGGCTTCCATCTCTTCGCCCGGTAGACGGAGCCGCCCTTTCCGCCATTCGTTATAAAAAATCGTCCTTGGCTCCAAAATGAGGGAATAAGCAGAAAGATGCGGCACATGAAGCGAAAACGCCGCTTCTAAATCGGCCGTAAACTGCTCAAGCGTCTGCCCCGGCAAACCGTACATGACATCAATGCTGATGTTCTGAAACCCGACTTCTCTGGCCAACGCTACAGCCCGTATGACGTCGCCTCGCCGGTGCGTGCGGCCGATCGTTTGCAGAAGCTGATCGTCAAATGTCTGCACCCCCAGGCTCAGCCGATTCACTCCGGCATCGCGCAAAATAGCGAGCTTTTCTTTCGTCAAGCCGTCCGGGTTGGCTTCGACGGTAAATTCGGCCGTTTGTGGGTCAAACTGAAAATGGCGGTGGATGCTCGCAAGCAAACAGCCGAGCTGCGTCGGCTCAAGCACCGTCGGCGTACCGCCGCCGATAAACAGCGTCTTGAGTTGGCTGCCAAATTCCGCCGCCGTCCACGCCATTTCTTTGTCCATCGCCCGCAAATAGTCGTCAATCGGCTGGCCGGCGGCGAATACTTTGTTAAAATCGCAATAATGGCAAATATGGGCGCAAAATGGAATATGAAAATACGCTGAAACGGCCATCGGTCCTCCTCCTTTCAGCCGGCGGCGCCGCAGGAAACAAACAAGGCTATCCCCAACGGAGACAGCCTTGCTCGTTATTTTTTCTGGTCGTCGATTTTCAAGACGGCCATAAACGCTTCTTGCGGCACTTCGACCGACCCGATTTGTTTCATCCGCTTCTTTCCTTCTTTTTGCTTCTCAAGCAGCTTCCGCTTCCGCGACACGTCGCCGCCGTAACATTTTGCGAGCACGTTTTTGCGCAACGCTTTGATTGTCGAACGGGCGATGACCTTGTTGCCGATCGCCGCCTGCACCGGCACTTCAAATTGCTGGCGTGGAATCAAATCTTTCAGCTTTTCAACGATCGCTTTGCCGCGCTCGTACGCAGAGTCGCGATGAACGATAAACGATAAGGCATCGATTTTTTCGCCGTTTAGCAAAATATCCATCTTGACGAGATTGGACGGCCGGTAGCCGATCAATTCGTAGTCGAATGACGCGTACCCTTTTGTGTTCGACTTTAAAGCGTCGAAAAAGTCGTAGACGATCTCGGAGAGCGGAATATCGTAAATGAGCATGACGCGCTTTTCATCCAAATATTGCATATCGACAAACGTGCCGCGCTTTCCTTGACACAGCTCCATCACCGGCCCGACATAGTCGTTTGGCACCATGATCGTCGCTTTCACATACGGCTCTTCAATGCGGTCGATTTTTTGCGGGTCGGGCATGTTCGTCGGGTTGTCGACGTCAACTTCCGTTCCGTCGGTCAAATGCACCTTGTAAACGACGCTCGGCGCGGTCGTGATCAAATCGATATGAAATTCGCGCTCGAGCCGCTCTTGGATGATTTCCATATGAAGCAAGCCGAGAAATCCACAGCGAAAGCCGAACCCAAGCGCCTGCGACGTTTCCGGCTCAAAGTGGAGCGCCGCATCGTTCAATTGCAGCTTCTCGAGCGCCTCGCGCAAATCGTTGTAGCGCGCCGTATCGATCGGATACATCCCGCAAAACACCATCGGATTGAGCTTCCGATAGCCCGGGAGCGGTTCAGCTGCCGGCCGTTCGGCATCGGTGATCGTATCGCCGACGCGCGTATCTTTCACGTTTTTAATCGAGGCAGTCAAATAGCCGACATCACCGACCGTCAATTCGTCGACGACTTTTTGCTTCGGCGTGAACACGCCGACTTCCGTCACTTCAAACTCTTTGCCGGTCGACATCATTTTAATGCGCTGTCCCGGCTTCACCGTTCCGTCGACGACGCGGACATAGGCGACAACGCCGCGGTACGGGTCATAAAGGGAATCAAAAATGAGCGCTTTCAGCGGCGCATCCGGATCTCCCGAGGGAGCCGGAATTTTTTCGACGATTTTTTCCAAAATTTCTTCGATGCCGATGCCGACTTTGGCCGAAGCAAGCACCGCGTCAGAGGCGTCCAAGCCGATGACATCCTCAATTTCTTGACGCACACGCTCCGGTTCGGCGCTTGGTAAATCGATTTTGTTAATGACCGGCAAAATTTCCAAATTATTGTCGATCGCCAAATACACGTTGGCGAGCGTCTGCGCTTCAATGCCTTGCGCCGCATCGACGACCAAAATCGCCCCTTCGCAGGCAGCCAAACTGCGCGACACTTCGTACGTAAAGTCGACATGGCCCGGCGTGTCGATCAAATGGAAAATGTACTCTTCGCCATTTTTCGCTCTATATGTCAACTGGACCGCATTCAATTTAATCGTGATGCCGCGCTCGCGCTCAAGCTCCATCGTATCGAGCGTCTGCTCGCGCAATTCGCGCTCCGACAACGCCCCCGTTTTTTCCAAAATGCGGTCCGCCAGCGTCGATTTTCCGTGGTCAATGTGGGCAATAATCGAAAAATTGCGGATCCGTTCCTGCCGTTTCAACCGTTCTTCCCGGTTCATCGTCTCTCACTCCTGCTTCTTCGCAAAACTACACTAGCTTTGATTATAGCAACAGCGCGAAGAAGATTCAATGATGAACGAAAAGCCAAGCCGCCGTTCGAGCTTTCCGGAAAGACGCGAAACAGAAAGAGCCGCGCCAAGAAAACAATCGACAATATGGAAAGCGCAGCACTTTGTGCTCCAGCCGGCGGACGGCGTAAAAAAGAAAAAGCCGCCATTGTGACGGCACGTTCCTGTTTCGTCCGCACATGAACGGGCTAGTCCAACACCCGGCCGACGAGCGAAAACAGCATTTCCATGAGCGCGGTGACAGCATCGGCAAAAAGTTGGCCGAGCCTAGAGAACAAGTTGAACGTTTTCAGCTCGCGAATCGTTTCTTGCTTTTCTCCTAAATCTCCAGCAACGACCGGCCGGCCAAACACCGCCGCTTCCACCTCACCATTTTCCCTTTTTTTCATATCGATGACGGATGGAAACGACGGATCGGCATAACCGCGCATCCGTTCCATGCCGCGATGCGCCTCTTGCATGCCAAACAACACGCCGAAAAAAAGAAGAAAGATCGCTAGAGTAAAGCGGATGAACCATCGTGCCATAGTGACGCTCCTTTACTTTTTCTCCGCCGGAGCCGGCGCTTCGACTTTTTCCGCCTGCCAATAATAGTCGCTGAATACGTCAGCGAGCGCCGACACGGAACGAAACAACTCCGTAAACGTATTGTCAACACCGCCGACTTCAATTAAAATCGCGTTTTCCGATAAATCTTGATTAAACTTGCCGTTCGTCCCGGCTCCTTTTTTCTCGATCACCCCGCGGCTCAACCCTGGATATTTCTTTTGCAGCAACTGATGCAACGCGGTAGCCAGCTGCAAGTTTTTCTCGTATGTCGCGTTTTCTCCGCCAATAATGAATGCGACACGCGCATAATCAACGCCGTTGATCGTAGCCGTCGTATAGTTCCGCCGCCGCGAATCGCGATGGATATCGATGAAGTAGTGCAAGTCACGATTTTGCTTCATTGCTGCGACCACTGTTTGGCGGGACATATCATACGATTGGGAGTATTTCATCCCTTTCTTTAACAATTCGCTGACAATGTCGATTTTGCTCACTTCAGCCCCGATGCCGCGCTTTTCCAGTTCTTCCGCTAACTTTTCCCCCACTTTTGTGATGTTGACCGTCGGGTGAAACGCCAAATCCGGGTCAGTGACCCCTTTGAGCGCCGGCAAAAACGACTCATGCGTATGGGTATTGTAAATGTAGACCACTTTTTTCCCTCCGGTCGTCTGCGATGGCGGGGGAACCGGTTTTTCATCTTCGTTCTTGTTTGCTTGTTCGAGTTCATCGACCGAGGCTTGCCGTTCCGCAAGCATCGCCTCAAGCGGCGGCGCTGATTCGTATGGCATGTTCGTATAATCCGTTCCTTCACCAGCGATGAGAATTTTGCTGTCATAAAGGGCAAAGCCCGGCAGCTCGCTGCCAAGCAGGCTGCGCGGGTCATCGGGATTGATGCTCGTCGCCAGGCGGAACAATAGCGATGAGTAATTCGTCTGCCGCCGATCTTTCGGCAGCAGCTGCGCAAAATATCGATTTTCCAAGGCGAACAGACGAATGAACGTCTCTTCCGGAAAATGGGCCGCCATATCGTTCAGCGATGATGACGACGGACGGTATTCCGGCCGCAGCGATGTGAGCGCTCCGACAAGCATAAACATCATCATGCAGCCAAGGATGATGAGCATCAACAGTTTCTTTATGCTGGCTCCTGGAATCGCGATCATGACGTTTGGGGAGCGCCATCGTTTCATATTCCCACCCTTTCCCGGCTTGTCTCCTCAGTTTAACGTATGGCCAAGCGGGAAAAGATAGAACTGTTTTTTGTTTAATGGGTGTAGGAGCCGACATTGCCTTGGTCGACTTGCCGATGCAGCGCCGCATTCAAGCCGCCGGCTAATAAGTTGGCCATATCGCCGATAAACGAATCGATCTCTTTTGGAGTCACCATCAAATTATGCCCGAGCGGGGCGAGCACTTCATAGATGAGACGCCGCTTTTCTTCATCGCCAAGCGTGCCGACCATGCCAAGAAACGTCGACCGTTCTTGCGGCGACGGCATGTCTTGTTCCGTCAATTTTCGTTTGCGCCCAAACGTCCAGCCCGCCGGAGCGAGCGCGCTTGACGGCCGTTTCCCTTCGCGCATTTCGCGGCCGAAGTGCTTCAAAATGAAATCGATCGTGTCGCTCGTGATGGAGACCGCATCGACAACCGTCGGAACGCCGATCGAAATGACCGGAATGCCAAGCGTTTCATAGCTTAACTCTTTCCGCTTGTTGCCGACCCCGGAGCCAGGATGGATGCCGGTGTCAGAAATTTGAATCGTCGCGTTGACCCGTTCGATCGAGCGGGCAGCCAAGGCGTCAATCACAATGACAAAATCCGGCTTTGTTTTCCGGACGACGCCGTCGATAATGTCGCTCGTTTCAATCCCGGTCGTCCCCATCACCCCCGGAGCAAGGGCGCTCACCGGCCGGAAGCCTTCCTCGACGCTTTCCGGCTGCAGCTGGAACAAATGACGGGTGACAAGCACGTTTTCCACCGTGAGCGGCCCGAGCGCGTCCGGGGTGACGTTTTGGTTGCCGAGCCCGACGATCAAGCAGCTCGCTTGATCGGGGATGCGGAGCCGCTTGAAAAAGGCGCTGAGCTGCTCGGAAAAAATGCGCTGCACGTTTTGCTGCAGCTCGGTGTTTTGTTCGCGGATGCCTTGCGCTTCAATCGTCACGTAGTGGCCCGGCTTTTTGCCGATCGAGGCCGCTCCTTGTTCCGTGACATGCACATGCGACAGCTTGACGCCGTTGATCTCCTCGTCATGAATGATGACCCCCTCAATCGGCGCGGCGCTTTCTTGTTTTTGCTGCAAGCGCTCCTCGAGTGCGATCTCATGCGCTTCGATCGCTAAATCCGTGCGCACCGAGTACTGGCGTAAATCGAGCGGCTGTTCCATGTCGTTCCTCCCCATTTCTGCCGTTTTCTTTTATTGTCGCCGCAATCAGGCCCGGTCATTCATGTTTCGTAAAGGATTTTCGCTTGAACACTCTTGCATAATCAAAACACGTTTGATAGAATAACACTTGTTCTTCCTGTTGTTCACAACAGAAATAGGAACGGTAACGGAGGTGAACGAACGTGGCTAACATCAAATCAGCGATCAAACGCGCGAAAACGAGCGAAAAGCGCCGGGCTCACAACGCCTCGATGAAATCGGCCATGCGTACGGCGATCAAAAAATTTGAAGCGCTTGTTGAATTGAAAGACGTAGAAAAAGCGCGCGAGGCGTTCATTATCGCGTCGAAAAAATTAGACAAAGCTGCAAGCAAAGGCCTTATCCATAAAAACGCCGCCAGCCGGCAAAAATCGCGCTTAGCGAAAAAATTGAACAGCATCCAAGCTTCCTAATCAAAAACGACCTGGCGCCAGGTCGTTTTTTTGTTTTTCTTTATGTTCACGGCAAACGGCCGGGCGATCGCTTCACCGCCGGCCGTGGCGCCCCGCTTGCGCCGGGCGGGTGCCCCAGCGCATCAGAAGCAGCTCAACGGCCAACCGGCGATCGACCGCTCCGCTTTTCACCTCGTAATCGGCGTCAGCGAGCTCGTTGATCGCCTCAGCAAGCTCTCCGTCAGCGAAGCGGGCCGCTTGAGCAAGAGCGAGCTTGACGCGGAACGGGTGCACCTTGAGCGCCGCAGCAATTTGCGCCTGCCCGTAGCCTAAGGAGGCAAGCCATTTCACTTGCGAAAGCAAGCGGAAATGGGCGGCGAGCAGCGCCAAAATTTTGATCGGCTCTTCATTGTTTTCAAGCAGATCATAAAACGTCTGCAACGCCGCTGGAATGTCGCGCTTCGCCACTTGCTCGACAAGCACAAATACGTTTTCTTCCGGCGTGCGGGCGACAAGCCGTTCAACCGCCGCCGCCTCGATGGTTCCGCCCGATCCGGCAAACAGGGCCAATTTATCGATTTCATTCGCCAAGGCGGAAAGCTGCGTCCCGGCCCGCCGCAACAGGACATCAATCGCCTCGTCGCTTGCTTGCGCCCCTTGGCTCTCGATGCGGCGCCGCACCCAAGCCCGCAGCTCCGCTTCGGCGAGCGGGGCGGCGATGACGACTTCGCTTTGCTCTTTGGCGAGCTTCGTCATTTTTTTTCGCTCATCAAGCTTCTCGTACGGCGCGAAAAAGACGACGATCGAAAACGGCGACGGCGCCTTCAAGTACGCCTCCAGCTTCGCCAAATCATGTTCGATCTCCTTCTCTTTTTCAGACGTAAAAAAATATGGATGCTTGATGAGAATGACACGCCGCTCGCCGAAAAACGGCGCCGTCTCGGCCTCCTCAAGCGCCGCCTCGATCGGCGTTTCCTCGCAGTCGTACACAGCCAAGTTCCACTCCCGCTCCTCGGGGCCAAGCGCTGCGTTCACCAATCGCTCATACGTTTCCATTAATAAAAACGGCTCATTGCCGTATAATAAATAAAGAGGAGAAAAACGCCGTTTTTCAATGTTTCCCCATACGCGTTCCAACATGTTCCCGTCTCCATTTCCAAGCGAAAGTCTCTGCTAGAAAAGATACACCGTTTTTCGCCATTTTACAAGGGAACCGGCTGCCGAAAAAACCGGTTCCCCTTTATATAAACGCCAGCCTATAAGTCCTAGGACCTTATTGGCCAGCGGGTTATTTTTATGTTTTCCCAGCTGTTTGAAAGTATTTGTGTCAACTGTTGTCAAGGAAGGAAAAGAAGCGAGCGGCGGTAGATTTTTCGCGCGTTTTCGTCTATACTAAAAATGATTGAACGAGGAGGGGGAAAACGATGAACGTATTTGAAAAGGAAGTGCAAAGCCAACGAAATGACGCCGTCGATTCCGCCGTCGGATTCATCGTGTCGTTCGGCTTTTTCGCTACCATGTTCATCATCGCCACATTGATCGAATTTTTCGGTCGATAAGGATTGCTTACATAAGCAATCCTTATTTTTTGTTTTGGCTGAAACGTTCCGTTTTTTTGTGCACTACATCTTATGGTTTCATCACCTGAAAGGTTCCACCGTTTTCGTCATACACATAGCAAATGGCCCCGTTTTCATCCGTCCGCCAAATGATCGCCCGTTGTTGCCCAAGCCGCATAAGCACCTCGGGGGACGGATGCCCGTAGCGATTGTAGCGGCCGACGGAAATGATGGCCGCTCGCGGCTTGACCGTCCGCAAAAACGGCTCTGTTGTCGACGTTTTGCTGCCGTGGTGGGCGACTTTCAATACATCGACACGCAGCGTCGGATAAGCGCGGATGAGCGCCTGTTCCGCCTCTTCCTCGATATCCGCAGCAAACAGCCATGTCAAGCGGCCGAGGCGGGCGAGCAATACAAGCGAGCCGTTATTATCCTCATTGTTTCCCGCCTCCGGGTGCAATACGGAAAACGCGGCATCCCCCACCTTCCACCGATCCCCCCGCACGCTGGCGGCCACCGGCACGGAAAACGGGCGCGCCATCGCCTTGACGGCCGGCAGCGCTCCTGGGCTTGTGACAATCTTCTTAACGCGCACGGCTGCCATCACCTCGGGAGCAGACCCGATATGGTCGGCATCATCGTGCGTCAAAATCAGCTGATCAAGCGTCCTCACCCCTTGGGCTTTTAAAAACGGCACGACAACGTCGCGGCCGACAGAAAACGGACGCGACCGCTTGCGCCACGGTTCGCGCGCCCATTCCGGCGTCCCGCCCGTGTCAATGAGATAGACTGCTTTGCGATGCGGAAGCTCAATATAAATGCAGTCTCCTTGTCCAACATCCAATATCGTTACTTCTCCCTTTGGATTCATATACGGAGAAGCCATATGCAGCGCCGTCGCCGCCGCCACCGCTGTCAATCCGCGGATCAGGCGGCCGCGTTCCCAATCCAAAAACGCCGCCGCGATGGCTGTCAGATAACCAGCTAAGCACCACGGCCCCGGACGGCCGAGCACAAGCATAAACGAGTAATCGACCGAGAAAAAATGGACAACCGCATCCGTCAGCTCAATGAGACGGCTAAACAGCCAAATGAGCGGAGAAAAGGGAAAAACTGCGGATAGAAAAGCGAGTGGCAAGATGACAAATGAATACCAAGGGACAAAGAAGACATTGAGTCCTACGCTCCAAACAGAAACTTCATAAAAATGGTAAAGCAAAACCGGCAGCGCGGCAAGCTGAGCGGCGAGCGCGGTCTGAAACAAGTTTTGGAGCATCGAACGAGCAGAGGCGAGCACCGATACATGGGCGAGAAGGGCAAACGTGACAAGAAACGATAGTTGAAAACCGACATCCCAAACCATATAGGGGTCAAAGACGAGCAGGGCAAGCGCTGTCCAACTCAACGCATCCAGCGGATGGATCCTTCCTTTTTTCCACTGGATGGCCAACACAATCATCCCGGTCGCACAAGCGCGCAGCACCGACGGCGAAGCGCCGGCGAGCACCGCATACATAGGCAAGAAAACGAGCAAAGCAAGCACGGCCGCTTCGCGCGTCACAAACCGAATGGCAGCGGCCAACGCAGCACTGACAAGCAGGGTGACATGGCCGCCGGAAATGGCCAACAAATGGATGATCCCGAGCTGCTGGTAACCGCTAATCACTTCCTCGTCCAACGAGCGGCGTTCGCCATAAATGAGCGCAGCGGCGATGCCGGCCGCTTCCGGCGGAAACCGGGCTTCAATGCGGCGGACGCCAGCCTCGCGAATGGCTTCAAGCCGTTCGATGATGGCGGGACGGACGCGCACGCAAGCAGAAAGATCGATCGCCTCAGGGAGAAAGAGCCAATGAATGCGGTGGCGGCGCAAATAAAGGCGGTAATCAAACGCATACGGATTGCCAGCTGGCATGGGGCGCTCGAGCGTTCCCTTTAGCCGGCACACGACCCCAGGCATGAGGTGCGCACGCAGCGCTTCTTTTTCCGCAGCCGTCCGAATGATGTAACGGAGCTGCACCCGCTCCTTGCCAGCTTGCACCGCCGCCTGCAATCGATCGCCGTCGATCGCCGGCGCGGCGGAAAAACGAACGGAAAGCGAATGACGGCCGCCGGAAAGGGAAGTTTTGTTATGATGATCAATGATGAGAAAATAGACAAAAAAGAAGAGAGCTGCAACGAGAGCAGGAAGGAAACAGTGCGGCCGGCGGATGAAAAGAAGAAGGAGATACACAACGAGGAGAAGACAGGCGGTTTGGGACGGCGAGGCCGCCGCGACGGCCAAAAGCGCCGCCGCGGCGGGATAGACGGCTTGTCCCTTCATGCTTCACCTCCGCCGCTGGCAAGAAAGGCAAACACATCCGTTTTCAGCGGCACTTGCACGAGCCGGACGCCAGCTTGAGCAAACAGCTCCAAGGCGTACGGGTGGTTTTTGTAGTCTTGGGCGTAATAGACAGCGCGGATGCCGCTTTGAATGATCGCCTTGCAACAATGCAAGCACGGAAAATGGGTGACATACATCTCGGCCCCCTCGGTCGGGACGCCGAACTTGGCGCATTGCAAAATGGCATTCATTTCCGCATGGATCGTCCGTACACAATGGCCGTCAATCACGTAGCACCCTTCATCGGTGCAATGGGCGCCGCCGGCGATCGAGCCGTTGTACCCGCCGGCGATGATGCGCTTATCGCGCACAATCGTCGCTCCGACGGCGAGCCTTGTGCACGTGCTGCGCAGCGCGAGCAAATGGCTTTGCGCCATAAAGTATTGATCCCATGTGATGCGTTCCATTTTCCATCCCTCCGCTCGTTTCCATGCTTTTAGTCTACCCGCCGCCTCCTTCCCCCGTCAACGCCGAAAAACGTCTGCAACAGCCTTGATCCGCCCATAAACGAGAATCATTGCGCTCCCCCGCCTCGCTTACGGCACAAGCAAATACGGCTTCAATTTCTCCAGCGTTTTTTCGCCAATTCCGGTTACATTCAACAAATCCTCCACCCGCCGAAACGGCCCGTGTTCTTCGCGATAGGCGATGATCGCTTTTGCCTTCGCCGGTCCGATGCCGGGAAGCTGCATCAATTCCTCTTCCGTCGCCATATTGACCGCCACTTGCGTCCCGTCCCGAGCCCCATCGTTCAGAGACGTAAAAGTGGCATTTGACGCCGCTGCGGCCTCGCCTTTTTTCGGCACGTAAATCATCATTTCATCGCGCACTTTTGCCGCCAGATTGACTTTCGTTTCATCCGCCTCGTCCGTCAATCCACCGGCGAGGGCGATGACATCGCGAACGCGGGCGTCCGCCGCCACCTCGTACACTCCTGGTTTCGCGACCGCCCCTTTCACATCCACCACAGCGGTTTTTGACGCCTCGTCCTTTTTTTCTTCCGTCCGGGAGGCATCCGTTTCAGCCGCCGCCGGCAAGACGACTTGCCCCTTTTCATCCGTCGGATGACGAAACACCCATAACCCCGCCGCCGCAGCAAACAACAAGAACATCCCTACTTTCCCATACCGTTTGCCAAGCTCCTGCACATGCTCCCACATACGATCCCATCCTTTCCATCTCAAGTCATAAACCGAGCCTTTTTCTCATACATATCGAAAAAGAGAGTTCCGGCAAACCAAAACCGGGAGGGGGGGACGACACATGAACATCGGCGTCATCGGCACGGGGAATATGGGCACCATCTTAATCGAAGCGTTCCTCGACTCCGGCGCCGTGAAAGCGGATCAGCTCGTCATCACGAACCGCACGCTTGCAAAAGCGTTTGCCATACAACGCACATATCCCGGCATCACGGTGGCTGCCAACGCGGCTGAAGTCGTCAAACAATCCAGTCTCGTTTTTTTATGCGTCAAGCCACTCGACATCCATCCATTATTGCAGCAACTGGCCCCGCACTGGACAAGGGAGCATTGCCTTGTGTCGATCACAAGCCCGATCAGCGTAAAACAGCTTGAAGCAGCCGTCCCTTGCCAAGTCGTGCGCGCCATTCCGAGCATTGCAAACCGGGCGCTCTCCGGCAGCATCCTTGTCACCTTCGGATCACGCTGTTCGACCGCCTGCCGGCAAACGATCGATGATCTTCTCCGGCGCATCGCCTCGCCGGTGTACATCGACGAGGCCATCACCCGCGTCGCCTCCGACATCTCAAGCTGCGGCCCGGCGTTTTTCAGCTATTTGCTTCAGCGCTTCATCGACGCCGCAGCGGCCAAAACCGCCATCACGAAGGAACAGGCGACGATGCTGGCGACCGATATGATCATCGGTCTTGGGGAACTGCTCAAGCGGAATCTGTACACATTGCCAACGTTGCAGGAAAAAGTATGCGTCAAAGGCGGCATTACCGGGGAAGGAATCGCTGTGTTGGAACAACGAATGAACGGCGTCTTTGAAGAAGTGCTGGCGAAAACACATGAGAAGTTTAAAGAAGATGTGGAGAAGGTGAAGCAACAGTTTCCTTGATTGATTTTCATTTGACAAGCAGCAGCGAAAATCCTGCTTCGTTCGACAAAAAAATGGACCCCAGCTTGTACGGCTGGGGTTTTCATATTTACGGATTTTTCGTTGGATTCCATCGTCGTTCAACCTTTCAGCTGTTGCTTGTTTTTATCTATATTGTTTCGATCCTCATTCGGCTATTGAGCCGGGCACAAGATTTCTTCCAATTACGTTTGGTTGACATTACACTCGTTTCAATCCTCAGCCAGCTATTAAGCCGGATGCAAAACGATAGAGCATTTTCCCTGCATGATTTTATGTTTCAACCAAAATCTCCCTAAATCTTCCTCATCCACGTTTCTTTTTATGATTTATGATTTCTCGCTCTTCGCCCCTCACCGCTTCCGCGCGACGAAAAACAACCGCTCCGCCGTCTCGGTCGGGGGCGCATTGGTGAAATCGGCGGTCACCTCGAGCACCTCAAAGCCAGCGGAATCGAGCCATCGCTCATAGACAGCGCGCTCGAACGTGCGCTGTTCATGCCATTCGTCATAGCGCTCATAAAGATCGCCGCGGCGGACGAAAAACGTCAGTTCGTGCCCGACGCTGTGCGGCCAGTCAAGCGGATGGCACGTCCATATGTAGCTGAGGTCGTCATCCTGGTCCGCAAACACGGCGTCGCGGAACAGGACGTCCATTTTGTAGACCGAATGGACATCAAACAAAAGCAGCCCGCCGCCGCCAAGGGCGCGGGAGACGGCGGCGAACGTCCGCTTCACATCCTCTTCATCCGTTAAATAGTTGAGAGCATCGCAAAACAGGAAGGCGCCATCGAGATCAGAAAACCCGTCGAGCTCCGCCATGTTTTGTTCGAAAAACGGCACCTCCACTCCCGCCGCTTCGGCTTTCGCCTGGGCGACGGCGAGCATATGTTCAGAGAGATCAACGCCGGATACTTGCCATCCGGCCTTGGCAAGGCGGATGGCAAGCTCTCCCGTCCCGCAGCCGATGTCAATGACCCGTCTCCCCGGCCGTTTGGTGTATTGGGCGAATGCCCGTTCCACAAACGATTGCCATGCATCATACGGCGCCTCGGCCATGAGCGCATCGTACCAATCGGCGAAACGAGCATAGGTCATGGCTGCAGCACAGCCGCGACGTCTTCCGTCGGGGCGTCCCCCCAAAGCCGTTCGAGGTTGTAATACTCGCGCTCCTCTTTGGCAAAAACATGCACAACGATGTCGCCCAAATCGACAAGCACCCATTTCGCCTCCTGGAATCCTTCAACCCTCTTCACCGCTAAGCCGTGTTCTTCCGCTTGGTCTTGAATTTCGCGGGCGATGGCCTGCACTTGTTTGTCCGAATTGCCATGGCAAATGACAAAATAATCGGCGACAAGCGAAATGCCTTTCATGTTCAAGACGACAATGTTTTCCGCCTTTTTATCATCCGCCGCGCGGACGACAAGCTGCAACGCCTCTTGTTCCGTCACTGTTTTGCTTCCCCCTTCACTTCACGCATGAGTGAATTGTACGCATGAATCGTATCTGGATAAATGAGCTGGCGCTTCTCAAGCAAAAACGCGATCGTATTTTTCACCGCCTGCAACAGCGCCCGGTTGAGGTCTTCTTCCGCCAAGCGCCGTACGTCGTCAACGCCCGGGAAGCGGCGCCCTGGTTCCATATAGTCGGCCAAATAAATAATTTTTTCAAGCACCGTCATTCCAGCCCTTCCCGACGTATGGTAGCGAATGGCATCCAGCACCTCTGGATCGTTGATGCCGACTTCTGTCTGCACCAAATAGGCGCCAACGGGCGCATGCCATAGCTCACTGTTGTAAGCAAGCAAATCGTTGGGCATATTTTGCGCCAAAATGATTTGTTTCATTTCCTCGACCGGACGGAATTTGGCATAGTCGTGGAAAATCGCTGCCAGTTCCGCCTTTTTCGCGTCGGCGCCGTATTGCTTGGCGAGCTTAACGGCGGTCTCGACAACGCCAAGCGTATGCTCGTAGCGCTGCTCGGTCAGCTGTTGTTTCACGATCAGTAACGCCTGTTCTCGCTCCATATAGCCCCTTCTCCTCAATATAAAGTCTGACGCCTTCCGGTACAAGATAGCGAATCGTCTGTCCGTTCCGCACCCGCTCGCGGATGAGCGAGGAAGAAACAGCAAACTGCGGCGCCTCAACTTCGATGACCGGATACGGCGTTTCCATGGAAAACCCCGGCCGCTTGACGCCAACAAACGTCACCAACTCGATGAGCTCATCGATGCGGTGCCAATTCGGCAAATATTCGACCATATCGGCGCCGATGATGAAATAAAATTCGTCATCAGGATGCATCGCGACAAGCTGCCGGATCGTGTCGTACGTATACGAAGGCCCTTCCCGCTCGAGTTCGATCGTCTCAATATGAAAGCGCGGATGGCCAGCCACCGCCAACTCGAGCATGCGCAGCCGATCCTCGCTTTTCGTCACTTGTTCGTGCTGCTTATGGGGAGGAATGCGGTTGGGCAGAAACCAAATTTCTGACAACTGAAGGGCGTCAAGCACTTCATTCGCCATGAGCAAATGACCGTAATGAGGCGGATCAAACGTGCCGCCGAAAACCCCGATTTTTCCCATCTTCTTTCCTCCCGCCGCCTGCCGTGGCTGCTCCCATTGTCAATCAGGCAGAACGATTTGTTTATGCTCCTTCGATTCTTTGTATAAGACGATCGTATTGCCGATCACTTGCACGACTTCCGCCCCCGTTCCAGCCGCGAGCTGCTCGGCGACGGCGTGGCGGTCTTCTTCGCAGTTTTGCAACACGCTCACTTTCAACAGCTCGCGCGCTTCGAGCGCCGCCGCAATTTGTTCGGTCATCGCTTCCGTCACGCCGCCTTTGCCGACTTGAAAAATCGGTTTCAAATGATGGGCTTGAGCGCGCAAAAACCGTTTTTGTTTTCCCGTTAGCATATGTTACCTCCTTAACGCTTCGATGACAAGCTGTTTCATCCGGTTGACATCCGGCCATTGGCCGGTCCACTTTTCGAACGCCAGCACCCCTTGGTATACGAGCATGCCGACGCCGTTTTGCACACGGGCGCCGCGGGCTTTCGCTTCTTTCAGCCATTTTGTTTCCAGTGGATTGTAAATAATATCGGAAACGATCACCCCTGGCCGCAGCCGTTCAAGAGAAAGTGGCTGCACCTCGACACGCGGATGCATGCCGACAGAAGTGGTATTGATAATAATATCGTATTCGTCAAGCCGCGTTTCCGCCTCGGCGAGCGAAAAATACGCCGAGCGGCCATCCCCCCCTTCGCGGACGAGCCGCTCCGCTTTTTCCACCGTCCGGTTGGCCATATCGATGCGCTCGGCTGCCGTCGACAGCAACGAAAAGTAAATGCCGCGCGCCCCGCCGCCAGCGCCGATCACCAAAATCCGCTTGCCGTCGAGACTGACGTCCATTTCCTCCTCGAGCGCCTTGACGTAGCCAGGTCCGTCCGTATTATAGCCGACGAGCCGGCCGTTGTCGTTGACGATCGTATTGACCGCCCCGATGCGGCGCGCCTGCTCGTCCACTTCGTCCAAAAACGGAATGACCGCCAGTTTGTGCGGAATCGTCACGTTCACCCCGGCGATGCCGAGCGCCCGCACGCCAGCGATCGCCGCACCGACTTGCCCCGGTTCGACGGAAAACAAATGATAGCGCGCCGGAATGCCCAAACGGGCGAATGCATCATTATGCATGAGCGGCGACAGCGAGTGCTCGACGGGAAACCCAATCAACCCGTATACCTTTTCCACGTTTCTCCTCCTCCCGCTTTCCATTAAATCAACGATTGACGGATAAATACGTCGACCCCTTTTGGAGCATGGACGACAAGCTGAGCACCCAGGTCGTTGCACGTCACCCAGCCGAGTCCGGAAAAGACGATGTCTGTCTTCCGCTCTTTGACAGACAGCGAGCGCGGCACAAGCGGCGGAAATTCAGCGGCATAGCGTTTGTTTGGCGGCGACAGCAAATCGCCAAGCTGATTGGCATAAAGGGAGTCGGCTTTTTCCAACTTTGTCCGATGAACCGTCAACTCATTGGCCATGTAGCAGACGAACGAGCGGCGCCCGCCTTTGATGTAATCGAGGCGGGCCAAGCCTCCGAAAAAGAGCGTCTGCCCTTCGTTGAGCTGATAAACGCGCGGATGGATTTCCCGCTTCGGCGTAATGATCTTCAAATCGCGCGCATCAACAAAGTGCGCCATTTGGTGATGGTTGATGATCCCCGGCGTATCATACAGCGTCGCTCCACCCTCAAGCGGAATTTCGATCATATCGAGTGTCGTCCCCGGGAAATATGACGTGGTAATCACATTCCCTTTGCCGGTCGCCTCTTCAATGATCCGATTGATGAACGTCGACTTGCCGACATTCGTGCAGCCGACGACGTAGACATCGCCGCCCTCACGGTAGCGGTTGATCGCTTCCATCACCTTCGCCATGCCAATTCCTTTCGCTGCGCTGACAAGGCAGACGTCAACCGGACAGAGCCCGAGCTCTTCCGCCATGCGGCGCATCCAGCGCAGCAGCTTCGGGTATTTGACCGACCGCGGCAATAAATCCGCCTTGTTGCCGACAAGCAAAATCGGATTATCGGCCGCAAACCGCGGCAAGCCAGGAATCCAGCTGCCGTTGAAATCGAAAATGTCGACGATGTTGACGACAAGCGCCTTCGATTCCCCGATGCGGTGCAGCATGTTTAAAAAATCGCTGTCATCAAGCGGCACGTCTTGCACTTCGTTGTAATGTTTCAAGCGGAAGCAGCGCTGGCAAATGATTTCTTCCTCGTCTTTTTCGAGCACGCTTTTCGGCGCATAGCCCGCCTTTTTCGGATCGTCAAACTGAATGGCCGCTCCGCAGCCGATGCAACGCAGTTGTGGCTCCACGATCATTCCTCCCAGTAAATCATCCCTTTTTTGCGCATCACCTTTAAAATTCTCCGCTCCATTTTTCGATTGAAACGCGTCCATAATCCGTCCGTCTGGGCGACCGGGACGACTAAAATCGTGTTTAGTCCGAGCCGGTTGCCCCCAAGCACATCCGTCAGCAACTGATCGCCGATGACGACGACTTCCTCTTTCTTAAGCTCCATCATCTTTAATGCCTGCAAAAACGCGCGTGTCAGCGGTTTGCGCGCTTCAAAGATGAACGGGATGCCAAGCGGCTCCGCAAACGACTGCACGCGTTGTTGATTATTATTCGATACGATGACGACCTTAATGCCCGCCTGCTTCATCGCATCAAACCATGCGGCCAGCTCCGGGGTGGCGCTCGGCCGATCCCATTCAACAAGCGTATTGTCCAAATCAGTGATGATCCCTTTGACCCCTTTTTGTTTCAGCTCATCCGGAGTAATGTCGATCACACGCTTGGCAAACTGGCTTGGCAAAAAGTAGTGAAGCATGCCGGACACCCGCCTTTCCATTTGCTTTTCCCATCATAGCGAATTTTAACGTTTGTTTCAAAACAAAGTTTACCGATGATAAATAGAAAAAACTTTCGACAAATTTCGCGACTGTCCATCTTGTGGATAACTGTTGCCCACATTATACACAAGCTAGTCATCACACTTCCTGCGTTTTATAAACATGTTTTCCACATGTTATCCACCACCTTCTGTGGATAACAGAACGGTTGTTCTCTCTCCCAAGTCATGGTACATTGTAAGTAACCTACCATTATATGTATGACATGTTTGGCATATTCCATCCAAAAAAGGAGGACACCCCCGATGAAACATTTGTCCGACGAGTTGTTGATCGAGTCGTACTTCAAGGCGAAAGAGCTCAATCTCAGCCCGGAATTCATTGAGTTGATTGAAAAAGAAATCCAGCGCCGTTCATTGACTCACAAAATTAAGCTGTCCTCATAAGAGAAGGCCTTCGGGCTTTTTTTGTTTCCGACAGCCTTAGTGCTCGTGCGCCTCGCACCAATAGCCGAGCCGCTCGCCGACTTTGATCGGCATGGGCGCAGCAATGCGCGGGTCAGGGGCGAAACTTCCGCGTTCAAACAGCAAGACGACCGTTGAACCGAACGAAAAATACGCCATTTCCTCTCCTTTGACAAGCTGCTCACTCTCATGGGTCAATTCAATGCTGTTGACGAACATGGCGCCGATTTTCACGATCGCCAAGCGCTTGCCGCCGGCTGTGACCTCGGTGATGAGGCGGTAATTTTTCTCGAGCGGCCGACGCCCATATTTTAAGCCAAGACGATTGACCGGATACGACTTGCGGCCGAGCGCCCACTGCTTTTCGATCACTCCAGATATTGGGCTGTGGATGCGGTGATAATGGCTCGGGCTTAAATACAGAATAAAAAAGAACCCGTTCACATACGGTTGTGCCGCTTCAACGCTGCCGAGCATTTCCGCAATGGAATACGGCTTTCCCTTGACGATCATTTCACAGTTTTCTCGAATCGTGCCCATGTCTTCAATGACAGCGTCGACCGGGCTGACGACCGTATGCTCATCAGCGTCGACCGGCCTCACCCCGGCCTTCAGCCGGCGGATGAACAGTTGCTGCAACGTCTTATAATTTTTTAGGCTTTTTTCCATTTCGTCTTGGTTAATATGATAAATTTTTGCATACGATGATATCAATAGACCGCTGAGGCGCGATTTGGCAAACGAAGCGAGCAGCTTTGAAGAAAGCGAGTGATTGGTCAGCTCGATGAACAAACGATAAAGCCATTTTCGCAAGCACGTTCCCTCCAGTAGCGCAACATCGCCATTCGTTACTACCTTCCATATTACCGCCAAAATGAGTATAATGGTAGTAGAATTTTCTTTTGGCGTTTTCTGTTGGAAAAGGAGTGGAGAAACTTGTTCTTATCGGATTATTTAGACTATACCTTAAAAAAGCTGAAAGCCAATGCAGCAAACATTTTGACGATGACCAACTTGTCGCTTGGCGGCTTTTCCGTCCTGGCTACGCTGAAAGGGCAGCTTCATATGAGCGTGCTGCTCGTTTTTTTAGCAGCGTTTGTCGATCGCTTTGACGGCGCTGTGGCGCGCAAGATGAACATTGAATCCGAACTTGGCAAGCAGCTCGATTCGATGAGCGACATCGTCTCCTTCGGCGTCGCTCCCGCCTTGCTGATGTATCAGGGGTTGTTCTATGAATTCGGCGCGCCGGGGGCAGTGTTCACCATCTTGTATATCGCCTGCGGCGCCTTCCGCCTCGCACGCTTCAACATCACAGAAAACAACGGCTACTTCGCGGGGTTGCCGATCACCGCCGCCGGGGTGCTGATGACGCTCGGTTATTTAGCCATCCCGTACTTTCCGCCACAATCGTTTATGTTTTTAGCGCTCATTTTATCGTTTTTAATGGTCGGCACGTTTAAACTGAAAAAAATATGATGATCACCGGAGCTGCCCTTTCCGTCAGCCTAATGGAGCGGGCGGCTTTTTCCCTTTCATGTCACACCTTTTTCCCTTTTCAACCTCCTTTATTCAGTATATGATAAATATGGTTTCTTTATCAAAACGCCTCATGGCGTAGATCGTTCGTATGGAAAAAGCGGGGGGATTCATTTGGACAAAACATCGATCATCGGCATCATCCTTGGCGTCATTGCCGTCGGGTTGGGCATGTACTTTAAGGGCGTTTCGCCTGCTGTATTGATCAATCCGGCCGCCATCCTCATCATTCTCGTCGGCACGGCGGCAGCGGTCATTATCGCGTTTCCAATGAAGGAAATAAAAAAAGTGCCAAAATTGTTCAAAATCATTTTTACTGAACCGCCCACACCGTCGATCGACGAGCTCATTCCACTGTTCGTTGACTGGGCCAACATCGCCCGCCGCGAAGGGCTTCTGGCGCTTGAGGCGAAATTGAACGACATTGACGACCCGTTTTTGCGCAACGGGCTCAGCATGGCCATCGATGGGCAAACGCAAGAGTTCATCCGCGATGTCATGACAGAGGAAATCGTTGCCATGGAAGAGCGCCACGAAGCGAATGCCGCGATTTTTTCCCAAGCAGGCACGTACGCGCCGACGCTCGGGGTGCTTGGGGCCGTCATCGGCCTGATTGCCGCCCTTGGCAATATGGAAAACATCGCCGAGCTCGGCAAGGCGATCAGCGCCGCTTTTGTCGCCACAATGCTCGGCATTTTCACCGGCTATGTGCTTTGGCATCCGTTTGCCAACAAACTGCGGCGGAAATCGAAGGAAGAGGCGCGCGTGCGCTACATCATGGTTGAAGGGGTGCTGTCCATTTTGGAAGGACAAGCCCCGCGCATGATCGAACAAAAACTCGCCTCATACTTGCCGGAAAGCGAGCGGCAGCAGGCGCTGACACAAGGGGAAACGGCCAATGGCTAAGAAAAAAAAGAGCAGCCACGAAGAGCATATGAGCGAATCATGGCTGATTCCGTACGCAGATTTGTTGACATTGCTGCTCGCACTATTCATCGTTTTGTTTGCAAGCAGCCAAATCGACCAAAAGAAGTTTCAAGAAATTGCGCGCGCCTTCAGCACCGCCTTTGCCGGCGGAACGGGTGTTTTTGATTTTCAAAGCCCCATTGAACCAATCACGCCGCCTGCAGAAGACGAAAAAGGACGGCAGCAATATCAACAGCAACAGTCTCAGAATCCTCCTTCGTCTATAAACGAAGGAGAAAAAGAAGAGCTGAAACAAATCCAAGCGAAAATTGACAGCTATATTCATCAAAAACACTTGACAGGGAAATTGCAGACATCATTGACGGACGAAGGGCTCGCGATTACCATTTTGGATGATATTTTATTCGACTCCGGCAGCGCCGAAGTGCGCATGAAAGACCGGCGTCTTGCGGCGGAAATCTCCGCTTTGCTCGTCATGAACCCGCCGCGCAACATCATGATCAGCGGCCATACGGACAACGTGCCGATCCATAATGAGAAATTTGCTTCCAACTGGGAGCTGAGCGTCATGCGCGCCGTCAATTTCATGAAAGTGCTGCTTGAAAACAAGCAACTCGACCCGCGCTATTTCAGCGCTAAAGGGTATGGCGAATACAAGCCGATCGCCTCCAACGCCACCGCTGCCGGGCGGATGAAAAACCGGCGCGTCGAAATTTTAATTTTGCCGCGCACCGACGTCAATGATTCGTCCACATCCACTCAGTGACCGCCGCGCCTTCAGCGGGCGGTTTTCTTTAGCCGTCGCTTTGCCAAAACTCTCTTTTCCATGTCCAAACAGAAAAACCGGCGGTTCGCCGGTTTTTCCTCCTTCGTCCGCAAAGACCTTTATTCGAAAAAATCAAAGCTTGATCGTCCATTTAATGACTCCGGCTTTGGCAAGCGCCTCAACCAAAATGACAACGACCGGCCCGACGAACAACCCGATAAAGCCAAGCAGCTGAAACCCCAGATAGACGCTGACGAGCGCGGCGAGCGGGGAAATGCCCAAATTGGTGGAAAACACTTTCGGCTCAATGATCCGGCGCACGACGGTGATGACGACAAACAGCACGATGAGCCCGATGCCAAGCGTATTGTTGCCGTTCGCCATGCTGATGAGCCCCCACGGAACAAGCACGGAACCCGTTCCTAAAATCGGCAAAATATCAACGACGACGATGACCAGCGCCATCAACGCCGCATAGTCGACCCCCAACACGAAAAGGCCAGCCAGCGCGAGGAAAAACGTAATTAAACTAAGCAAAAACTGCGCTTTTAAAAAGCCGATCCCCGCTTTGCTCAGCTGGGCGACGACCATCCCAAGCCGCTGTTCGGTCCGTTCGGACAAATAGCGGCGCATGCCTTGCTTCAGCTGCGGCAAATCGAGGCAAATGAGAAACAGTGCGATCAAATACACTAAAAAATGAATCAAAAACGCCGGAATGGCGGCAATATAATGGACGAGCGACTGCGTCAAGTTGGTCGCAAACGACAAAAGCATTTGCTCGACGGTATTGACGCCGCGTTCAAGCGAATCGATGATTTCCTGCGGAATGGAGCTGGAATACGACTGCCACGTTTGAATGAGGCGGTCGAGCACTTTCGTCGCTTCGTTTAGCACATAAGGCAGTTTTTGCGAGAGCGCCATCACTTGTTGCACAAAAATCACGACTAGAAAGTAAAGGGAAAGCCCAAGAATGATGATGAACAATGAAAAAATCACCGTGACGGCGTGCGCGCGCTTCAGCTTATAGTTTTCTTGCAATCGGCGGATGGACGGCTCGAGCAAAAGCGCGGTCGCAAGTGCGAAAAGAAGAGGCACGCTGTATGGCACAAGCCATAGCCCCACAGCGAATAGCAACGCAATGATCATCCAACGTTTCACGTTCGTCCCTCATTTTTCATAAAAATTTAGCCAAAAGATGGTTCATGTATAAATATAGCCGACAGCATGCGGACGGGCAACTATTTCATGCGCTCGTTTTCATCTGCAGCGCGGCGTCGTCGTTGCCAAACGATGTAAATCACCGCCACCGCCACCGCCGCTGCAATAGCCGGTCGGACGTATGGCGCCGCCATCTCGTCAATTTGCCGCCATCGTTGGCCAAGCTGCTCTCCCAACCAAATAAACAAGATGGACCATGGGATGATGGCCAACACCGTGTAAATCGTAAACGGCAACCACTTCATCCGCGCAATGCCGGCGGGGATCGAAATCGCATGGCGGACAACGGGGATAAACCGGGCGCTGAAAATGACGCCGGGGCCAAATTTCGCAAACCAGCGTTCCGCCACATCCAAATGTTTTTTCTGGATCAATACATATTTCCCATACTGATCTAGAAACGGCCGTCCGCCATAGTAGCCCATCCAATACAAAAACAACTGCGCCACCGTGCCGCCTATTGTCCCAGCTGCCACGGCCCCAGCAAATGAGACATCCCCCCGCGCTACCAAATAACCGGCATAAGCCAACACGATCTCGCTGGGGATCACTTCCACCATCAAGGCGAGAGCGATGCCGACATAGCCTAAACTGGTCAAAAAGGAAAACATCGATTGAATGACTTCGTGCACCGTTTTTCCTCCTTGTCTTTCGCTTCCTTGTCCATTTTTTCATTATACTATACGTTCCTTGCCAACAAAACGGGAAAAGCGGCTGATCATTCAGCCGCTTTCACGAGTGTCGATGATCATCTATATAGATGCAATTTAAAGCTTTAACATTTTTCGTCTTTGCCGGTCATTGCATCCGACTGTCGAGTGACCGAACAGCGCCGCTTCCAGACCCATGAATGGGTCTGTGAAGCGGCGTTGTTCGGTCTTCCGTCACGCTAAGGCGTGACGGAGGCAAGCCACACGCTTGCCGACTACGGCAGAAAAGCTAGGAATAGGACGATGTCAACTGGTTTTTAATGGTTAATCAACACATCTGAGCCACTTTTTTCTTAGGCGCTTTGCTGCTGCAACTCAGCGATGTATTGTTTTCCTTGTTCTTCGTTATATTGCCCTTCCCATTTCGACATCACAACCGCCGCCAGCGAGTTGCCGATGACGTTGACCACTGTGCGCGCCATGTCCAAAAGACGGTCGATGCCGGCGATAAACGCCAATCCTTCAACTGGAATGCCAACTGTGCCAAGCGTTGCCAATAAGACGACAAACGATACGCCTGGGACACCGGCAATCCCTTTGGACGTCACCATTAAAACGAGCACAAGCGAGATTTGCTGTGAAATCGGCATGTCGATGCCGTACAGTTGAGCGATAAAGACAGCCGCCAGCGCCTGATACAGCGTCGACCCATCCAAGTTGAACGAATAGCCGGTCGGAACGACAAAGGATGTTACAGCCTTCGAACAACCGAATTTCTCCATTTTTTCCATAACCTTAGGCAACACGGTTTCCGAGCTCGACGTGCTATAGGCAAGCACTAATTCATCCTTTAAGATTTTTATAATATGGAAAATATTTGTATTTACCAATTTGGCCACAGCGCCAAGCACCACCAACACGAAGAATGCCATGACCGCATAAACGAGCACAACAAGTTTGCTGAGCGGAAGGAGCGAAGCGACGCCGAATTTCGACACCGTCACGCCGATTAGGGCGAAAACGCCAAACGGCGCAAACTTCATCACTTGGTTCGTCACATAAAACATCGCTTCCGCCGTGCCTTGGAAAAAGCGAAGCACCGGTTTCCCTTTTTCACCGATCGCGGCTACGCCCAACCCGAACATCACCGAGAAGAAGATGATCGGCAGCATATTCCCGGTCGACAGCGCTTCAAACACGTTTTTCGGCACGATGTTGACAAATGTTTCAACCATCGAATGGTGCTGCACTTCGTTCGTCGTATCGACATACGACTGGATATCCGTTTTCTCAAGCGACTTCATATTGACGCCGACGCCTGGTTGGAAAATGTTCGCTGCCAAGAGGCCGACGATAATGGCAATCGTCGTAATGATCTCAAAATAAAGGATCGTTTTGCCGCCCAACTTTCCGAGCTTTTTCACATCACCGACGTTGGCAACGCCGACAATCAAGCTCGAGACGACGATCGGGATGACGATCATCTTAATTAAACGGAGAAAAACATCTCCGATCGGCTGCAAATACGTCGCTACTTTAGGGCTTCCGTAAAAAATGGCCCCAACCATAATCCCGAGAATAAGGCCGATGAAAATTTGCCATGCCAAGCCGATCTTGCGCATGATGCTTTTTCGCCTCCTTTAGACAAATTTAGACAAAAGACGACAAAATTATTTTACTTTTAAAAATAAAATCTGTCAATATTTTTGATTGAAATCGCTTCATCAAAGGATATAAATGAAAGAATTCAGTTTTTTAAAATAATTTCTATTCTTCCACTACTGAAAAAGCGGGTCGCTGCACCAGCAACCCGCTTTTGTTATGACCGCCGTTTTTCTTTTTCCTGCCGATAAAATTCGTGAAACATTTTCATTAATGCCCGTTTTTCAATGCGCGAGACATAGCTTCTCGAGATGCCGAGCTCTTTGGCGATTTCACGCTGTGTTTTTTCCCGTTGCCGACCGAGGCCAAAGCGATTGATGATCACCTCTTTTTCCCGCTCATCAAGCACGCTGATATATTGCTTGACTTGTTCGAGCTCCATGTTCAAGTGGATTTCATCGGCGATGTCTTCGCCTTCGGCTTTTAAAATATCAAGCAGGCTGATTTCGTTTCCTTCTTTGTCCTGGCCGATTGGCTCATGCAACGAGACGTCTTTGCGCGTTTTTTTTAATGAACGCAGGTGCATCAGGATTTCGTTCTCGATACATCGAGCCGCATACGTCGCCAGCTTCGTTCCTTTGCCCGGCGAATAGCTTTCAATCGCCTTGATCAAGCCGATTGTGCCAATGGAGATTAAATCCTCGACCTCTTCTCCCGTATTTTCAAACTTTTTCACAATGTGGGCAACAAGGCGCAAGTTGTGTTCGATGAGCCGGTTGCGGGCTTGCTCGTCGCCTTTTGCCATCAGCGCCAAATACTTTTCCTCTTCTTGAGCGCTTAACGGCTGGGGAAACGCATTGTTTTTAATATACGAGACAAGAAACGTCAGCTCTTTCAACAGAAACGTAAACGCCGTGAAAATGCCGGACATGCTCTCACCCCCGCCTGCTGTCATCGGCGGAAACCGCCTATCGTTATGTATATGCAGGGGCGATGTTGTCCGTGTCTTGACGACAAAAATAGACCGGCCCGAAATGAGCCGGCAATGACCTGACCAATCAAAAACGATTGTCACCAACGTTCTGCTGATGCGGTCCGCCTGCTTATCCCCCTCCCGATGCAGAAGAACCGCCGTTACGCTTTGGCCTCAACGCTGACTTCCGCGGCGACAACAAGCGCAATCGACGCGGTAATGATGATCGACATGACAATGGCGAACATCCCCGTTCCCTCCTTGACCTTCTCTTCTAGATGTTATTTTATCAAAGAAGACAAGGAACGCTTTCGCCTTATTTTGAACAATTCGTGAAATTCGACCGTCAACAACAGCACACGGAGCACCCATCGCATCCCTTTAGACTGAGTCAAGTGGAGTCTCCCCTTTGCTTCATCCACGTCACAAGCCATACGAGTACAATGGACATAAATCTTCTCCCCTTTCATCCTTCATTGCTGGAAATGTTTAAAACAATCGTTGATGGAAAAAGCATTTGCGGTCAACAAGCTCCTCCTCGGCTGCACGGGCGAACCGCTCCTCTTCGATGTTCCGCTGCCGCGGCTTTCTCCGCTCAATCGTGATCGTGATAAAAAACAAATGGATCGTCATGCCTCCCCACCTCCTTTCCATGCAAAAAAACCGCAGAAGGAAAGCGCTTCTGCGGCTCAGTGTGCAAAAAGGCCGCAGAAAGCGAGACTACTCCCCTTCTGCGGCCTGATCGCTGTTTTTCGTCATCGGTGCACGTTCATTCCCGGTCGGCGGAAGGTCGAATAGCCGTTTGATAGAATGGATGCATTACTGTTGTCCACATCATCATTGTCATTGTCTTCGACCTCCCTTTGGAAATGATGCTACGTAGGCAATTATATCCAAAATTATTTCCATTGTAAACCGTTTTTTTGCAAAATAGGCAAAAAGCTTGCTTTCCCTTGAACGCCAGCATGGTGGCTAAACAAAAACCCGCCTTTCGGCCAAAAGGCAGGTTTACGGTTCGAACCGCTTTTCTTCTTCCTCAAGACGGCGGGCATAGCGGGCGGCTTGGCGCAAACAGGAAAGCGACGCGGTAAAACAGACGGCGACTGCCAATAGGGCGAACGGCTTTTTCGCTGTCTCAACCGCTCCTGGGATGATCGTTCCGAAATAGAGAAACGCTCCAAACGCGAACAAGACGAGGCTGTATGTTTTAAAGTCGCCCGCCTTGGCCCGCAGCTCGTTTCGTTGCTGCTCGTTCAAGCCCGATCCCTCCTCTCCCCTTTCACTGTATCATACATGGACGGAAGGGGGGAGCGGCAATTTCAGCCAAGCGCTTGCGCCAAATCGTCAAGCAGATCGTTGACATCTTCAAGCCCGACCGACAAACGGATCAGGCCGTCGGTAATGCCGAGCTGTTCGCGCCGTTCCTTCGGGATGGAGGCGTGCGTCATTTTCCCTGGCAACGAAATTAAACTTTCGACCGCCCCTAAGCTTTCGGCAAGCGTAAAGTAGCGCACGCGCGACAGCACGTTCTCGGCGCGCTCCAAGCTGCCGACATCAAACGAAATCATGCCGCCAAATCCGCGCATTTGCTTTTTCGCCAACTCGTGGTTCGGATGATCCGGAAGCCCGGGGTAATAGACGCGCTTGACCGCCTTGTGTTCAGCCAAAAAAACAGCGATTTGGCGCGCATTTTCTTCATGTTCCTCCATCCGCACGGCGAGCGTTTTCATCCCGCGCATCAATAGCCATGAATCTTGCGGCCCGAGCACGCCGCCGGTTGAATTTTGCACGTAATGGAGCCGTTCGGCAAGCTCCGGCGTGCGGACAACCGCCAACCCAGCGACGACGTCGCTATGGCCGCCTAAATATTTCGTCGCGCTATGGATGACGATATCGGCGCCAAGCTCAAGCGGCGTCTGAAAGTACGGAGTGGAAAACGTGTTATCGACGATCAATAGCAGCCCATGCGCACGGGCAATGGCGGCGGCGGCTTGCAAGTCAGTGATTTTCAACAGCGGGTTCGTCGGCGTTTCGATATAGATGGCTTTCGTATTCGGCCGGATGTGCGCCTCGATGTTGGCGACATCGCTCGTATCGACGAACGTCGCCTCAAGCCCGAACCGATTCAGCACGTTCGTCATGACGCGATACGTGCCGCCGTAGACATCGTCAGTGAGCACCAGATGGTCGCCGCTTTGAAACAACATCATGACGGCCGTAATGGCCGCCATACCGGAAGCGAACGCAAAGCCGGCTTCGCCGCCCTCGAGATCGGCGATCAGCTTCTCAAGCGCCGCGCGCGTCGGGTTGCCGGTGCGCGAGTATTCAAACCCTTTATGCTTTCCAACTTCTTCTTGCTTATACGTACTCACTTGATAAATCGGGACCGACACCGCTCCCGTATGCGGATCCCCCGGAATGCCGCCATGAATGAGCATTGTTTTCCGCCTCATCGTTACCTCCCACCTTCATAAATGTGTTTGCTTAAATAGCGTTCGCTCCCGTCCGGAAAAATGACGACGATATTCGTCCCTGGCTTTGCCTTCTCTGCTTCCATCAAGGCGGCATGAAACGCGGCGCCAGACGAACTGCCGACCAAAAGCCCCTCCTGTCTTGCGAGTTCGCTGACGCGCCGGAACGCGTCATCGTCCGCGATCGTGTAGATGGCATCAAAATAATCCGGATCCATAAACGGCGGCAAAAACTCCATGCCGATCCCTTCCGTCCGATGCGGACCCGGCTTGCCGCCGCCTAAAATCGAGCCTTCCGGTTCCACGATGACCGTTTTAATGGCCGGGTTTTTTTCTTTTAAAAACGTCGCTGTCCCCATAAACGTGCCGCCGGAGCCGGCGCCGGCGACAAAAATGTCGATCTGTCCGTCCAAATCGTCCCACAGCTCCGGACCGAGCGTCTTGTAATACGTCCTTGGGTTAGCCGGGTTTTGGAACTGCTGGGGGCAATAGGCCCCTGGAATCGTGCGGGCGAGCTCCTCCGCTTTGCGGATGGCCCCTTCCATTCCCTCTTCAGTCGGTGTATGAACGATTTGCGCCCCGAGCGCCTTCATCAGCTGTTGCTTTTCGATGCTGAATTTTTCCGGCACACAAAAAATGATGTTCACGTTTTTGCCGATCGCTGCCAGCGCCAGACCGATGCCGGTGTTGCCGGCCGTCGGCTCGATGATCGTGCCCCCCTCTTTCAGTTTTCCTGATGCAAACGCCTCGCGCAACAGCTCTTGTCCGAGCCGGTCTTTAATGCTTCCGCCAGGGTTGAAGTATTCAAGCTTGGCGAACAGCCGAACGCCTTCCGGGAGGGGGAAGCGCGTAATTTCGACAACCGGCGTATGGCCGATCAACTCATGGATGCTTTTTGCTACGCGCATACAAGTCACTCCGTTTCTTCACGCTCAGTTTAGCAGCAAAACGGCGGTGTTTTGTTGTCTATATATATAAGTTGAAACTTTGTTTTACATCCAGTAGAGCGCCCGCCGCATTCTACCAAACTGACTTGTATGAAGGAAAACAGAATCGAGCAATCGGAAAATCTTTATTACAACTTATATAGATGCAATTTGAAGCATCACCATTTGCAACTTTTACCGAGTATTCGATCGACTGTCGGGCGACCGAACAACGCAGCTTAAAGACCCATATATGGGTCTGTGAAGCAGGCGGTTGTTCGGTCTTCCGTTACGCCTAGGCGTGACGGAAGAAGCCTGCGGCTTGCCTCCGACAGTCGAGAACATAGACAAGCTGCTTTTTCGCTGCATCTTAATCGCGCTTCTGTTTCATAACGGAAAGCATCGACAAGACAAGTTCAGCCGAATGTTTCGCCGCCGTCTCCAAAAACTGTTCAAACGACACGTCCGACTCCTCACCCGCAATATCAGACAACGCCCGGATGATGACAAACGGCGTTCCAAATTGCACGCACACTTGGGCGATCGCCGCCGCTTCCATTTCGACGGCGCACAATTCCGGAAACTGACCGCGCACAAATTCGACTCGCTTTGGATCGTTCATAAACGAATCGCCGGTGGCGATCAAGCCGGTCACTGCCTGCAGGCCATCAAGCCGCGCCGCCGCCTGCTTGGCCGCCTCAACAAGCGCCTCATCCGCCCGGTAGCGCGCCGGCAGGCCAGGCACTTGCCCGTAAGCGTAGCCGAACGCGGTCACATCGACGTCATGATGGACGACTTCCTTGGAAATGACAAGATCTCCGACACGAAGCGAAGGCAAAAATCCGCCAGCTGACCCCGTGTTAATCACGAAGTCAGGGCGAAAGCGGTCAAGCAGAAGCGTCGTTCCCATGGCGGCGTTCACTTTGCCGATCCCGGATTTCAACAACACCGCCTCCACGCCGTCAAGGCGCCCTTTGGAAAATTCGCACCCGGCAATGACCGTTTCCTCGCGCCCTTCCATGCGCGAACGCAAAATCGCCACTTCCTCTTCCATGGCTCCAATAATGGCTGCTTTCATCGTTCTCCCTCTTTCTATGTCGTTTGTTTCACCGCCTCCATCACCCAGACGAACGCGTTTTGCTGCGCAAAGGAGGCGGAAAAGCCATGCTTGGAAAACAGTGATGCCAATACGTCAAGCGTCGTATAATATTCGCGTTCCAAATCGTCGGCCAAATCGTGGAAGCCGCGCGCCCGGGCTTCCTCAATCGCCTGGCGGAACGCCTCTTTGTCGCGAAACGCCGTATCGGCAAACACTATTTTACCACCCGGATGGAGCAATTGACTATATTTGGCCAGCGCTTCGTCTTTTTCCGCATCCGTCAAATGATGAAACGCATACGTGCTGGCGATCGTGTCGATCGGCTCCGGCGGTGTCGGAAATTGCAAAAAATCGCCGTCCAGAATGACCGCTCGCCCGCTGAGCTTTTCCGCTGCTTTTTTCCTCATCGGCGCCGATGGCTCGATCCCGTACACCCGCTTGCCGCGCTCAAGCAACTTTTTCGTCAAGTTTCCTGTGCCGACGCCAAACTCGAGCACAACTTGGCCGGCTTTGTCGGCGACCGTGCTTAAAATGCGGTCATAACCGGCAAACACGTCTCGATATTGCTCATCGTATCCTTCGACCGATCGGTCATACGATTCCGCCCATTGCTCAAACAAGTCAAGAAACTCTCTGCCCATATGGTCACACCCCAAAAAAGTTTATAATTCCTATAAATATAGTATGTTTTTTTCGTATTGCCTGCTCTTACTGTAGCATATGTTTTTCCCTTGTTCAACGATCATGTTTCGTTCGTATTGTTCCCCCTTGTACATCGGTGGATGAGGGCGGGAAAATTTGCTACACTGACAATGGAAAGGAGGAAGAACGATGCCGAACATTTCTCTTGATTTGATCGAGGACAAAATCGAATTTTTTGAAGCGGACGACTTGCGGACGCTCGAGAAAAAAATCAACGAACAAATTGAACATAACAAGGCGCTCTTGCTTTCCGTCCATCATGTATCCCATCAAATGCACGTCATGGAAAACGGAAAGCGGTTCTACAGCGCAGTCGTTCATTTCAAAGCGAAAAAATAACAGGCGCCCTTCGTTTTTGGGCGCCTGTGTATGTTTCCGCCGCTGGTGAACCGCCATTGTTTCACTGATGCCGCCAACGTTTCGAATATCTCCGCTTCCCCTCATCATGCCGCTTATGGCTTTTGTTTCAACTTTTGCACCTTCGTCGGCTTCCAGCCTTCGTTCGTCACCCATTCAATGTACACTTTGTAATGGGCGGCTTGATCTTTCGTCGAAATCGTCGCGACTGCTTTGTTCGGTCCGTTGTTGCCGATGAACCAAACGATCATCTCCTCCGGAGCGATGCCGGTCGCATAGCTGACGGCATCGAGCATTTCCTTCCAGTCGACGGAATCTTTCTTAAACACCGTTTCATGCGGCTCCGATTGCGTCGTACCGATCGGCTGCCATGCCGGATTGACGATTTCTTTTTCAACGTTGGACCCCGGCGGGCCCGGCGTTTCTGTCACACCGGCATTACTCGTTTCATCGGTGGAAGCAGCGTCTTCTTCCTCGGCCGGCGTTTCAGCTTCCGTCGGCGCCGCCGCTTCGCCTGTTTCCACTTCCACCCGCTTCGCATTGGCCGCTTCTGTTTTGGCTTCGCGATCCATCTCCTTCTTGCTCGGTTCGCCGCCAAACAGCAAGTTCCCGCCGACAATCAAAATGAGCAGCACGACAACGGCAATGGCTCCGTTGAGCCAACGGTTGATCCTCCGCCGTTTGGCGCGGGCGGCAAAGCGCGTCTCGATTTGCGCCACCGTCTCCTCTCCCTTCTTTGGATGATGTTCGTGCTGGAAACATGGATTCCCCTTACATTTGGTTCGTCACTTCACTTCATTTTTGGCGCGGTCATAAGCATAAAGCGCCTCGACTGCAGCGGCGAACACATCATTCGTCGAAGCCCGCCCGCTCGGGCAGTCGAGCTCAACGACAGCAAGGGCGTATTTCGGACGGTCGGCTGGAAAATAGCCAGCAAACCATTTATTAATCAATTCAGCGCCGCCGTCCATTTTTCCTGTCTCAGCCGTCCCGGATTTGCCGGCGACCGGATACGGCAGCGAACGGAAGCGGCGGCCGGTGCCATCCTCTTTGGTGACAACGCCGCGCAAAAGCCGTTGCAGCTCTTCGGCCGTCTGCGGCGCGATCGGCGCCATGTCTGAAGCCGGTTGAGGCGGAAACGAAAAGAGGGTCGCACCGTTTTTATACAGCACTTTGTCAACGGCCCGCACCTGAAGCGCTTCGCCGCCGCGGGCGATGGTCGCCATCATGTTGGCGACGCCAAGCGGCGAGACGCGTACATTTTTTTGCCCGATCGCCGTTTGCGCCACCGCAAGCGGCACCCGCTTGTCGCGCGGATCATGCCAAATCGTCCCCTTCTGCTCCTCCGGGAACTGACGGAAATGCTCTTCATGGTACACCGCCCCTTCCCATCCGGCCGTCGGATACAGCCCGAGCTTTCTCGCATACGTTTCAAACGCATCCGGATCGTGCTCGATCAACTGCTTGCCGAGCGTGGCGAACGCATTGTTGCAACTGACGGCAAAGCTGTCCGCTAAATCAAGCATGCCGTAATCATGCTCCTCATCGCGGGTTTTGCCGTCAATTTTTCGGCTGCAGTCAAACGTTGTCTCAAGCGAGGCGAGCCCCTCATCAAGCGCCGCGGCCGCAATGACGGTTTTCAAAATCGAGCCAGGGATTTGCGGCAACACGATTTGGTTTTCCGCCCCGCGGTTTTTGTACGGATCACGCGGGTCCATGTTTGGGCGGCTGACCATGGCGAGCACACTGTTTGTGTCAATATCCAGCAAAACGAGACCGCCTTTTTTCAACCCGTATCGGTCAACGATCTGCTCCATCTCTTGCTGCAAGTCACGGTCAAGCGTCGTTTGCACGGTGACGGGATAAAACGGGTTGCCCGTGTCGCTGTATTTGACATCGAGCCCAAACAGCGGCCGCCCTTCGGCGTCAACGTGATAAAGCAGCTTCGTTTCGCCGTCGGCGAGCAAAAATTCATCAAACGCCTTCTCAAGTCCTTGAATGCCCACTTCGGTCTTTGGCGGCAGCGGCCGTTTTGGATAACGCTTCTTGATGAGCTCCTGATCTGGACGGGTGAAGCCAAGCAAATGCGGGGCGTACACCGTTTCCAGCGGATATTGCTTGTTGACGGCAAATACCCCCGGAATGCGCAAATCGTTAATTTGCTTCATTTGCTGGGCGCTCAAGGCGAGCGGCTCTCCATCCTTCTCTAAGACGAACGGACCGTCCGCCTGCTCAAGTTGGCGGCGAATCTCTTCTTCAGAGACGCCGGCGATGCGGGCGACTTGTTCCATCGGCCATTTCATTGCCGTTAAAAACGGGAATAAGACAAGCGACGGCACGTATCGCTTCGTGAGCGGCGCGCCATTTCGGTCGATGAACGAGCCGCGCCCGTCGTCAATGATCAGTTCTTGTGTTCGCTGGGCGACGCTTTCGGCAATTAAATTATGATTGGCAAACGACTCGGTGTCAATGAGCTGAATTTGCGCGAGCCGCCCGATAAGCAACAACAAGCCAAATTGAATGAGAGCAAGCATGACAAGCGTTCGCTTTTTCCACATAAAGAAAACACCTCATCATCAGTGTTGACGAGGTGTTTCCGTTTGAAACGTCAAACGGCGGCAATTTTCTTCGCTTCGCACACCGCCGCTTGTTCAGGTCGGCCGCCTTTATTTCACAGCCACGATTTTCACAAGCATTTCCCCGCCCGGCGTTTGCACCGTCACCTCATCGCCGACGCGGCGGCCGAGAAGCGATTTGGCAATCGGCGAGTCATTGGAAATTTTTCCTTCAAATGGATCGGCCTCGGCGCTGCCGACGATCGTATACGTTTCTTCCTCGCCGTCCGGCAGTTCAATGAACGTGACCGACTTGCCGAGCGAGACGACGTCCGGGTTTTCTTTGTCTTCTTCAATGATGACGGCGTTGCGGATCATGTTTTCAAGCATTTGGATGCGCGATTCGACAAACGCCTGCTCATCTTTGGCAGCATCGTACTCCGAGTTTTCCGACAAATCCCCGAACCCGCGCGCAATCTTAATGCGCTCCACCACTTCTTTCCGCTTGACCGTTTTTAAGTACTCAAGCTCTTGTTCCAGTTTCTCTTTTCCCTCTTTCGTCATCGGATACTGCTTTTCGTTCGCCATTCATCTCACTCCTCTATATATTCTGCATTATGTAAAACGTACGAACAGCAAAAACGGCTGTTCGTACGCTTACTTGTTATATAATATATTGTTTTGTCTCTGTTATGTTATTACAAAACCGCTTTTTGTTCAAGAACTGTGCGAATTTTTGCCACCATTAAATCGATGGCGACGACGTTCTGTCCGCCTTCCGGAATGATCACATCCGCGTAGCGCTTCGTCGGTTCGACAAACTGGTTGTGCATCGGCCGGACGACGGACAAATATTGCTCGATGACCGAATCGAACGTGCGGCCGCGCTCTTTCATATCGCGGATGAGACGGCGGATGATGCGGATGTCCGGGTCGGTGTCGACATATACTTTAATGTCCATTAAATTGCGGAGTCGCTCATCCTCCAAGACAAGAATGCCCTCCACGATGATGACATCCTTCGGCTCCACGCGAATGACGTCGCTTGAGCGAGTGTGCAGCGTATAATCGTACACCGGCTTGTCAATCGGCTCATAGCGAAGCAACTTATGAATATGCTCAATCAACAAATCGTTGTCAAACGCCAGCGGATGGTCATAGTTCGTCTTCAGCCGCTCTTCAAACGAAAGATGGCTTTGGTCTTTATAGTAAAAGTCTTGCTCCAAAACAAGGATCGAGCGGTCGCCGAAATGGTCGTAAATCGCGCGGGCGACGCTCGTCTTCCCCGAGCCGGAGCCGCCGGCGACGCCGATGACAACGGGCTTCTTCCCCATCTTAATTCTCCTTTCTCATCATGTTGTACGGGAAGAGAGGGCGCTTGACCTTAAACTTCACGATTTGCAGCGGATGGCGCGCCGCATCAAGCTCGTTGCCGTCTTCGTCCCAAATTTTCTCAATCACTTGGGTGAAGTTTTCAATTTCCGGACCGAAAAATTCGACTTCATCGCCCGGGCGGAAATGGTTGCGCTGCTGGACGGTGGCGATGCCCGTCTCCGGGTCATAGCCAAGCACCAAACCGGCGAATTCATGCGTCGTTTTCCGGCTGTGCGTCCCGTACATATGGTTCGTATAATCCGGGAAGCCGTCAAAGAACGACGGCGCCGTCTCGCGGTTGGCGCATTTCTCCAGCTCCCGCACCCACTCTTCGCGGATCGTGAAATGGTCTGGGTCAGCGCAGTAGGCATCAATGACTTTCCGGTAGACACTGACAACCGTCGCCACGTAATGGATCGATTTCATCCGCCCTTCAATTTTCAAGCTATCCACACCCAATTCGATCATCACCGGAATGGCGCGGATTAAGTTCAAATCTTTCGCGCTCATCGCAAACGGGGCGTCCCCTTTTTCAAACAACGGAATTTCCCGGCCGTCCGAGAGCTGATACAAATCGTAATCCCAGCGGCACGACTGGCAGCATCCGCCGCGGTTTGAGTCGCGCGCCGTCATATGGTTGCTCAATACACAGCGGCCGGAGTAGGCGGAACACATCGCCCCATGGATGAACGCCTCGATTTCAATATCGACTTTCTCTTTGATCTGCCGGATTTCTTCTGCGCCCACTTCACGAGCGAGCACAACCCGCTCGAGCCCTTCCTCTTTCCAAAATTGGACCGCTTTCCAGTTGGTAAGCGATTGCTGCGTGCTTAAATGCACTTCAAGCTTCGGCGCCACCCGGCGCGCCGTTTCGATGATGAGCGGGTCGGCGACGATGATGCCGCAAACACCGGCATCTTCAAGCGCCCGCAAATAGTCATCAAGGCCAGGGATGTTTTCGTTATGGGCGTAAATATTGGCCGTTACGTATACTTTGGCTCCGTATCGATTGGCAAATTCGACCCCTTCGCGAATTTCCTCGATCGTAAAGTTGTCGGCGTTGGCGCGCAAGCTGTACTCTTGGCCTCCGATAAAGACGGCGTCTGCGCCGTAATGGACGGCGATTTTCAGTTTTTCCAAGTTGCCGGCCGGGGCGAGCAGCTCTGGCTTTTTCACAATGACGCGCTTGCCGTCAATGATTTCAGAGATGCGATCATTTTTTAAAAGCATGCTGCTTCCCTCCTTTTCTCAATAAATGGTCTCTTTGAAGAAAAATCCGGTGTCGATGCGGCGATGCGGCGGCTGAAGCGCTTCAACGGCCGCAAGCAGCTCCTCTTTTTCCCGTTCGTACCGCTCGCGGTCATCGGCGCATAAATCGATGGCGCGGCGGTACAGCTTCGTCACTTCGGTAATGTAGCGCGGCTCGTGCAAAATCCCGTCAATTTTAAAGCTGTCGATGCCGGCCTCGACCATGTCGCCGAGCTCATCGATCATGCAAACATCGTTCGGGCTCATAATATGCGTGCCGTTTTCGTCTTCAAAAATCGGATATTTGTTGTCGCGCTCTTTGTCGTAAAGAAACATCCCTTTTTCGTACTTCTTCCGTTCAACTTCCATCACTTTCCCTTGATATTCAAAATAGCTGCCGATCAGCGAGCGCTTCGATTGGTACATGCACATCGCGCCGTGCACTTGCACCTCGATTTCCACTTCGGCATGGGCTTTGATTTCCAAAATGGCGTCCATGTTCAACTCGCGGGCCAAGACGGCGCGCTTCGCCCCTTTCCGGCCCCAATAGTTGCACGCATACCAGTTCGTCGCTGTCGTCTCCGTGCTCCAGTGGAGCTTCATGTGCGGCGCCGTTTCTCGGACAGTCAAGAGCACCGCGGGATCGCCGAAGACGATGGCATCGGCGCCGACATCAGCCAAAAACGCGACGTAGTCGCCAAGCTCGTCCACTTTATCGTTATGGAAAATGGCGTTCATCGCCACATACACGTTCATGCCGCGCCGGTGGGCGGCTTTGACGGCGGCAGCGACATCATGGCGGGAAAATTCGCCGGCAAGCCGCAAACCGTAGCGCTGCTCGCCAATGATGACCGCGTCCGCTCCGGCTTCAGCCAGCTCGTCGATATGGGCAACGCTCGTCGGCGTCACGAGCAATTCGGGTTTTTTCACTGTTCTTCACCTCGTTTTTTCGATATGGCGAGCCCATCGCCGACCGGAATGATGACCGTATCATAACCGCTTCGACTCATGAGCCACTCATTGTAGCGGCGAATTTTTCGGGCGATGTTCCAAAGCCGTCGATTGTCCGCCGGCGCTTCGGCGGCGACGAGCCCCTTAAACAAGACGTTGTCGCTGATGATGAGGCCGCCTGCAGCCACAAACGGCTCATAGAGCGTAAAAAAGCGCTCATATTGCCCTTTGGCGGCATCAATAAACAGCACATCAAACGGCGCGGCGGCCGCCACATCGGCCTCGACCGCGAGCGCATCGCCCAACACCGCCTCGATTTGCCGCTTGGTGTTCGTCTTTTCGATGTAAAAACGGGCGCGCTCATACCGCTCCCGGTCTTTTTCGATCGTCACAATGCGCGCATCCGGCAGCGCCTTTGCCATCCGGATCGCCGAATAGCCGATCGCCGTGCCGATTTCCAAAATGCGGCGCGGCCTGATCAGCTTCAAGATGAATAACAGCACTTCGACGCTCACCGGATCCATGATCGGTATGCGATGCCGATAGGCGTACTGCTCCATCTCCTCAATGTCCTCATCCGGCGCCGGACGCAGCTTTTGCAAGTACGAAACAATGTCATTGGAAAGCAAGAGGAATTCCTCCCTGCCGTCAGCAAACTGAAAAGCGCTCGCCAAAGTTGAACTATATAGATGCAACGAAGAAGTTTAATATATCCTTGACGGAAAAGCGGTTTGCCCCTTTTCGACTGTCGGAGGCAAGCCACAGGCTTGCCTCCGTCACGCCTTGGCGTGACGGAAGACCGAACAACCGGCCTGCTTCACAGACCCATATATGGGTCTTTAAGCGGCGTTGTTCGGTCGCCCGACAGTCGATCAAATACTCGGGAAAAACTACAAATGGTAAAGCTTCCAATTGCATCTATATACAACCCGGCATTTGCGCTTTGTCGTCATGAAAAATAAGAGCCGCAAAGGACTCTTATCGTTGGTCTGTTCAACTATACTACCATAAAACAACGGAAAAGCGAAGCCGTTTCACCCCACCGGCCATTACCTTCCGTTTTGACCTATTGTTTTCCAATATGCTTCGCCTTTTCCCGGTTATGCTCGGCCAACGTTTTCGTAAAAATGACCTCGCCGCCCGGTGTCGCCAAAAAGTATAAATAGTCGGTCGCCGCCGGTTCAAGCGCCGCTTCGATCGACATTACGCCGGCGTTGGCGATCGGCCCCGGCGGCAGCCCTTTATGAATGTACGTGTTGTACGGCGAATTGACCTGCAAATCTTTATACAACACACGCTCTTTATGTTCGCCAAGGGCGTACAAAACGGTCGGGTCGGTTTGAAGCGGCATGCCGCGGTGCAGCCGATTGTAAAACACGCTGGCGATTTTTTCGCGGTCAGCTTTTTCCGTCGCCTCTTCCTCAATGAGCGACGACATCGTCAACAGCTGATGCGGCGACATGTTCTTTTCTTTCATCGCTGCCTTATATGTGTCAAGCACAGCTGCCGTTTTCGCCACCATCGCCTCAATGATCTCTGAGAGCGGCGGCTTTTCGTCAGCAAACACATACGTCGCCGGGAACAAGTAGCCTTCCAGCGGATAGCGGATGCCTTTGTGAAAAATATCATCAGTCAACAAATCCGGGTGCATTTTCATCAGCCGTTCGATATACGCGCGATCGTTAAGCAATTTCATAATTTGTTCTTGTTTGTACCCTGTTTTCGCGGCAATGAGGTCAGCGATTTGCACCAATTGCGACCCTTCCGGAACGGTCAGCTTCAATCCGATTTTTAGCGATTTCCCCGTTTTTAACAGCTCGATGATGCGCGCCATTGGCATCGCCCGCGTCAACTCATACTCCCCAGCCTGGAAGCCGGATTCATTTTTCCAGCGGACATATAAGCGAAACACGGCCGCGCTTTTAATGAGCCGCTTTTGTTCGAGCTGCTCGGCAATCGCCGCCGCCGATGAACCGATCGGAATCGAGACATGGACCGGGGTGCGGTCATTCGGGTCGACGGGCTTAAGCGCTGAACGGATGTATAAGAAACTGCTGGCGCCGGCAATGACAAACGCCGCCAGCAGAACAGCACAGACAATCAAGACGATTTTCCGCACAAGCCGCGCCTCTGGCGCCCTAAAATCGTTCTGTTTCATCTTTGTCCTCCTTTCACCCGGCCATATTATACTACAAAGTTCCGCATTTTTCGCCCTTGACGGTCAAAAAATGCAAAGCCAGGGGAGGAAACGCGCCGGTCAATCGAAGCCCTTCGCAACATTTGTCGGACAAACAAGAAGATGTCTGAACCATTGCATGGAACACAACTTATCGTTTCTCAGCGCATAATACGACAATAAGAAAAGGGGCCCCGATCCTTTTGGCCCCCCTCTGCTGTCCGTTATTCGTCGTCTTCCTCTTCCTGTTCAGCGCAAAACGTATTCCATACTTCTTCGATCATGTCCCACTCTTCTTCCGTCTCGATTGGGAGCAGTTCGCCTTCTTTGTTCTCATCCCCAGGGATGAAGGCGGAAACGTGCACTTCCGTCTCGCCGTCCTCGTCTTCGGCTTCGGCGCCGACCGGATAGTAAAACACATACGATTTGCCGAAATCATCTGATTCAAACGTAAACAAAATTTCGCACAGCTGCTCGTTGCCATGTTCGTCGACAACCGTAATATGACGGTCTCCGTGTTCCATGTTTTCTCCTCCAATTTATCGTTTACTGTCCAAATATGACTGCAAAATGACGGCCGCCGCCATTTTGTCGATCACTTTCCGCCGCTTTTTCCGGCTGACGTCGGCAGCGATCAACATCCGTTCGGCGGCCATCGTCGACAGCCGTTCATCCCAAAGCACAACGGGCAAAGAAAACTCCTCGCGCAATTTGGCGGCGAACCGCTCGCTTGCCTCAGCGCGCGGCCCGAGCGTGCCGTTCATGTTTTTCGGCCACCCGACGACAATCGTATCGACGCCGTACTCATCGATGATGGCGCGCAGCCGCTTTAAGCCGTAGTCGCCGCGCTCCGTATCAATGGCGATCGTTTCCAATCCTTGCGCTGTAAGGCCGAGTTCGTCGCTAACGGCAACGCCGAGCGTTTTCGTTCCCAAATCTAATCCTAGCGTCCGCATCAGGTTAATCCTTTCGTTGCCCCTGTAAATAGAATTTCACCAATTCCTCGATTAATTCGTCGCGTTCGATTTTGCGGATGAGCGCGCGCGCATCTTTATGGCGCGGAATGTAAGCCGGGTCGCCGGACAGCAGGTAGCCGACAATTTGGTTGATCGGGTTGTAGCCTTTTTCTTGCAAGGCGCCATACACCGTCAACAACACTTCGCGGACATTCGTTTCCGCCGGCTCTTCGGAAAAATGAAACTGCATCGTTTGATCAAACGAGCTCACCGTTTCCACCTCGCTCTTTGTTCGGGCCATCCCCTTCTCTTACATCCATTGTACACGATCCGCGCCCATTTAGGAAATGGATTTCACCCACGTTTCGACATAGTTGAGCGCCTCGGCGACTTTCTGCGCATCTTTGCCGCCTGCCTGCGCCAAATCCGGCCGTCCGCCGCCTCCTCCGCCGCAGCGTGACGCCACTTCTTTCACCAGTTTGCCGGCGTGGAATCCTTTTTTCACCAAATCGTCCGTTACTGCGGCAATCAGTTGCACTTTTCCGCCCTGGGCGGACGCCAACACGATGACCGCCGTGCCGAGCTTTTGTTTCAAATCATCAGCCATGGCCCGCAGTTGGTTCATGTCATTGGCCTGCACTTTTGCCGCCAACACCGGCACGCCGTTTACATCTTTCACTTGACGGGTGAGGTGCTCAGCTTCCATATGGGCGAGGCGGGCAGCAAGCGATTCATTTTCGCGCTCGAGCTCTTTCAGCACGGCAAACAGTCCGTCAAGACGCGCATTCAATTCTTTCGGGCTTGTTTTCAGTTTTTGCGCCGCCTCTTGCAAAATAGCAAGCTGTTCGCTCATAAAGCGGTATGCCGCTTCCCCGGTCACCGCTTCAATCCGGCGCGTGCCGGCGCCGATGCCGGACTCGGAGACGATTTTAAACAACCCGATGGCTGATGTGTTGGGCACATGGCAGCCGCCGCACAGCTCGAGGCTGTAGTCGCCGACTTTGACGACGCGGACGATGTCGCCGTATTTTTCGCCAAACAGCGCCATCGCGCCCATCGCTTTCGCTTCCTCGAGCGGTTTATAAAAAATGTCAACCGGGAGGCTTTTCCAAATTTGTTCGTTGACGATGGCTTCGATGCGCTCGAGCTCCTCTGGCTTCACTTGCCCAAAATGGGTGAAGTCAAAACGAAGCCGGTCCGGGGCGACAAGCGACCCCGCTTGGTTGACATGGCGGCCGAGCACGTCTTTTAGCGCTTGATGGAGCAAATGGGTCGCCGTATGGTTTTTTACGATGCGCATCCGCTTTGCTTCATCGACGCGCGCCGTATAGCGGGATCCTTTTTTCACCGTTCCGCGTTCGACGATGATCGCATGAAGATGTTGGCCGTTCGGCGCTTTTTGCACATCTTTGACGACTGCTGTTCCTGTTTCGCTTTCAAACACGCCTTGGTCAGCGATTTGTCCGCCGCTTTCGGCGTAAAATGGCGTCACATCGACGATGATTTGCGCCTCTTCGCCGGCTTTCACTTCCTCGACAAGCCGCCCGTCTTTGACGATGGCGATGACCGTCGATGCGGCAACAAGCTCATCGTAGCCGACAAACCGGCTTTCATCTTTAATGTCACCGAGCACTCCGCCTTGGACTTGCATCGAATCGACATCTTGCCGGGCCGCGCGCGCCCGTTCGCGTTGCCGCTCCATCTCGCGCTCAAATCCGGCATGGTCGACCGTCATGCCCGCTTCAGCGGCGTACTCTTCCGTCAGCTCGATCGGAAAGCCGTACGTATCATACAGGCGGAACGCTTCCTCGCCCGGAATGACACGGCTTCCTTGCTCTTTCGCCTTTTCGATCACCTCCGCCAATATGGCGAGCCCTTCATGGAGCGTTTCATGGAACCGTTCTTCTTCCGTCCGGATGACGCGGGCGATGAAATCGGCTTTTTCTTTCACCTCCGGATAGTAGTCGTGCATAATCTCGCCGACGACCGGGACGAGTTCGTACATAAACGGACGTTCAATGCCGATATGTTTCGCATAGCGCACCGCGCGGCGGAGCAGGCGGCGCAGCACATAACCGCGGCCCTCATTTGACGGCAGCGCCCCGTCGCCGATCGCGAACGTCACGGCGCGAATATGGTCGGCGATCACCTTAAAGGCGACGTCTTTGTCCGGATCTTCGCCATACCGCTCGCCGGAAATTTGCTCGGTGGCGCGGATGATCGGCATAAACAAGTCGGTTTCAAAGTTCGTCGGCACGTCTTGCAAAATCGAGCACATCCGCTCCAAGCCCATGCCGGTGTCGATGTTTTTCTTCGGCAGCGGCGTGTACGTGCCGTCCGGGTTATGGTTAAACTGCGAAAAGACAAGGTTCCATACTTCTAAATAGCGGTCATTTTCCCCGCCTGGGTACAGCTCCGGATCGTTCGGGTCGTTGCCGAACGCTTCGCCGCGGTCGTAAAAGATTTCCGTGTTCGGACCGCTCGGGCCTTCGCCGATGTCCCAGAAGTTGCCTTCAAGGCGAATGATCCGCTCTTTTGGCAAGCCGATTTCGTTGCGCCAAATGTTGTACGCTTCCTCGTCTTCCGGATGGACGGTGACGGACAACCGTTCCGGATCAAAACCGATCCATTTGTCGCTCGTCAAAAACTCCCATGCCCAATGGATCGCTTCACGCTTGAAGTAATCGCCGATCGAAAAGTTGCCGAGCATTTCAAAAAACGTATGGTGGCGCGCCGTTTTCCCGACGTTTTCGATGTCGTTGGTGCGGATCGATTTTTGCGCGTTGCAAATGCGCGGGTTTTCCGGAACGATGCGCCCGTCAAAGTATTTTTTCAACGTCGCGACGCCGCTGTTGATCCACAACAGCGACGGGTCGTCGACCGGAATGAGCGATGCGCTCGGCTCAACCGCATGGCCTTTTTCTTGGAAAAACTCTAAAAACATGCGCCGCACTTGGGCGGATGTCAGCTTTTTCATGATGATCCTCCCCTTTCGCCTTTTATATAAAAAAACTCCCATCCCCTGCAGGGACGAGAGTTATGCTCGCGGTACCACCCTGTTTATGGGCAAAAAACGCCCATCACCTCTTTGGCCGTAACGCAGCCTTGCGTCAGGTTTTGCCTGCGCTCCGGATTAGCCTTCTGTTGCCCTTCATCTGGAATTTCTTTCAGCCGCGGAAATTCCTCTCTGTGCGCGAACTCGCGCGTTAAGATGGACTGCAACATACTCGATCCGTCATCGCGTTATGTATTCGCTTTTTTCATTGAAAGATTATAGACAAGCAGAGAGCATTTGTCAATGCGAAGCATAATGCTCTTTCCAATGGGCGATGGCCACTTTCAGCACCGCCGCCGTCGGAACGGCAAGAATGAGGCCGAGCACGCCGGCGAGTTCACCGCCGGCAAAGAGGGCGAGCATAATGGCAAGCGGATGCATATGCACGCTTTTGCCGACGATCAGCGGCGACAAAACGTTCCCTTCTAAAAACTGCAGGGTAAAAATGATGACAAGCACGATCACGACCATTTTCAGCGAGACGGTGGCAGCCAAAATGACCGCTGGAACGGCGCCGATCAGCGGGCCAAAATACGGGATGATGTTCGTCACGCCAATGACAAAGCCGAGCAACAGCGGATAATCCATGCCGGCAAGCCACAAGCCGAGCGCCGCCGCCAGACCGATCGCCGCACAGACGAACAGCTGGCCGCGAATGTAGCCGCCGAGCGATTCATCGACATCCTTCAAAAACGCCATCCCCGGCCCACGCCACCGCTTCGGTGTCATGTACCAAACCGCTTTTTTCAACACATCGATGTCTTTTAACATATAGAAGACGATAAACGGAATGATCAACAGCGTCGCCGCCGAACCGATGAACGATTTGGCGGCATGAATCGCCATCGCGACGGCGGCCGCCGCTGCTTGCTCGATCTCGGCAAACATCCCCTCGATGCGTGTGTGCACCTCAAGCGGCCAATTCGACGTCTCGTCGTGGATGTGGCGCACCCATTGGCGGTATGTATTCATCAAAGACGGCAGCTGTTCATCCAGTTCACGCAACTGGGCGATGAATAGCGGCACGCCGCGGTACAAGCCGTAGCCGACCAAACCGAAAAACAACAAATAAATCAACAAAATGGCAAGGGCGCGCGGCATTCCTTTGCGATGGATGGATTCCACAAGCGGGTAGAGCAAATACGTAATAAACGACGCCAGCAAAAACGGCGTCAACACCGTTGCGATAAAATCGATGACCGGCCACCAAACGTCTTTCATCCGAACGATCAAATAGATGATTGCCGTAATCAGCAGCCATTTTCCGATGCGAAAGAACGACAGCCATTGTTGCTCGCCCATCGCCACACCTCCTACCGTTTAGTGTAGGAGATGCGGCGAGAAATATGCCTTCACCGCTTTTAGCACTATTTGACAGCCACAAGGCGCCGCCCCCGCGCAAAGGCGAGGGCGGCAGCGCCGTCAGCGGATCGCTTGCATCAAGCGGCGGCGCATCCTCCGCATCGTGCGACCGTTCATCCAATCGTTTCGTTGGGCGAGCTGATAAGCGGCGACGCCTAATCCGACTGCTAACAGCGACGTCATCATCCGGTTCATGCGTGTCCCCCCTAAAATTGGATCGTGCGTTCGTGGTCGTCAAACAAGTCGTCAAGGGAACTCAACGTTCCGTCTTCTTCCACTTGATGGGCGTGGATCATCCCTTTCGAGACGGACAGCTCAATAAAGCAATCCCAGCAGTAGTACTGGTTGACGCCGATTTTCCCTAAATTTTTTCGTTTGCAATTCGGGCAAATGAGCATGGACAGCCACTCTCCTTACATCGTTGTTTCCACGGTGACCACGCCTTCTCTGGCGGTGAACGGAGCGAGCTCCATTCGTTTCTTTCCTTCGGTCAAATCGGAAAAAAATCCCTCGCTGATCTCGTATCCGTCAATTTTGCCCAATTGCCCGTCAAAATATACGTCATCCAACAGTCCGATCGTTGTTCCGTCCGCGGCGACAACCATGCTGCCGGCGAGGCCGCGTTCGCCGTAAAGAGAGTGGCCGCTGTCAGGAGAAGGAAACGGCTGGAAGCTATCTGCATCACAGATGATGACTCGGTCGTTTTCGAACGACTGCACGGCTGAAAGCGGCAAATAGCGGCGGCGGCCGAACAAACCGTCCTGTTCCGCGACAAGCCCTTTGACCGCGCCGTGGCTGGTAAACCAAATGTCAGCGATCGTTCCGACCATTTTTCCCGTCGTTTGTTCATAAATGGGAAGGCCCTTGATGTCGGAAAACGTCCGCATCGTTCTCCCACCTTTCCAGCCACCTTTAGCTTGGCTCATCGCCCATAAAGTCATACGGCGTAACGTTTTCCATCCCCATGTTCGCCTCTTCAAACGGCAGTTCGACCTCGACAAACGGAGCCGCCGCCCCCGCCAGCTTCTCAGCGAGCGCCGTCTGGCGCGCTCCGTCGCTTTGTTTTGCGACGCCGAATCGAAACGCTTCCTCTTCCCCGCATAAAACGAGAAACTGCTTGCTTCTTGTCACCGCAGTATACAACAAATTCCGTTTCAACATCCGGTAATAGCTTTTGACGACGGGCAAAATGACGATTGGAAACTCGCTTCCTTGCGCCTTATGAACCGAACAGCAGTACGCATGGGTGATTTGTCCTAAATCTTGCCGTGTGTACGTCACTTCAATGCCATCAAACGAGACGACGAGCAAGTCTTGCTTTTCGATATTTTCTTTGGCGTAAAAAATGGCAACGATTTCGCCGATGTCGCCGTTAAACACATTGTCTTCCGGTTGATTGACGAGCTGCAGCACCTTATCGCCGACGCGGTAGACGACCTCACCGACCGACAGCTCCCGCTTCCCCTCAGCCGGCGGGTTGAACAGCTCTTGAAGCGCTTTGTTCAATTGGTCAATGCCCGCTGGACCACGGTACATCGGGGCGAGCACTTGAATATCTTTGACGGAAAACCCTTTTTTGCGCGCGTTGTCCGCGATTTGCCGCACGACATCGACGACCTGGCCCGCACGGCAGCGGATGAAGGAACGGTCTGCCTTCGGAGCGGTCAAATCGTCCGGCACGACGCCGCGCTTCATCTTATGGGCAAGCTCGATGATCGATGATCCTTCCGCCTGGCGATACACCTCGGTCAACCGAGCGAACGGAATGACGCCTGAAGAGAGCAAGTCTTTCAGCACTTGCCCTGGCCCGACGGATGGCAATTGATCCTCATCGCCGACGAAAATGACTTGCATGCCGTTTGGCACGGCTTTTAACAGCTGGTTGGCGAGCCACGTGTCGACCATCGACATCTCATCGATGACAAGCAGCTTGCCGGAAATCGGTTCGTTCTCGTCGCGGCTGAACCCTTCCGCCCCATTCCAGCCGAGCAAGCGGTGGATCGTCGCCGCCGGCAGCCCGGTCGCCTCGCTCATCCGCTTCGCCGCTCGGCCGGTCGGTGCGGCCAGCAGCACCGGAAACGGCTCGCCTTGTTTGTAGTCAGCCGGGTCAAGAGACAGGCCGTTTAGGGCGGCAAACAGCTCGACGATGCCTTTGATGACCGTCGTTTTCCCCGTTCCCGGACCGCCGGTCAAAATAAACAGCGGCGAAGAAAGCGCTTGTTGGATCGCTTCCCTTTGCTGGGGGGCATATTGCATGCCAAGCCGTTCCTCAAGCGCCCCAAGCGCCAGCAAAAACTCCGACTCGGCAAACGCCGACGGCGGCGTCTGCCCGAGCAGCCGCTTAATGTTGGAGACGATCCCTTTCTCGGCGAAGTAAAGGGAAGGGAGATAATAACGCCCTTGCTCGGCGATCAGCTTCCCTTCCTCGCTTAACATCAGAAGCGTTTGGCTGATCGCTCGTCCATCCACCGCACCGCTCAGCCTTCCGTCAAGCAGCTCCCCGATGCGCTCCATCAGCTCTTCCTCGCGCAAATAAACGTGCCCTTCCTGCAAGCACGCCTGTTCAAGAACAAACAACGAGGCGGCGCGCAGCCGGGCCGGATGGCTGCCGGAAATGCCGAGCTGGCGCCCGATTTCATCAGCGCGGCCAAAGCCGATCCCTTCGATATCCTCAACGAGCTGGTACGGGTTCTCGTGGATGATGTCAATCGCTTCTTCGCCATACGCTTGGTAAATTTTCATGGCCAGCTGCGGGCCAAAACCGAGCTGGGCGAGGGCGATCATCGTTTGCTCAAGCCCTTCGTGGGCGCGAAGCGCATCGTACAGCTGCTTCGCCTTTTTTTTCGTCAGCTTCGGCACACGCTCTAGCGCCTTGGGGTCGCGCAAAATCGCGGCGATCGCGTTTTCGCCGAGCGTCTCGACAATCGCCGCAGCCGTTTTTTTGCCGATTCCTTTAAACAAACCGCTCGATAAATAATGAATGACTCCTTCTTTCGTGTTCGGAAGCTGTTTGCGGAACTGACTAGCCGCATATTGGCGGCCAAAACGCGGATGTTGGCGGAATTGTCCGTAAAAGATGTAGACGTCCCCTTCGTTTAAACGCGGAAAATAGCCGGTGACGACGACTTCCTCCTCAACGGGCGCTTCATTCGTTTCCTCAACACGCACGCGGACGACCGTGTACAATGTTTCCTCGTTATGAAAAATGACCGCCAAGCACAATCCTTTAATGAACGTGCGTCCGTCAAGGGCGAGGATTTGTTGCTCTTGCAACAGCCATCCCCCTGCCTTTTTACGGCGCAAGCCGCTTTTCCATCAGTTTCTTTCCGTATCCGGCAAGCACGTGATCGGGCTTGGCTTCCAAGGCAGCGGCAAACATATGGCGGGCGGCATCGAGCTCATCTTTGTACGCATAAATGACGCCTAAATTGTAGTACGCATCAGCGTGGCGCGGATCGAGTTCCAACGTTTTTTCGAAATAACGCTTCGCCTCATCGACATAATCGAGCGTGGCGAGGCAAAGGCCAAGCTGAAACAGCGCTTCGGCATCCGTCTCGTTCAGCTCAGCCGCGCGCTGCAAATACGGCAGCGCCAGCCGCGGCATCTCGAGCCGCCATAAGGACATGCCGAGCATAAAATGCGTATCGGCATCGTCAAGACCAAGCCCAAGCGCGCGCTCAAACATATCTTTCGCTTTCGCGAACTGCTCACGCTTATAATGCACTGTACCCATGCCGTAATACGCGGCCGCCGCCTTCTTGTCAATTTTCAGCGCCTGTCGGAAACAGTCAAGCGCCTTCTCTTCTTCACCGGCAGCAACGAGAACCGTGCCGATGTTAATGTACCCGGCCGGATCGTCCGGATGCTGTTCGACCGCAGCGGAAAAACAGCGGATGGCTTCCTCATACTTCCCCTCGCGCATATACGCCAAGCCTTGTTCGTTGAAATTGGCCATCGCCCATCCCCCCTGATTCAACGTGATTTTCAAGCAACGGCCCCCAGCCTAATAGCCTGATTGAAGATCGTGCGCACCGGCACATCCGTCAACCAACATACCAAAGCTTTTCGCCGTTGCGGAACACTTCATCGATCGTGCCGCCGCCGAGGCATTCCTCGCCGTTGTAAAAAACAACCGCCTGCCCCGGCGTCACCGCCCGCGCCGGCGCATCAAACACGACTTCCGCCCCGCCGTCCGCAAGCGGGTGGACCGTCACGCCGACATCAGGCTGACGATAGCGAAATTTCGCCGTGCAACGGAACGGCGCTTCCGGCTTGCGGTCAGACACCCAGTTGACATCGACCGCCTTTAGCGAGGTGGAATACAAATATTCGTTTTCAAACCCTTGGGCGACATACAGCACATTTTCGCGCACATCTTTGCCGACGACAAACCACGGTTCGCCGCTGCCGCCGATGCCAAGGCCGTGGCGCTGGCCGATCGTGTAATACATGACGCCGTCATGCCGCCCTTTCACTTCGCCATCGAGCGTTTTCATCACTCCCGGCTGGGCCGGCAAATAATGGCTCAAAAATTCTTTGAAATCGCGTTCACCGATAAAACAAATGCCCGTGCTGTCTTTTTTTCCAGCGGTGGCGAGCCCAGCCTCTTTCGCAATCCGGCGCACGTCCGCTTTCTGCAAATGGCCGATCGGAAACATCACTTTCGACAGCTGAGCTTGGCCGAGCTGGTTTAAAAAGTACGTTTGATCTTTGTTCGGGTCGGCTCCGCGCAGCATTTTATATTCACCATCGCGAAACTCGACGCGGGCGTAATGGCCGGTTGCGATGTAATCGGCGCCGATCGACATGGCGTGCTCTAAAAACGCCTTGAACTTAATTTCCTTATTGCACATCACGTCCGGGTTCGGCGTGCGCCCGGCTTTGTATTCATTCAAAAAGTACGTAAACACTTTGTCCCAATACTGTTTTTCAAAATTGACCGCATAATACGGGATGCCGATTTGGTTGCAGACGCGCACGACATCTTCGTAGTCCTCAGTCGCCGTGCAAACGCCGTTTTCATCGGTGTCATCCCAGTTTTTCATAAAAATGCCGATCACATCATATCCTTGTTCTTTCAATAGCAGCGCAGCGACCGACGAGTCGACCCCGCCGGACATGCCGACGACGACGCGCGTTTCGTGCGGCGCTTTGTTCATGCTGTTTCCCCCCTTTAGCGGTTTGTGAGCCGCTTTATGATCTTCACGGTTTCCTCGGCCGCCCGCTCGATTTGTTCCATCGTATTGCCGAGCCCGAAGCTGAAGCGCACAGACGAACGGATGCGCTCCGACTCTTTTCCGCACATCGCGACAAGCACGTGCGACGGGTCGATTGACCCGGCGGTGCATGCTGACCCGCTCGAGGCGGCAATGCCGGCTAAATCCAAGTTCACGAGCAGCGATTCGACATTCGTTCCCGGGAAGGCGACATTCAAAATATGCGGCAGGCCATCCGGGCGGCCGTTGACCGCATAGTCGATCCCTGAGGAGCGGAAAATCGCAAGCATCGCCTCGCGCCACGCCGCATATTGCCGACGTTTCTCTTCCCTTGTTCGCTCAGCGATTTCCGCCGCCTGCGCCAAGCCGATGATGCCGGGGACGTTTTCCGTGCCGGCGCGCCGCTTCCGCTCCTGTTCGCCGCCGAAAAGGAGCGGAGTGATGCGGACCGTTTCCCGGACATAAAGCGCGCCGCTTCCTTTCGGGCCGTTGATTTTATGAGCGGAAATCGACAGCAAATCGATCCCGTATTCATTCACATCGATCGGAAGAAGCCCGTACGCCTGGACGGCGTCCGTATGGAAATAAGCCGGATGATCGCGAAGCAGCGCCCCGATTTCGCGAATCGGCTGGATCGTGCCGACTTCGTTGTTGGCAAACATGACCGACACCAAAACGGTCTCATCGCGCAGCGCGGCCTTGACATCCTCGACCGATACCGTCCCTTGTTCGTCAACGGGCAAATACGTGACCTCAAACCCTTGCGTCTCTAAATATTCACAAGCGCGCAGCACCGCATGATGCTCGATGGCGGTTGTAATGATATGATTGCCGCGGCCGCGGTTCGCTATGGCCGTTCCGATGACCGCAAAGTTATCTGCTTCCGTGCCGCCGCTTGTAAACACAATCTCCGTCTCTTTCGCCCCAATCGAGCGGGCGATGACAGCCCTCGCTTCATCGACCGCGCGGCGGCTCTGCCGTCCAAAATGATGGATGCTTGACGGGTTGCCGAACTGTTCCGTCATCCACTGGACCATACCGGCAGCCACGTCTGGATGGACCGGGGAAGTTGCCGCATGGTCCAAATAAATCCGTTCCAACGGCCATTCTCCTTTCCTTTCTGTATGCTTAAATATAAAACATATATGCCCCTTCATCCCCGTCGCTATACTTCGCCAAATCTTCGAGCGTTGTGCTGTCGAGCACTTCCTCGACCGCATCGCGGATGCGAATCCATAGCTCGCGCTTCGCCGGCTCTTCCTCCTCGAGCTCCTCGACCGGGGCCAGCGGCCCCTCCAACACGCGCAAAATGTCGCCGGCGGTGATTTTCGCCGGATGTTCAGCAAGCACATAGCCGCCATACGCTCCGCGAATGCTTTTGACGAGCCCGGCGTTGCGCAGCGGCGTGACGAGCTGCTCTAAATAATGTTCGGATAAATTGTTCGCCTTGGCGATCGAACGAAGCGAGATCGGACGATCGCCATATTTTTTGGCCAATTCAATCATAATCGTCAAGCCATATCGGCCTTTCGTCGAAATCTTCATTCATATCCCTCCTAACGGCTTAACCCTTGCGTCCGAGTGCCGGCGGCCGGTCCAAGCAGGCGGCTTGCGACCTTTTGGCATTGCGGCAGCGCCAAGCCGGCAATCGAACCGATCGTCACACAAAAAAGGAACGTGCCAAACGACACCGGGCCGCCGAGCAACCAGCCGGCCAACAGCACGAACGCTTCGATCCCGATGCGAATGTACGCCACGTTCCATCCGGTCAGCTCGGTCAAAGCGAGCATGAAACGCCTGTGTTATTATATCATAAAAATCCCTTTCCCTTCACGGCTGAACCTTGACCTCTTGTTTCAACTGCTCAAGCCGCCGGTACACTTTGGCGTAATGTTTTTCCTCGCCATGCTCTTTCGGTTCATAATAGCGGACGCCTTCCAGAGCGGAGGGCAAATACGTTTGCGCCACCCAGCTGTTCGGATAATCGTGCGGATACAAGTAGCCTTGTCCACGCCCGAGTGCAGCCGCCCCTTTGTAATGAGCGTCTTTTAAATGATCCGGAATATCGCCAAGCTTGCCGGAACGGACATCGGCAATGGCAGCGTCCAGCGCCTTGTAAGCACTGTTGGATTTCGGGCTTAAACAGAGTTCAATCGTCACAACCGCGAGCGGAATGCGCGCTTCCGGCAGCCCGAGGCGTTCCGCCGCTTCGACCGCTGCCTGTACTTTCACTCCCATCATCGGATTGGCAAGTCCGATATCCTCATAAGCCATCACAAGCAATCTCCGGCAAACGGCCGCCAAGTCTCCGCCTTCAAGCAGACGGGCCAAATAATGAAGCGCGGCATCGGCATCGCTGCCGCGCACGCTTTTTTGAAACGCGGACAACAACGAATAATAATGATCGCCATATTTGTCATGGGTAAAACCGCGGTTTGCGGTGCATGAAGCCACGATATCCTCATCAATATACAAGCGGCCGTGGCGCTCATCGGCAGCCGCAACCGCCGCCTCCAGAAGCGAAAGCGCGACGCGCGCATCCCCACCGGCTGCCTCGGCGATGCGCCATAACAACGACTCGTCAATGACAACCGGCGGCTCGCCGACCCCTCGTTCCGGATCAGCGAGCGCCCGTTTCAGAATGATCATGAGGTCATCCGGCTTGAGCGGTTTCAGTTGTTGGATTTGCCCGCAGCGGCTGCGAATGGCGGGATTGACCTCGTGAAACGGGTTTTCCGTTGTGGCGCCAATCAAGGTCACGAGCCCGGATTCGAGATGCGGCAACAAAACGTCTTGCTGCGCTTTATTCAGCCGATGGATTTCGTCGATAAATAAGAGGACATTGCCCGACCAACGCGCCGCTTCGACTGCCTCTTCGATTTCCTTTTTGCCGGCGGTCGTCGCATTGATGGCGACCCATTCGCGCCCGGCGGTGCGGGCAATGGCGTAAGCGAGTGACGTCTTCCCTGTCCCCGGCTCTCCGTAAAGCAAAAGCGAGGGAACATGACCTTTTTTGACCATTTTATAAAGCGGCGTACTAGGGCCAATGATGTGCTGTTGCCCAACGATCTCATCGATCGTCCGCGGCCGCATCCGCCAAGCAAGCGGCTCCGTCGTTTTGGGCATGCCGACCCCCTCCTTGAGATTGATGACGCTATGTTCACAGACATCCTCCGATGCCGCCTATTCATTTTCGGCGAATGGGGCGTCTCCCCGTGGGAAGAGCGGTGGTTTTAATCAAAATAGCGTTCAATGGCCTCCTTCAACTCATTGTACAGCGGAAGCGAGTATTTCGCCAAATAGAGCAAAAGCGCCTCCACCATAAACCGCCTAGCTGTCTCCCCTTTCTCGAGTTCTTCCTTCAATAAGCGCAGCGAGCGAAGAATATCGTCTTCAACCGGACGCATCGCCGCCATGCGCTCTAAACAGCTGATGGCCCGTTCTTTCCATTGACTCCGCTCTTGGGTCGCCGCAGCCATGTAATCCGCCATCATCGTTTCATCGAGCAACCCCGTCTTGCCGTCAAGCAGGCTGGCAACGATGGCATCAAGCCGATCGAGCAAGAAGGGGGCAAGCTTCTCAGGAAGCAGCGGCTTTCGGTCTACCGCCAAGTAAATCAGATATTCTTTCAGCATTCCGTTGAGCATCGTCGCGCAATCAAACGAAACTGGACGCACTTGTTCGCCGTATATGTCTTCAATCGCCCGGCGATACCAGTGGAGCGTATGGGCGCGGATGCGAAACACCAGATGCTGCACCTCATGGCTCACCTTCACGGCTTGTTCGCCCAACTGCATTTGCACCAGCTCTTTATGTTCGTCAAACAGCTGGATTTGTACAGTCAACTGACGCCTTAACCGCTCGCGCGCGGTTAAGGAGGGATCAGCCTCGATTTGTTTAAGCTGGTGAAACAAGACTTCATAATGGTAGCGGAAAATCGATACAGCCAACTCTTCTTTTGATTTGAAATAATTGTAAATCGAACCTTTGGCTACTCCGCTCCGTTCGGCGATTTCCTGCATGGAGGCAGCGTGATAGCCTTTTTCGGCGAATAATTTCATCGCCGTTTCAATGATGTCCTCTTTCCGTCCCAATGTTTTCTCCTTCCTTACTCCTTCTTCATGTCCATTATAGTCGATCTTGCCATGAAAAAAAATGCCGGACGGCCCGTTATCCGGCCATCCAGCCCTGTCATTTTGCCATCGGTTCGCGTTTTGCCGTCCGGAAGAAAAACGCCTCATACATCGCAGGAATGAACACAAGCGTCAATAACGTCGACGACGTCAGGCCGCCGATGACAGTGATGGCCAGCCCTTTCGAAATCAACGTGCCGGCCTCATTCGTCAGCGCAAGCGGAATGAGCGCTGTCACAGTCGCAAAGGCTGTCATTAAAATCGGCCGCAGCCGTATTTTGCCGGCTTCAATGATGGCGCTTCGCACCGTCATCCGTTTTTGTTCGCGGTTTTGCCCGATTCGATCCACCAGCACGATCGCATTGGTCGTCACGATGCCAATGAGCATCAACAAGCCGATCATGACGCTGATGGAAAGCGGCTCATCGGCCACATACAAAGCAAACAGCGAACCGATGGGAACAAACAAAAGGGAAGATAAAATGATCAGCGGCACCCGCACTTTGCCAAATGTAATCAGCATCGTCAAATACACAAGCCCGATGGCCGCCGCCATGGCCACACCGAGCTCGCGGAACGTCTGCACCGTCTCATCGCTTCCGCCGCCCGTTTTCACTGTGACATCGGATGGGATCTTCAAATCATTTACATGTTTCGAAATATCATTCGTGACTTTCTGAATGTTGTCGCCGACAATCTGGGCGGATACGCGGGCAAACACTTTTCCGTCCAGCTTTTGAATGGACGTATACACGTCCGCCTCTTTCACTTCGGCGACAGCTGAAAGTGGAATCACTCCGTTTCTCGTCACGATCGGAAGCTCTTTCAACTCATCGATCGATCCCAACGTTTCATCATACGAAAGTTCGACTTGCTCATCCTTGCCGCCGAGTTTCAGCGTCCCTACATCGACCGGTTTGGTTGCATCGGCCACCGCCCCGAGCAATTGCATGCCCGAAACGCCATAAGCGGCCGCCTTTTCCGGATCAATGGCGACAATCACTTGTTTTTGCTTTTCCGTCAAGTTATTCGTCACATCTTTGACATCATCGCGTTGTTTTAAATACGTCTCGACCTGTTTGGCTGCTGTTTGGAGCGCCTCCAAGTCATTGGAGTATAAGTCAATATTCACGTTATTATTCGTTGGCGGCCCTCCGCTCGACATCTCTTGCACGCCCACTTTGGCCCCGGGCGCGAGCTGATTGGCGATGCGGCGCATTTCTTTTTCGAGAACGGCCACGGTTTTCGCGGTGTCAGCGCTGTCCTTTAATAGAATATAATAGCTGGCTTGATTGGGCCGTTTCAATCCTGTGCGGAAATCGCGGCTTCCCACTGCGGCGGTGACGCTCTCGACATCGCTTCGTTTTAAAAACATCTTTTCCATCTCCAACGACACATCATTCGTTTTGACCACCGATGTGGAAGCCGGCAGTTCAATGCTCGCCACCAGCGTTTTCTGCTCTTCGTTCGGCAAAAACGTAAATCCAAGTTTCGGCACGAGCGCCAATGAACCAACCAATAGCACAACCGACAACACAAAGACAATCGCTTTATGGTTGAGCGCCCATTCAATGATTCGGCCATACAGACGCTGAAGCGCTCCTTCTTTTTCCTCTGGCGGCACACGGCGGAACGAAAATTTCGCTAAAATCGGCACAACCGTCACGGCCACCAACAAAGAGGCCAACAGGGCAAACGTAATCGTCAAGGCAAAAGGCAGGAAAAATTCCCCTGTAATGCCCCCAACAAGCCCGAGAGGCAAAAAGACGACAACCGTTGTGATGGTCGAGGACACAATCGCTTTGACAATTTCTTTCGTTGATTGCTCGACTAAATCATCGCTCATGCCTGTTTTCTCCCGGCGGACGCGGCGGAAAATATTTTCGATCACGACAATGCTGTCATCCACGACTCGGCCGACGGCGACGGCCATGCCGCCAAGCGTCATGACATTGAGGGTAATATCCATACGATTGAGAAAAATGGCCGATACAAGCAGCGAGAGCGGAATCGAGACGATGGCAATCACAGTCGCCCGAACGTTGCGCAAAAAGAGCAAGACGGCCAACGAAGCGAACAGCGCCCCGAGCAGCCCTTCACGGACAAGCGATTCAACGGATTGTTTGATGCCAGCTGACGAATCAAACCCGATGGAATAATCAAACTGATGTTTGTAGGAATTCAGCACGTTGATCACTTGGTCTGCCACTTCAATCGTATTGGCATCTTGTTTTTTCGTCACGGCCATCGACAGCGATGGCTTCAAATTATAGCGGGTGAATTCGCTTTGCTCGTTGACTTCCTCAATCGTCGCAATATCCCCAAGCTTCACGGGAGAGACGCGCTGCAATCCATTCGCCGCCATAGGAACAGCTGTCGGCACGAGTTTCAGATTTTTCAACTCATGGATGGTGTTCAATTTTTCCTCGACGCGAACCGGAATTTGCCATGTATCGGTTTGCAACGTTCCAGCCGGGAACGCCAACACCTTTTCATTGATTTGGTTTTTAATCTCTGACAAGGTCAATCCCGCCTGAGCGGCCTTTTTCCGATCGACTGTGATCCGGATGAGGCGCTCGCTGTCTCCACCGATCGAAACGGAATTCACCCCGTCGATTTTATTCAATTCTGGAATCACTTCGGTTTCCAGCAACGTTTGCAGATCGGTTTCGTTTTTGGCAAACAAGGAAATGTTGAAAACCGGGATGGAACCGAATGAAAACCGATTGACTTCCGTTTGGACATGATCGGGCAATCCTGCCTTATCAATGAGCGATTCGACCTGCCGCTCCATTTTCTCCATATCTGTCCGAAACGGGAATTCAAGATTGATAACAGCCATTCCTTCATAGGAAGAACTCTGCATTTGCTTAAGCCCGTCAAGGGACTTCAGTTTTTCCTCGAGCTTGGCCGTGACCTCCTCATTCACGTCTTGCGGAGAAGCCCCAGGATAGACCGCTTCAATCGACAACTGGGGAAATTCAATGTTCGGCAGCAAATCGACCTTCAAGGAGGAGAAGGAATACAGTCCTAGAAACATGAGCAAAAACGAACATACAAACACAGCTGCCGCATTTTTCAAACTGAACCTAGTCAAAAACGTCATCATGCCACCTCTCATCCCACGATTTTGACCAATCAGTCTAATTATTTTGAACTGACCGGTCATACAAAACTATTTCTATGATACATGAAAATGGGAAAAATGAAAAGGGCGAAGTTTAAAGTGGAAATCAAACGGAAAAACTATGACCATATCAACATTACCATTTGATGGGGTGGACAACATGAAAACAAGACAGGATGCTTGGTCACATGAAGAAGATGTACTGTTGGCTGAAACGGTGCTGCAATATATACGCGAAGGAAAAACGCAACTTGCCGCTTTTGAAGTCGTTGGGAGACAACTGCACCGCACAGCGGCAGCATGCGGATTCCGTTGGAACGCCGAGGTGCGCAAACGGTACGTTGAGGCGATCGAACAGGCAAAAAAGCAGCGGAAAGAACGGAAACGGGCGCTCGAAATGATGAAAAAGTGGCAAAAAGACAATACGGTTGCTGCTTGGAGTCCTTCTGGAGAACGGGACGGCGCCGAAGGGTCATCGCCTTTTCTCCCGGCAGCCCCATTGACACTGGAGCAGTGCATTTCATTTTTGCAAACATTGCGGCGCGGCATCGAGGAGATGGAAGCGATCCGCCAAGACAACGAGCGCCTGAAACGCGAGCGGGCGGAATGGCAGGCGCGGAACGAACAGCTTGCTCAAAAACTCGAACGCCTTGAAACGAGGCAGACCACCGTGCAAGAAGATTATGAGGCGCTCGTGAAAATCATGGCTCGCGCCCGCCAGCTCGCTTCCGAAGAAGGCGACCGCTTCTCTCTTGCCGAGCTGTTTGCCGCCGAGGCGAACGGATCGAACGAATCGCTCGCCCATTCATAAAAAAAGAAGGTGCCCCAACAAAGTATCGGGACACGTTTTCACCGCTGGAACGACGGACAGCGCCCGCAACAAACCGGTGAATGCACCGGATGTTTACAGGAACCTTCGCCTTCCCATTTTGTTCGAAGTCAACTACCCCCACTTCGCTCACGCTTGAAGTGGGGGCTTGCCACTCCCCAGAAGTGCGAGCGGACTTCGTCCTCCTTCCTTGACTTGGGGTTGCATCAGGGGGCAGGTTGACAGCTGCCCAACGACGCAGGTCATGCCTGCATCGTTACCGATTCTCTCGGTGTGTCTGTTGGCAGTACTTGGCTTCCACACACAACAGACAGACCTACGCTCGATATTTGACGGTTGCAACGTTTCCTGCAACCAACTCCATCCATCGAGCAGCCGTTATTGGAGTGCCTTTATTGAACGGTTTTCTCCACGTCTTTATTCTATCATACCACAAAAGAAAGGGGGAACGCGCATTCCTCTCCCACTTCCTCCCTTTGGTCGTTGAAGTGGGAGTCTCCTGCGCGAAATAGGATGAAGGTGGAAGAGTTCAATCGTCGCCAACGCGCCTTATAGGAATTCCCTCTAATAGACGATTTATCACGTAGGAAGCCATAATGAGCCCGGCAACTGATGGAACGAAAGCATTCGAAGACGGCGGCATTTTCGCCTTGCGGATCGGCGAAGCGTCATTGCCGACAACCTGGCGGACATCTTCGCGGATTTTCACCGGCTTCTCGTCGGAAAAGACGACCGGAATGCCGCGGCGGATCCCTTCTTTGCGCAGCTTGGCGCGGATGACTTTCGCGATCGGATCGGTGTGTGTTTTCGAAATATCGGCAATGCGGAACCGGGTCGGATCCATTTTGTTCGCCGCACCCATGCTGGAGATGATCGGAATGCCGCGCTTGAGGCATTGTTTCATCAAATGCACTTTGTACACAATCGTGTCGGACGCATCGATGACAAAATCCAGATCATAGGCGAAAAATTGCTCATACGTCTCTTCCGTATAAAACATTTGCAAAGCGATCACCTCGCACGCCGGGTTGATGTCGGCGATGCGCTCTTTCATGAGCTCCACTTTCGGACGCCCGATGGTCGAGAGCAACGCATGGATTTGCCGGTTGATGTTGGTGATATCGACGTTATCGCGATCAACAAGCACCAAGCGGCCAATGCCGGAACGGGCGAGCGCCTCGACGGCGAACGACCCCACGCCGCCGACGCCAAGGACGGCGACGGTGGCGTTTTTTAAGCGTTCCAACCCTTCAGGGCCAATCGCGAGTTCATTGCGGGAAAATTGATGCAGCATCGTTCTCCTCTCCGTTTGCTCCAAAATTGGTGTTTATGCCGCTTTTTATCCTACCATCAAGACAGCAAAAGAGGCAACGGCATTTTGCTGGCAAAACAAAACCCCTACGCGGCCATCCGCATAGGGGAAATGTTGTTGATTCCTTACTGTTGCCAGTCCCAATCGTGCCGTCGATGCCTTCGTTTTGAACCCGCTCTCCCATAGGTGGGTGCCCTGTTCCAAGGTTTGCGCTTCCCCTGTGACGAAGAGGCGTGCACGCCGCTTGGAAACCCCGAGCTCCCGGATCATAAACTGTTCGGTCAAAACGATCAGTGATCCGACGAACACATTAGGACGGTTGTTAGTTTGATTGTAACACATTTTTCAGCCTTTGTGAACACCTATTGCCAACGTTTCTTTTTCAGATGCCGCTGTCACTCGTTTTCCGGAAGCACAACCGCCAAGTGCAGCTCCTCGAGCTGCTTGTCGCTGACCGGCCCCGGCGCTTCGGTAAGCAAGCAGCTCGCGCTCGCCGTTTTCGGAAACGCGATCGTATCGCGCAAGTTCGTGCGCCCAGCGAGCAACATCACCAGCCGGTCAAGGCCAAGCGCAATGCCGCCGTGCGGCGGAGTGCCGTATTCAAACGCCTCAAGCAAGAATCCGAACTGACGGCGCGCTTCTTCTTCGCTGAACCCTAAGGCGCGGAACATTTTTTCTTGCACGTCCCGCTCGAAAATGCGGAGCGAGCCGCCGCCAAGCTCATAGCCATTTAAGACGAGGTCGTACGCCTGCGCGCGGACGGCGCCCGGGTTTGTCTCCAACAGCGGAATGTCGTCGCGCACCGGCATCGTAAACGGATGGTGAGCGGCGTAATAGCGCCCTTCTTCTTCGTCATACTCCAAAAGCGGCCAATCCGTCACCCACAAAAACGCGAGCTTCGCTTCGTCGATCAAGCCGAGCTCCTTGCCAAGCTTCAGCCGCAACGCGCCGAGCGCCGCGGCGACGATCGCTTTTTCGTCGGCGACAAACAAAAGCAAATCTCCGTCTTCGACAGCAAGCGCTCGACGCAGCGCCGCCTGTTCCTCATCGGTGAAAAACTTGGCGATCGGTCCTTTCAGCTCTTCGCCTTCCGCTTTCAGCCAGGCGAGCCCTTTCGCCCCGTAGCGGCCGGCAAATTCTCCTAAGGCGTCAATATCTTTACGCGAATAGCGAGGGGCAGCGCCTTTCGCGTTGATCGCCTTCACTTGGCCTCCTTCTTTGACGGCGCGGGCGAACACTTGAAACGCTGAATCACGAACGATTTCCGATACGTCGACGAGCTCGAGGCCAAAGCGTATATCCGGCTTGTCCGAGCCGTAGCGGCTCATCGCCTCGTCATACGTGATGCGCGGAAACGGGCGCGGGATGTCGATCCCTTTTGCCGCTTTCACGACGGCAGCCATCATCCGTTCGGTTAAATCGATAATATCCTCTTGTTCGATAAACGACATTTCGATGTCGATTTGCGTAAATTCCGGCTGGCGGTCGGCGCGCAAATCCTCGTCACGGAAGCAACGGGCGATTTGGTAGTACCGTTCCACGCCGCCGACCATGAGCAGCTGCTTAAAAATTTGCGGTGACTGCGGCAAGGCGTAAAATTCGCCCGGATGGACGCGGCTTGGCACCAAATAGTCACGCGCCCCTTCCGGCGTGCTTTTCGTCAACATCGGCGTTTCAATTTCCAAAAAGCGTTCGCTATCCAAAAAGTCGCGCACCGTCTTTGTGATTTTGTGGCGAAGCGCCAGTGTTTGAAACATGACTGGGCGGCGCAAATCCAAATACCGATATTTTAAGCGCACGTCTTCCGCCGCATCCGTGTCATCGGAAATCGAAAACGGCGGCGTTTTTGCCTCGTTGATGATCTCGATTCGTTCCGCCTGAATTTCAATGCGGCCGGTCGCGATGTTCGGATTGACCGTCTCCGGAGCGCGGGCGACGACCGTTCCTTCGACGCTTAAAACGTATTCGCTCCGCACGCGCTCCGCTGCCGCCAGCGCTTCAGCCGACACGTCCGGGCTGGCGACAACTTGGACGATGCCCGTTCGGTCGCGCAAGTCAATGAAAATGAGGCCGCCTAAGTCGCGGCGCTTTTGCACCCAGCCTTTGAGCACGACGCGCTCGCCGACGGCCGTTTCCGGCACTTCTCCGCAATAATACGTCCGTTCCATTCGCTCACTCCTCCTTCCCGATCCGTTCATGCAAAAAGTGCGCCAACTCGCCGAGCGGTACATTCGTTTGCTCGCCGCTCGCCATATGCTTTACCGCCGCTTCCTGTCTCTCGAGTTCTTCATCGCCGATAATGGCGACAAACGATGCCCCAAGCCGGTCGGCGGCCTTCAGCTGCGCCTTCAATTTTCGGCCCAAATAATCTTGATCGACCCTCAATCCAAAGCGGCGCAATGCATAAACGAGGCGGACCGCCTCGTCTTTCGCCCGCTCACCGACAGCGACGACATAGCAGTCAAGCCCGCTCTCCACCGGCAATTCCACACCTTCGGCGTCAAGGGCGGCCAACAGCCGCTCGATGCTCAAGGCAAAGCCGATGCCCGGCGTCTCCGGACCGCCGATTTCTTGGACAAGCCCGTTGTAACGCCCGCCGCCGCACAGCGTCGCCGCCGCGCCAAATCCTTCCGCTTCGCTCATAATTTCGAACGTCGTATGATTGTAGTAATCAAGTCCGCGCACAAGACGCGAATCAATGACAAACGGAATGCCAAGGTTAGTTAAATATTGTTTGACTTTTTCAAAATAAGCACGCGAGTCTTCGTTCAAATAATCCAAAATCGACGGCGCCGTCGCCATCAGCTCATGATCGCGGTCTTTTTTGCAGTCGAGAATGCGGAGCGGATTCGTATGAAGCCTCGTCTGGCAGTCCGGGCACAGCTCGTGGATGCGGCTTGAAAAATGGCGAACAAGCGCCTCTCGGTGCGCCCGGCGGCTGTCAAGGTCGCCCAAGCTGTTGATGACAAGCCGGATCCGTTTTAAGCCAAGCGCTTCGTAAATATGCATCGCTAGCGCCATCACCTCGGCGTCAATCGCCGGATCGCTGCTGCCGAGCGCCTCGACGCCGAACTGGACGAACTGGCGGAACCGTCCCGCTTCCGGACGCTCGTAGCGAAACATCGGCCCGCTGTAATACAATTTCAGCGGCTGGTTCGGACTGCCGTACAGCTTATGCTCGACAAACGCTCTGACAACCGGCGCCGTTCCTTCCGGGCGGAGCGTCAGCGCGCGCCCCCCTTTGTCTTCGAACGTGTACATTTCTTTTTGCACAATGTCCGTTGTATCCCCCACGCCGCGCAAAAAAAGCTCCGTATGCTCGAAAATCGGCGTCCGGATTTCCCGATACCCATACCGGCTGCAGAGGCTGCGGGCAATGTGCTCGACATATTGCCATTTTTCCGAGTCACCCGGCAGCACATCTTGTGTCCCTCTTGGAATTTGAAAAGCCATGCTCATCCTCCTTTGCCCAAAATAAAACGCCCTTGTCCCTGTCATCGATAGGGACGAGAGCGTCATTCCCGCGGTGCCACCCTAATTGAAGCCGATCCGGCTTCCGCTTGTCGCCATTAACGCATGGCACACGTTCCCCTTTACTGGCGCAAAGCGCGTTCAAAGGGAAACCTACGGAGTGTCTTTCGTTAAGCCATCATGGAGAAACGCTCGCAGCCTTAGGCGTTTCCTCTCTGGCCATGTGGGCCTTAACTACTTTTCTCCATCATCGGTTGTTCCGTATGAGAAAGATGTAATTTTATATTACGGACAATCTCGGCCGTTTGTCAAGTTGTCCTAGCGGCTGTGATCCATGGTTTTTCGCAAAGAGAAAAACTTTGATGTCTCATCACATTTTTCACCTTGTGTGAACTACCCACCACCTACGCTTCGCTTAGAGATGGGGGCTTCAAGCGACTTGTGTGTGTTCGCCGAACGGTAAGCCACACACAAGAACCCTTTACGCTTCCCTTCGTTCCGAAGGTGTCCGTTCTAGCCATATTCTATCCTATTCGTTGGCTGACGCCAACCGACATTCATCTCCCACTTTCACTTCGCTTCAAAGTGGGAGACTTCTTTCGGAAAGATGTTAAAAAAAGAGAGCCGACTCGTTGAACCGCCCCTCCATGGGATCGAAGAGGCGGTCCACCTTCGGCCCTCTTAATGGCGAATCAAATAATCAAACGCGCTTAACGCCGCGGTTGCACCCGAGCCCATCGAGATAATAATTTGCTTATAGGCGCTGTCCGTGCAGTCGCCTGCGGCAAAGACGCCTTCAATGTTCGTTGCGCCGCGTTTATCAACAATGATTTCACCGAAGCGATTCCGTTCCACCGTTCCTTCCAACCATTCGGTGTTCGGAACAAGGCCGATTTGCACGAACACGCCTTGCAATTCGATATGATGTTCTTCTCCTGTTTCCCGGTCAATGTACGTCAAGCCGTTGACTTTGTCCGTGCCGGTGATTTCCGTCGTTTGCGCGTTTTTAATCACCGTTACGTTCGGCAAGCTGTACAAACGATCTTGCAAAACAGCATCCGCCTTGAGTTCAGGGGCGAACTCCAGCAGCGTCACATGGCTGGCGATGCCAGCGAGGTCAATCGCCGCTTCGACTCCAGAGTTCCCGCCGCCGATGACCGCCACGTGCTTCCCTTCGAACAGCGGGCCGTCGCAGTGCGGGCAATAGGCGACCCCTTTGTTTTTGAACTCTTCCTCGCCCGGCACGCCAAGGTTGCGCCAACGGGCGCCCGTTGCGATAACAACGGTTTTGCTTTTCAACACAGCGCCGTTTTCCAGCTCGACTTCAATCAAGTCTTTTTTCTCGAGCCGTTTTGCCCGCTGCGAGCTCATGATGTCGACGTTGTATTGCTTTACATGTTCTTCAATGCTGGCCGCAAGCTTCGGTCCTTCCGTATATTTGACGCTGATAAAGTTTTCAATGCCGAGCGTATCTAAAATTTGTCCGCCGAAGCGCTCCGCGACAATGCCAGTGCGAATGCCTTTGCGCGCTGCGTAAATGGCTGCTGTCGCACCTGCAGGGCCGCCGCCGATCACCAGCACATCAAACGGCTCTTTGTCGGCGAAGGAAGAAGCGTCCGGAGCACTCCCTAATTTGGCGAGGATATCTTCAAGCGACATGCGGCCGCTCGCGAACAGTTTGCCGTTTAAAAACACCGTCGGTACGGCCATAATCCCTTTTTGCTCCACTTCTTCTTTAAACGCCGCCCCGTCGATCATCGTATGCGAAATGTTCGGGTTTAACACGCTCATGATGTTGAGCGCTTGCACGACGTCCGGGCAGTTGTGGCAGGTCAGGCTGACGTACGTTTCAAAATGATGTTTGCCCCTGATTTGTTGAATGCGGTCCACGACGTCTTGGCTGACTTTCGGCGGCCGCCCGCTCACTTGAAGCAGCGCCAAAACGAGGGACGTAAATTCATGGCCGAGCGGCACGCCGGCGAAGGTGATGCCGGTGTTTTCGCCGACCCGATTGACGCTGAAGCTTGGCGTTCGTTCCAGCTTCGCTTTTTCCACTTTGATTTTCGGCGACATCGCCGTTAATTCATCGATTAAAGCAAGCATATCGCGGGAAACGTTGTCGTCTCCCGCGCTTACCGTCAAGACAATATCATTTTCAAGCAATTGCAAATACTGGGCTAGTTGCGCCTTGATGTCAGCATCCAGCAGCATCGCCTAAGCCCCCCTTAAATTTTGCCGACGAGGTCTAGGCTTGGCTTCAGCGTTTCCGCTCCTTCTTTCCATTTCGCCGGGCAGACTTCACCCGGATGGTTGCGCACATATTGGGCCGCTTTAATTTTATCAATCAGCGTGCTGGCGTTGCGGCCGATGCCGTCCGCATTGATTTCCACCGCTTGAATGACGCCGTCTGGATCGATGATGAACGTGCCGCGCTGCGCCAATCCTTGTTCTTCATCGAGCACATCAAACATGCGCGACAGTTGATGCGAAGGATCGCCAATCATCACGTATTCGATTTTGCTGATGGCTGGCGATGTATCGTGCCATGCTTTATGAGTAAAGTGAGTGTCGGTCGAAACCGAGTACACTTCCACGCCAAGTTCTTTAAACGTCGCGTAGTGATCTTGCAAATCTTCGAGCTCCGTCGGGCAGACGAACGTAAAGTCCGCTGGATAGAAGCAAACGATGCTCCATTTCCCCATGAAGTCTTGCTCTGTCACTTCGATGAATTCGCCGTTGTGATACGCTTGGGCACGGAATGGTTGTACTTTTTTCCCAACCAAAGACATTGCTTCATCTACCTCCTGCGACTGTTAATTTATAATAATTTTAAACCAATACTTATTATCATATAGGGGCATATGTTTGTCAATACATATGCAATGGATTTTTTCCTCTACCGAGCTGGATCAGTGTTGAGCGGATGCGCAGCGCTCATTCGCAGCTGTTTCGTCTGAACGGCCACACCGCCTAGGCCCACGAAACATCCACACGCCCCGTGCGCTCCTTCCAACTCGCCATGTTTACGGGCGGGGCTGCTGTTTTTTCAACATTTGTACGTCTTTCGGCGCCACACCGAATTCGGATGCCAACTCAAACGCTCTATATTGGGCCTCGAGCCGCACCCATTCGTGAAAGTCGACGGACAGCACATCGTTTGTCCGGTGCGCCTGCTCGCCTCTTTTGGTTTGCCGCATCGCGCTCCTCCTTTCTCTATCGCCGCACTTGTTTTCATCTTTCCCATTTTTCGCCGAAAATAAAAAAGAAACCGGGAAACTTCATCTGTTTCCCAGTTTCTCGCTGCTGTCGATGATCAAGGTGACTGGCCCGTCGTTTGTGAGCGATACGTCCATCATCGCACCGAATACGCCGGTTTCTACATGAACGCCTCTTTCGCGCAAAGCGGCGTTGAACGCCTCATACAGCGGCAAGGCATGGTCGGGCTTGGCCGCCGCCATAAAGTTCGGGCGCCGGCCTTTTCGGCAGTCGCCGTAAAGGGTGAACTGCGACACCGACAGCACCGCCCCGCCGACGTCAAGCAAGGAGCGGTTCATTTTTCCGTCTTCATCTTCAAAAACGCGCAAATGAGCGATTTTCTCAGCCAAATAGGCAGCATCGTCTTCTGTATCTTCATGCGTGATGCCAAGAAGGACGACAAAACCCGCATCAATGGCACCAACGACTTCGCCGCCGACGGTGACTTTTGCCTCTTTCGCCCGCTGGATGACCGCTCTCACTTGCATCCCTCCTTTCGCCGCCCTTAGTTGTTCATCAAGCGCTGGACGGAATAAATGTCGGGAATTTGTTTGATTCGTTCGACGACTTTTTGCAAGTGGCTCAAATTATGAATGGCGATTGTCATATGGATCGTCGCAATTTTATGTCGGTGGTCTGAGCGTCCCGAGACGGCGGAAATATCGGTGCGCGTTTCATTCACCGCCTGCAGCACCTCATTCAGCAAACCGCGGCGGTCAAATCCGGTGATCTCAATGTCCACGTTATATTCACGCTCGCCGTTTGCTCCGCTCTCCCATTCTACGGCAATCAACCGATCGGCCGCTTCTTCGGTCTTGACGTTCGGGCAATCGGCGCGGTGGACGGAAATGCCGCGGCCGCGGGTAATGAAGCCGATAATTTCATCGCCCGGCACCGGGTTGCAGCAGCGCGACAAACGGATGAGCAAGTTGTCCATTCCTTGGACGCGAATGCCGCAGTCGCGCTTTTTGCCAGCTGGCAGCTTGGCTTCGAAGACCGCTTCGGCCAGTTTGCGCTGCTGTTCCTCGAGATCGCGCTGCTTTCGCCATTTTTCCGTCAACCGATGGGCGATTTGCGCCGCTGTGATGCCATGATAGCCGACTGCCGCATACATATCGTCTTCGTTCGAGAAGTTGAACTTTTCGGCGACGCGCTTTACGTTGTCGGCCGTCATCACTTCTTTCGGCTCAAAGCCGAGGCTGCGCACCTCTTTTTCGACCATCTCTTTGCCTTTTTCGATGTTTTCTTCGCGCCGTTGCTTTTTGAAAAACTGGCGGATTTTGTTGCGCGCCTGCGACGTTTTCGCCAGTTTCAGCCAGTCTTGGCTCGGACCGTACGAATGATTGGAAGTTAAAATTTCGACGATGTCGCCCGTTTGCAGCTTGTAATCAAGCGGCACCATTTTGCCGTTCACTTTCGCCCCGATCGTCTTGTTGCCGATTTCCGAATGGATGCGGTAAGCGAAATCGATTGGCACCGATCCGGCCGGCAGCTCGATGACATCGCCCTTTGGCGTGAAGACGAACACCATGTCGGAAAACAAATCCATCTTGAGCGATTCCATGAACTCTTCGGCATTGCTCGCGTCGTTTTGCCATTCCAAAATTCCCCGAAACCAAGACAGCTTTTCTTCAAACGAGTTCGGCTTGATCGTCTTTCCTTCTTTGTACGCCCAGTGGGCAGCAATCCCGAATTCGGCGATTTGGTGCATTTCAAATGTGCGGATTTGCACCTCAAGCGGCTCGCCTTTTGGGCCGATCACCGTCGTATGGAGCGATTGGTACATGTTCGGCTTCGGCATGGCGATGTAGTCTTTAAAGCGCCCGGGCATCGGTTTCCAACATGTATGAATAATCCCCAATACAGCGTAGCAGTCTTTGATGCTGTTGACGATGATGCGGACAGCGAGCAAATCGTAAATTTCGTTAAACTGTTTATTTTGCATCACCATTTTACGATAAATGCTGTAAATATGTTTCGGACGCCCGGAAATTTCGCAAGGAATATGCACTTCGTTGAGCCGTTCGCGCACTTCTTGAATGACTTCCTCCAAATATTGCTCGCGCTCAGCCCGCTTTTTCTTCATTAAATTGACGATGCGGTAATATTGCTGCGGGTTTAAATAGCGAAGCGCCGTATCCTCAAGCTCCCATTTGATTTTCGAAATGCCGAGCCGATGCGCGAGCGGAGCGAAAATTTCGAGCGTCTCATTGGCAATGCGCCGCTGTTTTTCGGCCGGCAAATGTTTCAATGTCCGCATATTGTGCAGCCGGTCGGCGAGCTTGATCAAAATGACCCGGATATCTTGCGCCATGGCCAAAAACATTTTCCGGTGGTTTTCCGCCTGCTGTTCTTCCTGCGATTTATATTTAATTTTTCCAAGCTTCGTCACCCCGTCGACAAGCATCGCCACTTCCGCGCCGAACTCGCGCTCAAGGTCTTCTTTTGTCGCCTCGGTGTCTTCGATGACATCATGCAAAAACCCGGCGGCGATCGTCGTGGCATCCATCTTTAAGTCCACCAAAATGCCCGCGACTTGAATCGGATGGATGATGTATGGTTCGCCCGATTTCCGAAATTGGTCGCGATGGGCGTGCTTGGCAAACTCATACGCCTTTTTCAAAAAGGCGACGTCTTGTTCCGACAAATAACAGCTCGCTCGTTCAAACACTTGCTCCGCTGTCAGCACTTGTTCATTGGCCATAGGGTTGAATCACCTTTTTAATCGATTAAAATTGAAGCTGCAAAGCACAGAGGTCCGTTGCGTTCATACGGTTAATAAGAAAGAGCACTCATGTGTGAGTGCCCCTTTTTTCTTTATTGTATCCGAAGATGCGAACAATGTCGACTGTTTAAAACTGCATCAGCGTCAAAATGTCGTAGCCTTCCAATTTTTTGCGGCCGCCAAGCTCGGTAAGCTCAATCAAAAACGCCAATCCGGCCACCACTCCGCCGAGCTGTTCCACCAAATCGATCGTCGCCCGCATCGTCCCGCCCGTCGCCAGCAAGTCGTCGGTGATCAACACGCGCTGCCCTGGCTTAATGGCATCTTTATGCATCGTCAAGACATCTGTTCCATATTCCAGGCCATACTCCACACGGACGACTTCGCGCGGCAGCTTCCCTTCCTTGCGCACCGGCGCAAATCCGACGCCAAGCGCATAGGCGACTGGGCATCCGATGATAAAGCCGCGCGCTTCCGGACCAACGACGATATCGATTTGTTTTTCGCGCGCATATTGAACAATTTGGTCGGTCGCGTATTTGTACGCCGGACCGTTGTCCATCAGCGTGGTAATATCTTTAAACATGATGCCCGGCTTCGGGAAATCGGGCACAATCGTAATGTATTGTTTTAAGTCCATGATACGTTTGCCTCCTCGTGCGTTTGCGAACGTGTCATTTCCGCCAAACAGCGTTTCAATTGCTCGTAAGTGGAATAGACTAACTGATGCTCCGCCTCGAGCTCGTCCCGCCGCCGGCGGTACGTCGGCGATTCGTGCAAATCGCGCTTCGCCGGCTGATGAACGAGCGAAATGACGCCGTTTTGTTCGCTGATAAAGTCAAGCTCTAAAAATACTTTCGCCATAAAATGAACCGTCTCTTCCGTCCAACCGCGGGCGCGGGCCAGCTCACCGCCGCGCTTGGCGAGCGGAAACGAACGGTGTTGATGCAAAAAGGCGTAAAACCATTTAAAATGTTCGCGCGTCGGAAACGTGCGGAAAAATTGCGCCTCGGGCTGGGCGAACACCGCGTAAATGCGCGCCGGCCGCCCGCTGCCAAGAAGCGCCGACAGCAAGGCCAGCCGCGGCGGCACGTCAAGCAGCACGACATAGCGGTCGTCAATCGATAAGGCGCCCGCCTCTTCTTCGGTCGGCACGCAATGAAGCTCCCCGCGAAATGGCGCCACGTCGGGGCGCTGCCCAGTTTCGCAGCGAAAGGAGACGACTAGCCGCTTCTCTTTTGGCAGCCGCTCAAGAAGTGGACGGACGTCGCGGCAGCCGCGGACGTCAAACAGCTGGCAGTCGCTGACCGCCAGATCACACAACGACAGCTGCGGCTTGGCGAACCCGTTCCATTCGTTCACCGACAGCTCCCCGACCGCCGAAATGCGCGCATCCGGAGCGATTTCTTCGCATAACGGCCCGAGGCCGAAGCCGATGGCATCGATCGCGGCCCCGTCTTGGGAAAAGACGGCTTTCATATGGGCTCCGTTCGCCCCGACGCGCCGCATCGTTTCAACGGACGCCCCTTCAATGAGAACAAGCGGCCGCGGATTGCCGACGCCAAACGGAGCGAACCGCTCAAGACCGCGGGCGGCGTCGAGCGTCAACTCAGCAATCGAACAGGAAGCATCGATGAACGTCGGCGGCGTAAAATCGTCCTCAGACAACGTTTCGGCGGCGATGGCGTTCAGCCGTTGCCGCAATTCTTCGACATCATCAAGCGCCAATGTCATCCCCGCCGCCATCGGGTGGCCGCCAAAGTGCGGCAACAGGTCGCGGCATTGCGACAGGCTGGCGAATAAGTCAAACCCATGAATGCTGCGGGCTGACCCTTTGGCGATCCCTTTTTCCCGGTCGATGGAAAGCACGACCGCCGGGCGGTAAAACTGCTCGACAAGCTTAGAAGCGACAATGCCCACCACTCCGGCATTCCATCCTTCGCCTGCCACAACCAAGACGCGATGTTCCTCAGGAGGAAATTGGCGGCGCACCATGTCCGCCGCTTCTTCAGCGATTTGTGCCACAAGCTGCTGACGTTCGCGGTTTAACTCGTCCATCTCCGCCGCCAGCTGCACCGCTTCGTTCTCATCGTCCGTCATTAAGAGCGCCACTGCCGGATCGGCGCCGCCGAGGCGCCCCGCCGCGTTCAAGCGCGGAGCGATGACAAATCCGACCGTCTGTTCGTTGATGGCCGCCGCATCAATGCGGCATTGCCGAAAAAGAGCGCGCAGCCCGATGCGCTCCGTCGCTCGCAACGCTTCAAGCCCGTGTGCAACAAAGAGGCGGTTTTCCCCAACAAGCGGAACCAAATCAGCGATCGTGCCGATCGCGACCAAATCAAGCAAATGGCGCGGCACCCGCCCAAGCAAGGCATGGGCTACCTTAAACGCAACGCCGACGCCGGCTAAATCGCGAAACGGATATGTACTTCCCGGCTGCTTCGGATGAATGATCGCATGCGCCTCCGGCAACACCGGACCTGGCTCGTGGTGATCCGTTACGATGACATCCATCCCCCACTCGTTGGCGGCCGCAATTTCCTTGACCGCCGCAATCCCATTGTCGACGGTCACAATGACGGAAACGCCGCGCTCTTTTGCGGAGCGAAACGCCGCCATGTTCGGCCCGTATCCTTCCGTAAATCGGTTCGGAATGTAGAACTCGACCGACGCCCCCGCCTCCTTGAGAGCACTCACCATCACCGACGTGCTGCAAACGCCATCGGCATCGTAATCGCCGTATACCAACACGCGTTCGCCCGCGTCAATCGCCCGCTTTAGACGCTGAATCGCTCGCTCCATCCCGTCAAGCAAAAACGGATCATGAAACGGTTGGCGAAGCGGATTGAGGAACGCCGCCGCCTCCGAGGCCGTCCGCACCCCGCGGCGGACGAGAAGCCTCGCCAATAAGGGCGTGACGCCGGCTTCCTCAGCCAGCCGCCTCACCGTCTGCTCATCGAGGCGCTCCACCTCCCAACGCGTTTTCGCTTTCAACATGTCTCCCACCTCAACTCTCCTTATTATACAAAAAGGAGAAAAGGGCAGGCAACGACATTACGGTTTTTTTTCCGGGTTGTACGGGTTGATGTGAACCATGACATTGCGGACGCGCGGCAGCGTCAGCAGTTTTTCTTTCACTTTCTTTCCGATCCGGTGCCCCTCTTCGACCGTCAATCGCGGATCGACGGCGATTTTCAAATCGACGATGACGTAATGGCCGTGCTCGCGCGCATGCAGCTCATTGATTTGCCGCACATCGGGAATGGACAAGACCGCCTCGCGCAAATAGCCGGCCTCCTCCTCGTGAAGCACATGGTCGATCGCCGTATGGACCGACTGTCGGCCAAGGTCCCATGCCATTTTCAGAACAAGCAGCGAGACGAACAATCCGGCGAGCGGGTCGGCATATACAAGCCAGTCAATCTCCCATTTTCCACCGACAATGGCGGCGCCGACGCCGATGAGCGCAGCAAACGACGAAAACACATCCGATCGGTGCTCATAGGCGTTGATGATCAGCGCATCGCTGTTTAGCTTTTTCCCGAGCCGGTATTTATAGCGAAACATCGCTTCTTTGACAGCAATCGACAACAACAAGACGTAAATGGCGGCCGCCCCGGGCGGCGACAGTGGGGCGAAAAATGACAGAAACGCCGAGCGCCCGATCTCGATCCCAACGAGAAATAGAAGAACCGCCACAATAATGGCGGCGATGGATTCCGCTTTCCCATGCCCGTACGGATGATCCTCATCCGGCGGGCGCGCAGCGGCCCGCAGTCCGACCCAAACGGCGAACGAGCCGGCAACATCGGACGCTGAATGGACGGCATCAGCGATCAACGCTTGGCTTTGGCTCCACACGCCGACCGCCGCCTTGACGACGGCGAGCGCCATGTTGCCGGCGATGCCGACGACCGCTGCTGTTTTCGCCTGCCTGAACCGCTGTTCGTGTTCCATGGCCATCTCCCCCACCTTTGCATTCAGCAGCCTCACGCGCTGCCTATGTTGCATCTGACGGTTAGTGTATCCATTTTCCGCCCCGAGCATTGCACCGAACAAAAAAGGCGCCGGAAAAGCACATTCACTTTTCCGGCGCGCTGTTACACCTGCGGTTCGGCCTCGGCCGCCGCTTTTTTGGCTCCTTTCCCTTTTTTGAGCTCCTGTCCTTTCCAAACGACCCAAAGCTGAGAAGCGATGCAAAGCGACGAATAGACGCCGCACACAAGTCCAACGAGCAAGGCGAGGTTGAAATTGCGGATCGCTTCGCTGCCAAAGATGAGCAACGCGATGACCGTAAACAAGACGGTCAATACGGTATTGACCGAGCGCGTAAAGGTTTGCTGCAACGCCCGGTTGACGATATGCTTCAAGTCGTCGACCGTTTTCACTTTCCGCTTTTTCATCAAATCCCGGATGCGGTCAAACGTGACGATCGTATCGTTGATCGAGTACCCGATGATCGTCAGCACCGCGGCGATGAATGTCAAATCGACTTCAAGACGCGTCAAGCTGAACACGGTAATAATAAAAAACGCATCGTGCAATAAGGCGACAATGGCTGCGAGCGCCATTCGCCACTCAAAGCGAATCGTCACGTAAAGAATGATGCCGATGGATGAAATAAGCACAGCAATGAGCGCGTTGCGAGCCAGCTGCTTGCCGACGACCGGAGAGACGGTGCTGATGTTTGGTTCGTTGCCATACGCTTGCTTCAATTCATTTTTCAGCTTGGCAATTTCTTGCTTATCGAGCACGCCAATCAAGCGGACGACGCCTGTTTTCCCATCCGTGCCGGACAGGACGACATCTTCCGGCTTGTAGCCGAGCCGCTCGAAATAGCCGCTCAACTCTTTTGCATCGATCGGCTGGCTGCTCGTCACCTCAACGCGCGTTCCGCTCGTGAAGTCAATGCCAAGATTCAGCCCCAGGGCAAACAACGAGATGACGCCGGCGATCGTCAATGCGCCAGAGAAAATGAAAAACTTTTTGCTATGTTTGACAAAATCCCAGCGGTCAAACTTCGTCGGCACTTCCGTTTCCTCGGTCGTTTCGGCAATGTTTAAGATTTCCGACTTTTTGACGCCAAACCACTCCGGCTTTTTATCGAGCCAGCGGCTTGACACAAGCAGTCCGAGCAACAGCCGCGTGCCGTAAACGGCGGTGAGAAAGCTGACGACGATGCTGATGATGAGCGTCGTCGCAAACCCTTTCACCGAGCTTGTCCCGTAAATAAAAAGAACAGCGCCGGCGATGATCGTCGTAAGGTTGGCGTCAAAAATCGTCGCAAACGACCCGCGGTTGCCAGCACGGAACGCCGACAGCATCGACTTGCCGAGCTTCAGCTCCTCTTTGATCCGTTCGTACGTAATAATGTTGGCATCGACCGCCATCCCAACCCCCAAAATCAGGGCGGCAATGCCCGGCAGCGTCATAACGACGTTCATCCAATCAAACAAAAGCAAAATCAAATAAATGTATACCGACAGCGTAATGACGGCGATGATCCCGGGAAGCCGGTAAAACCAAATCATGAACAAGAAGATCGCCGCCACACCGATGATGCCGGCCAACACCGTTTTTTGCAGGGCGTTTTTCCCAAACTGAGCGCCGACGGACGTGGAGTAAATTTCATGCAGCTCGACCGGCAGCGCGCCGGCATTGAGCAAATCGGCCAGCTGTTGCGCTTCTTTGACCGTAAAATTGCCGACGATCGACACATCCGTCTGATTGAACACTTGGTTGACTGAAGCGGCGGAAATAAATTTCGGATCAGCTTTGCCCGCTTCTTTCCGGTAGGAGTCCACCCCTTCTTTAAAATCGAGCCAAATGACTAAAATGTTGTTTGGCGGCCCCATTTTATATACTTTTTCCGTCACCTGGCGGAACTTGTCGGCGTCTTTCAATTTCAGAGCGACGCTCGGCCGGCCGTTTTCATCAAACGACAGCTTCGCTCCGCCTTGGACGAGGTCGCTTCCGTCCATAAGCACGTTGTCATTGACATCGCGGAACGTCAATTTCGCCTGCGTGGACAAAATTTCGCGCGCCTCATTTTGGTCTTTCACCCCGGCGAGCTGGACGCGGATGCGGTTTCCTCCCTCGATGTCAACGCGCGGCTCGCTGACGCCAAGGACGTTGATCCGTTTATTCAGCGCGCTGACGGTGCTTTGCAGCGTCTCTTGATCAATCTTATCGCCTTTTTTGGCCGGCTTCACTTCATACAGCACTTCAAAACCGCCTTGCAAGTCAAGGCCCAGTTTGATGTTATGTACAATTCCTTGAATCGTCGGCCCCATCACTCCGGCGAACAAAAGCAGGAGCAGAAAAAAGGCGACGATGCGGCTTCGTTTTACCATTCTCCTTAAGATCCTCCTTCAACTTGCCTCGGCGCCGTCCGCCGCAGCGCCAAGCAAAACATTGGCCTCGCCTTCCATTATGAAACAGCAGCCGGCAAGTGTCAATTTTCCACTATAACAATTCCTTTAAAACCCGCTCCAACTCATCATCGCCGGCCGCCTGCTGCTTATACGAACGCATCGTCAAAAACATCATATACTCGCTCGGCGAAAGAGAGAAAATGTCGCTGACCAACTCATGCAGTTTTTTTTCCGCCGGCCGATGCTTCCACTTGCGGGAACATAAACATTCCCACAGCCCGTCCATCGTCACTTGCGTATAGCCGAGAAGACGAAACTCATCGCACTTCGACTCGAGCGCCGGCATGAGCTGTTCGCGCAGCTTCCGGTTTTCATCCATCCCCCATACCCCCTTGTATCCATTGCCGCCTGCCAATCTTGTCATGCTTGGCCATGGGCCTTGCATATATTGTATAAAAGACGGAGGCATTTGAGAAGGCAGGGGGAGAAAATGTCTAAATTTTTACAAGGTACGGTCATTTTAATCGCCGCTGGCTTTATTACGAAAATTCTCGGCTTCATCAACCGAATTGTCGTCGCCCGCATGATCGGCGATGAAGGAGTCGGGCTGTACATGATGGCCGTGCCGACGCTCGTTTTAGCGATTACCGCGACGCAGATCGGGCTGCCGGTCGCCATTTCCAAACTCGTCGCCGAAGCAGAGGCGGCCGGCGACCGGCAGCGGGTGAAACAAATTCTCGTCGTGTCGCTGGCCACCACCGGCACGCTAAGCATCGTGCTTCTGCCGGCGTTGATCGCTGCTGCGCCATGGCTCTCCCGGACGATGTTCACCGACCCGCGCACGTACTATCCGCTTCTTGCCATCGCTCCAATTGTGCCGATCGTCGCCATCTCTTCGGTGCTGCGCGGCTACTTTCAAGGACGCCAGCAAATGAAACCGTACGCCTACTCGCTCTTGATGGAACAAATCGTCCGCATCAGCTTGATCGCTTTATGCACACAGCCGCTTTTGCCGTACGGCGTCGAGTATGCCGCCGCCGGCGCCATGGCGTCTTCCGTTCTCGGCGAGCTGGCAGCATTATTGTATTTGCTGTTTTTATTTAAGGTTAAAAAATCGATTCGCCTGCGGACAAAGTTTTTTCACTACGTCCAAGCCGGCAAAGAGACGTTCGTCCGCCTCATGCGCATTGCCTTGCCGACGACCGGCGGCCGTTTGATCGGCTCGCTTTCTTGGTTTTTTGAGCCAATCGTCGTCGCCAACAGCTTGGCATTGGCCGGCATCGCCGCCTCCACTGCCACAAGGCAATACGGACAGCTTGTCGGCTACGCGCTGCCGTTGTTGACGTTGCCGTCGTTTATTACGTACGCGCTTTCGACCGCCCTGGTGCCGGCCATCAGCGAAGCCATGGCGCAACGCAAGCTGCTTTTGGTCGAATACCGGATCGCCCAGGCGATGCGCTTGTCGCTTGTCACCGGCGGCCTTTCCACCGTCGTTCTTTACTTGTTCGCCGAGCCGCTCATGCGCTGGATGTACGGCACAAGTGAAGCCGCGATCTTTATTCAAGTGATGGCGCCGTTTTTCTTATTGTATTATTTCCAAGGCCCGCTGCAGGCGGTCTTGCAAGGACTGGACTTGGCGAACGCCGCCATGACGAACAGCTTGATCGGAGCAGTGGTGAAGCTCGTGTGCATCTTCGTCCTTGCTTCCCGTCCAAGTTTGGGCATTATGGGCGCGGCGCTGGCGACTGCAGTCAGCACCGTTCTTGTGACGTTGCTTCACTTTGCCACGGTCGTCAAGGTGGTGTCTTTTTCCATCGATGCGCGCGAGTACATCAAAGCGCTTGGCGCCATCATCGCTGCGGGCGCAATCGGCTATGCGCTCTCCCGCCATCCGCTTTTGGCGGTGCCCGCACCGCTTTGGACGCTGCTTGCCATGGCCGCGACAGCCGCCCTATATGCCGCCTGCCTCGTTCTGTTCCGGCTCATCCGGCGCGAAGAGCTCGTCTACCTTCCGGGGCTGCACTGGCTGGCCGGCAAAAACAAGCGAAAATAAACGTCTAAACCTGTCCGGCGGTGAATATATTGTGGTAAAAAGCGTTTGGGCCAAGGAGGGATCGCGGTGTCACGGCTTGGCAGCGCACTGGTGTATGGAATCGCCACAGTTTTTGTGTTGGCGGCGCTCGTCAGCTTCATTTTTTCGTTGTTGCTCAAATGGACGGACATTCACGAATCGTCGCTCACCTGGATCGTGTTTGCCGCCTCGGTTGTCTCGCTGTTTATCGGCGGCGTTGTCGCCGGCGGAAAAAGCCAAGAAAAAGGATGGCTCGCCGGCGGGCTGACCGGCCTCTTATTTACGGCGATCATCTTTTTGTTTCAATTTCTTGGCATGGAAAAATCGTTTACCGTCGAACAATGGCTGTACCACCTTGCCTTTTTCGCCGCTGCTTCCTTAGGCGGCATCGTCGGGGTCAATTTGTCATCGTCGCGCTATGAACGGACGTAAAAACGACAAACCAGCGCAAAAGCAAAAGGTGTCCTCAAAGCAAACGGGACACCTTTTGTGATGGAGAGCGCGATGGTAAGAAACGAGATTGCGTCTCGCTCGCGCTTTTCACACCGCCGTTCAAATCGGCGCTCAAGCTTAGACGCCGATGGCCGCGCTTTCGCTACGCCTTGCTTTCCGCCACCACTTCTCTCACCGCGGAGCGGTCGAACGTCAGTCGCGTGCCGTCGCCGGCGCGAACGATGATTTTGTCCTCATCGACCGAGTCGATGATGCCGTGCAATCCACCGATCGTGATGATTTTATCGCCTTTTTTCAAATTCGCCTGCATTTGCTGGATGGCGCGTTGCCGTTTTTGTTGCGGGCGAATGAACAAAAAGTAGAAAATCACAAAAAACAGCACAATCGACAACAAATTGGCGATCGCTGCGTTCATGCAATCCCCCTCCTTTCCGGTCGTCAAAAGTTTTTTGCATTCGGCTTGTTGAAGCCGTAGCGTTCGAAAAATTCCTCACGGAAATCGGCGAGTCGATCTTCGCGGATCGCTTGTCTCACCTGCTCCATCAATTTTATCAAAAAATAGACGTTATGGTAAGACGTGAGGCGGATGCCAAATGTTTCATCACATTTGATGAGATGGCGGATGTACGCGCGCGTATAGTTCCGGCACGTGTAGCAGTCGCAGTTCGGATCGAGCGGCGAGAAGTCGCGGGCGTACTGGGCATTTTTGATCACCACCCGTCCTTCGCTCGTCATCACCGTCCCGTTGCGGCCGATGCGCGTCGGCAATACGCAGTCGAACATGTCGATGCCGCGGATCGCCCCGTCGATGAGCGAATCCGGCGAACCGACGCCCATTAAATAGCGGGGCTTGTCCGCCGGCAGAAGCGGCGTCGTAAACTCAAGCACCCGATTCATGACCTCCTTCGGCTCGCCGACCGACAATCCGCCGACCGCATAGCCGGGAAAATCGAGCGACACTAAATCGCGGGCGCTCTGCCGGCGCAACTCCTCATACTCGCCGCCTTGGACGATGCCAAACAGCCCTTGCTCATTCGGGCGGCGGTGCGCCTTCAAGCAGCGCTCCGCCCAACGGCTCGTCCGCTCGATGGACTGTTTCATGTATTCATACGTCGCCGGATACGGCGGGCACTCATCAAACGCCATGATGATGTCGGCGCCAAGCGCATTTTGAATTTCGACTGCTTTTTCCGGCGATAAAAACAGCTTATCGCCGTTTAAATGGTTGCGGAAATAGACGCCTTCTTCCTCGATGCGGCGGAATTCGCTGAGGCTGAACACTTGGAAGCCGCCGGAATCCGTCAAAATGCCGCGATCCCAATTCATAAACGCATGCAACCCGCCCGCTTCCGCGACAATGTCATGCCCCGGGCGCAGCCAAAGATGATAGGTGTTGCTTAAAATGACGCCGGCCCCCATTGTCTTCAGCTCTTCCGGCGACAGCGTCTTGACCGTGGCGAGCGTCCCAACCGGCATAAACATCGGCGTTTCAAACGAGCCGTGCGGCGTATGGAGGATGCCAAGGCGCGCGCCCGTCTGCCGGCACGTTTTGATCAGTTCAAAGCGAATCGGTGTCGTCAACGTGCTCGTCTCCTTTCTCAAATGATGAGCATCGCATCACCGAAGCTGAAAAAGCGGTATCGCTCTTTGACCGCTACTTGATACGCGTGCAAAATATTTTCGCGCCCGGCGAGCGCACTCACGAGCATGATGAGCGTCGATTTCGGCAGGTGGAAGTTCGTCACCAGCCCATCAATCCCTTTGAACTCATAGCCGGGATAGATGAAAATGTCGGTCCAGCCGCTTTCGGCGACAAATCGGCCGTTATGTTTGCCGGCGATCGTCTCGAGCGTCCGTGTCGACGTCGTGCCGACGGCGATGATGCGGCCGCCCTGCTCCCGGACGCGGTTTAACGTCTCGGCCGTTTCCTCGCTCATTTGATAAAATTCGGCGTGCATATCGTGCTTCTCGACGTCGTCCACTTGCACCGGCCGAAACGTGCCAAGCCCGACATGAAGGGTGATGAAGACGATATGCACCCCTTTTTCGCGAATGGCGTCAAGCAGCTCTTCGGTGAAATGCAAACCGGCGGTTGGCGCCGCTGCCGAACCAATTTCACGGGCGTACACCGTCTGATACCGTTCCGGGTCGTCAAGCTTTTCTTTAATGTACGGGGGCAGCGGCATCTCCCCAAGTTCGGCCAATACTTCATAAAACAGGCCGTCATACGAAAACTCAAGCACTCGCCCGCCGTGTTCCAGCGTATCGAGGCAGACGGCTTCAAGCTTCCCCCCGCCAAAGGTGAGTTTCGTTCCTGGCTTGACTCGTTTTCCCGGCTTGACGAGCGTCTCCCAACGGTCGCCGTCCAATTGCTTTAACAGCAGCACTTCGACTGTTCCGCCCGTTTCCTCTTTTTCGCCGTAAAGCCGCGCCGGCATGACGCGCGTATCGTTTAAAACGAGGCAGTCGCCCGGATTCAAGTACGAAATAATGTTGCGAAACGTTTCATGGCGAATGGCGCCCGTTCGTTTATCGAGCACCATGAGCCTTGATGCCGCCCGGTCTGGAAGCGGCGTTTGCGCAATCAACTCTTCCGGCAAATGAAAATCAAACAAATCGACTTTCATCCTATTTCGCGCAGGAGACTCCCACTTCAACGACCAAAGGGAGTAAGTGGGAGAGGAATGCGCGTTCCCCCCTTTCTTTTGTGTATGATATAATAAAGGCGTGGAGAAAACCGTTCAATAAAGGCACTCCAATCACGGCTACTCGATGTATGGAGTTGGTTACAGGAAACGTTGTAACCGTAAAACATCGAGCGTAGGTCCGTCTGTTGTGTGTGGAAGCCAAGTACTGCCAACAGACACACCGAGAGAATCGGTAACGATGCAGGCATGACCTGCGTCGTTGGGTAGTCGTCAACCTGCCCCCTGATGCAACCCCAAGTCAAGGAAGGAGGACGAAGTCCGTTTGCACTTCTGGGGAGTTGCAAGCCCCCACTTCAAGCGTTAGCTAAGTGGGGGTAGTTGACGCAGTTCTCCTTCCTTCAGCGAAATCGTCCGAGCACGTAAAAAATCAACGATAACACAACGCTCAGCAAGATGGATGTCACAACGGGAAAATAAAACGTCATATTCCCTTTGCGGATGACGATATCCCCCGGCAAGCGGCCGAGTTTGACAAACTGCATGACAAACCCGACCATGATGAGCACAACGCCGATCGTCATGATCAACTTTGGCAAGCTGTTCACCGCTTCGGAACCTCCATTTCGAAATGGGTGTACGCAGCCGGCGTGACGACGCGCCCGCGCGGCGTACGCTGCAAGAGACCGATCTGCATCAAGTACGGCTCATACACTTCTTCAATCGTTTGTGCTTCTTCGCCGATGACGGCCGCCAGCGTTTCGAGCCCGACCGGGCCGCCGGCGAATTTTTCAATCATCGCTGAAAGCAGCTTATGGTCGATTTGGTCGAGCCCGAGCCGGTCGACTTGCAGCCGCTCGAGCGCCTCGACAGCAAGCGGCAGCGTAATTCCCCCCTCTCCGCGCACTTGCGCAAAATCGCGGACGCGCCGCAGCAAACGGTTGGCGATGCGCGGCGTGCCGCGCGCCCGACGGGCAAGCTCAAGCGCCGCTTCGCGCTCGATGCCGATTTGCAAGATGGCCGCCGCCCGCTCAATGATTTGGGCGAGTTGGTCGACGTGATAGTATTCGAGCCGGCTGATGACACCAAACCGGTCGCGAAGCGGCGCCGACAGCGCCCCGGCTCTCGTCGTCGCCCCGACGAGCGTAAATGGCGGCAAGTCGAGGCGAAGCGTGCGCGCATCCGGCCCTTTGCCAATCGCGATATCTAAGCAATAATCTTCCATCGCCGGATAGAGCACCTCTTCCACCGCCCGCGGCAGCCGGTGGATCTCATCAATAAAGAGCACATCCCCCGGCTCAAGCGAAGTGAGAAGCGCCGCCAAATCTCCCGGCCGCTCGAGCGCCGGTCCAGATGTCGCTCGCAGCTTGACGCCCATTTCATTGGCGATGATCACGGCGAGCGTCGTTTTCCCAAGCCCCGGCGGTCCGTACAGCAGCACATGGTCGAGCGTCTCTTCGCGGAGCTTGGCCGCTTCAATGAACACTTTTAAGTTTTCTTTGATCTTATCTTGCCCGATATATTCATGCAAATATTGCGGGCGCAAACTCGGTTCAAGCGCAGTTTCTTCCCCTAAGACCTCCCCGGATACAAGCCGTTCCTTCACCGTCATTCCTCCCTTTGGCCGCTGTTTATCCCAAAAGCAGCGCCAGCGCCCGCTTCACATACTGTTCCGTCGACATCGCTTCTTCGCGGAGCGCCGGAATGATTTTCTCGATCTCCCGTTCAGCGTAGCCGAGCGCCTTGAGCGCCGCCACCGCCTCGGCGAGCGCACCGGAAAGCGGTGCGGCCGAACGTGCAGCCGCCGGCGCCGCAAGCGCCCCGAGCTTCCCTTTTAAATCCAAAATCATTTGCCGAGCCGTCTTTTTGCCTACGCCTGGAAACTTGCATAAAAACGCCTCGTTTTCTTCCTCGATGGCCCGCGCCAGTTCATCAGGACGCCCGGCCGCCAAAATGGCGAGGCCGCCTTTCGGACCGATGCCGGACACTTGAAGCAGCTTTGTGAACAAGTTGCGCTCTTCGCGCGTGGAAAACCCGTATAAAGCGTGCACATCTTCGCGCACATATTCGTATGTATACACCGTCACCACCGCCTCGCGGCTCTCGCGAAAGGCAAACGGATTCGGCGTAAAAATTTCGTAGCCGATGCCGTTATGGTCGATGACGATATATTCCGGGCAGACGTAATCGACATACCCACGGATAAACTCGATCAATGGATGCTCCTCTCCTTTTTTCGTCCTTTCATTGTATCATATGATTTCATTATAGCAAAAAGAAATCCCGTGATGCGCATCGCACCACGGGCTTGTCGCCGCTTTACTGGACAACCGCAAAATGGCGGTACATTTCAATCACTTGTTCGTATTGTTCTTTCGAGAGGACGCGAATTCCTTGCTTCAGCTTTTCTTGCTGACGGCTTTCGAGCTTTTGCACGTCGATTTGGAAAAACGACTGGATGATTTCGCTCGACCGGCCCGGTTTGCCGTTGAAGATAGACAACGTGCCATCGTCTGTAATTCCGAAGTAGCCGTTTGTTTTTAACAACGGCGAAATGTCGTTGATTGTTTTGCGAAATACGATCGTCTGATCATCGAGCGTCACGAGTTGCCAACCGCGATATTTTTTCCATATTTCTGTCATCGAATCGACGGTTTCGGTGACTTTCTCTTCGCTCATCTCTCCGTCCAAGTATTGCCGCTCGAGCACAATCGTCATCTTAACCGGTGCGGCGGAGGCCGAATGAACCGGTAACACGATGGCGGCGATCCACAGTATGAGGGAAAGAATTCGCATCGTTTGTTCCTCTCTTCTCGGATGATGGTTCCTTTACGCCACTAGTTTCACCAGCGGACGCCATTTTATTCCTTGATCCATCAGCTTTTTTGCCAATCAAGCTGCCGTCGATCCAAAAAGTGGGGCAGGGATTCGAGCCAACGGCGCTCGATCATCATATTCCATTATGTTCCACGACCTTCGAACGTATGTACAAAAAATCCGCCGGCTTCGCCGACGGACGTCGCTACTCCTCAAGCACCGATTCGTCCAAATTATGGTACACTTCTTGGACGTCATCATCATCTTCAAGCGTATCGATCAACTTCAGCATTTTTTTCAAATCGTCGCCCTCAAGCGTCGTATACGTTTGCGGAATCATCGTAATTTCCGCGCTGGCAAACGTGAATCCTTGCTGTTCCAGCTCGTCTTTCACCGTTTCAAACGATTCGGGCGCTGTATAAATTTCGAACGATTCGTCCGTTGTTTCCATCTCCTCGGCGCCCGCTTCAATGGCCAACAGCAGCAATTCATCCTCATCAACGTTGTGCTGTTCGCGGTCAATCACGAGCAGCCCTTTGCGCTCGAACAAATAGGAGACGCAGCCCGTTTCCCCTAAATTGCCGCCGTTTTTCGAAAACGCCGCACGCACGTTGGCGGCGGTGCGGTTTTTATTATCCGTCAGGCAAACGACCATGACGGCAACGCCGCCTGGTCCATATCCTTCGTAGCGAATTTCCTCATAGTTGGTATGTTCTTGGGTTCCAGTTGCTTTTTTAATCGCCCGTTCAATGTTTTCGCTCGGCATGTTGGCCGCTTTCGCCTTCTCAATGACAAGGCGCAGGCTCGGATTGGACGCTGGATCGCCTCCGCCGCTTTTGGCGGCCACATAAATTTCCTTCGCCAGTTTCATGAACAGTTTGCCGCGTTTGGCATCTTGAGCATTTTTCCGCCGTTGGATATTTTTCCACTTCGAATGTCCAGCCATCGACAGTTCTCCTCTCATCGCAACGGAATGTTCCGACTATTACTATAGCAAAAAACGCGGAAATTGTCAGCCAAGCTCCAGCGAAGGAGCAGCCATGAAAAAAGGCGCCCCGCTTTTTTGGGACGCCTTTTTCGTTTGTCACCGAGTGTTTTCCGGCCGTTCTTGAATCGTGCCATCGATAAAAATGGTGCGCAAATCACGGCGGATTTCTTCCATATTGATTGGAGTCCCGCGTCGAAGCGCGTTGTCAATCGTGCGGATGCGGTGGTACATGCTCGGATTCGAGGTGACGCGCACCCGCTTGCCGTCCGCGTACGGAGCGACCGCTTGCTCGATTTGCTTCTCAAGCCGCTTGGGATGGCGGTCGTCTGTGGCAATCGCGATGAGCGCCTGATCGCCATACACAACCGCGCGGGCATCGTCGACTCCGTTCACCGCTGCGGCGCGGCGGGAGAGCTTCTCAGCCAAACCGCCGGCATAGCTTCGGTAGTACGACGGGTGCGGATCGACGTTTAGCGAGTGCAAATGCCCATGGTAGTTGTAATCACTGTCACCGAAATCGACGTCGGGCGGAAGAGCCGGAACGTCCGTGTCAAACCGGGTCGCTGCTGGTCCTCCGAGGCGGCCGCCGTCCGTCAAATAATCGGTGACCGGACCGCGGCGCGCCCATATATAACGGTTGTCATAATTGAGCGCATTCGTCCCGTATCGGCCATAGCGGAAATCGTCGCCTCGCTCCGTCGAGTAAAAACCGATCGGTCTCGCCGCATCATGATAACGCTGCGCCCCTTCCTCATTCGCCCGGTAGTTGGTGCATGAGGCGAGCAATCCGGCGACCGACAACGCGCCGATCCATCTGACCGCGTATCTCAATGGAAAACCCCCCTTGGTTTCCTTCGCCCAAGGCTGGCATGAAGCCAGCCTTACGTTTAGCTTGCGGCAAACGCGGGGGGTTTATCGCTGTCAGTTCAACCCAACGAGATGACAGCTAAAACTTCGGCGGCGCAATCGCCAACTGCCGTTTATGATGCGAACGTTCATGAAGCCGTTCAATAATGTTTCGATCGCGTTCTGGAATATCTTCCCCTTTTAAATATTTATCGATCATTTCATACGTCGTGCCCATTTCGCTTTCATCCGTCTGCCCTTCCCACAGTCCGGCGCTTGGAGCTTTCTTGATAATTTCTTCCGGGACGCCGAGCAGACGGCCCATTTCGCGCACTTCGCCTTTTGTAAAGTGAATGAGCGGCACTAAATCGACTCCACCGTCACCGTATTTCGTAAAGTAGCCCGTATGCCATTCGGCGGCGTTGTCCGTACCGACGACGAGATAGCCGTAATTGTTGGCGACCGCATACAACGTCGTCATGCGCAAACGCGCCCTTGTATTCGCATCGCCGAGGCGCGCGCGCTCTTCGCTCCATTCCCCGATGGCTTTCAGCTCGGCCTCGACCGCGCCAAACAACGTCCGGTGCGCCTCGGTCAAATCGATGACCAAATGCCGGATGCCGCAGCTTTTCACCACTTTCAGCGCATCTTCCATATCTTTCGGATTGCTTTTGCAAGGCATGATCAGCCCCAGCGAATCGTCCGGAAAGGCACGCTTAATCAAATGGGCGACAACCGCCGAGTCGATGCCGCCGCTGATGCCGACGACCGCCCCGTTTAAACCGGCTGATGAGACTTGGTCACGCAACCATTGCACGAGTTTGTCAATTTTTTCTTGCATCCGTCCTCGACTCCTTTTCCAAAGATTCCATTCTTCATTGTAGCATAGCATAAAGGCGGCGGACAAACCGTTCTCTCCGCTTGCGGTCAAACACAAGGGGGCGGCGGCGCGCGGCGGCTGACCGCCATTCGCGAAACACATCAGCCGGAAATAAGAGCGCATGCAAAAACCAGCGTTTTTCCAACCAACGGCGAAGCGGAGCGAAACGGGCGAGTGTTGAATATGACCAACCGATATACGGCAAGAGGCGATTGGCGTATTGGCAATAGTCAAGCCCGGGCGAGGCAAGAGCGGCCGCGTCATAGTCGATGAGGTACATCTGGCCGGTTGTGGTGCGCAAAAAATTATGGGAGGCGACATCACCATGAATGATGGCAGCAGAATCCGCCGTCAACTCTGGAGCATGCTCGCGACACGTTGATAGACAGTAATCCGCCCAGCGCAGCGTAAATAAAATGTCTTCTTTGTCCATGATCGTTTCAACAACAGGCAAATGTCGGCAAAACTCCTCATAGCGGCGCCGCCATTTGTCATACAGCTGCGCACGCGGCAGCCCCATCGCCTCCTGCTTGCTGCTGGCGATGTTTGCCGTTATGGTATGGTAACGTTCGAGCAAATGAAGTCCGTCAGCGGCGTCAGCCCAAGCGGCAAACGAGATTGGACGCGCTCCGGCTACATATTCCGTCAGCAGCCAATAGCATCCGCCGGCTTCAACCACTCCTCCGCGCCCGATCGGCATAGGGGCCGGCGCGGCGGAAAAACCGGTCTTCCTTAATGCGGCAAGAAGCCAGGCGTGCCGCGCGGCCGCAACAGGAAAGCGATACGCTTTGGCGACAAACATTCCTTGCCGGGCGGCAATGGCGAAGACATGCGGTTTCAATGCCACAACTTGTTGAATAACAAGCCGATATTGGCGGTCAAGAAGAAAAAAGAGACGGCCGGCGGCGTCTCTTTTCACTTGGTTATTGTTCCTCGCCATGCCCGCTCTCCTCATCCGGCGGTTCGCTAAACAAACGGGGGCCGGCGACCGGCGGGGCGGATGATGGCGGGTAGGATGGCGGCGAGTATCCCGCTGGACTTGTCGGATAAACGACGCCTGGCCACGGAAGCGGCGGCGCTGACTGCGGCGCATATCCGTATGGAGCCGGCAGGGCGTACCCTCCATAATAGTACGGGGGCGGCGCATAGGCCGGTGCATACCCAAAAGGCGAGGGGTGCGCCGCAGGCGGCGCATAAACTGGCGTTGCAGCGCCGGGCGGCGGGAGAACGCCCCCTGCGGACGGGACAAACGGGGCGGCAACCCCAGGCCCAGAAAACGGCGGCTCTAATGATTCACTGCTGCTTTCGTGAATGCCGGGAAACGGCGCCGAACCGTTTTCCGGACTTTCACCGCTTTTCCCAACGGCCGACGGCGCAGACGATGGCGGATAGGACGTCGGCATGATCGGCAGCGGCGGCGCGTAAAAACCGCTCCCCGGCCAAACTGGCGGCACTGGCGTACATCCTTGGTCAGTGCCAAATATTGGGATCGTCGGCGGGGCGACAGGAACGTATGGAATGTTCGGCAGCGGCGGCGCGTCTTCGCTCTCAGCCGCCGGTTCCCCTTTCCATTCAGCTGGGCTTTCATTGTCCTCCTCTTTCATCATGTTGGGCAAAATATTGCTCGGCTTCGGCGGAATCGGCGGCACGTTGGCCAGCGATTGAGCGAACGAAAGTTGAGGAGGCGGGGCCACCGGCGGAATCGTATGCACAAGCGGCGGCACAGAGGCGCCTTTCGCTTTTGCCCCTTCTTTTGCCTCCGCTTTCGGCGTTTTTGGTGCTTCTTGTGCCGTTGCTTTTGGCGCTTTTTTCTCGACAGCCTTTGGCGTTTCGTTCATCGCCGCTTTCGGCGCCTCACCCGCCGGTGCCTTTGGCGCTTCATTGATGGGCGCATTCGGCGTTTCGTTCACCAGTACGTTCGGCGCTTCATTCACCACTGCTTTTGGTGCCGCTTTTGGCGCTTCCTTCTCGACGGCCTTTGGCGCTTCATTGATGGGCACATTTGGCGTTTCATTCACTGATACATTTGGCATTTCGTTCACCGGCACGTTTGGCGCTTCATTCACTGGCACATTCTCCGCCTTCTTCTCCGGCGCTTTCGGTGTTTCCTTTACGACTGCTTTGGGCGTTTTCTTTACCACTGCTTTCGGCGCCTCACCCGCCGGTTCGTTTACCGCTGCCTCGCCTTCCGGAGCAGGGGCGACAGCAGTGTCAAGCTCGGTATCAATGTGGAATGAGACGAACGGTTTCGCCTCCGCGTACGGGTGCTCTTTTACGTGCATTTTTTTGGGTGACACAGGCGCCTTCGTCTCTTTTTTGACCGGCACCCCTGCTGTCGGCACTTTGATTTTCATTCCAGGCATAATCATATTCGGGTCGCTCAAATGCCCATTTATTTTTTTCAATTGTTCAAAATCCACTCCATATTTTTGGGCGATTTTCCAAAGGGTGTCGCCCTTTTGGACAATATGGATTTTCACTCCATTCCCCTCCTAAACCGAGACTGTTTACGCTCGATCGAACCGATGCTTGTTTCCCGTTATCGTCTTTCAACACAATGTATGACGATGATCGTTGATTTATGATAAAAAAATCCCTGACCGAACGAGGATCCCTCCTCGTCAAGCCAGGGAAAAAGCTAGGCAAGCGAAAGCATGCGGTCGAGCGCCTCTTTTGCCTCTGCGGCGATGTCTTTCGGAACGGTGATGCGATTGACGATCGCTCCTTGCTCAAGCGATTCGAGCGCCCAGACGAAATGCGGCAAATCAATTCGATTCATCGTTAAACACGGGCACATATATGGATTGAGAGAAACAATTTCTTTGTCTGGATGTTCATGCTTCAGCCGGTTCACCAAATTCATTTCCGTTCCAATCGCCCACTGGGTGCCGGGTGGAGCATTGCGGATCGTTTCAATAATGTATTTTGTCGAACCGGCGTAGTCTGCTTGCTGGACGACCTCCCAGCTGCATTCCGGATGGACGATGACATGGATTCCCGGCTTCATCCGTCGAATATGCTCGATTTGTCGCACGGTGAAGTTTTCATGCACGGAGCAATGTCCTTTCCAAAGAATGACTTTCACCTTGTCGAGATCGTCCGCCCCTTGGAGCGTCTCCTCATGCGGATCCCACACCGCCATCTCGTCAAGACGGATGCCGAGCGCATAGGCCGTATTTCTCCCTAAATGCTGATCCGGCAAAAAGAAAATCCGTTCATTCCGTGAAAACGCCCAAGCCATCATCTTTTTCGCGTTCGACGAGGTGACGGTCGCTCCGCCATGGCGGCCGACAAACGCTTTAATCGCCGCGGTTGAATTGACGTACACAAGCGGCACGATCGTCTCGCCAAACCGCTCAATAAGCGCCGCCCATGCCCGCTCGACTTGAAAAATATCGGCCATATCGGCCATTGAACAGCCGGCGCGCAAGTCCGGCAAAATGACCGTTTGGTCGTCGCTCGTTAAAATATCGGCGGTTTCCGCCATAAAATGGACGCCGCAAAACACAATATATTCGGCTTCGCTGTTCTTTGCCGCGAGCTGGGCAAGCTGAAGCGAATCGCCGGTCGCATCGGCGAACTGAATGACCTCATCCTTTTGGTAGTGATGACCCGGGATGAAAAGGCGCCGGCCGAACCGTTCTTTCACCGCGCGGGCGCGTGCTTCGAGCTCGCTTCGTTCCATCGTTTTATACCGTTTGGGCATCTCATCCAGCCGTTTCAACTGTTCAAGGACGTTCACGGTTCTCCCCTCCATTATCGCAAATTGAAACTCATATCGAGCGCCGGGGCGGAATGGGTTAAACATCCGAGCGAAATGTAGTCGACTCCGGTCGCGCCGTACGCCGCCACATTGGCGAGCGTAATTCCCCCCGACGCTTCCGTGATGATCGGCTTTGGCACAAGCCGGACGAACGCCCGCACCTCATCCGGCGTCCGGTTGTCAAACATAATGACATCCACCCCGGCCTCGACCGCCTCGAGCACTTCGTCTTCCGTTTCGGTCTCTACTTCGATTTTCACCATATGCCCAAGCCGCTCCCGCACCGTTTTGACGGCGAGGGCGATCGATCCGCAAAAGGCGATATGGTTGTCTTTAATCATGACACCGTCGTACAAGCCAAAGCGGTGATTGTAGCCGCCGCCGCATGTGACGGCATATTTTTCAAGCATGCGCAGCCCCGGCGTCGTTTTCCGCGTGTCGCAAATGCGTGTGGAGCTATTGCCAAGCAAGTCAACGGCCTGTCGCGTCACGGTGGCAATGCCGCTTAACCGCTGCAGCAAGTTTAAAATGACGCGCTCACCGGACAACAGCGGCCCGACCGGTCCGGATGCGACGGCGATCGTTTCGCCGGCTTGGACCCGTTCGCCGTCCTGTTTCATGATGGTTACTTCGACGCGCGGATCCAGCAGCTGATAGCCCGCCGCAATAATGCCGACGCCGGCCACCACCCCGTCCGCTTTGGCCATAAACATGCCTGATGCCCGTTCATGAGCCGGAAAAATCGTCTCGCTCGTCACATCGCCGTCGCCAATATCTTCAAGAAAAAACTGTCGCAACAGTTGTTCGAGCTTCAACCGGTTCATCTTTCATCCCTCCGTTTTCTTTGCCGCTTTACCTCCCAGCCCCAAGGCGGGCCCACTCTTCTTTCGTCCGCACGAGGCGCCGCCCCCGCCACTCCGGGCGTTCACGCGGAAAATCGCTCCGGTAATGGCCGCCGCGGCTTTCCGTGCGCCCAAGCGCTGATGAAGCGACAAGCCAGCCCACTAGCAACATATATCCTGTTTCAATCTCCTCTGCCGACAATCGTTCAAGGTCGCCATCCAGCCAATCCGGCAACGAAAACTGTTCCAACCAGTCGACCGCTTCGCGAAGCCGATCGCCGTTGCGGACGATGCCGACAAACGTTGACAGCTGTTCGCGGAGCAACGCCCGCTCTGGCAGCCGTGGTACAATCAAACGACGCGGGCTGGATGAATCCGCTCGGTGCACCGTTTCCGGCCACGCCGCTTGACGGCGGATGGCGCAGGCCGCACGGAATCCAAAGACGATCGCTTCAAGCAACGAGTTGCTCGCGAGCCGGTTGGCGCCGTGCACACCGGTGCACGCCGCTTCCCCGACGGCGTACAAGCCCGGAACCGTCGTCTGCCCCCACTCGTTGACGACAACGCCGCCCATTAAAAAATGGGCGCCCGGCGCGACAGGAAGGCGGCCGGCTTCAAGGTCGACGCCATAGGCCTCACATAGCGCGGCGATCGTCGGAAAGCGGCGGCGGAAGTGGGACACGCGGGAAATATTCAAATAGACGCGGCCGCCGCGATCGAGTTCCGCCGCGATCGCTCGGGCGACGATGTCGCGCGGAGCGAGATCGCGAAGCGGATGGACGCCGTCCATCAGCGGTCTTCCATCTTCCGCCTCAAGCACCGCCCCTTCGCCGCGCACCGCTTCCGAGACGAGCCCGACCGCTTTTCCGCCGGCAACGAGCATCGTCGGATGAAATTGGATAAACTCCATATCCGCCACCGCCGCACCGGCGCGGTACGCCATGGCAATGCCGTCGCCAGTCGCCGTCGGCGCATTGGAAGTGAACGTATACAATCCGGCGCATCCACCGGTCGCCAACACGACGGCCGACGCCGGCCAAATGGACACCGAACCGTCTTCCCGCTTCGTTTTCACCCCAACGCAACGCCCCTCTTCCACAAGCAAATCAATCACCTGCTCGCCTTCTTCCATCCATACGCGTCCCTCGAGCCGCTCAAGCAAAAACGAAACGAGTGCTTTGCCCGTTTGATCGCCGCCGGCGTGCAAAATCCGGCGGTGGCTATGCCCGCCTTCAAGGCCGAAACAAAACCGGCCGCGTTCGTCCCGATCAAACGCCATGCCGGCGTTGATCCATTCTTGCAGCCGCCTCGGCCCTTCGCGGACGAGCCGTTCGACCATTCGTTCATCGTTATGAAAGCAGCCGGCGACCATCGTATCGCGGAAATGAGCGCGCCAATCGTCGCTCTCTGCCAGCGCCGCGGCCACCCCTCCTTGCGCCCGCCATGAATTGCTGTCGGTGCAACGTTTTTTCGTGAATATCATCACATGGTCGAGCTCAGATAAATGATACGCGACCGTTAACGCCGCCAGCCCGCTTCCGACGATAATCACGCCACCTTCCTTCACTCTCGGACGCCCCTTTCTTTTCACCTGTCTTGACATCTATATTTACACATATTTAAACTAATGGCAAGAGGTTTGGCGAAAAAAATGATGCAAAGGCGGGGGAATATGATTTATTTGGATTACGCGGCAACGACGCCAATGTGCCAAGAGGCGATCGCCGCTTACGCTGAAGCGGCGTCCGTTTACTTTGGCAACGAAAGCAGCTTGCATGACATCGGAACGAAAGCGAAACAACTGCTTGTCTTATGCCGGCGCGAACTCGCCGCCATGATTAACGGAGAAGCGGAAGGGATCTATTTCACAAGCGGCGGAACGGAAGCGAACGTGCTCGCGATCCGTTCGCTAGCTGCCGCCTACCGGCATAAGGGAAACCACCTGATCACGACCGAAATCGAGCATGCCTCGCTCCATCACCTGTTCAAACAGCTGGAAACAGAAGGATATACGGTCACGTATTTGCCCGTTGACCGATTCGGGCGCATTCGGCTGGCCGATTTGGAACGCGCCATCACGCCGCAGACCGTTCTCGTTTCCATTCAGCATGCCAACTCAGAGATCGGCACGATTCAGCCGCTTGCCGACATCGGCCGCCTCCTGCGGGCGCACGGCGTCCTTTTTCATAGCGACTGCGTGCAAACTTTTGCTAAAATACAGCTAGATGTTCAAGAGATAGGACTAGACAGCCTATCCGTTTCCGCCCATAAAGTGTACGGTCCCAAAGGGGTCGGCGCTGTGTACATCAACCCGCGCCGGCATTGGAAGCCGGTATTCCCGGGAGCGACGCACGAATCAGGCTTTCGGCCGGGAACGGTCAACGTACCGGGTATTGCCGCCTTCATTACGGCCGCGCAGCAGCTCCATCGACGAATGGCGGACGAACAGTCGCGTTTGGAACGACTGCGGAATCGGTTGCTTCACGCCATCGCCGCCAAACAGCTGCCGGTGGCGGTGGAAGGCCATCCCGATTTCCGTCTTGCCCATATTATCGGTTTGTCCGTCGCTGGGTACGAAGGGCAGCTTGTGATGCTTGAATGCAACCGCGCCGGCATCGCCATTTCCACCGGCAGCGCCTGCCAAGTCGGGCTGCAAGCGCCGTCGCGGACGATGCTCGCCGTCGGGAAAACGCCTGAAGAAGCGAAGCAATTCATCCGCGTCTCATTGGGCGCGGCCACGACCGAAGCGGAGATCGACCAGTTCGTTTCCACATTGGAGCGACTTACATCGGCATGAAAGGAGGAATGGCAGGTGAAAGAGGAAAAGAAAATTTTAGGGGAAAGGCGGCGCCAGCTCATTTTGCAATGGTTGAAAGAAAGCGAAGCGCCGCTCACGGGGGCTGAGCTGGCAGCGAAAACGAACGTCAGCCGCCAAGTGATCGTCCAAGACATTTCACTGTTAAAGGCGCGCAACGAACCAATCATCGCCACAAGCCAAGGCTATTTGTATTTAAAGCCGGCTGAACCGGCCAAAACGTACACGAGGACGGTCGCCTGCTTCCATACGCCAGAACAGACGAAAGAAGAGTTGTATTTGCTCGTGGATTGCGGCGTGACAGTCAAGGACGTCAAAATCGAGCATCCGGTTTACGGCGATTTAACCGCCTCGATCATGGTGAGCAACCGCCTGGAAGTCGACCAATTCATCGCCAAAATCGAGGCGACAAAATCGTCGTATTTGTTGCAGCTGACGGACGGAACCCATTTGCATACGCTGGAAGCCGATTCACCAGTGAAGCTTGACGCCGCCTGCCGCGCCTTGAAACAAGCCGGCTTTCTCATCGAAGCGTAAACTGGACCTGGCCGAACATCGGTTCATTCCCTGCGGAATACTGCGCGGCGGGCCGTCTAAAAAGGAACAGGCGGACGGCAGCAGACCGCCCGCGTGTTTTTGTCTGTGTCAAGCAAAATAATATGGATAGCTGCCCAACAGCTGCACAGTGCAGCCGAGCGCCTCAATTTCCGCGATCGCCCCCGGGATGAGGACGTCATCCATCGGCGCGTCGATGTCAATAATAAAGAAATAATTTCCAAGGCCCGTTTTCGCTGGGCGCGATTCGATTTTCGTCAAGTTGAGCCGCCGCCAGGCAAACGCTGATAACACTTGATGGAGTGCGCCCGGACGGTCTTGCGGCAGCATGACGACCACGGTCGTCTTGTCGCCGGCATAAAGAGGCGAAGCAGGCGAAAGCGGCTCTTTGCGCCGGCTGACGACAATAAAGCGCGTATGGTTGTAATCGTAATCGTGGACGTTTTCCTGCACGATCACTAGCCCGTATTTTTCCGCCGCCAGCCGGTTGGCGATCGCCGCCGCCGGCAAGTGCGGATGCTCGCTCACAAATTTCGCGGCGGCGCTCGTTGACGTCATCGGCACTTGCTTCGCCCCTTTCAGCACCGTATGCAAAAACTTCCGGCATTGGGCAATGGCGTGCGAGTGGGAATACACTTCTTTCACTTCGCGCCAATGAGGGGTGAAATATGGGTGCACCATCAAATGTTGCTCGATCGGCACAACGATTTCGCCGATGATCGGCAACGGCTGTTCGTGAATTAAATAGTCGAGTGTCAAATTGACCGATCCTTCCAAGGCGTTCTCGAGCGGCACCACGGCCGCTTCAATCTCTCCGGCCGCCGCGGCGTCAATGCAATCGGGAATCGTGTCATATGGCTCCCGCGGCTGCGACGGAAAAAGAAGAGCAGCCGCCGCTTCGGTGAACGTCGCCTTCGGTCCTAAATAACCGATTTTCATCTCGTTTGCCTCTCCCTTGCTTTAATACACTCCCGAACCGACAATTTCCACTTTTTCGACAAATTCGAGCTGTTTGAGCTTAGCGAGGAGTTCATCGATCTCCTCGTTCATATCGTTTGTGCTGACCGACAGCGTCACGTTCGCCCTCCCTTGAAGCGGAATCGTTTGATGGATGGTCAGCACGTTGCAGCCGGCCGCCGCCACAACGCCAAGCAGCTGTGACAACGTTCCGGAGCGGTCTTCTAAATGGAAAAAGAGCGTGACGATGTTTTCTTTCGTCACCGCTTGGAACGGAAAAATGGCATCGCGGTATTTGTAAAACACACCGCGGCTGATGTTGGCGAGCTGCGCCGCCTCGGCGACCGAGGCGGCTTTTTTCCGCTCAAGCAGCTGTTTCGCGAGCACGACTTTCTTCATCGCTTCCGGCAGGACGTCTTCGCGCACCAAATAAAATTTTTTCTCCACCGCACCTTCCCCCGCTCTATTCATCCCAGTCGTCGACAAACTCGAACTCGTAATCAAGCAACCGGATCGTGTCTCCGTCTTTCGCGCCGCGCTCGCGCAGCGCATCATCCACCCCCATCGCCTTCAGCTGGCGGGCGAAGCGGCGCACCGATTCTTCGCGCGAGAAATCCGTCATCTTAAACAACTTTTCAATTTTGTCGCCCGCCAAAATGAATGCTCCGTCGCTGGCGCGGGTGATCGTAAACGGCGGCTCCTCTTTTTCATATTTGTACACGACGCGCTGCACGGCCGGATCTTCCCGTTCATGAAGCGGGAATTCCGGCGTCGTTTCCAACAGGTCGGCGATGGCAAACAACAGCTCGCGCACTCCTTGTCTTGTCGCTGCAGAAATCGGAAAGACTGGCACCGCATCGCCGACTTTCTCTTTGAAGCGGCGCAAATTTTCTTCGGCGTTCGGCATGTCCATTTTATTGGCGGCAACAATTTGCGGCCGCTCGGTCAAGCGCAAATTGTACTGTTTCAGCTCTTCGTTGATGACGAGATAATCGTTGTACGGATCGCGCCCTTCGACCGCCGCCATGTCGATGACATGGACGATGACACGCGTCCGTTCAATATGGCGCAAAAACTGATGCCCGAGCCCGACCCCTTGATGGGCCCCTTCAATCAATCCCGGCAAGTCGGCCATCACAAAACTGCGCCCGTCTTCCGTTTCGACAACGCCCAAGTTCGGAACGAGCGTCGTAAAATGGTACTCGGCGATTTTCGGACGGGCTGCGGAGACGACCGACAGCAGCGTCGATTTGCCGACGCTTGGAAACCCGACCAGCCCGACGTCAGCGAGAAGCTTCAGCTCTAAAATGATGTTGCGCTCTTCGCCCGGTTCGCCGTTTTCCGCAATTTCCGGCGCTGGGTTGGACGCCGTCGCAAATCGGGTGTTGCCGCGCCCGCCGCGCCCGCCTTTGGCGACGACAAACCGCTGCCCCGCCTCGGTCAAATCGGCGAGCACTTCGTTCGTATCCGCATCGATGACAACGGTGCCTGGGGGCACTTTGACAATCAAGTCTTCCGCATTTTTGCCATGCTGGTTTTTCGACATGCCGTTTTCGCCGCGCGGCGCTTTAAAATGGCGCTGGTAGCGGAAATCCATCAACGTCCGCAGCCCTTCATCAACGACAAAGACGACATCGCCGCCTTTGCCGCCGTCTCCGCCGGCCGGCCCGCCTTTTGGGACGTATTTTTCCCGGCGGAACGCGACCATGCCGTTGCCGCCGTCCCCGCCTTTCACATAAATTTTCACCTGATCAACAAACATGGCTGTTCCTCCGATTCGCTTCCATCATGGTATCATGGCGAAATGAGTATGACTAATACTTATTATTGTATACAGAGTCGATTCCATGATGTCAATATGTACGCAAGCATCGGCCGTCTGCGGGCTGGCGGGCGGTTCAAGCCCAGCCGCCGCTTTTCGGTCCGATTGGATCGATCCGTTCGCACCTCTTAGGGCAAAATAAGCTTTGCCTTCCATTTTCCTTCGTCCAACCAATGGTCAAGATTCCGCCGCCAAAAGCTCAAGCTCCACCGTCAATTCGCCCTCGCCAACGGCAAACGACGCGAGCCGAAGCGGCGGTGATGGTTCGCAGCGCTTAAGCCAAGTGCGAATGGCTTCGCCATCTCGAAACGTGCCGCAATAATCCAAAAACAGCGCCGCCCGTCGGTCGGACAGCTCAATGGACAAACATAAATGGTTTTCTGTCCGCTCATCGGATTGCGCTTCAAGCAGGTGAAAAAATTGGCGGCACCATTCAGTCAGCTGCTCATCGCACCGCGACCAATCGGCTTCGCCGTCCGTGATTTCATACTCAAGAAAAAGCGGGCGCGGCTCCCAGTTATAAGTCATGACAAGCTCAGCGAACTGCTCGGCTTTCAAGTTCGTCAACCGTGTTTCCTGATGCATCTCGGCGATCATGTCTTCAATGATTTCCTGCACCCGTTCGATTTTATTGAGCGCCAAATGCCCTTTGATGAGCTGGATTTTGTTCAGCCAGTCATGGCGGGCATGGCGCATCACCTCAACGACAGTCCATCGCTTCTCCATCCAACGCTCCCCTATCCACTAAGCGTAGGCTCCCTGCCTCGCTTGGACTTCCGCCTCCATGGGGGAGGCATATGTACTTTTACTATAACATTTTTTGACATTGAACGGGAACGATTTTTCTACGCCAAAAAGAAAAAACTCTAACCGAACGGTTAGAGTTTTTTCACATCGATTACGCTTCTTGGCTGACCGGGTAGACGCTGACGCGTTTGCGGTCGCGGCCGAGCCGCTCGAAGCGGACGATGCCGTCGATTTTCGCATACAGCGTATCGTCGCCGCCGCGGCCGACGTTCAAGCCCGGATGGACTTTCGTTCCGCGTTGACGGTACAAAATCGAACCGCTGGTGACGAATTGACCGTCAGCCCGTTTTGCGCCAAGACGTTTCGCGATCGAGTCGCGGCCGTTTTTCGTCGAACCGACCCCTTTTTTCGAAGCAAAAAATTGCAGGTCAAGTCTCAGCATGGCAGTCACCTCCCGCTAGATGGATGTCACGCGGATAAATGTTCCGTAATCGCGTTCGATCGTCTTTAGCGAAACGACCATCGCTTCCAACAACAACTGCACTTTCTCTGCCGCCGCTTCTTCCAGCTCCGGAAGCTCGCAGCGGAGGTAGCCGCCGTCTTTGCCGAGCGAAACATGCGGGCTTACGCCAATAAGTGTCTCGATGGCGTTGATCGTGCCGAACGAGACCGCCGAAGCGCCGGCGCATACAATGTCCTGCCCGCGTTTCGCAAAATGGGCGTGCCCTTCCATCGTAAACGCGCGGATGCGGCCGTCCGCTTCCCGTTCAATCGTGACGCGGATCATCGTTACGCGTTGATTTTTTCGATGACGACTTTCGTGTACGGCTGACGGTGGCCTTGTTTGCGGCGATAGTTCTTTTTCGCTTTATATTTGAAGACGATAATTTTCTTTTGTCGGCCGTGTTTTTGCACTCTCGCCGTCACGGTTGCGCCTTCGACTGTCGGGTTGCCGATTTTCACCGTTTCCCCGCCGACGAACAGCACTTTGTCAAACGTGACCGTATCGCCTTCATTCGCATCCAATTTTTCGATGTAAATTTCTTGGCCTTCTTCGACTTTCAATTGTTTGCCGCCAGTTTCGATAATTGCGTACATGCATCGCACCTCCTTCATAGACTCAGACTCGCCAGCGCCAAGGCGGCCCAAGACGGAGCGCTTCATCGCCCGCGCTGAGCGGTTGTAGTGCGGGTGCGTCTTTTTGCGACAGCCGCCCTCTTTTGCCCTTGTTGGCAGGACAAAAAGTCTACAACGTCATCTATCGTAACATAGAAACGGCCGTCCGTCAACCGTCATCTTCGTCCCGAGTCAGTCAAGACTTTGTGGAGAACATTTTTTCGGTTCACTACGGGTGTTGTCAATCACTAGTTAGCGAACCATTTTCAGGAATTGATATCGTAAGCGCTTTCGGACTCTCATCCCTCATCTTGAGGTGATGATATTGTATTCCATTTTTTTACACCCAACCAAAATCCCGAAGCGCCGACAACGCTCGATGGATCGGCGTCCCGGATGACCGCTGCAGACACGGTAGATTCTGACGCACCACATCTGCCCACAACCGTCCTGCCTTCCGTTTGGCCTGTTCAACCCGCTTGGACTTCGTCGAGGCCGAGGCTGCCGTTCGGGTCTCTTCTTCCTCCACCAACTGCCCATTTCTCCGCCAAATCCCGTCGATTCGGGCTGCCATCGCCCTCAGAAACGCCCGAAGCCCTTGGTCTTTCCAGCTGCGGCGGGATTTCACCCGATGCGCAAACCGGCTCATCACGCTCTCGGCGTGGCCCATCGGACGCATGCCGGTCGTCTCCACCCCTTGCTCCGACAGCCACTCCCGATAGTCCCGGATGCATCCCGGCATCGACTCGATCCGGCGGATCATGGCAGCCATCTGCTTCTCTTTCGCTTCGTCCTCCAACGTGCCGACCGCGCTGTTCAGCTCCACGAGAAGCCCCTCTTCGTCTTGTTTCGCCAGCTTCTTCCGCACCTCCCGCCAACGCGAATGGCCGGACAGACACTGACGCAGCTCCCGCGCCACATGAAATCGATCCAGCTGAAAGCACGCCCGCTTCCCAAAATACTCCCGGCAGGCCGTGATCCACGACGCCGCGTCGCCGTTGATGATCAAAAGGTCCCGGCACGGATCATAGGCATATTCGTTCATCAGCCACTCTTCGAACCGTTCCCACACGTCTCCCTCCCCTTCATGGAGGTAGTGGCGCCGGTTCACGAGCTCAAGCTGCGAACCGTTTCGTTTCCATCCCTCGTGAATCGCCAGGATTTTCTCTTCTTTCGCCCGTTTCCCTTTCCCCTGGCGGGAAATGAACAGCCCATCCGCCTCCACAAACAGCACTCGGCCGTGCCGTTGGGAAACAGGGTGGTGCAGCGAGACAGGGGCCTCCAGCACCAGTTGGCGAATCGCCTCGTGGCTTAGGACCGCATACCCCACGATCGACTCCAACGTACGGGCTGCTTTGCGGTAGGAAGAGCACTCTACGGCCAACTCGACCGCCGTTTCCTCGAGGCAAGGGCTGATCGACTGCGCTCCATCAAAGCCCAGTTCGGCATCCAGCAAGAAGGTATAGTTCCCCGTTTGCCGGTCATAGTAGTAGTTCCGTCGAAACGTCACTTCTCCAAACAGCGTTTGGATCGTGGTCGGCCGTTTGTCTTTCAGCTGATACCGGCGCTTGTCCCGCGCTTCCGCCAGTTGTTGATCAATCTCCTCCAAAAGGGCCGCCAACAAGACAGCGAACACCTTTTGAAGAGTTCTGACTAATTGTTCCTCCAGCTCTTTTAATAAAGGCCATTCTGTGGTAAGATGTTTCATGGACTCTCTCCCTCCTGTTTTATGGATGTTGGTCATCACCATCATAGCAGGGAGAGAGTCCTTTTTGCATGACATTTGCTTTTTTCTACCGCGCTTCGCTTGGTGGCCCCGACGAGCGTCGCGAACAAAAGTTCGCAACCCTCGTCGGGGAATCATTCCTGAATGTCACCCACAAATATTTTACTCACACCTTCGTCCCCCGGCGGGCGATGATGAAACGGTGCAAACGACTATATAGATGCCATTTGAAGCTTTCACATTTGCAGCTTTTGCCGAGCATTGGATCGACTGTCGAGCGACCGAACAACGCCGCTGTCAGACCCATGTATGAGTCTGTGAAGCGAGCGGCTGTTCGGCCTCCCGTCACGCCAAGGTGTGACGAGGGCAAGCCTGTGGCTTGCCTTCATCAGTCGAAAAATAGATAAGCGACTTTTCCATCAAGGATATGTGAAACTTTTATATATAGCCACGATCAATAGATGAGAGCGCCAAGCGGCGCATCGGCTTGTTTTTCGGCAAAAAACGCATGCAGCAGCTCGTTTTCATCGAGCGTCGCCCGTTCGCGCCCGTCGCGAACGACGATGATCGCATGCTTTTGTCCGCGGTAAAATCGCTGCAGCACGGCCGAGATGCGTTCGTCCGCCGGCGCCGTAATCGTCCGCAGCTTTGTATAGCCGCCTTTGTTTCCATAATACCGCTCAAGCAAAAAGCGCATGACGACATACGGATGCTGCTTTTGCTCCTGCCAAAGAGCATGCGCCAAAAAGGCGGCGATCGCCCATAAATCAAGCTGGCGCGGCGCCAACACAAACAAAAGAACGACGCCGACAGCAAGCACGGCGGCCGATATGGCGACCGTGTTCCGGTGCGCTTCGCTGAACGGGCGGCGGTAGGACAGCAGCAAAAACAATAGCTTGCCTCCATCCAGCGGCCAGATCGGCAGCAAGTTCAAAGCGAAAATGGCCGCATTGTAGCGAAAAAAGAGCTCCCAGCTCCCGCCATCCATCATGCCGGCCTTCCACAAAAAAAACGCCGCCGCTGTGAGCCACAGATGCTGGGCCGGCCCGGCGAGCGTCACGATCCACTCCTCGCCAAACGGCCGGTTGCCGTGCTCTTCGACTTCCGCCACTCCGCCGAACGGCAGCAGCAAAATCCGCTTCACCCGCCAAGAGAAAAACGCGGCTGCCGCCGCATGGCCGAGCTCATGAACGAGGACGATGAAAAACAGCAGGCAAAGCTGCTTGAAATGGGCGGTAAGCACCGCGATGCCGCCGATCAGCCATAACAGCGGGTGGACGTGCAGCTTCCCGAGCAGCGCCATATACTTATTCAAAGGAGATCACCTGAATCGGATCGATAAATTCATCTCCTTGTTTAATCGCAAAATAAAACAGCCCTTTCTGTTTATTTGCCTCGCTCGCCTCGGCCGTGCCAACTTCCTGCCCCATTTCAACAAAGTCATACAATTTCACTGAAATGGCCCCCAAATGTCCGTACCACGTCTCCGTGCCGTCCGCATGTTGGATGATGACCGTTTTGCCAAGACGGTCTTTCGTACCGGCAAAGGTGACAATTCCTTCTTTCATCGCTTCCACTTTGGCTCCATTCTCGGTTTCGATCATCACTCCTTGCCCGTTTTGGTCAAAGCTCTCCAACACCCGGCCGGAAGCGGGCACAGCGTAGGAAGGCGCCGGTTTCGTCTTCGTTTCTTTTTGCGGTGCAAAAAAAGCGAGCGGCTCACCGAACGCTTTCTCATACCACGCTGAGACAGCCGCAAACTGAAACTCCGTTTCCATCGTCCGGGCAATAAACTGCCGCGCCGGCTCGAGCGAAGCGGAAGGATGCCGGAACACAATGGCCGTCACGAGCACGAGACAAGCGGCGATGAGGGTTTGAAAAAGAAACCACTCTTTGCGAAACAGCGGATGCGGCTCTGATTCAAACGAATAGCGGTCGTACGTGACGACCGGCAGCCCGTACCGCTCCTCATCAGCGGCGCTCCATCTAGATTCTTTTGGAACCTGCCCCTTATATTGACGTTCCCTTCTTCGTTTTTCAATGCGTTTTTTCATCTCACGGACGCGTCGATCCATACGTCCCCCCTCCACCTTTCCAACAACGTTTGTACTAATTTATGAGACAACCTCATGGAATATGAACGAGCGTTTTTCGCCGCGCCTCGCCGAACACGTCCGCGAACAAATCCCTCAAACGGTTTCACACCAACGTTTCGGCTGAGCGCCGCAACCGATCGATACCATCTGCTTCCGTTGTTACAGATCAGGAATTCCAAACAGCACAACAATTATGAATAAAAAAAGAAGGCCCATTCAACGGCCTTCTTGCGCCAACTTCATGATTTCAAACTAAATATTTTCCGAATCTTTGAAAACAGCCCCTTCTCCTCTTCCTCAAGCGGCGGCAGCGGCACCGACTCGCCGAGGATGCGGCGGGCAATGTTGCGGAAGGCGATCGACGCTTTGCTGTTTGGGTCCAGCACAATCGGCTCGCCGCGGTTCGACGCTTTGATCACGTTTTCATCGTCGGCGATAATGCCGAGCAACTCGATCGATAAATGCGAGATGATTTCGTCGACATCCAACATATCGCCGTTTTTCACCATATGGCTGCGAATGCGGTTGATGATGAGGCGCGGCGGTTTGACGTGCTCCTCCGCTTCAAGCAAGCCGATGATGCGGTCGGCGTCGCGGACCGCCGACACTTCCGGCGTCGTGACGACGATCGCTTCGTCCGCGCCGGCGACAGCGTTGCGATAGCCTTGTTCGATTCCAGCCGGACAGTCGATGAGCACATAATCGTATTCCTGTTTCAGCTCCTCAATGAGCTGTTTCATTTGCGCGGGGTTGACCGCCGACTTATCGCTCGTTTGCGCGGCCGGCAACAAATACAAATGGTTATCGAACCGCTTGTCTTTCACAAGCGCCTTCTGCACCGTGCAACGCCCTTCAACGACATCGACCAAATCATAAATAATTCGGTTCTCAAGCCCAAGCACGACATCGAGGTTGCGCAGCCCGATGTCGGTGTCGACAAGGCACACCCGCTTCCCTAGAATGGCGAGGGCCGTCCCAAGGTTCGCGGTCGTCGTCGTTTTGCCGACGCCGCCTTTTCCGGAAGTGATGACGATCGCTTCTCCCACGGTCACATTCTCCTTTCTAAGCGCGTCAAATTCGGCCGCAAATGCATAAGCAGCTGAAGGCGGTCGACAACAATTTGGTTATGCTCATCAATATAGGCGCATTCCATTTCATTTCCTTCATCCGTTTTCGAATCGGGCGCTCGGCTCATGATGTCGCCGATGCGCAGCTGCATCGGTTTCATGACCGATGCAGCGATGATCGCCTGTTTATTGCCGGCATACCCGGCATGGGCGATGCCGCGCAAGGCGCCGAGAATGAAAATGTTGCCTCCGGCAATGACCGTTCCGCCAGGGTTCACGTCGCCGATCAGCAGCAAATCCCCTTCGACATGAAGCACTTGTCCCGAACGGACAATGCGCGAAACGGGCACAATTTCCGTTTTTCTCATCCATTCTATCGCTTCTGCTTTCGACATGACATTGCTTTCGATCGAATCGACGACCAAATTTTTTGAACGGCGGATGAGCGCACGCACCTCTTCCTCTTGGGCAGGCGTCAAATAGCGGTTCCCAATTTTCAGATGAACAGAGACAAGGGGGCTGTCTGGCGCGACGCCAGCTTGTTTGACAAGCCGCTCCTCGATTTCTTTCAATAAATCGTCATACGAGCAGCGGTCGTCGAGATGCAGCGTCAGCCCATCTTTCGTCCCTTTAATCGTCACATACTGCTGCTTTTGTTTCGCCACAACGTTCACCCCAACGAATAATTCTACAAAACGGGCCGTTTTTCCTCTTTTATTCTTCCTGCTCAAACCGGCGAATTTTGGCCAATCGCCGTTCGAGCGGGTACGAAAAGACGAGCAAAAACGCGACGTTCAGAAGCAGCGTCGGCCATAGACGGCGGTCCCAAAAAACAGAAAACGACCAATCGGTCCGCCCGATCAACAGCTGGATGCCGTAGACATAACTGTCAAGCAGCACAATGGAAAGCAGCGACAAGAGCGATGCAACGAACCAGTTTTGGTGGAACCATTTCATCGCTTTGCCCGCCAAGTAGGCGATAAGCGTATAGGCAAACGCATAAACACCGAGCAGCTCTGTGTAGACGCAGTCATACAGAAACCCGAAGATAAACCCGTACCCCATCGCCCGCGTCCCGCCGAAATGCATCGCTGTGAACACGAGAAAAACAAGAAAAAACCGGGGAACAAAAAAATAGTGGACATACAAGTCGCCTTTTGGCCATATATCAACAAAAAGGCTCTCACTCACAAAACATAACACCGCAAGGAAAGGGAGACGCCACTTGTTCACTTTGCCTCCTCCTTTTCCTGCAGTGCTGCATCGATGGTTCGTTTCACAATCATGACGTCGTCAATATCATACAAGTTGGCAAACGGCTTGACATAGACGACTTTCGTCAATCCGTATTGGTCCGGCTTGACTTCAGTCACCTCACCGATCGGCAGCCCTTTCGGAAACACGCCGCCAAGGCCGGAAGTCAACACTTTTTGCCTTTTTTCCACTTTGGCGTCAATCGGAATTTCTCCGAGCAGCAACTCGCGCCGCTTCTCATCGTAGCCTTCGATCAACCCAAACACGTTTTCCTTTCCTTGGATATAAGCGGAAATGCGGTTGTTTTGGTCAAGCGCGCTTAACAGCTGCACAGTGGACGTAAATTGGGAAGCGTGCTGCACCTTGCCGACAAGCCCCGCTGGGGTGATGACGGCCATATCTTTTTTCACGCCGTGTTGCTCGCCTTTGTTGATGATGATCGTTTCCCGCCAACGATCCGGGTTCCGCCCGATCACCGTCGCCTGAATCGAAACAAAATCACGCAAGCTCTCTTTTTTATCGAGCAACGCGCGCAGCCGTTCGTTTTCTTGCCGCAGCGCCTCGACCTCGGTCTCAAGCGCCGCATATTCCTCAAGTCTTGCCTTCAGCAGTTCGTTTTCCTTATATGTACGGCGAAGATCGCTCACATTTTCAAAGAAGCCCGCGACTTGCTGGGCGGGCTTCCCAAACAGAAGCTGAACAAAACCGACCGTATCTTTTACAAACTGCTCCGGCCACGTCAATTCTTCGCGGCTGCGCAGGGAAAAGCCGATCAACATGACAAGGATGACGATGCTGACGAGCAAAAAAATGAGACGCTTATTCCCAAAAAGCTGTGGCATGCGTCACACCTTCTTACCGTCAGCGATGGTCTCTCGCCTTGTTTTTAAACAAGTCGATGTGGTCGAGCGCTTTCCCGGTGCCAATGGCCACGCAATCAAGCGGATTTTCCGCGACGATGACCGGCATGTCCGTCTCTTTGCTGATGACCTTGTCCAAATTGCGCAACAAAGCGCCGCCGCCTGTCAGCACGATGCCGCGGTCCATAATGTCAGCCGCTAGCTCCGGCGGTGTTTTTTCGAGCGTGTTTTTCACCGACTCGACGATCGCATAGACCGTATCGTGCAGCGCCTCAGCCACTTCTTCGGCGCTGATTTCGATCGTTTTTGGCAGCCCAGTGAGCAAGTCGCGGCCGCGAATTTCCATGTTTCCGATTCCTTCCGGATTTCCGGCTGAGCCGATCTCGACTTTAATCGCCTCCGCCGTCCGTTCTCCGATCATCAAATTGTACGTTTTTCGGATGTATTGAATGATCGCCTCATCCATTTCATCGCCGGCGATGCGAATCGACTGGCTCGTCACGATGCCGCCGAGCGAAATCACGGCCACTTCAGTCGTACCGCCGCCGATGTCGACGACCATGCTCCCGGTCGGCTCCCACACCGGCAAATTGGCGCCGATCGCGGCCGCAAATGGTTCTTCAATCGTATAGGCATCGCGTGCTCCAGCCTGGCGAGTCGCATCGATGACCGCGCGCTCCTCCACGGCTGTGATGCCGTACGGCACGCATACCATCACATACGGCTTGCTGGCAAACAACCCTTTCGTTTTGACGGCCTTGCGAATGAAATATTTCATCATCGTCGCCGTCGTTTCATAATCGGCGATGACGCCGTCTTTCATCGGACGAAGCGCCACGATGTTGCCCGGCGTGCGCCCGATCATGTTTTTCGCTTCATTGCCGACGGCGACGATTTGCTTCGTGTCGCGCTGAATGGCGACAACCGACGGCTCGCGCAAAACGATCCCTTTTCCCTTCACATAAACGAGCGTATTCGCTGTTCCTAAATCAATCCCGAGATCTTTCGTCCCAATTCCAAACATATGATCGATCTTCCTTTCCGAAACGAAATGCATATGATTTTCTATTGACAACATGGATCAGATGTCAAGTCATTTATAAATTGTACAACACCGCCCGAACGGATTCGGAAAAACCCATAGTTGATATTATAACTGATTCGACAAAAAATGAGAACCGTCAGACATAGCCTTTTTCTTTCAAACTGATGAATTTTTGATCGCCGATGATGAGGTGATCCAAGAGCTCGATGCCGATGATGCGGCCGCATTCCGCGAGCCGTTTCGTCACATCGATGTCTTCGCGGCTTGGAGTCGGATCGCCAGAAGGGTGGTTATGCACACAAATGACTGAGGCGGCGGAACGTTTGATCGCCTCTTTAAACACTTCGCGCGGATGGACAATCGAGGCGTTTAAACTGCCGATGAACACCGTTTTGCGGTAGATGACTTGATTTTTCGTATTTAAATAAATGGCGACAAAATGTTCTTGCGATAAAAAGCGCATATCTTCCATGACGTATTTCGCTCCGTCTTCCGGGCAACGAATCACATAGCGGTCGGCGCAGCCGGACTGGTGGATGCGTCGGCCGAGCTCGAGCGCCGCCAAAATTTGCACGGCTTTCGTCGGCCCGATCCCTTTGATGTTCGTCATTTCTTCGACCGTTGCGTCTTTGAGCGACCTCAGCCCCTCAAAATGGCGAAGGAGACGCTGGGCGAGCTGCACGACCGACTCCTCCTTCGTGCCCGTGCGCAACAAAATGGCGATCAGTTCATGGTCGGATAAACTTTCTGGCCCTGATGACAGCAGCCGTTCACGCGGCCGGCTGTCTTTCGGCACATCGCGGATCATCCACGCCATCATACTCCCCCTTTTTTGTTTTGCTTCATCGAAAGATGGAGAGGCTTGAACCGCCCCTCGGTACGACAGCAGAATCCGTTTGCGGGGGCGTTCTTTTGCCAAAAAGGCGCCAGACGGCGGCCGCCTGTGCTTTCATCTATGCCGGCGGCCACCCGAGCCGGCGCAATTCCCTCACCGTCCGCGACAGCGGCAGGCCGACGACCGTCAAATAGTCGCCTTCGATCCGTTTGACAAACAGGGCGGCGCGGCCTTGGATGCCATACGCCCCCGCCTTGTCCATCGGCTCCCCGGTCGCAATATAGGCGGCGATTTCCTCGTCTCCCAGCTCCCAAAACGTGACGGCTGTTTTTTCCGCAAACGATGTGATTGATCCATGAGGGAGTGCGATGGCGACGCCGGTCCATACGTCATGCGTTCGCCCGGACAAGAGCCGCAACATGGCGAATGCTTCTTCTTCCGTGCGCGGCTTCCCTAACAAGCGGCCATCGCACACCACGATTGTATCAGCGCCAAGAACGTACGCATCAGGGACAGACGGCGCCACCGCCTCAACTTTCCGGCGGGCAAGCAGTTGGACAGCTTCATCAGGGGGCGTTCCGGGGGCGATCGTCTCATCGGCTTGACTTTCTTGAACGTCAAACGGCCAACCGGCCAGCTCGAGGATCTGCCTGCGGCGTGGGGAGCGGGAAGCAAGCACGAACCGTGGAGGCATCGTTCATTCTCCTTTCGCTCGTTTCGGCTCGGAAGATTCATTTGTATCGTAGCAAATTTTGCGGTGAAAGGCAATTTTCTGTATAGATGCCATTTGAAGCATGAACCGTTGCAGCTTTTCCAAGTCATTTGAGCGACTGTGGGGCGGCCGAACAACGCCGCTTTCAGATTCATGTATGGGTCTGTGAAGCGGGAGGTTGTTCGGTCGTCCAAGCCACAGGCTTGCCTTCGACAGTCGAAAAATGGACAAACGGCTTTTCCGTCAAGGATATGTGAAACGTTTTCGTTGCCATCTATCTATAATAATTTGTTTTACATCCAGCCGGTCACTCGCCACGTTATATCATAGTCGACTTGTATGGAGATAAATGTAGAAACGAAAAAATCGGAAATTCTTTATTGCAACTTATATGCAATAGGCAAAAAAAAACGGGGCTCCTAGCTCCCTAGCGGCACCAATTTGATATAAGCGGCGAGCGCCTCGAGCAGCTGTTGCTGGGCTTTGGCCAACAGCGCTTCATCCCGTTGCTCTTTGTATGCGGCAAGGGCGACATACGCCTGCTTCAGCGCTTCAACATACCGCCCGACTGTTTTGTCGCTTGAAGCGTTGCTTTTTTCTAACGCGTCATACGCCTTTTGGAGCGCCTGCCAGTCATCTTCTCCTGCTTTCCTGCCGCCAAGCAAAGCCGCGGAGACCGCTGCCATGTTTTCATACAAAACCTCCCCTTTTTGGATGGCCTCCGACCGGCGCGCCGCCGCTTCGGCGGCAAACGACAGCTCTTTGACATACGTGCTTGGCACCCTTTGGCGGTATTGGTCGTTGACCGTCCGCAACGTTTCCTTATCCGCGCCGACGGCGATATAGAGCGCTGCCGGTTTTTGCCCCGCGACGACGACCGGCACGCCTGCTGTTTTGATCGATTCGGACGCCTGCTTGGCCGCCGCCGCATTCGAATAGACGCCAGCTTGAATGACCGCAATGGAAAACGGCGCTCGTACGACGCTTTCTCTTCCTTCTTCGCCCGCCGCTGTTTCAGGCTTTGTCAATTCCGTCATCGCTTCAGATGCCGGCGACGAAGCCAATTTTTCCTTCGGAATGATGCGCAGCACCGTCATGCCAAACGCCATGCCGACCAACGCAGCGACCAACGCGGCGGCGAGCAGCGACTTGGCTTGAGCCGGCAGCCGCCATGTCCGACGTCTGGCGCTTTTCTTTTGTTGCATCGCCTCGGAAACGGAAATGACCCGTTCATCCGCCTCAAGGGCGGCCGCCTCTTCCCAACCCGTCGTTTCAACATCTTCTCGAACTTGCCCATCCTCCACAACCCACAGGCCTGTTGATGGCTTGCCTGCGGATGGCCCGCCTTCTTGAAACGCGCTCACTTGGCGGCTGTCATCCGCCTCGTTTTTGGCTCGCTGTCCTTTCCCTAGATGGCTGTCCACCGGATATCCACCCGACTCCTCGGACGGCCGTCCTTCCGACGAACGCTCCACGGTAAATGGGCGGGGCTTGCCGTTGATATTCACCATAATGCGCATGCGCTGCTTGTCCATTTGGCCACCGTCCTTCTTCATGCTTCGATTTCTTTCGCCTATCTTACCACAAACGGAAAAAAAAAGAACAAGACATTTGTCGTCTTGTCCCCGCTTCTGTTCTTCATTTTCCGACATCAACGGTTGCGAATCGCCTCGGTCCCCAGCGCTTCGACAGGAATCGGCTGCTCGCGCCCCTCATAGGTGCAAAGCTGCTTTGTCTCGCCTTTTAAGCAAACGGCATAATCGATCCCGCCGTCTTCCCGCTTCGTGGCAAGCACGTACGATGGATTCGTTTCCGGCGGCAATACATTTCCGGTAAACGGATCTTCGATTGGATCCAGCAAACCGTTGCCCACCAATTCTCCATACGACAATATGGCAGAAGAACGGGCTGGCAAAAATTCCACTTTCTCGGCGCCGACATACAGCCGCGCCGCTTCATATAGTCCATACGCATCGGAAACAAACGCCCGCTCGCGCGCACGGTCGATCACCGTCCACATGGCAAGACCGACGATCATCGCCACAATACCGATGATGACGAGCACAGCCAAAAGCTCAATGAGGGTCATCCCCCGCTTCATGCGAATGAGCATATCGGCCTTCCACCATCCCCGCTACCGTCCCGAAGGCGGCGCCACTTCCACGAGCGGATTGTCTTTGCCGCTTGGCGGAGGGACATCGCGGATGGGAATGAGCTGCTTCCATTTCTCAAGCTGCGGCGCGTAAAAGGCGCGGACATTGATGGAATAGGCGAGCGGTTGCACGTCGACAGCGGTGGACGTCAACTCCGGCGGGCCGGTAAACGTCAATCCTTCCACCGCCAAAATGCGCTCAGAGTGCTCAAGCACCTCTAAAAACCGTTCAAGCTGATAATAGGAGGGAGATTCCACCGTCAATTGGGCGGTAATAGACTGGATGCCGCTTGGAGGAATCAACGCCTTGTCTCCGGACGCCTTGCTTTCCGCTCCATTCGCGTTCCCTTGCGAAGGAGATTCTCCGGTTCCTTGCCCTTCAGCGAAGCTGACGCTCAATAACCGGCTGTCAGAAATATATTCCGCTTTTTGAAACGCCAGCAACAGTTGGTCGGCGAACGGGCGCACCGGCACTTTCCTCTGCAAAGCCGCCAGGCTCTCTGCCGTTTCTTCTCGATTCCCCGCCGCCTGCTTTTTCATTGCAGCCAACACGTTTTTCTCGCTTTGTACGACCGACTCGAGCCGATCCATTTGTTCGTAGCGCGGCATGAGCACAAAAACATAGAAAGCGGCAAACAAAAGAGCGGCAAGAAGAAACACCCCGGTAAACACGAGCGGCCATTTGCCAAAACGGCCCATCATTCGTTGTCCCCCTCTTTTCTTGTCGGCTGAAGTTCCAGCTCATATTGCGCGATATACCGCGGCACGATCGTTTCCCCCTCTGCCCCGCCGCTTTCGCCGCTGGCCGAGATGCCGGTCAATTTGACGGCTTTGACCAAATGAACTTCCTCAAGCCGATCTAAATAATAGGCCGCTTCTTCCGCCGCATCAAACTGCACTGTCATCGTCACCGTCTTTTGACCGGCATACGAAAAGTTCATGATAAAGCCGCGCTCCGGCAGTTGTTTGGCCAACGCACGCAACAGCGGCACCGTTTTGAGCGGATAACGGTTCGCCCATTCGACCGCTTTAGCAAGCTCTTGCTCAGCTTGCTGCTGCTCCGTCGTTTTTCCCTTCGCCTCCATCGCCGCCTGCTCGGCGCGCACTTGCCGAAGCTCCCCTTCAAGCGCCGCGAGCCGTTGATTCGCACGCTCCATCAGCCAGTAGCCTCCCCCAGCGCCAAGCAGCAGAAGCAAAACGGCGAAGGCCGCCAGCACGGCGCCCGCCGCACGGCGCGGCTCTTTGCGCGGCAGCAAGTTGATGTCAACGATCATGGTCAGCCATTCCTTCTTTCAACGCCAATCCCCAGGCGAGATGATAACGGTCCGGCAACGGATCAAGCGAGCGAGAAAGCCGCTCCGGCGGCACATCAAGCCGCTCTGACATAACGGCAAACACATCGTCAAGCCGCGGATGGTCGCCGGTGAGGAAGAGGCGCGTAATTTGCTGTTTTCCTTGCTGGATGGAAAACGAATAAAAGCTCATCATCCGCTCGATTTCTTTATACACGTCAATAAACGGGTCGACGATCGCCGCCGTCGGCTCCCCGGGCGCCTCAAGCGGCACATGGCGCATAAACTGCGGCAAATGGCGGTGGAAGACGCTCAAATTGACAGCCGATTCGTCAAACTGGACAAGCAAAATGTGGTCGTCCGCCGCGGCTTGTCCGGCAACAAAAAACGGGCGATAGGCGCAAAGCGGGGACACATCGGCCGCCACCGGGCGCAGGCCGGCGTCTTCCAAGAGCGCCGCATATTCGGCCACCGCCTCTTCCGGCGCGGCAAACAACAGCACGTTCAGCACCTCGTTTGTTCTCTCGGCCACGACGTAGTCAAACACCGGATCGGCGAACGGAAGCGGGATCGATTCGCCAAGCTCCATAAACAAATAGCCGCGGATGTCCTCGTCCGGCAAATGAGCGGGAAGCGGCAAATGGCGGATCATCACAAACGGATCGGGAACGACAAAGCGGACACGCCGCCCGTCAAGTTTCCATTCGTCAACACATTCGTCCAAAATCATCGCCAACGTTTCCCGATCGGCGATTTTTCCATCGCGGATGATGCCGGGCGGCAAGGCTCGCTCGCCCCATCGCCTCGCCTCGGGCGGCTGCCCCGGCTTTGCTTCCACATAGCGCAGGACATGATCTTTGATGATGATGTTCGCCTGTTTCGCCTTTCGCCGCCATAACGCCATCTTCATTCCGCTTCCTTTCTGCCGTCTTTACATCATGAGTGAAATATACGCGCGCACGATCGCTTCTCCGAAGAAAAACGCGGTCAACGCCCCGAGTGCGATCGCCGGCGCAAACGGCATCGGCTTGCCGCGCCGCACGCGGCCCAACGCCATGCCGACAAGCCCGATCACCGTTCCGTACAACGTCGCCAAGAAAAACGCGAGCAACACCATTTTCCAACCGAGCACAAACCCAAGCACGGCAAACAGCTTCACATCGCCGCCGCCCATCCCGCCTTTGGACAAAACGGCGATCAGCCATAAAAGCGAAAATCCGACCGCCGCCCCAAGGAGCATATCGGCCCACGGCAAAAACGGAATCACAAGCCGCTCAACCAAAAACAAACCGGCAAACACCAAAAGCACCCGGTCGGGGATGAGCATGTAGCGAAGATCGGAGACGACAATGATGGCAAACAAGCTGATCAACGTCCACGCCACAACGAGCCGCCCGCTCCAGCCGACCCACATCGGCGCGGCCGTAAACAAGGCAGCGGTGGCCAATTCCATCGCCGGGTAAAGGGGAGAAATGCGCCCCCCGCACCCTTTGCACCGCCCGCGCTGCACGACATACGACACAACCGGAATGAGCTCCCCCGCCGATAGCGTCCGTCCGCACGCCGGACAATGCGACCGCGGGCGGACGATCGACTCCCCGACCGGCACCCGCAGCCCGACAACGTTGAAAAATGAGGCGAGGAGGAGGGAGTAGAGGAAAACCAAAGTTAAGGCAATTTGATTCATAGATATTAATTCCTAACGCTTTTTCTATTTCCAGCTATCTTCTTAACTTCCACTTGCGTTGTTGGTCGTCGCAGGCCCAACTACACTGCGTTTAAGATTTTGTTCTTCGACAGCTGCCCCACTATTATGTACCCCCCGTTCATTGTTAATTAATTTGACAAAGTAACTTAGTTTATTATTATTATTTTTGATAAGTACGTAAGAATAATCAGCCTTAGGATCACTACTCAAGCCTGTCTGCATTTGCTGTGCACCTGTACCTTTTTCATACGAATTGGTGCCTCCATCCGGGTCTTTTACTGTTTCTAAATATCCCTTATCTTCTAAGTATTCAAGCGTAACAAGTGTATACTTCCCATTCGCCGGTATCAAATCCTTATCCGCCGTCACGGCGATTTTCGCTGCATTGATCATTTGTTGCGCATTCGAAACGTGCGCGTCTTTTTTCGAATTGTCAATCAACCCCCCGATCGCCGGAATGGCAATCGCCGCAACGATCCCCAAAATGACAATGACGGCGAGCAGTTCGATGAGCGTCAAGCCGCGCTCGTTTTTCAACATCCGTTTGAACATGGTTCACTCTCCCTTTCTTTCATTTTTATCTTGTTTTCTCTATTATTCTACAACATAGGAAGAAAAATAGGAATATATTCTTATCTTATTGTTGAATATGGTTGAAAATATCATACATCGGCACGATGATCGAAGTGACGATCGTCCCGACGATGCCGGCGAGAAGCACGATCATAAGCGGTTCGATGAGCGATTTCAATCGGTCGGTGGCCGCATCGACTTCCGCTTCGTAAAAATCGGCGACTTTGCCGAGCATGGCGTCAAGCGCACCGGTCTGTTCGCCGATCGTGATCATTTGCGCAACAAGCGGCGGAAACGCCCAATGGCGGCGGAGCGGCTCCGAGAGCGATTGCCCGCGCTCGAGGGAGGTTCGCGCTTCAGCCAGCACAGATGCGATCACTTCATTTTCCACGACGCGCCCGGCGATAGAAAGCGCCTCTAAAATCGGCACCGAGCTTGCAACAAGCGAGCTGAGCGTCCGCGTCAGGCGGGCGAGCGCCGCCTTTTGCACGAGCGTGCCAAAAATCGGCATCCGCAGGGCGGCATAATCCAAATAGTACTTCGTTGTCTTTTGCCGCCGAAGAACCACAAACGATGCGTACACGCCGGCAAAAAGCAGGACGACGGCCCACCAATACCGCTGCATCACACTGCTTGCTTTGAGCACAAACTTCGTAATCGCCGGCAGTTCAGCGTGGAACTCGGCGAACATCTCGACGAACGTTGGCACAACGGCGACAAGCAAAAAAATAACGACCGCGGTGGCAATGATGGCAACAGCAATCGGATAGGCGAGCGCCGAGGCGATTTTTTGCCGCGTCCGATGCATTTTTTCAAAATGATCGGCCAAGCGGTCAAGCGTCTCGTCAAGCGTCCCGCTCGCTTCACCGGCGCGCACCATGTTGACAAACAGCGGCGGAAAGATGCGCGGATGATTCGCCGCTGCCGCTGAGAGCGGGTTCCCGCCGCGCAATGACTGTTCGATGTCAAGAAGCGTCTTAGCGAGCGGCTTGCTTTCCGTTTGCTCCGCCAAAATGCGGATCGAATCGACGATCGTCACTCCGGCGCGCACAAGCGTTGCGAACTGGCGCAAAAAGATGACAAAGTGCTGCAGTTTGACGGCGCGGCCAAACGAAATTTCTTTGTTCCATATGGACGGCGGCACTTCGGCAAGCGCCAGCGGGCGAATTCCTTTTTCCCGAAGCTTTGCCGCCGCCTCGCGCCGCGAAACGGCAGTGATCACCCCAGCTTTTTTCCGTCCGCTTCGGTCGCGCCCCTCGTACTTAAACTGCGCCATCGTCCCCACGCTCCCCTGCCAAATACACTTCAGCCGCCAGCGGATCGATGCGTCCAGCGGCTGCAAGTTCCTTAACGCTCATTTCCATCGTCTGCATGCCGAGGCTGCGGCTCGTTTGCATAATATTGATGATTTGATGTTCTTTTTCGTTGCGGATTAAGTTGGCGACGGCCGCATTGTTCACTAAAATTTCCAGCGCTGCCGTCCGCCCGGTTTTGTGTCTGTTTGGAAACAAGCGCTGAGCGATGATGGCCACGAGCACGGAAGCAAGCTGCAGCCGGATTTGCGCCTGCTGGGCCGGCGGAAAGACGTCAATCATCCGCTCAATCGCCGCCGGCGCGCTCGCCGTATGAAGCGTGCCAAGCACTAAATGGCCCGTTTCCGCGGCGGTGATTGCCGTTTGGATTGTTTCCAAATCGCGCATTTCCCCGACTAAAATGACGTCTGGATCTTGACGAAGCGCAGCACGCAATCCGGCGGCAAAACTGCCAGTGTCGAATCCCACCTCGCGTTGGTCGATGATCGATTTCCCGTGTTTATGCAAATACTCGATTGGATCTTCCAGCGTGATGATATGTTTCGACATCGTTTTGTTCATATAGTCGATCATCGCCGCCAATGTCGTCGATTTGCCGCTGCCGGTCGGTCCGGTGACAAGCACGAGTCCGTGCGGCTTTTCGGCGATGCGCTTTAAAACATCCGGCAGGCCAAGCTCCTCCAGCGTCGGGATGCGCACCGGGATGAGGCGCACGGCGAGCGACACGCATGACCGCTGTTTAAACACGTTTAAGCGAAAGCGGGAAACGCCGGCAATGCCATACGAAAAATCAAGCTCTCCGGTTTCCTGAAACTGCTGCCAAAGCGGCGCCGGAATGACGGCTTTCGCCATTTGCTCTGTTTCCTCCGGGTGCAGGCGCTCATGGCCGTAAGCTCTCAACTCCCCGTTCACGCGAAAAATCGGCGGCGCACCGACGGTCAAATGCACGTCGGAAGCGCGGCATTCAAAGGCCGCGCGCAATAACGCCTCAAGCTTTTCCTTCATCCGTCTCACCCATCAATGCAAAATGGCCACTTTCAGCACTTCTTCAAGCGTGGTCAACCCTTGCTTCACTTTCAACAGCCCATCATCCAGCAAAAAAATCATTTTGTTTTGCAGGGCAAGCTCTCGCAATTTCGAAAACGGCTCGTTGTTTAAAATGACGCGCCGCATCTCATCGGTGACAACAAGCAGCTCGTGAATCGCCAGCCGTCCGCGGTAACCGGTCATGTTGCACATCGGGCAGCCGCGGCCGCGGACAAGTTGATGAACCTCAATGCCGCGGCGGGCGAAAATGTCCCGCTCCCGCTTCGTCGGCTCATACACCTCTTGGCAGTCGCGGCAGACGCGGCGCACAAGCCGCTGCGAGACAACGCCGGCGAGCGATGTGGCCACTAAAAACGGCTCAATCCCCATATCGATCAGGCGGGTGATCGTGCTTAATGCATCGTTCGTATGGAGCGTGCTCAACACTAAATGACCGGTGAGCGAAGCGCGGATCGCCACTTCCGCCGTCTCGCGGTCGCGAATCTCCCCAACCATGATGATGTTCGGGTCTTGACGCAAAATCGAGCGGAGCCCTTGGGCGAACGTCAAGCCGACATTCGGGTTGACTTGAATTTGGTTGACGCCCTCGATCTGATATTCGACTGGATCTTCAATCGTAATAATGTTCACGTGCTCGCTGTTTAAATGGTTGAGCGCCGCATAGAGCGTCGACGATTTCCCCGAACCGGTCGGTCCGGTGATCAAGACGATGCCGTTCGGCCGCTCGATCAAGCGGATGAACCGATCTAAATTGACCGGGTTGAAACCAAGTTTATGAATATCGTTTAAAGCTGCGCCCAAGTCGAGGACGCGCATGACGATTTTCTCACCGTATACGGTCGGCAGCGTTGAAACGCGCAAATCGACCGGATGAAAATCGATGTCCATTTTGATCCGCCCGTCTTGCGGCACGCGGTGTTCGGTGATGTCCATATTGGCCAAAATTTTAATTCTCGCCGTCAACATGCTTTGCATATGTTTCGGCAGCGCGCGTTCGGTGCGAAGCAGGCCGTCGATCCGATAGCGGATGAGCACTTTCGTCTCCTGTGGATCGATATGAATGTCGCTCGCCCGCTGTTCAACAGCAAGCTGCAAAATTTGGTTCACCAAACGAACGATGGGAGAATCGTCCTCAGCAGCCCGCTCGTCGTCGCGCACCTCAGGCGGCGGCGTTTGCAAAAAATCCTCAAATGCTTCGTCGATGTCGTAATATTTATTGATCGCCCGCAAAATATCGTCTTTTGAAGCGATCGCCGTTTCAATTTGAAACCCGGTCGACAGGCGCAAATCGTCGATGGCAAAAAAGTCCATTGGATCGGCCATGGCAACGAGCAACCGATCGCCTTCCACCTTGAGCGGCATGACCATATGGCGGCGGGCAAACTCTTTCGGCACGAGGTTTGTCGCTTTCGGATCGATCGGGTACCGGTACAAACTGACGTGCGGAATGCCGAGCTGAAACTCGAGCGCCTCAATCAGCTGCTGTTCGGTGATGTAGCCGCGCTGCAACAAGGCGTCGCCGAGCTTTTGCCCGGGCGCCTTCTCGCGCAGCGCCTCGGCCAGCTGGCTTTCGGTGATCAATCCCGCTTCGACAAGCAAATCACCAAGCCGTTTCCGTTCCTGCTTTTTGCTCATTTTTCCTCCCCTCCGCCCGCATCCGTCTTCTCTTCACTGCCAGCGGCGGGGGCCGATTCCCCGTTGCTCGCCTCATCGCCTTTCTTTGACGCGGTCCCGCTCTCTATATTCCCGCCGCTGTTTTTCGCAGTCGAATTCGGTTGGTTCGCCGCTCCGTTGTTTTCCGTCACCCCATTCGCCGGCTCCATCGTTCCGCCTTCTCCGTCGCCGCTTTGCCCAACATTGCTTTCCGGCACTTCAAGGCCGCGCACGTGAATCGTATACGTTGGCGGATAAAAATCTTCGCTCACCGTTTCTTTGCGCACGAACCGAGCGCCGTCGCGCACTTCGCGTTCCACCGTCACAACCAGCCCCGGCCGCCCGATCTGTTCCGTCCTCTTCTCGCCCGGCGCCAGGCGCGCGTCATAGCGGACGATGACACGCGGTTCGATAGACTCCGCCTCGCCTAGGCGAATGATATATTGATAGGCAAACGGCAACCCGATAATGGCAACACGCACCTTTCGTCCATCATGCCGGAGAAGAAGCGTGTAGTCGGTCGTGTTTGGGTTGAACCATTCCAAATCGCGGCCGCCGCTAATGGCCGCCTCAAAACCGGGCGTCACTCCATCCGGCAACATACGGCTCGTATAGCGCTCCACGACAGTGAAATTGGTCGCCAGCACCGCCCGGTACACCGCTGAAGCGATCGCATCGGCCGCTTCATCGGACAAATCGGCCTTCACCTTTTTCATATAATCGCCAAACGAAAACAGCTGTTTCGCTTTGATCACCGCGCGCCGCTCGCCAGACAGCCAGCGGACGGCCGAAGAGTCAGGCACCGATGCGGCCGCTTCGCTGACGACCGGCTGCCGGCCGTTTGCAAACGATATGTAGCGAGCCAAGTCGATCGGAGATGATGGCTTTTGCAGCTGAGCCGCCTGTCCCTCTAAATCCGCCCCAAGCTTCTTGATGTCAAGCGCCGATAACGCCGCCGGCGGAACGATGGATGCCGCCGCTTGGAGGCATTTTTCTAAATCAGCGATCACAAACAGCGGCGTGCGCCTCCCGTCGACAAACCGCTTCGTGCTCTCGGCAAGACGGAACGCAAACGCGTCCGCCGGCAGGTCAATGCGCTTTTCTTGGTACTGCAAAGAAATGGAAGCGGTCGCCCGCCACTCATTCACCCGCTCGACAACCGCCTGTCGGGCTCTTTCGGGCGTCATGCCGGAGAGTGACACCGGACCGACCGCCGTGCCCGGGCCAAGGCGGCCGTCATCCGGGGCCAAAACATCATAGGCGAAGGTGCCCAGATGCGAAAAAGCGATAAAATAAACGGTGCAAACAGCCATGACAACAAACAATTTCCACGCGGCAGCCTTTTTCACCGCCGACCCTCCTCCATTACGCCTCCACATTCATCGAGACATCGACGATGACGCTTGGCCCCGCCTCTTGCGCCTTGCGCACATCCTCTTCGCCAAGCAGAGTGCCCGCTTTAAACAGCAGGCGGCCGTCTGCATCATAAATATCTTTTGTCAGCCGTTTTCCAGCCAACAGCGCAACTTGTTTTTCCCTCAGCGACTGCAGCGCTTCAACATTTTCCGCGCTTTCGGCCATCGCCTCCATTTGCGCGGAAACGTCCTCTTCCGCCATAACGCTGGTTGGCTCGATGCTCTCTGCCTTCAACAACTGCGCCGGGTCATCAAGAAGCGACTCGTTCGCTCCGTCGTTGATGATCAAAATATCTTTGCCGTACGTCAACACTTCCGAGGCCGGCAGCACCGCTTCCCCTTTCTCGAGCTGAAGAGCGATGCCGACAATATCCCCTGACTCTTCATCAACAAAAAACTCGCGGGCTTCGCCGAGCAGCTGCCCTTTTCGCGTGATGGCTTTCGTATTTTTAATCCGGATTTGCTTATTGACGAGCTGATTGGCGATCGGAATTTCCGAGAGGTCAATCACATCGTGCCCTTGCTCCACCGTCACGGCAAACTCGCCGATGCCGACGACTTTTTTAAACGGAATGGCCTTTAAACTGAGTTGCACATCGTCTTGTTCGACGGTCAAAAAATCGATCGATCCTTTGTCCGGGTTGATCACCAAACTTTTCACCGTGCCGATTTGTGCACCGTCAGCAATGCTGATGATCGGCAGCCCAATGATTTGCGCGCTAGCTTTCATCTTGTTCACCCCAACTGTTTAGTGTTGCGGCAAACTGCCGCCAAAGCGCCAACTCTTCGGCCACAGCCGGATAGGCGCGAAAACGGTCAGCGAGCTCCTCGAGCCACGCTGCGAGCTTGCCGTACTGTTGTTCTACTACATAATGTTCCATTAACAAACGGGCCAATACGTAATAGTCGCGGTCAGAAAGCGGAGCGTCCAAACAGCGGCGTATGCAGCGCTCGTAATCGGCGGCGCCCAAACGACGGCGGTTGAGGCGCAATTCAAGAACGACCGCCTGCACGACTTCCGGACCGATCATTCGCGCTGGCCGTTCGCTCTCTTCCTCCCGCCGGCTTTCCGTTTGCCCATCTTCTTCCGGCTCGCGGCGCTCGGTTGATTGTTCGCCTTCCGACCGGCCATGCTCCGCTCGTTGCCCTTCCTGCCTGTCAGGCTCTGCTTTCATCGCGTCCTCCTGACGGGGCGGTTCGGCAGCCTCGTCCGTTTCCGGCAGCGAACAGTCGACAATACCCGGCATTGCTTCTTCCAAAAGCGCCCCTTCACGCGGCATTGCCTGGCCGGAAGGCAGCCCGTTTTCTACAGCAGAAACGCCCGCCGAGCTAGAAGACATGAACGCGGAAAGTTGCCCCTCCTCTTCTTCATGGCTGAGATCAAGCGCCTGCAACAGGCCGCGGCCGTCGGCGGCCGCTCCCGCCTGCAGCACCGCCGCTTCGATGTCTGGCGTCATCGAGACAGGCAGCTCATCGAGCCAATCGCGCAGACGGCGCGCCGGCTCAACATTCAGCCCGCCACCGTCACCCGTCATGGCGGTCGGCTCTACTGCATCCAAATCCAAGGCGGACAACTTCTCCAGCTCCACACGATCCGAATCCAACGGGAAAAACTCCTCTTGCTCGGCATCGTCTCGGTCCACGGAGCGCATTTTTTGCTCCGCATCGGCCGAATCCAACGAAAGCAGCTCCTCCGGCTCGGTTTGATCCGCTCCGGGATCGGAAGCGGCTTCCTCTATGCCATCCATCGATCGAAGCAAGAAAGCAGTCTGTTCTTCCCAGGGCTCCTCGCTGGATTTCGGCGCCCGCTCCGTCTCTCCCGAAGCTGCTTCCGACTCTGCAGGCGACGCTCCTGAAGCGGTGTTACCGGTTTCCTGCACGTGCGATCGCAACGCCTCCCCACCCGAGTCAGCGCCTTGAAATTCCCTAGAAGCGCCGTTTTGTCCAAAAGCTGCCGGCCAGGCCGAATCGACTAGATTTTCCGTTGCATTCTGGACCATCGTCCCGTACCTATCGCCCGCTGCCGTCCGGTCGCCACTCCCTTTCCATCCTCCCTTTCTCCGTTCCCCAGCTTCCTCCGTCTCCACCGACCGGTAAAGAAGCGGACCGAACCAACGATCAAGCAAATACGAGCCCGCCAACAGCAAAAGCCCGACGAGCAGGACGATTTGCCATAACGGAATCGCCGATTCGGCCAACTGCGCCAGCCCCGCAGCCAAAAAGGCAGCCGCCACCACCGCCGCGCCCCCGGCCCTGCTGAAGCCAAGCGGCAGCAGCCAAACGGCCAACAGCGCCACTATGAATGCAACAACGTAAACAACCGCCTCTTTCCACATGCCCACCCGTTCCTTCCCGGCGTATCATTGGCAATAACGCGACAAATATGCCATTGCTCGTTCTCTTATCCTAAAATTCTACATGGTTCGACTCGAAAATATTGTATAATAAAGTTACATATTTTGAAAGAAGGTTATGACAAATGGCGGGAAGCAATTTTCCTCTTCCTAGTCGTCAAGCAGGATTTACGTTGATCGAAACGTTGCTGGCCATCACTCTTTTATCGGGCGTCGCGATCGGTTTGTTTTACTTTTTCACGAATGCGATGATGCATACGTCTTACAACCAAGGTCGGACGGTGGCCGTCAACGTCGCCCGCGGCGTCGCTGTCTATTTTGAAAAAAACGCAGATTTCTCCCGGCTAAAAGAGTATATGGAAGACCATCAAACACCGTTTCTTGAGCTAACAAAAGACGATTGCGGCAACGAATCGTTGGCGGCGCTGTTTTTTCCCGGTGAATCTGGCCAACTGCATACGGTATGCGAAGCGCAGTTCGCCCCGAAAATCAACAATGTCCGTTACGAAGCTTCCGTTTACCTTGTCCGATACGACAAGGAGGCATGGGATGCATTCACTTCATCGTCGGAATTCACTTCCTTGCCTGCGCCGCTGCAGGCGCGCATCCGCGCTGAAACGGAAAAAGCAGCCGAATCAAACGCCGGCGGCTACATGATCAAATTATACACCTCCGTCCGTTGGGGCGAGCGCACGAACGAAACGGCGTGGGTCGAAGGGGTGATCACCGATGAAACAATCCGCTAGAAGCGAAGCCGGCATGACGATGATCGAGCTGTTGGCCGCCGTTTCCATTTCTTTGCTCATCATCGGCGCTATCTACACGGTGTTTTTAACCGGCATTCGCGCCTACGAGCGCATCGGCATCGAAAACGACTTGCGCAGCGAAGCGGACTACGCCATGGCCCGAATAATGAACGAGCTGTACACGCTCTCTCCGGATGGAATGGAAAGTCAAGAAGAAAACAAGCCGTTAACGGCCGTCACTTTTGTGAAAAACCAAGAATTCAAAGCCGATGCGGACACCGGGCTTGTCTCCCGTGAAGAGAAAAAGCCGGAAAGCATCGAGCGGATGACGATGTCCATCCAAGACGGCGCGCTCGCGATCAATGGCGAAACGATCACCTCTTCCCGCTTTTTGCTGGACGACTCTTCATCGTTTTCATTCCGTTGCGCACGAAAAGAAGGCAACCTGTGCCGCAGCGGCGTCATGACGATCCGTCTCATTGTCTCCGACCGTCGACACGCCGATCCGAGTGGTTGGCTGTATGTGCCGCCGTTTACATTAACAACAGAATTCGGCTTTTAAGTATTGCGTTCCGAAATTTTGTCCTATGAAGGGAGGGGCCGCGATGAACCGACTGCGCTTGAACGCTGCTGGCTACAGCTTGGTGACAACAATGCTCATGATCACCCTCTTTTTTTTGCTCGGCTTGACGATTTTAACAGTCGCCGTCCAGCAAGCGCGATTTACCGCGGTGCGCGTCGAGAACATCGAATCGTTTCATGAAGCCAAAACAGCGCTTAATGAAGCAATTGCTGGACTTAAAGCTGAGCTTTCAGACGACGATTTTTTTGTTCGTCATGACATTTTCACCCCCAGTCAATGGGATGCCTTTCTCGGCATTAACGAGGACACCCCCGGCCCGGATACGATCGCCGGCAAGCTGAAAGCGCGCTACGGCGTGGAGGTGGAAGACGTGTCCTATCGCTTGTACAACATTCCGACGAACAAAGTGTTCCTCCGCGCGCTCGATTTGTCCAAACCGTTTACGGACGGCCATCGCGAGCGGAAAGTCAAACGGCTCGTCTTTTTAACAAATACGCCAAGCTTTCTCAAATACGCGCTCGGATCAAAAGAAACCGTCATCTTAAACGGCGGCGTCTACGTGGAGCAAGGAAACGTATACGCCGGACAAAGCGCTTACATCAGCAACGCGGCAAACTACGTGAAAAAAAGCGGCGAGTTAACGATCGCTCCTATCGATGCCGGACTGCCCGCATCAATGAGCGATTCGATTTGGCACATTCATGACAAGCTGCTGTTTTCATGCACGCAAACGAGCAGTTGCTGGAAGACTGGCGGCCGAGCTTTCCAAATGGAAGAAGGTCTTTTCTTCCCAGGATGGCCGGACGATGGCGGCCCTCTCATTCAACAAGAGACGGACGATTTCATCGATACTGATTTCGAGCGCACCGTGAAAGATAAATTGCTTCAAGCAGCCGGTCTCTCGCCGTTGTCGCCTGAAACCCAACAAGCGTATATCGAGCGCATTGAAAACGATCACCAGGCGCCGCTCGATGTAGCGCGGGAGCTTTATCAAGAAGGGAATTTGGCTCGGGTCGTGACAGACGACGAAACGCCGTATGAACAATCCATCAATCAGATGCCAAAAGACAAGCCGCTTTGGTTGGACGCAGAAGGGAAGGAGATCACCCTTTATCGCGACATTGACGTGCGGCAAAATGGCCAAAACCAATGGCTCATTGTCAATGGCGATCTCCGCATTGAAGGACCGACAAAATCAACAGCGGCTGTACGCGGCAATTTGATCGTGTTCGGTGATTTGACGCTCACCGGAAACTTGGCGTTGAACGCGAGCATTTACGTCACTGGCAAGACGACCATTTACAACAGCCATATCGACGGAGCGGATGGAAAAGGGCTCGTGTTGTTGTCCAAAGGCACGCTCGATATCGCCCGCATCAATGAATTTCAAGACTCAAGTGAAATCCCGAACTTAAAAGGGTATTTTTATACGGACAGCAGCGCGACGATTTATGCTGTCGGATCGTATTTGTACATTGAAGGCGGGTTGTTCGCCCGCGGGAACGGAGCGGCTGCTCCGGATACAGACATCAACGGGCTCGTCATCAACGCCTTTCGCGGCCGGATCGAGCCAAAAGACGGTGAGCCGGGGAACTTCATTCCAAGCTCTGACATGCAACAATCCCGTCTGATCGTCAAATATAATCCACGGGTGTTAGTCGAACAAGGAACAGGATTGCCGTTTGTCAATCAAATCTCGCTCGTCGCCGACCGGCTTGAAGTTGAATGAACGAAGACGGCTAAATTCCCTCTCTCATCCTCTCGATCCCCTGGACAAACGAAAAAAAGCGGCTCTCCAATTCAGGAGGCCGCTTTTTTCATCATTACCAACGCCCACCGTTGCTGCCGCTTCCCCCCTCATCTTCACGCGGTTGGACAAAGACCCACACTGAGGCTTGAATTGGCCTGCCATCCGGCGTTCTCGCATTGGCGGTCGCCGTCACATACGCATAGCCGACATCCACTGCTTCCAAATACCATCGTCCATTTTCTTGGACGACGTCGACAAATCGGAAGTCAGACGATGTCACAGAGCGGAGCGTTTTATCCGTCGCATTTTCCGGGATAAAGCGGAGCTGCCCCGCCACTTCGAGCGGAGGATCGTCCAGATTCATATAGATCACCGGTTTGTGGAAAGCCATGCCTGTGAGCGCTACGTACGGATCAATCACACGGATGGACGCCGATGCCGACGCGTTGCCGCCATCGGTCGCGCGGACGGTGATCGTAACCGTTCCCGGTTTGTTTGCTGTTACAACACCGTTATGGCCGACAGAAGCAATATCCGGGTCGCTTGATTCCCACATAAGCGTTTTGTTTGTCGCATCATCCGGTTCAATGATCACCGGAATCGTTTGCGTTTCGCCAACGTTCATTTCCCGCCTGTAATCGCCGAGCGTCAAATTGCGAATAAGCTTCATATAACGGAACGACACGCTCGTTGTTCCATCGCCGCGCGTCAACCCGCCGCTCGAACGCACGGCAACCGTATATTCGCCGTCATCAGCAACCGAAATGACATGCGGCGGACCAAGCAGCTGCCAATCGGACGACGAGCCGTTGCGCGCGATTTCGTATTCATACGTCACCCGTTCGCCGGCGACAAGCTCGGTCACGCGAACCGTCGGCGCTTCCGTCACCGTCGCGCCGCTTTCTGCTTCGCCATTTGATGTGGTGATCGACAAACGCGGCTTCAAATATATGCGCACCGTTTCGTCGTTGCGATAGGTGACAAGCAGCACGCCGTCATCATTCGGGTCATACTCCAGCGCTTTAACAGGCAACGGCAACAATCCATATGAATTAGGATTCGCCCGTCCGACAGTGTCGTCTGATAAAGCAGAAAATTTGTGTTTTGTAATAGTACCCGTTCCATCCCCTTCGTAGTAAAAATTCGGAAAATCATCCAAACGAACTGTCATGCCGATTCGTTCCGCCGGCGGAACGAGCGTCGATGTTTTGGCGCCATAACGGCTGTCGGTGAATGTCACCGAAGCTGGCGGCAATTGAACACTGTTCATGGCAAAGTCAGCCTGCATCACCCATTGCGCCGAGAGCATCAGCTTATTCAATTGGCTGTAGTCGAACGTCTGGTTGGCAAATGACCATTGTGCATAACGCTTCCCATTTTCCTCGTACGTCACCACTTTGCCATCGGGGACGACAGAGATGCCGTCAGGAAGCTCTTGAACGATTTTTACGTTGCTGATCGTCCCAGTCGCATTGCCGACATACCCGACAAGCGACAACGAATACGTGGCCCGGAAGCGGTTGTCTTCCCCATCAGCCGTTCCCCGCTTGATCAAGCTATCAACCTTATTGACCAATCCTTGCAATTTCACCGTGCCTGTAAAGGACGGCGGCGCTTCATCCTTGACCGTAACCGTCACCGATTTCGTCATCGACGGCTGCAGTTGGCCGTATACATCCCGATAGGTCAATTCAGCATTGAACGTATACGTCCCTTTCGCCTTAAACGAAACCGGAATGGAAACCGTGACGGGCGGAGGAGCGCTTTGTCCGACTTGATACGGAATGGAAAAGGAAATATAGGCGTTTTGCTTCGTTTCATCCAGCCACACTTGGCCGTTTTCCTCAATGGTGACATTGCCGCCGAATGACGAAAGCGGGATGCGCACTGTGCCTGTAAGCGCCGGCGTCGTAGCGAGCTGGGAAAAGCGCTGGAACAAAGCGGTCAAATTTTGCACCGTTCCTTGCCGCGCCTCGCCGCCGGCAGTCGCGGACAGCGTTTGCAAAAAGCTCATATCAACTTCATCGTTGCTGCCAAAACCGATCGAATAAAGCGTAATATTGTTCATTCCGAGCACCTTAGCCACGTTGATGGCATGATCACGAATTTTCTTCTCTATGCTGCTGTAACTAAATGGATAGCCGCTCCGGCCTAAAGGGACATCAGCATCGTTTACATAATCCCATCCATCGCTTGTAAACAGGCGGGAAAAGCCACGCTTGTCAGTAAAACGAATGCCGGCCGTCCCGTTTGTATATAGTTCATACGTCAGCGGCAACGGCGCCGTGATTTTTTCTCCTGTATAGTAGTAGAACCAAAGAATCCGTTCGACTTCCCGATAGGTGATTGTTTCTGTTGCGTTAAGGGTGGTCGGCATCCCGTCTGTCAAGAAAATTACATACTTTTTGCGCACCGGGTCGTTAAAATACGACTGCGCAAGCGACAGCGCCGCCGAATAGTTCGTGCCGCCTCCAGCGGTCAAACTGTCGCCGACCGTCCGAATTTTCTCGAGTTGGGCGGCGACATTCGGCTGATCCCCAAACGGCACGATATCTCTCACCGAGTCAGAAAATGGAATAAGGGCAAAACGGTCATTCGGATGCGAATGAGCTTTAAAGTAATCGACAGCCGAGCGGAGCGCCGTCTTGGCGCTCGAAAGCTTCTCCCATGTCATCGAGCCGGAGACGTCAAACACAAACACAACGTCGATCGGCGGACGGACGGGCGACGAAACGGCCCCTTGTGGAATGAGCGTCACATCGAGCCGTCCTTCGGCATTGCCGTTCGGCGGCTTGGCGTATTCCGGCTGTGAAAACGAAAGGGAAAAATCCAATTTAGCCGTGCTCGCCTCAGTTTGCCTCGTATATTGATAAGGCGTCTGTGGGAACGAAAAATACACATCCTGATCGGCATACACAACACCTGCTTTCATCGGCCATAGGCTTGCCATCAGCCAAAACAACATTCCCCATAAAAGCCAACCGCGCCACCGCTTCATGCGCCTCCCCTCCCGCGCCAAAAGAACTATCTTTCTTCCATTATATCAATCCTTTTCATCGCTTGGCATTATTTTTTTAAACGTTTTCGCACTTCAGATATAAAGTAAAGCGATCCTGTAATGAGCATCAACTCATCACTTCCCATTTGGTTTTTCTTTTCACCGATCCAGCCGATCCAATCACCTGTCACCGCTTTCTGCGGATGGGACGAAAGGTCCGCCAACTGTTCCGCCGCTGCCGCGCGCGGAAAATCAAACGTGGTAAACGTGATTGTATCCGCGAGCTCATCAAGCAGCTGAATCATCCGCTCAAGCGGCTTGTCTGTCAGCGCGGCGAACAAGACATGGACGCGCTTGTCGGGATAATGTGCGCGCACCGTCTCCACGAGCGAGCGAATCCCGGCTTCGTTATGGGCGCCGTCAAGGATGATGAGTGGATGGTCGCTCACCCGCTCAAACCGGCCGGGCCAAGCGGCTGTGGTCAGCCCATCGGCGATATGCTCCGGATCGATCAAAAACGAATAGCCAAGGCGCAACAACTCTGCCGCCATCACCGCCACCGCCGCGTTTTCGACTTGATGGGCGCCGGGCATTTGAATGCGCAAATCGCGATATTCGGCAAACGGCGTGACAAGCGAAAACTGCTCCCCTTCCACCGTCGTCTGCCGGTCGGAAACGGTGAAATCGACGCCGAGACGATATGTTTTTGCTTTCCGCTCCGCCGCCGTCTTGGCGATCACTTCCCACGCCTCCGGTTCCTTCACCGCCGTCACAAGCGGCACGCCCGATTTGATGATTCCGGCTTTCTCCGCGGCGATTTGCCCAAGCGTATCGCCTAAGATGTTCATATGATCGTAGCTCACGTTTGTAATGACGGAAACGAGCGGATAAATGATGTTGGTTGAGTCCAAGCGGCCGCCAAGCCCGACTTCGACGAGCACGATGTCTTGAATGTTTTGTTTGCCGAAATAATACAGCATCATCGCCGTGATCACTTCAAACTCGGTCGGTCCGCCAAGTTCTGTTTTTTCCAATTCATCCGCAAGCGGTTTGATCGTTTGCACGAGCTCGACGATCTCTTCATCGCGAATCGGTTGGCCGTTTATGCTGATTCGTTCGTTAAACTGCTCGACATACGGCGAGGTGAACGTGCCGACCGAATAGCCCGCCGCCTGCAAAATGGAGCGCAAATAGGCGACCGTTGACCCTTTGCCGTTCGTTCCCCCGATATGGACGGCGCGGACGCGGCGTTCCGGGTGGCCAAGTTGTTCCATCATCCATTCCATCCGTTTCAATCCCGGTTTTATGCCAAGCCGCAGCCGCCCGTGAATCCAAGCGACCGCTTCTTCATACGTTCGAACCATGTTCATCGTCCTCCTTTTTCCATTGGTGTCTTGCCGCCCCCTGCCGGCTTCATGCGGCAGATGCGCCACACATCGAGAAGCCTGGTGAAAGCGAGTATATGTTGACAACAAACCTCTTCTCAGAATATGACAAACCTTCTATCATGATCCATCGAAAAAGACGAATCCACAAGAAAGCGGATTCGTCTTCATCATAATCAACCGCAAGATCGTTTGTCTACCGTTTGAGCTCGGCGAGGCGCGCCTTGACGGCTTCGCGTTTTTCGATGTAATCTTGCCGCTTGCGCCGCTCTTCTTCGACGACATGAGCCGGCGCTTTCGCCAAAAAGCCTTCATTCGCCAGTTTCTTTTCGACGCGCTCGACTTCTTTGTTCCATTTGTCAAGCTCTTTTTCAAGCCGCTTAATTTCTTCCTCAATATTGATCAATCCTTCAAGCGGCATGATGAGCTCGGCGCCGGTGACGACCGCCGTCATCGCTTTGTCCGGCGCGGGAACGTTTGTATCAATCAAGAGCTCGCTCGGGTTGCAGAACCGCTCAAGATAGGCGCGGTTTTTCATGAGCACCGCCCGCACTTGTTCATCTTTCACCTTAATATAGAGCGCAATCGGCTTGCTCGGCGGCGTGTTCACTTCGGCGCGGACGTTGCGGACGGCGCGGATGATGTCGACGAGCATCCGCATTTCTTCCGCGGCTTCTTCGTTGGACAGCTCAGGGCGCACTTGCGGCCACGGAGCGACGGTGATCGATTCGCCTTCATGCGGCAAGTTTTGCCAAATTTCCTCGGTAATGAACGGCATGAACGGGTGAAGCAGGCGCATCGTGTTGTCGAGCACATACGCCAACACCGAACGTGTCGTCTTTTTCGCCGCCTCGTCATCACCGTACAGCGGCAGCTTTGCCATTTCGATATACCAGTCGCACAAGTCGTCCCAAATAAAGTTGTACAGCGTACGCCCCGCTTCGCCGAATTCGTATTTCTCAGCGAGCTTCGTCACCGTATCGATCGTTTCGTTGAGACGCGTTAAAATCCAATGGTCGGCGACCGTTTTTTCGCCGCTCAAATCAAGCTCCTCGTACGTCATGCCGCCCATGTTCATCAAGGCAAAGCGCGAGGCGTTCCAAATTTTGTTGGCAAAATTCCACGTCGCTTCGACTTTTTCGGTGCTGAAGCGCAAGTCTTGCCCCGGCGAGCTGCCGGTCGCCAAGAAATAGCGGAGCGCATCGGCGCCGTACTGGTCGATCACATCCATCGGATCGACGCCGTTGCCGAGCGATTTGCTCATTTTCCGCCCTTGGGCGTCGCGGACGAGGCCGTGGATGAGCACGTCTTTGAACGGACGCTTTCCGGTGAATTCAAGCCCTTGGAAAATCATGCGCGACACCCAGAAGAAAATGATGTCATAGCCGGTGACAAGCACATCGGTCGGGTAGTAGCGCTTGTAATCCGGCGATTCCACATCCGGCCATCCCATTGTCGAGAACGGCCAAAGCGCCGAACTGAACCATGTATCAAGCACATCCGGGTCTTGTTCCCAATTTTCAATGTCCGCTGGCGGTTCATGGTCGACGTAAATTTCGCCTGTTTCTTTATGGTACCACGCCGGAATCCGGTGCCCCCACCAAAGCTGGCGTGAAATGCACCAGTCGCGGATGTTCTCAAGCCAATGCAAATACGTTTTCTCAAACCGCTCCGGCACGAACTGCACTTTGCCGTCCGTTTGCTGCAGCTTGATGGCGGCTTCGGCGAGCGGCTTCATTTTCACGAACCATTGCGTCGACAAATACGGCTCAACGACCGCGCCGCTCCGTTCGCTATGACCGACGGAGTGCACGTGCTCTTCGATTTTGAACAAAACGCCTTGCTCTTGCAAATCGCGGACGATTTGCTTCCGGCATTCAAACCGGTCAAGCCCCTGGTATTGCATGGCGTTTTCATTCATCGTGCCGTCTTCGTTCATGACAAGAATGCGCGGCAAATTGTGGCGGTTGCCGATTTCAAAATCGTTCGGGTCGTGCGCCGGCGTAATTTTGACCGCTCCGGAGCCGAACTCCATGTCGACGTACTCATCGGCAATGATCGGAATTTCACGGCCAACGATCGGCAGTTTCACCATTTTGCCGATCAAGTGCTTGTACCGCTCGTCATCCGGATGCACGGCAACGGCCGTATCGCCGAGCATCGTTTCCGGACGGGTCGTCGCCACTTCAATGCAGCCGGAGCCGTCGGCGAGCGGATAGCGCAAATGGTAGAGCGCGCCTTTTACTTCTTTATAAACAACCTCAATGTCCGACAAAGCGGTTTTCGTCACCGGGTCCCAGTTGATGATGTACTCGCCGCGGTAAATAAGCCCTTTCCGGTAGAGCGAGACGAACACTTCGCGCACCGCTTTTGAGAGCCCTTCATCGAGTGTGAACCGCTCGCGCGTGTAATCGAGGCCAAGCCCCAACTTCGCCCATTGGCTGCGAATATGGCCGGCGTATTCTTCCTTCCACTTCCACGTTTCTTCTAAAAATTTTTCCCGGCCTAAATCGTAGCGCGACAGCCCTTGCTGGCGCAGCTTCTCTTCCACTTTCGCCTGGGTGGCGATGCCGGCGTGATCCATTCCCGGAAGCCACAAAACGTCATACCCTTGCATCCGCTTCATGCGCGTAATGATGTCTTGCAGCGTCGTATCCCACGCGTGCCCCAGATGCAGTTTGCCGGTGACGTTGGGTGGCGGAATGACGATCGTAAATGGTTGTTTGTCCGGATCGCCGGTCGCTTCAAAAAACTTGCCTTTCAGCCACCATTCATAACGCCCCGCCTCAACGGCGCGATGGTCGTATTTGGGCGGCATTGACACTTCATGCTGTGCCATAATCATTCCCTCCTTCGACATGATGGACAATGCGGCCGACGGCGGCTTTCCTGCTTGGCAATGCCGCGCCGCCGGCAAGCAAAAAAGCCCCTTTCATCCGAAAAGGACGAAAGGAGCTGCTTTCGCGGTACCACCTTTTTTCTTAAGCCTGGAGGCTTAAGCGCTTCATTGGCATAACGGCATGATGCCGGCTTCCTCTACTCGGCAGCAGCGCCTTTCAAAGAAGCAGCTCAAGGGCGACCTTCCAGCAGCCGTCATCCTAGGAAATCTCGCAGCTTCCGATTTCCCTCTCTGCAGGCGCGGACCGCTGTACTCCTCCCCGTCTTCGCTTTTGTCGTCATGATTCGATTATTATACTACCATTGTCCATCATCTTTGCCAAGTTTTTATTTATTTATTCCATTGGCCGGCGGTTGGTGACAAACATTTTGTTGTTTCATATTGTATAGTAAACCCGGGAAGGAGGGAACACCGATGCGGCGATTCAACCCGTATTCATGGCCACCTTGGCTGAGGCAAGTGCGCGCCGTCTGCGCCCAAGTGATCATCCCGCTCACCATTTTTCAAGCGATCCGCACCATTTTTCTGCCAACGACGTTTGATGTCATTTTATTGGCCATCTTCGTTTTCATTGCCGTGGCGCTCCATCTGGAATGGATTTAGTGCGACGCCGTTTTGTTTGGGCTGCATTCAAAACCCATTTAATCATTGCTGCTTTCATCCGCCGGCTGTTCATTATCCATCGCCTCTTCCTGCTGCGCGGCGTCGCGTTGGACAAGATGCATGACAACGGCCTCCATGTTTTTGAACGCCCAGTAACAACGTTGCAGCGCGGTCACATATTCCCGTTCGTTCCGCTCGTTCCGCGAAGCGGCCTCATATCGCTCCAAACAACGGACAAACCCGCGCGGCTCCGCCAAATGGCTGTATAAAAACGCCCGCTCCCCGTCGGACAGCGGCAGCTCCTTCTCGTACTCCTCCATCCCTTCAAGCCACTCGCGCCCCAGCGGCGGCATCGTTCGCACGTGAAAACGGAGAGCGGCGATCACGTCAAAGAGCGGTGAATTCCAATGCGCCCGCTCCCAACTGATCCAATACGGCGGGAGATGGTGGGAGAGACGCGCTTTGCCATGCACCCAAGCGATGCGCCATTGCTTCGTCTCTTTCAGCGTCTCTTCCCACACATCGAGCCGCTCCTCAGCAAACGCGTACGCGCGCATCACCTCATGAAAATAGGTGCAGCATTGGAGTTGAAACGGTGACATGTACCACGCCGCTTCGTACCGTTCGACCCGCTCTTCCCATACGGCTCGCGTCCGTTGCCATTCGTCCCTTTTTTGCTTTCGGTACGCCGCCGCCTCTTCCTCACCCACCTCGATCGTGCGGACGGTGGCGCGATGGAGGCGGGCGAGTTCGCGAAAAAAGGTGTGGATCACATCCTTCTCTACCTTCGATTCGCCGTCATGCCATGCTTGCAAATAATAAAGGCGCCTGCCTTCTGTGGCAAACAGCGACCGCTGCTGCGTAAAGTACAATGGGAGGCAGCGGCGGCCGCCGCCATGTTGCAGAGACTGCCAAATAGCAGCGGCTTCTTGCTCGCTTTCAAGCGGCTTTAAGGCGAAAACACCGCGGTTCGTGTATACCTTGACGGCTTTGCCTCGCTGCTCCATGCGCTCTGGACGAAGACCGTACTGGGCGAGCACAGCCTCATATCGGTCAGCCTGTGCGGCCATTCGTTACGCCCCCTTACTGATCGGCAAAAGAAACGGAAAGCGTTCCTTTCATGAGAAAGGACGGCTTCCCGCCATGGCCGGAATATACAGCAGCTGCCCCTCGTGCACGTCATCTGGGCTTTCCAAATCATTGGCGCGCAAAAGCTGTGAGACGGTCACATCATACCGTTCGGCAATCTTGTCCAATGAATCTCCTTGCTGGACGATGCAAATTTTCAGTTTCGTAAACTCTTTCTCCTCGCTTTTCGCAAACAGTTTCGTCAAGTAAAGCGCATTTTCGCTTTTTGTTTTCGTTTCTTCTTCCTCTTCTTCCTCAACCGCCTTTTTCGCCGCCCCGATCGATACCTTCGCCTCAGTTGGCGGCAGCAGCGAAGCGATGTCTTCCTCCGTCTGTACGCTGACCGTCTTCGTTTCCGTCTCAAGCGGCAAAAACGGCTCTTTGGCCTCCTCTTCTTCCTCAGCCTCCGCTTCTTCATGGCGCATAGCGGCTGGCTCCATGACGGAGACCGTCGTTTCGTCGGCGGCAAACGTGGGCTGTTCAGCCGCCTCATCGGCGAGATCATCCGCCGAAGCAAACGCTTCCTCACCGGCCGCTTCCTTGCGGGCGATCGATTCAAACGGGGCAAACAGCGGCTCATCGTCCTCCTCATCGTCCGGCAAATCATCGTCAAGCGGCGCTTCACTGATCCCACTGATCGAAATGTCGGCAGTGATCAGCAATCTTCCGTTTTCATCCAAATCATAATCAAACGATTCAACCGTCACGTACACATCCTCAAGGGAACGAATGCGGTTTTTTGGAATCGTAATATCGATTGGAAAGCGGTGCGACAGTTCGCTGATCCCGTCTTCGCGCACCGAAATGTGCTGAATGAACCGATAACCAGCCAGCTCAAACACGTCGTCATCCGCTTCAGCCTGCCCTTCGCCCGCTTGGCGGAATTCGCCGCTCAACTCAAGCGCGCCGCGGATCGTAATATATTGGTCGTACTCATCGACGGAAATGACCGGATCAAGAGAAATGGATAAAAACTCGGCGACTTCCTGTCCTCTTTTAAACCAGACCGATTCTTCCAATGAAAAACGCAAATACGATTGCTCCAACCGGGCCTCCTCCTTCCGTCCCTTCGGCAAATGGTTTCTATGACATTATCCATTGTATGAACGGAAACGAGGCGGTATGATAAAAAATTGGGCTGCCGACGGTCGGCAGCCCCTTTCCTTATCCGCGCAGACGGGCAAACACCCGCTCAGCAGCGGCAATCGTATATTCAATATCATCATCACTGTGCGCCGTCGACAAAAACAGCCCTTCAAATTGCGACGGCGGCAGGAAAATGCCTTCATTCGCCATTTCCCGATAATAGGCGGCAAACAGCTCCAAGTCGGACGTTTTCGCTGTCTCGTAGTTGACCACCGGCTCGTTCGTGAAGAAAAAGCCGATCATCGACCCAGCGCGGTTGATCGTATGCGGGATGTCGTATTTCTCTGCTGCCTGATGAAGCCCATCCGCAAGGCGCGCCGCTTTGCGGCCAAGCTCTTCGTACGTTTCCGGCGTCAGCTGGCGGAGCGTCTCGTACCCGGCCGTCATGGCGAGCGGATTGCCGGAGAGCGTGCCGGCTTGGTACACCGGCCCGCTCGGCGCGACAAGCTCCATGATCTCGGCTTTGCCCCCGTACGCCCCGACCGGCAAGCCGCCGCCGATCACTTTGCCAAGGCACGTCAAATCCGGCTCAATGCCATAATACCCTTGGGCGCAGTGGTAATCGACGCGGAACCCGGTCATGACCTCGTCGAAAATCAATAAGGCTCCGTATTGTTTCGTCACCTCGCGCAGCCCTTCCAAAAAGCCAGGCACTGGCGGAACGACGCCCATATTGCCGGCGACCGGTTCGACGATCACCGCGGCGATGTCTTCGCCAAACCGCTCAAACGCATAGCGGACGCTGTCCAAATCGTTGTACGGCACCGTGATGGTATGCTGGGCGACCGATTCCGGCACGCCCGGGCTGTCCGGCAGGCCGAGCGTCGCCACGCCGGAGCCGGCTTTAATGAGCAGCGAATCGCCGTGGCCGTGGTAGCTGCCTTCGAATTTCATGATTTTGTTGCGCTTCGTGTAGCCGCGCGCTAAGCGGAGGGCGCTCATCGTCGCCTCCGTACCGGAGTTGACCATCCGCACGATTTCCACCGACGGCACCCGCTCAATCACGAGCTTGGCGAGCTCATTTTCAAGCAATGTCGGAGCGCCAAAGCTTGTGCCTTGTTCCGCCACGCGCTTCAACGCTTCCACGACCTGCGGGTTGGCATGCCCTAAAATGAGCGGACCCCATGACAGTACGTAATCAATGTACTCATTGCCGTCAATATCGTAAATTTTCGCTCCTTGGCCGCGCGCCATGAAAATCGGCGTCATCCCGACCGACTTGAAGGCGCGCACCGGGCTGTTCACCCCGCCCGGCATCAATTTCACCGCTTCTTCGTAAGCGGTTTTTGACCGTTCGTAGCTTCGCATGCTTCCGCCCTCCTCTCTATTCAGCCAGCCAGCGGGCGACATCTTTGGCAAAATACGTAATGATCAAATCCGCGCCCGCCCGTTTCATCCCTGTCAACATTTCCATGACGACCGGCTTCTCATCGATCCAGCCGTTTTGCGCCGCCGCTTTGACCATCGCATACTCGCCGCTCACGTTATAGGCGACAAGCGGAAGCGGAAAACGGTTTTTGACGTCGCGGATAATATCCATGTAGGCAAGCGCTGGCTTCACCATCAAGAAATCAGCGCCTTCTTTGACATCCGACTCCGCCTCGCGAAACGCCTCAAGGCGGTTGGCCGGATCCATTTGGTACGTCTTCCGGTCGCCAAACTGCGGCGCGCTGTCGGCGGCATCACGGAACGGGCCGTAAAATGCCGAAGCGTATTTGATTGCATACGACATGATCGGCACATACTCAAACCCTGCTTCATCAAGCCCACGGCGAATGGCGGCGACAAAGCCGTCCATCATGTTCGACGGCGCGATGATGTCGGCGCCGGCTTGCGCTTGGCTCACCGCCGTTTTGGTGAGGAGCTCGAGCGACGGGTCGTTCAGCACGCGCTCGTTTTCGACGACGCCGCAATGGCCGTGGCTCGTATATTCACATAAACACGTATCCGCAATGACGACTAGATCTTTGTGTTCAGCTTTGATTTGGCGGATCGCCCGCTGAACAATCCCTGTTTCGCAATACGCCTGCGAACCGACTTCATCTTTTTCATTCGGCACACCAAACACCATGACGGCGGGAATGCCAAGCTTGGCGATGTCGTCCACTTCCTCAGATAAACGGTCAAGCGATAAATGGTAAACCCCTGGCATCGACGGCACTTCCCGCTTAATGCCGCTTCCCTCGACCACAAACAGCGGATAAATGAGATCCTCGACGCGAAGATGCGTCTCACGCACCATCGCCCGAATCGCAGCCGTTTGCCGCAAACGGCGATGGCGGTCAAATGACAGTGCCATTCATCGTCCCTCCATGGAAAAATATTGTTCCATCGCTTTGATTATACCATCCGTGGTGTAATCCGTCGGACAAATATGGACCGGAATGCCCGCCCGCTCGGCCGCTTCTTTCGTCACCGGTCCGATGCAGGCGACCGCAACACCGGAAAGAAGGGCATCCACTTCTTTGTCGAGAAGGCGGACAAGGCTGTCAACCGCCGACGGGCTCATCAAGGTGACCGCATCAAGCTCCCGCCGGCGCAGCAGCGACAACAACCGCTCCCGGCCGTTTTCATCAGGCTCGGTCTCATACACCGTGAGCTCGTCGACCGCGGCGCCGGCGTTTCGCAACGCCTCAGGCAAGGTCGGGCGCGCCAAATTGCCTTTGACAAACAGCACCCGGTCGCCTTGTTTGACGCGCGGCATGAGCAAGTCAGCCAGCCGTTCAGCGGTGTAATCATCCGGCACAAGCGCCGGGGAAAGACCATGCTCGGCGAGCGCCGCCGCTGTTTTCCGGCCGACGACAGCCATCTCCGGCAGCGGCCGCGGCAACGAAACGTGCGGAAAAAAGAAGCGGACGGCGTTCGCGCTTGTGAAAACGAGCCAACGGTATTCGCCAAGCCGCTCAACCATAGAAGCGATTTCTTCCGGCGCCGCCGGTCGGATGGCAATGAGCGGGATCTCGACCGGCACGGCGCCGACAGCGCGCAGCTTGGCAGAAAACGATGCCGCCTGCTCTTTGCCGCGCGTCACAAGCACCGTTTTGCCGGCGAGCGCGCTGTGTGTCATGATTGGCTCAACTCCTGTTTCACCCGCTCGATGAGCGCTTTCGCCCCTTGTTCGATCAAGACAGCGGCCGCCTGCCGGCCGACGGCCTCCGGATCGGCGCCCGTGACCATTTCTTTATACTTTTCTTTGCCATCCGGGGAGGCCACAAGCGCAGTAAGGCGCACCGCCCCCCCTTCGACTTCCGCATAGCCGGCAATCGGCACTTGACAGCCGCCTTCCATTTGCTGCAAAAAGGCGCGCTCCGCCCGAACAGCCCGTTCGGTTCGCTCATCGTTCAGGCGGTGTAACCATTCGCGCAGCTCCTCATCGTCTTCACGGCATTCCACAGCGAGCGCCCCTTGGCCGACCGCCGGGACGCAAATGTCCGGCGACAAGTAGTCGCTGATCACCTCATCGCTCCAGCCCATGCGCGCCAGGCCGGCGGCCGCCAGCACGATCGCATCGTACTCTTCGCTTTCGAGCTTCGCCAGCCTTGTGTCAATATTGCCGCGAATCCATTTGATCGTCAAATCCGGGCGATAGGCAAGCAGCTGCGCCGAACGGCGCAAGCTGCTCGTGCCAATGACCGACCCAGGCGGCAAGTCGGAGAGCATCCGGTTTCCTTTGCTGACAAGCACATCGCGTGCATCTTCGCGGCGCGGAACCGCACCGATCACCAAACCTTCGGGCAGCACAGCCGGCATATCTTTCATGCTATGGACCGCCATATCGATGCCGCCGGTGAGCAGTTCATGCTCGATCTCTTTCACAAACAGCCCTTTTCCGCCCACTTTGGAAAGCGTGATATCAAGGACGCGGTCCCCTTTTGTGACGATTTCTTTCACCTCAAACGTAAACGGCGCCCCGAGACGCTTCAATTCGGCGATGACCCAGTTTGTCTGGGTCAAGGCAAGCTTGCTGCGCCGCGAGCCAACGACAATGTTCCGCATCTCGTTTCACCTCAATTACGAATACCAAAAATGAAATTTTGACAAACTGCCAAACAAGAAAAAGTTGACAAGCAAAAATAAAAACGAACCGATATTCCATAGCGCGATCGCCTTCCCTTGCATCTGCCGGACGGCTCGCTTGTAAAAATAGACGCCATAGACGAGAAGAACGACAAACGACCCGAGCACTTTCGCATCATACCAATGGAAATGGTCGATTTGAATATACGCCCAAATCACGCCAAGAATGAGCCCTAATAACAACATAGGCAAGCCGAGCGCATTTAAAACATACGACAAAAAATCAAGCCGCGACAAATCCGCCATGCGCCAAAGGCGCGCCCCCCACTTTTTCTTTTTCAGCAAACTGTACTGCAACATGTAAAGCACCGAAAACAGAAACGACAGCGTAAACGCCGCATACGCTCCGAGCGAAAGGGTGATGTGGATGATAAGCAGCTCCGAAACGAGCCGCTCCGCAACAGCCGGCGACTGAGAAGACGGTGCGAACGTATGAATGGCCAAAATAAAAAAAGCAAGCACGTTCGTAAAAAAGACGATGAAATCGACGCGCAGCAGCCGATTGATGACGAGCGACAGCGTAATGAGCAGCCAAGCGTAAAAATAAAGCCCTTCCGACATCGTTAAAATCGGAAAGCGCTTCGTCTCCATGATGCGGGAAACAAACGTCACGGTCTGCAAAAGCCACACAATAGAAAGCAACCAGAAGGCGATGTCGTTCGCCTTCCGGTTTTGTTGCAAAAAATCGATGAAATAGAATAGGATCGAAGCGATGTAAAGCAAAATAGACAACTCATACAACAGCGCCACCATCCATCCCACCTTACAGCTGCCATGATGGGCGGGCGGCACGGACCGCTTCCGCGTCTTGTTCATCGCATTGCACGGATTTCGCCTGCTCTATATGCCGCTCGGCTTTCACCGCATCTTCGATATTGAAAATTTTCATAAACAGCAAAAGCGCCTCCTCGGCATTCGGGCCGGCGGCGAGTTCCTTCGCCTGCAAAATCGGATCGCGGAGCAGCTGGTTAATAATGCTTTTCGTATGCTTATTCAACACTTTCCAGTCGCGCTCCGACAAATGCGGCAGTTTCCGCTCCAAACTTTTCATCGTTTCCGCTTGGATGGCCAGCGCCTTTTCGCGCAATGCGGCAATGACTGGCACGACGCCGAGCGTCTGCAGCCATTGGCTGAACGCCATCAGTTCCGCTTCGATCATCATTTCAATGCGAGCCGCTGCCTTTTGCCGTTCCGCCAAGTTGGCCGCCACCACATCTTGCAAATCGTCAATGTCGTACAAAAACACCGTTTCCAAATCAGCCAACGCCGGATCCAAATCGCGCGGCACCGCGATGTCAACCATAAAGAGCGGGCGGCCTTTGCGCATTTTCTCAAGCGGCGCCACCATTTCCTTCGTCAAAATATAGCCTTTGGCTCCCGTCGAGCTGATGACGATATCCGCTTCCAGAAGCGCACACGACAGCTCACTGAGCGGCTTCGCTTCGCCGGCAAACTGCTTCGCAAGCTGTTTCGCTTTTTCAAGCGTCCGGTTGACGACTGTGACTTTGCCAACGCCGCTGCCGTACAAGTTTTGCGCCGCCAGCGTCCCCATTTTGCCGGCCCCGATAATCAAGACGTGCTTGCCGGCAAGGCGGCCGAAAATCTTCTTCGCCAGCTCAACCGCCGCATAGCTGACCGATACAGCGTGCGCACCGATGCCCGTTTCCGAGTGGGCGCGCTTCGCAAACGTCACCGCCTGCTTGAACAGATGATTGAAAATCGTGCCGCTCGTCCCGACCTCTTGAGCGAGCAAATAGCTGTCTTTCACTTGCCCTAAAATTTGCGTTTCCCCAAGCACCATCGAATCAAGGCCGGCCGCCACGCGGAACAAATGCTTTATGGCCGCTTCTCCTTCAAGCACACGCAAATACGGAGCAATCGCTTCCACTTTGACGCCAAACCATTCGGCTAAAAATGCTTTCATATAGTAACGGCCGGTATGCAGTTGATCAACCACTGCATAAACTTCCGTCCGGTTGCACGTCGAGACGATCACATTTTCGAGCACGCTTTTTTGCTTGGCGAGCTGTTTCATCGCCGCACCGAGTTCCGCTTCCGCAAACGCGAGCTTTTCGCGGATTTCTACAGGGGCGGTTTTATAGTCGACGCCAACGACTACGATTTGCACGATGCCAACCCCCTTATTGACCGAATCCCTTTTATCATTATATCACAACCGTCCATCGTTCTGGTTTGAAAAAATTGTGAACATGCCTTCAAAGCTATGCTAAACTGTAGACAGTGATCATTCTATCATAAACATGTCCAAAAGGGAAACGGAGGACGCGACGATCATGAAAACCCGAACGGTATTCGCCGGCATCTTATTCATTGGCCTCGGACTGTATTTTCTCGCCGGACAGATGGAATCCCCCCTTTTCCATTTCTTCCAAGGGTGGCCGGCCTTGCTTGCCATTTGCGGCGCGGCTTTGCTTGGCCAGGCGCATTCAGCGCGCGAATATGCTTACCTTTTCCCCGGCTTTCTTTTACTCGGATTTGGCGTTGAGTTGCTCCTTGCGAGTGCATTTTCGGCCTGGCCCCGCGGCGTGAACATGTTTTTTTTCCTCATCGCGCTCGCTTTTTTCGCCAGCAGCCGCAAACAAAAAGGCGGGGCCAGCTTTGGCGTGCTTTTTTTGCTTCTCGCTGTCGTGCTGACGTTTTCCGGGCGCGGCCAGCCATTCTTTCACCTCGTCCAAGCCGGACTTTCCTCTGTCTGGAAGTTTTGGCCGCTCGGACTCATCGCCATCGGTGTCTATATATTATGGACTAGGCGAAAATAACCTTGGAAGTGAAAACACCAGCGGAATCGCTGGTGTTTTCGTCATGAGGCCACAAACGGCAAAAGCGCCGCCCATGCTTCGTCTTTCCCTTGTCCGGTCTCGGCGGAAAACAAAATGAGCGGGTCGCCGTCCGCCATCCGCAGCGTCTCGCGCGCGATTTTCACGTGTTTTTGATGCTTGCCGCGCGGCACTTTATCCGCTTTCGTCGCAATGACGATCACCGGGATCTCGTAATGTTTTAAAAACTCGTACATCATCACATCGTCTTTCGTCGGCGGATGGCGCAAATCAACGAGCAGGACCGCCGCCTTCAGCACCTCGCGCGTCGTAAAGTACGTCTCCATCATGTTCCCCCATTTTTGCCGCTCCTGCTTCGACACGCGGGCGAACCCATAACCTGGCACGTCCACAAAGTAAAACGAGTCGTTAATCAAATAAAAATTCAACGTTTGCGTTTTCCCTGGCTTTGAGGAGGTGCGCGCCAAGTTTTTCCGGTTGATCATTTTGTTGATGAATGATGATTTGCCGACGTTCGAACGGCCGGCGAGCGCCACCTCCGGCCGTCCGCCGTCCGGATATTGTTCCGGCTTGACGGCACTGGTCACAAGCTCTGCTTTCTTCACATTCATCGCTTCCACCCCACCAGCGCGTGCGGCAGCACCTCATCGAGATGAGAGACAAGCACAAAGCGCAAGTCGCGCTTCACCGTTTCCGGAATGTCAGCCAAATCTTTTTCATTGTCTTTCGGCAAAATGACGGTTTTCAATCCGGCACGATGGGCGCTTAACGTTTTCTCTTTCAGCCCCCCGATCGCAAGAACGCGGCCGCGCAGCGTAATTTCCCCGGTCATGCCGACAAAGCGGCTCACCGGCTTGCCCGTCAAAGCGGAAATGAGTGCGGTCGCAATCGTAATGCCGGCCGATGGCCCGTCTTTCGGCACCGCTCCTTCCGGAACGTGGATGTGAATATCATATTTCTCATGGAACTTCGGATCAATGTCAAGCTCCTCAGCGCGCGACCGCACGTAGCTGAACGCCGCTTGCGCTGATTCTTTCATGACATCGCCGAGCTTGCCGGTCAGCACGAGTTTCCCATTGCCTGGCGCGAGCGACACTTCGATGGCGAGCGTATCGCCGCCAAACGCCGTATACGCCAGCCCGGTCGCCACGCCAACTTGGTCTTCCGCCTCCGCTCGGCCGTAGCGGTATTTTCGCTTCCCTAAAAATTCCTCAAGATTGTTTTCTGTGATCACAACCCGCTTTTTCTCGCCGGAAACGATGAGGCGGGCCGCTTTTCGGCAGATAGCGGCGAGCTGCCGCTCAAGCTCCCGCACCCCGGCTTCGCGCGTATAATGGCGGATGATATCGAGCATCGCGTCATCGCGAATTTGCAACGCCGCCTTTTTCAGCCCGTGCTCGGTGATTTGTTTCGGCAGCAAATGCCGCTTGGCGATATGCAGCTTCTCCACTTCTGTGTAGCCTGGTATGTGGATCACTTCCATCCGGTCCAAGAGCGGCTGCGGAATCGCCGCCAAATGGTTGGCCGTGGCGATAAACATGACTTTCGATAGATCGTACGGCTCTTCAATGTAATGGTCGCTGAACGTATGATTTTGCTCTGGATCCAGCACCTCCAGCATGGCCGCCGATGGATCGCCGCGGAAATCGCTCGACATTTTGTCGATTTCATCAAGCAAGAAGACGGGGTTGATCGTGCCTGCTTTTTTCATCCCCTGGATAATGCGTCCCGGCATGGCGCCGACATACGTGCGGCGATGGCCGCGAATTTCCGATTCGTCGCGGACGCCGCCGAGCGAAACGCGGACGAAGCGGCGGCCGAGCGCTTTGGCGATCGAGCGGGCGAGCGACGTTTTGCCGACCCCCGGCGGTCCGGCGAGGCAAAGAATCGGACCTTTTAACGATTTCGTCAGCTGCTTGACGGATAAAAATTCAAGCACCCGTTCTTTCACTTTATCGAGCCCGTAATGCTCCTCGTTTAAAATCGCTTCCGCCCGCTTAATGTCGTGGATGTCTTCCGTTTCTTTCGACCACGGCAAGGCGATGAGCCAATCGAGGTAGTTGCGAATGACTGCGCTTTCCGCTGAGGTCGCCGGAATTTTTTCATAGCGGTCAAGCTCTTTCAATGCCGTTTGTTTCACATGCTCCGGCATGCCGGCCGCCTCGATTTTTTCTTTCAGCTCCTCGACTTCGCCCGTTTTTCCTTCTTTTTCGCCAAGCTCTTTTTGAATCGCCTTCATTTGCTCGCGCAAATAATACTCTTTTTGCGTCCGCTCCATCGACTGCTTGACGCGGGCGCTGATCTTTTTCTCAAGCTGGAGCACTTCTTTTTCGTTGTGCAAAATTTGGATGATTTTATTGAGGCGCTCTTTCACGTCGATCGTTTCTAAAATGCGCTGCTTTTCCTCAAGCTTAAGCGGCAAGTGCGAGGCGATGATGTCCGCCATTCGCCCCGGCTCATCGATGTCGACGATCGAGGCGTAAATGTCGACCGACAGCCGCTTGGACAAGTTTATGTACTGCTCGAAATATTCAAGCATCGTCCGCTTGAGCGCCTCATCTTCTAAATCTTTCGCCGCCCGATCAGCAAACTTTTCGACTTTGACGAGAAAGTACGGCTCCTCGCTGATCACTTCCGTAATGAGCGCCCGAGCGACGCCTTCGACAAGCACGCGGAACGTGCCGTTCGGGAGTTTTAGAAGTTGCTTGACGCGCGCGATCGTTCCCATTTTATATAAGTCATCCATGTCCGGTTCGTCGATGGCAACGTCTTTTTGCGACGTCAGCAAAATCATATGATCCTCAACCATGGCTTGTTCGAGCGCTTTGACCGATTTCTCGCGCCCGACATCCAAATGGAGCACCATCGTCGGAAACACGAGCAGCCCACGCAGCGGCAAAAGCGGAACGACCGTCTCCTTTTTCTTTCCGTTCACGCCGAACACCTCCATCTCTCGCTTCTATTCGTTTATTGTATAGTACGGCAGCAGGGTTTGTAAAATTTGACGAACGAAAAAGCGCGCGGCGCTCCGTCTGCAGGCAAAGAAAAACCGACTTCAGCGACGATCCGCTTGCGCCGAAGCCGTACATAAAAGAGAGGCCGGGCGAACCGCCCGACTCGGTTGCGAGCGGACCGCCCGCTTTCGTTGCCAACCGTTCGCCTTGCCGCCGTTTCCTTTGGCTAGACGAGCTTTTTCTCCGAGCGGTCCATAGCCGCTGGCAGCAGCGCGGGGCCTCGGCGGAGCGCCTCTTCGCCGAACACATGGACGAGCACTTCCTCGAGGCGGCGGACGGCGATGATTTGAATGCCGCTGACTTCGCCTAGCAACGATTGCATATTCTCAATCGGGATGATGACTTTTTTCGCCCCGGCTTGTTTGGCCGCTTTGATTTTGGCGAACACGCCGCCGACCGGTTTCACGCAGCCACGGATGCTGATTTCTCCGGTCATCGCGACCGTATGATCGACTGGCAGCTGGTAGATGGCGGAATAAATGCCGACGGCAATCGCCACCCCGGCTGACGGGCCGTCAACCGGCACCCCGCCCGGAAAGTTGACATGAATGTCGTAGCGGTCCGCTGGCACGCCCATCGCCCGCAACACCGTAATGACGTTTTCCGCCGAGCCGCGCGCCATGCTTTTGCGCCGCACCGATTTTTCTGCACTGCCGATGCTTTCCTCCTCGACAATGCCGGTGACATTGATCGACCCTTTCCCTTTGGCCGGCAAAGCGGTCACCTCAATTTCCAACAGCGCGCCGGTGTTCGGGCCGTACACGGCAAGGCCATTGACGACGCCGACCGCCGGAGCGGAAGCGATTTTCTTCTCATAGCGCGGAGTCATTTGGCTCGATTGAATGACCCATTCAATATCTTTGTCCAAAATGTGTTCTCGGTTTTCCGTGATGGCTAGGCCAGCGGCAATTTGCATCATGTTGACCGCCTCCCGCCCGTTGCGCGCATAGGCGGCAAGGAGGCGAATGCCGCTTTCTGACACGTTCAAGCGGATTTTTTCCGCCGCCTTTTTCGCGATGAGGGCGATTTCATCTTGGTCCAATTCACGGAAAAATACTTCCAGGCAGCGAGAGCGAATGGCCGGAGGAATTTCGTTCGGCGTGCGCGTCGTCGCCCCGACAAGACGGAAATCAGCCGGCAGTCCATTTTGGAAAATATCGTGAATATGGCTTGGGATTTGCGGATTTTCTTTGCTGTAATAGGCGCTTTCAAAAAATACTTTCCGGTCCTCAAGCACTTTCAACAACTTGTTCATTTGGATCGGATGAAGCTCGCCGATTTCGTCGATGAATAAAACGCCCCCGTGGGCGTTCGTCACCGCCCCTTGCTTCGGCTGAGGAATGCCGGCTTGCCCCATCGCCCCGGCCCCTTGGTAAATCGGGTCGTGCACCGAGCCGATGAGGGGGTCGGCGATGCCGCGCTCGTCAAAGCGCGCCGTCGTCGCGTCAAGCTCCACGAATACCGCATTTTTCTTAAACGGGGAGAGCGGATTTTTTTTCGCTTCCTCAAGCACGAGCCGAGCAGCTGCCGTCTTGCCGACGCCGGGCGGCCCGTAAATGATGACATGTTGCGGGTTGGGGCCGCATAAAGCAGCTTTTAACGCCTTGATGCCGTCTTCCTGACCGACGATGTCGTCAAAACTTTTCGGCCGCACTTTTTCCGCCAGCGGCTCGGTGAGCGAAATCGAACGCAGCTTGCGGAGTTGTTCCATCTCTTTGCGCGACTCTTTATCAATCGAAACTTTTTGCACACGCTGCCCTCTTAGCAAATTCCAAAAATAAAGGCCGATGATGACCCCGAAAAACAGCTGGATGACCAGTACGATGTTCGTCCAATCCATGCCCCGATATCCTCCTGCCTTTAGATGGTATGTAGTATGATAGTATCTCCGCGAACTGGCGGGAATAAACCAAAAAAGCGCCAGCGGGCGCGCGGGGCATGGGCGGCAAAAAAAGAAACCGCCGAAAAAAGGCGGTTTTCCCATCAGGCAGATGTTTTCCGTTCCAGCTCGATGACGGTGCCATCATGACGGATCAGCGTCGGCGGCTTTGTGCCGCGCACCGTGTCGAGCGTGATGATGCACTTTTGCACATCTTCGCGCGACGGCAGCTCAAACATCACATCGAGCATAATGCCTTCGATGATCGAGCGAAGGCCGCGCGCGCCCGTTTTCCGCTCAATCGCTTTTTTCGCGATTTCACGGAGCGCCGCTTCTTCAAACTCGAGCTCAACGCCGTCAAGCTCCAGCATTTTTTGGTATTGCTTCACAATGGCATTTTTCGGTTTCGTCAAAATGTCGATCAACGCCTGTTCGTCGAGCGGCTCGAGCGTCGTAATGACCGGCAGACGGCCGATGAACTCCGGAATAAGTCCGAATTTGAGCAAGTCTTCCGGCAGCACTTTCGACAACAAGTTTTTCTCGTCGACATCCGTCTGGTTCATTTCCGCGCCAAAACCGATCACTTTTTTGCCAAGACGGCGCTTGATGATCGGCTCAATGCCATCAAACGCTCCACCGCAAATGAACAAAATGTTCGTCGTATCGATTTGAATGAATTCTTGATGCGGATGTTTGCGGCCGCCCTGCGGCGGAACGCTGGCAATGGTGCCTTCTAAAATCTTGAGCAGCGCCTGTTGCACCCCTTCGCCGGATACGTCGCGAGTGATGGAAGGGTTTTCCGATTTGCGGGCGATTTTGTCAATTTCATCGATGTAAATAATGCCTTTTTCCGCCCGTTCGACGTCATAATCAGCCGCTTGGATGAGCTTTAACAAAATGTTTTCGACGTCTTCGCCAACATAGCCGGCCTCTGTAAGCGAGGTGGCATCGGCGATGGCAAACGGCACGTTCAAAATGCGCGCCAGTGTTTGCGCCAGCAGCGTTTTCCCGCTCCCGGTCGGCCCGATCATCAAAATGTTGCTTTTCGACAGCTCGACATCATCGATTTTGCTGCCGGAATTGATCCGTTTATAATGATTGTAAACCGCAACGGCGAGCGATTTTTTCGCCTCATCTTGACCGATGACGTACTCATCTAGAATTTCCCGAATTTCCAACGGTTTCGGCACGTCTTTAAATTCAAATTCCTCTTCATTGCCGAGCTCCTCTTCAACAATTTCCGTGCATAGCTCAATGCACTCGTCGCAAATGTAAACCCCCGGACCGGCAACGAGCTTTCGGACTTGGTCTTGTGTTTTGCCGCAGAACGAACATTTCAATTGCCCTTTTTCATCATTAAACTTAAACATGTCATTTCACCCCTTGCCAACGAAATCGCGCCTGCTTATGTATCCATGTCCGCCATCTCTTATGTCGTAAAAATGTATGTATTCGCTATTTTACCATACATGTTCCTGAGAAAGCGAATGAAAAAACCGTCGTCCATTTGGAAAAGTTTGAAAATTGCCGTTCAGGCGCCATGGTTGTGGATAAAGAACAAGGCACGAAGTCTCGCGCCTTGTTCCTTCCTTAAGATATATTATGCCGCAACCTTGCTGTGCTCTACAAGAAAATCGACTGTTTTCCGCCATTTCAAATCTTCTTTGACGCCATCTAAGCTGCCGAGCAGCTCTTTCAGCTTGTCCACGCTCAGCTTGTAGACTTCCGCCATTTTTTCGAGCTCTTTGTTTACTTCCTCGTCGGTTACTTCAATGTTTTCGGCCTTCGCGATCGCTTCAAGCGTCAACGCCGCGCGCACCCGTTTTTCGGCATCTTCTTTCATTTGCTCGCGCAACGACGCTTCATCTTGGCCGGAGAATTGGTAATACAACTGCAAGTTCAGACCTTGCATTTGCAGGCGTTGGTCAAATTCGCGAAGCATCCGGTCGGTTTCATTTTTGATCATGACCTCTGGAATATCCATTTCGGCGTTGGCTGCCGCTTTTTCGACAACCGCATTGCGCAAGGCAGTCTCCGCCTCGTTCTTTTTCTCCTCTTCCAAACGGGCGCGAATTTTCGCCTTCAGTTCGTCAAGCGTTTCGACTTCTTCATCGACGTCTTTGGCAAACTCATCGTCAAGCGCCGGCAACTGTTTCGCTTTCACTTCATGCACTTGCACTTTGAACGTCGCCGGTTTGCCGGCCAATTGCTTCGCGTGGTATTCATCCGGGAATGTGACTTGGATTTCTTTTTCCTCGCCGGCTTTCATGCCGACAAGCTGTTCTTCAAACCCCGGAATGAACGTTCCAGAACCGATTTCAAGCGAATAGTTCTCCGCCTTGCCGCCTTCAAACGGCTCGCCGTCGACAAATCCTTCGAAATCGATGACGACCGTATCACCGTTTTCCACTGTCCCGTCTTCTTTCACGACAAGTTCAGCGTAATCTTCTTGCAGGCGTTTCAGTTCGTTTTCGACATCTTCGTCCGTCACGGTTGTATCCATTTTTTCCACTTCAAGCCCTTTGTATTGACCGAGCTTCACTTCCGGCTTTACGGTCACTTTCGCTTTGAAAATTAAGCTTTTGCCTTTTTCCATTTGCTCAATGTCAATCTCCGGCATTGACACCGGTTCGATGCCTGCCTCTTCGACGGCTTTGGCATACGCCTCTGGCAGCAAAATGTCGAGCGCATCTTGATAGAGCGCTTCGACGCCGAAGCGTTTTTCAAACAGAACGCGCGGCACTTTCCCCTTGCGGAAGCCCGGAAGCGTGATGTTTTTCACCACTTTTTTAAACGCGGCGTCCAAGCCTTTGTTCACTTTCTCGGCGTCGACCTCAACGGTCAATACGCCTTCGTTCCCTTCAAGCTTTTCCCATTTGACTGACATCCTTGTTCCCTCCACCTGAAATCATTGCTCGGACCATAGCGCACTCCGCTTGTCCAGATCTTTTTATGATGCCCGATTATGTAGACAAGTATGCGAAAACAGATACATAGCACAGCCATTATATTATACCATACAACAGCCATGTTTCAACAGAGAACGAGCCATTAGAGGGAGGAAAGTTCCTCTATTTCATATAGTTTTTGGCAAAGCCTTGCCATCTCCGCCGCCTCCACACCGTAGCGGTCGGCCAAGGCGGCCGCGTCAGCATCCAAGCCTAAAAACCGGCTCGCCATCCAATGGAGAGCAGCAAGCCAGGCCGCTGCATCCGCCGGCTCCGGCGGAAACGGATACAACACATATGCATAGCGAAGCCAAATTTCCGCCGCCGTTTCGTATAAGCTCGGGCTTTCCGCCGCGAGCTGCTGCTCAAGCCGGCCCAGCAGTTCGGAAGCAAATTCCGTTTCCGTCTGTTCGTCCAACGCTGACGGGACGACCTCCATGCAACGGCCAAATTTTTCAACCGTCACCGTTTCATTGACTCGCTTCCCTGTCAACAGGCGAAGAAGCATCGTTTTCGCCATCGGGCTTTTTTCCGGTGCGCGTAAATATTGCTTGAGCAACGGCAGCACCGGATCGATGTCTTCTTTTTCCAGTTGTTTAATCAGTTGCAGCTGCTCAGCAATGTCCCCGGACTCAAGCAGCCGTCTCACCCGCTTCCACTCCGCGGGCGGAAGCGTGCGGGCATTCATTTTTTCACTGAATCGAAGCAGCTGGTGAAGCTGTTCGCGCAGCGAAACGGATAGCGACGGACGGCGCAAGGCGTGGCGGATCACGGTTTCGGCCTTGCTGTATCGATTCGTTTGCAACAATATGGCAATATACATTTGCAACAGTTCACCGTTGCCCGGTTGCTCGTCAAGCAAACCGGCAAGACGCCGCTCCGCCTCATCATATTCCCCAAGCTCATAGCAACAGACAGCCAGCCCAAGCCGAACCGGAAAGCTGTGGTCGCCAAGCTGTTCGGCGGCGCGCAAAAAGCGGAGCGCTTCTTTATATCGCTTCGCCTCGAGCGCAGCAAACGCCTCTTCCATAAGCCGTTCTTTTGTTTGCGGAAACATGATGATTTTTCCTTTTTTCCCGGCCATCTTCGCCCGCTCCCATTTGCATTTACCATCAGTGTAACAAGTTTTCCCTCGCGAAACAACCCGCGTCTTGCTGGGTAACACAAGCCGCTTGTTTGCCGAAAAGCAGCCGGCCTCTGGACGCAGACGCCGTCAAACGCGAAAAAGGCTGCTCCCGCCGATTGGCAGAGCAACCCATCTCTCCTTGCCGCCCGGAACACATGGCGCTTACGGCCGTGGACAATGCCGTCGTTCGTAGGCGGCGATATGCGCTTCGTACACAAACGTCAAATCAATTTCGTCCCATCCTTTTAGCAACAGCTGTTTTCGATACGGGTCGATGTCAAACGGACGCGAAAATCCTTCATCGTCAAATACCCGCTGTTCTTCAAGCGAAACCGTCAGTTCATAGTCTGCGCGCTCGCTTTGGCGCAGCAAGTAGCGGACATCCTCTTTATCCAGCCGGATCGGCAACAGCCCATTTTTTAAGCAGTTGTTGTAAAAAATATCGGCAAACGATGGGGCAATGATGACGCGGAATCCGTAATCTTGCAGCGCCCACGGCGCATGTTCGCGCGATGAGCCGCAGCCGAAGTTTTCATCGGCGACTAAAATCGTCGCCCCTTCGTTTTCCGGGCGGTTGAGCTCAAACTCCGGATTTGGCGTGCCGTCGCTCAAATACCGCCAATCGTAAAAGAGAAACTGGCCAAAGCCAGTGCGTTCAATCCGTTTCAAAAACTGCTTTGGAATGATTTGATCGGTATCAATATTCGCACGATCGATGCCGGCGGTTTTTCCGCGATGGATCGTAAACGGCTTCATCGTCCTTTCCCCCTTCCGTTATGGATGTCACTGATGGCAAAGGAGCTCGGCTTCCTAGGATGCCGCGCCGCCTCTTTTGCCATCACGATCGTCAATTTAACAGACCGGCTCGGCTTCAAGCTGGCGCACATCGACAAAATGTCCGTAAATCGCAGCCGCCGCGGCCATCACCGGGCTGACGAGATGCGTGCGCGCCCCTTTTCCTTGCCGCCCTTCAAAGTTGCGATTCGACGTTGACGCACAGTGCTCGCCTTCCGGAATGATGTCCGGGTTCATGCCCAAACAGGCGCTGCAGCCGGAGTCGCGCCATTCAAAACCGGCGTCGATGAAAATTTGCGCCAACCCTTCCGCCTCGGCTTGTTTTTTCACTTGCTGCGATCCAGGCACGACGAGCGCCCGTACACCCGGAGCCACTTTTTTCCCTTTCACGATGCTCGCCGCCGCGCGCAAATCGCTGAGGCGTGAGTTGGTGCACGAACCGATGAAGACGTGCTGCACCGGAATATCCGTAATCGGCGTGCCCGGCTTGAGCCCCATGTACTCAAGCGCCCGGCGCACCGCGTTTTGCTCTGTTTTGCTTTCAAATTGCTCGGGATGCGGCACGACGCCATCGACGGAAGTGCTCATCGCGGGGTTCGTCCCCCACGTCACCATCGGAGCGATCGTCGACGCATCGATTTCAATCGTTTTATCGTATTCCGCCCCCTCATCGCTTGCTAACGCCCGCCACCGTTCCACCGCCTTGTCAAACTCCTCGCCTTTTGGCGCATATTTGCGGCCGCGCAAATAGGCAAACGTCGTTTCATCCGGGCTGATGAGGCCGGCTCTCGCCCCAGCTTCAATCGACATGTTGCAAATCGTCATTCGCTCTTCCATCGACATGCGTCGGATCGCTTCCCCTGTAAATTCGATAATATAACCGGTGCCGACGCCAACGCCATAGCGGCCGATAATGGCCAAGATGACGTCTTTGGCGGTCACTCCTTTGCCGAGGCGGCCGTTGATGCAGATTTGCAGCGTTTTCGGCTTATGCTGCCAAAGCGTTTGCGTCGCCAATACATGCTCGACTTCGCTCGTGCCGATGCCAAACGCCAAGGCGCCAAACGCCCCGTGCGTCGACGTATGGCTGTCGCCGCAAACGATCGTTTTTCCCGGCTGGGTCAACCCGAGCTCTGGGCCGATGACGTGAACGATTCCTTGCTCTTCGCTGTTTAGGTCGGCGAGCGGAATGCCGAACTCGCGGCAGTTGCGCTCAAGCGCAGCGATTTGGTTGCGCGCCACTTCGTCGGTAATCACAAATCGGTTAACGGTCGGCACGTTATGGTCCATCGTCGCAAAGGTCAAATCCGGCCGCCGCACCTTCCGTCCTTTTTGCCGCAACCCTTCAAACGCTTGCGGCGAGGTCACTTCATGCACTAAGTGCAAATCGATGTACAATAAATCCGGTTTGCCCTCCTCACGGTAGACGACGTGGTTTTCCCAAATTTTATCGATGATCGTTTTCGGCTTCATTGGCTTTCACCTCGCACGTCTTAGGCATAAACGGTCATAATTTGAGCAATGGCCGTATAATCCAGCACCGCTGTTTTGATTTCTTCGACCATTTCGTTCGTTGATACGATGCGGCCGCCGCTTGGCGCCAAGTCGGCAGTGCGCAAACCTTGATCGAGCGCCTGCCGCACCGCGTGCTCGACCGCCTCCGCTTCCGCGGTGAGCCCGAACGACAGGCGAAGCATCATCGCAGCTGACAAAATCGCCGCAATCGGATTGGCTTTGTTCATGCCGGCGATATCAGGCGCTGAACCGTGCACCGGCTCATACAAGCTCGGACCGGAAGCGGATAAGCTGGCTGACGGCAGCATCCCGAGCGAACCGGACAACATGGAGGCTTCATCGCTTAAAATGTCGCCAAACATGTTTTCTGTCACAATGACATCAAACTGCTTCGGCGCACGGATGAGCTGCATCGCGGCATTGTCAACAAGCATATGCTCAAGCGTGACGTCCGGAAACTGCTTCGCCACCTCTTCGGCCACTTCCCGCCATAGACGGCTTGACGAAAGGACGTTCGCCTTGTCGACCGAAGTCACTTTTTTCTTCCGCCCGCGTGCGAGTATAAACGCCATGCGGACGATCCGCTCAATTTCTTCCTTTTTATATAGCAAGGTGTCCACTGCTTTTTCTTCGCCGTTTTCGACGACGCGGCCGCTCGGCTGGCCGAAGTAAATGCCGCCGGTCAGCTCGCGGACGATGACAAAATCGACGCCTTGCACGAGATCCGGTTTTAACGGCGAAGCGGAAACCAAACTGTCATAGCAAACAACCGGCCGCAAGTTGGCATATAAGTCGAGCTGCTTGCGAATGGCAAGCAATCCTTTTTCCGGGCGCAAATGCGGAGGGTTGTCATCCCACTTCGGACCGCCGACCGCCCCAAGCAGCACCGCATCGCTTTCTCGGCAAAGGCGGAGCGTTTCCTCGGGGAGCGGCGTCCCCGCCTCATCGATCGCCGCTCCACCGATCAATCCATATTCAAACGTAAACTCGTGGCCAAACCGGATGCCGACCGCTTTCAATACCTCGACCGCTCCGGACGTCACTTCTTTGCCGATGCCATCCCCTGGCAAGACGGCAATCCGATAGTTTCCCATTCTGAATCCCCCCGTTTTATGGTGTTGCCACTTTCTCGTTTTCGCCGCGCATCGCTTCGATCATAAACACACGGTTGATGGCGTTGATGTACGCTTTCGCCGATGCTTCCAACACGTCTTGTGCAGTGCCGCGCCCGCTCGTCTCGATGTCATGGGCGCGCACTTTGACGAACACTTGGGCCAACGCATCGCGGCCGCCGCCGACCGATTCGATCCGGTAGTCAAGCAGCGTCACCGGCGTTTGGAAGCAACGTTCCAATGTATTGTACAGCGCCTCGACGCTGCCCGCGCCGGTCGCCGCTTCTTGGATTTCATTCCCCTTCCCGTCTTTCAGTACAACGACCGCTGTCGGAATTTGATTCGTCCCGTATTGCACTTGGATGGAAGACAATTGGTAAAAATCTTTAAAGTGGTCGAACTTCTCTTCGAAAATCAACGCGATTAAATCATCATCGGTAATGTCCTTCTTTTTGTCAGCCAATTCTTTAAAACGGACAAACAGCTGATTGATTTCTTCATCGGACAACGTGTAGCCGAGCTCCTCGACCCGGTTGCGAAGCGCATGGCGGCCGGAATGTTTGCCGAGCACCATCGAATTCGACGGCACGCCGACGAGCTCCGGCGAAATGATTTCGTATGTCGTTTTTTCTTTTAAGACGCCGTCTTGATGGATGCCCGATTCGTGGGCAAACGCATTTTTGCCGACGACCGCTTTGTTGGGTGGAACGACGACCCCGGTCAGCTTGCTGACAAGATTGCTTGTGCGCTTAATTTCCTGCAAATTGAGGCGCGTTTCCACTTGATAGTAGTCTTTGCGGATGTGAAGGGCCACAGCGATTTCCTCAAGCGCCGCATTGCCGGCCCGCTCGCCGATGCCGTTGATTGTGCACTCGACCTGCGTCGCTCCATGTTCAATGGCCGATAGCGAGTTCACCACCGCCATGCCCAAGTCATCATGACAATGAGCGGAGAGTGAAACATTTTCAATATTCGGAACATTGTTTTGCAAATAGAGGAAAATTTCCCCGTATTCTTTCGGCGTAATATAGCCGACCGTATCCGGAATGTTGATCACCGAGGCGCCGGCTTTGATCACTTCGGCGACGATTTTCGCCAAAAACGGCAACTCGCTTCGGCACGCATCTTCCGCCGACCATTGGACGATCGGGAAAAAGCGCTTCGCGTATTTCACCGCCTCAACCGCCGCTTCAATCACTTGTTCCGGCGTCATCCGCAATTTATGCACCATATGGATCGGCGAGGTGGCGATGAATAGGTGGAGCCGCGGCTCCGCGCCGCCTTTTAACGCCTCCCACGCCGCATCAATATCGCTTCGGACCGAGCGCGACAGCCCGGTGACCGAGCATGTTCTCACCGTTTCGGCGATTTGTTTGACCGCCTCAAAATCGCCTTTCGATGAGGCGGGGAAACCCGCCTCGATGATGTCAACCCGCAGCCGTTCAAGCTGACGGGCAATTTCCAACTTTTCTTGCAAATTCAAGTTCACACCAGCAGATTGTTCCCCGTCACGCAATGTGGTATCAAAAAACTTAATTTTTCGCACCTGGCACCACCGCCTCGACTTGTTTTGCCTTCACAAACGGCATCATGCTTCGCAGTTCGCGTCCGACAATCTCAATCAAATGCTCATTCTCACGCCGGTTGATGGCGTTGAACTCCGGACGGTTCGCTTGGTTTTCCAAAATCCAGCTCTTCGCGAATTTGCCCGTTTGAATGTCATCGAGCACCTTTTTCATTTCCGCTTTCACAGCGTCGTTAATAATGCGCGGGCCGGTGATAAAGTCGCCCCATTGCGCCGTATCGGAAATCGAATAGCGCATCCACGACAAACCGCCTTCGTAAAGGAGATCGACGATGAGCTTCATCTCATGCAAACACTCAAAATAGGCGACTTCCGGCTGATACCCGGCTTCAACGAGCGTTTCAAACCCGGCTTTGATGAGCGCCGTCAGCCCACCGCACAGCACCGCTTGTTCACCGAACAAGTCGGTTTCCGTCTCTTCTTTGAACGTCGTCTCCAACACCCCAGCTCGAGCAGCGCCGATCGCTTTCGCGTAGGCGAGCGCCGTTTCTCTCGCGTGTCCGGTCACATCTTGGTAGACGGCGATGAGCGCCGGCACGCCCGCTCCTTCCGTATATGTGCGCCGCACGAGATGGCCTGGGCCTTTCGGCGCAACCAAGAAGACGTCAACATGATTCGGCGGGACGATTTGGCTGAAATGGATGTTAAAGCCGTGCGCAAACACAAGCGCATTGCCTGGCTCGAGTTCCGGCTCGATTTCCTCTTTGTACACGGCCGGCTGCTTCTCATCCGGCAACAGCACCATGACGATATCAGCCTGCTTCGCCGCTTCGCGGACGGAATACACCTCAAACCCGTCTTGCTCTGCTTGCTCCCACGATTTTCCTTTTCGCAGCCCGACGATGACGCGGACGCCGCTGTCGCGCAAGTTTTGCGCATGGGCGTGGCCTTGTGAGCCGTAGCCGATGATCGCGACCGTTTTCCCTTGCAAATATTGTTCGTTTGCATCCCCGTTATAGTAGACTTTTGCCATGATTACCCTCTCCTTTGTCCTGTAGATAAATGTTGGTCAAGAAACAGCGCAAATGCTGCGATGGCGCCATGACTGCGCATGGGTGCGGTTTTGTATTGATGGTTGTTAAATGATAAACGCCGTTTTCTGGTTCGTGGTCGCTTTTTGCGCCCCGCGGGTGAACGCGGTTGTTCCCGTGCGCGCCACTTCCTTAATGCCGTACGGGCGCAATAGTTCAATCAACGCCTCGACTTTCTCCGGCTCGCCGGTCACTTGAATGACGAGGCTGTCTTTGCTTACGTCGACGATCGAGGCGCGGAACGGCTCGATGAGCGTGTAAATTTCCTGGCGGACCGCCGGAGGAGCGGCAACTTTAATGAGCGCCAGCTCGCGGGCGACGATCGCTTGGTCGGTGATGTCATTCACCTTCAACACATCAATCTGCTTGTTCAGCTGCTTAATGATTTGCTCCGCCGTCCGTTCATCGTCAACGTTGACGACGAACGTCATCCGCGAAACGCCCTCGATTTCCGTATGCCCGACCGTAATGCTTTCGATATTGTAATGCCGCTTCGTAAACAGCCCGGTAATGCGGTTTAACACGCCCGGGCGGTTGTTGACCGTCATCGTGATAATTCTTCGCACGCTTTCACCCCCACCATTTCATGAAGCCCTTTGCCGGGCGCCACCATCGGATACACGTTCTCGTCGGCGCGGACATGGAAATCAAGCAGCACCGGCCCATCCATCGCAAACGCTTGTTTTAACACTTCAGCTGCTTCCGCCTCCGTCTTCGCCCGCAGCCCCGGTATGCCGTATGCTTCAGCGAGTTTTACAAAATCCGGCTGATTCGGGATGAGCGAATGGGAGTACCGTTTTTCGTAAAACAGCTCCTGCCATTGCCGCACCATGCCGAGCGCCTGGTTGTTGACGATGACGATTTTAATTGGCAACCCCAGCTCTTGAATGACCGACAGTTCTTGGAACGTCATTTGGAAGCCGCCGTCGCCGACGATCGAAACGACCGTAGCGCTCCGGTCGGCGAGCTGGGCGCCGATCGCTGCCGGAAGCCCGAAGCCCATCGTGCCGAGCCCCCCGGACGTCACCCACCGGTGCGGTCGATTGAACTTGTAATATTGCGCCGCCCACATTTGGTGCTGGCCGACGTCCGTTGTGACGATCGCTTCGCCATTTGTCAATTCGTAAATCATTTCGACAAGCTTTTGCGGCTTGATCGTCCCGGCTTCCGGCTCGTAATGGAGCGGGAAGCGCCGCTTCCACTCATTGAGCTGTTCGAGCCACGCCGCGTTGTCAGCCGGTTTGCCTTGCTGGGCGATCAGTTCCTGCAGCGCCGCTTTGGCGTCGCTGACAATCGGAATTTTGGTCGGCACGTTTTTGCCGATTTCCGCCGGGTCGATGTCGATATGAGCGACAGTCGCCTTTGGCGCGAAGTATTTCAAGTTGCCGGTGACCCGGTCGTCAAAACGGGCGCCGATGTTGATAAGCAAATCGCACTCATAGAGCGCCATGTTCGCCGTGTACGTCCCGTGCATGCCCGCCATCCCCAAGAAAAGCGGATGGTCTGCCGGGAAACCGCCAAGGCCAAGGAGCGTATGAATGACCGGAATGTTTTGCTGTTCGGCGTATTGCCGCAATTCATTGGACGCATTGGCGTGCAAGACGCCAGCGCCGGCTAAAATGACCGGCCGCTTTGATTGGCTGACCGCCTCGACAAGCCGGCGGATTTGCCAATGGTTCGGCTGCGTCGTCGGCTGATAGCCAGGCAAATGAACGTCTTGATCGTAATCAAACTCCCCTTCGGCCGTCGTAATGTCTTTTGGAATATCGATCAACACCGGTCCGGGGCGCCCGGTCGTCGCGATGTGAAACGCCTCTTTAATGATTCTCGGCAGCTCGCTGATGTCGCGCACTTGGTAGTTGTGTTTCGTAATCGGCATCGTAATGCCGACAACGTCCGCCTCCTGAAACGCATCCGAACCGATGACGCTTGTCGCCACTTGCCCGGTAAAGACGACGAGCGGCAGCGAATCCATCATCGCGTCGGTCAACCCGGTGACGATGTTGGTCGCTCCCGGGCCGGAGGTGGCGATGACGACCCCCGGTTTTCCAGAAATGCGCGCATATCCTTCCGCCGCATGGATGGCCCCTTGCTCATGCCGCGTCAGCACGTGGAACACGCCGGCTTTATACAACTCGTCATACAGCGGGAGCACCGCCCCCCCTGGATAGCCGAAGATGACTTCGACTTTTTCTTCCTTGAGCGCTTCAATGAGCATCAGCGACCCGCTCATTCTCGCCTTCGTCCTCGCTTTTTCTTGTTCCTCGACTTTCATTTTTGTCATCGTCGATCCTCCCTGTGATTTGTCATCCATATAAAAAACCTTTCCGCCCACGATGGCTGTCATTTCCAGCCAAAGGGGCGAAAAGGTTTCCTTTCCGCGGTACCACCCTTCTTCACGGCCGTGACGGCCGCCTCAGGAGCGGCCAGCCGAAGCCGGCCGCTCATTTTGGTAACGAGTGAAGCGCGCGTCTCCACTCGTCCAGCCCTACTAGCCGTCCGGCGTTCAGGCTGGCGCTCAGAGGTGAGTTCATCAAGCGGCAACATCACCGGTTCGCAGCTCCCCCGGCTCTCTGTGGATGTTGGCCCCGCTGACTACTTATCCTCGTCAACGCTTTTTCGCTATCCACTTGTCATGGACGATCAACCGACATTGGCGTTCGTCGGATACACCTTTACTCCTTCGACGACCACGCGGCGGCGGAATTCTTCAAGCAACCGCTTGGTATGCGGTCCCGGCGTCCCGTCGCCGATCGTCCGGCCATCGACTTTAATGACCGAAATGACTTCGGCCGCCGTCCCCGTCAAAAACACTTCATCCGCGACATAGACGTCATGGCGGGTAAACGGCTCCTCTTTCACCGTATAGCCGAGATCCTCCGCGATTTCGATGATCGCTTGGCGCGTAATGCCTTCAAGCGCCCCGACATACCCAGGCGGCGTGTAAATGACGCCGTTTTTGATGATGAAAACATTGTCTCCCGAACCTTCCGCGACATAGCCTTGATCGTTTAAGATCAGCGCTTCGCTTACGTTCGCCAAATGCGCCTCGATTTTGACAAGCACATTGTTTAGGTAGTTGAGCGATTTGACTTTCGGGCTCAGCACATCAGAGCGGTTGCGGCGCGTCGCCACTGTCACCACTTCGATGCCGGTTTCATATAAATGCTTCGGGAAGAGCGCGAGCGGCTCGACGATAATCACGATTTGCGGCGTTTTGCATTTGTACGGATCCAGTCCTAAATCGCCGACCCCGCGCGAAACAACCAGGCGGATGTACGCATCTTGATAGCCGTTGCGGCGGATCGTTTCGAGCACGTGGCCAATCATTTCTTCCTTCGTGTACGGAATGTCGAGCAAAATCGATTTCGCGGAATTGTATAGCCGATCTATATGTTCTTCGAGGCGGAATACGTTGCCGCTATAGACACGAATGCCTTCAAATACCCCGTCGCCATACAAAAATCCATGGTCATACACGGAAATTTTGGCGTTTTCTTTTGTCACAAATTCTCCGTTTAAAAAGATCCATTGTTCGCCCACTTCGGTTCCCCTCTTCCTTGATCAGTCAGCAGTTGCTTTGAACGGCTTGATCATTGTATTGAGTCGTTTCTCTTATTTGAAAATTATAATAATCCGAAACCTTTGCGCCGTCAATAACGTTTTTCGAAAATTCCGATTGGTCAAACTATTTGAATGCGCTTACATTATGATAGAATCAAGGTTTTGCCGATTCAAAAATTTTTTCTTTCTTGGCGGCTCATAGAAAGCGGACGCGCTCTAACTGCCAAAGACGAAAAACAAAAAATAGCGGACGTTTTGTCCGCTTAGATCGAAAAGGTTCGTTCCATTCCGGAAACGGGCTGCCCATTCACTTCATAAAATTGGACATGCACGCGCCCGCCGCCGATGGTCAACACCGCGTACGTTTTTTCTTTTCTTCCGCGCGGCAAAGCAATGCTGCCGGGGTTGATGAACAACCGCCCATCCATTTGCTCGGCGCCGGCCAAATGCGAGTGGCCGAAACAAACGACGTGAGCCCCTGTTTCTTGCGCGCGATAGGATAAACGCAAAAGCGACGTTTTCACCCCGTATAAATGGCCGTGGGTGACAAACAACCGAACGCCGCCTGCCTCTTCGATGCGCTCAGCAGGAAACGCGGCGAAATCGCAGTTGCCGCGCACAACGGCAAACGGGGCGATCTCGTCCGCCCCCACCTCCAACTCCGAGTCACCGCAATGGATAAACAAATCCGCTTCATGGCGATGACGGTTGACAATTTCAGCAAGTTCGGCAGTCAGCCCATGGCTGTCGCTCACAATCACCGCCTTCATTCCGTCCGCCCCTTTCCACCGACGATCTCCTCCCACTGCTCATCGAGCTTCGTCAGCGCCTTGGCGCGATGACTGATTTGATTTTTTTCCTCCGGCGCAAGCTCCGCCATCGTTTTTCCCCACTCCGGAAGGTAAAAGATTGGATCATAGCCAAAGCCCCCCTCCCCACGCGGCACTTCGGCGATATAACCATCGCATGTCGCTTCGACAACGGCGGTCGGCCGCCCTGGGATCGCGACGGCGAGCGCGCAATGAAAACGAGCCGTGCGCTGCTCCATCGGCACCCCGTCAAGCTCGCGAAGCAGCTTGGCGATGTTGCGTGCATCGTTTTTATCTTCCCCGGCATAACGGGCCGAATGAACGCCCGGCCGGCCGCCGAGCGCATCGACCACGAGCCCGGAATCATCGGCGATCACCGGCCGCTTTAGACGCCGCGACGCCGCTTCTGCTTTGAGCACGGCATTGTCCGCAAACGTGCTTCCCGTTTCTGCGACATCCGGAGCGTCCGGAAAGTCAAGCAACGATTTCACTTCGACGCCCCGCTTGGCAAACAAAGCGGCGAACTCGCGCACTTTGCCAGCGTTTTTGGTCGCGATGACGATCTCCTTCACTCTGTGTCCTCCTCTGCCGCTTCTTTTTTTTCGCCGATGCGCGCCGCCCACTCGCCCAATGCGCGGCGCTGAACGGCGATGAGCTGCTCGATGCCGATTTGCGCCGCTTCAAGCAATTCATCAAGCTCGGCGCGCGAAAAAACTGCTTCCTCTCCGGTTCCTTGAATCTCAACAAATTGACCGGCTCCGGTCATGACGACGTTCATATCCACTTTCGCCCGCGCATCCTCGTTGTAATCTAAATCAAGAATCACCCCATGCTCCGGATCGATGCCGACCGAGGTAGCGGCGAGAAAATCGCGGATCGGAAGCGCCTCGAGCTTCCCTTCTTCCACCAGTCTGGCAAGCGCCAACACAAGCGCCACATACGCACCAGTGATCGACGCCGTCCGCGTTCCGCCATCCGCCTGAATGACGTCGCAATCGATCCAAATGGTCCGCTCGCCAAGCTGTTCAAGATCAACAACCGAGCGAAGCGCGCGGCCGATTAAGCGCTGAATTTCCATCGTCCGCCCCGACACTTTTCCTTTGCTCGCTTCCCTCACATTCCGCTGCTCTGTCGCCCGCGGCAGCATCCCATATTCGGCCGTAATCCATCCTTTGCCGCCGCCGCGCATAAACGACGGCACTTTCTCTTCGACCGTCGCCGTGCAAATGACTTTCGTGTCGCCGATTTCAATGAGCACCGACCCTTCAGCGTGCTTCATGTAATGCGGGTGTATATGTACAGGGCGCAGCTCGCAACTGCTTCGTCCGTCCGCTCTCATCAACTGAGTCCTCCTTTTCTCCATCTTCAACGGAATGCCAGACGCCGCATTTCTTTCCGCCTAGCGAAAAAAAAGAAAGAGGCAGAATACGTTTCCACCTCTTTGTTATACCATAACGTCCTATTCGTTTCCAGCCAGTCAGCACCAACCGGTTAAAATGTCCCGGTATTGACGTTTTGCGGCCGAGCGACCGGTTTGGTGAGCGGCTTGCCATCTTCCGTGACAAGATTGGCTTTGCCATTGACGGTGATCGCCACGCTTTCGACTCCTTTTTGCTCCGTGAGCGACAAAACGAGAGAATTCAACACGACGTCGGAAATGACATTTTTCTTGTTGCTTCCATAAATGCCTTCGTTAAAGTTGAGCGTCACTTTGCCATCCTCGTATTTCGGGGCATCGACAAGCTTCGCGTCCGGCTGAAAGACGCCGACAAGCCCGCTCCCTTGCTCTGGTCCTTGAATCAGTTCGTTGACGGCCGCGGCAATATCATCTTTCTCCTTATTGGACACACGCCGTGTCACCGGCACATAGTATGTGCTGTTCCCTTGTTGGGCGACAAAATAAACGGTGACCGGATGCGTATTCGTAATGTCTGGCACGCCGTTCGCTTCCATATTGATGCCATCGGCGCGGCTTACCCCATCTTGGATCGGCGTTTTATTGACCGGCATCACGTTTTGATCGTAGCCGTTGATGCGGATTTTGACGCGCTTGATATTGTCAAATTGCGTCAATGTCCACGTAATGGACTGCAAAATTCGTTTTTCGTCCTCCGGCTTATAGTTTTTAAATTCCGGCGAAAAGTCAGCGATCAACGTTCCGTCTTTTTCCAATTTTGTGCCAAGCACCGTCGTTCCGGCCGGAATGACCGCGCGGAAGCCGTTCGGTAACATTTCTGACACGGGTCCGTCTTCAACCAAATATTCGAGTACTTGTTTCGCCACGGCCTGCGTTTTCGGCAATTCCACTGTTTGCGGCACGACAAAGCCGTTTTTGTCAATCAAGTACAGCTCTCTTTTCACCGTCTCGGTGGCCTTCGCTTTCTCTTTCCCTTCCTTTTGGCTTTCCGTCGCTTCCTGAAGCGCTTGGCCGTCTTTGACATAACTCGTCTCTTGCGGCGGATCGATCTCCTTCACCGCCTCATCTCGCCCAAACAAACCGCAGCCGCCAAGCAACAACAGCGAGGCGAGCAGCGGCGCCGCCCATATTTGAGTCGTCCGTTTCATTGACGTTCCCTCCTACTCGTAGTTTGTACTACTATGTATACGAGCCGTTTTCCAAAATAGAATAAAAAAATCCTTTAGCGCATGGACGCTAAAGGATTGGTTGGTTACAGCCGAATCGCTTCGACCGTGCCGATCGGCTTGCCAAACCACTTCCCGGAAATCTTTTCAAACAGCTCTTTCGGCCCGGTCGTGAAAAACAAATGCTCCGGTTCGCGCTCGCCGGTGTAAAGGAGCTGGCTGTGGTGCAAAATCGCGCTCACTTCACGAGCCGTCTCACCGCCCGAGCAAATGAGCTTCACGCGTTTGCCCATATACGTGCGAATGAGCGGCGCGAGCAACGGATAATGCGTGCAGCCTAAAATCAGCACATCGATCGGCAGCGGACGGAGCGGAGCGAGCGATTCGGCGACGATCGCCATCGCCTCCTGCCCTTCAAAGTCGCCGCTTTCCACAAGCGGAACGAATTTCGGACAGGCCAAGCTCTCGACTTGGACGCGCGGATTGATGGATTGAAGCGCCTTTTCATACGCCCGGCTTCGGATCGTGCCAATCGTGCCGATGACGCCGATGTGCCCGCGCCTAGTCGCTTTCAGGGCCGCGCGAGCGCCGGGATGAATAACGCCAAGCACAGGAATGTCAAGCTTCGCCCGCACGTCGTCAAGCGCGACCGCCGTCGCGGTGTTGCAGGCGATAACAAGCATTTTCAAGGGATATTGCCGCAAGTAATCAATCATTTGCCACGTAAATCGACGGACTTCTTCCACCGGCCGCGGCCCGTACGGGCAACGGGCGGTGTCGCCTAAGTAAATAATTTGTTCTTTCGGCAGCTGCCTCATAATTTCTTTGGCGACGGTCAAACCGCCGACTCCTGAGTCAATGACACCAATTGCTCTTTCCAAGTGATCGCCTCATTCTTTCGTCATTTCTTGATGCAATTTGCGCAAACAACGCTCAAAGAGAACGATTTCCTCTTCAGAAAAATTTTCCAACACTTTAGCTAAATCTCTCTGGCGTTTTTCAATCACTTCCTCAATGATGCGCTCGCCTTTTTCCAACAAGTGAATGCGGACGACGCGGCGGTCGTGTTCATCGCGGACTCTGGCGACAAGTCCGTTCCGCTCCATACGGTCGACCAAGTCGGTCGTCGTGCTGCACGCCAAATACATTTTGTTCGATAACTCGCCGACCGTCAAGTCCCCTTCTTCAAGCAGCCACTGCAGGGCGACAAATTGCGGTGGGGTGATCGGATAGTTGGTTAAAATTTCACGGCCGCGCTGTTTCAAATTGGCGGCGATATAGCGAAGCAATTTTTCCAACTCGGCGACCGTTTGTTCATTCATCGCAGACGGCATACCATCTCTCCTTGATCGTTTCCGCGGCCAGCCTCAAACGGCGGCTTGCGTCGACAGCTATTCTTACTTTTCATTTTACAACACCGGCAAAGATAATCAACAAAAAAATGCGGCGGCCGCCGCGGACGAAGGCCGGACGGGCGCCAAGCCTCGTCCGGCCGCAAGGGAACATAACAGCCGGCTGTCCAACAAGGAAAGCCGGCATCGTTTATAGTTCAAGTTCGCCCATTCGAAGCAATTCAATGACAGCTTGCGAGCGCCCCTTGACCCCAAGCTTTTGCATCGCATTCGAAATATGGTTGCGGACCGTTTTCTCGCTGATAAACAGCTCTTGGGCGATCTCTTTCGTCGTCTTGTCTTGCACGAGCAATTCGAAGACTTCTTTTTCTCTTTTTGTCAAAAGCGGCTTCGATTGAAATGATTTGTCCTTCAACGGTTGTAACCCTCCTTGCTCTCAATGGGCCCGAACTGCCGGATGGGTATTTCCTCGCCATATCGTATGTGAGAGCAAGAGCGGCGGTGACGAAAATTTGCTTATCTAATAGAAAAATGGGTCTTTTTTTTTCGGTTCATCACCAAATGACTTTTAAAGACAAACATGATAGCAATGTTGTTCAAAGAGATGTGTGGTATAAAAAGGAAAAAATGCTGTTTTGGTTTTTCTTTATCATGATCGTCTTTCTTTTTCAAGTACACTTTGTGATGAAGAGCCTTTTCTTCTTTATCTTTCGATTCGCCGGAGACGGTTGGCTGCCGCTTGTCCAGCAAAACAAAAAATCCCCCTCATGTCTGTTCGAATGAAGGGGATTTTGATTCTGCCGCTACACTTCGTCGCTGCCAAAGAAATCGCGGAACATTTGAATCGTCGTTTCGCGGTTTAACGCCGCGATCGATGTCGTCAACGGAATGCCCTTCGGGCACGATTGCACGCAGTTTTGCGAGTTGCCGCAGTTGGCCAGTCCGCCGTCGCCCATAATCGCCCGCAACCGTTCGGCTTTATGCATCGCCCCGGTCGGATGGGCGTTAAACAGCCGCACTTGCGACAGCGGCGCCGGGCCGATAAAGTTCGACTTGCTGTTGACGTTCGGGCACGCTTCCAGGCAGACGCCGCACGTCATGCATTTGGACAGCTCGTACGCCCATTGCCGCTTCCGCTCCGGCATGCGCGGCCCCGGGCCCAAGTCGTACGTTCCGTCGATCGGAATCCATGCTTTCACTCGCTTCAACGCATCAAACATCCGGCTCCGGTCGATGACCAAGTCGCGGATGACAGGGAATGTGCGCATCGGCTCAAGGCGGATCGGCTGCTCGAGTTTGTCAATGAGTGCGGCGCACGCCTGGCGCGGTTTGCCGTTAATGACCATCGAACAGGCTCCGCATACTTCTTCCAGACAGTTCATTTCCCAAGCGACCGGCGTCGTTTTTTCCCCTTTGGCGTTGACCGGATTGCGGCGAATTTCCATGAGCGCCGAAATGACGTTCATGTTCGGGCGGTACGGAATGACAAACTCCTCTTCATACGGAGCAGAATCCGGACGATCTTGACGGGTGATGATGAATCGAACCGTTTTGTTCTCGCTCATCTTACTTCACTTCCTCTTTCTTTTTGCTGTAGTCGCGCTTGCGCGGTTTAATCAACGAGACGTCAACGTCTTCATAATGGAACGCCGGACCGTCTGGCGTGTAGCGGGCCATCGTCGTTTTCAGCCATTCTTCGTCGTTGCGCTCCGGAAACTCCGGCTTGTAGTGCGCGCCGCGGCTTTCATTGCGATAGTAAGCGCCAAGCGTAATGACGCGGGCGAGCTGCAGCATGTTGTACAGCTGGCGGATAAACGTCGCTCCTTGGTTGCTCCATCTCGACGTATCGGTGACGCTGATGTTTTTATACCGCTCCATCAGCTCTTGAATTTTCTCATCGGTCTTCAGCAGCCGGTCGTTGTAGCGGACGATCGTCACGTTTGCCGTCATCCATTCACCGAGCTCTTTATGCAGCACGTAGGCGTTTTCCGTGCCGTCCATCGCCAAAATGTTTTCCCACTTTTCTTGCTCCCGTTTCACATAGCTGTCGTATAACGTCGACGGCATCGCATCGGCCGATTTCTCGAGACCGCGGATGTAGCGGACGGCGTTCGGGCCGGCGACCATTCCGCCGTAAATCGCCGACAGAAGCGAGTTTGCCCCGAGGCGGTTCGCGCCGTGAATCGAATAATCGCACTCGCCGGCAGCAAACAACCCTTTGATGTTCGTCATTTGGTCATAGTCGACCCATAAGCCGCCCATCGAGTAGTGAACGGCCGGGAACACCTTCATTGGCACTTTGCGCGGGTCTTCGCCCATGAACTTCTCGTAAATTTCGATAATGCCGCCGAGCTTGACATCCAACTCTTTCGGATCTTTATGTGACAAATCCAAATACACCATGTTTTCGCCGTTGATGCCGAGCTTCAAATCGACGCAGACGTGGAAAATTTCCCGGGCGGCGATGTCGCGCGGCACCAAGTTTCCGTAAGCCGGATATTTTTCCTCAAGGAAGTACCACGGTTTCCCGTCCTTATACGTCCAAATGCGTCCGCCTTCCCCGCGCGCCGATTCGCTCATCAACCGAAGCTTGTCATCGCCTGGGATCGCGGTCGGGTGAATTTGGATGAACTCGCCGTTCGCGTAGTAAACGCCTTGCTGATAGGCGATCGAAGCCGCTGAACCAGTGTTGATGACCGAGTTCGTCGATTTCCCAAAAATGATCCCCGGGCCGCCGGTCGCCAAAATGACGGCATCGGCTGGAAACGCTTTGATTTCCATGGACCGCAAATCTTGTGCGACGATGCCGCGGCAAATTTGCTCGTCATCCAAAACGACGCCTAAAAACTCCCAATGCTCGTACTTCGTGACGAGCCCGGCCACTTCATGGCGGCGCACCTGTTCATCAAGTGCATACAAAATTTGCTGCCCGGTCGTGGCTCCAGCATAGGCGGTCCGGTGATGCTGCGTCCCCCCGAAACGACGGAAATCAAGCAACCCTTCCGGCGTCCGGTTGAACATGACGCCCATCCGATCGAGCATGTAAATGATCCCCGGCGCCGCTTCACACATCGCTTTGACCGGAGGCTGGTTCGCCAAGAAGTCCCCGCCATAGACGGTGTCGTCAAAATGCTCCCACGGCGAGTCGCCTTCCCCTTTCGTGTTGACCGCTCCGTTAATGCCGCCTTGGGCACAGACGGAATGAGAACGCTTTACCGGAACGAGCGAAAACAGTTCGACAGGCACTCCTGCTTCGGCGATTTTAATCGTGGCCATCAAACCGGCCAACCCACCGCCAACAACGATGATTTTCCCTTTTTTCATAGCTACTCACTCCCTAATAGATTGCTGCTTTTGCTTGCATGCCGCACGTTTTGCCTTGCCGGCCCGCCATCGACCAAGCGATCGTTCGGCGAACGGCTAGAGCACGTTTGTCACGAGCCAACGCAGCAGTTCATCGTTGAATCATTCCTTAGGAATGGAACGCTTGTCTTACGCAAACGCCAAGATGGCGCGAATGCCGACAATGGAAAGCGCGATGAAAATGATCATCGTAATGTACGTAAATACTTGCTGCGAACGAGGGGACACCGTCAACCCCCAGCTGACGCAGAACGACCATAAGCCGTTGGCGAAGTGAAAGACCGTGGACAAGATTCCAACAATATAAAATCCGAGCATAAACGGATTGTCGACAATGTTGGCCATCATGTCGTAGTTCACTTCGGCGCCGAATGCAGCCTGCACCCGCGTTTCATACACATGCCAGACGACAAAAATCAATGTAATGATGCCGGTGATCCGCTGAAGCATGAACATCCAGTTGCGGAAATAGCCGTACTGGCGAGTGTTGAATTTGGCTGTAAACGCGATATAAATGCCGTATACAGCGTGGAACAACAATGGAAGAAAAATAACAAAAATTTCAAGAAAATAGCGGAACGGCAAGTTTTCCATAAACGCCGCCGCCCGGTTAAACGCTTCCGGCCCACGGGTCGCAAAATGGTTGACGACCAAGTGCTGCACTAAAAAGATGCCGACGGGAACAACCCCCAGCAGCGAATGGAGCCGGCGATAGTAAAACTCGCGATTCCCTGCCATTATGTAAACCCCCTTCAATTGAATAAAAAATATGTCCCTCTCGCTCGCCATGCGGAAACGGAAACGTCTTCCATTCCCCTATTCGCTTGTCACATTCATTGTACTCCCACATTGTACAAGCGTCAAGAAAACACTGACACAAAATGTTCAAACATTCTCATAGTTGCGCCACCTTAGGAAAGAGGATGCACTCCGGCAGCAATTCAGCTATAATGGGGAAATGGATAGAAAGAGGGGAAAACGATGAAACAGCCACCATTAGAGGACCAATATCAAATGTTTGGGTCAATTGCGCTTTCCGCCTTCGGGACTGAGCTGCTTCGCCATTCGCTTCTTCCCGAGCTGCTTGGCAAAGATGCCGCTTCGCTGCTGTACTGGGCCGGCAAACAGCTGGCGCGGCGCTACCCGCTCGGAACGCTCGATGACGTCGCCGTATTTTTTGAACGGGCGGGCTGGGGGGAGCTATCAACCGGCGAAGAGCGAAACGACGAACTCTATATCGAGCTGTCGGGCCCCATCATCGCCGCCCGCTTTTCCTTGTACGGCAGCTGCTCGTTCCAGCTTGAGGCTGGATTTCTCGCCCAGCAAATCGAACAACAAAAGCGGTTCGTCACCGAAGCGGTCGAACTGCCGCCAAAGCGGGACGGCAAAGCGCGCATTTTGGTGAAATGGGATCGGAAGCAGGCGATCGAATGACATGCAAAGAACGGGCGTCCGCTCGCAAAACGGGCGTCCGTTCAGCCATTATTCATGCAGTTTTTCATAGATTTTCTCCGCCACCGCCCGTGGAATGTTCGCCCGTTGCAGCTCATCAACGGTCGCCTCTTTCATCTTTTTGACTGATCCGAAATAGTTTAACAGCGCTTTTTTCCGCTTTTCCCCGACGCCGGGAATGTCATCAAGCACGGAATGGAACATCGTTTTCTGCCGCGTCTTTCGGTGAAACATAACGGCAAACCGATGCACTTCATCCTGGATGCGCTGCAATAAATAAAACTCTTGACTTTGCCGGTCAAGCGGCACGACATCCGGCGGGTCGCCGGCCAAAAGCTCTGATGTGCGATGTTTTTCGTCTTTCGCCAATCCAGCCAGCGGCACATCCAGTCCAAGTTCGTTTTCGAGCACATCCCGCACCGCCGACAAGTGTCCTTTGCCGCCGTCGATGATGATCAAATCGGGAAGCGGCAATCCTTCTTTCAACACGCGCGTATAGCGGCGGCGCACGACTTCGCGCATCGTTTCATAATCGTTCGGCCCCGCGACCGTTTTCACCTTATATTTCCGGTATTCTTTTTTCGCCGGCTTGCCATCGAGGAAAACGACAAGCGCCGAGACCGGATCGGCCCCGTAAATGTTCGAGTTGTCAAACGCCTCGATGCGGCGCGGCGCCGGAATGCCAAGACGCTCTCCGAGACGTTCGACCGCTTTGATCGTCCGTTCTTCGTCCCGCTCGATGAAATAAAATTTTTCTTTCAGAGCAATGGCCGCGTTTTTGCTCGCCAGCTCAACAAGCTCTTTTTTCTTCCCTTTTTTCGGCTGGACGACGGCAACGCCGAGCAATTCGCGGGCGAGCTCGCCGTCAATGTCGGACGGGAGGACGACTTCTTTTGGCTTCAAATGATGCGCTTTCGCATAAAACTGACCCAAAAACGTAAGCATTTCCTCATCCGGGTCTTGGTAAAGCGGGAAGATCGACACGTCGCGCTCGATCAGCTTTCCTTGGCGGAGGAAAAACACTTGCACGCACATCCAGCCTTTGTCGTACGCATAGCCGAATACATCGCGGTCGATGAAGTCGTTGAGCATCATTTTTTGCTTTTCCATCGTCATCTCAATCGCTGCGATTTGATCGCGGTATTCTTTCGCCCGTTCAAACTCGAGCGCTTCCGCCGCCTCGTGCATTTTCTCGGCCAACTCCCGCTTCACGTCTTCATACCCGCCGTTTAAAAAGCGGACGATTTGTTCAACCATCGCCTTATTTTGTTCGTCCGACACCGGGTGGACGCACGGGGCGAGGCATTGGCCCATATGGTAATACAAACAGGCGCGCGAAGGCAGCGTCGAACATTTGCGGAGCGGATATAAGCGGTCGAGCAGCTTTTTCGTTTCGTTCGCCGCCTGCACGTTTGGATACGGGCCGAAATATTTGCCCCCGTCTTTTTTCACTTTGCGGGTGATCAGCAGGCGCGGATGCTTTTCCGCGGTGATTTTAATAAACGGGTAGCTTTTATCATCTTTCAGCATGACGTTGTATTTCGGATCATGCTTTTTGATCAAATTCATCTCCAAAATGAGCGCCTCGGCGTTTGACGAGGTGACGATGTATTCGAAATCGGCGATCTCCTCAACAAGCCGCTGCGTCTTGCCGTCATGCGTCCCGGTGAAATACGAGCGGACGCGCGCTTTCAGCGACTTCGCTTTGCCGACGTAAATGACCGTTCCGTGTTTGTCTTTCATCAAATAGCAACCCGGCTGTTCCGGCAGCACGGCCAGCTTTTCTTTCAGCCGCTCGTTCATTGGCCATCACCTCACTCTCCATCCACCCATTCGTACAGCGTAATCGTCCCATACACCGGATCAGCAAGCAGACTGGAACGATACGTTTTCACTTTGCGCACATGGCGGGAAACATCGATCCCTTGAGCCTCGAACCCTTGGACAACGTGATTGGTCATATATATCGCAGCATGGCGGTAGTTTTCTTTGTCTTGCAAAAAGAAGGAAAAATGGAGCACGTCTTTATGTGGAAAGGGCACGTTCAAATAGTCTAGGACGCGCGTCTCTTCCCACGTATATACCACAAACGGCTGCCGTTTGTCACGCAAATCGTCCGCAAGCTGATACACTGCCGGCGGCGTCTTTGCCTGCTCGCACAGCTGCCCGATGCCGATTGCAGCCTGCAGCAGCACAACCGCCGCCGCCAACACATGCTTCCATGATCGCGGTGCAGCCAATACGCGCCCCCACACGAAAACGAGCGCAATGTGAACGAGCGGAAGGAGATGACGCGGCTTGTCAATGTTTTGTCCGAAAAGCGCCCACAAAGCATACAGCAACGCGGAAACGACAAGCGGGCGCGGCAGCCGAAACGGCCCAGTGCGCCAGGCGATGGCGCCGACCACTGCATAGGCAGCCAGCAGCCAAGCATTTCGGCTGGCCATGCCGGTCCAAAGAAAGTTGTCAAGGACAAAGCGGCGCACCCGCTCCCAAAATGGAAGCGGGCTCGCCGCCGCCGTTCCCCCCCAGTCGCTGAAATGACCGACGACAAACGCCCAGCCAAGCTTGAAAAACGGCCAAAGGCCGCCTTCCGTCGCCGCGACCGCCGCCACCCAAACAAATTGAAAGGCGGCCGCCGCCAACAGCGATGCCGCCACGCGGCCGAGGCGGCGGTGCGTTTTCCAGTCTTCATGCCAAAGGATCAACAACGCAGCGGCAAACGGGGCATAAGACAAACGGATGCCCATGAGGATGCTGAACAACGCGGCCGGCCAAAGCTGCGCCATCCATGTTGTTCGCCGCCGCGCCCATTCCACCGCCCATATGTACCACCAAAGCACGCCAAGCGCCGCGCCGTCCGACATCGGTCTGGCGGCGGCAAGGAGCACGTAGCTTGAAGAAAGCACCGAAAGCGCCGCCCATAGCGCCGCTGAACGCGGCATATGGCGAGCGAGCAGCCAAACGATGGGAAAGGCGGCGGAAAACAACACGAGCACATTCAAGATCGAAAGCGCTTTGGCCGGATTGGCGACCAGAGCGTGCACTGCCATGCCGCCAAGAATCAAATACGGATAGCCCGGGAAATGCGGCTGCATGGCCAATAAATCATAGCGTTCCAACGCCCGCGCAAAGTCAACTTCGTCCCACGAGGCCGCATACGGGTTCGCCCCATACAAACCGGCGCCGGCCAACAAAGCAGCCATTCCGACACCAAAGCTCATCCAAAAGCGATCATCGCCCAACCGTTTGTCCACCGTGTTTCCCTCCAAAGAAAACGTACAAGGCGCAGCGTCCTTGTACGTTACATGACGTTTTTGGCTTGTTCCTCCAACGAGGCAACCGCCGGCTTCTCAACCACGGCCTTCTTTTGACCGCGGCGGCTCGCCACCAACAAATACACGACGACGAAGTAGCCGATATAGGCCAACACTTCTTCAAGCGACGGCATTGAAGAATAACCGAACAGCGCTTTTAAAAAGACGCCGACTTCGCCGGAAAAGACAGGGGCGACGCCATGGTCGCGCACGTAATGTTCGTAATCGATCGGATGTTCCGGAAGCAGCCACGTCAAATCGTATACGTGCGGCATGACGCTGCCGATGAGGCCGATGTCCTGCATCATCGAAATGGCTTGCACGAGCAGTCCGGCGGCAATTAGGACGATAAACGCGCCAGTCACTTTAAAGAACGTCTTCAACGGAATGCGCATCGTCCCTTTAAAGAAGAAGTAGCTGACAAAAGCGGCAATGACGACCCCGGTCGCCGCTCCCCAGCCTTGCATCGCCGCGCCGATGTTGCCGTGCGTAATGGCGGCGAAGAAGAAGACCGTTTCCACTCCTTCGCGCAGCACGACCAAAAACGAGTGGATGACCATGCCGGCGACATTGCCGGCGGTGACAAACTGATCCATTTTCCCTTCCACGCTTTTTTTCATGTCCCGACTATGTTCGGCCATCCAGAACACCATTTGCGTCAAGAGCAACGCGGAAATGACCATGATGCCGATTTTCAAATACGTCTCGCTTCCCATTGCCGCAAAACCGGTAAAGACGAGCTGAAACAACATGGCGACGCCGACGCTCGCCGCCACAGCAAGAGCGGCGCCAAGCCATACATATTTCGTGTATTCACGGTGACCGACCCGTTTCAAATACGATGTAATGATGCCGACAATCAGCAGCGCTTCCAGCGCTTCACGAAACGTGATAAGCAGCGCTTGAACTTCCATGCCCCCGCCTCCCATTCAGTTTAGACTAAGCACGCTTCCGGCGACGTGCGTAAATCAAGACAGTCCCGATGATCACCACAGCGATGACGATGAGCGGAATCCAGTTTTTGGCCTCGGACAAATCGGTCCACTCTTTCTTTTGCACTGCATCCGGCTTTTCCGTGGCGCTTTCCGAAAAATGGCCGACTTTTAGGCTTTTGAGGCCAAATTGCTTTTGCAACGCCGATAAAATGGTTTCCTTGCTTTTCTTGAACGTTTCGATGTCTGATTTTTTCTCGCCGACGCCAAACAGCCCCGGGTTGCCAAGCGACTGAAGCGCCTTGTCAAACTCGGTGCGCAGCTGTTTGTCAAGCGCAGGGTCTTTCCCTTGGATGATCGGCGACAGCGCCTCATACGTCGCAAACGCCTTCGCCAACAGCCGCTTGCTCGTGTCGTACTGATCAAAGTTCGCCTCAATATTGTCCAAACGTCGGGCGATATTGAGCACTAAAATTTTTTCCATGTCTTTGATCACCGCCTGGCGGTCCTTCGCTTCGATGGCTGCAAGCACCGCCTTGGACGGCTCAGGCCCCATGTGCATGTCGATTTCTTCTTTTATGGTTCCGAAAATTTCCTTCGCTGCGGCAAAGTTCGGCGGCTGCTCGTTCAACTTTTCTTTCATCTCTTTATACGCCTCAGCAACCGCTTCTTTGTTCGGATCTCCATACGAATAGGCGAACGCTTTCAGCGGAATGAGATTGAGAATAATGATCACTGCTATGTAAAAAAAGAAACGGGATGTTTTCACGTTTCTGATCCCCCTCCATCAAGATCAATGATAATCATTATCACCATCATTGTCAATATTGGAAAAATGGCCGGCGGCCCAAGGCGGCCGCCTCACGAACAATGGCGCTCCCGCTCCAAAGAAAGCAGATGCGCTTTTCGGTCAATGACCGCTTTTGTTACCGGGCGGCGCATTTCCTTCCAGATGGCCGGGATGACCGCGGTCATATAGGCGGTGAACTTGATGAACGAACGGCCGGTCGTCCGCACTTGGTAGCGGATCGGCACTTCCTTTAGTCGAAACCCTTTGCGCACTAAGTTGAGCGTCAACACTTGGGCGTAATTGTAATCGTGGATGATTTCCGCCTCTTCCATCGCTTGGCGGGAAAACGCGCGCATGCCGGATTGCCCGTCGTACAGCCGCTGGCCGAGCAGGAGCGACTGCAGCCACGTAAAGGCATAGTTGCCGAGGCGGCGGTGCCATTTCATGCCGCGAATCGTGCCAAGGAAGCGCGAGCCGATCGTATAGTCGGCCTCACCGGCGAAAATCGGCGCCAAAAGGTCAGGAATTTGTTCCGGCGGATATTCGTTATCGGCATCGATCATCACGCCGATATCCGCGCCAAGACGGACACACTCTTTGAGCCCTCGCCGCACCGCCGCCCCGAGGCCGCGGTTTTCCGGCCAGCGGCAAATGTAATCGGCTCCCGCTTCTTGCGCCGCTTCAGCAGTCCGGTCGGTCGACCCGTCATCAATGACCAAGACGCTGACCTCTACATCGGGATGGAAATGACGCGGAATGCGGCGAATCACGTCCCCAATCGCCCCTTCCTCATTGTGCGCCGGCAAAAAAACGATGACGTGCTGCTGTTTCATCGCTCTCCTCCTTCCGCATTGCTTCGATCAAAACAGGGCCGCGGCTATGGCTTGGATACGGCGCGCCAAGCAAATAGGCGATCGTCGGCGCCAGCGAGACGAGGCTTCTTTTCTCATCAACCCGTTTCCCTGCCTCAATCGCCGGACCGTACATGAAAAACGGCACATACCGCTCCCCTTCATCGAGATGGCCGTGGCCGCCGATGCCATCCGCTTGGCCATGGTCGGCGCAGACGATCAGCGTCGCGCGCTCAAGCTCGCCTCGCTCCTCAAGCCAGGCGACAAACTCGGCGATCAGCGCATCGGCTTCTTCAATTTTTTCAATATACTCGTCATACAGCACCCCGCGGCTATGGCCGGTCTGGTCGGTGGCGATCAATTGTACGACAAGCAAGTCCGGGTGCTGCTCTTCCACAATGCGTTTCGCCCGCTCGATAATATAGCGGTCAGCTAGTTCGTTAGGCATGACGGCCGTCACCGTTTCGACATCATCTCCGAACGAATCGACCAAATGAGCGATGCCAAGCAAGCGGCCTGTTTTCCCTACTTTGCGGAGCGAGTCAAAGATCGTTTCCACTTTCGCTCCGAGCTTCCATACCATATTCGAGCGAATCCCGTGCTCAAACGGATACGTGCCCGTCAACATCGATGTAAAGCAAACGACCGTACGCGCCGGGTACACGGTCTCCATTTGCGCAAATTCCGTCCCTTGCGCGCGCAGCCGTTTCAAAAACGGGGCGTTGGCCGCTTCAAACCGGTCTTTGCGCATCCCATCAATCACGATGACATACACTTTGTCACTGATCGGCACGGTTGGACTCGGCACATTGTTCGTATAAGTCGGAATGATCTCGGGCTGCCAGTCGAACAAATTCCGATGCAAAATCCATGAAAACAGCCACACCAAAGCAGCAAACAGCCAAAGCGCCCCGCACAGCGGCGCCAAATCCGCCCCTCGTTCCACTTGGATCGACGCATATTCCCAAACAGATAAAAGGAGAAAGACTTTCGGCAGCTGCTCTTGAGCGTTGCCGCTCGTCGAATCGCTGTTTTTCAGCACGAGCTTCCAAAAGCGGGTGAAATTCCACCATGACGTGCCGATGCGCAAATGGTAATAGAGCGTTCCCCAAAAAAAGACGGTAAAGAAAAAGTAAAGCCCCGACGCCAACAGCAGCAGCGCCGCATCAGCAAACGACCAAACGATGAGAAACACAACGTAAGGAATCCATAAATAATTGCGCAAAAACAGCGGATAATCATAGACATAGTAGATGACAAACAGCGGCAGCGCCGCCGCCAGACCAAGCATCCATCCCCATGAGCCGCCCATCCAATCAGCGGCATGGTAGATCGTCATCGTTCCCGCGACAAAAATCGGCGTAAACGGCTTTCCTTCATTCAGCAAATTCCAGCAGCGCGCCGCCATTTTTTCGAATCGTGACGCTTCTTTCATCGCCTCTCCCTTTCCTTTTTCCATACACCCCGCACCATCTGCCAATCGGACCGCCAAAGCAACAATACCATGGCCCCGGCGGCGTAAGAAAACAAAAACTTAAACGCATGGGTCAACACTGCCGCCGCATACGCTTTCTCCCATGGTGCGCCGAGCCGGGTCAACGCAAACGCCATCACCGCCTCATACGTTCCGATCCCGCCGGGGACGACTTGGGCGATCTGGCCGGAAACGGCCGCGCTGTTTGCCCACACCGCCTGTCCAAAGGAAAGCGGGATGCCGACTGCTTTGGCGATCACGCCAATGACGGCCGCTTCACACAACCAGCTCGCCGCCACAGCCGCAGCGATCTCCGCGCCGCGGCGGCCCTGCAACACCGTCCGCCATCGGCGCCATAACCGTTCGAGGCGGAGCGGACGGCGAAACATCACGAGCACAAGCGCCCCCCCTGCGGCAGCGGCCGCCCCCACCAGCGGAAGGCCGGGAATCCGATGCATGTACACATACACCCCCGCTGCCGCAAAACCGCCCAGCACCGCCATGTCCAATAACCGCATGACCGCAACCGACTCGATCGCCTCAGCGGCGGAAACACCCGGCTGGCGGGCAAGCACAGCGACGCGGGCGGCATCGCCCATTTTGACGGGGACGAGATGATTGATCAACAAGCTGAGCAACACCCCACGCCAATAGACGGCAAAGGCGATCGGTTTCCCGACATATTGCTTCCATGCCCATGCCCGCAGCCAAAAGGACGCGCCATACACGAAAACGGCGGCAGCCATATCCGCCGGATGGCGGGCCAGCCCGGCGAGATGCCGAAGCAACGCACGGCCGTCAAAATAGCGATACGTCATCCAACCAAACAGAACAACCATGGCCACCCCGGCGGCCTGCAGCCCCGCCTTGGCCGCCCTACCGCTCATATTCGCGCGCCCACGCCACCGTGCGGGCGAGCCCTTCGGCAAACGCCACCTTCGGCTTGTAACCAAACGCCCGCTCCGCCTTTGTGATGTCCGCCCATGTCGCTTTCACATCGCCTTTCCGCTCCGGCGCGTGCACGATTTTCATATCGGGAAAGTGCTTCCGCAACTCAGCGAGCAGCTGCTCCATGGTGACGGGCGCCCCGGCGCCCAAGTTGAACACTTCGCTTCGCCCGCCGCTGCGGTGAAGCGCCGCGGCCATGCCGGCGACAATATCATCGATGTACGTATAATCGCGCGCCGTCCCCTTGCCATACACGACAATCTCCTCGCCCACCAACAATCGGCGCAAAAACGTGCCGATCGCCATATCCGGACGACCCCACGGCCCGTAAACGGTGAAATAGCGGAAAATCGTCATTTGGTAGCCATACAAATGGGCATAGGCATGACAAAACGATTCCGCTCCGTATTTCGTCGCCGCATACGGCGACACGACGCGGCCATCAGCCATTTCTTCTTTCAGCGGCACGTTGCCGCGGTCGCCATAGACGGATGACGACGAAGCAAACAGCACATGGCTGACTCCCGCTTCCCCCGCCGCCGCCAACACATTGACCGTCGCTTTGATGTCATAATCGATATACGCGAACGGCTCCTCGAGGGAATACGGCACGCCCGGCAGCGCCGCCAAATGGTAGACGACATCGGGGCGAAACTCGACCAGCCACCTTTTCGTTCGCTCCCCATCAAGCAAATCCAAGCGGACAAGCGGCACCCGACCGCCGGTGAGTGTCTGAAACTGCCGCTCTTTCCGTTCAGCCGAATAGTACGGATGAAAGCAGTCGACGGCTATTACGTCATATCCTTGCTTGCTGAGATGGGCCGCGAGGTGGCTGCCGATAAACCCCGCTCCCCCGGTCACCACTACTTTCACAGTCGTCACCCCATTATCAAATTCACTGTCCATTAAGCATCTTACCATAGCGGCCGGCAAAAGTCGCGGATTGCAGGCAAAAGCGAAAAGCATCCGCCAAAACGCATTCTCAGCCGGGACAAGCCGAAAGGGCGTTTGTGAAAAAAGGGCGTCCTTGGGGACACCCTCCTTCGTCATTATTTCGCCTTTTCCACTACTTGCTGCAGCGCAGCTTCAATTTGCGGCAGCCATTTGTCAGCTTCGGCTTTGTTTTTCGCCTTTGCTGCTTCCAAGTAGCGCGCCGCCTGATCGTTCAACGTGCTGTACGCCTTGTCGCCGAGCAGCGTTTTGATATCATTTTCGATCATGTTAATAAAGAGCGCGCCTTCTAAGGCGGTGATCACCGACTTGTCTTGCCCCCAATTTTCTTTGCTTTCTTCATATTCGTGAAGCGCCACTTTCGCCCATCCGCGCACGAACGCATGGTTCACCGCTTTCGGATCGAGCGTTTTGACATCGGTTTGCAGGTCAAACTGTTTCAAAATGTAGTCCGCCTCCTCCGCGGCATGCCGTTTCATATACGGATAGACGGACTGATAAAACGCCCAGCCTTCCGCCTGCTCCACTTTGGCTTCTTCGGCGTTTTCCTTGGCCGCAGCCGCCGCCTTCGCCGCATAGCCGTGCGGCAACGCTCCGCTCGCTAAATAGAATGTTTTCATCAATGTTTTGTCCACGACTTGCTTGCCGAGGGCAAATGAGAGCGCATCATCGTTTTGCACCGCTTGCTCCATTTGGGCAAACGCCCCGTTGATCGCGTCAACCAACTTCGTTCCGTAAGCCACATCGCGCTTTTCCACGGTCGACTGCAAAATCGCGTAAAATGCCTTCGCTTCCTCAAGCTCTTCCTTTACTTCTTCCTTATTGGCCCAATGCTCTTCTGCTTCGGTAAACTCATGTTTGATCGTCGTGTAAAACACTTTTTGCATCAGCTTGTCAAAAATTTGCTTGACAACCAACGGCTCAAGCGACCCGTCTTTGCCGGCGGCCAGTGCGTTGGTAATATGTTGGTCAAGCGTATCTTCAAATTCCGCGTCACGTTTTTGTACAAGCGGCTGCAGCTTTTCTTTGTAGATGCTCTCCACTTTGCCGAAGTCGACCGCCCCGCCTTGCTTCGCCTTCTCAAGCTCCGCGAGCGCTTCGCTGAACGCTCCCGCATAATCGACTTCCGCTTCTTCCTTCTCGTTCTCCGTCTTCTCTTCCTCTTTCGGCTTTTCTTGTTTTTCCACAGCCGTTTGGTTGCTGCTTTCTTTTTCTGTTCCCGCCGTCTGTTTGCTCTGGCCGCACGCGCCAAGCGCCAACGCCGCGGCGGCGAACACGGCGAGCCACTTCCATTTCCATGACATGATCGATCCCCCCATAGACCATTAAAAATGATAATCAATATCACACAAGCACGATTATAAAAGAACATGAATTTCAAAGTCAATCAAAAATAAAAAAGGATGGATGCTCTTTTGCAGCGCATCCCCCTTTTTTAGAACCGATCACACCTTAATCACATTTGGAAAAAACTCGTGACCCACTACCTCGCCGCGAATGGAAGAAGAAGGAACATCCAATGACAACAACGGGAATAACAATTCCGCCACGCGATACGCCTCTTCCAAATGCGGATAACCTGATAAAATGAAGTAACGGATGCCGAGTTGCTCGTATTCACGGAGACGTTCAGCCACTGTTTCCGGATCACCGACAAGCGCGGTGCCCGCGCCGCCGCGAACGAGCCCAATCCCCGCCCAAAGGTTTGGGCTGATCTCCAACGACTCTTTCCTCCCCCTGTGCAGCTCGCGCATCCGTTGCTGCCCGACAGAGTCATAACGGGAAAACACCCGCTGCGCCTCTTCAATCGTCCGGTCATCTACATACTGAATCAATCGCTCTGCCGCTTCCCACGCTTCTTTTTCTGTTTCGCGAACAATGATGTGGAGACGAATGCCAAATTCGATTTCTCTCCCTTCTTGGCGAGCGAGTTCCCTTACCCGTTCTATTTTTTCTTTCACCTGTCTAGGCGGCTCCCCCCAAGTCAAGTAGACGTCCGCATGGCGGGCGGCAACCTGTTGGCCGGCATCCGACGATCCGCCGAAAAAGAGGCGCGGATACGGTTTTTGCACAGCCGGGAACAACAATTTCGCCCCTTTGACTGACACGTGCTTTCCTGCAAACGTCACTTCTTCTCCTTCCAGCAATCGGCGCCAAATCGTCAAAAACTCGTCCGTCGCTTCATACCGTTCGTCATGCGACAAAAACAGCCCATCCCCCGCCAACTCAACGGGGTCGCCGCCGGTGACGACATTTACAAGCAGCCGGCCATCGGAAATGCGATCGAACGTGGAGGCCATGCGCGCCGCCAATGTTGGCGTCATCAATCCTGGGCGAACAGCGACAAGAAAACGCAATCGCCTCGTTTCCGCTGCCAGCGCTGCCGCCAACAGCCATGGATCTTCGCACGATTTCCCCGTTGGAATGAGCACCCCTTCGTATCCCAATCGATCAGCCGCTTGGGCCACTTGTTTGAAATAGCTGTATTCCGGCGAGCGGCCGCCTTTTGCCGTCCCTAAATACCGTCCGTCGCCATGAGAAGGAATAAACCAAAGGACTTTCATATTGTTTTCCTCCTTATCTCATGATCGTTTTTTCAGAGCCATGGGAAATGGAATGAATCACCTCTTCCATCCTCGACAACAAGTCGTCCGAAAACACGAGGCGGCCTTCGTCATCATGCCCCAATGTCCAATCCAAAATAAAGACGCCATGCAAGATTTCCCGCGCTCCCAAAATGGAGAAAATGGGTTTGAGCGCGTATTCGAGAGCCAACAGATGAGCAATGGTCCCCCCCGTAACAATCGGCACAACTAGCTTCCCAGCAAACGCCTTTTCCGGCAGCAAATCCAAATACGCTTTTAAAATGCCGGTGTAACTTCCCTTATACACTGGACTTAGTACAACCACCACTCGTGACTGGCGGATCCAATCATGTGTTTTCACAATCGAATCGCTTGATGAATGCGCATAAAGCAAATCTTCCGCCGGCAAATCGCGCAATCGGATGAAATATACCGTATGGCCGATCCGTTGCAATTGCTCGCTCACCCATTCGGCCACTCGATTCGTTTTCGAGGCGCGCGACGGACTTCCAGAAATAATGGCCACCGTTGTCATTTGTTTCCCCCCACATTCTTTTATGCCCCGCTGTCCTTAACATCCCCTTGGAAGAGCGTTGTTCAAGGGGAATTCGGCTTTTCACAATGCCCTATCATTTTCAGTGGAACAGCTTGTATTGATGAAGTGTGAATGTTACAGGATTTCCTTATTGTCCCTTTATGACGACCACAGCGTCTTCCACTTTGACCCGTTTTGGAATCACCCCGGCCTCATAAAAACGATCCGCAATGCGTTGCTGGGCGTCGACCACCTCCTTCGTCAGCGGAAACACCCCATATTCTCTTCGGCTCAACGTCCGTTTCCAAATCTCTTCGCCAATTTTCGTTTCTTTAGCCAATAGTTTGGCGGCTTCATCGGGAGAGGAGTGGATTTCTTGATGAACTTTATTCAGTTGTGCAATGACCGTCTTCGCTACATCTGCATACTGCTTCACATACCCATTCCGTCCTACGATAAATCCATATTGTTTGGGAAGTCCTTTCGCATCCATCAAAATGCGCGCACCGCCGTTCACTTCGGCATCGGCCAAGAACGGATCCCAAATGACCCAGGCGTCCACATCACCACGCTCAAACGCAGTTCGCGCTTCAGACGGCTGCAAATACACCGGAGTAATGTCGTTAAGTGTCAATCCAGCTGTCTCTAATGCCGTCAATAGTGTATAATGGGCGCTTGATCCTTTGCCGAAAGCCACTTTTTTTCCTTTCAAATCAGCAACGGTTTGAATCGACGATGTTTTGGGCACAATGATCGCCCGCGCAACTTCCGGTTCGTAGGCAAGATACACCAACTGTGAATCCGGGTTCGCCTGCGCCAACACCGCGGGAGCCCCGCCGACATAACCGATGTCGATTTGTCCGGCATTCAACGCTTCCAGAAGGGGGGGACCGGATTGGAATTCAAACCATTTGACTTGAACACCATGCTTTTGTAATTGTTTTTCCAAGTATCCTTTTTCTTTCAAAAATAGTGAAAACGATGATTTTTGATAGCCAATATGCAGCTCTTTCGGCCATGAATCGGCTGACGCCGAATCCTTGGACGAGGCGGGGGAGGCGCCTCGTTCTTGCCCGCAAGCCGCCAGCAGCAGGCATAAGCATGCGCTTAACACAGATAGCCAAACCAACCGTTTTTTCATCTACAACGCCCTCCTTTTCTCACCGATGGAAACTGAAGCGATCGCTCTCTCCTCCGGCTTTGTGCCTAAAATGCGACGCAAAATCGTATCCACCAAATCGGCGAACGCCGCATCGCCGCGCTGGCGCGGCCGCGGCAGACGCACAGGCACATCAAGTGTGCACACCCCGTCTTCGATGAGGATTACTCGATCCGCCAGCATCACCGCTTCATCAACATCGTGCGTAACAAGCAAAGCCGTAAACTTCTGTTCAAGCCAAAGCCGTTCAATGAGACGCTGCATGTCAATCCGAGTGAGCGCATCAAGAGCTCCAAGTGGTTCATCGAGCAACAGTAGCTGCGGATGGCTGATGAGGGCGCGGGCAAGGGCCACGCGCTGGCGCTGTCCTCCTGACAGCACGGTCGGCCAATCGTCCGCACGGTCAGCCAGCCCCACTTGCTCGAGCACCTCCAGCGCTTTCGGCTCCCATTCCCCTTTCAATCCGAGCCCGACGTTATCCATGACGCGCCGCCACGGCAGCAAGCGGGCGTCCTGAAACATGACACGTGCCTTCTCATTGAGCCCACGCAGCTCCTCCCCATCCACCAGGATCCGGCCGGACGTCGGCTCCTCCAATCCGGCGGCCAAGCGCAACAGAGTGCTTTTGCCGCATCCGCTGCGGCCAATGATGGCGACAAACTCTCCCCTCTTCACCACCAAATTGACGCGGCGCAACGCGTGTTTGTCCCCAAACTGTTTTCCCACTTGTTCCAAAATCAACTCCGCCCCTCGTCCCGGTCCCATTCATTGATCCTCCTTCCAACATTCGTTTCCAAGCCTTATGGACATTTGTTGAAGCGCCTGACATTGTTTGGCGATTTTCATATATGCTGATAATTGACGTTCCAACGAAGCCATCTTCTTTCTAGAAAACGGGCGATGCTGTCGGCCAGCTTGCCGAACAGCGCGTAAAGCAAAATGCTGAAAACAACGACATCGGTCTGCATAAACTCGCGCGCATTCATGGCCAAATATCCAATGCCGCGGTCGGCCGCGATCGTTTCCGCGACGATGAGCGTCAACCACATAATGCCAAGGGCATAGCGCAATCCAACTAAAATCGAAGGCAACGCACCAGGCAGCCAAATGCGCCAAAACAGCTGCCATGGTCCAAGCCCATAGACGCGCCCCATTTCCAGCAAGCCGGCGTCGACATTGCGGATGCCGTGCAAGGTGTTGACATACATCGGGAACAGCACGCCTAACGCGACAAGAAACACTTTCGCCTCCTCTCCAATGCCAAACCATAAGATAACGAGCGGGATCAATGCTAAATGCGGAATATTGCGAATCATTTGGATCGATGTGTCCAACAATCGCTCAGCCGGACGAAACACTCCATTGAGCAAGCCGAGAAGAAATCCGATCGATCCGCCGATGGCAAAGCCAGTCAGCGCTCTCCAAAAACTGACGGACAAATGTTTCCATAATTCTCCGTTCGAAGCAAGATTCCACGCCGCAACAATCACATCAGTCGGCGCCGGCAGCACTCGCGAAGACAGCCAACCAGCTGCTGCTGCCGCTTGCCATGCAGCGAGTAGACCGATCGGCAACGCCCACGGCACAGCCTTCCCCCCAGCCCATCCCGTCCACCTTGATAATTTCACTTCATTTCCACTCCTTTCCATCGATTCTCGTCCAAAAGTTGTCTGCCCTTTCAGCCTGTTGGATGACGCATTCGAACCTAACCACGATCATGTTGTCAAGGAGGCAGACCGGCTTTCTATCATACATTCAGCCTCTCATCACTCTTGTGCGCATTTCTTCATTTCCCCTCACGCCAAACCGCCTCTTTCACGTCTATTTTCTTTGGCAGCAGCCCTAACTGAAAAAACTGGTCGGCGATTTGCTGCTGTTGAGCCACGACTTCATCGGTGACCGGCTCAATGTTGTATGTGCGCCGTTTGGCTGCCGTCTCCAGCGCCTGTTCATCAATGCCGAGCTCCGGAGCCAAAAACGCGGCTACTCCTTTCGGATCATTGCTTGCCCAGCGATCGACCTTCTTCAGCTCTTCCAAAATGATGTTGACAACATCCGCATGCTTTTCCGCAAACGATCGAGAAGCAAAGAAAAACTCCCGGTTGGCTGCTAATCCTTGCCCGTCTGCTATGACACGCGCTTTTCCGCCTTGCTCCGCCGCGGCGTAGAACGGATCCCAAATGACCCACGCATCGACGCTTCCTTGCTCAAAAGCAGCGCGCGCGTCTGCGGGAGGCAAATAAACGGGCTGGATGTCAGAAAGTTTCAATCCTGCTTTTTCCAACGCCTGGACAAGCAAATAGTGAACGTTCGATCCTTTGTTCAACGCCACTTTTTTCCCTTTCAAGTCCGCGATCGTGCGAATTGGCGAATTTTTGGGGACTAAAATCGCTTCAGCAGCCGGATTCGGCGGCGTGGTCGCCACGTATAAAAGCGGTGTTCCAGCTGCTTGGGCAAATACAGGCGGCGCTTCACCTGTATGGCCAAAATCCAAGCTGCCCGCGTTCATCGCCTCAAGCAGTTGGGGCCCACCGGGAAACAGCGACCATTGCACCGTATACCCCAACTTTTTCAATCGTTTTTCCAAATCCCCGCGCGCTTTTAGCATATTGAGCGTGCCATATTTTTGATAGCCGATCCGAATGACCTCGCTTGCTTCCCCTTTTTGCGACGAAGCAGATCCTTTGTCTTCCTTCCCGCTATGTGCGTCGCATCCGGAGCCCATCCATAACAAAAAGACGATGGCCAGCATCCATAGTGCTTTCTTCTGTTTTAACCATTGATCCATCATTGTCCCTCCTCGTTTTCCTCATCTAATTCGCAACGGAATAAAGCGAAGCGGCATCACCTCCCAAAAATAAACTATAACTATAGAAAAACTATGAATAAAAAATGTATAATTCCTATATAACCAATATGAATTGTTGGTTATTAATATAAAGAAAATGCTTCCTGTTGTCAATCATTTTTTGAGGCCATCAAAAAAATCCAGAGGTCCCTCCCTCTGGATTTTTGGTCATCGACATTACGCATGCTTGCTCACAAACTCCACAAGCGCCTCTTTCGGCTGATAGCCGATCGCTTTGTCGACAAGTTGGCCATCTTTGAACAGAAGCAGCGTCGGGATGCTCATGACGCCGAACTTCGACGCTGTTTCTTGGTTTTCATCGACATTCACTTTGACGATTTTCACTTTGTCGCCCATTTCGCGGTCAAGCTCTTCCAGCACCGGAGCGATCATGCGGCACGGTCCGCACCATGGCGCCCAAAAGTCAACGAGCGTGAGGCCGTCTTTCGTTTCTGCGGCGAACGTTTGGTCAGTGGCGTTGACAATCGCCATATGGATTCCCTCCCATCTTCTTGAATGCTGCAAGCAAAGTATACCATGGAATGCAAGTCTGCGCGAATGTTTTGCTTCGTTTCTACTATTCGCTTTTGCCGCGGAATTTATCCGTCAAAAAACGGACGGCTGCAGCCGCCCGTGTTGTTCATTACGAATGCACTTTCAGTTTTTTGAACTCTTCGGTGAGGAGCGGAACGACTTCGAACAAATCGCCGACAATGCCGTAGTCCGCGACTTTAAAGATGTTGGCTTCCGGGTCTTTGTTAATGGCGACGATGACTTTCGAGTTGGACATCCCCGCTAAATGCTGGATGGCGCCTGAGATGCCGCAGGCGATGTAAAGGTCCGGCGTGACGACTTTTCCCGTTTGTCCGATTTGCAGCGAGTAGTCGCAATAGCCGGCATCGCACGCCCCGCGCGAAGCGCCGACCGCGCCGCCCAACACTTCGGCGAGCTCTTTGAGCGGCTTGAAGCCTTCGGCGCTTTTGACGCCGCGGCCGCCGGCGACGATCACTTTCGCCTCGGTCAAGTCGACGCCTTCCGCCGTTTTGCGGACGACTTCTTTGACAATCGCGCGCAAGTCTTTAATCTCGACGGCGAGCGCTTCCACGCTGCCTGTGCGCGACTCGTCGCGCTCAAGCGGCGCGATGTTGTTCGGACGCACGGTCGCGAAGATGATGCCATCGGTGACAATTTTCTTTTCAAACGCCTTGCCGGAGTAGATCGGACGGGTAAAGACGATGTTGCCGCCTGCCTCTTCGACGGCGATGACGTCGGAAACGAGGCCGGCGTCGAGCTTGATGGCCAATTTCGGCGACAAGTCTTTGCCGAGCGCCGTATGGCCGAAGACGATGCCTTCCGGCTGCTCTTTGTCAATCACGGCTTTTAACGCTTGCGAATAGCCATCTGATGTATAAAATTTCAAATTCGGATGTTCGATGACGACGACGCGGTCGGCACCGCGGTAAATGAGTTCGTTCGCATGCGCCTGCACTTGGTCGCCGACGAGCACCGAGACGACTTCCCCGCCTTCGGCGATCGTTTTGGCCGCTGCAATGGCTTCAAACGAAACGTTCCGCAGCGATCCATCCCGCACTTCTGCTAAGGTCAATACTTTACGTGCCATGTTTCAGTCCCCCTATCCTTTGATTCCCCGTTGTGCTTCATCCGAACGCCGACAGCGGTTTCCGCTTATACCACTTTCGCTTCGGAGCGGAGCAGCTGAACGAGTTCCTTCACTTGATCAGCGATCTCGCCTTGCAAAATTTTGCCCGCTTCGCGCTTCGGCGGCAAGAACACTTCGATCGTTTTCGTTTTTGCTTCGACATCCTCTTCATCAAGATCCAGGTCGTCAAGCTCCAACTCGTCAAGCGGCTTTTTCTTCGCCTTCATAATGCCCGGCAACGACGGATAGCGCGGTTCATTCAGCCCTTGTTGAGCGGTGACAAGGAGCGGCAGCGACGTTTCGATGATTTCCTCATCCCCCTCGACGTCGCGCACAACGGTCACTTTGCCGCCGTCGGCAATGTCGAGCTTCGTGATCGTCGTCACATACGGAATGCCGAGCAATTCCGCAACGCGCGGGCCGACTTGCCCGGAACCGCCGTCAATAGCGACGTTGCCGGCTAAAATCAAGTCCGGGTTTTTGTCTTTTAAGTATTCAGCGAGCACTTTCGCCGTCGTATATTGGTCTTGTTCTTCGACATCATCGTCAATGTTGATGAGCACCGCTTTATCGCAGCCCATGGCGAGCGCCGTGCGCAGCTCTTTTTCCGCTTCCTCGCTGCCGACGGTGACGACCGTCACTTCACCGCCGTGTTTGTCGCGGACTTGAATGGCTTCTTCAATGGCGTATTCGTCGTACGGGTTGATGATGAATTCAGCGCCTTCCTCGTTGATCTTGCCATTGACGATGGAGATTTTTTCTTCCGTGTCAAAGGTGCGTTTCATCAACACAAAAATGTTCATGTCGTTCCCCTCCTCGGTTTGGTCGAACATTGTTTCATGTTCCAACATTCAGATATTTACAGGGATCATTTCCCTTTAAAGACAGGCGGCCGTTTTTCCAAAAACGCCTGCACGCCTTCTTTTGCATCCTCGGATCCAAACACGCGGCCAAACCATTCCGCTTCCTCGCGCACTGCCTCGGCAAACGATTTTTCCTTCGCGGCGTTGAGCAGTTCAATCGTCGCACGGACGGAAAGCGGACTTTTGGCGGCGATCTTTTTCGCCAACGCTTTTGCTTCATCAAGAAGCCGCTCTTCCGGCACCGCCTTGTTGGCAAGCCCCCATTCAACCGCTTCGAGTCCGGTGATCGGCTCGCTCGTCCACATCATTTCCGCCGCTTTGCCAAAGCCGACGTAGCGCACAAGCCGCTGCGTGCCAGCAAATCCAGGGATGATGCCAAGCTGCAGCTCCGGAAGGCCGAGTTTGGCGTTTTCCGCCACCACGCGAATGTGGCAGCTCATAGCCAGCTCCAACCCACCGCCTAATGCGGCGCCGTGAATCGCCGCAATGACTGGTTTGGAAAAGCGTTCGATCCGCTCCATCACGAGTTGGCCGTTGCGCGACAAGCCGGATGCCTCCTCAGCGGAAGCGATGGACGTGAATTCTTTAATATCGGCGCCGGCTGAGAAAAATCTTCCTTCGCCATGAAGCAGCACGACGCGTACTTCCGGATCGGTCTCGAGCTCGTCCAACACGGTTGAAAACTCTTTCAAAACCGCTGATGAAAGGGCGTTCGCCGGCGGCCGCGAAAACGTCACGACGGCGACGAACTCCTCTTTCGCTATGCGAAAATGCTCCATGAAGCCTCTCCCCTTTCTGCCTTTCCTAACGCCCGGCGGCGCACCCTTTGACGAGCAGTTCGTACACCGGATCGGCGAGGGCGGCCAAGTCATACTTTTGCTCGTTCATCACCCACGTCGTCACCGTTTCATCAAGGGTGCCAAAGATCATTTGCCGAGTGAGCCGGACGTCTAAATCTTGGCGAAACTCCCCTTTTTCCATCCCCTCCATGATGATGCGGTCGATGAGCCGCAAATATCCTTTCAGCACCTCATTGATGCGATGGCGCAGCTCTTTGTTCGACTGGCGCAGCTCAAGCTGCGTCACGACCGCCATATGCGGATCAGCGGCGAGGGCGGAAAAATGAGTTTTCACCAATACATACAATTTCTCTAGGGGGCTTGAAATTCCTTCTGTCTCTTGTTCAATTTTCTCGATGAACGCCCCCATCTTTTCCTGAAAAAGCGAAATTAAAATATCCTCTTTGTTTTTAAAATAAAGGTAGATCGTGCCGTCGGCGACACCGGCCTGCTTGGCGATTTTCGACACCTGTGCTTGATGGTAGCCGTGCTCGGCGATGACGACGACGGCAGCGTCAATGATTTGCTTAAATTTCGGCTTTTCCCTCCGCAATATGGATTCTCCTTTTCTCACTTTCCATCCGCCAAATGAATGAACCATCATTCATATTTTCATTTTACGGGCAATTCTGCCGATTTGTCAAGCTTCTTTTTCTCCTCTTCCACCAACACGCGGCGCAAAATTTTGCCGACCGCCGTCTTCGGCAATTCGCTGCGGAACTCGTAGATGCGCGGCACTTTGTAAGCAGCCAGGCGCTGGCGCATAAACGCGTCAAGCTCCTGTTCGCTGCACATCTCCCCCGGCTTTAACACGACGAACGCTTTCACCGTCTCGCCGCGGTACGGATCCGGAACGCCGATCACGGCCGCTTCCTGCACTTTCGGGTGCTCGTACAGCGCTTCTTCGACTTCGCGCGGGTAAATGTTGTAACCGCCGGCGATAATGACATCTTTCTTGCGGTCGACGATATAAAAATACCCCCGCTCATCCATATAGCCGATGTCACCTGTATACAGCCAACCGTCGCGCAGCACTTGCTCGGTCTCCTCCGGACGGTTCCAATAGCCTTTCATCACTTGCGGCCCGCGCACGACGAGTTCTCCACGCTCGCCCGGCTTTGCTTCCTCACCCGTTTCCAAGGAAATGATTTTCGCGTCCGTATCCGGCCACGGAACGCCGATGCTTCCTTTCACCCGCTCCCCATCCCAAAGGAAGTTGCTGTGGGTGACAGGGGACGCCTCGGTCAACCCATAGCCTTCAATCAATTTTCCGCCCGTCACCCGTTCAAACTGCTCCTGCACCTCAACCGGCAACGGAGCGGAGCCGCTGATGCAGACGTTGATCGAGGATAAATCATATTTGGCCAAGTCGGGCTCATTCAACAAAGCGATATACATCGTCGGCGCGCCTGGGAACATCGTCGGCCGGGTGCGCTCGATTGCTTTTAATGTTTGCTTGACATCAAAGCGCGGGAGCAGCACCATTTTGCTCGCCATCATCACGGACAAATTCATCACCGTCGTCATGCCGTACACGTGGAAAAACGGAAGCACACCGAGCACCGTTTCTTTTCCTTTTTCGCATTTATACACCCAATGAGCGCACATGAGCGTATTGGCGATCAAATTGCGATGCGTCAACATGGCCGCTTTCGGATGCCCCGTCGTGCCGCCTGTATATTGCAGCAGCGCCACATCTTCCACCGGATCAATGTCCTCCCCGATCGGCGCCGTCTCTTTGCAGCTCATGATCGTGCGGAACAGATGAACAGTTTCGCTTTCCGCGATGCGGACAATCGGCATGTTTTGCTTCCGCTGCACAAGCGGATACAGCCATTTCTTCACCGTGGGCAAATAATCTTGCATTCTCGTGACAATCCAATGTTTGACTGGCGTCCTCCCTTTCACCTTTTCCGCCTTTGGATACAGAAGATCCATCGTCACGAGCACCGAGGCGCCGCTGTCGTTCAGCTGGTATTCAAGCTCATACTCGGTGTAAAGCGGATTCGTCTGCACGACGATGCCGCCGGCTAGGAGCGTCCCATAGTAGCTGATGACGGCCTGCGGGCAGTTCGGCAGCATCACCGCCACCCGATCCCCTTTTTTCAATCCGATCGTCCGCAAATAATGCGCGAACGTCAAAGCCTGCTCGTACAGCTCGCGAAACGTCATCGTTTTGCCCAAAAAGTCGATCGCCTCATGGTCTCCGAATTGTTCCGCCGTCTCCCGCAAATAGTCGGAAAGCGTTTTCTTTGGATAGTCGAGCGTAGCAGGAATGGACGGCGGATAATGAGCGAGCCACGGTTTTTCCATATGCAATCCCCCCTTGCTTCTATTTTATTTTACTTTTTCTAATTTTTCATCAAAAAAAAAGAACGCCAGGCTTGAACCGAGCGTTACCAAAACCAGTACACCAAACCAATGAAGAAAAAGCACGCGCAAATGACAAACAAGATTTTCGCCAACACATCAACCGATCGGTTGCGCACCGCCATATAGACGATGCCGGCGATCAAAAGCAGTCCGACTGCGATCAACAACCATTTGACTACTGCGTTCATTCGTTGTTCCCCTTTACTGAATCCCTTCGCCGATGACAAACGACAAACCGACGGAAATCACCATGGAAATCAAGCCGACGGCCCGGTTGTCATTGGCAATTTCGTCATCAATATTGAATTTCGGCGTCAAAAATTCGTAAATAAAGTACGCGGCCAGCAGAAGCAAAAACCCGTACAGCCCCCAGCCGATCATCGACGGCAGCGATTCATGGCGGGCGAGCGCATAGCGGAAAATGTTGGCGATGCCAAAAATCTTTCCGCCGGTTGCCATCGCCACCGCCACATTTCCTTTGCGAATCTCTTCCCAGTTTTTGTATTTCGTCACCAATTCAAATACGGCTAAAAAGACGACGATGCACAGCACGGCGACGCTGAAATTGGCCGCCGTTTTCACCATGTCGTGCTCCCAAAACGACGCCATTGCCATCGCCCCCATCATTTCAGTTCCACGATCGTCACCCCAGTGCCGCCTTCATTCGCCTCACCAAATCGGAAGCTTTTCACCGCCCGATGCTGCTTCAAAAACTGCTGTACTCCTTGGCGGAGCGCGCCCGTTCCTTTGCCGTGAATGATCGAAACACGCGCATAGCCAGCGAGCACAGCATCATCCAAGTACTTCTCAAGCCGAAGGAGAGCGTCTTCGTACCGTTCGCCGCGCAAGTCAAGCTCGAGGCTCACATGGGCGTCCTTGCCTTTCACCGTCGCAATCGGCGTCACTTCTTTCGCCGGCGCACTGCCGATATACTCCAAATCGCGTTCACGGATTTTCATTTTTAAAATGCCAAGCTGCACTTGCCATTCGTCGTCCGACACTTTTTCGATCAAGTAGCCTTTTTGGTTGAGGCTCGTCACCTTCACTTCATCACCCGGCTGGAACACATGGCGTGAAGCAGCCTTTTTCGCTTTTTTTCGCTTCTCCACTTTCGGCAGCGCAGCAGCGAGCCGCTGTTTCGCCTCGACGAGCTCATGCTCTTTCACTTCCGCCTGCTTTTCTTTTTGCAAGCGGCGCAGCTCTTGAATGATCCGCTCGGCTTCGCGTTCCGCGGCGCGGATGATGTCGGCTGCTTTTTGCGTTGCTTCCGCCAGCCGCTCCGCTTTTTCTTCTTCGAGCTCTTCCCATTTTTGTTCCCATTCGGCGCGCAGACGCTCAGCCTCCTCCAGCGCCGCCCGCGCCCGCGCTTCCTCTTCCTCCGCTTGCTTTTTGCTCCGTTCAAGCGACGCGATCATGTTTTCGACGTTATGGCTTTCCGCGCTCACTTGCGCTTTCGCCCGCTCAATGATGCGTTCATCAAGCCCAAGGCGGCGCGAGATGTCAAAGGCGTTGCTGCGGCCGGGGATGCCGATCAACAGTTTATACGTCGGGCGGAGCGTTTCGGTGTCAAACTCGACGCTCGCATTCACGACACCGGGGCGGTTGTAGCCGTACGCTTTCAACTCCGGATAATGCGTCGTCGCCACCGTCCGCGCTCCGCGCCCATGCACTTCATCCAAGATGGCGATGGCGAGCGCCGCCCCTTCCTGCGGATCGGTGCCAGCCCCAAGCTCGTCAAACAGCACAAGGCTTTCACCATCGACATGGCGCAAAATGTCAACGATATTGACCATATGGGACGAGAACGTGCTCAAGCTTTGTTCGATCGACTGCTCATCGCCGATATCGGCGAAAACGGAACGGAACACCGCCGCTTCCGATCCATCAGCCGCCGGGATGAACAGCCCCGCTTGCGCCATGAGCGTCAACAAGCCGATCGTTTTTAACGTCACCGTTTTTCCGCCGGTGTTCGGCCCGGTGATGACGATCGTCGTATAGTCGCCGCCGAGTTCAATGTCATTCGGCACCGCCTTTTCTTGATCCAGCAGCGGATGGCGTGCCTGCAAAAAACGAAGATAGCCTCGGCTATTGACCGCTGGCTTCGCGGCTTGCAACCGGCGGGCGTATTTCGCCTTGGCGAACGCAAAATCAAGCGCCGCAAGTGACTCAACCGCCCGCGCAAGCGGCTCGGCCTGCTCAGCGACTTTTGCCGAAAGTTCGCGCAAAATGCGTTCGATTTCTTGCTTTTCTTTCGCCCGCGCTTCGCGGAGCGCGTTGTTCAACTCGACGACCGCCTGCGGTTCAATAAACAGCGTCGCCCCGGACGCTGACTGGTCGTGGACGATGCCGCCGTAGGCGCCGCGATACTCTTGTTTCACCGGGATGACATATCGGTCATTGCGGATCGTAATGATGGCGTCCGACAGCCGCTTTTGCGCCGACGGCGAGCGGATGATGTTCTCGAGTTTCTCGCGGATGCGCGCTTCCACTGACCGAATTTGCCCGCGCAGCGAGCGGAGGCGGTCGCTTGCGGCATCCAACACTTCGCCATGGTCGTCGATCGAGCGGCGAATGTCATGTTCAAGCGCCGGCACCTCCACGAGCTCATCGGCATAAGTGGACAGACGGTCCAATCCCCCGTGCTCTTCATGCAGATCCATAATCAGCCGCTTCATTTGCCGGCTTGCGGCCGAGGTGGCCGCCACTTCAAGCAGCTCTTGCGGGCTGAGCGTGCCGCCGATCGCCGCCCGCTTGAGATGCGGACGGATGTCGACTACTCCGTCAAGCGGCGCATAGCCAGCAAGCCGCAAAACAGCGGCGGCTTCATCCGTTTCGTCAAGCCAGGCGGCCACCTCCTCCAAGTCAGAAGACGGTATGAGAGCGTCGATTTTTTCCAAACCGAGCGGCGAGGACGCATGCTCTGCCAACTGCTCTTTCACTTTATCGAACTCCAAGGTGTGAAGCACTTTTCGTTGCACGTATCTGACCCCCAGCTGATTCATTTCTTTCGTTTGTCGCGCAAAAACTGTTGCAGCTTTTCAAGCGGCCATGTGTTGATGACCGTTTCCTTATGGATCCAACCTTTTCTTGCCGTCGCTACGCCGATCGCCATATCCTCGAGCATGTCCAAATGGTGGGCGTCCGTGTTAATGGCAATATACGCCCCCGCTTCCTCGGCTTTTTTCACGTAGGCCGCCGACAAGTCGAGCCGGTTTGGGTTGGCGTTTAACTCAAGCACCGTGTTCGTCTCCGCCGCGAGCTCCACGAGCCGCTCGATATCGACGTCATAGCCGTCGCGCTGGCCGATCAGCCGCCCGGTCGGGTGGGCAATGACATCGACGTACGGGTGGCGAAGCGCCGCCTCCAACCGTTTCATGATCGTCTCGCGCGGCTGTTTGAACGCAGAGTGAATGGCGGCGATGACAAAATCAAGCTCCTTGAGCACGTCATCGTCGTAATCGAGCGTCCCGTCCGGCAAAATATCCATCTCAATGCCGGCCAAAATCGTAAAATCCGAATAGCGCGCGTTCAGCCGTTCGATTTCCTCGCGCTGGCGCCGCAATCGATCCGGGGTCAAGCCGTTGGCCACTTTCAAATAGTGCGAATGGTCGGTGATGGCGATATACCGGTAGCCGCGGCGGCGGCACGCCTCAGCGAGCTCCGCAAGCGAACACGACCCGTCGCTCCACGCCGAATGCATATGCAAATCGCCTTGAATGTCTTCAAGGCGCACAAGCGGCCGATCAGCGGAAAACCGCTCGATTTCCGTGCCATCTTCACGCAGCTCCGGTGGAATGTGCGGCAGCCCGAAATGGGCGTAAAACGCCGCTTCATTCGGGAACGTTTTCACTTCGCCTGTCGCTTCGTCTTCCACGCCGTATTCGCTGATTTTCTCGCCGCGCTCTTTGGCGAGTTGGCGCATGCGCACGTTATGCTCCTTCGATCCGGTGAAATGATGAAGCGCGGTCGCGAATTGCGCCTCGCTGACCAGCCGAAAGTCAACGGCCACTTCATCCTCATACTGGAAAAGAAGCGACACTTTCGTCTCCCCAGCGGCGAGCACCCCGCGGACGCGCTCAAAGCCGAGCAGCCCGTCGCGCACCGCAGCCGGACGGTCGGTAGCGATGACATAATCCAAATCTTTCACCGTTTCATTCAAGCGCCGCAAGCTGCCGGCCCGCGAGAAGCGAATCACGCCATCCAAACAAGCGAGCTGGCGTTCCATGTCCGCCGCGATCGCGAGCACCCGAGCGAGCGGCAGCCGCTCGGGGCGTTTGCCTGCCTTTTCAATGGCCGCAAGCAGCTTTTCTTCCGTTTTCGCGCCAAAACCGGCAAGCGCGCGCACTTTTCCAGCCAAGCACGCTTCTTTCAATCCGTCCATATCGACAATGCCAAGCTCCTGATGCAGCTTGGCGATTTTTTTGCCGCCAAGCCCCGGGATCTTAAGCAAGGAAAGAAGCGTTTCCGGAATATCGCGCTTTAATTCCTCGAGCACCGATGATGAACCGGTTTCGACAAACTCGGTGATGATCGCCGCTGTGCTTTTGCCGATGCCGGGAATGGCGGTGAAATCGCCAATTTCCGCGAGGCTCCGCTCATCCGTTTCCAAGGCGTTCGCCGCTTTGCGGAAGGCGTTTACCTTAAACGGATTTTCTCCTTTGATCTCCATATACAGTGCGATCGTTTCAAGCAGGCGGATGACCTCTTTTTTATGGACGCTCATCCCCGTTCCCTCCCTTTCCCGCAAAACCACGGCCGCGCTCGGTCAGACGCGGCCATGAATCCACCAGTTGCCAAGCATCTCCGACAACACCGGCGTATGTTTCACAATCACGGTCGCCATGAGCGAATGCTGCAGCTGTTCTTGGACGCTGTCAATCGGCACGAGCGCACCGATATACAAAAGCAAAAAGACAAGCAAATACACTTCCGCAAATCCGAGCGCCGCCCCGGCCAAGCGGTTGACGCTGCGCAACAGCGGCAGCTGGGCGACGAAATCGAGCATCGAGCCAACGATTTGAAGCACGATTTTCACCACAAAAAATAAAAGTGCAAAGGAAATCGCCCGATAATAGGCATCGTCTAAATGGGTGCTCTGAAACAGCAGCTTCATCGTCTCCGGATCACCGAACGTCGGATACGGAATCCAAAGGCGCAATGTCGGCACCAACCGTTCATAATACCGGTAAGCGACGTAAAAGGCAATGAAAAACCCGGCCATATGAATGAATTGGAGAATAAAGCCGCGCTTCAGCCCGATCATCGCCCCCAGCAACAGGACAAACAACAGCACGACATCAATCATCCTGTTTCCCGTCCTTTTCCTGTTTCAGCTGTTCCGCCAGCCGTTGATATTCTTCTTTTAGTTTGAGATATTCACTGGCGATGTTGACGGCCGTCAACACGGCCAGCTTCGGCACATCGAGCAGCGGATTTTTCTCACTGAATTCATGCATTTTATCGTCAACGAACGCCGCCACGAGCCGGATGTGGGCCGGGCTTTCCGCGCCGACGATCGTGTAGTCTTGTCCATAGATGCGGACGCTCACCCGCGTTTTTGGCTGTTCTGTCAAGCTTTCTCCCCCATTTCGCCAAATCCTACTGTTTATCATATCATGAACGCTGGTATAATGGAAAGAAGCGACACACAGCAACGATAGAGAAGATAAAGGAGCGATCGAACGTTGTCAAACTATGTGATTCAAGCCGACCAACAGCTGCTTGACGCCTTGCGCGCCCACTACCAAGACGCCTTATCCGACCGGCTTCCGGCTGGAGCGTTGTTTGCCGTCAAGCGCCCGGATGTCGTCATCACTGCCTACCGCTCAGGCAAAGTGCTGTTTCAAGGGAAAGCGGCGGAGCAAGAAGCAGCGAAATGGATATCAGGGGCGAGCGCCTCAAACGAAACAGCTGACCACCAGCCGTCCGCTTTGGCAGCTCATCAACTCGGGTCTCTTTCCGCCATCGGTTCCGATGAAGTCGGCACCGGCGATTATTTCGGCCCGATCGTCGTCGCCGCCGCCTACGTGGATCGGCCGCATATCGCCAAAATCGCGGCGCTTGGCGTGAAAGATTCGAAACAATTGAACGATGAGGCAATCAAACGGATCGCCCCCGCCATCATGGAAACCGTGCCGCATGCGGTCACCGTGTTGGACAATGCCGAATACAACCGCTGGCAGCGAAGCGGCATGCCGCAGACGAAAATGAAAGCGCTCCTTCACAACCGGACGCTCGTGAAACTCGTTGACGCCATCGCGCCCGCCGAACCAGAAGCAATCATCATCGACGAATTTTTAAAACGGGATTCGTATTTCCGTTACCTTTCCGATGAAGATCGCATTATCCGCGAGCGGGTGCACTGCCTTCCCAAGGCGGAAAGTGTCCACGTATCAGTCGCCGCCGCCTCGATCATCGCCCGCTATGTGTTTTTAGAGGAGATGGAGCAATTATCCCGCGCCGTCGGCCTCCTGCTTCCAAAAGGCGCCGGCGCCATTGTCGATGAAGCCGCCGCCAACATCATCCGCGCGCGGGGGGCGGAAGCGCTTGAGACATGCGCCAAGCTTCATTTCGCCAATACAAAAAAGGCGCTGGACATCGCCAAACGCCGGTAGTGGTTTCCATCACCCCCATGGGAAACGGCAGCGTTGGCTCCGTTGCACAGGTCGACCCGTAGTAACTGAACGACACCGTTTCCCATCCTTTCCATATGTTTCGTTTTACATATGAAGAAAATGTCTTTTCATCCATAAACAACCAAAAGACTGTCCCCATCCAGCCTAATGAGCCGGACTTTTTGGACAGCCTGTTCTCCCTCCGTTATCGATGCCCAACGATCGGATGCGGCACGTACGGTTCTTCTAGGTAGGCGATTTCTTCTGCTGTTAACGAGATGGATAGCGCGCCGACCGCATCTTCGAGATGGGACAGTTTCGTCGCCCCGACAATCGGTGCGGTGACCGGTTCTTTCTGCAGCAGCCAGGCAAGGGCGATTTGCGCGCGCTTCACGCCGTGTTGTTTGGCGAGCTCAGAGACCCGTTCGATGATCACTCGATCCGCCTCGGCCGTGGTGTCGTATTTTGATCGTTGAATTTGATCGGTTTCGGAACGATGCGTTGTTTCTGACGCGCCGCGCGCCAGCCTTCCTGACGCCAGCGGGCTGTACGGGATCACAGCGATGTTCTCCTCTTGGCAAAGCGGCAGCATTTCCCGCTCTTCCTCACGGTAAATGAGATTGTAATGATTTTGCATCGACACAAATTTCGTCCACCCGTGTTTTTCCGCTGTATAATTGGCCTTCAAAAACTGCCAAGCATACATCGAAGACGCGCCGATGTATCGTGCTTTTCCCGCTTTCACCACATCGTGCAACGCTTCCATCGTTTCCTCGATCGGCGTATCATAGTCCCAGCGGTGGATTTGATACAAATCGACATAATCGGTGCCCAGCCGTTTCAAACTTTTGTCAATTTCGCTCATGATGGCCTTTCGGGACAGCCCTTTCCGGTTTGGCCCTTCGTGCGCCGTGAAATACACTTTCGTGGCAATGACAATTTCATCTCGATCGGCGTAGTCCTTTAACACCCGCCCCAATATTTCCTCGCTCGTTCCGTCGGAATACACATTGGCGGTATCAAAAAAGTTGATGCCTAATTCCAGCGCCCGCTTGATGATCGGACGGCTTTTCTCTTCATCAAGCACCCATGGATGAATCCAGCGGCCGGGGACGCCAAAACTCATGCCGCCGAGGCAAAGGCGCGAAACGTCCAAACCGGTGTTGCCAAGTTTCACATATTTCATGTTGGTTCACCCTCTCTTTCCCCTTTGCTTGCTTTACACTGTGTTTGCGAAATGAACAAAACGAGCAACAATGTCTACCATCATTGGAACGAACGTCGGCTTTTGCCCTGGCAAAAAAAAGATCGCCAAATACACAACTACAATCGAGCGATCCAAAAAGCAGCCTTTATCCCCCAGCGCTATTTGCTTACCCGCTTGGCAAAGTCCGAACCAGCCGGATAACGGTCGCCGGCAATGTCGATGTTGGCGAGGGCATCGTTCAACCGCTGCAATTCCTCTGCCGTCAACACGACCTCCAACGCGCCAAGATTTTCTTCGAGGCGCTCGAATTTGCGCGTTCCCGGGATCGGCACGATCCATGGCTTTTGCGCCAACAGCCACGCCAAGGCGATTTGCGCCGGCGTCGCTTGTTTCTCGGCCGCAAACCGTTTGATGAGCTCGACCAGCCCTTGATTGGCCTCGAGGTTTTCCGGCTGGAACCGCGGCACAATGCGGCGGAAATCGGATTCGGCGAACGTTGCGTTCCGATCAATCGCTCCGGTCAGAAATCCCTTGCCAAGCGGGCTGAACGGCACAAAGCCAATGCCGAGCTCCTCAAGCGCAGGCAATAGTTCTTCTTCCGGACTTCTCCACCATAACGAGTATTCGCTTTGGACAGCCGTAAGCGGCTCTACCGCATGGGCGCGGCGGATCGTTTGCACCCCAGCTTCCGAAAGCCCCCAATGCCGAATTTTGCCTTCCTTCATCAAGTCTTGGATCACTCCGGCTACTTCCTCGATCGGCACGTCCGGGTCGACGCGGTGTTGATAGTACAGGTCAATGGCTTCCACTCTCAGACGCTTGAGCGAACCTTCCACCGAGCGGCGGATCGTCTCCGGCTTGCTGTCGAGCACTTGCTTGCCGTCTTTCAGTTGAATGCCGAATTTCGTGGCGATGACCACCTCTCCTTTGAACGGAGCGAGCGCCTCGCCGACCAATTCCTCATTCACGTATGGCCCGTACACTTCGGCCGTATCAAAAAACGTGACCCCGCGCTCCACGGCCGCATGAATGAGAGCGATCATTTCGTTTTTGTCGGCAGCCGGCCCATAGCCGTAGCTCATCCCCATGCAGCCGAGCCCGATCGCGGACACTTCTAAGCCGCTTTTGCCTAATTGACGTTTTTGCATCCTCTTCCTCCTTTATTTTCCGTTAAATCTCCAATCGGCGCTGGCAAAGCCACTTCACGATTTCGGGATCGCGATGGGAAAAGAACAAGCTTTGCTTCGTATCGAGGGCGGCGATGTTGTTCATATCCTCTTGATCGAGCTCAAAATCAAAGATTTGGAAGTTTTCCACGATGCGCTCTTTATGCACCGATTTCGGAATCGCCACAATCCCCCTTTGCGTCAGCCAGCGCAAAATGACTTGGGCGACCGATTTGTTGTGCTTGTTCGCGATTGAAACCAATACTTCATTTTGAAACATATTGTTTCGTCCTTCCGCAAAAGGCGCCCACGACTCGATTTGGACGCCATGTTGTTTCATGAACTCCGCGCTTTCCACTTGTTGGCAGAACGGATGCGTTTCAATTTGATTGACCGCCGGGGTCACGTCATGATGAAGAATCAAATCGATGAGACGGTCCATGTGGAAATTGCTCACCCCAATCGCGCGAACTTTCCCTTCGCGATACAACTCCTCCATGGCGCGCCAAGAGCCGTATACATCCCCAAATGGCTGGTGAATGAGATACAAATCGATGTAATCAAGCTGCAGCCGCTCCAACGATCTCGCAAATGCTTTTTTCGTGCTTTCATAGCCGGCATCTTGAATCCACAGTTTCGTCGTCACAAAAATGTCTTCTCTCGGAATGCCGCTCCGTTTGATCGCCCGCCCAACAGCCTCTTCATTTTGATACGACGCAGCCGTATCAATGAGCCGATAGCCGGTCATGAGCGCATCGTACACGCATTGTTCGCACAATTCCAGATCGTTGATTTGATAGACGCCGAAGCCTAAGATCGGCATGTTGACGCCGTTGTTTAACACTACCATTTGCATCGTTCTCTACCTCCTTGCTTGATTCGGTTAATCATGGCGACAATGGCAAACCGGCAGCGCACATCGCCACGAAGAACGCTACCCACAATGTCATTATGCTCTCTTTTGCACCGCAACCGGTATCACAATTCTCGCAAATCATTGCCTAATTCTCTCAACCCTCTTCCAGTTACGGAAAAGGGTTAGGTAAAATAACTGTAGTGGAAGGGGGAAAAACGGTTGAAATCGATCATTGAGCAACAACAGAAATTGGCGTCGCTCATCGAACGCCATACCGGAAAAGACGGGGTTTACGAAACAGAGATTCCATCGCTTTTTCTGTTTCGCGAATCACATCCAACAACACCGAAGCACGGCGTCCAACGCCCATCGTTTTGCTTGATCGTGCAAGGCCGAAAAGACGTATGGCTGGCGGGGGAACGGTTTACGTACAGCCCAACCCATTATCTTGTCTCTTCCGTCGACTTGCCGGTCATCTCCCAAGTGGTCGAAGCAAGCGAACAGACGCCGTATTTGGCCTTGCGCATGGAAATAGCGCTCCAGCAAGTCATCGAGCTGCTGCAGCGCACCGAAAACCATATTCGTCCGCCGAAAAAACCGAAGCGGGCGATGTTTGTCAGCGCGGTGGAACCGGATTTGCTTGATGCCGTCACGAGGCTCATTCGCTTGCTCGACGCGCCCAACGATATCCGTATTTTAGCGCCGATGTACCAAAAAGAAATTTTATACCGCGTGCTGCAAGGGCCGTATGGCGACGTCCTCAAACAATTGGCCGTCCAAAACAGCCGTACCCATCACATTCATCATGTCATCGAATATATGAAGAAACACTATCGTCAACCGATTCGCATCGAAGAGCTGGCGGAGTTGTCTCATATGAGTCCGGCATCGCTCCATCGCCATTTCAAAGAAGTCACCGGAATGAGCCCGATCCAGTTTCAAAAGCAGCTGCGCCTGCAAGAAGCGCGGCGGCTTTTGCTGACGGAGGCGATCGATGCCGCTGACGCCGCCTTTCAAGTCGGCTATGAAAGCCCGTCGCAATTCAGCCGTGAATATTCCCGACTATTCGGGCGGCCGCCGAAGGAAGATGCGAAACATTTGCGGTCTGGGTCTACGGAACGAGCGAACGCCTAAAAGCGAAGGTCGGTTCATATGCTGGTCTTTTTTTTGCGCATCGCTCTCCCGTTGCATTCGAACCGTCCGTTCTTCTCTTCCCATCGTCTTTGGCGAATGCGTCCCGCCTAACGGGATGGTCCGTGTGGAATGTTTCTCAACCGGTTGGCGTCGCCCAGCGCCTGCATGGTTCCATATGATTTCTCTCAAAAATCATCATTGATTGATTAAAATACATATGTTTATAATTTAACCAAATAATATGCCTTCAAGGGGAGAGTTCACCATGGCGAAAATCGACCGGCGCATTGTGAAAAGCCAAGAAGCGATCAAAAACGCTGTCATCGAACTGATGGCGGAAAAGCCGTTTGATGACATTACAATTCAAGAAATCGCCGACCGGGCGAATGTGAACCGGGGAACGGTTTATCTTCACTACACCGATAAATACGATTTATTGGATAAGCTGATTGAAGAACATATGGACAACTTGCGGCAGCTTTGCCGCGAGGCGGCTGACTTGACGTTTGAGGAAGGAAACTACATTTGGTACGAATATTTTGAGCGCCATCAGTTGTTTTTCTCGACGATGCTGTCTAGCAAAGGGGCGCCGTCTTTCCGCAATCGGTTTTTGCGGCTGGTGATCGAGGAATTCAAGCCGGATGTCGACACGTCAACTGGAAAAAACAAAGGGCTGAATGAGGACGTCGTCTTGCAATTTTTCGCCTCCGCCGTCGTCGGGATTGTCGAATGGTGGTTCAAGCAAGGCAGGCCGCTGCCGGCGCGCGTCATCGCCGAGCAGACCGGGCGCTTGCTGGACCGCAATTTTGATTAAAGCGTCATTCCGCCCCTAGACAGCCGTATGAAATCCCCTTTCGATGCTTAACCAAAACCGCCATCGACTGGAAGAAGGGCAACGGACGCGGCCAAGAGCTGATAGATTTGCCGCTCAACAAAAACCGCCACCGACGCCGGGCTGCAAGCTGGCAATCGGTGACGGCTTTTATATTGGGAAGGCGCTGTTCATCGCGGCATGATTTTCACCGTCGCCGCACGGGCGCGGAGGCTGATCATAGAAGACAAATACGGACTTCCTTTGTACTTTTCTCGGTAGGCGTCATCGATCCAATCATTGATCGATCCATCGACCGGTTCGAACACAACTTCCTTCGTCATGCCGGCTGCTGTGATCCGCCCCGCTCTCTGTTTGACAGCGGCCTGATACCAGCTCGATCGTTGTCCATTGTAGGCGCGCACATAAAGGGAGTCGCCAACGACCACCGACCAAATCCACGTCGGTGTTCCATACGTTTTGCCGTCTTCGCGGAACGGCGAAATGTGCAAATCATCCGTTTCTGCGATTCGACGCAGCTCTTCGCTTGACCATCCAGCCATCGTGTTCCTCCTATTCATCCCGGCGATACTGTTCATCGCTCACTTTTTCCAGCCATTCGACCGCTTTGCCGTTCGCGACTCCTGTTAAAGCGATATGGGTCATCGCTGTCGTCGGCGTCGCGCCGTGCCAATGTTTGACGCCCGGCGGGAACCAAACGACGTCCCCGGCCCGAATTTCCCGAATCGGGCCGCCCCATTCCTGCACCCATCCAACACCATATGTCACGATCAACCTTTGTCCAACCGGATGGGTGTGCCATGCCGTGCGCGCCCCCGGTTCAAACGTGACGTATGCCGCCGAGTACGGAGCGAATTCGTTTTCTTGGAAGAGTGAATCAACGCGGACGCTTCCGGTGAAATACGCTTCCTGCCCTTTCGCCGACGGCTGAGCGCCGTTGCGGACGATTTCGATTGTTTCCTCCATTGGCGTTTTCTCCTTTCCATGGCCGCTCGGGCGCCAAGGCAGAGATGGCCTCTCCGTCTTCATGTTGACGCCCGATAGTCCAATATATTCAACATTTGTCTATTATGATATCAAAGCTCGCTTTCTCTTCAATAGCTAAATCAACGCAATTTGTTGAATAATGAACAACGAGCATCCATTTGATCATCGAAAACCGCCTTGCCCATCTCCCCGTCTTCTGGACGTGCAAAAAAAAAAAAAAAAAACAAGAGGCTGTCCCAAAAAATCGCCTCTCTTTAAAAGAGATACAATATGTGTGTCCCTGCATCCCGTCGTCAACTACCCCCACTTAGCTAACGCTTGAAGTGGAGGCTTGCAACTCCCCAGAAGTGCGAGCGGACTTCGTCCTCCTTCCTTGACTTGGGGTTGCATTAGGGGCAGGTTGACAGCTGCCCAACGACGCAGGTCATGCCTGTGTCGTTCCTTCAACGATGTACTCTATTCCTTTTCGTTGAAGGTTCATAGCACCAATGCGGTCATCGTTTGAGGTATATCCGCATGTTCGACAACAAAAGGTGTGTGTACGTTTCTTTCGATTGGCTTTTTCCGTATGACCACACTTTGGACATGTCAAAGAGGTGTAATGCGGAGCAACCACAATCACTTTTGACCCATGCAAACGTGCCTTATACTCTAACAGTTGACGGAACTGATAGAACGCCCACGATACGGTTTCATATCGGTCATGGATACGTACACGTTCTGTTTTTTCACGAATGCCTGATGAAGAAAGGGTGCCCCGTTCTCTTGGGACACCCCTTTGCCGCACATTCAGCCTTTATCGCTCACGCCCGCTCTTCCAGCGCGGCGACGACTTTCTCCGCCGTGCTTCGGCTCGATTGCGGGTTTTGCCCAGTGATCAAGTTGCCGTCGCGCACGGAGAAATCGGTCCACTTCTCGCCGCGGACGAAATTCGCCCCGCGCAGGCGCAGCGTCGACTCGAGCAAAAACGGCATATGCACATCAAGCCCGACTTCACGCTCTTCTTCATCCGTAAATGACGTGACCGTTTTTCCTTTCACAATCGGCGTGCCGTCTTTGTATGTGGCGTTCACCAGCCCTGACGGACCGTGGCAGACAGCGGCGATGATGCGCCCGTCTTCGGCAAACTGCTGCAAGACGTATTGCAGCGTTTCATTGTCGGGAAAATCGAACATCGTCCCGTGTCCACCGGGAAGGAAAATGGCGTCAAACCCGTGTGCATCGTCCCTGCTCAAACGTGCTGTGTTCTTCAGCGCCGCTTCCGCTTCCGCCCAAGACGGATCTTTTTCATTGATGCTGCGCGGGTCAAGCGGCACCTCGCCGCCTTGAATGCTCGCCACTTTCACGTCATACCCTTTTTCTTTAAATACCAAATACGGTACGGCAAACTCCTCAAGCCAAAGCCCGGTTTTATGGTCGTCGGTGATCGTCGTATGGTTCGTCACCACCATGAGCACTCGTTTCGTCATGCCCGCATTCCTCCTTTAGGTTCTGGTATGTTCTCTACCACTCATCATACTTTACGTTGGGCAAAAGCGGAAAAAATATGCTTGTGAAATCGAATCGCTCTTGATAAAAATAAGTGGAGGAAACGAAAACATCATTCCTCCACTGCTGCTTTCACTCTCGCTTTGAACGCCTTTACTTCTTCAGGTTTATAAATCTCCAGCAAATCCTTTTCTTTCGTCTTTAGCACCACTTGGTTGTTCTCAAGGACAAAGAAAAACGGATCTCCAACACTGTAATAACGGCCGGTCAAATTCGATTTTTTGACAAAAAAGATATAGGTTTGTCCGGATGCCAAACCGATGTAATGCTCATCTTGAACCATGGGCCCATCTTTGTCTAACCGCATTTGCTTTTGCTCAGTGACAAGAACATGAGCATTTGCGTGTCCTTTTAAAACTTCAATCACTTTTACATCATAGTCGACTCCTTCGATATAAATATTCGGATCTTCTTGTGCTGGGTCGTTCGGATTACGCGCAAGATTTCGCGTACCAGCCACTCCTTCGACGCTTCCAATAAAGATGCAGTCAGACGCCTTGCTCAAATCCTTTATATTTGTATATTTTGGACGATCAGAATGACTGATGGTATGGATATGCCGAGTTACTTTGGCAGTCCCTATTTGTTTATGGATATTCCCTTCATCCTTTATGAAATAGACGGCTCCGCCCACAAATATAACACCAATCGTCACGGCGAACAGCACCATTTTTTTCATCCTCTTTTTCCTCCCCTTGGATAGATGAACCCATTAATATCTTGCATTTACGCCATTAATGTCATCCTGCTGTGGAGTATAGATGCGCGTCCGATCACGATTCGAATTCATGATCGCTATCGCTGTCGAATGATCCAATCCAATTCCGTGCCCTAATTCATGCCCGGCTGCACTTCGAGCCACGTTGCTTTTTCCGATATTAATATTCCCTGCGTTAACCATAGCTGTAAAATGGAGTATCTCACTGCTTGAATACGTGATGTTGCAAACACCATATTCGGAAGAATCGGAAACATAGTAGGAGTTGAGCGTGTTGGAAGAACGGCTGCTGTAGGAAAACCAAACAGGGGTTGGCGTTTCATTCCAATCGGAGAGGGCATTTTCAAAAGCCGTCCGAATCACCGTGCCGGACGTTTGAAGATTGCTTCCCCATTTATACGTGAGGCCGCTTACTCCATCCTTCCAATAGTAAGGTTCTAAAACATAGGCGCGCACCATTAAGGGAGCTATCAAAATAGCTAACGTTACCGAGAATGGGACGGCGATTTTCCTCAACTTCATTTTCATCACTCCAACATTCAATATTTTGTAACTATGTTAACAAAAAATAAATAATATTCAATATATTCAAACAAAAACTCTTTTCTCCATGCGCCATACGATCCACATTCACGGGGAAAGAATCAAGGAAAACAACTATACAGAGCACGTGGAATATACGTTTCTGTTGAATCAAACAGAGCGCCTTGCTTTCTTTTTATGCGTGCGTAAAGGACTAAGAAAAAGGAGCTGACCCAAGAGGGTAATGCCCCTTAAACCAAACACAACATATTGCTTTTTATCGACCATTTTGCTGCTTCATACAGGAACAAGAAAGGGTGTCCCGGTCTCTTAGGACACCCTTGTTGACTCGCCTTCCTAACTGATTTTTTGTTGTTCCAGACCATCCACTTCGCTCACTGGCTGCCGAAACGGCCACCAGTTCGCGCGGCCGAACGTGCGGACCATGACCGGCACGAAAAGCGGCAGAACGACGAGGGCGTAAAGGAGAAGCCCTGTCAGCACAATCGTCGCGATTTGCAAGAGCGACAAGACGCCGGACGGATACATCGCGGCGAACGTCCCACCTAAAATGACGGCGGCCGAGATGATGACCGTCCCCATATGGCCCATCGCCGACAGCATCGCTTCCTTCACCGGCCGGCCGCGGTATTCGTTGAACCGATCCATGAGGAAGATGCTGTAGTCGATGCCAAGCGCCAACAGCAACACAAAGGCGAAGAACGACACCGCCCAGTTCAAGCCGGCATAGCCGAGGCCGTTGACGAAAATGAGTTCGGTGACGGCCATCGATGTGTAATACGTCAGGACGAGCGACAAGATCAAATAGAGCGGCATGATAAGCGAACGAAGGAGCGCTGCGAGCACGATGGCGATGCCGATCAACATCAGCACGGCCGTCCGTTTATAGTCGGCGTTTGAGATCGCCTGCAAATCGGCGTACGTGCTTGTGACGCCGCCGACAGCGATCGTCGCGTCTTCCCACTTCGTCCCTTTCACCGCCCGCTCAGCGGCGGCGTGAATGTCATCCACACGGCTGAGCGCCGATGTCGAATACGGATTTTCTTTTAAAATGACATCAAACGTCACGATGCGCCGGTCTTTCGACATATACGCGTCTTTCGCCTGCGCAAAGTCTTTGCTTTCGCGCGCTTCCTTCGGCATGTGCCAGCCAGCCATGTCTTTCTCCGGCGCCGATGACAAATCGGCTAAATACGTTTCCGCCGTTCCGAGGCCGTCCGCCACTTTATGCAGACCGGACGCGCTTTGGTCCAAGCCGTTTACAAGCTGGTCGAGCTGGCCGCCAAGGGCGGAGAAATGCTCAAGCAATTGGCGCTGGCCGCCGTTCACTTGCTCAAGCCCTCGGGAGAATTGCGGCAATTGGTCGACCGCCTGTTTCTGGCCGTCGGCCGCTTTCGTCAACCCGGCTTCGAGCTCCGAAAGCCCGGCGATGATCCGGTCCAAGCCGCCGTTGACCGCCGCTTGGCCGGCCGCAAGCTGGGCGAACGAGTCGTTCGCTTTCGCCAAGCCGGCGCGCGCCTGCTCAAGCGCCCCGTTCAACTGTACGAGGCCGTCCGCCATTTCGTTCGTCTTTTCGGACAAGGCGGCGACCGTCATTTTCGCTCGTTGATATTGGGCGTCTTGCGCGAGCTCCGGGTGCGCCTGTTCGACTTGCGCAAGCATCGCCTGCACGGCGGCGAGCTGATTGGCGACGGCCTTTAATCCCGCTTCGATTTGCCGGTACTGGCCGCTTAATGCCGACAGCCCTTGTTCCGTCTGCTTGTAGCCGTCAAGCAGCTGCGTGGCGCCTTCCTGCAACTTTTTCGCATTGTCGCGAAGCGTCACTAAGCCGTTTTGCAGCTCGCCGGCGCCCACCGCTCCACGACGCACGCCTTGTTCGATTTGACTAAGGCCGTTTTGCAGCTGGCGCAGACCGTCTTCAAGCCGCTCCGTTCCAGAGACGAGCTGGCCGATGCCGGATGACGCCTGCTTGAGCTGCGGCGCGGACGAGGACAATTTTTCGCTTGCCGTCTCAAGTCCGGCGCCGATTTTCTCAATCCCCTCTTTGCCGGCGCCGAGGCCGTCTTTGAGCTGTTTCGCTTGTTCGGTGACATACAGCTCCTGAATCGGCTCTCCGGTCGGACGCGTCGCCGAGCGGACGCTCGCCACGCCATCAACTTTTTCGATCTCACGGCTCATTTTCTCAATTAACGCCAGTCCTTCTTCCGAATCGAGCGGCTCTTTGCTTTTCAATACCACCTGCGTCGGCATGGCATCTCCCGGATTGAAATGATCGGCAATGATGTCAAACGCTTTGACCGAACGATAATGATCGCCGATCTCCTCCATGGAATCAAACGACAGTTTGCCATCATACGTCGCCAACACCGGCACGGTCACGACGGCGACAATCGCCAGCGCCAAAAGCGGACGGGCGAACGCAAATCGGCCAGCCGCAAGCCAAAGCCGGCTTTGCCCGTGCTCAAGCTTCCCGCGCACCGGCCAAAACAGCTTCTCGCCAAGCACTGCCATGAAAAACGGCACGAGCGTCATCAAGGCGGCAAGCAAGACCGCCACCCCGACGGCGACAGCCGCCGCCGATTGATACAGCTTAAACGTCGACAAGCCGATCGCCGCAAAGCCGATCATGACGGCCAAGCCGCTTGCCGCCACCGTTTTCCCCGCCGTCCGGTACGTGGCGGCGATCGCCTCCGCCCGGTCGCCGCGCTTCGCCAGTTCTTCTTTAAACCGACTCAGCAGCAAAATGCAATAGTCGGTCCCAATGCCGAACAACACGGCGACTAAAAACGTCTGCGTAAACGTCGACAACGGAAAGTTGACCTGATCGACCAAAAACGCCACGACTGACTGCGAAACGACGTACGTCGCCCCGACCACAAGCAGCGGAATGAGCGGCGCTACCGGCGAACGGAACACGGCGAGCAAGACGATTAAAATAAAAACGACGGTGATCCCTTCCGTTTTTTTCACGCCTGCCTGTGAGCTTGCCACCACATCTTCATCGATCATCCAGCCGCCGGTGAAATAATGCTCGACTTTGACGCCGCTGACGGCTTTATATAAAGCATCCGTCAGCTGTTTCGCCGTCCGGCCGGCCGGGTCGATGGTGATGGAAATGAGCATCGTCGTCCCGTCTTTGGAGATGAGTTCTTTTTCGAGCTTCGGGTTGGCAAACGGCGAGACGATGTTCGTGACATGAAGCTCCTCTTTTTTCTTTTCGAGCGCGTTTACCGCCCGTTCAATCTCTTTTTTGTCATCCGCCGTCAACCCGCCTTTTTGGTAAAAGACAAGCACCGCGGAGCGTTCGTTTTGTTTGTTTTCCTGGCTGTTCGCCTCTTTGATCAGCTTGGCCGCCAATGACGACGAGTAGCCGTCAGGCACGCTCAACTGCCCTTTCTCGCGGACAAGATCGCCCATGTTCGGCGCCGTCGCCATGAGCACGGCCGCAATGGCGATCCATGCCGCAAGTACGAGCCATTTTCCTTTGATGATCGCTTTCATGTCGCCTCTTCCACCTCCTGCAGCACGTGGGCCAGCCGCTCATACGTGCGGATGAACGCTTCAATTTCTTCTTCCGGAAAGCGGGCGATTACTTCTTCGACGAGCCGATAGACGCTCCGGTCCATCTCCTTCACCCATGCTTCCCCGTGCTCTGTCAGCGATAAGACGATGACGCGCCGGTCGTTCTCGTCACGGTCGCGGCGCAGCCAGCCTTTGTCGACAAGGCGGTTCGTCATCGCCGTCACCGCGCTTTTGTTCACCCCGAACATCGCCGCGAGCTCCGTTGACGTGCACGTCCCCCGCCGGCGGATGTAGCGAAGCAAATAATATTGGTCATGCGTCATCTCTTCGCAAAGGCTGTCTTTGACAAGCGCCGCGCCGCGTTTCATCACGAGAAACGACACGGACAAATAGCGGTCGATCCATTCGTCGATGTTTCGTTCCGGCATTGATTCACCTCCGATGGTTCAATCATTGAACAATCAACCAAATTCAACAGTAGATGGAGAGCTGTCATCCATTTTGTTCAACTGTTGAACTATTAGTAACGATACCAAGGAAAAAAGAGAAAGTCAACAAGGAATGTTGCCAAAGGAGAAACCATTCTATCGTCCAATCTGAATAGAGAGGAAATTTTTTCAAATCCATTACATTGCATTCACGAACGCTTAACATCTGGCTTGTACAATAAAAATGACAAAATCATCTGAAAAGGGAGAGGAGAACGATGTTCCAATCGAAACGCCGCACGGCTTTGCTCATTGCCGGGCTGAGCGCCGGACTGGCGCTTTATCATGCCGGTCAAACTGCATGGGCCGCCCCAGCGAAACAATCGAAGCCGCTTGAAGTGAAAAATGTCATTCTTTTTGTCGGCGACGGCATGGGCACAGCGCATCGCAACGCCATTCGCCTTGCCACAAAAGGGATCGCTGGAGAATTGGAGATGGACGATATGCCATACAGCGGGCTTGTCCATACGAACTCCGCCGACTCGAAGTCATTCATCACCGACTCCGCTGCGGCGGCGACCGCGATCGCCTCAGGCGTGAAAACGTACAACGGCGCCATCTCTGTTGATCTGCAAGGAAAACCGGTGGAAACGATTTTGGAACAAGCAAAAAAAGCCGGCAAGGCAACAGGGCTTGTCACGACCGCCCAAGTGACGGACGCCACGCCGGCTGCGTTTGCCGCCCACACCGCCAATCGCTCTGCCCAAAGCGACATCGCCAAGCAATACATCGAACAAACGAAAGTGGACGTCATTTTAGGCGGCGGGGAAGATTACTGGTATCCTAATGGAAATCCTGGCTATTACCCCGACCATCCAGCCGAAGATCCGGAAGAAGCAAGCAAAGGCACGCAAGGAAACTTGGTTGAACGCGCCAAGCAGCTCGGCTACACGTACGTCCGCACCGCCGATGAGCTGAAACAAGCGTCCGGCCGCAAGCTGCTTGGACTGTTTGCCAACGAAGAAATGTTCCAGCAGCGACCCGAAGGAGAAGGAGATGTGTACAATCCTGTCGTGTCGCTGCCCGATATGACAAAAAAAGCGCTTGACGTGCTGTCGCAAAACAAAAAAGGCTTTTTCCTCGTTGTCGAAGAAGAAGCCATTGATGAAATGAGCCATGAAAACAACGGATCGCTCATGATCAAAGCGGGCCAGCAGCTTGACGAAGCGGTCGCCGCAGCGAAACAGTACGCCAAGCGCCATCGGGATACGCTCGTCCTCGTGCTCGCCGACCATGAATGCGGCGGCTTGACGATCGAAACGCCGGGCGGCACGGATGAGTCGGGAGACGGCAAAACGATCTCCGGCGAAGACGGCCCGTTTCCAATCGCCCGCTCTACGCAAACGTTCGCCCTCGACTGGACGACAACGGGCCACACCGCCGCCGATGTGCCGCTGACGGCCATGGGCCCGGGAGCGGAGCGATTCACCGGCATTTATGAAAATACGCGCATTCATGATATTCTTGAAGAATTATTGTTTGGAAAAAGCAAAAGATAACGCATCCGTGCTTCGGTCGTTGTCCTTCATCGATCTCCGTTTCCCCGCGAACGAATCGTTTGCGGGGAAGATTTTTCTATCCATTCATCCATACTGATTGCCTAGAAGGCCGGTGAAAAACGGCTGCCACGAGCAAATCAGCGGCATTTCACCAAAAAAAGAAGGCTGATTTCGCAAGGCTTCTCTAATTGAGAAAAAGATGGAATAGCGGTATTTTGTACTAAATCATCGGCCCTCTAGAAGGGCGGTGAAAAAACAATCATTCCTGCAAATCGGTCATTTTTGATCAAAGAGAAAAACAGATTTTACAAGGCTTATCAAATTGAAAAACACTGTTGTTGATTCACATTTTTCATTCAATCACCAGCCCTCTAAAAGCAAGCCTAGAACGTTCTTTTTCACAATCAACTAATTAAGAAACAATGCTTGTTTTTTGGCGCTGCGGTCACCGCCCCACGTGATAGCCAAGCCACGCGAGCCACACTCCACACAAATACGTAGCCGCCAAATAAACGACAACCTTCGCCCATTGGCGTTGCTGCATCATTTGCACGCTTTCCCATTTTAAGGTCGAAAACGTGGTGAACGCGCCCATAAAGCCCGTGCCGACAAGCAGTTTTTCAGTATCGGCGGCGCCGCTTCCGGCGAGCCAGCCAAGCAAAAAGGACCCAAGCAAGTTGACAATGAGCGTCCCTATGGGAAAACGCGGCGAACGCGGAGCCGCCCAGCGGCTGACGGCATAACGGCATATGGCGCCGAAAAAACCGCCCATCATCACCAATAGTGGTGCGGTCATCATGCTATTTCCTCCTTTCGCTTTGGATGGGCGGCAGCATATCCCGCCCATGCGGCGGCTAGGCCGCCGAACAGGCTGGCAGCGATATACACGGCCGCCATGCCAAAGCGCCCTTGTTCCATCCATTCCACACATTCGACACTGAGCGTCGAAAACGTCGTATACGAACCGATGAACCCGGTCGTCGCCGCCGTTTTCAGCCACGGCGGCCAGGACGGGCGGCGGGTGAACACCACCGTAATCCAGCTGAGCAAAAACGAGCCGGTCCAGTTCGCCAAAAGCGTTCCGAGTGGAACCCCTCCCAACCAGGCAGCGGGCACGACAAGACCAACGACATAGCGGACAAGCGCACCGATCATGCCGGCTGCGCCGACAGCGAGATAGACCAATGACCATCCCTCCTTCGTAAAATAAACAGACTCCTGCCGCTTTCATTTGCAGCAGGAGTCATCAGCCGGAAGCCGGCGGTTATGGCGAACTCCATCGCCTATTCGATTGGCATCGTCTTTATGTTACCATATATCCCCTCCCAATGGGAAGCAGATTCAACGGCTTGGTCGGAACCCGTGTTGTTCGAATAGTTGGAGCACCTGTTCGCTCGTCAAATAATCATACAACTCCCGCGCCTCCTTGAGATGTTTGCTCGTCTTGACGACACCAAGCGGATAGACGATCGGGTCGTGCATGCCGCTTGGCACGGCGGCGGCGATCTTGACTTTGTCCGACACGAGCGCGTCCGTCCGGTACACAAACCCGGCGTCGACGTTGCCGGTTTCCACATACGCCAGCACTTGGCGAACGTCTTTCGCGTAAACGAGCTTCGCTTTCACCTGCTCCCACAGCCCCGCCTTTTCGAGCGTTTGTTTGGCGTACATGCCGGCCGGCACCGACTCGGGGATGCCGATCGCCACTCGTTTGGCGAGGGTGATGTCATCGAGCGACTGAATCGCCCCTTCTCCTTGTTTCGGAACGATGAGCACCAGCTCGTTGGCGAGCACGGTTTTTTCGTGTTTGGAATCGATCAGCCCTTCCTTTTTCAGTTCCTCAAATGGCTCGGCAGCCGCGGAGAAAAAGAGATCGACCGGCGCCCCTTCGGAAATTTGCTTTTGCAACGCGCCCGACGCACCGAAATTATATTGGATGCGGATGTTCGGATGCTTTCGTTCAAACGCCGTTTTCGCTTCTTCCAGCGCTTCTTGCAGGCTGGCGGCGGCGGAGATGGTGAGCTCCACTTTGTCCGCCGATTTCGTTTGCCCAGCCCCCTCTTTCGAACCGCTGTCGCAGCCATACAAGCCGAACAACAAGACCACCGCGACAAGCCATGCCATTTTTCGCATCTACATCCCCCTTATCTCCATTCAGATTTTTATATGTAATGATATCTAATTATAAATAATGATAACTAGTTAGAAAAGAAAAATTTTTTCACATCGCTCTCTTTGCGCTACAATGAAAGAAAGGAGGATGGCATGATGACGGAGCCGCGGTCATACACGATTGAAGAAATCGCTTCCTTATTAAAAGTGTCCAAACTGACGGTGTACGATTTAGTGAAAAAAGGGAAGCTGCCCGCCTTTCGCGTTGGGCGGCAAATGCGGATCACCGCGGATGATCTCAAGCGGTACATCGCCGGGCAAAAAGGGGAGGCAAGCACCGTTTTTTCCGCCGTTTCACGGCCGACCGAAACCGCTTTTCGCCCCATCATCATCAGCGGTCAAGATATGGCGCTCGATTTGCTTGGCGCCCATCTCGAGAAAGGCGGCCCTTATCAATCGCTTCGCACCTATACGAGCAGCCTCAACGGGTTGATTGCGCTGTACAAAGGGCAATGTGACATCGTCAGCGTGCATTTGTTTGACGGGCAAACGGGTGAGTACAACCGTCCGTATGTGGAAAAGCTGTTGACAGGCCATGCGTACATCATGGTGAACTTGATGCGCAGGCCAATCGGGTTTTACGTGCAAAAAGGCAATCCGCGCGGCATTCAAACGTGGCACGACTTAGGAAGGAGCGACGTCGTGATCGTCAATCGGGAGAAAGGGGCCGGGGCGCGCGTCCTGTTAGATGAACAGCTGCGCCTGCATGGATTGTCGCCGTCCGCCATTCGCGGCTATGAACGCGAGGAAACAAGCCATTTGAGCGTCGCCTCCGCGGTGGCGTCAGGTCTCGCCGATGTCGGCATCGGCACGGAAAAGGTGGCGCGAATGGCCGGCGTCGAGTTCATTCCGCTAATGAACGAACAGTATGATGTCGTCATGCTGCGGACGCCGGAGAATGAATCGCTCATCGCTTCCGTGCTCGACGTGCTCCGCTCCGATTCGTTCCGCGCCGAACTCGAAGCGCTCGGCGGGTACGATGTGTCGCAAACCGGGCGCATTATGGCTGAACGCGGCTGACAGGGCATCCGCCTTTGTTGGCATCCTTCGTTTTCTGAATCCGTTTGGAAACGAGCTCTCATCAAAAAAAGCTGTTCCAAAAGCGAATCGCTTTCGGAACAGCTTTTCGTTTTACCCGCGCAGCACGGCGCCAAATTGTTTCTCGACTGCGGCGAGCACCTGCTCGTGGACGGCGGCGACTTCTTCATCCGTGAGCGTCCGCTCCGGATCGTAGTAGCGGAGCGAGAAGGCGAGCGATTTTTTCCCGGCCGGCAGGCGGTCGCCTTTGTAGACGTCAAAGAGGGAGACGTCTTTGACGAGCGGTTTCCCGGCTTCGGCAATCGCCTGCTTCAAGGCGCCGGCTTCGACCATTTCGTCAACGACCAAGGCGATGTCGCGCACGACCGACGGGAAGCGCGGAATCGGCTCGTAGCGGATCGCTTCGCTTTCGGCGTTCAACAGATCGGTCAAGGCGAGCTCGAACACGTACGTTTCTTTTAAATCGTACTCTTTTTGCACGGCCGGATGGAGCTGGCCGACAAAGCCGATCACCTTGCCGTCAAGCGCAATCTCCGCCGTCCGTCCCGGATGCAAATCGGCGCGCTTGGCCGGTTTGTATTCGATGCGGGCGGCAAGTCCAAGCAAGTCAAACAGGCCATCCAAAATCCCTTTGGCAACGTAAAAATCAACGGCCTTTTTCTCGCCTTGCCACAAATGGGCGTGCCATAAGCCGGTGAGAACGCCGGCGAGGCGCTCTTTTTCCGCTGGTTGGACGCCTTCTCCTTTGGACAAGTAGACAGAGCCGATTTCGTACAAGGCGACGTTCTCGACTTGGCGGGCGCGGTTGTAGCTCGCCGCTTCAAGCAGATGCGGAATTAAGCTTTGCCGCAAAACGCTCCGCTCTTCGCTCATCGGCAGCGCCAAGCGGACCAATTCGGCCGTCTCAAGCGCAAAGCGCGCCGCTTTGTCCGGGCTCGTGAGCGAATACGTGATGGCTTGGAACAAGCCCGCCCCTTCCAAATAGCGGCGGACGCGGCGGCGCTTCGCCTGATGCGGCGTGAGTCCGCCCGGCTTCGCCTCCGCCACCGGCAGCGTCGCCGGCAGACGGTCGTAGCCATACAGGCGCGCCACTTCCTCGATGATGTCTTCTTCAATCGCAATGTCGCGCCGACGCGACGGGACATCGATCGTAAACGTTCCGTTGTCTTCTGTGAACGGAAATTGCAAATTCGAAAGAATCACGGCCACTTCCTCTTTCGACATCGCCGTGCCGAGGACACCGTTGATGCGTTCGAGCGTGACCGTCACCGCCACCGGCTCCTCACGCCACACGCTCGCTTCCACGACGCCGCCGACGACCTCGCCGCCGGCGTATTCGGCCATCAGGGCGGCGGCGCGCTCGAGCGCTTCTTTCGTCCGCGCCGGATCGATGCCTTTTTCAAACCGAGTGCTCGCTTCGCTGCGCAGCCCGTGGTCTTTTACCGCCTGGCGGATGACCGGGCTTGTAAAGTACGCCGCTTCAATAAACACGGTTTTCGTGTCATCGTGCACTTCCGAATTCGCCCCGCCCATCACCCCGGCTAAGGCGACCGGCTCGCGGCCGTTCGTGATGACAAGGTGGTCTTCGGTCAGCTTCCGTTCGACATCATCGAGCGTGACAATCGTTTCGCCTGCCTTTGCGCGGCGGACGACAATTTCCTGCGAACCGAGGCGGTCGTAGTCAAACGCATGAAGCGGTTGGCCGTACTCAAGCAAAATGTAGTTCGTAATGTCGACGACGTTGTTGTGCGGGCGAATGCCGGCTGCCATCAAGCGCGCTTGCATCCAAAGCGGCGACGGGCCGATCCGGACGTTTTTCACGATCCGCCCGGCGTACAGCGGGTTGTCTTCCGGCGCCTCGACGCGGACGGAAATGTATTCATGGACATGTTCGCTGTTTTCCTTGACCGCCGCTTTCGGCAGCTTTACTTCACGTCCGAGAATGGCCGCGACTTCATAGGCGACGCCGATCATGCTTAAACAGTCGGCGCGGTTGGGCGTCAAAGACAGTTCGAGCACTTCATCGTGCAAGCCGAGCCATTCCAGTGCATCGGCGCCGACCGGCGCATCGCTTGGAAAGACGAAAATGCCGTCTGCATACTCTTTCGGCACGACTTTCGTTTCGACGCCGAGCTCTTGGAGCGAACAAATCATTCCGTTCGATTCTTCCCCGCGCAGCTTCGCCCGTTTGATTTTGAAATTGCCCGGCAGCACCGCCCCGACTTTGGCGACGGCGACTTTTTGCCCTTTGGCGACGTTCGGGGCGCCGCAAATGATTTGCACCGGCTCGCCTTCGCCAAGGTCAACGAGGCATTTCCGCAGTTTATCCGCGTTCGGGTGCGGCTCGCACTCGAGCACATGGCCGATGACGACGCCGTTCATCCCGCGGTCGAGCGCCTCAACCCGCTCGACTTCAATGCCGCTTTTCGTGATGCGATCAGCGAGTTCCGCGGCGGTGACCCCCGTCAAATCGACGTACTCGCTCAGCCAACGGTAAGACACGAGCATGGAAAACCCCTCCTTTTTCTGTTACACACGCAAAAATTGCCGCAAGAAACGTAGATCGTTTTGATAGAAATGACGGATGTCGTCAATGCCGTACTTCAGCATCGCGATCCGCTCCGGCCCCATGCCGAACGCAAAGCCGGTGTACGTTTTCGAATCAAAGCCGGCCATCTCAAGCACGTTCGGATGCACCATGCCGGCGCCTAAAATTTCGATCCAGCCGGTGCCTTTGCAGACGCCGCAGCCCCGCCCTTCGCATCGGAAGCAGGACACATCGACTTCGACCGACGGCTCGGTGAACGGGAAAAAGCTCGGCCGGAAGCGGATGTCGCGCCCTTCCCCGAACAGCTTGCGGGCAAATTCGCGCAGCGTCCCTTTCAAATCGCTCATCCGGATGTTCCGATCCACAACCAATCCTTCAATTTGCGTAAACTGGTGCGAATGCGTCGCATCGTCCGTATCGCGGCGGTACACTTTGCCCGGACAAATAATTTTCACCGGGCCGCGCCCGCGGTGTTTTTCCATCGTCCGCGCCTGCATCGGCGATGTGTGGGTGCGAAGCAAAATCTCCTCCGTGATGTAAAACGAATCTTGCATATCGCGGGCCGGGTGGCCTTTCGGCAAATTGAGCGCCTCAAAGTTGTAATAGTCGGTCTCGACTTCCGGCCCTTCGGCGACCGTATAGCCCATGCCGATAAACAAATCTTCAATTTCTTCAATGACGCGCGTCAGCGGATGGGGATTGCCAAGACTCACAGGTCGTCCCGGCAGCGTCACATCGATCGCTTCGGCGGCCAGCTTCCGCTCGACTTCCTCCTGTTCCAGTTTCGCTTGTTTCGCCTCGAGCGCCTGCTGAATCGCCGCTCTCACTTCATTGGCCAGCGCGCCGAGTTTCGGGCGCTCTTCCGGCGGCAATGCCCCCATGCCGCGCAGCACTTCGGTGATCGGCCCTTTTTTGCCCAAGTAAGCGACGCGCACGTCATTCAGTGCTTTGACGTCTTTCGCCTCATCGATTCGGCGAAGCGCTTCTTGCTTCAGCTCGTACAGCCGTTCTTTCACTTGAGTCCCTCCTCTATCCAAAATAAAAAACCCGCCCCCCCGGTAAGGGACGAGTTGTTGCTCGCGGTACCACCCTTGTTAACAGCACAAATGTGCTGTTCGCTTCATTGCGATAACGGCCGAAAGCCGGAACACCTTTACATCCCCTTTTGGGATGGTCCCGGTGTCAACTCGGGAGGTGAACTTCACTTGCGTCAGCCATAAAAACGCTCCCAGTCTCCGGCGTTTTCTCCCTGGATGGCGAGCAGCAAGCTACTTTTCTCCGTCATCGTTGTTGTCCGTATGGGAAATTGTCGCTATTCATTATACGCAAATGAGTGGGCAAAGGCAAGGTCAGGCCGAAATTTCTTTGCGCAGCTCATCGTTTACCGCACCGCCTGCAAGGAATAAAGCAAAATTCCGGCCGCGACGGCGACATTCAGCGACTCGGCTTGGCCGTAAATCGGGATGTAGATGGTTTCCGTCGTCATCTCGAGCCATTCGCGCCGGACGCCGCTTCCTTCATTGCCGACGAGCAAGGCGAAGGAAGACGAAGGCGGAACGGTGCGGTAATCGACGGCATTCTCCAAGGCCGTTCCGTACACCGGAATGCCCTGCTCCTTGAAACGCGCGATCCATTGCACCAAATCGCCTTTGACAACCGGAAGATGAAACAGCGACCCTTGCGTCGCCCGCACGACTTTCGGATTGTACACATCGGCGCACCCTTCGCCAAGGATGACAGCATCGATCCCGGCGGCATCGGCGGTGCGAATCATCGTCCCGAGATTGCCCGGGTCTTGCACGGCGTCAATGAGCAAGGCGGTCTTCACACCTTCAAGCTCGGCTGGCAACTTTCGGCACACCGCGGCGATGCCTTGCGGCGTCTCCGTGCTGCTGATCGCCTTCATCACCGCTTCGGTCACGATCACAACCGGGACGCTGACGTCCCAGCCGGGCGGGATGGCTGTCCGCTCGTCCACCATCAGCTCAACAAGCGGCGCGTTGCTTTTTACAGCCTCTTCGACAAGATGAAACCCTTCAAGCAAAAACAATCCGGTCTCATCGCGCCCTTTTTTGGTCAGCAGCTTTTTCCATTGTTTGACGCGCGCATTTTTCGGCGATTCGATCCGCTTCACCGTTTCGTCCCCCAATGTTTGGCGATAAACTCGTCGCGCCCGGACGCGGCGCGGTCTTGTTTGTAATGCTCCGGATTTTTCTTATGGTAGTTTTGATGATACTCTTCCGCCGGGTAAAACGTCGTCGCCGGCAAAATTTTCGTTACAATCGGCTTCGAGAAGCGCCCGCTTTCCTCGAGCGCCCGCTTTGACTGCTCGGCGAGCTGGCGCTGTTTTTCGTTATGGTAAAAAATCGCCGTCCGGTATTGCGGCCCGCGGTCGTGAAACTGGCCGCCGTCATCGGTCGGGTCGATTTGACACCAATACAGCTCCAACAGCCGCTCATACGGAAAGACGTCCGGGTCAAACGTGATTTGCACCGCTTCGTAATGGCCGGTCGTGCCGGTTTTCACTTGCTCGTATGTTGGGTTTTCGACATGCCCGCCCGTATAGCCGGAGACGATGCCGTAAATGCCGTCAAGCTCCTCAAACGGCGTCACCATGCACCAAAAGCAGCCGCCGGCGAATGTCGCTTTTTCCATTGTGTCGTCACCTCATTCGTCAAGTTTCTTCATTTGATTATAACAAAATGTGTGCCGTTGTCATCTTTCACGACCAAAGCCAAGTTCCTTCACAAAGCCAGGCTCGTTCCGTTCCGCACGCCGGCCGCTCATGTCACTGAGTCAAGCTGTCGTTTCATTTCGTCAAGCAAACGGTCAAACAGCGGGATATAGTGTGTACGGATGCGTTCGTAAATGTCCATCGCCGTTTCTTCGTCATACGTATGGGACGTCCGGTTGCGGTCTTCGAGCATGCGAAGCCATGTCTCTCCGTCTTGAATCAACCCTTCCCGAAACGCCTCGCGAATCGTTTTCCTCGGACTCGTCACTTCAGCGTATCCCTGATGCTCCAAATAAAGTTTCATCCATTTCCATGCTAGTTCGTACGTGAATTCAAAGCGTTGAATGGTCGCATCAACAACAAGGTCATCCGTTTGAGCGTCTCTTGCGGCACTTTGCCGGAGTTTGGAGAGCGCCCGTTCGAAATCGTAAAATCGATCCATCAGCCGGCTCATGGTGACCATCACCTTCCCGTGCTCGTTCGTTTGAAAAATCGTCTTTCCTTCTTGGTCAATATTCATTTTTAGCTGTTCGTTGTGAATTTGATTGTAATCAACAACATCGATCGGATAAATGATCGGAAGTTCATCCAAGTCCGATTGCAGGAGGTACAGCGGGCCTCCCGGTTTTCGAAATTGGATCGCCAAATCGATATCCGATCCTTCCTTGTAATCGCCTCGTGCTCTTGAGCCGAACAAAATGACTTTTTCAATGACATCAGCATAACGGGAAAATAGATGGAGCAGTTGGCGAAATACCGTTCGTTCCAATCCATAGAGCGGTTTCTCGTCCATCGTCGCCATCACTCATTTCGGTCTAGTTTTTCCTCTATTATACCATATACGAGAGCCGCTCCATGTATAAATCCGCCGCCATTGGCAAACGATAACGGTGTACAATACGGCCAATGAGGTGAGACAAATGGATTTGAACTTGCGGAAAGCCATTATGCACAACGTCGCCAACAACTCGAAAGAACAGCTCGAGAATACAATCGAGGACGCGATCCAGCGTGGCGAGGAAAAATATTTGCCCGGCCTCGGCGTCCTCTTTGAAGCCATTTGGACGCACGCCAATGAACAGCAAAAAGACATGATGCTCACCACGCTCGAGCAGGCGGTTAAACAATGACGAACACCGGCCGAATTGGCCGGTGTTTTTATTCGTCAAACGTCAGTTGTTTCACTTTGTCGGCGTCAAGCCGTTTGATCACTTCGACAAGCAGCTTGACCGTGTTCTCGTAGTCGTCGCGATGCAAAATGGCGGCGTGCGAGTGGATGTAGCGCGTCGGGATGGCGATCGTGAGCGACGGAACGCCGCTGCCCGTTAAATGAATCGCTCCCGCATCCGTACCGCCGCCCGGCATGGCATCAAAATGGTACGGAATGTTCAGCTCTTCCGCCACTTCGATGACGAATTCGCGCAAGCCGCGGTGCGACACCATCGTCGCGTCGTACAGGACGATGTGCGGGCCGGCGCCGAGTTTGCCCATCGCTTCTTTTTCCGACACGCCCGGTGTATCGCCGGCAATGCCGACATCCACCGCAAAGGCGATATCCGGCTGAATGAATTGGGCGGCCGTGCGCGCGCCGCGCAAGCCGACTTCTTCCTGCACCGTGCCGACGCCGTATACCGTGTTTGGATGGTCGACGCCTTTCAGCTGCTTGAGCACATCGATGGCGACCGCACAGCCGATCCGGTTGTCCCATGCTTTCGCGAGCAGCATTTTTTCATTGTTCAATACCGTAAATTCAAAATACGGCACGATCATATCGCCCGGGCGGACGCCCCACTCCATCGCTTCCTCGCGGCTTGTCGCGCCGATGTCGATGAACATATCTTTGATTTCCACCGGTTTTTTGCGCGCCTCCGGCGGCAGAATGTGCGGCGGCTTCGAACCGATGACGCCGGTGATGTCGCCTTTTTTCGTCACGATCGTCACGCGCTGGGCGAGCATTACTTGGCTCCACCATCCGCCAAGCGTTTGGAAGCGGATGAATCCTTTGTCGTCGATTTGCGTCACCATAAAGCCGACTTCATCCAAATGGCCGGCGATCATCACTTTCGGCCCGCCCGATTTCCCTTCTTTTTTGGCGATCAAGCTGCCGAGGCCATCCGTTGTCACTTCATCCGCATACGGAGCTATGTATGTCTTCATCACATCGCGCGCTTCCCGCTCATTGCCCGGGACGCCTTTCGCATCGGTCAGCGCTTTCAGCATCGTCAACGTTTCGTCCAACTTCGCCATCTTGGCACCCCTTTCCGGTTTTGTCCACTTTTTTATTATACTTGAAAAGGCTGACGATTGGCAAAATGAATCATTCGCCACCCGAAAAAAGATCAGTAGCGCTCGTTTTGCCGCTTGTGGTTCACTTCATTTTTCCGCCGATACGCCGCCTCGATGTCGTCGGAAGAAAAACCGAGCGCCACGCCAAGCCGCCAATACTCCGCAAACAGCGCATCATATTCCCCTCGCGCTCTCGTCTCCCCGAACCGCTCGGCGGCGCGAAAGATGGCCAAAAACTGCTCAACAAGCGGCCGCTCGACAGCCGGAAGCTCCCGGCTTTCATAAAACAGCCCGCAATCCAGCCCGAGCGACAGCAAAAAATGCAAACCGTCGACATATTCCTCCAGCACCCGTTCCGCCGGCGCCGACGGTTTCACGCTCCAAAATTTAAAACAGCGCGTCTCATTGGCCAGCTCCCCAAGTTCGACGAGAAACGCAAGCATTTTCCGATTGAACAAGTCCTCATGCATAAGGCCGTGCTCTGTTTCAATCCGCTCATCCAACATGCGCTGCATATCGTAAAGCAAAGGCCAATTCATCCTATTTCGCGCAGGAGACTCCCACTTCAACGACCAAAGGGAGTAAGTGGGAGAGGAATGCGCGTTCCCCCTTTCTTTTGTGTATGATATAATAAAGGCGTGGAGAAAACCGTTCAATAAAGGCACTCCAATAACTGCTACTCGATGTATGGAGTTGGTTACAGGAAACGTTGTAACCGTAAAACATCGAGCGTAGGTCCGTCTGTTGTGTGTGGAAGCCAAGTACTGCCAACAGACACACCGAGAGAATCGGTAACGATGCAGGCATGACCTGCGTCGTTGGGTAGTCGTCAACCTGCCCCCTGATGCAACCCCAAGTCAAGGAAGGAGGACGAAGTCCGTTTGCACTTCTGGGGAGTTGCAAGCCCCCACTTCAAGCGTTAGCTAAGTGGGAGTAGTTGACTCTCTCCTCCCCTTTCTACCTCATCCATCGCCAATAGAGAAACAGCTCCACCGCTGCCAACAGCGGCAAGCCATAGCCAAAAGCCCGATGGCGCGTTTTATGGCGAAACGTGTACATTCCAGCTGCCGCACCGATGGCCCCGCCCGCAAACGCCAGCAGCCAAAGCGTCCGCTCGGCGATGCGAAAGCGGCGGCGTTTCGCTTTTTGTTTGTCGAGCCCCATCATAAAAAAGGCAAGAAGATTGATCGCTATTCCGTATTGTACCATATCCATCCCTTTCCTTGACAGAAAAACAGCAGCGCTGATCGGCTTTCAAGCCCCCCATTTCGTTGCCGAAAAAAAAACGGCCACCCTTTGTTAGGATGGCCGTCATGGTTACTTATTCAAGTTCGCTTTCGCCAAATCGGCGAGTTGAGCAAATGCCGCTTGGTCGTTCACCGCCAAGTCGGCGAGCATTTTCCGGTTCACTTCCACGCCGGCCAGCTTCAAGCCGTGCATCAAACGGCTGTAGGACAAGCCATTTTGGCGAGCCGCTGCGTTGATGCGGACAATCCACAGTTTGCGGAAGTCGCGCTTCCGTTGACGGCGGTCGCGATACGCATACATGAGCGATTTCATCACTTGTTGGTTCGCGACTCTATATAATGCGTGTTTCGCGCCGAAATAGCCTTTTGCGAGTTTTAACACTTTTTTGCGACGTCTGCGCGTCACTGGTCCACCTTTTACGCGTGGCATAATCGTTCCCTCCTATAGTCGGTCGTTATTTCAAGTTGTCAAGCATTTGGCGGATGCGTTTGAAATCGCCAGGCGAGACAAGCGTCGCTTTGCGGAGATGACGCTTTTGTTTTTTCGTTTTATTGGCAAACAAGTGGCTCGTGTACGCGTGGCCGCGTTTTAATTTGCCGCTGGCCGTTTTTTTGAACCGTTTCGCCGAGCCGCGGTGAGTTTTCATTTTTGGCATCGCAGGTTCCTCCTTACTTGTTGTCGTTTTTCGGTGCGAGCACTAAAAACATGTTGCGCCCGTCCATTTTCGGCGCCGTTTCGACAACGGCAATGTCGGCGCACGCTTCCGAGAAGCGGTCAAGGACGCGCTGCCCAATTTCTTTATGGGTGATCGCCCGACCTTTAAAGCGGATCGTCGCCTTCACTTTATCGCCTTTTTCCAAAAACTTGCGCGCATTGCGCAGCTTCGTGTTGAAGTCATGCTCCTCGATCGTCGGGCTGAGGCGCACCTCTTTGACGTTGATCACTTTTTGTTTTTTGCGCGCTTCTTTCTCTTTCTTCTGCTGCTCGAAGCGGAATTTGCCGTAGTCCATGATGCGGCAAACGGGCGGTTTGGCGTTCGGCGCGACAAGCACAAGATCCAAGTTGCGTCTTGCCGCAATCTCAAGCGCCTCCTGCTTCGACTTGATGCCAAGCTGTTCGCCGTTTTGGTCGATCAAGCGCACTTCACGGGCACGAATTTGTTCGTTGATAATAAAATCTTTGCTAATAATGAGCCACCTCCAAGGTTTTTTCCGACTGGCTTGTTTGCCAGCAGAGCCCCACTTCCAGCCAAAAAAAAGCGCAGATGCACAAAGCACCCGCGCAGTACGTCCTTACACTCGCATTGACGAACCGTAACAACCTGCCAACAGCCGTCTTGGCGTCGGTCAGGTGAGAAGCGGGGTGCTTCTGCTTTTGTTACAAACAAGCCATCATTCCACTTTATACACTATACCACCTTGGCGATGGCATGTCAAGGAGCGGATCTTGATAAACACAACGCCCTTTATTATAGCGGATCAACATTCAATTGGCAAGAGAAAATCTTGTTCACGCCGCCATTTCTTTGAAAAACCGCCCATGACATGGGCCATCGCCACCGTTGCTTCCTTGTGGCGCTTGAACGTTTATGTCGCCTGTCAACGGTTTATTGCGCTTTCCCTAATCTTGTCCGTTTTTCCCGCACATCGTCAGCGAGCAAGGCCATAAACTCGTCAAGCCCCATCGTCTGGCTTTCTTTTTCGCCATAGCGGCGGACGTTGACCGCTCGCTCAGACACTTCTTTATCGCCGACAACGAGCATGTACGGGATTTTTTGCATTTGCGCTTCGCGGATTTTATAGCCGATTTTTTCGTCGCGCTCGTCGACTTCGACGCGGAAGCCGCGTTCTTTCAACGTCCGCTGCACGTCATACGCGTAATCGAGGTGCGCCTCCGGCGACACGGGGATCACTTTGACTTGAACCGGGGCGAGCCATGTCGGAAACGCACCTTTATACTCCTCGATGAGGAACGCGACAAACCGCTCCATCGTCGAGACGACGCCGCGATGGATGACGACCGGACGATGCGGCTTCCCATCCTCGCCAATGTACGTCAAATCAAAGCGCTCGGGCAACAGGAAGTCAAGCTGCACCGTCGAGAGCGTCTCGTCTTTGCCAAGCGCCGTGCGCACTTGCACATCGAGCTTCGGCCCGTAAAACGCCGCTTCCCCTTCCGCTTCGTAGTAGTCGAGGCCGAGCTCGTCCATGGCTTCCCGCAGCATGCGTTGGGCTTTTTCCCACATTTCATCGTCATCGTAATATTTTTCTTTGTCATGCGGATCGCGGTAAGACAAGCGGAACGAGTATTCCTCAATGCCGAAATCCTTATAGACTTCCAAAATCAAGTTGACGACGCGCTTGAACTCGTCTTTGATTTGGTCCGGGCGCACGAAAATGTGGGCGTCGTTGAGCGTCATGCCGCGGACGCGCTGCAGGCCGGTAAGCGCTCCAGACATTTCATAGCGGTGCATCGTGCCGAGCTCGGCGATGCGGATCGGCAGCTCGCGGTAGCTGTGCAGCTTGCTTTTGTAAATCATCATATGGTGCGGGCAGTTCATCGGACGAAGCACAAGTTCTTCGTTGTCCATCTCCATCGGCGGGAACATGTTTTCTTTGTAATGGTCCCAATGGCCCGATGTCTTGTACAGCTCGACGCTGCCGAGCACCGGTGTGTAGACATGATCGTATCCGAGCGCCACTTCTTTGTCGACGATGTACCGTTCGATAATGCGGCGGATCGTCGCTCCTTTCGGCAGCCATAGCGGCAAGCCTTGTCCGACTTGTTGCGATGTCGTAAACAGCTCAAGCTCTTTGCCTAATTTGCGGTGATCGCGCTCTTTCGCTTCTTCAAGCAGGCGCAAATAACGATCCAAGTCTTCCTTTTTGAAAAAGGCCGTGCCGTAGATGCGCTGCAGCATTTTGTTGTTGCTGTCGCCGCGCCAGTAGGCCCCCGAGATGCTGAGCAGCTTGAACTCTTTGATTTTTCCAGTCGACGGCACGTGCACGCCGCGGCAAAGGTCGAAAAACTCGCCTTGCTCATAAATCGAAATCGGCTCGCCTTCCGGAATATCGGCGATCAACTCGAGCTTCAACTCATCGCCGATTTCTTCATACAGCCGGATGGCTTCTTCGCGGCTCACTTCTTTGCGGACGATGTCCAAATTTTCTTTGACAATCTTGCGCATTTCCGCTTCGATTTTCGGGAGGTCGTCTGGCGTCAGCTTACGCTCCATGTCGATATCATAGTAAAAGCCGTTTTCAATGACCGGACCGACGCCGAGCTTGACGTTGCCATACAGCCGCTTGATCGCCTGCGCCATTAAGTGGGCGGTGCTATGGCGCAAAATGTCAAGCGCCTCCGGCATGTCTTGGGTAATGATGACAAGCTCGCCATCTTCGTGAAGCGGCGTGCGCAAATCAACGAACCGGCCGTTCAGTTTGCCGGCGATCGCTTTTTTCTTCAGCCCCGGGCTGATCGAGGCAGCGATGTCTTCCGTCGTCGTCCCCTTCGGAAACTCCTTTTCCGCCCCATCTGGGAACGTGATGCGAATGACGTCTGGCATTGGCAATCACTCCTTTGTCATGATGATGAAAATGGAAAAATAAAAAAACTCCTCCCTCCTAAAGGGACGAGTTTTCATCGTGGTTCCACCCTTCTTCCCATGGCAACGCCTCGCCATGCCATGGCTCAACAAGAATAACGGTCGTCCACCGGCGGCAACTACTGGGCGTTGCGTTCGCTGCCGCAGCTCTGAGGGGGTAAGCGCATTTTTCGTGTTAGGAAGGTTCCAGCCGCTGCCTTCCCTCTCTGGAAACCGTAAAAATGCGCCCATGTCCTCGTCATCGCTTGTATTCATCCATATTCATGACGTCATTATAGCGAAAACAGCAGGAAAAATCAAGCTTCTCCCCCATTTCCAGCGTTGGCGGCAAACAAGCGGGAAAAATCGGCGCGGCGGCAGACGATCAGCCGTTCTTGAAACACGTTTTGCAGTGTCTGCACCATGCCGTCATCCGGATGATCGGTGTACAGCTCAATTTCCGCCGGAGCGAGCGAGACAAGCGGAGCGAGCACCGATGCATCAATATACATCGGCTGGCTGAAGACGAGATGGCGGTCGATCAACTGTCTCACTTCCGCCGCCGACAGCTCCCGCCGCTCGCTGTCGTAAAATACGAAGTGCGGCGGATCGTGCACCAAATACAGGCGCGGCCATTGCGGCGTCCGGCCAGCCAGGCAGTCGCGCAGCATTTGCACAAAATTTTGATACTCCTGCTCCAGCTTGTATTCATCAATCGCCAGCTCGACATAATGTTGGAGGCGCTCCATATACGGCTTTAACCGGAACGTAACGAACGAAGAAAACGAAAATGACAAGCCGTCGCGCAAAAAGGAGGCAAAAGCGTCGCGCAACATCACGGTGCGCGAGGCGGCAAACGCCGCGCTTTTCCGGTAATCGCGCCGCTCGCCGTCCAAAAATGAATGAGCGAGGGCCAAAATTTGCTGCTGTTCTTCGACGTCGCGGAAATAAAAAACATTGGCAATGATGGATAGCAGCAGCCGGTCTTCCATCACCTCCTGCATAAACGCCGTCATCGCTGGGATGATATGCTCCTCAAGCACACGCTTCTCCTCGCCCTGTATGTAAACCGCCACGGTTTTGTTCCCGTCATAAGCGGCATGAAACAGCGGACCGTCATCCGGTTGCCGGTGATCTAGCAGCCCAACCAATTTTTCCGCCTCGCTTGCCTCGTCAAAATGGATTTCGATCACCCGCTGTCCCCCCTTTAGCCCGAAAGGCATGCTTGGTTTATATATATGGGGACAACGGGCTGTTTAGACTAAAAAACCACAAAGCTTAGCGGCGTTCATTGTTCGAGGAGAGGGTGCCCCAAAAGGATCGGGACACCCTTTCTTATTACCGTATACAGGCATAAAACAATTAAATTAAGAAACAATATGTTGTGTTTTGTTTAAGGGAAATTACCCTTTTGGGTCAGCCCCAGTCGGCAAACGAACCGCTTGCCGACTACGGCAGAAAAGCTAGAAACAGAACCTGCTCAACTAGTTTTTATGGGTTAATCAACATGCCTGTGCAAACGGCAACGTTTCAAATCGCCTTTATATATTTTGCTCGCGGCGGTTCGGTCCAGTGATTTCAATCGGATAGGCCAAATAGCGGATTCGCTCCATAATGCGCGCCGCCTTCACCTTCTCTTCTTCGCCGCGCTGCGAATACGTCAAATGATGGGCGAGCTGCTGCATATCAAAGTTCGACGTGAAAAACGTCGGCAAGTTTTCAAACATCCGGTATTGCAAGATCGGGCCAAACACATCATCGCGCACCCAGCTTGACATCGCCTCCGCCCCAAGATCATCGAGCATCAGCACCGGCACTTTTTTGATATAATCAAGCTTTTCGTTCATCGTCTGGTCTTGAAGCGAATGTTTCATCTCACGAAACAGCTCGGGCACGTAGACGATCAGCGACGAAACGTTTCGCTTCGCCAGCTCGTTGGCGATCGCGGCGAGCAAATACGTTTTGCCCACCCCAAACGATCCGTGCAAATACAAGCCTTTCATTTTTTTCCCTGGCTCGTATTCCGCCACAAACCGCTCGGCAAATCGGATCGCTTTGATCCGCCCATCGTCATTGAGATCGACGTCAGAGAGCGAAGCACGCAAGATTTCGCGCGGCATGAACATGCTTTGAATGAGCGACTCTTGCCGTTTTCGCTCGTCATGCTGCACTTTTTTTGGGCAGCGGTCGTACTCAACGTCGATCCTTCCACCGTTGACCACCAAATTTGGATGGTACCCCGGCAGCATGTTGTTGCATCGCTCAAGGCCCGGACATTGGCGGCAATTCCCGTGCTGCTCGATGAACTCATACAGCTTCATCAAGCTGCGGTCAACCGCATCGGCCGACAATTGCCGTTCGTGCGCCCGCAAAAACGGCTGCACGTCCGGATGCTCCAAAATGTAGCGTTTCATTTGTTCGTAGCGTTGTTTAAACCGTTGATTGCCAAGCAACCGCTGCAACAGGTGGTTTACTCGTTCCATGGCTTTTCCCTCTATGATTCATCACGGTATTTTTTCAGCCGTTCCTCAAGCTCTTTGCGCGCCTGTTCGACGTCAAAATCATCATCATCCGGCTGGCTGTAATCCATGTTCAGCCAGTCCGGGACGATTTCCGTGCGCACGACTTTGCGCACCGTCCGCGTCCCTTTTTCCTTTTCGTTCGCCCAGTTTTGGTATGTTTTCGCCTCTTCTTTCGCCAGCTCCATGGCTTCCTTCACGGTTTTCACCTTTTTGCGCGCCCAATGGCTGGCGATTTTTTCTACATATTTTTTCGACAGCTTCATATTCGTCCGGAGCATGACATAATAAATGAGCACGTTGACAACCCCGGGGAGCAGCTGTTGCTTAAACATCACATCTTCGATCAGCTGCAAATCAGCCAGCGACGGCTCAGCGCCGCCTGAAATCTCTTTCAGCAGCTGGCGCGGGGAAATTGTTTCCAGCTGTTTCATTAGTTGCTCCTCTTTTGTGCGCGGTTCGATGTTTTCCATCGTCCGGTAGGCGAGCGGCTGCACTCGTTCGACGAGGCGCGGCTCGACACCGCCATGTTCGAGCTCATACCATTCGCGCGCCGCCCGGCGCAACGCGTCAATATCGATATGATAGGCCGGATCGATGACGCCAAGGACCAGTTTTTGCATCTCAAGCGGCGGAATGCCGTATAAAAACGCCAGCTTTTTAATCGCTTCCTTCACTTTCGCTGTCACCGCTCGGCGCGGCACAAGCTGCTTGGACAGGCCGGCAAAAAACAGCTCAAAGTCGAATACATCATCATCAAGCACATACGACGCCTCATCCCGCCTGATGTGATCCTTCCCTTCAAGCAGCTCGGGCCCGGCTTCTTCGCTGAGGCCGGCGACGATTTGTTCAGCGGGCACGGCCGAAAACACGTCGGAAAACGACCGCGTCACCTGGGTGAATTTCGTTTCATCAATGGACGGACGGGCAAAAAAGTTGCTCAGCTGGATAAACAAGTGGCGGCCGACTTGCCGGTGCAAAAAAACGCTCAACATCTCGTCGCGGAAAAACTGGTCTGGCGCCAACGGCGGGCGCAGCTCATAAAGAAACAGCTTCGGTTCATCCGCCTCTTTAGCGTGGACGTATGTGTCGAGCAGCCCGATTCCTTCGAGTTTCAACCGTTCGCTGTAAATGTCCGGCAGTCCGCACTGCATGAGCGCCATAAGCCGATGATGGGTCGCTTCCTGGCCGTCAAGCAGCTCAAGCTCCCCCCAAAGCGTCATATAAAGCGCCAACGCCCGGCAGCCGATGAGCGGCTGGTAAAGCAGCGTCAGCACTTTACGGTCCACCTCTTGCAACACCCCACGGCTTTGCACGGTATAACGGTCGACAGCAATCAGCTCTTTCCAATGGTGTTGCATCGCTCCGACCTTCCATTTCGCCGTATTCGTTTCAAACCGGCTCTCCCCTTTCCTGCCGAAAAGACGTTGAAAAAAAGGGCTTGCCGCCTAACGCCAAAGCCCTTTTTACCGTTGCCCTTTTTTGATCAGCTCTTTCAGTTCTTCAATGAACACATTAATATCTTTAAACTGCCGATAGACGGAAGCGAAGCGGACATAGGCGACCTCATCGATGTGTGACAGGCGCTCCATCACCATTTCGCCGATCGTTTCGCTTTTCACTTCCGAGACGCCTTGATTGCGCAGTTCGCGCTCAATTTCCTGCGTCACTTTTTCAAGCTCCTCGAGCGCCACCGGCCGCTTCTCGCACGCTTTGATCAAGCCGCGCAAAATTTTCTCCCGGCTAAATTCTTCGCGCGTCCCCTCTTTTTTCACAACAATCAGCGGCGGCTCCTCGATCCGCTCAAACGTCGTAAACCGATAATGGCACTGTTCGCACTCCCGCCGGCGGCGGATCGAACGACCCTCTTCAACCGGGCGCGAGTCAAGCACGCGCGTGCCTTGATGATGGCATGAAGGACATCGCATAACATCCACTCCGTTGATCTTCTTATTTTCTATCATACCGGAATGGACGAAAGCAGACAAGATATAGTTAGCTGTTCAGTCCGGAACCGATATAGGGCAGGCGGGCGTCGAGCTTCCGATACAAATCGAGAATGACCGCCCGGCTATGCCCAAAATCAAACGGCAATAGCTTCGTCTCCGTCGTCGCGGAAAAGTCGACCGCCGTTTCAAACGGCCGCACGGAAATGACGGTAGCGACGATAAACAACTTTTTGCCGCGCCTTGTTTGTGCACAAATTTCGCCGCGCTCTTCGGAAACAGAAACGAGCTCGGCGCCAGGCAGCGACGAGAGCAGCTCCTTGACCGCATCGATCACAGCGCGGTTCGTCGCTTTGTAATAATGGCTTCTTAGCTCTTCATCTTCATGATTTTCCCGCGTTTCACAATGGTTTGTGAAGGCGTATTTGAGTGTTTTCCACATGCTCATTGCCACGTCTCCCTAGTCATTCTTTTTCTTCCATCATACCATGATTTTCGCCGCTGTTGTACCGCCGAGGGCGCAAAAAAAGGAGCGTTTCGCTTACGCTCCTTTCGGTTTATCATGATCCAATTACAGCGCCTGCGCCTTTTTCACTTCGATTGGGCGCATGCCGCGCGGAAGTTCGATCGTTTCCCGCGTTTGCGCGCCCAGCATTTCGGCAATGTAATCGGCGGCAATCGTCGGGTCTAAATGGCCGCATGTATACACATCAATGCTCGCATAGCCGTGTTCGGGAAACGTGTGAATCGTCAAATGCGATTCCGAAATAATGACGACCCCGCTTACGCCTTGCGGAGCGAATTTATGGAACGCCACTTCGCGAATCTCCGCTCCCGACTTTAACGCGGCGTCAACGAACGTTTTTTCAATAAAATCAATATCATTCAGTTTGTCAAAGTCGCATCCCCAAAGTTCCGAGATAACGTGACGACCCATCGTGTCCATGAAAAGAATCCCCCTTTAACCAATTTTCTCAAACAAATAAAAAAACAGAAGGTGAGTTGCAAAATGGCATGTATAACTACCACGGGGGAAAGTTAGTCCTAAGAGGTCCTAACCCTTTAAGTAGTCACATTACCCTTGCCGTTAAGAAGTTCACGAGACATAGTATACTTTGTTTAGGGGGTTTTTGCAACAGGCTTTTTTAATTTTTTTGCATAAAAAAGAGAAAAAGCGCCCACGCCCGCACCGTGGCCCGATCCGTTTGTGCGGATCGCAAAAGCCATAGCGCAGGCGGCGCGCTTCACATCGAACCGCTGTTACGCATTGACGCTGAGACGCTCATTCATTTTGGCCGCGACAAGATGGGCTAAATCAACGACGCGGCACGAATAGCCCCATTCATTGTCATACCAAGCGAGCACTTTCACTTTTCGCCCTTCCATCACCATCGTCGACAGGCCGTCGATAATCGCAGAATGCGGATTCGTATTGAAATCGATCGAGACAAGCGGCTCCATCGTGAAATCCAAGATGCCTTTCAATGGGCCGTTGGCAGCGCGGATCAGCGCCTCGTTCACCTCATCAACCGTCACATCGCGCTTCAAGTCGACGACCAAGTCGACGAGCGAGACGTTCGGCGTCGGGACGCGGAGCGCCATGCCATGAAGCTTCCCTTTTAAATGCGGCAGCACTAGGCCAAGCGCTTTCGCCGCTCCCGTTGTCGTCGGGATGATCGACTGCGCGCATGAGCGGGCGCGGCGCAAATCTTTATGCGGGTTGTCGATGTTTTTTTGGTCGTTCGTATACGCGTGAACCGTCGTCATCAGGCCGTTTTCAATCCCAAACGCTTCATCGAGCACTTTGACGACCGGAGCCAAACAGTTTGTCGTACACGAGGCGTTCGAAATGATGAAATGGCGGTCGATGTCAAGCATATGCTCGTTGACGCCAACAACGATCGTCACATCTTCATTTTTGCCCGGGGCGGTTAAAATGACGCGCTTCGCCCCTGCCTCAAGGTGAAGGCTCGCCTTTTCACGATCGTTGAATTTTCCGGTCGCTTCAATCACAATATCGATATCAAGCTCTTTCCACGGCAGCTGTTTCGGGTCGCGCGAGTTTAACAGCCTCACTTTTTTGCCGTTGACGAGCAGGCCGTCTTCCAAGGCGATGACCTCACCGTCAAATTTGCCGTGGTTTGAGTCATATTTCACTAAATGGGCTAACGTTTCCGGCGGATAGCTGGCGTTCACCGCCACAATGTCGAGATCAGGGGAATTGATGGCGCGCCGGAACACCATCCGTCCGATTCGTCCGAAACCGTTAATCGCCACTTTCGCCTTCATTCACTTTGTTCTCCTCTCATATATGTTATACTATTTTCTTATATTTGTATAAATAGTATATCATATTTTTAGGGAATGTGGAGAACAAAATGACTGAAAGCGAACAAAAAAGACTCCTATTTTTCCAAGGCGTCCCATTGTTTCAAAATAGCCAACAGCTGACGGCGTGTCTCTTCCCTCGTTCCGTTATTGTTGATGACCGCGTCGGCCCGCTTCATTTTTTCCGCCAGCGGCCATTGAGCGCAAATGCGGGCGCGCGCTTCTTCCTCAGTGAACCCGTTCCGCTCCATCAGCCGGCGAAGCTGGATGTCATCGTCAACATACACGACAAGTACTTTATCGACCCAGGATGTCAATCCGCTTTCAAATAAAAGCGGAATGTCCAATACGACCGTTTTCGCCCCGGAACGGACGAGCGCTTCTTTCTCCGCGAGCATTTTCTGACGCACCGCCGGGTGAACGATGGCGTTTAGCTTTTTCCGTTCTTCTTCGTCGTTGAACACGATCGCCCCGAGTTTCGCCCGATCGATCTCTCCATTTGTCTGCAAAATGCCCGGACCGAAGGCGGCGACAATCTGACGGTAGGCGTCTTCCCCCGGTCGGACGACGGCGCGCGCCGCTTCGTCAGCATCAATGACCGGAAGGCCGAGCTCGCGCATCATCGCGCTCACCGTGCTTTTGCCGCTGGCGATCCCGCCGGTCAATCCGATCGTCAACGTCATGGAACCCCTCTCCTTTTTACACGCCGCCTAGCGCTGGCAGCGCGGGCAATAATGCGTGCCGCGGCCGGCGACGACCGTTTTTTCAATCGGCGTGCCGCATCGTTTGCATGGCTCTCCTTTGCGTCCGTAGACGAACAAGCTATGCTGAAACGCACCCGCTTCCCCTTGCGTGTTCACGTACGTGCGTACCGTGCTTCCCCCTTTCATGACCGCCTCGCCGATCGTCGCCACCATTTCCTCATGCAGGCGCTCGATCTCTTTGCTGGAGAGAGAGGCGGCCGGCCGGCCGGGAAGAATGCCGGCGCGAAACAGCGATTCGTCGACATAAATATTGCCAAACCCAGCCACGACCGTCTGATCAAGGAGCAACGCTTTGACCGACCGTTTCGTTTTCACCGCCCGCTCCGCCAATACAGCTGGGGAAAACGCCGGGGAAAGCGGCTCCGGCCCAAGCTCAGCAAGCGGCGGCCGACGGTCAGCTTCTTCTTTGGCATAAACGTGCATCGTTCCGAACTTGCGCACGTCGCGGTAACGGAGTTCGCTGCCGTCCGTGAAGCAAAACACGACGTGCGTATGCGGTTCGAGCGGCTCGAGGGCAGAAGCAACGGCGTAGCGCCCTTCCATGCGCAAATGGGAAATGAGTGCATCGCGGTCGAGCAGGAATTTCAAAAATTTCCCTCTCCGTTCCAAACCACGCACCGTCTGTCCGATCATTCTTGCCGCAAACGCCTCGGGGTCTCGCGGATGGCGGATGATGTTCGGCCAAAAGATGCGCACATCCTCAATCGTTTTTCCGACAATAAGCGGCAAAAGCGTACGACGGATCGTTTCCACCTCCGGCAATTCCGGCATGGCGATCCCCCCTTTCCTCCGTTTTCCTGCATCGTTCCTGCCGACGCTTTCACATTGACGCCGGTTCATCCGCCGAGAGAAAGATTCTCCATGGGGCGGCAGCTGTTTCGCTCCCATTCATCGAGTTGCAGCCGAGAATCGTCGCACCGAAAGATTCTGCCTAAAAGGCCGGTGAGAAACGCTGATTTTCACAAAATCGGTCATGTTGGTTGAGAAGGACGGCTCGATGTTCAAGGCTTCCCAACTGGAGAAGAGTCGTTGTGAAACTGCTTTTTCATTCCATCACAGGCCTTCTTAGGGATGCCGGCGCTCCACACCAAGACTTCTCTTTATTTCGCGTCATACCACGTCGAGCCATAATGGTAATCGACTTTGAGCGGCACGCGAAGTGTGACCGCTTGCTCCATCACTTCCGGAACGAGCCGGCACAGCCGCTCCATCTCTTCTTTCGGCGCCTCCAAAATGAGCTCGTCATGCACCTGCAGCAAAAGGCGCGCTTGCAGCCGCTCTTCCTTCAGTCTGGCGTTCAGATCGATCATCGCCTTTTTAATAATGTCAGCGGCGCTCCCTTGAATCGGCGTGTTCATCGCCATCCGTTCAGCAAAGCTGCGGACGTTGAAGTTGCGGCTCGTGATATCCGGCAAATAGCGGCGCCGATGCAGCAGCGTCGTCACATACCCTTTCTGTTTTGCTTCTTGCACAATGTTTTCCATATACCGCTTCACGCCAGGGAAGCTTTCGAAGTAGCGCTCGATGAATTCAGCCGCCTCTTTGCGCGAAATATTTAAGTTTTGCGCCAAGCCGTAATCACTGATCCCGTAAACGATCCCAAAGTTGACCGCCTTCGCCTGACGGCGCATGTTGGGCGTCACTTCGTCCTCGCTCACTTGGAAAATGTCCATCGCTGTTTTCGTATGGATATCCAAATCGCGGCGGAACGCTTCCATTAAATTGTCATCTTCCGCAATATGGGCGAGGACGCGCAACTCAATTTGTGAGTAGTCGGCGGCGAAAATGAGCCAATCAGACTCCGACGGCACGAACGCTTGGCGGATTTTCCGTCCTTCCTCAAGCCGAATCGGAATGTTTTGCAAGTTCGGCTCCGTCGAGCTGAGCCGTCCGGTTTGCGTCAACGCCTGATTGAAAATCGTATGCACCTTCTTTGTATCGGGTCGCACGACTTTCAGCAATCCTTCAATATACGTCGACTGCAACTTGCCAAGCTGGCGGTAATGCAAAATGTTTTCCACGATCTCGTGATAAGGCGCAAGTTTTTCAAGCACATCCGCCGAAGTGGAGTAGCCGGTTTTCGTTTTTTTCAAGACGGGCAGCTGCAGTTTTTCAAATAAAATGACGCCGAGCTGTTTCGGTGAATTGATGTTGAATTCTTGGCCGGCGAGCTCATAAATGCGCTGCTCGACCGTGCCGAGCTGCTCGGCGAGCTCTTTGCCCATCTGTTCGAGCCGCTTCGTATCCACTTTCACTCCGGCAAATTCCATTTCCGCCAAAATCGAAGACAACGGCTGCTCGAGCTCGACGAGCAACCGATCTTGTTCGTTGCGGCGCAGCTCATCCAAAAACGGCCGTTCGAGCTCCCAAATCGCCGCCGCCTTGCGGACGAGATGCTCGGCGAGCACTGGCTCATCCGGCACGGCCCGCTTCGCCCCTTTGCCATACACCGCTTCATCCGGGCGCACCGCTTCGTATTGCTTCATTTTGGCTGCGGCAGCTACATCATCAACACCTTGCGCCGGATCAAGCAAATAGGCGGCCAGCAATAAATCAAAGGAAACGCCGCATAGCTCAATTCCTTTCCATTTCAAGGCGACTGCCGCGCGCTTTGAGTCAAACATGCTTTTTTTCTTCGTTTCATCACCAAGCCAGGCGACAAACTGCGGATCGGCAAGCGCCGTCTCCGGGCGCAGGAAAAACCGTCCATGTTCGTTGACCACAGCGATGCCGACGATCGGCGCATCATGATAATTTTCCTCGACCACTTCAACGACAAGCGCCGCCTTGTCGGCAAGCATCTCCTCCGTCACGCGGTCAGCAAGCGTAAATGCCATCTTGGCAAGCGGTTTTTCCTCTTCTGATGACGGCGATTCCATTTTCTCTAAAAACGATTGAAACCCAAGCTCTTTAAATAAAGCGACCACTTTCTCCCGGTCTTCCCCTTGATAGACGATGTCATCAAGCGAGAGCTCGACCGGGGCGTCGCGGCGAATGGCGGCGAGCTTTTTGCTTAACAGCGCCATCTCCCGGTGTTGGCGCAGCGTTTCTTTCAACTTTTCGCCTTTGATCTCGTCAATGGAGGCAAGCACATTTTCGACCGTGCCGAATTGCCTGAGCAGCTTGACCGCCGTCTTTTCCCCGATGCCCGGCACTCCGGGGATGTTGTCCGATTTGTCGCCCATCAATCCTTTCAAATCAACGATTTGTTCCGGAGTTAAGCCGTATTTTTCGCGGACCGTCTGCGGCGTGTATGGTTCGATATCGGTAATCCCTTTTTTCGTAATGTCCACCGTCACATGGGGGGAGGCGAGCTGGGTCAGATCGCGGTCGCCGGAAATGACTTTCACCTCAAACCCTTCCTGCTCAGCGCGGGCGGCAAGCGTTCCGATAATATCGTCCGCTTCGTAGTTCTCGAGTTCATAGGCGGGGATGCGATATGCCCTCAGCAGCTCGCGCAACAGCGGAAACTGCTCCGACAGCTCCGGTGGCGTCTGCTGGCGCCCACCTTTATACTCTTGAAACGCTTCATGCCGGAACGTCGTTTTCCCGGCGTCAAACGCGACAAGCATATGAGTTGGCTCTTCTTCCGCCAAAATTTTATTCAACATCATCGTAAACCCGTAGACGGCGTTCGTATGGATGCCTTTGTCGTTATGCAAAAGCGGCAAGGCAAAAAAGGCGCGGTACGCCACGCTGCTGCCGTCGATTAAAACAAGCTTTTTTTTCAATCTCATCCCTCCTCGGATGCTTCCTTGTCCTATTGTACCATGCCTGCGGCTTGCCTTGAACGCTCTCCCACCATGATGGGAGGCGCCGATTCATCCCCTGCTTACGCTCACGCTGAAAAATGGGAGGCTTCTCAGTTGGAGATGATCAAAAGAAGCCGGCTACCGTCCCGGCTTTGGAAAATGGATCGTGAACACGGTGCCGCGCCCCACTTTGCTCGCTACGGTAATATATCCATGGTGAGCCTCAACCAAATGTTTCACAATCGAAAGGCCCAACCCCGTTCCGCCGGAATCGCGGCTGCGCGCCTTGTCGACGCGGTAAAAACGCTCAAAAATGCGCGGGATTTCCTTTTCCTCAATGCCGATTCCGGTGTCTTTCACATGGATCAGCACTTCTTTCTCCGTCTCTTCCGCCTCGACAGCGACCCGTCCGTGCTCCGGCGTATACGTGATGGCGTTGGCGAGCAAGTTCAGCAAAATTTGCTTCATCCGATTTCTGTCACCGCGGATGACAAGCCCGGATGGCGATTCGATATGCAAATCAATTTGTTTTTCCGCCGCTTTTTGGCGAAACACAGCAGCCGCTTCGGCGATGACTTGAGCGATATCCACGTCTTCGAGTTGCAGCTGAAATCCGTGCTGCTCGATTTTCGACAAGTCCAACAGTTCCTCAACGAGCGTTTGCAGCCGTTCGCTTTCTTTTAAGATGATGGTCAAAAAATGTTCGAGCGCCGCTTCATCCTTCATGGCGCCATCCAATAGCGTTTCGGCGAATCCTTTGATGGACGTCACCGGCGTTTTCAATTCGTGCGAAACGTTGGCGACAAAGTCTTTGCGGATTTGCTCAAGACGCTTCAGCTCCGTAATGTCGTGAAACACGACGACAATCCCTTTCCATTCGGCGTTCGTGCCAATGATGGGAGCCCCGTATACATCGAAATGTTTCCGCTCGATGCCAATCGTCAGCCGCATATGCCGGCGCATCGTCGTTTCGGTGATGAAAATATCATCGATAAACCGGACGATGTCGCCATGCGGCAGCACATCGGCGTACGGACGGTGTAAACAATCCGACGGATCGAGATGAAACTGAGTCTGGAACGCCCGATTGATGAGAGAAATATGTCCGCGGTGGTCAATAAACAACAGGCCGCTGCCGACGTTTTCAATGAGCGTGTGAAGCCGATCGGTCTGAATTTCCCGCGCCCTGCTCATCTCCTGCAAATGGCGGGCCAGCCGGTTGATCGAGCGCACAAGCATCCCGGCCTCGTTATATTCACCATCGGGCACACGGGCGGCGTAATTGCCTTTTTCCAGCTCAAACGCCACTTTCGTCGCTTCTTCAATCGGCTTCATATATTGATTGGCGATTTTCCAGACGAGAGCGATGATGACAACGAGCGCCATCCCGAGGCTGCTCGTGAGCACGCCCCAAATTTGCTCGTTTACTTTTTGGAGTGAGCTCGTCGGTGTGCTTAACACGACGTACCCGCTCCGCTCACCGCGCTCGTACGGGACGATGTAGTAATAGACGTCGTTTGTTTTTTCAATCACGGAAAAACGGGGAAACTGCTTTTTGCGCAAAATCGCGCGGACGATGCGCTCATGGTCTTTGTCGCTGATCGCTGCGACGCGACCGCTGTCAAACCGCACCCGTTCTTCTTTATCGAGCACGGTGATGCGGGACGACAGCTCATTCCCCATTTCCTGCAAATCGGCGCGGATTTGCTCGAGCGGTTCATTTTCAAGCAAAATCGCAAGCGCTTGGGCCTCTTTTTCCATCCGTTTGTTCATCGTCTCGGCGTAAAAATCTTTCAGCAATTGCCCGAGCAAAAGCCCGAGGGCGATCAACACCGTGGCGATGAGCGTCACGAGCCAAAACAAAAGGCGGGTGCGGAAGCTATTCATGCCGCTTCGGTTCCTCCAATTTGTAGCCAAGGCCGCGCACCGTTTTAATGTACATCGGTTTTTTCGTATCGGTTTCGATCTTCTCGCGCAAGTGGCTGATATGGACGTCGACAATGCGTGTATCGCCGGCAAACTCGTAGTTCCACACGGCGCTGAGCAGCTGGTCGCGCGTCAACACCCGCCCTTTATGGCGAGCCAAATAAAGGAGCAACTCAAACTCTTTCGGCGTCAGCTCAAGCGGCTTGCCGCCGATCGTTGCTTCATAGCGTTCCGGAAAAATTTCCAGCTCGCCAACAACAAGCCGCTCGCTCGATTCAGCCGCCGGCTGAACGATCTCCGTGCGGCGCAAAATCGCCTTGACGCGGGCAATGACTTCGCGCGGGCTGAACGGCTTTGTCATATAGTCGTCGGCGCCAAGCTCAAGACCAAGCACTTTGTCAAATTCATCATCGCGAGCCGTCAACATTAAAATCGGCGTCATGATTTGCTGCTGGCGAAGCCGCTTGCACACATCAACGCCGTCAAGCTTCGGCAGCATCAAGTCCAAAATAATGAGCGCCGGCTGCTCGGACGCTACTTTCACGAGCGCCTCTTCGCCATCGTGAGCGGTCACGACGTGAAATCCGGCTTTCTCCAAATTGTACGACAACAGAGTCACAATCGGCTGTTCGTCATCGACAACTAAAATTTTTCGTCCCATGCCGCTCCTCCATCCCGTCCAATGGTTTCTGCCTTTATGATACCACAATTGACGCCATGATTCGGACAAAAAAAGAAAAAAGGGCGGTTTTCCTGCGGACAGGTTGCCCGCGGAAAACTGCCTCTCGCGTTTGGTTGGCTTCCTTTGGCGGAAAGCGGCATAAAACTCCCCCTTTGTTTCGAAGTGGGGGGCTGCTTTCAACATGAGGTCAAAAGTTCTCGAGCACCCGCCCGTCTAGGCGCGGCAACGTATGCGGCGGGCAGACAGACAGCGTTCCGTCAAGCACCGTTTCCGCACCGCGCGTCGCCATGACGGACAACGTCACGCAATGGCCCGCCTCATCGACATCGGCGACTTCGAGCAAAAATTCGAGCGTTTCATAATGATAAACGGGGCGGAGAAAGCGAAGATCCTGCCGCGTAATGTAGCTGCCCGGGCCTGGCAAATATTTGGAGACCGCGGACGTGATCATCCCCGTCAACATGACCGGCGGCACGACCGGTTTTCCAAACGGCGTCTGTGAAGCATAATCATGCTGGATATAGAGCGGATTGGCATCATCCGTCAGCCCAAGATAAAGAAGCAAGTCTTTGTCTTCGATGGCGGCTTGGAACACGAGCTTTTCCCCCGCTTGAATTTCCCCGATCCGTCTCCCGAGCTTTCGTTTTTTCAACATGTTCCCACCCCTTCGTTGTCTAGAAAGCGCTTTCATTGACTGTGGGCAAAAATCCGGGGCAATACCCGAATTTTTGCCTCGCCGCTATTCCAGCATGCGCATGACATTTTTAACGGATTCGACGGATTTGGCGAGCGCCGCTTTTTCCTCTTCGGTCAGCTCGAGCTCGATCACTTTCTCGATGCCGTTGCCGCCGAGGATCGTCGGCACGCCCAAATAAATGCCTTCATAGCCGTATTCGCCTTCAAGGTAGGCGATCGCCGGCAAAATGCGGCGCTGGTCTTTCAAAATCGCTTCGACCATTTCGACAAGCGAGGCGGCCGGTGCGTAGTAGGCGCTGCCGTTGCCGAGCAGGTTGACGATTTCACCGCCGCCTTTGCGCGTCCGCTCAACGATGGCGTCCAAACGATCTTTCGGAATGAGTTTTTCGAGCGGAATGCCGCCGGCGTACGAGTAGCGGACGAGCGGCACCATGTCATCGCCATGGCCGCCTAAAACAAACCCAGTGACATCTTTTACCGAAATGTTCAGCTCCTCGGCGACGAACGTGCGGAAGCGCGCCGTATCCAAGACGCCCGACTGGCCGATGACGCGGTTTTTCGGAAACCCGGACTCTTGAAACACCGTGTATGTCATGGCATCGACCGGGTTCGTCAAGACGATGATGTAGCAGTTCGGCGAGTATTTGACGACTTCCTTCGTCACTTGCTTCATAATTTTTTGGTTCGTCGTCACCAAATCGTCGCGGCTCATGCCCGGCTTGCGGGCGATGCCTGCTGTGATGACGACGATGTCGGAATCGGCTGTGTCAGCGTAATCCGATGTGCCGATGATATTCGCGTCAAAGCCGAGCACCGGGCTTGCCTCGAGCATATCGAGCGCCTTCCCTTTCGTTGGGTTCTCAAGCTGCGGAATATCGACCAACACGACGTCGCCGAGCTCTTTTTGCGCCAAAAGGAACGCCGTCGTCGCCCCCGTGAATCCGGCGCCGATCACCGAGATTTTTTTCCGTTTCATCGCCATCGTTTGCCATCCCTTTCCTTCAAAGGTTAGTCCATATTGCGGATGAGCGCATCAGCAAATTCGGAGCATTTCACTTCCGTCGCCCCTTCCATCAGGCGGGCGAAGTCATACGTGACGATTTTCGCAGCGATCGTTTTCTCCATCGCTTTGATGATCAATTTCGCTGCTTCGTTCCAACCAAGATGCTCAAACATCATGACGCCCGAGAGAATGACGGACGATGGGTTGACTTTGTCAAGCCCTGCGTATTTCGGCGCCGTGCCGTGCGTCGCTTCGAAAATCGCGTGGCCGGTTTCGTAGTTGATGTTTGCCCCCGGCGCGATGCCGATGCCGCCGACTTGAGCGGCCAGCGCGTCGGAAATGTAGTCGCCGTTTAAGTTCATCGTCGCGATGACGTCAAATTCGCGCGGACGCGTCAAAATTTGTTGCAGGAAGATGTCGGCGATGACATCTTTGATAATGATTTTGCCGGACGCTTCCGCATCAGCAAGCGCTTTGTTCGCCGCTTCCTTGCCTTCCGTTTCAACGATTCGGTCGTATTGCGCCCACGTGAACACTTTGTCGGCGAATTCTTCCTCCGCCAGTTCATAACCCCAGTTTTTAAACGCGCCTTCGGTGAATTTCATAATGTTTCCTTTATGAACGAGCGTCACCGACTTGCGGCCGTGTTCGATCGCGTAGTTGATCGCCGCGCGCACAAGCCGTTTCGTCCCTTGTTCGGAAATCGGTTTAATGCCGATGCCGGACGTTTCCGGGAAGCGGATTTTGCGCACGCCCATTTCGTTTTGCAAAAAGTCGATGACTTTTTTCACTTCCGGCGTGCCTTTGGCATATTCAATGCCAGCGTAGATGTCTTCCGTGTTTTCCCGGAAAATGACCATATCGGTGTCTTCCGGGCGTTTCACCGGCGACGGAACGCCTGGGAAGTAGCGAACCGGGCGCAAGCAGACAAACAGGTCGAGCTCTTGGCGGAGCGCGACGTTCAGCGAGCGGATGCCGCCGCCGACCGGCGTCGTCAACGGCCCTTTAATGGCGATTATGTATTCGCGGATCGTCTCAAGCGTTTCATCCGGAAGCCAGCTGCCCGTCAGCTTGTACGCTTTTTCACCAGCGAGCACTTCCTTCCAAACGATTTTTTTCTCACCTTTGTACGCTTTTTCCACCGCTGCTTCGAGCACGCGCGAAGCGGCCGCCCAAATGTCCGGGCCGGTTCCATCCCCCTCGATGAACGGAATGATCGGGTTGTTCGGAACGTTGAGCACACCATTTTGGACTGTAATTTTTTCTCCTTGCGTCACGAGCAAAACCCCCAATGCAGTTTTTTTATAAAAAGGCGTGAAGGCGCGCCTTCACCGCCTTGTCCACTTGTTTTAGCCGCGCTCGTCGATCGGCACGTACGCCCGCTTGCCTGGGCCGGTGTACTCAGCGCGCGGACGGATGAGACGGTTGTTGTCGTATTGTTCCAAGATGTGAGCCAACCATCCCGAGGTGCGGCTGACGGCAAAAATCGGCGTAAACAAATCATGATCGATTCCTAAACAATGGTAAACCGAGGCGGAATAAAAGTCAACGTTTGGCGGCAGCGCTTTTTCCGATGTGACGATTTCTTCAATCTTCGTCGACATTTCATACCAATGCGGCTCGCCGACGAGCTTCGTCAGTTTTTCCGACATTTTTTTCAAATGTTTGGCGCGCGGGTCGCCTTTTCGGTAAACGCGATGGCCAAAGCCCATAATTTTTTCTTTGTTGGCGAGCTTTCTGCGGATGTATGGCTCGACGTTGTCGACCGTGCCGATTTCCGTCAACATTTTCATCACCGCTTCGTTCGCCCCGCCGTGAAGCGGCCCTTTCAAGGCTCCGATCGCCGCCGTGATGCCGGAATACATATCGGACAGCGTGGCTACGCAGACGCGCGCCGTGAACGTCGACGCGTTCAACTCGTGGTCGGCATGCAGCACGAGCGCCTTGTTGAACGCTTCCGTGGCGATGTCGTCTGGTTCTTTGCCGGTCAGCATGTACAAGAAATTGGCGGCAAAGCTCAAATCTTTGCGCGGCGCAACCGGTTCCAACCCTTTGCGCACGCGGGCGAAGGCGGTGACAATCGTCGGGATTTTCGCCTGCAGGCGAATGGCTTTCCGATAATTCGCCTCTTTCGTCATCACATCCGCCTCTTCATCATACAAGCCGAGAAGCGATACCGCGGTGCGCAAAGCCGCCATCGGATGCACCTTGTCAATCGGATACAGCTTGAAGTGTTCAATGATTTCATTTGGAATTTCAGCGTTTTCCGCCAACTGTTTCTTTAATTCCTCAAGCTGCTCTTTCGTCGGCAGTTCGCGATGCCAAAGCAAATAAACGACTTCTTCGAAGGAAGCGTTTTCGGCTAAATCGTCAATGTCATAACCGACATACGTCAACGTGTCATCGATGATCGAACTGATGCTTGAAGTTGTGGCCACAACTCCCTCTAACCCACGGGTTACTGTCATGTTCAATCTCCCCTTCTCTTCATAAGTTCCGGCCATAACGACCGATGGCCGATGAGCGCTTGCTCGAAATGGAGGCAAAAACAAACGCGCGCGCGAAAGTGCTTACATGACGCCGGCGGCAACCGCCCCGTCGCAACAGCTGTACAATGCTTGGCCGAAAACTCACTCACGTTTATTATTATAAACAATTATCAGACTTTTGTCAGCTGTCACACGTCAAAAGAAATGGCTCTTCACCACAACATGTACTTGACAAGCAATACAGCTTCCTGCACAAAGATTTGAAAAAATCACTGATTTGTTGATTTTCCCTTACAAGCGTAAATAGAGTTCAGAAAAAATCAAGTACAACTTTTGGTGAAGAGCCAAAGAAATGATGATCAGGAATAAAATAGAAATCCATTCATCTCAAAACGGAGGATCCCACACGCCGCCTGGTGATCAAAAATATTCTACCATTTTGATGACCGTATAGGCAATGCCAGCGCCGATCAATGGACCAACCGCCACCCCATGAAACAGCGAAACCGCGAGGATGGTTCCGAGCACAAGCGCCGCTGTCATATGCGGGTCATGGGCAAGGAGCGTTACTCCATTTTTGGCGATCAAGGCGACAAAAATGCCAGATGCGAGCGCCACCCAGGCCGACAACGACTGCAAAGAGCCGACAAGCTGCCGAAAGCCGATCTCCCCAGAGGCGATGGGAGCGAGCACGGCGATCGTAATGACCGTCACTCCCCAGTTGATCCCTTTGGACTGAATGATCGGCAGCACTTTTTGATCCAAGCTGACAAGTTTGATGGCCAACAGCACAACGACGGCGACAATAAGCGACTTGTTTTTCGCAAGAAAGCCGAGCGCAAGCAACAACAATAAAAACAACACCGGTTCGTTCACGGTCGTCCGTCCTTTCCTATGAAACTTGTCTTTTTGCTTCCCCGTAAGAAAACGTGTAATATATCAATATGGAACGTCGTTGGAGGTGAAACATTGTCCCGAGTTTATGTTGATCGCTTTTTGCGCTTTTTTCTTGTCATCGCCGCTGTCGCGCTCGGCGCCATCGCTGCGTACTACATCGCGACGGTGACGTATCCGTTCATCATCGCCTTTTTCATCGCGATGATCATCAACCCGCTCGTCGATGCTTTGGAGCGGAAAGCGAAAATGCCGCGCTGGCTCGCGGTCAGCGTCACGCTCATCATGTTGTTTGCCGCGGTCGCCGGCTTGGTCACGCTTCTTGTTGCCGAAATCGTTTCGGGAACGCAATATTTAGCCCGCGTCGTGCCGGAAAAATTTCAAGCATTGATCACGTATATGGAGACGTTCGTCGCCGACCAAATCATCCCGATTTACAAAGATTTGGCCGGGATGTTTAAAAGTTTAAGCGCCACCCAACAGGATACGATTATGCAAAACATTCAAGCCGTCGGAAAAAAAATGGGGACGACGGTTGGTGAATTTGTCCAAAGCATCCTGCAAAACATTCCGCAGCTTCTCGCCTGGCTGCCGAATGCCGCGACCGTGTTTATTTTTTCGCTGTTGGCGACGTTTTTTATCAGCAAAGACTGGCGGCGTCTCGTGCGCATGGCGCAGCAATGGCTGCCGACGAAAGCCCGCACAAGCGGAAAAACGGTGTTTCTTGATTTAAAGCGGGCGCTGTTTGGCTTTATCAAAGCGCAGGCGACGCTCATTTCGATTACGACGGTCATCGTGTTGATCGGCTTGCTTATTTTGCGCGTCGATTACGCCATTACGATCGCATTGATCATCGGGTTCGTCGATCTTTTGCCATATTTGGGAACGGGGATTGTATTTGTTCCTTGGATCATTTACACCATGGCTAGCGGCGACATTCCGTTTGCCATCGGATTGGGCGTGCTGTATGTCGTCGTCCTCGTCCAACGGCAAATCATGGAGCCGAAAGTGCTTTCTTCAACGATCGGCCTCGATCCGCTCGCCACGCTCATCGCCTTGTTCGTCGGCTTCAAGCTGCTCGGCTTTCTCGGCTTGATTGCCGGCCCCGTCGCGCTTGTCATCATCCGCACGCTCCATAGCGCCAATGTTTTTCGTGATCTTTGGCGCTTTATTATCGGCAAGCCGACCACGTAATCGAAGGGAGCTGTCTCAAAAGCTCGGCTTTCTATAATAGGAATACAATCTTTCGTTTCACAAAGATGTTTAATGGGTATACAGGACGATGCGAAAGGGTGTCCCGCTGCTTTTGGGACACCCTGTTTTGCTGCAACGTCCGTTACAACACGCTCGCATGGCCGCGGTAGACGGCGCCAAAGCCGCCATCGACCGTGATCTCTTGCCCATCTTTAAACAAGCTTGTGGCATTTTCCACCCCGACGACGACCGGAATGCCAAGGCTTAAGCCGACGACCGCCGCATGGCTCGTCAACCCGCCTTCCTCAGTAATGATCGCCGCTGCTTTTTCGAGAGCCGGCATCATATCGGCATCGGTGCTGATGGTGACTAAAATGCCGCCCTCTACCATTTTTTGGCACGCCTCTTCCGCCGTTTTGGCGACGACCGCCTTGCCGAATGCCGACTTGCGGCCGATGCCTTGCCCTTTGGCAAGCAAGTCGCTGATGACGTGCACTTTCATTAAGTTCGTCGATCCCGTTTCGCCGACCGGCACGCCGGCCGTGATGACGACCAAGTCGCCGTGCTTCACCAAGCCGGAGCGCACTGCCGCGTCGACCGCCACATCGAGCATTTCATCGGTTGTATTGACATGCGGTGCTTCTTTCGTATACACGCCCCAAATGAGCGCCAGCCGCCGCGAGACCGCTTCGTTTGATGTCACCGCGATGATCGGGGCTTTCGGGCGGTATTTCGCCACCATCTGCGGCGTTTTTCCGCTCACCGTCGGCGTCACGATCGCCGCGACATCCAAATTGAGCGCCGTGTGGGCGACCGATTGGCCGATGGCATCGGTGATCGTCGTTCGGCTCTCTTTCGTGCGCTGGGACAAAATGTCGCGATGCTCCAGCGCCTGCTCGGTGCGGAGCGCGATTTGGTGCATCGTCCTTACCGCTTCGACCGGATACTGGCCGGCTGCGGTTTCTCCGGAAAGCATGACGGCGTCGGTGCCGTCAAAAATGGCGTTGGCGACATCGCTCGCCTCAGCCCGCGTCGGCCGCGGATTGCGCTGCATCGAGTCGAGCATTTGCGTCGCCGTGATGACCGGCTTGCCAAGCATGTTGCACTTTTTAATGAGCATTTTTTGAATGAGAGGCACTTCCTCAGCCGGAATCTCAACGCCAAGGTCGCCGCGCGCCACCATGAGGCCATCGGCGGCTTCCAAAATTTCATCGATGTTGGCGACGCCTTCTTCATTTTCAATTTTCGCGATAATTTGGATATGTAAGGCGTCATTCGCCTCGAGCAGCTCGCGGATTTCGAGCACATCAGACGCCCGGCGCACAAACGAGGCGGCGATGAAGTCGATGCCTTGACGGATGCCAAATAAAATATCGGCTCGGTCCTTCTCGGTGATGCCCGGCAAATTGACACGCACGCCGGGGACATTGACCCCTTTTTTGTTTTTGAGCACACCGCTGTTTAAGACGGTCGTGACAATTTCTCCAGCTTGCTTGTCGACTGCGTTGACTTCAAGGCCGATCAACCCGTCGTCCAGCAAAATTTTCGAACCAACGGACACATCATCGATCAGCCCCGGATAGGTGACAGAAATTTTTTCCGGCGTGCCGAGCACTTCGCTCATCGAAATGATGAGCTTTGCCCCTTCCTTCAGTTCGATGGCGCCGTTCTCCATATTGTGCGTGCGGATTTCCGGACCTTTCGTATCGAGCAAAATGGCGACCGTTTGGCCCGTCTGCCTCGCCGCCTCGCGAATGTTGGCGATGCGCCGCCCGTGTTCCTCATGATCTCCGTGCGAAAAGTTGAGGCGCGCCACGTTCATCCCCGCTTCGATCAATTGCACGAGCTTGTCTACGCTCTCGCTGGCCGGCCCGATCGTACAGACGATTTTCGTTTTCCGCTTCATCACTTCTTCTTCCTTTCCCCTCGGGAATTAAATCGACAGCTCTTTCGACAATGTATACATCCGCTGATCGACCGTATGTGTTTTCGCCAACGCTTCGGCAATGTCATGGTCCACGATTTGGTTGTTTTGAATGCCAACGCAGCGGCCGCCTTTGCCTTCAAGGAGCAGCTCGACCGCATGGGCGCCGAGGCGGCTCGCTAACACGCGGTCAAACGCCGTCGGCGATCCGCCGCGCTGCACATGGCCAAGCACCGTCACGCGCGTCTCAAAGCCGGTCGCCTCTTGAATTTGCCGTCCGAAGTCGACGCCGCTGCCGACTCCCTCGGCGACGATGATGATGCTGTGTTTTTTGCCGCGTTCATGGCCGCGCTTCAAGCGAGCGATGATGTCGTCCATGTCGTAGTCCGCTTCCGGAATCAAAATCGTCTCCGCCCCTCCGGCAAGCCCCGACCATAGCGCAATATCGCCGGCATGGCGGCCCATCACTTCGACGACGTACGTCCGCTCATGCGACGTCGCCGTGTCGCGGATTTTGTCAATGGCGTCAATGACCGTATTGAGCGCGGTGTCAAAACCGATCGTGAAATCGGTGCCTGGAATGTCGTTGTCGATCGTCCCGGGCACGCCGACGCACGGGAAGCCGTGCTCCGTCAATTTTTTCGCCCCTTGATACGACCCGTCGCCGCCGATGACGACCAGCCCTTCAATGCCGTGCTTTTTCAGCTGCTCGATCCCCTTTTTCTGTCCTTCTTCCGTCTTAAACTCCGGGCAGCGCGCGGTATAAAGGATGGTGCCGCCGCGATGGATGATGTCCCCGACGTCCCCGACTTCCAGCTTTTTGATATTGCCGGCGATCAACCCGGCATACCCGTGGTAGATTCCGTACACTTCCACCCCATGGTAAATCGCTTTGCGGACGACAGCGCGAATGGCCGCATTCATGCCCGGCGAGTCGCCGCCGCTTGTCAACACACCAATCCGTTTCATCATTTCCACCTCGTTTGCATTGAATTGCACACGTCCGACCTCATACGTCTTCTTGAACATCCCTAATGTACCATGAACAACAGCGGAACACAATACAGAAGCGATCGATGAAACGGCTTACAAAAGTGGATTTTTTCACGATAGAACAAAGCTGTCCCGCGACGGAGACAGCTTTTTCCTTATCTTGCCCGAATCGTTTCCGGCAAAAACGACACTTGGCCCATTTGTTTAAATTTTTCATAGCGCTGCCGGACGAGCTCTTCGCCGTCAAGCGCCAACAGCTGTTTGAGCGAACGGCGCAGCACGCGGTCAATTTCTTTTGCCTGCTCGTCGGCGTTGCGATGAGCGCCGCCTTTGACTTCTGGAATGATTTCATCGATGACGCCGAGCGCCTTTAAGTCATGAGCGGTGATTTTCATCGTTTCCGCCGCCCGCTGCGCCAATGAGGCGTCTTTCCACAAAATCGCCGCCGCCCCTTCCGGCGAGATGACCGAGTACGTCGAATTTTCCAGCATATGGATATGATTGCCGACGCCAAGGGCAAGCGCCCCGCCGCTTCCGCCCTCTCCGATGACGATGCAGACGACAGGCACCGTGAGCCCAGCCATTTCAAACAAGTTGCGGGCGATCGCCTCGCTTTGCCCGCGCTCTTCGGCCGCTTTGCCCGGGTAGGCGCCTTTCGTGTCGATAAAGCAGATGATCGGCCGCGAAAACTTTTCTGCCTGCTTCATGAGCCGCAGCGCCTTCCGGTATCCTTCCGGATGCGGCATGCCAAAGTTGCGGCGCAAGTTTTCTTTCGTATCTTTGCCGCGCTGGTGGCCGATGACCGTCACGGGGAGTCCGTCGTATTTGGCGATGCCGCCGACGATCGCCTCGTCATCGCCAAAGCAGCGGTCGCCGTGGCACTCAAGAAAGTTCGTAAACAACCGCTCGATGTAATCGAGCGTCGTCGGCCGCTGCGGGTGGCGGGCGATTTGCACGCGGTCCCACGGCGTCAAATTCGCATAAATCTCGTTTTCCAGCTTGGCGAGGCGCGCCTCAAGCTTTTCGATTTCCGCCGATAAATCGACATCCGCCGTTTTCATGAACTCTTTCAACTCTTGAATTTTGCGGCGCAGCTCGACAAGCGGCTTTTCGAATTCTAATTCCGCCACCATCCCTCTTCCCCTCCTTTTTGATGAAGATCCAAGACGACCGCAAGCGTTTCTTTCAGCTCGTGGCGGTGAATGACGGCATCAAGCTGCCCGTGCTTCAGCAAAAACTCCGCCGTCTGGAAATCGTCCGGCAGCTCTTCGCGCACCGTCTGCTCGATGACGCGGCGGCCGGCAAAACCAATGAGCGCCCCCGGCTCGGCAAAGTTATAATCCCCAAGCGAGGCGAAGCTCGCCGATACACCGCCGGTCGTCGGGTGGGTCATGACGGAGATGAACAAGCCGCCGTCGTTGCTGAACCGTTTGAGCGCCGCGCTTGTTTTCGCCATTTGCATGAGGCTCAACACCCCTTCCTGCATGCGGGCGCCGCCGGAAGCGGTGAAAATGAGAAACGGCATCTGCTGTTCGCGCGCTCGTTCGACGGCGCGGGTGATTTTTTCGCCGACGACCGAGCCCATGCTGCCCATGCGAAACGATGAATCCATGACAGCAATGACGAGCGGATGGCCATAAAGCGCTCCTTCGCCGGTGACGACCGCCTCGTTCAGCCCTGACTTGCGCCGGTCTTCTTCCAGTTTTTCGATGTAGCCCGGAAAGCCGAGCGGATTGACCGAGATCATATCGGCGTCATACTCGCGGAAGCTGCCGTCATCAAGAAGGCTTGCAATCCGTTCACGCGCCGGCATCGGATGATGGTAGCCGCAGCTTAGGCAAACGCGCAAGTTTTTGATCAACTCTTTTGTATACATAATTTTCTTGCATTGCGGACATTTCGTCATCACGCCTTCCGGCACTTCATGCCTCGCTTGTTCTGAAGGCAACGGTGCATACTTTTTCTTTTTCACAAACAAGTCTTTCCACACGAGGGAGCCCCTCCTTTGCGTTTTCGCCTCTCTACTACTTTATCGAAAATGGACATCATTGTTTGTCAAACGATGTCCGGCCCGTTTCGACAACGGCGAAGGCCGTTGCGCCTCCCAGACGGCGACAGTCTCCGCCGGATCTTGCCTTTCCAAAGCGGCGAGCAGCTGTTCATAACCGGCGTCAGCAAGGGGCGGCTCGGGCGCAAATGAAGCGGCAAACCCCGACAGCACCCGCCAAATGCGGGCGAGCAAAACATTGCCAGCCGCTTCCACCACCGTCTCGAAAAACCGCGCGAAATCAATCGGTTTTTGACGAACGATTTTTTTCAACTCGTCTACGTCCTCCGCGCTCCGGCGCCGACACGCAAGGGCAAGCAACAGGCGCTCGATGAGCCATTTTGTTTCCGCCAAATCGGCCTTTGCCCGTTCGTTTTCCAACAAAAACATCGCCAACAGGTCGATCAGCTGGTGGCTGCCAACCTCACGCCTATACCTCCCCTCACCGCGCCGCGTTTCAATCAAGCCGAGAAATTCAAGCGCCCGCAACGCCTCGCGCACCGATGAACGCCCGACGCCGAGCCGTTCGGCCAGCTCGCGCTCCGACGGCAGCTTGTCGCCAGGGGCTAAGTTGTCTTCCGCCATCATGCGGTGGATATGTTTCAACGTCTCGGCATACACGTTCTCCTCTTTGATACAATGACCCCTCTCCTTCGCTTCATCCACTGGTCTGACCACCTAATGGTTATACGATATAACAAAATAGCGAAATAGTAAAGGGTGACTTATTTGACAGCGACGCGCCCAGCACCGAATAGAGAGAGCAATTCGTCGACAAGCGGCGCGGTGAAGTCAACCGCATACCGTTCCGGCAGGCGGAGAAGCTTCCGCTTCGCTTCGTCGTATAAATAAACCGGAATGCTTCCGTGGTGTTGTTCGAGCAGCTGCTTCAACGCCGCAAGCCGCGGTCCATCCGATAGCGCATGGCCTGCGTTAATATACAGCGCTGACACGAGCAGGCGCTCGGCGCGGCGAATGATGAGCTGACGCCGTCCGCCGCGCACCTCAATCGTTCCGGCAAGCAATACAAACTGTCCTTCTTTCAATACGTCCGCCGCGCGGCGGTAAACGTTCGGAAACGCCACCGCCTCCAATTCCCCGCTCTCATCGCCGACGGTGAAAAACGCCATTTCTTCACCCTGCTTTGTCCTCGTTTTCCGTATGCGGACGACCGCTCCCCCGACTACAGTTGACGGACCTTGCACATCGGCAACACACACCGCCCCCGCCGCTTGCAGCAACGGGCGGCACACCGCCGCCGGATGCGGGGTGACGGCGAAGCCAAGAAACTCCGCTTCCCGCCGCCGCCGTTCGGACAAAGGCCACGAATGTGCGGCAGCATATTTCGGTTTTAACGACAGCCCTCCGGCTTGCAGCGCCTGAACCCATTGCGCATGTTCGATCGCAATGTCAATGCTGGCAAGAAGCGAAGCCCGATCTGCACCGAACTCGTCAAACGCCCCAACGGAAATGAGCGCCTCGAGCGCCGGGCGCCCGAGCCCTTTTGGCAGCAAGCGAGCAGCGAAATCAAAGAAGTCGGCAAACGGTCCGTTCGCTTTCCGCTCCTCGACAATCAGCTTCGCCGCCGAGCCGACTTGCTTCACCATCGCGAGCCCAAGGCGAATGGCGCTCCCCTCCACAAAAGAGCGAAAACCGCTTTTGTTGACCGACGGCAAAAGGACGTTGATCCCTTTTCGCGCCGCCTCCCAATAGTACACCGCCGCTTTTTCTCGGTCGCCGGAAGCATTGGTGAGCATGACCGCATAAAAACAAAGCGGGTAATGAGCTTTCATATACGCCATCGCATACGACAACAGCGCATAGCTGACCGCGTGGCTTCGGTTGAAGCCGTAATCGGCAAAGCGGACGATGTGTCGGTACAGTTCCTCGGCGACTGCTTTCGGATAGCCGTTCGCCACGCAGCCGGCGACAAACGTCTGACGCTGCTTAGCAAGCAGCGCTTTCTCTTTTTTCGCCACCGCCCGGCGAAGCACGTCCGCTTGTCCGAGCGAAAATCCGGCAAGCCGGGCGGCGATTTGCATAATTTGCTCTTGATAGATCAATACCCCGTATGTCGGCGCTAAAATCGGCGCAAGGTCAGGATGGATGTATTCAATCGGCTCCTCGCCGCGCTTGCGCCGGATGTAAACGGGGATCATTTGCATCGGCCCCGGCCGATACAAGGCATTGACGGCGACGACATCTTCAAACTCAGACGGCCGCAGCTCGGCGAGCACGCGCTTCATCCCGCTTGATTCGAGCTGAAAAATGCCGTTTGTATCTCCAGCGCCAAGCAGCGCGTACGTTTTTTCATCATCAAGCGGCAACGTGCGGATGTCAAACGGCTTTCCGGTCTGCCGCTCGATCAAACGCACGATCTGCTCGATCAACGTGAGCGTGCGCAAACCGAGAAAATCAATTTTCAGCAATCCAAGCGCTTCAAGCGCCCCCATCGCGTATTGCGTCAGCGGCCATTCGCCATGGCTTGGCTGCAGCGGCACGAAGCGAACGAGCGGCTCCGGGCTGATGATGACACCAGCAGCGTGGATCGACGTATGGCGCGGCAGCCCTTCCAGTTTTTGCGCAACAGCCAGCCACTCTCTCCCTTGCGGAACCGCTGCCACCGCTCGCCGAAAAGCGGCGGACTCGGCATGCCATTGGCGGAGCGTCACACTTTGTTTGCTCGGCAAGAGCGCCGCAACCTGTTCCGCCTCCCGCCCAGGGACGCCAAGCGCTTTGGCCGTCTCGCGCAGCGCCGCTTTGGCGCCGAACGTGCCGAACGTAATGATTTGCGCAACGCGGTCGCGCCCGTATTTATCCGCCACATAGCGAATCACTTCTTCGCGCCGGTCATCAGGAAAATCCAAGTCAATATCCGGCACCGACGCCCGCTCCGGATTTAAAAACCGTTCAAACAAAAGCCCATACTTGATCGGATCGACATCGGTGATCGACAATGCGTAGGCGACAAGCGACCCGGCCGCCGAACCGCGGCCCGGGCCGGTTAAGATGCCGCGCCGGCGGGCGTAGGCGAGCACATCGGCGACGATCAAAAAATAGTCGCTGAAATGAAGCGACTGAATCACATCCAGCTCATGCGAAAGCCGACGCCAGTAGCGCTCATCGGCCGACGGCACGCGTCGGGCGAGCCCTTGTTCCGATAAGCGGCGCAAATAACTGTCGGCCGTCTCTCCGTCCGGAACAGGATACGCCGGCAGCCGCCAGCCGCCAAACTCGATCTGCAGCTCGCATTGATCGGCGATCGCCAGGCTGTTCTCGAGCGCCTCCGGCAAGTCCGCAAACCGGCGCGCCATCTCCTCTGGCCCCGCCAAATAGCGGCCGTTATCGTCCTCAATGTCAGCGAGCAGCGCGCCGCGGCCGATGGCCTGCAAGCAACGCCACGCCACGGCATCGCTGCGCTCCACGTAACGGACGTCGTTCGTCGCCACGATTGGGACGCCGGTTTCCTCCGCCAGCTGCAACAACCCGGCTTCATATGGGGCTCGCGTTTGCTCGCCGCGCTGAACGGCGACATACAGCCGTCCTGGAAACAGCTGATGATAGCGGCCAAGCGCCTCTTTCGCCCGCTCCCATTCGCCGGCGGCTACAAGCGACTCGACGCGTCCCTCGCTTCCGGGAGTGATGGCGATGATGCCGCCGCTTAAGCGCACAAGAGCGGCTTCCTCCATATGCTTTGTTTCCCCCATTTGCATCATGGTGCTGATTTCAAGCAAATGGCGATACCCCTCTTCATTGGCGGCCAACAGCACGAGCGGGAACGCTTCCTCCCCAGAAAGAGCGACATCAGCCGTCACGCCGATAATCGGGCGAATGCCGTTCTGCTTGCATTCCCGGTAAAACGGAATAGCGCCATACAACACATTCCGGTCCGTGAGCGCGAGCGCTTGATAGCCGAGCTGTTTCGCCCTCGCTGCAAGCGCCTCCACCGCCGCCGCACTTTGAAACAAACTGTATCCGCTCAACACATGCAAGTGAACGAACATCATGACCATCCCTCCCTCATCCGTGCGCTTGACGGGCGAAAACTTTTCTTTCGGCTACATACTCCGTCCACCCTATTGATATACATAGATAAGAGAGAAAGAAAGGGCGGGGAAACGCATGAACGAAAAAGCAGCCTTCTTGCCGGCGTTTATTCAAAGCTATTTTATCGCCGTCGGCGTGCTGCTTGGCGGCGCCATCATCGGCGCGCTCGGCGCGTTTTTGAGCGGCGGCCAGCCGCTGACGGCCATGTACCGATTTGCCGGCGATTTGCGCATTTGGGCGGTCGTCGCCGCCATCGGCGGGACGTTTGACACGTTTTACGTCGTTGAGCGAGGGCTGTTTTTAGGGGAAACGAAAGACATCGTGCGGCAATTTTTGCTCATTTTGTCCGCCATGGGCGGAGCACAGACCGGAGTGGCGATCATCACGTGGCTGACACAGGAGCACATTTCGCCATGAGAATTCCTCCGTATTACCAATACCCGTCATGGCAGCGCTTTTTTGCCGGCGCGGCGATCGGAGCGCTCATCAGTTGGTTTGTCTTTTTGTATATGTTCGGCGTCTTGCAGGAAAAACAAGTGCGGCACGTCAATGAGCTCAACGAACAGATCGCCGATTTGCAAAACGAAATTCGCATTTGGCAGGAAGACTATATTCATTACAATAAGGAAATGAAAAAAAAGCTGACCGTTCAGGACGTTTCCGTCCATCTCGCCAACGCCGAGCAATATAAACTTGATTCATACACGACGTTTCGCATTGAAGACAGCGTCAAAGAAGATTTGTCCCATTTGATTACGAAAGATATCGAAACGGTGTACAACAGCCGCGAACTGATTGAGCGGGCAATTGAAAACAAAACGTATACGATCCACGAGAAGACATACCGGCTTGAACTTCACACACTCACGATCTTTACCTTGTTGGCCGTCGAAGTGAAACTGACGCCGCTTTCGTAGAGCGCGCCTTGCCGCCCCATTCCGCCGCGGTGGAGTGCCAAACAAGCGCGTCTTGCGGGAAAAGAGGGTGTCCCGAAAGCCTTCGGGACGCCTTCTCCTATCAACATGACGCTTCATTTGAAACAACAACTTTGTGACATACTCCCACCACCTACGCTTCGCTTAGAGGTGGGGGCTTCTCGGGTAATCCCCTCTCATGATGGGAAGTTGACCGAGCGATCCCCGTGTGCCCCACGGTTTTACTGAAATTCACCTCCCACTTTCATTTCGTTTAGAAGTGGGAGACTTCTTTCGGAAAGATGTTAAAACCACCCGTTTCCGTCACCGCTCAGCCCGACAGACCGCTTTTACGTCTTCAATCACGCGATCCGCTTCCTCCCAAGAAGCAATGGACGCACCGGCTGCGAGCGGATGGCCGCCGCCGCCGTAGCGTTTGGCGACCACATTGATGACCGGCCCTTTGGAACGGAAGCGGACGCGGATTTCCCGTTCTTCCTCAATGAAAAACACCCAGGCGACAATGCCGTCAATATTGCCGAGCAAACTGACGAGCTGCGACGCCTCAAGCGGGGTGACGCCGTATTCCTCAAGCAGCGCCCGCGGCATTTTCACAGCCGCCACCCCTTCCTCGATCATAAAGTTCGACAACACATAACCGCTTAAGCGGGCGAGCGGCAAGCTCGTCCGATACAATCCGTCGTACAATTCCGTCAGCGAAAAGCCGTACGAAATGAGCTCCCCAGCGTAGCGGAACGTTTTTTCACTTGTGCGCGGAAACAAAAAGCGGCCCGTATCGCCGACAATGCCGGCGTAAATGAGACGCGCCGCCTCAACGGTCATCGTCAACCCTTCCTCTTTCCCCGCCAAATAAAACTCATAAATCATCTCGCTTGTCGAACTGGCGGCGGTATCGACCCACATAATGTCGCCATACGGCGTGTCGTTCGGGTGATGGTCAATTTTAATGAGCTTTCGCCCGAGCCGATAGCGGCTGTCGCAAATCCGCTCCTCATTAGCTGTATCGCAGACGATCACGAGCGCCTGCGCGTACACAGAATCATCAATGACATCCATGTTCCGCAAAAACGACAGCGACGGATCGTCCGTTCCGACCGCGTACACCCTTTTTTTCGGAAACGACGCCCGAAGCAACGCCGCCAACCCGCCTTGCGACCCGTACGCGTCCGGGTCCGGGCGAACGTGGCGGTGGATGATGATCGTGTCAAATTCACGAATCGCATCAAGAATTTGTTGATGAACCGGTTTCATTCGTTCTTCCCCTTTAGTCACCTGTCATATTCAACCGCTGGCATTTTTCCCTGCTTCTATGTACAATGAAAAAAGAAATGAACAACGGAGGGACCCAACCATGCCAGCCTTGGTTATTTTCATTATATTTTCCTTTTCGTTTTACGTCTATTATAAAATCCGCTACGTCCGCTCCCATCGTCCGATGGAACGCCGCTTTCTCTCAGCGAAATCGAGCATGGCGCTTGGACTGTTCGTTGCCTTGTTCGGGATCAACCAATTGTTTTTGTATCAGACAACCGTGACCTATATCATCTGCGCCATTTTTATCGCCTTAGGCTTCGGGAGCGTTTGGGCCGGCTACCGCGCCTACCGCTGCTATCTGCCGCAGGCGGTCGAAGAGGCAAAGGAAGCGGCAAAACAAGGGTAATACCGTTTGGCGTATGCGCCGGCCAACGATAAAGGAAAAGGATGTTCCCATAAGGAAGTGGACATCCTTTTTTTCCTTTACCGTTTATCGGTCGATCAGCTGGCACATCATCATGGCTTTGCCGACAAGATCGCCTTCGTTATACACTTCGACATCCACTTTGCCGAACTTGCGCCCGAGCTCTAAAAGCTTTGCCCGCACGTCGACCGTGCTGTCGATTTGCACCGGCTTGATGAAGTAAATCGTGATATTTTCCATCACCAAATCGCCGCGTTTGTACGCGCGAAGCATGCGCGCCGCTGCTTCGGTGACGATTGTCGTAAACACGCCGTACGAGAGCGTCCCTAAATAGTTCGTCATCTGCGGCGTAATCGTGCAGCGAAACAGCGTTTCTTTGTCGCCTGACTCACGAAACTGGGCGGTGATGAGATCATCGATCGTCTCCCCGACTTGCGGCTGACGCTGCGCCATTTGCAGCGCTTTTAACACGTCTTGGCGGCTGATGATCCCTTGCAGCCGGTTATAGTCATCCACCACCGGGAGAAGCTCAATTCCTTCCCATACCATAATATGAGAAGCAAACGCCACTGACGTTTTTCCGTTCACCGTAATCGGCTGCTTCGTCATCACCTTTTCGATCGGCAGCTGCCGGTCGACATCCAGCACGTCTTTTGCCGTCACAACCCCTTGCACTTTCAGCTCATCATCGATGACCGGGAACCGGCTATGGCGCGTCTCTTTGTTCAACGCATACCACCGCTCAATCGGATCATGGATGCGCAAGTACGCTGTTTTGTCAAGCGGAATGAGAATATCCTCGACCAACACAATTTCTTTTTTGATGAGCTGGTCGTAAATCGCCCGGTTGATCATCGTCGCGACCGTAAACGTGTCATAGCTCGTCGAAATGATCGGCAGCTGCCGCTCATCGGCGAGCTTTTTCACGTGGTCGGCCGTGTCAAACCCGCCGGTGATGAGCACGGCCGCCCCCGCCTGAAGCGCCAGCTCGTGCGCCTTCGTCCGGTTGCCGACGATAAGCAAATCCCCTGCGCCCGTATAGCGCATCATCGCCTCCAGCTGCATGGCGCCGATGACAAAACGGTTGAGCGTCTTATGCAGCCCTTCACGTCCGCCAAGCACTTGGCCGTCCACAATGTTGACAACCTCAGCGTACGTAAGCTTCTCAATGTTTTCCTTCCGTTTCTTCTCAATCCGGATCGTGCCGACGCGTTCAATCGTGCTCACATACCCTTTGTTCTCGGCGTCCTTGATCGCCCGGTACGCCGTCCCTTCGCTTACGCCCATTTCCTTGGCGATCTGCCGGACAGAAATTTTCTCGCCGATCGGCAGCCGGTGAATGTATTCCAAAATTTGCTCGTGTTTTGTCGCCAACGGTTCTTCACCCTTTACGCATTGTTACCTCCATTATACAGGGCGCAGCGGCGGGGATTCAACGGTCGCGCCGGCCATCAGAAAGCGCCCTTCCCGAAGCGGGAAGGGCGCCTCTGTTACAGCTCGATGCTTTCCCCCGGTTTCAACGCGCGGCCGACGCCCGGCGGGAGGAGCGAGACGAACCGCTCGGGGTCTTGGGCGATCGGCGGGAACGTGTTGTAATGGATCGGCACGACGAGTTTCGCCCCGAGCCACTCGGCGGCGACCGCCGCGTCTTCCGGCCCCATCGTGAAGCTGTCCCCAATCGGCAAAAAGGCGACATCGATGTTATGGCGCTCGCCGATCAGCTTCATGTCGGAAAACAGCCCAGTGTCGCCGGCATGGTAGATCGTTTTGCCTTCGGCCGTGAACAAAATGCCGGTCGGCATGCCTAAATAAATGATTTGCTTGTCGTCCGTCACAAACCCGGAGCTGTGGAACGCCTGCGTGAACTTGACCGTGCCAAAGTCAAATTCGCGCGCCCCGCCGATGTTCATGCCAAACGTCTCGACGCCTTGCCAGCTTAAATACGTCGCCAGCTCAAATGTGGCCACGACAAGGGCGTTGTTCCGCTTGGCGATTTCAACCGTATCGCCGACATGATCCCCGTGCCCGTGCGTCAACAAAATGACATCCGCTTTCACATCCGCCGCGTTCAAATCGGTCGTCGTATTGCCGGTGATGAACGGGTCGATCAAAATCGTTTTTCCGTTCGTCTCAATGCGGACGACCGAATGGCCATGGTAGCTGATTTTCATCGTCACATCTCTCCTTTCCACTACACATGATTCGCCGCCGCCCATCCATTTCCTTCTTTTCCCGCCTGTCCATTTACAAACGGCCCGTTTCTTGATACGCTCAAAATGGACGATCACGAAAAAAGGAAGGAAGGGAACGATGAACCAACGGCTGCAAGCATTTTCCTCTTGGCTTCAACAACAACATAGTTCATTCGCCTTCATCACGTCAAGCGCCAACGTCTTTTATTTGAGCGGATTTCGGTGCGACCCGCACGAGCGGCTGCTGGCGCTTTTGGTTTTCCCTGACAGCGAGCCCGCGCTCGTCTGTCCGCAAATGGAAGCGCCGCGCGCCCGCCGGAGCGGCTTTGGGCATACGGTGATCGGCTACGACGACAGCACTGACCCGTGGAACGAGATCCGCCGCCATCTCGAAGCGCGCGGCATCAAGGCCGTCTCGATTGCCGTTGAGAAAAACGATTTGTCGTTCGCCCGTTTCGAGCGTCTCTCGGCATTGTTTCCAAACGCCAAGTGGCACGACGCCGAAGAAAAGCTGCGCCAGCTTCGCCTGATCAAGGATGAGCAGGAAATGAAGGTGTTGCGCCAGGCGGCGGAACTTGCCGACAAAGCGATCGAAATCGGCGTCTCGGCCATCCGCCCGGGCGTGACGGAGCTCGAACTTGTCGCCGTTATTGAATATGAGCTGAAAAAACTCGGCGTTGAAGGGATGTCGTTTCCCACGACCGTGCTCACGGGCGCAAAATCAGCCGATCCGCACGGCGTGCCGGGAACGGCGGCGGTCGCACCGGGGGATTTCGTGCTGTTCGATTTAGGCGTCATCGTCGATGGGTATTGCTCCGACATTACCCGCACCGTCGTCTGTCAGACGGCAAGCGACGAACAGCGGCTCATTTACGATACCGTTCGGCGCGCCCAGCAGGCGGCGATCGACGCCTGCCGCCCGCAAACCGCGATGAAGAAGATCGACCGCGCCGCCCGAAACGTCATCGAACAAGCCGGCTACGGAGACTATTTCACCCACCGCGTCGGGCACGGCTTAGGGATCGAGATCCACGAATACCCATCGCTTCATGGCGCCAACAACGAACCGCTCGCCCCCGGCATGGTGTTTACAATCGAACCGGGCATTTACGTCCCATCCATCGGCGGCGTGCGCATTGAAGACGACGTCGCGGTCACGGATCATGGGGTTGAGGTATTGACGTCGTTTTCGAAGGAGTTGATCATGGTTTAACATCTTTCCGAAAGAAGTCTCCCACTTTGAAACGAAGTGAAAGTGGGAGATGAATCTCGGTTGGCGTCAGCCAACGAATAGGATAGAATATGGCTAGAACGGACACCTTCGGAACGAAGGGAAGCGTAAAGGGTTCTTGTGTGTGGCTTACCGTTCGGCGAACACACACAAGTCGCTTGAAGCCCCCATCTCTAAGCGAAGCGTAGGTGGTGGGTAGTTCACCGAGAGAGGCCATTGGCAAAAGCTGTCCACCGGCTCGATCCCCAAGCCGATTCGGACAGCTTTGTTTTCTCATCGCCATCAAGGCGGCTCCATCTTCATGGTTTCATCCCTGCAGCAACGAATGAACATCCGTATACGGCATGTTGTGCGCCGCCGCGACCGCTTCGTACACGATATGCCCGTCGAGCGTGTTGATCCCTTTTAACAGCGCCGGGTTATCCAAGCACGCGGCGCGGTAGCCTTTGTTGGCGATTTGCAAGGCGTATGGGATCGTGACGTTCGTAAGCGCGAATGTCGACGTGCGCGGCACCGCGCCCGGCATGTTCGCGACGGCGTAATGGACGACGCCGTGCTTGACGTATGTCGGATCGTCGTGCGTCGTGACGCGGTCGGTCGTTTCGAAAATGCCGCCTTGGTCAATGGCGACGTCGACCAACACCGAGCCTGGCGTCATCGAGCGCACCATCTCTTCCGTCACAAGCTTCGGCGCTTTCGCCCCCGGGATCAAGACGGCGCCGACGACCAAATCCGATTCCCGCACGCATTCGGCGATATGATACGAGTTGGACATCAACGTCGTCACTTGGTCGCCGAACAAATCATCGAGCTCGCGCAACCGCTCGGCGTTAATGTCCAAAATCGTCACGTCCGCCCCGAGGCCGACCGCGATTTTCGCCGCGTTCGTCCCCGCTGTGCCGCCGCCGATGATCGTCACTTTGCCGCGACGCACCCCGGGCACGCCGCCAAGCAAAATGCCTTTCCCACCGTGCGGCTTCTCGAGAAACTGGGCGCCGACTTGCACCGACATGCGGCCGGCGACTTCACTCATCGGCGTCAACAGCGGCAGCGAGCCGTTCGCAAGCTGCACCGTCTCGTAAGCGATGCCGACCACTTGCTGCTCGACGAGCGCTTTCGTGAGCGCTTCGGCCGCGGCTAAATGCAAATACGTAAATAAAATGAGCCCTGGACGGAAATAGCGGAACTCCTCAGGCAGCGGTTCTTTCACTTTCAACACCATCTCCGCCGCCCAGGCATCTTCCGCTTTTGTCACGATCACTGCCCCGGCTTTTTCATATTCAGCGTCAGAAAACCCCGACCCAGCGCCGGCTTCCGTCTCCACATACACGTCATGCCCCGCTTTGACGAGCGTCATCACGCCTGCCGGAGTGATGGCGACGCGGTTTTCATTGTTTTTGATTTCTTTTGGAATGCCGATCTTCATCACTTTTTCCTCCTTTTTCCTTCCCGCTTCTCCTTTTATTGTGCCCCGTTTCGCGCAAAAGCAAACGAAAAAAGGAGGAGGCGCTGTTCTCAACGGAAAAGGTGGCGGTAAATGACGTTCGCTCCGCCGGTGACGTCAATGACGGCGCCGGTGATGAAATCCGAGTCGTCCTCGCATAAAAACGCGATGACGCGGGCGATATCTTCGCCAGTCCCCGGGCGCCCGACCGGCGTTTCCGCATCCCTTCTCACGCGGGCGTCGGCGATCCCCGCCTCTTTCATGGCGCCGACAATGTTGCCTGGGCACACCATATTGGCGGTAATTCCATATTCCGCCTCTTCCAGGGCGATCGTTTTCGTCAGCGACACCAACCCGACTTTCGCCGCGCCGAACGCCGAACGGTGCACCCAGCCGGGGGCATCCGCCGCTCCTTGAAATCCGTACGTAATGATGCGGCCAAACCGCTGTTTTCGCATAATCGGGATCGTCCGCCTCACTAAATGGAAGACCGAGCTCAAATTGCCTTCAATCATTTCGTACCATTCGTCTTCCGTATAATCGGCCAGCTTTTTCCGCTCGAAAATGTAGGGGCCTGCGTTGTTAATAAGGCAGTCAATGCGGCCGAACCGCTCCATGGCGGCGTTCACAAGCGCCGCTAAATCGTTTTTGTCCGTCACATCTCCCTGCACAAACTGGAGGCGGTCAGCGGCGCCGCGATACTTCTCGGCAAGCGAGCGCACCGCCTGCTCATCGCTCCGGTAGTTCACCGTCACCGAGTAGCCTTGATCAAGCAACAGCTCCGTCACCTTTCTCCCCAATCCTTTCGCTCCGGCCGTGATCAACGCATGCCGCACCCTTCTCCCTCCTCGTCGCGATTTGCGGTCTCATTTTTACTTTACTACAAACAAGGGGGAATACAAAAAAATAACCATAGCGCATGGGCGCCATGGTTATTCGCCGACTTCGCGGCGCGGGTCGTAATACGATTCGTCATCGTCAATGATGCCGCTCTCGTACGATTCGGTAATTTGTTCGGTGATCGTCCGTACTTCCTCTTCATCGTACTGCCAGTCGTTATGCCGCTTTTCCATCGCCCTTCCTCCTTCTTTCACAAAATCTCAATATATGGCCTAGTTTCTCGTCAAAGGGCGATGGGTATACCATATATAGAGATAGCATTTTTCACCAAAGGGAGGGGAGAACATGACCATGACCTACCAAACGATCGTCGTCGCCGTCGATGGCTCGAAGGAAGCGGAATGGGCGTTCAAAAAAGCGGTTCAAATCGCCAAGCGAAACGGGGCGAAACTCATTTTGACCCACATCATCGACTTGCGCGGCTTTACGACCGTTGAAGCGCACGATTATGCCCTCGCCGAACGTTCGGAACAGTATGCGAACGAATTGCTTGAGCGGTATAAAAACGAAGCCGTCGCCGCGGGACTCGACGATGTGGACATCGCGGTCGAATTCGGCTCGCCGAAAGTGAAAATCGCCAAAGACGTCGCTCCAAAATACAAAGCCGACCTCATCATTTGCGGGGCGACCGGGTTGAACGCGGTCGAGCGGTTCCTGATCGGCAGCGTCTCGGAAAACATCGTCCGCCATGCGAAATGCGATGTGCTTGTTGTGCGGACGCCGAAAGAATAGCCTTCCGCGCTCAACGAATGCATCCATTCTCTGTGCCGCCGGTGAATGCCAAAAAAGAACACCCCGCCGTTACGGGGTGTTTAGCTTTTCTTTCGCTTTTTCAAGCGCCGCCCGCACTTCGGCAAAACCGGTGCCGCCGGCGCTGTTGCGGCGGTTGACGGCCGTGCGCGGGTGCAAGGCGTCATAAATGTCTTTCTCAAAAAGCGGCGACGCTTCTTTGTACACGTCAAGCGGCAAATCGGCCAAAAAGACGCCTTGTTCGATGCAATGCAAGACGAGCTTTCCGACGACCTCATGCGCCTCGCGGAACGGCATGCCTTTTGCCGCCAAGTAATCGGCAAGCTCGGTCGCGTTCGAAAAGTCTTGTTTCGTCGCCCGCTCCATGACGTCCGTGCGCACGTTCATCGTTTCAATCATGCCGGTGAAAATTTTCAGCGACCCGATGACCGTCTTTACTGTATCAAACATGCCTTCTTTATCTTCTTGCATATCTTTGTTGTAGGCGAGCGGCAGCCCTTTCATCACCGTGAGGAGCGCCATCAAGTGGCCGTACACGCGGCCGGTTTTGCCGCGGATGAGTTCGGCCATGTCCGGGTTTTTCTTTTGCGGCATGATGCTGCTGCCGGTCGCAAACGCATCATCCAGCTCAATGAACTGGAACTCTTGGCTTGACCAAAGAATCAACTCCTCGGCCAACCGCGACAGGTGCATCATGAGCATCGAACTGTTGCTTAAAAATTCGATGATGAAATCGCGGTCGCTCACCGCATCAAGGCTGTTTTCGTAAAGATCGGCAAAGCCCAAAAGCTCCGCCGTCCGATGCCGGTCGATCGGAAACGTCGTCCCGGCGAGCGCCCCGGCGCCGAGCGGCGAGCGGTTGATGCGCTTTTGCGACTCGGAAAACCGCTCATAATCGCGCTCGAGCATCCAAAAATAAGCCAGCAGATGGTGGGCGAACGAAATCGGCTGCGCCCGCTGCAAATGCGTATATCCAGGCATGATCGTTTCGACATGCTTTTCGGCTTGAGCGACAAGCGCCCGCTGCAGCCCGCGGATGAGGCCGAGAATCTCTTCAACCCGCTTGCGCAAGTATAGATGCATATCGGTCGCCACTTGGTCGTTCCGGCTCCGTCCAGTGTGCAGCTTGCCGCCGACCGGTCCGATGTCGTCGATGAGCATTTTTTCAATGTTTAAATGAATGTCCTCGTAGGCAATGGAAAATTCGAGCTCCCCTTGCTTCGCCTTTTCCAACAGGCGGATGAGCCCGCCTTTGATCTGCTCCACATCGTCTTCAGGCAGGATGCCGCATTCGCCAAGCATCGTCACATGGGCAAGGCTGCCTTCAATGTCTTCTTCAACGAGCTCTTGGTCGAATGGGATCGACGCGCCAAACTCGTCGACCCATTCTTCCGCTGTTTTCGTAAACCGTCCGCCCCAAAGCTTTTTCACGAATCTCGCCGCAGAGGAATGCGACTTCCTCCTTCCTTTCATGAAGTTCCCTTCATTTTCCTTCATTGGCCGGTCGGCACCGACGCCTTGTTTTGCTTGTTCACGATGCTGTTGACTTTCGTCGGCAGGCCGTACAGCGAAATGAATCCGACCGCCGCTTGATGGTCAAATTCATCTTCGGACGTGTATGTTGCCAATTTTTCATCATAGAGCGAGAACGGCGATTTGCGCCCTTCGACGATCGCATGGCCTTTAAACAGCTTCACGCGCACGACGCCGGTGACGTTTTTCTGCGTTTCTTTCAAAAACGCGACCAACGCGTCTTTCAGCGGTGAGAACCAAAGACCGTTGTAAATGACTTCGGCGATTTTTTGTTCGATGATCGGTTTGAAGTGCGCAACTTCCCGCACCAATGTCAAGTCTTCGAGCTCTTTATGCGCTTTGATGAGCGTGATCGCCCCCGGGCATTCGTACACTTCGCGCGACTTGATGCCGACAAGGCGGTTTTCGACGTGGTCGATGCGGCCGACGCCGTGCTTGCCGGCCAACGCGTTCAGCTCCAAAATGAGCTGCGCGAGCGGATACGCCTTCCCGTTTAACGTCACCGGCACACCTTGTTCAAAGCCGATCTCGATGACATCCGGCACATCCGGCGCGTTCTCAAGCGAAGCCGTCAGCTCATACGCCTCTTCCGGCGGCGCCGCCCACGGGTCTTCCAAAATGCCGCACTCGTTGCTTCGTCCCCACAAGTTTTGGTCGATGGAAAACGGGCTGTCAAGGTCAACCGGAATCGGAATGCCGTGCTGTTTCGCGTATTCGATTTCTTCCTCGCGCGACCAGCTCCACTCGCGCACCGGGGCAATCACGTCCAAATCCGGATTGAGCGCTTTGATCGACACTTCAAAGCGCACTTGGTCGTTCCCTTTCCCCGTGCAGCCGTGAGCCACCGCCACCGCGCCTTCGAGCTCGGCGATTTCAACGAGTTTTTTCGCGATGAGCGGACGCGACAGCGCCGAAACGAGCGGATATTTCCCTTCGTACAACGCGTTCGCCTGCAAGGCGATGAGCGCATACTCGTTCGCAAATTCGTCTTTGACGTCGATGACATACGATTTGATCGCCCCGACTTTGAGCGCTTTTTCTTTCACGAAATCGAGGTCTTTCCCTTCCCCAAGGTCCAAGCAGCACGCGATCACATCATATCCGCGCTCCTGGAGCCACTTGATCGCGACTGATGTATCTAAACCGCCAGAGTATGCCAGCACCAATTTCGGATTTGCCATGGTCGTTCTCCTCTCCTGTCACATAAATATACTTAAATATAAATAAATATTCAAATTTAATACATTATCACTTTATCAGCTTTCCCGTGATTTTTCAATACTTATTCAACAAAAAGAATAAAAATTCCTCACCGATATGCGGAAATGTTTCGTATAATAGAAAAAAAGGAGGCGGCAAGAATGAACGGCATCTTCATCGACGACAAACGGCTCGGCATCCGCCTGCCGCATCTGGACAAGCCTTGGGAGGACTACAGCCCAAACGAACAAGAGGCGATTTTACTGGAATGGGAAACGATCCGCGGCTTGATCCCCGACCGCATCGCCGAACTGGAGCGGGAAATCAACAAAAAACAAGACGAACTCGGCCAAGAAGCGGATTTCGCACGCTCGTGCCAGCTCAATGCTGACATCGCCGAACTCGCTTCGATCGTCAACGATTTGTGGATTTGGTATCGCATTGCTCCATCCGTTTCATCGCGACACGGAAAAAAGCGGGTCGAAAAACCATAACACCCCATAACAAATGAGCGCTGATGCCGCTTGTCCCCTTTTTAGACGGCAGACAAACCATGCGGCTGCAACGATTTTGACCAGAAGATCGGGGATTGATGCGGCGGATTCCGCCGTGATGACGAAGGATACGCTGCCGCAAACGAAAGCTTTCTTGGCGATTGAGAGGAGCGCTCAAGCTGGGGAGCTCCTCTTTTTTCATTCTATCCCCTTTCTCCAATGGGTTCCATTTATTATCCTTCAAAAATATATTGAATTTTATTTTTATTTCAATTATTATTGATTTGACTCCTTTTCACACAACGGAGGGATCAGACATGGCCAACCATCTATCACCTGCCTCACTCATTCAATCATTTTCTTGGGATCAGGCATTCGCTCATTACGACTGGGATCCCCGCAGCCGGTTCAACGCCGCCCACGAAGTATGCGACCGGTATGCCGAGGATCCGAACCGCATTGCGCTGTTTTATGAAAACGCTTTAGGAGAGCAAAAAACGATCACCTATCGGCAATTGCGCGATTGGTCGAACCAAATGGCGAACGTGTTCCGCAAGCTGGGCGTGAAAAAAGGGGATCGCGTCTGCGCGCTCATGCCGAAAAACCCGGCCCTTGTCGTCTACATTTTGGCGGCTTGGAAGGTCGGCGCCGTGTATGTGCCGCTCTTTACCGCGTTTGGCCCGCAGGCGATTGAATATCGCATCAACCATTCCGAGGCGAAAGTCCTCTTGACGAACAAGGAACAGCGCGCCAAACTGCCGCCGCGGGACAACATGCCGACATTGGAATACATTTTTGTCATTGACGGACCGTCTCATGATCAAGACCAGCCATTTTGGGAAGCGCTTTCGAAAGAGTCGACTGAGCACTCGATCGAAGAAACGACGGTCGACGATCTGCTCGCGATTCAGTATACGTCCGGCTCGACCGGGATGCCAAAAGGCGCCATGTGGCCGCACAACGTGCTCATCAACATTTATCCGTATATGCGCTATGCGATTGGCCTGCGCGATGACGATGTCTTTTTCGGCGGGGCGGATCCGGGCTGGGCGTACGGGCTCGTCTTTTGCACCTTTGCGCCGATGGCCTTTGGCGTGCCGATCGTCTTTTACGAAGGGCCGTTTAAGCCGGAGACGTGCTATTCCTTGATGGAAAAATACCGGGTGACCAATTTCGCGTACGCCCCGACCGCGTATCGGGCGATGGCGGCGGCCGGCGCGGACGTCATTCGCCGCTATCAACTGAACGTGCGCGCCATGAGCTCAGCGGGCGAACCGCTCAATCCGGAAGTCATCCGCTTTTTCCAAGAGCACGTGGGCGTTACGATCCACGACCATTATGGCTTGTCGGAAACGTTGATGCTGATCGGAAACTTCAACGCCGCCGAGATGGAAATCCGGCCAGGCTCGATGGGATGGCCGCTGCCGGGCTTTGACGTGGCCCTGCTCGATGAGAACGGAACCCCAGTCGCCGACGGCGAAGTCGGACAAATTGCCTTTAACACCGACTCGATCCCGAACGTCTTTAAGGGGTATTGGAAAGACCCTGAAAAAACCGCCGAGCGGCTTGTTGGCCCTTGGTTTTTGACCGGCGATTTGGCGACAAAAGACGAAGACGGGTATTTCTGGTTCCAAGGACGGGCGGACGACATCATCTCGAGCGCCGGCTACCGCATCGGGCCGTTTGAAATCGAAAGCTGCCTCCTTGAGCATCCGGCTGTCGTCGAAGCAGCCGCCGTCGGGAAGCCGGATCCCGTCAAAGGGGAAATCGTCAAAGCGTTTGTCGTGCTCAGAGAAGGCTTTGCGCCGTCGGACGAGCTGGCCGACGAGCTGTCCTTGTTCGTCAAAACGCGCTTATCCAAGCATGAATACCCGCGCGAAGTCGAATTTGTCGCCGAACTGCCGAAAACGCCAAGCGGAAAAATCCAGCGGTTCATCCTGCGCAATCAAGAGCGGGAAAAATGCATCAAGGCTTGATGAATGAAAGAGGATGCCCGCAGCGGGCATCCTCTTTTTCGCTTATGTTCTCTTTTCGTCAACGCGGCGCCCTATCCTTCCGAATCTCCCTCACGACATGCCCAAGCTCCGGCAAAATGAGCTTCGTCATCGCGAGGCGCACAGCGCCGGTGGAGCCGGGAGTGCAAAAGACGGCGGTGTCCATCGCCACGCCGGCGACGGCGCGCGACAGCATGGCGGCCGGGCCGATGTCTTCGGTGTAGCTCAAGAAGCGGAACAGCTCGCCAAAGCCGACGAGTTCTTTCTCAAGCAGCGCACCGACCGTTTCGATCGTCACGTCGCGCTTGGCGATGCCGGTGCCGCCGTTCGTGAGCACGGCATCGACATCGGCGCGGCGGCAACCGTCAAGCACTGCCTCGCGAATGGCGTCCGCTTCGTCTTTGACGATCTCATAGCCGACGACCTCATGCCCGGCTTCCGTGAGCAGCTCGATCATCAGCCGGCCGCTTCGGTCGGTTTCCTCCGTTCTCGTGTCGCTGACGGTGATGACTTTGCAGCGGACGGTTTGGGGGGCTTCTTGTTTATGTTCGGTCGTGCTCATCCGTTTATGATCCCCTTTCGTTTCTTTATCTCTATCGTACACAATGGAAATACGGTTCGCAAACCATTTGTATCATAATAGACAGAATTGTTATAATATTATTAATATATATCACCACGATGATCATAGGACTTTCCGCAACCGGTTTCTCTTGTTTCCAACATCTTTGCACTCGTTTTTCTCTCCCGGCATCAACCAACATCCGACGCCCATGACGCCCAATTGTATGGAACGATCGATACACGAAACGGAAGCAATGATATCGTTTGGACAAAAAACAAGAAAAAAACTTAAGGAGGGAAAACGAATGGACTTGCGCTTGTCAATCCGATTGGACGCCATTTTGAAAGAAGGATGGGAGATGATTCGGAAACACCGCGACGACATTTTATCCGCTTGGCTGGGCAAATGCCGCGAACTGGAGGACAAGCAGCATGCCGCGGCCCAGCCTTTGCGGCTTGCCGTTGACGTGTTCTCTTCGCAATGGCTTGATCCCATGAATGATATCGATGAATGGCTGGCGTCATTTCGCCGCGAGTGGGAAAAGCGAAACGGCGGGCTGTCACCCAACCAGTCCACCGCCATTTTATCGATGATGGAAAACGCGGTTCACGAAGCCATTCAATCGGACGGTATTGTGGAATTTCGCGTTCATCAAGCCATTCAGTACGTTTTTTCGAAGCTTCATGAGTCCGTCAATGCTTCTGGCTGCCCCGAATTCGATTTGGAGCAGTTTCTTTCGCAAATCGTTTCATCCAAGCAGCTGCCGATCGCCTGGATCGCCCAGCTGGCAAGAACAGCGGACGGTGGATTCATCGTCGCCAAATGGCATGGAAGCGCGGCCGATGTGCTCACAGAAGGCGCGATGTATGGAGAGACGATTTTCGCTTTATGTGAACGCATTCTTTCCCGCATGGACGCGGGTGGAATGCGATTGATTCCGCTCCCATGGGGGAGCGATCTTTTGCTCGTTTGCGCAGAAGGGGAAGAACAACTCGTCATCCCGTTTCTTCTTCACGCTCTCGAACAGTCTCATGCCGCCCAGAAGGCCGTCATTCGCACAAAAGAGCAACATCTTTGGAAAGACGCCGTCTTGTTGTTTGACCAATGGATTATGCGGGCCAAATCGCTGAACGAAGCGATCGAGTACATTTCAACCGGATTTGTCGCTTACTTGCCGTTTGAACGATGTGCCCTGTTCGCCTATTCAAGCACTCATGAAAGCGGATTCGGATTGTACGGTTATCAACTGAACAATCATGACATCAAAAGCATTCACGAACACATCGACAGCCTTCCGTTCATTAAGCAATACATCCAGCGGCTGCAGCTGCTCGGCCGCCAGATGACGAACGTGCCGCCCATTTATGTCCGCCATGCCGCGCAAGGATTGCCGATGAAATACGTCAAGCAGTTTCAACTGGAATCGATTGTCATCGCTCCCATTTACGCGCCGTCGGAAAATCGGCTTATCGGCGCCGCCATTTTGGATTGCGGTCCGAAGACGTCCTTTCAATTGTCCAATGATCTTTACACGGCGGTGATGAAATTCGGACAAAGCGCGGGGGAGATTTTGGCCAAATGCAGCGGAGGGCGTTCCGATCTTGTTCAGCCGACGCCGCATTTATCGCCGCGGGAAATCGAAGTGCTGAAGCTCGTCGCCGAAGGGGCGTCAACGTACGAGGCGGCAAAGCGTCTCCATTTGAGCGAATACACGGTGCGCGATTATGTGTCTGCCATTTTGCAAAAAATGAACGCCAAAAACAGGACTGAAGCCATTGTCAAAGCGATTCGCGACGGAATCATTTAACATCTTTCCGAAAGAAGTCTCCCGCTTTGAAACGAAGTGAAAGTGGGAGATGAATGTCGGTTGGCGTTAGCCAACGAATAGGATAGAATATGGCTAGAACGGACACCTTCGGAACGAAGGGAAGCGTAAAGGGTTCTTGTGTGTGGCTTACCGTTCGGCGAACACACACAAGTCGCTTGAAGCCCCCATCTCTAAGCGAAGCGTAGGTGGTGGGTAGTTCACCGTAGCGTCGGCATGCGCGCTTCTTGCTGAAATCGGTCCACACCAACAGGGCAAGGAGCCAAACGCCTTGCCCTCTTGTTTTCTATAAGGTTGGTGAAAAAACCACCATTGCGCGAACTTGTCGCTTTCAAGTGAAAAAAGCGTTGTAGAGTTTCGCAGTTCAAGAAGAGCATTTCTTTTCTATCATTACCAACCTTCTATGTCTTTACCGTTTCCCTTCCTCATCTGCTCCCGGCGAAGGAAGCGGGGGCTGAGAACGTCCGTCCGCGCTGTTCGCTTCGGCAGCCGGTTTGGACTTCCACCATTCAACTACTGCATTCAGCCGCTGTTCAAGCTCGTTCGCCGTTTTGCGCCAAACTGCTCCGTCCGTTTCCAGCTTGTCAAGCTGTTGTTTGACGCGATCAAGCGACGAGCGCAAAGCCGAAAGAAGATTCATCGCTTTTGATTGTTCTCCAAGCTTCAACGTTTCTGTTGCATACGAAACTGCGTTCTTCCATAGAGCGTCTTGTTCCTTCCATTTCTCGATATCTTGGCGGATGGCGGCCGTTTGTTGATCGATCATTTCGTTCCACTCCTGCAGTCGAACCTTGATTTCTTCATATTGCGCTCTTTCTTCGCTTCCAGCTGTTTGTCCGCCCGCCATGGCCCGTTCAAGCTGTTGGAGAGAAGCCGAAACAGCGTTCAGCTTTTCTGCGAGCGTCCCCCATTCATCCGTTCTCGCCTTGACACGCTTCTCCAACGCTGGGACGTTTGCTTGCAGCGTCTCAACCATACGGGCGGCGCTGTTATCGCCTTGCTTTTGTTCATCCAGCTGCCAGATGAGCCGTTCCGCTTCTTGCGCGAGATCTGTTTGTTCGAGTGCGCTTTGCTCCGCTTGCGCTAGAGTTGCACCAGAAAATGAGGCCGACAGCGACATGCCGGGGATGGAGAGACGGGAGGCCGTCATCTTCGTCGCCACCAACGTGACGTCTCTCAAGCACTGCTTAATGGGAAACCCATCCAAGCAAAGGCCCCCGAACTTCAATTTCGTCACATCGAGCTTCATCCAAGTGGCGCTCGCTGTTCCTTCCGAGCGAATCGACAGCACGATGGTTCCTTGCGGCGTGTCGATGGCCCGTTCCATTGACAATCCGCTGATGTCTGCTTGGATGAACGCAATCGGAAGCTTGCCGACGATCACTTTCGGCGAACCAAGGATAATGCCCCCTAAATCGAGGATGCCGACGACTTTATCAGCATGAATGACAAATCCTTGTTCCTCCCCTGCAGCGAGTGAACGCGAACCGCCAAGCGGCAAGCAGAGGAGAAGCAGCAACGCAAGAAACGACATTTTGAGCCATTTGATGGATTTCATTGGGTTCCTCCTTTATCCTGTCATCGTTGGCGAATGCGGCGGGATCGGAGAGGCGGGGGGAGAAGAATCACTGCTTGTTTTTTCTTCCTGTTTCCCGCTCCATCCGACCACAAGCGCACCTCCTAAAAGCCCGATCACCCCTCCGATGATCAGACCTCCTGCTGCACCGACGAAAGACAGAATGGAAGCAAGAATAAGAAAGCTGCCGATGGTGACATGGCTTTGCGGTTTGATCATGCTTAAAATGGACAAAACGATCATCACCAGCCCCGTGACCAGCCCAGCCCACATCAGCCCGCTTCCAGGAAGCAGCAACATCGGAAACACGCTAATGCCAACGATCAAGACGAATATCGCGCCAATCATCCCGAGCACCGATCCTAACACAGGACGATAGCGGTTTTTAGCAAGCAAAAGCCCGACGGCGCACGGCAGCATCCAACCTAAGGCATACGACAACAGCGGCCCGACAAAGCGGGCTGCATCGTGAACAGACCAAAGGCCATAATGGAACATCGAAGCGGCGGCGATAAGCAGCAACCCTCCAACCAGCAGCGCTCCCCCCGCCCGGCGGGCAGCCGACCGCGCTTGCCGCCATGTCTCGGTCTTTCTCTTTTGCCAGCCGATGCAAATCATATATCCAAGCAACACGAAGGCAAGAACGATGGAGGACTGAACGGCCATCGGAATCGATCGCGCCCATGTTTGCCACGGCGCCGCCCTCTCAGCGACAAACAGGGCGTTTAAAGCGAAAAACGTCACGAGGGATCCACCAAAAAACAGCCAGACGTAATGAAAACGCGTGCGGATATAACGGCCTTGTTCTTCCTGGCGCACGATGAGGCGAGAGGCAACAAAAGCAGCCAGCGCGCTGCTCGCCGCCCCTCCCACCGCTGCCCCAACAACCCCGATCGACAGCCATTGACTCCCGCCAACAAGCATGCCGGGCAAAAAAGCCGCCGCTCCATATTTCGCTCGCATCAAAGCAGTTGGGCGTTCGAGAAGCGGCCAAACGGCCGCCGCGAGAACAGCGGCCAGCGCCAGTCCACCCCACAGCGCTCCTTCAATCCCTCCTTGGAGCACGATTCCGCCGATAAACGCGCCCGTCAGCGCCCCTATGACCGCAATTTGCCCAATCTCGAACATCTTTCCCATGGTCTTGCCTCCCTTTACCCGTTTTCATCTTCTCTCTCGGCAAGTGACAGCAGCGGACAAGCTGAACACTCCGCCGTCCCTCTTTCCGTCACCCCTTTGATCCACAGTTGATGCAACTTTCGACACAAGGAACAAGATCACAGATCATCCAATTCATTTTGGGAGGAATAGGAGATGAACCGCTCTCATTCAAATGATGATCAGACCGGATTAAAAGTCGCCGACACGGCTTCCGTCCTTCATGTTGGCGATCACTTTCAACTTCATGTTCGGAATCGTGATCGACCCAGCCGACATGTAATGCGTGTTCAAGCTCGGTTTGTCAAGAGTCAAGCTCGGCGCGCTCAAATCGATAACATTGAGCGGGTTGTCGGTTTTATGCTCTTGCGTCTCCAAGCCGGCAAATGACGTGCTGTCCGCTTGAATGCCGGTGACGCGCAATTTTAAATTTTGCCCGCTCACATTGCCGCCGGTAACGACAACATCGATGCTTTTAATGCCGTAAGCGCCGAGAGCCGATTCGGTGTTGATGTTTTTCGTCAGCACCAAATTGGTGATGTTCGCCGACGCCAAGTCGACGGCGGCCTGTCCCCAAGCCCCTCTTTGTTCGGTTTCACCGATGGCGGGATACAGTTTAAACCCGGTTCCCGTAATTTTATCAGCGCTGATCGTAAATCCCCCAACTCCTGAAAGCGGAAACGCCGCAAACGCCGTCCCTGACAGAAGCAACATGGCAACCAAAGCGATGACGGCGAGAAATCCCGTCCCACCCGCAATGGCAAATCGTTTTGGATTGACCGCAAACAAGCTCCCCATTTTTTCATGCCCCCTTTGTGTTCCTTCATCCGACAAGCTTTGATTCATCCCTATTCCCCCCAAAATAAATACCTTGCTCCCCTTGAAGGCAGCAGCGGTCTTGCCCACATGCCGCACAAACCGGCTGCGCCCTCCCTCGCACCTATTTCGCGCCCAAGCTGGAAAAATACTGGATGAGACGCTTTCTCCCCTGTTTTTTTAGAAGATTGGTGAAAAGCCGCGTTTTCTTCAAAAAGATGGGTCCCCGAATGCACGAAAGAGCTGTTGACCAAGCTGCTCCTTGCTGGTGCATTTTCCCCAAATCACCGACCTTTTCTAGATGCGGGCGGGGGGAGGGGGCCACCCGCCCGTCCGCTCATGACTCAGCAGCCGTTTTTTCGAGCTCCTCAACGACGTCGACGCGCTTCGTGCGGCTGATTTGCTTTTTGCGGAGGTTGAACTGTTTCACCACATATCGATTCAACAAATCATAGTCGATCTCGAGCGCATATGTGCGGGCGAGCTGCTGCTGGCGCTTTCCGAGCTCGGTCAAATAGGCGACATAGCCGATGACATGCGGCCATAATTCATCCATATACTGGATAAACAACTCGTAATACCGCTCATTTTCATTGACGAGCCGCTGGATCGTATAAAGGCCGAATTGGATATGGCGGCCTTCATCCATGTTCAAGTAATCGATCCCTTGCAAAAGGCCAGGGAACAGCCCGGCTTTTTTATAAATTTGTCGGAACGTGTAATAGCCTGATTCGGCAAGCGTCCCTTCGACGATCATGTTGTAGACGGTGGCGGCGCGGATGACCGCTTCCGGCGAGTCGTCGGTGTACAGACGGTTCATCGCTTCCGGCAGCGCTTCATAAAAGATGCGTTTGTAATCATCGTTATGGAAGACGGACAAATCCATTTGCCCGATGCCGACCGCCTGCTGCCAGCGGGAAAACATCTCGACATGTTTCGCTTCATCATGCATAAACGTCGTCAAAAACAAGACATCCTCCAGCCGCCCTTGGCGCGCGAGGGCGTGGGCCATCGGCAAAATGTCGAGCGTCACCGCCTCTTCGCCGGCCGAGAAACCGGCAACAAGCGGCAGCGCGGAAATTTTTTCTTCGCTCGTCAAGCTGGCAAAATCTTTCTGATCTTGGCTGAAGTCGATGTCGGCTGGGTTCCATTTGCCGTTCCGCTTCGCTTTTTCATACAACTTATACATCGGATGCTCCCAGTCAATCGTTGCTTTCACAGTTTGAAAGCCGTCATGATGGACCATCATTATTCCCTCCTTATATCGTTCAGCTTTGATGAAATCGATCCGTCCGAATGTCCTTCGAAAGTAAAAACGTTCCGACAAGGTTTTCCCCTGCTGTTAAAACAACGTCATCGGCCGGTCATTCAAGTCGCAAATAACCGTTTTCGTCTCGAGATAGGCATCAAGCGCCTGCATGCCAAGCTCTCTCCCGAGGCCGCTTTGCTTGTACCCGCCAAACGGCGCAGTCGGCGACAGCACTTGGTACGTGTTGATCCACACGGTTCCGCTTTTCACCCGCCGCGCTAAGCGGAGCGCCCGTTTGATGTCATTCGTCCAAACCGCCGCCGCCAAGCCGTAAATCGTATCGTTGGCAATGGAGGCGGCTTCCTCTTCATCTTGAAACGGAATGACAGCGGCGACCGGCCCGAAAATTTCTTCACAGGCGATGCGCATCGATGGCGATACATCGGCAAAAACCGTCGGTTCGATGAAATAGCCGCCGCCAAGCCCCTCCAAAGCTCTTCCGCCCGCCGCGAGCCGTGCTCCTTCCTGCTTGCCGATCTCAATGTAGCGCAACACTTTCTCGTATTGCTCCCGGCTGATGACGGGGCCAAGGTCGCTGCGCGCATCCACGCCAGGCCCGACTTTCAGCTTTTTCGCTTTGCTGGCCAACAGCTCGACAAACGTTTCGTAAACCGACCGTTCGACTAAAATGCGGCTTCCCGCTTGGCACACTTGCCCGGAGTTGTAGAACACGCCAAACAGCGCGCTTTTCGCCGCCTGTTCCAAGTCGGCGTCGGCAAAGATGATGTTCGGCGACTTGCCGCCGAGCTCGAGCGTCACCCGTTTGATGTGCGGCGCGGCCGCTTGCAAAATATGGCGGCCGGTCGCCGTCTCGCCGGTAAACGCGATTTTCGGCACGCCAGGGTGGCTGACGAGCGCTTTTCCGGCCTCATCGAGTCCAGGCAGGACGTTGATGACGCCTTCCGGCACGCCGGCCTCATGGCAAATCTCAGCAAGCTTCAACGCCGTCAGCGGCGTTTCCGGCGCCGGTTTTAACACCATCGTACAGCCGGCAGCGAGCGCTGGGGCGATTTTCCATGACGGCATCAAAAGCGGAAAGTTCCACGGGGTGATGAGCCCAGCCACCCCGATCGGCTCCTTCATCGTCCACGCCATATAATCCGGCGCCGAGCCGGCGACGGAAAACGGCAGCACCTCCCCTTGCGGCTTGACGACGAGCGAGGCGAAAAAGTCGAAGCAGTCGGCGGCAAGCGGAATTTCAATAAACAACCCTAGATTGATCGGCATGCCGTTTTCCCGCGTCATGAGTTGCGCCAGTTCGTAGTGGTGCTGGCGGATCAGTTCGGCGATGCGCCGCAAGATGCGCCCGCGTTCGAGCGGCGGAATCGACAGCCAACGCCGGTCCGAAAACGCCTCTTCGGCGATGGCGACCGCTGCGTCGACATCTTTTTCCCCGGCGTTGGCCACACGGGCCGTCACTTGGCCTGTCGCCGGGTCGATGACGTCAAACATCGCGCCATCCGCCGCCGGCCGCCATTCTCCTCCAATCCATAAACCAGCTTCTGTTGTTTTCATAGAAATCATCGTCGTTTCTCCTTTCCCAACCGCTATATCGGGCGCAAAGCCGATGGAGACAGCGCGTTTTCAAGTGCTTACAGCGCCCCCTGGCGACATCCCGCCATGCATTCCCAAGCTCGCCTGCTATAGCAACAAGTCGCTCCGTCCGATTTCCTGCAAATATTCGCGGTACGCCGGGTAAATGGCGTCAAGCTGCGGCAATACTTTCAAGGCGTTCACAAGCGGCCCTTGCACTTTGATTTGCTGGCGGGCGAGCGCCTGCTGCAAATCGAGCTTCCCGAGCCAAAATTTATGCCCGACATCCGCCGTCTGCTCAAAAATGAGCTCCGGGCGCAGCGCTGTTTCGCCGCAGACAATTTTCAATTTCCTGTTTTCCTGCGCCCATGTAATTTTCGCTTCCGGCTTATGGAAAATGTATTGGACAAACGCGTCATATCCGGGCCCGAGCTCCGTCGCCGCAATCAATTCTTTTGACTCTTCCGTTTCGGCCACGCGTTCAAAAAAGCGGCCGAGAACGTCGTATACTTCCTGCTCGCTTTGAAACACCGGCATGTCAATCCCCCTCTCGTCTCGATCGTTCCACGTTTTTTCGATCCCCTTGTTTGCCCGTCCAAACACCGGCCTTCCCGTTTTCGTCCAAGGGCGGATGGAACGCCCTCTTTCCGACCGCCCAACAGCTTCTCTTGTTTGTTCACCCAAACGCACGCGGGGCGGCTTGTCGTCTCATTCTTCAAAGCGAATGATGCCGCGAATGTTTTGCCCGCTCTTTAAGGCGGCGAATCCGTCGTTGATTTGGTCGAGCGAATAGACGGCGCTGATGAGCGGTTCGAGCTTCAGCTTGCCCGCCGCGTACAAATCAAGCAGCTTCGGGTAGTCAACCGGCGGATTGCCTTGGCCAAGCCACGAACCGGTCAACGTTTTGGATTGGGACGGCAGCGAAAAGGCGTTGATCTCCACCGTTTCATGCGGCGCGGCGATGCCGACGATGACCGTCGTTCCCGCTTTTCGCGTCATGTTGTATGCGTCGGCCATCGTCTCCGGGCGGCCGATCGCTTCAAACGCATAGTCGACGCCGATGCCGTCGGTCAAGTCGAGCACGGCGCTGACGGCATCGTCCTCGCGGGCGTTGACGGTGTGCGTCGCCCCGAACGTTTTCGTCATCGCCAATTTTTCATCGACGACATCAATGGCTATAATTTGTTTCGCCCCCGCTAACGCGGCTCCTTGAATGATATTGAATCCGACGCCGCCGGCGCCGATCACCGCGACCGTGCTGCCCGGGCTCACCTTGGCCGTGTGAATGGCGGCGCCGACGCCGGTGATGACGCTGCAGCCGATCAAGGCGGCCACTTCAAACGGCACGTCGCGGCGAATCGGAATGACGGCCTGCTCAGGCACAACGGTATATTCACTGAACGCGCCGGTTGTTAAAAACTGATACACTGGCTTCCCTTGCCAAGAAAAGCGCGTCGTCCCGTCGGGCATGGTCCCGGTCGCCGTCAGCCTTGCCGCCTCCTCGCATAGATCGGGCCGCCCGGTGCGGCAATAGCTGCACGTCCCGCATGACGGCACCCAATTGAGCACCACATGGTCGCCTTGTTTGACACTTGTCACCCCTTCCCCGACCTCTTCGACGATGCCCGCCCCTTCATGACCAAGCACGATCGGCAGCGGCAGCGGGAGCGTTCCGTCGATGACGTGCCAATCGCTATGGCATAGGCCGGCTGCTTTCAGTTTCACTTTCACTTCCCCGCGCTTCGGGGCTGCCACTTCCACTTCCTCGATGAAAAGCGGCTCCCCGTAGCGGTGCAATACTGCGGCTTTTGCCATGTCGTTCCCTCCTTTTCCATCCGCCCATTACGCCCGCTTGCCGGCCATATCCGCTTCCTCTTCACGGATGCCGCGGCCCCGCAATGCATCCAAATAGGCGTCCCATTCCTGCTTGAGCGTTTCTTTCAGCTTGAAAAGGCCGATGACGAGCGGCCGGGTCGAATGGTCTTGCAAAAACACATCGCGGATGACATCCTCAAACTCTTCCTTTTTCCCCGGCAGGCCGTGGTCTTTCCCATACAGCAAATGCTTATCGAGCAACCGCCGGATCGTCGGGCTTCCCGGCCCGCCGCTTTGCCGGTAAAACGCTTCGATGCGCTTTGACATCGTCAGCTCTTCTTGTTCCTCGCGCATGTTCCTTCCTCCCTCTTTAAAATCGCGGCCGCTGTTTGCGCGTCCGGAACAGCCGCCAGCCAAGGAAAACGACCAAGATGACAGAAACGGCCAACCCGATGTTGGCGATCGTCGTTTTCTCCATGCCGAGAAACGTTCCGCCCGGGATGCTGGCGACAATAAACCCGGTGGCCATAATGATGGCAAACGCGATGAGGGAAAGCGCCAAACGGTTGGCGATTTGGTTGAGCGTATTGCGCGTCACCGGGTCGGTTTGGACTTGCACGGTCATGCGCCATTTGTTTTCGGCCATCGTCTCCAACACTTTGTTGAACCGGCGCGGGAAGGTGGCGATCATTTCCGCCGTTTCAGCGACAAGACTCGCGTTGGCGCGAAAATTAAAGCGCTTTCCGAGGATGCTTTTTAAAATTGGAATTTCATACGCCTCCACGACTTCGCCGTACGAAATTTCCGGGCAAATCCAGCGCGCCGTCCCTTCGGTGGCGGAAAATCCTTTCGCCCAAAGCGCCAAGCCGTTCGGGACTTTGCAGTAGTTGCGGAGCCCGATCGCCGTCGCTTCAAGGACGAGGCGGCCGTAGTTGTAGCGGCTGCTCCCTTGATGGGCGGACACATAGTTTAACGTCAACGTCCGCAGTTCATCTTTCAATTTGACAACATCGGTGTAAATGGTGGGCGACATCAGTTCCATAAACACTTCGGCGGCGTCTTCCGCCTGGTTGAGCTGGATGTGCAAAATGACACGCATCAAAATTTGCGCCATCACGCTGTCCATCCGCCCGGTCATCCCCCAGTCGATGATGACCGCCTTTTTCGTCCGCTTGTCAATCATAATGTTGGAACCGTGGGCATCCGCATGATAATGGCCGTCGAGCATCGTTTGCACGTAATGATGGACAAGATCGATCATGATGTTGACCCGCTCTTCGAAGGTGAGAAAATCGACAGGGAAGTCTTTAATGAGCCAGCCGTCAATGTATTCCATGATCAAGACGCTTTTCGTCGCTTCATACACGTGCGGAACCGTGACATGTTCAGCCCTCCTTTCGTACTTTTGCTTCATTTCTTGCATTTTTCTTGCTTCTTCCGTCATGTCGAGCTCATCCATGGCGCTGCTGTAATAATCTTGCACGAGCCCCCCAAGATCGAGGGCGGCCTGCAGCTCGGGCGGCAGCCGCTTTTGCAGGCGGGCGGCCATTTTTTTGATAATGGCGATATCGGTTTGAAACAGCTTTTCGACCGTCGGGCGCACCACTTTCACGGCGACGACCGGACCGTCTTTCAGCTTCGCTTTGTATACTTGGGCGAGCGACGCTGAACCGAGGGGCGTTTCGTCGATCCACTCAAACGTCTCGAGGCCGTCGGACAGCTCGCGTTCGAGAATGTATTGAATTTTGGCAAACTCGATCGGCGGCACCCGGTCGAGCAGCTTCTCAAGCTCGAGTGTCACCGGCTCCGGCAGTAAATCTTGCCTGGTGACGAGCACTTGCCCGAGCTTGATGAACGTCGGGCCGAGCTCCTCAAACGCCAGGCGCAGCCTTCGGCCGACATGGCGCCAATAGTCGTTGTCCCCTCCCTTTCCCCGCAGCCTATGGGCGATGGCGTCGCCCAGCACCATGCCGAGCCCGTTTTTGACAAGCACAGCGATGATTTTCCGCCGTCGTTTTCCCGCCGTAATGGCGGCTAGCTCCTCTTCAATGGCCGCGCCAATCGCCGCCCAGTCGCGGGCCGGTTTTGGTTTGGCCGTTTCGATCGACGCGTGCAAACGGCTTCCCTCCTCTCTGCTTTACAGCCGTTCAATAATGGTGGCGGTCGCCATGCCAAAGCCGATGCACATCACTTGCAATCCGTATTTCCCGTCCATGTCCTCAAGCTCATGAAGCAGCGTCGTCATCAACCGGGCTCCGCTCGCGCCGAGCGGATGGCCGAGGGCAATCGCCCCGCCGCGCGGATTGACTTTTGCCATATCCGGCTCGAGCTCCCGCTCCCACGCCTTGACGACGGAAGCGAACGCTTCATTGATTTCGATCACATCGATGTCATCCAAACGCAGCCCGGCTTTGTCGAGCACGCGGCGCGTCGCGGGAATGACGCCGGTCAACATCAAAATCGGATCTTCGCCGACGACCGTGCGGGCGACGATGCGGGCTCTAGGCCGCAAGCCAAGCGCTGCCGCCTTTTCTGCCGACATGAGCAGCACGCCGGCCGCGCCGTCGCTCACTTGACTCGAGTTGCCGGCCGTAATGACGCCATCTTTCGGCTGGAACGACGGCTTGAGCGCCGCCAGCTTTTCAAGCGACGTGTCGCGCCGAATCCCTTCGTCGCGGGTGAAGGACACCGTCCCCTCCTCGCCCGGCACGTCAAGCGGAATGATTTCCCGCTCAAACATCCCACGGTCGGTTGCCGCCGCCGCTTTTTCATGGCTTTGCAAGGAAAACGCATCAAGCTCTTCCCGAGACACCCCCCATTTTTTCGCGATCATCTCCGCAGAAATCCCTTGCGGCACGATGTTGTACCGACTTGTCAGCTGGCGGCTGAACCGCCCCATGTCGCTTCCCATCGGAACGCGCGTCATGCTTTCGACCCCGGCGGCGATGGCGATGTCGATGTCGCCGGCCAAAATCGCCTGCGCCGCGCTATGAATCGCCTGTTGGCTCGAGCCGCACATCCGGTTTAAGGAAAACGCCGGCACTCCGACCGGAAATCCGGCGGCGAGCACCGCTTGGCGGGCGATGTTGCCCCCTTGCTCTCCGGTCATTGTCACACAGCCGACGATGACATCTTCCACCAGGCCGGCATCCAGCCCATTTCGGTCGACAAGCGCCCGCAGCACCGGAACAAGCAAATCGACCGGATGGACGCTTGAGAGCGCCCCTTTTTTCTTGCCGATCGCCGTGCGCACGGCGTCAACAATCACCACTTCCCTCATGCCGCTCCTCCTTTTCTGTCTGAACATCGAACTTCCTTCAGCACGCCCCGAAGCGCGGCGTCCGTTTCGTCAAAACGTAAACAATTCGATGCCGCCTGAAACATTCAACCCAATCCCCGTAATGTACTTCGCTTTATCGGAACAAAGGAACACGATGGCATTGGCGACGTCTTCCGGCTCGCCCGGACGGCGGAACGCGGTGCGCTGGATCATGCGCTCATTCATTTTCGGGTTGCCCATGCGAAACGCTTCCGTGTTGATGATGCCCGGGACGATGGCGTTCACCGTAATGCCGTAGCGCGCCCCTTCAAGCGCCATGCTTTTCGTAAAGCTCAGCACCGCTCCTTTCGTCGCCGAATAGCTCGCCTGGCCGAAGCCGCCAAGCGTCCCGGCGACAGACGACATGTTGATGATCCGCCCCCATCCTTGCTCTTTCATATACGGCCATACCGCTTTTGTACAGTTGTACGTGCCGGTCAGGTTCACCCGCAAATCGCGCTCCCAAAACTCATCGTTTTGCTTTTCGATTTGCGAAACGTGGTCGAGCGTGCCGGCGTTGTTGACCAAAATATCAATGGAACCAAACTCTTCTTTGACGCGGGCAAACACTTCTTTCACTTGCTCACGGTCGGTGACGTCCATTTTGAGAGCCAGCGCCCGCCGCCCCATGGCGCGAATGTCTTCCGCTGTCTTTTCGGCGTACACCACTTTTGTACTCTGCATCACTTGTGAGAGCGGTCCATATTTTTGCGCCGTCTGTTTGCTTTCTTCATCCGATTCGAGCAAAATATCGGTAATGACGACATCCGCTCCCGCTTCGGCAAGCGCCAAGGCATCCGCGCGCCCGAGGCCGCGTGAGGCGCCGGTGACGACCGCCACTTTTCCTTTCAGCAGTTCCGCCCATGACGACATCGGTGATCCCTCCGTTTAACGTAAAAATTGCGGTTGTTTCTTTTGGAAAAACGCCGCCAGCCCAATCGCCGGCTCTCCTGTCTTAAACGTTGCTGCAAATGACGCCGCTTCGATGCCAAATCCGTCTTCTGGAAGCCCTTCGGCCGCATAGATGGCCCGCTTGGCAAGCCCCATCGCCCGTACGGCCCCTTCTGACAGTTGCTCGGCAAACGCCGCCGCCTCTTCTTCCAACCGCTCCGGGGGCGTGATGCGATGAATGAGGCCGAGTTCGAGCGCTTCTTGCGGTTCAAGCCGTCTGGCGAGAAAAATGAGTTCCGTCGCTTTCGCCCGCCCGACGAGGCGCGTCAGCCGCTGCGTGCCACCCGCGCCAGGGATCAGGCCGAGCGAGACTTCCGTCAAGCCGATTTTGCCGCCGCCCATGATGCGGAAATCGCAAGCCAACGCCAATTCGCAGCCGCCACCGAGCGCGTAGCCGTTGATGGCCGCGATGACCGGCTTCGGCATCGTCGCGAATCGGTCGAAGCAGCGCTGCATGCGGGCGCTTTGTTCGGCGATGCCCGCTTCATTGCCGGCAAACTGGGTTCCTCGCTGAATCATATCCTTTAAATCAGCGCCGGCGAGAAACGTTTTCGGATGGGCCGACGCGATGACGACAACGCGCACCCCGCGGTCGGCTTCCAATTCATCGGCTGCTTTCTCCAATTCTTCCATTAATCGCTCGCTAATGGCGTTCGCCGGCGGGTTGTCGATCATCACCCAAGCGACTCCTTTGTTTCGCCGCTCGATGCGCAGCGTTTCGTAAGGCATCGGAATTCCCCCTTTCGTTCGATCGAACCGGCAACTTCATAAATGATCATCGCTCTCCACCGCGAGCGGAGATGTTTGGGTCGCCGCCTCGCTCTTCTATACGTGCACCCCGTATGGCGCATACAACCGCCTTGCGGTGACAAGGCGTTGGATTTGTTGCGTGCCTTCGAAAATATCGAACACTTTCACATCGCGGTACAATTTCTCGACCAAATGTCCGTCAAGGCCGACGGGCCCGAGCAGTTCAAGGCACATAGCGCATACATGAAGCGCCATTTTCCCGGCCACTGCCTTGCAGATAGCCGCTTCCATCGCATTCGGCTCGCCAATGTCGGCTTTCCACGCCGCTTCCCACGTCAACAGGCGAGCAACGTCAATCTCTTGCTCCGCCTCGGCAAGCAGGGCGGCTGCTTCATAGTACAACCGTCCTTGTTTCGGGTACTCGCTGCGAACGATGTCAAGCGTATATTCATAGGCGGCGCGGGCGATGCCGACGGCCATGGCCGCGACGATCGGCCTCGTGCTGTCAAACGTTTTCATCGCCACTTGGAAGCCGGACGGGCGATTTTCGTTTGCGCTGTACAGCTCTTCACCGCCAAGCAAATTTTCATCAGGAACAAAGCAGTCTTCAAACAAGAGCTCCGCCGTTTCATTGGCGCGCAAACCCATCTTATGGACGGTGCGGGTCGCGACAAATCCCGGCGTCCCTTTTTCGACGACAAACGCCCGGTGCCCGGCGCGGCCCAACTTCGGATCAACCGTGGCGAACACGACGACCCAAGAAGCGCGGGCGCCGTTGGTGATGAAAATTTTTTGCCCGTTTAAGAGATAGCCGCCGTCCACTTTTTTCGCCGTCGTGCGGATGCCGGACGCGTCCGAGCCGGCTTCCGGTTCCGTCAAGGCGTAAGCTCCCCAGCGCGGCTCCTCCTTCGTGAAAATGGACAAAAACCGCTGCTTTTGCTCGGGCGTGCCGCTCGATTGAATCGGCGGACCGCCTAAGCCAGGGCCGGGAAGGGAAAGGGCGATGCCTGGGCATCCCCACGCGAGCTCCTCAGCGGCGATGACGGCCACGCGGTTGCCTTCGCGCTCTTTTTTCTCCTTTTTCTTTTCCGAATCAGCCGAAGCACGCCCTCCGCCAAACGAAGACGCATTCAGCTGGATGCCCATTTTGTTGACTTTTTGCAGCCATTCGTCCGGCACCCGCCCGAGCCGGTCGGCCTCCAGCGCGATCGGGCGCACTTCATGTTTAGCAAACCAATGGACGAGTTCTTTGATTTGTTTTTGCTGCGGTGAGAATTCAAAGGAAATCATGGCGCCACCCTCTCTTTCCGTTTGCCCAGCAGCTGTTCGCCGCGGCGGATGAGCCAATCCGTTTCCCGGCCGTACAGCATCACTTGCGCCTGGGCGTCGCGCATCCATTTTTCAGCCGGGTATTCTTGCACGTACCCGTGCCCGCCGAGCATTTGCACGGCCTGATCGGTGACATAGCGCAGGGAACGATGAGCTCGCGACAACGCGCTCCAGGCGTAGCCGCCCGCCTGTTCATCCCCTCGGTCAACTGCAGCGGCCGCTTGCCATACAAGCAGTTTCGCCCCGCGGCATTCGAACGCCATTTCGGCGATCGTAAATGACACCCCTTGGAACTTGGCGATCTCCTGTCCGAACGCCTTTCTTCCCGCAGTGTATTCAATGGTGTAATCAAGCGCCGCCTCCATCAAGCCGACTTCCTTCGCCGCTTCGATGACTTGGTTTCGGGCGCGCATGCGGTTGAGCAATGCATCCGCTTCCGGGCCGCGGGCCACGAGTTGTTCCGGACCGGCGTACACTTCTGCGAATCGAAGGCGAGCGATGCCGGCAGCCAGCAGCCCAAGCCTGATGTCTCCTTCTTCGATCTCCCATACTCGCTCATCAAAGGCGAGCAATACCGTTTCCTCTTCTTCGTCCCTAGCGGCGATGACCGCCCAGTCGGCTTTCGACGCCAAGCGGACTGGAGACGACACCCCGTCCACAATATATCCGCTGCCGCGCCGGCGCACGCGAATCGCTTCCTTCAGCGGTTCTTTTTGTTCCGCTTCGTCGATCCAGGCGACAGTCGGCCATCCGCCTTTCGCCATCTCCCGGTACCGGTGCCACACGCGGTGCTCGGGAGACAGACGAAAGAGGGAAGACGCCTCCCCGGCCCCCGGAAGCCCTTGAATGACGCCTAAATCGCCATAGCTGAGCGCTTGCCAGATGATCGATTGCGACAGAAGCGGCAGTTCCAAGCCTCCCCACGATTCCGGAAGCTCGAGCGTTGACAAGCCGAGCTCATCCACCCGTTCGCTCACATCAACTGAAACCGTTCGATGTTTTTCACACTCTCTTGCGACCGGCCGAATTTTCTCAACGGCTAGGCTGCGGGCAACTTGAAAAAACGCCTGTTCTTCTTTCGACGGTTGAAAGGATATCACCTTGCCCCTCTCCTTTTCCATTACGATTGAACAGCGGGAATGAACTCGCTCGCCCATTCGCGCAGCTTCTTTTTGTCGATTTTGCCGATCATCGTTTTCGGCAAATAGCCGACCTTTTTCAAAAAGCGCGGGGTTTTGTATTTCGCCAACCGCTTTTGGCAAAACTCGATCAGCTCCGCTTCCGTCACTTGGGCCCCGCGCCGAACGACGACATACGCGGCGACTTCTTCGCCCATTTTCGGTGAAGGGACGCCGACGACGCCGGCTTCCAGCACGTCCGGATGGGACATCAGCAGCTCCTCGATATCGCGCGGGTAAATATTGAATCCACCGCGAATGATGACATCTTTTTTCCGATCGACGATAAACACATACCCGTCCTCATCGATGCGCGCCATATCGCCGGTATACAACCAGCCGTCGCGCAGCGCCTGGCGGGTCTCCTCGTCTTTTCCATAGTAGCCTTGAAAAACGTTTGGACCCGACACAATCAGTTCTCCGACTTCGTTTGGCGGCAGGGGATTTCCGTATTCATCGACGACCGCCACCCGAACCCCGGGAAGCGGCAAGCCGACTGATCCAAGCTTGATCGGTTTCGTCGGATCCGTCGCCGTCACAATCGGCGCCGCCTCGGACAGACCGTATCCCTCCAAAATAAGACAGTTGAACTTGCGCTGAAACTGCTCAGCAAGTTCGGGCGGCAGCGCCGCAGAACCGGATATGCAAGCCACCAAGCTGGAAGTGTCGTACCGGTCGGCCTCGGCATAATGGCATAAAGCATGAAACATCGCCGGCACCATCGCCGTATGCGTCACCCGATGCCGCTCGATCGCTTCGAGCGCTTTTTTCGGCTCAAAATACGGCAGAAGGACGACTTGATCCCCCAAAAGGAGCGCGACGTTCATCATCGTAAATCCGAACGCATGGGAGATGGGCAATACCCCAAGGCCGACGCGTGCAAATTCGGTCGGCAGCCGCTTCGCCATCTCAGCGGCCGCTTCCGCATTCGTGGACAAATTGCGGTGCGTCAACACAACCCCTTTCGGCTGGCCGGTCGTTCCCGACGTGTAAAGCAAAGCCGCAGGATCGTTTTCATTGACTTCCGACGTCGTCAGGCTGGCAGGAGCTTGTTCCATTCTCGTTCGCAAAGAGTGAGGAGAATCCGGAGCGTCCAGCGTGACGATCATCGGAGGCGCCGGCAAGCCATTGGCGGCCTCTTTCGCTTTCGCCCACAGCATTTCCGCCGTCAGCACCACTTTCGGTTGGCAGTCTTTAAAAATGTAATGGAGCTCCTGCGTCTGCAACAGCGGCAACACCGGCACGACAACCGCTCCTGCTTTCAAGACGCCGCTAAAGGCGATGATGACTTCCGGGCTGTTCGGCATCGTTACAACAACGCGGTCGCCCGGCTTGACCCCAAGTTCAATCAATGCATGAGCCAGCTGAGACGAACGGGTATCGCATTCAATGTTCGTATATTCTTTTCCTTCGAATACCAGCAACGGATACGGTCCATATTCCTCTATGTTTCGTTTCCAAATATCCGTCAAACGCATCGTCCGCTTCTCCCCTATCGGTTTGTCAGAGGACAGCCGATTTGTCGACCGCCCTCTTTTCCTCCGTTAAGCCTGCTTTGCACTGTTGTATGCGGCGAGCACTTCTTGAAGGCGAAGCGCCAGCCCCATATCTCCGTCAATGCGAAGCCGCCCGCTCATAAACGCCTCCGTTCCGTTCAATTCCCCTTCCGCCATTTTTTTAAAATCTTCACTGTCCATGCTTAACGTGCAATCAGAAGGCTCTTGCTCCCCTTCAATGACAAATCCTGCATCCGGCCGGAGCACGACTTGGTAGACGCCGGCTTCATCGCCGCTCAAATTGAATTGATACACGGCGACAATTCCTTCCGCTCGTGAAATGTCTTCTTTCAATTGTTGATCGATCATCTGAAACACTTCTTTCACACTGGGCATATCAGTACCTCCTTAATATTTTGAACTATCAGAAATTTTTTGGCCCACTTTTACTATAAACCGCTTTCAATCATTCATCCATCCCGATGATGCTCGGATTTTTCCTTTTGCTTTTGCGTTTTCACCCGACATTTGTCCGGCCATGAAAGCGGGCTACAAAAAATTTCCATCAAACCAAACATCTAAATGACGTTTGGGGCATCACCTTCCTGTCAGCGCCGAGCTCACAAGGCATGAAGAAGTCCATCCTCACCGATCAGCTCCAAATAGCGCCGATAAAGCGGAAACGCCGGCACGATGCGCGGCAGAAGCTGCAGCGCCTTCGCTTTCGATCCTTTTGCCTTCATTTTTCCGGTCATGAGCGCCAATGGAACGTTGATGTTGCCGCCCCAAAATTGGTGGGCGATATCGCCGGTCGTCTTGATGGCAACATCAGGCGCATCGATTGCCTGCCCGAAATAAATGGCGTAGTTTTCACCGGTTTCCGGCCGCCTCGCATCGATGCTGATGACCGCCTCCGGATCGGTCAAATAAAAGACGAACGCGGCGCGGGAACGGCGGATTTGTTCTCCAATCCGATTGATTTGCTCCACCTCGTTGCCGTATTCCTGATACGCTGGATGCTGTCCCCACCAGCTGCGCAGCTCCATTTCCGTCCTTGGGCGCGACGGAATTTGCATAAACTCGCCGATCACCCGATACACATGAGCATCATCACGAAACAATGCCATATCCGTTCACTCCCTTCAATCGAGTGTGCACTCTCATTTTGGCGCGAAACGACTCCCTCCAGCAATTCCGACAATTGCCGGGAGGAAACAGGCAAAACGAAGGGAACCCATGAACACTCAACAAAGCGTATAAGCGATGAAACAAAAAAATAGCCGCCCCGTTTGTTTGAGGCAGCTGTTTTGGCCAACATGGCTGCAACGATTCTTTTTAGGACAATCTTCAGCGCATCATTAATGGTGTAAACTCTCTTTTTGTTAACGCATGCTCGTTTTTTTATCGACAAAGAAAAAAGCAACCTCCTCCCACATTCGTAATCGAATATGAAAAAGGTTGCTTTAGCATGTTTTTGCTAGTTACAAATTACGTTTTTGTTTGTAAATCTCGTCAACCCCTACAAATTCGCCAGCCGCATGACGTCGCGGGCGATCATGACCTCTTCATTCGTCGGGATGACGAGCACTTTGACCGGCGAGTGCGGATAGCTGATGAACGCTTCTTTGCCGCGCACTTTGTTTAGGATGGGATCCCAGTACACCCCCATGAACTCGAGGCCGCGCAACACTTTCGCCCGCACGACTTCGCTGTTTTCGCCGATGCCGGCGGTGAAGATGATGGCATCGACCCCGCACATGCGCGCCGCATATGAGCCGATGTACTTATGAATGCGGTTCGCAAACACTTCAAGTGCCAGTTCTGCGCGCTCATTTCCTTCGGCGGCCGCTTTTTCCAAGTCGCGCAAATCGCTCGAGATGCCGGATATGCCGAGCATGCCGCTCTTTTTGTTCAGCACGTCAATCACTTCATCGGCCGTCATTCCCGTTTTTTCCATAATGTACGGGATGAGCGCCGGGTCGATGTTGCCGGAGCGCGTTCCCATCGCCACGCCGGCTAATGGCGTAAAGCCCATGGACGTGTCGATCGACTTGCCGCCTTCAACCGCCGCGATGCTCGCCCCGTTGCCTAAATGGCACGAGATGAGGCGCAGCTGTTCGATCGGCCGGCCGAGAAGCTCCGCCGCCCGCTGGGTGACGTATTTGTGCGACGTGCCGTGGAATCCGTACTTGCGGATGCCGAATTTCGTGTAATACTCATATGGCAAGCTGTATAAAAACGACTGTTCCGGCATCGTCTGGTGGAACGCCGTGTCAAACACCGCCACGGCCGGCACGTCCGGCAGCACTTCCTGAAACGCCCGAATGCCGACGAGGTTGGCCGGGTTATGGAGCGGAGCGAGCTCGGACACTTCTTCAATTTGCTTGATGACGTCCTCGGTGATGAGCACCGAATCACTGAACTTCTCCCCGCCGTGGACGACGCGGTGCCCGATGCCGTCAATTTCGTCAAACGAACGGATAATGCCGTAGCGAATGAGCTTATCAAGCAGCATTTTAACGGCCGCGGCATGATCCGGAATCGCCGTCACTTCTTGATGTTTTTCACCGTTTACGACAATGGTGAAAATCGCGTCGTCAAAGCCAATCCGTTCGACGACCCCTTTGGTCAACACCGTTTCTGCCGGCATCTCAAACAGCTGGAATTTCAACGAGGAACTTCCCGCATTAACGGCTAGCACTTTCGCCATCGAAAACACAGCTCCTTTTTTGCCAAAATCCGCTCGCGCTTACCGTTAGTGTGCGCGATTGGGCGCCGTTTCACTATGCCTTTTTCATTGTATGCCTCCCGTTTTCGCGTTTCAAGCGCGGCTTTGTTTCGCAACCGGTTGCAAGAAAAAGTTTTTATGTTGTGAAAAATGAAAACGGAGCTGACCGAAAAGGTCGGTGAAAAACAGCGATTCTTCGATGAAGAAAAGAGCAGCATTTATCATCTTGAGCCGAGAAGACCCCACTTCCACGCGTGAGCGCAAGGGGAGGAAGATGCAACCTCTCGTTTTGTGAAGGGGCTTGACGGCCTATACGGTGATCAAAAAGGGCGTCCCGCTGCGTTTGGGACACCCTTTCTTCAACGTTCTTTTTCCTCGGTGATCCAGGCGTCGATTTTCGCCATCATCGCCTGCATCGCCGATTTGTTGGAAAACCGCGGCAGCTCGACAAGCAGCACGTGTTTTGGCTTTTTGACGTTCGGCCCTTTCTTTTGCAAAATCAACACGCTTTTTGCCGCCTGATCGTTTTGAAACATCGACAGCGGCAGCTGCAAGACTCCTTGGACAATGGCCGCCTCTTTTAAAAATTCGTTCAGCTGCCCCGCCTGCGGGCTTGAGAACAACGTATTCGGGATGAGGAAAAACAAGTAGCCGCCCTCTTTCGTATAACGCAAGCTTTGCTCGATGAACAAATGATGGGCATACGACCGGCCTTCCTTCGCTTTTAAGGCGAAGCGGGCGGCATTGTCGTCATCCGGGTAATAGCCGACCGGCAGATCGCAGACAACGACGTCAACCGGCTCAACAAACAGCGGCCTTAGGCTGTCTTGGTTAAACAGCTGCACCGGATGCTTTTGCAAGTTCGCGTTGACGTACGCCAATTTGACAAGCAGATCATCGACATCGCTGCCGTAGCTCGCCGCCTGTTTTCCCCGAAGGCCGTTTAACACCGCCGTCAATAAATTCGCCGTGCCGACGGCCGGGTCGAGGATCTTAAGCGCCAAATGCGAGCGCGTAAACTCGCGGACCAAATACGCCAAAAACAAACTGACCGCATCCGGAGTCATTTGGTGGTGCGGCTGAACATGCTTGCGCATCCCTTTTAACACCGCAAGCTGAAACGCCTTGCGGATTTCTTCGTTTTGAAACCGTTCCAGCATCAGTTCGCGATACTGCTTTTTCAGCCGTTTCGCGTTCAGCTCGCTCACCTCATCTTGCAGCACGTCGCCGTGGAACAAATTCTCCCCCGTCTCCGCGACGGCTTCTAAATACGTGCATTGCAATTCTTCTTGCAAAAGTTGGGCCGTTTCATCGAATACCGTGAACAACCGTTCGACTGGCGTCATCATCTGTACGTCCCCACCTTTCTGCCAACGTCCCTTCTGTATATTGTACGGCCGTCCGCCTCGCGCCGCAAGAAAAGCGCCGATAGGAACGGAAAAGGCCCCGAACGGGTCGGGGCCTTTTCATTATTTCGCCGCTTTCGCCGCTTCAATCGCCGCTTCGTAGTTCGGATGGTTCGTCACTTCCGGCACGTATTCGACATACGTCACTGTGTCATGGCTGTCGATGACAAACACGGCGCGGGCAAGCAGGCGCAGTTCTTTGATCAAGACGCCGTATGCTTGTCCGAACGAAACATCGCGATGGTCGGACAACACTTGAACGTTCTCAATGCCGGCGGCGCCGCACCACCGCTTTTGCGCAAACGGCAAATCGACGCTGATCGTCAACACTTTCACATTGTCGAGCTTTGCCGCTTCCTCGTTAAACCGGCGCGTTTGCGCGTCGCAAACCCCGGTGTCGAGCGACGGAACAACGCTGATCAGGCGGACGTGTCCTTTCGTATCCGCGAGCGTCACTTCCTGCAAGTTTTGATCAAGCACGGTGAAATCCGGCGCTTTGTCGCCGACTTTCACTTCGTTGCCGACAAGCGTCACCGGCTGCCCTTTAAACGTCACATAGGCCATGGGTTCTCTCCCCCTTTAGAAAAAATATGTACTACTTCCATACTAAAACGCGGAACGGAATTTTTCAACGATTTTGTCCGTTCATGACAGCGGACAAACAAAAGGCCAGACGCCAACGGTCCGGCTAAATGTCAAAGTCGTCTGCTTTTTGGCCTGCGGCGCCGTCTTTCTTGTTTTTCTTCAGCATCGCCTGAATCTTCTCAAACGCCTGCGGCGCGACATCGAGAATTTTTTCGTATAAGTGCGTGCTTTCATCCAAATGGAGCAGCTTCACCCCGGACGAGTTGACGACGAGAAACGCAATCGGCGTAATCGAGACGCCGCCGCCGCTGCCGCCGCCAAACGGATGTCCGTTCCCTTGGGCCTGCCCGTTCCCGCCGGCTTGCGCCCCTTGGTGGCCGTTTTGCTGGCCGTCAAGCATAAATTCGCTGCCGCCGGCGGCAAAGCCAAACCCGACTTTCGAGACGGTCAAAATGACACTCCCGTCAGGCGTCTCCACCGGGTCGCCGATAATGGTATTGACGTCGATCATTTGTTTTAAGTTTTCCATCGCTGTTGTCATCAGCCCTTGAATCGGATGGTTCGTCATCGTCATTCCTCCTAGTAGCCTTCATTTGCCTGCTTGGCCGCCAATGGGTTTCGCTTTGGCAACCGCCATCCGCGCCAATGTTTGACCACTCGCAATCCTGCTACCATAGCATGCCCGATTCGAAACTGAATCATACATAAAAACACCGTTTCCGAAGCGGCCCGATCGTAGGCCGGAACGATGGCGACAGCCGGAGTTGTTTTCATGTTCATATAGCGGCTCGCAGCGCCGATGATCATGTATTTCAGCGACCAGCCAAGCCCCACGAGCAAGCCCGTTGACGCGGCGTCGCCGGTGCCGATTCTCGTTTTCCACTCCCATTTCGTAATCGTCACGTGGCGGTAAAATTGTTTCATAATTTCATGCAAGTCGACGACTTGCTCGAGAAACCGTTTCAGCTGCCGAAACAGGTCGGCGATTTTTTTTAGGGTCAATTTCCCTTTCTTTTCCTCCTTCCCGCGCGTTCCCTCCACTCCTTTTTTATGGAGAAACGCCACTCCCGGCGCATCCGGATCCATGTCCAGCTTGATGAGCGGAATGCGGACGGTATAGCGGAGGAGGCCAAACAGCGTGCGCACCACGATTTTGCATTCATCGTCGTCTTTCATATGGCGAAACACGACCGTCACCGATACTTTCATCCAGGCGACGAGAAGAAGCAAAAGAACAACCGTTGCGATGACCGCGATGACTGCTTTCAATGTCCGCCCTCCCTTTCATCATCCATTGTCGCCATCTAGAAAAAAAATAAACCTGCCGTTTCGGCAGGCGGACATTGGTTGACGGTCTGTTCTTGATGCAGGCGGATTGTTACTCGCGGACGACGATCGTATCCGCGAACTGGTCATGCATCCCTTTTTTCTTTTCGGAAAACGCAACAAACAAAAAACCGATGAACAGCAATTTTTTCGCGATGAATTTGCCGACGACTTCGCGAAACAACACGGTCAGCCAGGTGAGCGGCTCGCCGCGCTCATCGACCACTTTTAAGCCGAACACCATTTTGCCAAGCGTCTGCCCAAACGCTTTCGTCATCAACACGAAATAGGCGTAAAAGACGACGGCGGCCGCGACCGCCGCTGGCGCGAACAAACCGTCCTGCGCAAGCGGCCAATCGAACAGGCGAAAAAGCGGCCAAACGATGAGCCGGTTGAGGCTCGAGACAACAATGACATCAAGGCAATACGCCCAAAAACGAAGCCAAAAGCCGCCGTAGCAGAGGGGGCGCTCTGCCGGCGGGAGATGATCCGCCAGCGTCGCCGTTATTTGCATGTCCGTCATGTTTCCACTCCTTTATTCGGCGTATAAATACATAAGCCGCGGCGAGGATGGGCGCGACAACAGGCGGATGAGCCCGGCCGCCTCGCTGTCCGGCTTCATCCGGTTCGACACCATCTCAAAGAGAGAGCTCCACGGCGCATCGTTCACGTATTTTACGACTTGAGCGCCGGTTAAATGATGCTCTTTTTTGAGCGCAGCGATCGCGTCATCCAAGTAGCCGAACTCGTCGACAAGGCGGAGCGCCTTCGCCTGTCGCCCGTCATAAATGCGGCCGTCCGCCAGCTTGCGCACCGTGTCTTCCGGCAGCTTTCTCCCTTTGGCTACCACATCAACAAACGCATCATACGAATCATTGATCAGCTGCTGCAAAATCTCCCGTTCCGCTTCGGTCATTTTGCGCGCCGGATTCATGATGTCTTTGTACGGCCCGCTTTTGATCGTGACAAGCTCCACGCCGTACTTCTTTGCCAGCCCTTCATAGTTGACGCTTTGCATGATGACGCCGATGGAGCCGGTGATCGTCTCCGGGCTGGCGAAAATTTTATCGCCGGCCGCCGCGATATAGTAACCGCCCGAGGCGGCCATGGCCCCCATCGATACGTAAATCGGCTTGTTCGTCTTCTTTTTCAGCTTCATCAGCTGATCGTAAATTTCCGCGCTTTCCGCGACACCGCCGCCCGGCGAATTGATGTGCAAGATGATCGCTTTGACGTTTTGATCCTCTTTCGCCTGTTTGATCATTTGCAAAAACGTTTGGTGGTTGTACTGTGATGAGGAAAGAAACGACTCCGCTTCCCCCGCATCTTGAATAACTCCGTTCACTTCCAACACAGCGATTTTTTTCAACGGGTCGCCCTCGGCGATGACTTCTTCGCTAAATGGCGACTCCATGAGCGCCAGCCAGCTTTCCGACCAGCCGCCGGCCTTGTCGGACAAAAGAACGCCAACCGCTTGAACAAGCACCGAGATCACAAACAAGGCGGCGGCGATGGCCAACGCGGTCCATCGTTTTCGATTCATCGTCTTCCCCCCTGCATCGGCTGCCCATATTTTTAGAATCCTGGCAAACGTGGTACAATATTCATTGTACATCGATTGATTAGATGATGCCAGCAGGAGGGCAAAACATGGATATGGAACGCAACCGTCTTTATTTTTTTTATAAGCGCGACGACAAGCTCATCGAACGGGTGAAGCCGCTCATGGAGCTGGCAGAGCGCGGTCCGTTTGTTGTCGTCGACGACTATCGGGAAGCGAACATCATCGTCAGCATCGGGGATGACGGCGCGTTTTTGCAGGCGGTGCGGCAGACGGGATTTCTTCCTGACCGTTTGTACGTCGGCGTGTCCGTCTTGCCGGCGCGCGGGTTTTACTGCGATTTCCATATTGACGACATCGATCATATGGTGGAAGCGGCGAAAAATTGGAAACTCGAAGTGCGGCGCTACCCAATCATCGAAGTGACGATCGACGGCGCGGCTTCGTTTTTCTGCTTAAACGAATGTTCGATCCGCTCGCAAATCATTAAAACGATGGCGATCGACGTTTTCATCGACGACTTGCATTTCGAGACGTTCCGCGGCGACGGCATCATCGTTTCGACGCCGACCGGCAGCACCGGCTACAATAAATCGGTGCACGGAGCGGTCGTCGATCCGCTCTTGCCGTGCTTTCAAGTGAGCGAACTCGCCTCGCTCAACAGCAACCGCTATCGGACGCTCGGCTCGCCGTTCATTTTGAGCGGCTCGCGGACGTTGACGCTGAAAATGTCGGAAGAAACAAGCCATTTTCCGATCATCGGCCTCGACAATGAAGCGCTCAGCATCCAGCATATTGAGCGGATTGACATTCGTTTAAGCGACCGGGTGGTCAAAACGGTGCGCTTGAAAGACAATTCGTTCTGGGATAAAGTGAAACGCGTCTTTTTGTGAAGCGTGTGTCTGTTCTCCCGGCAAAACACCGGATCTAAAATGGCGAATCCGTTCGACGCGCATGCGGCAAGAGGGTGTCTCGCAACGAGACACCCTCTTGTTTGGTCGCCGCGCGGACATCGCTCCGCTTCTGGCAACGGCCAGCTCAACCGGCTCTTTCTGCTTACGACGACCGGCCGGCAAGGCGGGCTTCCCGCTCGCGCAGCTCGACGCGGCGGATTTTTCCGGACGCCGTTTTCGGCAAATCGTCGACAAACTCGATTTTACGCGGGTATTTGTACGGCGCCGTCAACTGTTTCACATGTTCTTGCAGGGCCGGAATCAGAGACGGATCGTCTTTGTCGACCCCGTCGCGCAGCACGACAAACGCTTTGACAACATGGCCGCGCACTTCATCCGGACTGGCGATGACGGCGCACTCTTTTACGGCTGGGTGCTTGACAAGCGCGTCTTCGACTTCAAACGGGCCGATCGTATAGCCGGCGCTGATGATGATGTCATCCCCGCGGCCTTCAAACCAGAAATAGCCGTCTTCGTCTTTGCGCGCTTTGTCTCCCGTAATGTAGTAGTCGCCGCGGAACTGCATCGCTGTCCGCTCCGGATCTTTGTAATAATACTTAAACAGCGCCGGCGTCTCGATATGGACGGCGATGTCGCCGACTTGTCCGGGCGGGCACGGCTCGCCGTTTTCATCGATAATTTCGACGCGGTTGCCTGGCGTCGGTTTCCCCATCGAACCCGGCTTGATGGGCATTCCTTTCATGACGCCGACAAGCAGCGTGTTTTCTGTCTGGCCGTAGCCGTCGCGCACTTCGACGCCGAAATGCTTGGCAAACGTGTCGATCACTTCGCGGTTGAGCGGCTCTCCGGCGGACACGGCGCTGTGCAAATGAGATAGATGATAGCGGCCGATGTCCGGCACTTTCGCCATCAAACGATACTCGGTCGGCGTGCAGCACAGCACATTGATGTTGTATTTTTCCAATAGCTGCAAATATTTTTCCGGCTCAAAGCGGCCGTAGTAGACGAAACCGGTCGCCCCCGAGCCGAGCACCGATAAAAACGGGCTCCAAATCCATTTTTGCCATCCCGGTCCGGCCGTCGCCCAAACGAGGTCGCCTTCTTCAATGCACAGCCAGTTTTTCGCAGCCGTGCGCAAGTGGGCGTACGCCCAACCATGGCAATGGACGACCCCTTTCGGATTGCCGGTCGTGCCGGATGTGTACGACAAAAACGCCATATCATCGCGCGAGGTATCCGCCGCCTCAAGCGTTTCGCTCTCTTTGGCCATGGCGTCTTCAAGCGGAATCCATCCGTCCCGGGGTTCCCCGATGACGAACTTCGTCAAACGTTCGATGCCGTCAATCGGCGCAAATTCGTCCGTATACGGCGCATAAGCGACAACCGCCTTCGCTTCGCTATGGACGAGCCGATATTGCAAATCCTTTGTCCGCAGCATCTCCGAGCTTGGGATGACGACAAGCCCGGCTTTGAGCGCCCCTATATACACTTCGTATGTTTCAATGAGGCGCGGCATCATGACGAGCACTTTATCGCCTTTTTCGAGCCCATGCGATAAGAAAGCGTTTCCAATTTGGTTGGCGCGCGCCATCAAGCGGCCGTATGTAATCTCTTTCGTTTCGCCTTGCTCGCTCTCCCATTTCAACGCGATCCGATCCGGGCCGGCGGCCGCATGCCGTTCCATTTCCGATGTTAAATTGTAGCGCTCGGGAGCAATCAAGTCTTCCCGCCTCATCGTTCCTCTCCCCCTCTGTCTTGTTTCACCTTGGTCGGCATCTTTATTATACAAAATAGTCGTTCTATTTTGAATACCGTTTTTCTCATATGAAAGCGGCGGGGAATGCCCCCGCCGCGTAAGCCATCATGATGAAATTAGAATTGGCGTGCGCCGCCCAATTGTTGCTGCGCCATGGCTACGAGACGTTTCGTGATCTCACCGCCGACCGAACCGTTGGCGCGCGAAGTCGTGTCAGCGCCTAAGTTCACGCCAAATTCTTGAGCGATCTCATATTTCATTTGCTCCAGCGCTTGTTGCGCACCCGGAACGAGCAGTTGATTGCTGTTGTTGCGTGCCATCTGTTTTCACCTCCTTGTACCTATAGAATGTGTGAAAACAGATGGCGATATGCAGCGATGCTTTTTGGTAAATTTTGAGATTCAAAACAGCTCGGCAAACTCATCGCCCTGCCCTGTTTCTTCATCAATGACGAGCGTTTCTGTGTCATTGACTGCCTTTTCCAGAAGCGGAGCGAGGTCGAGCTGGCTCTCATAATGGAGCACTTTTTCTTTTTTCGGCTTCGTTTTCGGCGCTCTTGGCGTAAAAATGGTGCAACAGTCTTCATACGGAAGAATGGAAATATCATGTGTGCCGATTTGCTTCGCCAGCTCGATAATTTCAAGTTTATCCATCGAAACAAGCGGGCGCAAAATCGGGGTATTTGTCACCTCATTGATCACGTACATGCTTTCTAGCGTCTGGCTCGCGACTTGGCCGAGGCTTTCGCCCGTGACGATCGCCAACGCCCGCTGGCGGCGGCGCAACGCATCGGTGATCCGAAGCATCGCCCGCCGAGTGGAAATGAGCGAGTACTCGTTCGGAACTCCTTGATAAATGGCTTGCTGCACTTCCGTAAACGGCACGATGTGAAGCTTGATTCTCCCGCCGTATGTCGTCAACTTGCGCACGAGGTCAATCACTTTTTGCTTCGCCCGTTCGCTTGTAAACGGCGGGCTGAAAAAGTGGACGGCCTCGATTTCCAAACCGCGCTTCATGGACAAATATCCCGCGACCGGGCTGTCGATGCCGCCGGAGAGCATGAGCATCGCCTTGCCGCTCGTTCCGACCGGCAGGCCGCCGGCGCCGAAAATGTCGCGGCATGTGACATATGTCCCGTCTTGGCGCACTTCAATGCGCACGTCGATATCCGGCTCGCGCACGTTGACCGTAAGTCCATCCGTATGCCGCAAAATATGCGCCCCCACCTCGTAGTTCAGCTCGTCGCTTCGATACGGAAACTGCTTGTCGACGCGGCGGGCGCTCACTTTAAACGTTTTTCCTTTGTATGGGAGCTGGCGGACGGCGGCGAGCGCCGTTTCCTTAATGGCGTCCAAATCGTTTTTGCACTTCATCGCCAGGCTGAACGAATGAATGCCAAAAACGGTTTTCAGCTTTTCGATGATCGGTTCATGCGGCTCGCCGTTTAATAAAATGTACATTCGGTCACGCATATATTCAATCTGAATCCGCTCGAACGCCTGCAGTTTGCGGGCAATGTTGTTTTTAAGACGTCGGACGAAGATGTTCCGATTTTTTCCTTTCGTCGTCATTTCTCCGTAGCGGATCAAAATGCGGTCATAGTTCCTCATCTTATTCCGTTACCTCGCTTAATGTTTTGATCGCCTGCTTGATCGCTGCCACCGCCGGCGCGATTTCTTCCCGGCTGTTGTCAAACGACAAGCTGATGCGAATGCCGCGCTCGGCTCGGTCTTCACCAAGTCCCATGGCCAAAAGCGTCTTGCTCGGCGCCTTTTTTTTCGATGAACAGGCCGACGTCGTCGAAACGTATATTCCATTTTTTTCTAGTTCATGAACAAACACTTCCGGCTTCACGCCGCGCTTTAACGAAAAGTTGATGATATGAGGAGCGACGCCATCGCGCGGCGTGTTGATCTCGATGTCTGGAATCGCCGAGAGCGCTTCAAGCCACTCGTCTTTCAATGCTTGAAGCCGGCCGATGTCCCGCTCATACCGCTCCATGGCCAAGCGAAGCGCCTTTGCCATCGCCACGATGGCGGCGACGTTCTCCGTTCCGGACCGAAGCTGCCGCTCCTGCCCGCCGCCGGCAATCAACGGCGCCAAGCGGACGCCTTCACGGACGTAAAGCAAGCCGGCGCCGCGCAATCCGTGAAATTTATGCGCCGATATCGTGCATAAATCAACACCGGCTTGCTTCAAGTCGAGCGGCACTTTGCTGATCCCTTGCACCCGATCGACGTGAAACAATGTTTTCGGATAGCGGGACAAGAGGGCGCCGATTTCTTCGATTGGCTGCACCGTGCCAACTTCGTTATTGACGTGCATGACCGACACGAGAATCGTATCGTCGCGCAGCGCTCGTTCCACTTGCTCAACCGATACCCTTCCTTCGCGGTCGACCGGCAAGTACGTCACCTCAAAACCAAGCTCCTCAAGCTGGCGGCACGGTTCAGCGACAGACGGATGCTCGATTTTCGTCGTAATGATATGCCGGCCGCGCCGCTCGTATTGCCAGGCGACCCCTTTGATGGCGAAATTGTTCGCCTCCGTTCCGCCGGAGGTAAAAACGATTTCATTCGGCTTAACGCGCAGCATGGCGGCGATTTGTTCACGCGCCTGCGCCAAAAGCCGCTCCGCCTTCATGCCCAGCCCATGGAGCGACGACGGATTGGCAAAATAGTTCGTTGCGACGGCGACGAACGAATCGACCACCTCGGGAAATGGTTTGGTCGTCGCACTGTTGTCAAGATAAATCATCGCTTCCATCCTCCGCTCATTGTCGGCAAAATATCGCTGTACATCGTCCATCTTAACCAAAACAGGCGCCAATCGGCAACGAAAACACACCGTCATTTACATTATTCACCAAAAACCCATTGAACAATCTCCCACCTGCGCTTAGAGGTGGGAGATTCTTGGGAACACCCGCCCCACGGCAGGCTGTCAGCCAAGCCATCCCCGTGCGTCCCACGGTTTGGCTGCCTTACGAAGACAGCAAACGAAGCCCCCTCATTCAAAATATTCCGGGCTTCGTTCCTGTTCGAGAGAAGAGGCAGAAAAGCTTGTGCTGTGTTTTTTAGTAAAATAATGGATAATCAATACTCGTGATCAGGTGGTTGATCACTGTTCCCGGCTGTTATCCTCCTGCCATAATTTCTGCACACGGTCAAACGCGCCCGGCTCGACTTCTTCAACGGCCGCCACCGCTTGCCGGAGCGCCTCCTCATAATCATAATGGCGAAATAAAAATTCGGCTTCTTCCAGCCCTTTGCGGACCGCTGGATAGCGGCGTCGGTAGCGGTTGCCGTATTGAATCGTCCGCTCCGCCAGCGTCGCCTGTTCGATCATTTCCACCGTCCGCTCATACAACCGTTCCACAGCCGCTTTCGCCTCCTCCAACGCTTGGTCGACCGCCGGCATGTCAAGCGGCTTTTCTTCAAGACGCGCGGCAACGGCTTGCAAGCTGCGTCTCGCTTCCGCCAATTCAAGCGCATACGGTTCAGGCAGCCCCGGCAGCCGGCTTTTTTGCACAAGGCGGAGCGCCTCGGCCAATGTTTTTCTCATGCCGTCAAGCTTTTCGCGGGCGATCAATTCGTCTTTGCGCAGCGTCTGCAGCATCGTTCGAAACTGTTCATGCTCTTCCTTCATGAGGTCGATTTGGGACACAAGCTGCTCAAGCTCCTCTTTCAGGAGCGAATACGCTGTTTTCGCCTCGGCAACGCGGTCTTGAATGAGAAAAAACCGCTTTTGCAACTGGTGCAGCTGCTTTTCGATGCTCCGGTACTTTTCGAGGTCGCTTGGCGCCAAATGGTAGCTTTGCTGGACGAACAGCGCCTCGGCCTCGGTTTCCTTCGCCTCGGCGGCAAGCTCCTGAAGCATGCCGCTGAGGCGCGGCATTTCCGTTTGCACATATTGATGCGCGAGCACTTCGTTTTCGAGCAAATCGTAGAGCGCGTCGATCTCTTCTTTCAGCTCAGCGACAATCTGCTTCGCTTCTTCGATGCGCAGCTCATGGATCATGGCCAGACATTGCTCGATTTTTTCCCGTTTTTCCTGAAGCGTGCGCTCCATGTGCAAATGGTCAAGGATGTATCCGCGCTCTTCCATCTCTCGATAGCCATCAGCCAACTCAGCGAGCTGAGCTGGCAACGACGTTTGGCATTCGCCAAGAATTTTAGGAATTTCTTCCATCATGGATGTGAGCCGGCCGAGCTCTTCCTTCAACGTCAGAACCACATCGCGCGCCGCCAAATAGTTGCCGGCTTCCGTCAATTCGGCAAACCGCTGAAACTGCTTTTCCGCTTCCGTTAAACGGACGTCAAGCAAGTCGGCAGCCGAACCGAACGTATAACGGTAAGCAAGCAGCGCCTTTTTCGCTTCCCGGTGAGCCGCACGCAGCTCCTCGATCTCCGCCCGGCTTTGTTCCTCGCTGCCGATCAACTCATTCACTTCATGAATGATTTCATGCACTTCTTCCTCAAGACGACGCAATCCGTCGGCGATCTGCCCAAGCAGCCGGCGCGCCTGCCGGTAGCGGTATTTGTCGAGCAGCCGCTCCGCGTCAAACAGCTGTTCTTCCACATTCGGCAGCTTCACTGCCACAATGTCGTCCCATTGCTGGCGCCATCGTTCAAACAGCTGCTCCGTCTCCCCTGTCATATTCAGCTGTTTCACTTTCGCCAGCTCATCCGGCACCGGCCGGTTCATCAAGTTGATTTTCCATTCCTCGAGCCGATCGATTTCCCGGTACATCCGCTTCCGGTACACATGATTATATATGATTGCCCCCGCTCCGAGGAGCAGAACGATCCATGCCATTCCCATCCGCTGATGCCCTCCTTGCATTCAAGCTACTTCTATCGAACAAACGAAAATAGCGGAGAAGGCAAAAATATATGTTTTTCAATGTTTTTATGATACCATGTTAACGACATTTTTTGACCAAAATTTTTATTTTTTTTACAAGAATCTTCACTATTTTTGCTATGATACATAAGGGAGAAAGGAGGAAAATCGATCATGCGCGACGGGCATATTCATACGCCGTTTTGTCCGCACGGAAGCCAAGATCCGCTTGAGGCCTATGTAGAGCGCGCGATCGAACTGGGCTATACCGACATTTCCTTTACGGAGCACGCCCCGCTTCCTGAGCGGTTTATCGATCCAACGCCCAACCAGGACTGTTCGATGAAGCTTAGCCAGCTTGAGCGCTATTTGCACGCCGTCGCTGAGGTGAAAGCCCGCTACCGAAACGACATTGCCATCCGTGTCGGGCTCGAAGTCGATTTTATTCCTGGCTTTGAGGAAGAAACAACCCGCCTGCTCGACGAGGTCGGCCCGCTGCTTGACGACAGCATTTTATCGGTTCACTTTTTGGCCCACGAAGGGCAATATGTATGCCTTGATTACAGCGAAGATATGTTCGCCGACATCGTCCGCTTGTTCGGATCGGTCGAACGCGTCCACCGCGCCTACTACGAAACGGTGCGGCAATCGATCCGCACGGAGCTTGGCCGCTACAAACCGAGACGCATCGGCCATATGACGCTTGTGCGCAAGTTCCAACGCCGTTTCCCATGCTTGGAACCAATGGATGAGTGGATTGTTGCCATTCTCGATGACATCAAGCAGTTCGGCTATGAATTGGACTACAACGGCGCCGGCGCCGCCAAACCGCTCTGCCTTGAGCCGTATCCGCCGGGCGGCGTGATCGCCGAGGCGCGGCGGCGGGGCATCCCGATCGTCTACGGATCCGACGCCCATCGCGCCGCCGACTTGCACCAAGGACGGGAGAGGATGGACCGCGAGGCTCTTTCGGTTGACAACCGCCCGCAGCCGTCATAAAATAGGCGAATCAGCCATTTCCCTGCTTGCATCCTGCTGGATGTTGAGGCCAGAGTCCTGCTCCAACCATGATGAAAAAGGAGGCTAGTTCTATGTTTCGTCCCATGGCTTACAACGGAACACGCGAAGAAAATTACGCGCTCGTCATCGAACAGCTGAAATCGCTCATTTCCGGGGAACCCAACTTCATCGCCAACTTGGCGAACGCAGCCGCCTTGCTCAACCAGTTTTTCACCGACATCAATTGGGTCGGGTTTTATCTCGCAGACGGCGAGGAGCTTGTGCTTGGCCCGTTCCAAGGCTTGCCGGCATGCGTGCGCATTCCGTTCGGCAAGGGGGTGTGCGGCACGGCGGCCGCCGAGCGGCGGACGGTGGTCGTTCCGGACGTTCACCAATTCCCGGGCCATATCGCCTGCGATGCAGCGTCTCAATCGGAAATCGTCGTGCCGCTCATCAAAGACGGACGCGTCATCGGCGTTCTTGACATCGACAGCCCGGTGAAAAACCGCTTCGATGACATCGACCGCCGCTACTTGGAGCAGTTTGCCAGCGTGCTCATGTCCGCCTGACGAAAAAAGCGCACCAAGCGCGAAGAAGGAATCCGCTTGCCCGGATTCCTTTTTTTACACCTTATACACATGACCGTCATCGTGCACAAAAATGCAGTTTTTTCCCATCTCCTTCGCCATATAAAGCGCGGCGTCAGCTCGTTTGAACAGCTGCTCTGCATCTTGAAAGCCGCCATGCCCCCACCATGATATGCCGCACGACACGGTCACCGCCGGGATCGTTTGCTCCCGCACTTTTTCCATGATGCGCCGGGCGACGGCAACGGCGTCGGACAGCGGCACGTTCGGCAAATACACCGCCAGCTCTTCCCCGCCCCAACGCGCCGCCACATCGCTGTCGCGAATGTTGGCGCGCATCGTCTCTGCCACTTGAACAAGCACTTCATCGCCTGTTTGATGGCCGTACACATCGTTGATTTGCTTAAAGTTGTCAATGTCAAGCAACATGAACGCTCCCGACGCATCGGTTCCCATCGACTGTTGGATCCGCTCGTCCAAGTAGCGGCGCGTATGCAGCTTTGTCAAATAATCGGTGACCACCATCTTCTCGAGCTCTTCGCGCAGCATCGCGTTCATAAACGCCAGCGTTGAATGTTGAACGAGGGATTCCAAGAGCTTGAACATCTCAAACGTAAAGCGGTACGGCTCGCTGGCGAGCGCAATGCACAGTCCCTTCGTTTCTTTGTTTTGCTGCATCGGCGCCGCCATGATGGAGCGAAATGGACCGAAAGCGGACACGCATACATCGCCGGCAAATAAAATGTCATTTCCGCTTTGGCGCCGCTTTTCCACCCATTCGATATAGGGCTCGGACCGATGGTCGAAAAAAAACGGCGTGCTGCCTGGAAAAAGCTCCCACTTGCCGTCGGCAAACCGGAAAAAACCGACTTCATCCGCGCCGAACGATTGTTGGATTTGCGATACCATGTACTCAATGGCTTCATGAAGCCGCGGCCGGGCGTTCAATTGGCGCATTGTGTCATTGATCAGCTGCAAATCGGAGACAAGCCGGCGCGACTGTTCATACAACTTGGCGTTCTCCAGCGCGCTTCCAGCCGTGCTCGCCAACAGCGAAATAAAATGAATCTCTCGTTTTGGAAATGGCGCAGCGTATGGGGCGATAATTTCAATCACCCCATACACCGCCTGCACCCCTTTAATCGGGGCGTACAGCACCGAGCGCGGCGGCGCCTCCATCTCCTCGCATTGCACTTGTCCAGTCAAAAACGCCCGCAACGCCGCCGTCTGTTTTTCCCTTTCATCCAATACAAGCGTTTTGATCGGCAAATTTCCGCGCAGATGGTTGTCATGCGACAACAGAAGGTGGTAGGTGAACGATGGATAGACGTTTTGCAGCGTGCGGATAATTTCTTCAAGCACAACATCGATATGCATCGAGGAATGAATTTTGGCGGCGAAGCGATGCAACTGTCCATACCGTTTCTCTTCGCCCTCTCCTTGCAGCACCGCGCTAAGCTTCCGGAACAATCGCGCCAAATCCGTCCGGATCTCCCACAACAACCGCTCGTCAAAACCGCCATCTTTTCGATACACGAGCTCGACCATCGCCGGCGTCTCATCAGAAAGCATGAAAAAGAGCCGGGCCGCCATATGCGGCCCACCGGCATCGACAACAGCGACTTTCCGCTCTCCATCAGCCGCGATCGGCAAAGCACTCGACTCCCCAACCGCTGCCGCTTCCGGATAAAAGACAGCCCGCACCGGGTCGTACAAATAAAAAACGGATTGCTCGAGCGCCAGCTCTTCTTTCAGCAGCGCGAGCAACTCGCCCGCCGCCGCCGAAAACGGCCCATCGTCCTGAAACGCTAAAAACCAGTGGAAAAATTTTTGTTTAAATGATTCATACCGCTTCATTTCTTCCTTGTTCATCGCCTTTTCCACCCAAACCGGCATCATCATTCCAAGCGAGAGAATGGGATGACAATTTTTTTCTAAAAATTGCATCTTTTATTATATCATACAAATCGAGAAGAGGGAAAACAAAATGTTGACTTTATCCTCTAAAAATCATATAATAGCCTTTGTGTAAAATATAGCAGCCTTTGTGCCCACCTTTATGGTTCATTTTGTTCCTCGGCCCGCCGAGGTGCATCGCGTAACTCTTAGCTGCGAGAGCGAGGATGCATGAAAACAAAATGGCCGTAATTGTTGGCGCACATCTGCTTTTATTTTACGGGAATAAAAGCGTAAGGAGGAGCAACGAATGGCTCGTTATACTGGCCCAATGTGGAAAATTTCCCGCCGCCTTGGCATCTCATTGAGCGGCACGGGGAAAGAATTGCAAAAACGTCCGTATCCGCCTGGCCAACACGGTCCAGGGCAACGGCGGAAATTGTCGGAATATGGCTTGCAGCTGCAAGAAAAACAAAAGCTGCGCCATATGTACGGCGTGAACGAACGCCAATTCCGCAAAACGTTTGAAGAAGCAGGCAAAATGCCGGGCAAACACGGCGAAAACTTCATGATTTTGTTAGAATCGCGCCTAGACAACCTCGTCTATCGCTTAGGGTTGGCCCGCACGCGCCGTCAAGCCCGCCAGCTCGTGACGCACGGCCACATTTTGGTCGACGGCAGCCGCGTCAACATCCCGTCGTACCGCGTCAAACCGGGACAAACGATCGCCGTTCGCGAAAAATCGCGCAACTTGCAAGTGATTAAAGAAGCGCTCGAAGCGAACAACTACATTCCAGATTACTTGACGTTCAATCCGGAAAAAATGGAAGGGACGTACACCCGCTTGCCGGAGCGTTCCGAACTGCCGGCGGAAATCAACGAAGCGCTCATCGTCGAGTTCTACTCGCGTTAAGGCGCAAAAAAGATCCGAAATGCATCGGCATTTCGGATCTTTTTTCTTAGGCGTAGCGAATCAAATAATACTTTTTCTTCCCGCGGCGGATGACCGTAAACCGCCCCTCAAGGCGGTGTTCAGCCGTTAATATGGCTCCGACGTCTTGAAGGCGCTCGCCGTTGACGTAAATGGCGCCGTTTTGGATGTCTTCGCGCGCTTGCCGCTTCGATGGCGAAATGCCGGCAGAAACGAGCAGCTCGACAAGCGGAACGTCGCCTCCTTCATGAACGAATGACGGCACATCTTTGAACCCTTGCTCAATTTCCGCCGCTGTCAAATTGCCAATATCGCCGCTAAAGAGCGCTTCAGAAATGCGAATCGCTTGCCTGAGCGCCTCTTCGCCGTGCACGAGCTTTGTCACTTCCTCAGCAAGCGCCTTTTGGGCCGCCCGCTTCTCTGGGGCCTCACGAAGCTCTTGTTCAAGCGCTTCGATTTCCTCTTTCGACAGGAACGTAAAGTACTTCAAGTAACGGATCACATCGCGGTCATCGGTGTTGATCCAAAACTGGTAAAACTCGTACGGCGACGTTTTCTCTTTGTCGAGCCAAATCGTGCCGCTTTCCGTTTTCCCGAATTTCGTGCCGTCCGCTTTCGTCACAAGCGGGATCGTCAAGCCAAACGCCCGCGCCTCGCCTTTCGTTTTGCGAATAAGCTCAAGCCCTGCCGTGATGTTGCCCCATTGGTCGCTCCCGCCGATTTGCAGGCGGCATCCTTCCGTCTCGTACAGGCGGAGAAAATCGTATGCCTGCAGCATCATATAGCTGAACTCGGTAAATGAAATGCCCGTTTCGATGCGCGATTGAACCGACTCTTTCGCCATCATGTAGTTGACGCTGAAATGCTTGCCGACGTCGCGCAAAAACGTAATGACATCCAGCGGCCCGATCCAGTCGTAGTTGTTTTTGATTTTCGCCGGATTGCCGTCCGCTTCAAAATCTAAAAAGCGGCCGAGCTGTTCTTTAATACGCGCGCTCCATGCCTCGACGGTTTCTTTGGCATTGAGCGTGCGCTCGCTTTTTTTCCCGCTCGGGTCACCGATCAACCCCGTCGCTCCGCCGACTAGGGCGATCGGCCGGTGCCCCGCCTGCTGGAAGCGGCGCAGCGTCAAAATGGCGGCCAAGTTGCCGATATGCAAACTGTCCGCCGTCGGGTCAAACCCGCAGTAGAGCGTCACCCGCTCCTCATTCAACAGCTTGCGCAACCCGTCTTCATCCGTCGTTTGGTTGACGAGCCCGCGCCATTGCAATTCCGCAAGCAAATCCATGTCCTTCACCTCTCTATGAATGTCATGAAAAAGAAAACACCCGCCCGTCATGAAGGGGCGAGTGTTCGTCGCGGTACCACCCTACTTAGAAAGCATGGTGCTTTCTCACTCATTTGGGTAACGGCGCCGGCCGGCGGATGGCTACTAGGTGCCAAAACCGTTCGCCATCGCTGCTCAGGGAGGTAATTCACGCCTGCCTGTGGACTGGCTCGCACCGTCCGCCAGCTCTCTGCACCAGGGAGACAGCCGCTACTTGTTCCCATCATCGCTTTCTCATATGAAATATATACATTCTTATTACCATAGCGATGCACTCGCTGTCAACCCTAACGCTTTTCGCACAAACGGCGAAAAATCGGCAAAATTCCACAATGCCTCCCCTTCCTATGGTATACTGATATATAATGACTTGCCGCATAGGGGGGCTGGCATGAAGCGAAACCAACTTTCCATTTCTCTTGAAAAAGCGTGGCATTATTTTTCCCTTACATACGATGTGGTTTGGAACGTCATCTTCATTTTGCTCGTCGCCGCACTCTGCCTTGTCTGCTTTGCCATCGGCGCCGGCGCCGGCTATTTTGCCTTTTTGGTCAAAGATATGCCCGTTCCCTCTCCCGACGAGATGAAAAAGGAGATTTACCATTACGGCGAAACGAGCCACATGTACTTTGCCAACGGTGTATATTTAGGCCGGTTCCGGTCCGACCTCGACCGCGAGGCGGTGCGCCTGTCCGACGTGTCTCCGTACGTCGTGCAAGCCATTATCGCGACCGAAGACGAACATTTTTATGAACATCACGGCGTCGTTCCGAAGGCCGTCATCCGCGCCGTGTTTCAAGAGCTGACCAACTCGCCGGTCAAAAGCGGCGGGAGCACGCTTACGCAGCAGCTCGTCAAAAACCAGATGTTGACGAACGAGGTGTCGTTTGAGCGGAAGGCGAAAGAAATGCTGCTTTCGCTTCGTCTGGAGAAATTTTTTTCCAAAGAAGACATTTTAGAGGCGTATTTAAACGTCGTTCCGTTCGGCCGCAATTCTTCAGGGCGCAACATCGCCGGCATCCAAGCCGCGGCCCAAGGCGTCTTTGGCGTCAACGCCAAAGAGTTGAATCTCGCTCAAGCGTCGTTTTTGGCCGGGCTCCCGCAAAACCCGTTCGTCTACACCCCGTTTGCCGCTGACGGCAGCGTCAAACCGGACCTCTCGGCGGGATTGAAACGGATGAAAACGGTGCTTTACCGGATGAAACGGGCCGGCTACATCTCGGAAAAACAGTATAAGGAAGCGCTTTCCTATGATGTGGCGAAGCATTTGGCCGCCCCGAAGCCGTCGCCGTTTGAACAATATCCGTTTTTGACGATGGAGATTGAGCGGCGGGCGAAAGAGGTGCTCGCCGAGACGTTCGCCAAGCGCGACGGTTATAAGCCGGAAGAAGTGCAGCGCGAACCCGCTCGTTTCCGCCGCTATCTCGGCGAAGCGGAAAAAGCGCTGCGCCAAGGCGGATATCGGATTTATACGACGATCGACAAAAAGATTTATGAACAAATGCAGCGCATCGCTGCCCGCTACCCGTATTACGGAAGCGACAATGTGTATTACACCAAAGACAAGAAAACAGGGAAAACGATCCCCCATCGCCAACCGGTCGAAGTCGGGGCGATGCTCATCGAAAACAAAACGGGAAAAATCATCAGCTTCGTCGGCGGACGCGATTATGGGCGCGAGCAGTTGAATCACGCCACCCAGGCGCACCGGTCCAACGGGTCAACGATGAAACCGCTCTTAGTATACGCGCCGGCGATGGAGATGGGCGTCATCCAGCCGGCGACGATCATTCCCGACTTGCCGCTTTCGATCGGTTCATATGCGCCGAAAAACGCGGACGGAAAAACGCACGGGCTCGTCACGGCGCGCTATGCCTTGCAGCAATCGTTCAACATTCCGGCCGTTCGGACGTATATGAGAATTCGATCCCGCCATCCGATCGACTATTTGCATAAAATGGGGATCACGAGCGTTTCGAAGCAAGAAGAAGCCAATCCGGCTTTGGCGATCGGCGGGACGCACATTGGCGTCACGGTCGAGGAAAACGTCAACGCCTATGCGACGTTCGCCAATTACGGATCGTTTGTGGACGCCTACATGATCGAGAAGATTGTGGACAAAAACGGAAAGATCGTTTACAAACATCAAAGCAAACCCGTCCCGGTGTTTTCGCCGCAAACGTCGTACTTGATGATCGATATGATGCGCGGCGTGCTTCACGGCGGAACGGCCTCGTCGGTGCCGCGCTACTTGACCTTTTCCGCCGATTGGGCGGGAAAAACCGGGACATCGCAAGACAAGCGCGATTCGTGGTTTATCGCCGTTAATCCGAACGTCACGTTCGGCGTTTGGATCGGCTATGACCGGCCGGCGCCGCTTGAATCCCGCTACAAAGGGCTTTCCTACAGCCAGCGCACCCAGCTGTTATGGGCGCGGTTGATCAATGCTGCCTATCAAGAAAACCCGAAGCTCATCGCTCCGCCGAAGCGGTTTCTCATGCCAGGCGGCATCGTCCGCCGCGCTTACTGCGCCGCGAGTGGCTTCAGCCCGTCGGCCGCGTGCGAAAAAGCCGGGCTCGTCCGTTACGATCTGTACAATACGAAGTTTGCGCCGCGGGAAGGAAGCGGCGAGGAAGTGATGGAAAGCCGGGTCGTCGTCATCGGCGGACGCCGCTATGTGGCGCTTGAGACGACGCCGGAAGAGTTTGTCACTCGCGAAGTGATCGTGAATCCGAAGCTTCTCGCCGATTGGGGGATCAACGGCGAGGGGCAGGCGGGCGATGCATCGCTCGTCTCCACATTAAAGGAAAACGGCCGTCCACCGGCTCCACCCGCCGCTCGGCTTGCAGGGGGCAAGCTCGTCTGGAATCGCCATAACGAGCCGGATGTCATCGGCTACCGCGTCTATCTAGTGAACGAAACGGGGGAACGACGCCTCGCCGCCGCTGTTAAAGCGGACGAGGCAGCCTCGTTTTCGCCGCTGCAGCCGGGCGCCGCGTACTGCGTCACTGCTGTGGACATCGCCGGACAGGAATCGGCGCCGTCGAACCCCGTTTCGCTGCCGTCCCATTCCGATCAGCAAAAGAGCGGGGGGCCGTCTTCTCCCCCGTCCTCAAGTGCCGCGGACTGACATGGCCGAACAGATGGGCTTTCTTTCAAAAATGCCGTTGTCGGCGCATGCATACGGGGATGGAAAAGGGGCTGATCCCAAAACGCAATCGCGTTTTGGGCCAGCCCCTTCTTCTCTCCCTATCAGTCTTCCATCGTCGACAAATCGCCGGTCGGCAAGTTGAGCTCCCACGCTTTTAAGACGCGGCGCATGATTTTCCCGCTCCGCGTTTTCGGCAGTTTGTCGCGGAACTCGATCTCACGCGGCGCGGCATGAGCGGCGAGCCCTTTTTTGACGAACTGGCGGATGTCTTCTTTCAGTTCCTCGGACGGCTCGTACCCTTCGCGAAGCGCGATGAACGCTTTGATGATTTCCCCGCGCACCGGATCCGGCTTGCCGATGACGCCGGCTTCGGCAACGGCCGGATGCTCGACGAGCTTGCTTTCGACTTCAAACGGCCCAACGCGCTCGCCGGATGTGTTGATGACATCGTCAACACGGCCTTGGAACCAGAAGTAGCCGTCTTCGTCCATGTAGGCCGAATCGCCGGATACGTACCAGTCGCCGATAAAGTACGATTCATATTTTTGCGGGTTGTTCCAAATCGTTTTCATCATCGACGGCCAGCCTTTTTTGATGGCCAAGTTGCCCATCCGGTACGGCGGCAGGACGTTTCCTTGGTCGTCGATGATCGCCGCCTCGACGCCTGGGATCGGTTTCCCCATCGATCCCGGCTTGATTTCCATGCACGGGTAGTTGCAAATGAGATGCGCGCCCGTTTCCGTCATCCACCACGTATCATGGATGCGGCGGCCGAACACTTTCATCCCCCAGCGGATGACTTCCGGGTTGAGCGGCTCGCCGACGCTCAAAATGTGGCGGAGCGAGCTTAAATCATATTTTTTCACGACTTCATCGCCGGCGCCCATCAGCATGCGGAACGCCGTCGGCGCGCTGTACCAGACGGTGACGCCGAAATCTTGGATCGTTTGATACCAAGCATCCGGGCTGAAGCGGCCGCCGACGATGACGCTTGACGCTCCGCACAGCCACGGGCCGAAGATGCCGTACGACGTCCCGGTCACCCACCCCGGGTCAGCCGTGCACCAGTAAATGTCGTCTTCTTTTAAGTCGAGCACCCATTTCGCCGTTTGATAGTGCTGAATCATCGCGTTATGGACGTGCAAAACGCCTTTCGGCTTGCCGGTCGAACCGGATGTGTAATGCAAAATCAAGCCGTCTTGGCGGTCGACCCATTCGATGTCGAAGTGCTTGCTTGCCTCATTCATCCGCTTTTTCAAATCGATGTACGGCCCTTCCTCGACAATGCCGTCGCCGACCAAAAAGACGTACTTCAACTCCGGCAAATCGCCGACCGGCACGCGCGGCAGAAGCTCCGGCGTCGTAATGATCGCCTTCGCCCCGCTGTCTTCAAGACGGTCGCGCACCGCTCCTTCCATGAACGCCTCAAACAACGGCCCGACGATGGCGCCGGTTTTAATGATCCCAAGCACCGCAAAGTACAGTTCCGGAGAACGCGGCATGAACACGAACACACGGTCGCCCTTCTGAATGTCCGCCGCCTGTTTTAAGACGTTCGCCACCTTATTGGACATCTCTTTCATTTCTTTGAACGTATATTTCTCGTTCCGCACCGCGTCGCGGTAATAGAGCGCCACTTTATTTTTACGGAACGACTCAGCATGGCGGTCGATCGCCTCATACGCCATGTTGACTCGGCCCGTTTCATGCCAAGAAAACTCTTTCTCCACTTCCGACCATTGAAACTGTTTATATGTTTCTTCGTAGTTTTTCAAATTGTAGTCCCCTTGTATGACAGGAAGCCGTTCTGTGTTCATTCTCCGATCCCCCTTATGTAAGTGATTACATTTCTATTATAGTCGATTGAAAACCATTTCTCAATTTTTAAAATATTCCTTGTCCCCGCTTTTTTGAAATTTTTTTGAACCGCGCCAGCCGGCGCCATTTTTATGTATAATGGAAGCAGAACGACCAATTCAGGTGGTGGACGAATGGAACATAAAAAAACGTATAACGCCAAAGAGCTGAAAACCCCGAAAGGAACGCTCCTCATCGAAGGACCGGTGACGCCGGAAGCGTTGGCCAGCTACGAATTCCACCATGACCTCACTTCCTTCCGCCCGCCTGCCAAACAGCACAAAGCGTTGATCGAAATCGCCAAGCTGCCGGAAGGGCGGATCATCATCGCCCGCCGCGGCGAGGTGATTGTCGGATATGTGACGTTTTTGTATCCCGATCCGCTTGAGCGTTGGTCGGAAGGGAACATGGAAAATTTGCTCGAGCTTGGCGCCATTGAAGTCATTCCGGAGTTCCGCGGGTTTGGCGTCGGAAAAAATTTATTGATCGTCTCGATGATGGACGACGCCATGGAAGACTATATCATCATTACAACGGAGTATTATTGGCATTGGGATCTAAAAGGCACGGGGCTGAACGTATGGGAGTACCGAAAAGTGATGGAGAAAATGATGAACGCCGGCGGGCTCGTCTGGTATGCGACCGACGACCCGGAAATTTGCTCCCATCCGGCGAACTGCCTCATGGTCCGCATTGGCAAACGGGTCGACGCCGAATCAATTCAACGGTTCGACCGGCTTCGGTTTATGAACCGCTATATGTACTAGCTGACATTCTCGGCTGTCCAGACGTTTGCGCCCGCCTTGCCGGTTGCGGGCGGCGCGCATGAAATGCCACGCACAAAGGGGAGAGGAGAACGATGCTTGTCGAACAAATCATGAAAACGCGGGTGGTGACACTCCGTCCCACGAATACGATCGCCGAAGCGCTGCAGCTGCTCAGACATCACCGCATCCGCCATCTGCCGGTCATCGATGAAAGCGGGAGATTGATCGGCCTTGTGACCGATCGCGATTTGCGCGACGCGAGCCCGTCCATTTTCCATCTTCATGAACATCTGGAAGACTTGCAAAAACCGGTCAGCACGATGATGAAAACCGACCTCATCGTCGGCCATCCGCTCGATTTCGTCGAGGAGGTGGCGGCGCTCTTTTACGAACACGGAATCGGCTGTCTGCCGATCGTCAATCACGGGAAACTCGTCGGCATCATCACGCAAACGGATTTGCTCCGCACGTTCATTGAATTGACCGGCGTTCACCAGCCGGGGTCGCAAATCGAGATCAAAGTGCCGAACGAAACCGGCATGTTAAGCAAAGCGGCGGCCATCATCAGCGAGCGCCATGTGAACATCGCCAGCGTCTTGGTGTATCCAGCTCCGGATCCGAATGAGAAAATTTTAGTTTTCCGCGTGCAGACGATGAATCCGCTTCCATTGATCCGCGATTTGCAAAACGCCGGCTATCGCGTGCTATGGCCGAACTTGCCGGGGGTTACGTCATGAGCCGAAACTGCGCATTCGTCTATAGCGAGCAATTTCTTCAGTACAAATTTCATGACGACCATCCGTTCAACCAGCTGCGGGTCAAAATGACATACGACTTGCTTTGCACGCTCGGCGCGCTCGAAGACCGCCAGATCGTCGCCCCGCGCATGGCGACCGATGACGAGCTCGCACTCATTCACGACCGCTCCTACATCGAGGCGGTGAAAGCGGCCGGGCGCGGCGAGCTGTCGGAAGCGGCGGCGCAAAACTACGGCCTTGGCACCGAGGATACGCCGATTTTCCCAAACATGCACGAAGCGAGCGCTCTTTTGGTCGGCAGCACCCTCACCGCCGTCGACGCGGTTCTTTCCGGAGCGGCCGAGCATGCGCTCAACCTTGGCGGCGGTCTGCACCACGGCTTCCGCGGCAAAGCATCCGGCTTTTGCGTCTACAACGACAGCGCGGTCGCCATTCAATACATCAGGGAGAAATACGGACTGCGCGTGTTGTACGTCGACACGGACGCCCACCACGGCGACGGGGTGCAATGGGCGTTTTACGACGATCCGAACGTTTGCACGTTTTCCATTCATGAAACGGGGCGCTATTTGTTCCCAGGGACCGGAAATGTCAACGAGCGCGGCTTAGGCGCGGGCTACGGCTATTCGTTCAACATTCCCGTTGATGCGTTCACGGAAGACGAATCATGGATCGCCGCCTATACGACCGCGCTTCGGGAAATCGCCGACTTTTTCCGCCCGGATGTCATCGTGACGCAAAACGGCGTCGACGCCCACTATTACGATCCGCTCACCCATTTGTCGGTGACGATGAAAACCTACCGCGCCATTCCGAAACTCGCGCACGAAATCGCGCATGAATATTGCGGCGGACGCTGGATCGCCGTCGGCGGCGGCGGCTATGACATCTGGCGCGTCGTGCCGCGGGCATGGGCGCTCCTTTGGCTCGAGATGACGGGACAAGCCGATGTGTCCGGCCCGCTGCCGGATGAGTGGCGCGAACGTTGGCAACCGCTTTCACCCGTCGCGCTTCCGCTCGAGTGGGACGACCCGGATGACTTGTATCCCCCGATCCCGCGCAAGGCGGAGATCAGCGAAAAAAATGCGCAAACGGTGGAAAAGGCGTTGTATTTCATTCGCAGTCAACGCCGGGCGGGGACTTGATTTTTTTTTCATTTAAAGAAAACAATGGATTTCTACGTCCTGTTTTCCTAGTCAACTTCCGTTTTCACCGAAAAACGGGCCGACTGCAAGGCGATTGCAGCTGTCAAAAAAGAAATGGAGCAAAGCAAGCAAGAAGCTGGCCCCCGTGTTGAGGCCAGCTTTTTTCATTTCGTCGACTCCCGCACTTCAAGCCGGTGCGGCAAGACAACGATATGGTGGTCCACTGGCTCTTTGTTCATATACTTCGTCAAGAGCCGCATCGCCACCGCCCCGATGTCGTACATCGGCTGCACGACGGTCGTCAGCCGCGGCCGCACCATCGTCGCCAATCGCGTGTTATCAAAACCGACGACTTCCAGTTCATCCGGCACGCGCACCCCGTGGTCTTGGGCGCTGTGGATGATGCCGAGCGCCATTTCGTCCGTGCCAGCAAACACCGCCGTCGGCCGTTCGGCAAGCTCTGTGATTTTCTCATACGCCTCCAAGCCGGAGTCGTACGAGTTGTCGCCCTCAATGACGAGCTCTTCCTCATACGGCGCGCCGTGTTCCTCAAGCGCGCGTCGGTACCCCGCCAACTTCCGCTGGTTGATCGGGTCATCGGTCGGACCGGTTACATAGACAATGCGGCGGTTTCCTTTTTCCAGCAAATACGTCACGGCTTCAAACGCCGCCTGCTCGTAGTCGATGTTGACCGAGGGAATCTCGTTCGGTCCCATCGTCGCCGCAAGCACGATCGGCACCGACGACTTTTGAAATTCGGCGACGTGCTCTTCGGTGATCGTCCCGCCCATAAACAACAGGCCGTCCACTTGCTTGGCGAGCATCGTGTTGAGCAAATGCAGCTCTTTTTCTTTGTTTTGGTCGGAGTTGCTCAAAATGATGTTGTACTTGTACATCGTGGCGATGTCCTCAATGCCGCGCGCCAGTTCGGCGAAGAAAATGCTCGAAATATCCGGGATGATCACTCCGACCGTCGTCGTTTTTTTGCTGGCGAGCCCCCGCGCCACGGCGTTCGGGCGGTAGCCGAGCCGTTCGATGGCCTCAAGCACTTTTTTCCTCGTCGACGGTTTGACGTTCGGGTTGCCATTGACGACGCGCGAGACGGTCGCCATCGAGACGTTCGCCTCCCGCGCCACATCATAAATCGTTACCGTCATTTTGTTTCACTCCTTTTCGCTCGATCCGATAACCGGTCAAATTCCGAATGTATGTACAACTATCATACGATACATTATCGCCAACTCGCAACGAAATCGCAACCATTTTGCCGGTTTGTTCACAAACCGTTCACGGGTAGTTTGCCCCAACACTCGCCATCTCATCAAAAAATCCCCTCGGGCAACAACCGAGGGGATCGTCTTACGCCTGAACAAACTGACGTTGGAACGCGCGCACTTCTTCCATAAACTCGTTGAATTGAGCGATGTCCATTTGCTGGGCGGAATCGGACAAGGCGACGGCCGGGTCCGGATGCACTTCGGCCATGACGCCGTCGGCGCCGATCGCCAAGGCCGCTTTGGCGCACGGGATGAGCAGATCGCGCCGCCCCGTTGAGTGGGTGACATCGACGAACACCGGCAAGTGCGTTTCTTTCTTCAAAATCGGCACAGCCGAAATGTCGAGCGTGTTGCGCGTCGCCCGCTCGTACGTGCGGATGCCGCGCTCGCACAAAATGATCTGCCCGTTTCCTTGCGACATGATGTACTCAGCGGCGTTGATGAATTCTTCGATCGTCGCCGCCAAGCCGCGCTTCAGCAAAATCGGCTTGTTCACTTGGCCGGCTGCCTTAAGCAGCTCAAAGTTTTGCATGTTGCGCGCGCCGATTTGGATGACGTCAATATAGTCCAAGGCGATTTCAATGTCCGCCGGGGTGACGATTTCACTGATGACCGCCAAATCAAACTCATCGGCGATCCGTTTCAAAATTTTCAGCCCTTCCACGCCGAGCCCTTGGAAATCGTACGGCGACGTGCGCGGTTTGTAGGCGCCGCCGCGCAGCAGCTTGATCCCTTGTTTTTTCACGGCCTCCGCCACCGCAGCGACTTGTTCATAGCTTTCCACAGCGCACGGGCCCATGACGAAATATTGATTGCCGTCGCCGATTCGCTCGCCTTTCACTTCAACAATCGTGTTTTCCGGATGCTTTTTCCGTGAGACAAGGAGCGCCTTGCGGTGATCGTCTTCCTGCAGCTCAAGCGCCGCTTTAAAAATTTCCTTGAAAATGTGCTGCAGCGTCGACGTTTCAAACGGCCCATCGTTATGCTCGGAAATGAGGTCGAGCATCTTCCGCTCGCGCACCGGGTCGTAGCGGTGCGTCCCTTGCGCTTCTTTAATTTTTCCGATCTCCTGAACGAGCCGTCCCCGTTCATTGATCAGTTTCAACAGCTGCAAGTTGATCTCATCGACTCGCGCCCGCAGTTCGTCTAATCTCTCATTGCTCATGCTTTTCTCATCCTTTCGCCAAGTGTCGTGCATTGTTTTCGCCGCTTGCCGGCAAGCGGTGCCCCCGTCTTGGAGAGCGAAGTCGTTTAATTAGTGTTTATTATAATCGATGGAGCTATCGTTGTCACGAAAAAAATGCTTTTTTGATTAAACGCTTTTAAGCAATAAAGCAAAAAGTGTGCAAAAAACCGCCCGCAATAAAGGCGGACGGTCAAGCGCCGACATGCTCCGAGAGCGCGCCATACGTAATGGCCCAATGGGACGCATGCCAGACGACGCGGCCGTTTTCAAACAGCAGCACTTGCGGCGACTCGTGTTTCACCCCGGTCGTTTCGGCGATATAGTTGGACAGCGGCCGCGCCTCTTGGACGTACAGACAATATATGGGAAGCTCTGGATGGTCTGCGGCGAACTTCTCGCATTCGCCAAACGCCGCCTGGCTGATCGGGCAGGTGAGGCTATGCTTGACGAACAAAAAACGCTCCGTTTCCTTCATGACGCGGTCAAACTGTTCGATCGTCTCCAGCTTCTCCATTCCCATCTCTCTCACTCCGCTTCTTTTCGCGATGTGATGCTTTGCTCGGCGTCATCAAGCGCCGCCTCGGCTTCCTCAAGCAGCTTTTGCAGCGTTTCCCGGTCGGCTGGCCCGGCGGATGGCGGAATCGGAATCGTCGCCTTCTTGGCTTCCTCTCCATCGTTTTCCCCGCCAGCTGGCACCGTCGAGGATTTCAACGGAATGAAGCTGGCGATTTCCTTCGTTTTCTCTTTCGCCGTTTCGATCCATTCTGCAGCCGTATCTTTTACGGGCTCCCATCTGCCTGCATGATTCCACTCCTCGAGCCATTTCCGCCCTTTTTCGCTCGTCAAAAACAACGCAGCAGCCGCGCCGGCGATGCCGCCGACCAGCGCGCCAAGCAAAAATCCACCGTTATTTTTCGCCATTCGATACACCCTCCTTTAACGATTGTTTTTTTCTCCATTTTTCCCGTAAATCGAGCAAAACATTTGTCCAGCGCAATGCCTTCACCCATTTTCCTTGCTCCAGGCCCGCCCGCGCCGACAAACCGGCAGCCGCCTGCCGAAGCGCGCGGTTGAGCGAACGGATCGTGCCGCCGATCTCTCCGACCGCTTCGATTGCGCCATTTAGCGTTTCTGCTTTTTTTTGCACATCGCTGGCGATGCCGTTAGCCGTATGGAGAAGTTCACGAACTTCTTTCGCCACCGTTTGCACTTGCTCATCGGCATGGTCGATCGCCGCTGTCAGCCGGCGCAGCGTTTCCTGCAAAACGATGAGCGTCTTGGCTATGTAAACGACAAGCAGCAAAAAAGCAAGCGCGATGAGCGCCACGCTTCCATACAAAAGCCATTCCACCCGATTCCCTCCTTGCCCATTCGAACGTTTCATTCCCTTTGTACCCATCTTTTCCCGCTTTCAAACTTCGACATAGAAAAGACGGCTTCCTTTTTGAAACAGGAAAAACGGGCCATCTTCATCACAGCCCGTTCCCTGTCGGCCGTCAGGCGGAAAGAACGGCCCGTTCGTACGCTTGTTGAAACTTTTGAATGTCGCCGGCGCCCATGAACACCAACACCGCGTCTTGATGCTGCTTCAACACGGCTACGTTTTGTTCCTCAAGCAGCTGGGAACGCGGAATTTGCGCCTGCAAATCACGGATCGTCAGCTTGCCCTCATGTTCGCGCGCCGAGCCGAAAATGTCGCACAAATACACGTGGTCCGCTTGCAGCAAACTTTCGGCAAACTCGCGCAAAAACGTCTGCGTCCGCGTATACGTATGCGGCTGAAAAATCGCCACCACTTCGCGCCCCGGATATTTTTGCCTTGCCGCCTCCAATGTCGCCGTAATTTCGCGTGGATGATGCGCGTAATCATCGATCAGCACTTGGCGCCCGACCGTTTTTTCACTGAAGCGGCGCTTCACGCCTTGGAACGTTTGCAGCCGCTTGGCGATCGTGCCCGCATCCACCCCTTCGTAGTGGCAGAGGGCGATCACGGCGAGAGCATTCAATACGTTATGAGTGCCGAAGCGCGGAATGGCAAACGAAGCGAAAAATGTGTTGCGCACGAACACATCAAACGCCATCCCTTCCGTCGTCTTGACGATATTGCGCGCCTGAAAATCGTTTTCTTCGCCGAATCCATAAAACAAAATCGGCACTTTCGCCTGAATGTTCGGCAAATACGGATCATCCCCGCAGGCGACGATCGCTTTTTTCACTTGATTCGCCATTTGCTGGAAAGCGGAAAACACATCGTCGACATTGGCAAAATAATCCGGGTGATCAAAGTCAATATTTGTCATGATCGCATAATCTGGAAAGTAGGAAAGGAAGTGCCGGCGGTATTCGCACGCTTCAAACACAAAGTATTTGCTCCCTGGTTCTCCTTTTCCCGTGCCGTCTCCGATCAAATAGGACGTTGGATGGGCTCCTTGCATCACATGGGCAAGCAACCCCGTCGTCGTCGTCTTTCCATGCGAACCGGTCACCGCGATGCTCGTAAACTTGCCTGCCAGCTGGCCTAAAAAGCGATGGTAACGAATGACAGGCACACCAAGCTGACGGGCCGCCTCGATTTCCTCATGCGTATCCGGAAATGCGTTGCCGGCAATGACCGTATAACCTGGACGAATATTGTCTTTCGAAAAAGGCAGCACCGGGATTCCCCGCTCTTCAAGCGCCTTTTGCGTGAAAAACCATTTCTCTACATCCGACCCTTGCACCGTATAGCCAAGGTCATGAAGCACTTGCGCGAGCGCGCTCATCCCCGTGCCTTTAATGCCTACAAAATGGTAAGCTGTCATCGTTAAGCCCTCCAACCATCGTCTCTCTGTAAGACAGTATATGATATCCATCTCGTTTTGCCATTTCTCTCATTGCGGTGCACCATTCATTTCCCCATTATAGCACGCAAGGAGGCAAAACACTACCGCCCGCCCAAAGGAGGCCGCCCGCCCTCAGCTGTTCTGCTCGCGCCAGCGCTCCCACTCATCCTCGCTCATCAACACATCGCGCGGTTTGCTGCCGCGCGCCTCCGAAATCAACCCTCGTTCCTCCATCATCTCGATCAACCGGGCAGCGCGGTTGTAGCCGATGCGGAAATGACGCTGCAGGCTCGATGTCGACGCCCCTCCTTGGGCGATGACAAACCGGCACGCCTCCTCGAACAGTTCGTCATCCTCGCCGCCCATCGACGCCGTTTGCCGAAAATCGTCCGGATCAAACAGATAGGATGGGCCTTGCTTCTCTTTCACGTGCGCTGCCACCCGCTCGATCTCCTCATCAGAAATAAAGCAGCCTTGCAGCCGCACCGGCTTGGCCGAACCATTTTCCAAAAACAGCATATCGCCGCGCCCAAGCAGCCGCTCAGCCCCATTCACATCTAAAATGGTGCGCGAATCGACTTGGGAGGAGACGGAAAACGCAATGCGCGTCGGAATGTTCGCCTTGATCAATCCCGTGAGGACATCGACCGACGGCCGCTGCGTCGCGATCAGCAGATGGATGCCGCACGCCCGCGCTTTTTGCGCCAGCCGGCAAATCGATTCTTCGACATCGGCTGGAGCGGCCATCATGAGGTCCGCTAGCTCATCAATGACGATGACGATGTACGGCAGCGGCGGCTCGCTGCTTCCGCGTTCGCGAAGATGGGCGTTATACTTTTCAATATCGCGCACGCCGGCGTGGACAAACTGTTCATACCGCCGTTCCATTTCGCCGACCGCCCACTTGAGCGCCCCCGCCGCCGCCTTCGCCTCGGTGATCACCGGGCTGAGCAAATGCGGCAGCCCGTTGTACGGCGCCAGTTCGACCATTTTTGGATCAATGAGCAGCCATTTCACTTCGTGCGGCGCTGCTTTATACAACATGCTGATAAGCATCGCGTTCATGCATACGCTTTTTCCCGACCCGGTCGCCCCGGCGATCAGCCCATGCGGCATTTTTCGGATGTCAGTCACGACCGGCGCACCGCTAATGTCAAGCCCAAGCGCCACGGTAAGCGGCGATGGGCTTTTACGGAACGCTTCGCTTTCTAAAATTTCCCGCAGGCGCACCGGACGGCTCGTTCGGTTCGGCACTTCAATGCCAATCGTCCGTTTTCCCGGGATCGGCGCCTCGATGCGAATATCTTTCGCCGCCAGACTGAGTTTGATATCATCGATTAAACTCGTAATCTTGCTCACTTTCACTCCTAAATCCGGCTGCACTTCAAACCGCGTCACCGTCGGTCCTTGCGTCGCCCCAACGACTTTGGCGCCGATATGGAAGCTCGCAAACGTCCGGTCCAAACGCTGGCATTGGTCGCGAAGCCACTGCTCGTCGCGTTCGGCCGCTTTCTCGGGCGGTTCAAGAAGCGCCAATGGCGGCAGTACGCAGCCGTTCGATCGATTCGCCGCTTTTTCTTCGAGTTTGCGCCAATCTTGCTTGAACATGATCACATTATACGGGATGCGCGTTCGTTCGGGACGGGAAGCCTCTTCTCGGCGAACAGGCGCCGCCGAGTGACGGATTTCGCGATCTGGGGTCTTCTCCCGCTGTTCTGTCGAAGAAGCGCTCCCTCCGTCGCCATTCCTCATCTGTGACGGCACCCCTCGTCCTTCGCTCTCCAAGCCGCCGTCTGTTGCGTGCGGCGCGCGTTCGTTGCCTCGTTCGTCCAGCTCCTGCCCTTTCTTTTCATCCGCCTCGGCATCACGTTCTTCCTGCCCTGCCGCCGGCGCCAGCTCATGTTTTCCTTCCGTTTCCATAACAGCCGCGGGCATCGCTCCGCTCGCGTCTTCGTTCCATTCCTCTGCCCCCTTGGCCAAAGGCGCCTCTTCTTTTGGCGGTTCAGCCGCCCGGCTTTCCGTTCCCTCTCGCGCGTCTCGCCGTGTCGCTTCTCCGCGGAGGGCCTCTTCCCGAACCGCCTCATCGCTCCGATTCTCCATGCCCCCCGCGGTCAGCTCGGGTTCATCCGCTCGTTGCCGCTGTTTCCCCCGATTCCGATCATATCCAAAAACCGGGGATGGCACATCAGACGGGCGGAACGGCCGTTTTTCCGCTATTTCCCTTGAAACGCCAGCCGACGGGCGCCGACTCGGCAGCGGCCGGGATGCCTCGCTTTTCGCCCGCCCCGGCCTTTCCCGATTTTCACCCGGCTGGTCATCCGGAATCAACGGAAAGCGGAAGCGGCCTTGCGGATATTGGTAAATGACATTCACCGCGCCGCGTTCGGGCATGCCGGCCGACAGCCGGGAATTCGTTCGCTGTTCGTTCCCTTCCTCTTCCTCGTCGCTCGTGAGAAAACGAAGCCATCGTTTCCAAAATTTCATCCATCACGTCACTCTTTCTTTGCCTTCATTGTCGGAAAAAATGCCACTGGCGTCGTTCCAGTGGCGAAACAACAGTCGGAATCCGTCTGCACCGCCCGTCGGAACGTCAAAAAACGAACGGCTGGCCGACCTCATACTCATCGGACAGCACCAAAATGCCCTTCTCCTGCGGGGCGTTTGGCAGCCCAAGCTCGCGGGCCGAACAAATCATGCCGGATGACCGGACGCCGCGCAGCTCGCTTTCTTGAATGACGAGGCCGTTTGGCATCACGGCGCCGATTTTGGCGACGACGACTTTTTGCCCTTCGGCGACGTTCGGCGCTCCGCAGACGATTTGCAGCACCTCACCGCCGACATCGACTTGGCAGACGCTCAATTTATCGGCGTTCGGATGCTTCGTTTTCTCTTTCACATATCCGACGACAAACTTCGGCGACAAGTCAGCTTCGATCGGTTCGTCAAAACCGTTTTTCGCCAAGATGTCGTTGATGACGCCGACGAGCTCCTCATTCACTTCCAGCGGACCGTTGCCGGAAAACGGATAGTACGAAGACGCGGAAAAAATGTTATAGCCGACCGTCTCGCCCGTCCGTTCGGACATGATGCGGACGACATCGCCTTGTCTGACAAACGTCCGTTCCTCATCCGCCGCCGGTTTCAGCGACACAAGCAACACGTCGCCGACCCCTTCTCGGTTGTAAAACACGTTCATCGCTCTCTTCCTCCTTGTCGCTACGTTCTCCGTTTTTTTCCTAAAATGAAAATCGGTTCAAGTTTCCCATTTTCGTATAAAAACGACAGCGCCGTGATCGGCACGCGGCCGCCGGCAAAAAAGCTCATCGTCATTTGCGCGAGCACGTCATAACCGATGTCGTTGCGCACATCAGCGATAACAAGCACATCTTGATGCGGAACAGCGACGGCCATCGTTCCTTCCACGCGCGCCCGCATATCGGCCAAAAACGATTCGTTTAAAATGCGGCTCGCATCATACCCGTCATTGGTGTTCACAAAATAAAACACGTTGTCCGCCACCCGGTCCTCTTTCACCGGCGTCGGCAACGACCTGACGTTGAAACGGGCGATTTCCTTCACCCGCTCGCGGCTCCAGTTGTCTTTCTCCAGCATGCGCTCATCAATCAAGCGATACGTTTTGCCGAGATCAAGCGCATAGTAAATGCGCGTTTCGGCTGTATGATCATCAAACAGCAACGGGACGCCTTCTTTCGTCTCCGTCGGAAACGACGCCGAGCGAATGACGGGATAAATGTTCCGCTCGTTTCCGGAAAGCGCCGCGTCTTCCTCCATCGTTTTCAACGTTTGCTCCACATAATAAACGACTTCGCGCACCGCCTCGTCTTTTTGTTCGTGCCATTTGGCAATCACGCCGGGAAGCGAGATCGTGACGCCTTTTTTCGTGCGGCGGTCTTCGACGCGCATCGCGTCTTGCTTGGCGTCAAAGCGAAACGTCCAGTGCGGGTGGGCGACGAGACGTTCTTTAATCTTCTCATACATTTGCCGGCTGTTCATTCGTGTTCCTCCTTGTTTTGCCGGCGCCCGTGCCTTCCGTTTCCCCCTTTCGGCCGGGGCTTCGCCAAGGGCGCATCCGGCGTTGACAATGCCTGGCCATGCCCGCGCGGCGTTTTCACCGTTTGGCGCCGCCCCTCGCTTTGCCGGCCGCTCGATCCAGCTCCTTGGTGGAACGCGGCCCGCTCATTCAGCCGGCCGCCATCATCGGCATGACCGTTCGTTATTTATCATACATGGAACGACCCGTTTTGACAAAGCCATTCATATTGACCGGCCAAAAGCTCGACGATGTGGGAAAACATCGCCGATCGGTCAACGCGCCCGTTCGTCAACACGCCGACCGCACCTTCTTTCCGCCGAACGTTCCTCCTCCCGGTGTACGCTTCCATCACGTCGCCGAGCTCGCGCCCCGCCTCGATGCCGGCGCCGACGTCCGGCGGGAGGGCGAGGCGGGCGCCGGCGGCGGCCACCACCACTCCGTTTCGGTCAGCGAGCGCCCCCCAGTTGCACAGCCACCATTGCCCATCGATCTTCGTCACGCCGCCTTCCAATCCGATGCCGATGTCCGCCTCCGCCGCTTCGAGCGCCCGTTTGGCGCGCCCGATGGCGCCAAGCCGCGTCTCCTCATCGGACAGCGGCTGTGCGGAAACGCCTGATGGCACCTCAAGCGATACAATGCGGTATTCCTTTTCCGAAAGCACCGCCCGAACGGCGGCGATTTTCGCTTCATTGTTCGTTCCGACCGCAACAGTTTTCATCCAGTGCCCTCCTTGTCATGGAAAAGGAGAAGCGTTCGCTTCTCCTCAGCTGTTTTGGCGAATCGTCTCGACCGTCGTCCGGTCGCACCGTTTGACGAGCTCAACGATGAGCTGTTTGGCCGCCGCGTAATCATCGATATGAATGATCGACGCATGCGTATGAATGTAGCGGGCGCAAATGCCGATCACCGCCGACGGCACGCCGCGGTTGGCGATATGCACCCGCCCGGCGTCGGTTCCGCCGCCTGGGGAAATGAAAAACTGATACGGGACGCCAATCGTTTCCGCGGTGTCAAGCACAAACTCGCGCATGCCGCGGTGCGTAATCATCGTCCGGTCGTACAAGCGGATGAGCGCCCCTTTGCCGATATGGCCGAACGCCTGCTTGTCGCCGGACATGTCGTTGGCCGGGCTGGCTTCCAAGGCGAAAAAGATATCCGGGTTGATCATCGCTGCCGCCGTCTGGGCCCCACGCAGCCCGACCTCTTCCTGCACAGTCGCTCCAGCGTACAAGACGTTCGGCACTGTTTCGCCGTTCAGCTCTTTTAACAGCTCGATCGCCAACCCGCAGCCAAACCGATTGTCCCACGCTTTTGCCATCACGGTTTTTCCGTTGGCCAACACCGTGAATGGGCTGACCGGCACGATCGGCTGACCGGGGCGGACGCCGACTCGTTCGGCATCTTCACGGCTTTCCGCTCCGATGTCAATCAACATGTTTTTCATCTCCATTGGTTTCTTGCGCTGCTCCTCATCAAGCAAATGCGGCGGAATCGACCCGATCACGCCGATGACCGGCCCTCCGTCCGTGATAATCTGCACGCGCTGGGAGAGCAGCACTTGATCCCACCAGCCGCCGAGCGGCTGAAACCGAATCATGCCATTGTCGGTGATCGCCGTCACCATAAATGCGACTTCATCCATATGGCCGGCGACCATCACCGTCGGGCCCGCCTCATCGCCGCGTTTGACGCCGAAAAGGCTCCCGAGGCGGTCTTGCACAATGTCATCGGCGTATTTCTCGAGCTCTTTGCGCATAAACTGCCGCACCGGATGTTCATAACCCGGTGCGCCTGGAAGCTCGGTCAACGTTTGGAATAATTGCAGCGTGTCCTCATTCATCACGCGTCTCCCTTTCTATGTTCGATTTCACCGTTCCGTTTCTTTCCGTCCTTCTTACATGTTCCGCCAAAATCGGCTATACTAAACCGTATCAAAGCGAGAAGGAGGAAAGAAACATGGCTTGGAAACAGTGGCTCGTCGGCGCCGCCGTCGGTGCGGCCGTCGTCTATGCCATCCGCTCCGCTTCCAAACCGGCGCTCCTTGCCCCGGAACAAGCGCTGGCCATGGCCAAACGCGCGCTTGGCGGTCCGCGCGCCATCCGCGGTTCCTGGATTCAATCCGCCCCGGAGCGGTATGAGAAAAACGGCCTGGCGTACACCGTATACCGCGGCGGCGTCTGCCGCGACGACGGGGATGACGAGTTTTTCATCAACGCCTACACGGGAGCCATCGTAGACGCCAAGCCGCTGTCATAGCGGCCGCTCCCGCTTCACGACGGCGGCCATCGTCCCGTCTTCCTGCCATTTCACAGCCCGATAGTAGGCATCATGGTAGAAGGTAAACCACGCATTTTGCTTTACGCCGTACGGGAGCCATCGCTGTTTGGCAAAAATCGAATCCATGGGGTAATCGTCGTACGCCATCACCCAAAGGACGTTTTGATGGGCGTGCGTGCCAAGCAAATCGCCAAGATGAATGGCCATCTCCCCGTCTGATTCGATGAGCACGATCGCATGCCCGGCGCTATGCCCGCCGGTATGGATGAGGCGGATGCCAGGAACGACTTCCGTTTCCTTTGTAAACGGAACGACTTGATCCGCGATCGGCTCCCAATTTTCTTTCCAATACGTATTGCGCGATCGGATGTTCGGGTTTCGCATTTCCTCCCACTCGACATCCGAGGTGATGATCGCCGCGCGCGGAAACGCCGGCACGAGCCGTCCGTCTTCCCAAACGGTCAATCCGCACGCATGGTCAAAATGCAAATGGGTCATGATGACGATGTCGATGTCGCGCCGCGTCAGCCCGAGCTTGGCAAGCGATTCATCAATCGCTGATTCTTCCGTGACGCCGAAGTTGCGCTTTTGCTTGTCGGTCAGCTTGCCGTTGCCGATGCCGGATTCAATGAGCAGCCGTTTTCCATAGGCTTCCACCAAAATCGGATCGGTGCGCAGCTCGATTTGATTGTTGTCGTTCGGAGGATATTTTTTCGACCAAAGCGGTTTCGGCACGACGCCAAACATCGCCCCGCCGTCAAGATGGGTGACGCCGCCTTGCAGCCATGTCAAGGTGACTTGTCCAATTCGCAACTGTTCCATTTCCTCTCTCCCCCCTCCACTAGTGTACCATTTTCTCCATCAATCGGAAATAGAAAAAGACCCGACCAATCGGTTCGGGCCTATGACGACCGCCGCGGCGGGCGCACCGCCTCGCATCGGTAAATGCGGTTTCCTTTTAAGGAAAATTTTTCCTCATACTCTGTCATGACATTGTCCGTCATGCCGCTTTGATGCAAGTCGAGCTGGACCGATGCGAGCACAAACCCATATTGCGACAAACTGACAAGCGAGTATTCGAAAAACGATTGATTGTCCGTTTTCAAATGGATGTCTCCGTCTTCCGCCAAAATGCGGTCATAGAGCGCCAAAAAGCCCCGATACGTCAGCCGCCGCTTTTCGTGCCGCTTTTTCGGCCATGGGTCGGAAAAGTTCAAATAAAGGCGCGACACTTCCCCGTCGGCAAAAAACGCAGTCAGATCTTTCGCATTGGCGTTCAGCAGCTTGACGTTCGCGAGCCCGCTTTCGATCAGTTTGTCAAGCGCGGACACGAGCACGCTCGGGTACAGCTCGATGCCGATGAAATTGACATCCGGATGAAGTTTGGCCATTTCCGTGATAAATTTGCCTTTCCCCGTCCCGATCTCGACATGGATCGGCCGATCACGGCCGAACAGCTCGCGCCATCGCCCGCGCTTTGCTTCGGGATCGGGAATGACGTATTGCGGATACGCGGCGATTTTGTCTTTCGCCCACGGTTTGTTGCGCAAACGCATATTGACACCTCAGCCTTGTTTCCGTTTGTTGGTTTGACGATACCACACTCGCGCCAAAGAAGCAAACGCGAAAAAACGCCCGGGCCTGAACGCTCTCCCATCTACGCTCACGCGTGGAAGCAGGGGGTCTTTTCGGTTTCGAATCATAAACTCGGCTCGATCCGGGCATGATAAAACCGTACAGCCTGGCGAAAGGATGGTGACCAGCATGCCGCTCGACTATAACCATCAATTGACCTTACTTCGCGACATTTTATCCGAACATCAGCTCGATTGCTGCGGAACGGTTTCCGAATGCGAACAAATTGAACGGCTCGCCAAATCGCTGCTCGCCAACGATGAGGTGAACAGCCAAGTCAAGCAAATTCTCCCCCATATTTACGCTTATGGCCAAGGCGGGAAATACAGCGCTGACTTAAACGCCCACATTTCCGCCCACCAAGGCCAGCTCGCCGATTGGGTGAATGGGCTGTCCTGACCGCGGCGTCTCCGTCATCGACAGCGGAAACAAACGGCGCGGCGACAACCGAACGCAGCGATCGCGCCGCCCCCAGCGCCGGCCGTTCGGACGCTGAGGCCTCGCTTGGTCAACTCTCTACCATGACGCGCTTCAATAACCGAAGCGACTGCTCCTTTTCTTTTTGGCCGTCCTTCCCTTTCGGCCAAAACAGCGAGTGCAACGTATGAGCGATCGTATACCACTTTAGGCGGAGGCCAAGCTGCTCGCTCCATGCCCATCCATATCGGTCGAGCCATGCTTCCCATTCGACGCGCGGAATGTACAGATGAAGCAACATGCCGATGTCGATCGCCGGATCAGCGATCATCGCTCCGTCCCAATCGATCAAGTACAACGTGCCATCGTCGGCCAGCAGCCAATTGTTATGATTGATGTCACAGTGGCAGACAACATATTCGCCATCCGGCAATGACGAAACATGCTGTTCAAGCCAGTCAAGCGCCTGACAGACGACAGAACCACCGGCCGGATGGCGCCGCTGTTGCTCAGCGAGCGCAGCGAGCATCTTCTTCGCGCGCAGCGGAGATTTGCCGAGCCGCTTCAGCATCGTCACCAGCTCTTTTGAACGATGGATTTTCCTTAGCAGCGCCGCCACTTGCTCGCTTCCCATCTCCCACGGCTTCAGCTCCCGGCCGTTCAGCCATTGCTGGGCCGTAAACACATCGCCGTTTTCGAGCCGCTTCGTCCATACAAGCTTCGGGACGATGCCCTCGGCCGACAATACAGCAAGAAACGGAGAAGAATTCCGCTTTAAAAACAATTTCTTTCCTTCACATTCCGCAAAATACGCATCCCCTGTAGCGCCGCCAGCGGGAGTGATCTCCCACTCCTTACCTAGTAACTGTTCCAAGCGTGTTCACCTGCGACTTAAAAATAGAAACGTCTCCGTTTGCTTCTCGCGCCCAAATAAAAAGGACGGCCAGGCCGCGTCCTTCTTCCGTCCATTTTACTTGTATTATACTGAAATACCGCTCCGGCATGCAAACATTTTTCTCGGCAAACACCTTGCTTAAAACTGCCAAAGCGGAAGCGCCCCGCGGCTCCCACTCCGGTCGGCCGCCCTTTCCCGTTTCGTCTCAACGGCGGCATGTTTCATCAAATCGATAACCACCGCTCCTCTGCAAACCTTGAGACAATTCCCACGCGCCGTCTGAGCGATTACCCCGCAGGCTGGACGAGCACCCATGTGCCGACGCCGTCGAGCCGAAGCATGCCGCGCGCTTGGCCAAAGGGCGTTGTCCCGCATCGCTGTCCGTCGCATACAACCGCCCACTCGCGCTCGTCGGGGAGCGCAATGGCGGTCTCTTTCTCCTCGTTATGATGCACGACGATGATGTCCTCCCAAGGCCCATAGACGGCGACATCATGCAGCCGATAGGCGATGACCGACGGCGGCAACGGCTCAAGAAACGTGAAATGACGCAGCACTTCCGCTTCCGTCGCGAGGCGGAACGCGCCATGCGCGCGGCGAAGAGCGATCAATCCTTGAACGTAGCGGACGTCGTCTTCATAGCGGCTTTTCCGCCCCCAATCCAGCTGATTGACCGCATCCGGCGATCGGTAGCTGTTCCCATCGCCGCCTTTCGTCCGATAAAACTCTTGGCCGCTGTGCAAAAACGGAATGCCTTGCGCCAACAGAACGATCGCCGTCGCCAGCTTTTGCCGCTTCCGCCGGAGCCATTCCGGCTCATCATGGTTGGCCGCCTCCATCTTATCCCAAAACGTATGGTTGTCATGGCATTCGACGTAATTGATCGACTGACGCGGGTGGCAAAACAGCCCGCCTAGCGCTCGCAAGCTCCCGGCAATGGCGAGCTTCACCTGTTCTCGGCCGCCTGGGTTGCCGAGGGCGAACCCACGGTCCGGCAAATGAAAGGTGCTCCCTTTCACCGCATCGCGAAACCGGTCATTGAAATAAGCGAAGCGCGGCAGCTGCTTGGCGTTGGCCATCGTCGCCTTTTGTTCCGGTGGAAGGGGCGTCGGCAAGTCCCAACCTTCCCCATACACAAGGATCGACGGATCGATGGCGTCGAGGGCATCACGCACCGCTTTCATCGTCTCGATATCGTGCACGCCCATCAAATCAAAGCGAAACCCGTCAATGCCATATTCTTTCGCCCAAAATACAACCGAATCGACGATCCAGCGGCGCGCCATCCGACGCTCCGAAGCGATGTCGTTGCCGACGCCGGTGCCGTTGGCCGGTTGGCCATAGGCGTCGTAGCGGAAGTAATAGCCGGGAACGAGCCTCTCAAGCGGCGATTGCTCCCGATCGTAGACATGGTTGTAGACCGCATCCATCACGACGCGCAATCCGTTTTCATGCAACGTGCGGATCGCCTGTTTCAACTCGATGATGCGCGCGTATGGATCCGCTGGATCGGTCGCATAACTCCCTTCCGGCGCATATAGATGAAGGGGATTGTATCCCCAGTTGTAAGCCGCTTGTGGGTCGCGCTCATCAACCCCGGCAAAATCGGTAAACGGCATGAGCTGCACATGGGTGACGCCCAGCTCTTTGACATACGAAAGCCCGGTGGCCGTCCCGTTTGGCCCGCTTGTGTTCGTTTCAGCCAGCCCGAGATACTTCCCTTTATGGACGGCGCCGCTGTCCGGGTGGCTCGTAAAGTCGCGGATGCTCAGTTCATAAATGATGGCATCCGTCGGCGAACAGAGCGGCGGAAGCGGCGAAGAAGGCGGCGCCAGCTTCGTTTTCTCCCAGTCGATCACGACGCCGAACTCGCCATTGATCGAAACAGCAGTCGCATACGGGTCCACCGCCTCGCGCCATACGCGGTTGATGCAGGCGATATACGTGTAACACGCTCGCTCCCAATCGCCGGGGACGGCGGCTGACCATACGCCGCGCTCGCCGCGCTCAAGCGGCACGCAATGAACCTCGCCGAGATGCGGATGAACAAGCTTGACGTTGACCGCGGTGGCAGTCGGCGCCCAGACGCGAAATACGGTCTGTTCTTTGAAATACTCCGCTCCTAACGGCCCATCATAGAAAAACCGATCATCAAATGCAGGAGTGCGCACAACGGCGCCGATTTGAACATCGGTCTCCTCCCCGCGGCAAGAACGCACCCAGTATGTCGCTCCAAACTCGAACGCGGATGCAAACCGGCACACATATTTCACCGTCTCCCCAACATCCTCGACGTGCTGCACGGACAGCGGAATCTCCTCGCCGCTCGGCGCCACGAGCGTAAACGGCGCCATTCCATCAAAGCCGAGCGATTTCGGCGCAAGCACAACGATTTGATCCATCTCGTCCAAATAGGCGGCAAACGTTCGGCTGATGTGAAGCATGTGCGTTCACCCCTTTTTTCTCCGGTTAATACCATCATACGTAAAAGAAAAAGGGCGGTGCCAAATCATCGGCCGGTCGCCCTATCGATGCACAGATGTTTCTATTGTTGCCCTTCCTCGCTGTTCATATTCTCGTCTTGCCGGCGGTCGTAAAAGCTGGCGCAATGGCGAAGCAGCGCCTCAGCCGCTTTCAGCTGCCCGTGCCGAAGCGGGAGAGCTGAGCGGCGCAGGCGGGAAAACCACTCGTCATAATTTCGCTTATCAATATAGCGGATAAACGGAAAAAGACCGCCGCTGTCAATGTAGCCGGAGCGGTTTAACAGCACGAGATGGATCGGCCAATCAACCCCATGTTTGCGAAAAATCTCCGAAACGATCTGCTCCGTCCGCCGCAGCGACACGACCGGGTTGACCAGCCTCGTTTCGTTCGTTCCGGCTTGTTCCACCCAAAACCGGCCGGTTGACGCCATGACGATGTTATCCGGCCTTCCTTCGACAAAGGCAATGCACCAGAGCGCGGATGGCGTCAACATCATCGTCTCCAGCTCCACCGGCGCCTTGCCGACCATCGCCACCGGCCGGTAAAAGCATAAATGCGTATCCGGAAACCGCTGCAAAAAATATTTCAACGTCTCATCGCCATACACGGCCTCATCGAGGGAGGAAACGTACATCATCGTGGAACTCGCCCATTTCAGCTGCAACTCGAACAACTCATCCAAAAACTGCTGTTTCAATTCCTCCAGAGTAGCCGCCGGACGAGCCATCGGCGCAAGAGAAAACGGCTCTTCTTCCGTAAGCGCGGCACGGCGGCGCCATCGTTTCGTCAGCCGTTCCCACCATGACGGTTTGTCAAGCCAAACATCCCACGTCTCGCCCGTTTCAAGCCATCCGCTGGCCTCAGCCGTTCGTTCGGCTTGCCACCGCGCTTTTGCCTGCTCCCATTGCCGTTGCTTGAGCCGGATGAATTCCGGTACATAATAGTACACATCCGTTTCGTAACGGGAAATGCAATCCATGAGTTTCACGAGCTGACCCATTGTTTCACCTGCTATTCCCGGTCATTCATCGGCGCGCCAAGCAACGGGAACACGGCGATCGCTTCGTACTTCGGCGTCCGTTCCATATTCGTCCGATACAGCACGATCTCAGGCACCGAAAACACCACCTTGGCCGCGGCAAGCGAACGGAGGCGATCCGGGCGAAACGGTTCGGCTCCCTGCCATTTGCGGGCGATCGTAATATGCGGGGCAAACGGACGCCGGTCCAAGGAAAACCCAAGCTTCATGCACGCTTCATACACGTCGCGCCGCAATCCATTCAACGCTTCTTCCGTTTCGACTCCTTGCCAAAAAACGCGAGGCGCCGTCCGCTCTCCGAACGTCCCAAGCCCGGCAAGCGCGAGGGAAAACGGGGCGCTTTTGGCGGCGACGGCGGCCATCGCCTCGCACAGCGGCGCCATTTTTTTCGGCGGCACATCGCCTAAAAACGCGAGGGTGATATGATAGTCCTCTTCATGCACCCATGTGCGAAACGGCAGCGACGACGCCGCATCCCCCGAAAATCGGGCAATGGCTTGTTTCGCTTCAGACGTCAGCGGAACAGCGATAAAATAATGGCTTCGTTTCACTTCTCTTCACCTGCCGTTCGTTCTCGTTTTGCGAGCAAAAGGAGCACGAGCACACCCACGATCGTGCAGATGCTAAAAAACAAGTAGACAGCGCCGATTTGCCAACGCTCAAACAAATATCCGCCCACCAACGTGCAAAACCACGCGCCAAGGCCATTGCCGACCGCTGAGTATAACGCCACGGCCGTCGCCTGCACCCGCTCCGGCGCCAAGCGGCGCGCATATTGAAGCGCCGTCGGGATCGCCAGCCCGACCGAGCAGCCTTGGACGACCGTCGTTACATACACAAACCAAAGAGGCGGGTCGACCGCGTACGACAGCCAGCGAACCACGGAGATGAGCGCAGCCAATAGAAGAAGCCGCACCATGCCGAAACGGCCGATGAGCCGATCCGCCGCTTTCATAAACGGCGCCTCGCTGCCGGCGGCAAACAAAAAGGCGAAGCCGATGCCAGTTAACGTCCCGCCCAACTCATGAATGAGCAGCCCGAAATACGAGTTATTGGCCAAAATCGGACCAAACAGCAAAAATGTTGCGACAAGCAAGAGCTGAAACGAGCGGAAGGACAGCAGCCGGCGCACATCCCGAAGCGTCAACGCCCCCGGCGCCGCCATCGGGTAGCGCGGCAGACGGGCGGCCAAAGCCAACGCGGCCAGCAGCGCCACAGAAAAGGCGTAAAAAATGACCACAAACGCGACATGATCAGACAGCCATCCGACAACCAACACGGCCGCGGCAAACCCGATCGATCCCCAAAGCCGAATCGCCCCGTAGTTTCCGCCCGAGCGGCGCACATGATGAAGAGCGATGCTGTCGGAGAGTGGAACGATCGCGCTTTGCGCCGCCGACAGCAGCACGGTCAAGGCGACGAACACCCGGTAGCTTCCGGCCAGCGAATAAAGAAACCCAAACAGCGCTGTCACCCCGAGCGCCAGCGTCAACAGTTCGACCGGTTTGCGCGTATAATCGGCCGCCGTGCCCCAAAGCGGCTGGGCCGCCATCGTCACGATCGGGGGAAGCGACATGATCCAGCCGATCGCCGCCCCCGAAAGGCGCGCCTCTTCCTGCAAATAGACGGACAAAAGCGGAAACAACGCGCCAAAAGCAAAAAAGATGAGAAAATAAAAGAGCGGAAACACCTGTTTTCGCACCGCCGCCTCCCGTTTGAACGCCGCTTCCATCCCGTCCCCCCTTTCGTTCAAACAACGCCCGCCCCGCTCTCTTTTTCGCCGGGGCGGCGGACCGCCGTTTATTTCGCCAGCTCGTAAATCGCCTGCGCGTAAATGGCGGTCGCTTTCACCAAATCGTCGATTTCGATATACTCATCTTTCTGGTGGGCGACATCCGGACGGCCCGGAAACAACGCGCCAAACGCCACCCCGGCGTTCAAGGCGCGGGCGTATGTGCCGCCGCCGATGGCCAAAAGCCGGGCCGGCTCGCCCGTCTGCTCTTCGTAGACGCGCTGAAGCGTGCGGACAAGCTCGTGGTTGGGGTCGATATAATGCGGCTTCGTATCGCTGAACCGGCTGAGCGCGAATCCATGTTCAGCCGCGGCGCCAGCGAGCGTCCGGCGGATCGCCTCGCCGTCGGCCGTCACCGGATAGCGGATGTTCAGCCCAATCGTTCCGCCATGCTGCCGGTCATACGACAGCACCCCGACGTTGACGGTCAAGTCGCCGCTTTGTTCGTCGCGATACGCAAGGCCAAGCCGCCGGCCGCGGGCATCGCCGAAAAAGGCGGAGGCCACAAACTGAATGAACGGCCGGCTTCGGCCATCGAGCGGAAGCGACGCCAAAAACTGAGCCAAATAGACGCCGGCGTTTTTGCCGCGCTCCGGCTCGGCGCCATGAGCGGACACCCCTTCCAATTGAAAGACGACGGCCCCTTCGCTTTGCCTGATGCTCCCCTTTACGCCGCGCTCCCGGCAAAACTGTTCATAGAGGCCAAGCAGCTCCTCCGTCCGTCCCGCTCCTTCCACCACCGCTTCGGCCGCATCCGGCACCATATTGTAGCGGCGCCCGGCTTGGAATGAGGCAAGCGCGAGCCCTTCCGCCTCCGCCGATTCAAGCGGGCGGTACGACAAATCGGCGTCAATGATTCCTTTTTCGGCATGAATGATCGGAAAATCAGCATCCGGCGCAAATCCGACATCCGGCATTTCTTCATGACGAAAATAGTGCTCTACGCACCGCCAGTCGCTTTCCTCATCGCCCCCGATGATAAGCCGCACCCGCTTGCCAAGCGGCAGCCCGAGGTCACGGATGATTTTCATCGCGTAAAACGCCGCGACGGTCGGCCCTTTGTCATCGATCGCGCCGCGCCCGTAAAGGCGGCCATCGCGCACCTCAGCGGCAAACGGATCCATCGTCCAGCCGTCCCCAGGCGGCACGACGTCGATATGGCCGAGCACGCCGACAAGTTTCTCCCCATGCCCCATTTCGATATGCCCGGCAAACCCGTCCACATTTTTGACGCGAAACCCTTCCTCCCGGCCGCGGCGAAGCATATGCTCAAGCGCCTCGGCCACCTTGGGCCCAAACGGCGCGCCCGGCTGCGCCTGCTGATCATCGCGGACGCTCGGAATGCGGACAAGCGCTTGCACGTCGCGGACAAGATCGTCTTTTCGTTTCTTCGCTTCGTTCATCCAGTCGATGTTCAACGCCATTCTTCCTTTCCTTATTCAACACCCTTTGTTGCCAACGTATCATATCAAAAACAGGAAGTCAAAATGTTTCATTCGTTGCAAATCGATTTCCGTTTCATGACAAAATGTTGAAATTTTTCGTGAATAGAGGCAACCGGGTAGCATTTTCCCTCTCATTTCGTGTACAATGGTAGTAAACAGACAAAGACATCTCTCATCTGCTAGCAGTCGGTTGTGCCATGCGAATGATGCTAAGATAGGGAGTGGTCTTTTGAAACCTTCAACACATCGGATGCTTACCCGCATCAAATCCGTGTATATGTACATTAGCGAAAAAGGAACGGTTACGACCCAAGAGCTTGTTGATGAGTTCGGCACCACCCCACGAACGATCCAGCGCGACTTAAACGTGCTTATGTACAACGATCTCGTTCGCAGCCCAAGCAAGGGCAAATGGACGACCACAAACAAAAAAGTGCGCATCTCTTCGTAAACCCGGTGCCAATAGGGTAGGCAAGATGGGAGATGAACGCGAACCATTTTTCCACAGATGAATATCCACTATTTTTCCATAAAAAAGGAACCGCGTCAGGTTCCTTTTTTTTCGTCCGTCTCTGGCCGGTATTGCTTCAACATGTCCACCTCTTCGTCCGTCAATTCCCGATACTCGCCGACGGCCAAATCCGGGTCAAGGGCGAGCGGCCCCATTTGAATTCGTTTTAAATAGACGACCCGCTTGCCGACCGCTTGAAACATCCGCTTCACTTGATGGAACTTCCCTTCGGTGATCGTCACCTCGACATCGGAACGAAGGCCGGATTTCAACACAACGAGCTTGGCCGGCTTTGTTTCATAGCCGTCATCAAGGACGACGCCGCGCTGAAACGCCGCGACATCCGCTTCCGTCACTTCCCCGTCCACGACGGCAAAATACGTTTTCGGCACGTGTTTTTTCGGCGACAACAGCTGATGGGCGAGCTGGCCGTCATTCGTCAAGAGCAGCAGCCCTTCCGTATCTTTGTCAAGCCGCCCGACCGGAAACGGGGAAAATGCCCGGTCTTCTTCTTCAAGCAAATCGACGACCGTCTCTTCCACGGCATCTTCCGTCGCGGAAACGACCCCCGAAGGCTTATTCATCATCAAGTAAATGAATGGCTTGTACTCGACCGTTTCTCCCCAAACGGTCACGATTTGCTCATCCGGCCGCACTTTCGTTTTCGCATCACGAACCGGCGCGCCGTCCACTTTCACCGCTCCGGACTTGAGTAGCTTTTTCACTTCCTTCCTCGTCCCATACCCCATATGGGCGAGCAGCTTGTCAATGCGCAGCTCCACAAATCTCCCTCCTAAAAATATGGCCTTCATTAGGCGTTCATCTAGTCCGCTTCCGCCTTCCCCCCATACACTGTGAAGGAAACATCAAGAAGGGGGATTTGCCGATGAATGAATATTACTATTATGTCCCAACGTTGGATGATTACCGTCAACAGCCGCCAGCCAGCCAATTTTGGCCCGGATACCCAGGCGGGCCATTCGCCAACTGGGCGCGGCGCATCGAACGGCTTGAGCGGGCCGTCGAACGGCTCGACCGCCGGCTCGACCGGGTGGAAAGCCGCCTCGATCGCGTCGAACGCCGGCTCGGCCTGTCGTAAGCGAAATGGAGAAAGAAGGCGGGGACGACCGCCTTCTTCTTTTTTTGCCACAAGCCGAACGGCATGGGGGAGGGCGAAAAACAGCCGTCGTCGAACCCTTTCGCTCGGGCGCCGCGATGTTCGCAAGAAGCGCCGTCCGCCAGGCTCCCGGCCTAAACGAGCCGCTTCTAGGAAACGGCCGATCCCCCCATACACCCTCGTCTACGATACCGCCTTTTTCTCTTTCCGGCGCCAAAACGCAAACCGGTCGCCAAACAGCGCCGAAAACAACCCGGAGCGGATGCTGAGAAACAAGTAGATGGCCGCCCCGACCGCTGCGCCGATGGAAACAGCGCCCACCGATTCAGCGGTGCCGGCGCGGTAATCGATCCATCGGGACGCCAGCGCCTCGACCCCCATAACCGCCGCTGACATCGCCGCCGTCAGGATGGCCATAAACGCCGTCCGGCGGGCGACAAACCGATAGCGGTAGCGCGTGCGGCGCTGAATGACCCATAAGTTGAACGCCACCGAGACGAAATAGCCCGCCATCGTGGCCACAATGGCCCCGACGGCCGACCATTTCATAATGAGCGGCGTGTTGAGCAAAAGCTTCACAAGCAAGCCGGCTGTCAAACTGACGACCGTAAACCGCTGCTCGTTGATGCCTTGCATGATCGCCGCCGTCACAGAAAACAAAGCGTACAAAATCGCCGCCGGCGCATACCAGCGCAACACTTGTTCACCAAGCGGATCATAGCTGTAAAACGAGCTGTACACCGGCCCTGCAAGCACCGCCATGCCAATCACCGCCGGGAGCGTTAAAAACATGAGCACTTGAAACGTCTGGTTCAAATATTGCCGCAGCGCTTTCCGGTCTTGCGCGACATACGCTTTCGTAATCGTCGGGATGAGCGCCAAGCTGAACGAGGTCGCGAGCGTCACGGGGATGACGACGAGCTTTTGCGCCCACATGTTGAACACGGAATACGCGTGCTCCGAGATGCTCCCGCGGCCCGCCGCCGCCATCGCGTGATTGAACGTAAACTGATCGACGAGCTGGTACAGCGACATCGACAAGCCGACAAAAACAAACGGAATCGAAGAAAGAAGCAGCTCTTTATACATCGCCAAAAGCGACACGTCCGCTTCGCCGCGGTCACGCGCAAGCAGCGACTGCAAATACGGACGCCGCTTCCACCAATAGACAAGCAACACCAAAAGCCCCGCCGCCGCCCCGACAAACGCGGCAAACGTCGCCGCGCTCACAGCGGAGACGATCGAGCCGTCCATCAGGCGCAAAATGACGTAGCACGCCCCAAGCAAAAACGCGATGCGCGCGATTTGTTCGACGACTTGCGACAGCGCCGTCGGGCCCATCGACTCATGTCCTTGGAAAAATCCGCGGATCAAGCTCATCACCGGCACGATGAGGAGCGCAAAGCTGACCGCGCGGATGACGGCCGTGACGTCGTCGACCGAGTTGACGTTCGTTTTCGCATCGATGACGTGCGGCGCCAAGATGGGCGCCAGGGCGTACAAAATGAGCCATGAGGCGATGCCGCTTGCGATCATCAAGACAAGGCCGGAGCGAAAGAGCCGATAGCCAACGCCGTATTCCCCAAGCGCGTTGTATTTCGACACAAACTTTGACACCGCCACCGGCAGCCCGCCGGTCGCCAAGCTCAAAAAAATTTGGTACGGCACATAGCCGTATCCGTACAGCGCCCCGCCGCGCTCGCCGACAAGATGGTAAAACGGGATGACGTAAAATAAACCAAGAAGGCGAGAAATCATCACGCCAGCCGTTAAAATAAACGTGCCGCGCAGCAGTTTCGATGTTGACATATGACCCCTTCCCTAGCCATGGACGTTGAAAATGACAACGTATCTATTTTACCATAGTTGTCAATGGAACGAAAAATATCGGCCACGCGCAAAAAAGAAAGGGTGGAATGAACATGGGATACGACGTCATCATCATCGGCGGCGGTCCGTCCGGGCTCATGGCGGCCATCGGCGCCGGCGAAGAAGGGGCGAAGGTGCTCTTGTTGGAAAAAGGAACGAAGCTCGGGCGCAAGCTCGCCATCTCCGGCGGCGGACGCTGCAACGTGACGAATCGGCTGCCGGTGGATGAAATGGTCCGCCATATTCCCGGCAACGGCCGCTTTTTATACAGCGCCTTTTCCGTATTTAACAATGAAGACATCATCCGCTTTTTTGAGCGGCTCGGCGTGCCGCTCAAGGAGGAAGACCACGGCCGCATGTTTCCCAAAAGCGACAGCGCCCAGTCGGTCGTCGACGCGCTTGTTCGCGAATTGTCGCGCCTTGGCGTCGATGTTCGGCTTGAATCGCCAGTGGCGGACGTGTTGTATGAACAAGGAAAAACAGTCGGTGTCACGCTGAAAAGCGGGGAGACGATCCACGCCCGTGCGGTTGTCGTCGCCGTCGGCGGCAAATCGGTGCCGCAAACCGGCTCAACGGGCGACGGCTATCCGTGGGCGGAAAAAGCGGGCCACACGGTGACCGAATTGTTTCCAACCGAAGTTCCGATCGTCTCGCATGAGCCGTTCATCAAAGAGCGGACGCTGCAAGGCTTGTCGCTGCGCGACGTCGCGTTAAGCGTCTTAAAGCCGAACGGCAAGCCGATCATCACCCACCGGATGGATATGCTGTTTACGCACTTCGGCATTTCCGGCCCAGCTGCTCTCCGCTGCAGCCAGTTTGTCGTTAAGGCGTTGAAAAAAGCGGCGGACGGCGCGGTCGAAATGAGCATCGACGCGCTTCCGGACGTGACGCAGGAAGAACTGTTTCAACATTTCGCCAAGCTGTGCAAAGAGGAGCCGAAAAAGGCGATGAAAACGATCGCCAAAACGGTGCTTCCCGAGCGGTACGCCGTCTTTTTGCTCGAGCGTGCCGGCATCGACCCGCACGCCTCTGCCGGCACGGTGAGCCATGACGCCTTGCGGGCGTTCGTCCGCCTGTGCAAACAGTTCACCTTCCATGTCCACGGCACGCTGCCGCTTGAGAAAGCATTCGTCACCGGCGGCGGCGTGTCGGTCAAAGAAATTGAGCCGAAAACAATGGCCTCCAAATGCATGGCCGGCCTTTACTTTTGCGGGGAAATTTTGGACATTCACGGCTACACGGGCGGCTACAACATCACCGCCGCCCTTGTCACCGGGCGGCTCGCCGGCGTGAACGCCGCCCGCTATGCATTGGCGGAAAAAAACGGGGCGAGCGGCTCCGCGGGGCAGACAGCAACGAATTGACCGCCGTCCTCATGCCCCTCGGGTGCTCCGGGGCGTCCGCTGACATTCCGACAACGCCCGTCTTCAAGGCGGGCGATCGCAAAATTTCGCCGCCTGAAATGGAAATGCCGCAACGAAAAAAGCGTCGCCCGCTTTGGGGGGATCAGCACGAAAACGGCCAAAGAATCCCACAGTCTGGAGCCGTGTGAAGTGTCAAGTCCGGTAAATGACCATGGCGGAAAAACAGTAGATTTGCTCGCCTTCCGATTCCATCGCCGCCACGCTGTACTTGACATCGATCAACTGTCCGTCTTTCAATCGGGCTAAAAAATCATTGACCGCCGCTTCCAAATCTTTTTCATGCTCTTTATCAAACACTTTCACTTTGTACATCGCCATTCCCCCGTTTTCTTTTTCCTTTTCCACGCATTTAGGGAAAATCCTGCCCACAAAAGGCGTCACGCGCCCCCGAACAGCGGGACGCGTGACGTCAGAAACTTCATTCGTCTTAATACACGCCAACCGCATTGAACGCCTGTTTCACCGAGTTGACTTCTTGGCTTGTCGACCCGTACAAATCAGCGGCCGCTTGCACGCAGGCGGCGCGCAGCTGGCTGAAGTTCGACGTCGGCGTCAAATAGTAGACAAGCGCCCGGTAGAAACTTTCATCAAGCGGGCGAATTTCAAGCGGTCGCCGAGTTTCAACAGAGAGCTCCTCCTTCGAACAAGTGTCTGATTTTACCGAAAATTATATCCTTTCCTTTTTTTTCTTTCATCACACTTTGGTACTAAAACAAAATGGAAAAAGCGCCCCAAAAAGCTGGGACGCTTTTTCGCTCATGCAAGACCAGCGGCAAACAACCATTGGACCGTGCGGGAAGAACAATATTCACCGTTGAGAAACGCGGAACCGCCCGACTCCCCACTATACGCCGACCGAAGACGCGCAAGCCGCCGGACGCATGAAAAGGCCGGCGCCAGCAAGCCATTCCTCTTGACCGAGCGGGGCTGTTCCATCCGCTGACACGTTCGGTCGTTTTGGTCTCGACAAAAACGGGATCACTTTGGATGATGGCCCACCGCCATGCCCTGTTCTTTGAGCCGAAAGCGCTTATTGCTTCGGCGCCGTTTCGCCTTCCCACTCGAGCATGCCGCCCGTCATGTTGCGGACGCGATAGCCGAGCTCTTGCAAGTAGCGGCAGACGTTTTCGCTCCGCCGTCCGGAGCGGCAGACGAAAATATATTCTTCATTGCGGTCGAATTCCTCAAGCCGATCGGGGATGTCGCCCATTTTAATATGTTTGGCGCCGGGGATCATGCCGAGGGCGACTTCTTCGTCTTCGCGCACATCGACAATGTTCAGCTTTTCCCCGCGTTCGAGTTTTTCTTTCACTTCAGCCGGCGTGATTTCCTTGATCTCTTCCATGGCAGATCGACCCCTTTCGTTGGTGGATCAGGAGCGGGCCGAAGCCCGCCCTCATCATTAGTTGGCGACGATATTGACGAGCTTGCCGGGGACGGCGATCACTTTGCGCACCGTTTTGCCCTCAAGCTGCTCTTTGATTTTTTCATCGGCGAGCGCCCGCTCCTCGAGCGCTTCTTTTGGCAAGTCAACGGGCACGTGCAAACGCGACCGCACTTTGCCGTTGATTTGCACGACGATTTCCACGACGTCCTCGACAAGCTTCGTTTCATCATACGTCGGCCACGGTTCATAGGCGATCGTGTCCGTGTGGCCAAGCTTTTGCCACAGCTCCTCGCCGATGTGCGGACAAACCGGTGACAACAGTTTGACAAACCCTTCCATGTATTCTTTTTTCATTTGCTCGGCTTTATACGCTTCGTTGATGAACACCATCAGCTGCGAAATGGCAGTGTTAAAGCGCAATGCTTCATAGTCTTCCGTCACTTTTTTCACCGTTTGGTGATAGACGCGCTCGAGCGTGTCGTTCGCCGGTTCGTCGACAATGTTCGGGTTCAGTTCGCCATGTTCGGTGACAAAGAGCCTCCAGACGCGGTCAAGGAAACGGCGCGCGCCGTCGAGCCCTTTCGTCGACCAGGCGATCGACGCTTCAAGCGGCCCCATGAACATTTCATACAGCCGCAGCGTGTCGGCGCCATGGCTTTCGATGATGTCGTCCGGGTTGACGACGTTGCCTTTTGATTTGCTCATTTTTTCATTGTTTTCGCCTAAAATCATCCCTTGGTTGAACAGCTTTTGGAACGGTTCTTTCGTCGGCACGATGCCAAGGTCATAAAGAAACTTATGCCAGAAGCGGGCGTACAGCAAATGCAAGACCGCGTGCTCCGCCCCGCCGATGTAGACGTCGACCGGCAGCCATTTTTTCAATTTCTCCGGATCGGCGAGCTGCTTGTCGTTGTGGGGGTCGATGTAGCGCAAGTAATACCAGCAGCTGCCCGCCCATTGCGGCATCGTGTTCGTTTCACGCCGCCCTTTTTTGCCGGTTTTCGGGTCGACGACGTTGACCCATTCTTCGATGTTGGCGAGCGGCGATTCGCCCGTTCCCGACGGTTTAATTTCATCCGTTTTCGGCAACACAAGCGGCAATTCCTCTTCCGGCACCGGCGTCATCGTGCCGTCTTCCCAATGGATGATCGGAATCGGCTCGCCCCAGTAGCGCTGGCGGCTGAACAGCCAGTCGCGCAGCCGGTACGACACTTTTTTCCGCCCTTTGCCGTGCTCCTCAAGCCAGGCGATCATTTTGTCGATCGCTTCCTGCTTGTTCAAGCCGTTCAAAAACTCGGAGTTGATATGCTCACCATCTCCGGTGTACGCTTCCTTTTCGATATTCCCGCCGGCAACGACTTCTTTGATCGGCAAGTGGAATGTTTTCGCGAATTCATAGTCGCGCTCGTCGTGCGCCGGCACGGCCATGATCGCCCCAGTGCCGTAGCCCATCAAGACGTAGTCGGCGATCCAAATCGGAAGCCGATCGCCGGTGACCGGGTGAATGGCGTACGCGCCGGTGAACACGCCCGTTTTTTCTTTCGCCAAATCGGTGCGCTCAAGGTCGCTTTTGCTTTGAATTTCCTTTAAGTAGGCGTCAACGGCTGGCTTTTGCTCCGGCGTCGTGATTTTTTCAACGAGCGGATGCTCCGGCGCCAAGACGGTGTACGTCGCGCCAAACAGCGTATCCGGACGCGTCGTGAACACGGTGAATGTTTCGTCATGGCCGTCGACGGCGAACTCGATTTCCGCTCCTTCCGAACGGCCAATCCAGTTGCGCTGCATCTCCTTAATGCTTTCCGGCCAGTCGAGCTCTTCCAAATCTTCAAGCAAGCGGTCGGCATAGGCGGTGATTTTCAGCATCCATTGCCGCATCGGCTTGCGGATGACCGGATGCCCGCCGCGCTCGCTCCGGCCGTTGATCACCTCTTCGTTCGCCAGCACCGTGCCGAGCGCCGGGCACCAGTTGACCGGCACTTCATCCATGTAGGCGAGCCCTTTTTCATACAGCTTCAAGAAAATCCATTGCGTCCATTTGTAATAGTTCGGGTCGGTCGTATTGATCTCCCGGTCCCAGTCGTACGAAAAGCCAAGCGATTTGATTTGCCGGCGGAAATTGTCGATGTTTTTTTGCGTAAACTCCGCCGGGTCGTTGCCGGTATCGAGCGCATATTGCTCGGCCGGCAGCCCGAACGCGTCCCAGCCCATCGGGTGAAGGACGTTGTACCCTTGCATCCGCTTCATGCGCGCCAAAATATCGGTCGCCGTATATCCTTCCGGATGGCCGACGTGCAAGCCGGCGCCGGATGGATACGGGAACATGTCGAGAACGTAAAACTTCGGCTTGTCGTCATCATCGGACGTGCGGAACGTTTTGTTTTTCTCCCAATAGTCCTGCCATTTTTGTTCAATTTCGCGGTGGTTGAAGCTCATCGCAGCACTCCTCCTATCAAGTTCTACTTGCATCATTGACGAAAATATGTACAAAAAAACCCCCCCATCCCCACAGCAAAGGGACGAGAGGCGCGCTTCCCGCGGTACCACCCTTTTTGGCGCGCCAAACGGCGCACCCGCTTTCTTCCTTAACGCGGATGGACGGCCGGCGCTGTCGATGACCGTTCACGCCGGCAACTCCGAGGCGAGTTCACGAGCCGACTTCGGTTGACTCGCACCATCCGTCAACTCTCTGCCGTCCGTCGGGCCCGCTACTGCTCCTCTTCACCGTTATTCGCCTTATTCGCACGTCAACTACCCCCACTTCGCTAACGCTTGAAGTGGGGGCTTGCAACTCCCCAGAAGTGCAAACGGACTTCGTCCTCCTTCCTTGACTTGGGGTTGCATCAGGGGGCAGGTTGACGACTACCCAACGACGCAGGTCATGCCTGCATCGTTACCGATTCTCTCGGTGTGTCTGTTGGCAGTACTTGGCTTCCACACACAACAGACAGACCTACGCTCATGTTTTACGGTTGCAACGTTTCCTGCAACCAACTCCATCCATCGAGCAGCCGTTATTGGAGTGCCTTTATTTAACAGTTTTCTCCACGTCTTTATTCTATCATACACAAAAGAAAGGGGGAACGCACATTCCTCTCCCACTTACTCCCTTTGGTCGTTGAAGTGGGAGTCTCCTGCGCGAAATAGGATGAATCGAGCGATGAGTGGACAGAATGACAAATTTATTATTATTTTAAAAAATTTGTCGATCAATTGCAAGCCGAAATCTATACGGAAGCCGCGGTTTTTTCATCCGCGTTCTCCGTCCGCTTCGGGAGCCGACGATCATGCAAAAGCGCGGCCAGCACCGCCAATAAGGCAAACAATGCTAACATCATGATGAGCAGCTTCATTCCAAACAGATCGGCGACCGAGCCGCCGATGACCGGTCCGATCATCCGTCCGGCCGTGGCCGTTCCGTTGACGATTCCTTGGTAAAACCCGGCCTTCCCCGGCGGCGCCCATTCGTTCACCGCGGCCGGAATCGCCGGCCAGACGATCATCTCGGCGATCGTGAGCACCATCATGGACGCGGCAAACTCTGCAAACGAATGCGCCCCCAACAGCATGGCAAACGAAACGGCGAAAATCAGAAAACCGATCACGATTTGCCGCTTCAACGTCGGCATGAAGCGGCGGATGACCGCTGACAACAGCGGCTGGGCCAAGACGATCAACGCGCCGTTGATCGTCCAAAGCAAACTGTACTGCCCGACCGGTATCCCGAGCTCGCGCGTATAGGCGGCGATCGTCGTCGACCATTGGACATAGCTCAACCAACACAGTCCATAGCCGGCGCAAAGGAGGGCAAGCGCCCAGCCCGCGGCGCGGGATGGCGCTCTTTCCGCTTCTCCGGATCGTTTCTTTCTCGGCGGCGGCAAGAGCGGAACGCGGCGCAGCCCGGCCACAACCGTAAACAAAAACGCGGCATACAACAAAAGATTGGCGAAAAAAACGAGCGAGAACGAATATGAAGCGACAAGCCCGCCAAGCGCCGACCCGACGGCGACGCCGATGTTTTGCGCGACATACAAGGCGTTGAACGCCCGCCGCCCCCCTTCCGGCCAAATCGCCCCGGCGTACGCCGACGCGGCCGGAAAGACGACGCCACTGCCAACGCCGACAAACGCCAAAAACACCGCATAATGCGGCCAACCGTGCCAAACGCTTAAGCCGCCGAGCGCGGCTATCGTCAACATCGCTCCGGCCAACAAAACGCGAAACCCGCCGATCCGGTCAAACAAAAAGCCGCCGGCCAAGCTGCCGATGACGCTTCCCCCAGAGTTGAGCATGAGCACGACACCAGCGACAGCGAGCGGCTGGCCGAGCTGTTCGTGCAAATAGATCGTGTTTAGCGGCCATAGAAACGACGCCCCTGTCACATTGAGCGCCATGCCGACAAGCAGCCACCAAAGAGCGCGGGGCATCGGTCATCATCCTTTTCTGGCTTTTATTTTGAGTTCCGAAATAATTGTAGGGGAAAACAGGAAAAAATGCAATCAAAAAGGCGGAGCGTTCCGATGCGTCCGCCACTTTTTTGCCAAACTAACTCCCCACGGAAACAATGGCTTTTGAAGCGGGGCTCCTGCGCGAAAAGAAGAACAAGTTGGAGCGGCTTCCGCCCCTTTGGCTTGTCGTCACCCGTTCCGCTGCTTGGAGCGGATCGGTTGGCCGCCCGTTTCCTCGTATTGCTTTTTCGCCAGCTTCACCGGGTCAAAGTCTTGACCAAGCTCAAGATCGTTATTGTTTTGGCCGCTAGGTGTTTTTTGTTCCGGATTCGTTTGTTTCAAGCGTCGCTTCATGTCGTGTTCCTCCTCGTTTCAGCGGTCAAGCAAAATCATGTCGTTTTGCAATTGCTCCAGTTGGAGCCGCATCCGATGCAGCTGCTCGCGCTGCTGGGCGTTGCAGCTTCGCGCCAAGTGCGCCAAATCGATGACCGTCTGCTCGAGCATCTGCTGGGCGTTGGTGTATTCGGTGATGTTGTAATGCTCCTGCTTTTGCGCTTCCGTATATTGCTCTTTCGCGTAGCGGATCACATCTTCACACCGCTGCAAAAATTCCTCAACGGATTGTCTTGTCGCCATGCGCTCACCTCGTTTCGTGATATTCCCTCATGTTTACTATGCGCCGCATAGGCCGGCCGTATCACGCCAATGATTGGCAGCGGTCGATTTTCCATGAAGTTTTTGTTACAATGCCGACGTGGGGATCTTCGTTCAGCTCAATCAGGCCGATGTCGGTCAGCTCAAGGTTTTCTGTCACGTCGGCGCAGAGGATGGCGAGGCTTTAGAGGACTGGTGAAAAACGACCGATTTCGCCGAACCCGCTGTTTTCGGCTGAAAGAGAAGCGTTGATGTTACAGGACTTCCCCATTTGAGAAGAAAGTCCGTTTTCCGCGACTTTTCACTAAATCACCAGTCTTTTAGGGAAAAACGATGGCATCCGGCATCTTTGGCGCAGCGACACGCCTGCCAACGTAAACGATGAAACGATCACAAGGAGGGGCCAACCGATGGCTTTGATGAACATTTTGCCGTTTGCCCGCTTTTTGCTTGATCAAGCGGTCAACGAAGGCGACATCGCCGTCGACGCGACCGTCGGCAACGGGCACGACACCGTGTATTTGGCCGAACGCGTCGGGGAGACAGGCCATGTGTTCGGCTTTGACATTCAGCCTGAGGCCATCACCGCCGCTTCCGCCCGCCTCGCGGAACATGGGCTATGCGGGCGGGCGACGTTGTTCGAGCGAAGCCATAGTGAACTGCTTGAGGCGCTTCCCGCCGATGTACACGGGCGCATCGCCGGCGCGGTGTTCAACCTCGGCTATTTGCCGGGCGGCAATAAGCAAATCGTCACCCAGCCGGAATCGACGATCGAAGCGGTCCGCCAGTTGCTTTCCGTCATGAAGCCGGGCGGCGTCATCGTTCTTGTCGTCTACCACGGCCATCCGGAAGGAAAGCGCGAACGCGACGCGCTCCTTGATTACGTCCGTTCTCTTGATCAACGGCGCGTCCATGCCTTGAAATACGAATTCATCAATCGGCAAAACAACCCGCCGTTTTTGCTCGCGCTCGAGAATCGGGCGGATGGGGGCGCCTGATTCCGTCCGATCCGCCGACGAACCACTGCTCTTGCCAATACAAGCAAACGGCCGCCCTTATGAAAAGAACAGCCGTTTTTGCCGCTCCTGCCAAAAGCGGTATGCTTTTCCGTTCCAATAGAAAAACTGCGACGCCGCCCCGCCGGCGCGGACGAGCCGGCGCGCCAGCCGGCGCAGCCCGCGCTGCTTTTTCACCTTGGCATCCGACAAATACAACCCAAGAAGCCCTCGGTGAATAAGGCGGTGAAACTCGCCGTGCGGAAGGGCGCCGACATGGCGGTCGGCCTCTTCGATGAAATGGCAAAGCCGCTCAAGCATCACCGTTTCATTCGGATAGTAAAAGCAAAAGTTTAAATCGCCGCCGTCCCGGTCTTCCTCCTGGTCGATCAAATAGTCAAGCAAAATGTGCAGTCCTTGAATGTACGGAAAATAACCGTCGCGCACTTGTCTCGCCATCTCCGGCGGCAGCGATTCGCCAAACGCATAGGCGACGAGGCAGAAAATGCCGAGCGTCGAACCGGAGCAGGCGGAAAACTCATACCATTCCATCGGCGGCAAGGCGTCTTTGTATTGCGCGAACCATTTCTCCAGCCGCGGCACCCGATCGCTCGCTTCGACATGTTTATGCACTTGCAAGTCGCAATAATATCCGGCCAATTCATGCAAAAATGGGGCGATCGTCTCATAATGGCGCACCGTCTCGAGCACCTCTTGGCACGTGCGGACGAGCGCCGGCAAATAGCCGCCGTCTTCCTGTTCGCGGCGATGGCGGTAATAGTTCGACGGCTCCGCGCCGATCGTCAAAGCGTCCGGCATCGAATCGTGCAAGGCGCGAAAGTCGAGCGGATCGAGCGAAGTGCTGCGGTCGCACAAATTATCCAAATAATCGCTGATCGTCTGGTAAGCCACGATAAAGCGGATGCAATCCTCCATGTTTTCTCCGGCCAAGAGCGCCAAAATGGAGCCGCCTTCGCAATGGAACGTTTTCGAAGCGATGCTCGCCAAGGCCTGGCGCCGCAATTCCGGGTCGGGAATGCGCTCGGCCTGGCGCCGCCAATAGGCAAGCTCGCGGTGGACAAGCGGAAGCACGTCACGATACACCATTTTCATCAAGGCGATGGGGTTTTTCGGAATGTTCAATCGGCTCACCTCAGGTGCAAACACCATGGTCTCGTCTCCTAGCATTTCCATCTTATCAGCAACCAAAATCGTTTCGCGTCTGAACAGCCTGCGATCTCGTCTTCCAGTATTGCCATCAATGCGGCCGGGGCAAACCATAAAAGGGTTGGCGATGGAATGAAAAAACCGCTCAACAACGGTTCTTCTCACGTTGAGAAGCTTTGTGAAATCGGATCTTCTTTCCCGATCCCAACCACTCATCGGGCGAAACGAAACGTTTTTCACCAATCCCGATCAGGCGCGCTCACTTTCGTTGGCGATTTGGACGCAGCGTTGTACAATACATGGTGAACGATCGATTTTGCAGCAGAAAGGAACGAACGCCCATGATTTACCCATACAAAGGCAAAACGCCGCAAATTGCCGCCTCCGCCTTTATCGCCGACTATGTGACGATCACCGGCGATGTCGTGATCGGCGAAGAGACGAGCATTTGGTTCAATACCGTCATTCGCGGCGATGTGGCGCCAACGGTGATTGGCAACCGGGTCAATATTCAAGATAACTCAATTTTGCATCAAAGTCCAAACAATCCGCTTATCATTGAAGACGGTGTAACAGTCGGCCATCAAGTCATTTTGCACAGCGCCATCGTTCGCAAAAACGCGCTCATCGGCATGGGCTCGATCATTTTGGACCGCGCGGAAATCGGGGAAGGCGCGTTTATCGGCGCCGGCAGTTTAGTGCCGCCGGGCAAAAAAATTCCGCCCAACACGCTCGCCCTCGGCCGGCCGGCGAAAGTCGTCCGCGAACTGACGGAAGACGACATCCGTGAAATGGAGCGCATACGCCGCGAATATGTCGAGAAAGGGCAGTATTACAAAGCGCTGCAGCAACAGCGGACATCGTGCGCCAACAAAAAAGAGCTGCCGTGATCAGGCAGCTCTTTTTCTTTCATCACTTGTCCGCCAACGCCAGCGCTTGTTCTTTCAACAAGGCGGCTTTGTCGGTGCGCTCCCACGGCAGGTCGATGTCCGTACGCCCAAAATGGCCGTAAGCAGCCGTCTGTTTGTAAATCGGGCGGCGAAGGTCGAGCATTTTGATGATGCCCGCCGGGCGGAGATCGAAGTTGTTGCGCACGACCTCAATCAAAATGTCTTCCGACACTTTGCCGGTGCCGAACGTATCGATCGAAATCGAAACTGGGCGGGCGACGCCGATCGCGTAGGCAAGCTGCACTTCGCATTTGTCGGCCAGTCCTGCCGCGACGATGTTTTTCGCGACATAGCGGGCCGCATACGCCGCCGAGCGGTCGACTTTCGTCGGATCTTTGCCCGAGAACGCGCCGCCGCCGTGGCGGGCGTAGCCGCCGTACGTATCGACGATGATTTTGCGCCCCGTCAACCCAGCATCCCCTTGCGGACCGCCGATGACAAACCGTCCTGTCGGGTTGATGAAGTATTTCGTGTTCTCATCAAGCAGCTCTGCGGGCACGACCGGCTTGATGACCTGTTCTTTAATGTCGCGCTCGATTTGCTCTTGCGTAATTTCCGGATGGTGCTGCGCGGAAACGACGATCGTATCGACGCGCACCGGTTTGCCGTTTTCATCGTATTCGATCGTCACTTGCGTTTTCCCGTCCGGCCGCAAGTACGGCAAGACATCCGTTTTGCGCACTTCCGCCAATCGGCGCGCCAAGCGGTGCGCAAGCGAAATCGGCAACGGCATCAATTCTTCCGTCTCATTGCAGGCGAACCCAAACATCAATCCTTGGTCGCCGGCGCCAATCGCTTCAATTTCCTCGTCAGTCATCTGACCTTCGCGCGCCTCAAGCGCCCGGTTCACCCCCATCGCAATGTCCGGCGATTGTTCGTCAATCGACGTCAGCACCGCGCACGTATCGGCGTCAAATCCGTATTTGGCGCGCGTGTAGCCGATCTCCCGGACCGTATCGCGGACGATGCGCGGAATGTCCACGTATGTTGATGTCGTGATTTCCCCGCTCACGAGCACCAGCCCGGTCGTGACGCTCGTTTCGCAGGCGACGCGGGCGTTCGGATCTTTTTCCAAAATGGCATCCAAAATGGCGTCAGAAATTTGGTCGCAAATTTTATCCGGATGTCCTTCCGTCACAGACTCTGAAGTAAACAAGCGGCGTTTGGCTGACATTCGGTTTGTTTCCTCCTCTTGGCATAATGTGGCAACACGGAACTCATTTCCCTTTTTCCCTTCGCAATATAAAAAACCTTTCCTGTAACGGCTGAGGAAAGGTCATGGCAATCGTATTGCTTCCTTTCACTCTTATCGTTCAAGGACTGCGCCTTGCCACAGGTTAGCACCATTTCACACATGTACAGTTGTGACGGTTGCTGGGCTTCATCGGGCCTGTCCCTCCACCGGCTCGGGATAAGAGTATCCGTTCAATGACTTATCTTATCGCAATGGAATCGGCAAAGTCAACTATCAAAATTCATTTTTTATCATTTCCAGCCGAGAAAATTCTTTCCTCAAGGAAATCGACACATTGGGCAAAATAAAGTTTGAAAAACCCACACAATTAGTATGGACTATTAATAAAAATGTGTTATACTATTTTCAAGAGTGATTTCAAAAAGAAGGCAGGTTTTGAATATGGGGATCGCAAACATGACGAATAAGCTTGATGTATTGCTGCAAAAACCGTACGTGCATCATCAACTGTCCGTCGCCGAGCTCGTCGAGAAAGTCCTGCAGCGGAACGAAGGACGGCTGACGCACACCGGAGCCGTCGCGGTCACGACCGGCAAGTACACAGGGCGGTCGCCGAAAGACAAATACATCGTCGAAGAACCGTCAACGAAGCAAACGATCGACTGGGGAGCGGTCAACCAGCCGATGTCTCCGGAGACGTTTGATAAACTGTACGACAAAGTGCTCGACTATTTAATGAAGAAAGATGAACTGTTCGTGTTTAAAGGCTTTGCCGGCGCCGATCCGAAATACCGGCTGCCGATTCAAGTCGTCAACGAATTCGCCTGGCACAACTTGTTCGTCCATCAGCTGTTCATTCGGCCGAACGCCGAAGAGCTCGCCGTGCATGAGCCGCAATTCACCGTCATTTGCGCGCCGAACTTTAAAGCCGACCCGAAAGTCGACGGCACGCGCTCGGAAGCGTTCATCATCATCTCGTTTGAACGGCGCACCGTGTTGATCGGCGGCACCGAGTATGCCGGCGAAATGAAAAAATCGATTTTCTCGGTGATGAACTATTTGCTGCCGGAACAAGGCATCCTGCCGATGCACTGCTCGGCCAACGTCGGCCAGGAAGGCGACGTCGCCCTCTTTTTCGGCTTGTCGGGAACGGGAAAAACGACGCTCTCGACCGACCCGAACCGCCGCTTGATCGGCGATGATGAACACGGCTGGTCAAGCCGCGGTATTTTCAACATCGAAGGCGGCTGCTATGCGAAATGCATCAACCTATCGCGCGAGAAAGAGCCGCAAATTTTTGACGCCATCGGCTTCGGCGCGGTGCTCGAAAACGTCGTCCTCGATGACGCGACGCGGGTGCCGAATTACGACGACGGCACGCTGACGGAAAACACGCGCGCCGCCTACCCGCTTCAGGCGATCCAAAACATCATCGACCCGAGCGTCGCCGGCCATCCGTCCACGATCGTGTTTTTGACGGCTGATGCGTTCGGCGTCCTGCCGCCGATCAGCAAGCTGACGCGCGAACAAGCGATGTACCATTTCTTAAGCGGCTACACAAGCAAGCTCGCCGGCACCGAACGCGGCGTCACCGAACCGGAAGCAACGTTCTCAACGTGCTTTGGCGCACCGTTTTTGCCGCGCCCGGCCGTCGAATACGCGGAAATGCTCGGGCAAAAAATCGCCGAACACAACGTCCGCGTCTTTTTGGTCAACACCGGTTGGACAGGGGGGGCGTACGGCGTCGGCAGCCGCATGAAGCTCGCCTACACCCGGGCGATGGTGCAAGCCGCCGTCGAAGGGGAGCTCGACAACGTCGAAACAGTCAAAGATCCGATTTTCGGCCTCGCCATCCCAACCCGCGTCCCCGGCGTGCCGGATGACGTCCTGCAGCCGCAAAACACATGGGCCGACAAACAAGCATACGAACAAAAAGCAAAAGAGCTGGCGCAAAAATTCCGCGCCAACTTCCAAAAATTCGCCCACATCGATCCGTCCATCGAAAAACTCGGCGGACCGCTCGTGTAACAAGAACACGGCCGGACAGGGTATTCCCTGTCCGGCTGTTTTTTATTTCTTTCCGTTGCTTTGGGCCTCCCATTTCGCCTCCTTCCCACGAAAATCGGGAGGATTTTTTCATTCCGATGCCGAACAAATCCTTGACAAACAAGGGAAGTTGTGGTAATAAAAAATAGACTCTGCACAAGAATAAGGGGGAGGCTTCCATTGCTTCAGTATATCCATTCGCCTTTAGGAAATTGTTGAAAATCCATCCGCTTTCCTTCGCCCCCTTGCTTGGGGGCGCGACAAAGAGCGCGTTTTATCAAAAACTGAAGAGCTGGCTTTTGGTTCGTGTTTACGATTCCATCACCAATCGTTTCGATGATCAAAGAGAGGATTGAGGAGGAGAAATCACGGGAACTATTTTGTGAGCTCCCTCTGTAAATGATCACTTTATTTCAGAACAAAGCAAAGGAATCAGTCTTGCTTCATCATATGGCAGAGTGCAAACCGAAGGATTGTTTGCGCTCCTGCCTTTTCAACATTAGAATCAAAACGCCAATCGGGACGATGAACGTCACCGACAAATTCTGTCAATAGACTTTACCCTCGATGGCCGTAAGGTTCGAACGCATAAAATGATTGTCGTCGATCCCCCGGGGTTTTGGCACGATTGGGGGTCGACGACAATGCGAAGGCGGGTTTACTTCTTCAGCTGTTCAATCTTTTCCGCCGGCAACCCGGTCAGCTCGTGGATCGTGTCGACATCGTACCCTTTCGCCAACATTTTCTTCGCGATGTCGATTTTCCCTTCCTCGATCCCTTTTTGGCGTCCCTGTTCAATCCCTTGCTTCATCCCTTGCTTTATTCCTTGTTTCAACCCTTGTTCGATTCCTTGTTTGACTCCTTGTTGAATGCCTTTCTCGATTCCCCGCTGTTCGTATGAGATGATGAGCTCCATCACTTGTTTCGCTTCCTTCGTCTCCATTTGGCTCACCTCGTTTCGCAGTTGGATTTCCTCCGCTTCGGACAACCGCAAATACGTTTCAAAAAACCCAAACAACAGCCGCTGCTTCGCCTCATCGAGCTCGAGGCGGACTAGGATGCGCAAAAACTCCTTTTTCACTTCCACCTTCTCGCTTTCATTATACCCCATTTTGCTTAACAAGGCGGCGGCAACCGGATTGTCACGGCGGATGTACTCGCGCCACGGCAGTTTGCGCAGTTCCACCGTCAGAAAGCGGAAGTCAAGAACCATCAAAAATGGAAATTGAATCATCAATGAGGAAGGTTCGTCGCGGCGTTCGTCGTAGCTGAAAATGGCGATCGGGAGGATGCGGCGGCGGTGTTTTTGAAACAAGCGGCTGAAGTAGAGGAACATTCGCTCGGGGAACGTCCGCTGCTTATAGCTTTGATGTTCGACGTGAACGATGACGAGCCCGTCCTCCCCTCTTACCTTTGTTTCGACCAACAAGTCGACGCGGTGCTTTTCCCCAGCTGTCACGTCGGTGAACAGCTCTTCGGAGAGAAAGGAAAGATGATGGACGTCGATGTGCTCGTACACGTCAGGAAAGAAAAGAAGCAAAAAGTCTTCGAAAAACGTCGACAGCAGCTCCTTGAACAACCGGTCGTGATCGATTCGCTTTTTCGCCACGTTTTCCCTCCTTGCGGCATCGAATTCATCGTATGATATTCGCTCTCCGCGGCCAAACTCCTTCTCCTCCCCCCTACTTTTTTTATGGTATGATCAAACGTCGCACAGGAAGTCCTCAAGCAAAGGCTATTTTTATGCTTGTCTGAATCGGCCTGACGCCACAAGTTAACTATAGACGGAAAAAACTTGAGCCAAGAGCGCAAACCGTTCTTCCGTTTGCGCTCCTGTCCGATGAACCCGTTCAGCTCTCATTCAGCCGCTTCGTGGTGTGCAGCCTCGTTCAATTCGTCGAATACAGGCTGACGAGCTCATACGTCACCGTCGTCCGGCTGTCTTTCCACTCAAGCTTTCTCACGACCGCAACGCCGCTCGCTTCGCTTTGCACCGTCCGGCGCACTTCAAGCGGCACGTCAAGCGGATACAAGCGGTATCCTTCTTTTTCCAACACAAACACATTTCCTTGAACGCGCTGTTCCTTTCCTTTTGTCACAATGACCGTCTGCAGCTCCATCGGCATGCCCATATGATTCCAACCTCCTTGGCACCCCATCGATTCGTTGGCGGCCGCGCCGCCACCCGAGCGGCGCGCGCAGCCGCCCCTCTAGTTGTATCGTATCACATTGTCAGCTGTTGTTTCATCCATTCCGTGAGCCTTTGCACCGTCTCGCGATTGGCTTGCGGCGGAAAATAGTGGGTGAACTCAGGGAAGTACCAAGCCGTGACCGGTTTGCCGAGCTGCTTCAGCCGCCGCTCAAGCCGATAGGCGTGCTCAATCGATACGTTCTCATCGCGCCCGCCGTGGATGATGAGCACCGGGGCTTGGAGCCGCTCGAGATAATAAAGCGGGGTTCGATGCCGGTAGCGCTCCGGGCATTTGTTCGGCGTCCCGCCGATGACGCGCTTCATCATTCGCCGCAAGTCAGGCCGCTCCCAATACGTAAGCTCCAGATCCGCCACCCCTCCCCAGACCGCCACCGAACAGACCCCCTCGGCCATTAGGGCGGCATGGAGCGCCATCGCCCCGCCGCGGGAGAAGCCGAACATGTGAACGCGCCCGGGATGGACGAGCGGATGGCGGCGAAGGAGATAAAACCCAGCGAGCGCGTCATAACGGTCGTCGCCGGCGAAATCTTCGTTTCCTTCTCCGCCCCCATTGCCGCGGTAAAGCGGAGCGAAGACGACAAACCCTTGCGAAGCGAATTGGACAAGGCGCGGCACTCGCACCTGCCCCACATTTTTAATCCCGCCGCGCAAATACAAGAAGCCGTCATACACCTTATTTTGTTTCGGCGCCGCTAAAAATCCTTTCACCTTCAGCCCTTGGGACATATAGGTGACAAAGAACACATCGATTCCCGGATGCGGCGACGGAAACCGGTATTGGTCGATGATGTCCCCGTCCATACGCCTGCCTCCTTCCTATGCGAAAACAGATGATGCGAACCACCCGTCATCATCCCCCAACGCCTTCTTTCATTAGGACAAGTGGGGATGTCCGACTGCCTCGCCGCTCTTGCATGCCTCCCCTTGGCCGAGCGTCATCTTGAAAAAGCCCTGGAGCGCGAGGAGCGTCCCGACCGCCGCCCGTTCTCGGCTGACCGCCCATTTTTTCTAGGCATTCACACATTTTTGCTGCGTGCATACGATAAGGTGAAACCACGGTTTACCGCATGCGAACCAAGGGGGTTAACGAACATGAAAAAATGGGCCGTATGGTTATGCTCGCTTCTCTTGCTTTTGCCGCTTTCCGCCTGCACGAATGACGGGGGCCAAAGCGAAAAGCCGCTCAAAAAAGTGCGGCTCGCCGAAGTGACGCACTCGATTTTTTACGCGCCGCAGTACGTCGCCCTGGCAAAAGGCTTCTTTCAAGAAGAGGGGCTGGATGTCGAACTGACGACGACATGGGGCGGCGACAAAACGATGACGACGCTGCTTTCCGGCGGCGCGGACATCGCCCTTGTCGGCTCGGAAACATCCATTTATGTCTATGCGCAAGGGACGGACGATCCGGTCATCAATTTCGCGCAGCTCACGCAAACCGACGGGACGTTTCTTGTTTCCCGCGAGAAAATCGACCACTTTACATGGGAGATGCTGAAAGGAAGCACGTTCCTCGGCCAACGGAAAGGCGGCATGCCGCAAATGGTCGGCGAGTTTGTGCTGAAAAAACACGGCATTGACCCGCATCAAGATTTGAAGCTGATCCAAAACGTTGATTTCGCCAATATCGCCAACGCCTTTGCGAGCGGGACGGGCGATTTCGTCCAGCTGTTTGAACCGACGGCGAGCATTTTTGAACAAGAAGGAAAAGGCTATATCGTCGCTTCATTCGGCACCGAATCCGGGCGCGTGCCGTACACGTCGTATATGGCGAAACGAAGCTACATCAAAGCGAACAAAGACGTCATTGAAAAATTTACGCGCGCGATCTACAAAGCGCAGCAATGGGTCGAATCGCACAACGCCGCCGAGATCGCGAAAGCTATTCAGCCGTATTTCAAAGACACCGATTTGGCTTTGATCGAAAAAGTCGTCGACCGGTACAAAAGCCAAGGGACCTACGCGACCGATCCGATTTTGGATGAAGAAGAATGGAACCACTTGCAAGACATTATGGCCGAAGCCGGCGAGCTGCCGAAGCGCATCCACGTTGACACGCTTGTTGATTCGTCGTTTGCCAAAAGCGCGATGAACAAGTGACGAAAGCGGGTGAACGAAATGTTTCTTGTCATCGACCGCCTCTCGCACACGTATTTGACAAAAACGACCGCTGTCACTGCACTCGATGATGTGTCGCTGTCCGTCGAGAAAGGGGAGTTCGTCTCCTTTCTCGGCCCTAGCGGCTGCGGCAAAACGACGCTGCTTTCGATCATCGCCGGATTGATCGAACCAACGGAAGGGGCGGTGCTCATAGAAGGCGAACCGCTCTGGTCGGGCGGATCGGACGCCCAAACGGCGCGGCGTGCGGTCGGCTACATGCTTCAGCAAGACTACCTATTCCCTTGGAAAACGATCGAGGAAAACATTTTGCTCGGACCCCACATCACGGGAACGTTGACGCCGGAAACGAAAAAGCGGGCGCTCGCCCTGCTCGCTGAGATCGGCCTTGGCGGCGTCGAGTCGTATTACCCGAGCCAGCTGTCCGGCGGCATGCGCCAGCGCGCGGCGCTTGTGCGCACGCTCGCGACTGATCCGAAACTGTTGTTGCTCGACGAGCCGTTTTCCGCCCTCGACCAGCAGACGAAGCTGAAATTGGAAGAGCTCGTCTGGGCGACGCTGCGGCAATACGAAAAAACAGCCGTCTTGGTCACCCATGACATCGAAGAAGCCATCGCCATGAGCGACCGCATTTTCTTGTTTTCACCGCGCCCTGGGCGCCTTGTGCGGACGTTTGTCATCCCGGATGAACTGCGCGGCCGCCCGCCGCTTGCCGCCCGCCAGCATCCGGCGTTTTCGCCATTGTTCCAATCCATTTGGAAGGAGATGGAGGACCTTGAAGCCGCTCCATGATCGCATCGAATCGCTGCACCGTGAATACCTCGCCGCATTGCGCAAAGAGCGGCGGGTGATCCGCCTTTGGCAGACGGCGCTGCTTGTCGCCTTTTTCGCCGTCTGGGAAGCGGCGAGCCGCTTCCATTGGGTCGATCCGCTCCTATTCAGTTCGCCGTCCGCCATCGCCAAGCTGTTTGGCGAAAAACTTGGCGATCATTCGCTGTTTGTCCACACGTGGGCGACATTGTTTGAAACGTTGCTCGGCTTTCTTATCGGTACCGCCGGCGGGGCGCTCATCGGCGCGGTCCTTTGGTGGTTTCCGCGCCTGGCGAAAACGCTCGATCCGTATTTGGTCGTCTTCAACGCCATGCCAAAAGTCGCCCTCGGGCCGATTTTGATCGTCGCTCTCGGACCGGGATTTACGTCCATCATCGCCATGGGCGTCGTCATTTCCATCATCATCACGACGATTGTCGTCTATTCGGCGTTCCAAGAAGTTGACCCGAACTATTTGAAAGTGCTGCGGACGTTCGGCGCCACCCGCTACCAATGCTTTAAAGAGGCGGTGCTGCCGGCGTCGTTCCCGGCGATCATTTCGACGTTGAAAGTGAACGTCGGCCTCGCTTGGGTCGGTGTCATCACCGGAGAGTTTCTCGTCTCCAAGCAAGGGCTTGGGTATTTAATCATTTACGGCTTCCAAGTGTTCAACTTCACGCTCGTATTGATGAGCCTGCTCATTGTCGCTTTGTTGTCGACTGTTATGTACCAACTTGTTGCCATCGTCGAGAAAAAATGGGGCAGCCGTCGTTAAGAGACGTTCGTAAACGATCGACGGGCGTCTCTTTTCATTCCTGACGTCGGGCCGGCATCCGCCCATCCCCCCTTGGCTTCTTCCTTCATGGAACCGGATGACCAACAAAAGCCGTCTAAAATCATCACCGTTCTCCGCTTCTTTCCCCTCGGCTGATCAGTCCGCGCTGTTTCAACTCGGCAAGCGAAAGCGAAAGGACATCGTCTTTCATGATATAGCTGAACCGTTCATCCGTGCGGATGTCATCCGGCAGCGCCTCAAGCAGCACCGGGCCGTTCGTTTCCAAATACGACCCCCGCTCGACGAGCGCAGCGATGTCGGCAAAATAAATGTTTTTCACGATATCCGGCTCCACTTTATATTGGCCGATGTATTCGAGCCGGCCGACGATTCCCCCCGTTTCTTCCATCACTTCGCGGACCGCGGCTTCCGCCGCTGTTTCCCCTTCTTCCACCTTGCCGCCGGGAAACTCAAGGCCGCGGCGCGGATGATCCGTCAACAGCCATCGCCCGCCATAGCGGCAAATGACCCATACATGCCCGGGGGAGGGGGAAAACGGATGATCCGCAAAGGCCAGCCGAACGCGATGTCCGTAATAATCGCGAAATTCATGCATCGGACTCTCCCCTTTCCTCTCCCCATTATACAGAAAAACGCCGCTCGACTCGCGGCGTTTACTCTTCTTTTTCGTCCGGGAGAATGCCCATCGAGCGGATGTGCGCTTTCGCTTCGTCGTTGCCGAGCTCATAAATCATTTTGTAAATGTCGACCATCGTCCGGTCGTACGCATCGTTTTCCCGATCATAGTGGTATTGGATGTACGGCACATGGGTGCGCCAAAACGCCTGCCAGTCGGTGGAGTAGTTTTGGTCAAAATACTCGCGCAGGCGTGCGATTTCCTCGTCGGTCGCCTCAATTTGAAAGTCCCACGGCGATGCCGTTTTCAACTGGGAAATTTCCCCGTGCGCCATTGAGACGTAATACGTCTTTTTTTGTTCATCTGCCACCTTCATCCACTCCTTCTTTTGCTCTTTTTGCTTAGTGTGGGGCAATCGGGGAAAAATATGCTTATTTTATTTCATCTTTCAACAGCTCGATCGCCTTGCGCAGCACGGACGGGATCGGAACGCCCGCCCGGCCGGCGTTTTCCACAATCGAGATAAACTCATTGGCGATATAGAAAAAAATGATCGCATCGCGGATGACATGCATGTTCCATCCAATGGCCAAATCGACGAGATGCGACGCCGCCACCAGAACGAAAATCAACAGTTTGCGGATGATGCCGCGAAAGCCGACTTGACTTGACAGCTTGCCTTCGACCGCGCTGGCGGCAATGCCGGTAAGGTAGTCGACAATGACCAAAGCAAGCAAAATCACGACAAATGAGTCCACGCTGCCGACAAACAGCGACAGAAACGAACCGAACAGCGACACGGCAACCATCGGGATCGGCTTGTTCACGCTCCCCCCTCCTTGAACATAGGATACGCGTAACTATCGTATGCCCGGAGGGGAGAACGCGGCGCGGCGCATTCCCTAAAAAATCGCCCTTTTTCGACAAAGAAAGGACAAAGCAAAAGGCCGTCCCCCGGCCTGAGGACAGCCTCCTCTTCTTATCGTCCTAAGAACGATTTCAACATCCAGACGTGTTTTTCCAAGCTGCGATGAATGCCAAGCAGCATATCCCCCGTCGTTTCATCGTTCACTTCATCCGCCAGCTGCATGCCTTCTTTCAATTCGCCGATCATCGTTTCAAAGTCGCCGACAATCGAAGCGACCATTTGCTCCGCCGTTTCCGTCCCGGCTGCTTCTTTGACGGACGCCTGCTTGAGGCAGTCTTTCATCGTCGCCACAGGCTTGCCACCCAAGGCCAACAGCCGCTCGGCCAGTGCGTCAATGTGGGTCGCGGCTTCGTTGTACAACTCTTCGAATTTTTCATGCAGCGTGAAAAACTGCGGCCCGGTGACATACCAATGATAGTTGTGCAATTTCACGTACAACACAGTCCAGTTGGCGATTTGCTTGTTGACAAGATCGATCAGTCGAGTTGTCATCCTCTCACTCCTCCTTATGGTTCTTGTACCCAGCTGGCTTGTTGGTCAACTACCCCCACTTCGCGAACGCTTGAAGTGGGGGCTTGCAACTCCCCAGAAGTGCGAGCGGACTTCGTCCTCCTTCCTTGACTTGGGGTTGCATCAGGGGCAGGTTGACAACTGCCCAACGATGCAGGTCATGCCTGCATCGTTGCCGATTCTCTCGGTGTGTCTGTTGGCAGTACTTGGCTTCCACACACAACAGACGGACCTACGCTCGATGTTTTACGGTTGCAACGTTTCCTGCAACCAACCCCATCCATCGAGCAGCCGTGAGTGGAGTGCCTTTATTGAACAGTTTTCTCCACGCCTTTATTCGATCATACACAAAAGAAAGGGGGAACGCGCATTCCTCTCCCACTTACTCCCTTTGGTCGTTGAGTGGGAGTCTCCTGCGCGAAATAGAGATGAAACATGGAAAACGTGTCGATGGATAGCTTGCCCGATTTCACCGGAAATATGAACGCCAGCTCTGCCAGATATGGTATAATAAAAAGAAAAAAGGCGGGCGTCATGATGTACTGGACCTTGATCGTTTGCCTCATCATCGCCGCTGTCGTTCTCGTGCTGGCGGTCGTCACGACGTCCAAAGCGTATGCCTACAAGCATACGGTCGATCCGCACCCGAATGAACACGGCGGCGAACAACAAGCCGGCCCGAAGCAGCCGCAGTAGCGGCGCGGGGCTGGCTTGTTCATCAACCAAACACCTTTTTCAACTCTTCTTTCTCTTGCGAAAGCCAAAAGCGCATCAGCTGTTTGGCCGCCTCTAGATCATGCAGCTTCGCTTGGCCGCATTGCCGCTCGGTCGCGGCTGGCACTTCCGTCGCGGCGAGCGCGTCCTTCATGGCTTCTTCCAACAAATCAATGATCTCGTCCACGGTCGGCGAGCCGCTCACGACAAGATAAAACCCGGTTTGGCAACCCATAGGCGAGATGTCGATAATATCGAAATGATCATATTTGGCCGCATGTCGGCGCAGCGTATACGCCAACAGATGTTCGAGCGTATGAATCGCGGCCGGGTCCATCGCTTCTTTGTTCGGCTGGCAAAAGCGAATGTCAAACTTATTGACGACGCCGTCACTGCCGACTTTGTGAACGCCGCAATGCCGAACGTACGGCGCTTTGACCGCGCAATGGTCCAATTCAAAGCTTTCCACCGGTGAAGGCATGTCAATCACTCCTAGCTATTTTGATCCTCTTTCTTTATCATAACCAAAACGAGGGGCGTCCCGCATCTTTTTTGCCTCTCGCTTGGCGTCTATGCCCAAAAAGCAAGGTCTGGGCGAGCGCCCCCATTCCGAGCGAACGACAGTCGTTTTGCTTGAACAAAAGAAAGGTTTGTTCTATTGTAATCATGATGATCACAGAAAGGAGAACTGGGCATGGGCCAATGGCTGATTTGGTGCATCCGCTTTTATCAACGCTTCCTTTCTCCGCTCAAGCCGCCGACATGCCGCTTTTATCCGACCTGCTCGAACTATGGCATCGAAGCGATCCGGCGCTTTGGCGCCATAAAAGGGGGATGGCTGACGGCGAAGCGCATTTTGAAATGCCATCCGTTCCATCCGGGCGGTTTTGATCCCGTTCCTGAATCATCAGAACACGCGAAAAGAAACAAAATCACTTAATGGCCTTGCCATTTGCTTTATTTTTTTGTATGATCGATCTTGTAAATCGTAATGATTACGATATAATAAATGCGGACATCTTGATTCCAGAAAGGAGTTCAACATGAGAGCAACGTCCATCATTTTGTCTTTCCTTTTGGCGACGAGCGCCTTGCTATACGGCTGTCAATCGAAGCCAGAAACAAAAGAGGGCCAAACATCGAACGATCAGCTAACGATTTATACAACCGTCTATCCGCTTGAAGACTTTACGAAAAAAATCGGCGGCGACGCCGTGAACGTCAAAAGCGTTTACCCGCCGGGAGTGGAAGCCCATACTTTCGAACCGACAACCAAAACCGTGCAGCAGATTGCCGATGCGGACGCCTTCATTTACATTGGCCACGGGATGGAACCGTTCGCCGAAAAACTGCAGGAAACATTACAAAATGAGCACGTCCGATTTCTCGTTGCTACAAACGGCATCGAATTGCTTGAATCGAACCATGAACAGGAGCATGCGCATGGCGAAGGGCACAAAGACGAACACGGAGAGGGACATGAGAAAGAACATGGCCATGAACACGGAGACAAAGATCCTCACGTATGGCTTGACCCCATCCGCTCCATTGCGATCGCCAAGAACATCCGCGATTTGCTGATTGAACTGAAACCTGAAAAAAAAGACCTGTTTATGCAAAACTTTGAAACGTTAAAGATGAAACTCGAGCGCCTTGACGGGCAATTCCGTTCAACAGTGGAGAAAGCTCCTAGAAAAGAGATACTCGTTTCCCATCAAGCCTACGGATATTGGGAAGACCGCTACGGAATCAAACAGCTGAGCGTTTCCGGGCTTTCTCCGAGCAACGAACCATCGCAAAAAGAGCTGACTCAGCTCATCCAGACAGCCAAACAGCATCACATCCGCTATGTCATTTTCGAACAAAATGTTCATCCCAAAACGGCGGAAGTGATTCAGAACGAAATCGGCGCCAAGCCGCTCCGTCTGCATAACTTGGAATCGCTGACCGATGAAGATCGAAAAGCCCACAAAGATTACTTTTCCCTTATGGCCGAGAATCTCCGCGTGCTGCAAAAAGCCCTTCATTGAAATACAACCGCCTGCCTCTTTCGATTGAGGCAGGCGGTTTCGTTTCCTTTTCCCCATCCGGATACATTCCGGGCGCTGTTTGCCTTCTACATCGTGGGCTTTCTCATTTTGTTTCCCGGCTTCGTCTATTTCTGGCGTTTGTTTATGCACGATAAGCGCTATGTACGGCCAAAATAACAAGGAAAAAGGTGTCCCCAACACGCGTGGGACACCTTCCTTTATGACGGTGCTATCTTCTGCCCTGCAGAAAGAAAAGCCCCCTTTTCCTCACCCATCACTCTCACTATTGCAGCGAGCGGACATAGGCCGCAATGGCCGCAATTTCTCCCGGCGTCAATGTTTGCACTTCTTTCGTCCGATGGCGCCGGATTGCTTCCTCGATCGTTTTCGCGCTGCCGTCATGCAAATACGGGGCTGTCGCCCATACGCCGCGCAGCGTCGGCGTATCCCACTGCTTGGGCGTCCGCGGGTTTGTGAACCGGGCGCGGGCGTCGCCTTTGGAGGCGCGGTCCTTCGGATTGGCCGTGCCGATGTCGTGCAAGTAGGCGGTATTGGCAGTCGTCAATTTCCCGTCCGGCCCGACCGCCTTGACGCTGTCGGTGAAATACTCGCCCCCATGGCAGCTTAAGCAATTCCCTTTCCCGTTAAACAGGCGCTCCCCTTCCTTCGCTTCCGCCGTCAAGCTGCCGTCGCGGTTCCGGTACGGGCTTTTCGGCACGGGGAACGAGCGCGGGTCGTTCAAGTAGGCGAGAATGGCGTCAAACATATGCTGGACGTTCGGCGGCAGCGGCTTGGACGGGTCGATCGCCGTCATGCCGCCCATCTCGCCTTGCACGGTATGAATGTAGTCGGTAAAATCGTCGCGCGACCCATCCCACATAAACAGCCCGGTTTTCGTCGCCAAAATATTGCTCGGCACGTTGCGCGGCCCTTTCGCCGTCATGAGCGTCAAGCCGTTGATGTCGCCGTCGCTATGGCACGAAGCGCAGCTCATCCAATTGTTCCCTGTGATGTTGATGGCAAACTCGTCGCTGTTGGCGCTGTAAAAGATCGTTTTTCCTTCACGCACGAGCGGGGAGAGCGAATCTTTCGCAATGAGGCGGATCGTGCCATCTTCCTGCTTCGCTTTCGCATATGGGCTTTTTCCTCCGGTTTTGATCACGGCCAAATCATGGCTCATGGCGTTGTGGACGTAAAGCGTCTTCCCATCCGGCGAAATCGCGATCCCGCGCGGATTGTTGCCGTGGATGCGGCGCAAAATTTGCGTCGCCTTGCCGCCGCGTCGCAAGTCAAAGACGACGAGGTCCTCGCTTCCAGACATGACCGCGTACGCTTTGCCGCCGTCCGGGGAAAACGCCACATCGTACGGATTGGAGACGATGATCGTCTCGTTATGAACATCCGTGACATTGATCGCGGCAAACAGCTCTTTCCGCTCGTCCGGCAACTCAACGTCTTTCGTTGCATCAATGACCGAGATGGCCGGAAAGACCGTTTCCTCAAATTGGATCGGCGTATCGATGTTCGTCAATAAGTGCGGAATATACGCTTTTTTGCCGTCCGAGGCGATGACGATTTGCTCAAGCGTGTTCGGAACGCCTTGGCTCTTTTTTCGATCGGCTTTGTCCGGCGACGGGGCGAGGGCGATTTCCTTGACCGCCCGCCGTTTCTTTGTGTCAATCACGGTGACTTTGGCCGCCAAATATTGCGTCACGTACAGCTTCCTTCCGTCCGCTGTCAGCGCCAGCGCCCGCGGCCGATCGCCCGCTTGGATGTCTTTCGTCCGCTTCCCGCTCTCGGCGTCAAACACCGAGACCGTGCCCGAGCGGTAGTTGGCGACATATACTTCCGCCCCATCCGGACTGGTGACGATGCCGAACGGCTCGATCCCCGTTTTCCAACGGTCGACGACTTTCCGCTTGTCAAGCGACACGACGTCCACTTCATCATCGTACATGCAGGAAACATACAGTGTCCGTCCATCCGGGCTGAGCGCCAGCTGGCGCGGTTCGCGGCCGACGGGAATTTCCGCTTCCTTCGTTTTCGTTTTCGCGTTGATGATTGTCACTGTATCCACATCGATGTTGGCGGTGTAGACATAGCGCCCGTCGCTGCTTACGGCGATGTTGTCGCCGTGCGCCGGGGCATGTCTGACCACTTTCGGCTGCTCATGCCATGCCTTTTCGTCCTGACAGCCGGCCAACAGCGTGGCGATCGCCGCGGCGAACCACCATTTTCGCATTTCAATATTCCCCCGTTTTTTCACGAAAATGATAACCATCCTCAATTTTACAAAGAAAAGCGGCGAATCTCAATCGTATTCGCCGCTTTCTTTCTGTTATTTGTTGGCGGATCCAACGTTGACCTTGACCGTCCGCAACACCGGCGCCACGCCGTATGGGCCGCCGGCCGCCTGCACTTGCGGGACATGGTCATGATCGGTGTTGCCCAATTTTTTCCCTTTGATGTAGACATCTCCCGTATCCCAAAACTCGCTTGCCTGCATCCCTTCCTGAAGCGTCGGGCCGTCGACGATTCGGTCGTAAAAGTCGACGTAGCGGGAGATGATCGTTTCGCGGTCAAGGGATTTCGCCGTCTCATCCGCTTGGTCGTTGTTCAAGTTTTGCAAGGCCACGCGGAACACCCCCGACAACGCGCCGGCGAGCCACGGGGTGTACTTGTCCTCTTTTTCTCCCGTATGGTACACGTGCCATTTTTGATCCCAAAAATGTTTGTTCATTGCCTCATAAACACGGCGCGCCGCATCGCGGTATGCTTCGTCTTTCGTCGCCAAAAATGCCGCCGTCAGCCCGCGGATCGCGCCAAGCTGGGCAAGAAGCGTCGGCTCGTCTTGATCCGGCCCTTGGCCGATCGTATAGCCGTTTTCGACAAGTCCGTCTTTTCGCATCAAGTTGTGCATGATAAAATCCGCTTGCCGGCGGATGAGCTCGAGCGCCCGCTTTCCTTCCGGCGTGCCGAGCCCTTTGGCGCTCTCTCCGCTCGCATAGCCGACCGGCATCCCGTCAATCGCCCGTTCGAAGATGCGGAGCGCTTCCATTGTATAGCCGGCTTGGAACGTATCGACCCGATTTCCTTGCGTTCGCCCGTCATGTTCGGTCACAAACGCGCCCGCTTTTTCATTGAAATGCATGGCATCGATGTTGCGAAACACTTGCAGCAGCACGTCGCGGTTGACGGAATACGGGTCGTCGGCCACGCGGTCGTTCGCCGTCGTCGCGTCAAGGTTTTCCTTTGGCGCGCTTGGGAACGGTTTTCCGTCAAACACGGCCAAAAACGCGGGGTTTTGGTTTTTGTTTTCCGGCCGCTGGTCGGTCATGCCGAAAAACTCCGCCGCCGGCCATAGCATGAGCCATTGGTCCTCAAGCAAGCTGCGGGGATCTTTGACGACCAACTTCGCCGCATCCGGCGCCAGCTCGCTTCCCCCTTCAGCCACTTCCACCGCGTGCGGCAAATAGACAAATCCCCCGCTTGGGTTGTAGCGGCTGCCGGCTGCCTTCGTCAACGCCTGTTGCTTCGCATCATAAAATAAATGGTCACGGATAAAAGCCAGCTTGTTCCATATTTGTTCCGTCAAAATCATCCCTTGCATCCCGTCGGCGGAGCTGACGCCAAGAGCGATGTTCCCGCTTTGATCGTCGTTTGGCGTTTTCGCCTCCACCTCTTCATCGCTGTCTTTTTGATGAAAATTCCCCAAAAAGTCGCCGGCCCAAAGCGCTTGCTTCAAAAAGACGCCGCCGTAAGCCGATGGCGTGAGCACTTTGTCCATTTTTCCGCGATCCCAGCGAAGCGATTGGAAATCGACTTGATAGACGGGAACATATGTACCGTCATCATTTTCCGCATACACGCCCGTGTCAACCTTTTGTGCATAATGCGGATCGCCGCCGGCGTACTCGATGAAGGTTGGGAACATGTTGCGGAAAAGTTCCTCGCGCGGATAGCCGACGCTGTCCGCAAGCTCATAAAAACGGTCGGCGAGCGCCTGATCGGCTGGCTGATGCCGCTGTTCGGCCCGCTGCTTCGCGATCGGGCCGTTGATGAGATGAAGCCCCAGCCCTGACTTTTCCGTCACTTCGTACATCGCCTCTTCGGAATACTCGTATGACTCGATGCCAGCCGTATAGTCGAATTTCGTCGGTTTATCAGGTTTTCTCGCGTCAAGGGTGTCCAAATCAAGCCCGAGCCCTTCAGCGAGCGGTTCGCCCGAAAGTTCAAATTCCGAGTAGGCAAACATATTGCCGGCCGTATCAAAATGATCGTCCGCCACCGGCACGTGCAGGCGCGGCGCTTCCGATGAACGGCCGTTCTCTTTCTCCCCGACGGCGGAACAGCCGGACGCCAAAAGCAGCGAGGCCGCCGCCGACGTGGCCATGACTTTCCAAGGCATGCGTTTCATGGCTTGCTCCTCCATTTTTAAAATAACGATTTTCATTCTCACTAACGTTTATTATACGCCGTCCCTTCCTCTTTGTTCAAGCCAAAATTGATTCGACAACGCTTTGCCTATAAAACGGCGCTTTTCATGCCTGTGGTCCTTCCATTCAAGCCGAAAGCCACTCAACGCGGCGTCCGCCCGTCCATAAAAAGCAGCATTCCAGTTCGTTCGGGCAACATCCGATCGCGTCCCTGCATAAGGACGACGCCGTTTCTTTGCATCGCCGAATGGCTTCCTCTTCCTCGCACCACAGCAGCACACGAACCCGGTCGCGGTAAACGATGTACAACGCTCGATCCGCCTCTTCCCCCAATCCGCCGTCCGCCAACAATAGCGGCTTGCACGCCGCCTCTTCCATCGAACCAAAAAACTGCAGCAAATGATCCGTCACCTTGGCCAACACTAGTGCATAATGCAACGGCGTCGGAAACATCGACAAAGGAAGGAGCGAACGGTGCTGATCAATCAGCCGGAGCAAGCAAAGCGGAGACCGCAGCGAAGGCGCGGTGTCGCAATACGCTTGAATGACGCGGCGAAGAAACCGGCGCAGCGCACACGGCCAGACATCCAACGTCTCGTGATGGATAGGCACCATGGCTCGCCTCCTGTTTGTTCATGCATGTTTTTCCAGCTGCTCCAACACGGCGTTGATCGAGCTCCATGACCGTTTCGCAAAATAAATAGGCTTGTCTTTGCTTTTCGCCTTCTCTTTCACTTTCTTCGCCAAATTATGGTTCACGTAATCGATCATGACCAATATGGCGTCGACATGCTCCGGAATGTCGCGTTTCACCATATTCACTTTTCGTCCATTGAGATGAATGATTTCCCGGAATCCGGAACGCTCCAATTTATCGGTAATATGGCCTAAATGATCCGCTCCAACGACAAGAAGCGATGCCATCATAAAATCCTCCTTTGTTCTCTTCTTTTTTCTCTTTTATTTTAATTGAGAATGATTTTCTGTGTCAATTAAAATAAGAAAGATTTTCATCTATTTTTAGGCCATGATGTCCTCTTCAACAGCGGCACGAGGCAAACACCATTTCTGCACGAAGCCCTTCTTTCCATTTGGGACAGCGTGAAGCAACGGGCGCAACGGAAGCTGTCGATTGCCCCTGCCTCCGTTGATCCCAAGCGGGAGTCTTCTCGGTTAGAGATGGATAAAATGCCTGCAAATGCGTCAAACTATAGATGCGGGCGATTTCATCACGACAAGGGGGATGACCATGGCGAAAGATGTTCTTTGCGAAGTGCGCAACTGTCGTTATTGGGCAGAAGGGAATCGCTGCAGCGCTGAAGCCATTTACGTGGTCAGCCATGCCGGAAACATGGCGTCTGATTCCACGGAAACAGACTGCAAAACGTTTGTTCCGGCCCATGAAGCATAATGCGAGACCAACGAGGCGCTGCCCGGCCGACCGGGCGGCGCTTGCATCGTTCGAGGGGGATGACGATGGACAAACGCGCCAGCCTCATTCAAGCGCTGCAAACGGAAATGAAGCGGGCCGCTTTAGGAACATACCCAGCTTGCATCGACTCCTTCGCCCGTTTGTGGGATTATGAGTTCGGTTCGTTTGATCAGCTCCCACCTGAGATTGAACGGCTCGTCGCCCATCGGGCCGCTGAACTCGGGTGGATGGATGACGTTTGAGGGCCGTCCATTTCGAAACCAACGCCAGATGGAGTAAAAAACATCGTTGGATGGCCATCCCTATGTTTCCATCTGCGCGATGGAAATCGGCCGTGCAAGGGATGACGTTTGACTGCCGTCCTCCAACAGGGGACAAAGCGGATGGATGAAGCTGGATCGCAGCGGTCTAAAAGCAAGGGCTTCGATTCGGCGAACGCCATGCCTCCCGGTCGGAACGCCGCAGGAATGGCAGCGGCAAAAAGGCAGGAAACTCGGCCTAGGCGAGTTCCTGCCTTTTCTGCTTCCGAACAGATGTTTCTACTCCTATCAAAATGTTTGTTCTGTTTTTGGAATGAGCCTTTTCAGTTCGCGGCGCAGCAGTTTTTGCGCGGCGTTGCGCGGCAGTTCGTCGACGAAGTAAATGCGGGCCGGCACTTTATATTTCGCCAGCCGCTCGCGGCAAAACGCGCGAAGGGCCGCTTCGTCTGGCGACGCTCCGCGTTTCAGGCGGACGAACGCATACGGCACTTGCCCCCACGTTTCATCCTCGACGCCCGTCACCCCGGCTTCTTCCACATCGGGATGCGACAGCAGCACCGCCTCCACCTCAGCGGGATAGACGTTTTCGCCGCCGGAAATGATCAAGTCAGAACGGCGGTCAAGGACGTACAAAAATCCCTCTTCATCAATATAGCCGATATCGCCGGTAAAAAACCAGCCGCCGCGGATCGCTTGCGCCGTCGCTTCCGGGCGATGCAAGTATCCTTTTGTCACATTCGGCCCTTTGACGACAATTTCTCCCGCTTCATGCGGCGCAGCCGGCTTTTCGTCTTTTAGGATGCAAAGCTCCGCCGGAAAAAGCGGCTTGCCGGCCGAACCGAGCTTCGTCAAACTGTATTCCGGCGCGAGCGTTGCGATTTGCGACGCCGTTTCCGTCATCCCGTACGTCTGGTACACCGGAATGCCTTTTTCTTTGCACGCCTCAAGCAGCGGGCGCGGCGCCGGCCCGCCCCCTAGCAGCATGCAGCGGAACGTATCGGGGTAGCGCGCTTCCCCGAGCTCCGATATCATCCGCTGAAGCATGGCAGCCACGACCGACATGATCGTCACGTCGCCGCGCATGATCCATTCGTTCGCTTCCTTCGGGTCGAATGACGTTTGCAGCCGCATCGGCATGCCGTAAATGACGCTGCGCATGGCGATCGACAGGCCGCTGATATGAAACAGCGGCACGGCGGCCAGCCAGCAGTCGCGCTCATGCAACCCTAAATTGAGCGCCGAACCGACGGCGCTCCACCAATGATTGCCGTACGTTTGCAAGACGCCTTTCGGAGTGCCGGTCGTCCCGGACGTATACATGATCGTGGCGGTTTCCTCCAAATCGCATGTTTCCTTGAAGGAAACGTCCGCTTCGGGCAACGCGGCCAACGCACCGACGGTCAGAACGCGCCCGTCGCCGTCAAGACTCCCGGCCAGCTCCTCATCGGCGATGACAAGCCGCGCGCCGCTGTCATCCAGCTGCCAGCCAAGCTCATAGGACGTCAGGCGCACGTTTTGCAGCAGGACGCGGGCGCCGAGAAAAAACAACGCATGGATGATCTCGATCATCTCGATGCGATTTTTCATCAGCAAGGCGACAATATCTCCTTCCTTGACGCCCGCCCGCGCGAGGCGCCGCGCCCAGACGGCAGCCGCTTCATACAGCTCGGCAAACGTTTTGGTCCGCCGCCCGTCGCTCACGGCGATTCGCTCCGGGGTTAAAAACGCCCGCTGCTTCAGCCAGTTTGGCATCGTTGTCATCTAGCGTTCCTCCTTTCTTGCCGCTCTCGCCCATCGGCCATCATTCCTCGCTTTGAAAAAGCGGCAAAAAGCAGCTTGATTCTTCATCAAGCTGCTTTATTCCCATCACGGAAAGCGCGGGAATTGGCTGAAGTCCGGCTTCCGTTTTTCTTTGAACGCCCGCATGCCTTCCTTCGCCTCTTCGGTCGTGTAGAAGAGAAGCGTCGCGTCGCCGGCGAGCTGTTGGATGCCGGCCAAGCCATCGGAGTCGGCGTTGAACGCCGCTTTTAAGAAGCGAATGGCCGTCGGGCTTTTCTCCAAAATTTCCTGCGCCCATTTGACCGTTTCTTCTTCAAGCTGCTCAAGCGGCACGACTTTGTTGACCAGCCCCATTTCGAGCGCTTCTTGCGCCGTGTACTGACGGCATAAATACCAAATTTCCCGCGCCTTTTTATGGCCGACGATGCGGGCCAAATAGCCGGCGCCATAGCCGCCGTCAAAGCTTCCCACTTTCGGCCCGGTTTGGCCGAAGATGGCGTTGTCCGCGGCGATCGTCAAATCGCAGACGACATGAAGCACATGCCCGCCGCCAATGGCGTAGCCGGCGACCATCGCAATAACCGGCTTCGGAATGACGCGGATGAGCCGTTGCAAATCAAGCACATTGAGGCGCGGAATTTCATCCTCGCCGACATAGCCGCCATGGCCGCGCACTTTTTGGTCCCCGCCCGAGCAAAACGCCTTGCCGCCGGCGCCGGTCAAAATGATGACGCCGATATTCGAATCATCGCGCGCTTTCGTAAACGCATCGATCATCTCGTTCACCGTTTTCGGCCGAAACGCGTTATGTACTTCCGGACGGTTGATCGTAATTTTGGCGATGCCGTTGTACGTTTCGTAAATAATATCCTCATAGTCGTACTGCTTCACCCATTCAAACGGCATTTACACTTCCCCCTTTGTCATGAATTCACTTACTATTTTAGCAAAAATGCCGGGCTGTTCCACGTGAATTGCATGTCCGGCTTCTTTTACACAGATAAGTTCGCTGTTGGGCAGCCGCTCGTGCATTTGGGCAGCGATGCGGCAAAACTTCTCATCGTGCTCCCCGCAAACAAGGAGCACAGGCATGGCAAGTTCGCCAAGCCGCTCCCAAAACGACGGCTGCACGCCGGTCCCCATCCCGCGCAAACTGTTGGCAAGCCCCGTTGCCGTATGACGGAGCCGCTCGCGGCGAATCGCCGCCCGCACCGAATCCGGAAGCGCCTGCTGAGTGGCAAACAGCGGGATTTTTTCCCAATCATCGACAAAAGCACGGACGCCTTCCGTTTCGATCTTTCGCGCCAACGCCTCATCCGCTTCCCGCCGCGCGCGCCGCTCCTCCTCTGTCTTCAAGCCGGGCGAACTGCTTTCCAGCACTAAGCGGCGAACGCGGTGCGGATGCCAAACGGCGAACGCCAACGCGAGCCGGCCGCCCATCGAGTAGCCGAGCACGTTCACTTGTTCGACGCCCCATTCGTCAAGGAGCGCCGCCAAGTCAGCCGCCGCGTGTTCGATCCGATACCGTCGGGCGTCCTTTGGCGCCTCGGTCCGCCCATGGCCCAACAAGTCGACGGCCATCACACGGAAGTCCGGCCAAAACGGGGCGAGCGGCCGCCACGTGTCCGCGCTGCCCGTAAACCCGTGAAGCAACAGAAGCGGCTCTCCTTCTCCGTATTGTTCCGCATGGTAACAAACCCCATTCACCATCATGGTCATGCCAATCCTCTTCATTCGAGACATTTCGCGATTTCCCGGGCAACCTCGTTCCACAACAATCGATGCATTCGGACATTTTCCGCGCGCGACGTGCGCACTTCAATGACATGAAGCCCGCCTGACGACAGCGATTCCGATACATGGCGGCGGAACTCCGCCCAATTGTGCGGCACCGTATGGCGGCCGCCGTACATCTCGACGGCGTGGGCAAACGACAAATCCGTCGGCGTGCCAAACAGCGTTTCAAACGCCCCTTTATGGCGCGCCTGCGGCAAAAACGAGAAAATGCCGCCGCCGTTGTTGTTCAACAACACAATGGTAGCTGACAACGAATGCATCTTCGCCGCCAACAAGCCATTTAAATCGTGGTAAAACGACAAGTCGCCGATCACCAGCACAAGCGGGTTCGCGGCAACGCTTGCGCCCAAGGCGCTCGAGACGACTCCGTCAATGCCGTTGGCGCCGCGGTTGGCCAAAACGCGAAGCGGCTTGTCCGTCGCAAAGAGAAACGTATCCGCATCGCGAATCGGCATGCTGTTGCCGACAAACAGCGCCGCCCCGGCTGGAAGCAAATCGGCAAGCTCCGTGAACACGTTCCCTTCAAACCATTCTTCTTTCGGCAGATGGCGCTCAAGCGCCGCGCGGGCGATCGCGTTCATCTCGCGCCATATCGCCGACCACGCGCTTTTGTTTTCTTTCGGTTTCGCCCATTCAAGAAGCTGGCGGCAAAGAATCCATTCATCACTCTGAACGAAGCTGTCCGCGGACAACGTCGGATCACGCCAGCCGCCGTCGTCGACAACAATTTGACGAATCGCGCGATGGCGCTTGAGCCATAAAAAGAGCGGCTTCGACACCGGCATGGCGCCGAACCGAAGCACCACATCCGGAACAAGCTTGGAAGCGGCGGTTTCCTCCCGCAATATGGCGTCATAGCTGTCCAGCACGTACGTTTTGTCATGCGTACCGGCGCGCAACTGGGAAAGCGGATCGGCCAAAATCGGAAAATCAAGCGCCCGCGCCAACTCGGTGACCGCCTCGGCAAACCCAGGGCGATCGAGCGGCCCGCAGACGATCAACCCGCGTTCCGCCGCCGATAGCTGCTCATACAGCGCCGATACGCTCTCTTGCGGCAGCGCTGGGCGGCCGCGCCATACTTGCGGCGCTCTCGAAACGGACCGCACCCGCTCCCAAACCGCCTCATCGATATGCGGGACAAGCGGCTCGCGAAACGGCGCGTTCACATGCACAGGCCCGCACGGTGCACCGGCGGCCGTTTGGACGGCTCTTGCCGCCATCGTCCGCGCGTATCGCAGCATATCATCCGCCTCTTCCGGCAGCGCCAAGTCCACAAACCACTTGGCGTAGCGTCCGTATAAGTGCAGCTGATCAATCGCCTGCGGCGCCCCGACATCGCGCAGTTCATGCGGCCGGTCGGCCGTCAGCACCACGAGCGGCACGCGCGAATAGTATGCCTCGACAACCGCGGGCCCATAGTTGGCCGCCGCCGTTCCGGACGTGCATACGAGCGCGACCGGACGCTGCTTCGCTTTCGCCAAGCCGAGGGCGAAAAACGCGGCCGACCGCTCATCGATATTCATATATAGTCGAAGGCCAGGGTGGGCCGCCATCGCCATCGCAAGCGGCGTCGAGCGCGAACCGGGGCTGATCACCGCCTCCGCCACCCCGGCCTGCGCCAATCCGTCCACCAATGCCGCTACATAAACAGACAAGGCATCAGCCATCGTTCATCACTCCCAACGCCGATAACATCGGAGCCATTTTCACATTTGTCTCTTCATATTCGCTGTTTGGGTCGGAATCGGCGACAATGCCGCAGCCGGCAAATAGCATGGCTTCCTTCCCGGCGAGCAAGGCGGAGCGAATGGCGACCGCCCATTCCCCATTGCCTTCGCCATCCACCCAGCCGATCGGCGCTGCATACCATCCGCGGTCAAGCGGCTCAAGGGCGCGGATCACCTCCAGCGCCCGATCGCGCGGCGTTCCGCCGAGCGCGGGTGTCGGATGCATCATTTCCACTAAGCGGAGCACCGAGCGCTCGCGGCAGCCACGGCCGACAACCGGAGTGCATAAATGCTGGATGTGCGGCAGCTTGAGCAGCTGCGGCGCGGGCGGCATCTCGACCGTCTCGCAGACGGAAGAAAACAAGCGACCGATCATTTGCACAACAAACTGATGTTCTTCGTTGTTTTTTCGATCTGCCCGCAGCCAAGCGCCAAGCCGCTCGTCTTCCTCCATAGCGGCCCCGCGGCGCACCGATCCGGCGAGGCAAACCGACCGGCACATTTTCCCTTCTTTTTGGACAAGCTGCTCAGGGGAAGCCCCGATAAAACAGCGGCCGTCCTGTTCAAACGCAAAAATGTAAGCAAACGGCTGCTGCTCGCGAAGCCGCTGGAGTACGGCCGCGGCATCCAACGTTTTGGCAAACGCCAGGCGCCGAGCGCGGGCGAGCACCACCTTGTCCAACGCCCCCGCCCGAATCGAGGCGATCGCTTCGCGAACAGCCGCCAACCATCGTTCTTTCTCTTCTTCTTCGTCTGACACAAGGCGCGGAAGCCGCTTTGGAGCGGCCATAGGGTCGCTGATCCGCTCAAGCAAGCGCCCGACCCGCTCCCAGTCCCGTCCTCTTTTGTCCGTTGGGACGGTGACGGTCAACGTCGTTTTGCCGTTTCTTACGGCAAGAAGCGCGGCCGGCGCCACGAGCTTCCCGGCCGGAAAGCCGCGCCACATGTCGGTGCCCGGCCGATAGGGGTCAAACGAAAATCCGCCAAACAATAACGGCGGCGCATCGGCCGCGCCGTATGGCTCCATCTCCTTCTCCCATCGGCGCCGGCCCGCTTCCACGTCATCAAACCGGCTGTCGGCCTTCTCCGTTTCGATCGCATAAACGGAGCCGAGGCCGACCAATATCGTGCCTCCGGTTCGATCCGCCCAAAAAAACCGTTCGCGGAAGCCGCATGACGGCCCTTGCATAAAAAAAGAAACCGGATCAACGCCCTCCCACGGTTCCGTCCAGCTGACAAACGGCCGCCCTGCATTCACCGCCAATCTATGCAATTGTTGCTGCAGGTGATGTCGAAATCCAATCGCCACGTTCCTCACGCTTTCTGTCGTAAAATTCCCCCTCCATCCCCACTTCCCATTATAATATAATAGGAAATCATTTATCTATCGGGAAGGGTTGACATGCTTTCAACGTTTGCCTACACTTATTTTGGACATAAACGAATGACATTTTCACAGAATCTAAGGGGAATGAATATGCAATCATTCACACATATGGACCATCGCCCGCCGGCGCGCCGCGACTGGCGCGTCTTTTGGCGGCTGACGCGCCCGCATACGCTGACGGCGGCATTTGTGCCCGTATGCGTCGGCACGGTGCTGGCGCTTGGCGAAACATCGATTGATTGGCTGCTGTTTGCCGCGATGATGATCGCCTCTTTGTTGATTCAGGCGGCGACGAACATGTTCAACGAATACTACGATTATCAACGCGGCCTCGATTCACCGGAGTCGGTCGGCATCGGCGGCGCCATCGTCCGAGACGGCCTCAAGCCGAAAACGGTGCTGGCGTTGGCGTTTGGCTGTCTTGGGTTGGCTATGCTCATCGGCGTCTACATTTGCGCCGAAAGCAGTTGGTGGCTCGCCGTTGTCGGAACGATTTGCATGGCGGCCGGTTATTTTTACACCGGAGGGCCGGTTCCGATCGCCTATACGCCGTTTGGCGAACTGGCGGCTGGGTTTTTTATGGGCTTTGTCATCATTTTGATTTCATTTTTCATCCAAACGGGCCATATCAGCGGCGGCGCCGTGCTCACCGCCATTCCGATCGCGATTTTGGTCGGCGCCATTTTGCTGGCGAACAATATTCGCGACTTGGACGGCGATCGTGAAAAAGGGCGAAAGACGCTCGCCATTTTGATTGGCCGCGATTGGGCCATCCGCCTGCTCGCCGCCATGTTCGCCGTTGCCTTTCTTTGGACGGCCGCGCTTGCGGCGTTTCAGATCGTGCCATTTTGGGCGCTGCTCGCTTTATTGAGCATTCCAAAAGCAATCGCCGCGACGCGCGGATTTATCGGCAAAATCAAGCCGATCGAGATGATGCCGGCCATGAAGGCGACGGCGCAAACGAATACACAGTTCGGCTTTTTGCTCGCCGCTGGCTTGCTCATTGCCCATTGGCTGTAACACGGTCAACATGACCGTGTTTTTTTTTTGATTTTCGCCCATACTACACCATATAGACGCTACTGCGAAGGAAGGGATTGCGACTGATGCTGACGAACGAACAGCTTGCCGCCCTCCGCTCAAGACTGCTCGACATGAAACGGGAGACGGAAGACCGGCTGAAGCAAAACGACCATTTCGGCATGATCCGCAGCCACGCCCACGATGCGGTCGGTGAGCTGGCGAGCTACGACAACCATCCGGCCGATGAGGCGACAGAGCTGTATGAGCGGGAAAAAGATCTCGCCCTAAAGGAGCATGCCGAGCGCGAACTTCGCGAGATTGAACGGGCGCTTGGCGCCATCGCCGACGGCACATACGGAACGTGCCGCGTATGCGGCCGGCCGATCCCATACGAACGGCTCGAGGCGCTGCCGACAACACTCTACTGCCGCGAGCACAGCCCGGATCAAACGGTGTCGCAAAAGCGCCCGCTTGAAGAGGGCGTGCTCATGCCGCCGTTTGGCAAATTCGATTTCGATGACCGCACGGAATCGGTCGCTTACGACGCAGAAGATGCATGGCAGGAAGTAGCCCGCTACGGCACATCCGACACCCCTTCCGACCTTGGCAAAAACGTCGATTCCTACAGCGAAGTGTATGCCGAGTCGGAAGAGAACGTCGGCTATATCGAAGACTTGGAAAATTTCGCGGCCGTCGATTTGCATGGCCAACACGTACGTGTGTACCCGACGCGGGAGCATGAGCTGCTGGAAAACATATTGGATGACGAAGGCATCATGTCGAACATCGGCGATTTGCCGGCGTATGAAAAAGACCCGTATACATCGACAGACAGCTACCGCCGGTACGATGAAAGACCGTCCCAGCAGCATTTTGGGGAAACGACTCCATGAAAAAGGCCATCGGCAAGATGGTCTTTTTTGTGAAACGGGCCAATGCCGTTTTCCGTAGTACAGAGCAGAACGTCATATGATCTGAATGGAGGCGAAATGATGAACGCACATGAGATCGATTACCGGCTGTACGGCGATGACATGCAGTTTGTCGAAATCGAGCTCGACCCATACGAAAGCGTGGTCGCGGAAGCGGGCGGGATGATGATGATGGATGACGGCATCGTCATGGAAACCGTATTTGGCGACGGCTCCTCGTCCGGAAAAGGGCTGCTTGGCCGCCTTGTCGGCGCGGGGAAGCGGCTGCTCACCGGCGAAAGCTTGTTCATGACCGTGTTTACCAACCAAGGAAACGGCAAGCGCCGCGTCGCCTTCGCCGCTCCGTATCCGGGAAAAATCATCCCGGTCGATTTGAGCGAACTTGGCGGGAAGCTCATCTGCCAAAAAGACTCCTTTTTGTGTGCGGCAAAAGGCGTCTCCGTCGGCATTGAGTTTCAGCGCAAACTCGGCGCTGGCTTTTTCGGCGGCGAAGGGTTTATTATGCAAAAGTTGGAAGGTGACGGGCTTGCCTTTTTGCACGCCGGCGGAACGATCCATCGCCGCGACTTGCAGCCCGGGGAAACGCTTCGCATTGACACCGGCTGCCTTGTCGCCATGACGAAAGACGTCAACTACGATATTGAATATGTCGGCAGCATCAAAACCGCCTTCTTCGGCGGCGAAGGATTGTTTTTGGCCACCGTCACCGGTCCGGGAGCAGTGTGGGTGCAGTCGCTTCCGTTCAGCCGGCTCGCTGACCGCGTCCTCGCTGCCGCCCCGAGCGCCGGCGGACGGTCGGTCGGCGAAGGCAGCATCCTCGGCGGCATCGGCGACTGGCTCGACGGCGACGACTAAGCGAGAAAGGGCGCTCCGGCCAAACGGAACGCCCTTTTGCTTTTATGCCTTCTCCCTCGAAATTCCCTAAAAGGACGATGATTGAGTCAACTACCCCCACTTCGCTAACGCTTGAAGTGGGGGCTTGCAACTCCCCAGAAGTGCGAGCGGACTTGGTCCTCCTTCCTTGACTTGGGGTTGCATCAGGGGCAGGTTGACAACTGCCCAACGACGCAGGTCATGCCTGTGTCGTTCCTTCAACGATGTACTCTATTCCTTTTCGTTGAAGGTTCATGGCACCAATGCGGTCATCGTTTGAGGTATATCCGCATGTTCGGCAACAAAAGGTGTGTGTACGCTTGTTTCGATTGGCTTTTTCCGTATGCCCGCACTTTGGACATGTCAAAGAGGTGTAATGCGGAGCAACCACCATCACTTTTGACCCATGCAAACGTGCCTTATACTCTAACAGTTGACGGAACTGATAGAAAGCCCACGATACGGTTTCATATCGGTCATGGATCCATACACGTTCTGTTTTTTCACGAATGCCTGTTAAATCTTCTAATACAAAAAGGGTACGTTCTCCATATTGACGAACGAGTGCCTTCGTGACAGCATGGTTCACATCCGTCATCCAACGGTTTTCTCGTTGTCCGATTGTTTTCAACTTCCGACGCGCAGAAGCCGTCCCTTTTTGCTGGAGGGTTTTTCGCATTCGTTTGTACTTCGCCCGCATATGCTTGATTTTTCGTCCGTTAAAAAAGGTAGTTTTCCCTTGCGAATCATAAGCTGCTGCAAGAAAGTTAACCCCTACATCGACACCGACCACTTGGCGAATGTTGTGTTCATCTACGGTCGGAATTGTTTTAGTCATGGGAATGTGCAAAAAGAATTTGTTATGCTTATAGACGAGTTTGGCTGTGCCAAACGTCCATGAGCCATCAAAATATTGTTCCATGCCTTTTGGTTCGAATGGCACTTTGATTCGTCCTTCTAGTGTATTGACAGAAAATAACCCTTGAACAATGGAGTAATCTCGATTCCAAACGAGGTCATATTCAGGCTTTTTAAAGCGAACCAATGTCCATTCATGACCATTGCTTTTTAGGGAACGGTATCTAGCGATAACCGTCTTGATTACAGATTGCGCCATTTGCGAACGCAAAGCGTAGTTTGATCGAAGTAGACGATAGGTCATGTCGTGTAACTTGGCTTGTGCAAGCACTTTTGTGTCAAAAATCACAACAGACACAGCGTTGCACGCTTGTCGATAGGCGGAAAGGGTGGCTTTCAATACTTCTGCTTGTTCCGCTGTTGGGTAAATTTTGATTTTGGCTGTTAACGTCATGTCCATTTGTCTCACCTCTCTTTCACTAAATATATTATATAATATATTATATCATATATTATATCATATTTTTTAGTGATACAAAAACACAAAAAAGCGATTCCTCCCCCACTTACTCCGTGGTATTGTCAAAAGTTTATCCTCCACACTCACGGTTTTCTCCTGAGTTTCAACCGTTGGAAGAAAAAAAGCTTGCCACCCCCGTTGTTTTCGGCCATCATTGAGGTAACCACACACTCAACAGCCCAAACAAAGAAGGAGTGACAAGCTTGTTACCTCAATTATTAGCCTATTTGCTTCAAATCATCAAGGCCCAATATCAAATCATTGTGTATTTGATGGGTGTGATCGTGGGAAAATCCCTGAATCGTAAGGACTTGGACGAACTCGTCCAAAAACCGTACCGAAAACTTCAGGTCGATGACCTTCCGATCATCGATGTGCCGGAAACCTTTGATTACCGGAAGCTGTTGGCGGACTACGAAGCCCAGCACGGACGTCCTTTGCGGCCCATCCAGCGCCGCGCGAAGGCGAAACACCGTGTTCCGGATTCGTTGACCTGCCCTCGCTGCCAGGCTCCCTCTTCTTACCTGTACGCCAATAACGGCGGAAACGGGCAATACCAATGCAAAGTGTGCCAGTGCCGGTTCAACCACCGGAACCGGTTCACCAAGCAAGCGGTCTTTCGCTGCCCGCACTGCAAAAAGACGCTGGAAAAAATCAAGGAACGCAAAGAATACCACATCTATAAGTGCAAGAACAACGATTGCCCGTTTTACCAGGCCAACCTTCGCCGGATGACCAAGAAGGAGCGCCAACAGTTTCAACAGGATCCTCAAGCCTTCAAGGTGCGGTATTTGTTTCGAGAGTTCTTGTTTGACTTTCTCCCGTTGGCTTCCTCGTCGCCCATCAAGCCGAAGGTCGATTTGTCCCGGCTGGCTGCGTCGCCGCACGTGTTGGGGCTCGTGTTGACGTACTACGTCAACTTTGGGATGTCCTCGAGGGAGACCGCCGCCGCCATGAAGGACATCCATGGCGTCTCGATCTCCCATCAGACGGTGCTCAACTACGCCAACAGCGCCGCGCTTTGGATCAAGCCCTTTGTCGACCGGTTCCCGTATGAGCTGTCCGGTTCGTTTTGCGGGGACGAGACGTATATTCGCGTCAAAGGGCGCTGGCATTACCTGTTCTTTATGTTCGATGCCGTCAAAAAGATCGTGCTGTCGTATCGCGTCTCGCCCAACCGAGACACGCTCTCGGCCATCCAGGCCATCGATGATGTCCTGCGGAAGCTGCCGTCCCTCCCAGACGACTTGTCGTTTGTCGTGGATGGCAACCCGATTTACCGGCTGGCGCAACACTTCTTCGCCCAGCACGGGATTTCGTTTGACGTCCGCCAGGTGATCGGCCTAACCAACGAAGATCCGGTCTCGGAAGAGTTTCGCCCTCTCAAACAGATCATCGAGCGATTCAACCGGACCTTTAAAGGCAACTACCGCCCGACCCATGGGTTTGGTGCGGAAGAAGGCTCGGTGTCCTTTGTGACGCTGTTTGTGGCGTATTTCAACTTCCTGCGCCCGCATAGCGCACTCGAAGGCCGGGTCCCGGTCGTCATCCCGGAACTGGCGGATCTTCCGCATATGCCGGCCCGGTGGACGAAGCTCATCGCCATGGCACAAGCGTTTCTCCAACAAGAGGCGGCCTGACTTTTTTGTCCGCCGGAGCCCGTTGAACAGAACTCCTGCCGGATTCGGCGAAGCGAACCCTTGACCAACCGAACACCGCCAAAGGTAAAATTCGGTCATGGCAAGGGCGGCTTTCTTATTGCCTTCTTTTTGTCCCCGTCGCCCTTGATGACTCTTCCGCACCTTTGGCGGGTGTTGGTCAAGGGCGAATCCGGCCCTCCGCATGCCCCACGATGCTCAATGGGATGATCTGTGTGGAGTTTTCATAGAACTTTTGACGCTACCTACTCCCTTTGGTCGTTGAAGTGGGGGTCTCCTCGCCAAAGACGATGAAAAAGCAACCCAAAAACGTCCTTTCCAACGTCCTTTCCTAAGTTGAGAAACGTTCCCCCGACGGCAAAAGACCCCAAATTTCGGCGGCGTATTCCGCTACGGTCCGATCGCTGGCGAAACGGCCGGAATGGGCGATGTTGACGGCGCTCATCCGCCACCAGCGCGCCGGATCGCGGTAAGCATCCTCAACCCGCTCGTGCGCCTCGGCGTAGGCGGCAAAGTCGCGCAGCACAAAATATTCGTCGTTTTGCGCCAACAGCGAGTCGTAAATCGGCTCAAAGTAGTCGCCGACATCAGGGAAAAAGCCGTTGATGAGCTGGTCGACAACTTGCTTGATCCGTTTGTCATGATGGTAATACTCATGCGCCCGATAGCCTCCGTGTTCGTAGTAGCGGAGCACTTCATCGGCCGTCAGCCCGAACAAAAACATGTTTTCCTCCCCGACGGTTTCCGCGATTTCGACGTTCGCTCCATCCAGCGTGCCAAGCGTAACGGCGCCGTTCATCATAAACTTCATGTTGCCCGTCCCGGACGCTTCTTTGCTGGCTGTTGAGATTTGTTCGCTCACATCGGCGGCCGGAATGATTTCTTCCGCGAGCGATACGCGGTAATTTTCCAAAAAAATGACTTTCAGCTGTTCATTTACCTGGTTGTCGTTGTTCACCTTGTCGGCAACAGAATGGATGAGCTTAATGATCCGCTTGGCGTAGTAATAGCCTGGCGACGCTTTCGCTCCGAAAATGAACGTGCGCGGGTGGATCGAAACACGCGGGTCTTCTTTCAGCCGATTGTATAAATGCATAATGTGCAACACGTTTAACAACTGCCGTTTATAAGCGTGCAGCCGTTTCACTTGGACATCAAATATCGACGATTCGTCGACAACAATGCCCGTTTTTTCCGAAATGCGCTTGGCAAGCTTCAGCTTCCGCTGCTGTTTGACCGCAGCCAACGCCTGCTGAAACGCCGGATCGGAAGCATAAGACTTCAGCTCAATCAATGCTTCCGGCTCGCGGATCCAGCGCGGACCAATCGTTTCCGTAATCAACGCCGACAGCTCAGGGTTGGCTTTCAACAGCCAGCGCCGGTGCGTCACCCCGTTCGTTTTGTTGTTGAACTTGTGCGGCGCCCATTCGTAAAACAAGCGCATCTCCCGCTGTTTCAAAATCTCCGTATGCAGTTTCGCCACGCCGTTGACGCTATGGCTCGCAACGACGGCCAAGTGCGCCATTTTCACCATCCCGTGGGCGACGATGGCCATTTGTTCAATCCGCCCCCAATCGCCGGGGTAGCGTTCCCACAGCTCGCGGCAAAACCGTTCGTTGATTTCCTCGACGATCATATAAATGCGCGGCAACAGCGGCTGAAACAGACGAATCGGCCATTTCTCCAACGCTTCCGACAACGTCGTATGGTTCGTATACGCGATCGTATGGGTCGTAATGTGCCACGCCTCTTCCCAGCCCATCCCTTCTTCATCGAGCAAAATGCGCATCAATTCCGGAATCGCGAGCGCCGGATGCGTGTCGTTCACATGAATGGCGACATACTCATGAAGCCGGCGCAAACTCCCGTGCTGGCGGCGATGAGCGCGAGTGATGCTGCCGAGGCTGGCGGCGGCGAGAAAATACTGCTGCTTTAACCGGAGCAGTTTGCCTTCATCGTGCGTATCGTCCGGGTACAAAAACTCCGAAATGGCTTCCGTCTCCCGCTTGTATTGCATCACATCTTTATGAAGCGGGAACGTTTTCGCCGGCTCGGCGCTCCAAAGCCGGAGCGTGTTGACCGTGTTCGTCCCGAAGCCGATGACCGGCATATCGTACGGCACAGCCATCACGTTTTCGCTGTCGACATGGCGGAACACAAGGCGGCCGTTTTGTTCCGACACCTCGACCCTTCCCCAGAAGCGAACTTCGACCGCCAGCTCTTCTTTCCGGATTTCCCAAACGTTCCCGTTTCGCAGCCATTGCTCCGGCAGCTCGACTTGATAGCCGTCAACGATTTTTTGGTCAAACAGCCCGTGTTTATAGCGAATGCCGTGGCCGTGGCCCGGCAAATTCAATGTGGCGAGCGAGTCAAGAAAACAGGCGGCGAGCCGCCCCAGCCCGCCGTTGCCAAGCCCGGCGTCCGCTTCGCATTCCTCAATGTCCTCAAGGCGGATGCCGAGCTCGCGAAGCCCCTCTTCGACCATCGGGCGGACGCCGAGGTTTAACAAATTGTTGCCGAGCAGGCGACCCAACAAAAACTCAATCGACAAATAATACACTTGCTTCCACCGTTGCGCCCGGTAGCGTTCATTCGTCGTGATCCAATGGCGGCTGATATGTTCGCGTACCATATGGCCAAGGACATGATAATGATCGCGCGCCGTCGATTCGGCAAACGGTTTGCCGCACAACGCCTCGACCCGCGTCACAAACGCCCGTTGAAACGTTTCTTTATCCGCGAACAAGCGCGTCTTCCCCCTTTTTGTTCAGCTGTTCGTACGCTTTTCGATACTCCCTCGCCGACCGGCGCCAGCTGTAATCGCCGCGCATCGCCCGCTCCACGAGCCGCTCCCAGACAGATGGCTGGCGGTAGAACGACAGCGCCCGGCGGATCGTGTACAACATGTCGTGGGCGTTAAAGTTCGTAAAGCTGAACCCGTTCCCTTCTCCTGTGAATTCATTGTACGATTGCACCGTATCGTTCAGCCCGCCCGTTTCCCGAACGATCGGAATCGTCCCGTACCGAAGCGCGATCATTTGGCTCAGCCCGCACGGTTCAAACAATGACGGCATTAAAAACAAGTCCGCGCCCGCATAAATTTGATGGGCGAGCGGTTCGTGAAAGCCGATGTACACCCCGACTTTGTCCGGATAGGCCGCCGCCATTTGCGAGAAAAACTGTTCAAACCGCCAATCCCCCGTTCCAAGCACAACAAGCTGCATCTCTTCCTGCATCAGATCATGGAAGACGCACGTGACTAAATCGAGTCCTTTTTGCGCCGTCATTCGCGTCACCATCGCGACAACGGGCGCATCATCCCGCTCTGGCAGACCAAACCGCCGCTGCAGGGCGCGCTTGTTGAATTTTTTTCTTTCCCGCGTATGTACGCTATAGTTCGCCGCCAAAAACGGATCGGTTTCCGGGTTGTAAAACTCGTCGTCAATGCCGTTTAAAATACCAAGCAAATCATCCCGCCGCGCCCGCAACAGCCCGTCAAGCCGCTCGCCGTAATAGGCGGTTTGAATCTCTTCTTTGTACGTCGGGCTGACCGTCGTAATCAAATCGGAGGCGACAAGCGCCCCTTTCATAAAGCTGACGCTTCCGTAAAACTCGAGATGGTCGACGGTGAAATACCGTCCGTCCAAATTCAACAAATCCTCTAAAATCCCGCGCGGAAACAGCCCTTGAAACTGCAAGTTGTGAATCGTAAAGATCGTGCGGATATCCGCATAAAACGGATCATGACGGTATTGCTCGCGCAAGAAAAACGGAATCATGCCGGTGTGCCAGTCATGGCAATGAATGATGTCGGGCTGAAACGAAATCGCCGGAAGCGCGTCCAGCACCGCCCGGCAAAAATAAGCGAACCGCTCGCCGTCGTCATCATGGCCGTACAGCTGCGGCCGTTTGAAATAGTATTCGTTGTCGATCAAGTAATAGACGACCCCGTCATGCTCGAGCTCCTCAACGCCGCAATACTGGCGGCGCCACCCGACTGGCACGACGAACTCCGCCACTTTGTCCATTCGTTCTTTCCACTTTGAAGCGATTGTTTCATACTTGGGCAACATGACGCGGACATCGACGCCAAGCCGGCGCAGCTCTTTCGGCAGCGCGCCGGCGACGTCGGCCAATCCTCCCGATTTGGCAAACGGGGCGCATTCTGATACGGCAAACAGCACGTTCATCGATTCACGACCTCCCCTTGCACCGTTCCTTTGCGAACGACAAACGGCCGCTCCGCCGTCCCTTGCAAAACGACCCCCGGTTCGATTTTCGCGTCTTTGTCGACGATGACGCCATCAAGCACACAACCATCGCCGATTTGGCATTTTTGCATCACGATGCTGTTCTTCACAACGGCTCCTTTGCCGATTTTCACGGAACGAAACAGGACGCTGTTTTCCACCGTTCCTTCAATGACGCAGCCGTTGGCGATCATCGAGCGCTTCACATTCCCTTCCCGGCGGTATTTCGTCGGCGGCTCGTCTTTCACTTTCGTATAAATCGGCCGCGATGGAAGAAAAAGCTGCTCCCAAGCGCTTCGGTCAAGCAGCTCCATGCTTGCCTGAAAATAGCGGGCGAGCGAATCGATGACGGCCGCATACCCGCTGTATTCATAGTCGCAAATGGACAGCGAATGGCGGTCGTCATGAATGACATCGACGATGCTCCGATAGCCGTGGTCTTTGTAGCCGGCGATCAAATCAAGCAGAAGAGACGTCTCCAACACGTACATCTCCAGCGACTCGCCGCGATGGCAAATTCGCGTCACATCGCAGCCGCGTTCGATATGGCGCTCGAGGACGGCGTCAAAGTCGATGTTGCACACCGTGTAGCTATTGACGATGACCGCATACTTTTGCCGGCTCCGCAAAAAATAGTCGATATGCTGCTCAAAATGGGCAAACGCCCCGACCCGGCGCTCACCGGAAAACAACAAGTCCGGCGATGGGAAGAAAAACAATCCGTCCCGCTTTCGGTTTAAATCCCAATTCTTCCCTGATCCTAAATGGTCCATCAGCGACCGATATTGGTATTTCGGAAAAATCGCGACGCTTTCAATGCCGGAGTTGACCATGCTTGAAAGCACGAAATCAATGAGCCGATACCGCCCGGCAAACGGCACCGCTGCGATGGAACGCCTCTCGACAAGCGGCGCCATTGCCTCCATATACGTGGTCGCGTCGATGACGCCCAACATCATGTTGTTGTTCATTGTGCTCCATCCTTCCTTGCGGTGTCCTTATTCCGTTGCTTGATCCACTCGGTCGTTACGAGCACGACGTCATCATCAGCATCGCCCGGGCTCACAGTCGAATGCGGCGGGATGACGATCTCCGGAGTGACGATCGCTCGCTCGACATACGCTCCTTCACCAACTGTTGCCCCTGGCATAATGACGGATTCTTTCACAACCGCTCCCTTGCCGATGCGGGCGCCTTGAAACAGCACTGAGCGCCCCACCGTTCCTTCCACGACGCATCCCTCATTGATGAGAGAATCGCTCACTTCCGCCTCGGGAGCGATGTATTGCGGCGGCTGGTTCGGGTTGACCGAATAAATGCGCCACGAGCGGTCAAACAAGTCAAGTTCATTGTGTTCATCGAGCAAATCCATGTTGGCTTCCCACAAGCTTTTGATGGTGCCGACATCTTTCCAATAGCCTTTGAACGGATAGGCCACGAGCCGCTTGTTCTCCCGAAGCAGCCGCGGAATCACATCTTTGCCGAAGTCGTGCGACGAATGCGGGTCGGCGTTGTCGATTTGCAAATACTCCCTCAATAACGGCCAATTGAAAATGTAAATGCCCATCGATGCCAAATTGCTCTTTGGCTCCGCCGGTTTTTCGGCAAACTCGACAATTTGCATCTCGTCATTCGTATTCATAATGCCAAACCGGCTCGCTTCTTCCCATGGCACTTCAATAACGGAAATCGTCACATCGGCCTGTTTGGCGATATGGTAGTCGAGCATCTGCCGATAGTCCATTTTGTAAATGTGGTCGCCGGACAGCACGAGCACGTAGTCCGGGTCGTACTGTTCAATATAATTCATATTTTGATAAATGGCGTTCGCTGTGCCTTCGTACCATTTGACGCCGGAAGAGGCGGAGTAAGGGGGAAGGACGGTGACGCCCCCGTTTCTTCGATCTAAATCCCATGCGCTTCCGATGCCGATGTACGAGTGCAAAAGAAGCGGCTGATATTGGGTCAACACCCCGACTGTGTCAATGCCCGAGTTCGTGCAATTGCTCAACGTAAAATCAATGATCCGGTACTTCCCCCCAAACGGCACGGCTGGTTTCGCGATGTTTTTCGTCAGCGAGCGAAGCCGGCTTCCTTGCCCGCCGGCCAATAACATGGCGATGCACTTCTTCTTCATTCTGCTTTCTCTCCCCTCGTTTTTGCACTGGCCGCAAAATGGAAATGCCAAACGGCGGAATCGTCATGCGCACATGGTACGGTTTTCCATGAAACGGCTCATGGAAAGCGGAAAGCCGCTTCGAATTGACATGCCCTGATCCGCCAAACTCCGCTGCATCGCTGTTCAGCACTTCGCGGTACGGCGCCAAAAGCGGCACGCCGACTTTGTAATCGTCATACGCCTGATTTGTGAAATTACAAACAATGACCAGCACATCACCTTCTTTTTTCCCCCGGCGGACGAACGAGAAAATGCTTTGCTCGGCATTATGAACGTCAATCCATTCAAACCCCCTCGGATCATGATCAAGCTCGTAAAACGGCTTATACCGTTTATAGCAGGCGATCAGCTGCTTCACATATTCGTCCATTTTCCGGTGCAATTCAAAATCGAACAGCACCCAGTCGAGCTCTCCCTCAAACTTCCATTCATCAAACTGGGCAAACTCACTGCCCATAAACAGCAGCTTTTTCCCAGGGTGGGCCATCATGTAGCCATACAATAGGCGCAGCTGGGCGAACTTCTCTTCGTACGACCCAGGCATTTTATTGAGCAGCGATTTTTTGCCATGCACAACTTCATCATGGGAAAATGGCAAAATGAAATTTTCCGAATACGCATAAAGGAGGGAAAAACTGACTTGGTTATGGGCGTATTTCCGCTCATGCGGCGGCGTTTCCATATACTTCAGCATGTCGTTCATCCAGCCCATGTTCCACTTGTAGTTAAACCCAAGGCCGCCATCGTACGTCGGCGCGGTCACCCGAGGCCAGTCGGTCGAATCTTCAGCGATCATCAAGACGTTCGGGTCATAGGCAAACACCGCCTCATTCAACTGGCGCAAAAACTCGACCGCATACGGATTTTCATAGAGCCGGTCATTGTTCGGCCAATAAAGCATATTGGCGACCGCATCGACGCGAAACCCGTCCACATGGTAATACTCCAGCCAAAACAACGCATTGGAGATCAGAAAACTGCGCACTTCCGGCTTGCCCAAGTCAAAATTCGCCGTCCCCCAGACGTAATTTTCTCGGTCTTTTTCATTCGCGTATTCATACGTCGGTGCGCCGTCAAACATGTACAGCCCGTGGGCGTCCTTGCAAAAATGCCCCGGCACCCAGTCGATGATGACGCCAAGCCCCGCTTGATGGCAGCGGTCGACGAAATACATGAAATCGTGCGGCGTGCCATAGCGGCTTGTCACCGAATAATAGCCGGTCCCTTGATATCCCCATGAACGATCGAGCGGATGCTCGACAAGCGGAAGCAGCTCAATGTGCGTAAATCCGCGCTCCAGCACGTACGGAATGAGTTCGTCGGCCATCTCACGGTACGTATAAAAGCGGCCGTCCGGTTTCTTTTTCCACGAACCGAAATGAAGTTCATAAATGACCATCGGTTGGTCATAAATCCGCTTTCGCCGTTTCTTCCGCTGCCAAGATGAATCATTCCACTCGTATCCTTTCAAATCGTAGACAATCGAGGCGGTATGAGGGCGCAATTCGGAGTAAAAGGCGTACGGGTCGGCTTTCAACAGAACACGGCCATCCGGTGTGATGATCTCATATTTATAGAGATGCCCTTCCAAGTTTTCTGGAACAACGATCGTCCATACCCCTTCGTCGTTCACCTTCGTCAGGGGGGAATTCGCCCCATTCCAATCGTTGAAACTGCCGACAAGACGGACTTCCCGCGCATGGGGCGCCCACACGCAAAAGCGAGTGCCGACCGCTCCGCCGTCGCGGATGACATGAGCGCCGAACAACTCATAACTTTGATACAAACGGCCTTCATGAAACAAATACACTTCTAAATCTGTCGGATTCGCCGCAATCAAGCTGGATCGCATCCTTTCCGAAGCAAAATGATGGCCATACACAACATTGATTCCTATTCGCCAACAGAAGGCTTCATTCCTTGAATGCTTCGTCTATACTTTTAGACAAATTCCAACAACCGCTGTTTCTGGCTGTCGAAATTTCATTTGCACACAGGCGGATTTTTATATTATAATATATATAAGTTGATAATTATTATAAATAACGGAGGTGCATTATGGCTCCAACACTGTACGATTTTCACCATCTCCCGCACGTCAAAACGCAAAATGAATCGAAAAAAGCGCTCTGGGTGACGCTTTTGTTGACCATGTTTTTCACCGCCGTCGAAATCATTGGCGGACTGATTTCCAACTCACTCGCCCTCTTGTCCGATTCGGCCCATATGGCATCCGATGTATTGGCGCTTGGCTTAAGCATGGTCGCCCTCTACATGGCGACGCGCCCGCCGAACCGCCGCTTTACGTTCGGCTTTTTGCGGTTTGAAATCATCACATCGTTTTTGAACGGGCTGACGTTGGCCGTCATTGCGCTGTGGATTTTATGGGAAGGCATTCAGCGTTTTCTCCATCCTGAACCGATCCACTTTCGCCTCATGCTCGGGATCGCAGTGATCGGCCTCGTCGTCAACTTGACGTTGACCATCGTCTTAAGCCGGAGCACGAAAGAGGAAGACAATTTGAACGTTCAGAGCGCCCTTTGGCATTTCATCGGCGACTTGATTAGCTCGATCGGCGTCATCGTTTCCGCGCTGCTCATTTACTTCACCGGCTGGACGGTGTTCGACCCGATCATCAGCTTAGTGATCGCCGCCATCATTTTCACAGGCGGGGCGAAAATTATGCGCGAATCGTATCTCATCTTAATGGAAGCCGTGCCAGATGGGTTCGACCTCGAACAAATCCGCGCCGATATTCGAAAGATCGAAGGGGTCGAAGACGTGCACGACATGCACTTATGGGCCATCTCAACCGACCATTACTCGCTGTCGGTTCATGTGTTTGTCAACGAACGCATCCAGCCGCTATGCGTCATCTTGGCGGTGAATGAAATGTTGAAGGAAAAATACGGAATCGAGCACGCCACCATCCAGGTGGAGCACGCCATGCTCCATGACCATGGCCGCTATGGCCGGGCGTTTTTGGAGAAAAAAGCTTCCCATGAATAGGAAATGCCGCCTCTGCTTTGAATGGCATGGGCGGCTTTTTCGTTTGTCCATTTTCCCTTTCAAACAAAAAGGAATCAATACGATCCGCGGCGAACATATAGAGTCATCATGCCGAAGGAAGGGATGCCTCATGGGAATCGGAACGATCTTCGCGTTTTTAGGCGTCGCCGTTTTGCTTACGTTAGCGCCAGGGCCAGACATTTTGTTCGTCATCGCCCAAAGCCTGTCCCAAGGCAAACAGGCGGGCATCGCCACCGCGCTCGGGCTGTGCACCGGCCTGCTTGTCCACATCAGCGCAGCCACGCTTGGCGTCTCGGCTGTCATTTACCAATCCGCCTTGGCGTTTGCCATCGTCAAGTACGCCGGTGCCGCGTATTTGCTGTACTTGGCATGGCAGGCGTTCCGCGAAAAAGACAGCAGTCTCGCCTTTGGGCGGCAGAAGCCAATGGCATACGCCTCGCTGTACAAAAAAGGCATTGTCATGAACGTGCTCAACCCGAAAGTGTCGCTCTTCTTTTTGGCGCTCCTGCCGCAGTTCGTTGATCCGTCAGCGGGCCGCGTGCCGCAACAGATGTTGCTTCTTGGCGCCGTCTTTCTCGCTCAAGCGCTCGCTGTCTTCACCTTAGTGAGCATCGGTGCGGAAAAACTGCGCCATTGGCTCTTGGCCCACACCGCCATCACTAGGCGAATCCATTGGCTCAAAGGCGCCATCTTCGCGCTGATCGGCATCCAAATCGCCGTCAGCGAGCGTTCGTAGCGGTGCGCGGCCAGGAGCGGCCGCTCCTTTCTGCGAGCAGCCCCCAACACCTCTTTTACTCAAAAAAGCGCCGCGCCTCCTAGAGAACTGGTGAAAAACGACCGATTTCGCCGAATCCGTTGCTTTTGGGTGAAAGAGAGGCGTTGATTTTACAGGACTTCTCAATTTGAGAAGAGTCCGTTTTTCGCGACTTTTCACTAATTCACCGGCCTTCTAGAAGACCGGTGAAAAACAACGGATTCGCTCGATTTGCGAGAAGTCGAAAGGGATAAAGTTATGGTGTTGCAAGGTTTTTCAATTTGAGAAACGCTGTTGGGGAGCAACATTTCCCCTTAAATCACAAGCCTTCTAGGAGAAGCAACGGCAGAAATAACAGCACATCGGGACCAAATGACAAAAGATTGGGCATTTCAACCAAAACCAACATGGCGGCCTTTCTCTCGCAGGCCGCCATCCGTTTGTATTGTTCCCGCTGCGGCTTCATGAGCCTGACGCCAAGCGGCAACAACCTCATTCCCTTGTCTCTCACGTTCTCCCTCCTTGTCACGCCGACCGCCGCACCGAAGCGCAAACCGGCGCAATAGAAAGGAAGGAAATGCTCATCGAGCGATCTCCCCGCACTCATCCGCCGAACCTACTTGACAAAGCGGGCCATCAAAATCAAATCCCAATACGTCCCGTCATCGATTTTTGCAGCTTTTTTCTTCACGCCTTCTTCCACAAATCCAAACTTTTGATACAATCGAATCGCGTTCGTGTTGTCAGCGACGACTTCGAGGCAAACTTTTTCAATCAAAGGATTTTCTTTTGCCCAATCAAGGAGCGCTGCAAGCAACGCCGCGCCGATCCCCTGGCCTCGAAAGCCGTTTTTCACGCTCATGCCGAAAGACCCTTGGTGCTTGGTTCGCCGCTTATTTCCATTATGAAAATCTAAAAACCCGATCATCTCTCCGTCATGCTCGGCCAACAGCGCCAACTTTCCAGGATCGTCCGCCATTTTTTGCAGCCATTGGCGTTGTTGATCTTCTGTGACCGTCACTTCCGCTTCCGTCGTAAGCAAGTAAAGCGCTTCCGCGGTCACGGCCTTGACAAACGCAACGATCCGCTCGGCATCCTCGGGCCATGCCGTCCGTATAACAATCGGTTGGCCGCTTGCCGTCACCAACCGCCTTGGCTGGATGTTTCCCATAGCCATCCTCCTTGCTTGATGTGCATCCGTATAGATATAGATTCGTAAGCACGAGGGCAATATCCTGCACGCAAAAGAAAAACCTCTTCTGTCTCATAGTTCGTATTACCGTCAACCATTGGGCCATTCACCAAAAGCCCCGATATATTTTTAGTGATTCGCCTGATGAATGTTGAACCATCCACTTTCGATATGCTCTACGAACACCACCCCAGCTCCCCTTCATCACCATTGTTTTGATGGCTCGTTTGTCAATAAAGTAACCACTTGACAAACAGAAAAACAAAAGTATACTAATAGTATACTTTTGATACTAGGAGTATCAGCTATGAAAGAACATATCGCCGCTGTACACAAACAAACGATTGCCCAAGCCGCTGAGCGGTTGTTTCTCGAACGCGGGTTTGACGGCACGTCAATCAGCGACATTTGCGCAGCGTCGGGATACAGCCGCCGTACGGTGTACCGCTACTTTGACACGAAGGAGGAGATTTTGTACTACATTGTCGCGAATGGTCTCAAACAGTTGCGTGATCGTCTAACCGACATCGTGCAAGCCGAGCAGCCGTTTTTGGCCAAGTACGAACACATTTGTAAAGCAATGCGCGCTTACTACGAACATTGTCCCGTTTCGGCGCGCGCCGTCCGCGAGTTTCGCCCGCCATCGTTGGACGCAGTGACACCCACCATGGAAGCTATTTTCTCTTTAGGAACGGACATCAATGACGCCCTCTCCCGCTGGATCGAGCAAGGCATCGCAGAAGGCGTTGTCCGTGAAACCGCAGACGTCATGATGACCGTGTACGTGTTCTCCGCACAGCTACACGCGTTGTTTGACCTTATCGAAACAAAAGGAGCGTTTTTGCTGCCGACGCTCGGCAAGACGAAAGAACAATTTGTCGCCTACGGCCAGAAGATGATTCTCCATAGCCTCGCAAAGGAGCCATTGCCATGAAACCAAACGAACCGAGCATGACCGCATTGATGTCCTGTTTCGTCCGCGCTTATCATACGGAACACGATACGCCTGTCATATTTCGTGACGATATGGCCAGACAGCTGATCACAGACGAAGAATACAAACAAATCCAAACCTTTCTCGCCAACGGCTTAGGATTTTTTGCCCCCGAGCGGCTTGATGCGTTCTCATCGGACGAAGAGAAAGTGAAATGGATCGTCCAAACGCAGCTCGCTCCGACTCCAATCGCCCGCGCCGCCTATACCGAACGGATCGTCCAACACGAAAAGCGGCTTGGCGCGACGCAGTATGTCATGTTAGGAGCAGGGATGGATACGTTCGCCTTCCGTCATCCAAACAGCGGCCTGACGATATTCGAAGTCGACCATCCCAACACACAGCAATTCAAGCGCGAACGCATCCACATGGCCAACGGGAAGATGCCAAACTGCTTGCAACTGGTCGCCGCTGATTTTACCAAGGATGACGTGGCTTCCCGATTGCTCGCAGCCGGCTTTCGCCCAAACGAAAAAACGGTGTTCAGCCTGCTTGGCGTCTCATATTATCTAGAAAAAGAGCACTTCTATCGTCTTTTGCACCAACTCGCTCCATTGATGACAGAGGGCAGTTCTATCGTGTTTGATGTTGCCGATGAGCAGCTGTTCACCTCCACCGTCAAGCGGGTGCAAAACACGCTCGCCCTCGCCCGGCAAAGCGGTGAACCGATGAAAGCGGCGTATTCGATCGAGGAACTTGAGAAACAGCTGCAGCATCACCGTCTCCTCATTTTCGAACACGTATCGCCGGAACAAATCCAAGCGGAATTTTTCTCGAACCGAAACGACGATCTGACAGCGTTTGAACATGTCCATTATGTCCATGCGGTGCGCAAATAACATCCAGGAAGGCCTCTGAATTTTGTGATTTTCCATGATTATGTGATATTGAAACATGTCTATTCACCAAAAAATCGACCGAGTCCTCTTTGAAGCATCCCGCTTCAAAGAAAGGCTCGGCCGACAGGTTCCTTCTTATTGCCCTTTCGTCACCGTCGCTGTGGTCGCTTCACTATGGTTTTGCGCTTTGTCTTCTTGTGTCACAATGATCATCAGCTGGCCATTGTTGAATGCAGACAGATCGATCGTCTTCGAAAAATTCCCATTCGAGTCCGCCGACGTCCGTTCCACGAGAGATTTTTGTCCATCCGTAATGATGATTTGCACCAATGCGTTGCTTTCTGCCATTCCTGCGATCGTGTATGCCGCTTGATTTTGACTCGTAACAGCTGGCAGGGCGTTCAATGATGGAGTGGCAACAGCTGTATCCTTCCAAACCGTCGCGGTTGCCTCTGGGCTTACATTGCCTGTAACGCTCGTTTGAACGGCTGTAATGGTAATCAGTCCATCGCTTAACGGGGAAATATCCGCTTCTACATGGTATCTCCCGTTTTCTTCCACCGTACCGACTGTGCTGATTTCATTCGTTCCATCGGACAAAGTGACCTCCACTTCCGCTCCTGGCTCTCCCTTGCCCGTCACCTCATAAGCAGTTGCATCTGCACTGGCGTTCACATATCCTTTATTGTCAATAGACGGCTTGGCCGGAGAAGACAACGATTTGATGAGGACGACACTTGCCATCCGGCTTTCATTCCCCGCTTGATCGATCGTTTTCACACGGATCGTGATCTTCCCGTCCTTCAGAGAAGAAGTATTGATCTCCACTTCATAATTCCCATCTTCATCCACAAGCCCGCTCGCTGAGACGGATTTTTTTCCATCAGCAGCCTCCACCACCACTTTCTCTCCAGGCGTTCCTGTCCCCGTTACTGGATAAGCTTCATAGTTGAAAGCGTTGATATATCCTTCATTCAACAGCTCAGGGGCCTCTATGCTCACATCTTTCCGAAGCACTTTCTTCGATTGGCCGCTTTGGTTTCCTGCCGAATCCACACTAACCGCGGAGACCGTAATCTCTCCTTCCGCCAATCTTCTTGCATCGATCACCGCCCGGAATCTCCCTTTGCCGTCTGCACGCACCGTTTTGGTGATGCGCTGCTTTCCATCGCTCAACAAAACTTGCACAGCGCTATGGGGTTCTGCTGTTCCTTGGACAGCATAAGCGTTCTGCTGCTTGGCATTGATCCATCCTTTATGCAAGAAGAAATCAACGGTATTGACGAAGAATTAATTGAAAGTAACACTGAGGAATTTTACGGGCTTCAATGGGTGGGTAAAAAAGAAGCCCGTCGTCTTGCTTTTTTACCGCCACAAGGAACTCTTAAATTTATGGAAGGAGAAGGGATAAACGAAGAGAACGCAAAGCATATATTAATCGAAGGGGATAATTTAGAGGTTTTACGTTTATTGCAAAAAAGTTATTCAGGTAGAATAAAAATGATTTACATCGATCCTCCTGTTTAGTGCAAAATGAAAGTACAGAGTTCTGCAACAAAAAAGTGCAGAGCTTCATGGCATAAAAAAAAGGCTTGCCAGCTCCTAAAATATCCTCTACTGTTTAAGGTTGTGAAGAACAAAACAGTGGAGGTAATGAAAGGATGCTAGCAATGCCTGAAATTCATCATATCAAACATTTGCGTGAAAAGAAAGGGTTATCGCTTTCCGAAATTGTCCGTAGGACGGGATTTAACTGGAGAACAGTCAAGAAATATGCGGATGGAGACATTTCGGTCAGACAAAAAATAAAGAGAAAACGGGGAATGATGGAGGAAGAAGGATACGGTCAAATCATTGATGACTGGCTGGAGGAGGACGCCAAACTGCCAAGAAAACAACGGCGGACAAGCAAGAAGATGTACGAACAATTAAAGCAGGAACATGACTTTAAAGGGTCTTATCGAACGGTTTGCGCCTACGTTCAAAAACGAAGACCTCAGCTTAAGCTGGAGAAGGAACAGCGTTACGAGAGGCTGGAACACCCTCCGGGGGAAGCGCAGGTGGATTTCGGCACCATGTCCGTTGTGACGAAGGAGGGAAAAGAGGAAGACCGATCAATTCTGATTTTGAGCTTTCCGTACAGCAACGCCGCGTATGCGTATCCATTGCCGGCGGAAAACAGCGAATGTTTTCTTTACGGGCTCACTCAGCTGTTTCGCCAAGCCGGAGGCGTCCCGAGAAAACTGCGCATCGACAATTTGGCGGCGGCGGTGGTTTCGATCCGAAAAGGAGGCGAACGTCAATATACTGAAGCATTTGAGCGATTCCGGCTTCATTACCGGTTTGACGTACAGGCGTGCAATCCGTATAGCGGACACGAAAAAGGGAATGTCGAACGGAAAGTTTACTATACTCGTCAACACTGCTTTGTCCCTGCTCCGTTGATCGAGGGGGATGAAGAACTGGCGGAGTGGCTGCATCGCAAGATGATCGAAGATCGAGCCCGCCCCCACTATGAAAAAGGGAGAACCATTGAGGAATTATGGCAGGAAGAACAAAAGGAGTTGCTTGTCCTGCCGGAGAGAGATCTCCCGATCTTCTCCTTCCACCACGCTAATGTCAATAAATACGGGGAAGTAACGGTGGATGGGGAGGCGTTTGTGGTTCATGGGATCCCGGTTCCCAACCGTGTCCTTGTCAAAAAGGAATGGGATCGTTTCATGGTTTTGTCCCAGGAAGGGGAGGTGTACCTGGAAGCGCCAAGGCCGTACACGAAAAAGCAACGGGAGCTCCCTTGGAAGGACATTTTGGCGGAATGGGCGCAAAAGCCCCGGGTGGTGGAGTATTCGCGGTTTCGAGTTTACTTGCCGGAGGCCATTAGGAAATACTTCATGGAACAACCGAAACAGACGGCATCACGCATTCGAGGGGTGCAGAAGCTGCTGGACCGGTACACCGTCTATGAGATCGCCCAGTGGCTTGACAAGTATCAACGGTGGGATTTGGCGCCCCATGAGATCGGGGTGTTGATGGAGGCGAAGCGTTCGGAGTATCCCGCGAAATGGGAAGAAGCCTATACCCCTTCCGTTTTAGTCGACTATGAAACCGATTTACATGTGTATGATCAACGTCTTTGTCCGTCAAGGGAAGGGGGAAGCCGGGCATGAAGATGGATTTAAAAGAGATTTGTAAAGCCCTGCATTTGGCGTACATCGCGGATCGATTCGAGGAGGTGGCCTACGAGACCAAGGAACAGTTTTTACGTGATGTGTTGGCGTTGGAGCTGTCGTTCCGTCAGAAAGCAAAACAGGCTCGATTGATCAAGAAGGCGAAGTTCCGGGAGTTGAAATGGCTCAAAGATTACGAATGGTCGGATCAGATTCATTGGCCGACCACGACCTCGAAGGAAGAACTTTGCGACCTTCGCTTTTTGGAGCAAAAACAGAACGTCCTGCTTTTAGGTTCGCCGGGAACAGGAAAAACCCATCTCGCCACCGCATTAGGATTAAAAGCGTGTGAACGGGGCCATGAAGTTCGGTTTTTCCGTGTCGCCGATCTTGTCGCCCAGCTCGAAGAGGCGTTAAAAGACGGCATCCTCGGACGGCTCAAACGGCAAATCGACACATGCGAGTTGTTGATTTTGGACGAACTCGGCTATGTACCTTTTCAAAAGCAGGGATCGGAACTGCTGTTTCACATCATTGCCGATTGTTATGAACGAAAAAGTGTCATCGTGACATCGAATTTAGAGTTTGGACAGTGGAATCGAGTGTTTGGGGACAACCGCCTGACGGCAGCGCTGGTGGATCGTTTGGTCCATCACGCCCACATTCTCGCGTTTACGGGAGAGAGCTACCGCTTGCGGCACGCGCTTTCTGCCGTTCAGTCGCTCCCTTCTCACTCGGTTGAAAGGTAAATTCATTGAGCCGGCAAGCCTATGTATTTTTTCTTGCAATTCTCTGCACTTTTTGCTTGCAAAAAACACCTCCTTTATAGTTTTATAGTGAAATCACTTTATCATATACACATAAGTGCGAATTTATAAGACAAATTCGTACTTTTTTGTCGAACAAAACACTACTAAATGCTATAATGTCGTACCATGTAAAGAGTGAATTCATGATGCTATTGTTTACGTTAACCAGAAAATTGTAAAATTCAATGAGAAGCTAATATATGTGGGGGATGAGTAGTGAAAACATTAAAGGAAAGGATTATTCAACTTCTACAGGAACATAGCGGTTTGACCGATAGAGAAATTACCAATCGAATATTGGGAGAAAAAAAGCCACAGCAACCTGTCAATCAGGCATGCAGGTCATTAGAGGCACAAGGAGTACTGAAGAGAGTGAAAAGACAAGATGGGCTTATCGGTAACTATCTTGCCACAGACCAGCATGTGGTGGATTATTTCCAGAACAAAGGAAAGAAGGATCTTGAAGAGGATAAAAAAGCCTTTTCTGATGAAGCTGGATGGATACCGCGTTCGCCACATTCGGGCGGTGAAACGGTATTGGGCGGTGGTGCTCTTGGCCTGCGTGTACAGCATCGCCGAATCCCAACAAAACCTTTCCGCTGGACTGGAGCTTCTTCGATCACGGAAAGGCCACAGCGTCGTCGAGTTCATTTATAACGCCGCGAAGCAAGAGATTCCCATTGATGTGATCAAAAAACAGCTCCATGTCGCCTAAGGGGGACCCTGTTTGTCTCTTAAAGCATGGAAATTATTGTAATGAAAAATGCTCATCTACAGCTGATTAATCATTTTATCTTGAATAGGAACAAAACGTTCGAAGCCACCTTTTGTGTTTCGAACGCGGATGACTTTTTGTTCCCAAATGATATCCGTTGTTTTTATGCCCACCAATTCATTTACTCGAACTCCCGTTTCCAACAGCAACATCATAATCGTATAATCCCTTAAACCTACAAACGTACGAAGGTCGCATGCTTTAAATAACGACTTTATCTGCTGATTATCAAATGTTTCTACAATCCTTTTTCTATCCTTCAACAATTTGATGTCTTTCATCGGATTGCTTTTTATGAGATTCCGTCCTTCCAAAAAGTTAAAAAACGCCCTTAAAGCCCTCAAACGGGAATTGATACTGACTGTCTTAAGACCTTTTTCTTTCATGTACATAATGACATTTCGCTTAATGGTTTCTCCTGTCCATTCACTTACACGCAACTCGATTTCTTGCTCTTTCAGCAGTTTTATAAACGCATTTAACTCACTGCGGTAATATTTAATCGTATGTTCCCGCAAATTTCTTAGTTCGCAATCCTCAATAAATATCTCTAACAATTCCTCAAATGTGTATTCAATTTCTCCTATGTCATCAGATATTAGCAATAACTCCTCACGACTTAGCTCTCCTCTTCTTCCTCTCTTGCTCTTTCTCTGCAATTTTCTCTCATTTTCTATTCTTTTCACTTTCCATTTCACCTCACCGAACACGATTGTACGCACACGATTTTCTTTTCTCGAATCGTATTCGGTAAATAAAAAACAAGGGATTTCACTTACGTGAAACCCCTTGTCCCTAAAGCCTTTCTCCTATTTTCGATGCCGATGGTGGGAGTCGAACCCACACGGGGGGCTACCCCACACGATTTTGAGTCGTGCGCGTCTGCCAATTCCGCCACATCGGCGCGACAATTAATAATTTACCAAATCATCTTTCAACTGTCAACACTTTTTTATTCATTAGATATGGAGGCGGCACCCGGATTCGAACCGGGGGTAAAGGTTTTGCAGACCTCTGCCTTACCACTTGGCTATGCCGCCTTGATCGAGAGCGGAAGACGGGACTCGAACCCGCGACCCCCACCTTGGCAAGGTGGTGTTCTACCACTGAACTACTTCCGCATCCGTGGCTGGGGTAGCTGGATTCGAACCAACGCATCACGGAGTCAAAGTCCGTTGCCTTACCGCTTGGCTATACCCCAACGTTGTAAGTGAAGGGCGACTAGTGGGAATCGAACCCACGCATGCCAGAGCCACAATCTGGTGCGTTAACCACTTCGCCATAGTCGCCATAATCATGATAGGAATGGCAGGGGCAGTAGGAATCGAACCCACACCGGAGGTTTTGGAGACCTCTGTTCTACCATTAAACTATGCCCCTTTGTTAAAATGGTGGAGGGGGACGGATTCGAACCGCCGAACCCAAAGGGAGCGGATTTACAGTCCGCCGCGTTTAGCCACTTCGCTACCCCTCCAAGGAATGGTGCCGACTGCAGGACTTGAACCCGCAACCTACTGATTACGATTCAGTTGCTCTACCAATTGAGCTAAGTCGGCATAAAACAAATGCAAGAAGGTGGCTCATTGTTGTGCTCTGTGCCTCTTCCTCTACAAGCTGATTCGAGGAAGCAGGATGCGTCGAGGCAACTCGAAGCCGACTCGACGAAGCAAGTGCTCGTCTCTACCAATTGAGCTAAGTCGGCATAATTATGATATAAATCGTGGCTCATTGTTCATTTGTTGTGTCCCTTCCTCTACCAGCCAATTCGAAGAAGCTGGGTGCGTCGGGACAACTCGCAGCAGATTCGACGATGCGGATGCTCGTCTCTGCCAATAGAGCTAAGTCAGCTTGCTATCAATTATATGGTGGCTCGGGACGGAATCGAACCGCCGACACAAGGATTTTCAGTCCTTTGCTCTACCGACTGAGCTACCGAGCCGTATCTTATTTTTCCCTTGTTCGTTGATGACTTTTGTGTCCCTTCCTCTGCCAGCCAATTCGAAGAAGCTGGGTGCGTCGGGACAACTCGCAGCAGATTCGACGATGCGGATGCTCGTCTCTACCGACTGAGCTACCGAGCCGTATCAAGTTTTACGCTGCTTTACTTGTGCTGCATTGTGCCTCTTCCTCTGCCAGCGGATTCCAAGATGCTGGATGCGTCGAGGCAACTCGATGCGAATTCGATGAAGCGGATGCTCGTCTCTACCGACTGAGCTGCCGAGCCGTATTTCACCGATCACATGATTCGTTGCATCATGCATTTTTGGAAAGATGGCGGTCCCGACGGGACTCGAACCCGCGATCTCCTGCGTGACAGGCAGGCATGTTAACCACTACACTACGGGACCATTTTTGGTTGCGGGGGCAGGATTTGAACCTGCGACCTTCGGGTTATGAGCCCGACGAGCTACCGGACTGCTCCACCCCGCGGCGATAAGAAAGTAAGTTGATTTTCACAATACTTTTAGTGTTGTTGTTCGTTGCCTCTTCCTCTACAAGCTGATTCAAAGATGCCAGATGCGTCGAGGCAACTGGAAGCGGATTCGTTGAAGCAAAGGCTCTTTGCTCCACCCCACGATGATGAGAAAGCAAGTCAGCTTTTATATTAAGATGGTGGAGGATGACGGGATCGAACCGCCGACCCCTTGCTTGTAAGGCAAGTGCTCTCCCAGCTGAGCTAATCCTCCACAAAGAAGTGACCCGTACGGGATTCGAACCCGTGTTACCGCCGTGAAAGGGCGGTGTCTTAACCACTTGACCAACGGGCCATGCTGATGGATCATGGCGGAGAGCAAGGGATTCGAACCCTTGAGGCGCTATTCACGCCTACACGATTTCCAATCGTGCTCCTTCGACCACTCGGACAGCTCTCCACGATGGCTCCGCAGGCAGGATTCGAACCTGCGACCAATCGGTTAACAGCCGATTGCTCTACCACTGAGCTACTGCGGAATCATAACGAAGGTCAATTCTCCCAATAAGATGCCCTGCCTCTTCCTCTGCCAGCCGATTCAAAGAAGCTGGACGTGTCAAGGCAACTCGCAGTTCATCCGATGATGCAAATGCTCGTCACTGAGCTGCTGCGAAATGACATCTCTTTAGACATTTACTATTATAATGATTCGCGCTGAGCTGTCAAGAGTTTTTTCATTCCCTCAAAACTAGATAACCGTCGGAAGAAGCCGCTTATAGGTTAAGCCCTCGATCGATTAGTATCCGTCAGCTCCACGTGTCGCCACGCTTCCACCTCGGACCTATCGACCTCGTCATCTTCGAGGGATCTTACCCGCCTAACGCGGTGGGAAATCTCATCTTGAGGGGGGCTTCACGCTTAGATGCTTTCAGCGCTTATCCCGTCCGCACATAGCTACCCAGCGGTGCCCCTGGCGGGACAACTGGTACACCAGCGGTGCGTCCATCCCGGTCCTCTCGTACTAAGGACAGCTCCTCTCAAATTTCCTCCGCCCGCGACGGATAGGGACCGAACTGTCTCACGACGTTCTGAACCCAGCTCGCGTACCGCTTTAATGGGCGAACAGCCCAACCCTTGGGACCGACTACAGCCCCAGGATGCGATGAGCCGACATCGAGGTGCCAAACCTCCCCGTCGATGTGGACTCTTGGGGGAGATCAGCCTGTTATCCCCGGGGTAGCTTTTATCCGTTGAGCGATGGCCCTTCCATGCGGAACCACCGGATCACTAAGCCCGACTTTCGTCCCTGCTCGACCTGTCCGTCTCGCAGTCAAGCTCCCTTGTGCCTTTGCACTCTCCGAATGATTTCCAACCATTCTGAGGGAACCTTTGGGCGCCTCCGTTACCTTTTGGGAGGCGACCGCCCCAGTCAAACTGCCCACCTGACACTGTCTCCCACCCCGTTAAGGGGTGCGGGTTAGAATTTCAATACCGCCAGGGTGGTATCCCACCGCCGCCTCCACCGAAGCTGGCGCTCCGGCTTCCCAGGCTCCCACCTATCCTGTACAAGCGATACCAAAATTCCATATCAGGCTGCAGTAAAGCTCCACGGGGTCTTTCCGTCCTGTCGCGGGTAACCTGCATCTTCACAGGTAGTATAATTTCACCGGGTCTCTCGTTGAGACAGCGCCCAAGTCGTTACACCTTTCGTGCGGGTCGGAACTTACCCGACAAGGAATTTCGCTACCTTAGGACCGTTATAGTTACGGCCGCCGTTTACTGGGGCTTCGGTTCGCACCTTCGCTTCCGCTAAGCGCTCCCCTTAACCTTCCAGCACCGGGCAGGTGTCAGCCCCTATACGTCGCCTTTCGGCTTCGCAGAGACCTGTGTTTTTGATAAACAGTCGCTTGGGCCTTTTCACTGCGGCTCTTCAGGGCTCTTCACCCCAAAGAGCACCCCTTCTCCCGAAGTTACGGGGTCATTTTGCCGAGTTCCTTAACGAGAGTTCTCCCGCGCGCCTTAGGATTCTCTCCTCGCCTACCTGTGTCGGTTTGCGGTACGGGCACCTCTTCCCTCGCTAGAGGCTTTTCTTGGCAGTGTGAAATCGGGGACTTCCGGATCACTCCGTCGCCGTCACCGCTTAGCCTTATGATCCGCGGATTTGCCTGCGGATCAGCCTCACGGCTTGGACAGGCTCTTCCAGCCGCCTGCTCGCCCTATCCTCCTGCGTCCCCCCATCGCTCAAACGGGAAGGAGGTGGTACAGGAATCTCAACCTGTTGTCCATCACCTACGCCTTTCGGCCTCGGCTTAGGTCCCGACTAACCCTGAGCGGACGAACCTTCCTCAGGAACCCTTAGGCTTTCGGCGCAGAGGATTCTCACCTCTGTTTTCGCTACTCATACCGGCATTCTCACTTCTAAGCGCTCCACCAGTCCTTCCGGTCTGGCTTCTCTGCCCTTAGAACGCTCCCCTACCGATGACCAACGGTCATCCCGCAGCTTCGGCGGCACGTTTAGCCCCGGTACATTTTCGGCGCAGAGTCACTCGACCAGTGAGCTATTACGCACTCTTTAAATGGTGGCTGCTTCTAAGCCAACATCCTGGTTGTCTTTGCAACTCCACATCCTTTTCCACTGAACGTGCACTTCGGGGCCTTAGCTGGCGGTCTGGGCTGTTCCCCTCTCGACCACGGATCTTATCACTCGCAGTCTGACTCCCGGGCATAAGTCGTTGGCATTCGGAGTTTGACTGGGTTCGGTAACCCGGTTTGGGCCCCTAGCCCAATCAGTGCTCTACCTCCAAGACTCCTAAACCCGAGGCTAGCCCTAAAGCTATTTCGGGGAGAACCAGCTATCTCCAAGTTCGATTGGCATTTCACCCCTACCCACACCTCATCCCCGCACTTTTCAACGTGCGTGGGTTCGGGCCTCCAGCCGGTGTTACCCGGCCTTCACCCTGGACATGGGTAGATCACCTGGTTTCGGGTCGACGACGACGTACTCACACGCCCTGTTCAGACTCGCTTTCGCTGCGGCTCCGCCTCTCCGGCTTAACCTCGCACGCCATCGTCACTCGCCGGTTCATTCTACAAAAGGCACGCCATCACCCATCAACGGGCTCTGACTACTTGTAGGCACACGGTTTCAGGTTCTCTTTCACTCCCCTCCCGGGGTGCTTTTCACCTTTCCCTCACGGTACTGGTGCACTATCGGTCACTAGGGAGTATTTAGCCTTGGGAGATGGTCCTCCCTGCTTCCGACGGGATTCCTCGTGTCCCGCCGTACTCAGGATCCGCTCGGGAGGGAACGAAGTTTCGACTACAGGGCTCTCACCTTCTCTGGCCGGCCGTTCCAGACCGGTTCGTCTACCCCGTCCCTTTCTCACTCCCATCGTGAGCGGTCCTACAACCCCAAGAGGACATGCCTCTTGGTTTGGGCTGTTCCCGTTTCGCTCGCCGCTACTCAGGGAATCGCGTTTGCTTTCTTCTCCTCCGGGTACTAAGATGTTTCAGTTCCCCGGGTGTGCCCTCCATGCCCTATGGATTCAGGCATGGATACTGCCCCATTACGGACAGTGGGTTCCCCCATTCGGACATCTCCGGATCGACGCTTGCTTACAGCTCCCCGGAGCGTTTCGGCGTTTGCCCCGTCCTTCATCGGCTCCTAGTGCCAAGGCATCCACCGTGCGCCCTTTCCAGCTTAACCTATCGCGCTCTCGGCTTCTTCCTTTGCTTTATCGGTTATCTAGTTTTCAAGGAACGAGACTGCTTCTTGAATTCACTTCTCTGCAGTCTTGCATCGAGGAATCCCACTTCCTCGAATCTGCTAGAAGACGCAGATGCAAAGTAGCTCCTTTGAATTCGCTTCTTCGCTGGTTTGCGCCGAGGAATCCATCTTCCTTGAACCTGCTGGAAGACGAAGGCGCAAAGTAGCTCCTTTGAATTCGCTTCTTCGCTGGTTTGCGTCGAGGAATTCGGCTTCTCCGAATTCGCTTGTAGACGCAGACGCAAACGAGACTATTTCTTGAATTCACTTCTCTGCAGTCTTGTGCCGAGGAATCTTGCTTCCCTGAACCTGCTAGCAGACGCAGGCACAGGCGCTTTTGAAGGAATTTCTCATTCCTTCAAAACTGAACGAAGCGACTGCCTTGAGTCTGCTTCCTTGCAGCTTTGCGCCGAGGAATCCATCTTCCTTGAATCTGCTAGAAGACGCAGGCGCAAAACAAGTGAAGGAATTTCTCATTCCCTCAAAACCGAACGAAACGAAAGCGCTGTGTATCGACAGTTGGCCATTGCGGCCTCCGCTTTTCTCCTTAGAAAGGAGGTGATCCAGCCGCACCTTCCGGTACGGCTACCTTGTTACGACTTCACCCCAATCACTTGCCCCACCTTCGGCGGCTGGCTCCCTTGCGGGTTGCCTCACCGACTTCGGGTGTTGCAAGCTCTCGTGGTGTGACGGGCGGTGTGTACAAGGCCCGGGAACGTATTCACCGCGGCATGCTGATCCGCGATTACTAGCGATTCCGGCTTCATGCAGGCGAGTTGCAGCCTGCAATCCGAACTGAGAGCGGCTTTTTGGGATTCGCTCCCCCTCGCGGGTTCGCAGCCCTTTGTACCGCCCATTGTAGCACGTGTGTAGCCCAGGTCATAAGGGGCATGATGATTTGACGTCATCCCCACCTTCCTCCGACTTGTCGCCGGCAGTCCCTCTAGAGTGCCCAACTGAATGCTGGCAACTAGAGGCGAGGGTTGCGCTCGTTGCGGGACTTAACCCAACATCTCACGACACGAGCTGACGACAACCATGCACCACCTGTCACCCTGTCCCCCCGAAGGGGGAACGCCCAATCTCTTGGGTTGTCAGGGGATGTCAAGACCTGGTAAGGTTCTTCGCGTTGCTTCGAATTAAACCACATGCTCCACCGCTTGTGCGGGCCCCCGTCAATTCCTTTGAGTTTCAGCCTTGCGGCCGTACTCCCCAGGCGGAGTGCTTATCGCGTTAGCTGCAGCACTAAAGGGTGTGACCCCTCTAACACTTAGCACTCATCGTTTACGGCGTGGACTACCAGGGTATCTAATCCTGTTTGCTCCCCACGCTTTCGCGCCTCAGCGTCAGTTGCAGGCCAGAGAGCCGCCTTCGCCACTGGTGTTCCTCCACATCTCTACGCATTTCACCGCTACACGTGGAATTCCGCTCTCCTCTCCTGCACTCAAGTCCCCCAGTTTCCAATGACCCTCCACGGTTGAGCCGTGGGCTTTCACATCAGACTTAAGGGACCGCCTGCGCGCGCTTTACGCCCAATAATTCCGGACAACGCTCGCCCCCTACGTATTACCGCGGCTGCTGGCACGTAGTTAGCCGGGGCTTTCTCGTGAGGTACCGTCACCGCGCCGCCCTCTTCGAACGGCGCCCCTTCGTCCCTCACAACAGAGCTTTACGACCCGAAGGCCTTCTTCGCTCACGCGGCGTCGCTCCGTCAGGCTTTCGCCCATTGCGGAAGATTCCCTACTGCTGCCTCCCGTAGGAGTCTGGGCCGTGTCTCAGTCCCAGTGTGGCCGGTCACCCTCTCAGGCCGGCTACGCATCGTCGCCTTGGTGAGCCGTTACCTCACCAACTAGCTAATGCGCCGCGGGCCCATCCGCAAGTGACAGCCAAAGGCCGCCTTTCAACCAAAGACCATGCGGTCTTCGGTGTTATCCGGTATTAGCTCCGGTTTCCCGGAGTTATCCCGGTCTTGCGGGCAGGTTGCCCACGTGTTACTCACCCGTCCGCCGCTGACCAAATCAGAGCAAGCTCCGATCCGGTCCGCTCGACTTGCATGTATTAGGCACGCCGCCAGCGTTCGTCCTGAGCCAGGATCAAACTCTCCAAAGAAAGTTGATTGGCTTTTTGCTTCAACCGCAGCACCAAAGGCGCTAAACGGCCTCAGCTTTTCTTTCGCGCTTCGTTTCGTTCAGTTTTCAAGGAACAAGCTTTCGACTGTTTTGTCTCTCTCAAACAGCTCTTTTATGTTAGCATAACATCTTTTTGGATGTCAACTGCTTTTTTGCTTCGCATCGCTGTCAAACAACCTCTTTGATCAGCGACGTTTTCTAATATACCACCTTAACTCGAAAAAAGCAATACCTTTTTTAAAAAAATTTTAGGACGCGCTGATCCATCCCCGTTCCCTCTTCTCCATCCCACAGGAAAGCGTTCTTTTCCTAAAAAAGGGGAATGAACACCGGCGCGAGTGCATACATTTCTTCTATGACATCGCTATATAGATGCGATTGGACGCCTTCACATCGACGGCTTTTGCAGAGCGACTGGATGGACTGTCAGGCGACCGAACAACGCCGCTTCCAGCCCCACGCCTGGGTCTGTGAAGCAGGTAGTCGTTCCGTCTTCCGCCACGCCAAGGTGCGGCGAAGAAGACGGCTGTTTGCCTCGGGCGGTCGAAATAGGCAAGCGACTTTTTTCGTCAAGGACGTGGAGAACTTTTCCGTTTTGCATCTATATCGTTGTTGCGATCCTTTCATCAAGGAGGCTTCTTCACTTTGATTCGCGTGTTATCACCAATCAACTTTGACGTTTCTAGTTCGTTTTCGCTTCCGGCCAGCGAACAACGAATCTTAGATGCCCTTGTTTCCTCGCCTAAGTTGTATACGTATGCAAATAAACACCAGCTTCGATTTGAAATCGCCTTGCGCGACCGCATTGTTCGGGCGGCGGGCGAGTTGGCGAAAAGCCGGGCGCGGTTTGCCATTTTCCGTTTTTCGCGCTGCAACAGCGATTTTTGGACGCGGGACGAGCGCGGCGGCTTCCGTCTTCGCCCAGATGTCACGGCTTCCGAAGCGATTCAGGACATTTTTGTCCATAGCGAGCGATACGCGTTTGAATGCGCGACCGCGATCGTCATCGTGTTTTACAAGGCCGTGCTTGACGTAATCGATCCAGCGGCATTCAACCGGCTGTTTGCGGATTTGCTGCTGTATGACTGGCATACAGACCGGGATCTTGGCATTCAAACAAAAAAAGATGAACACTTTCTCCCCGGAGATTGCCTCTATTTTAAAAACCCGGAATTCGATCCGCTGACGCCGCAATGGCAAGGGGAAAATGCCATTTACTTAGGCGACGGCTTCTTTTACGGGCATGGCATCGGCATCCAGACGGCAGACGGCATCATCGCCGCGCTCAATCGAAAACGGAAGCAGGGGGCGACGAAATCCGCTTACCTGCTTCCCGATATCACGCAAGTCGATTTCGCTTATCTGTCCCAATTCGCCCGCGGCTTCGATGAATTCCGCCTGCCGATCCGCCGCTCTTCGTTGATCGTCGGAACGCTAGGGTCCGCTACGTTCTTGCACCGTTAGCGGACCTTTTTCGTTTTTCTCCCACAAATACAGGGCGATTCCTGTTAAAATAAAAATACCGCCGATCCATTGAAACGGACGGATCGGTTCGCCAAACAGCCAGTAGGCCAAGGCGGAAGCGCCGATCGGTTCAAATAAAATCGCCATCGACACCGTCGAGGCGCTGACCCATTTGACCGCCCAGTTCATCACCGAATGGCCGAGCAGCGTTGGAATGACGGCGAGAGCGAGAAAACAAAGCCAATCCGTCAGCTGATACGCCGTCAGCGAAAGGCGAAACAGCATCGCGTACAGCCACAACACCGCCGCGCTGATGCTATAGACGATATAGGTATACGTCATCAATGACAACCGTTGGCGCACCTCTTGGCCGAACAGCCAATACGCCGTGACAAACGCGCAGGAAATAAGCGCCAATCCATCGCCGTACAGCGCTTCACCGCTGACGCGGAAGTCTCCCCAGCTGATGAGAACGCTGCCGATCATGGCCAACACCGCGCTCCCGACCGCGCCGACGGTCGACCGTTCGCGGAAAAACAACGCGCCGCCTGCGAAGGCAAACAGCGGCTGCAGCGTCACAAGCACGACCGAACTAGCGACGGATGTATAGTCGAGCGATTCAAACCAAAGGATAAAATGAAAGGCAAGCAAAACCCCAGAACAAAGCGAAAACAGCCAATCGCGCCGAGAGATGCCTCGGAGTTCGCTTCGATGCCGGAGGAACAACGGCGTCATGATGGCGACGGCCAAAAAGAGTCGATAAAAGGCGATCACCGCGGACGGCGCCTGCGACCATTTGACGAAAATGGCCGATGTTGACACGGCAAGCGCGCCGATGAATAGAGCGGCATAAGCCTTTATGGTGCTTGGCGGCTTCATTCGTTTTCCTCCCCTTGTCTCGGTCAAGCGCAGTTCTTGGCCGCCGTTTTCACGCCGGGCGAAAACAGGCGTCATCAGGCGTTTTCTTTCATTATACCATGAACGAGGTGAGAAACGATGATGTTTGATCCGTTCCTCAAACTAGGGATTTCCGCCATTCTCGGGCTGATCATTGGGCTGGAACGGGAATTGAAGCGAAAACCGGTCGGGTTGAAAACGTGCCTTGTCATTTCCATTTCCAGCTGCTTGCTTACAATCGTTTCGATCGAATCGGCGTACGTCTTTCCGCTCAAAGACCATATTACGATGGACCCGCTTCGACTGGCGGCGCAAATTGTGTCCGGGGTCGGTTTTTTAGGAGCGGGCGTCATTTTGCGCCGCGGCAACGACAGCATCACTGGGCTGACGACCGCCGCGATCATTTGGGGGGCGGCAGGGATTGGAGTGGCGGTCGGCGCAGGCTTTTATTGGGAATCGGCGTTCGGCGTCGCGCTTCTCATTGTCAGTGTGGAACTCATTCCGTTTTTGATCAATTTTTTCGGACCGAAGCAGCTGCGCGAAAAAGAGGTGCTGCTGCAAATCACCGTAGCGGACGCCAAAAACATTACAAAGGTCATCGACCATTTAAAGCAACAGGACATCAACATTAAAACGATGCGCATTAAAGATGTTGAAGAGAATGAACATTTGCTGAAACTAAGAGCCGTCATTGACCAAAAGCGCTCGACCGCCGAACTTTACTACGTCATCCGCTCCATTGACGATGTCGTGCACGTTGATATTGAAAGCGGGTGATCAAAAAAGGATTGCAATTGTCCGCATCCATATATATAATGGGACATGGACAGATCATCCATATCCTTTTTTGGGGCATTAGCTCAGTTGGGAGAGCGTCGTGCTGGCAGCGCGAAGGTCACCGGTTCGAGCCCGGTATGCTCCATTTGCCAAACCCTTGCCGTGCAAGGGTTTTTTATTTTCGTTTCGGGAGATGGCGATGAGCCATCTCCCTGTGAACAAATTCCCAAAAGAAGCCTCCCACCATCTAAACGTGAAGGGGCGCCAGCACCAGTGAACGACCTGACTGAACTTCAAAGCGTGGGGCACACGGGAGATCGCTCGGTTCACGTCCCGTCATGAGATGAGACTGCTCGGGCTCTTACGCCCTTCGGCTTCATCCGTCCAGGTTGGTTTTGTATTTTTTCAGACGTTCCTCGAGCTCTCGGCGCGCCTGCTCAACGTCAAAGTCGTCGTCTTCCGGCTGGCTGTAATCCATCTTCAGCCAATCCGGCACGATCTCGGTGCGGATCGGTTTCCGCATCGTTCTCCCGCCATCGGATGAAGGCGGGGCGGATCGCTGCTTCATCCGCTGTTCCCGAAACGCCAACCGCGCGGCGCGCACTTCGTCCACGGTGCGGTACCCTTTCTCCGTCCAGTCGCGCAAAATCGTGTCCACGTACACCCACCGTTTGGCGCCGTTTTCCACCGCGATTTTCAATGCTTCCAACACCAATTCATCGGACGCATCGTCCACCCACGCATTGATCTTTTCCCGCAAATAATCGCCGATCACGCCAAACCCGTTTTCCTCACAGAAGCGAACGATCTCCTTGTATGTGCGCACGCGCGCGTCTTCTTCGTCTTCTCTTTTGATCTCTGATGTCATCTCTGTTGTCGTCTCTGGTATTGGTCTCGTCAAATTGAGCACCTCGACCGCCCAGTTTGACCAGTTGGACGGTTCATTTTGCGCAAATGGACGGACTGTTTCGCCCATCGTCTGCTCATTTTGGCCGGTCGAAACACCATCGCAAACGGCTGAAATCGGATGTTGTTGAATCATCGAAACGCTGCTCGGCCTCATCGATCCCCTCTCTTCCATAGCCAAAACCTTGTTTTGAGCGGTCGAAGTGCCAGACGCCAATACCTCCCCATGAACCACGGAAGCGCCGCCTTGAACGGCCGAGACGCCATCTTGCACAATCGAATCCCCGCCGTGCGTCGTCAACCCCTCATCGTGAACGAACGAAGCCCCGTCTTGAGTGAACGAAACCGCACCTTGAACGATCGAAACACCATTGTGCGCGGTCATCACGCCATCATCGGCCGCCTGCCCATGTTCTCCGCCCGACATTTCTGACATTTCTTTCGTTATTTCGGCCAGTTTGTCATAGTCGATCCGATACCATTTCGTTTTATCGATCTTGGAACGGTTAAAATTCGCCGCAACGATAATACCCATTTTCTCGAGCTTGGTAATCGTCCGGCGGACCGTGCTTTCCGACCAGAACGGGAATTGTCGCTGCCAGTCTGCATACGTGTTGTACACCCACTTATAGCCGTCATGGACGTTTTCGCTTTTCTTGAGCCAATAATGCAGCTGCTGAACAACGATGCTTTCGTTCAACCCGATCGCCAAAGCGAGCTGCGGCAAAATGACCAACGGTTGATCATCGAAAAGCAAGTTGGACATGTCATCCTCTCCCCCCTCAAACATCCTTGATTGACGAGATGTTTCCTCATCGTTCCACTTTTTTGATAAACTTTATCGTGAACGAACGCAAATCGCCTAACAGCGCGATAACGGCCATATTGGCTTAATTTTTCGCTGAAAAACGGCAAAAACCGGCATAACATGTGCGATCGTGTGCTGAAACCCATCCATTGCGGACATCCGGTTCTTGTTCAAGAGGAAGAAATGTTTTTCGAGTGGAGGGATCGTTTTTGAAACGAATGGTCATATTCTTGTTTTGTTTCCTGTTGATGTTCCCGATTTCCGCTTTTGCCCACCCTGGCGAGCTTGATGAGTTGGGCGGGCACTTCCGCGGCAGCGACTGCGTGTATTTGCTCCATGAGCCGACTGCGCTGGCGAAGCAGGCGAAAACGAAAGAAGAGCTTGTCCAACTTATTCAGAAATACAACGGCAATGAACGATGCAAGCGGCATCTCACCCCAGAACGAATCGACCTGGACGGCCATACGCTGGGGAAGAAAGAAGATCGTTCTACGTTGCGCCTTGGCCGCACCTACCCGGCTGAATTGGTCGAGTGCATCGACGGCGATACAGCGAAATTCCGCGTCAACGTCCATGTATACACGACGCGGTTTTTGTTCATTGATACGCCCGAGAGCACGATCCAAGTCGAACCGTATGGGAAAGAAGCAAGCCGGTTTACATGTTCCCGCTTGCATCAAGGGAACATTTTGCTTGAGACCGACGGAGACGCGCTGTTTGACAAATACCAGCGGCTGCTCGCCTGGGTGTGGGTCGGCAAGCGCCTGCTGCAAGAAGACCTCGCCAAAGCCGGACTTGTCGAAGACTTTTATGACTATGGCGATTACAAATACGAAGCGCGCGTCCGCAAGGCGTACGAGGAGGCGAAACGAACCGGAGCGGGCATGTACGGCAAGCGTGCCGCTGGAGAGAGGGAGGGGGCAGGGACGGAAACGCGGCCGCAGACGAAGGAAAAGACGGCCAAGACCGATCATCCGCCGGCTTTGGAGAACAAAACGCCGCTCGAACGATCCGGCCGTCCGGTTCTTTATACGCTGCTTGGCCTAGCGGCGGCCGCCGCGCTCTATTGGCTCATCCGCCGGTTGACATGATCAACGGCCGGTGATGGAACGAATATCAGGCTTTGCAACAATGTTTTTTCAAATTAAAAAAACCTTGCAGCGCCGCAGTTTCATCCCTTGAACTTTCTCACGCACGAATCTGTCGCCACCCTTCTGGGGAAAAGAAAAAGCCTGTCCCCAGCGGGCAGGCCTTTTCTTCAACGTTTTCATCTTGTGTTTTCTCTCTCCCTCATTGCCTCGGCAATAGCTCTTCAATGCCATCTCGACCGTTTTCCATCGACGCCGGCGCCGAATCGAGCCGCCGAAATCCGTATTGTTCAAGGCGCATGATTTGTTCGTCGGTCAAATCGGTGTACGCGATGACAGACGGCGTGCCGGACGATTTGTAAATCAAATTGCCGGTCACCGGGCATTGAAACGCGTCAGCGACAAATCCTTCCCCATCTTGGATCGTAAACAGCCGAATCGGCATGACGTTCATATCCTTCCCTCTTTCCGTTCATCCTCATTACTTATGACTTCCCCGCCTCCCCCCATTCTATACAAGCCGTTTGCCGACAATGACCAAATCGCGTTCCACGCCGTCCAATTCCGCCACGCGCGGAAAATATCCCCATCGTTCAAATCCGAAGCGGGAGAAAAGCCGCAAACTTGGTTCATTATGCGCAAAAATAAAGCCGAGCAGCGTCTTGATCCCCAGTTCGGGCGCCCGTTCGACCGCCCGCTCGAGCAGCTTCCTTCCAAGCCCCCGGCCGCGATGCGTTTCGGCGATATAAATGCTTACCTCCGCCGTATGGCGGTACGCCGGGCGGCCGTAAAACGACTGAAAGCTGAGCCAGGCGCAAACCGCGCCGTCGTCCTCGACGACCCAAAGCGGACGATGGTGCGGGTCGTGATCCTCAAACCACGCCCGCCTGCTGTCAACCGACACAGGCTCCAAGTCCGCCGTCACCATCCGGCTCGGGATCGTTTCATTATAAATGCGGACAATGTGCGGCAAATCTTCCATCGTCGCATCGCGGATCAACCATGTTTCCATTCTCATCCCCACCTTTTCTCGATAAGCATTTCGTTTCCAAAAACGAAAAAAGCAGGAGTATAATCATAACATATGGACTGGCAAAGAAAGGGGAAAGAGATGAAGCGCCAGCTTGTCGTCTATCTTGTGTCGCTCGCCGCGTTTCTCGGCCCGTTTACGCAAACGATTTACACTCCTATTTTACCAGAAGTGCGGGAGGCGTTTGCGACTTCTTCGTTTTTGATCAACTTGACGATTTCCATTTTCACGTTCTTCCTGGCGATGATGCAAATCGTCTATGGTCCGCTCACCGACCGGAAAGGACGGAGGACGGTGCTGCTTGGCGGCATCGTCATCTACATCGCCGCTTCGCTCGGCTGTTTTTTCTCGACATCCATTTCCGCACTTTTGTTCTTCCGCGCCTTGCAAGCCGTTGGCATCGCGGCCGGGTCGGTCGTCGCCGCCACGGTCATCGGCGACTTGTTCACCGGCAAAGAGCGCGGGCGGGCGATGGGGACGTTTCAAATGATGGTCTCACTTGGCCCTGTCGTCGGGCCGATCGTCGGCGGCTTTTTGGCAGAGCATTTTCCATTTCGCACCGTCTTTTTGGCGCTCGTGGCCGTCGGCGGCTTAGTTGGTGCCGGCAATTTCCTGCTGCTGAAGGAAACGAAACCAGAAACGGCCGTTTCGTCCCCGTTTCGCCTCTCCGACTTCGCTTCAGTGCTCCGCCGCCGCGCCGGGTCGTCGATCGTTCTGCTTGGATTTGTTCAATATTACTCGCTGTATAATTTTCTCGTCTTTTTGCCCAGCATCTTGACGGATCGGTACGGTCTGTCGGCGCAGGAAAAAGGGACGGTGTACTTGGCGATGTCGTCCATGATCGTCATCGGCAGCTTCCTCGGCGGGCGCCTTCAAGGACGCTTCCCGGAGCGGCGCATCCTCTTGGCGGCATCGTACTTGACCGTGCTGTCCATTTTCTTTTTCTTGATCGCAGCCCAACGATCGCTTTCGCTGCTTGTTTTGGCCATCGCCTTGTTCGGCTTGTTTTTAGGCCTTTCGCTCCCGGTGCAAACAACTGTGCTGACGAACGTCTTTCAGGCGAACCGCTCGACAGCGATCGGCGTGTACAACTTTTTCCGCTATATGGGCATGGCGTTCGGACCGATGATCGGCAGCGCGCTGTTTGCCGTTGGAGGGTATCATCTCGTCTACGGAATGGATGATCTTCTCTTTTTCGCCTGCGCCTTGCTGTTGACGGTGCGCGTTGCCCGGACGCGCCGCCAATCCGCTGTCTGACAAAACGAAGCCGCTTGCCCGACATGTCGTTCGGCAAGCGGCAGATTTCCTCGTCTTTCGCTCCATCAACGTTTCATCCGATGTCTACGTCCTTGCACCGACTCCCTCTGATTGTCGTCTGAAAAGCCGTCTTGTTCACGAAACAGACGGCGAACAACAACCGTTTTCTTGCAGGCCGCCCGGACGCTTCATGCCGGAAAACGCCTTTACTCGAACCAAGCGCGCTCGGGAAACGCAAGAAGGCTCCCGCGCTGTCAGCCGGCCTCCCCTTTTCACTCCCGCTCTTCCGTCAATTCCGAAACCGGCACATCCCGGCGCTCATGAAGCCGCCCGTCGCGCAAATGGACGGTCGCCGTCTGTTTTTCTTCATCATACCCGTCAATCCATACCGACACTCCGTTGTAATACACCGGAATATCGGCAGGGGAAGAAACGATTTGTTTGACACGGTTCATATCCATGACCACTGTCCCCTTTCTCTCATGTTCCGTTTCCTAGTATGGGAAAAAACAGGAATGTTTATGCAAAAACGGCTCACACTAAAAAAGACAAAAACAAAAGAGGGGTGGACGATGAAAACAAGAAACGTGCTGTTATCGTATTGGCGCTGGCCGCCCGTGCTTCGCCTGTTTGTCTCGGCAAGCGCGTTGATCGTGCTGTTTGGCGCGCTGATGCGCTTCATTGAACCAGAGACGTTCCGCACGGTGTTCGACGGCGTGTGGTGGGCGATCGTGACGTCGGCGACAATCGGCTACGGCGACATCGCCCCGAAAACGGTCGCCGGAAAACTCGCGGCCATTGGGCTCATCGTCCTTGGCACCGGCATCCTCACTGCTTATTTCGCTTCCGTCTCCGCCGCGGCCGCCGCCCGGGAAACCGCTTTTACAAGCGGACAGCTCCGGTATACAGGGCGCGGCCATGCGGTGATCGTCGGCTGGAACGAGCGGGCGCGCGAGGTGCTGCTCCGCCTCGCGCGGCACGACGCCTCCATGCGCTTCGTTCTCATCGACGCCACTGTTCCGTCCCACCCGCTTCTGAACGCGCCGGTTCATTTCATTAAAGGAACGGCAAGCGACGATGCGGTGCTGGAGAAGGCCAATATTCAAGAAGCGCGTTTTTTGCTCATCACCGCCGATCCGCATAAAGCGGAAGCGGAAGCCGATAAAGATACGATTGTCACGCTGCTTGCCGCCAAAAGCCTCAACCCGTCGGTGTACGCCATCGTGGAAATCCTAACGGGCCGAAACGTCCAGAACGCCTTCCGCGCCGGGGCGGATGAGGTGATTCAGACAAACTTGCTGGCGAGTTTCGCCATGGCCGCCAGCCTTCGCTCGCCGGGCGCCGCCAGCGTGTGGGAGACGGCGCTTTACCGCCTGGACGGACAGACGCTCTGCCTTCTCGAGCCAGACGAACAGCAAATCGGCCAGCCATTCGCCGCCGTTCAACAGCAGCTGCTCAAGCAAAACGTGACGCTGCTTGGCGTCATCCATGGAGATCACGGAGCGATTTCCGTTGCACCGGACCGCCCGATTCAACCAAGCGACCGCCTGTTCGCGCTTGCCCCTTAATCGAGCAGGCGGCGCTCCAGTTCTTGGACAAGCGCCTTTCCGACGGAAATGTATCGCTCGGGTACGGTCGCATCCGGGTCTTGCGGCTCGGCAAACTGATTGAATGAGGCGCTGATGTTGCCGACATCGGCGAAATCATCGATGCCCCGTTGGTATTTATGCGCAAGCAAAAACGGCCGCCCAAGCTCCACCGTCGTTCCGTGCGAATCAAGCTGCCCGTCGACCGTCCGAAACGGCACGCGCAAAAACTGATAGCCCGCGTCATCGGCGATTTTGTAGTCGAAATAGCCGTGATCGTAGTCCCACCCGCCGCCGATTGTATATCCCATTGGTTTTAATTGCTCTTCCAAATGGTACAGTTGAAATTGTTTCCCTTCCAAACGCGATGGCATTTCAATCATGCACAATCCCTCCTTTCTTTTATCGTTTCCCGTTTGACGTGGATTATTTGTCCGCGGCAGCTTCAGACGCTTGGCGAAAAACGGCAGGGAGCAATAAACCCTCGTCCGGGCATTGTGAGGCCGGACGACCCGGTTCATGTATAACAAAACACCTCTTCCCCCGCAAAAGGGAAGAGGCGCTTTTTCCGTCGTTCCGTCCGCCGTTTCGGGCGCGACTCGGGTCGAGCCGCGAGTCATCTCCTCCGAGAAAACAGCGGCTTGGCGATGGAACACGTTGTTATTTCAACCGTTTCTCCAGTTCTTCCTTCAGCTGCTCATAGCCTGGTTTGCCGAGGAGGGCGAACATGTTCTTTTTGTATGCTTCCACTCCCGGTTGGTCAAATGGATTCACCCCGAGCAAGTAGCCGCTCATGGCGCATGCTTTTTCAAAGAAGTAGACGAGGTAGCCGAATGTATATTCATCGAGCTTCGGCAACGTGATGACCAAGTTCGGCACGCCGCCGTCCGTATGGGCGAGCAGCGTCCCTTCGAACGCTTTTGTGTTGACGAAATCAACCGTTTTTCCCGCCAAATAGTTCAGTCCGTCAAGGTCGTTTTCTTCGGCTTCAATGATCAGCTCATGACGCGGTTCTTCCAGCTTCAACACTGTTTCAAACAAATCGCGGCGCCCTTCTTGAATGTATTGGCCGAGCGAATGCAAATCGGTCGAGAAATCAGCGGAAGCCGGGTAAATGCCTTTTTGATCCTTCCCTTCGCTTTCGCCGAACAGCTGCTTCCACCATTCGGCGAAATAGTGCAGCGCTGGTTCGTAGTTGACGAGCAGCTCGATCGTTTTCCCTTTGTTGTACAAAATGTTGCGGATGGCGGCGTATTGGTAAGCGGCGTTTTCCTCAAGCTCCGAGGAGCTGAAATCGTCACGCGCTTTGGCCGCTCCTTCCATCATGGCGTTAATGTCCGCGCCGCTTGCGGCAATCGGCAGCAATCCGACCGCCGTCAGCACCGAGTAGCGGCCGCCGATGTCATCCGGAATGACAAACGTCTCGTACCCTTCCTCATTGGCGAGCGTCCGAAGCGCGCCGCGCTTGCTGTCCGTCGTCGCGTAAATGCGGCGGCGCGCTTCCTCTTTGCCGTATTTCTCCTCAAGCAGCTTGCGGAAAATGCGGAAGGCGATCGCCGGCTCGGTCGTCGTCCCCGATTTGGAAATGACGTTGATCGAGAAGTCTTTCCCTTCCAAGAAATCGATGACGTCTTTCATATACGTCGAGCTGATGTTGTTGCCGACAAAAATGATTTGCGGCGTTTTCCGCTTTTCTTTTGGCAAGGCGTTGTAAAACGAATGGTGCAGCATCTCGATCGCCGCCCGCGCGCCAAGGTACGAGCCGCCGATGCCGATGACGACAAGAACATCAGAGTCCGATTGGATTTTTTTCGCCGCCTCCTTGATGCGTGCGAATTCTTCTTTGTCATAGTCGACCGGCCAGTCAAGCCAGCCTAAAAAGTCGCTTCCAACACCGGTTTTTTCATGAAGCGAATGATGCGCGACTTTCACGGCATCACGCAAGTATGTAAGCTCATGTTCGCCAAAAAAGGCGAGCGCTTTGGAATAGTCAAAGCGAATGTGGGTCATCGATTTCCGCCTCCCCTTCAAGAATCATTGCCTTCTTTCACTTTAGCGGAATAAACAAGGGAAATCAAGCAGCCCACCTTTTTTGGAAACGGATTCATTTTTCGCCATGTTCGCCGCGCCGATTTCCTTGCGTGACACCTGGAGGGATGGTGATGCAACGAAAAAGACAGCTTATCCCAACCATTTTTCAATTAGAGAAACCTTGTGAAATCGGCTCTCTTTTCTGATGAAACGCCGCCGATTTGCGAACAAAACTCGTTTTTCACCCGCCTTCTAGAGGGCTCAGGCTGCTTGCCTCAAGAAACGTAATCAACGTTGTGCTTTTTCCTCATTCGAGAACCATGGATTCGGGCGAGGCGGCTGTTTTTCGCGCCCTCCTCCCTTTCCGCCGTCCTGCGGGATTGGGAGCGCACCCAGGCAAACCAAGAAAATAGGAAAAGCGCCAGCTCAGGCAGATTCCGTCGCCGAGCCGGCGCCATCATCGATTGATTCGCGAAACCGCCGCATCGCCTCATTACAGGGAAGCGCGCAAAATGGCGAGCACATCATCGCGGTTCAATGTTTTGAAACGGCCGAACTCGCCAAACGCCATCGCTTTATCGGCCATCAGCTCCAAGTTTTCCTCGCCGATGCCATAGTCCGCAAGCCGCGACGGCGCCCCGAGGCTCGACCAGAACTCACGCAGCCGCTCGATGCCTTCAAGCGCCACATCCCGCTCGGATTTGCCCGCCGGATCGACATCGAACACACGCACCGCGAGCTGGGCGAAACGGCTGACATTTTCATCGAGCACATGCTTCATCCAGTTCGGGAACAAAATCGCCAATCCCCCGGCGTGCGGGATGTCATACACGGCGGAAACGGCATGCTCAATATTGTGCGTCGCCCAGTCGCCGCGGACGCCCATTTGCAAGAAGCCGTTTAAGGCGATCGTGCCCGAGTACATGATCGTCTCGCGCAGCTCGTAGTTTTCCAAATCGTTGATCAGTTTGGGCGCCGTTTCGATCACGGTTTTCAACACCGCTTCACACATCCGGTCTTGCAATGGTGTGTTCGGCGTATGGTGGAAATATTGCTCAAACACATGCGACATCATATCGACAATGCCGTAAACCGTATGGTCTTTCGGAACGGTCATCGTATACGTCGGATCCAAAATCGAAAATTGCGGGAACGTAAACGGGCTGCCCCAGCCGTATTTTTCTTTCGTCTCCCAGTTTGTGATCACCGAACCAGAATTCATCTCCGACCCGGTCGCCGCCAGCGTCAAGACGACGCCAAACGGCAGGGCGCCGGTGACGGGCGCTTTTTTCGTGATAAACTCCCACGGATCGCCATCGAATTTCGCCCCGGCGGCGATCGCTTTCGTGCAGTCGATGACGCTGCCGCCGCCAACCGCCAGCAAAAATTCGACGCCTTCCCGCTTGCAAATGTCCACCCCTTTTCTTACGGTCGAGACGCGCGGGTTCGGTTCGACGCCTGGCAGTTCGATGACCTCGGCGCCAATGTTCCCCAATATCTTCATGACTTCCTCATACAATCCGTTTCGTTTGATGCTGCCGCCGCCATACACGAGCAGCACTTTCTTGCCGTAGCGCGGCACTTCTTCTTTGAGACGTTCGAGCTGCCCTTTTCCGAAAATCAGTTTCGTCGGGTTGCGGAAAATAAACTCTTGCATATGGATGCCCTCCTTTTCCTGAATCTATTATGGCAGCGCCTGCCACCGATTGTAAAGCCAACTGCTTTGGCGGCAAACGATGCATATTTTTCACGACTGCGATTCATCCTATAAGTTGAAAAGAAATTTTCCAAAGGAGGCAAACAAGATGGGAGCATTGCAGCGCATTGCGCTATTGTTGACCATTATCGGCGCCATTAACTGGGGACTGATCGGCTTTTTCCAATTTGACTTAGTCGCCGCCATTTTCGGCGGCCAAGACTCCGTTTGGTCGCGCATCATCTACAGCTTGGTCGGCATCGCCGGCTTGATCAACTTGGCGCTGCTGTTCAAACCGGCCGAAGAGCTTGGGCGCACTGAACCGAAAACATCGCGCACATGACGGAAAACCATTGGGACACTCACCGCCTGACGGTGGGTGTCTTATTTTTTTGCGCCTCTCCCGGCCTCAAAGCGTCATGGACTCTCACCGTTTGGGGCGCAGGGTTATGGTTTCGGCCAATTTTCTTTCTTGGACTGCTCAATCCATTCGCGCAGTTTTTCCTTCAACGGGCGAAACCCCGACTTGAGCGGCATTTTCATGCGCATATGGCGTTTTTCCTTTTCCCCGGCAGGTTCGAGCGCCTTTAGGGACAGGCTCGCCCTCCTCGCCTTTCGATCGACGTCCAACACCTTGACCGTCACTTCATCCCCGACATGGACGTAATCGCGCACATCTTTCACAAATTGATGGGAAATTTCAGAAATATGGATCAACCCTTGCATGCCGTCCTCAAGCTGGACGAACGCGCCATACGGCTGAATGCCCGTCACCTTCCCTTTCACGATCGCTCCTCGTTTGATCGTTGACAAGCGAAACACTCCTATTGATGAATTTCGTCTATGTTTCTGTATTATAACATAGACCGACAGCAAACCCCAAAAAAAGATGTCCCGCCGACGGCGGAACATCCCCAGTTACAGGCGCGCCAAAAACCGTTTCATTCGCTTAATGGCTTCTTGCAGCTGTTCGAGCGATGATGCGTATGAACAGCGGATATAGCCTTCCCCGCTTTGGCCGAAAACGTTGCCGGGGACAACCGCCACTTTTTCTTCGATGAGCAGCCGCTCAGCAAACTGCTCCGACGTCAAACCAGTCGGCTTGATGGACGGGAAAGCGTAAAACGCACCGCCCGGCAAATGGCACGGCAGCCCGATTTCATTGAGCGAGGCGACGAAATAGTTGCGCCGCCGCCGGTAGCTGTTGCGCATCTCGGCGACATCGCGCTCTCCGCTGCGAAGCGCCTCAAGCGCCCCATATTGCGCCATTGTCGGCGCGCACATCATGGCATACTGATGGATTTTCAACATCGCCTGCAAAATCTCGTCAGGCGCTGCCGCAAACCCGAGCCGCCATCCGGTCATCGCAAACCCTTTGGAAAAGCCGGAAATCAAAATCGTCCGCTCGCGCATGCCGCTAACAGCGGCCATGCTCGTGTACTCTCCTTCATACGTCAGCTCGGCGTAAATTTCATCGGCAATGACGAGCAAGTCGTGCGCCTCAGCCAGACGGGCGATCGCTTCAAGCTCCGTGCGGCTCTGCACCGTTCCGGTCGGGTTGTTCGGCGAGCAGATGATGACCGCCTTCGTCCGCTCGGTGATCGCCCGTTCAAGGTGCGCCGGATTGAGCTGAAACTTGTCTTCGCCAGACGTGCAAACGGCCACCGGCTTCCCGCCCGCGAGCACGACAAGCGGCTCGTAGGCGACAAAACTCGGTTCGACGATGATCACTTCATCGCCCGGGTTGATGATCGCCCTAAGCGCCAAGTCGATGGCTTGGCTCGCCCCGACCGTCACTAAAATTTCTGTCTCCGGACAGTAGTCGACATGAAACTTGCGGCGCAAATAAGCGGCGATTTCTTGGCGGAGCTCCAAGAGCCCGGCATTTGGGGTGTACGACGTATAGCCTTGCTCGAGCGACAAAATGCTCGCTTCGCGAATGCTCCAGGACGTGACAAAATCCGGCTCGCCGACGCCGAGCGAAATGACGCCATCCATGGTGGAAGCAAGGTCGAAAAAGCGGCGGATGCCGGATGGTTTCAAGCCCGCAACCGTTTCCGACACGTACGTTTTTCTCGTTTGCGGCTTCATGGCGACACCACGATGCGGCGATCTTGATCTCCTTGGTCAAAGACGATGCCATCGTGTTTGTATTTTTTCAAAATGAAATGGGTCGTCGTTGAAATGACAGAATCGAGCGTCGACAGTTTTTCCGATACAAATTGGGCGATTTCCGCCATCGAACGCCCTTCGATCACGACCGATAAGTCGTAGGCGCCGGACATTAAGTACACCGATTTCACTTCCGGGAATCGGTAAATGCGTTCCGCCACCTCGTCAAAGCCGACACCGCGCTTTGGGGTCACCTTGACGTCGATCATCGCCGTCACTCCCTCGCGGCCGTCCGCCTTCCGCCAGTCAATGAGCGCCGTATATTGGACGATCACTTTCGCCTCTTCTAACTTTTTGACGAGCGCTTCCGTTTCTTCGACCGGCAAATCGATCATCTTCGCCAGCACATCGATCGGCGTTCGTGCATCTTTTTCTAATATTTCGATAATTTCCAGCTCTTTTTCGCTCAATTTCACGCAGCATCCCTCCATTTCATCGGTCGGTTTCGCCAAACCGGCCGCCTGTCGTCATCACGGGAGCGGACAGGACGCCGCTTGCTTCAGCTCAAGCAGCCGGCGGGCGAGTTTTAGGCAGTGGGGAAAAGGAATCGGCTCGTCAAAGGCGAATTCATATATGGACTGAATGCGGGCGGCCAACGTGCGGGCGTCTTCCGTCTCATACACCGCCTGGAGCACGCTGGCCGCCTCGACGTCGTAGGCGTCTTTTCCAAGGCCAAACGGGTCCCAGGCGCCGATCCATTCAAGAAGAAGCCGATTCAACTGTTGTCCGTCCATGCCGCCGCCATCCACCTTCTTTCTTGATGCTATGATATAACCCATTATAAGCCATCGATTCGAAAAAAAGAAGGGAGAAGATGCAACAATGTTTCCATTCGATGAAGGGAAAGGACCGCATCGTTCGCGTGCTGAGAAAGGAGAAGGCGCGATCATGTTTCCGTTCGACCGCGTCATCGACCGCCGGGGCACGCTGGCGGTGAAATGGGATGACGTTCATCGCGTGTTCGGCCGCGAAGACGTATGGCCAATGTGGGTCGCCGATATGGATTTTCCCGCGCCGAAAGAAGTGCAAGAGGCGCTGCGGCAACGGGTGGAGCACGGCGTGTTCGGCTACACCGTCATTCCCGATTCACTCAAAGAAGCGGTGTGCCAATGGCTTGAACGCCGTCATGACTGGACGATCGATCCGTCTTGGCTCGTGTTTGCCCACGGCGTTGTGCCGGCGGTCGCCGCCGCCATCGAAGCGTTTTCCGAACCAGGGGATCGCATCATCGTTTTTTCCCCGGTCTACCGGCCGCTGTTTGATCTCGTCCGCCGTCATGACCGCGCGCTTCTGTTCAGTCCGCTGCGCCTTGAGGAAGACAACTATGCGATCGACTGGGACGACTTGGAGCGAAAGCTGCCCGATGCCAAACTTCTCATCCTTTGCCATCCACACAACCCGGGAGGCAAATCATGGACAAAAGAAGAACTCGAACGGCTGGGAGAACTTTGCCTCAAGCACGGCGTCTTCGTCCTGTCTGATGAAATCCACGCCGATTTGACGCTCCCGCCAGCCAAACACACGCCGTTTGCCTCGCTCCACCCAGAGCTGGCCGCGCAAAGCGCCACGTTCCGCGCGCCGACGAAAACGTTCAACCTCGCCGGCTTGCAGGCGGCGGAAGTCATCATTCCCGACGAATCGCGGCGCCGGGCGTTCCGCCGCGTCCAGCAGCGGCACGGCTTTTTTACGCTGAATGCGTTCGCCATCGTCGGAGCGGAAGCGGCCTACCGCCATGGCGGACCGTGGCTTGACGCCTTGCTTGATTACTTGCGGCAAAACATCGACATGACCGCTACCTATTTAGCGGAACACTTGCCGCCGCTCCGCGTGATCCGGCCGCAAGCGACGTATCTCGTTTGGATCGACTGCCGCGGCCTTGGCCTTTCCGAGGCGGAGCTGAAGCGTCGGCTCCTTGAAAAAGGAAAACTCGCCGTCGAATTCGGCAGCAAATTCGGTCCCGAAGGCGTCGGCTTCATCCGTTTGAATATCGCCTGCCCGCGCCCGACGCTGGAGGAAGGGCTGCGGCGGCTGGCGGCGGCGCTAGGCTAGCTTTGCGCCAAAGAAGAGCGGCCAAGCGGATGGCGAAAGGGAAAAGAAGCAGCGCCGAATCCGTTGCGGGGTTCCTCCATCCATGTAAACCAAAAGAGCAAATGAAGCCAAACGATCGTTCCTTTCCGTTCTCTGTTCTGCCAACCATGTGCAGCAGAAGCCGTGCGACCGCCAGTTTCTCGCATTTCCCATGCGAAGCGCTGCCCTGGCCACGTGAAACAGGGGCCCGCGCGCGAGCCCCTGTTTCACGACGACTTGATTTCCCCGCAGGCGATCCGTCCGCCGGCGTCTCCCGCCGGCTGGGTCATGCCGTCGTCTTTCTTGGCGTGAATGACAATCGATGTTCCGTCTTTTGTAAGCAGCGAGCCTTTCTCTCCTTCTTTCAGCGTCACATTGGGCGCCGTCAGCTCGACGTTGACCGTGCCGTCATCCTTCACAATAATGTTCGGCAAATCGCCGGCATGCGCCCCCTCCGGGTGTAAAAGGCCGTGCTTTTTCCCATCCGGATTGTAATGACCGCCGGCCGATTGGAAATCGGGGGGTTTGCAGCTTCCGTTTTCATGGATGTGAATGGCGTGCTCCCCCGGCGGGAGACCTTCTAGGTCAAGCTTCAGCCGCACCCCTTCCGCCTGTTCAGTCAACTCGATCGTACCGATCGAATCGCCGTCCGCATTGATCATCTCCACCGTCCGGCTCGTTCCATTCTCTTGGCCGCAGCCGGACAACACGAGCGCCGCAGCGAACACCACACCGTACGTTTTTCGCAACACGAACCACCCTCCAGCATCACTTGTTATCCGCCAGTATTGCCGGAGGGGGGCTCGTTTATACTCCGGGCGGCTCCTTCCGTTCCTCTCGTTTTCCAAGCAGCTGTTCTTCGAGTTGCTTCGCTTCCCTCTCTTGCCGCCGGGAGATAACGATGATGAGCCGCATCGTGAACACCGCCATCAAGAAAAAGACAGCAAACGAAATGGCTGCGGGAATGTATTCACGTTTGTCTTCCGGAAAGTACAAAAATAAATTCAGCACCGATGGCCACATAAGGAAACAACCTTTCTGCCTAAAAAATCGTCCACTTTCTATTATAACATAAAAAAGCCGCCGCCAACGCAGCAGGCTATAAAGCGAATTTTTTTCGCAGCTGGGTCAAATCAATCCGTTCTCCAATCGTCGGTGGCTTTGTCTTCGCCAAATATTTTTTGTCGTTTTCCACCAGCCGGAAAATCGTATACGCGGTGAACGCATCATCGAGCGCGCAATGGGCTTTTCCAACCGCCTCATTGCCGTACTCTTGCACCGCCTTGCGCAGCGCGGTTTGGTTTTTGTTGCCGAAAAACCGCTTATACTCCATGGCTAAATCACGATGCTCTCCAGTGAATGGGAATTCCACTTGCGCGGATTGGCAGTTTTCCCGGAGCACTTTCATATCCATGCTCCCCCACGTCATCACCGTCGTCGGGCGGTCGCGGTCATATTGCCGAAGCAAGGAAACCAACTCATAAAAACTCATTCCGCGGTCGATTTGTTCTTGGGTGATGTTGAGAAACGACTTGCACCGTTCCGTGAGTTGCGGAAAGCGGAGCGGCTTCACATAGGAAGAAAATTGGCCGATGATCTGATCGTCCACAACCGCGACAAGGCCGACTTCAATAATTTCCGGACAAAACCCGTTCGGGTTTGTTTTCGTCTCCGGCATCGTAAATTCAAAATCGAGAAACAAATATTGCGGGCTGTCCATCGTCGCTTCCCCCCTTTCCGGCACGTTGCTGCCGTCCGTCTTACTATTATTATATCACGCAGAAGCGATTGTTTATTTCTTTTTTCAGAAAATGGCGAAAAAGAGGCGGATGACGGAGGAATCAACGACAGCCTTGGTGAAAAAGAAGAAGGGCGGATGGACGCTTCTCATTCAAGCCAATCGTTTTTAAGATCGGCGAAAAACAATCATTTCCCCTAAACCGATGGTTCTTGAGTGAAGAGAAGAGCAGCATTTATAAGGTTGATCCATTGAAAAAAATGCGATGATTGAGCCGCATTTCCTGTTAAACCACCAGCCTTCTATGATATGATCAAGAAAAAGGAGGGTGGATGGGATGAAAAATGTCGTGATTCATCAGATTGTCACATGGATCTTCACCGAAGACCAACTGCGGGCGTATTGGAAAAAACAGAAGAAGAACCTTCCGTTCAGCGGGCTGACGGACCGCCAGTACATGAAACTGGCTGAAGACATGCTTGAACATTCCTCACACAGCCAGCTCGAGCAGCACTTGCTCGGCGGCAGGTGGCGTACGAAGGAGGAAGCGGAAGGAGCCATCCTCGCCGAAGACGAATCGCGCGATGACAGACATGTCGAGGTCATTGACACCGACGCCCCGGCTGAACCGAAACGGCGGATGCTGATCGATCGGGTACGCGAAATTCCTTGTCCGCATTGTTCCTTTACGTTTTACGTCCGTGAAGCCTCGAGCGAGCGCCGCGACTGGACATGCCCAGCGTGTGGGAGCGGTTTTCACGACATGACGACATAACTGGAAAAGGAGGAGTACAAATGGATCATGCTGCCGCACATGTGTCAAACGTTCAATATTATTTTGCCATTGCGGTTTTCTTGATTACATACGCGATGATCATCTCGGAAAAAATTCACCGCGCGGTCATCGCCTTGCTGGGCGCCGCTCTTATGGTCATCTTCGGCATCGTCGATGCAGAGAAAGCGTTTACTCACCATATTGAATGGGGAACGATCACACTGCTGATCGGCATGATGATTTTAGTCGGCATTACAAGCAAGTCCGGCTTTTTTCAATACATGGCCATTAAAGCAGCCAAGCTCGCAAAAGGCAGCCCGGTCCGCATTTTAATCATGCTTTCACTGTTGACCGGACTGCTGTCGGCGTTTTTGGACAACGTTACGACCGTGCTGCTTGTCGTGCCGGTGACGTTCTCCATTACGCGCATACTTCAAGTGAACCCGGTGCCGTACTTAATCTCCGAAGTGCTGTTGTCGAACATCGGCGGCACGGCAACATTGATCGGCGACCCGCCAAACATTATGATCGGCTCGGCGAACAAGCATTTAGATTTCAACGCCTTTTTGTTCAACCTAACACCGATCGTCGCGGTGATCGCCATCGTCACGGTCGCGATGCTCGCGTTTGTGTACCGCAAGCAGCTGAAAGCCGATCCAACGTTGATTCAAAAGCTGATGGAGCTTCGCGATGCCGACTACATTCAAGACGCCAAACTGATGCGCAAATCGGTCGCCGTGCTCGGGCTGACCATCCTTGGCTTTATTCTTCATTCCGTCATTCATGTCGATGCGGCCGTCATCGCCATGACCGGGGCGGTCGCGCTCATGCTCATCGCCGTGCCGGAGCACGAAATCGAGGATGTCTTCCATTCGATCGAATGGGGCACGATTTTCTTTTTCGCTGGACTGTTCGTCTTGGTCGGCGGGCTTGTTGACATCGGCCTGATCAAATCATTGGCGGAAAAAACGCTTGAGATCACCGGAGGCGATATTTCCACAGCCGCCTATTTCATCCTTTGGTTGTCCGGCATCGCTTCGGCGACGATCGACAACATTCCGTTTGTCGCCACGATGATCCCGCTCATTCAAGATATGGCGGTCGGCATGGGGCTGTCTCCTGACGCTCCGCAAATTGACGTGCTGTGGTGGGCCTTGTCGCTCGGCGCCTGCCTCGGCGGGAACGGGACGCTCATCGGCGCCTCGGCGAACGTCATTGTCGCCGGCATCGCTTCGCGCGAAGGACATGGCTTTACGTACGTTGATTTTTTGAAAATCGGCGCGCCGCTCACGCTCATCGCCTTGCTTTTGTCGCATGCCTATTTATGGCTGCGCTATTTGTAGCGTCCCACCTGCGCAATGCATAAAGAAGGAGCGAAATCGCCGCTTGGCTTCGCTCCTTTTTGGCTGTTTGCACATATCGTAATATCGGATTCCATTTTCGGAAAGGAGGCGCAAGCAGCCATGTTCACCCCGTTCCCGCGGATGCCGGCCGGCCCGTACCCTCCGATCGACCCGGCGCTCTTTTCCCAGTCCGCCACTACGGCGCAGACGCTGATGAACGATGCTGCCACCGTTTTGAAAAAACTGGCCGAGTCCCGTTCGTTCGCGGCCTCGGTCATGTCGGCCGCCCAAGAAGGAAAAACGGAAGAAGTGAAACGCCTCATCCGCTCGCTTGGCATCCGCTCGCAAACCGAGGTGTATTTTAACCCCGACGGCATCCGCCTGACGTTGTCGCCGCCGCCCGGTTCGTTCCCGTGCTGCCAGCTTGCCATCGGCTTGCGCTGGAACGTGTTTTCGCCTTTTCACGGATAGCCTTCGCCATCGCGGCGGCGGGCGAAAAGGAAAAAACGGCCGTCAAGCAGCCTTCTCTCTTCGCATTCGCCGCTTTGGCGGCTGCCAACATCTGTTCACGACGGTCGCATCCGGCGCGACAGCGCCGCTTCCAGACGATGCACGGCGCTGGAAGCGGTGTTGTCGTTGGCGCCTTGCTGGGCCAGAAGCTCCTTTCACACCAAAACGGTTCTCGCCGCCGACCTTCGTGAACCAAAAAAAGACAGCGATCGTCCCATCGCCGTCTGGCTCCTAAACAAACTTGCCGGGCACCAACGCCCGGCGTCCCCTTCCATTCACTTTGCGCATCCGCTCACCTAGGTCGATAAATGAGATCCCCGACAATGATCGTGATCAACGAAATCAACATCGTCATCTTGACCACCTTATAGTCTAGAAAGCGCAGCACTTGTTCTTCAAACATGTAGACGAAAAAGAATATGACCATCAGCACGGCGAGAGCTAAGACAAATCTTTTTTTTCGATTCATGGACAATAGATTCTCCTTCTATCAGAATGTATCCAATACATTGCCCGTCGTTTTGATCATATCGTCGGAAATAAATACTTTTTTCAGATTGGTGCGCTTGCTGTCGCTATAGACAAAGTGATACGCGTCATATATATACTGATCATAATAATCACTGTAATATCGTATGATTTTCACTGTTGTCCAGTATGGTTTTAGATTAATATATTCCCCTGCCAATGTACAAATCGAAGCAATGGTTGTTGCCGCTCCAGGGCCAAACGTATATCCAGCTAATGTAGCGATAGCAGTTAATCCTGTTTTTAATACACTGCTTACAAATTTAGCGGTATCGTTATCAAAAGAATAATATCTAGTTCCGATAACCGTTCCATCTCCTGGGTTAGGGATCACTTGAGGCTTCACTTGGTTGCTGTTTAAAATAAAAGCATGTGATGTATTCAATAATTCTGAATCAATCACTTTCTTCGCAATGATCATTTTTTCAGGTGTAATCATACTGTTAGAGGAATTAATAATAATTTCAACTCCTTTATACGAAGTTCTATATATATCTTCCACTGTTGTTAATGCTTCCTCTTTTCCCTCCTGATCTGATTGTGTTTCAGCGCCTGCTATTGAAACATTAAATGGTATAAAAAATAAACTCATAGCAATGATCAAATAAAGTATTTTCCTCATCAATCATTCCCCCAATGATTAACTAATGTTTCTTGACTATAATGCATCCATATAGCCATGAAAAAAGGTGTTCATACAGAAGTCATTACTTTAAAGTGCATGTATATAGAGAACGGAACAAACAGACGAATAGCGGAATGACGTGAACAAGCAGCGAAAGGCCAATAAACGTTGTGGGAATCCCAAGGTTGTAAAAATATCGAATGCTTTCATTTTTCTCAATCAGCCAATATCCAAGGCCAACAGAAACGGCAGACATGCAAACAACACTAAAGAGGATTTGTCGAACCGATCGGCAGATGACCGTCAAGCAAACGACGACCAACAAATAGAGAGTCCAAAAGATATAATCCGGATATTCGTCCTTTTTCATGTTTATGCTTTGATAATAGTTAATCAGAAATAATGACGGAGAAAAGAACAAGGTGAACAGTATAAACTTTATTCTCTTGGTCATAAAGATTCTCCTTAATCAATTCCATGAAGAAGAACCCGTTTTTGACTTTCTTTTGTATCATATCAACGTCTTTCTAGAAGGCTCGTGATTTAATAAAAAAGAAACCAAATCCAGTACTTTTTGATTCTAAAATAATTTAGTTTACCACCTTTTTTCACCACCCCCTCATTCTCAATCGTTTAACAAGAACATGTTATGGTAAAACAACTATATATTTACAATTAAAATTTTACTGTAAATAAAAAAAAAAAAAAAAGGAACTTTATTACCATATCAAAAATAGGCATTTATTCATAAAAATCAATCCATTCGTTTCCTGCTATTCCTTTCATGCCGAAAAAACACTGAAAAGCGAGTACAGCATTCGAGCCCGCAGCATTTTATCAGAACGACGAAACCACTCTAAGGGAACACGATGGGGAGACGGCCATCTTCCTCTTTTTTCGCTCGATCTTTCCGGACCAAGACGATTTTCTTATCCGTCCATCCGCGCCCCTTCTTTCACGCATTGCCGTTTTCATCCGTCGGCTGCCGAGCCCCGATTTCCGCCGGGGTGCGCAAATCGTAGCCCTCGTCATTTTTGCTCGTATGAATGATGTCTTCGTTCGCTCCGATTTTGCTCGCCCGTTTCAGCTCCTCATCCGGCACGAACCAATCCATGGCCAAGACCTCCTTTCACGCTCCTCGCCGCGTTGTCCACATGAAGCGCTCGAGGAGTCGTTTTTTCTTTATCATCCCCCCAAGCCGTTTGATCATCCGCCAAAAAAAGAGAATTGACAGCCTAGCGGTTGTTCGGTACGATTTTGTTAACGGACAAAAAAAGGGGGTTTACATATGGAACGACGGAGTTCCCTTCGACCGATTGACATGACGCTCGCCGCCATGTTCGTCGCCTTGATGGCGATCGGGGCGAACATTACGTCGTGGGCGCCGTTTTTGGTCGTCGGCGGTGTTCCCATTACGCTGCAAACGTTTTTCTGCGTCCTTGCCGGCGCGGTGTTAGGGCGGCGGCTCGGTGCGGTGGCCATGATTGTGTATATGCTCGTCGGCCTCGCCGGCGTGCCGGTGTTTGCCAAATTCAACGGCGGACTGTCGATGATTTTCCAACCGACATTTGGCTTCATTCTTTCCTTTATCGTTGCCGCTTATGCGACCGGATGGATCATCAACCGCGGCCCGCAGCCGGCGTCCAAGGCCCGTTTCATCACCGCCGCCTTGGTCGGCATGGTCATCAACTATGTCATCGGCACGAACTGGATGTACATGGCGTACAAACTATGGGCAGACGCGCCCGAAGGACTTTCGTACGGCATGGTGTGGGGCTGGATGCTTGCCCCGCTGCCGAAAGACATTTTGTTGTCGATCGCAGCCGGCTTGATCGCCCCAAGGATTTGCCGGGCGATCGGACGCTCTTCCGCCGCGGGCCGTTCGGCGGCCTAAATCTGAAAAGAGCCTGACTCAAAAGGGAAATTTCCCTTAACAACCATAAGAAAAGGGTGTCCCAACAAATCGGGACACCCTTTTTTCAAGTTAGAAAAACAACCGGAGAATTTGGTACACAAATCCGGCAATGAGCGCGGAGATTGGCAACGTGATGATCCACGTCATGACAATGCGGCGGGCGACGCCCCATTTGACGCCTTTCACCCGTTGGGCGGCGCCGACCCCCATGATGGCCGAGGAAATGACGTGCGTCGTACTGACTGGCAAATGCAACAACGTGGCGGAAAAAATGACGAGCGCCGAGGATAAGTCCGCTGCCGCCCCATTGACAGGGCGGATTTTCATAATTTTTCCACCGACCGTTTTGATGATCTTCCATCCGCCGACAGCCGTCCCCAATCCCATGGCTAAGGCGGCAGAAATGCGCACCCATTCCGGCACGACATCTGAGTGGTGCATTTCGGCAGCGATCAGCGCCATCGTAATGATGCCCATCGTTTTTTGGGCGTCATTCGTTCCATGCGTATACGCCTGCAATGCAGCCGTTACAACTTGAAATAGACGAAACCCTTTGGTTGTTCTTGTTAAATTGGCGTCTTTAAATAAGAAACGAAACAAACTCATAATGACAAACCCAACACCCATCGCCAAAAATGGAGAAATAATCAATGATTCCAAAATTTTAAGAAAACCTTGGTAGTGGATTACATCCCAGCCAGCGGCGGAAATGGCTGCCCCAGCGACCGAACCGATGAGTGCATGCGACGAGCTGCTCGGAATGCCATAATACCACGTAATTAAGTTCCAGGCAATGGCAGCAACCAGCGCTGCCAAAATGACGAGAGAACCGTTCTCAAGGGTGAATGGATCGACAATGTCTTTCGTAATCGTTTTTGCGACGCCGGTAAAGGTGAGCGCGCCGATAAAGTTCATCGTCGCAGCCAAAATAATGGCTTGACGCGGCGTGAGCGCCCTTGTCGACACCGATGTGGCAATGGCGTTGGCCGTATCGTGAAAGCCGTTGATAAAGTCAAACGCCAACGCGAAAACCACAATGAATATCGTCAAGACTAAAATCATATCCATAAAAACAACGTCCCCTTTTACGCGTTGCGCATAATGATCGTCTCGAGCGTATTCGCGACATCTTCACAGCTGTCAGCAATCTCTTCCAACATTTCGTAAAGCTCTTTGTATTGGATGAGCTTAATCGGGTCTTTTTGCGTCACAAACAAGTTTTTGATCGAAGCGCGCAAAATTTCGTCGCATTTCGTTTCGTAATCCTTGATTTTAATGGCGTGCTGGCGCATGTCAAGCAACTTTTTGTGCGACAGCAGTTCGAGCGCATGAACGATTTCGATCGTGCTTTGGTAAATATAGTCGAAGAACTTCACCATATGTTCGTCAATGTCCGTGAATGAGAACATTTCAAACCGGGCGGAGCATTGTTCAAACCCATCAAGCACATCATCCATTTTCATCGCCAGCTGATGGATGTCCTCCCGTTCAATCGGCGTAATGAACGTTTTGTTCAATTGGACGACAAGCTCATGGATGAACGAATCGCCTTTCCGTTCATACTCTTTCATGACGCGGGCGAATTCTTTCAAGTCGCTCACGCCTCGGATTTTATACTCAACAAAGTATTGGGCTGCTTCCTTGACATTTTCCGAAATCGTAAACAACATGTCGAAGAAAACGTCCTTTTTTGGGGAAAAGATCATTGAGGCCACCCTCCATCTCAGAAATCGAAAATCACCGCTACTTATTGTAGCAATTTACACAGCATTTACAATAAGACAATCAAAAATTTTACACGAAATTTACATTACCTTTACATTTTGTTCGCTTTTCCTGCCCATGTATTATGTAGCGTGCCAAACAAAAGCCGAAGCTATGCACATTTGCTTCGGCTTTCCCATTCGACATCGCGCGGCCGCCGGCTCAGCCCGTCCTGCTTGAATTAGGCGATCGCAGCGCCGCTTGCGTCTTGCTTATTCAAACCGTTCAACAAACGCGGTGAGCGTCCGCACCATGACACCCGTCGCCCCAGCCGGGCCGAGGTCGCCATCTTTCTTTGCAGTCGCCGTGCCGGCAATGTCCAAATGCACCCACGGGATGTCTTCGGCAAACTCGCCAATAAACGCCCCGCCCATAATGGCGTGCCCTTCGCGCCCCGGAGAGTTGTTCAAATCGGCGATTTTGCTGCTTCGCACCCGCTCGCGGTCGTGTTCGGTGATCGGCAGCCGCCAAATGAACTCCCCGGTTTCCATCGATGCTTCCAGCAGCTGCTCAAACAGCGCCTCGTTGTTCGTCATCGCCCCTGTTTTGTCCGTGCCAAGGGCGACGATCACTCCGCCTGTCAGCGTGGCGACATCGATGATATAGCTGGCGCCGTGCTGTTTCGCATAAGTCACCGCATCGGCCAAAATGAGCCGTCCTTCAGCGTCCGTGTTGCGGACTTCGATCGTTTTTCCGGACAGCGATGTGATGACATCATCCGGTTTGAACGCCTCGCCGCTGATCATATTGTCAGTCGCCGGGATGACGGCGAGCACGTTTTGTTCCGGCCGCAGTTCGCCGATCGCTTCCATCGCCCCGAGCACCGCCGCCGCGCCGGCCATATCCGTTTTCATATCAACCATGCTGTCGCGCGGCTTCAGGCAGTAGCCGCCTGTGTCGAACGTCACCCCTTTGCCGACGAGGGCGATCACGTCTTCCCATTTTTCTTTCCCTTGATATTTCAACACGATCAATTTCGGCGGCTGCTTCGACCCTTGGTTGACCGCGAGCAGCGCTCCCATGCCGAGCCGCTCCATGTCTTCTTTCTCCAAAATTTCATAGTCAAAATCGTATCGGTCAGCGAGCTTTACGGCATAATCCGCCAAATCGGACGCCGTCAGCAAATTCCCCGGCGTGTTGACGAGCGTGCGCGCCGAGTTCGTCGCCTTCCCGTACACCGAACCGACGAACAAGCTCGCCTCGATGTCCGCTGCGTCCGCCCCCGTATAAACGGTGAGCGATTTCATCTCATAGTCCCGCTCTCGCCTGTTTTGCTTGTATCCCGGGAACTCATACGTCGCCAAATAATACGCTTCGGCAAGCGCATGCGCGGCTTCGTTTTCGTCGACGTCCCCGGCCGTAAACGTGTCAAGCGCGACCGCCGCTTTCGTCCGCTTCGCCTGCTTCAACGCGCGAAACAGCTTGCCGAACACCTCGCGCAGCCGCGCAAACGTCAGCTCCTCTTTTTTGCCGAGACCGACGAAATACAACCGCTTCGCCCCCATCGGCAAAAATGGATGAACGGTGGCGATGCGCCCCCGTTTCGCGGAAATGTCGCCTTCCTTCCACAGTCCGGACAGCTGTCCGCCAAGGCGGGCGTCATACTCGCCGGCAAGGCCGGCAAACGGCTGCCCCCCTTCAAACAAGCCGATGACCAACGCTTCCTCGTTCGTTTCGACAGACGGCAATGGCTTTACCGTAAACATCGTCTCATCCTTTCTATGATTATGCCTTCCCGTCTTCATTATAGCGAAACAAGCCAATTATTTCGATCATCTAATGGATGAATTCGCCATATTTAAAAACAAGGGGGGCGAAAGAGGGAAAAAGGCGGGATGGGGCGAATGGATAACCATACTCCGATGCAGAAAGGACCGATGCCGTTGAAAATCGTTTCCTTATGTCCAAGCAACACCGAGCTGCTCGCTTATCTCGGCCGCCTTGGCGATGTCGTCGCCGTCGACGATTCGTCCGACTGGCCGCCCGAGGTGAAGCAGCTGCCAAACGTCGGGCCGGATTTGCACATTGATATGGACCGCGTCGAGGCGCTCAAGCCTGACCTGGTCGTCGCCTCTTTAAGCGTGCCCGGCATGGAGCGCAACGTCGAGGAACTCAAACGGCGCGGGCTCCCGCACCTTGTCCTGGCGCCGAATTCACTTGAGGACATCGCCAACGATCTCCTTCAGCTCGGCGAGGCGCTTGGCGAAACGAAAAAAGCGGCCGACCTCGTCCGCCGCTACCGCGCATTTCTCAGCGAATACCGCGAGCGGGCCGCAACGGTGGCGGAGCCGGCCCGCCTCTATTGGGAATGGTGGCCGCGGCCGATTTTCACGCCGGGCGGGGCAAACTGGCTGAGCGAACTAAGCGAACTCGCCGGCGGGCGCAACGTGTTCGCCGACCTTCCAGAAGCGAGCGTTCAAACGGAATGGGAAGACGTTCTCGCCCTCAACCCGTCGCACATCTTGCTCGTTTGGGTCGGCGTGCAGACAAAAAAAATGAGCCCGAAAGCCGTCACGGCGCGCCCGAATGCCCAACAGGCCGAGGCGGTCCGCACCGGGAACATCCACATTTTAGAAGAATCGCTCTATTGCCGGCCGTCTCCGCGCCTCTTGGTCGGATTAAAAAAATTGGCGCCGCTTTTGCATCCGGCGCTGTTTCCTCCCGCTGACGGCAGCGATCCGCTCCTTGGCCGCTGACGGGCGGGAGCCCTTTTTCAGCTTTTCGATTCCAAATATTGCTGCCGGAACACTTGCATCGTTTCATCCTCGTTCAACCGCGTCAATTCTTCCTCCGACAGCGTGCCGTCCCCTTTTTGGATAATGTAAACTTGCACTTTCCTTTTTCCCCAATATTTATAGACATCTTCCACGGTTTCGTAATATAAATCAAGACGATGGCCTTTGATCGCCCCGCCTTTGTCGGCGACGACGCCGAATCCGTATCCAGGGATGAACAAAATCGTGCCGATCGGAAAGATCGATAAATCGGCAGCAATCGTCGAATACAGGTCGCGCTTGACGCGGACGCCGGAGTAGGTGATGCCATACTCAGGGTGATCGGGCGTTTTCCCGGTCGATTCAATGCCGGCTGTATAGCCGGTGGCGACCACTTCAACGGATGGATATTTTGACCAGTCAAAATGATCCTCAAGCCGCAAAACGGAGCGGCCCCCGTTTTTCGCGAGCTCTTTCATTCCCCAAATGGGCTGATGATCCATCGATAAAGCGCTCGGAAAGGGATGGAGAACCGTCTTCGCGTCAACCCCGGAAACGGACTCGAATGTCGCCAAGAGCGCCGCCAAAAACAGCAGCGTCATCGCGGTTCGGCGCACGAACTGCCTAAATCCATTCAATGCTCTCAACTCCTCTCACACCTCTATTTATCTCCATCCAAAATCGAAATATTCATTGCGAAGACGGCAAAAAACGAACAAGCCGCCAGCTTCACCACGTCGATGAACGGCTTTGGCGCAAGCATCCTCGGCAACGGCTATTGCCCGACACATCCGCTCCGCACAAACGCCATCATCAGCCTGTCCGCCAAAAAGAGTCCTCACCGCAACATATACTGGACAAGCGATATCGTTTCCGGAGCAAGGATGCCGAAGTCATTGCTCAATTTTCCCTGCAAAAGGGCATGTTCTGAAAAAATCACGCGCCGCTTCCGACGAAAAGCCAAAAAAAAAACGCCTCTGCAGGGCAGAGACGCTTTAAAACATTTGATACCCTTTCGCCCGCAGCGTGCGGATCGCCCATCCGGCGCAAAGAGCGCCGGCAAAGCCGCTTGACAAAATCAACAGATCCGCCGCCGCCAGCGAAGCGATCTTCCGGCCGAGCGCGGCGAACGCCTCGGACGGCGCGGTGAAATAGCGCGTCAACGGCACATCATCAATAATGAAAACCGCAATCAACGGAAAGCAGACCGCCAAAATCCACGTCATGCGCAAAATCATGTTCAACAAAAAACCAATGCCAAAAAACAAAACGAAAAACAATACCATCGAAATCAATACGACTGGCAAACTCATTTGCATCCGCCCTTCACCTCCCGTACACCCGTTTTCAGTGTACTGGATCGGGCGGATGACCGTCAATGTTCGTTCTCTTCTTTATGATCGCCTGATTGTTTCCAAACGATGTTTCATATCCTCAGACGAACGTCAATGGTCGTCATCCTCTTCGCCATCGCTTCCGGTTCCTTGGCAACTGTAGCACGTTTCCGATCCGCCCAAAAGCAGCTGAACGTATCCATGCCCCTCGCAGTACGGGCAGTCGTTTATGGTCCATGTTTTTGTCATCGATGTTCCCCTCCGTTTCTTTTTTGTTAATATATCAAAATTTTCTGTAAAAACAAACGGCGATTCTCCCCCATTTTCGTCCGTGTAAGCGGATACATCTTTCGATCGCTTTTATTTTCTTGACTATTCTTTCAATTTTGATGATTCAAAGTAAAGGCGGTATTTCGTGTAGCCGAACGGATCGCCGGGATTGAGTCCATCATGCAGCGAAAGGGAATCAAGCGGCTCGAGCGCCAACAAATAGCGAAGCAAGCCTGATGTGTTCGGATCATTCTGAAGCGCCGTTTTGCTGAAAAACGCGGCGGCATACAGCTCATCCGTCTGCACGACGATGTCGCGCGAGAGCGGGCGCAACAGAAAAATCGCCATATTGTCGCTGATCTCCCCAGCGATGACGCCGGTGCGCAAGCCAAGAAGCGCGACCGGTTCGGCGTCGATCCCCGTTTCTTCCTTCACTTCCCGAACCGCCGCCTCATCAAGCATTTCCCCCGGCTTTACGAACCCGGCCGGCAGCGACCATTTGCCTTTTAGCCCGCTGTATTTTTTCTTGACAACGAGCCATTCCCCGCTCTCGTTTATGACCAGTCCGGCCGCCGCAATCCAAACGTTTCCTCGTTTGTTGTCCATCGTCCTCATCCTTTTCTCCCGATCGTTATGCACTGTTTGTATTTCGACAATCGAGCGGCGGATCCCTGTTTCGTTGCCATGCAAAAAGCTCCCGCCATCACGGGAGCTTTTTGGATCGATTAGAAAAATTTAAATTTGCCTTTTTTCATCACAAGCGACGAACCGCCGATCAAATACAGGGCGCGGTTGTCAATCACTTTTTTCATGAAGCTCGCTTTGGCGCCCCACAGCTTTTTGCCGAACACGACGCCGATGGCATCATCATGGCCAAGCGAGCAAACCGTCCCTTTAATATCCGGCTTAAACGGCTCCAGCTCCCCTTGTCCACGGATGAGCACCGCCAAGTTTTTCGCGCACAGCTGGCCTTCTTGCATGGCGATTTGCGCCGTCGGCGGATACGGGCGGTTCGTTTCTTCATCAATCACGAGCGAACAGTCGCCGACGACGAAAATGTCTTCATGCCCCGGGACACGCAAGTACGGGTCCACTTTAATGCGCGCCCGCGCCGCTTCAAATCCAGATTCCTCGATGACGCGGCTGCCGCGCACGCCGGCCGCCCAAATGACTGTGCCGGCTTTAATTTCCTCGACATCATCACCTTTGGCGACAATGATGCCATCCGGCGTGCATTCCTTAATCGCCGTGCCGATTCGAAACTCGACTCCTTTGCGCTCAAGCTGGCTGACCGCGTACTCGACGAGCTCCGGATCGAAGCCCGGCAGCGCCGTGGGCGCCGCCTCCACGCAAATGATGCGCACTTTGTGCGGGTCGATGTCATACTCGCGGCACAGCTCCGGCATCCGGTTGGCGAGCTCGCCTAAAAATTCAATGCCGGTAAATCCCGCCCCGCCGACGACGATCGTCAATCGCTCCTCTTTCTTTTCCTCTTCCGCGTTGTACGTCGCAAACTGGTATTCGATATGTTCGCGGATTTGCCGCGCGGCGTCGACATTGGCGATCGAAAATGCGTATTCCTTCAACCCTTTGATGCCGAACGTTTCTGATTCAAACCCAAGGGCAATGACGAGATAATCGTACGTCAGCTCGCCGTTTTCAAGCAGCACTTTCTTTTCATTTGGAATGATTTTCGTCACCGTATCTTGGATGAATTTCACTTTGTTCCGGTCGATGACATCGCGGATCGGATAGCGGACACGGTCATGATGCAGCGTCCCGGCCGACGCCTCATGAAGCCATGTCGTCTCATAATGGTAATCGTGCTTGTTGACGAGCGTAATGTTCGCTTCGTTCACGCCGATGAGCTTTTGCAGGCGAACGGTCGTCATCAACCCGCCATAGCCAGCGCCTAAAATGACAACGTTTGGCTTTCTCACCTGAATCACTTCCACCCTTTTTAATTTTTTTCCACACGTTTCTTATAGCTTTTGCTGCGGCCCCCGTTTTTATTGAGCAAAATTTGTGAAATACTTCACGTTCCTTGCCAAAAAAATGTCGGGAGACTGTCACAAAACGTTAACAATTTCTCCACTCATCATATTAGTCGTTTTTCTTTCCCATTTCAAGACTTTTTTCGCCGTTTTGTCCTAAAAAATTTCTTTCGTTTGGACAGCGTCGATTTATGGTAAGATAGAGTTGTGCAGCCATCCATTTCATGCAGGGAGGGATGTTGATGAAAGAAGATCGCACGATGTATGACGTCACGATCATCGGCGGCGGGCCGACCGGGATGTTTGCCGCGTTTTACGGCGGCTTGCGGCAAATGAAAGTCAAAATTATCGAAAGCCTTCCGCAGCTTGGAGGGCAGCTGGCCGCGTTATATCCGGAAAAATACATATATGATGTCGCCGGATTTCCGAAAGTGCGCGCCCAAGAGCTTGTCAACCAGCTGAAAGAGCAGATGGACCTATTTTCGCCGACCGTCTGCCTGAACGAGTCGGTCGACACGCTTGAAAAGCAGGAGGACGGAACGTTTAAACTCATCACCAATCAACAAATCCATTATTCGAAAACGGTCATCATCACCGCCGGAAACGGCGCCTTTCAGCCGCGTCGGCTCGAAATCGAAAGCGCTTCCCGCTATGAAGGAAAAAACTTACATTACTTCATCAACGACTTGGGGCAGTTTTCCGGAAAGCGCGTGCTCGTCTGCGGCGGCGGCGACTCGGCTGTTGACTGGTCGCTCATGCTCGAACCGATCGCCCAAAGCGTCACGATTGTGCATCGCCGCGACAAATTCCGCGCCCATGAACATAGCGTCGAGCAGCTCAAGAAGTCCAGCGTGCAAGTGAAAACGCCGTTTGTGCCCGTTGAACTCGTCGGCGATGAACACGCCATCCGCCAAGTCATCCTCGAGCATGTGAAAGAAGGAACGAAAGAAACGATCGATGTCGACGCCGTCATTGTCAACTACGGCTTTATTTCTTCGCTTGGCCCCATCAAAAACTGGGGGCTTGACATCGAAAAAAATGCGATCAAAGTCAACTCGCGGATGGAAACGAACATCCCCGGCGTGTATGCGGCGGGCGACATTTGCACGTACGACGGGAAAATCAAGCTGATCGCCTGCGGCTTTGGCGAAGCGCCGATCGCCATCAGCAGCGCCAAAACGTACATCGACCCGACGGCGCGGATGCAGCCGGCGCACTCGACATCGCTGTTTTAATGGCGCTCCGTCGGGAAAACAAGCGGAAGCGAAGGGGCGCTCGGCATTTCGCCTTAACGCCGCATCCCGACTGATTGGAGCCATTCATATAGCCCGCCCCGTCCACACCCGTTTTTCAAGCAAAAGGCGCCCCTCTTTGTTGGGGGCGCCATGCTCATGCCTCATCCCTCTCGCTCCAGCGAAACCGACTCGCCATCAGTATTCCCAGCCTTGTTTTTCGTCCATTCCTCCCGCTCTCTCTCAAGCAGCTTCACCTGCCGGCGCAGGCTGAACAAACGCACCCATCCGAGCATGCCGACGACAAGGCCGCCAAGGACGGCCGAACCTAAAATGACGATAATGAGCGGCAAGCGGGTTTCGCCGACTAAATAATGGATCGTCACCTGCTCGACATTCGCCACCGCCAGCAGCGCCACAATGAGCGCCAAGACAAGCGCCAAGATGACATTGATTTGTCCTTTCATCGTTTCTCCTCCTTTGGCGCTCCCGAAAAGGCCGATGTTGGAGCGCGGCCGTTTTCCCCAATTTCGTGAGGGAAAGACCACCCTTCCAACATTTCGCCAGTCGGTACACGCCCGCGTTTTCAACCGGCCGTGCGGCGAAAACCGGCCTTCTCAAGAGCCCGACGATCACGGCAAGGCAGGCCGTTTGCCTCTGCCAGGCAGATGGGACGTCACCCCGCCTGCTTAGCATTGCTCCGGCGTGCCGGCATTGGTCGCTGTGCGGAACGAGGAGCCGCAGCCGCATGTCGCAATGGCGTTCGGATTGTTGATCGTAAACCCGCCGCCAAGCAGCGACTGTTTATAGTCGATGACCGTTCCGCGCAAAATCGGCGCGCTGTCGCGGTCCACCAAAATTTTGATGCCGTGTTGCTCAAATTCGATGTCATCCTCACGCCGCTCATGGTCAAAGCCCATGCCGTACGACAACCCGCTGCAGCCGCCGCCATGGACGCCGACGCGCAAGTACGCGCCCTCTTCTCCCTGCTCTTTCATCATATCTTTGATTTGAAACGCTGCCGCTTCTGTCAGCGTAATAACTGCCTCTGCCATCCATGATCCCTCCTTTAACGGTTGACACTGGCCAAACAACTTGGCCGTTTTTCGACCGATTCGCCCGACGACTCGGATAGGGCGAATCGTCTTGAATGGCTCCCTCTTCCCTTATAGTATACCGTCTTCGCCTTTCGGTGCTCAACCGTTCCGCCCGCCTCGGTAGTAATAAACGCCGGTGCACACGGTCTCCGCCGGACCGGTCATGCGCACGCGCCCGTCGTGCCCCCATACGATCGTTAAATCGCCGCCGGCCAAATGGACGACCGTTTCCTCCCCGCGCACCGTTTTGCCGTTTAACACGGAAGCGACGACCGCCGCGCACGCTCCGGTCCCGCACGCCTGCGTCACGCCGGAGCCGCGCTCCCAGACGCGGAAATGAAGCTCGCGCTCGTTCACCACTTCGACAAACTCGACGTTCACCCCTTCCGGAAAGCGCGGATCTTTTTCGACGAGCGGGCCAAGCGTCGTCACCGGCGCACGGCGGATGTCGTCGACATAAAAGATCACATGCGGGTTGCCCATGGACACCGCCGTCATTTCATATTCGCCCCCAGCGATGGCAAACGGCTCGGCGACGACTCGTTCCGCTTTTGGTCCAACCATCGGAATGGCGCTGCGCTCAAGGCGCGGCTCGCCCATATCGACCGTCACGCTTGTCACTTCGCCATCTGCTACTGCAACACGGGCTTCGACAACCCCGGAGAGCGTTTCAATCAAAAAGGTGCGGTCGCGGACGATGCCGTGCTCGTACGCGTATTTCGCCACGCAGCGCAAGCCGTTGCCGCAGTTTTTCCCTTCCGAGCCGTCGCTGTTAAAAATGCGCATTTTGAGTGGCGCTTTCTCCGATGGACAAATGAGAATCAAGCCATCGGAGCCGATGCCTGTGTGGACATCGGCGACGCTGCGGGCGATCGCCGGCAGCTCCTCCTCGGGCAATGTTTCGCGGAACAAGTCGACGTATATGTAACTATTACCCAATCCGTGCATTTTCGTAAACGAAAAAGAACGCACATGACTCCCTCCTGAACATTTTTTGCGCTTCGCATGTATAATGGCGGCATCTCCTGGGCACAATGGGAATATCCCCCGTTTTTTCATTATACATTGAAGAGGATGCCGCATCGCGGACATCCTCCTTTTTTCGTTAAAACATTGGGTTTTCCTCGAGATGCCGATAAATATTTTCCACGAGCTGCTCGGGCGTTTCGCCGCTGACAAACTCGCCGTTGACGAGCGCAAACAGCGTTTCCGCGCAGCGTGTGCAATAGCTTAAGCAACTGTATTCCATGATGTCCAAGTTCGGATCCTTTTCCAACATTTCCATTGCTTTGTACGACCCGCTGGCTAAGTTGCTGATGCAAAATTCGATGATGGGCAACATCATATGCGGTTCACCTTCCTCTTCCCATCGTAGCGGTTTTCCGGCGCGGCGTCAATGGACATGCTCGTTCGATCAAGGAAGCGGAAAAATGATTGTTCTTTTGTCACAATTTCGTTATACTTTTCTATGGCATTGTCGGCTTTAGAAACTCGACAAAAGGGGATTTTTCACGATGAGACAACTTGTATTGCTTGGCGGAGGATACGGCAATATGCGCATTTTGCAGCGCCTCCTCCCGGACGAATTGCCAAACGACATTCATATTATCCTCATCGACCGCGTTCCGTACCATTGTTTAAAAACGGAATATTACGCCTTGGCCGCGGGAACGGTCAGCGACCATCACATCCGCGTCCCGTTTCCGGAACATCCGCAGCTTGTGTACCAATTCGGCGAAGTCGTCTCGATTGATCTCGACCAGCAGCTCGTCCATTTAAAGGATGGGAGCAGCGTCCGCTACGATGATGTCGTGATCGGATTGGGCTGCGAAGACAAATACCACGGGGTGCCGGGCGCCGAGGCGCATACGTACAGCATCCAGTCGATCGATAAGGCGCGCGCCGCCTATGAAGCGCTGAACAATTTGCCGCCGAAAGCGACGGTCGGCATCGTCGGCGCGGGATTGAGCGGCGTCGAACTGGCCAGCGAACTGGCGGAGAGCCGTCCGGACTTGCACATTAAGCTGTTTGACCGCGGTGAGCGCATTTTGCCGATGTTTCCGAAACGGTTGAGCGATTATGTGGAAGGATGGTTCGTTGAACACAAGGTGGAAATCGTCCGCAACTCCAACGTCACGAAAGTCGAACCTGGCGTCTTGTACAACCACGACGAGCCGGTCAAGTGCGACGTCATCGTCTGGACGGCCGGCATTCAGCCCAACCGCGTCGTCCGCGAACTGAATGTCGAAAAGGACAAGCAAGGCCGCGTGGTGCTGACGAAGCGCCATCACATCCCCGGCTATGAAAACGCCTACGTCGTCGGCGACTGTGCGAGCCTGCCGCATTCCCCGAGCGCCCAGCTCGCTGAAGCGCAAGCCGAGCAAATCGTCCAAGTGCTGCAAAAGCGGTGGAACGGAGAAGAACCACCGAGCGAATTCCCGCCGATCAAATTAAAAGGCATTCTCGGCTCGCTCGGCAAAAAGCACGGCTTCGGCTTGCTCGCCGACCGCCCGCTCACCGGCCGGGTGCCGCGTTTGTTGAAATCAGGCATTTTGTGGATGTACAAGCATCACCATGGGTATTGATAGCACAACTGACCCTTATTCGATGAAAAAGGCGGAGTTCATTCCGCCTTTTTCCCTTCCGGCGCCGACGGTTGATACCCAAATTTTTCCATTTCTGCACAAATCGCCTTGAGCCGCGGGTTGCCTTCGGCGACGACGTTTCCTTCGATCACCACGACCGGGTACACCCAATCTTCTTCGACGATCGTCTGCGCGAGCTCCCGCTTCTCCTCGTCATCGGCCGGCGGCGCAAAAATGTCGACGTACGTCATCACAAACGGCTGATCCGGATACTTGCGGCGCAGCGCGGCCTCGAGCCACTCGTACGTTTCTTTCGACGACGGCAGCTGCACGCATGCCGGGCAAATGACGTCAGCCCCGTACACACAAATTTCAACCGGCTTGAATGTCATCGTTGTCACCCTTTGCAAAAGCAAAATTTATCATTAGATTTTTTTTGTCACCATGATTATAATAAAAACTAAGGAAAGGAGTCGATGGAAATGACGGATCAAGAAATCAAAGAACAAGTGCAAGAAGTGTTGGATAAACTGCGTCCGTTCCTGCTTCGCGACGGCGGCGACTGCGAACTCGTCGATGTCGAAGACGGCGTCGTGAAACTTCGCCTCCTCGGCGCGTGCGGCAGCTGCCCGAGCTCGACGATTACGCTCAAAGCCGGAATTGAGCGCGCCTTGTTTGAAGAAGTGCCGGGCGTCGTCGAAGTGGAACAAGTGTTTTAATATGAAAAATCCGAACAGCGGCCGCTGTTCGGATTTTTTTATCGCCAGCGGGGCGGCGAGCCGACGGGGAGGCTTTTGATGGGCAGCCACAACCCGCCTGATCGGGCGCTTCTCCGTTTTCGTTTCCTTCCAATTGTGCAAGGAAAACCGTCATATCGTTCGCCCGCTCCCAAGCGCGGCGGCGAAACGGCCAGGCCGCTGAACGGACTTCTGTTCGCGCCGGCGCCCAAGAAGGTTCAAGCTTCAAGCGCCAGCTTGTAGACGCAGCTGCCGCGCGGCTCGACGGAAAGACGCGCGATGTCGCACGTCGGAAAATGCGGGCGCAGCCGGCGCGCGAGCCGCTCTCCTTGGCCCGGTTCGGCAAAGACGAGCACCGTCGGCCCCGCTCCGCTCAGCGCTGCACCGATCGCTCCGTATTCAAGAGCGAGCGCCTCGGCCCGCTCGAGTTCCGGAACGAGCTGTCTCCGATACGGCTGATGGAACAGATCGGCGGCCATCATCCGGCCGGCAAGCTTCCAGTTTTTCGTGAGCAACGCGGCGACGAGAACGTTGCTGACGGCGCTCGCCTCGACCGCCCTCTCTCTCGTCCATTGTTCCGGCAGCTGCCCGCGCGCTTTTTTCGTTTCCAGTTCATACTCGGGAATAATGGCGACAAGCTCTACATCCAATTCGGGAATATGGACGACATCCACGCCCGCCTCGCGGCAGCAGCCGATGACAAGCCCCCCGTACAACGAGGCGCCGACATTGTCCGGATGTCCTTCGTATCGAGTCGCCAACTCCATCTTTTGCTCGCGCGGCAACTGAAGCCCAAGCAGCGCGTCGGCGAGCTCAATGCCGGCGACGACCGCCGCCGCGCTGCTCCCGAGCCCGCGCGTAAACGGAATGTCGCTGTACACATCGACCGCACAGCTTGGCAGCCGGCGGCCGTAAACGTCCGCCGTCTCCGCCGCCACTTGGTACACCAAATTGTCCGTCCCGCGCGGAATACCGCTCACTTCCGCTGTCTTTGGCGCAAACGACCACGCATCCGCCAAGCGGACATCAAGCGTCAAATAGCGATTGACCGCGAGCCCAATCGAGTCAAATCCTGGACCTAGGTTCGCCGTGCTTCCCGGAACGACGATCTTCAACATCTCGTCTTCTTTCATGCCCGGACAACCCCTTGCAAATGCTCCAAGACAACTTGTTCATCGTTCGGCAGCACGATCGGTTCGATCGCCGCGGTCTCCAAGGCGATGGCCGGGTCTTTCAATCCGTTGCCAGTGAGAACCGCGACGACGAGGCTGCCGCGTTCGATTTCGTTCCGTTCGCGCTGCTTGATCACCCCGGCGATCGCCGCGCATGACGCCGGTTCGGCAAAAATGCCTTCCGTCCGGGCGAGCCGCTTGTAGGCGGCCAAAATTTCTGCGTCGCTCACCTCATCAATTTTCCCGCGCGACTCGCTCGCCGCCTCGACCGCTTTGTCCCAGCTCGCCGGATTGCCGATGCGGATCGCGGTCGCCACCGTCTCCGGCTGTTCAATCACCCGGTTGCGGACGATCGCCGCCGCTCCTTCCGCTTCAAAGCCGCGCATTTGCGGCAGGCCCGTTCCTTTCGCTTCATGGTACTCCTTAAACCCTTTCCAATAGGCGGTGATGTTGCCGGCGTTGCCGACTGGAATGGCGAGCACGTCCGGGGCGCGCCCAAGCTGGTCGCACACTTCAAACGCCGCCGTTTTTTGCCCTTCGATCCGGTACGGATTGACCGAGTTGACGAGCGTAATCGGCGCCGTTTCGCTCAACCGGCGCACCATCTTCAGCGCCTCGTCAAAGTTGCCGTCAATCGCAAAAATTTCCGCGCCATACATGGCGGCTTGCGCCAACTTGCCGAGAGCGATCTTGCCGTTCGGAACGACGACGAGGCAGCGCATGCCGGCGCGCGCCGCATAGGCGGCCGCTGAAGCCGATGTATTGCCGGTTGAGGCGCAGATGATCGTATGGCTTCCTTCCTCTTTCGCCTTGGCCACCGCCATCACCATGCCGCGGTCTTTAAACGAACCGGTCGGATTCGCCCCTTCGACCTTGACATAGAGCGCAATGCCGAGCTCCTCCGACAAGCGCGGCAGCGGGATGAGCGGCGTATTCCCTTCGCAAAGCGACAGCCTCGGCGTCGCCGCAGAGAGCGGCAAAAAATCGCCGTAGGCGTCAAGCAGCCCTTTCCATGCCATTACCGTTTCTCTCCTTCCACTCGATACGAGCTTTGCACCCGTTCGACGATTTCCAAATCGCCGAGCTGCTGCAAAATGTCTTCGTAGTCTTGCTGCGAGGCGTCATGCGTGACGATGACGATTTCCGCTAGGCCATCCTCTTTCAGCGGCAATTGCAAAATTTTCTCAAAGCTCACCCCGCGCTCGGAAAACAGCGTCGTAATTTTGGCAAACGCGCCGACCTGGTCTTTGACGTGAATGCGCAAAAAGTATTTCGAGAAAATTTCCGCCGGAGTCTTCAACTGCTTTTCATATTGCGGCGCGACGGCATAGCGGCCGTTGACGCCAAGGCGCATATTTTTCATCACCGCGACCAAGTCGGAGACAACCGCCGTGGCCGTCGGCAAGCTCCCGGCCCCCGGCCCGTAAAACATCGTCTCTCCGACCGCTTCGCCGTATACGTACACCGCATTGTATTCGTTGTGCACGGACGCCAACGGATGCGAATCCGGCAAAAACGTCGGCTGGACGCTCACCTCGACCTTCTGCCCGTCGCGCTGGGCGATGCCGATCAATTTCATCGTGTAGCCGAGCCGCTTCCCGTAGTTCAAGTCTTCCTCCGTCACTTGGGTGATGCCTTTCACTTGCACATCGTCCAAGTCGATGTCCATTGAAAAGCCCAGGCGGGCCAAAATCGCCATTTTCCGCGCCGCATCCAGCCCTTCGACGTCTGACGTCGGATCGGCTTCCGCAAACCCGAGCGCCTGCGCTTCGGCGAGCACGTCCTCATAGGAAGCGCCGTTTTGCGACATTTTCGTCAAAATGTAGTTCGTCGTCCCGTTCACAATGCCCATGAGCTTCGTAATCCGGTCCGACGCCAAGCCGTCGACCAAGCTGCGCAAAATCGGAATGCCGCCGGCGACGCTCGCTTCATAAAACAAATCGCAGCGGTATTCCGCCGCCGCCCGAAGCAGCTCCGACCCGTAGACGGCCATTAAGTCTTTATTGGCGGTCACGACATGCTTCCCTTGGCGCAGCGCCCGCAACAGCCACTCTTTTGTCTCCTCAATGCCGCCCATCACTTCGATGATGACATCAATGTCCGGATCGTCAATCACCTCAGCCGCACTCGTCGTAAGGAGCGACGGGTCAACGGCGACATCACGCGGTTTCTGTACATCCCGGACAAGGATTTTTTTCACCTTCACCGGGCAGCCAACCTGATGCATCAACTTTTCCTGATGGTTTTCAATAATTTTGACTACGCCGCTCCCGACCGTTCCTAATCCTAACAATCCGACCAAAATTGGTTTTTCCATGATTCCCGCCCCTTCTGTTTACGCACAGTAGACATTTGTATTTTTATAGTAGACATTATAAAAGACGATCGGCCATTTGGCAATGAAAATTTTTACGAGATCCGGTTTACCGGCGTCAACGGCGGCCGTCCTTCGAGCACGGCGATGATGTTGTCGCGCGCCAACGTCATCATGGCGCGCCGCGTTTCGTACGTGGCGCTGCCGATATGCGGCAAGGCGACGACGTTCGGAAGCGAAACGAGCGGATGATCGGCCGCGACCGGCTCGTGTTCAAACACATCCAATCCCGCCGCGGCGATCTCCCCGACGACTAGCGCCTCATACAGCGCCTGTTCATCGACGACCGCTCCGCGCGCCGCGTTAATGAAAATCGCGGACTTCTTCATTTGCCGGAACGCCTCGCGGTTGAACAAATGGCGCGTCTCGGAGGTGAGCGGCGTCAAGCAGACGACAAAATCGCTCTCCGCCAGCAAGTCGGCAAACGGGCGGTAGACGGCGCCCAGCTTCTCTTCCGCCTCCGGACGGCGGGAGCGGTTGTGATACAGCACGTTCATGTCAAACCCCTTCGCCCGTTTCGCCACGGCCTGCCCGATGTTGCCCATGCCGACGATGCCAATCGTTTTATGATGGACATCGGCGCCCGCAAGCAAAAACGGGCTCCAGCTTTTCCATTTTCCTTCCTTCAAAAATTCAGCCGCTTCCACGAGGCGGCGGGCGGTGGCCAATAAAAGCGCAAACGTCAAATCGGCCGTCGTATCGGTCAATACATCGGGTGTATTGCAAACGAGAATGCCGCGCTTTGTTGCCGCCGGCACGTCAATGTTGTCATAGCCGACGCCCATATTGGCGACGACTCGGAGCACCGAACCGGCGGACAAGACGTCTTCATCGATCGGATCAGACACCATCGGCAAGATGGCCGTCGCCCGTTTCGCCTTTTTAACGAGCACATCGCGCGGCACGGCCATATCTTCATGGGGCCACATCTCTACTTCAGCGATGGCCAAAAGCGGCGCGACCACGTCCTCGGGCAATTTTCGCGTAATGAATACATACGGCTTCGTCATGGTGCAGCCTCCTGCATCGTTTTTTCTAAATCTTATCACAACTTTGGCCGAAAAAAAACGGGAAGTTGTCCTTAGGGTGTAACGGCAGGGAAGCGGTCGTTTTTTCGTTTGGGCCAAAAAAAGCGGGAGGCTGTCTTCCCTGCGTTACGCCGGCGGCAGCCACTCGACCGCCGGCAGGCGGATGCGGTTCGAGATGCCGGCGATCTTGGCAAACGAAGCCAAAAACCGCTCGTACTCGTGCGATCGATCGAGCAAGCGCCGCAACTCCCCCTCCCGCCTTGTCCGTTCGCTCTCATCCACAGCGATATAATATGCCTCGACACATTCAAAATAGGAAAGCGGAAACAACAACCTGGCGTAAACAAGCCGCCACGCAAACGGCGACAGCGGCGCCGCATGTTCATACTCTTGAAAAAACTGCCGCACCGCCCGCTGACAGCCAAGTCCGCTCTTTTCGTACAAATGGCGCACCCATTCCGCCAAATCGCGGGCGCAATGGTCATACACCCAGTCGGTCGGCAGCTTCGCTTCTCCCCCCCCAACCCACTTCGCCTCGGGGAGACGCTCATGGCAAAATGCCGCGTAATCGATGCGCCCTGGTTCTTCGTCAATCTCCGTGTCCGCCACGTATTGCACCGCGTTTTCCGCCAAGCCTAAATAATACGGGAACGATTCGATAAACAGACGATCAAACAGCGACGACGGCCCGGAAGCGAGCTTGCTCGACCAAAACGCCTCCATTTGATCGATCCGCTTCGCCCACAGCTCCCGCCATTGGCCGATGCGCCGGCAGGCGACGATCGGCCATGGACATGTTCTCCCGCATTCATGCATCACCGCCAATTCCCTTCCGAGCGAACGAAAGCGAGCCGCCGGAAGCGGAGCGCGAACGAGCGCCAACGGCTGTCCATTATAGGAAGCGATATACGTTCCGGACGTCGTTTTGACCAGTTCTCCGACGCCGTCCACTCCTTTTGCCCGCAAATAGCGGCTCATTTGCTGGCGCTCTTCCATTTCCGCTTCGCTTTGCCCATCGGCGGGAACGAGCAAAAAACGCTCCTGCCGATGCCAAAAGGCCGCATGCCGTCCGCTTCGCTCCAACCTCTCGACGCGCATGCCATACTGTTCACGCACCCATTCTTCCATCGCCGCGCCTCCTTTTTCCTTTTTGCCGAAACCAGTCATTCCGCTCGTTCCACACCTTCATCTCATCGCCGCCCCATCGATGAGCCGATTCCGCCTCCGCTCCAGCATGAAACGGCCCCATTCACGCGCCTATGCTGATCAGCCAGCGCATGGCCGCGGAAAAAGAGGGCTACTTTTTATATATGACAGCGGGCGCCAAAAAAGCCGATGAGCATTTTTCTTTATATGACGGACTGATTTATGACATGATACATATATATAGAAAACGACTTTCTAAAAGAAACAGGTGAAGTTCATGAGCGAATTCATTATGAACAATCTGGAACAAACGGCTCGGCGCTGGCTTGAGGAACGGGGGGTGACCGTGGAAAAAATTGCGGAGCTCGTTTATTACTTGCAATCAAAATATCATCCCGATTTAACGATGGAGGAGTGCATCGAAAACGTCAACCGCGTCATTTCGAAACGCGAAGTGCAAAATGCGATTCTAACCGGCATCCAATTGGATAAACTCGCCGAAGACGGTCGGCTCGATGAACCGCTGCAGTCGATCATCCGCCGCGATGAAGGGCTGTATGGCGTCGACGAAATTTTGGCGCTGTCAATCGTCAATGTGTACGGATCGATCGGGTTTACGAACTACGGATATATCGATAAGCAAAAACCGGGCATTTTGCAATATTTAAATGATAAATCGACCGGAAAATGCAACACGTTTTTGGACGACATTGTCGGGGCCATCGCCGCGGCGGCGTCAAGCCGCCTGGCGCATCGGGCCGCCAATGCGGAGTAACGCCGGCGCCGCCCATGCGCGCCCTCCATCCGCGCCGAGCAACATGAAACGCCGCTTTGCCAAAAAAGGCAAAGCGGCGTTGTTTACAAGCGGTCAAGCCATTCCAAAAGCGAATCGGCCGTATACGTCGGCATCCGTTCGTAGCGGGCGAGCATTTCTTTTGTCGTAACGCCCGTATGGACTAAAAGCGTATCGATGCCAGCGTTCATGCCGGCTAAAATGTCGGTTTCATAATAGTCGCCGATCATCAGCACGTCCTCCTTCGGGACGCCGAGCACTTTGAGCGCCTGCTCCATAATGATTTTTTCCGGCTTGCCGATAAATGTCGGCTTCACCTGCGTCGATACGGCGACGACCGACGTCAGCGCCCCGTTGCCCGGCAAAAGCCCCCGCTCCGTCGGCAAAGCGATGTCGCCGTTGGTTGAGATGAACATCGCTCCATTTCGGACAGCGAGACAAGCGACAGCGAACTTTTCGTATGTAATTTGCCGGTCAATCCCGATGACGACGACATCCGCATCTTCGCCGGCCAAACGGAATCCTTTGTCCGCCAAGGCGGTTTGGAGCCCTTCTTCACCGATCACATACACGGAAGCATCCGGTTTCTTTTCAAAAATGTAATTCGCCGTCGCCTGGCTTGTCGTAAACACATGCTTCTCCTCCGCCGGCACGCCGAACGAACGCAATTTTTCCGCCACTTGCGCCGGTGTGCGCGACGAATTGTTCGTGACAAACAAATACGGAATGCCGCGGCGGTGCAGCTCGTTGACAAACGTACGCGCCTCAGTGATGCATTCGGTGCCGCGGTACATCGTCCCGTCCAAATCGATGAGGTAGCCGTTGTATCGTTTCAATGCATCCGCTCTCCTTTCCCGCCATCAATTGCGAAACGCCGACACCGGGCCGAGCTCGTTTTCAAGGTAAGCGCGCACCGCCTTCGGATACGCCTCAAGCGCCGGCAAATGTTCGTTCAGATCGGCGAGCAATTTCGCGTGATCGACGCGCGCATATTCGTGCACAAGCATTTTCCGATGGGCAATGAACGCTTTCAATCGGTCAGCATCCGCCGGCGAGATCACCTGTTCGTCAGCCAAAATGTCGATGATGTCGTTGTAGCTGCCTGGGTCGCGCATAATAAACCCATCGATCATGGCGTTGCCGACGTCCAACACCGCCTCGATGACGATATGAGCGATCCGTTCGAGCGCCAATTGCCGAAGCGGCTCGTCCCATCGCTTCTCGGCCTTGTAACGGTCCAGCATTTGTTCCATGTAGCTGAGTGTTTCTTCCAGTTTTTTGCGATCGACAAAATACATCCGTCATCCCTCCTCGTTCCTTTGTGCGATTTTCTGTCTCCCGTTTTCGCCGCCTGTCTGCTATGATGGACATAGACGAAAAAACAGGAGGGGCTCAAATGATGGGCGAACGGTTTTATTTATACGACGACACCGTCGAAGCGGCCGTCCGCTTCGTCAGTTTTGTCGGCGAGCGGCAGCGGTTTGATTTGGCGCTCATCGAAACGGATCGTTTTTACGGGAAGTGGCTCGTGCTCGATTTGCAAAGCAACCGCTTTGCCATTCTCGGGCGCGACGATTTGGAGGAGCCAGGCTATATCGAGCACGCTTACCAGCTTCATGAACAAGATGCCAACGATTTGCGCGCCTTTTTGGAGGAGTATCTCTCATAACCTTCCTCGGTTTCGGGCATCTTATGAAACAGCCCACGAACGAAGGAAGGTGAGACGAATGGCGGAACGGGAAACATACGCCGATTTTTCCATCGTCGAGAAACAGCGCAATTTCTTGACCGCCGAAGAGTTCCCAGAAGGGCCGTACGGCTCGCCGCGCCGCGACGACGCGCCGGTCGAAAACAAAAGCACGCCTTGGAAGGAAGGCCAGCGGCATTACAGCGCCTTCAACTACGAGTTTAAATCGTTCCACCAAAACATTCCAAGGCGCGACCCAGCCGCCCACCCGCCGCACGACGATCCGCATCAGAGTGAACAGTTTCCGTACAACGAAGGCGAATGACGAGGCAGCCGCTCGCGGCAAGCGGGCGGCTGCCGTGCTTACCGTTTCACCTTGCGCAGCACAAAATACGCGCAGCCGAAGTTGCAATATTCATACAAATATTCGGACAGCGTGCTGATTTTCGTATCGTACGTCGCTTTTTGGTTATGGTCGTCAAAAAACCCGCGCAACCGGAGCTGGTTGTATCCCCAATCCCCGACAATGTAGTCGTACTTCGCCAAAATGTCCGCATATCGGGCGCGAAAGGCTTCTTCATTAAAGGCGTTTTTCACATTTTCCACCAGTTCGTAACAATGATTGTTAATGCAAATCACTGTTCTCACCTCGCCTTTCCACTTCCATCATAAACGATGCATCGCCCCCAATCAATTACTGTCATCAAACCATCATCCGTGTGCCACCCTAAAAGCGAAGGGGGTGCTGACGATGAGACGACCATGGTTGGCCGTTATGTTCGGAACGGCCGTCGCCCTAGCCGGCTGCGCACAGACGGCCGAGGACGACAACACCGATATTTACAAGCGGAGCGGCAACACGATCAATGTCACCGACCGCAACGAGCTGTACAATGAAAACGGGGTGCCCAACGGCGATGACACGCCGATGAACAACTTCGGCTACGTCCGCCATCAAAAAAGCCCGATCCTCGGCGATGCAAACGGCTATAACGACATGCCGTCCTTCAACCGCGAGAAAGCGGCTGATTTAATCAGCAAATTGTGCACCCAGCTACCGGGCGTCAAAGACGTCGCCACGCTCGTCACGGATGAGGAAGTGCTCGTCGTGTATGACGCGGACACGAACAATCGGCAGCAAACGGCCGATCAAGTGAAAAAAACAGCGCTTTCCGTCGTTCCACGCTACTACCATGTGTATGTCGCCGACAATCCGCAGCTGATGAAGGACATTGAGCGCTTCGGGCGCCTTGATTCGAACACGCGCAACATCGACCAAATTCTCGATGCGACGATTCAGCGGATGTTGAAATATCCGCAAGGGAAAAAACTGAGCGACGGGGAAAATGAAAACGGCGAAATGATCAACGAAACAAACGATGAATTAGACCGCGATTTCCGCGACGGCACGCCGCGGGCGACGAAAGCGGGGCGCTAGGGAAAAGAAACGGTCTGCCTTCTTGATGAAAGGCATGACCGTTTCTTCGCGTTCATCCGGCCGAGATGATGCTTTCAGCCGCTGAAACAACGCTTGCTTGCTTTCGCGCCGTTCGTTGGATGTTACGCTTTCAACTGCCGCGCTTTCGCCGCCTCGCTCACCTGCTCATCGGCATGGTACGACGAGCGGACGAGCGGCCCCGCTTCACAATGGCTGAACCCTTTGCTCAACGCGATTTCTTTCAGCTCTTGAAACTCATCCGGATGGTAATATTTTACGACCTTCAAATGTTTTTTCGTCGGCTGCAAATACTGGCCGATCGTCAAAATGTCGACATGGTTGGCGCGCAAGTCATCCATCGCTTCCATGATTTCCTCTTTCGTTTCCCCAAGGCCGACCATGATGCTCGATTTCGTCGGAATGTCCGGCTGCAATTCTTTCGCGCGCCGCAAAAACTCAAGCGAACGTTCGTACGTCGCGCGGGCGCGCACCCTTGGAGTCAAGCGGCGCACCGTTTCGATGTTATGGTTTAAAATGTCAGGGCGGGCATCCATCAAAATTTTCAAGTTTTCATACACCCCGCCCATATCCGACGGCAGCACCTCGATCGTCGTAAACGGGTTTTTCCGGCGGATGGCGCGCACTGTTTCGGCGAATACCGCCGCCCCGCCGTCTTTTAGGTCATCGCGGGCGACGGCGGTGACGACGACGTGTTTCAAGTTCATGATGCGCACCGATTCCGCGACGCGTTCCGGCTCCTGCCAATCGAGCTCGGTCGGCAGCCCGGTTTTGACGGCGCAAAAGCGGCAGGCGCGCGTGCAGACGCTGCCTAAAATCATAAACGTCGCCGTCCGCCGTACGGCCCAGCATTCGTGAATGTTTGGGCACTTCGCTTCCTCGCAAACGGTATGTAAACGGTTTTCCCGCATCAGCTTCTTTAAACCGATATAATTCTCGTTCGTGTTCAACTTGATTTTCAACCAGTCCGGCTTGCGGACGTGTTCTTCTTTCGTCGCCATCGTTCTCACTCCACTTGTCATGATTGTTCATTTCTCATTATAATGAAAAGCGCAGGAAAACACAAAAAAATCGTCCATCAGACGATTTTCCTCCTTTTAACATTTATGAAATTCCCGTTTCTCCCCAAACTAAACATATGAAACGGGCGGAAAGGGGGAATACGCGTGCATCGATGGCTTGCCGCCATATCGGCGGCAGCGATGCTGTGGATCGCCGCCGGCGCGGCTTCGGCGGCGGAACAGGAAGAAGCGGTGTATGAAAAGCGAATGGAGCTGTACAAAAAGGCCGAGGCCGTTTCCTTGATCCCGTGGTATTACTTTGCGGCCATTGACCAGTATGAGCGAAACGTCCGGCAAGTGCGCCGCGACTTGCCCAAACCGACCGGCGTTCTCGGCATTTATATGAAGCCGGAAATATGGGCCGGGCCGCTGAACAAAAACCCGCATGATACAGACCCGTTCACCATCTCCCAGTTTGGAGGCCTCGGCGTGGACGGAGACGGCGACGGCTATGCGCGGGCGGATGACGATGACGATGTGATCATGGCCATGGCCCGCTATTTGCAGACGTACGGCATCGATCACCGCCATATCAAAATCGCGCTTTGGAACTATTACCAACGCGCCAAAACCGTCGACTTGATTTTAGGAAAGGCGAGAATTTATAAAAAGTATCAGACGTTGAAATTGGACAACCACGTGTTTCCGCTTCCGCTAGGGGCCAATTACAGCTACCGCGATACATGGGGGGATGCGCGCGGCTGGGGCGGGCGGCGCATTCATGAAGGAACCGACATTTTCGCCGGCTACGGCGTTCCGGTGCGCTCGACGTGCTATGGCATCGTCGAGCTGAAAGGGTGGAACAAATACGGCGGCTGGCGCATCGGCATCCGCGACATCAACAACACGTACCATTACTTTGCCCATTTGAACGGCTTCGCCGCCGATCTTCGCGAGGGGCAAATCGTCGAGCCGGGGACGATCATCGGTTCAGTCGGCAGCTCTGGCTACGGTCCGCCCGGCACGGCGGGGAAATTTCCGCCCCATCTTCACTACGGCATGTACAAAGACAACGGCTATACCGAATGGGCGTTTGACCCGTACCCGCACCTAAAAGCATGGGAGCGGGCCGAGCGGCAACAACGGCGCCGCTAGCCGCGCGGGGGCTGGCGCGACGGGGGTCTCTCCGCCAACGCCAGCCGCCCAAATAAGCGGCATGTTTTTTCAAGAGCAGAGACGTCCCGGACGCCGATGTTTCCCGTCCGTCCATCCCAGCCGGCGTTCGCCGGCCGAAACGGCAATGACGGAAAAAGGCTGATCTCCAAGTTGGAATCAGCCTTTTTTCCACGGCGGCACAACCGTCCGAAACGGCTTTCCGCTGACGTTCTTCCGCCTATCGCTTCTCAATGCCCGCCCAAATACGCCTGCTTCACCTGCTCGCTCGCCTGCAGCTCGCTCGCCGTTCCCGACAAGACGACGCGCCCCGATTCAAGGACATAGGCGCGATGGGCGATGGAGAGCGCCATATGGGCGTTTTGTTCGACAAGCAAAATCGTCGTCCCCGACTCGTTGATTTCCTGAATGATGCGGAAAATCGTTTTGACCAAAAGCGGCGCGAGCCCCATCGACGGTTCGTCAAGCAAGAGCAGCTTCGGGCGCGCCATGAGCGCGCGGCCGATGGCGAGCATTTGCTGCTCGCCGCCCGAAAGCGTGCCGGCCAGCTGCTTGCGCCGCTCCTCAAGGCGCGGGAACAGCTGAAAGACTTTGGCAAAGTCTTGTTGAATGCCTTCTTTGTCTTTGCGCAAAAACGCGCCGAGCTCCAAGTTTTCCTCGACCGTCATATTGGCGAACACGCGCCGCCCTTCCGGCACGTGGGAAATGCCTTGCTTGACGATCGTCTGCGCCGCCTTGCCGGCGATCGAGGCTCCCTCATACACGATGTCGCCGTTTTTCGGCCTAAGCAGCCCGGAAATGGTTTTCAGAAGCGTCGTTTTGCCGGCGCCGTTTGCGCCGATCAGCGTGACGATCTCGCCTTTGTTCACCTCAAGCGATACGCCTTTTAAGGCATGAATGTTGCCGTAAAACACATCGATTCCATCCACTTTCAACATGGTCACGACACCTCCTCGCCAAGGTAAGCCTCGATCACTTTCGGGTTGCTGCGCACTTGTTCCGGCGTGCCTTCGGCGATCAGCTGGCCGTGATCCAACACGTAAATGCGCTCGCATATGCCCATCACAAGCGACATGTCATGCTCAATCAACAAAATCGTCAACGCAAACCGTTCGCGAATGAACGCAATCAACTTCATCAATTCTTTCGTTTCTTGCGGGTTCATGCCGGCGGCCGGCTCATCAAGCAAAAGCACTTTTGGCTGCGCCGCCAGCGCCCGAGCGATCTCAAGCCGGCGCTGCTGGCCGTACGGCAAGTTTTTCGCCTTCTCGTGCATGACGCCGTCAAGCTGAAAAATGTTCAAAAACTCGATCGCCTTTTCTTCCATTTCCTTTTCACCGCGGAAATGGGACGGGAGGCGGAGAATGGAGCTCGCGATCGAATGGCGGGCGTGCGCATGGTAGGCGACTTTCACGTTGTCGAGCACCGACAGCTCGCCGAACAGGCGAATGTTTTGAAACGTCCGGCTGATCCCTTTGCGCGTAATTTTATACGGCGGCAGTCCGTTCAACGTCTCGCCATCAAGCATAATCCGCCCGTCAGTCGGCACATACACGCCCGTCAATAAGTTAAACAGCGTCGTTTTCCCCGCGCCGTTCGGGCCGATGAGCCCGACAAGCTCCCCTTGATGCAGCTCCATCGTCACACCGGAGAGCGCCTTCAGCCCGCCAAACTGGATGCCGACGTTTTCTGCTTTAAGCAACGGTGTTTTTGCCGCCATGATTCATTCCTCCCTGCGCTGCCTTCCGCCATTTGAAGAGCGAAGATAGTTCTTTCGTCCCCATCAACCCGGTTGGACGGTACAGCATCACCAAAATCAAGACGATGCTGTAAATGATCATCCGCGTTTCCGGATAGTTTTGCAAGAACGTCGAAACGATCGTCAGCAACACCGCGGCCACCACCGCGCCGGATAGGCTGCCGAGCCCACCGAGGACGACGAAAATCAAAATGTCGAACGATTTCAGGAAGCCAAAGTTCGATGGCTGAATGATGTAAAAGTGGTGCGCATACAGCGCTCCGGCGATGCCGGCGAAAAACGAACCGATCACAAACGCCGCCACTTTGTAATACGTCGTGTTGATCCCCATGGCATCGGCGGCGATTTCATCTTCGCGGATCGAGATGCACGCCCGTCCGTGCGTCGAGTTCGTGAAGTTGGCGATCACCAAAATCGTGACAAACAGGCAGGCGAACACCCACGGCCATGTCGTCATATGCGTCACCGTCATGCCGCTCGCCCCGCCGACGTAATCGATGTTCAAGAGCGCGATGCGGACAATTTCGCCAAACCCAAGCGTGGCGATCGCCAAGTAATCGCCTTTTAAACGCAGGCTCGGCACGCCGATGACGAGGCCGGCGAGCATCGCCGCGATCCCAGCGGTCAAGACGCCGACCGCAAACGGTAGCTGCAGCTTCATCGTCATGACGGCTGAAGCGTAAGCGCCGACGGCGAAAAAGCCGGCATGTCCAATCGAAAACTGTCCGGTGATGCCGATAATTAAATGAAGGCTGACGGCCAAAATGACATTAATCGCCATAAAAAAGAGGGTATTCACATAAAAGATGTTTAACGTTCCGCTTGCGATCAGCCACTCGACAACAACGAAAAAGGAGAAGGCCAGTATGACGGAAACCCAAAATCCACGCGTCCGCTTCCAAGTTGCCATTGTTCCCTACCATCCTTTACACTTTTTCTCGTACGTTCTTGCCAAACAATCCGGCCGGCCGGAAAATGAGGATGAGAATTAAAATGACAAACGCCACTCCGTCGCGCCAAAGCGAGTAGCCGAGCCCGCTGACGAGCGATTCGATGACGCCAAGCAAAAGCCCCCCGACCATCGCTCCCGGAATGATGCCGATTCCGCCCAACACGGCGGCGACAAACGCTTTTAATCCGGGAAGAATGCCCATCAATGGCTCGATTTTTGTATAATAAATGCCGAAAATAACGCCTGCCGCCCCCGCAAGCGCCGAACCGATGGCGAACGTGGCCGAAATCGTATTGTCGACATTAATCCCCATTAACCGGGCCGCTTCCGCATCATGAGAGACGGCGCGCATCGCTTTCCCGATTTTTGTCCGGTGAACGATGAACTGAAGAAGGACCATCAAAACGAGGGACGTGCCGAGGATGAACAGCGACTGGCTGCTGATGACAACGCCAAACAGCTCCAAGTTCCGATCCGGAAGCAATGTGCTCGGATACGCTTCCGGCTGCGCCCCGCGCAAATAAATCGTGACGTACTCAATCAAGAGCGATACGCCGATCGCCGTAATAAGCACCGCGATGCGCGCCGCATTGCGCAGCGGCTTGTAGGCAATCCGCTCGATGATCATCCCAAGCACGGCGCAAGAGGCCATCGCCAGCAACAGCGCCGGAACAAAGCCGACGTGAAGCATCGTCACAGCGTAAAAACCGACGAATGAACCAATCATAAAGACGTCGCCATGGGCGAAGTTAATGAGCCGGACGATGCCATACACCATCGTATAGCCAAGCGCGATGAGCGCATAAATGCTGCCTAGCGAAATGCCGTTGACCAGCTGTTGAATGAGTTCCATGATCGCACGCTCCTTAACGAAAACTCGTCGTTGACCAAAAGAAATGCCGGATGGGAGGGCGCCCCTTAGGGGCCTCCCCTGTCCACGCATCCATCCAGCCTTTTATTACGGATTCACTTTTGTTTTAAATTGCTGCTGCCCGTCTTTGTATTCCAAAATAATGGCCGATTTGACAGGATTGTGGTTTTGATCGACCGTAAATGTTCCCGTGACAAGCTGCAAATCTTTCGTTTGCGCCAGCGCGTCTTTAATTTTCACCGGATCGGCGCTGCCAGCCCGTTTGATGGCATCCGCCAAGAAGTATGCCGTATCGTAGCCAAGGGCGTTAAAGGCGTCCGGCGCTTTATTGTATTTCGCTTGGAACGCTTTGACAAATTCTTGAATTTTCGGGTCCGGGTCGCCCGACGAATAATGGTTCGTAATGTACGTATTGTTCAACGCGTCTTTGCCGGCAAGCTCAATCAGTTTTGGCGAATCCCAGCCGTCGCCGCCCATGATCGGGACGTTCAACCCAAGCTCGCGCGCTTGTTTGACGATCAAACCGACTTCTTCATAGTAGCCCGGCAAGAATAAAAATTCCGGATTGGCCGATTTAATGCTCGTCAGCGTGGCGCGGAAGTCGGTGTCTTTCGCCACATACGCTTCTTCGGCAACAATTTGGCCGCCGCCGGCTGTAAATGTTTCTTTAAATGACGCCGCCAGCCCTTTCGAGTAATCGCTCGCGCTGTCGATCAAAACAGCCGCCTTTTTTACTTTCAAGTCGTTCAGCGCAAATTTGGCCGCCACCGTTCCCTGGAACGGGTCGATAAAGCACGTCCGGAAGACGAACTCGTTCACTTTGCCATCTTTGACGGTCACCGTTTCGCTCGTCCCAGACGGTGTAATAATCGGAACTTTATTGTCATTGGCAATTTGCACTTGAGCGAGCGTGTTCGTGCTCGTCGCCGACCCGATAATGGCAGCGACTTTATCTTGACTGATCAGCTTGATGGCGCCGTTTGTCGCTTCGGCCGCTTCCGATTTGTTGTCGACTTTCACCAACTCCAACTTTTTGCCGTTGATTCCTTCTTTGTTGATTTCCTCAAACGCCAGCTCTACTCCTTCGGCGATCGACTGTCCATACGAAGCGACCCCGCCGGAGAGCTCAAGGTTGGCGCCGATTTTAATGACATCGCCGCCTCCTCCGCCACCGTTTCCGCCTGAAGAACTGCCGCTTTGTTGGTTGCCGCCGCAGCCGGCCAAAAGACCTGCCGTCAGCATCAATGAGAAAAAGACACCTGCTGTTCTTTTTTTCTTCATTTCTTGTTCCCCCCATTATTCAAAATGTTCTGTCACCGATGTGCGCCTAGCGGCATTCCACGAATCAAGCGCCGTTCCCGTGCGCACGATCATCATGTGTTGAAAGGAGGCCGCTTCCAAAACCGGCCCTTCTTGTTTCCTGTCCCTTTGCCTCGGCTCCCACATCCCCTCTAGACCTTATGTAAATAATAAAACTATTTTCAATTTAATATAATATTACAAAATTTACGTCGGCTCGTCTAGCTCTTTTCTTTTTGAAAACAAAAAAGCTCGTTCGCTCCCCGTCGTGGAGAGCAGGCGAGCCTGGAAAAGGACGCCGGATCGACGCTTTTGTTGTATAACGTTTCCATGTTTCCGGCAAAACCATTTTCTGAACTAGCGCTTCGGAAGCGGAACCGACGGGCCGACTTGACCGCCGTTTTTGTTGTAAAATTGCGGCACTTCTCCCGGAATAAAGCGCATCACAACTGGAATATCTGTTGTCACATTGGAAATTTTCGATGCAAAAGGAATGACGACTTGGATGTCGACCGATACATGAATATCAATTTCAATAAAAAAACTGTTAATATCATACGCTCGAATTTCTTTCGTCACTTCCGAATCGACATTGCCAACGATCTGAAACTGCACCGGAACGCGCGGGCCGAGATTGGCGAGCAGCACGTTGTTCGTCACTTGGCCGAGCGGGATATAGTAAATGATCCCACGGCTGTCTCCTTGGCCGGATTCGACCTCAGGCAGCACCATCCGTTCGATCCGTCCTTCTGTCGCCGCCTTTAAACTCGCCATCACATGGTCATCTATTTCTTCCAAAATGCGGTTGATCGCCTCGGCGTTAAAATCGACGGACACGATTCTCCCGCTGTTGTCTTGCTGGACAGTCACGAGCTCCTGGAATTTCGGATTTTCTTCTTCAAATTGTTTCTCAAGAGCGTTATTGATAATCAAATTGGCGATCCGTTTCGTTTCCGTTTCAGCAATTTCCATCAGCACCGGCTCAATGCCTTTATTCACGATCCAAAGCCCGGCCGCTGTGGAAAACATAAAAAAAACGAATGTCAATAAAAACACGTAGCGGAACGGAAGCGGCCCTCTCCGCACAAATCGGGGGCGCAGCAAAATGAAATCCCTCCTTTACAAGCTATATGTATGCTTGCAAGGAGGGATTTTTTCACCGCATTTTCAACAGCGCCTCTCTTCCTTTCATTCCCCGTTTGATGCCAAGCTCCTCGGCGGCGACTGTCACCGATTCGAGCGGCGCCTCAAGCAGCTGCTCGACCGTGCGCACCCCGACCGCCCGTCCGGCGACAATGCCGCGGTCGCGCAGCTTTTCGTTCAATAACGCCACATCGAGCGCCCCGCACATGATGTACCCTTTTTCACTCGCCACCGCCAGCAAGTTCGTTTTCGGCAGCTGGACGGACACCGCGACAAACGGATGTCCCTCAATGATAATCGGCTTGACTTCCACCATCGCCGCAGTCACTCTCCTTTCCATACTCCAATGTATGAAGCATGGAAAAAGAAGTGCCTGCCTATTGGGCCAATTTCCAGGCGAGAAGATCGCGCAAAAACTCCGGCATATAGTACGTTTTCTCCGCCGCCCGCTGAATTTGCGGGTAAAAATGACCAATGGCAAACATGTCGGTCGTCGCCACGTCATAGGTGCGCTCCGGCTCGAGCGGCTCGCCGTTGATTCGAATGGCGCGGATATGCCAGGCGCCGTCTTCTTCCAGCTCCGTTTCGATCTCGACGCCGTCGTACACCATTTCCCCCATCACTTCGCCGCGGAAGCCAAACCCTTTAAACTGCCAATGCTTCATCCGTTCCGTATTGGCCTCAAGGATAATCTCTTTGAGCTCCGCGCCGCGCAGTTTCACCTTGCACGGGTTGAGCGGATGCGGGCAAATGCGATGCAAATCTTTTTTCGTCACCGGTCCTCTCGCAAGCGGTTCAAGCAGCACCCCGGCGTTCACCATCCCGATGTCCGCCTGGCACCATTCGCGCAGCGCAGACGCAAGCAAACGGGCAAGCGGCGACGGAGCGAACCAGTCAAGCGGCAAGTCATCATGGAGCACAGCGACTTGTTCCGCTTCAAGCCGCGCCAAACTTTTCTGTTCAAGGGAGCGAAGGCGGCACGCCACTTCTTCGGAAAACGGCATCACACCAGCATCCACCACCTTCGCAGACGCCCGCCCAAGACGTCGCCCTTCCACTTCCAGCTTAACGACGCCGACATATTGTCCGTATTTCCCAGCCGCGCAAAGAAGCGCACCGTTTACTTCCTTGCCTTCTGGAAACACATGGTGGGTATGAGCGCCCAACACAATATCCACGCCCGGAATCGTCGCAGCGATTTTTTCATCTTCATTCACCCCAAGATGGGATAAGACAACGACACAATCAGCTTTTCGTTTCACTTCCTCCACCGCTGCGGCCAACAAATCAAACGGTGGGGCAATTTTCCAGCCAAGCAACTCGTAAAAATGGGAAAACGGGGCGGTGGCACCGACTACGCCGATGCGGAACGTCTCTGTCGCCGGGATAACGACATACGGAAGCGCCCAATGCGGCCGCTCGCCGTTGCGGCGGAACAAATTGGCGACCACGACCGGAAACCGAGCCTGTTCGTACAACGTATCCAGTTCATCATGATCAAGGGTGATCCCTTCGTTGTTGCCGATCGTCACCGCATCATAGCCAAGATCGTTCAACAAGTCCACATTCGCCTTCCCCCGCGTCGCCTCGGTAATCGGGTGCACGCGATCGAGAAAATCGCCGACATCAAACAAAAGCATCGCCTCGTTGCGCGCGCGATGCTCCCTTCTCCGTTCTGACAAAAAGCGGGCGATTTGCGGCCAATGTTCAAAATGGCTGTGCACGTCGTTCGTATGGTAAATATAAATAGTTTGCTTCAAAACGCGCGCCCCTCCTTCCATTACGCCAAACTTCCCCATACAAGCCGGGCCCCGAGCAGCACAAGCACTAGCCGCAGCACGACGACAAGCGTCCGGCTTGGCATCCGCTTATTGATCCACGCTCCGGTTTTCGCCCCGATCCACACCCCAGGAATGAGGGCCAGGGCAAACGACCATTGCACGTTTCCCATCGCGACATGGGTGAGAGAGCCGACGAGCGAGGACAAAAAAATCATCAACATCGACGTGGCGACCGCCACATGGGGCGGAAAGCGAAACAGCACGATCATCGCCGGCACCATGAGCGAGCCGCCGCCAATGCCAAACAGCCCGCCGAAAAAGCCGACGACAAACGCGATGGCGACCGCCATGAGCGGCTGATAGCCGTATGTGAATACCTCACCGTTTCGGTCCGTGTACGTTCGCACAACACGCCGTCGCCACCATGGCGCCGGCCGCGCCTGCTCCGCCGCCGTTCGTTCGGCCCCGTTTTCTTTCGTCGCCGCCGTCTCGTCAGCCGAACGCTTCGTTTTCTTTTGACTCAGCGACAAAAAAACCGACATGGCGATTAAAAACAGCCCAAAATACAATGAAAAATGAGCGGCGCTCAGCGTATTGTTCACCCAAGCGCCGATGACCGCCCCGGGAACGCTGCCGATGCAAAACAGCAAACCGCTTGGATAGTCGACCATTTTGTCTTTCATATACGACAATGTGGACGATAAGCCGTTGAAAATAATGACGACAAGCGACGTGCCGACCGCCACTTGCGGCGTCACCGCCGACAGCCAGCCGAGCGCGCCGAAAAACAGAAGCGCCGGCACGATGATCACCCCGCCGCCAAGGCCGGCCAAGCTGCCCACCGTCCCCGCGATAAAGCCGATCAAGACAAGCAACGCATACGCCATCCTCCATCCCCCTCTTTCTCGCTTCAAAACAAACCAAGCTGCCGCGGCGCAAGGCCCGTGTACTCAATGCCAAGCAAATCGATCAATTGTTTGGCGTTGTCGGCGGCATCGCCGCCGGAGTTGTTGTTAAACAGCACGTAAATCTGTTTCGTTTTTTGTTTTAATGCCTCTATATGGCGCGCCCACTCGCGCAGCTCGCGCTCGTTATATCGATACAAGTAGCGGACCGCCCGCCAGTTCTCGCCGGCCGTCGCCTTGTTCCAGCCGTGGACATTCCGTCCGTGCAGGCGGATGAGCGTCTTTTCCCGGTCGGTCGGATGCAACACCGTCGGCACCGACCCTTCCCTCGCCTGCGGCTCGTCGCAAATTGTGTGAATCCACCCTTCCTCTTCCATAAAGTGAAGCGTTTTTTCATAAAAGCGCGGCGAAAACCACGATTGGTGCCGAAATTCGAGCGCCGCCGGCACCTCCCCCATCCGCGCTTTCACCCAGCGCAAGTACTCCACATGCTCGCGCCGGCAGTCAAACCACGGCGGAAACTGAAACAGCACCATCGCCAGCTTCCCCGCTTCCTGAAACGGCGCGATCGAGTCCAAAAACGCGGCAAACATCGCTTCCTTGCTTTCATACGGAATCGGGCCGCGCTCATGCCCAGTCATCCCTTGGTACGCCTTCACAATAAACTGAAACGACGGTGGCGTCTCGCGAATCCACTTTTCCACGTTCGAACGCGGCTGAATAGCGTAAAAGTACGAATCGACCTCGACTGTCGGAAAATGAGCCGCGTATTCCAGCAGCTTGTCTTTTGCCGCAAGACCTGGCGGGTACAAGCTGTCATGATCCCCCCAACCAGTCAGTCCGATGTAAATCATCATGATCACCAATTCGTTCGATTTCCAGCTATCTTCACTATACCATAAGCGCGGGCGGCGCGAAATAAAAATGACCGCCGCACCATCAAGGGCAATGGCAGTTCATAGATTCATAACATCCATAATTTACAATCGAGGAACGATTGCGATACAATGATACCCATCGAAACATTCTGACAATGGGAGGGCTGTCCAATGATCCATCTGTACCCGTTTCTTCTCTTATCGATATTTTTGATTGTGCTGCCCGGCCCCGACACAGCGGTGGTGACCAAAAACACCATTTCCGCAGGGAAGATCGGCGGCTTGAAAACCGCACTAGGGGTTTGCTGCGCCTTGTTTCTCCACACCGCCGCGGCGTCGCTCGGGCTTTCCGCCGTCATTATGCAATCGGCCTTGCTGTTTTCGATCCTGAAGTATGTGGGTGCTGTGTACTTAACGTATTTAGGCGTTAAGGCATTATATGGGGTCATGAAAAAAGGCGAAGCCCCCAGTGTGGAAACGGACATCAGAGGAGGAGGAGAACATACCGCCTGCTTCAAGCAAGGGTTTCTGACCGATTTCTTAAATCCGAAAGTGGCGGCCTTTTTCTTAACCTTTTTGCCGCAATTCGTAGCACCGGGCTCGCACTCCTTTGTTCCGTTTCTCCTGATGGGGGCGGCTTATACGGCGATGACCGCGATATGGTTTTTGTTTTACATTTCCTTCATCCATTATATCAGCGATTTCATGAAGCGGCCGAAAACGAAGAAATGGATCGAAGGCATCACGGGCACGGTGATGATCGGGTTCGGCATCAAATTGGCGCTTGAAAAAGTCCAGAGCTAAACAGGAAGACCGGGCGCGGCTGAACAGAGCCGCCTGGCATGTGAAATGAAAGACAGGGGAGCGCCCAAAAAAGAGCGCTCCCCTAAAAACATGCTCCCATGAGGGAGGAAATGGCCTGCAGGGCGGCCTTGACGCTTCCAGAGACCACCGGAGAGAATAAGCGCCGGCCGCTCCCTTGTTTTGCCCTGCGTCGATCATGTGGGCGTTTTGTGGGGGAAGCACCCCATACCCGTCAAGTTAGCGGTATAAAATTTTTAAGACGATACTCGTGTTCATCCCCGCAGTGAATGATGTGGATCACATCCATTATTGGGCATACCAAATACCCCTCCAGAAGAGGGGTATTTGGTATTTATATCCATATCTAATTCTACCATATCTCTAATTTCGTTAAGATATCTGATGCCGTTTCTTCCCCTTTCCTTCGACCTTTCTTGGCATGTTTTCGCAACAGGGAAAGGAGAGAGAAAAGGTTGATTTCCGCCATATGCGAACGCAAAAGCAACTGGTGCCAATACGATTGGAGAAGATCGAGCGCTTTCCGTTCACTGATTTCAATGTCTTCCTTTTGATGCCAATACATCCGAGCTTGAAACAGAAACGTCTGGGTGACCAAAATGGCAATCAACGTCCCGTATAAATGGCATTCGAAACGTTCTTTTTTCATCTCCTTGACTTTCTCCAAATCAAATACGGATTTCCAGGCTTTAAACAACAATTCAATTTGCCAGCGCAGGGAATAGAGCTCATAAACCTGTTGACCATCAAACGACTCTTGTGGTAAATTCGTCAGTAAGATGTGGTATTTCTTTTGTTCGAGGGTTTGGCGTGCCAGCGCCTTCCCTTTTCTTTTTTCCTTTTTCCGCACATACGCCATCCGTTTTTGCCATTCTTCCGCCGTCAGACGGCGGAAAACCAACCGTGGAACATACAAGCGTTCATGTCCGATGTATACATGTTCCATTTCCACTGATTCCCCTTCCTCTAATTGATTCCCAAGGGATTCCCAATCCCATTCCTTCCACTGGCCATTCTCCTTGATATACACTTTCATATCGGAACGGAGCCGAGTAATATAATACGCTCCGCGGGCGTCGATCTCGGCCAGTGCGGCAACGGAGAAAAAGCCCAAATCCCGAATACATAGGTCATTCGGTAAAATCGTATGCTGGGCATGATAGGCAAAACGAGCGTCCGAGTCATTGGCCGATTGAACGCATAGCTGAAGGCAGGCGCCGGATAACAAGTCATATTCAAACTGAATTTTCACCCCCGACGAAACGGAACCTCGATAGTCTTCCCCATAGTCAGCGGGAACCAAAAAGCTGGTTGAGTCCAAAATCCGCAGGCGGGTAAAACAAGTTCGATAGGTCTCCATGGCTGACAAAAGCAATGGACGTTGATGCAGGAGGAGAAGGAAAAACACTTCTCGCAAAAATGCCACGGCCCGATCGGTAAAACGCTGATTCAAGCCTTCGCTTGAAAGGGAACAGCCATGCCAGAGCGTCAAGGCCGCACACAACCGCTGAAGCGACTGTTTGGCCAGTGAGCCATCTCCCCATGCACAGAGAGTCAGAAAGGCTTCCGCCGTTAACGAACGCTGCCGCCGGATAAAGCCTGTTTTCCGTGCGAGACGGGTTAATTCTTCGGGAGAAAAGAGTTGACGAATGGTTTGAACCCATGCTTTCATTTGTTTTTCCATGAAAAAAATCCTTTCTAACGTGGAGTGTTCGTTAGAAAGGATACCATGTTTTTGACGATGCACAAAGACCAAAATTCTTAACTTGATGGGTATGGGGAAGCACCCCCAAGCGAACGCTCCACCCTTGATTCATCAAGCTTACCCAATGCTTCCTTCCATCTCGAATTTGATCAAGCGGTTCATCTCGACCGCGTATTCCATCGGCAGCTCCCGCGTGAACGGCTCGATGAAGCCCATGACGATCATTTCCGTCGCTTCCTGCTCGGAAATGCCGCGGCTCATCAAGTAGAACAGCTGCTCTTCCGACACTTTCGACACTTTCGCTTCGTGTTCAAGCGACACGTTGTCGTTTAAAATTTCGTTGTACGGAATCGTATCCGATGTCGACTGGTTGTCGAGAATGAGCGTATCGCATTCGATGTTCGAGCGCGAGCCGGACGCTTTGCGGCCGAAATGGACCATGCCGCGATACGTCACCTTGCCGCCTTGTTTCGAGATCGACTTCGAGACGATCGTCGACGACGTATTCGGCGCCAGATGAATCATTTTCGCCCCGGCGTCTTGGTGCTGCCCTTTGCCGGCGATGGCAATCGACAGTGTCAAGCCGCGCGCCCCTTCGCCTTTTAAGATGACGGCCGGGTATTTCATCGTCAGCTTCGAGCCGATGTTGCCGTCAATCCATTCCATCGTCGCGTTTTCTTCGCAGACGGCGCGCTTCGTCACCAAGTTGAAGACGTTGTTCGCCCAGTTTTGGATCGTCGTGTAGCGGCAGTACGCGCCTTTTTTGACGATGATCTCAACAACCGCGCTATGGAGCGAGTTCGTCGTGTAAATCGGCGCCGTGCAGCCCTCGACGTAATGGACGTGCGCCCCTTCGTCCACGATGATGAGCGTCCGTTCAAACTGCCCCATGTTTTCCGAGTTGATGCGGAAGTACGCCTGAAGCGGCGTATCGACTTTGACGCCTTTCGGGACGTAGATGAACGAACCGCCCGACCAGACGGCCGAGTTCAAGGCCGCAAATTTGTTGTCCGTCGGCGGCACGACTTTGGCGAAATACTCGCGGAACAAGTCTTCGTTTTCCTTCAGCGCCGAGTCGGTGTCTTTAAAGATGACACCGAGTTTTTCGAGGTCTTCTTTCATGTTGTGGTAGACGACCTCGGATTCATATTGCGCCGAGACGCCGGCCAAATATTTTTGTTCCGCCTCTGGAATCCCTAATTTATCGAACGTCGCTTTAATTTCCGCCGGCACTTCATCCCATGAGCGGCCCGATTTTTCCGTCGGTTTGACGTAGTACGTAATTTCATCGAAATCGAGGCTTGACAAGTCGCCGCCCCATTGCGGCATCGGTTTGCTGTAGAAGATGTCGAGCGCTTTTAAGCGGAACTCGAGCATCCATTGCGGCTCGTTTTTCATCCGCGAAATTTCTTCGACGACTTCACGCGTCAGGCCGCGCTGGGCGCGGAAGACGGAGACGTCCTTGTCGACGAAGCCGTACTTGTATTCACCGATTTCCGGTGCTTTTTTCGCCATCTCGGTTCACCTTCCTTCATGTTCATGATTGTGCAGCCCTTTTTCGAGCGCTTTCCACGCGAGCGTCGCGCATTTGATGCGGGCCGGAAACTTGGAAACGCCTTGGAGCGCTTCGATGTCGCCAAGGTCGACGGAATCGTCGTACTCTTTCCCTTGGATCATGTCGGAAAAAATGTGGGCGAGCCGAAGCGCTTCTTCCACCGTTTTCCCTTTGATCGCCTGCGTCATCATCGACGCCGACGACATCGAAATCGAACAGCCTTCCCCTTCAAATTTGACGTCGGCGACTTTTCCGTCTTCAACTTTCATCGTCAAGTGGATGCGGTCGCCGCACGTCGGGTTGTTCATGTTGACATCGACGTTCGTGCCCTCAAGCACCCCGCGGTTGCGCGGGTTTTTATAATGATCCATAATGACTTGGCGGTAAAGCTGGTCCAACGGATGGTTAGAAGACATGGCTGAAGTACTCCTTCGCTTTCTGTAATGCGGCGATGAACCGGTCGATTTCCTCTTTCGTATTGTAAAGGTAAAAGCTCGCCCGGGCGGTCGCCGTCACGCCGAGCCATTTCATGAGCGGCTGGGCGCAATGGTGGCCGGCGCGGATGGCGACCCCTTCTGCGTCCAAAACGGTCGCCACATCGTGCGGATGCACCCCTTCGATGTTAAACGTCACAAGCCCCGCCCGTTCTTTCGGGCCATAGACGGTGACGCCGTCGATGCCAGCCAGCCGTTCGAGTGCGTATTGCGCCAGCTCGTGCTCATGGGCGGCGATGGCGTCCAAGCCGACTTGTTCAAGGAAATCGATCGCCGCCCCAAGGCCAATCGCCCCGGCGATGATCGGCGTGCCGCCTTCAAACTTCCACGGCAACTCTTTCCACGTCGAGTCGTACAGCTCGACAAAATCGATCATTTCGCCGCCGAACTCGACCGGCTCCATCTGCTCAAGCCATTTCTTTTTGCCATATAATACGCCGATTCCCGTCGGCCCGCACATTTTATGGCCGGAAAGGGCGAGAAAATCGCAATCAAGTTCTTGGACATCGACCTTCATATGCGGAGCGCTTTGCGCCGCATCGACGACGACGACCGCGCCGCGCTCATGGGCGATGCGGGCGATCTCCCGCACCGGGTTGATCGTCCCAAGCACGTTCGATACATGAGCAATGGCGACAATCTTCGCTGCTTCGGTGACGGTCGCCTCGACATCGCGCAGATCGATCGTGCCGTCTTCCTGCATTGGAATGTATTTTAACGTCGCCCCCGTTTGCTTCGCCAGCTGCTGCCATGGGATTAAGTTGCTGTGATGCTCCATGTACGTGATGACGATCTCATCGCCTTCTTTGACGTTGGCGCGCCCGTAGCTGGAGGCGACCAAATTAAGCGATGCCGTCGTGCCGCGCGTAAAGATGATTTCCTGCGCCGATTGGGCGTTTAAAAACCGCCGCACTTTTTCGCGCGCGCCTTCGTACGCATCGGTCGCCTTCGTCCCGAGCGTATGGACGCCGCGGTGGACGTTCGAGTTGTACTCGCGGTAATAGCGGTCAAGCGCCTCAATCACCGGCAGCGGCTTTTGCGATGTCGCCGCGCTGTCGAAATAAACGAGCGGATGGCCGTTGACATCCTGATGCAAAATTGGAAACAACGTGCGAATTTCGTTCACATTCATGATTGAACTTTCCTTTCAATCACTTCAATTAATTGGTTTTTCACGCCTTCAATTGGAATCGCCTCGACGACCGGCGCCAAAAAGCCGTGGATGATGAGCCGTTCTGCGTCGCGTCTCGGAATGCCGCGGCTCATTAAGTAATACAATTGGATCGGATCGACGCGTCCCACCGATGCCGCGTGGCCCGCCATGACGTCGTCTTCATCAATGAGCAAAATCGGGTTCGCATCGCCGCGCGCTTTTTCGCTCAACATCAAGACGCGCGACTCCTGCTCGGCGTTCGATTTTGACGCGCCGTGCTCAATTTTGCCGATGCCGTTGAAAATCGAGGTCGCGCTGTCGCGGACGACGCCGTGTTTTAAAATGTGGCCTTCTGTATGCTTTCCGTAATGAATGACGCTCGTTGTAAAGTTTTGCACTTGCTCGCCGCGGCTGACCGCGACCGTTTTCGTATCGCCGAACGAGCCGTCGCCGACAAGGCGGGTGATGTTCTCGGAGACCGTGTTGCCGTCATTCATCAGCCCGAGCGCCCATTCGATCCGTCCGTCGCGCCCGGCGATGCCGCGCCGATTGACATACGTCGTTGTGCCTTTTGCCAAATGGTCGACGGCGGCGAAAAAGACGCTTGCGTTCGCTTGGGCAAACACCTCGGCGACCACATTGACGACCGCTTTTCCTTCTCGGCTTGCCGATATATAGTTTTCGACAAACACGACGCGGCTGTTGTCTTCTGCGACGACAATGACATGGTTGAATAGGGCGATATCGTCTTCGTCTTGAATATAGACCGCCTGAAGCGGCGTTTCAATCTCCACGTTTTTCGGGACATAGACAAACACGCCGCCGTTGAGCAGCGCCGCATGGAGCGCGGCAAGGCGGTGCTCATCCGGCTTGACCGCCGTCATCAAATAGTTTTTCAGCAAGTCGCCATGCTCGCGCGCTGCTGTGAAGATGTCGGTGAAAATGACGCCTTTTTCTTTTAATTCATCGGACAGCGACACGTACGCCGGCGTATGGTTGCGCTGCACGTACAAGTTTTTCGTTCCTTCGCCCGCCTCGATGAGCGCCTTGACCGCTTCCGGCAAATCGTCAAGACCATGATACGGCGCGCTGTCGACCGTGTGGCGGGCGAACTCGGTGAAATTCCATTTGTCGATTTTCGTTTTCTCCGGTTTCGGAAGCGGCAGCCGCTCCGCCAGCCGAAGCGCCTCAAGGCGCCGCTCGGTCAGCCAGTCCGGCTCGCCGCGCCCGCTTGAGAACGTGCGGATGTAGGTTTCATCGAATGGGATTTTCGTTTCTGTCGCCATAATCCTCCTCCTAACGCTTACGCTTCTTGTCCGACCGTTTCGTCTTCAATGCCAAGCTCTTTTTTGATCCAGTCGTACCCTTCCGCCTCAAGCCGCTGCGCCAGTTCCGGACCGCCGGATTTGACGATGCGCCCTTGCATCATGACGTGCACGTAATCCGGCGTGATGTAGTTCAATAACCGTTGGTAGTGAGTGATGATCAAACAGCCGAATTCGCTGCTGCGCATTTCGTTGACGCCTTTGGCGACGATTTTGAGCGCGTCGATATCGAGGCCGGAGTCGATCTCGTCCAAAATGGCGATTTTCGGCTCAAGCATCATCAGCTGCAAAATTTCGTTCCGCTTTTTCTCCCCGCCCGAAAATCCTTCGTTTAAGTAGCGGTGCGCCATATCCGGGTTCATTTCGAGAAATGCCATTTTTTCATCGAGCTTGCGGATGAATTTCATGAGCGAAATTTCATTACCTTCGCCAAGCCGGGCGTTGATCGCAGCGCGCAAAAAGTCGGCGTTCGTCACCCCGCTGATTTCGCTCGGGTATTGCATCGCCAAAAACAGGCCGGCGCGCGCTCGCTCGTCGACTTCCATCTCAAGGACGTTTTGGCCGTCGAGCGTCACCGATCCTTCCGTCACTTCATATTTCGGGTGCCCCATAATGGCCGAAGCCAGCGTCGATTTTCCCGTCCCGTTCGGACCCATAATAGCGTGGATTTCCCCGCCTTTGATTTCCAAGTCAACCCCTTTTAAAATCTCTTTCCCTTCCACCGCAACGTGGAGATTTTGAATCGTCAACACTGCCATGCAGCATACCTCCAATTTCTGCTTGAAAATAGTCATCGCTCGCTGTTGACCCAGCGGACGCTCATTCTCATTTTATTCTCATTACAATCTTATAACAAATGAAAAATATGCGCAACTATTCCGCCCCCTTTTTCACTATGTAGACGCAACTAAACGGAGAAAAACAGGAAAAAGGGACAGCGCTTTTTATATTTTACACGAAAACGGGCTGTTTGTACGAGCTTTTGCAAAAAAAAGACCCCGTTGCCGGAGTCTAATGGGCTGTCCGCAGCTCGCGGAGGCATTCCTGCACGAGCGTCACCGCCTGGCTCATCGCCGCCCCGCCGCCAAACGCGGCCGCCACCGCGCATACTTCCAAAATTTCCCGTTCCGACGCTCCTTCGTCAAGGCATCCTTTCGTATGGTAAATCGTGCAATACTCGTCTTGCGCCGCCAAGCTGATGCCGAGGGCAATCAATTGTTTTTCTTTTTTTGACAGCGCTCCCTCGGCAAAGCACGCTTCCGTAAACGCGTTAAACCGCTCGGCCACATTCGGAAGTTTTTTGGTGAACGCCCCAATTCCCTCTTTGTAGCGATGAAGCGCGGATTCGACCGATGCATGTGTTTCGTTGTTCATGATCGTTGTCCTCCTTATTTTGCTTATCCGCTGTTAGTATGGATGAAGGAAAACGATATTAAACAACGAATGGTATTAAAAGCTTGTGGAAACACCACCGTTTCGCCAACATCGACGGAATGTCATGATGAAAACGAACGGTTCTGTTCCACTTCCATCATCATAGGAAAGGGGGGAATGCCATTGATTCGTTGGGTTGTCTTTGCCTTAACCGCCGCTTTCGCTTCGTTTTTGGCGTGGATCATCATCGGCAACACCCTCGGTGAACAAGGAGACGGCGCCTTCAGCTTAACGGCGGTGATCGTCCTGCAAAACTGCGTCATCATCGTTATGCTCGCCGCCGTACTGGCGCGTTTGAACGGCCGATGAAGCAGGTCGGCCGCGGCGCCCTCGGATTCAGAATCGTTTTAACCTTTGCCGCTTTCGTTTCGTTTAAGGGGAGCGGCTTTTTGGAGACAAAAAAAGAAACGGAAGCGAAATGCTCCCGTTATTGGTTGTTTTCCGCCGCTGGAATGACGGCGCCGTGGTATTTTTCTTTGATGAAATCTTGAATTTCTTTCGATTGCAGCACTTCGACAAGCGTTTTGATTTCTTTTCGGTTTTCATCGCCTTTGCGCACCGCCACAATGTTCACATACGGATTGTTTTTCGGCGACTCCACGGCGATCGGGTCTTTCGCCGGGTCCAAACCGGCGTCAAGCGCATAGTTGGCGTTGATCAAAACCGCATCGCCTTCGCCGTTTTTGTAAATTTGCGGCAGAAGTCCAGCATCGACGTCCGCTTTAAATTTCAAATGTTTCGGGTTTTCGACGATGTCGTTGACCGTCGCTTTCGTTTTATCGATGCCCGGTTTCAGCTTAATGAGCCCCTTTTCTTGCAGCATCGATAAAATGCGGCCATGGTCGGCGACCGAGTTGCTCATGATGATCGTCGCGCCGTCCGGCAGTTCTTCAATGCTTTTGTATTTTTTCGAGTATAAGCCGATCGGCTCGATATGAATGCCGCCGGCGTTGACGAAATCATAGCCGTACTCTTTCTTTTGCGATTCCAAATACGGAATGTGTTGGAAATAGTTGGCGTCGATTTGCTTCTCCGCCAGCGCTTTGTTCGGCAAGATGTAATCTTGGAACGTAATGATCTCCAAGTCGATGCCTTTTTTCTTCAAAATCGGTTTCGCTTTTTCCAAAATTTCCGCATGCGGCACGTTCGACGCACCGACTTTCAACTTCACCAATTTGCCGTCTTTGCCGCCTTCCGCGTTGTCGTGATTGTTGCTTCCGCATGCTGCCAAGGCGAAGACGAGAGCGGCGGCAAGGAGCGCACCAAGCCATTTTTTCATCGACTTCTTCCTCCTTTATCGTTTATCGATTTTTGAAGTGACAAAGTCACCGATCAACTGAATGACAAAGACAATGACGAGCACCAACACGGTCGCGACAAACGTCACATCGTTATGGTTGCGCTGGAATCCTTCCAAATACGCCAAGTCCCCAAGCCCGCCGGCGCCGATGGCTCCAGCCATCGCCGTATAGCTGACGAGCGACACCGCCGTCACCGTAATGCCGGAGACGAGCGCTGGAAGCGATTCAGGCAAGAGCACTTTCCAAATGATCGTCCACGTTGAGGCGCCCATCGCTTGGGCTGCTTCGATGACGCCTTTGTCGATTTCGCGAAGGGCGATCTCCACCATGCGGGCGTAAAACGGCGCGGCCCCAATGACCAAAGCCGGCAGCGCCGCATTGGCGCCAAGCATCGTCCCGACGAGCCAGGTGGTAAACGGAATGAGCAAAATGATCAAAATAATAAACGGAATAGAGCGGAAAATGTTCACAAACGCAGCAATCACTGTATTGACAAACCGGTTTTCCCATAGGTTGCCCTTCGCTGTCAAAAATAGAAGCAAGCCAAGAACGATTCCGAGGACGAAAGTGGCCGCCACCGCCACTCCCGTCATATACAGCGTCTCGACCGTCGCCGCCCACATCGTCTCCCATTGCACGTTCGGCAGGAGGTTAGCGAGCATCGTGAATCACCTCCACCGCCACCTGCTGGCGTTGAATATAGTCAAGCGCCCGGTCGATTTCATCCCTCGCCCCGTCGAGGTGCACGAACAGCACCCCATAGGCGCCTTGATGGGTTTGCGAAATTTTCCCTTGCAAAATGTTGACATCGACGGCAAACTGACGCACCACTTCGGTGATGAGCGGCTTTCCGGCTGCCGCGCCGACGAACGTCAGCTGCGCGATCAGCCCGCTCGGGTATTGGCCAAACAAATGGGAAATCGCCTCTTCCGTCTCCTCAGGCTCGATCAGCTGCTTGACGAACCGTTTCGTAATCGGTTGCTGCGGGTTGCGGAACACATGCAGCACTTCGCCTTGCTCGACGATTCGGCCGCTTTCCATCACCGCAACGCGGTCGCAAATTTTGCGGATGACGTGCATTTCATGGGTGATCAGCACAATCGTCAGCCCGAGACGCTTGTTGATGTCAACGAGCAAGTCCAAAATCGCATCGGTCGTCTGCGGGTCCAACGCCGATGTCGCCTCGTCGCACAGCAAGACTTTCGGGTTGTTGGCGAGCGCCCGGGCGATGCCGACCCGCTGCTTTTGCCCGCCGCTCAGCTGCGACGGGTAGGCATCCTCGCGCCCGGAAAGGCCGACAAGCTCGATCAATTCATCCACCCGCTTGTTCCGCTCCTCTTTCGGGACGCCGGCAATTTCAAGCGGAAAGGCAATGTTTTCCCTGACTGTGCGAGACCAAAGCAAGTTGAAATGCTGGAAAATCATCCCGATTTCTTGGCGCGCCTTGCGCAGCTCCCGCCCTTTCACGCGCGTCATATCGCGCCCGGCGACGACCACCCGGCCGCTCGTCGGCTTCTCGAGCCCATTGAGCAAGCGGATGAGCGTGCTTTTCCCAGCGCCGCTGTAGCCGATAATGCCGAAAATTTCTCCTTCGCGAATCTCAAGCGACACATTGTCGACTGCCGTGACCGAACCGTTGGCCGCTTGATAGATTTTCGTCACTTGTTCGAGTGTAATCATCGTTTCACCTTCCTCCCCAAGCGGCAGAGCGCAAAAAGAAAACCTTTCTGCCCGCAGAGAACAGAAAGGTATTGTGCACCATTCCGTCTCTTATCTCTCAAAGCAGGCCGCTTTGTGTGAATTGGCACCATTTCAGCACATGCGCTGACGGTTGCCGGGCTTCATTGGGCACATCCCTCCACCTCTCTTGATAAGAGCGCAACAATCGCCTATTCAATTGACTACGAATGTGATTGTATCATTGTCTGTCGAAGCGTGTCAACATCTTTTTTATCCGAGAGTCAGTCAAGACTTTGTGGAGAACATTTTTTCGGTTCACTACGGGCGTTGTCAATCACTAGTTAGCGAACCATTTTCAGGAATTCATATCGTAAGCGCTTTCGGACTCTCATCCCTCATCTTGAGGCGATGATACGATATTCCATTTTTTTACACCCAACCACCATCCCGGAGCGCCGACAACGCTTGATGGATCGGTGTCCCGGATGACCGCTGCAGACACGGTAGATTCTGACGCACCACATCTGCCCATAACCGTCCGGCCTTCCGTTTGGCCTGTTCGATCCGCTTGGACTTTGTTGAGGCCGAGGCCGCCGTTCGGGTCTCTTCTTCCTCCACCAACTGCCCATTTCTCCGCCAAATCCCGTCGATTCGGGCCGCCATCGCCCTCAGAAACGCCCGAAGCCCTTGGTCTTTCCAGCTGCGGCGGGATTTCACCCGATGCGCAAACCGGCTCATCACGCTCTCGGCGTGGCCCATCGGACGCATGCCGGTCGTCTCCACCCCTTGCTCCGACAGCCACTCCCGATAGTCCCGGATGCATCCCGGCATCGACTCGATCCGGCGGATCATGGCAGCCATCTGCTTCTCTTTCGCTTCGTCCTCCAACGTGCCGACCGCGCTGTTCAGCTCCACGAGAAGCCCCTCTTCGTCTTGTTTCGCCAGCTTCTTCCGCACCTCCCGCCAACGCGGATGGCCGGACAGACACTGACGCAGCTCCCGCGCCACATGAAATCGATCCAGCTGAAAGCACGCCCGCTTCCCAAAATACTCCCGGCAGGCCGTGATCCACGACGCCGCGTCGCCGTTGATGATCAACAGGTCCCGGCACGGATCATAGGCATATTCGTTCATCAGCCACTCTTCGAACCGTTCCCACACGTCTCCCTCCCCTTCATGGAGGTAGTGGCGCCGGTTCACGAGCTCGAGCTGCGAACCGTTTCGTTTCCATCCCTCGTGAACCGCCAGGATTTTCTCTTCTTTCGCCCGTTTCCCTTTCCCCTGGCGGGAAATAAACAGTCCATCCGCCTCCACAAACAGCACCCGGCCGTGCCGTTGGGAAACAGGGCGGTGCAGCGAGACAGGGGCCTCCAGCACCAGTTGGCGAATCGCCTCGTGGCTCATGACCGCATACCCCACGATCGACTCCAACGTACGGGCCGCTTTGCGGTAGGAAGAGCACTCGACGGCCAACTCGACCGCCGTTTCCTCGAGGCAAGGACTGATCGATCGGGCCCCATCAAAGCCTAATTCGGCATCCAGCAAGAAGGTATAGTTCCCCGTTTGCCGGTCATAGTAGTAGTTCCGTCGAAACGTCACTTCTCCAAACAGCGTTTGGATCGTAGTCGGCCGTTTGTCTTTCAGCTGATACCGGCGCTTGTCCCGCGCTTCCGCCAGTTGTTGATCAATCTCCTCCAAAAGGGCCGCCAACAAGACAGCGAACACCTTTTGAAGAGTTCTGACTAATTGTTCCTCCAGCTCTTTTAATAAAGGCCATTCTGTGGTAAGATGTTTCATGGACTCTCTCCCTCCTGTTTTCGGTTGATGTTGACAATCACCATCATAGCAGGGAGAGAGTCCTTTTTGCATGACATTTGCTTTTTTCTACCGCGCTTCGCTTGGTGGCCCCGACGAGCGTCGCGAACAAAAGTTCGCAACCCTCGTCGGGGATCATTTCGGAATGTCACCCACAAATATTTTACTCACACTTTATCCGACGTCCCGATAAGGCTTGGCCAAATGGAGGAGCGATTCAAGAAGCAAAAGCTGGCGGAAGCTTCCTGACACGTGCACTTCACGCAACCGGACGAGCTGCTGCAGCTTCAGTTCGCCGTTCAGCAGGGACGCGAGCGCCTCTTTGGAACCGCGCACCGTCAATGTTTTCCGTTCATCGTTTTCCATCCCTCTAGCGGCTGATTCCTTGCCGATCAACAGCAAGGCGGTTTCGTCATCGCTTTCAAACCGAACATACAGCTGCTCATCCGGCAAAATCGGCACCAAATGGCGCAACACTTGCATCCGTTCCACGAACTGCCCAACTAATTCACGCATTTCCATGGATATCCCCTCCCCCATTTTTATTTTTTTCACTTCCACCTGAAGAGGAGAAATCCTTTACAAAAATCTCGACAACCCGTTGACGAACGAGCGCCGTTTTTGTCATTTCCCAAGAAATGTGTCAAACAGCGTCAAAAAAAGGCGAATCATCGGGACGGCAAGCAGGCTTGAATCACTTCGTACAAATACGGAACGGAATGAAAGGCATACCACTTGCCTGCGACCGTTCCGTCCCTAAAAAGAAGCAGGCAAGGAACGCTTTCAATTTTCCACGCAACGGCCTGCTCAGGGATATAGTTGATGTCCGTTTCGTAAAACGGCAGCGCCGGAAACAACTGCTCCACCACCGTTAGCATCCGCCGCGCCAGCTGGCACGTGCCGCACAGCGGGGTATACAAGTAAAGGGCCAGAAGCGGCTCGACTTCCACCACTCGCATGACATCGTTTCGGTCGATCGCTTTCACTCGCCTCTTCCCCTCATGAGCGATTCGATGCGGACGTCGAAACGAGCGCGCAACAGCACTTGCGCCAAGTGCCAAGGCGGAGCGGCCGCCACTTCGCGATACGCCCGGTCAATGTAAAGATGCTCCGCCTCTGGAAACATGCGGCGAAACTGCCGGCGCAATTTTTCTCCCGCCTCATCGGCATCGGCCAAGACGTATACATCGCATCCTTCCAGCTCATCGGCCAGCTCCTCAAGGCGCGCATCACTGATCGTGCCGTTTGTGCAGACGATGACGACTGGTTCGTTCAGCACCGCCGCCACTTTTTGCTTGTCTGATCGCCCTTCGACGATGATCACTTTTTCCACGCGTCGCATGTCCGACCCACCTAACTTCAAATGAGGATACTATTATTGTATGTCTTGCGCCGGCCAAATGTTGAAAATGAAAAGCAACGGCCATCCACCGTTGCCTTTCAACACCAGCCCGCTTCCCCGTCGCAATCGACATATTTTTGGTCCGGCTCAACGGTAGCGGTCACCTGTTTGTAAATTCTTCCGTTTTGTTCGGTATACCCCTTTTTCAACGGGACGGCCGCCGGAAGCGGAAGGCGCCCGATGAGCTCTCCTTCCTCGTACAACTCCAGCGAGCGGCCGTTCAGTTTGCCGATGATCCGGTCCGTGACATCTATGCGCGTCGTTTGCAGCGCCATCGCGAGCACCCCTTTTTTCAATCAAATTCCGGTATGTATAGAGTGCCCGAATCGAAGCGAAGATTGCAGGAACGTTTATCCTTCGTTGATCATCGCCTCGTATTGTTCCGCCGTCAACAAATTGTCGATTTCGCTCAAATCATTCGGTTTGACGACGATCATCCACGCTTTGTCATACGGCGATTCGTTCACGTACTCTGGATGGTCGTTCAACGCCTCATTCACTTCAACGACCGTGCCGCTGATCGGCGCATACAATTCCGAGACCGTTTTCACCGATTCAACGCTGCCGAACGGCTCGTTCGCCACAACCTCCGCGCCGACTTCCGGCAGCTCGACAAAGACGATGTCGCCAAGTTCTGACTGGGCGTAATCCGTAATGCCGATGCGCACGTTCTCTCCTTCCACGCGCACCCATTCATGCTCCTTTGTGTAACGAAGTTCTTTCGGCGTGTTCATCGAATCCCTCCATCGCAGCAAAATCAAAATATGTTCTTCTTCATCATAACCGATTTTTCAATAAAACTCACTGTCTTGACGCGATTTTGCAAAAAATTTTATGCCTTCTTGGCGAAAAACGCCTCGTATTCTTGTTCGCGAAAGCCCACGACGACCCGCTCGCCGTCCGTCAAAATCGGCCGTTTGACCAACATCCCGTCCGAGGCGAGCCAATCGAGCATCTCGTCTTCCGATGCGCGGTCGAGCTTGTCCTTCAAGCCAAGCTCGCGGTATTTCATGCCGCTCGTATTAAAAAATTTTTTGAGCGGCAGCCCGCTTTTTCGGTGCAGTTCAGCCAGCTCCTCTTTCGTCAGCGGCTCGTCGACCAAATGCACCGTTTGCACCTCAATGCCGTGTTCATCGAGCCAACGCTTCGCCTTCCGGCACGTTCCGCATTTTGGATACCAATAGAGCGTGAGCGCCATCTTCACTCCTCCCTTTCATTTCCGCTGTTTGGCAAACAAATAAGAAGCACCAGGCAAACGCCTGGCACTTCCCATTATCACACAATATACCGTTCGGCTTCAATGAGCGCGGCGGCCGCTTCGCGTTTTTTCGCGATCACGTTGATCGGCGTATGGCGCGTCAGCCGTCGGAGAGCGGCGAGCATCATCCGCAGCGTGTCGCCTTGTTCGACGGCGACGAGCGTTTCTTTCGCATGGGCTTCAATTTCATTGAACGCCTCTTGGCAGAAAATTTGCGTGTACAGCCATTTTTGTTTGTTTTTCTCCTCACCGCTCGCCTGAATCGCTTTTTCCGTGCGCAAGAGCGCGGATTCCATCGCATAAATGTTCGAGACGATGTCGGCGATGTTGACGAGCACTTCTTGCTCTTCTTCAATGCGCTGGCCGTATTTTTGCGCCGCTAAACCGGCGACCATCAAGGCGATTTTTTTCGCGTTGCGCACCAAGTATTTCTCTTGTTCCAGCGCGCCCGTCCCCGGCTCTTCGGCGGCCATCATCATCAGTTCTTCCTGAAGCTGCTGCGCTTTTTGGAAGAGCGGCAGCTCGCCTTTTAACGCCTTTTTCAAATACATGCCCGGCACGAGCAGGCGGTTGATTTCGTTCGTCCCCTCGAAAATGCGGTTGATGCGCGAATCGCGGTAGGCGCGCTCAATTTCGTATTCCTGCATAAAGCCGTACCCGCCGTGGATTTGCACGCCTTCATCCACGATGTAATCGAGCACTTCCGTGGCAAAAAACTTGTTCAATGAGCATTCGATCGCATATTCGGCGATCGATTTCGCCACTTCTTTGCCATCTTTCGCCTTTTCCGCATCAAGCAGGCCCATCCGTTCATCGAACAAGCCGACCGTGCGGTAAACCGAGCTTTCGGCGGCATACAGGCGCGACGCCATCGTCGCGAATTTTTCCTGCGTCAACGTAAACTGCGAAATCGGCCGTTTGAATTGCTGGCGCTGATTGGCGTATTTGAGCGTGATTTCAAGCGCCCGCTTCGCGCCGCCGACCGCCCCTAACCCAAGCTTGTAGCGGCCGATGTTCAAAATGTTGAAGGCGATGACATGGCCTTTTCCGATTTCACCGAGCACGTTTTCTTTCGGCACCGGCACATCTTGCAAAATGAGCGTTCTTGTCGACGAGCTTTTAATCCCCATTTTCTTTTCTTCCGGACCAGTTGAAACGCCCGGGAAGTCGCGTTCCACGATGAACGCGGTGAAATGTTCGCCGTCGACTTTTGCATAGACGACAAACACATCAGCAAAACCGGAGTTGGTGATCCATTGTTTTTCGCCGTTTAAAATGTAATGCGTGCCTTCCGCGTTTAATCTCGCCGTCGTTTTCGCGCCGAGGGCGTCCGAACCCGAGCCAGGCTCCGTCAAGGCGTAGGCGGCGATTTTTTCGCCGGTCGCTAAATACGGCAAATATTTTTGTTTTTGTTCTTCCGTGCCAAACAACACAATCGGCAGCGAGCCAATTCCGACGTGCGCCCCGTGCGAAATGGCAAAACCGCCGGCCGGCGCCATTTTTTCCGCAATGATGGCCGAACTGACTTTATCTAGGCCCAAACCGCCGTATTCTTCCGGAATGTCAGCGCTTAACAAGCCGAGCTCGCCCGCTTTGCGAAGCAATTTCACGGAACGGTCAAACTCGTGGTTTTCCAAATGCTCGAGCTGCGGGAGCACTTCATTGTTGACATACTCTTCCGTCGTTTTGGCAATCATATGATGTTCGTCGGTGAAATCTTCCGGCGTAAACACGCGCTCCGCCGGAATGTCTTCAATCAAAAAGCTGCCGCCTTTGATCGCTTCTTCCATCGTTTTGGCCATCGTTGATTTCCTCCCCCGAAAGATGATTGATGATCCGGGCGGCAACGCCGCCCGGGAAATAGACGTTCCATGCAGCCGGGCAAATGCGGATGCATGCCTCGCGCGAGCTGATGAAGCCCGCTCGCTGTCAGCTGCCGCTACAGCAGCTCAAACACGCCGGCCGCTCCCATGCCGCCGCCGATGCACATCGTGACGATGCCGAACTGCACGTTGCGGCGCCGCATTTCGTAAAGCAAAGACAAGGTCAGCTTCGCGCCCGTGCAGCCGAGCGGGTGGCCTAGAGCAATCGCCCCGCCGTTGACGTTGACAATGTCTTCATCCAACCCAAGTTCGCGGATGACTTGGATCGATTGCGAGGCGAACGCTTCGTTCAGCTCGATCAAACCGATGTCGGACAGCTCAAGGCCGGCCAGCTTCAACGCTTTCGGCACCGCAGCGACCGGGCCGATCCCCATCACTTCCGGCGGCACGCCGGCAACCGCGAACGAACGAAACTTGCCGAGCGGCTTCAAGCCGAGCGACTCCGCTTTTTCGCGGTCCATCACCATGACCGCCGCCGCCCCGTCGCTCATTTGCGACGCGTTGCCGGCGGTGACGGTGCCGTTTACCGCAAACGCCGGCCGGAGTTTCGCGAGCGTTTCCATATTCGTGTCCGGGCGCACGCCTTCATCTTGTGTAAAGACGACTTTCTCCTCAACGAGTTTGTTGCCTTCTACTTTGCGCACCGTCACCTCGACCGGCACGATTTCTTCATTGAATTTTCCTTCGGCAATCGCCTTGGCGGCGCGCTGGTGGCTGCGCACCGCGAATGCGTCTTGGTCCTCGCGGCTGACGCCGTATTTTTTCGCCACTTGCTCGGCAGTGTGCCCCATCGACATGTAGTATTCCGGCGCTTCTTCCGCCAAGCGGGCGTTCGGGCGGACGACATGCCCCATCATCGGCACCATGCTCATCGATTCGACCCCGCCGGCGATGACCGTGTCGGAATGGCCGAGCATCACCCGTTCCGCCGCATAGGCGATCGCCTGCAAACCGGACGAGCAATACCGGTTGATCGTGATCGCCGGCACGGTATATGGCAGCCCGGCGAGCGCGCCGATGTTGCGGGCGATGTTCAATCCTTGCTCCGCCTCCGGCATGGCGCACCCGATAATCAAGTCGTCAATGTTTCCTTCATAGTTCCCCGCGCGCTTGATCGTTTCTTTGACGACGAGCGCCCCTAAATCATCCGGCCGCACGTGGGCGAGCGTTCCTTTTTTCGCTTTGCCGACCGGTGTGCGCGCACCTGCGACAATGACCGCTTCTCTCACGCCAATCCCCCCTTGATCTCCTCCGCTTTAGTTGCGGAGCGGTTTTCCTTTCACAAGCATATGCTGCATGCGCGCTTGCGTCTTCGGCTCGCCGATGAGGCTCAAAAACGCCTCGCGCTCGAGATCGAGCAAATATTGCTCGTCGACTTCCGTTCCGTACGGCACTTTGCCGCCGGCTAGAACATACGCCAATTTTTTCGCGATTTTCAAATCGTGCTCGCTGATGTAGCCGGAATGGAACATCGACTGCGCCCCAAGCAACATGGCGGCATAGCCGCTTTCGCCGGCCACCGGCACTTTCTTCCTTGCAGGAGGCCGGTACCCTTCCTCATACATCGAGAGCACCGCCTGTTTCGCTTCATACAGCAGATGGTCGCCGTTCATCGTGATGCCGTCGCGATGATTCAAGAAGCCAAGCTCGCGCGCTTCCGCCGCTGACGTCGACACTTTCGCCATGGCGATCGTTTCAAATACGCTGGCCGCGATTTTGACGTAGTCGACGTCCACGCCGCGCGGCAGGCTGTTCAACCGTTTGATGTACAGCTCCTTGTTGCCGCCGCCGCCCGGAATCAAGCCGACGCCGACTTCGACAAGCCCGATGTACGTCTCGGCCGCCGCTTGGATGCGCGAAGCCGCCAAGCTCACTTCCGCCCCGCCGCCTAACGTCATGGCAAACGGCGCGACGACGACCGGCTTCGGGTTGTATTTCATTTTGAGAAGCGCTTGCTGGAACTGGCGAACGGCAAGTTCCAATTCAAAAAAGTTTTCGTCTTGCGCCTCCATGAGCATCATCGCCAAGTTCGCGCCGACGCAGAAGTTTTTCCCTTGGTTGCCGATGACGAGCCCTTTGTAGTTGCGGTTGACTTCCTCAAGCGCCTCGTTGATCATTTGGACAATATCGGCGCCAATCGCGTTGTTCGGCGAATGGAACTCCAGAAGCGCCACGTCGTCGCCGAGGTCAATGAGGCTGGCGCCGGCATTTTTCTTGATGACGCCGCGCGCCTCTTTCAGTCGGCGGATGTGGATGACTTTTTCGTTTTCTTCTACTGTTTTATACCCGCCCGGCGCATAATAGAACAGCCGGCCGTTTTCCGTTTTATAGAACGATGTGGCTCCGTCGGCGAGCATGTCCGTGATCCACGACGGGATGTCGCGCCCTTCCGCCTGCATTTTGCGCACCGACTTCTCGAGGCCGATCGCATCCCACAGTTCAAACGGACCTTGCTCCCAGCCGAACCCCCACTTCATCGCCTGATCGATCGCCACGATGTCGTCGGCGATCTCCCCGACAAGGCGGGCGGTGTACAGCAATGTCGGCGCGATGATGTTCCAAAGGAGCGTTCCCGCGCGGTCGCCATCGGCATACACGAGCGTTTGCAGCTTGGCGGCCGCTCCTTTCGCCTGCTTCGCCATCTCCACCGCCGGGGTGACAAGCTTTTTGCGCGGCTCGTATTGCATCGTGACGTAGTTCAGCTCGAGAATGTCTTTTCCTTGCTTGACAAAAAAGCCTTGTCCGGATTTGCTGCCGAGCCAGCCGTTTTCAAGCATCGTTTTCATAAACTCCGGCACGCGGAACGCCTCTTTTTCTTCCCCTTCGACGTTTTCATACACGTTGTTGGCGACATGCACGAACGTATCGAGCCCGACGACGTCAAGCGTGCGGAACGTCGCGCTTTTCGGCCGGCCGATGAGCGGCCCCGTCACCGAATCGACCTCGCCGACGCTGTAGCCGCCTTGCATCATCTCGCGGACGGTGACAAGCAACCCATACGTGCCGATCCGGTTGGCGATGAAGTTCGGCGTATCTTTCGCCATGACGACGCCTTTGCCGAGCACGTCTTCGCCGAACGATTTCATATAGGCGACCACATCCGGATCCGTATGCTCCGTCGGGATGATCTCAAGCAGCTTCAAATAGCGCGGCGGATTGAAGAAATGCGTGCCTAAAAAGTGTTTTTTGAAATCATCCGAACGCCCCTCCGCCATCGCGGCGATCGAGATGCCGGATGTGTTCGAGCTGACGATCGTCCCCGGCGTCCGCACCTCGTCGACGCGAGCGAAGACTTCTTTTTTCACTTCCAGCTTTTCAACGACCGCTTCAATGATCCAATCGACTTCCGCGAGCCGGTGGAAGTCATCCTCGAAGTTGCCCGTTTCAATCAAAGCGATGTTGTCTTTGGACATGAGCGGCGCCGGTTTTTGCTTGAGCAGCCTTTCCAGCGCCTGATTGGCGAGGCGGTTGCGCACTTGTTTATGCTCGAGCGTCCAACCTTTTGCTTCTTCCTCTTTCGTCAATTCCCGCGGCACGATATCCAACAGCAGCGTCGGAATGCCGACGTTCGCCAAATGGGCGGCAATGCCCGAACCCATGACGCCGGACCCAAGCACCGCGGCGCGCCGAATGCGTTTTGCCATTTCGGTTCCCCCTCACACCATTGAATGAATCATCATTCATTTTTCGGCGAAAAAAATAGCCGTGAAAACGTTCTCTATATTCAATATATAGTATGTTGGTAATTTTCGCAATATATTTGCGCACATTTTTTTCACATCGAGGCCGTTCTTTCATCCATACTAACAAACAGGAGGTGAAGACGATGGCCCGGCTGAAAAAAAATCCGTCTGAACGCGGCGTCAGCGCCGCAAGCGTCAAAGGAAACGCCGGCCCGACGGTCGAAGCCGACGGCGGCGGCAAACGGACAAGCCAAAACCAGCAGTACAAAAAGCACAACATGCAAGGGAGCTGACGCCCACATCGTCAGCTCCCGCCTGTCATAGCTGCAGATATAGGGAAAAGCAAAGAAAGGCCGCACGATCTGAACGGCCTTTCCCTCAAATGACCGCCCGACGCCTCGGGATATGCAGCGGCCATGGTTTAAAATGGAAACCGGCTTCATGGCCGCTCGCTGGATGCCTGTCCCCTTCTGCGCCCGAACGCTCGGCGGCCGCCGGCGTTTTCCTCTGTTTTGCGCCCCTACTTGCGGAGGATGCCTTTTAAAACAAACGCCACGTTGGCCGGCCGTTCGGCGAGCCGGCGCATAAAATAGCCATACCAGTCCGTGCCGTACGGAACGTACACGCGCATCGTATATCCTTCGCGCGCCAGCTCGAGTTGGCGCTCCGGGCGGATGCCGTACAGCATTTGGAATTCAAACTGGCTGTTGGGAATGTTGTATTCTTTGACGAGCTGCTTCGTATATTCGATGATGGCGTCGTCATGCGTCGCCACCGCCGTATAGTTGCCGTTTAGCAAATGCATTTTAATGATCTTCTTAAAGTTCTCATCGACATCTTTTTTATCCGGAAACGCCACTTCAGGCGGCTCTTTGTACGCTCCTTTGACGAGCCGCAAGTTCGGGCGGTACGGCTTTAAATCTTCAATGTCTTGTTCCGTCCGGTACAAATACGCCTGCAGCACCGTGCCGACGTTGTCGTATTCTTTTTTCAACATTTTAAAAATGTCCAGCGTCTTTTGGCAGCGCGAATAGTCTTCCATATCGATCGTCACAAACACGCCGCGCTGTTTTGCCGCATCCAAAATGCGGCGCATGTTGCGCATGACAAGCTCATCGGAAATATCAAGCCCCATCGATGTCATTTTCAGCGACAGCTGCGAGTTCAACTTCTCCCGGCTGATCGCCTCAATCGCCTCCAAGCAATGGCGCGCCATCTCATTCGCTTCCTGCTCATTGTCGACAAACTCACCCAAATAGTCGACCGTGACCGCCAATCCTTTTTCGTTCAGCTGGCGGATGACGCGCACCGCTTCCTCGATCGTTTCGCCGGCGACAAACCGTGAAGCGCCGAAGCGAAGGCCGTATCGTTTCGCCCATTTCGTCAATGTTTTATTTTTCGATAAGAACAGGAAAAAATCGCGCATCAACTGCTCCACTGTTGCAAGCCTCCTTGTATGGAAACGCATTCACCATTCTTATTGTACCATGTTTCAATTCAATTGAATATGTTTTTTCCCCACGGTTTATTTTTTATATGCGCATAATTTTCCACTCTCTGCACAATCTACAAGCGAACAACCGACGAAAGGAGCGAACAACGATGCAACAGCAACCACAAATGAACCCGCAGGCGGCGATGCCCGAGCCGCCGCAAATGGTGTCCACCAAAGACGCCATGTATTTTTCCGACATGATGTCGTGGAACTTGCTCGCGGCGAAAAAAGCGCACTTTTTCGCCTCGCAATGCCGAGACCCTGAAGTGGTGCAGGCGATCGAGCGCGCTGGACAGATGCATCAGCGCCATTACGACATGATTTTGCGCCATTTGCAAAACCCGCCGCAGCCACCGGTGATGTGAAAGGAGGAACGATGCATGAACACGAAACAAGTGCAAAATCCGGAGATGCAAGTGCCGAAAACGCCGCAAATGAACGAGCGCGATTTTCTAAACGACATGTTGACGACGGAAAAATACATGACCTTGTCGTACAGCGTCTTTTTGCATGAAGCGAGCAACCAACCGTTATATCAAGATATGATGAATATTTTCACCGAAACGCAAAACTGTCAGCGCGACTTGTACAATTTGATGTTCAAAAAAGGATGGTACAAGCTTGAAGCCGCCGATCCGCAAAAGCTTCAGCAAACGTACCAGCAGTTCCAAGGGTATACGAATCAGCTCCCTTATCAACGAAATGCCATGCAATAACAAAACGAGGGGATGTCCGAACGGCAGAAGGACATCCTCTTTCTCCATCCGTTAAGAAGACAGGACGCAGAAAGGGGAGAAAGGGATGACAGCGCCATCCGAATCGGTATGGAGCATGCTGCAAACAGCGGACGTCCGCATCCGCGACACCGGGATCATTGAATAAGCATCCCTTCTTGTTCCACAGGGATGCTTATTCTTTCATGAATAGACGATTAATACCACCAGCCTGGATACGGCGGGTACGGCGGATACGGCGGGTATGGGTAAAACGGACGCGGAGCCAACGCGCCGCCGAGCAGTCCGCCCAAGAAGCCGCCGACAAATGGGGCGCCAAACAACAATCCTGGAAATAGCATCGTTCCTTCTCCTTTCCCCAAAGCTAGAATGCTACACTTTATTCATATGCAACAAACAAGAAAAGAGGGTGGGCCGTCCGCCCAACCCTTGCCGGTTTCTCACCACCAAATGGGGCCATACCACCACGGATAGAAAAACGGCGGAACCAATGCGCTCCCAAGCAAACCGCCTAAAAAGCCGCCGAAAAATGGAGCGCCAAAAAACGGAGCGCCGAAGAAAAACGGGCGCGGCCGCCAAAACCACCAGCCCCATGGCCGCCAAATGCGCTCATCCGCCACTTGGAGATGGCTCATCTTGCTTCCCCCCTTCCGCTTGCTTTAGTCCCACTGTATGCAGGAAAAACGCCCGCTGCTTAGGCCAGTACCTAGAAGGCTGGTGAAAAACGGCGATTTCTCCCAAATCATCGATCCGTGAATGCAAAGGAAGGTCTCTTTCTACAAGATATTCTCATTAAAGGAAATTATTTCCTTTTATTCCCAGTATATTCGAAAAACAAAAGCAGGCGGCTGTCCGCCGCCCCCGCTTATACAAGCTACGCCTGCACTTGATCGTACAAACAGGCGATCGAATCGAACAAAATGCGCACCGCCTCAGCCATTTCGTCTTCGCTCATCGAAAGAACCGGAATGAACGTCAACACCGGGCCGAGCGGACGGATGACAAGCCCCCTCCGGCGCGCTTCGAGGATGATCCGGTGCTCCACCATGGCCGCGCGCGGAAAGACTTCTTTCGTTCTTCGGTCTTTCACGATTTCAATGCCGCACATCAAGCCTTTTTGCCGGATGTCGCCGACAATCGGAATGTCATACAACCGCTCAAGCCATTCGGCCAGCCGGCGCGCCTTCCGCTTGACGCTGTCAATCAAGCCGCGTTTTTCGATGAGCTCGATGTTTTTCAGCGCAACGGAACAAGTGAGCTGGTTTCCCGTGTACGTATGGCCGTGGTAAAACGTTTTGTCTTCGTCCACATCGCCGAGAAATGCCGCATAAATCTCTTCCGTGACCAGTGTGGCCGCGAGCGGCAAATATCCTCCCGTGATCCCTTTCCCAAGGCAGACAAGATCAGGCTGCACCTCTTCCTGCTCACAAGCGAACATCGTGCCGGTGCGGCCAAAGCCGACGGCGACCTCGTCGCAAATGAAGAGCACCCCATACCGGCGGCAAAGCCTTTCCACTCCTTTTAAAAACCCGCGCGGATGGACGATGATCCCCGCCGCTCCTTGCACAAGCGGCTCGATGACAACCGCGGCGATTTGATCGTGCTGCTCCTCAAGCACCCGTTCAAGCTCGCGCAAACAATAGCCGACGATCTCCTGCTCGCTTCCGTATTCGTCCATACGGTACACGTACGGCGACGGCACTTCGATCCGCTCAAACAAAAGCGGCGCAAAAATACGGTGGAACGTTTCCATGCCGCCAACGCTCACCGCCCCGACCGTATCGCCGTGGTACGCTTCCTTCAACGAGACAAACTTGTTCTTCTTCGCATATTGGACCGGGTCGATGTTTTTCCAATACTGATAGGCGATCTTGAGCGCGATTTCCACCGCCGCCGCCCCGGTATCGGAATAAAACACTTTTGACATGTGCGGCCAATATTCAAGCAGCCGTTTGGCCAACAAAATCGACGGCACATTCGCCGAACCAAGCAATGTCGAATGGGCAATTTTCTCCAATTGCTCGCGAAGCGCCGCATTCAGCTCCGGATCGTTATGGCCGTGGACATTGACCCATAGCGACGCATAGCCGTCTAGGTACCGGTTGCCGTCGACATCGTACAAATAGCTTCCTTGCCCGCGTTCAATGATCAAGGGGCGTTCTTTGGCATACTGCTTCATTTGCGTAAATGGATGCCAGACGTACTGCTTGTCCCACTGTTCCAATTGCTCGTAGCTATACGCCAACGCTAAGCACCTCCAGCAATTGTTTCGCCTTTCCTTGTTCGATCCAACGCTGAGCTAAGGTTTCCAGTTCCCGCCTTGAGACTGCAGGAAGGAGCGGCACGACCGCCAGCACCGGCAGCCGAAGCAAGGCGGCGATCGTTTCGACATTGTTTTGGTGGATAATCTCTTGCTCCTGAAACTGATTGAACATCAGGCCAAGCAGACGAATGCCTTGTGCGTTCGCATAGGCTGCCGTCGTCACCGCGTGATGAATCGCACCAAGGCTTGAGAGCGACACGAGAATCGCCGGCACCTCATAGTCGCGGACAAAATCGCTCGTCATATACCATCGTCCGTCGCGCTCGCACCACGGAACGGCCAACCCTCCCGCTCCTTCGACGAGCACCACATCATAGCGCTGCGTAAGCCATTCCAACCGTTCGGCCACCCTCTCTGGTTCGATGGACGTGCCGGTCAACTTCGCCGCTAAATGCGGCGACATCGCCGGTTCCATATAGTACATGCCTTCTGATGTCGGAATCTTCGCCACTCGTTCGTACCAATATTGTTCGGCAAACGACACCCCGTCTTCGGCCAGTCCAGTCTGAACCGGTTTAAACACGCCGACCTTCATCCCAAGCCGCTCCAGCGCCAACGCCACGATGGAAGTGACGACCGTTTTGCCGATTTCTGTTCCTGTTCCCGTCATGAAAATGGCTTGCCCCATTCTCTTATCCCCCCATCCCTCGAGTCATCATGATCGGTCGGACGCGCGGCCATACGCGCGCCGCGATGACCGAACAAACGGCGCAAAGCACGAGATCCCCCGGCACCGGAAGAAGAAAGCCGAACCATAGCGTTTGGCCGATGGAAAGCGGAGTCTCCGCGATCCATTTCATTGCTATGTACAGCCACGCGCAGCCAAACACATACACGACCAACAATGCCGCTGCATTCGCCATCAATATGTCTCTCGCTCTTGTCCATTGAAAGCGGCGGACAAGCAAGCCGCACGTATACGCCCCGGCGATGAAACCGAGCAAATAGCCAAACGTCGGCTTCCAAATATAACCGAGCCCGCCTCCTTCCGCAAACACGGGCGCGCCCGCCAGCCCAATCAAGACATATAGAAGTTGGCTAAGCGCTCCGATTTTTGGGCCAAGCAGACAGCCGGCCAAGTACACCGCCGCGATTTGCAGCGTAAACGGCACATACGGCACCGGAATTTTGATCCACCCACCAACAGCCGTCAACGCGGCAAAAAATGCCGCCCAAACAAAGGAATGGATTCGCACATCTTCCCTCCTCTCCAAATATTTGTTTCTATTGTGCCTGATGTGTTTTTTATTTGTCAACTTTATTTTTATATAGGTTTACATTTAGACAAAAAATATGGAGCCCCCTAACACAGCAGGACTCCTTTTTTGGCGCGGCTCATTTCTCAAACAGACGGCGGAAGCAGTGGCCAACGCTCACCCTTCATCCTCCCACAAGTTAAGCAGGTTCATCCGTTCGCCGTCCGTTTTCGGCATCGCCAGCGATCCACTCTGCCTCTCCTCCTTTTCCAACAACGACGACAATAAGCGCACCGCCTCCGCAATATGCCTTCCTTTGTTCAACATGATGCATTGCGCCTGTTTTCCAACAAAAACATCCGAGATTTCCGCGCGCGACGGAATTCCCTTTTTCGCCATTTGTTCAAGCACTTGCGTCGCCCAAATGACCGGGGTGTGAGCCGCCCGGCATAGCGCCAAAACGTCGTTCTGTGCGGCCGCAAGATGTTCAAATCCAATCTCCAGGGCCAAATCGCCGCGCGCAATCATCACACCAAACGCCGGAAACTTCAATCCCTCAAGCAAGATGCGAACGAAGTTATGAAGCGCCGCCCGCGTTTCGATTTTCGCGATCACCGGGAGAGAACCAGCCCCTTGTTCGGCAAGCAAATGATAAAGCTTTCGCAGGTCATGAGGGGCCTGAACAAACGACAGCCCGACGATATCCGCCCATCTCGCGATGAACGGAATCCATTCAAGGTCGCGGTCGGTGAGCGGCGGAACCGTCAAATGGAGAAACGAATCGGGAAGATGGATGCCCGTTCCTTGCTTAATCGCTTTTCGCTTTCCGCCATCGGCAACGACTTTGGCCTCTACATGCCGCTCGTGCACTTTCACGACCCGCGCTGCAATTTGGCCGTCGTTCAAATAAAGGCGGTCTCCCGCCCGCACATTGCGCCACGCTTTCGCCAACGTCGTCGTCATTTTCACACCGCAGCCATTCTGCGCCTGTGCAAACGCAGCGTCATCGAAATAAATATACAGCGGTGTACCGACCGTGACAAACGCTTTCATTGGAATGAACAAAACAGAACATAGAGTGAAGGAAGCCGACCCGCGCCGCAGTTTCATCCCTTTTTGCACATAGGCCGTCCGCGAAAGAAGAACTTTAAAACAAGACGGCGCGATTTGTTCCGTGACCCGAAGTTTTCGTTTTTTTCCGCGCACATCGGTAAACAGCAGTTCATCCCCTTCTTCGACGGTCGCTCCGTCCTCAGCCGTCAACTGCCACAAGAATGAAACATCGCGGGGGAGCGGAGACGGCGGCGGGGAAGAAGAGAAGGAAATGAGGCCGAAGAGCGGCTCCATTGGCTCTCCATATAGATTTTTCTTCACAGAGAGCTTCATCGGCCCCGCGTTGACCGCCAAGCGGTCGACCCGGATTTTTGGCCCCGGCAGATCCATGTAAATGCGGCATCGCCTCCCCTGCAGCTGTGGCTCCAACTGCTTCTCGGCTTGACGAATGATGGCCACGAGCGCCTCCCACGTTTCCGGAGAACCGTAGGCGCAGTTGATGCGGGCGATGTCCATGCCATAAAGAAGCAGCCGCTCGATCAGCCCCGGCTCATCCACCCATGCCTCGTCCATCGTCACCATAATGCGTGTCGGCCGAACAGAACTTGGGCTTCCGAACACTGCCCCCGCCCGTTTATGAAGCAACTGTTTCGCTTCCTTTCTTGTCATCTTTCGAAGCTCCCATCCGCCATCAACCCGCGTGCGCAAATAGGCCAAAACTTGTTCGATCGCGTCGATGAGATGAGCCTCTTGCCCCTCGAGCCGCCATCCGGCGTCTTCCATCGCTTCACGCAAATCCGACGGCATATGCTCCCTCATATATAAGTAAGCAAGCAACTGATCCCGGCTCTCTTCATGGGATGGAAGAGGAAAATACTTCTGCTTTTGTCCCACCCACTCCGCCATCCCTCGGTAAAAGGCGGCCAAGCGGGCGCCCAAATCTCGTTTGTCGTGCATCAGCGGCACCAACCCTTGTGAAAAATGCGGTTTTACTTTTATATATTCGCCGCCGCCCCAAATGAGGACAGAAAAAAACCGGCGCCATTCGCCGGTTGAATGCGACAGAAACAGGAAGCCGTTTTTTCGGTATATTATTTTTGCACGACAATTTTCATCCCGCATTGACAAAGCAGCGAATGTTTCAGCCGCCGCAACGGCTGACCGCACTGTTCACAAACGGCCGGTTTATTCACGCGTTTCCTCCCCTTTGCTGCGTGTTTGGTATCTATTATACACCCATGATTATTTAAAGTAAATACAAAATGATAATAATTATAAATAATGAGCAGATCATTTGGACTCTTTTTCTATTTGTGATAAGGTAATAATAGTGCCAATATTCAAAAGAAGGAGGCGGTCACGATGTACGACATCGCCATCATCGGCGCCGGGCCTGCGGGGGCAAGCGCTGCGATCTTCGCCGCCAAAGCCGGGAAGAAAACGGTCTTGTTTGACAGCGACAAAGGCATGACAAAGCGCGCTTGGGTGGAAAACCATTACGGGGTTCCGGAAATCAGCGGCCCGGAATTGGTGGAAACCGGGAAAAAGCAAGCCGCAAAATTCGGGGCGGAATTGGTGGAAACGCAAGTGACAAATGTGCAAAAAACAGACGGGGGATTCCGCCTCGAAACGGAAAACGGCTCCTTTGAGGCGAAACACGTCATTTTCGCCACCGGCGTCGCCACGGATCTGGCGGAAAAAATCGGCCTGCGCACCAAACCGGGCACGGAGCCGCGCATTAAAACGGTGATTGACGTCGACGCCAATGGCAAAACGAACATCGACGGCATTTGGGCGGCGGGGACGGTGGCCGGCGTCAGCGTTCATACGATCATCACAGCGGGCGACGGGGCGAAAGTCGCCATCAACGTCATCAGCGAACTGAACGGCGAACGGTACGTTGATCACGATGTATTGAAAAAATAACAACGAAGGTGTCCCAAACAGCGGGACACCTTTTCTAATAGCGCCATGGAAACGGCCGGGACGCAAGATGACGGGCTGAACTGCCTGTTGCGTCGTACCCGCATCGACATAGCGGCCCCGATCCATCCAAGGGCGCTTATTGTCCAATGCTCCGGTACTTCCCTTCAAAAAACAAGAGCGGGTCGCCCGGTTCGTCTTTCATCAAAATATCGGTCACTTCCCCAAAGTAAAGCGTATGATCGCCGGCCACGTACGTGCTGTGGACGTTGCATAAAATATTCGCCAACGCCTCCGGCAAAATCGGATGGCCGTTCACCCAATCAAACGAAACGGGGCGCTCTTCTTTCAACTGGCCGGCAAACAAGCGCGACAACTCCTCTTGATCGCGCCGCAAAATGTTGACGGCAAATTTCCCCGTTTGCTTGACAATGTCATGCATTCGCGCTTTATGGCCAATGGAGACGACGACAAGTTTCGGGTCGAGCGAAACGGACATAAACGCGTTCGCCGTCATTCCTTTCGCTTCCCCTTGAAATTCGGTCGTCACGACCGTCACGCCGGTCGCAAATTTTCCCATGGCTCTGCGAAATGTACGATCATCCATACGGTTCTCCCATCCTTCCCTTTTCGTCATCAGCCGCCCTGCGCCTTCCGCTGGCGGTTGGGCGGCTTTCCTTCTTGATGTTTCCACACGACGGGCGCTTCGTCCGACATCTTGCCTCTATGGCTGAGACCCATTCATGCCGAAATGAGGGTCAAATCTACCCCCATCATAGCAGAAATAGGGGAAAGAAACAACGACGATATACGGCTGTCATCGGCGGCCCGCCGCTCCAAGGTACGCCTCTGCCACCCGCTCAGCGGAAGAAGATCAGCGCCGCCGCTTAAACGCTTCGGCGGTGTTGATTTTGTGTTGACGGACGTATTGTTCGATTTCATGCGGCGGCGCCTGTTCATGCAACAGACGGATGATCTCTCGATGTTCTTCGATCGATGCTTTCGCCCGCTGCGGGACAAACGTAAATCCGTACACGCGGATGCGCTTCATCCGCTGCCAAATTTGCTTGATTTGCTCTTCGAGGTAGGCGTTGCCGCAATGGGCGTAAATCAAGGAATGAAATTCATAGTTCAGCTCGCTGAACCGTTCCAGCTCCAGCTCTTCAAGCGCCCGCTCCATCCGTTCGTTCAACCGCTCAAGCTCGTTGATCGCCTCCTTCGTCAAATTGGCGGAGCCAAGCGCGGTCGCATAGCCTTCCAGCACAGCCAACACCGACAGCGTCTCGATATATTCTTTCTCGTTGATGTTGCTCACAACGGCGCCTGTATACGGCTTAAATTCGACAAGCCCTTCCGCCTCGAGCTGGCGGATCGCCTCGCGCACCGGGATGCTGCTGAGTCCAAGCTCGCGGGCGATTTGATCGATGACGACGCGGTATCCCGGGCCATAGACGCCGTTTTCAATGCGGGAAAGAATATACTCGTAAGCCAATTGGGTTTTGTTTTTCGCTTTCGTTTCCATACGTTTATCATATACTAGATCATATACATTGACTAGTCGTTATGCCTGTTCGGCAGACAAGGCGGTCGGTTTCTCCCCCTTGCCGAACGCGGGGATCGGCGGATCGCCGACGGCGACGTGGACGACTTGCACTTCCGTATAGAAATCAAAGCTGTAATGCCCACCTTCGCGGCCGATGCCGCTGTATTTCGTCCCGCCAAACGGGATGCGCAAATCGCGGACGTTCGGCGAGTTGACCCACGCCATCCCGCTTTCGATCGCTTGGGCGACGCGGTGGCCGCGCTTCATATCGTTCGTCCAGACGTATGCCGCCAGCCCGTATTTCACATCGTTCGCCAGCCGTATCGCCTCTTCTTCATCCGCAAAGGACATGACCGCCATGACCGGTCCGAAAATCTCTTCCTGCGCCACCCTCATGCCGTTATGGCAACCAAGCAGCAACGTTGGCGGCACAAAATTGCCTTTTTCCAATCCTGTTGGAACGCTGGGGGCATAGACGTCCGCCCCTTCTTGCTTGGCGATGTCAATATAGCGGTTCACCCTCTCCCAATGATCGCGGTGAATGAGCGGACCGAGTTCAGTCGCCGGGTTCATCGGGTCGCCGATGACGATGCGGTCGACGCGCTCTTTCAGCCGGGCGACAAATTCGTCGTAAATCGACTGTTCAAGCAAAAGCCGCGAGTTGGCCGTGCACCGTTCGCCATTGAGCGAAAACATCCCCCAAACCGCCGCATCGAGCGCCCGTTCGAGATCCGCATCGGCGAACACAATGAGCGGCGACTTGCCGCCGAGCTCCATCGATGTTTTTTTCAACGTTGCGGCGCTGTTGCGGATAATTTCCATGCCGGTCGTCGTCTCGCCGGTAAACGAGATGAGGCGCACATCCGGGTGGGCAACCAACGCGGCGCCCGCCGTTTCGCCAAACCCGTGCACGACGTTGAACACCCCGCGAGGCAGCCCGGCTTCATCGATGATTTCCGCCAGTTTATTCGCCGTCAACGGCGACCATTCGGCCGGCTTCAAGACGACGGTGTTGCCGGTCGCCAGCGCGGGAGCCACCTTCCACGTTTCCAGCATAAATGGCGTATTCCACGGCGTGATGAGCCCGGCGACGCCGACTGGTTTATAAACGGTATAGTTTAAAAACTGTCCATTCACATGGTACGCCTCGCCGACAAGGCGCGTCTTCACCATTTCCGCGTAAAAGCGGAAGTTTTCCGCCGCGCGGGCGGCTTGCTTTTTCGCCTGGCTGATCGGAATGCCGGTGTCGAGCGCCTCTAAATAGGCGATGTCATCCGCATATGTTTCAATCAGCTCGGCAATGCGGAACAAATAACGGAGCCTCTTTTCAACCGGCATCGTCCGCCACGGCCCGTGATCAAACGCCTCCTTCGCCGCCCGAACCGCCGCATCGATGTCTTCTTTCCGCCCCTCGGCCACTTCGTTGATCGGTTCGTTCGTAAACGGATTGATGTTGTCGAAATACGCACCGGCTGCCCCTTCCATAAACTGCCCATTGATATAATGAAGCACTTTTGGTTGCACTGCCATTCGTTTCCCCCTCCCGCTATGTCCGATAACGCGCATGAATGTTGTTGTGTTTATACGTCCCCGCCTCGTTGAATTCATACAGCTCAAGCGACAGCGCCAAATAGCGTTTGGCGAACAGCGGGGCGAAATGGTCTTTCATCACGGCAAACAGCTCGTCGCCGACTTCTTTTTTCACCTGTTCCGGACGCCCGGCGCCGATTTTCAGCGTCCCGTGCACAAACGCATCGTCTTCGGCCCCATCAGCCACATAGTACTCGTCAAGCCGAATGGCGCGCGAGCGGATGCCGCCGACGGGAAACCAATCGCTCCGCTTGATCAACACGCGGTGAATTTTTCCAAGCAAGCCGCGAATATCGGCCTCTTCGCCGAGATTGGCCGTGTATTCCAAAATAAAGTGCGGCATCATTCCTCCTCCTTTGGCTAGACGATGTAATTGATCAGCCGGCCGATGCGTTCGATTTCGGCCACGACTTCATCGCCGGGCTGGACGTTCACCGCCCCTTTCGGCGTGCCGGTCAAAATCACGTCGCCAGGCGCGAGCGTCATGAATTCGGTGATGTACTCAAGCAAATACGGGATCGAAAAAATCATATCGCCCGTATATCCTTCCTGCACAACCGCCCCATTGACATACGTCCGCAAACGAAGCGCCATCGGATCGCCGACTTCCTCATGGCTGACGATCCACGGGCCTAGCGGCGTCGTCCGGTCGCGGTTTTTGACGCGGAAATTCGGCCGGTAGTAATTTTCCAAGTAGTCGCGAACAGCGTAATCGTTGGCAATCGTGTAACCGAAAATGTAGTCGTACGCCCGTTCCGCCCTCACCCGGCTGGCCGGGCGGCCGATGACGACCGCGAGCTCGCATTCATAATGCATCATGTTGACCCCCTCCGGGCGAACGGTTCGGCCGCGATGGCCGATGAGCGTATTTTTCCCTTTGAAAAATAAAAGCGGCTCTTTCGGCGCAACAAAAGACAATTCGCCGGCATGCTCGGCATAATTCAATCCAAGCGCCACGATCACGCCCGGCTCCACCGGGGGAAGCCACATCACGTCAAGCTCCCCGACGATCGTTCCGTCCGGCAGGCGGAGGCGGCCATCGTCGAGCGGCTCGGCTTCGGTCACGATTCCGTTCCAGGCCACACGCGCCCGCCTCATCATTCATCGCCTCCTTGTTCCAGGGCGATTTCATTTTCCAACACACCGATCCTTTCGATTTCGATGCGCACCACATCTCCTGCTGTAACAAGCGGCGCATCGGCCGGCCAGCTGAAAAACAGCACATCGCCTGGGTAAAGGGTCATAAATTCGGTCACCTCAGCAAGCCATTGTTCGACTGGAAGGCGAAAGCGGCTCAGGTCTGCACGCTGGACGAGGCGCCCGTTGACGTAGACGCGCGCGGTGAGCGAAAAGAGCGGCGACGCTTCCTCTTTCGGCACGATCCACGGGCCGACTGGGGCGAACCCGTCGCGCGCCTGCTCCTTCACCGCCGGGCGGTGCCGCTGCTCGTGTGGAATCGACAGATCATTCACGATCGTATAGCCGAATACAAAATCGAGCGCCTGCTCGCGCCGCACGCGCGCCGCCGTCCGCCCGATCACCAGCCCGAGCGCCGGAGCAGCCTGAAGATGCTTCACCCAACGAGGCAGAAGCACCGGACGCCGATGGGCGTTGATGGTGTTTGCCGGCTTCATATACAGCACCGGGCCTTCCGGCGGCTTTTCATACGGCGGGGCGTTCATCTCTTTTGACAGCGCCGCCCACTCCTTTCCATCATTCAGCGCCACCCCGTACATCGCCCCGCCAATAGGCGCGTCCCATTCCAATTCATCAATGCGGTGCGTCTGCCCGCCAAACGACACCGTCCCGCCGTGCGGATCCGCCTTTGCCTCAATCGTCCGCCTCATGCCGGCCAGACGCAAGCGCACATTGACCATCGCTTCTCCTCCCGCCCCGTTATGCCGTTTTGGATGGCTCTTCAGCCAGCAGTCCGTATTTGACGAGCGTGCGGCGGATTTGCCGCTGATGTTCTTCGCTTGGCAAATCGAGCGGCAGCCGGAGCTTCGGGGTGATTTTCCCCATCATGCCGAGCGCTGCTTTGACAGGGCCCGGATTCGTTTCAATAAACAGCACATCATTGAGCTCCATCAGTTCAAAATGAAGATCTTGCGCCCGCTTGATGTCGCCGTCAAACCAAGCATCATGCAGCTCGGCCACCTTATGCGGCACGACGTTCGCCGTCGCGCTGATCGAACCGGCGCCGCCGATCGCCAGCATCGGATAGCACAACAGCTCGATGCCGGAAAAGAGAAGGAAATCGCGCCCGCAGTGCCACAGCACTCGGTTCACATGTTCAAAATCTTTGTTTGACTCCTTCGCGCCGATAATGTTCGGACAATCTTCAGCCAACCGCGCCAACGTTTTGACTTCCAAATTGACCGCCGTCCGCCCCGGAATATTGTAGATGATGATCGGAATGTCAACGGACTCGGCCACCGCCTTAAAATGCTTATAGAGCGCAGCTTGAGACGGGCGATTGTAATACGGGACGATGACCATCGCCGCATCAGCCCCAATCTCCTGCGCAAATTTGGTCAGCTCGATCGTTTCCGCATGGTTCGTCGAGCCCGTCCCCGGCACGAACGGCACCCGACCCGCCACCGCTTTTTTCGCCGTTTCCATCACCTGTTTCCGTTCGTCAAGCGTCAGCGAACTTGGCTCTCCCGACGTTCCCGTGACGGAAATGCCGTGCGTGCCGCTTTCAATATGCCAATCGATGAGCGCGGCGAGCGCCGCAAAATCCACGTTTCCTTCCTCATCAAACGGCGTGACGACCGGCGCGATTGAGCCGCGCAGCCGTTCTTTCGCCTCGCGGTATGCCATCCTTTCTCCCCCTATTTGTTTTACTTTTCCGAATCTTATTTATATTGTACACATTATCATATATAAAATCAACGATAAAATCATATATAATCTTGATCCAAAAACCGCGAGCAGAAGGACGGCGGTTTTTTTCTAAATCAGGAAGGTCGGTTTCTGCTTCGCCAATGTCGGTTCGTCCGGCTCGATCGGCTGACCGCTGTGAACATCAAGAACGACGGACGCCTCTTCAAACCAGCTGTCCGGCGCCGCATGCCCCCAAAACGTCTGGCGCCTTGGATCGTCCAAATCCCAGCGGATCGGCGGAAAATCGGGGTCGCTCGTCAAATAGTCGCCGTTATACAGCTCAATTCGGTGGCCATCCGGGTCGCGCAAATAGACAAAGAAGGCGTTCGACAATCCGTGGCGGCCCGGCCCGCGTTCAATGTTTGCCGCATATCCAGCCGCCGCCAGCACATCGCACGCATGGATCAAACTGAGCGGGTCAGGCAGCCAAAAACCGATATGATGAAGACGAGGCCCTTTCCCATTCATCAGCGCCAAATCGTGAACATTTTGTTTCCGGTGCAGCCATGCCGCCCAAAGTTTCCCATCCTCTGTTTCCGTATACTCTGAGCAGGCAAAGCCCAAACCATGGACATAAAAGTCGTACGCGTTCTTTACATCTCTAACCGCGCAGTTGAAATGATCGATGCGCTGCACGCGGGCGCCGCGGTGCAAGTCATACCGCTGCAACAGCCGCTCAGTTTTGTCCATATGCGCGAAAAACTCAAGCGGCAGCCCGGACGAATCCTGCACGCGAAACGCTCTCCCGACGGCTCGCTGGCTTCCCGCTTCCAGCCATTTCGGCTGCAGCGTTTGCGCCGCAAACCATTCATAAAGCGCTTCCAATTGTTGCTCGGAACCGACTTTGTAGCCAAGCGCCTCGACCGCGGGGCGGGGCCCTTTTTTCAACAGAAGGCTATGATGATGATATTCTTCCAGCCCCCGCAAATACAGATGGCTCTCATCCGCTTCCGTCACGACAAACCCAAGCACCCGTTCGTAAAAATCGCGGGCGGCGGCCAAATCAGTCACATGCAGCACCGCGCGGGCGCAGCGAATAATGGAAAATTTCACCATCCTTCTCCCCTTTCGATAAAATTCAACTCCATTTGCACTGTCACCGCTGGCTGTCAGAAGGAATGAACACACTTTTGGCGCCGCGCAGAAATTCACGCACGAACTGTTGATACGGCTCTTTTTCATAGCCGTCAAAATACGCCATCCCCATCCGAACGGGATCGCCGAAAAAGTAATATTCATAATGCGTCTGCCGGGCTCCGAACGCGCTCATCGTGAGATCCCAGGCGAGACGGAACAGCTGGACGCGTTCATAGCCGTCCACCGTCGCCCCTTGCATCGCGCGGCGGACGATATCTCCAATTTCTTCATGATGGAAATCGGCTTCAGTCGGAATCGCCATCAACCCCGATGCTCCTAAAATGCGGATGATCTCCGAAAGCCGTGGATAAATGCGCGGATACCAGTTGCGTGCGGCATCGAGCGCGGCAAAATCCGGCGTCATCGTTCCCCAGCGGTCTCGCTTCGCATTGTGCTCAGCCCGGTACAGGTGGCTCTTCATCGTCTCGAGGACGAGCATGATTTCCGCCCCTTTATCTTTCACATGCTGGAATTCGCCGATGCCGATTGCTTCGATCAGACAAAGCGTGACACCGAGCAAAAACTCCGTTTTGACGATGTTTTTCGCCACCACTTGATGGGACATATGAATGACCGCGTTCGTCTCACGGAACGTCCGGTTGCAAATCGATGAATTGCCGCAAACAAACACGCGCTCCCACGGCACAAACACGTTTTCAAACGAAACGATGGCATCGCCCTCTTCAAAGCGGGACGCCAGCGGATGGTCCCACGCACTCCGCCCGTAGTCAAACGCCTCGCGGCAAATGAACTTGACGCCCGGCGTATTGTTCGGAATGGCAAAGGCGAGCGCGTACGGGTCTTCACCAGCTGTCGATTTTTTCACGGTTGATGGAAACACTAAAATTTCGTCCGTAATCCCGCCTTGCGTCGCCAACAGACGGATGCCGCTGACGATGATCCCGTCTTTTCGCCGTTCCACCAAATGGAGCGGCACATCGGCATCGTTTTGTTCATGAAGCGCCTTGGCGCGATTCATTTGCGGATGGATGAGCGTGTGCGTCAAGCTGATGTCGTTTTCACGCGCGTACTCATAGTAGTTTTTCGCGTTTTCGGCAAACATCGGATCATCTTCGGCAAATAGATCATTGGCGACGCCCATGGCCATGACTTCCGCGTTTAAATAATCGGGAGAACGGCCCATCATCCCCGCCGACATACGCGCCCATTCTTGCGTCGCCTCGCGGCGGGCGATGAGCTCGTCAATGGTTGTCGGCTGAATGAACGTCATGCCGACGAGTTGCCCGGTTGTCGGCGACCGGTACAACATTTTCTCCGGCTTTTCATATTGCCGGTCGTAAAGCGCCGCCATCGAACGGACGACGTTGCAAAACGCCGGATGAACGGTGACATCCTCCACTTTTTCCCCGTGGATGTACACGCTGCTTTTCGCCCGCTTGAGCCGCTCCATATACTCCTGACCTGTTTTGGCCGGCATTTTCATTCCCCCCGTTTTCACGTATAATAGATAAGGAAGCGCTATCATTCAGAATGTTCAAAATTAATATAACATATGATTTCATATATGAAAAATACAAAAATGATCAACCATCCTATACGAAAAAGATATGGAAGCAAGAGAGGAGGCACGACCATGATCGATGTGAAGCAGCTGAAATACTTCATCACGATTGCCGAAGAGGGGCAAATCACGAAAGCGGCGCAAAAGCTTCATATCGCCCAGCCGCCGCTCAGCCAGCAGCTGAAGCAGCTCGAAGAAGAGCTCGGCGTTCCTTTATTTGATCGAAAGGCGAAAAAAATGGAGCTCACCGCACCAGGCAAAGCGTTTTACGAAAAGGCGAAACGGCTGCTCGCCCAGCTTGATGACGCCGTGGCGGAAGTAAAAGAAATCGAAGCGGGAACGGCGGGAACGCTGTCGATCGGCTGCGTCAAATCGTGCTTTTACTATTTGGCCCAAGCAATCCGTCACTTCCATGAACAAGCTCCGAACGTGACCTTTCATCTCCGTGAAGGAGATACATTTTCCATTTGTCAGCTGCTTTACGAGCGGCGCATTGACATCGGCATCGTCCGCCTGCCGATCGACTCGGCTGATTACGACGTCATCCGTCTGCCCGGCGAACGTTATGTCGGCGTGTTGCCGGCGCAATGGAAAACCGGCCAACCCTCATTATGCATGCGCGATTTTGCGGATTGGCCGCTTCTCCTTCTCCACCGGGTGCACGGCGCCGGACAGTACGAGCGGGTCATCGAGGAATGCCGCCGTCATGGCTTTGAACCGAACGTTCTATGCGAATGCCCGGACGCGACCATATTGCTCTCCCTTGTCGCCCAAGGCCTCGGGGCCACCATTGTGCCGCAATCCACCGTAGCCTTGTTTCGCCTCCCTGGCATCAAGGTGCTGGAGATCATCGACTCTTCGATGACAGCGGAAGCCGCCGCCATCCTCGACCGACAACGGTATTTGCCGAAAAGCGCCCGAACATTCCTCGACGTGCTCCAAACCGTTGCCGCCCGCGCCGCCGGTGAACAACATGAAGAAAGATAGCGATTCCTCCAATCGTGGACGCTCAAGGGAAACGTCATGCCCTCGTTGCGCCGTCCTTTTTGTTCAATGACCTGCTTTTCAAAAAATGAGGCGCCGTTGGGCGCCTCATCACAACCCTGCCGACCGCTGCAGCCGCTTGGCGATTTCGAAAAAATCTTCGGCCGAAATCCCGGGGGCGAATTCTTCCGGCACTTCGTCCAAATCGGGGATCGCCCCCCCTTGGGGCGCTCCTTCGACCACCTCGAGCGGCTGTCCATCGCTTGGATGGGTTCCTTGCCAAATGCGGACGATTTCTTTGTAATAGCGATCGCTGAACGTATAAAGCCGGCGGTGGACGCCTTGATCCTCATACTTTCTCGCCTCGTCGAACACACGGTTATCCAACTTCGGGATCGGCAGCAGTTTCGTCACATCGACCCCCGTAGCCACTTCGATCGCTTTGGCGTACGCCAAAATATGAACGCCCCCGCGCACAAGCAAGTAGCCGATCATCTCGCGGGCGGTAGGGTGGTCCGTCATTTCATAGACGCGCATTTTATGCGTGCGCGCTCCGCATTCAAGGAAAAAGTTGTGAAGCAAATCCAAAATCAAGTTGCCGCTGTTGAACACGTACTCCCCCGTCCACGCCTTCCCCATCGAATCGCCGGGAAACGCCGTCTGCGCCGTCGCGATAAAATGATACGTATTGCGCTTGTCTTTCGCATCCTTCATCGGCGCTGTATCCGGATCACCTGGATGGGTGGAGCCGGTCAAGCAAAGGTTGATCGCATTGGACACGAGCTCCACATGGCCAAACTCTTCGGCGGTGATGCTCGCCACCAACTCGTAAAACGGGCGCAGCTTCTGTTTTTGCCGAAAATTGAATGACTGAAACAAATAATTGTTTAACGTCGACATTTCTCCGAAACGGCCGCCAAGCAGCTCCTGGACAGCGGCAGCCGCATTGGGGTCCGCGTACTTCGGCTTCGGCAATTCGATCGCCAGCCGGTCGATCCGCTGAAATACCACGACTCTTTTCCTCCTCTCCATTAATTGCTGAGGCGAACAGACACCACTTGCGCCAAGCGGATGTAATAAACCGCCTGATGCGCCGAGATGACGATATGGTCCGGCTTCACATCCCTCACAGTTCCTTGGATCGAACCGCGGACGGTTTCCACCACCACTTCTTTGCCGTTCAAAGCTTGGAAAGCGTGGTACACATACGGGTCAACCAGGGCAATGAGCTGCGGTGACGAAGCATGGGACGCGTAGGGCTGGTTCATTCTCATTTCCTCCCTTTTGATGCGCTGAAGAAGATTCCCTTTTTATCCATATGCCGCCCCATGCAGAACATGACAAAAAAACCCAACGTCGAGAAAAGAAAGCGGCCTGATGCTCAAGGACATTCAAGCCGCTTCCAAAGATGTTTACGCCGCTAGAAAGCGGCGAACGCTCGGAATCTTTTGCACAACAAAACGGTCAAACAGCCAAATCACAACGAGCGACAACGCAAACAGCGGCATCACGACCGCTGCGGCGATCATGCCGCCCCACACCGTTTTCGCCGCTTGAGGGTCTTTCACCCGCGCCGGAGCGCCGAAACCGTCTTTCGGCTTGCGCTTGCGCCACATCACAAAGCCGCTGACGCCCAAAAACACAAGCCCGAGGCAAAAAACGAGATTGACGAGCTGATTGGCCAGCCCAAACAACCGCCCTTCATGGAACGCGATGCCAATCGTAATCGCTTTGGCCAATGCGCCGTAGTCGGAAAAGCGGACATCGCTCAGAACCCGTCCCGAATATTGGTCAATATGCAAGGTCGCGTTATCCCACGGCTTCGTCTTCGATGTCGCAACGGTAAACACCCCTTTTTCCCCTTGCGGCAGCGAAATGGTGAACGGCTTTTTCACCTTTTTCGCCTCCGCGATCGCATACACCTCATCGAGCGAAAGCGGGGCCGCCTTGCGCTTGCGAACAGAAGGCACAGGCAGTTGTTCGGCCGCCCATGGCACGTCTTGCGCCACTTCTTTGGTGACCACTTTCGATTCCGGCTTCAGTCCGAAGCTGAACGCAAACGGCGGATACCCGGTGTTTGTCGCCGTCGCCACCCGGTTGATGACCTCCCCCATGACCCCTGTCCACGGCATCCCTGTCACAATGAGCAGCAAAATCCCGATGCTCATCCATACACCGGTCACGGCATGCCAATCGCGCCAAGCCAACCGTTTTTTCGCCCACCAGCGCGGCCAAAACGTCCCGAGAACAGAGAATGATTGCCGCGGCCACCAAAGATAGAGGCCCGTGGCCAACAAAATAAAGCCCCAACAAGCCGCCAGCTCTACAAGACGGTTGGCCGCCGTTCCGCCAATCAATAGCTCGCTGTGGATTTTTTTCGCGATTTCCGTCCAATTCTCATCCGCGCGCAATGTCCCTTGAATCTCCCCGGTATACGGATTGACAAAGGCAAACACCATTTCTCCTTTGTCCATCATCCCGATTTTCACGGTCCGATTCGCTTCTTTCTCAAGCGTCACAGAGACAACGGAATCATGCGGATATTTCTCCTTGACCCGTTCCGTCAGCTCAACGAGAGACAGCCTTTTTTCCCCAACCTTGTCCACCTCGTACAAATGGCCGTACAGAGCCGATTCGATCTGCGGCTTAAACAAATAGACGGCCCCGCTCAACGCCAAAATGATCAGAAACGGCGCAAAGATGATCCCGGCATAGAAATGCCACCTCCAGACCACCGCATACATCGGCCGCTGTTTGTCCGCCGCCTTCACCGTTTGTTCCACAGTTTTCCCCCCTGCCATGTTTTCATGTTTTTCAGTAGGCAGTATAGAACAAAACTGTGTCCAAACGGTGAGCAATCGGCGAAAATGGTGTGAAATGAAACGGCCGGACAGACCAGTCCGCCTCGTCATCCAATCAACCCAAGACGCAGCGCTTTTGCCACCGCTTCCGTCCGATTTTTCGCGTTGAGTTTCCTTAAGGCGCTGGAAATGTAGTCGCGCACCGTAAATTCGCTCAAATAAAGCTGACAGGCCGCTTCCAATGTCGAGGCTCCGTCGGCGAGCAGCTTCAAAATCTCAATTTCTCTTGGCGACAAGGATTCCGCCATCCCTTCCCATTCTTTTTTTGGCGCCTTGATCCATTTCAACAGCAACTCCCCCGCGCTTTGGCCAAATTTCATCAGCGCGGGAAACAGGCGGCGGTCAACGGCAAAGAAGCGGCCCGGTCCGCGGTCGAGAACGACGCCTCCAATCATCCTCCCTTCCGTCGGCACATACACCGGAACGATCACCAGCGAGGCCAAACCGAACGGGTCCACATACAGGCGCGGAAACTGTTCGCTCGCCCTCGGCACATAAATCGGACGAAAATGGCGAAATTCATGCACTTCCGCTTTCAATTTCCCCACACTTTCTTTCAACATCGGAATGCTGTCCAATTCCACGCGCAAGCGCTGAATTTGCCCGTTGTCCACGCCATGCCCGTGCAGACCGATGGCTGTGCTCTCCTGATTGACAAATTGAAACAGAGCGCAGCGGCTGAAAGGAAGAAAATAGGAAAAACCAAAACAAATATGCGCCGCCGATTCCTCAAACGTCTGCGCCCGCAAAATCCATTCGTTGAACAAAATGACGGCGTCTTTCCACAAGGATTCTTTTTTCCACGAGGAATCGCGGCCGATTTTGAATGATTGCTCATTCATTTCATACAACAACCATTCATTCCATTTGAAAAACAAATACCGCACGGCTGGGTGCAGCGTAGCAGCCGCTGACGCATGCGCCTTCAACACTTGATGAACCGTATTTTCCATTAAATTTAGGGAAAATATGACCATCTCCGGATGAAACGCCGCAATGCGTTCGAGATGCCTATTCGCTGGGTGTTCGCCCCCGTACGGGAGCAATCTTGCCTGAACGAATGCGCACAGCGTGGAAAACACCTCTTGAACCCGCGCATTCCGCTTGCCAAGCGCTTCGCCGATCCGCTTCCATTCCCGGTTCACTTCCCTTTCATACTGCCGCAAAATATCCGAAGCCTCTCTCAGCAGTCGAAACAAATGATTGTGCAATTCTGTTGACAAGGCAACGCCCCCCTTTTTTGGTCGACCGTGTTCCCTCACTATTGTATTTTCGCAACGCGTGCGTTGATTCCTTCTCCCCTCTGCGACGAAGACGGGAAAAAACCCTACAAATGTAGGGATTTTATTTTATTTGAATTATTTTAATATTTAATTAAATCTATATTTAAAGCGCTTTCAATTTATGTGAAGGGGAGGAGAATGTTCATGAATATGGCCAGCCAATCACTGATTGTAGGAGGGCACACGGCCAAAAAACCGTTGCTTCTCGCCTTGCTCGGAGGATTTTTTGCCCTCACTCTTATGTTGTCCGCCTTCGGGCTGACAGGCGTCGCCTATGCCGTACCAATCAGCGGGGTCGGCGAATTCACTGTTCAGTTTGACAAGCTAAACGGCAGCGGGTTTAAAATGTACGGCGGCGTGGCGGAAGCAGGCAATGCGCCGCAGACGCCGGTCTTCGTCAATGAAATGGATAAAGCGACGATTCAAGGTCTTCGGATTTCGAAAGACTTCCCGGCCTTGGGCATTCGCGTCGTCATTGTCGCGAGCGAGCCTGTCTCCATTGACGGCCTCGTGCAAAAAGCGACGCAAATCAACGGCAACATCTCCTTCGGCAGCTTGACGATGAAAGAAAGCTATGTCGGCGATACGAGCAACCCAGTCGAGAAAGCGGCCAAAGAATTCACACAAGGAGCCGACAGCATTACGATCGAAAACGGCGATATCAAAACCGTCTACTTATTCCAGCAAAAAGTATCGCTGCCGGGCATGAAAGTGTACTTTGAAAAACTCAACTAATTTCAGTAAGGATGAGAAACATTGGGCATCATTCGTTCTAGCTGGCAGGCGTTCGGTCGCTGGCGGAAACGCCGCCCGTTTTGGGGGGCGACGTTTCTCTTGTTATCAAGCCTTGTGATTTTATGGATTCCGATGCAGCTATACGAAATTTCTCTCGTTCCCGGAAGCATGGTGTTCGCCGGCTTTTTCCTTGGCGGCATGGTCATGTTGATGGGGATTCTTTCCTACGCCATGCCGCGGCTATCCACCTTGCTCGGCATCATCGGTATGTTCAGTGCCATTCTGTCGATCATGGGCGCCTTGGGCGGCTTCTTAGTCGGCACGATTCTCGGCATCATCGGCGGGGCGCTTTGCATCGCCTGGCGCCCGCAATGGGCCGAAGCCAACACTCCTGCCGCTCATCGTGAAGCAGCGGCAGACAAAGAGCCATCCGCCGCAACCGACTAACAGGCGCCGATCGCTCGGCCGAACGAAGCGAAAGATTCGCTCGTTCGGCCTTCTTTTTTATCTCTTTTTCCCGATCACGAATCCATTCATCATGAACAAACGAGGCGCATATTCATATTATGGGCCCATCATCGCTGCAGAACAAGATGAAAGAAGGAGGGACCGCCATGAAACACCTTTCTATCGACCGGCTACACACCCAGTTCGCCGCCGGAACCACCCATACGTTCCCGCTCATCGGACGAATGTATACGTTAACTCACTCTGATGCGACGGGAGACCTCTATTTAGCGATCGGCCGCTCGTTCGCGACCACACGGCTCAATGCCATGCGCGATGAAGTATTGGGAGAATGGAAACAGGCAGGGCAACATCTCGCCTTGTTCATTTATGTGTTTGTCGGCAGCAAGCAAATGGGCAAGGAAGAAAACATCCGCCGAAAACAAGTATTCGAACAAGAATTGACCTTGGCGCTAGAAGCCATTCGCTACGGAGACCGGCACTTTTTCCGTCATTTTCCTTCCTGCGATGGCAGTCCGATTTTGGTTCATTTCACTTCCGAATACCCAGAACTGAACCGAACAGAGACGTACGGAATCCCCTATATGTATCGTTGACTCTCTCTTTTTGCACGTTCTGCGCAAGATTCACAAACACTTCAAATGAAGTGTTTGTGGATTCACCCTCTCGAATGAGAAAGGCTTTTTAATTAATTGGGTGAGAATATTTTAGTTTTTATTATCCAGAACATTTAAAACACGATTAATAAACGCTTGACCATCTTCAAACTCAATATATCGTAAACTATTATCATGCAATAAAATCTCTATTTTTTTAAATGTTTCTCTATCCCCATTGTCTATTAGTTTTTGTAATTCAGCTAATTCAGCTCTTAATGCATGAACCAAACTCTCTGGTTCTTCGTCTCTAAATTCTCTAATCATATCGTCAAATTCATGATCATCGATTGATTATAATACCCATCTACAAAGTATTTGAGCGTCTTAAATTTCCCCTCAATTTCCATCATATTCATCACCACTTCGGATAAGATGTAACAATAACCCATGGTGCTAGTTGAGCGTCAACGCTCAACTAGCACCATGGGTTACAATAAAAAGCCGCGCAAAATTTTTCTGGATTCTATCGTTTTTTTCGGGCTTCCCCAAAAATGAAAAACGACTGCAAATGCAGTCGCATCAAGGGTTTCACGGTTTCTCGTCCGAACCGTTCGGATGTTGGAAATGGAGACGGTGGGAGTCGAACCCACGTCCAGAGGCATCGCCACTTAAGCATCTACGAGCGTAGTCGGTATATTTCGCTTCGCCGTCCGTTCCGCCTACCGACAGGCCTCCCGGCGGCTAGCCTGGTTCATCTCTTCCCTCATCCTCAGGCGGCGGATTTGGGCGTAGCCCGCTTCATATGAACCCCTCGGACGCCACACGGGCGATGGCGGGAGGAGCTAGCTGCAGCAATTAGGCAGCTAAAGCGTAGTTTTGTTTGCCAGTTATCTTTAGGTGACGTTTTTACGAGGACGTCCCCCTCGGCTCGCCGCTTAAGCTCGACCTACCCCTGTCGAATCCGGATCGTCCCCGCGGTGCGAAGAAAGACCGGAACAGCTTAAGCATGGGATAACCGGCTGTTGCACTTTTTATTATACCATGGCGGTGCGCATTTGCAATGGGAATGTTTTCAATTCCGCCAAAAAACAGGATTTCCCTCGAACGGCGGGGGCGATGTTGGAAGACATCTTCTTTATTGTTTGAAACCATTCGTCCTGTCCCGGAAGCGCCCGCCATACGGACGGGGCTCGCCCGTTTCCAAACCCGCTGCGCGCACGGCCAATCAAGCCCGATGAGTCCAAGTTTCTCCTCGCGGCCAGCGCCCCAACCACCGCGGACTTCTTCTACAGTTTTTGCCGCTCGCGGAACGCCCGCTCGATTTCGCGCTGCGCTTCTTTCCGCTTCATGTCTTCCCGTTTGTCGTATTTTTTCTTCCCTTTGGCCACACCAAGCTCCACTTTGGCAAAGCCGTTTTTAATGTACAGTTTGAGCGGCACGAGCGTATACCCTTGCTCTTTCGTGTAGCCGATCAGTTTGTTGATTTCACGGCGGTGCAACAAAAGCTTTCGCGTCCGCAGCGGATCGTGGTTGTAGCGGTTGCCTTGTTCGTACGGGCTGATGTGCATGTTATGGAGAAACACTTCCCCTTTTTCGACTTTGGCGAACGAATCTTTCAAATTCACCCGGCCGTTGCGGATCGATTTGATTTCCGTCCCTTGCAGCACGAGGCCGGCTTCGTACGTTTCCTCGATGAAATAATCGTGATGTGCTTTTTTGTTTTGCGCGATGACCTTTCCTTCGCCTTTCGGCATCCGTTTTCCCCCTCCTCATCGTAGCGTTTCTTATTTTATCAAAAACGAAAAAGAAGGAAAAGCCGGGCGCGAGGCTTTTCCTCACCGTTTTTTCTTTTTCTTCTTTTTCGCCTTCGCGTGGCGGCTTTTGCCGCTGTTCGTTTTCGCTTCCGCCTTTGCCTTGGCCTGTTTTTGCTTTTTCCCTTCAATGACGACCGGAGCGGCTTTCGCTTTCGGCGGGCGGCGCCCTTTCATGCCGACGACTTCAAAATCGACGATCCGTTCGTCTTTGTTGACGTTGATGACGCGGACGGTGATTTCATCGCCGATGCGGTACATTTTCCCGGTCCGTTCGCCGATCAACGCGTAGTGGCGTTCGTCGTAGCGGTAATAGTCGTCCGTTAAGTAGCTGACGTGCACCAAGCCTTCGATCGTGTTCGGCAGCTCAACGAACAAGCCGAAGTTCGTCACCGAGCTGATAATGCCGTCAAACTCCATCCCGATTTTGTCTTCCATAAACTCGGTTTTCTTCAGATCGTCCGTCTCCCGCTCCGCCTCAACGGCGCGCCGCTCCATATCGGAAGCGTGTTCCGCAATTTCAGGCAGCTTTTCCGCCCATTTTTGCTGGGTGTCAAGATCCATCTGGCCGTTAATGAGATACGTCCAGATCAACCGATGGACGATCAAATCCGGGTAGCGGCGGATCGGTGACGTAAAATGGGTGTAAAACTCGGTCGACAGGCCGTAATGGCCGAGGCTCTCGGCGTCATAGCGCGCCTGTTTCATCGACCGAAGCATGACGGTCGAGATCACCATTTCTTCCGGCTCGCCGCGCACCGCTTCGAGAATTTGCTGGAGGGCGCGCGGATGGATTTGGTTGCCCGTTCCTTTCACGACATAGCCGAAGTTCGTGATGAACTCTAAAAAGCGCTGCAGTTTTTCCGGCTTCGGATCCTCGTGAACACGGTAAATAAATGGCACGTTCAACCAATGGAAATGCTCAGCCACCGTTTCGTTCGCCGCCAGCATAAACTCTTCAATCAACCGCTCAGCGACCGACCGCTCGCGCAAGACGACATCGTACGGCTTGCCGTTTTCATCGACAAGCACCTTCGCCTCCTTAAAATCGAAATCAATCGCCCCGCGCTTTATCCGCTTTGCCCGCAAAATGTCGGCAAGCTCAGCCATCAGCTCAAACATCGGCACAAGCGGCGCATATTTTTCCCGCAAGGCTTCGTCTTTGTCAACGAGAATTTTATTGACATCGGAATACGTCATCCGTTCCGCCGTGCGGATGACGCTTGGGAAAATTTCATGGCGGACGACTTCTCCTTGCGGGGTGATTTCCATTTCGCACGAGAGCGTCAGCCGATCGACTTTCGGGTTGAGCGAGCAAATGCCGTTCGACAGCCGATGCGGGATCATCGGGATGACGCGGTCAACCAAATAAACGCTCGTGCCGCGTTCATACGCCTCGCGGTCAATAGGCGAGCCTTCCTCAACATAGTAGCTGACATCGGCGATATGAACGCCGAGCTTATAGTTGCCGTTTTCAAGCTTCGTCACCGTCACCGCATCGTCTAAGTCTTTCGCATCCTCGCCGTCAATGGTGACGATCATCTCGCCGCGCAAATCGCGGCGCCCTTCCAAGTCTTTCTCCGTAATGACGTCCGGCACCCGGTTGGCGTGCTCGATCACGTCTTCTGGAAATTGAAGCGGAAGGCCGTATTTATAGATGATCGCCAAAATGTCGACGCCCGGGTCGTTTTTATGGCCGAGAATTTGCACGACTTCCCCTTCAGCGCTCATTCGTCCTTCCGGGTACGAGGTGAGCCGGACGACGACTTTATGCCCTTCGACCGCGCCGTTCGCCGCGTTTTTCGGGATGAAAATGTCATTGACGATCCGTTTGTCATCCGGGATGACAAAGCCGAAATATTTGCTTTCCGTGTACGTGCCGACGACCTCTTTCACCCCGCGCTCCAAAATGCGGACGATCGTTCCTTCGCGGCGCGCCCCGGATGAATCGGCTTGGACGCGCACAAGCACCGTGTCGCCATGCATCGCGTTTTTCAATTCGGACGGCGGGATGAAAATATCATCCAGTCCCGGCTCCTCCGGTGTGACAAACGCGAATCCTTTCGGGTGGCCGGTCACCTTGCCGCGCACGAGATTCATCCGCTCAGGCACGCCGTAGCGGTTGCTGCGCGTCCGGACGACAAGGCCTTCCTCTTCCATGGCGACAAGCGTTTTGACAAATTCCTTAAACCCGTCCGCATCCTCAATCCCAAACGCTTCCTCCAGTTCCTCAACGGTCAGCGGTTTGTACGCCTCATCGCGCATAAACGTTAAAATGCGTTCGGCCAACACATGATCCATTGGCCATCCCCTCCTTTCTCCATTACCAATCTAACGATTCAAGAAATGCATAAATATCTTCATGCAGCTGATCTTTTTCTTGATCAAGCGTAATCACATGGCCTGATTGCTCATACCATTTGATTTGTTTGACCGGCGATTCAATTTCGTTATAAATGATGTTCGCGCTGTCTGGATTGATCATCTCATCATGGCGCGCTTGGACGACGAACGTCGGCGCATAAACCAAATCAAGGTGGGCGCGCACATCGGCAATGAGTTCTTGCAAGGCTTTCAACGTCTTCATCGGCGTTTGTTTGAACCGTTCCATTTCCTGTTCGATTTGTTCCTCTGATTTCCCTTCCCGCTTTTTATACTCGCGCGCATACTCGAGCACACCTTCGTACATCGTTTCTTCGCTTTTGATGTACATCGGCGCGCACATCGTCACAATGCCTTCTATAGGTACAGTGTAGCCTAATTTGAGAGAAAATACGCCTCCAAGCGACAATCCAGCCACGGCAATTTTTTCGTAGCCTTTGTTTTTCAAAAACTGATAGCCGTTCATGACGTCTTGCCACCAATCATCCGGTCCGGTGTGGACGAGCTCTTCCGGCGGCACGCCATGCCCTTTGTAAATCGGAGCGTGGCACGTATACCCTTTCGATTCCAAGAATCGCCCAAGCATCCGAACGTCGGCGGAATTGCCGGTAAACCCATGCAAAAGCAGCACCGCCCGCTCCCCGGCTTCAAAGAAAAACGGCTTCGGCGGAACAATTTTCATCATCGGCTCTCCTTCCTCTCTAGTGTGAAATAGAAAGGGCAGCCCTTCATTCTATGGACCGCCCCATGTTTGACTTATGATGGCTGTACGTACGTAACCAAGATCGTCAATACGAAAAACAAGACGGCCAACACGACCGTGACGCGCTGAAACACCGCATCGAGCCCACGGGCTTTCTGCTTCCCGAACAATTGCTCGGCGCCGCCGGTGATCGCCCCCGACAGCCCGGCGCTGCGGCCCGACTGCAGCAAGACAACTGCGATCAGCGCGATCGACACAATGACAAGCAGCGTCACAAGCAAGGCATGCATGCCTGACACCTCCAACGACCGACGTTGCAATAATTTCACTATACCATAGATCGCCGTTGGCGGCAACTGGCGGGCCTGTCTCAACACGACGAAAGGAACAGATTCTCTTTTTTGTGAAACATTAGATTGGAAAGCCCGTCATCTAAAAATTTTAAAAAAATACAAGCCAGAAGATGCTCAAATGGAGGAAATCGATGAAATCATTGATGAATGCCTGGCAAAAATCGCAACGTATCTGACCTGATCTGATCGGCCTGGAGGCAGCGAAAGAATGGAACGATGTTGAAGGAAAGACTACATTTCCTGTCTTTTCTAGAGGGCTAAATCGAAGGGATGGGGCCAAAAAATTCCCTGCTCCTCCCCTTTGGCATAGATGGGGGAGCGTTTCATCCTCCATCCGCTTGACGCTCCATGAATCGGGTGCGGTATGATCATTGTCGTCCGCCGCCGAAATACGTTACAATAGAAAGCAAATCGGCAACGACTGGAGGGACTTCAATGGCAAGACCGGACGAACGAGTCGTCATCGCGATTGACGGCTATCAATTCAAACGGGCGCGGGAGGCGAAGAAAGGGAAAATTTTCGTCACCTCGCCGATTGGGGCGAACTTTACGTTTGACGTCAACGTCATGCGCAAGCTCATCGAGGCCATCGACCGCGACCCAGCGCTGGCGGAACAGTTCGGGCTTCCTTCTCAGGGGGCAAACGAATAACAAAGGAACGGCGGTTGGCCGTTCCTTTGTTGGTTTAGCGGAGAGAGGCCGAAGCTCCATTTTTTCACAGATGGCGGTGCTCCCTCACGAATCAAATCTTCTAGCGTCCTTGCCATGCCGCTCGCTCGCGGCCAAACGGATCATCTTCGACATGGCTGGCGGCTGAAAAGACAAAGGCCGCCTTGCGCTCGCTCGTATACGCCGGCCACGCTTCCGGCAAGTGATCGCCGTTCGGGTTGCCGGTGCGGGCAAACGCCAGCCAGGCGTAATGCATTTGGTCAGCGATCGCCTCGCGCTCCGGCCGGTTGCCGACGAAATTCGCGACGCCCGGCTGATGGAGATTGTGAAACACAAACGGCAGCTCGAGCGCGTGGCATGCTTTCAGCTGCCCGCCGAACACCGGCGTTTCATAGTCAAACCGGTACATGTACACATCCGCTCCGTGGGCCGCTTGGGCGTCCGCTGTCCGCAGCATCCCCTCGACAAACACGCGGTACGTCATGATGCGAAGCCACTTTTGCCAGGCGGGCGCCGACGGCTCCGCCGTTTCTGCATAATAGCGAATCGCCGCCTCCGGCACGGGCCCGACTTCACGGTTGATCCGGTCAAGCAGTTCGTGTTCGCCAAGCTTCATCCATGACGGATCCGTCAAGGTAAACAAGTTGTACTCGTCTTTCGTCACACCGATGAGAATCGGAATGCCGCTGGCCGCCCCGTCGTGGAGCGCCTCGATCGGATGGCGCCGCAATACGCGGCCATCCACCACCGGACCGTACATGATTCCCGGACCGAGCGACAGCGCCGCCCGCAGCAGCTCCTCGGCGGGAATCGACAAGAGCCGGCCGCGGTCACCCGGGCGGATGCCGGCACGCTCGAGAATGCGCTTGGTCATCGCCATGGCGGTCTCCGGCGAACGGAGAAGAAGCGATCCCGAACCGCTTTGCAAAATGGCGCGCCGAAACAGCCCCTTCGCCTCCGGAAGCGACAACAGCACGCCGACGCTCGCCGCTCCCGCCGATTCACCGAAAATCGTCACATTGTCCGGATCGCCGCCAAACGCCGCAATGTTCTCCTTCACCCAGCGCAGCGCCGCCACTTGGTCCAAAATTCCGAGATTCCCGGCTTGAGCGTACTCTTCGCCGAACAAATCACCGAGATGCAAAAAGCCAAACACGTTCATTCGGTAGTTGATCGTCACGACAACGACATCGCCGTGTTTCGCGAACGCCGTCCCATCATACCACGGCGAAGAACCCGAGCCGAACAAAAAGGCGCCGCCATGAATCCAAACCAACACCGGGCGCTTCTTCCCATCCGCCGCCGGCGACCAAATGTTCAGGTACAGCCCGTCTTCGCTCGGCGGCTCGCTCATCCGCCCGAGCAATCCGCTGAAAATCGGATCTGACGGCTGCATCACGACAGGACCGAAAGCAGTCGCCTCCCGCACCCCATCCCACGCATCGGGCGGCTCTGGCGGCAAAAACCGACGCTCCCCGACCGGCGCTTTCGCGTACGGAATCCCTTTCCAAACGAAAACGCTTCCATTCATCACACCGCGCAGCCGCCCATACCGCGTCTCGACAATCGTTTGTTCCATCCCTATCCCCCCTAAATATTCTGATCATTCAAAAATATTATAAACGAACGGACCACTTGCGTCCATCGACCTATGCGGGACAATGTCAGCTCGTTGGAATAGGAAAAGGAACAGCACCTAAAAGGCCGGGGATTTAGTGAAAAATCGCGGAAAATGGACTTTTTTCTCAAATAGAGAAGTCTTGCAAAATCAACGCTTCTCTTTCGACCGAAAACAATGGGTTCGGCGAAATCAGTCGTTTTTCACCAGCCTTCTAAAGATTTCTTACTTTCCAGGCAAAATTGGACGATGGTGTGCCCTATCCTACAATGCCATTTATGGATAAATCTCTACCTTTTTTGATGTTCATCATTCCAACATGTGCTTGATGAAACTTTAAGTTGAGGAACCATGCTCATCTGCAGCAAAGTTTATTTTTCAACCGCTTTTAAAAACAAACAGATGCAATAAATGAAAATCATAATTTTATTCATTGATACAGCCCCTTGTAAATAAGTGTTCATCAAAGCACTACGGGCTATTCAATTTCATTGACTTGATTTATTTGAAAGTCGTTAAATGGAACCCATCCCAAAGGTTTGGTGTAATTTACCATGCGAATCAAATATTTATGTTTATTATCTTCCATTTTGATAACGAAATCAAACACATCATTTCTTTTTTTTGTCTTTGATATATAAGTTGAATTAAAGATTTACAACTGAACACACAAACGATCGATCGTTTGTTCTGGTTTCTGGTTGATTCGCTGAATAAAGGCTTGGACATTCTTTCTAATTTCTTGCACACTCGAATAGAACACGTTGTAAATCACGTCTGATTTCAGCCATTTCCATAGCCCTTCAATCAAGTTCAATTGCGGACTGTATGGTGGCAAAAAGACGAGCTCTAACCGATCTTCGTGTTCTTTTAAAAATGGCTGAATGAGTTTGGCATGGTGAATTCGAGCGTTATCTAAAATCATCACTATTTTGCCTGTGGGATAGCGTTCTAACACAAGTTGAAGAAATCGAAGAAATGTTTCCGCGTCATAGCGTTCTTCTTCGATGCAAAACACTTCCCCTGTTTCGTAGTTCAACGTGCCAATCAGCTTCAGCCCTTGATGTTTTCCAAACGTCGGAATGATTCGTTGTTTTCCTTTGACAAACCATGTTTTTTGAATCGCTTGGTAATCACGAATCATCGACTCATCTTGAACGAGGACATGGGCGATGTTCCCATCTACCAGTTTTTTTTTACTTCAGGGAAGGTGATTTCGACGAATTCTTTTTGTTTCTCTTCATCGGCATTGGCTAGTGTATAGGTCGGTTTCGTATAGCTTAGCCCTAACCGATGCAGAATGTCACTTGTTCCGCGAAGCGTGTATGTTGGCCCCCACTTTTGTTGAATGAGTTCAGCGATTATCGCAAGCGTCCAATTATATTTTGCTTCGAATCCCACATCTACGGGGAGCTGATGTTCAATGATCAAAGCCAGCTCTTTTTCCTGCTCAGGGGTCAATCGACGTGGGGCGCCAGGTGAGTATTTCATCTCCAGTCCATCAAGACCGCGCTGGGCGTAGGCATGAATATAGTTATAAATAGTTTTCTTGGATCGACCAATAATCGTTGCGATTTCTCCTTTGGTATATCCCTGCAAATGAAGATAAATCGCTTGGTAGCGTTCATATGCTCGTTTACTTTTTGCTTCTTTCATGGCAGTGGACAACTTTTCGATCTCGTCTTTGTGATTTGGCATCATATTTTCTCTCCGTTCCCCTATTTTCTCTTTTATTTATTCGCCGTGGAACGGGAGAAAACCTTTATTTCAATTTATATAAATCATTACAAAAAATTCGACTATTTTCTACAAATGATGATACTTGACTTTCTCTTCATCATGAGACAACATCCAACGCTACACTACACAGCATAAAACGGCTGTTTCCTCTCCCGTCTAAAGGAGAGGCGCAGCTTTCCTGAATGCATCAAGACGTCTTGATCACCGCCAGCCATTCGATTCTCTTTTCGCCTCCGTCAAAACGACAGGCGCCCCCTCCGTTGGGGACGCCTGTTCCCGTTATTTTTTCAAATTGTAAAACGAGCGGATGCCTTGGTAAATGGCCGTGTGGCCGAGTTCATCTTCAATGCGGAGCAGCTGGTTGTATTTCGCGACGCGGTCGGTGCGCGACGGCGCGCCTGTTTTGATTTGGCCGGCGTTCGTGGCGACGGCGATGTCGGCGATCGTGCTGTCTTCCGTTTCGCCGGAGCGGTGCGAGACGACGGCGGTGTAGCCGGCGCGTTTCGCCATTTCGATGGCGTCAAACGTTTCGGTGAGCGTGCCGATTTGGTTCACTTTGATCAAAATCGAGTTGCCGACGCCTTTTTCAATGCCTTCGGCCAGTTTTTTCGTGTTTGTGACAAACAAGTCGTCGCCGACAAGCTGCACTTTTTTGCCGAGCCGCTCGGTCAGCAGTTTATGGCCTTCCCAGTCGTTTTCATCGAGCCCGTCTTCGATCGAGATGATCGGATATTTCGATACAAGCTCTTCATACCAAGCGACCATTTCTTCCGACGTTTTCACAACGCCTTCGCCTTCAAGATGATATTTGCCGTCTTCTTTGTTGTACAGCTCGGACGAGGCAACGTCCATGGCGAGCATCACTTGTTCGCCCGGTTTGTAGCCGGCTTTTTCGATCGCTTCGATGATCGTTTGCAGCGCTTCTTCGTTCGATTTCAAGTTCGGGGCGAAGCCGCCTTCATCGCCGACCGCGGTGTTGTAGCCTTTCGCTTTCAGCACCGCTTTTAAGCTGTGGAAAATTTCCGCCCCCATGCGCAGCGCTTCGCGGAAGCTTTCCGCCCCGACTGGCATGATCATAAATTCTTGAATGTCGACGTTGTTGTCCGCATGCGCGCCGCCGTTTAAAATGTTCATCATCGGCACCGGCAGCGTTTTGGCGTTAAAGCCGCCCAAGTATTGGTACAGCGGCAAACCGAGCTCGTCCGCCGCCGCGCGGGCCACGGCAAGCGAGACGCCCAAAATGGCGTTGGCGCCAAGCTTGCTTTTGTTTTCCGTGCCGTCTAGTTCAATCAACTTCCGGTCGATCGCCACTTGGTCAGTGACCTCGAGGCCGATGATTTCCGGCGCAATGATTTCATTCACGTTTTCGACCGCTTTTAACACCCCTTTGCCGAGGTAGCGGTTTTTATCGCCGTCGCGCAGTTCGACCGCTTCATATTCCCCGGTCGAGGCGCCGCTTGGCACCAGGGCGCGGCCGAAGCCGCCGTCTTCCGTGTACACTTCCACTTCTACGGTTGGGTTGCCGCGCGAATCGAGCACTTCACGAGCGTAGACATCGATAATGGCAGACATTAAAACACACTCCTTTTCGTATCGTTTTCTCAAGATCATCGTTATTTGACAATCAACGATTTCCCGGTCATTTCGTTCGGCTGCGGCAGGCCGAGCAAATCAAGCATCGTCGGCGCCAAATCGCCTAAGATGCCGCCGTCTCTCAGCTTGATGCCTTTTTTCGTCACGATGACCGGCACCGGATTGGTTGTATGCGCCGTTTGCGGCTTGCCGTCCGGCGTCAGCACTTCATCGGCGTTGCCGTGGTCGGCGGTGATGATGGCGATGCCGCCTTTGGCCAAAATGGCGTCGACGACTTTGCCGAGGCATTCGTCCACGGCTTCCACCGCCTTGATCGTCGGCTCAAGCTTGCCCGAGTGGCCGACCATATCCGGGTTGGCGTAGTTCAAGATGATCGCGTCGTACTTATCGGCTTCAATTTCCTTGAGGAGCGCATCGGTCACTTCATAGGCGCTCATTTCCGGCTTTAAGTCGTACGTCGCCACTTTCGGCGAGTTGATCAAAATCCGGTCTTCGCCTGGAAATTTCTCTTCGCGGCCGCCGCTCATAAAAAACGTCACGTGCGGATATTTTTCGGTCTCGGCGATGCGCAGTTGGCGCAGTCCGTGCTGCGACAGCACTTCCCCGAGCGTGTTGTCAAGGTTTGTCGGCTTGAACGCCACGTACCCTTTCACCGTTTCGCTGAAATGGGTCAAGCAGACAAAGAACAAATGCTTCGGATGTTTCGGGCCGCGGTCAAACTCGCGGAAATCTTCGTTCGTAAACGTGTTTGAAATTTGAATCGCCCGGTCCGGGCGGAAATTATAGAAGATAATCGCGTCATTGTCTTGAATCGTCGCCACCGGCCGACCGTCTTCGCGGACGATGACCGACGGCAGGACGAATTCGTCGTAAATGCCATGCTTGTATGAGTCTTCAATGCATTCAAGTGGATCGCGGTACGTCGGGCCTTCGCCGTATACCATGGCCCGATACGCCTTTTCGACGCGGTCCCACCGCTTGTCGCGGTCCATCGAGTAGTAGCGGCCCGATAACGTCGCGATTTCGCCGACCCCGTATTCCTTGATTTTTTCCTGCAGTTCTTTGATGTATTGCGGAGCCGTTTGCGGGCCGACGTCGCGGCCGTCCAAAAAGCCGTGGATGTACACACGCTTCACGCCTTCTTTCGCCGCTAAGCGCAAGAGGGCGTACAAATGGTGAATATGGCTGTGCACCCCGCCGTCAGAAAGCAAACCGAACAAATGAAGGCTCGTTCCGTGCTGCTTCACATGGTTCATCGCCGCCAAAAACGTTTCATTCCGGTCAAACTCGCCTTCGCGAATGGCAATGTTGACCCGCGTTAAGCTTTGGTACACAATGCGCCCGGCGCCGATGTTGAGATGGCCGACTTCCGAGTTGCCCATCTGCCCTTCCGGAAGCCCGACCGCCTCGCCGCACGCCTTGAGCGTTGTGTGCGGGTATTCGTTCCAATAGCGGTCAAAGTTCGGTTTGTTCGCCTGAGCGACCGCATTGCCGTACGTTTCGTCGCGCAGCGCAAACCCGTCCAAAATGATGAGCGCAACCGGTCGTTTACTCATGGCGCCCCGCCTCCACCAATTGCAAGAATGAAGCCGGCTCGAGGCTCGCCCCGCCGACTAAGGCGCCGTCGATCTGTTCTTGCGCCAAGAAGTCGCGGATGTTGTCCGGTTTGACGCTGCCGCCGTATTGGATGCGGATCGCTTCCGCCGCCTCCGGGCCAAACAGGCGCGAAACAACCGAACGGATATGGCCGCACACTTCGTTCGCATCTTCCGCCGTCGACGATTTGCCCGTGCCGATCGCCCAAATCGGCTCGTAAGCGATGACCGCTTGCTTCACTTGTTCCGGCGTCAAGCCGGCGAGCGCTTTTTCCACTTGCGAGGCGACAACGGCGTTCGTCTGCCCCGCTTCCCGCTCCTCAAGCGATTCGCCGCAGCAAACGATCGGCGTCAAGCCGCGGGTGAAAGCGGCCAATACTTTTTTGTTCACCGTCTCATCCGTTTCCGCAAACATCTGCCGGCGCTCCGAATGGCCGAGAATGACGTACGTCACGCCGAGGTCTTTCAGCATGACCGGGCTCACTTCGCCTGTGTACGCCCCTTGGTCGGCAAAGTGCATGTTTTGCGCCCCGATTTGCAAATCGGTGCCGTTTGTATTTTGCACCAACCGATCCAAAAACAAAAACGGCGCGCAAACAACGGAATCCACTTCGTCAGCCGGCGGCACGTGCCCTTTTACGTCCTCGACAAATTGAACCGCTTCCGCCAATGTTTTATGCATTTTCCAGTTGCCTGCAATGATGCGTTTTCTCATCGTTCACCCTTCCTTTCAATGGGCGGCGTCAGCCGCCATGCGCCAAATCCGGCGCCGTGGGTCATTTGTCTTCGAGCGCGACGACACCCGGCAGCTGTTTTCCTTCCATAAACTCAAGCGACGCGCCGCCGCCCGTGGAAATATGATCCATTTTGTCGGCCAAGCCGAATTTCTCAACCGCCGCCGCCGAATCCCCGCCGCCGATGACCGAATAGGTGTCGGGCGCTTCCGCCAATGCTTCAGCGATCGCTCTCGTCCCGTGCGCGAACGCGTCCATTTCAAAGACGCCCATCGGGCCGTTCCAGACAACGAGCTTCGACTCGCGAATGACATCGCGGTACAATTCGCGCGTTTTCGGGCCGATGTCAAGCGCCTCCCAATCGGCTGGAATCGCGTCAATCGGCACGACTTTCGTGTTGGCGTCGTTCGCAAACCGGTCGGCGACGACCACGTCCACCGGCATATAAAAACGGACGCCTTTTTCTTTTGCTTTTTCCATAAACGATTTCGCCAGTTCGATTTTATCTTCTTCAAGCAGCGACTTGCCGACATCATGCCCAAGCGCTTTGACGAACGTGTACGCCAGTCCGCCGCCGATGATCAAGTTGTCGACTTTTTCAAGCAAATTGTCGATGACGCCGATTTTGTCTTTCACTTTCGCACCGCCGATGATCGCTGTAAACGGGCGGTCCGGATTCGAAAGCGCCTTGCCAAGCACTTCGAGTTCTTTTTCCATCAAAAATCCGGCCACCGCCGGCAAGTAATGGGCGATGCCTTCCGTCGACGCATGGGCGCGATGGGCAGCGCCGAACGCATCGTTGACATATAGATCCGCAAGCTCCGCAAACGCTTTGGCGAGCTCGAGATCATTTTTCTCTTCGCCCGGATAGAAGCGGACGTTCTCAAGCAAGAGCACATCGCCTTCGTTCAAACGGTCGACCGCCGCCTTCACCTCATCGCCGATCGCTTCATTCGTTTTCACGACCGGGCGTTCAAGCAGCTCGCCGAGCCGCTTGGCAACGGCATCCAAACGCAATTCTTCGACCACTTTTCCTTTCGGGCGGCCGAGGTGGCTCGCCAAAATGACTTTCGCCCCGTGCTCGATCAAATAGCGGATCGTCGGGAGTGCGGCGCGAATGCGTGTGTCATCAGTGATCGCGCCTTCTTCCATCGGCACGTTGAAATCAACGCGGCAGAAGACGCGCTTCCCTTTGACATCAACGTCGCGAACCGTCTTCTTGTTCATCGTTCCAGCCCCCTTCAACGATGGTGTTGGAAAAGGAAAAGGAGTGGGGATCATTTCCCCGCTCCCCTCCATTTTCCTATTATAGACTTGAACAGGCGGAAAACTCAATGCCGAGCCCGTCTTACAGCCCTTTCGACGCGATGTACGCCGCCAAGTCGACGACGCGGTGCGAATAGCCGGTTTCGTTGTCATACCACGAAACGACTTTCACCATTTTGCCCTCAATGACCATGGTCGAGAGCGCATCGATCGTCGACGAAGCCGGATTGCCGTTGTAGTCGCGCGAGACGAGCGGTTCTTCGCTGTAAGCCAAGATGCCTTTCAATTCGCCTTCGGCCGCCGCTTTCAATGCGGCATTCACCTCTTCGACCGTCACTTCTTTTTCCAGCTCCGCCACCAAGTCAACAACGGATACGTTCGGCGTCGGCACGCGCATCGCCATGCCGTTCAACTTTCCTTTCAATTCCGGCAAAACGAGCGCGACCGCTTTCGCCGCCCCGGTCGTCGTCGGAATGATCGATTCGGCCGCGGCGCGGGCCCGGCGCAAATCTTTGTGCGGCAAGTCCAAAATTTGTTGGTCGTTCGTGTACGAATGAACGGTCGTCATCATGCCGCGGACGATGCCGAATTGTTCATGCAGCACTTTGGCAAACGGCGCCAAGCAGTTCGTCGTGCACGACGCGTTCGAGATAACATGGTGGCTTTTCGGGTCGTATTTGTCTTGGTTGACGCCCATGACGATCGTAATGTCTTCGTTTTTCGCCGGGGCGGAAATGATCACTTTTTTCGCGCCGGCTTCCAAATGCTTCGCCGCATCTTCGCGTTTCGTGAAGCGGCCGGTCGATTCGACGACGATGTCAACGCCGATTTCGCCCCACGCCAAGTTGGCCGGGTCGCGTTCCGCTTTGACGATGATTTCTTTGCCGTTGACGACCAAGTTGTTGCCGTTGACGGACACTTCGGCATCCAGCTGGCCGTGAACGGAGTCATACTTCAACAAATGCGCAAGCGTGTTGGCATCCGTTAAATCGTTCACCGCCACCACTTCAATGTTCGGATTTTTCAATGCCGCGCGGAACACATTGCGCCCAATGCGGCCAAATCCGTTGATCCCAACTTTTACTGTCATCGTGTTTTCCTCCTTAACTTTGCTGCTGAATAGTATCGGCAAGGGAAGTTATTCCCCTACTAACGCTTTGGCGGCACCTTCGTCGGTGACGAGCAGTGAATGCGGCGCCCGCTTCATATAGGCGCGAATGGCTTTCGCCTTCGATGCCCCTCCGGCGACGGCGATGACGTGTTCGACATGCGGGAGATGCTCAAGTTGAATGCCGACCGTTTTCACCTTATGGACGACATCGCCCTGCTCATTGAAATAATAGCCGAACGCCTCGGCGACGGCATGGCGGGCGATGATGTTTTCCATCTCCGAAGGCGGCGTCCGCCGCCGTTTCGCCATCGTCACCGCTTCCCCGATGCCATGGACGACCATGCGGCACGATTGGATGAGCTCCAGCACTTCCTTCACGGCTGGCTCTTCGACGAGCGACGCATACGCTTCGTCGCTCAGCTGGTCGGGCACATGGAGAAGCCGATAACGACCGGCTGCTTTTTCCGCCATTTTGGCGCAAATCGTGTTCGCCTGGTTCTCGACATCTTCGCCAAGGCCGCCGCGCGCTGGAACGAACAGCACACCGCTCAGCTGTGGGTCCGGCGTCATCATCTCCGCGACCGCCGCCATCGTCGTCCCACCGGCCACCGCGACAACGTCCCCCGGCTGAAGCCGCTCTTTCATGCGGGCGACGCACGCTCTTCCCATTTCTTTTTTTACCCAAGGAAACCGGTCGCTATCCCCGGCAACGACGACGACGCGCCCGACACGGAGCCGTTCTTTGAGCGCCGCTTCCAATTCCTTGAGCCCAAGCGCTTCCCGCATCAAATCGTGGAGCGTATACAGCAGCGCTTGGCCTTCTTCCGTCAGCCTCATGCCCGATACATCGGCGGAAAGCAAGTTTTGCCCTTTCAAAAACTCTGTTTCCGACCGCAGCACCCGCTCGCTCATGCCAAGGCTGGCAGCCAGCACCCGCCGCCCGACCGGCGCCATAAGCGAAATGGAGTGCAAAATCTCGTACCGTTTTTGCATAACGTCAAGCAAGTCGGGCGATAATTTTTTTAATGCCTCTACTAACGGTTGCATCGATCCTTCCCCTTAGCAGAACATAGGGACGTTTTTTGTCCCAGTATGACATATTATGTCCCGCCAATCGATAAAAAATTCCTCCCGCGCCATTTTCATTATAGCAGGAGGAATTGAGCCGTTCAACTGTTTCGCACTTGCCGCAACCGCTTTCTCACCATTTCTTTTTCAATCATCCCATACCCGATTTCTTCCCCGTCAAGCTCGACGACCGGAATCATCAACTGATATTTCTCGAGAAGCGCGTCGTCTTCATAAATATCGATCTCTTCCATCGTAAACCGATAGTCTGCCTGCAGCTCCGTCAAAACCGCTTTCGCTTTGTCGCAAAGCGGACAGTTCGTCTTCGTGTACAACCGGATGTGCATCGCGTTCTTCCTTTCTTTCACCGGTCGCATCAAGCTCCGGTGTATTGCTTTCGTTTCGCCGAAGAAGGAATGCGCAGCTGCTCGCGGTATTTGGCGACCGTGCGGCGGGAAATGGCGATGCCGTAGCGGCCATGAAGCAAATTGGCCAGCTGTTGGTCAGAAAGCGGCGCCTGTCGGTCTTCCGCCGCGATCAGCTCTTGGATGATCGCTTTCACTTGAGCGGAGGAAGCCGCCTCGATCGTTTCCTTGGCCGTCGCGGCGTTCGAAAAGAAGCGGCGCAGCTCGATCGTGCCAAACGGCGTTTGCACATATTTATGACGCACCGCACGGCTTACCGTCGATTCATGGACGCCGAGCTCCTCGGCCACCTCGCGCATCGTCATCGGTTTAAGCGCCGCAAGACCGAACTCCAAACACGGACGCTGGCGCTCGACAATGACCGCCATGAGCCGAAGAAGCGTCTGTTTTCGCTGCTCTAGGCTTTTTGCAAGCCATGTAAACTGCCGATATTTTTCTTTGATAAACTGTTCGGCATGCCGATCGCTCGATGCGGCGATGCGCCGCTCGTACTCCCGATTCCATCCGAGCTCCGGATGGATGTCATCGTTGTAGGCGACAATCCAGTCTCCATCCCCTTTGCGGGTGACGATGACATCCGGCACGACCAAAGGCGGGGTTTCGCTCGAATAGTGAATGCCCGGCCGTGGCTCGAGTGAACGAATAAGCTCGAAGACGCGCTGCAGTTCGCCAAGGCTGACGCCAAGCTGTTTGGAGAGCGTTTTCCACGATTTTTCCGCAAAAGGAATAAAATGATCACGAACGATCGTTTCCGCCAGCTCGTCGCGCTCCGGAAGACGTTCCAGCTGCAAAAGAAGGCATTCCGCCAAATCGCGGGCGCCGACTCCCGGCGGGTCAAGCGACTGCACAAGGCGCAACCCCCATTCCATTTCTTGGATCGATGTGGAAAACCGCTCCGCCAGCTCGGCAAGCGGCACGCGCAAATAGCCATCCTCATCGAGCGAGGCAATGAGATAACGGACGATGCGCTCTTCCCGATCACCGAGCTTTAACGCAGGCAGCTGAGAAAGCAAATGGCCAACAAGCGTCTCTGCGCGGGCGCCAATGTTCTCGAGCCATTGCTTTTGGTCTCTTTCTGTCCGGCTTGGCCGTTGCCGCACCCGGGTGCGGCGAATTTCCAAAAACGGGTTTTCCAGCGACTGTTCATATAAAAACGCTTCCAAATCCACTGCAGAATATTGCAACAGTTCAATCGCCTGCACAAGTTCCTTTGTCAGCGACAACTGCAGCCGCTGCTCTTGCCATAACTCCGCCCTCATCGTCACGCCTCCCTTTCTTTTATTGTACACGACGGGAGCGGGAGGGGGTAGGAGAAATTTTTGACGGCGGAAAGCGGCCTTGTCGACCGCCCGAACCGGCGCCTGTTCAGACGAAAAAACCCAATGCCCCGCCCGAGCCCTTGATTTGGGAACCCTCTCGAGGAAAGCGGCGCGTCCGCTGCTGATCTAAAAGAAAAACAGCCTCCTAGGCGGCTGTTTTGCCTCGGCAGGATTATAACCATATACCAAGTATATGTTTTTTAACCTAAGGGTCTTTATTCCTTCCCATTTCCTCCTCACCGCCCCGCGCACTCGTTTATACGTATCGCGCCGGACCCCATGATCTCCATCCAGTCGCCCCAGGTCATTCCGTCCTTTTTCTTCATGTGGTTTAGCTTTTGTTATCGTTCAATACCTCGTGCAACTTCTACACGTGTATCACCTCACCTAAATAAAAAACGCCGCCCAATCGGGTGACGCAACGGAAGGAGGATTCGGTTTGCACCTTTCACTTATTAGTGGCATTTACACGACAAAAAACAAAAAACTGTAGTCTGGATGAAGAAAGAGCGCTTCCAGATACTCCGTGGCGCCATACGCTTTGTCTGCGGACAAGGTCCGAATCGTGATCGACGGTTGGCGAAACCGAATCGAAGCCAGCTGCTCCAAACTCGTTTCCCGTTCCGCCATATTGTCACTACTCTGCAAACGTACTCGCATATTTTAGATGAGATGGAACAAAAAGAATCCCGGCAGGTCGATCTCGCGATGGCGGAACTGGATCGTACCAAATAGCCGTGCAAAATTCGTGCAAAATTTTTTCGGATTCTATCGTTTTTTTCGGGATTCCCCAAAAATGAAAAACGACCGCAAACGCGGTCGTATCAAGGAGTCTAGGAATTCCGATCCGAACAGGTCGGATACAAGTAGCGCCCTCGGCAGGATTCGAACCCACGCTAAGAGAACCGGAATCTCTCGTGCTATCCACTACACTACGAGGGCATGGAAGTTCATGATTTCTCTATTTCGTTCCGTCGCATGTTCTATTATAGCAGGATCGCGCAAAAATGCAAGAGGAAAAATGCCATCAAAAGCAGGAAAAATTGCACCTTTGTTCCTTCCCCCATCAACGGGGCAACAGGTTAAAAAAACGAAAAAGCGGTTATGATGAAAAAAGGGATGTTTGCCGCCAGCCGCGAATATGTTATAAAGAATGGGGAAGGTCGTTTTGTTTGACCTTCATTGACCATTCGTGTATGATTAAGGCGTACATATTGATCCATTAGGATGGAAAAGGAGGCGTTTTTGATGTATTTGATTCCGACTGTCATCGAACAGACGAACCGCGGGGAGCGGGCGTACGACATTTATTCGCGCTTATTGAAAGACCGAATCGTGTTCCTTGGCAGCCCGATCGACGACCAAGTGGCCAACTCGATCGTGTCGCAGCTGCTGTTTTTGGCGGCGGAAGACCCGGACAAAGATATTTCCTTGTACATCAACAGCCCGGGCGGCTCGATCACAGCTGGCCTGGCGATTTACGACACGATGCAGTTCATCAAACCGGACGTATCGACGATTTGCATCGGCATGGCCGCTTCCATGGGGGCGTTTTTGCTTGCCGCCGGTGCGAAAGGGAAACGGTTCGCGCTTCCAAACAGTGAAATCATGATCCACCAACCGCTCGGCGGCGCCCAAGGGCAAGCAACGGAAATCGAAATCGCAGCGAAGCGCATTTTGTTCTTGCGCGACAAATTGAACCGCATTTTATCGGAAAACACCGGCCAACCGATCGAAGTGATCGAGCGCGATACGGACCGCGACAACTTTATGACCGCGCAAAAAGCAATGGAATACGGCATCATTGACCGCGTGCTGACGCGCGCTGATGAAAAATAAGGCATGCACACGTTGGCAGAACCGCTATAGAGCTGCGCCTGCACCGACATTGACGAAAAAAGGCTGCTTCCGACAAAAACGGAGCAGCCTTTTCCATTCCTTTCCCCGCCAGCCCCACACGCTGCTTTACTTTTCCTTTTGCACATAGGCGGCGAGCTTTTCGATCGCTTCTTGCTCATCCGGACCGTCGGCAATGAGCGTGATCACCGCTCCATGGCCGATGGCGAGGCTCATCAAGCCCATAATGCTTTTCGCGTTGACCCGTTTTCCGTCTTTTTCCAAAAACACATCAGCGGAAAAACGGTTCGCTTCTTGGACAAACAACGCCGCCGGGCGCGCCTGCAGCCCGGTTTTTAATTTCACTTCCACTTGTTTTTCCACCATTCTCCATCTCCCCTTTACAGCGATTTATGGAAATCGACCGGCTTTCCAGCCCGCAGCCGCTCCGCGATCTCATCAATTTTGCGCAGCCGGTGGTTGATGCCGGATTTGCTGATTTTTCCACCGGCAACCATCTCCCCGAGCTCTTTCAGCGTCACGTCTTGATGCTCGATGCGAAGTTTCGCGATTTCCCGCAGCTTGGCCGGCAGTGAATCAAGGCCGATCGTCTCGTCGATGTAGCGGATGTTCTCCACCTGGCGAAGCGCAGCGCCGATCGTTTTGTTCAAATTGGCGGTTTCGCAATTGACAAGCCGGTTGACCGAGTTGCGCATATCGCGGACGATGCGAATGTCCTCAAAGCGGAGCAGCGCTTGATGGGCGCCGATGATGTTCAAAAACTCGGCGATTTTTTCCGCCTCTTTTAAATACGTAATAAACCCCTTTTTCCGTTCCAACGTTTTCGCATTTAAAAAAAAGTGGCTGTTCATCAATTCGCATAACGCCCGGTTATGCTCCTCATACAGCGAAAAAATCTCCAAATGGTAAGACGACGTCTCCGGGTTGTTGACCGAACCGCCAGCCAAAAACGCGCCGCGCAAATACGAGCGCTTGCAGCATTTTTTCTTGACGAGCTCCGGGGAAATGTCATGGATGAGCGAAAAATCGCCGTTGACAATGTGAAGTTCACGAAGCAAAGAGGCCGCACCGTCGGTCACGCGGACGATGTAGACGTTGTTTTTTTTCAAGCGCATTTTCTTGCGGACAAACAGCTCGACGGCGACATCGTAGCCCTTTTTCAATAACGTATAAATGCGCCGAGCGATCGCCGCATTTTCCGTCTGGACATCGATGGCCATTCGCCCGCCGGAAAACGACAGTGAACCGTTCATGCGCAAAAGCGCCGACAGCTCCGCGCGCAAGCAGCAAGGCTTCACCTCTAAATGGGTCAATTCCTTTTTCGTTTCCGATGCAAAAGACACGATCGCTCCACCTCCATTCGTTCCCCGCATCCGGCCGGTTGGAGGTGCCTGACTTTCGGCGCGGCCACCGGGAGCATCACCGCCCATAATGGCGCTTTGCGGCCTACTCGGGTCCCGCCTTTAACGGTGAGGGAGAAGCCCGAGAAGAAGGGCGGCGACTTTCGCCGTATTATGGCGAATGACCCCATCCTCGTACGTGACAATATCGTCGCGGATGACTTGCAACGAAAGCCCGCTGCTGTCGTCACGCACCGGCTCGGCCCGCTCCGCCTCGTAGCGGCGGCGGATCGCTTCCGGGATCGCTCCGCTGTTGATGATCACCGCGTCCAAAAACGGGCCGCCAAGATGAGCATGAAGCGCCTCCACATGGTCGCTCACCGTATAGTGCGGCGTCTCGCCGGCCTGAGTCATAATGTTGCATATATATACTTTTTTCGCCTTCGCCTTGCATACTTCCTGCCCGATTTTCGGCACGAGCAAATTCGGCAAGATGCTTGTGTATAGGCTGCCCGGCCCGATGACAATCAAATCGGCGCGGCGGATGGCATCAACCGTCTCCGGCAGCGGCTCAATGTCTTCCGGCGTTAAAAACACCCTCTTAATTTTTTTTCCCGCACTCGGGATTTTTGACTCGCCAGAGACAATGGAACCATCTTCCATCTCCGCGTGCAATACGACGCTCTTGTTCGCCGCCGGCAGAACCTGGCCGCGCACGTTCAACACTTTGCTCATCTCACGGATCGCTTTCACAAAGTCGCCGGTGATCGATGTGAGCGCCGCCAAAATCAAATTGCCGAGCGAATGGCCGGATAAGCCGTTGCCGTTTTGAAAACGGTGCTGGAACAGCTCGACAATGAGCGGTTCGACGTCAGACAGCGCGGCCAATACGTTGCGGACATCCCCGGGCGGCGGAATGTGCAGTTCATCCCGCAGCCGCCCGGAACTTCCGCCGTCATCGGCGACCGTGACAATGGCGGTCAAATCCAATTCATGCTGCTTCAGCCCCCTCAGCAGCACGGGAAGCCCGGTGCCGCCGCCGATGACGACCAGTTTCGCTGCTCGTTCGTTCCTCATCGGTGTATGTCCTTTCTCCTCTCCATGTCCCGGTGCGAGACAACAGTTTTATAGTCGGCCGAAAAATGGCGGGCGATATATTCTGCGAGCGCCACCGAACGGTGCTGGCCGCCCGTGCAGCCGATGGCGATCACCAGCTGGCTTTTTCCTTCTCGCTGGTAATACGGCAACATAAACGACAACAAATCAATGAGCTTTTCCAAAAACTTTTGCGTTTCCCCCCACTTGAGCACGTAGGACGATACGTCGTCATCCAACCCGGTTTTCGGCCGCATATGTTCAATGTAATGCGGGTTCGGCAAAAAGCGGACGTCAAACACCAAATCCGCATCAATCGGAATGCCGTACTTAAACCCAAACGACATGACGTTGATGGTAAACCCGGATTGAGCATGCGATGAGAACTGGCGGATGATTTTCTCCCGCAGCTCGCGCGGCTTGAGCCCCGTCGTATCGTAAATGATCTGCGCCCGTCCTTTCAGTTCTTCGAGCAGCTTCCGCTCCAAACGGATTCCTTCAAGCGGGGGCTCGTTCGGCGCAAGCGGATGCGTCCGCCGCGTTTCTTTGTAGCGGGCCACCAATGTCGAATCTTGGGCGTCCAAAAACAACACCTGGGGGACGACCCATGCCTGCTCAGCCAACTCATCGAGCGCAGCGAACAAATGATCGAAAAAGTCGCGGCTGCGCAAATCCATGACAAGGGCGACTTTGTTCATTTTATTCCCGGATTCTTTGACGAGCTCCAAAAATTTCGGCAGCAGCGTCGGCGGCAAGTTGTCAATACAAAAAAAGCCGAGGTCTTCGAAGCTTTGAATCGCCACCGTCTTTCCCGCGCCGGACATGCCGGTGATGATGACGAGCTGAATCGGCTGCAGCGCCCCATTTTGCCCCATTGTCGTCTCTCCTCTCCATCAACTCGGATCCAATCGATACGAAAGCAGTTCAAACTCCTCTGTATACACAAACACCCCGTACATAACCCCTTTGCCTTTCAAGGCGTAGTCCAAAATATGATAGTCGCCAGGGGCCATCGGCAGCGTCGAAAGCGTCTCCACCTGATGCCAAGCAAGCGTCCCTTCTTCGGAAGACGGCACGTTTTCGCCAATGAAGTCGTCGGCGAAAAACGTAAACATCATCCACTCCGACACTGTTTCATTCCCATTTTTCATCACGATCGTAAAGACGCCTTTCAGCTCTGGATTTTTCAAATAAATGCCCGTCTCTTCCCGGTATTCACGAATGCATGCTTCACGCACCGTCTCGCCGGGCTCCATTTTCCCGCCCGGAGCGACCCACCAGCCGCGCCTCGGCTTTTGCAACAGCAGCACTTGGCCGTCTTTATATAATACGCAGTTTGTCACCCGTTGCAATTCGTTCACCCCAACCATCCGCAAACACGCACATAATCATCTTTATTTTACCATAAATAGTTAGGCCGCTCCACCTTCAAACCGCTGGAAACCGTCCGCTTCCCGTCTGCAAAAACCTCGGGGGCCCAACATTCCGCTTCCAGCCGAAAGACGCCATCCCCCGCCGTTTCGAGCGGGGCGGCAGGATGCAAGCGCGCAGGCAAAGAAAAAAGAGACGCGGACAAACGCCCGCGCCGAATCAAGGATCTATATAAAAGGGGGTCAATTACTTACTTATAGCATACGACAAATGTGTTGCGCCCGTGTTACATCTGGGTTAAATAACCATTACGATTTGATTGCGATTTGGTTACCGGATCAGCTGACCCCTTGCTTATTGAGCTTTTCTTTCAGTTCCTCAACGTAATGCTGGGCGCTTTGCGCGGCGATGCTGCCGTCGCCGGTAGCCGTCACGATTTGCCGGAGCGTTTTTTCCCGCACATCACCGGCGGCGAAAATGCCCGGCACTTTCGTCTCCATCTTTTCGTTCGTGACGATATAGCCGTTTTCATTCGTGATGCCAAGATTGGCAAACGGCTTCGAGAGCGGCACCATCCCGATGTAAATGAAAACGCCGTCGCACGGAAATTCGCGCTCCTCGCCCGTTTGCGTATGCACAAGCGTCACGCTGCCGACTTTTCCGTCCTTTTCGTTGATTTGTTTCACCGTATGGTTCCAGATGAAATCAATTTTTTCATTGGCGAACGCCCGGTCTTGCAAAATTTTTTGCGCCCGCAGCTTGTCGCGGCGGTGAACGATCGTCACTTTATTGGCAAACCGCGTCAAATAGACGCCCTCTTCGACCGCCGAGTCGCCCCCGCCCACGACGACCAAATCTTTCCCTTTGAAAAACGCCCCGTCGCACACCGCACAGTACGAAACGCCGCGGCCGCCGAGCTCCGCTTCACCCGGTACGCCGAGTTTTTTATATTCCGCTCCGGTGGCGATGATGACCGCGCGGGCCTTGTACTCTTTGTCGCCGACGATGACCGTTTTGTACGCCTCGCCGTCGATGATTTCTTTCACATCGCCGTATGCGTACTCCGCGCCGAATTTTTTCGCATGCTCAAACATTTTCGTCGCCAATTCCGGGCCTAAAATCGTTTCAAAGCCAGGATAGTTCTCGACTTCCTCAGTGTTGACCATCTGCCCGCCCGGGACGCCGCGCTCGATCATCAGCGTCGACAAATTGGCGCGCGATGTATAGACAGCCGCCGTCAGCCCAGCCGGCCCGGCTCCGGCAATAATGACATCGTAAATTTTTTCGTCTGCCACACCGTCCACTCCCTCGCTTGAGAATCCTTCCATTTTCATCGTATAGAAGTCGATTCGCCCTGTCTATTGATTTGCTCATGTATAGAGCCGGCGCGCTTTTTGCACGTATTTTTGCACCGTCGCCGCCGAAACGCCGTATTTGGCCGCCATCTCTCTTTGCGTCACACGCTCTCCTTGCTGTCGGCGCCACATGTATTCGATCGCCGCCGCCCACGCGGCTCCGTTCGCAAATGGCTCGCGATCAGCCGACGGATGGACGGCCATCGCGAAGGCGAAGCGGCAGAGCGCTTCCTTTTCCTCATTATGCGCCGAAAGCGCATCGACCATGCGGCCGATGTTCGCCGCCCAAGCGGACGGGCCGTCGGTTAAGCCGAACAAAAAGCAGTCGATAAACGGGCGCAGACGGGGATCAGACGGCAAGAGGCGGCATACCGCAAGCGACATCGATGGCTCTTTCGCCTGCGGCGAGCGGCTGAACAAGTACAATCCGTACAGACGGTCGGCCAGCTCGTCGCCCTCCAGCCAAGCCATCAAGCGGATAAGCGCCTCATCCACCGGCGCTGAAACGGCCCACGGCTCCTCACCCCGTTTTTCGGGATGGAGGGTGGCAAGCACCTCCCACATTTGCCGAGCGAGCGGCTCATGGCCAGTATAGTAGGCAGCGCAAGCGAGCCAATAATAAAATGGCCCATCACCGCCAAAGCCTTGTTTATACAAACGGTGCAGCCAACGGAACGCCAAATCGAACCGCCCAACAAGCGCGAATGTCGCCCCGAGCTTGTATTGATGCTCGCGAAAAAACGGATACAAACCGGCCAGCGTCTCGCAAAGCGCGGCCGCCTGTTCTTCCTCACGCAAGTAATAGGCGAAGACAAGCGCGTTGCAAAGCGCATGCAAATTGCCGGGATCGCGTTTGAGCACTTCACGCACTTTCTGTTTCGCTTTGTCGACATCGCCGCTGTAAAAATAAGCAAGCGCCAAGTTGTTATGCGCCGACCAAACGTCCGGATAGCGCACGACGAGCGCTTCAAGCGCTTCAATCGCTTCCGCAAACCGCTCCTCCTCAAGCAAACGGCGGGCCCGATCCTCCAGCACCATCAGCTGCTCCTCTTCTTCCGTCCATTCCGAGCCATCGAGCCGAAGCAGCTCAAGCAAGTCAGCAGCATCGTCGGCAAACTCTCCGGCCGGCTCATGCGCCAAATAACGCTCCGCGTATTGCCTTGCTTCACGAAACAAGCCGAGGCAGGCGAAATTGTTCGCCAAAAAATACAAACAGTCGTACATCGTTTCGTCCAAATCATGGATAATTTTGAACAGCCATTGATTGGAAAATTGATATTCACCAAGCTCCGACAGCACAAGGGCAAGCTGCAAGGCGAATGAGGCGTCGCGCTCATCCAAACGGACGGCGCGCTCAAAATATTTCCTCGCCTTTTCCAAATCGCCTCGGTCGTATGCTTTCATTCCTTTTTTAAAAAAGTAATCTCCGCTTTGGATGAACGGTACAATCGTCGCTTTTCGTGATGATCGCTTCAGTTGTTTTCCCATTCTGTCCTCCGTCGTCCGTAAAATTCGTCGAACAACAGTATACCATATCGGCGGCGAAAACAAGCAAGAAACTTTAGGAATGCGGTTTTTCCGTGCAAAAAAGGAACGCCGGCGCGATGGCAGACGTTCCTTTTTCTCACCTAACCATCTTGTTATTTTTTGTCGCTCGCTTCCACCTTTTGCGCGTGCCGCTCGGCAAGCGTCGCAAGCACCGCGTCAAGCGGCAGCTTTTGTTCGCGCAACAGTACAAGCAAATGGTACAACAAGTCGGCCGCTTCCCATTTCAATTCGTCATGGCTCCGGTTTTTCGCCGCGATGATGACTTCCGCCGCTTCTTCGCCGACTTTCTTCAAAATTTTATCGACGCCTTTTTCAAACAAGTACGTCGTGTACGACCCTTCCGGCCGTTCGGCGTCGCGCTGGGCGATGATTTGTTCAAGCTCATGCAAAATCGCGAACCGGTCGGCCGCCGGCGTGCGCGCCGCGCCGTCCAGCGAGCGGGAAAAACAGGAATACGACCCGGTATGGCAAGCCGGGCCGGCCGGCTCGACGAGAACGAGCAGGGCGTCGGCGTCGCAGTCGTAGCGGATGTCAACAACGCGCTGCACGTTTCCAGATGTCGCCCCTTTATGCCATAGTTCTTGGCGCGAGCGGCTGTAAAACCATGTTTCTCCGGTCTCCAGCGTTTTTTTAAGCGACTCTTTGTTCATATAGGCAAGCGTGAGCACTTCCTTGCTTTGCGCATCTTGGACGATGGCAGGTACAAGCCCTTTTTCATCAAAGCGAATGTCCGCCGTCATCGCACGTTCACCCCTCTTTCTTTCAAGTACGCTTTCACTTGTCCGACCGACGTTTCTTTGTAATGGAAAATCGATGCCGCCAGCGCCGCGTCTGCTTTCCCTTTTTCGAACGCTTCGAGGAAATGCTCCGCCTTGCCGGCGCCGCCCGAGGCGATGACCGGAATCGGGACCGCTTCGCTCACCCGCCGCGTCAACTCAATATCAAAACCGTTTTTGCCGCCGTCCGCGTCCATGCTCGTCAGCAAAATCTCCCCGGCGCCAAGACGGACCGCTTCCTGCGCCCAAGCGACGACTTCCCAGTTCGTGGCGTTGCGGCCGCCGTGCGTATAGACGCGCCATGAACCAAGCGTTTCATCGTATTTCGCGTCAATGGCGACGACGATGCATTGCGAGCCGAAAAAGTCCGCCCCTTCGGTGATCAAGGTCGGATGGAGCACCGCGGCGGTGTTGAGCGACACTTTGTCGGCCCCGGCGCGAAGCATCCGCTTCATATCCTCAAGCGAGTGGATGCCGCCGCCGACCGTAAACGGAATCGCTAGCTGGGCGGCGACGCGCTCGACGACATCGACCATCGTTTTCCGCCCTTCATGGGAAGCGGAAATGTCCAAAAACACGAGCTCGTCCGCCCCTTGCTCATCGTACGCCTTCGCGAGCTCCACCGGATCGCCGGCATCGCGCAGCTGGACAAATTGCACTCCTTTGACGACGCGCCCGTCTTTCACATCGAGGCACGGGATGATGCGCTTCGTGATCATCGCTCGTTCACCGCCTTGAGCGCTTCCGCGAGCGTAAACTGATTCGTATAAAGCGCCTTGCCGACGATCGCGCCGCCGATGCCTTGTCCAGCATATTGGCAGAGCGCGCGCAAATCGTCAAGCGAGCTGACGCCGCCAGAAGCGATCACTTCTTTTCCCGTCGCCTCGGCCAACCGGACCGCGGCGGCGATGTTCGGGCCCGACAGCGTGCCGTCCGTTGCAATGTCCGTAAAGATAAACGTCTCCGCCCCCGCCTCAGCGAGCATCCGCCCGAGCTCTTCCGCCTTGACGTTCGACGTCGCAAGCCACCCTTCCGTCGCCACGAAGCCGTCGCGGGCGTCAATGCCAATCACGATGCGGCGGCCGTATTTTTGGAGCATCTTTTTCACAAACGGCGGGTCGGAAATGGCCGCACTTCCTAAAATGACGCGGGCGACCCCATTTTCTAAATAATGCACGATATCCTCTTCCGTCCGGATGCCGCCGCCCACTTGCACATGGACGGAAAGACGACGGGCCGCTTCAATGACAAACCGGTCGTTGACGCGGCGCCCTTCTTTCGCTCCGTCCAAATCGACCATATGAATCCACTCCGCCCCTTGAGCGGCGAATTGCTCGGCCATCGCGACCGGCGAATCGCCGTACACCGTTTCTTTGTTGTAATCGCCTTGCAGCAGGCGGACGCACTTGCCGCCGCGCATATCGACCGCCGGATAAATCGTAAACGCCGCCATCAGCCGTTCCCCCTTCCCGTGGCGATGCCGACATAATTGTTCAAGATGCTCATGCCGACCGCACCGCTTTTTTCCGGATGAAACTGTGTGCCAAACACACAGCCGCGCCCGACGATCGCCGGAACATCAACGTCATATTCACTGCTCGCGAGCACGACGTCCTCATCCCCTGGAATGACATAATACGAATGGACAAAATAGACATGCCCTTCCTCGACGCCACGAAGGAGCGGCGACGGACGATGAAAGCGGAGCCGGTTCCAGCCCATGTGCGGCACTTTGTATGGCTCGCCGGTTTTCGTGACGCCCGGAAAGCGGACGACGCGGCCGCGAAGCAAGCCAAGCCCTTTTGTCGGCCCGTTTTCTTCGCTTTCGTCAAACAACAGCTGCATCCCTAAACAAATGCCGAGCAGCGGCGTGCCGTTTTCAACCGCCGAACGGATGAAAGCAGCTAGGCCTGTCTCATTTAAAATGTGCATCGCATCGCGAAACGAGCCGACACCGGGCAAAATCAGCCCGCGCGCCTGCTCGAGCTCCTCTTTGTCGCCGCTTAGGACATACGGACAGCCGAGCCGCTCGAGCGCTTTGCTGACGCTGTATAAGTTGCCCATGCCATAGTCGATGATCCCGATCATCGTCATCCCATTCCTTTCTTCCCTGATCCATGCCCATCCCCTTGTTCAATGAACAACGGTATGGCGGCATGCTTTTTTACGGCGCTCCTTCCATGTGCAAACCTCTCCTTGGCATCCGGTCGCCTTTCCTGCATCCATGGAGCTTTTCCCGCAGGAAGCGCTGCCTCGATCCGACCGCCTTTCCTGCGCCTGCGGAACTCTTTCCCCACGGGGGGCGCCCCACTCCATCGGCTACAGCATCCCTTTTGTCGACGGAACGCCTTTGACGCGCGGGTCGATCATCGTTGCTTCATCGAGCGCCCGCCCGAGCGCCTTAAACACCGCTTCGACCATATGGTGCGTATTGCGCCCGTAATGGACGATGACATGCAAGTTCATCCGCGCTTCAAGCGCCAGTTTCCATAAAAACTCATGCACGAGTTCGACATCAAACGCGCCGACTTTCGCTGCCGGAAACTCGCCGCGAAACTCAAAATGCGGGCGATTGCTCAAGTCGATCACAACTTGCGCCAAGGCGTCATCCATCGGCACAAACGCGTTGCCGTACCGCTTGATTCCTTTTTTGTCGCCAAGCGCTTCCTTGATCGCCTGCCCGAGGCAAATGCCGATGTCTTCCGTCGTATGGTGGTCGTCAATATGCGTGTCGCCTTTGGCCTCAATGTGCAAATCGAACTGGCCGTGCTTGGCGAACAAATCGAGCATATGGGTTAAAAACGGCACGCCCGTTTCCAGTTCCGCCTTCCCTTCGCCATCCAACGAAAGCGATAACTGAATGCTCGTCTCGTTCGTCGTTCTTGCGATCGTTGCTTCCCTTGCCATCATTCATTCCCCTTTCTCGAGCCGCACCTCAATGGCGCGCGCGTGCGCCTCCAGCCCCTCGAGGCGGGCAAAGGCGGCGATTTTTTCTCCATGTTGTTTCAATGCGGCTTCGCTGTAAACGATCACGCTTGATTTTTTCACAAACTCATCAACGCTCAAGCCGCTTGAAAACCTTGCCGTACCGTTCGTCGGCAGCACGTGGTTCGGCCCGGCGAAATAGTCGCCGACCGGCTCGGAGCTGAAGCGGCCGAAAAACATCGCTCCCGCATGGCGGAGCCGGCCGAGCAGCGCGAGCGGTTCCGCCGTCATCACTTCCAAATGCTCCGGCGCCAGTTCGTTCACAACATCGACCGCTTCCTCAAGCGTCTCGGTGACGTAAATGGCGCCGTAGTTCTCAAGCGCCGCTTGGGCAATGTCGCGGCGCGGCAGCGTTTCAAGCTGCCGTTCGACTTCGCTCGCCACCGCCAGCGCCAATTTCATCGACGGCGTCACCAAAATGGCCGACGCCCGCACGTCATGCTCGGCTTGCGACAACAAATCGGCCGCAATCTCATCCGGTCGGGCCGTTTCATCCGCCAGCACAACAATTTCGCTCGGCCCGGCGATCATGTCGATCGCCACATGCCCGAACACTTCCCGCTTCGCCAATGCCACATAAATATTGCCCGGCCCGAAAATTTTGTCAACCGGCCGGATCGTTTCCGTCCCGTAAGCAAGCGCGGCGATCGCCTGCGCGCCGCCGACTTTGTAAATTTCCGTCACGCCGAGTTCATAGGCGGCGGCCAGCACCCCAGCCGGGAGCGTGCCGTCTTTGTTTGGCGGCGAGGTGATGACAATCCGTTTCACCCCCGCCACTTGTGCGGGAATAACGTTCATCAGCACAGACGACGGATAAGCGGCCGTCCCGCCTGGCACGTACAACCCGACCGCATCGAGCGGCGTCACCTTTTGTCCGAGAATGGTGCCGTCTTCTTTCGTCATCCACCATGATTCGCGCTTTTGCCGCTCATGGTAGTCGCGAATGTTCGCCGCCGCTTGGCGAATGATCTCCAGCATCTCCGCGTCCATCGCCGCATGCGCGCGCTTCATTTCCTCTTCCGTCACCTTGAGCGAATCCAAGCTTACGCCGTCAAACCGTTCTGTATATTCTTTGAGCACCGCATCGCCGCGGGCGCGCACGTTGGCGATGATATCAAGCACCGCGCGCCGCTGCTCCTCCGTTCCGCTTTCAATCGTGCGCCGCAGCGAAACGCCGCCTCGGATCCGTTCGATTTTCATCGTTCGCTCCCCTTTCTGTGACGTCCATCGGTTTTCGTCCATTGGCAATCTGTATAGATACAATTTGAAGCTTTACCATTTGCAGCTTTTACCGAGTATTTGATCGACTGTCGGACGACCGAACAACACCGCTTAAAGACCCATATATGGGTCTGTGAAGCAGGCGGTTGTTCGATCCTCCGTCACGCCTTGGCGTGACGGAGGCAAGCCTGTGGCTTGCCTCCGACAGTCGAAAATGGACAAACCGCTTTTCCGTCAAGGATATGTTAAACTTCTTCGTTGCATCTATATGCTATTTTCCAACGGCGTTGTCAACGCCGATCCGCCATTCCCGAATCTCCACCAACCCATTCTTCGGAAACCGCCCATTTCCGCTCTGTCACACCTTTTTTCCTACGGCTGGGGAATGACCGCCGCCAATCGGTCGACCAACCGTTCAATGTCCCCGCCGTTTAGCCGGTAGCTCGCCGGGTTGACAATCAGGCGCGACGTCACCTCGGCGATCCGTTCAAGCTCGACAAGCCCGTTTTCTCTGAGCGTCCGCCCCGTGGAAACGATGTCCACGATCCGGTCGGCAAGGCCGATCAGCGGGGCGAGTTCAATGGATCCGTTCAGGCGGATGATTTCGACTTGCTCGCCTTGCTCGCGAAAATACGTTGACGCGATGTTCGGGTATTTCGTCGCCACCCTTGGTGCGATCTCGTTCATCTTGGCGCCGGGCAGCCCGGCGACCGCCAAATGGCAGCGGCTGATTTGCAAATCGAGCAGTTCGTACACATCCCGTTCTTCTTCCATCAGCACGTCCTTGCCGGCAATGCCTAAATCCGCGACCCCATGCTCGACATAGGTGACGACATCCATCGGTTTCGCCAAAATAAAGCGCATGTTTTCCTCTGGCACATCAATGACGAGCTTGCGCGACTCGGTAAATTCCGGCGGCAGCGCATAATCCGCTCGCCGCAGCAACTCGACCGCCTCTTCAAAAATGCGCCCTTTTGGCATGGCAATCGTCAGCATCATTCTTCCTCCTTGCTCCTCATCATGTCAAATGCGGCGCTGGTCCTCGATTACACCGCATGCTCTCCACCGCCATGGGCAGCCTCTCCCGTCCGTTCTTCGCATCCGCTCTGTCCCGCCAATCGCTGCCGTTTTCAACAGCGTCGATGACCAACCGGCGGCCCCTTCTCTGTTATGTTCACTGCCCATCGCGCCCGCTGCGGCCAAGCAAATACACGATCGACCGGTAGCGCTGGCTGTAGGCGTCAATATCACGAATGCCGGCAATGTGCTGCAAGACGACGCGCTTGCCTTCCGCCCGTTTCGCTTCGGCCAATTCCACCGCTTCCGCCAGCCGCTCTTGGCTGAACACGATGCACTCGATGTCATCGCGCACATCCGTTTCCCCAATCGCCTCAATCAACCGATCGACGCGCAACCCAAACCCCGTCGCCGGCGCCGGGCGCGAGAACTTCGCCAATAAATCATCATACCGCCCGCCGTTGCCGATCGGGAATCCAACCTGCTCGGCGTACACTTCAAACAAAATGCCAGTGTAATAGCTCATATGGCTGACAAGCGCCATATCGAGCTTCACCGCCTCGGCCACTCCGTACGTCCGAAGCGCCGCCATGAGCGCCGCCAGCTCATCGGCCGACCGCCGCCCCTCCTCGCTTGTGACGAGCGTTTTCGCCTGTTCGATCACGTCCGTTCCGCCACGCAAGGAAAGAAGATCCAACAGCCGCTTTTGATCGATCGACGAAAGCGGCCACGACTTCACATGTTCACGGTAGCCGACGTAATTTTTCTCATATAAAAAACGGCGCAATACACTCGCCCGCTCCTCATTCCCTAAAATCTCCAAAAACAGTGCGTTCACATACCCAATATGGCCGACCGCCACCGAAAAGCGGCCCAACCCCACGCGCTTCAACAACGCGACCATTAAGCTGATGACCTCGGCGTCGGCCGTCACCGTGCCGTCGCCAATCAACTCCACACCGATCTGCTCAAACTCCGCCGGCCGCCCGCCTTCGCGCTGCTGGGCGCGGAACACATTGGCGTTGTACGCCAACCGGAGCGGATTGCCGTCTTCATAAAGCCTTGACGCCGCCACCCGGGCGATCGGCGCCGTCATATCCGGCCGAAGCACGAGCGTATGCCCTTGCTGGTCGAGAAGCTTAAACAGCCGATGATCGGCAATCGCCGACGCCGCCCCGACCGTTTCATAATACTCAAGCGTCGGCGTTTCAATAAACTCGTACCCCCAGCGCTCAATTTCCTCCGCCATCACCGAGCGCACTTGTTTTTTCAACTCATATAAAAACGGCAGCGTATCGCGCATGCCTAACGGTTTTTCAAACATAAACAGCTTTTTTGCCATGTCCCCACGCCCTTTATCAAAATGCTTTAGTTTGCTAATATGGTAGAGAAGTGAAGTTATTAGTAGTTTACTCCTTTGCGGCCACAGCGTCAAGGGGGGAATGCTTTACAAATAACAAAACGGACAAGATCGCTTCAAAAACAAGAAGCGCTTCGTTCCACACGGCATAGGCAGTGATCTGCACTCTAATGAAAATAGCGGCGATCCATCTTGCCAAAATCCCCAATTCTCCTTTTTTGTTTCTTTCCTTTTTTCCTATTCCAAAATGGAAAACCGCCCCCGTTCAATCGGAAGGCGGTTCATTCCGGCGGACGATGCGCATCGGGCAGCCGGCGACCATCGCCCCGGACGGGACGTCTTGATGGACGACGGTGCCCGCGGTGACGACGGCGCGGTCGCCGATCACCACGCCGGGCAAAATGGTCGAGTTCGCGCCGATCATCACCTCATCGCCGATCACGACATCGCCGAGGCGGTATTCGTCCACTAAATATTCGTCGGCGAGAATCGGCTTGAGAAAATCAAAGAGCACAAAAAAAATACCACATCTACAAGTGCAAGAACAACGATTGCCCGTTTTACTAAGCCAATCTTCGCCGGATGACCAAGAAGGAGCGCTGACGTTTCAAGCAAGATTCTCAAGCCTTCGAGTTGCAGTGTCGATTCCGGGAGTTCCTGTTTGACTTTCTCCCTTTGGTTCCATCATCACTCATCAAACTGAAGGTCGATTTGTCCCGGATGGCCGTTTCACCGCACATTCTGGGGGCTCGTATTGACGTACCACGTCAACTTCGTGATGTTCTCCCGCATGACGGAGGCAGCCATGAAGGACATCCACGGCGGGCGTGTCGATCTCACATCAGACGGTGCTCAATGATGAATATTATAAAATATTCGATGTTTTAGTGTTATAATTGTTGGTAAGTGAAAATATTAGAAAAAATTTCTAGATGGCATAGGACTTAAGCACACTTTAAAAATCATGATGGCCGAATCCGACATAGACAGCATGACTGCGATCGCCAAGCATTTGAACATTAAAGAGACAACATTTCGTTCATCTATTATAATGGAAAGGGAGGAGAAGCCTTGTTAAAAAAGTTGCATGAGAATAAAGATTTGGTAAGAGAAATGAATAGACAGCTAATGGAACTGCAAAAAATCATTGAGAATATGGACGAAAAGCGGGGAAGAATATTTATTGAGTGGCTTGAAACACAAAACAAATATCTCGTCTGGGAAGAAACATTTGCCCCATCTTACCTAAGAGCTTATAAGCGGTCAGAAATCGTTTTAGCGCATTTTGGCTTTAATGTTGGCGCTGAATTCGGCGGCATGCACTATGCTGTTGTCATTCGCGATAGTTCAAAAAACAATCCCGTCGTCAACGTCGTTCCTTTATCTTCATTAGACGAAAACGAAACAGAACAGGATGTACATAAAGACTCGGTCTTTTTAGGTACGATTGAGGGACTGAACGAAAAAAAGGCAGTGGCCATTCCAAACCAAATGCGCCCTATAAGCAAAATTCGCATTTTCAAACCCAAAAAAGCAAAAGACGGCGTTTTCAAATTAACAAGCGAACAAATGGACTTGATTGACGAAAAAATCCGTAGGATGTACACTAAACTTAGAAAAGATCCAGAAAACCGTTCTTGACACTTCTGTCAAAATGCTTTATTATTTTCTTTGCATGAGATTCGGAAAACAAGCATACGATAAATAATGCCCTTTGAGTTCCTTGAACTCAAGTGCGGCCAAAAATATTTTTCAACTGACCGCCGCATGCGCGGTCCAAAAGGAAAAGCCGCCCCATTTACGGGGCGGCTTTTTACGTGTTTCGCTGACTTTGCATCTTGTGAACTCTCTCTTATACACCTTCACCGAAAGTTGTTATTCCCATTCTCACCTAAACAGGTTAGACGTCAACTACCCCCACTTCGCTAACGCTTGAAGTGGGGGCTTGCAACTCCCCAGAAGTGCGAGCGGACTTCGTCCTCCTTCCTTGACTTGGGGTTGCATCAGGGGCAGGTTGACAGCTGCCCAACGACGCAGGTCATGCCTGTGTCGTTCCTTCAACGATGTACTCTATTCCTTTTCGTTGAAGGTTCATGGCACCAATGCGGTCATCGTTTGAGGTATATCCGCATGTTCGGCAACAAAAGGTGTGTGTACGCTTGTTTCGATTGGCTTTTTCCGTATGCCCGCACTTTGGACATGTCAAAGAGGTGTAATGCGGAGCAACCACCATCACTTTTGACCCATGCAAACGCGCCTTATACTCTAACATTTGACGGAACTGATAGAAAGCCCACGATACGGTTTCATATCGGTCATGGATCCATACACGTTCTGTTTTTTCACGAATGCCTGTTAAAAAGAGATGTGTGGTATAAAAAAGGAAAAATGATGTTTTGATTTTCTCTATCATAATCGTCTTTCTTTGTCAAGTACACTTTGTGGTGAAGAGCCAACAATTTTTAGTTCTGCCACCTAAAGTTTCATATTTTCATCATTGATCCTATATAAATCCAACTGGAAGTTTAACTTATAGGGGGCAAAAAAACAGACTCTCTGTTTTTTCGTTTCTTTCATTTTTTCCTATTCCAAAATGGAAAACCGCCCCCGTTCAATCGGAAGGCGGTTCATTCCGGCGGACAATGCGCATCGGGCAGCCGGCGACCATCGCCCCGGGCGGGACGTCTTGATGGACGACGGTGCCCGCGGCGACGACGGCGCGGTCGCCGATCACCACGCCGGGCAAAATGGTCGAGTTCGCGCCGATCATCACCTCATCGCCGATCACGACATCGCCGAGGCGGTATTCGTCAACCAAATATTCGTGGGCGAGAATCGTCGTGTTGTAGCCGATGACGCAGTTGCGGCCGATGTGAATTTTTTCTGGGAAGAGAATGTCCGGCATGACCATAAAGGCGAGCGCGGTTTGCTCGCCGATCTTCATGCCGAGAAACGTGCGGTACAGCCAGTTTTTCAGCGGCAAAAACGGCGTGTAGCGCCCGATTTGAATGATGATGACGTTTTTCAGCACTTTCCAAAACGATACGGTGCGATACAACTGCCAGAGCGAGTTCGCCCCTTGGACAGGGTGTTTCGTCGTTCGTCTCACCGGGAGGACGGCTCCTCCTTTCATTCGTTGATGCCGACAATGGCCAACAAGTCTCTCATTTTTTCCAGCATATAGTCCGGTTCATATTGTTCCAAATACTCGCGCCCTTTAATCGCCCAGGCGACGCCGGCTGTTTTCACTCCGGCGTTTTGGCCGGCCAAAATGTCGTGGTAGTTGTCCCCGACCATGAGCGCTTCGTCCGGCGTTGACTGCAACATGCCAAGCGCTTTGTGAATCGGCTCGGGATCGGGCTTTGGCCGCGTGACGTCATCGAGGCCGATGACGCACGAGAAAAACGGCGCCAGCCGCGTTTTTCTTAACCCCATCAGGGCGGTGTCGTGCATTTTCGTCGTCACAACGCCGAGGCGAAAGCCATGGCGGTGGAGCGTTTCGATTGTTTCATACACGGTGTCAAACTCGCGGATCAGTTCGTCATGGTGGGCGTGGTTGAACGTGCGATACGTCTTCACCATCTCCTCGACCCGTTCCGGATCGAGGGAGCTGAACGTCTCATACAGCGACGGGCCGATGAACGGCAGGACGTCCTCGCGCCCGTAGCGGCCCGGGTAGTACTTCTCCAGCGTATGCAAAAACGACTGGATGATGAGCTCATTCGTATCAATCAATGTGCCGTCAAGGTCAAACAAAATCGTGCGAATCGTCATGAAGCGGCTTCCTTTCTCATGGGATGTTCAAAACGGCGCCAAACGAATGCCACCGCCATGGTCAACAGCACCGCCGTCACCAAGCGGATGAAAAGCAGCGGCCAAACAGAGATGCCAAGCGGAACGAAAATGAGCGTATCTTCGACGACTGCATGGCATGACACGAGAAAAATGAACGCCAGCGTTAAATCGCGCTTCGAGACGCCGTCTTCTTTCGCCGCCTGAATCATGACGCCCGCTCCGTACGCCAGACCGAACACAAAGCCGGCCGCGAGCGTGAGCGATGTGTTCGGGCTCATGCCCAGCATCTTGGTCGCCGGCGCCATCCAGCGCGAAACCGTCTCGATCCAGTGGCGTTCTTTTAAAATTTGAATGACCGTCATGAGCGGGATGACGATCGCGACGAGCTGCACAATGCCGGTAACCGCTTTTTTCAGCGCCGCCAAGATGATCTCTCCCCAACCGGACGGCGGGGCGGCTTCATGCGCGACAAACCCGTATCGGGCGATCTCCTGCCCCCCGTCCCAGAAATGGGCGATCAACAAACCTGACACGACAGCGAGCCCGACGCGCACGACGATCATGAGCCAGACGCTCATGCCGGTGCGCGAGGCGACCGATGACTCGACGATCAAGTTATGGGAAAAGGAAAGCATGACCGCGAGAATGAACACTTCTTTCACCGTCAACTCGATCGTCAGCATCGCCCCGATCGCCGCATACAGCCCGAGCAAGTTGCCGAGCACAAGCGGCACAGCCGCATCGCCGGATAAGCCAAACCATTTCATGAACGGCGTGACAAAGTCAATGAGCCACGAAAACAGCGGCGTCGGCTGCAACAGCGCTAAAATGAGCGTCACTGGAAAAATAATTTTCCCAAGCGCCCACGCGGTCTTCAGCCCGGCGAGCACGCCGCGCTGCAACATTCCTGTCATGTTCTCCTCTCTCCTTTGCTTGCCTTCATGCCGCGGTGCGATGAAACCTCAATTCTCTGGATGCCGCGCACAAGTATCTTTTTAATTCGCCCCAGGCCAACCTAAAAAAGAGGGAATGCGGCTCCCAACACGGTTGTTCCCATTAAGAAGCGCGGCGGCGAAGCAGCTTCATTCATCGTGGTTTCCCGCAAACCGAACAAGTCCGCAGCGTTTCGCCGCTTCTAACGGCTATTCATCCCGATAGCGCGCGTCCGCCCAGCCTTTTGTCCGGCGCACGATCCAAAGCGCGACGGACAAAACGATGAGCGTCACGGACACGACTTGCGCCGCGCGCAGGCTGCCGGCGAGCATCAAGCTGTCGGTGCGCATCCCTTCAATCCAAAAGCGGCCGATCGAGTACCAAATCAAATACGACAAAAACAGCTCGCCGCGCCGCAAGTTGACGCGCCGGAGCCAAAGCAAAAGACAAAAGCCGGCCAAATTCCAAAGCGATTCGTACAAAAACGTCGGATGCCAATAGCGGCCGTCAATGTACATTTGGTTGATGATCCAGTCAGGCAAATGCAAGCTCTCCAAAAACGCGCGCGACACCGGGCCGCCGTGCGCTTCTTGGTTCATGAAATTGCCCCAGCGCCCGATCGCCTGGCCTAAAATGATGCTTGGCGCGGCAATGTCGGCGAGCTTCCAAAACGACAGCCCGCGCGCGCGGGCGAACACCGCGCCCGTCGCCACCGCGCCAATCAAACCGCCGTGAATGGCGAGGCCCCCTTGCCAAATTTTCGGAATCTCTGACAAATGCTTTGAATAATAGTGCCATTCAAACAGCACGTAATACGCCCGCGCGCACACAATGGCGATCGGCACGGCAAACAGCACTAAATCGACAAACGTCTCTTTCGGCAAGCCGCGCCGCACCGCTTCGCGCGTCGCGAGCCATAGCCCAATCAACACACCGGTGCCGATAATGATCCCATACCAATAAATCGTAATAGGGCCAAGGTGCAAAAACACGCGGTCAAGCGGCTGAATCGTCGATTCCATCGTTTACCACCTCCTATGCTTCATGCCCAAACGAGATCCATTCCTTTGACGCAAGAAACGCCGCCGATCAGTCGTAATCGTGCGCGCCGTCTTCGATGGCGTCGCTCAAGCGCGCCGAAAACTCCTCGGCCGCATTGACCCCCATCCGTTTCAGCCGGAAGTTCATCGCCGCCACTTCGACGATGACCGCCAAGTTGCGGCCCGGACGAACCGGAATCGTCAGTTTCGGCAATTCGGTATCCAAAATTTTCACTTTCTCTTCTTCCAACCCGAGCCGATCGTACTGCTTCTCCGGATCCCAAAGCTCCAAGTCGACGACGAGCGAAATGCGCTTATGCGTCCGCACCGCCCCTGCGCCGAACAGCGTCATCATATTAATAATGCCGAGGCCGCGAATTTCAAGCAGATGCTCGATCAGCTCCGGCGCGCTGCCGACGAGCGTATCTTCATCTTCTTGGCGGATTTCCACACAGTCGTCGGCGACCAACCGATGGCCGCGTTTGACGAGCTCGAGCGCCGTTTCGCTTTTGCCGACGCCGCTTTTGCCCGTGATCAACACCCCGACGCCGTACACATCAACGAGCACCCCGTGCACCGCGGTGGTGGGGGCGAGCTTGCTTTCCAAATAGTTTGTCAATCGGCTCGACAGGCGGGTCGTTTTCATCGTCGAGCGCATGACCGGCACCGACTGGCGCTCCGACGCTTCGATCAGCTCCGGCGGCACCTCAAGTCCACGCGAGACGATGATCCCCGGCGTAATGTCGGTGCAAAGCCGTTCCATCCGAGACTTTTTTTCTTCCGGCGTCAACGTTTCATAAAACGACAGCTCCGTCCGTCCGAGCAACTGCAGACGCTCCGCCGGGTAATAGGCGAAATAGCCGGCCATTTCAATCCCCGGCCGCGACAAATCGCTTGTCGTAATCGGGCGGTAAATGCCCTCCGCGCCGCTGACGAGCTCGAGCTGGAACTGTTCAATGATGTCTTTCGTCCGCACTTTTGGCATACGTCGCCTTTCTCCCCTTTCTTCATCTTTTTCCATTGTAACACGTTTCGTTCCGCCATTGAATGGAAAACATCGGGGAAAACAAAACAGGGACGGCTCCCCCCGTCCCGATCAAGCCAAACACATCAAACCGAAACGATCTTCACCGCATCGTTTCTCCCATTGCAACCCCTTGCCGCATTCGCCATCTTTTCACACGATCACGGAAAACCATGGCGCCACCGGCCTTCCAATGGATCACGCCCCCGTTACGACCGGTTGCGCAGCGGCTCGATAATCGCTTTTTGCACAAGCAAATGGAAAAACGACAAGACGATCGACGCAAGCAGCGCGGTGCCAAAGCCGCCGATTTGGAACGCATCCCCCATCAGCGCGGCGGTCATCATGAGCGTGATGGCGTTAATGACAAACAAAAACAATCCAAGCGTCAACACCGTCACCGGCAGCGTCAACAAGATGAGCACCGGGCGCACGACGGCGTTGAGCACCGCCAAAATGACGCTCGCCAAAAACGCCGCGCCGACGCCGCTGAAATGAATATCGTCAAAATAGCCGTCGATCGCCATGAGCAACACCGTATTGATCAACACACCGATCAACCAATTGAGCATCCCATCACCATCTTTATTCGAGTCTCGCGCCCGCCGGCCAATGCCTTTTTACAGGCTTCATGCGGCGCTGTTCGCTGCTCGCGCGGCATCGCTGGCAAACGGACGCTTTCTCTTATTTTAACACTTGAATCCCTTTTACGACATTCCAAACGATGACAACGAGGTTCACCGCTCCAGCAACAAGGAATCCAAGCCAGACGAGCCCGCCGCCAAAAAGAAACGATTCCCCACTCCAATGGCCAAACAACACCGGCGACGCGGCCAACGCAATGAACAAGAGGATCGTAACGGCCGGAATCAAATGCGACACGAGCGACCGCTTCGCATGGCGTTTGACTTCAAGATCTTCGACAACAAAATAGACGACAATCGGCAAAATGAACGGCGCAAAAAAGACGCTGAAATAACAAAGCGCGGATAACACTTTGTTCGTCGACAATCGGCAATCCCCTTTCCAAGTTTCCTTTACCTGTATATACGACGGCCGCTAGGAAAAGTTTCCTGCCGACGGCAAAAAAAGGCGGCGGCCGCCGGTGTCCCAAGCGGCGGACAAAGCCGCAAAGGCCTTTACGCCTTCACCGCTTCATATTGCGCCTGCATGCGCGCCCGGTCGCGCTCGAGAATCGGTTTTAAGTAGCGGCCGGTGTGCGACTCCTTCACCTCGGCCACCTCTTCCGGCGTGCCGACGGCGACGATTTGTCCGCCGCGGTCGCCGCCTTCCGGACCTAAGTCAATGATATAGTCCGCGGTTTTGATGACGTCCAAGTTATGTTCAATGACAAGCACGGTATCGCCGTTGTCGACGAGCCGGTGGAGCACGTCAAGCAGCCGGGCGATGTCATCGACATGAAGCCCGGTCGTCGGCTCGTCCAAAATGTAGAGCGTCCGGCCGTTGGAGCGGCGGTGAAGCTCAGCGGCGAGCTTGACGCGCTGCGCCTCGCCGCCCGAGAGCGTCGTCGCCGGCTGGCCGAGCTTCATATAACCGAGCCCGACGTCATAGAGCGTCTCGAGCTTGCGTTTGATTTTCGGGATCGAGGCGAAAAAGTCGAGCGCATCTTCGACCGTCATGTCGAGCACCTCGGCGATGTTTTTTCCTTTATACGTCACCTCGAGCGTCTCGCGGTTGTACCGTTTGCCGTGGCACACTTCGCACGGGACGTACACGTCCGGCAAAAAGTGCATCTCAATTTTGATGATGCCATCGCCATGGCACGCCTCGCAGCGCCCGCCTTTGACATTGAAGCTGAACCGCCCTTTTTTGTAGCCGCGCACTTTCGCTTCGTTCGTCGAGGCAAACACGTCGCGGATGTCGTCAAACACCCCGGTGTACGTCGCCGGGTTCGAGCGTGGCGTGCGGCCGATCGGCGACTGGTCGATGTCAATGACTTTATCGAGATGCTCCAGCCCGCGGATGCCGCGATGTTCGCCCGGTTTCGCCTTCGCCCGGTGCAGCTTTTGCGCCAGCGCCTTATACAACACTTCGTTCACGAGCGTGCTTTTGCCCGAGCCCGACACCCCGGTGACAGCGACAAACGTGCCGAGCGGGATTTTCACCGATACGTTTTTCAAGTTATGCTCGCGCGCGCCGACGACCTCAAGCCAACGTCCGTCCGGACGGCGACGCTCGGCCGGAATCGGGATGAATTTTTTCCCCGATAAATACTGGCCGGTGAGCGAGTTCGGGTCGTTCATCACTTCTTCCGGCGTGCCGGCGGCGACGACCTCGCCGCCGTGGATGCCCGCCCCCGGACCAATGTCAATCAAATAGTCCGCGGCCAGCATGGTATCCTCGTCGTGCTCCACCACAATGAGCGTATTGCCGAGGTCGCGCATGCTTTTCAACGTCGCGATCAGCCGGTCGTTGTCGCGCTGATGAAGCCCGATCGACGGCTCGTCGAGCACATACAGCACCCCCGTCAGCCGCGAGCCGATTTGCGTCGCCAAGCGGATGCGCTGCGCCTCGCCGCCGGAGAGCGTTCCTGCCGAGCGGCTGAGCGTCAAATAGTCGAGGCCGACGTTTTGCAAAAAGCCGAGCCGGTCGCGAATTTCACGCAAAATAAGGCGGGCGATTTGCGCTTCTTTTTCGGTCAGCTCGAGCCCGTCAAAAAAGGCGAGCGCCTCGGTCACCGACATGGCGGTGACCTCGCCGATATGCTTGCCGCCGACAAGGACGGCCAGGCTTTCTTTTTTCAGCCGGTAGCCTTGGCATGTCGGACATGGTTGTTCCGCCATATACTTTTCCATCTGCTCACGGATGTAGTCCGAGCTCGTCTCGCGATAGCGGCGTTCGACGTTCGGAATGACGCCTTCAAATGCGATGTATTGTTCGCGCACTTGCCCGAAATCATTCGTATAGCGGAAATAAATCGGCTCTCCGCCGCTGCCGTACAAAATTTTATCGAGCTGCTCTTTCGGCAAATCCTTCACCGGCACGTCCATCGGGATGCCGTAATGGCGGCACACGGCTTCGAGCAGCTGCGGGTAATATTGCGAGCTTTGCGGCTCCCACGGAGCGATGGCGTGTTCTTTTAACGTCAGCTCATCGTTCGGGATGACCAAATCGAGATCCACTTCGAGCTTCGCCCCGAGCCCGTCGCAGTCCGGGCAGGCGCCGAATGGACTGTTGAACGAAAACAGACGCGGTTCAAGCTCCCCGATCGAAAAGCCGCAGTACGGACAAGCGTGCTTTTCGCTGAACAAGAGCTCCCCCTCGCCGATCACGTCAACGACAACTTTGCCGTCGGCGAGCTTCAGCGCCGTCTCAAGCGAATCGGCAAGCCTTGATGCGATGCCGTCTTTGATGATGATGCGGTCGACGACGACATCAATCGAATGTTTTTTGTTTTTTTCAAGCTCAATGTCCTCCGTCAACTCGCGCATCTCGCCGTCAATGCGGACGCGCACATACCCTTGTTTGCGAATATCCTCCAATGTCTTGGCGTGCGTCCCTTTTTTTCCCGAGACGATCGGCGCCAAAATTTGCATTTTCGTCCGCTCCGGGTAAGCGAGCAGCCGGTCGACCATTTGCTCGATCGTCTGCGATTGGATTTCAATGCCGTGCGTCGGGCAAATGGGGCGGCCGATGCGGGCGAATAGAAGCCGCAAGTAGTCGTAAATTTCCGTCACCGTGCCGACGGTTGAGCGCGGGTTGCGGCTCGTCGTTTTTTGATCGATCGAAATGGCCGGCGACAAGCCTTCAATCGCATCGACGTCCGGTTTTTCCATCTGCCCTAAAAACTGGCGGGCATACGCCGACAGCGATTCGACGTAGCGCCGCTGGCCTTCCGCGTAAATCGTATCAAACGCCAGCGACGACTTCCCCGACCCGGACAGCCCGGTCAAGACGACGAGCTTGCCGCGCGGGATTTCGACGTCAATGTTTTTCAAGTTGTGGGCGCGCGCCCCTTTGACGATAATTTTATCCATTCCGTTCACCCGGCCATCACCCTTCCGCTTTCAATTCGAAAATGATATCGCGCAGCTGGGCGGCCCGCTCGAAGTCGAGCGCTTTGGCCGCCTCTTTCATTTCCGCTTCGAGCTTTCGAATCAGCTCTTCCCGCTCTTGTTTCGTCATCGCTGCCGCCGGCTTTGCCTCGTACATCTCCGTCTCTTCCGCCGCATACGTCGCGCGGATGACGTCGCGAATCTCCTTTTTCACCGTGCGCGGCACGATGCCGTGCTTTCGGTTGTACTCTTCTTGAATCGCGCGGCGCCGCTTCGTCTCTTGAATGGCGATTTCCATCGATTTCGTGATCGTATCGGCGTACATGATCACATGGCCGTTCGCGTTGCGCGCCGCCCGGCCGATCGTCTGGATGAGCGAGCGCTCCGAGCGCAAAAACCCTTCTTTGTCGGCGTCCAAAATGGCGACAAGCGACACTTCTGGGATGTCGAGCCCTTCGCGAAGCAAGTTGATGCCGACCAGTACATCGTATTTGCCGAGCCGCAAATCGCGGATGATTTCAATGCGCTCGAGCGTCTTAATTTCCGAATGCAAATACGCCACCTTGATCCCCGCTTCTTTCAAATAATCGGTCAAATCCTCCGCCATCTTTTTCGTCAGCGTCGTCACCAACGTCCGCTCGTTCCGCTCGACGCGCTCATGAATTTCGCCGATCAAATCGTCGATTTGCCCTTTCGTCGGGCGGACGTCGATCGTTGGGTCGAGAAGCCCGGTCGGGCGGATGATTTGTTCGACAACGCCCGGGCTGTGTTCAAGCTCGTACGGCCCTGGCGTCGCCGAGACGTAAATAATTTGATTGATTTTTTGCTCGAACTCTTCAAACGTGAGCGGCCGGTTGTCAAGCGCCGACGGCAGGCGGAAGCCGTGGTCGACGAGCACTTGCTTGCGCGCCCGGTCGCCGTTGTACATGCCGCGCAACTGCGGCAAGGTGACGTGCGACTCATCAACGATGATCAAAAAATCGTCCGGAAAATAGTCAAGCAAGGTGTACGGCGTCGAGCCCGGCGGCCGCAGCGCCAAATGGCGCGAGTAGTTTTCGATGCCGGAACAAAAGCCCATCTCGCGCATCATTTCAAGATCATAGCGCGTCCGCTGCTCGAGCCGCTGCGCCTCCAAAAGCTTCCCTTGCGCACGCAGTTCGGCGAGCCGCTCCTCGAGCTCTTGTTCGATGTTTTGAATGGCGAGCCGCATTTTCTCCTCGCGCGTCACGAAGTGCGACGCCGGAAAAATGGCGACGTGCTCCCGCTCGCCGAGCACCTCGCCGGTCAAGGCGTCCACCTCGCGGATGCGGTCGATTTCATCGCCGAAAAATTCGACGCGAATGCAATGTTCATCGCGCGACGCGGGGAAAATTTCGACGACATCGCCGCGGACGCGGAACGTGCCGCGGCGAAAATCGATGTCATTGCGGTCGTATTGGATGTCAACGAGCCGCCGCAGCAACGCGTTGCGCTCGATTTCCATCCCGACGCGCAATGAAACGACGAGCTCCCGGTATTCTTCCGGCGACCCTAAACCGTAAATGCACGACACGCTCGCAACGATAATCACGTCCCGGCGCTCAAACAAGGCTGATGTCGCCGAGTGCCGCAATTTGTCGATTTCATCGTTGATTTTCGCGTCTTTTTCAATGTACGTATCCGTCTGCGGCACATACGCTTCCGGCTGATAGTAATCGTAATAGCTGACAAAATATTCGACGGCGTTGTGCGGGAAAAACTCTTTCAGCTCGCTGTACAATTGACCGGCGAGCGTTTTGTTGTGGGCGATGACAAGCGTCGGTTTGTTGACTTGGGCGATCACGTTCGAGATCGTAAACGTTTTGCCCGTCCCCGTCGCCCCAAGCAGCGTTTGATGTTTCACACCCCGCTGCAAGCCGTCCACAAGCTTGGCGATCGCCTGCGGCTGATCGCCTTGCGGTTCGTATGGCGACACTAATTGAAAACGGCCCTCCACCGTTTCGCCTCCTCCTTCGTACCATCTTTCCCCATTGTATCACATCGTGATGATCCATGCATCAAAAATGCGAACTCATATTCGCACCATTCTGCACAGCATTTTCCATTCCCCTAACGCGAAAAAGCGGACCCATTCATGCCCAAGGTCCGCGTCTTCGCTCCGTTCCGTTTCGACAATCCGAGGTTCAGCCGACGATGCCTTTTTCCAAAAACAGACGGTTGAACCGACAACGCCGCTTCATTTTTGCTTCAGATGGTCGAGCATGCGGCCGGCCCAAAGAAAGCCGGCGATCGTCGATGCAATGTCAGCGACGATTTCATGCAGCTCATCCGTATAGCCTTTCAAGTAGGAAGCGACAAGCAGCGCCGTCGTCAACAGCACAGCAATGTACCGATTGTACGTCACCCGCGCAAACAACAGCACCAATAGGCACGGAATGATGAGTGCCGCCAAAAACCACATGATCCATTCTCCTTTACGAAACAGCTTCAGACGCTGATGCGTTCCGATCACGGACGAACAGCAGCCCGAGTTCATGATGCTCATCCTCATAGAGCGCCCCTTGGACGAAACGGACTTCGCCGTTATGTCCGACGACATCCAACTTGCAGAACGCGCGGTTGCGTTGGAGCGCCTCGTAAAACTCGGTTTCGGTCCGCACCGGGGCGCCGTTTGTTTTGATGATGACTTCTCCGATCGAAAGCCCCATTTTTTCCGCTTTCGAGCCAGGAAGCACGCCGACAATCACTAAGCCGTGCGGATGGCGGGCAAAGCGGGGCGGACGGGCGCGGTCGGCGCGATGCCCGGAAAACGCGATCCATTCACGGCCGATGATGGCCATAGCCCCCGCCGCCACCGCCAACGGTGGATACCATAGGCCGGAAGCAGCCAATAGGGCGACAACGAACGCCAGCCGAACAACAAGCCGCCCCTCCGCGCGCGCCGCTTCCGCCGGCAGCATGTGCTGGCGGCGCTGGGAAAAGCCGAGAAGAAACGGCACGAGCCAAAATGAATAGCCGTCTCCCGGCGAAACGAGCGGCCACCAGGAAGCCGGAGGCAGCGCGCCGCCTGATACGGGCAGCACAACCGGCACAAACCAAAGACGCTGCGTCCATTGCAAGCCGACCGTCATCCCTCGCTTGCTTTTCGCAAGCTGCGGCGAGGCCGCCTCGTTTCGCGTGCGAATGATGAGCCATCCTTCCGAAAACAAAAGCAACGCAAGCCACACCGCCAAAGCCGGCGCCGCCGTCATGCCATCGGGAAGCCAGCGGGACAACGCGCCGCTTCGCTCCGCCAAGCCGAACGCGAGAAGTGCGCCGCCTGCCGTATACGCCGCTGACAACAACCGCGCTTCCATCGTCAAACTCAAGAGCACCGTCAGCACCGTCACCGCCCAAACCGCTTCCTGCGGCACCGCGATCCCGATGCCGACGGCCGCCGCCGACAACACCAGCCCAACCGTCCATCCTTTTGTCCAAAGCCCGCGCCACTCTTGCCATAGGCTGTAGACGCGCACATGAAAATCGCGGCGCTCCCGCTTCACCCGCCGCCAACCGACGGCCAAAGCGAGCGCGGCGCCATAATAAAGAAGCGGCTGCCGCCAAACCGACGCGACGCCCTCAAGCCATTCCAGCCACCATGTTGCCATCCGCTTCACCCCTTGCGTCGTTCATCATTCTTTATCTTCTATTCTACCAAATGGCATGACCAATTCCCATGCCCACAGCCATCTTTTTTCGCCAATGGCGAATCTTCGCTGTTTTCCACTTTCTTTGCCGAATCAACACTAGTTTTGTCGGCTGGGAAGGATTTTCAAAGATGCAGAGGAAAAAGGATAAACAAGACGAAACAAGGAGGAGTGAAACGATGGAATTGAAAACGTCCGACGTCGCTGCTCGCCTTGGTGTATCGCCGAAAACGATCCAGCGCTGGGTGCGCAAATACGACATTCCGTTGCGGAGAAACGAGGCCGGCCACTACTTGTTTGATGAAAAAACGGTCGCCTTGCTCGAACGTGTCAAATTTGAACAAGGCGCCGCCATGGAAGCGCCGCCAGAAGCAACACCCGAAGCACCGCCGGCCTCTAGCCGTTCTTCCACAACGCCGCCAAACGTTCCCATTCACGCTCTGTTCCAAGAATATATCGAACCGGAAATGGACCGCGTCTCCTCGCGTTTGGATGAACTCGAGCAACAATTGGAACAAAAAGCGGATGATGTTGTCTCCATTCAACTGTTGCATCACCGTCAAGAAATGGAGGAAATCGCCGCCCGCCTCGCCGTGCTGGAGCAAACGGTCGCCCGTCTTGAACAGCAGTTGAACACCCGGCCCCCATCCCCGCATGAACCGCCGAAAGAAGCGAAACGAAAACGGCGCGGCTTTAGGCGCGTGATGGGGCTGTTTGCCTGACGGGTTTCATGCAGGTTGGACCGAAAAGATCGTCGCCCTTTCAAGAAAAGATGATCGATCATTTTGTGAAGGTGTTTCACGCGTATATGATGGTGGTCATAAACGGTGCACCATTGGGCGTTGGAACACTTTCTTTTTTTGTGGCTCTTCACCAAACGTTGTACTTGACTGTTTCAGATCATGTCTGACTCACATGCATAAGGAAAAATCAGTAAATCAATGATTCTACTATATGGCGGCTCAAGAAAACGTCTTGCCTGTCAAGCCATGTTGTGATGATGAGCTTTTTTGTTTGTCATCTTCACTACTTCTTTTACGATTTCTTTACGATTTTCTTATTCTCTTTTAATCGCAGCGGCTTATAATGGGTCACGTTGTTCAATCTTCTGGTACAAGAAAGGAGGGCGTGCGAAATGGAACAAAGGGAACGAAAAGCGTTCGCCATCGCGTTCATCGTATTGGCTCTCTACCTTTCTCCGCTGTACATGTTAGGCGAACACGCCCATATTCGCGTGCACGACAATATGGATTCGAACATCGCTTGGTATCGCGTGCTCGTTCGCAGCGGCCAACTGTTCGGCCCAATCGATGCCGTCATTCCGCAAGTGATCAACGGCTTGCCGCGCAACGCCTTCGGCACCGAATTCAGCGGCATCGTGTGGCTGCACGCTTTGTTCCCCTCCATGGTGGCATACGCCCTCAGCCAGACGATCACGAGGGTATTCGCCTTTTTGGGTATGTATTGGCTGCTTAAGCGCCATTTTTTGCCTGACCGTGAATCATGGCTCATTCGCGTCGGGGTGGCGCTTGCTTTTGCGTTGACGCCGTTTTGGCCGTCCGGCATGTTAAGCACGCTTGGCATGCCGCTGGCGCTTTGGGCGTTCCTGTCAATCCGCAACGGAGAAGCGACATGGAAGGAATGGCTTGTCATTGTCTTGCTTCCGTTTTACTCCAGCTTTGTGCTTGGGTTTTTCTTTTTCTTAGCTGCGATGGCGGCGCTTTGGCTGTTTGACGGCGTTGTCCGCAAGCGGTGGAATAAGCCGTTTTTCTCTGCCATCGCCCTCATGACCGGCATCTTTTTGGCCATCGAGTACCGCCTCGTGTACTCGCTTGTCTTCAGCGGCGAACCGACGAGCCGGAACGAGTTCCTCTCCTCGCGGCTCAGCTTCGTCCACTGCCTTCGGTTGACGTTGAAAAACTATGTGCTCGGCCATACGCATGTGATGACCGTCCATGGGCCGATCATCTTGCCGGTGCTTTGGGCGGCGTTTTTTCTCGTTTTGCGCCGCCGTCAGCGCGGGCCATTGGAGCGGCGCTTCCTTTTGCTGTTTTGGTTGAACATCGCCTTATCGGCTTGGTATGCGTTTTGGTTTTACAAAGGGTGGCAGCCGCTGAAAGAACGGATTTCCCTTTTGAATACGTTCAATTTCGCCCGCTTCCATTTTTTGCGGCCGATGGTCATTTACGTCGATTTTGCCTTGGCCTTGCAAATCTTAGCCAAGGAACGGACCGCATGGCGGCGCCTCGTGCCGATCGCCTTGGCGCTGCAGCTGCTTTTGCTTGGCGGGTTTAACGAGGAAATCCGCTATCGCCTCGCTGGCACGCCGTCGTTCGAGCAGTTTTATTCCGAACATTTATTTACCAAAATCAAGCAATACATCGGCAAGCCGGTATCGTCCTACCGCGTCGCCAGCGTTGGGCTTCACCCGGCCATCGCTCAATACAACGGGTTTTATACGCTCGATACGTACAACAATTTTTACCCGTTATCGTATAAGCGGAAGTTTCGCCGCATCATTGCCAAAGAATTGGACAAAAGCCCAGTGCTGAAAGACTATTTCGACCATTGGGGCAACCGCGTCTATTTGTTTTCGGCAGAGCTCGGGAAACATTACATGTTCACGAAACGCTCGCATAAAGTCATTCGTCATTTCGAGATCGACACAAAGGCGTTCAAACAGCTTGGCGGCAAGTACATTTTTTCCTCCGTCCCGATCGAAAACGCCCGCGACATCCATCTCCGCTTCTTGCGGGCGTTCACCGATCGACAGTCAGTCTGGAAAATTTATGTATACGAAGTGGAGTGAAAGGGAGGCAAGAAACATGGTGGACAAACCATTGTTAGCCATCGTCGTCCCATGCTACAACGAAGAAGAAGTGTTGCCGGAAACGGCCCGGCGGCTGACCGCTTTGCTTGAGCAGCTGCTCGAAGAAGGAGCGGTCGCCATCGGCAGCCATATCGTGTTTGTCGACGACGGCAGCCGCGACCGGACATGGGCGCTCATTGAAGAAGAAAGCGAGCGCAACCCGTTTGTCTCCGGTGTGAAACTCGCTCGCAACGTCGGCCATCAGCGGGCGCTGCTCGCTGGGCTCGAAACCGTTCGGGCATACGCCGATTGTGCCGTGTCCATTGACGCCGATTTGCAAGATGATGTGGAGGCAATCCGCGAATTTGTGCAAAAATACCGCGAAGGGTATGACGTCGTGTATGGCGTGCGGCGGAGCCGAAAGACAGACACGTGGTTCAAGCGTACGACCGCCCAAGCCTTTTATCGGTTCATGAGGGCCATCGGAATCGAGCTGATTTACAACCACGCCGATTTCCGTCTGATGAGCAAGCGGGCGCTCGATGAACTGAGCCGTTACACGGAAGTCAATCTCTTTTTGCGCGGGTTGGTTCCGCTCGTCGGCTTCCGCTCGACGTGCGTCTTTTACGACCGGCATGAGCGGTGGGCTGGACAGTCGAAATACCCGCTCAAAAAGATGCTCGCCTTCGCCTTTGACGGCATCACGTCCTTAAGCGTCGCACCGATTCGCGCCATTACGCTCATCGGTTTTTTGGCCTTTCTCGCGAGCGGTGCGGCCGGGCTGTACGCCCTCATCAGCAAACTTCTCGGGCACGCCGAATCAGGCTGGACGTCGCTCATGATTTCCGTTTGGTTCATCGGCGGGCTGGTGCTGATGAGCCTCGGCCTCATCGGGGAATACATCGGCAAAATGTATCAAGAGGTGAAACGGCGGCCGCGGTTTGCGGTCGAAAAAACCGTGCAGCTGCCGCTTCCATCAGAAAGGGAGAAAACGCCGGCCCGCTTATAGAACGTCATAGATGATTCACGGGCCAATATAAAGATAAAAAGGACGCCTCGGGCTAAAAGCCGAGGCGCCCTTTTCTTTTTATCCGTCATCATTGGCCCGCTCACGACGGAAACAACACGCCAAGCGCTTTTTTCAGCTGCACATCATGGTTCGGATCGCGGACGGCTTCCATGATTTTCGTTTGCAGCACATCCGCCGTCGTCTCATCGATTCGTCCCGTAACCGGCAGCTGATTCGCTTTTTGGAACGCTTGAACGGCTTGTTCGGTTTCTTTGCTGAAGTAGCCGTCCGTGCGGCCCGGGTTGAAGCCAAGCCCTTTGAGCATTTTTTGCGCATTGGCGATTTGCTCGTCGTTCATGTCATACCGAAGCGGTTTTTCCACATGAAGCGGAGCGACGTGGAAATAATCCGGCTGCGCCACCGCGACATCCGGCTTGATCCCTTTTTTATGGATCCAATGCCCGTCCGGCGTCAGCCATTTGTACAGCGTCAATTTGATGTTGCTGCCGTCGCCCATCGGGATCGCCTGCTGCACCGTCCCTTTGCCGAACGTTGCCTCGCCGACCAGCTTGTAGCCGCCCGCTTCCTTCATCGCTCCCGCCAAAATTTCCGACGCGGATGCGCTTCCTTTGTCGATGAGCACAACGATCGGGTATGGCTTTTTCGCCGTTAAATCGGAATAAAACTTTTGCCGATCGCCATCGCGTTCTTCAATTTGTACATATGGTTTGCCTTTCGGGATGAGCTGTTTCAAAATTTCCTCAACGCTTTGCAAATAGCCGCCCGGATTGCCGCGCACATCGATGATCAAGCCATCAATATGTTCGGCCTCAAGCTTCGCCAATTTCTTTTTAAAATCGGCGGCCGTGTTTTCCGAAAACGACGTAATTTGCAAATAGCCCGCCTTTTTGCCGTTGTATGTTTTGATCGAGTCATACACCGTCTGAATCGGAATTTCGTCGCGGACGACTTTGACTTTCATCACGTTTTTGACGCCGGGGCGCAAAATGTCAAGCTCCACCGTTGTTCCTTTCTTGCCGCGGATTTTCAATACCGCTTCATATAAATCAAGCCCTTCCAGGCTTTCTCCGTTGACGCGCAAAATTTGATCGTTCGGCTTCAGACCCGCTTTTTCCGCCGGCGAGTTTTTGATCGGAGCCACGATCGTCACCTTGCCATCGATCATGCTCACTTCGGCGCCGATCCCCTCAAACGACGAGTCGAGCGACTCGTTGAACTGCTCCGTCGTTTCCGCATCCATGTAGACGGAATACGGGTCATGGAGCGTGTTGATCATACCTTGAATGGCGCCTTCCGTCAGTTTTTCTTCATCCACTTTCTCCACGTACCGATTCTTAATGAGCTCATACGCTTGCCGGATTTTTTTCATCTCTTCGCTGTCGTTCGTCGACTTGGACGGCTCATTCGAAACAATCGTCGAAAGCGAGCCTTCCATCGGGCGGTCCGCCAACTGAAGGCCAGCGTACGTCCCTCCCGCCCCAATGAGCATCGATATGGCCATCAATGCGGCCGTCGTCGATTTTTTCACGTTGCTTCCTCCTCACCCTATGCTTGACCTTCCCCACCGCTTGCTGCGGTGCGGGAAGGGGGCTTTCTCCTCGCTCCTCCGTCAGTGAAGCAAATGAACATCCCTTCCGCCTCAACGCTGACGGCTTTTGCAAAACACGAAAAGGAAAAGCACCGCCTCACGCCGTGCCATGCCTTTATCTTCATCATATGTTGGGCTTGTACCGAGTATGCTAGTGCGTTGCCCATCCTTTACTAGTTTACACGCTCCTTGTTGATTTCTCAACTCACACAGGGCGGAAAAAAGAGGCACCCCTCGCCCTTGGCGGCGAACGGTGCCTCTTCTTGATTCGTCTTCTTGGCACGATCTAGAATGGAAGCCAAACCAATGAGCCGCACAAAAACGAAACGCTTTCACCCCTCTTTTGGCAAGTCGATGAGCATCAACCGCGATCCTTCGTTCGTTGCGAGGCGAAGAACCGGCGTTTCCGTGATGCGGGCCGCATCGCGCCGCTCGAGATGGGCCTCGCCGTTTAACGTCAGATCCCCCTCAATGACAAAGACAAAGATGTTCCGCCCTTCCGGCTGGGTAAACGTCACCTCATGCCCGGCTTCCAAATCGGAAAGATAAATCGTCAAATCTTGATGAATGTGAGCAATCCCCGGGGAAGACGGGTGTTTCGTGACAATCGGCAGCAAGGCGTTTTTCATCTTGTCGACCGGAAACTCGGTCCGCTCGTACGACGGCGGCAATCCGTATTGTTCCGGCAAAAACCAAAGTTGCAAAAAGTTCACCTCTTCCGTCGCCGACGGGTTCACTTCCGAATGGACGATGCCGGTGCCGGCCGACATCCGCTGCACGCCGCCGAACGTTGTCACCGCCTTATGTCCGGTGCTGTCTTCATGTTGCAAATAGCCTTTAAGCACGATCGACACAATTTCCATCTCCCGGTGCGGGTGAGCGCCAAAACCGGAGAGCGGCGCAACGAAATCGTCGTTTAACACCCTTAGCGGGCCAAACTGGATGTTGTTCGGATCATAATACTCGCCAAATGAGAAGCTATGGTATGTTTTCAGCCAGCCGTAATCGGCATGATATCGGGACGACGCCCGGTCGATGCGGATCATCTTTTCCACTCCTTCATTGCAAGAAATGATGGGCCATCAAGCGCTTGCTGTTCCGAATCCGCAAGCGCCATAACCACCACCGCCTACGCTATTGATTCCCGTTTTTTTCTTGTCTCATCCTCGTTAGGCGCAACCATTTCTCTTCATTCAATAAATCTTGAATTCGAGATAATTATATAAAACTTCCGTTCGCCTGTCAACCTAAAAACAGGCGAAAAATGTCCCCCGGCTCGTAATGGGCATTTTGGACCGCTTGTCTCGCCATGTCAACGTCCGTGTCCTCAGGCAACGCGAATACCGCTTCACCGCGCTGGAAGCTGACATCCATCAGCTTGGCCCCAATCGCCCCCAGCGCTCTGGCGACATGTTGTTCACAGCCGGTGCATGTCATGCCTCGGACGGTCATTCGGTATGTTTTCATGGTAAAAATCACTCCTATCCAGAAATGTCTCTTTCTTAATTTGTTCAGATCCTCGCTCATGAAACCTATATCACTCATCCTCCTTTCGACAACGGGAAGATTTCCATTGTTGTGTACCATTATAAACAGTGTACTAAGGTACAGAGTCAAGGGGGGATGTGGTGCAGCCAAACCATTTTCCTTGATGTCAAATCAATCAAAAAAATACGCAACTTGTCCCGCCAAAAGACAGACAAGTTGCGCCATGCCACCTACCGTTCGAAATTAGAAAGGAATATAGTCAAGCGGATTGACCGCATTCGTTTTCGCCTCGTTCCAGCCGCCGCGATGCAGTTCAAAATGAAGATGCGGACCGGTCGAATGACCGGTATTGCCCATGTAGCCAATCATTTGTCCTTTACGGACGTGCTGCCCTTCGCCAACAAGACGCGCTTCTAAATGAGCGTACACGGTCGTATAGGTTTGCCCATTCATCACATGGCTGATGAAAATGACGTTGCCGTAGCTGCTAGAATAGTAGGAGCGGAACACAATGCCGTCCGCTGCAGCGACAACCGGCACAACGGGAGCTCGCTTGCCGATGTCGACCCCCGGATGGAAGTCCGTGCCGCCAAACCGGTAGCCAAAGCCCGAGGTGATCGGTCCGTTGGCTGGACGGGTAAACGCCCCGCTCGATACAGGCGGCGTGCTGCCGCCGGATGGCGTTTCTCCTGATGACGCTCCTCCACCGTTTGGCGAGGCATATGTACGTCCTCTCTGTTTCGCTTCTTCTTCGGCCCGTTTTTGCCGTTCGAGTTCGGCAATCTGCTCTTTCACCGCCGCTTCTTGCTTGGCGATCAGTTCTTTTTCTTCTTCAAGCGCCATCTTATGATCATGCTCTTCTTCCTCTTTTTGCTTCAAATCGGCCATCAGGCGATTTTTTTGTTCGAGCTGGCCGGCCAGCTCGGCCTGCAGCTGCTTCAATTCTTGCAAATCCGCTTGCAGCTTGTTCCGCTTCTCCGTCAATTCGGCTTCCTTTTTCTCTTTTAACGTTTTATCGGCTTCCTGTTCGCGGATGATTTGTTGGTCCGCTTCCATGATCGTCGTTACGGCGCTCATCCGGTCGATGAAGTCGCTGAAGCTTTGCGCGCCGAGCAACACTTCCAAGTAGCTGATCGCCCCGCCGCTTTCCTGCAAGGAACGAAGCCGCTCCTTCAAAATTTCATTCCGCTTTTCAATCCGTTCTTGAATTTCGGCAATTTCTTGTTTCAATTGGTCAATGGCCTGCTCCGTTTGGTCAATATCGGCGCTGACGCTACGGATTTTGCCGCTCGTTTCCTCAATGGCCATGTTCAGCTTTTCCATATCGTTGGCGACTTGTTTTTGCTGCGACTGAAGGGCTTCGATGTTTTTTTGCGCCTCGCTGATTTGTTCCTGCACCTCTGACCGTTTCGAACGAAGCGCGTCGATCTCGCCTCGCTTTTGTTCGATATCACGAGTGCTGACCGCATCCGCCGCCGGCGGCAGAACGCCAAGGCCGAGCGCCGCGGCGACCGCGAGCGCCATCATGTTTTTCTTTTTCATCGCTTTCCCCTCTCCCTATGATTCTTATACTTTCAAAAACTTACGCACGGACATGACGCTTCCCCAAATGCCGATGCCGGCGCCAATCACTAGCAGCAGCCCGCTTAACTGCCACATAAACGGCGAAAACGGAAGAAGTTCAAAAAACGGCAAGGAAACCCACTGTTCATACACCTGATACACGTTGTAGTACACGATCGAAAGCGCCGCGATCGGGAAGAGAGCGCCGAGCATTCCAAGCCATAGCCCTTCCAAAAAGAACGGCCAGCGGATAAACCCGTTCGTCGCACCCACGAGCCGCATAATTTCGATTTCGCGGCGGCGGGCGAAAATCGTAATTTTGATCGTGTTGGAGATGAGAAACATTGCCGTAAACAACAATCCGAGAATGAGCACGAGCCCGACGTTGCGCGCCACTTTCAGTGCGTCAAACAGCTTCTCGACCGTCCCTTGGCCATAATTGACTTTATGGACGAACGGCAATGTTTCGATTTGTTTGGCGATTTTCACTGTATCTTGCGGATGGGCCGCTTTCACGACGTATACATCGCTTAGTGGGTTGTCCTGTTCAAATAAGCGGAACGACGAGCCTTCCTCCCCCATGCTTTTGATCAGCCGCTTCAGCTCTTCGTCCTTTGATGAATAGCGCACTTCCTTCACGTTTGGAATGGCTTCAATTTGCCGGCGCAAGGCGTCTTTTTGCCGGCTGTCGGCCGTCAGCTCGATATGGACGCGAATTTCGACATCGTTTTCGACTTTTTGGGCAAAATGGTTGATGTTGAACATGACGACAAAAAAGACGCCGACAAGCAAAAGCGTCACCGTGACGGCGCTCGCGGAGGCAAACGTCATCCAACCGTTGCGGCCAAGGCTTTTGATGCTTTCCCGGACGTGGCGCTTAAACGTATGAAGCGTCATAGCCGTATTCCCCCTTCGCCTCGTCGCGGACGATTTTCCCGTTTTCGATGGCGATGACGCGCCGCCGGGTCGCGTTGACAATCTCTTTGTTGTGGGTCGCCATCACAATCGTCGTTCCCCGGTCGTTGATTTTTTCAAACAGCTCCACAATGCCCCATGAGGTTTCCGGGTCCAAGTTTCCTGTTGGTTCGTCGGCAATCACGATCTTCGGGGAGTTGACGATTGAGCGGGCGATGGAGACGCGCTGCTGTTCGCCCCCGGACAGTTCGTTCGGATAAGAGCGGATTTTATGCTTGAGGCCGACTAAGTCGAGTACTTCCATCACTTTTTTGCGGATCACTTTCGGCGATTCTTCAATGACTTCCAAGGCAAAGGCAACGTTTTCGTAAACGTTGAGCTTCGGAAGCAACTTGAAATCTTGGAACACAACACCGATATGGCGGCGCAAAAGAGGGACTTTGCTGTCTTTGAGTTTGGCAAGGTTGACGCCGTTGACCATAATGGTCCCGCTCGTCGGCTTTTCCTCGCGGTACATCATCTTAATAAACGTCGACTTCCCAGCTCCGCTGGGTCCAACGACATAGACGAATTCTCCTTGCTTGATGCGGACGTTGATGCCGTTTAACGCCACAACGCCGTTTGGATACGTTTTGTATACATCTTGCATTTCAATCATCATCATCACCTATTTTCGACTTCCCTGTTGCCATTTCTCGAGCTGTTTCGAATGAATCTTGCAAAATTCCGCAAGGATTATTATAACACGATTTTCTATTGTCGAATTTTACATTTATATTTCAAATGGGGAACAATGGAGAAACTAGGACAAAAGATGCAAAAACAGAAAACACCGCCCCGTTCTTAAGCGAACAAGGCGGTGCACCTTCCTTGAATGAAGCGATCTTTTCCTTTCAAAGAGTCAGAAACATCCGTCCATTATTTTTTCGCAGCCAGCCATTCCGCCACTTTGTCGGCGTCTTCCCCTTTAATGATTCCTGCCGGCATCGCGCCGCGGCCGTTGGCGATAATGTTTTTAATTTCATCTTTGGAATACTTGCTTCCAACCTTTTGCAAGTTCGGGCCGACCCCGCCCGACAGGTCTTGTCCATGACAGGACGCACAGTTTTGTTTAAAAATTTGCTCGGCAGCCGCTGCTGTATCCCCTCCGCCGTTGCTGCCGCCGTTTTTCTCCCCGGCATTGTCCCCGCCACCGCCGCACGCGGCAAGCGCGAGCGAAACGCCAAGGAACATCGCAGCCAATTTCCATTTCATGGCGAACTCCCCCCAGAAAACAAAAATTTCATTCTCCTTTATTATAACCGATTTCTTCCGCTTTACGTACGTTGAAATCCTTCGCCGAGCACCTCAGCGGCGTTCGCAACGATGACAAACGCTGTCGGATCAATGGTTCGGACCAATTGTTTCAATTTCGTGAACTCCGATTGCGCGACGACGCACATCAACACCGGCCGCTCATGTTCCGTGTAACCGCCATACGCGGGCAAGCGTGTCACTCCGCGGTCGATTTCGTGCAAAATGGCGCGGCGCACTTTTTCTTCTTCATTCGTAATAATAAGAGCGATTTTCGAATACCCAAGCCCGACTTGGACGAGGTCGATCGTTTTGCTCGTCACATACAACGCGATCAACGCATAGAGCGCCCGTTCAATATCAAACACAAACGCCGCGGTCAACACGATCAAGCCATCGATCAAAATGACGCACATGCCAAGCGACAGCCCGGTATATTTATGGATGATTTGCGCGGCCAAATCGGTGCCGCCGGTCGACGCCCGTCCGCGGAAGACGACGCCGAGGCCAAGCCCCACGCCGATGCCGCCAAAGATCGCGCCAAGAAGCGGATTCGTCGTCGCCGGCTCCATCCCTTTCGTCATGTAGACGACCAGCGGCAAAAACACCGTCCCGACAAACGTCTTGACGCCAAACTGACGGCCTAGCAGCACAACGCCAGCGATAAAGAGCGGAATGTTAAGCGCCCATTGGACGTAGGCAGGCTCAATGCCAAACAGCGCGTGCATAATCGTGCTCACGCCGCTTACCCCGCCCGAGGCGATCCGATTCGGCAGCAAAAACACGTTAAACGCCACCGCGACAACTGCCGCGCCGACCAGAACATACACATACTCCAAAGCTCCCTCCACCGTCGGAGGCATCGCTTTCTCTCTTCGCTTCCGCATGCTTCCCCACCCTCCTCTGTGAGTATAGCATGCCCGTTTTGGCAAGTAAATGACAGCCGGTTAACGCGATAATGGTCTGCTATGCTAAAGGAAAAAAGGACGATCCGATGATCGCCCTAGCCAAAAAATACAAGCCTCAATACACATCCCCGCGGTTGCCGATCGCCTCAATATAGATGATTCGTTCATCATGATCGATGCGAAACAAAACACGATATGTTCCGACCCGCAGCCGATATAATCCATCCTGCCCCTTCAACTTTTTTATATCCCCCTGCGGCGGGATCGCAAGCAACCCTTGCAGCCCGAAAGCGAATCGTTCTTGAACATCTTTGTCTTGACGAGCGATGAATTTGACTGCAGCCTTACGGTAAATCAACTTGTAGCCCGAATTCACGCTTGGCTTCTCCCCCGGTGATATATCCTTCATCGCTTTGCAGCTGCTGGCGCTCTTCTTCCGTCAACGCTTCTTCTTCATCTGTTTCGTCAATCCGCTCCCATACCATTCGTTCCTTTCTGGACCGATCAAGCAAGTACATCAAAAAATCGTACACTGTTTGATGATCCGTTTCATCCAACCGGTCAATCAGTTCGTAAAGCAATTGTTTGCGCACAGCCAAAGCCATCGCCCTCCTTTTGCCTTTCGTTACCTTCAGCATACCACCGGGATGCAGATGCGTCAAAATCAGAAAAATGATTTTTGAAATCGAGTAGGAGAGGGTGACTAACCCTCGTCCTCTCACACCACCGTACGTACCGTTCGGTATACGGCGGTTCCATTAAGTCTGACGCAGAGATTCATATCGTTGATAAAGACTCTTCAGCCCTTGGCTCTCCCAATAGGAGTTGCCAAGGGCTTTATGCAGGATGGGACTGGCGGCCACTCTCCAATATTTCTTCCGAGTGTTTCCCCATTCATATGCTTTCTGCTTGGGCACTCCTAAACTTTGCAGTTTTCGGACTCTGGTTCTCGGAAGTTTCCACTCTTTCCATTGGCACATGCGCAGCCTTCGTCGAATCCATCCATCTAGTTCTTTGAACACACTTGGGGTCTCTGCTAGCGAAAAGTATCCACACCATCCCAGAATGTATTGATTGAGCTGTTCGATTCGTTCGGGCATGGGAATCGGTTTCGATCGGCTCGTCATGGTGCGTATCCTTTGCTTCATGCGCCGAATGCTTTCCTTTGCAATTCGGATTTTTGGCTCCTTACTTGGGGTGAAGCTAAAACCGAGGAATTTTCTCCTCCACGGACGATCCACTGCCGATTTGGTTTCGTTGACTTTCAGCCGAAGTTTCTTTTCGATGAATGCCGTGATCGATTTCATCACCCGTTCCCCGGCCTTCTTCGTCCTTACGTAGATATTGCAGTCATCCGCATACCGTACAAACTTGTGCCCTCGTTTTTCCAATTCTTTGTCCAGCTCATCCAGGAGAATGTTGGACAGGAGTGGACTGAGCGGCCCTCCTTGTGGAGTCCCCTCTTGTGTTTCCATGACCACCCCGTTGATCATGACCCCTGCCTGTAGATACTTCCGTATCAACTTTAGGAGGATTTTGTCTGGAATTCGTTTCGCTAATATCCCCATCAGTTTGTCATGGTTGACTCGATCAAAGAACTTTTCCAAGTCGATATCTACCACCCATGTATATCCTTCCTGAATATACTGCTTCGCCTTTTTCACCGCGTCGTGTCCTCTTCGACCGGGACGAAACCCGTAGCTGTGTTCCGAAAAGGATGGGTCAAAGATCGGCGTGAGCACTTGGGCGATGGCCTGTTGGATGAACCGGTCTGTCACGGTCGGGATTCCTAGTAACCTGACTCCTCCGTTCGGTTTCGGGATTTCGACCCGTCGGACCGGGCAAGGTTCGTAGGTCCCTTCTTCTAAAGCGTGCCGTATCGCGTCCCAATGTTCCACGAGGTGTCTTCGCAGGTCTTTGACGGACATTCCATCGGTTCCATGGGACCCTTTATTCTTTTCCACTTGTTTGAGTGCTCGCAGGAGATTCTCCCGTGACAATACCTGTTTCATCCACATTCCGATTCTTCCTCTCTACGTGAACGGTCCGTTCTATTTGTGCCATCTTCTTCTCCACCCTCTTGAGGTTCCCCATGGACTTCACCATTTCCCCCTCAAGCAGGCCCTTTCGGGTTATCTGCTTCATCAAAGAAGATGAACGCCTAGTGGCCGTTCTCCTTCATGGTTCGGTCCTTCCCCTTCTATCTTAAGCTAGACGGGTACTATGACCTCTGCTGACTTCTGTCCGTTCAGCGTTGGATCGCTCCAACGGTTGCCAAGCGCACTTGGCTTCCCGGACAGACCTCCCCGGGTAAGAGTGCAGTCTTTCCTTCCATCCATCTGCTTCATTTACTCGGTATCACCTTCGGCAGAAAGGGCTTCGTTTTGTCGTGCAAACTCACCCAATGATACCCAGCCTCCTATGAAGTTCGTGTTCCTCAGACCGGAAGTTTGCCGCCCGCTTCCTTCAGATTCTGCGTCGCCGCAGACACCCTTGCGTTAAGCTAACTGCTACTTCTGCCTTCGCAGTTCGGGACTTTCACCCTATAGACTGCACCCATGCCGGGCGCACACGAAAAAGGACGATCCGATGATCGCCCTTTACTTCAACTTCGCACGCAAATACGCGTCGATGAACACATCAATTTCCCCATCCATCACCGCTTGCACATTGCCGACCTCGACGTTCGTCCGATGGTCTTTGACAAGCGAATACGGATGGAAGACGTACGAACGAATTTGGTTGCCCCAGCCGATTTCTTTTTGCTCGCCGCGCAGCTCAGCGAGTTCGGCTTGTTGCTCCTCGAGTTTCTTTTGGTACAATTTCGCCTTCAACATATTCATCGCTTTTTCGCGGTTTTTGATTTGCGACCGCTCCGATTGGCACGTGACGACAATCCCGGTCGGCAAGTGGGTGATGCGCACGGCCGAGTCGGTCGTGTTGACGTGCTGCCCGCCCGCGCCGCTTGAGCGGTACGTGTCGATTTTCAGCTCTTCCGGCCGGATCTCAATTTCAATGTTATCATCCATCTCCGGCACAACCTCGCACGACACGAACGACGTATGGCGGCGGCCTGAGGCGTCAAACGGCGAGATGCGAACCAGCCGATGCACCCCTTTTTCCGCTTTTAAATAGCCGTAGGCGTTGTGCCCTTTAATGAGCAGCGTGACGCTTTTAATCCCGGCTTCCTCGCCCGGGAGGTAATCGAGCGTCTCGACTTTAAACCCTTTTTTCTCCGCCCAGCGCGTGTACATGCGCAACAGCATCGACGCCCAGTCTTGCGACTCCGTGCCGCCCGCACCCGGGTGGAGCTCCAAAATAGCGTTGTTTTGATCGTACGGCTCATTGAGCAGCAACTGCAACTCAAACTCGCTGAAGTCTTTCATCAGCTTTTTCGCTTCCTCGACGAGCTCAGCTTGGAGCTCGTCATCCGGCTCTTCCTTGAGCAGTTCGTACGTCACTTCCAAGTTGTCAAACCGTTCTTCAAGCGAGGAAAATTCCTCGACGAGATCTTTGAGCGCATTCACTTCGGAAATGACCGCCTGCGCCGCCTTTTGATCATCCCAAAAGTTGGGCGCCGCCATTTGCTCTTCTAATTCGCGAATGCGCGCCTGCTTCGCTTCGAGGTCAAAGAGACCCCCTGATTTCCGCTAATCGCTTAGCCATTTTCTCAAGCTCTTGCTTGATTTCCACCAAATCGATCATGTTGTCCTCACCTCATCATCAATATAGTATGCCAACGATGAATGTCTGCCATTCAAAAGGGAGGCCGAGCCTCCCTTTATTATTTATAAACGGTTATACCACTCTTCCGCAACAATGTTTATATTTTTTCCCGCTCCCGCACGGGCACGGGTCGTTTCGGCCGACGCGCACCGCCTTGCGGACCGGTTTTCTCTTCGGTTCTTCGCCGTCTTCTTTCGGGTGAACCGCTTCGCCTTTGGCCACCTCTTGGCGCTCAAGGTTATGGTGAATTTCCGCCTTCATAATATAGGTGGCGACTTCCTCTTCAATCGCCGCAATCATCTCCTCAAACATGGCGTAGCCTTCCATCTGATATTCGCGCAGCGGGTCGACTTGCCCGTAGGCGCGCAAATGGATGCCTTGGCGAAGCTGCTCCATCGCGTCGATATGGTTCATCCATTTCATATCGACAGCGCGCAAGACGACGACGCGTTCAAACTCGCGCATCTGTTCCGGCGGGATTTGCGCTTCTTTCTCATCATAGCGCGCCTTCACTTTCGCCCAAATGAGCTCGATCATCTCTTCGGGCTCTTTGCCACGCAAGTCAGCTTCCGTTACATCCCCTTCCGGAAGCAGATGGGCGTTGAGATACTCAACGAGCCCTTTCAAATTCCATTCTTCGGGAACCTCTTCTTTCGGCGTATGAGCGTTGACGACGCGCTCGATCACCGATTGGATCATCTTTTCGATAATGCCGCGCAAGTTGTCGGAATCGAGCACTTCATAGCGCTGGCGGTAAATGATTTCCCGCTGTTCGCGCAGGACATCGTCATATTGAAGCAGTTGCTTGCGGGCGTCGAAGTTGTTGCCTTCGACCCGTTTTTGCGCCGACTCAACGGCCCTTGTCACCATTTTGCTTTGAATCGGCTGCGAGTCGTCCATCCCAAGGCGGTCCATCATGGCCATGAGGCTCTCGGAACCAAAGCGGCGCATCAACTCATCCTCAAGCGACAAGTAAAACTGCGACACCCCAGGATCGCCTTGGCGTCCCGAGCGGCCGCGCAGCTGGTTATCGATCCTCCGGCTTTCGTGACGCTCCGTGCCGATGACCGCGAGCCCGCCAAGCTCCTTGACCCCTTCGCCAAGCTTAATGTCCGTCCCGCGCCCGGCCATGTTCGTCGCAATCGTCACCGCGCCTTTTTGCCCCGCTTGGGCAATGATCTCCGCCTCTTTCGCATGGTTTTTCGCGTTTAAGACGTTGTGTGGGATGCCCCGTTTTTTGAGCATCTCTGACAACATCTCGGACGTTTCGATCGCCACCGTGCCGACGAGCACCGGCTGCCCTTTCGCATGGCGGGCGGCGATGTCCTCAACCACGGCGCGGAACTTCCCTTCCATCGTCCGATAAATCAAATCCGGACGGTCTTCACGAATGACCGGCCGATTCGTCGGAATGACGACGACGCGCATGTTGTAAATGTTGCGGAACTCTTCCTCTTCCGTCTTCGCCGTCCCCGTCATCCCCGCCAACTTTTCATACATGCGGAAGTAGTTTTGGAACGTAATCGTGGCTAAGGTCATCGACTCGTTTTGAATCTCGAGCCCCTCTTTCGCCTCAATGGCTTGATGAAGCCCATCGCTGTAGCGGCGGCCGTGCATCAAGCGCCCGGTGAACGGGTCGACGATGATCACTTTTCCGTCTTGCACGACGTAGTCGACATCGCGCTGCATCGTCACGTGCGCCCGCAGCGCCAGCTGAATATGGTGGTTGAGCGTGACGTGTTTCAAATCGAACAAGTTGTCGATGCCAAACGCGCGCTCCGCTTTGTTGATCCCTTCTTCCGTCAGCTGGACGCTTTTCGTCTTTTCATCGTATGTGTAATCGACATCTTTGCGCAACGTGCGGACAAACGCATTCGCCTGCACATACAGCTTGGTCGACTTCTGCGCCGTGCCGGAAATGATGAGCGGCGTCCGCGCTTCATCGATCAAAATCGAGTCAACCTCGTCGATGATCGCATAATAGAGCGGCCGCTGCACAATGTGCTCTTTATAGAGCACCATGTTGTCGCGCAAATAGTCAAAGCCAAACTCGTTGTTCGTCCCGTACGTAATGTCGGCGTTGTACGCCGCCTGCTTCTCCTCGCGCGACATGCCGCTTAAGTTCAAGCCGACGGTCATGCCTAAAAACTCATACAATTTGCCCATTTCCGTCGCATCGCGCGTCGCCAAGTATTCGTTGACTGTCACGACATGCACGCCGCGCCCCGTCAAGGCATTCAAATAGACGGGCATCGTCGCCGTCAACGTTTTCCCTTCCCCAGTTTTCATCTCGGCGATGTCGCCTTCATGCAAGACGACGCCGCCCATAATTTGCACTTTATATGGGTACAAGCCAAGGACGCGCTTCGCCCCTTCGCGCACAACGGCAAACGCCTCAACAAGCAAATCATCGAGCGATTCGCCTTGTTGGTAGCGGGCTTTGAATTCCTCGGTTTTTTGCCGCAGCTGTTCATCGGACAGTCGGGCCATCTCCGGACCGAGCGCATCCACTTGATCCGCAATTTTCTCGAGCCTTGCCAACTGACGCTTGTTCGGGTCAAATACTTTTTTTAAGACTCCAAGCATAGGAAACGCTCCTTATTTTTCATGGACTCACTTCTTCATCATATCATTTACAGGGATAGGTGACAACTGTTGCACAGGCTTAGAGAGGGGCATGTCCAAAAGAGGGAATCACGCCTTGGACGGAAGCTGCTCAATCGCCGCTTCCGCATGGTGAAGCCGCCGGTTCAGCGCATAAATTTCAAAACTTTTCTCCTCAACTTTTTCATGAATTTTGCGAAGCAATATTTGCACATCATCCACAAGCTGCGTTTCGACCCGATGAAGCGTCTCTTTCACTTCCTCCAATTCAGTTTCCACACCATTCAACCGCGTTTCCACGCCGTCCAACCGGGTCTCTACACCATTCAACCGCGTTTCCACGCCGTCCAACCGGGTCTCTACGCCGCCCAACCGCGTTTCCACACGGTCTAACCGCTCTTTCACCGCGCCCATTTCCTGTTCGAGGCCGACGAGGCGTCCGTTCATCTCCGTCAAACGGCCATCCATCTGCTCAAACCGTTGGCGAGTTTCTTCTTGGAACACCAAAAATCCTTTTTCCATGTTGTCCAACTTGGACAAAATTTGACGCAACAATTCCTCCATCGCTCTCCCCCATTTTGATTTTTCTCATGCATATTATAACATCCCCTGCCAAAAAAAGCAGGGGATGCGCACAAGAGGCAACCGTTTAATTCGCCTCGATCAATCCGTATTTTCCGTCTTTGCGGCGGTAGACGATGTTCGTCCGGTTTGTTTCCGCATTGGTGAAAATGAAGAAGTTGTGCCCCAACAAATTCATCTGCAAAATCGCTTCTTCGCTGTCCATCGGCTTCAAGCTGAAATGTTTCGTGCGCACGATTTCAAACTCCTCTTCATTATTCTCCGCCGCGGAAGCGCCGCTTGGCACAGGGGCAGCCAGCTTCGCTTCTTTCTCGCGGTCGCGCAGCTTCCGATTGACTTTCGTTTTATGTTTGCGGATTTGCCGCTCGAGCTTATCGGTTACTAAATCGATGGCCGCATACATATCTTCATGGCGCTCTTCAGCGCGCAGCAACAAATGCGGAATCGGAATGGTCACTTCGATTTTCCCTTGTCCATCGTTATAGACTTTTAAATTGACATGGACATTCACGTCATCGGTGCGATCGAAATAGCGCTCCAATTTGCCGATTTTTTTCTCCACGTACTCGCGCAGCGCTGGCGTGACTTCGATGTTTTCCCCGCGAACGTTATACATCATCGCTGACCACTCCTTATCTTTAAAACTGTAAATCCCTACACTTTTTTATTACCCATCCAATCCATGTTTCAATCAAAAATATTTTTGAAGATTTTGTGAAAAACACAGGAAAATATGGTAAGATAGACATAGGTGTTTTTTCTTATGATGTGGAAGGTACGGAGTGTGTGAACGATGCGAAAGGTCCATATTTCCCATGCGAAAAGCGGTGACGTGCTCGCTGTCGACTTGTTCGCCGCCAACGGCAGCGTCCTTTTGTCGCGCGGCGTGCGGCTGACAAGCGGCTACATCCGTTCTTTAGCACAAAAAGGGGTTCAATACATTTATATTGACGACAAACAAACATATGACATCCGCCCGCGCCCGCTCATCAGCCCGACCGTGCGCCAGCAGGCGGTGAAAAAAGTGTACGAGACGATGACGGCCTTGATCGAGCAAAAAAAGCTGCTCAGCCGCGCCTCCTCGCTCGATTTGGGAAAAGAGTATGAAAAAGTGTTCAAAGACATTTTGGACTACTTATTGAAGCAAGAAAACTTGCTCATCAACTTGTCGGATTTGGTCATCTCGAACGGCTACTTTTTCCACCACTCGGTCAACGTGGCCACCATCGCCGGCGTCATCGGCATCGCCAAAGGGTATCGCCCCCAGCAGCTGCTTGACCTCGGCATCGGCGCGCTGCTGTTTGACATCGGCATGACCCAGCTGCCTGACGGTCTTTGGCGGAAAAAAGGAGCCTTGACGGAAGAGGAAAAGGAAATCGTCCGCCGCCATACATATCTCGGCTTCGAACTGCTGCGTCGCCAGCGCAACATCTCGCTCTTTTCCGCCCACTGCGCCTTGCAGCACCACGAGCGGTGCGACGGCAGCGGCTACCCGCGCGCCTTATCGGGCAAGGAAATTCACGAATACGCCCGCATCGTCGCCATCGCCGACGTCTTTGACGCCTTGACGTCAGCGCGCTACCACCGAAGACAATACTCGCCGCACGAAGCAGCCGAATACTTATCCGCGGCGGGCGGCATTTTGGACTACGAGCTCATTAAGCTCTTTCTTTCCTACATCGCTGTCTACCCGGTCGCCACGACCGTCAAACTCAACACCGGAGAAGTCGGCGTCGTCTCGCAAGTGTTTCCGGGTTTCCCGCTCCGCCCCATCGTCCGCGTCATCAAAAATCCCGCGGGCGAGGAGCTGAAAAGTCCGTATGAGATTGACTTGCGGAAAGAGATGAACATCACGATTGTGAAGGCGGTTTGAAGCGAAAAGGACAGCACAGCGCTGTCCTTGCTTTTTTTCCGTTCTCTACTTAAACATCCGTGGCCGCCCGTACAACGAGCGAAACCGTGACAGCACGTTCCCTGCCGCTGCCCCGCGTTCCATGCCAGCTGCCACCCCGTCGGTCATTCGTTCCCGTCGCGTGGCGCTGCGCTGGTCCCAATGCCTCCCTCCGACAGACAAGGCTGGCGGATGATCGTCCCTACCTTGCGTTGGAATGGACTGGCGATGGATTGTATCTCCCCCTAAGCAATGACCTCACCAATGGATCCATCCTCATTGGACGACATACCGCCGCAAGCCGTCTTCAACCGCGAGCTTCCACGCCTGAAACGCAGGCGACAACCGCCCGCAGACAATGCGCTCCCTCGCCGCCGCATCGGAAAGCTGTCCATCAAGCGCCGCGGCCGCTTCCAACACATCCGCAAACCGTTCGATATGGCCGACCAAATCGCTCTCCCCAGCGAACAGCTCGCATAAATACACGTTCGTCTCGCCGATTTTCCCAAGCGCAAGCAAAATATCCCTAAGCAACACATCGGCATGCATCCGCCGCGGATCGGAAAAGCTCGCCTCCACATAGTCGAGCCCTTCCTCGATCGTCTCGAGCAGCGAGGTATACTGGCGGATGATGTCGAGCGCCGCGTCCGTCAACCTCGCCATCCAAAAATCCCACCTATCGTCGCTTATCGTAAAACATCCCGTCAAACGAAAGCGGCTGCTCATACGGGTGAACGTAGCGGGCGTTCGCCTGCCGCTTCGCCCCTGCCACCCGCAAGTCGCCGCGAATCTCATCGCGCACTTGATGAAGCCGCTTCTCAATCTCCTGATTCCAAGCGATGATCTCACGGCCAAGCCGCTGCTCTTCCTCACTGTACGGCGGACGGAGCTCCCGAAGCAGCTCCTCGCGCTCCCGAAGCAATCGATCAACCGTCCGAAGCCGCTCTTCGCGCTCCTCAGACGGCCACGGCAGCGCCGTCGCCTCCAGCAGCTCCTTCGTCACCCGCCATACATCATGCACCACGCCCATTACGCCTGCCCGCCTTCCGCGTATTGGCGCTGCCGATGGAGCTGAATCACCTGCTTCCACGTATCGCGAAACTCGACGACATACCCTTCCACTTCATCCAAAATCGCCGCATCGCTTTTCACATTCGCTTCAACCAGGCGGCGGTAGATGTAGTCGTACATCGTCATCATCGACTTCGCAACCTCATACTCCATCTTCAACGTCTTCATCAGTTCCAAAATGATGTTTTGCGCCTTAATCAAATTCTCATTGCGCGCCGCAATGTCCCCCTTCTCGATCGCCTGGCGTGCGAGCTTGATAAACTTCAAGCACCCGTTATACAGCATCAACGTCAGCTCGCCAGGCGACGCCGTCTGCACGGCGTTCGCTTGGTAGTGTTGATACGGATTGTTCGTTGCCATCCCGATCACTCCTCTTCTATGATGTCCACCCCATCGCCAAGCCATCATCTGATTCAACGGGCCGCGCCGAACCCCTTTCCTCTGTTGCCATCCGCGGGCGGGGGCTTTTCCCCACCGTCACCGCGACAGCGCCTGACCCTTCATCCGCCTACCCTTGCGTCCCGCCGCCAAAGGCGTTCATCAAATACATGCTTTGCTGGTTGGCGCGCTGAATCGCCTCTTCCATCGCGGTGAATTGGCGATAGTAGCGGTCTTCAATTTGTTTCAAACGGTCTTGGAAGCGGTCAATTTGGTCATTGATCTGGATTAAATCGCGCCCGATCGCAAACTGCTGGTTCGTCCAAACGGTTTTCCCCGCCTTTTGCTCAATCTTCCCGATCGTCGCTTTGATCGTATCACGCAGGCGGCGGGCGATGCCTTTCTCCGCATCGGTCGCGCCGTCTTGGTTAAACAACTGATAGATGGCATCCGGATTTTCCTTGATTTTCTCCCGCAGCTTCGTCTCGTCAATGATCAGCTTCCCGCCGTCTAGATAATTCGACGACGTCGTAATCCCGATTTGCGCGAGCTGCGAGAACCCGCTTGGGATGTTCGCCCCTTCCACTTTCGTGTACACATTCATCCGCATTTTACTGAGGGCGCTGGACAAAATCGAATCACCGCGAAGCATCCCGCTCCGCGCCTTTTCTTCCCACAGCTCAATTTGCTTTTCCGTCATCGCTTCCTTTTGCTCGTCGGTAAGCGGCGGATAGTCGCGGTAGCGCTCTTCTTTCAGCTCGGCGTTGATTTTGGCGATTGTGTCGTTGTATTTGTCGACAAACCCTTTAATCGCATTGAACATCGCGTCTACATCCGTCGCCACCGACACCGTCGCCGCGCCCGTCCCTTTGAGCGTGTACGTCACGCCATTGATCGTAAACGTATTCGCCGAGCGGGTCGTCGTTAGACCATTAATCGTCACTTGCGCATCTTTCCCCGCCGTTTTCCCCGTGAGCTCTTGCCCCGCTACGGTATTCGTAAACCCAAGCTTTTGCGCAAAAAAGTCAGCCGTCGCCTGGTCGGCGAGCACAAGGCTCGCCCGCCCCCCCGTCTCTTTTTTCATGATCGAAACCCGCCCGGTTTGCTCGTCGTAAAACGCGCTGACGCCAAGGTCTAGGTTGCTGTTGAGTTGGGCGATCACCCCATCGAGCGTCGTTCCTTTCTTCACTGTGATCGCCGCCTGCTTCGTCGTCCCATCCCCGTTTGTCACGTTGATCGTCAGCGTGACATCGGCGTCTACCGAGAAACTCGCTTTATCCACCCTTTTCGTAGCATCGGACAGCCAGACGGCCGATGTGGCCACTTGATTGACTTGAATCGCCGCCGCCACGTTCGCCGCACTCGAGCCCGCCGTCGCTGTGACGACCGATTCGTTCGAACTCGAGACGGTTTTTTTGAGCATGCTGCTTTGGAGGGTGATGTTGCTGAACAAATAGTCGTCAAGCCCCTGAAGCAACGTGTTCATCGCTCGGTAATCATCGCGCTGCCACTCGAGCAGCTGCTTTTTCTGCTTCAATTTATCAAGCGGCATCCGCTCCGCTTTCATCAAATCGCTGACGATTTTGTCAATGTCCATTCCGCTCGCGAGGCCGCTGATGCGCAACGTATTCGCCATTTCGACTCACCACCGTTAAATTTTTTTATCCACCAAAAGCCCGACAAACTCCATCATCGCCGCGTACATATCCAACAGCTTTTTCGGCGGAATTTCGCGGATCACCTCATGCGTCTTTTCATCGATTACTTGCACGTAATATTCCTGTAGCTCATCATGTAGCTTAAACTTTAACGACGTATGGCTCGGCTGAAGGAATTCGTTTAAACCTTTTACGACTTCTTCCAATTTTTCTTTTGGGATGTTTTGCGCTGTTGTTTCTGAATTGTTCGTGTGATGTTGTTGCTGTGGTTCAATCATGCTGCTTTCCTTTTCATTGCGAATACTTTCATAGAAAAAAGAAGGAGAATGGGAAGAGACCCGTTCCACCGACATAAACGCTCGCTCCTTTGCATAAACACTATCTATGTTTTATATCGGATGGAGATGGGGAGTTGTGAAGGGGGAAGGAAAAATAAATGCAATCCATATAAAAATCAGGGGATGATGATAATTTCATTTCTTGTGTATAATACTTGTCAATTGTTGAAAATAGCGGGGGTATCATAAGCAAAAACTAACGAGGGGGAAGTAGAAACTTAAAAGGGGAATATAAAAGAGTAAAATCACATTAAAACAAAAAACAAGATGAGGAATATAAGCACAAAACATTCTTGGCAAAACTCAAACATTGCTTTTATCCATATTTAATAATGAAATTTTTAAAATCAATAATCATTCCCGTTCTCTCCATAAAGTCTACGCCTAAAATTCCGTCAAAACCATATATTTCCCTAATCATTCCTAATTGCAATAAAAATGATACTAGTTCCTTTCCATCAATTGTGAAGTTATTTACTATTTGTTCATAACAAAGTTCGCTGTATCCACCTACTCCGTACATTCGTTTTGTTCTTCCATTAATAATATCTAACTCTATACCGATTTGTGCGAGTACATCCGTATCAAAAATGGTCGTAGCGCAACCTGTGTCCAATAACACGTCCGTTAAAAGAACCGCTTTTTCACCACGCTTTATTTCAACGGAAACAATAGGCAATCCATTTTCTATTCTTATATTCATACTCTCCCCCGAATCCCTATAAAATATTGTTCTTCTACCTCTATTTCTTCTTTACTTGTATGAAAAATATATAATTCTTTCTCCGGAAAAGTTTTGTGCTGTTGCTTATAACCATTCCATGCATCGGACGCACTATGATACCGATCGATCACTTCCATTTCCTCAATGATCCGTTTGCCATTTTGCGAATAAGCCGAAATAGCCTCCACCAAAACAAATTGATTCGGACATTGCTTACGTAACTCTGACCATTTCATTTGTTTGCCTCCATCTCTTTTTATTACATTTTATCACTAATCACCTTACATATATAAAGCAATATTTTTAAAATTTAAGCGTGGCAAGCAGTATGAGTACAATTTAATGCCAACGTCTAACATCATATCGATAGAAACAAACGACACTAAGGGAGCTTGCTTGTCCTCTGCTTTTTCAATCGGGACCCTATTCGATATCGAACAAAAATTTTTGACTAATCCCCACAGTAATAAGTAAATTTTCATGTCCTTGCTACCATCTGAATACAATTTACAGAAAATGTTTCGTATATCGTTTGTTTCATCGTTATTTTCTGACTCATCTACCCGTTAGCCGCCAAATAAGATATAATGAAAAAATTACAAATATTGCATAATATCACATTCGATTTTGTCATCTTTAAAAGGTCTGGACGTATCTTTATTTGATTGGGATAAGAATCTAATTAAGGTTTACACTGATAATAAAAGCCTCACTCCCCGAACGAGCAAGGCTTAATCTAACAAGCATTTTTTATTAATTAAGCATCCCTATTCCTTTCAAATGTTGCCAAGCTTTTGTGATATGCGTTTCTTTAAATATCTTCCGCTTTCGTTCGTTCCAATTATGAATTTCTTTAATAATGGAATGAATATCGTCTTTTATATTCGGATTTTCTTTCACAACCCAATGTACAGTTGAAAGCAATTCCAGCCCATATGGAGTTTCAAACCCTTGAATGACATTCCGCACTTTTTCTAAATGTTCGTCAGCCTCGGAATCCCCCTGCAAATACTGTTCAGCTTCTTGTACCGCATTCGGTAGCAAATAAATTTCCGCATCCCGATTGCGGTCTCCAAAACCTCGAATAAAATGACCGTCCAAACGCAGTAACACATGATTTAAGTTGTCCGCATACGGACCGTATTTCCCTTTCTCAAACCGCAATCTCATCGGCTCGCCGACAACCTGAAGAAAATAAGCCAACTTCTGAACTTCCAGCAATGACAACTTATACCCCGGAATGGAATAATCATTCATTAACATTAGCAATAACGCTCGAGATCTTGTCATCTTTGGAGGTTTTGTACGTATTTTGATTTGATCAGGGTTAGGGCTCCCTGCAGGCTCATACAAATGCACTTCCACCTCTTTTAAATGCTCAAAAGCCGCTTCAATTTTAGGACGTACTTCATCCCATCTAAGCCCGCCATTTCCACAGCCAAGCGGCGGAAGCGCAATCGATTTTATATTAAGCTCCTTAACCACCTTTATCAAATCCGCCAACCCTAGTTCAATATCTTCCATCCGGGATTTATTTTTCCAATGGCGTTTTGTAGGAAAATTAATAATATATTTTGGGTTCAACAACGATTTAGTGGAAACGACATGCATTTTGCCTGGCTGCACTTCCTTGCGACGGCAAGCCTTTTCATACTCCGAAAACATTTCTGGATAAGCTTGCTTAAATTGCAGTGCAATTCCTTTCCCCATCACTCCGACACAATTGACCGTGTTCACCAAAGCTTCTGCTTCATCTTCTAAGAGGTTGCCTTGTTTTAGGATGATCATTGCATCACCTCCTTCAGTAGTACCAATGTGGCCGGACAGCTATTGGTTTATGGCAATGACATTGGTACATAATCTCTTCAACTTTTTGCTTCATTTTATCATTTTTAACCCCAATGCCTGAAATCATATCAATAGGAACAAATTGATACACTAAAAACTCCGCTTGCCTTCTTCTTTCCCGTGTGAGTAAAATATTTGTGGGTGACATTCCGAAATGATCCCCGACGAGGGTTGCGAACTTTTGTTCGCGACGCTCGTCGGGGCCACCAAGCGAAGCGCGGTAGAAAAAAGCAAATGTCATGCAAAAAGGACTCTCTCCCTGCTATGATGGTGATTGTCAACATCAACCGAAAACAGGAGGGAGAGAGTCCATGAAACATCTTACCACAGAATGGCCTTTATTAAAAGAGCTGGAGGAACAATTAGTCAGAACTCTTCAAAAGGTGTTCGCTGTCTTGTTGGCGGCCCTTTTGGAGGAGATTGATCAACAACTGGCGGAAGCGCGGGACAAGCGCCGGTATCAGCTGAAAGACAAACGGCCGACCACGATCCAAACGCTGTTTGGAGAAGTGACGTTTCGACGGAACTACTACTATGATCGGCAGGCGGGGGCGTATACCTTCTTGCTGGATGCCGAACTGGGCTTTGATGGAGCGCAGTCGATCAGCCCTTGCCTCGAGGAAACGGCGGTCGAGTTGGCCGTAGAGTGCTCTTCCTACCGCAAAGCGGCCCGTACGTTGGAGTCGATCGTGGGGTATGCGGTCATGAGCCACGAGGCGATTCGCCAACTGGTGCTGGAGGCCCCTGTCTCGCTGCACCACCCTGTTTCCAAACGGCACGGCCGAGTGCTGTTTGTGGAGGCGGATGGGCTGTTCATTTCCCGCCAGGGGAAAGGGAAACGGGCGAAAGAAGAGAAAATCCTGGCGATTCACGAGGGATGGAAACGAAACGGTTCGCAGCTCGAGCTCGTGAACCGGCGCCACTACCTCCATGAAGGGGCGGGAGACGTGTGGGAACGGTTTGAAGAGTGGCTGATGAACGAATATGCCTATGATCCGTGCCGGGACCTTTTGATCATCAACGGCGACGCGGCGTCGTGGATCACGGCCTGCCGGGAGTATTTTGGGAAGCGGGCGTGCTTTCAGCTGGATCGATTTCATGTGGCGCGGGAGCTGCGTCAGTGTCTGTCCGGCCATCCGCGTTGGCGGGAGGTGCGGAAGAAGCTGGCGAAACAAGACGAAGAGGGGCTTCTGGTGGAGCTGAACAGCGCGGTCGGCACGTTGGAGGACGAAGCGAAAGAGAAGCAGATGGCTGCCATGATCCGCCGGATCGAGTCGATGCCGGGATGCATCCGGGACTATCGGGAGTGGCTGTCGGAGCAAGGGGTGGAGACGACCGGCATGCGTCCGATGGGCCACGCCGAGAGCGTGATGAGCCGGTTTGCGCATCGGGTGAAATCCCGCCGCAGCTGGAAAGACCAAGGGCTTCGGGCGTTTCTGAGGGCGATGGCAGCCCGAATCGACGGGATTTGGCGGAGAAATGGGCAGTTGGTGGAGGAAGAAGAGACCCGAACGGCAGCCTCGGCCTCGACGAAGTCCAAGCGGGTTGAACAGGCCAAACGGAAGGCAGGACGGTTGTGGGCAGATGTGGTGCGTCAGAATCTACCGTGTCTGCAGCGGTCATCCGGGACGCCGATCCATCAAGCGTTGTCGGCGCTTCGGGATTTTGGTTGGGTGTAAAAAAATGGAATACAATATCATCACCTCAAGATGAGGGATGAGAGTCCGAAAGCGCTTACGATATCAATTCCTGAAAATGGTTCGCTAACTAGTGATTGACAACGCCCGTAGTGAACCGAAAAAATGTTCTCCACAAAGTCTTGACTGACTCTTCTTTCCCGATCGGGGTCCTCTTCCGTTTCAAACCAAAATTGAGAGTGCATAACGTTCCAGTCGATTTTATCCAAATCATTCAAATTATTATAAAAATCAGTAAATTTCATAATGGCATGCCCATCCGTAAACACATAACCTAATCCTCTATGATGGATCACATCTGTCCTAGACACGAGATAAATAATCTCATCTTGTCCTTTTGTGTACCCGTCTACACGTCCTTTGTTAATAGCATATAACATTGGTGACCTAGGTGCAAAGTAAAAAGGAACATAATCATGCAAGGTGCCATAAGGAGGAAGCGGAACTGATGTGATTGACCTCCTAGCTTGTATACGCGTATGCGCAATATTGACATATGATATACTTTTCACCTTCGCCACGTTATTTGCCACTAATCCACCGTGGCAAAAGATAGATAAAAGGTTGCTATAGTGGGTGATATGGTAGAGCCATTTTCTATCCATCATTATTAAACACCCTGAACGGAAATAATAGTAAAAGTGTTGAGGGGAGATCGACTTGATGCTATTGGTTCAAGAGATTATAAACTGTATCTTTTTATATGACTTCTTTTGATAATTGTTTTTGGCAAGAGCTTGCAATTCTGCCATCGCTTCATACCAATCCATGACTTTGGATAAAGCCATCGTCATGCGACTGCCCGCCTCATCATTTCAACAAACGTTTTTTCATCCCACTTTTCATGCAATCCAACTCGCTTCTTCTCATTCAAAATCCATTCATGCTTATTTTCCATTTTCAAAAGCATGAAATCGCCTTTATCCGTAAAAATATCCATCCTCCCCTGTGCACCAATAATCAACTTGCGCAGCAATTGCAGACAGTAGAACACGCTTTTCTTCCCCATACATCAATGGGATACTAGGAAGACAAATAAACCGGTTAAAAAACATTCAACGAATGATGTATGGCCGAATAGACTAGACTTGTTAGAAAAAAGGGCCTCTATAGAATTTAATTGTTATTTCACAAAACAACAAAAATCTCCAATAAGGCGGGAGAAAGCTATTCACCAAATATGCGTAAGAGCCATTTTTATTTTGCAATAAACAGCACGTCTTCCTCACCTGTTTGTGTTTAAGCATCATTACGGGAAGGATGGATAGATTTTCATTCTTGAGTGAGGAGTAAAATCACTCATGAATGTTTATGTTGTTTGTCCAATAACACGGAAATTCCCCTTATTCTTTAAAAAGTAAATCAAACGATAAAGGAGTGCCAGCTTTTAAATCTCGCTTCGCTGTTAATCCAATAATTCTTTCAAAATACTTTGGTTCTAAACCATATCCCGGTCGAATAACTCGAATATTTTCTTTAGTGAATTTTTCTCCAGCTTTAATATCTTTCGCAACATAAATCGATCTTCTAAATTTCAACGATGCCTTTTCTTTCTCAGTTGGTCCATATTTCACTTCCCCTAATGCCTGCCACGCCCTTTCTGTTTCAATTACTAATGCTCTCATTTCGTCAGGCTCCATTGAGAATGCAGAGTCTACCCCACCATCTGCTCTTGATAACGTGAAATGTTTTTCAATGACTGTTGCTCCTAATGCAACGCTGGCAACAGCCACACCTATTCCCATTGTATGATCTGATAATCCAACCTGACAGTCAAATAATTCTCTCATATGCGGAATGGTTAGTATATTTGTATTTTCAGGAGAGGCAGGATAGGTGCTTGTACATTTTAAAAGAACTAGATCCTTACAGCCTGCTTCTCTCGCTGCTCTTACTGTTTCATCTAATTCAGCTACAGTCGCCATTCCAGTTGAAATAATCATCGGCTTACCTGTAGAAGCTACTTTCTTAATGAGTGGAATATCGTTATTTTCAAAAGATGCAATCTTGTACATCGGTGCATCTAATTCCTCTAAAAAATCTACTGCGGTTTCATCAAATGGGGTACTAAACGGAATTATTCCTAACTCACGACATCTATCAAAAATCGGCTTATGCCATTCCCATGGAGTATAAGCTTGTTGATAAAGCTGGTATAAAGTGTTTCCATTCCACAAGCTATCCGGATCTTCAATTTTAAACTCTGGATTTTCAATATTTAATGTCATTGTATCCGCCGTATATGTTTGTATTTTTAATGCATCTACCCCTGCTTCTGCGGCCGCTTCAACAATTTCCAAAGCTCGCTCTAGAGATTGATTATGGTTACCAGACATTTCTGCAATAACAAAAGGTTTATGATTTGGTCCAATCTTTCTTCCTTCAACAATAATTTCGTTCATACTCTCATTCCTTCTATCATATATCGTATTTTACTTTTTTGTTCTTTCCATTGTTTATTAAATAATGCCATTAAGATTACATCTACATATTGATTATTTTTAAGGACATGTTCTTTCAATACACCTTCTGTTCTAAACCCCAACCGCTGATGATAACGAATACTCCTTTCATTGGAGTCTATTATCTCGGCACATAATTTACGGATGTTTAACTCGTCAAATATAAAATTTAGGGCTAAATATCCCATTAAAGTTCCTGAACCTTTTGGCGCGCTTTGATCACCAATATAAAATCCCCAAGAACATTTGCCATTTTCAAAATCTATATTAGTAAAATTCACAACCCCAACCGGAACATTTTCTAAGTAAAAAATCTTTACAATGGTTCGTTTGTCTCTTTTAACTCTGTCAAACCATTTCCTATGTTCTTCTAGCGAAATGACCCGATCATGAAACATTACCGCCCGAATATGTTCTTGATTCCGCCAGTTTAATACCATTTCTAAATGTGAGGAATTCATATCTTCTAGTCTTGCACGTTCTAATAAGTTCATTTTAGTTCCTCCATAATTGCCTTAGCAACTGGATAAGTATTTACAATTTTGTGATTGACAAGTTTAGAAGCACATTCAGATAGTAATTGAACTTTTTTAGGATGCTCGATTAAATCCTTTACAGCTTCAAATATTTGATCAGATGTAACTTCATGACTAAATCCAAGATTAATAGTCGCACCAAACTTGCTAACAGCATCTGTTAACTCTATTTGGTTATCCGCTACAATAATTGTAATGGATGGAAGCCCTAAATAACATCTCTCCCATGTTGTTGTTCCACCAGCTCCAATTGCTAAATCCGCTTCATTCATCAATTCTGCCATATTTGACACTTGGCAATGAAAAAAGAAGTTGGGATATCGATCACAATATTCTCGAATTTCAGCTTTTCTGTTATTAGATGAACCAACAACAACATTTACTTTTATATTATTTTCTAATAAAGCTAATGCATTCAGTGCCTTGATCGTTTCATTTGTAGGGTCTGTTCCACCAAAGAAAACAAGAATGTTATGAATTTCCCCATCACGAATGCGTTTCTGACGAGAAGCTTCGATAAATTCTTCCCTTAACAACACATAATTGGGTCCTAATAGTTGCTTACATTCAGGAGGAACTAAATTTTTATACCTCTCTTGATAATTTAAATACAAGTTTTGATCAAGAAGAAAATCACAAACATGCTTCCGATTTGCCAAATCATCAATCACCATTAGTTTCTTTGTAAAGGGCTTAAGCTTAGATTCCCATTTTTCATCTAAACCATAGTGATCGACAATGAAAAAATCTATTGAGTGAATGTATGATTCTACTATGTATAGAGTTTCACGCACATCTTGTTGCCAGTTTTCTTTATACCATTTAAAAGTATCGTTATTGTCTGTCTCATTTATCCTAATTTTTTGTAGAACATAAACGGTAAAACCATGATCTTTAATAAAGTTAATTAAATTTCCTTCAAGATCCCTACATATAAAAGAAACGTTAGCATTCATTTGTTTTAGTTGTCTTGCTAATGTTAAACATCTCATCACGTGACCCGTTCCAATCGTTACCGATGAGTCAACCCTAAATACAACATTCATTTTGAAAACACAACCTATAGTTTCTTTTGTTGGATATGGGCATTAATCTCTACCCATTCAGGCTTGTCCCGTAAAATCTGAATGACGTCTTCTAAAGTAAACAATGGGTTGAGTGGATACAATGTTTCTAATATGTTTTTAATTAATAGAAAATCTTCCTCTGTGTCTACCGTCCAACGATGCTTACTTTCGTCCTTTTCATTTGAAACATTACAAAGTCTAAATTGATCAGGATGATGATATATATAGGCAGTTACATGTTCCCGATATATCAACTCTTTTGCTTCGTCATGAGCTTTTTTTAACACTTCATAAGACATCACTTCTGTATCCAATCCCCGCGGATATGTACGAGTCAATGTATTTGAAACATAATCGTATCGATCCTTGTTTTCTAAATAATGTTCAACAACTTTATCAATAACATTTGGGTCAATAATCGGACAGTCAGATGTTAAACGAACAACTACATCCACACCGAATTCTGTTGCAGCTTCATAATAGCGTGACAACACATCCTCTTCCGAACCACGATAATAAGGAATCGAAAGTTGCTGACAAAGTTGAACAATTGGGTCATCACTTTCTTTCGTAGTTGTGGCAATAATAATTTCATCAATCGTTTTCGCCCTTTTTACCCTTTCAATTTGATATTCAAGTAACGTTTTACCCAGTACTTTTTTCAACACTTTCCCCGGAAACCTTGTTGAACCCATCCGTGCTTGAATAATAGCAGCAACTTTCACTCTTCCACCTTCTTATTTTTTATAATAGTCTATCGTTCTCTTCACTGCTTTGATTACATCATTTACATCTTCTTCACTCATTGCAGGAAATAGAGGTAACGTAATCATTTCTTCGTATAGTTTTTCAGCATTCGGACAAATCCCTTTTTTGTAACCCAATCGTTGATAATAAGGTTGGAAATAAACAGGTATATAATGCACATTGACACCAATATTTTGTTGTTGCAATGCTTCAAAAATTTCACGTCTTGACACTGTTAATTTATCTAATTTTAATCGAATAATATATAAATGCCAGCTTGATTCTCCATCTTCATGTTGGAATGGAGTTATAATTTCATCCATATCTTTGAATGCTTCATTATACATCGCAACATACTTCCGACGCAGTTCAACAAATTTATCAATTTTCTTCAGCTGGCTTGTGCCTAGCGCCGCTTGAATATCGGTCATTCGATAATTATAACCAAGAAACTGCATTTCATAATACCAAGGACCGTGATATTCATTTAGCTTGTCTTTCTCACGTGTAATTCCATGAGAGCGGAATTGCAATAATTTTTCATAATACTCTTCATTATTCGTTGTAATAATACCACCTTCACCCGATGTAATATGTTTTACTGGGTGAAAGCTGAACATAGTCATATCACTAATGGAACCGATTTTTCTTCCCTTATATGTTGCTCCTAAGGCATGAGCCGCATCTTCAATGACAACAAGATTATACTTTTTAGCAATTTCTAAAATGCGATCCAAATCAACCGGTTGACCTGTAAAATCAACTGGAATAATTGCTTTCGTTTGATCAGTGACTTTTTCCTCAATTTTATTTGGATCAATATTATACGTTTTTTCATCAATATCTGCAAAAATAGGCGTTCCACCTTGATAAAGCACACAATTCGCACTCGCAGCAAAAGTCATTGGAGTTGTAATCACTTCATCTCCCTGACCAATTCCAGCTGCAAAACAAGCACCATGGAGGGCTGCCGTACCATTCGAAAAAGCAACGGCATATTTAGCACCGACATATTGCGCAACCGCTTGTTCAAATGTTGAGACATACGGACCAGTTGTTAAATAATCTCCTTTTAATACTTCTACAACTGCTTCAATATCCTGATCATCAATCCATTGCCTTCCATAAGGCAAATATGAATCTCGGATTGGCTCAAAGATCATTTCTTTCTCCATTCTATCATCTCCTAAAAAAGCAGTAGAAGAAATGTACTCACATTTCTTCTACTAATGCCCGTAGCTCTTCTACCGTTAGCCATTGAGTGTTTGTATCACTTGTATATTTAAATCCTTCTGGAAGAGGTTTTCCTCCTTCAACTGCCTCTTTTGACCACCAAGGAAATTCTGGTTGGATAACATAGTATGTGTCAAACTCAACAGTATGTCTTGCGTCATCCTCTGTAATCATCGCTTCATGTAACTTTTCTCCTGGCCGAATTCCAACAATCTCGATTTCGCATTCCGGAGCAATCGCTTTTGCTAGATCCACTACTCTCATACTTGGAATTTTTGGAACAAAGATTTCTCCGCCACGCATCCGTTGCAAACTATCTAAAACGAATTGAACACCTTGATCAAGAGTAATCCAGAAACGTGTCATTCTTTCATCTGTAATCGGTAATTTACCTGTATGACGAATTTTTTTAAAGAAAGGTACAACACTTCCACGGCTGCCAACTACATTTCCGTAACGAACTACCGAAAATCTCGTATCTTTATCACCGACATAAGAGTTAGCAGCAATAAATAGTTTATCAGATGCTAATTTAGTCGCTCCATAAAGATTTACTGGGCTACAAGCTTTATCAGTACTTAAAGCAATCACTCGTTTTACCCCACGATCAATAGCAGCTTCAATCACATTTTGAGCACCATAGATATTTGTCTTAACTGCTTCAAACGGATTATATTCACAAGCTGGTACTTGCTTCATTGCTGCTGCATGGATAACAATATCCACCCCATCAAAGGCACGGCATAAACGATCTTTATCGCGTACATCTCCAATGAAAAACCTCAACCTTGGATCGTTAAATTCTTGAGCCATTTCAAATTGTTTAAGTTCATCACGACTAAAAACAATAACCTTTTTTACATCATACTCGAGAACTCTTTTAACAAATTTTCTTCCAAATGAACCTGTTCCGCCTGTAACTAATATCACCTTTCCAGACAAATGCATAATCTCCAACCTCAATTCCTTTAAAATCATTTTGTTGCTAATTGTGATTTGCAATCTTCAATTACTTTAATGATATTTTCTGTTATCTTGGCAACTACTTCAGTAAATTCCAATTGAATATTTAAATTTTGTCGAACAACTTCTGTTGATAAAACTTCTTCCAAACTATATAATTTCCGAAAAGAATTTACAATTTGTGACTGTAGATTATGGACCACTAATTTATGTTTGTATATAGCAGATAGTAATAAATCAACCTGTTTCATTTCGTTCAGTACTTTAAGCAATTCGTCAGTTGATGCCTTATCATGTAATGATATTTTGCGTAACTTACTATTCAGTTCATTTGCTTGATGATTAATCTTCTTAATGTTTTTTATTTCTTCTTCTAACTTTTTTATAACATCATTAATGTTTACTGTATATTTTGGACATTCCTCTAAAACTTTTTGCACATCAATAATTCGAGTACAATATGTTTCTATTGCCTCTTTTAAAGGAAGAGATTCAGTATGCTCTATTTTTGCTCCACCTTCCGTCGCATTTATTACTTTGATACCGCGGTTTAATATTTGTATTTCAAACCATTTTTTAAAATCCAACCAAATTTTACGGGTTAAAACTTTATTGCCATAGTAACCTTCTATTTCATATTTAGGCTCTTCATGCATTGTAAATTGATTTTTATCATAAATCGTTCCGGAAGAGTGGGTTTTGTTAAGATCTTCAGAAAAAGCCAAATCTTGACCTACTAATATAATCGGAGAAGCTCCGAAATGTTCTGCCATACCAAACGCCAAATGAGCAACAGAACTCCCCATAGTAACAAAAGCTTTTTCCCCAAAGTTCAAGATACCATCAAGCCATCTATACTCACTAACCTCGTTTCTTAATGGGATAATATACTTTCCTTTATACTCTTGAAAAATTATTGGTTTAATTACTGGAGGAGCTATTAAAGTTATATCTTGTGGGATTTCCTTATTCTTATAAAAATACTCGTACACTTCGTTAATCCTTTCAATCGATAACACAAAGTCAGGGATAATACCTTCTTTTAATAACCTTTCAAGAATTGTATCGACTGCAAATATCAAAGCTTTACCTTTTACATTTTTTAAATGATGAATATTTTTATCAAGTGAAGGCCCCGCTGAAACAATAATAGCAGGAATATTTTTGAATTTATTCTTTAATTCCCTCACATCTAAAGAACCGTTTAAATAACGAATATTTAAAAGGTTATGAGCTAATCCAATTAAAGAATCCTCTACGGAATTTCCTAATGTAAAAAGTTTATATTTAATACTATTTGATATAATCTTAACTATTTCTTTATATGTAGCTAAGTCATACGTTCTATAATAATAAGTCGCATAAATTTTTACATTTGCTGTTAAAAAAACAATCAATGTAGTAAATATTTTCTCCAATATTGCTTGTAATTGGTTTACAGGCTGCGCCACAATCATTACATTGTCTTTTTCTAAAAAAGTCAAATCTTTATTCTGCATCGCTGCTAATAAGAAAGATAATTCAGGTTCTATAATAATGAAAAATGTATTCTTGTTCGCATTTTCAATCATAAATTTAATTTCATCAACATTATATATCCCAATAATAAAATAAAGTTGTCTAATCTTCTTATTCGGCTTATCTTCCTCGATTATTTCGTTTCGAATTTCGTAAATCTTTTCATTTCTATCAACAAAAAATTCTGAATCCCCTATCTTATTGACATACAAAAATTTCAAATCAGACTCTTTAATTTCAGAAATCATATTTTTGGAGTTTCTCGCTAAAGAAGCAATATTTGTTTCTAGAAAGTTCATTTACTTATCACCCTAAAGTTTATTTTTAATAAAAAGTTTAGAGACGCAGAATTACTACGTCTCTATTATAAATCATAAGCAATACATACTGCATTATTACATATTGTATTGTAGAATATTTGCATTAACAACTAAGAAGAGCTGACTGTAATGGTAATGGCTTTTACCTCACTACCTCGATATACCCTTACATAAACAATACCATTGGATGCATTGGCTGGGATTTGCACCAATCCATCCGCTGTGACCATCGCGCGGCTCGTATTGCTGCTTGCATATGTCGTTCCAGTCGATCCCGGTGTTAAATCCACTGTAGTTCCATCCGACATATTTCCCGTTACACTCAACTGTAATTGATCCCCCGGCTTCATTGTTATTGTTTTCGAACTTGGATTGCTAATGTCCCAGTTCACTAGTGTCGGTGCCTCAATCGTTACTGTCACCGCTACTGTCTTGCCCCCATTTGTGGCACGGACATATACAATCCCATTGGTTGCGTTTGCTGGAATCTCAATAAGTCCATCCGCTGTCACTGTCGCACGGTTCGCATCACTGCTTGTATATACCGTTCCACTGCTGCCTGCTGTCACATCTTGCGTACTCCCGTCTGACATTTTTGCCGTAACCGCTATTTGCTGTTTATCTCCTGGCTTTAGTTTTACCGTAGTTGGATTCACCGTCAAACTACTTACAGTTGGCGTAGATGGCAACTGTACTGTAATGGTAATCGCTTTTGTATTACTTCCACGTGTTACTCTTACATACACAATACCGTTAGATGCATTGGCAGGGATTTGCACCAATCCATCCGCTGTGACCGTTGCGCGGCTCGTATTGCTGCTTGCATATGTCGTTCCAGTCGACCCTGGTGTTAAATCCACTGTGGTTCCATTCGACATATTTCCCGTTACACTCAACTGTAATTGATCCCCTGGCTTCATTGTTATTGTTGTTGAACTTGGGTTGCTAATTTCCCAACTCAACAATTGCGGTATCTCTACTTTAACAATTGAGTAAACTGTTTTTCCATTATAGGTAGCATATACATAAACAATTCCACCGGTAGATGTGTCAGGAACCATTAGCATACCATGTGCATCCACACTTACTAAATTTGTATTGCTACTGCTATATGTCGCTTTACTTGAAACATCTTCTGTCGTTCCATCTGAATAAACAGCTGTTACATGCAGATGTTCTGTTTCCCCTGGGTTTAATGTTAAGTTACTAGGTGAAATTTTTACATCTACCAATTCTCGGACAGAAGATATAGAAATGGTTGTCATAGCCTCTAATCCCGCATACTTGCTTCGGATAGTTACAACCCCATCTGGTGCCGTATTTGGAATGGTAACAAAACCCAAATTGTTGACAATCGCTAATCCCGTATCGCTACTCATATAGTTAGTATTTTTTGTTACATCCTTTTGAGTACCATCCGAGAACTCTGCCACTACCTTTAGTTGCAGTGTGCTACCGGCTTTTTTAGTTGAACTTGTAGGGGTAACTGTTAATTTAATAGGTGGATCACTAATTTTTACTTGTACAGTAGTAGTTTTGTCTTGGTTTTTTACAGTGATTGTCCCAACTTCACCAAATGGGGCGTTTTCGCTTATTGTAATCATTCCATTTGGGCTTACTAAAATATCGTTTGGCATACTGCTTTCATAGGTAGTACCAGCAGTTGCATATGTTACGTCCTTTTGAGTGCCATCCGAATATGTAGCTATTACTTTTAGTTGCTGTTTTTCTCCAGGTCCTAATGTTACTTGGTCAGTTGTACTAATTTCCGTTAATGATACTTCCGTAACAGGTTTATCAACTGTTACCTTCACAGAGGCTGAAAAAGTATTATGTTTAACAGTGATAATAGCCGTATCTCCTATTTGTGCCTCTGGCGTAAGAGTAATTACACCGTTATCGTCAACAACTACATAAGGAGAACTACTTGTATACACTGTGCCAGTTGAAGTGGATGTAACATCTTGCTTATTTATACCATCATCAACAATAACCGATAGGGGAATTTGTTGCCCATGTGCAATGGATACATTGCTTGGACTGACAATTAATTTAGACGGTACTGCAATTTCTAAACCACCTATAACAGCTGCCTTCCCCGTAGGTGATGTAGCCAATACTTTTAGAAAACTTGGATAAGAAATATATTCGTCATGCCAACAACATACATCAAGTGCATCAGTAATACCAATTGCCTGACCTTCAGCATTCGGTGTAATATCCATATAGCTTTGATTAATGTTTACTGTAACATTACCAATTGCACCAATATAGGCATACGGATTTATAAAATCAGATGAAAACCCTAACAGGCCGCCTCCGTTATTGACAAAGGAAGCAATATCGTTTTGACGTTTTACTAAACTATCATGTTCTACTTGCTTTAGACCACCAAAAGTATTATATTCATCGCTGCAAATAGCAATCATAGCATATCCAGAGAAAGAGTAAGTTTCAATATTTTGTCCATTTACAAATGTAATCGATTGACCTGTACCTTTCCCAATTTCATTCCAAAAATCTTTGACCCATTGAGAATTTGCTCCAATTACTAAAATCCCTGATCCACCGTTTGTTACCTTAGCTAACATTGAATTAACAATTGTTTGGTAAACGGAAATAGGACCGTGCCCTCCTATACCACCATCCTCAGCATCTATCCCCATTAAAATAATAGGTCCTCCACTCGCTTGTGCCTTAGCTACATTTTTATCAGATCCAAACGTAAAAGAAGCTACTAAAACTAGAAAAAAGAAAAACAAGACAAATCTATTTTTATATACAACCACAGCCTTTTCTTCCTTTCACCTAAATAAGCATTTTTTACGCTAGCAAACCAAATACTTATCAAAATTCTACAACTTTCCATTTAATTATTTTAAAAAAGACCTTAGAAGATCTAAGGTCTTTTGTCTCAATATTTATTATGTTATTGTTTAACGGAGTAATTGAAGTACACCTTGTGGTTGTTGGTTTGCTTGTGCAAGCATTGCTTGAGCAGCTTGAGAAAGGATGTTGTTCTTAGTGAATTCCATCATTTCTTTCGCCATGTCTACGTCACGGATACGAGATTCAGCTGCAGTTAAGTTTTCAGCAGATGTACCTAAGTTGTTAATCGTATGTTCTAGGCGGTTTTGGAACGCACCAAGTTTAGAACGCTCAGCAGAAACTTTTTCAATCGCTACATCTAGTTGTGCAATTGAAGCTTCCGCTCCGAATTGAGTAGATACATCTAAGTAAGTTGTACCGTTTTTAATTTTTAGAGCTTGAGCGCTCATATCGTTAATATCTACGCTCATTTCTTGTGCAGTATTTGCACCGATTTGGAAACGCAAAGCTTTGTCAGTAGTTTGTTTTGCTTCTCCGCCAGTAATTGTAATTGTTAAAGTTTGACCGACTTCGAAATTATTTAAATTTAAATTAGCTAAAGTACCTGCTGTAGCATGGTCTAATGCACCAGTAGTAGTATCTAGTGTTAAAGTAATATTACCTAAAGCATTCGAAATTGAGAAGTTAGTAGCAGCAGTAGTATCAATTCGGCGAATACGAATTGTATCACTCACAGTGAATGCCTTAGCTGCTGAAGCAATAGCAGAAAAACCAATTGCTTGGCTAGACTGTTCAAATTTTAAAGTAGATGTTGTAGAAGCGCTAACTCCTTTTAAATCACCATTTAATAATTTCTTAGTGTTAAATTCTGTTGTTGTTGCGATACGGTCGATTTCGTCTGTTAATTGGTTAATCTCTTTTTGGATTTCTGCACGGTCAGCGTCTGTGTTTGTGTCGTTTGCAGCTTGAACTGCAAGTTCACGCATACGTTGTAGAATTGCATGAGTTTCGTTTAAAGCTCCTTCCGCCGTCTGGATAAGACTTATCCCGTCCTGGGCATTCTTAGAAGCCATTTCCAACCCACGAATTTGTCCGCGCATCTTTTCAGAAATCGCAAGACCTGCAGCGTCGTCGCCTGCGCGGTTAATGCGAAGACCAGAAGATAGCTTTTCCATTGATTTTGAAGCAGCGTTAGTACCCATCGTTAATTGACGATACGTGTTAAGAGCTGCAATGTTGTGGTTAATTCTCATATTCTCTTCCTCCTTGAAAATTTTTTCTTCCACGTCCTTGTGGAATGATAGATTTGCGGATAGGAAGAAAGTCGGCCGCCTTTCTTCGCTATGCCGCGTTCATTTTTTATATCGGTTTGTTTTTTGGAAGTTTAATAGGTTGGCGCAAATTTTTTAGATTTTGATGTCAAGAAATTGAGAAAATGGCGAAGGCTGTTGGATTTCTTTGATGATGCGTGCTGGATCGTCTTTATGTTTGTTAATGATTTCGTTTAAGGCTTGTTCGGCAATGGCCTTATTATCTTGCACAATGCGGGCGACAATACCCTGGACTGGCACTCCGCCGATGCTGACGCTCATCACTATTTCCCCCCTTTCCAATGTTTTAATTGCTCGTTCAGCTGCTCGAGCGATGTTTTGGAGGCGTGGGAGGCGGCGCTGTTTTCAGCTTGGATGGCAAGATAAATTTCTTTGCGATGGATTTCGATATGTTTTGGCGCGTTGATGCCAAGCTTTACTTGATCTCCTTGGATGGCAAGGACGGTGATTTCGATGTCATCGCCGATTTGGATGGCTTCTTTCAGTTTGCGCGTTAGAACAAGCATAAGCCGCCTCCTTTACGTCGCCACTTTTTCCGGGAAGAGGCGATGTTTCGTTTTGTACGGGGGGTTCGTTAAGATCACTTGCTTGCCGAGGCGCTTATGGACGTTAATGACCACGGGTGCCTGCAAGTTCGCCGTCGTCTCGTGAAACGGGTCGGCGACGGTGAGGATCACGTACACCGCGACGTCGCGTTCGCTTTCGATGTTAAGTTGTTCGACCGTCGCTTCATCCAGTTCAAATTCGTATGTTGGAAAGTACGAAAACGGCTCAATCAGCACAAACCCGAGCGCAGGGGTCTCGACCGACTGCAAGATGACAAACGGCGTGTCGGCGAGCGGAAGAAGGACGAACCGCTTTTCGTCGGCGAATCCGGGCAAGCCATGTGGGAAATGGATAATGTCTTCTTCCTTCACCGCCACGGTTCCGTGGTATTTGGTGTCGATATTCATGAATCGTCCCTCCTGTTTCCTCAAATGACGACGTCAATGTGAAGCGACGGGCGCTGGGCGAGGCGGATCGCCACCTCGCCCGGCATGTAGCGAATGACCGGTGGATGCGTGCGGGCGCGGATGACCGGTTTGCGTGCCTCAAAGCGAATATCCACATCCGCCGGAGTATAGGATATGTGAACGCTGAACGGGGACGGCACCCAGCCGATGTTGAATTCGTACATCGGAGTTTCGCTGTTTTCTTTCGCCTGCTCGGCGATCGGGTTGCCGCCGTCCTCAATGCGCATGAGCTCGTCGCCTTGGCGAGAGACGCGGGCCAGCCCGTCAAGCCAATCGTTGTATCCTTGTTCAGCAAACTTTTCGATGCGGCGGAAGATATGTTCTAAGTTCATGTCTTCCCACGCTTTTGTCTGATCGATCGTTAGCTTGGACGGCGTCGTACGGATCGTGAGTCGGGCCGGAGATTGCTCGATTTCCAACTCGGCAGGCGGCTGTTGGATTTCTAGTTTCGCCGGAACGGTTTCGATGGCGATTTTCGCCATCGTTGACTGCAAGCGGATCTGCGGCAGCTGCATCGTCATCTCCCCCTTATCCGCTTAGCGCAAAAAGTCGAGCAGCGTCGGCTGAATGATGCGGGCGCCGACGCCAAGGGCGGCGCGGTGCACACTTTCCTGTGTTTTCAAATCGGTAATGACCCGTTCGATATCGGCGTCTTCATTGTCCGACAAAATTTGTTGGGCGATCACTTCCTGTTCATCGACACGCGCTTCCATCAGCTCAAGGCGGTTGCTTCGCGCGCCAAGCTCGGCACGCTCGGCCAAGACGTTGTCGATGTGCTTGTCAATATAGGATAAATAACCGTTCAGCTCTTGGCCGCTCTTGCCAGCTTCCAAGTCATTCACAAGCGCTTCTAAATCGCTGAACAGCCCTTGTCCTGGAGTCGCGCTGTACGTAAAGACGCGCGTCGGATTGACGTTGACCGGGAGCTGGATGCCTTTTAACAGCTCGATTTTCACTTGTTCTGTGTTCGTCGACACTTTGTTCACTGGGTCGTCCAAGTTGACCGGCGGTCGAAGGGTATCCGTGCCATTGAAAATGTATTTGCCCGCAATTTGTGTGTTGGCAATGGACACTAAATGGTTTTTTAGCTCATCGATCTCTTTCGCGATATGCTCACGCTGCGATTGCTCATACGTATCGTTGCTTGCCTGGACGACGAGCTCGCGAATGCGCTGGAGCACTTGCGTCGCTTCGTTAAGCGCCGAGTCGGACGCATCGATCCAGTTATGGGCTTCGGAGAAATTGCGTTTAAACTGTTCCACCTCAGTTAAGTTCGTCCGGTACGCCATCCCTTTGATGGCCACGACCGGGTCGTCAGACGGGCGGGCAATTTTTTTGCCGGTGGACAGCTGGTCTTGAATTTTGCCGAGCCGTTCATAGCTTTGGCTCAAGTTGCGCAGCATATTTTGCGTCAACATCGATTGCGTGACGCGCATCATCGCTCACCTACCTTCCGACAATTCCCATGCCGTTAATGATTTTATCGAGCATTTCATCAATCGTTGTAATCGTGCGCGCCGCCGCGTTGTAGGCGTGCTGAAACCGAATCATGTTCGTCATTTCTTCATCGAGCGACACCCCGCTGACGGACTGCCGCCTTTCCTCCACCGACTGGCGGAGCACTTCGGAGTTGTTGACGAGGCGGTTCGCCTGTTGGGTGTCGACCGCCAGCTGGCCGATCATGCTTTCGTAATACGCCTGCAGCGTGCCCGCTGTGATCGGATACGAGACCGACGGCGCCGGATCTTGCAGGTTGGCAAAATTGCTGTTTTTGACATTGGCGAGACGAATGGCGTTTAAGCCGTTCCCCGGTTCGTTCGGCGCTGATGAAGCGGCGATATTGTTTAAATCATCAATATTGGATGACAATTGGATCGCTTTCGCTGCCCCGTCCACTTGCGTCAAATCGCTGAAAAACAGCCCTCCCGGGTTGCTCGGGCTGAGCGTATACCCTGTTTGGTGCACTTCGTTAAACCGTTTGGCGAACGAATACGCGAGCGTATCGAGCTTTTTCAACATATCGGGATAAATGCCTTTGACACCGCTTCCGTCATCATATCCGTAGGCCTCGATCAACCCTTTCAACTTGCCGGAGGCGACAAACGGGATGGAAGAGCCTCCAAGCGAAAGTCCGGTAAGCGGACCGGTCGGCATCTCCGGGGAGGAGCTGGCGCTCGGCGATACGGACAGCGTCTGGTATCCTTGGTTGCCATTGACCAGCAGCTGACGCTGGCCGTTGCCATCAAAAATATATACATCATAAGACCCCTCCGCCGTTTTCAGCGCATTGCCGCCGCTTGGCTTCGGCTCGACTTCGATTTTGACGAGCGCAGACAGTTCATCGAGCAGTCGGTCGCGCTCATCGTACAAATCGTTCGGCAAGTAGCCGTGCGGTTCGACTTCGGCGATTTGTTGGTTGATTTTATACAGCTGTTCCGCGATCGAGTTGATCGATTTGACGGTCACTTGAATTTCATTGGCGAGATCGTTTTGAATAGAGGTTAACGAATCGGCCAAATAATGAAACGTCTCGACCACCGCCAGTCCGCGCTGGCGCACGACCGAGCGGGCCCCTGTATTTTCTGGGTTTGCACTTAAATCCTGGAGCGCCTGCCAAAATTGATCCATGGTTTTGGATAAACCGCTGTCGGACGGTTCGTTCATAATGTCCTCCATTTTTTTTAATGCATCGGCTTGGGCTTGCCAATAGCCGAGCTTGTTGTTCTCGCCGCGGTATTGCCAGTCAAAAAAGCGGTCGCGCACCCGCTCAATCGACCCCGCCTCGACCCCCGTCCCCATCTGTCCCGGAATTTGCGGGCGGTTGAGGGACGCCGGCGGGTACGGCTCGCTTTGGACAAAATTGACACGCTGACGGGAATAGCCGAGCGTATTGGCGTTGGCAATGTTATGGCTGGTCGTGTATAGCGCCATTTGCTGCACGGCCATGCCGCGCTTGGCGACTTCAAGCCCGTGAAACGTCGATCCCATCGTGCCCCTCCTTTTCATCTTCTAATGATTGTCCGCTGTTTTCTGCCTAGCGGCTCTGTTTCGTTTTGACGGCTGTTGGATGGATCGATCTCTCCTTATTTTCCGTCGGTGACTTGTGCTGCTATGCTTTGGAATCAAAGAGTGAACGGCTTCGTCCATGTCCATATTGTCTCGTTGATTGGTTTGGCGCGGTATAGTTCACGTTGGGCGGCTGCGGCATCAATTGGTCCAACATCAGCGTCACCCATTGCAGCGACTGGCGGATGAGCTGCCCATTCAGCTCGTTGACTGCCTGGAGCTCGTTGATCACGTCGAGCAACTCGCTAGCCAACTGTTCGGCTTTTTGCCGCTCCTCCTCGTCCATTTTCGGCAAGCAATCGGCCAATGTCAGCGGATGCCCGCCATCGGACCATGCGGCGACGAGTTGTGCCCGCTCGCGCTCGAGCTGCTGGATGGCGGCGATAGCAGTTTGTTCTTTTTGGATCAGCTGCATTAATCCGTCCATATCGCCTCGTTTTAATACGTCCGTTTTTTGATAGGCCAATTGAAGCAAATGCCGGTGCAGCGTCAAGTGCCGGTCAAGGAGCGCCATCAGCTGCAGCGCTGGCGCACGCTGTTCATCATCGGTTCGGCGATTTTCTACCCTTGTGTTCATTGGCCATCGCCCTTATAGAACTTGTATAGTTTCTCCGCAATGGCGCGGGCATCGATCTCATACGTTCTGTTGTCGATTTGTTCCTTCAACCGGCGCACTTTCTCTTCCCGCTCGGCGGCCCAAGTGGAGCGTTGCTGCAGCTCTTTTGCCGCCTCGGAAATTTCGACGCGATCCCGCCGCCCGGTTTGCCCTGTTTTTCCTTGTGGGGCGCCCGAGTACTGACGGTAGGGATGAACGCCAATCGAAAACCGGTTATCGATTCTCACTGCGATTCCTCCTATCCGTTCCTCACGTTGTTGTCTTACTACTATTATCGGTCAATCCATTCATTTGTTTAGCGGCCATTTCGCTCTTTGTCGGTGTAATACGTGCGAAACACCTGTTTTTTCTTCTGTTCTTCTTTTTTCACCATTTCCAGCTGCCCTTGCAAATCTTTTGAACAGTCAGCGCACATTCTGCCTTCGCGGATCAGCTTGCCGCAACGGTCGCACGGATATCCTAAATTCGGCAGCTGCGCCAACGTTAAGCGGCCGCTTTTGATGAATTTGACCAGCAGCGTCTCAGGCACCCCTGTCGCATCGACAATTTGCTCCATCGTCGCCAACCGGTTTTCCCGGCGCCGCAAAAATTGGACCACGGTTTGAAATTGCCGTTCTTCTTCTTCATGACAAGACGGGCAAATATCGCGAAACGGCGAGCGGACAAACAGACGGCCGCAAACCGGGCAATTTTCTAAGTTCATCATTCTCCCCTCCCAATGTGCCCATTACGTATACAAATTGACGATCAACCCTTGAATTTCCCCCAACGTCTGCAGCAAATCAATCCTCGGCCGTTCTTGCTCGAGCACCGCGTTTGTGACGTCCAGCAGCTTTTGGTCGATCGTTTTGACGATATGATAGACGCGGGAACGGCCGCTCCAATGGAACCCATACTGCTCCGTCAGTTTCAAGCCATGGTTCACCGCTTCATCGAGCAATTGTCTGACGAGCTGTTTATACCGCCGCAAATCGTCAACCGTCCGCAACTTGGCCAGTTTTTTTCCTTGCTGTTCGATTTCATCCGCCAGCTGCCTCAGCCGCTCGTTTCGCAGCTTTTCCTGCTCCTTGGCGGTCAGCTCGGCAAATGACACGGATGGCGAAAAAGAAGCCGCCGCTTTTTTGCCGATTGGAACCGATGGGGTGTTGGCAATTTTATTGATCTCCATCTTCTTCGCTCCTACCGCCTTGTTCATCAAGCTTCTGAATCCATTTTAAAACTTCCCCGATCACCGCGTAAAGCTGCGGCGGGACGCGCGGCACCGGATCGACCAGCTGTCTCAGCAACTCCCGGTCATGGGGCAGCGGAATGCCCGCCCGCCCCGCCTTGTCGGCCACCTCATCAGCGAGCTGCCGCGGCTGTCGGCCAAGATGTTGCTCATATGATTTGAAAGCAGGGGCGTAACGGTGTCTGTTCATATCGTCCACTCCCACTGGCTCGTTTCGTTTTCCGTCTTCACTCTGTCTGTCGCCGCCCGCTCTTGGTCTTGGGTGTTCATCGGTTGGAAAGTGAGGCGTTGCACCCGATAACCGATCTGTTCCAAATGGTCTTTGACTGTCGCCGCACATGACTGCAACACCGCCGCCAACCGCTCATGTTCTGTTTCCACCGTCACGGACAGCTGCCGTTCGACCGACTGCAAGGAAATGCCGACTTTGCCTTGATTCGTGTCCAACAAAAAGTAGAGGCGGCAGTTTTGCCAGTCAAGCTGTCCGTCACCGCTGCGAGCGTTGACGTGCACATGTACGGTCGCCATCTCACCATGAAGCGAGAGTGGCCACTGGTACAACATAGTTTGGGTGTGGCTGTCAACAGTAAATTTGTTGAGCAACTGTTGGCCGGTAAGATTCATGAGCAGCCGTTCCGCCTGCGCAGGAGCCGTTCCTTCCTCAACCCATGACAGCAGCATCGCCTTCAAATTCTCGACCGGCTGTAATCGCTCTCCGCTCAAGAGCGCACGGGCGGTCTCTTGTTCATGGAAAAAGCCGAGGCGGCGCAGCGATTCAAAGACTCCTCTCGCCGATAATGCGCCATCGTTGGGCGCTTGGTCCACATGTTTCAGAAGGCGCGACAGCTGCTCGTGCGGCTTCGTGCCCTGCCACGCTTCCGATTCCATGAAAAACCGCTGTACTTTTTGTTCAGATGGCTGAAAGCGGAGCGACTCCAACAACGCTTTCACTTCACGCGCCGTCTTGGCCGCTTCGTCCGTCTTTCCTTCAGCAAGGCCGCGTTTCGCTTCTGCCAATTTCGCCCCCGCCTCAAGCAACTTCGTTTCCGTTTTCATGTCAGTAAACAACAACCATTCCCCGTGCAACAGCATGCGGTCGAGTGAATGAATGAGCGACTCAACAAGCGGCGCGGCTCGCTCTGTCGACTGTTGGGCAGCGGCATGCGCAAATTGTTCGAGCTGACGGACCATATCACGCTGCCAAACACGAAAATCGTGCACGAGTTGCACCATTTTTTCCGTCACTACCGTCACGGCAAACGTCCGGGCCTCTGCCGTCGAAAGAACCAGCTCCGATGCAACCGCATACGCACGCGAACCTTCCAATCGCTCCGTTTGTTCACGAACAGGCGCCGCTTTTGCTTCATGGGTTTCTTCCGGTTCCGTTTTCGTCAACAACGGCGCCAACAGGTCTCCGAGCGGCGGGCCATGGAGCGCTTCATGCGCTAGGCGCAAATGCGTCTCGGTCACCTCGAGCTGTTTCGCCGCCAAAGCAGCGACGGTTTCCTGTTTTTTCTTTATCGAGCCGCCTTCCGTCTCCCAAAAACGACGAACGGCTTCTTTTTCCTTTTCGGTCAGGCGAATGCCACGGGCCGACAGCCATGAATCGATTCCATCGTCCAACGAAGATGGCAGAAACCGCCCTATAGACGATAGTGGCACCGCTTGCGCCATCCAAGTTCCACCTTCTTGCTTCACAAGCCGCACCATAAACGAACGGTCGCTTGGGACGCCATCCACAAAGTGGACGCGTACATCCTGTTGGCCGATGGCGACCACGGCCTCTTGATCGTTGAACCTTTCTTTCATTACCGCCATCTGCACGCTCCCCGGCTGCAATGAAACAGCCGGTGCGGCGACCTCATTGGATAGTTGATCGTGACGAATACGCATCATTATTCTTCCTCGCTCTTTGTTCTCCTACTTTTTATATCGGCACGTAGGCTTCCAATGTTTACACTGTTACGCGCGAATGAGCGTCAACGCCCACACCTCCGCCGCCCCCGCCTCAAGCAGCACGCGGGCCGCGTGGCGGATGGTGATGCCCGTTGTGTAAATGTCGTCGATCAGCACGATTCGTTTTCCGTCAAGCGGGGGATGATCGGCAAGGAAAAATGGGTTGTCGGTCTTCAGCCGTTCGCGGCGCGATTTTTTCGACTGCTTCTCGGAATGCCGGCGGGCCAGCCAAGGGAAATACGGGGATGGAAGCAAGCGGGCGAGCGCTTCCGCTTGGTTGAAGCCGCGCTCATACAGCCGTTCGGGGCTCAGCGGGATTGGGACGATGTGCCAATCGCGGCCGAAATGTCGGCGAAACGCTTGGGAAAACGGACGGCGGAATGCCTCGACGATGACATAGTCGCCGCGGAATTTCCATAAGGTGACGACGTCTTTCATCCAGTCGTTGTATATATACACGGATCGGTTTTTCACGAGCGCCCTCCCCCATTGTTCATCTTCCTGCCACCGAAGGCAGTCGGCGCACACGGATGGCGCTGACTCCTCGAGCGGGCGGCCGCACATCTCGCAAAGGCGGCCGTCAATGAGTTTGAACGACCCGCGGCAGCGTGGGCAAAGGACGTCAAGGTCTTCGAGGAAAAGAAGCTGGCGCCAGCTCGCGATCGGGTTGTACGGAGAATGGCAAAGGAGGCAGTTCATCGATGCAGCAACCCCCTTTTCTTTGCTGTCTCATTCATGCGTACAATGTGGCGGCGCGCCCGCACCATCTCGTTCGTTTTCCCGTGATGGAAAAAGCGGACATCGCCATCCGGAAATACGGCGTGGCGGCCCACACGGCCGGCGATTTGCACGAGAGCGCTTTCCGTGAAGATGCGGTCTTCGGCGCCGAGAACGGCGACATCGATGTTCGGCACCGTCACTCCCCGTTCAAGGATCGTCGTTGTGACGAGCAGCGGCACGCGCCCATCGCGAAATGCCTGAACGTGCTCGGCTCTGTCTGGGGCTTCGGCATGAACGCCGACGATGCGGGGATCGACGCGCTGCAAGAGGCGGGTGACAGCTTCAAGCTCATCGATATGGGGAACGAACAAAAACGCTTGTTTTCCCTGCGCCAAACGATGGAGAACCCACGCAAGGACGTTTTCGGGCAAGCGGCCGCGCTCTAACCGTTTGCGCCAATTGCCGCACCATTCGAAGGACGGGACAGGGAGAGGAAAGCCGTGGTAGCGGGCGGGGATGACGACAGCTTTCCGTTTGCCTCTTGTGATGTCAAGCTGCCAAGCGCGGGACGGGGTGGCGGTTAAATAAATGAGGCTCGACTGTTCTTTCCGCGCTTGACTGACGGCGTATTGGAGCATCGGCTCAGCAGAATATGGAAAGGCATCGACTTCATCCACGATCATAACGTCAAAGACGCGGTAAGCCCGCAGCAACTGGTGGGTGGTTGAGAGGACCAAGGAAGCGATCCGCCCGCGCTCTTCGCTTCCGCCGTGCCAAACAGCGAGCGGAACGCGCGGGAACGCTTGGCGAAAGCGGGGAGCAAGCTCGCGGACGACATCGGTCCGTGGCGTGGCGAGGCCAACGCGCCAGCCCTTCTCGAGCGCGGCGGCGATGGCGGGAAACAAAATCTCGGTTTTCCCTGCGCCGCATACGGCCCAAACGAGCAGTTCGCTTCGATCGAGCACGGCCTGTTTGACAGCCATAGCGGCATCCTCCTGAGCGGCGGACAGCGTCCCATCCCAAACAAGCGGCGCCTCGTGCCGCTCGGACGGAAGCGGCATCGTCACGTGCACAAGGTGAGTGCAGGAGCTGATGCGCCCCATCACAAGACACTTGCGGCAATACGCGCAATCCGATCCGCAGCGGGCGCATGGAAACGATGCAAAAAGACGCGCGTCTTCATTCCCGCAGCGCACACAGCGCCAGCCGCTTGATGTTTTGATGAGGCCGGGATGTTCGTGAACCCAACCGGCTTGCACCGCGGCTTTGATTTCTTCATCAGAAAACGGCAGTTGTTCGCGTGGGAGGCGCTGGCCGTTCAACCATGAAACGAGGTGTGGAACACAAGATGGTTGTTGGATGCACAAGAAGCATCACTCCTTTTGAACGTATGAAAAGCACGTTCCCCAGCTGAGAGGCAAGAAGAGCAGATGACGCGGCAAAAACCCTCTCTCCCCAAGTTGAGAGGCTTGAAGCGCATAAAGGTACAGGAAGAGCGATCGACGGCGTTCTTTTTCGTAAAAAGTTAGAAAGATGGTGAAAAATGGGCGTCATGCGCAAAACAGCAACATTCCGCTAGAAAAGAAAGTGGAGATGAAAAGGCCTTTCCAAATGGAATAAGGATGTGGTTTGACCGTCTTTTTCACGACATATCGGCCTTCGAAAGAAATGGATGCGGCGAAACATGACGCCAGCGAAGATTCACAGGAGAGTCATGGAGCCGATCAATAACGTGTTTCGACAACATTCCCAGGGAAATAGCGACAAATTTTTCAGGAAAGGAAAACGGTTCGACAAGTTTGGCCAGCCCCACATCTCCGCCCGTTTCATAAAGTGGAGAGAGGAGAGGAAGACGATGCAGCTGACGAATTTGACATTCCCCACACCTAAAGGGAATAGGCTTTCTCGCTCTTATGTTTGTCACGGATGAATTCGTCAACTGCGGGCAGTTATAGAGAATACCGCCGAAGGAGAATGGCAAGCGCATTGAAGTTGGATGAGGAAATCGATAAAAACATTATATGAAATAGCATCCACTATGAATAGCATCAACATGGCCCAAAACTCATTCGGATCATTTCGTCCCATGAACGCCAAACGGGAAGACGGAAACATCTTGATCGACCATACAGCGGAAACGAGAATCCGCCGCCGTGCAAGGCGGAGCGCACCGTTCCGCCTTGCGCTTGGCTGTGGAGCCTCGAGACGGCGCTTTGCGGCCTCGGCTTAAGGCTGATACCACGTCAACCCGAGCGCGCCTTCGCCGACGTGCGTGGCGATGACGGGGCCAAAATAGCTGATCGAAAATTCGACGTGCGGATAGCGGGCGGACAGCTCATCGCGCCAGCGGTGCGCTTCATCGGGCTGGTTGGCGTGGATGATGGCGGCTTTGAGCGGCACACCCTTTTCCGCATCTTCGGCGAACAGCTCTTCGATGCGGTGGATCGCTTTTTTGCGCGTGCGGATTTTTTCAAACGGCACGATCACTTTGTTTTCAAAGCGAAGAAGCGGCTTGATTTGCAAGAGGCCGCCGATGAACGCCTGCGCCCCGGTCAGCCGTCCGCCCCGCTGCAGATGGGCCAAGTCATCGACCATAAAGTAGGCGCGCAGCGTTTGTTTCATTTCATCCAAGCGAGCGATGATATCCTCAGGAGACCTCCCCGCCTGCGCCATTTCCGCCGCTTCGATCGCATAAAACCCTTGTGCCATGCAGCTGATTTCCGAGTCGTATGCGTAAACACGCAATCCGTCCACCATCGTCCCTGCCGTGACCGCCCCTTGGTACGTGCCGCTGATGCCGCTTGAGAGGTGGATGCTGACGACCGCCTCGTATCCTTCCTCGCGAATGGCGGTGAACAAGTCAACAAACTCACCGACCGACGGTTGGGACGTCGTCGGCAACGTCGGATGCTGCTTGATTTTGGCAAAAAATTCATCGGCCGTCATATCAATCTCTTCGCGGTACGTCTCATTCCCGAAAATGACGCTGAGCGGAATCAGGCGAATGCCCAACCTCTCGCGCACCTCTTTCGGCAAGTAGGCCGTGCTGTCGGTGACAATTGCCGTTTTCACGAACGCCATTCCTTCCTGATTTCAAATTTTCTTCCATTATACCAAAAAGACAAACCGCCCACCACTACGAATCCAAATGGGGGATAGCGCACCGCAAGGACCTAAACAAAGCCGCTTGCCGCCAACTACAAAACAGCTTGTCCTCACCACGGACACACCAACAACGAAGCATCGCTGCCTCGATCCCCTCAACACCAGCCGCCAGACGCCCATCCAATCCGCTGACAATAGGCGGAAACGAAGGGGGCATTGCCATTAGCGCACTTCCACCCAACCGTTTTTGATCGCGACCACAACGGCTTGCGTCCGGTCATTGACGTTTAATTTTTGCAAGATGCTGCTGACGTGGTTTTTCACCGTTTTTTCGCTAATGTACAGCGCTTCGCCGATGGCGCGGTTGCTTTTGCCGTCGGCCAACAGCTGCAGCACTTCGCACTCGCGCCGCGTCAGCAAATGAAGCGGACGGCGCACCTCCTGCTTAACCACTGCGCCGCCTTTTTCTGTCGTCAAGCGGCGGTATTCGCGAATCAAGTTGTGCGTCACTTTCGGATGCAAATACGATCCGCCTTCCGCGACGATTCTCACCGCCTCAATGAGCGTATCGGCATCCATCTCCTTCAGCAAATACCCCGTCGCCCCGGTCTGCAAAGCGCGCATGACATAGTGTTCATCGTCATGGATCGACAACACGACGACTTTCGTATCAGGGTAAGCTTCGATCAGCTGTTTCGTCGCCTCCACGCCGTTGATGTCCGGCATATTGATGTCCATCAGCACCAAATCGGGGCGGTATGTTTCGACGATCGAAAGCGCTTCGCTTCCGTCGCTTCCTTCCGCCACGACTTCAAAATCGCCCTCAAATTCCAAAATGCGCTTGATGCCCTCGCGAAACAGCTGGTGATCGTCGATAATCGCGATGCGTGTTTTCATCGTTTCCTTTCCTCCTTGTTCGTTTTGTCAGTCGAACGGTCGAGCGGAACGCGAATGAACACGGTCGTTCCGCTGCCAATCTTTGAGCGGATGTCGAGCGTGCCGCCGAGCAGCTCCACCCGCTCCCGCATGCCAATCAAGCCGAACGCATTTTCTTTTTTGACCGATGGATCAAATCCTTTGCCATCGTCTTTGACACTGACAAGCAGATGGTGGCACGTCACTTCCATTTTGACGTCGATATGGCGCGCTTCGGCATGCTTCAAGGCGTTTTGCACCGATTCTTGGACAAGCCGAAACACGGCCGCCTCCATCCGCGACGGCAGCCGAATTTCTTCGCCGATATGTACAAAGGAAATATGGACTCCGTTATTATATTCTTCGGTCGTTTGCAAATATTTTTTTAGCGTCGGAACCAATCCTAAATCATCAAGCGCCATCGGCCGCAAATCGTAAATGATGCGGCGCACTTCGGACAAAGCCGAACGCACCATTTTGCGAAAATCGCGAATTTCGGCGATCGCCGCCTCTGTCCCTCGCTCTTTGATCACCTTTTCGACCAAATCAGACCGAAGAAGGACGTGAGCGAGCAGCTGTGCCGGGCCGTCATGGATTTCCCGCGACAGCCGCCGCCGCTCTTCTTCCTGGGCTTCGATGATTTTCAGCCCAAATTCCTGCTTTTGCTTCGCTCCTTCAATAAGCTCGCCGACCTGGCGGAAATCGCTGTTTAAGTAGTGGAGCACGACCGTAATTTGTCCAACTAAATAATCGGCGCGTTCGATAATTTGCGCAAGGCTCGCCAATCTCCGCTCGAGTTCATCACGGCGCAGCCGCAGCTGTTTCTCCCGCTCGCGCACCATCGTCAGCTTCATATGCAGCTCGTGCGCCGCTTCATACGCCTCGCGAATATCTTGCTCCGAGTGGGTCGAAAAGTTTTGGCTCACTTCCGACAGGCGGCGGCGCGCCCGGCGCGCCTCCATTTCGAGCCGGTCCGCTTCTTCGATCGCCTGCACGGTCAGCCGCTTCACCTCCTCGAGTTCGCGAAGCAAATGGTCGTGCTCTTGACGCGACTGCTCCCCGATGCGGAAAATTTCGTCTTTGCTGTGTTGAACGGTGTCGATCATTTTTTCGACAATCCGATCTAATTGCTTCACGTCCCACTGTTTTGCCTCAGCCATTTGCCAACCTCCAACAGCGCTGCCAAGCGGTGCGCATGGGCGCCAGCAAAATTTGTTTGAAGGAAAAAAGTTGTCGATTTATAATAATAAAAGCATGCCCTATCTATTGCTCTTTTATTTTCAGTTTACCATAATGAGAGTAGAGCGCTAGCCATTCATGCAAAAAAATGAACAAAATTAAACCGTTTTCGCGTTTTTTGTATGTTGAGGTGTTTTGCTTTGTTGCAAACATATTACACGGTCAAAGGATACGGCGAACGCGAGATCGTGATCGAAAAATCACGGTTCATCTGCTATATCAATCGCGCCGAAACCGAGGAAGAGGCCGTCGCCTTTATTCAACAGATCAAGAAGAAGCATTGGGACGCCACCCACAACTGCTCCGCCTATTTGATCGGCGAGCATGACCAAATCCAAAAAGCGAACGATGACGGCGAGCCGAGCGGCACCGCAGGGGTGCCGATGCTTGAGGTGCTGAAGAAAAAAGGATTGAAAGACACCGTCGCCGTTGTCACCCGCTACTTTGGCGGCATCAAGCTCGGCGCGGGCGGGTTGGTGCGCGCTTACAGCCGCGCTGTCTCCGAGGGGCTGAACGCCGCCGGCATCGTCGAGCGTCGGCTCATGCGCGTCATGCGTGTCACGATCGACTATCCGTGGCTTGGGAAAGTGGAAAATGAGCTACGCTCTTCCGTATATACTATTAAAAATATCCAATATGCCGACCGCGTCACGTTTGATGTTCTCGTTCCCGAGGACGGCCAGTCTTCGTTCGGCGAGTGGATGACCGAACTGACAAACGGAAGGGCGGACATTCAGGCGGGAGCGATGGAGTATGCCGAGCGGCTGCTTTCGTCTTCCTAAAACGACACCGTAAAGGAAAGAAGGGTTAAACGATGAATCATACAAGAAAAACGGTGAAAAAGCGAAAGAAAAAAAAGCGGCTCCGCCGATTCTTTTTGCTCGTGTTTCTTCTGTTGCTCGGGGGTGTCGGCGCCTTTGGCTACAATATTTACTCCGAGGCGAAACAGGCGTCAAGCAAAATTTATCAAGCGCTTGATCCATCAAGCAAGCCGGCAAGAAACATTGAGATGCGCAAAGACCCATTTACCGTTCTGTTAGTCGGAGTGGAAAACCAGTACCACGACGAGGAGGGGCGGTCTGATGTCGTCATGTTGTTGACCGTCAATCCGAAGACGAACAAAGTGTATTTGTTGAGCATTCCCCGCGATACGCGCGTTTACATCCCGAGCGAAGGGCGGAAAGACAAAATCACCCATTCTTACAGTCATGGCGGCATTCAATCGACCATTGCAGCCGTCAATGAGCTGATCAATGTTCCGATCGACTATTACGTGACGACGGATTTTGAAGGGTTCGAAAAAATTGTCGATTCCCTAGGCGGCGTCACGGTGGATGTTCCGTTCACATTCAAAGCTCAGCTGACAGGTTCGCTCAAATGGCATACGTTCCATAAAGGCAAACAAGAGTTGAATGGCAATGAAGCGCTCGCCTATGTGCGCATGAGAAAATCGGACCCCCGCGGCGATTTTGGCCGAAACGAGCGGCAAAAGCAAGTCATTCGCGCCATTATTGACAAAAGCACGTCCATCACCTCGCTGCCGAAGCTGGATGACGTCATCGCCGATTTAGGGGATCACGTGCGGACGAACATCCCTCCGTCCGAGTTGTTGTCATTCATCTACGTCTATCAAAAAATGAAAAACGCGGATGTAGAAAATTTGCATTTGAAAGGATACGACGAAACGATCAACGGCGTGTACTACTACATCCCGGACGAGCAATCGGTCAGCTCAATCAATGAAACGCTGCGGCAAGCGCTCGAGACGTCCAACGCCTCCCTCACGCGCAGCGATTCACCATCCACACAAAGCCAAAATTAACGATCACAAAGAAGGTGCTCCCAAACGCAATGGGGCGCCTTTTTCCATTTACAGCGTATCATGCCGCAATGATGATGAAAGAGCACAACCTTTCATGTCCTCTGCTTTTTTCTCTCTTTTTCAACAAAACTTTTCATTTTTTCTCATAATAGGACTGAATTCGGGTTGGATAAAACGGCAAAATTCGCTATGATAGTATAGAAAACACAAACTTGAGAAAAAGGGGGGATCGAATCCTTGAAAAAAACGCTTCTTTCCGTCTTGTTGGCGACTTGCCCGCTATGGCCGTCAGCCGCCTTGGCCGCCGATGGAAGTCCTTCCTCATCCTCACCGACACTCATGGTCGCGGAGCATAACGCTTTGCTGAGGAGAGGAGCGACGGATTCCTATCAAATCGTCGAATCCATTTCCGCTGGCCAACAAGTAAAGGTCATCGACAAGTTCCAAAATGCTGCTGGCGAAACGTGGTATCGCATCGAATACAAGGGCATCACGGGCTGGGCGCGGGCAGACGACTTTTCTGAAGCGCATGTCTCTTCCGCCTTCCCTAACGTGATGTTCGCCAAGCAAGACTCGTTGCTGAAAAGAGGGGCAACCGATTCATATCGGGCCGTTGGTTCGATTCCCGCTGGCCAACAAGTGAACGTCATAGACGAGTTTCAAAACGCCTATGGTGAAACGTGGTACCGCATCGAGTACGGAGGCGTCACCGGCTGGGCGCGTGCGGACAGCTTTTCCAACCAACCACCTTCCATGCTCGTCGGAAAGCGTGCGGTCATCGCCGCCAACGACATCGCGATGCGCAAGGGGGCATCCCCTTACTATCCGGTCGTAAAAACACTGTCTAACGGCGATGTCGTCTCCATCATGGCCGAGTTCACCAATTCGCTCGGGGAACAGTATGTGCGTGTGGAGTGGGCGGGAGTCAAAGGATGGGTGAAAACGGAACAGATCTACATACCCAAACAGCTTCCGACACTTTTGCCGACATTCATGAACGTTGTGCAGTCCTCCCCGGTTCGCCGCGGGGCGAGCGTCCATTACCGCGCCGTCGCCACAGTGTCACGCGGTCAATCTGTCAAAGTGATCGATTTGTTCGTCACAAATGGTCAGGAACTTTGGTACCGCGTTGATCTCGGACATGTCCGGGGATGGGTGTCGGAAAAAGTGTTGACGATGTCATCAACCATTTCGGTTCCAAGCGGTGTCTCGGATACGTCCAGCATCTCAGGCCAGCCGCTGACGGTCAGCGTGTCGGTCGCCAATGTGCGGCAAGCTCCATCTTTAAAAGCAAAAGTCGTCACCCAACTGAAAAAAGGAACCAAACTGAACAGCCTGTCAAGCGCCAAAGATGCGTCGGGAGCGCTTTGGTACAAAGTGTCCCTCAATGGAAAAACGCTCGGCTGGGTGCACGAGACGGTCGTAACCAAATCCTACCTTTCCCCACCAGCCAGCCAGGGGAAGCAAAAGCAGGTGACAACCGCTAATGCGGCGCTGTTTGCCGAACCTTCGTTGAGCGCCGCCGTCATCGAGCGGATTGCGAAAAACCGAACGGTCACGGTTTTGAAGACGACAGAAGCATCTCCGTTCGACTGGGTGCAAGTCACCTCTGCATCGGGGAAAACGGGATGGATGCCGGCGTTTGAAGTCAACGCCCCATCCTACGTATACGTCAAACAGGCGGGCACTCCGCTGCGCCGAGGCGCCTCTTCAAACTATCAATCGTTGAAGACGCTGGCAGCGAATGAGCGGCTTGCTGTCCTTTACGAATATCATGGATGGCTGAATGTCGAAACATCCAATGGCGTCCGCGGATGGGTGGAAGAATCGAGCACCTCTACCGTCGCCTTAAATAGTCTCGTGGAACCGACGTTTTCGACCATCAACGACAATGCCTATTTGACGTGGAAAAAAACGTCTAATTTCCGCGTCTCCTATTCGTTGTTGCCTGGCAATCGCCTGAAAATCACCGGCTCGTTTTCCTACGCTGAAGTCCCGTCGACCGACATTCCAGGCATCCAAACGGTGGAGTGGACGGGCAGCAGCCTGCTCATCACCTTTGAACCGGGGTACACGTTCACCCTTCGCCATTACAGCGACCGATTGGCGCTGAAAATTCTCGAGACCGGACTCAAGGGCAAAAAAATCATTATTGACGCAGGGCACGGGGCGCACGATACCGGGGCGATCGGCCCTGGCGGCACGCGGGAAAAAGATATTACGCTGGACACCGCCTTATTGCTAAAAGAAGAATTGGAGCGGGCCGGAGCGATCGTGAAATTGACGCGAAGCACCGACATCTTTTTGGAGCTGTCGGAACGGACATGGATCGCCAACAGTTCCGACTACGACGCCTTTATCAGCATTCACGCCGACTCGTACTCGCGGACATCTCGCGGAACGACAACGTACTACAACGTATCGAGCAACTTCAACGGGCCAAAAAGCGAGCAGTTGGCCGCCATCGTGCAAAAACATCTTGTCCAACAGCTCGGAACATATGACCGCGGCCATAAAACGCAAGACTTTTACGTCAACCGGAAAAACGAGCTGCCGAGCATTCTTGTTGAGCTCGCCTTCATCTCCAATCCGAATGAAGAGGCGCTGCTCAAAACGAAAGCGTTCCGCCAAAAAGCAGCCGTCGGCATTCGCGAAGGACTGGAAGAATACTTCAGCCAATTCTAGTTTGTTCACATTCGGAGAATAATAGCATGAGAAGTCCGATGATGCAACGGATATAAAGCTTTGGCAACAGTGTTTCTCAAGCTGGAGAAACATGGCAACATCGCGTTTTCATTCCTTGCGATTCCTCATGAACCAAGCGAATCCGTTGTGTTTCACCGGCCTTTTAGGAAAGCTATTATTCTCCTTTCTTTCCATATCCAAAAACGGGGGAGATGAACATGATGAAACGAAAAGCCAAATGGGCCGTTGCTGCCAGCCTGGCGGTCGGAATGACGGCAGGCGCCCTCTTGTTTACGCCATCGGCGATGAAAGCATCGGAAGAAGTCGTGTTAGCGAGCGTCGACTGGGTGACGTCCCAGCTCAACCCGATGAAAAACGACATTGCCAACCTGAAAGCACAACTGGCCGCCCAGCAACAACAAATTCAACAGCTTCAACAACAACTTGCCAGCAAACCCGCTTCGCCTTCTTTGCCTTCTGTCGTCTATGTAGCGAAAAACAATGCGGCCGTCCGCAGCGGAGCGTCAACGAGCTACCGCGTCATCACTTATAAACAGGCAGGGGCTTCACTGCAAGTCGTCGGGGCGCACCTTACTTCCCAAGGACTTTGGTACAACGTCGTCCTATCTTCATCGCTGAAAGGATGGATCCATTCAGGCGATGTCTCGACATCCGCTGTCAGCAGCGACAGCACCAAGCACGTCATCGCCACGGCCGCGGTCAATATTCGAAAAGGAGCGACGACTTCTTATCCGATTATTGCGACCGTTCCAAAAGGGACAGAGATGGTCTATATCCAGCCGTTTACCAACAGCAAAGGAGAGAAATGGTACAACGTGCAGCTGTCTGACGGGCGGCGGGGTTGGATGGCCGCTGAATTTGGTGAGGTGAAGTAGACGGTGAAAAAACTAGCGTGGTTGGCCGTCGTCCTGTTTTGGCTCATCACCTCTCCTTCCGCCTCGAACGCCGCTGGGGTGAAAACGTACAACAATCCCGTGCAAGTCCTTTTATATAAAGGGGCATCGGTGACAGCCGCCGTCGAAGGAAACTATCAAATCGTCAATAAAGAGACGTTGACGATCACCCCGTTGCCAAGCGGGACAAATCTGACATTTCGGTCTTCCTCTTCGACCGTGTTTGTCACGTACAATGGAAAGACGGATTTTTCAAGCACCGGATTTACTATTCAAGAAACAATCGGCGCGGCGCCGTTGTCCCTTGTCAAGGTGAACCAAACGCGGTATCGGGGAAGCGTCGACATTCGCCTGCAAAACAGCGCCTTGTATGCTGTCAATATTTTAGATATGGAAGATTATTTAAAAGGAGTCGTGCCGAGCGAGATGCCTGCCTCTTGGCCGCTTGAGGCGCTGAAGGCGCAAGCCATTGCAGCCCGAAACTATGCCTATAAACATAAAACAAGTTTGACGACCAATCCAAACACACAGACGTATAAAGGATATGATGGAGAATCTCCCCGATCGAACGAGGCAGTGGATGCGACAAGAGGATTGTATCTTAAATATAATGGCAGTGTCATTGAAACGTATTACCACTCGACAAGCGGCGGCAGAACCGCCAACGTAAGCGACGTCTGGAACTCGTCGCAAACCGCCTACCCATATTTGGCGAGCGTCGATGACCCGTATGAATCATCGCCGTACAGCCGTTGGTCGTTCACCTTCTCCCCGTCTGTGCTGCTGCGTTCGTTCGGGCTCACCGATCCATCGGTTGTTTTATACGACGTCTCGATCACCAAAACCGGCGCGAACGGGGAAGTGGGGGCCGTCACGATTGAAACCTCGGCCGGCGAAAAAACGGTGAAAGGCAATGAAACGACCATCCGCAAACTGTTCCCGCTAGACGGCAATCAATTTTACGGCATCTTGCCGTCCAACTGGTTCGACATTCAAGTGCAAAAAAGCGGTCCATCCGTGTCGATTCAAACGACGAACGGCAGCATCGCCGCCTCTTCCTTGTCATCTTATTCTGTCCAAACAGAGAACGGAACGGTTTCGCTCGCCGGCGTCGAAGGAATCAAAGTACAAACAACGGATGGCATCATGCCGCTTTCCGCCTCGCCGTCAGGGGTCAGCTCGATCACCGTCACGGGAAAAGGCTGGGGGCACCGGGTCGGCATGAGCCAATACGGAGCAAAAGCATTCGCCGAGCGCGGATGGACGGCGGAGCAAATTTTAGAACACTACTTCCCCGGTGCTGAAGTCTCGTTCTAGCGACAGAGTCCATGATGTCATACGGGATTTTGCTCTCCACCTCGGCATCACGCGGGAACAAAAAAGGGCGTCCTTCTTTGTGAGCGGAACGCCCTTTCTTCTTTTTCTATTTTTCTGTCCATCTGACGGATTCACGTTTTGTTTCATCGCCAAGGGCGTGAAGCAAATCGTCGACAATGCGAATCCATGAGTATTGCTCCACCGCCAACTTGCGCCCATTTTCCGCCATCTTTTCGTATTCCTCTCTCGGAAGGCAAAGCAGCTCGAGAACCGCCGCGGCGATCTGTTCGGGATTTTCTGGAGGAGCGATTTTTCCGCAATGGTATGTTTCTAAAATCTCTGCGCTCTCCCCTTCGCCGCAATACAGCACCGGGGTTCCGGTGGCGATCGCCGGGAAAATTTTCGACGGCCTTGCTCCTTTAAACAAGTCGATGTTGCGCAGCGAAACGATGCTGTAATCGGTGATGGAGAAAATCTCCGGCATCTTCTCAACCGGAACGGATCCGTAAAACGTCACATTGTCAAGGCCAAGCTCTTCTTTTAACGCCATCAGCTTTTCCCGCTCTTGGCCGTCGCCGACAAACAGGAAATGCGCCCGTTCATCTTTCGCTTTGACGATGGCCGCCGCCCGCAGCACCGAATCGAGCCCTTGGGCGTATCCCATCGTTCCGGCGTACGTAAACACCACTTTTCCTTCGAGCCCTAATTCCGCGAGCAGCTTCTTGTTTTTCGGCAACGGGCGAAACACATCCGTGTTGACGCCGTTCGGCAATAAAAAGACATCCTCGGGCGCTTTCCCTTGCTCAATCATATAATCGCGAATGCCTTCCGTCGCGGCGGCGATTTTCCACGCCTTCCGGTATAAAAACAGCTCGAGCCATCTCGCCATTCGAATGAACAGCCGATTTTTCAAAATGCCGAGCTCAACGGCCGATTCCGGCCAAATGTCGGCGACGTTGAAAACAAACTTCGCCCGTTTCAACTTCGCACCCACGTACCCGGTGATCCCTAAAAACAACGGCGGGGAATTGCAAATGATCACATCCGTCGGCTTCGCTTTCACAAGCAGCGAATAAAACGAGCTGAACGTAAACGAAAAATACGAAGCGAGCCGTTTCCAAAAGCTCCCCTTTGGCGACGGATAAATCCATGTCCGATGAACGGGAATGCCGTCCCATTGTTCGAACAAATAAAACAGGCCGCGGTATGGCTTGGGGATGACGCCGTGCGGATGATGCGGGAACGCCGTGAGCACTTCCACTTGATGCCCCCGTTTGATCAGCTCTTTGCTCACCTCATACACACGAATTTGCGGTGCGCCTGTTTCCGGCGGGAAGTGTTGGCATAGGTACATGATCCTCATGGCCCGCTCCACACCACTTTCCCAAAAAATCGCAAACGAACGTTCCATTTCGAGCGCCAAGAGGCGAGCGCAAACGAGGCGTGGAAAAGGGGAAACGCCCCCCTGGCATCGTCCCGCTGTCCTTGGATGGATAATCGTTGCCGCGAACCGACGGTCATCATGAGCTTGCCAACGGAAAGCCGCCGGCTTCGCGACTTAGCCTCCGCTTTCGGCAACAAACGAGCACCAACCGCGGCGGCTGACATGACGGCTTTGTTCCTCATCAACTCCCTCCACCGCCTTTCAACGTTTGTTCATACAATCGGATCATGCGCATCGCATTTTCCGTCCAATCGTAATGTTCATGGACATGGTTGACGCCGTTTTCCCCCATTCGTTGCCGCAGCCTCTCATCAAGCAGCAGCCGTTCGAACGCCTCCGCCAGCTTTTCCGGACTGTTTTTCGGCACGATCAACCCCGTTGTTCCCTCACGAACGACTTCCGGCAGCCCGCCGACGTTGGAGACGACAACGGGAACGCCGCACGCCATCGCCTCGACGGCGGCAACGCCAAAACTTTCGCTGTCTTCAGTCGAAGGCACGGCGAAAATATCCATTTGATTGATATACAGCGGCACTTGTTCGTTCGGAACTTTGCCGGCAAACGTCGTCACGGATTGGATGCCGAGGCGGGCGCACAGCTCCTCGTATTCGCTCCGCTGCGGCCCGTCGCCGACGATCAACAGCTCCGTTTGCGGATGCCGCTCGTGCACAATGGCAAACGCCCGAATCAAATCGGCGATCCCGTACTTGTCGGAAAGAGCTTTCACCGTGCCGATCGTCACGGTCCGTTTCGGCTGTTTCGGCAACGGTTTGAAGCGGGCGACATCAACACCAAACGGCGTCACTTCGATCGGTTTGTCCGTATACTTTCCGGTTTCTTTCGCCATCACATGGCTTGTCGAACAAATGACATCCGCACGCTGGAATGTATATTCAAGCATCCGTCGGTTCCAACGATTGGCATTCGGAAACTGATACACGTCGCGCCCCCAGACGGAGACGTAAAACGGATGATACGAAGCAAGCGCCCCGATCAACCCGTAGCTGGAGGCATAATGGGCGTGCAAAATATCTGGTTGAAACGAAGCGAGCAGCCGCTTTAATGAAAAGACAGTGGAAAAATACGACAACTTCCCCGGCAGCCATTTCGGCAGCACGACTGTCTCGACTTCTTTCGCTTGCTCCGGCCCGTAATGGTCTTTAAACGTCACGACTTTCACATCAATGCCTTGCGTTTGGTAAAAGCGGGCCCACTTATGCGTATGGATCGATTTGCTTGGAGCCAATAAGGCGACTTTCATCGGAGGCCCCCCACCAACGTTTCTTTCACCTTTTCCACTCTCGCTTCCCACGAATGTTTCGCCATAAACGTCTGCGCAATGCGCAAGCGGCACTCCTCGAGCATGTCGGCCATCTTGGCGATCGCTTCTGCCATCGACGACGGGTTGTCGTCGCAAATGACGCCGTACCCATCCGCTTCAATCAACCGCTTTTGCGCTGAGCAAGCGGTGGCGACAATCGGCAGGCCGCTCGACAGATAGTCAACCAGCTTGACGGGAACGGAAAAATCATTATACTCGCTCCGCCGCCGCGGGATGAAGGCGAAATCCATCTCCGCATACAAACGGTCGAGCGCTTCGCCGCTGACGTGCTCGACGCGCACTTGCAAGGCGGCAAGCTCTTCTTTCACCGCAAGCGGCTGCCGCTCGTACTCGTCTTTTCGGCAGACGACGGTGAGCGAAACAAGCGGCTTGCGGCGGTTGGCCAAGCGAATCGCCTCAAGCAGGAGCAAAAGCCCATAGTCGGCATTGTTGATGCCGCCAACATAAATGGCATTCAGCGGCTGTTTCGCCGTCCCGAACCGCTGAAACGGCTTTTGCTTCCCACCCGGCGGCAAATCGACCATCGGGCGGCGGATCGCGACGTATGTTCCCATTTCGAGGCTCGGCAAAAAGATGACATCGCAGTACCGCTCGTAAAACCGTTCTTCCCAACGGTACATCATTTGCATGGCCGTTTTTTTCCAACCGCGGAGCGGATACAAATCAGGAAACTTCCAATAGACGTCGCGGTAAAAGACGCCGATCGGAACATTGCGGGCTTTCAAGTAGCGGAGAACGTCTCGGTCGACGAACGGACGTTGCGGCCGGTGTCCTGGGTCCGTGAGCCAAAGCGGAATCGTCTGGTTTTCCATATAGCAAAACCAGACATCATCGAGCTTGCCTTGGCTGCGGAGCTCTTGAAATTGCTTCTCCCGCTCGGCTGACGTGCCGGCGATCAGAAGAACGTCCACTCCCTCTTTCGCTCCCCAGCGCAAAAACGCTTGATGCATTTCATACGGCCGCAGCTTTGACCCGCTGTTTCGTTCCGCGGCGAGTGAAAACGGGTAATAAATCAATACGGTTTTCATCATTCATCCCTCATCAGTGATTCGCCTTTTCGTTGCAAACCATGCCCGTAAATCCCCCTGCACCCGCAGCCACAACGCCATTCCGCCAAACAATGCCACGAGCAGCACCCAGGTCGGATTGAACAAAAAATCGGTGAACCCACCGACGAGCGTGCGGGGGATGTTAATGGAAAAATAAACGAACAAACTTAAAAACAAAGGATTTTTTGGCAGCCGTAGAAACCCAATATACAACAGCTGCGTCACGACACCGACATACAGCGTGCCGATGACGATCCCCACATAACCGAAATTGGCATACGCCTCAGCGACAAAAAGGGTGTTCAACACTCCCCCTGTCCCGTCTTCAATCCGCTCTGGGAACACGTGCGCCATCACGAGGCGGGCGGAGCGGACATTCTCGACGTCAAACAACCCTGTTAAAATCGAGGGCAAGCTTTTTCCATAAAGAAATGGCAGCGCTTCGCCGAACAAATTCAAATGAAGAAACGTCGGCGCGATTTGCGCCAAAATCATGCGGCCGATCGGGCCTTTGTTGTAAGACAAAAAGGTCGCAACATCTTGCACCCCTTGAATGACGATGTACATGCCGACGAGCACCGCCGCCCCCACTCCCCCATACAACGCCAATTTCGCCGCCGACAGCCTTGTTTTTCCAATGTAGATGCGAATCAGCAAAAACATCATCACGTAAAAGAAAATCGGCGATTTGGCCAAATCATACACATTGACGAACACCGCCCCGACAAACAGACAGATAAACAGCAGCTTCCACCGCCACTCGTGCGTCAGCTCGGCAAACAAATAAGCGATAAACGACAAAAGCGGCGTGAGCGTAATGGCAAAAATATTGCGAACGAGCACGTTTCCGGCAAAATGGCGCGACGCCTCAACACGCAACGCAGCCAAGCTCTCATCCGTCCCTGTCAAGAGCGCAAACACCGGAATCGTCGGCGTTTTCCAAATCATATATGCAATGGCGGCAAAACTGAGCAGCGACAGCGCCAAAAACGCATAAAACACTTGGCTGCCCGTCGCTCCAGCCAACGGAGAAAGCGGCTTTTGCAAATAGGCGCGAAACTCCTGCCTCGCTTCAAATCCGCACAGCCTTGAAACGACCACCATCGACAGCGGGAACACGATCATGACAAAGCATACGACAGCAAATCCAATCTGCCGGTATTCCTCAGGCCGAAACAGCTTGCGAATCATGTAGTAATCGTCCATCCCCAAGGCGATCAGCAGCGCGCCGATGAAGCTTGACAGAAGGAACGAGTAATAGTACACAATCGACACGAGATTCGGCGCCGTCAATGAAAGCGTCCCCGCTGCATAGCGAAACATCAAGGTGGAGGCGACAAGAACAATCAACCCAATCAACACGTCCAACATGCCGACGCACCCTTATCGCTGTCCGATCGCCGCCACGATTTTCTCCGCCGCATGCCCATCGCCAAAGACGTCCACATAAACAGGGGCGACTTCCTTGTGAACCGCCGCGACGATCTTCTCGCGGTCCGTGCCGGTTAAGATGTTCGCCCCGCCTTCGAGCGTTTCCACCCATTCGGTTTGTTCGCGCACCGTCACGCAAGGCACGCGCAAGAAATACGCCTCCTTTTGCACGCCTCCTGAATCAGTGATGATTTTTTTCGCGCCGCTCTCTAACCGAAGCATGTCCAAATAACCGACCGGATCGATCAGCCGAAGCCCTGGAATCGCCGAAGCGTCCAAGCCGTACTCTTCAAGCTTATGCCGCGTCCGGGGATGAATCGGCCACACTTTCGTTCCGTCAATATCCCGAAAAGCAGCCAAAATGGCTTTCAATTTGTCGGGGTCATCGGTATTTTCCGCTCGGTGAATGGTGATCAAGTAGTAGGATTGTTCCGCCAGCGACAAATCAGCCAAAATCGTCGATTGGCGCTGTGCGAGCTCCTTGTTGTACAAAATGGCGTCATACATGACGTCGCCGACATTCCAGACGTTTCGCGTAATATTTTCTTTTCGTAAATTTTCCACGGCCGTCTCCGTTGGACAAAATAAGAGCTCGGAGACATGATCGGTCATGATGCGGTTGATTTCTTCCGGCATCTGCTTGTTGAAGCTGCGCAGTCCGGCTTCGACGTGGATGACGGGAATATGGAGCTTCGCTGCGACAAGAGCGCCCGCGAGCGTCGAGTTCGTATCGCCATAGACGAGCACATAATCCGGTTTTTCCTGCATGACAATTTCTTCAATTTTCATCAGCATTTCGCCCGTTTGCTTTCCATGGCTGCCTGAACCCACCCCAAGATAGTAGTCAGGCGTCGGAATGTTCAACTCCTCAAAAAAAATGGCCGACATATTCGGGTCATAGTGCTGCCCGGTATGGATCAGCACTTCGGTATATTGTTTTCGCAAGACGCGCGAGACGGGGGCAGCCTTGATAAACTGCGGTCTGGCGCCTAACACGGTGGCGATTTTCATCCGAAACACCTCCTAGATCAGATGAGCGGTTATCAAGTATTTTGCGCATTTTCGCCCTCGATCGTGCGCACCGGACGGCGCAAATCACGATCAACCCGGCTGGCAAAGAGCGTGGCGGCAAACAGGCCCCAACCAGCGAGCACCCAGCCGTCAGCAAGCGGCGCCTGCTGAACGTAGACGATGACGATGAGGGCGAGCAATGTGCCGACCAAAACCAAAGCCATCTTTTTCCATGACACTGGCACAGGATACACTTGCTGGCTTTTGCGAAAAATGAAAGCCACGGCGACCATATACGTCATGAGGCTGGCCGCGATCGCCCCCCAGCTGAGCCAAAGCGGCACCAACACGGCGTTCAACGCAAGATGAAGAAGCGCCGCTAGCGTGAACACCCGTGAAATATAGCCGGTTTCCTTTGTCAAAAACAAGCCGGTGGAAACAATCAGATAATAAAAGTTCAAAAACGTGACGGCCGATAAAAACGGAATATAGGACGCTGCATCGCGATATTCCGGTTTGAAAAAGGTTCCCACAAGCCACGGGCTCGCCGTGGCGATCAAAAGCAGCCCAAACGCTCCAATGAGCAAAAGCGCCATATACACTTTCGCAAACAACGCACGGCTTTCCGGCCGGTCTTTCATCGACATCGAATACGGACGCCACGCCATCTGCACGCCGCTCGTGATGAGCGTGATCACGGTCGCGAGACGCAAGGCAACCCCAAACACCCCGACTTCCTCCAACGACGCAAACCGTTGGATGAAAAACGTGCTGACGTTGGCGATCACCCAAAAGGCGAGCGAAGTCGGCACGAGCGGGGCGGCGTAGGCAAGCAGCTCCTTTAACACGTCAAAGCGCACGCGCCACACCATATACTTGACGGTCAAATGCAACATCAACAAAAACACGAGCGCGCTGCTCACGAGCCGGCCGATGAGCAGCCCTTCCGGCGTCGCCGCGAACCACCGGAGCGCCGCATACGACAGCACAGCGACAAGCAGCATTTTCACGAGCGTCCAAATCACGACTTTTTTCGTCTGAAATTCAAACCGCAGCACCGTCGTCGCCATGACGAAAATCGTATCGAGCAGCAACGTCGCGATACTGATGTACAGCAAATCGACATAGCGAGGCTCTTGAAACAGCGCGCCTGCGATCCACGGACCGGCCAAAACGACAGCCAAAAATAAGATGGCGACGACAAACAGCCGGAAGTACATGACGTTGCGCACATACAAAAGGCGCTTCTCTTTGTCGTCCGTGTCGTAATAGTAAAAAGAGAGCGCCGAATCTGTACCGAAAATGACGAGAAACGTCAGCATCGACGTCCATTGGTCGATCAAGTAGACCGCCCCGTACTGCGCCTTGGACAAATAGCTTGTATAAATCGGCAGCATCAAAAAGGCAATCAGCTTCGTGCCGACGTTCATAAACGCGTAAAGGAGCGAGTCCGCTCCTAAACGCTTGAATGCCGAGAACAATTTATAACAACTCCCGCTCGTCGACCATTTTGCTGAAGCGCGCCGGGAATCCTTTCACGACCGTCCTCGGTTCCGTATCTTTCGTCACAAGCGCCCCAGCGGCGACAAACGTCTCTTCCGCCACCGTCACGCCCGGCAGCAAAATCGCTCCGCCTCCAACGCGCGCCCCGCGCTTGACGGTCGCCCCTTTGATTTTGGCGAACCGTTCTTCCGTCCGCCCCATGTAGTTGTCATTGGTCGTCGTGACGCACGGAGCAATGAACACATGGTCTTCGAGCGTTGTGTAGGCCGTGATGTAGGAGTTCGACTGGATTTTCGTCCGATCGCCGATTTGGACGTGGTTTTCGACGCACACCCCGCGCCCGACGATCACATATTGGCCGATGTGCACGTTTTCGCGCACGCTCGCCAAATCAGCGATCAATGTGTAGGCGCCGATCACTGCTCCTCGATAGATGACAGCGTTGGCGCCGATCGTGCAATGGTCGCCGATGACAAGCGGCGGCAGCTCGCCCGACAGCTTGACGGTGCTCGTTTTCGCCGGCTTCGGCGGTTTGCCGAGCACCGCTCCGTCGGCGATCGTCACGCCGTCGCCGATGACGGTTCCTTCGTGAATCGTGACGCGATGTCCGATTTTAACGTCGTTTCCGATTTTGACATTCGCCTCGATGACCGTGAAATGGCCGATTTCGACACGTTCACCGCAAACAACAGAGGGATCGACAACGTTCATGGTTTCGTCTCCTTCGCTTACAATTTGACGTATTTGGCCGGTTTCGACACATCTTTCATGGCGTTGCGTGTGTCAAACACGACCCGGCTGTGACGAGCGACCATTTCATAGTCGATGTTGGAATGGTCCGTCGTAATCAAGACAAGATCTGACTGCGCAAGCAGTTCCGGCGTCAGCTCGACCGTCTCAATCACCCGGTTGCACGCCCGGAACGACGGAACATACGGGTCGACGACCGCAAATTCCGCTCCGTATTGCTCGAGCAGCTCGACGATTTTCAACACTGGCGATTCGCGCACATCATCAATGTCTTTTTTGTAGGCGACGCCGAGCACCGTCACTTTCGAACCGCGCAGCGCCTTGCCTTCTTCGTTTAAAATGAGCATCGCGCGGTTGACGACATATTCCGGCATGGCGTTGTTGATTTCTCCGGCCAGCTCGATCAAGCGCGTATGGTAGTTGTATTCGCGCGCCTTCCATGTCAAATAAAACGGGTCGATTGGAATGCAATGGCCGCCAAGCCCCGGCCCCGGATAAAACGCCATAAATCCGTACGGCTTCGTTTTCGCTGCATCGATGACTTCCCAGACATCAATGCCCATCCGTTCGCACAAAATGGCCATTTCGTTCGCCAACGCAATGTTGATATGGCGGAACGTATTTTCAAAAATTTTCTCCATTTCCGCCACCGCCGGACTCGACACTTCATGGACATCGCCTTCAAGCACGGCGCGATACATCGCCGCTGCCACTTTCGTGCACGTCTTTGTCACGCCGCCGACGACTTTCGGTGTATTTTTCGTCTTAAACTGCTTGTTGCCCGGGTCAACCCGCTCCGGCGAATAGGCGACGAACACCGTCTCCCCGACGACGAGCCCTTTTTTCTCCAGCGCCGGTTTCACGATTTCTTCCGTCGTACCTGGATAGGTGGTCGATTCCAACACGACAAGCATCCCTTCATGGGCGTATTTAGCGATTTCCTTCGCCGAGTTTTCGACGTAGGACGTATCCGGCTGATGATGCTCATCGAGCGGGGTCGGCACCGCGATCGCCACGGCATCGACTTCCGCGATCCGGGCGTAATCGGTCGTCGCCACAAGCCGCCCTTGTTTGACCATCTCATGCAAATCTTCATCGACGACATCGCCGATGTAGTTGATCCCATTGTTCACTTGATCGACGCGGCTTTGTTGGATGTCAAAGCCAATGACATGAAACCCTGCTTTTGCTTTTTCGACTGCCAGCGGCAACCCGACGTAGCCAAGCCCGACCACGCCGATGACCGCGTCGCGTTTCTCAAATTTTTGCAACAGCCGTTCCGCGTAGTTCATTCCTCTCATTCCTTTCTACTCAGATAGTTGCACTCTTGTCCCCGTTTCCGCCGAACGCAAAATCGCTTCGATCAGCCGAACAGGAGCCAATCCGTCCAAACCCGTGACGATCGGCTCGCGGTCTTCGCGAATCGCTTGCACCATATCTTCAATGATCCATTGGTGCCCCGGCTTGCCAAACGGGTCGGCGTTGATCTCATCGATGAGCTTTGCCCGTTCTTCCTCGCTGACGCCTTCCGCTTCCCACGTTTCGATAAAGTTGGCCGTCCGGCCGCCGATTTTCACCGATGCCGTTTCACCGAAAATGGCGATCGATTCCTCCAAGTTTTGCGGATAAATCGTCGTCGCTGCCTCAATGACGCCAAGCGCCCCGCTTTCAAACTCGACGACCGCCGCCGCGACGTCTTCCGTCTCAATCTTGCGCAGCCTTGTCGCCGCCATCGCTTGCACCGCCTTGACCGGCCCCATCAGCCAAAGCAGCAAATCCAAATTGTGAATGGCTTGATTCATCAAGACGCCGCCGTCAAACTCTTTCGTCCCCCGCCACGCCGCCTGATCATAATAGGCTTGATTTCGATTCCAGCGCACCGTGGCGTTCGCATGGCTCAGTTTTCCGAACATCCCGCGCTCCATCGCCTCTTTCAGCTTCCGAATCGCTGGACGGAAGCGGTTCGGATGAACGACCGCGAGCTTCACGCCGCTTTCTTTCGCCGCGCGGATCATCTCTTCGGCGTCGCTCACACGGAGCGCCATCGGTTTTTCCACAATGATATGACGGCGATAGCGGGCCGCCAGCTTGGCCAGCCGCGCGTGCAATCCAGACGGAACGCAAATGTTGACGACATCGATCTGTTCGTTCTCCTTCAACATCGTCTCCATATCAGTGTAAACAGGAACATCCGACACGTCGCGCAAACGTTCCGGATTCGTGTCGCACACGGCCGCCAGCTCGGCGCCGTCCGCCTTTTCAATGGCATCGATATGTTTTTTGGCGATATGCCCCATGCCGACAATGGCAAAACGGATCATGAAGAATAGTACCTCCTCGCGTCCAATATATACTTCCAAAGCACGAGCCAAACGACCGTCAAAAACAGGCCGAGGACAAGGCCGACGGCCATCAGCTGCCCCGTATACGTTTTCGATTTCGCCACCGTTTCCGACAATACGGCCGGTTTTTCGTAAAAGACAAGATTGCCGCGGATGCGATTGACACGCTCCATCACTTCAGTCAAGTTGTTTTCCGACTCCACCAACAAGTCGCTGATGTCATGGAGCTGTTCCGGATTCAAGCGGCCCGACTGTATTTGTTCGCTATAATAATCGACTTTTTGCTGCAAGGCGCGCTCCCGTTCTTCCAGCGCATGCAAGTATTTCGTGGTGACATCAATCCGCTCTTGCGAATGGCGCTTGAGCCCCTGGCTGTATTCCGACACAACAAGCTTCAATTCTCGACTCACGTCTTGTTCATCGTCGCCTTTGACCGTGATTTGCACGTACTGTTCTTCAGGAACGACGACATCCAAGTTTTTCACATCTGGAAACTTCGCTTCTATATTTTTCGGATCCGTCAACTCTTTTACATCAATCGATCCGGTAAACACGACAGCTTTCCCCGTATACTTCTCCCCCTGCAGCAAAAGCCGCCCTGCGATGACGGTCAACACGATCGTCGCAAGCGGAACGACAAGAAACCACCATTTTCGCTGCCAAAAAAAGCGCAAATATTCGTATAGCACAAACGGTCGTTTTTCCGCCGTCAATCCGGCCACCATCCCTTATCATAAAATAACAAAGTGTTGTGAACAAAACAAATGATCCAACGCCAAAGAAAACGCCATTGCTGTGCGCAAGTGACGTTTCCTTTGGCCGGTTGGACGATCAAGCGAAATGACGGTAAAACTCTGCGATTTTCTCGACGACGTACTGTTGCTGCTCCTCTTTCAGCTCTGGGAACATCGGCAGCGACAGCGCTTCTTTCGCCGCTTTTTCCGCCTCCGGCAGCTGCCCTTCCTTGTATCCGAGCGAAGCAAACACCGGCTGCAAATGCAGCGGCAGCGGATAGTACACCATCGTCGCGATCCCCTGTTCTTTCAAAAACGCTTGCAGCTCGTCGCGCTTCGGCGCTCGAATCGTGTATTGATGGAACACATGATAGCGCCCGTCGACTTCTTTCGGCGTCACAACAAGGTCGCCGACCGCCTCCTCGAGCAGGCGCGTATACGTCGCCGCATGCTTGCGCCGCTGTTCCGTCCACCGATCCAGATGCGGGAATTTGACGCTTAAAATCGCCGCTTGCATCTCATCGAGGCGGCTGTTGTAGCCAAGTACATGATGGTAATATTTCGGCTTGCTGCCATGAACGCGGATGACCCGGCATTTTTCGGCCAGTTCGTCATCATTCGTAATGATCATGCCGCCATCCCCGTAGGCGCCCAAGTTTTTCGTCGGGAAGAAGCTGTACGTCGCCGCCGTCCCAAGCTCGCCAACGCATTTCCCGTTGTATTTCGCGCCGATCGCCTGGGCGGCGTCCTCAATGACCGCCAATCCGTGCCGGTTGGCAATCGCGGCAATCGCCTCCATATCCGCCATTTGCCCGTACAAATGCACCGGGATGATGGCTTTCGTCTTCTCCGTCACCGCCGCTTCAATTTTCGCTGGATCGATGTTGAACGTCACCGGATCGATATCGACAAACACCGGTTTGGCGCCGGCCCGCGCAATCGATCCTGCCGTCGCGAAAAAGGTGAACGCCGTCGTGATGACTTCATCGCCCGGCCCGACGCCGGCCGCTTGCAAAGCAATATGTATCGCATCGCTTCCGTTGCCGCAGCCGATCCCATGTCTAGCCCGGCTGTAGGCGGCAATATCTGCTTCTAGCTTTTTGACATAATCCCCTAAAATAAAGCGGGAGGAGCGCATCACTTCATCCAATACGCGCATGATCTCCGGCTTCAATTGTTCATACTGTTCGCTTAAATCCAACATTGGCACATTCATCGCAAGTTCCTCCAAATCCAAAAAATATATAGAATAAACATGTTTAGTTTATCACATTTGCGTCAATATATAATGACAGTTTTGTGGCAATCTTGGCCTTGCCGCAAAAAAATCAGCGAAGGAACGGAAGAAGCTGCATAAACAACGAAAAAGAAGGGTATAATTTTCCAAAGACGGGCCATTCCTGAAAAAAGCCGTTTGTCCCTTTCATGACACAAACGGCCCATTTGCTATTTATCGGTCATTTCCGTATACTTTTCGGCTTCCCCGAAGCAGCTTACGAATAAAGGTCATAAACGGCTTGTACTGATCATTGACCAAGCCGATCAGTTCAGCCAGCAGTTCCCCGAAGACGATCAAGGCAAAGACGATGAGAATGGACTGCCATAACGTCGAGGCGGAGAACAAAATCGCGCTGATGGCAAACATCAAGCCAAACGCATAAATGAGCAGCACCGTGTTGCGATGCGAAAAGCCAAGGGCCAGCAGCCGATGATGAAGATGCGACTTATCCGGCGCCGAGATCGGCTTTTTATTCACAATGCGGCGAATAATGGCAAATGTCGTATCGAAAATCGGCACACCCAAAATGATCACCGGAACGACGAAGCTGAAGAGCGTCACGCTTTTGTAAAGCCCTAGCACCGACAGGACGGAAATCGCATATCCTAAAAACAACGCGCCGGTATCCCCCATGAAAATTTTTGCCGGGTGGAAATTGTAAAACAAGAAAGCGATGACGCTGCCTAAGATGATCAAGCAGAGCGTGAAAATGAGCATTTTGCCCGCCATGCCCGCCATGACGGCAATGGCCGCAATCCCAATGGCGGAAATGCCCGCGGACAATCCATCCAATCCATCGATCAAGTTGATGGCGTTCGTAATCGCGACAATCCAAAATATCGTGATCGGGTAGCTCCACAGCCCCACCTCAAACGTGCCGACAAACGGAACGGTCAAAAGATCGACCTTCAGCCCGGAAGCAACAACGACGAACGCCGCCAGCAGCTGGCCGGCCAGCTTCACTTTTGGCGACAGCTCGTACAAATCGTCGAGCATCCCGACGAGCACGATGATGATGGCGCCGACCGTCATCCCCGTCACTTGCTCTTTATACACCCCGCCGACAAAATAGCCGACGGCGACACCGATAAAAATGGCCAATCCGCCAAGCCTTGGCATGACTTTTGTATGCACTTTTCTCCCGTTCGGCCGATCGACCGCGCCAATTTTGACCGCGAGCTTGATCACGAACGGGGTGATGACCAATACTGTGATAAACGAAGCCAAACATGCGGCAAATGCTTCCATATTCATATGCAATCACCTTGGCCTTATAAAATCGCGGAAACACACATCATCTTTATGTTACCATATACGATGAGTAAATCAATCTTTTTTTACACCCCTTTTTTGTCCCCAAGGATGGAAAATTTCTTTTTCCCTTGCCGCGAGAAGCTCCGAGCGCCAATCCGGCGGACGATTCCACATTTTACATCCTCCCTCCACAGGAAACATCTTGTGCTATAATTAGGTTTTAGAGCACTTGGTGTGAATCATGCCTGTCTAGGAGAGGAATGGACATATGTTTGCAAAAGTAAAGCAACTATTTGACGAAAGCGCGCGAGACGTGCAGCGTCTTGCCAAGCTGGCGGCGCAAATCAATGAATGGGAACCAACCATTTCTTCGCTGAGCGATGAACAACTGCGCCAAAAAACGGTTGCCTTCAAAGAGCGACTCGAATGCGGTGAGACGCTCGATGACATCAAAACCGAGGCGTTTGCCGTCGTCCGGGAGGCGGCGCGGCGCGTGCTCGGTCTGCGCCATTACGACGTGCAACTGATGGGCGGATTGGCGATGCATGAAGGAAACATCGCCGAAATGCAGACCGGGGAAGGAAAGACATTGGCGGCCACTTTGCCAAGCTACTTGCACGCCCTCCTTGGAAAAGGCGTCCACATTATTACAGCCAACGAATATTTGGCGCGCCGGGACTGCGAACAAATGGGCCGTGTGTTCCGCTTTCTCGGCTTAACCGTCGGCCTGAATGTGTCGCAAATGACGGCCAGCGAGAAAAAAGAAGCGTACGCGGCCGATATCACGTACGGCACCGGCACCGAGTTCGGCTTTGATTATTTGCGCGACAACATGGTGCACCGCCTCGAAGATAAAGTGCAGCGCCCGCTGTATTACGCCATCATCGATGAAATCGACAGCATTTTAATCGACGAAGCGCGCACCCCGCTCATTATCGCCAATAAATCGGGAATCGGAGCCGAATTGTTCCCGATTATGGCGCGCATCGTCCGCACCTTTGAAGAAGGAAAAGAGTATGAACGGTCTTTGGAGACGAAACAAATTTTCCTCACCGAAGAAGGGGCGCAAAAAATCGAGCGGGCGTTTGGCATCGACAATCTATACGACTGGGAGCATCACGTGCTGCTCCATCACGCGATGCAGTCGCTGCGCGCTTGGTTTATCATGCGGCGGGATGTCGATTACATCGTCAAAAACGGCAAAGTGATGATCGTTGACCCGTTCACCGGCCGGGTGATGGAAGGGCGCTCGTTCAGCGACGGCCTGCATCAAGCCATTGAAGCGAAAGAAGGTGTGGAAATCACCGAAGAAAACGACATCCAAGCCACGATTACGATCCAAAACTATTTTCGCATGTATGAGAAGCTAGCCGGGATGACCGGCAGCGCTACGCCGTCGAAAGAAGAATTTTGGCAAACGTACCGGCTGCGCGTGATTACGATTCCGACAAACCGGCCATCCCGCCGCACCGACTGGGACGACCTCGTCTACCAGACGTACGAGGCGAAAGTACGGAAAATTATCGACGAAGTGAAAAAAATGAATGCCATCGGCCGTCCCGTTCTCATCGGCACGACATCGGTCGCACAGTCGGAACGGTTGTCAGCGGCGTTTTCGAAAGCAGGCATCCCTCACCACCTGCTCAATGCCAAAACGGAGGAAGAAGAAGCGCGCATCATCGCCACCGCCGGGCAAAAAGGGCAAGTGATGATCGCGACCAATATGGCCGGGCGCGGGACCGACATTTTGCTTGGAGAAGGCGTCAAGGAACTTGGCGGGCTGCACATCATCGGCACAGAGCGGCATGAAAGCCATCGCATTGATATGCAGCTGCGCGGCCGGGCAGGACGCCAAGGGGATCCGGGGTCTTCCCAGTTTATCATTTCGCTGGAGGATGATTTATTTCGGCTGTACGATCAAGAGGAACTGGAAAAATGGCGAAGCAAAGTCAAGACGGATGAAACCGGGCTCATCGTGTCGCCCAACCCGATCAAGTTCGTCCAAAAAGTGCAAACAACGATCGAAAACGCCCATTATTCAGCGCGTTTGCATTTATTGAAACTGGACACTGTGATTGACCAACAAAGCAAAGTCATCTACCATATGCGCGATCGCGTCTTGGCGCTGAAGCAAGCAGAGGTGCTGTCCGAGCTCCTTCGGCACATTCAGCGTTATATCACGCAAACGATCGACCGTTATTGTCCGGAAGACGTTTTGTTTGAAGAGTGGGACATCGAAGGACTGCACAACGAGCTGCGCCGTGCCTTTTTCCAATTTGCCTATCCGATTGAGGATCTTCGCCATAAGCAAAAAGAAGAAATCGCCCAACTTGTTTGGGACGAATACAAATCGCTTGAAGCGGCGCTCGCCGATCTTCCGTGCGACGAAGAACAAACGATGCGGCTTAAGCATTTGATGGTCGAAACCATCGACGCCCACTGGATTCGCCACTTAAATCAACTGAATGTATTGAAAGAGGGGATTCATTTGCGCAGCTACGGCCAAGAGGATCCGTACCGTGCCTTTGAAATGGACGCCTACCGCGAATTCGTCGCGCTGCAGCAAGCGATCGACGCCGGCATTTGCACCACAGCCATGAACTATTTGAAAAGCCAGTTTGTCATCGATGACGAAGCGGCCGTCGCCGCGAACGAACCATAACCGCGACGCAGCACGCCGCCTCGTAAAGGAGGTTCCCTATGATTTTCCGACGAAAACAACGCACACAACCGGAGGCCGAGCTGCCGGCGCAGCATGTCGAACAGCCGGAGGGCGGAACGAAAACGACGCTGTCGTTTCATCCGGACTGGCAGCTGTCTCCAGAGGAAACGTACGTCTATCGCTTTTACCACGAACAGCTGCCGCCGCTTCAGCCAAACCAAATTTCCATTTCCGGCGTCAAGCTGGTCGAATACAACGATGGGTTTGTCGCTGTCGCCATTTTGCGCAACACGCTGCCGAAGCCGGTTCGCTTTGAACGAATCCGCCTGTTGCTGCTTGACGAGGATGGCACGGCGATCGCCCGCAAAGAGTTTGATATGAGCGCTTTCGGCGAGCTGCCGCCGATGACGGCCCGCCCGTGGCGGTTTTTGTTCGCCGCCGAGGACAAGCTCGTCGATCAGTTGCCTCAAGATGGATGGAAGATCGCCTTTGAACTGACACCGCGGCATCGGCTCGACCTAGAGGAAAGCTGGGAGCAGGCGCTGTCGGCCAAGCAGCACCAACAGCTGCAAGCCCTCGTTGACTCGGTTCCGCCTCCCGCTCCCGGGGAGGTGAACTTCATGGGCATTGAAGCGAAACAGCTGCCTTCCGGTGAACTAGCCGTCACGTTGCTCATTCGCAACGGCAGCGACAAACATATCCATTTTGAACAAATCCCGCTTGAAGTGCGGGATCATGCTGGCGACATGGTCGCCCGCGGATTATTTCCGTGCCATCTGGAAGTGAAAGCCCACACCAGCAAACCATGGACGTTCCTCTTCCCACCGGAATTGCTGCACAAAGCAGAACCGGATTGGACGTCCTGGAAGGTGACAATCCCATCCTCCCCGGCACAGAGCGAAAGGCAAGAAACGCAATCAAGCGAAACGTAATCGGCAAAAAGCTGGCCCCCATGGTCGCCAAACGACCGATGGAGGCCAGCTTTCTTTGCATCGTTCCGTTCAAAACGACCGCGCTCCCGTTGTCAGCCGAGCCTTAGTCGAAGCAGCCGAACTTTGCACCATCAAGAGCAGACGGCTATCCAACGCATCTGGACGGGAGGGCCTTATTTCGTAGAAGCAGCGGTTTGAATCTCCATGTAAGCGCCTTTTTTCATCGCCACGCCGTCTTTGCTTTTTAACACCGGCGGAATGACCAATAAATAGCTCTGCCCTTTGGCCAGCTTCGCTGCCGGTTTGATCAAAAGCTCCGTCCCCCGGCGGATTTGCGCCGTCACCGCCGCTTCCTGTCCACCTAATTGATACAATTTTACTCCGCTTACCGCGGTATTGGCGAGCGGACGAGAGAAGCGGACGACAAACGTCTTATCGACCGGCGCATTGCGCAGCTTGCCGAGCGACTGATACCCTTTCAGCTGGCCAATCAGCAAATCGCGGTGAGCGGCATACAGCTCTTTACCGACAACCGTCGGCACATCCGGCTTCACCCCAACGTGATGAATCGGCGTCCCTTTTGGCGAGAAAAAGTGGGCGACGGTCAACTTCAACATGCTGCCGTCCGACAGCTCAAACATTTCCTGCATCGATCCTTTGCCAAACGTCCGTTGCCCATACAAAACGGCCGCCTTTTGCTCCTTCACCGCCGCCGCCAACATTTCCGACGCGCTCGCGCTCGACGCGTTGACAAGCAGCCGGATCGGACCCGCCATTTGCACCGGCTGTTTGACAGCGGCATACACTTCTGGGTGATTCGAACGGTCGCGCAACTGAAACGCCTGTTTCACATTCGGGAAAAAGCCGGCGATTTGCTGCGCCGTTTCCACATATCCCCCCGGATTGTCGCGGAGGTCAAAAATCCACCCTTTCACCCCGCTTAACGAGCGAATGGCGCGTTCGATCTCACCAGGCGCTGTCTCATCAAAACTATATAGCTGAATATAGCCGATATTCCCTGCCAGCCGTTTGAACTCCACGTTCGGCCAGTCGATTTTTTCCCGCTTGATGGTGACGCTGACGGTTTCCTCGGTCGACGGCCGCCAAACGGTTACGGCCACCGTCGTTCCTTCTTCCCCTGCGATCAAGCTCAATACTTTTTCCATTGTCTCATTCGTTACCGGCTGCCCGTCAACAGCCTGAATCACATCGCCCGGCTGCAGTCCGGCGCGGGCGGCTGGCCCATTGTCCAAGACAGACATGATGTGGACGCCGTCCTCATCTTCCTCAATCATCACGCCGATGCCGACAGACTCCATATCAATCCACTTCAAAAATTCCTCGTATTCTTCCTTTGTCATATAGGCAGAATACGGGTCAAGCTGTTTGACAATATCTTGCGGGGTGCTCGCCTTCAGCACTTGATCGCTCACTGGTTCCACATAATACTGGCGGACAATTTCCCGCACTTCTTCGAGCACCTTCGTTGACGCCGGAGCCGTCGCCGCCTCCGCCGACGGACTCCAAACCGAAAATGAAGCCGCAAGCAATAGAAGAGCCGCCGCCCATCGCTGAATCACCTTCATATCCGTCTCTCCTCTCCCGACATGCGCCAGTTTATTCGATATCGACATCTAAGACAACCGGCGCTTTAAAATCATCGATATACACCGCCAGCTGCTTGCGCGTCGCCGCATCCACCACGTTTGGCAGCCACCGGTCGCAAAGCGACAGCAACCGCTCCGCCCGCGCGATATCCCCTTCATCATACGCATCAAGCAGCTTGTCCATGGCTTTCATAATATTGATGGGATCATAGGCACGCAGCTTGACAGACAAAGCCGGGCGTTGAAACCATCCTTCCATCTTTTCGCGCAGCGACGCTCCCGGAACGCGGCCGATGAGAATCGCTGTTTTGCGCATTTGATATTCCAGCGGACCATAGGAATCGTACACAACATCCACATCCCCCGTCCGCAGCGCCCGGTCGACGTTGGCCGTCAAGGCGCGCAATCGCTCCCCGCTTTCGACCGCGCTGATATAGGCGGAAGCCTTTTTCATCGTCTGTTCTCCGGCCGCGATCCGTTTTTCCAACTGCGCCCTTGCCGTTTGTGGACGCACGCGCGCCACTTCTTTTTTTGCCGCCTCATAATCGCGTTTGACTTGGTTGAAGAGACGGTACGGCTTGGACCATTGATCCGCTTTCATCGCCCGCTCAAGCTGGGCGGCATGCTGTTCAAGCCGCTCCACACTTGGGAACGGGGCCGCTTCCGCCTGAACAGCCAACAGCGAAAACGACAACCAAAACACCGCCAGCCATCCGATGATGGAAAATGCTTTTCTCCGTTTTCTCCTCACACTTTCACCTGCTATCTATGAAAATAGTAAACATGTATTTCAATTTTACTGGAAAAGAAACAAAATGAAAATATGTTCTGAAAAAAATCGAACGTAAGCCCTTCAAAGCATAAAATAAGGCCGACTCTTCAGCCACCTTTTTGACTGTCAGAGCCAGCCTTGATCAACGAAAGTCCGGCCAATGGGTTTGCTGCTTGTCGCCGTCGATTTTGCTCAGCGTCCGGTAGCGAAACGGAACGATTTCCTGCTCTGGCTTGCCAAGAAACTCTTTCGCCCATTCGAACGGAATCAAATCGAACTGCTCCTTGTTTTCAGCGATAAAATAGACGCCGACGACTCTTCCTTGTTGATTGAGGTCAATTGTCAAAAAAGCCGGGTAATACGTGCCGTCTTGCGCCCACAGCACCGCTTTGGCCGTCACCCGGCCGTCCCCTTCGTCTTCCACATCCGGATTGGCGATTCGCTCCAACACTTTGATCGCCCATCCTTGTTTTTTATATCCTCCGACCAGCTTCGGCGGATTTTTCCGCAACTGCTCCAACAATGTTTGCTCGTCCATCGTCAAACTTTTGCCTCCCTTGTGGTTTGCCTATCCGCCCATTTTCTAATATATACAATACTTTTCAGAGAAATGCAAATGCCTAGAAGAACAGCATGCAAGGACTTTCTCGATTAGTGAGCAACATCCCTTGTTCATTCCCTCTTCTAGGCAAGCAGGGGAGGCGCGCCCATCAGCGGAAGATGGCGCGAAGGCCGTCGATGTAAATCGCTCCGGCGTTTTTCCGTCCGATATCCGTTTCCATATAACGCACCGGCATCTCCAGCATGAGCGGAAGCGCGACATCGCTGGGCACAGCGGCTTCGACATATTTCCAACCGATCCAATCGACATGGCGGGCAAAATCGATCCAAATGCGGCGCCCGCTTCCATCCTGCAGCTGGGCGCGCAGCCAATGGCCGCTTCCGTCTCCATACACCCACATGCCAATCGCTTGCGGCCGTTTCGAAATCCAAATCGCTTTCTCCCGACTAGCATAGACGCCGGATGTCCCTGGCATCCCGCGGAAATCGTATGAAATTTTCAGCGCCTGCTTTCCTTCTCTCACCTTTTCTGTCGTCCGCTCGACCGCAGCCCCCACATAGTTGACGCCCGATGCATTCCACTTCAACTCGTTCTCAAAATCATCAAGCACTTCTTCGCTTTCCCCGTTCTCTTGCGTCTCTTTGTACACAACAAGAAGCGCATTCGCCACCGGACGCGCAAATCCATCAGACGGCTTGTTTTCGACTTTGAGCTGCCCGTTTGGCTGGCGGACGACAAAGGTCGAAGAACCGCCGCCATCGAGCGTCATCGCATCGACGGCGCCAAGCTCATGCATCAGTTTGGCCAGCTCATTCAACGTCATGCCTTGGCTATGAGCAGGCTGGCGGCCATCGACAACGACGAGCATGACGTTGCCGTTGCGGTCAATGCCGACGGCTGTGCGAGGATGCACCCCAGCAATCGCAAACGATTGCGCCTGTCCATCCGCCACCAACCGGTATCGGCCGCCGAGCGCTTCTCTCACCCCACTCCATTCGGGCTGGTCATACTGAAGGGAAATTTCCACCGCATCCCCTTCTTTCGCCTGCCGCAAATAGTCGCTCGCCCGGCCGTGGCCCGATAGCACGAGCTCTCCAGGTTGGAGCGGTTCATTGCCTTGACCGACTACAACTTTCTTCACCGTTCCGGTGACCGTTCCATTCCCGTTCAACACCCCTTGTACATTCGTCAGCACGACTTCCGTCCCAAGAGCGTTCGTTTTCGTGGAGGCAGCGAAATACGGGGTGTACAAAATCAACTGATGAGCGCGCCGCGGCTTGTTGATGCCATCGACGGGATATGAGCCTCCTTCTCCAATTCGAACGCCAATTTGAACATCTGGGTTTCCAATCATCGGCTTTCCATCAGCGCTGATGCCAAAAATCGTCCGTTCCGCCGTTGGCGTTGTATTCGTCATCACGATCTCTCCCCGGTGCACCATCAAATCGGTCGGCGAACCATCCTCTTTGAAATAATCGCCGTTCACCGCCGCCAGTACGATTCCGTCGCGGCCATCGTACCGTTTTGCCTGCTCAAGCACCGGTTCAATGCCAAGCACTTGATCATTGGACAGCGCCGTCTCAATGGCCAGCCTCTCATTCGACGTATCGATGTCAAGCTTGTACACATGCTGCTTGCCGCGCGTTCCGACGATTTCCATTTCCTCTTTTTCCACCCCGGAGGCGATGCGCGTCGACACCTCCTTTACCACCGTGCCGACCGCCAGTTGTTTCGCTCCGTACCGCCCAGGATTGACAAGCTTCAGCTTCTCCTTTGACGGCGTTTTATACACGACATGCCCTTTGATATTGGTGACGTAATATCCACCGCCAACCCCGTATTGGCCGCCAAACGCCTCGTCATACGAATACACCCGGTACTGTTCTCCAGGCTGCAACACGCGGACAAACGTCAGCGCCCCGTTTTCCCGTTTCCATAGGTTAATCGGTTTCACGATCTCCAATTTTCCAATCTGCCCCTGCACGAGGCGCATGCCTTCCCAGTAGACGACATTCGCTCCGGCATCCGCTTCTGCCGCCTGCAGCGCCGTCCATGCGGCCAACACCGCCCCGATCCCAATGCGGATGATGTTCTTCGCTTTTCCCACTGGTCCTATTTTCCTCTCTTTCTATCATTTTGTTGACACTGATTCTATTATACGACAAACTTCTACAAAAAGGGGAACCCTTTTCCATTTATTTAGTCAAAAAAAAAAAGAACGTCCCAGCAAGGTTGGGACGCTCTGTAGAAGCGAAAACATCATCCGCGGTCACGGAGTATAAAACTCTTGAGAGTAGTAGGGTTGATGAAATGAATTGAACGCCACCCCAACGCCGAGGCGGGTAAAGTCCGGATATAAAAGGTTTTGCCGATGACCGAGCGAGTGCATCCACGCTTCATGGACAAAAATCGCATCGTATTGTCCGTAGGCGATGTTCTCTCCCGCCACGCGATAAGCGATGCCATGGCGCTTCAGGCGGTCAAACGGCGACAGGCCTTGCAAGTTCGTATGAGAGAAGTAGTGATGGACCGCCATATCTTCGCTATGTTCACGGGCGGCCGCCGCCGCCTTCGCATCCCACGCGAGCGCCGGAAGCCCGTGCAAGCGGCGCGCCGCGTTTGCTAAATCAAAAATTTGATATTCATAGGCCGTGCGCAGCTCCTCCGTCGCCGTTCCGTAAAACCCGGGCTTTTCATCCTCGAGCGCCCGATTGACGACAAGCACGCCATCCACCCGGTTGTTGTTGTACCGGTCATAAAAGAAGGTGACGTAGCGGCCGTTGACAAGATACGTATCATATTCATCATTTTGGATGCTGTAAAGGCCATCTTTTTTTTGAATCACCGCAAGCGGCCGGCCGTAGCGCGCTTCCACCACCGTTTTCGCCGTTCCGATGCCCGTTCCTTTTTTCGTTTGGACAATCGGCTGATTCGTGTACATCGCCGCCACCCGATCACGGTCATAGCTCACCATCAAAAAGTTTTTGTAACCGCCCTGATCATACGCCTCCCAATATAGGCCGTAGGCGTTTTTCGTCTTCCGCTTCGCCTTGCCGTACATCGCTTCGACCTTCGCGCGCGAGTCGCCGATCGCCACCCCGTTCATCGTGACATCCGCCATGTTTGCCTTCGCCCGCTGCACGCATAAAGCAGCGGCCAACTTCTCTTTTGACGGCGTTTCATAGCGGACGCGGGCATCGTTCTTGATCCCATATCCTCGGCCGACATCAAAATAGCCGCCGCGCAACGCGTATACGCGATACACCGCGCCGCTTGGCAGCGTCTTCACTGCTTTGTTCGACAACCATAGCTCTGTCGGCGCTGTGACCGTCAACCGGCCGATTTGCCCGGGCTTCAGTTCAACGCCGTCCCACCACACTTTTTCCGTTCCGACAAGCTCCCCGCAATCCTCCGCCTTGACCATTGATGAACTCGGCATCCAAAGCCATCCAGCCGCAGCCAACAGCATTCCGATTGCCGCCGTCTGCACCCATTTTCTCACTTCCGTCCGCTCCTTCCTTTCTCTTTTTCTTTCATCATAGATGCCTTTCCATCAAAAGAAAAGAGAAAAAAGAATGGCTCTTCACCACAACATGTACTTGACAACGGTTTCCTGACAAGGATAGGCAAAAAGTGCTGATGTTCCCTCACAAGCGTAAATAGGGGATGTTCAGAAAAAATCAAGTACAACTTTTGGTGAAGAGCCGATGTTCTTTTTCTAAATTCGTTCGACGTCTTTGAAAGGTTTCAAATATGGCTTCCCATAAGACGCGTCCATCAAAATTCTCGGTTGATAAAAGTGTGAAAACATCATAAAAATCCTTCATTCTACTGTTGACAACAGATAGTGAGATCATCGCCTCAAACTTTTCAGCTATTACTGAATAAGTTGAGTAGACTCGAATCTCCGGGGGCTTCATATTTAATAAAGTAGGATACTGCATCTCTTGTGGTTTTGGGATCACGACATCACCAAATCCAATATCCAGTTGCAATTGCTTTTTTATTTTGCCAAGTGCTGCCGGAATTTTCATACGAATCCCTTCATAATCAGCACCCTCTTTAATTCGTTCAGCCGTAATGCCCTTTACATCAAATTCGACTCCATCTTCTTCAGCAGTTAACGTACAAATGGACTCAAACGCAGTTTTGATATATTGAATATCATTTGAAATTTGTCTGGCTAAAAAGTCAATATCTTTGGTTGGCCTAGATTGAAATTGTGTTAAGGAAAATAAAAAGAGACCGCCTTTTAGAACAAATTTATCCCGATAATGAGAAATGGAAAGTCGGTATAGCAACCTTTCTTGAAAATACAACAGTAAAATGAAATCAAAGGTTTTTCCGCTTTGTTTGGCAAGATTCTTTAGTCTTTCTCCAACTGAAGCAGGTATATTTTTAACATTTCCCATTATAAAAGCACCTCTAAGTATTTTAATAAAACGGTCTTGATGCGCATTTTCTCAGCACATTCCACCAGTTTATTTATGTTTTTTTCAGGACTTTGCAAATAATTTCGCAAACCTTCTTTCATTAAATCGATTCCTATTTTTTCTCTGTATCGAATAATGTCGCAAATCGTTTTTTCACGATTATAAATGCTTATTTTATGGCCGCCTATTTCCACTTCTTCAATTCCATATTCAAACTGTTTTTTTGAAAAATAGAAAATTTTAATTGGCGGATAATCGGGCAAACGGGGTTTCCTTGATTTTCTTTCAATAGCAATTTGGTACTCCCACGGGTTATAAGTTGTTAACTCATAAAAAGACAATGCCGACAAAAGACAAAGAACACCATTCGGGATCACTTTTGATACTTCAACCACTTCTTCATTTTGATCACTTTCAAATGCAACATAACGGTACAGCCCACGTTTTATCCTAATGATGTCTCCATTTTGCTCGAACTTTCGAATATAATATTTGCTCACTCCTTCTCTGGTTAAGTCTTCTGTCTTCGCAAATCCTTTTTGACGCACAAAAATATCTTTTATGATTTTGCTTACTTCTTTCTTCATTCATGATCACCACTCTTTTCACCTAAATGTCGGCATTTATCACTCATTGCAAACGTTTAACATACTTATTCTCGATTACTCGCAATATCCCTCTTTTTTCATCTTAATGCATTCACTTATTATTATATGCCGACCATAAGTAAAATTCCTGTCGTTATTTTCACATATAAAAGCGAGGCTGCCCCATTCATTCGGACGGCCTCGCTTTCTTGCTTACTCCCCATTCACCAACTTCAACTTCTCCTTTGACGGCGTTTCGTAGCGGATGTGCGTGTCGATGTCGGTCACGTAATACCCGCCGCCGACCGCGTACTGCCCGCCGAAGCGCGCGTCATACCCGTAGACGCGGTATACTTCCCCAGGCTGTAAGATGCGGACGAACACAAGGCGCCCATCCTTCGTCCGTTTCCATAGATTGATCGGCTTTTGCACCGTCAAGCGGCCGATTTGCCCTTTTTTCAACTCCACGCCATCCCAGTAGACTTTTTTCACTTGGCCTGGAGGAGTGGTTGGCTTTCTCGGTTTCTCTTTTGGTTTCGATGGAGACGGTTTTTGCGGCGGTCTGGATGGAGGCGCTTCGTTTCCCGGTGGAGCTGTGCCGCCCGGCGGAACGCTCCCCCCAGGGGATGCGCCATCCGATGGACCACCGCTGCCCGGAGAGGTGCCGTTGCCTGGCGTTGCCCCTCCGTCATGGGACGGCGTTTCGCTGCCCGGCCAATCGCTTCCTGGAGAATCGCCGTTGCTTGGCGGCGTTGTCAACTTCCCTTCGCGCAATTGCTTCGTTTCTAAATCCAGCACATAATCTTTTGTGTTTTTCGCAATCGCTCCGCCGTCGTTGTTGAAAATGGTTGTTTTGCTTTCGGCCGATGGTTCAATATGAATCGACACTTCTTTTTGATGGCTGGCCGGCGCAAACGTGTACGAGAATGCCATCCGGCCATCAATCGGCACCCGCTCACCGTTGATCGTCAAAACGCCATTTTTAATGGCATTGCCCTTGATCGTCACTTGACTCCCTTGTTTTTGCACCTCTTCGATGACAACAGGCATATCGATCCAACGCAAAATGCGGTCTTGCACAACCATCGTATTGTTTCCTTGATTGTGGACCGTCACTTTCAAGTCGGTGCCAATCGCCCCGTAGCCGTAATAGCTCACGTCATCATCGTTGTCGTCCTCACGCGTATGGTCGGCCAACCCCTCTTGATCCCACGATCCGCCTTTCACATACTTATAGGTGATCGTTTCCCCTTCCTGCACCTCGACGGTAAATTGCCAATCGGGCGTCACCGCACCGTTGCGCGACATCTCCCACGCTCCTGTGTTCCAGCCGTTCAGACTGTTCGGAATCGTAATGCGGGCATCGAGCGGCGTATAATCCGGCGCTTTCACTTTAAAAATCACCTTCACCATCACAATGTCCGGCGTCACCTTGACCGTGTTCGACTCCACAACATTGCCGGCGCGGTCATACAACTTGACAACATACGTGTACTCGGTGCCGTTTTCGACATCGTAGTCTGTAAATGAATCGCCGATCGAAGTGGTTGTATGCACGATATCACCGTTGCGCTCGATGGCTAACAAATAAGCATCTCCATCTTTTTTCCCAACAAACGTCCATGATAAATTCACTTGTCCGGATTCAACCGCAGGCTGCCGCAGCTCGATGGCGTCTGCTGGCGCTATTTGGTCGCTGCTGTCTGCCGCAAACGTCACTTGCTTCTCTGCTGTATACACCCATTCCTCGCCGAGATTGGTCGTCAGCGCATAACGATACGTATACGTCCCTGCGGCGAGCGGAGTGAAGGAAGCCCGGAACACGTTGGCGTCGCCGTCTTGTCCTTGGTAGGACGCTCTGTATTCTTTCCATGTTTCGTCATGCGGGCCTTTCACTTGCAACACCGCTTGCAACCCATCAGCTGCTCCTTTGCTTGTCACATTGTCGATGTTGACATGGACATCCACTTGCTGCGGCTTTGACAAATCCAGTGTGGCATCGCTTAACGTTGTCACGAACTGGACATTGTCGCTCGTCAGCGGGTAATGAGGAACGACGCGATTCGTTTCGACCTTCGGTGATTCATTGCCGTTTTCATCGACCGCCGCAACGGCAAAGTAATAGGCTGTTCCGTTCGTCAACGAACCGATCGTAGCCGAAGTTGTTTCCGTCTCTTGCACCATCGTATAACCGGCCCCTCTTAACGTGGACTCGTAAATTCGGTATCTCGACGCATTTCCTTCCCACGTTAACATGACACGGCCATCCGAAGGGCTCGCCTGCAAATTGCTGACTGCTGCCGGCATTTCCACCGTCACCGCCCCAAACATCATCCGTCCATCCAGGGCCGGAATCGTGACCGTCAACGTTCCGCCAGCGACCGTGGCTTTCTCGCCATCATGCAACTCATCCGTGAGTACGGTGCCATTCGGAAGCAACGAAGCGACGTCAAGAGCCACCGTCTTGTCCTCATTGCCGCGGTTGACAGCAATGAGCGCCACTTCACGCCCGTATTGGCGGGCAAATACGTATACATCCCCTTGCGCATACACCGTCTTGATGTCGCCATGGGCCAACAGCGATTGATGGTGCTGGCGAATGTGCCCCACTTTCTGATAATGGGACAATAGATTTTGATCTTCTTTGCCCCACGGATACGTGCGGCGGTTGTCTGGGTCTTTTGAGCCTGTTACTCCCGCTTCATCGCCGTAATAAATCGTCGGAGCTCCCGGATATCCCATCTGCAAAATCACCGCCAGCTTGAGCCGCTTTTTCCCAAGTTCCTCATTATAATTCGGATCAAGCTCCGCCCGCTCGGATGAATCCGTTCCGTTCCCAAGCAGAAAGACCGCCCGCGCCGTGTCATGGGAACCAATTAAGTTCATCAGCGCATAAAACGCTTCACTTGGGTAGTCTTCCCTTATGGCCGTCAGTCGCTTGTCCGCCTCTTCCGCATTTCCGTTTTTCAAAAAGTCAAGCACCGCCCCGCGGAACCGGTAGTTCATCACGGAATCGTACTGGTCGCCTAGAAAATATTTCGATGCGTCATCCCAAATTTCCCCTAAAATGAGCGGCTGCTCCCCCTCTTTTAACGTCGGACCGCGGTCGTACGACCCTTGAAGCAATTCTTGGCGAAACTCGCGCCAAAACGCCGGATCCACCTCATTGGCCACATCCAACCGCCAGCCGGAGGCGCCGCGGGCAATCCAGCTTTTCGCCACCGAATCCGATTCACGGAAAATGTAATTCGCGAGCGCATCGTTGTTCAATTCACTCGGATGCGGCACTTTTTCCCCCGTCACCGACTTAAACTCCGGCAGACTGTCATAGCCCCACCATGATTGGTATTGATAATGGCCATCGACTTTTTTGTTTTCAATATTGAACCAAAGGTGAAACCCATACGGGCTGAACGTCTGTCCCTCTTGTTTGAACTTCTCTTCCACTTGTTTCCGCGCTTCTTCCTCGCTCAATCCTTTTTCATTTATCAAATCGTAAACCGCTTCCCAATATTCATACGCGCCGACGGTCGGATAGCGGTGGTAGCGGTCAAAGTAAATCGAATCGTCGGATACGTGGTTGAACACCCCGTCTAAGATGAGATGCATTCCCCGGTTCGCAAGCGCCTGCACAAACGATTGGAATTCTTCCGGGGAACCGAACATCGGATCCAATTCTTTGTAATTGCTCGCATCATATTTATGGTTCGATGGCGCATTGGCGATCGGATTTAAGTAAATCGTGTTCACCCCAAGCGACTGCAAATAATCCAACTTTTGTTCAATTCCAGCGATGTCTCCGCCGAAAAAGTCATTCGACCATTCGCCGTCGCCATCGTAGCCGCTCGTTCCTTTCAGGCGCGGATTATCGGGCAAATCCGACCAATCGCGATGCTCAATCGGCTGCGCCCCGCGTGCCTGCTGCTTGCTGTTGTCATTTGAAGGGTTGCCGTTAAAGAACCGATCTGGGAAAATTTGATACACAACCGCTTCTTTCATCCAATCTGGTGTTTTGTAATTCGGATCATAGACGGTCAGCTGGAACAGCTCCGCATTTTTGTCGACCGCCCTCCCCCATTGTCCTTCTTTCGTATCTTCGCCATATTCCGCCTTCATCCCGGCATCGACAGCGATAAATTTATAACCGTATACCCCCGGCGCAGAAGGAGTAAACGCAGCCTCCCAATACTCATCATCCCCGAGCACGCCGACTTTTTCCATCGTGTAGACTTTGGCGGTTCCGGTCGTCGCATTTTTCACATACACATCCGCTCTCGTCAAATCGCCTTTTTTCGCCGCAAGACGAAGCGTTACCTTCGTTCCCGCTTTCACCGCGCCAAACGGCTGGCGGTACAGCGTATCCCATGTATTGTGTTTTAATCGGTCTTTCTGAACAACACCGTCAGAGCCATTGGGGTTGTAGTCGGTGTACACCTCTTTTGTTTTCGCATTGAAGAAGAATGTAATGGTTGTCGTTTCCAAAACGGTTAAGCGTGCATTCTCTTGTGGGTAGCTCTCGTTCCAATTGTTTCCGAGGACAATTTTATATTCATACGATCCTTTCGGCACCCGCGCCGTAAACGTGTACACCGAGTCAAAATCATCATCGGTCAACAGCGCAGTCGATGTCCCCGGAGTCCATCCGTTGTTCTCCTCCTCATAGCCGATGGCCGGCAGCACCGTCCCGACAAGACGCGGCTGTTTCTCCTTCGCAATCGCCGTATACCATGTCGAATCCGCGATCGCATGCGTCCGGTCATTGTAATAAAACGTCACCTCGGTTTGCCGATCCAGCTTCAACACCAGATTTGCGCCATTGCGACCGCCGGCGCCGTAATTTTCATCCCAGCTGCCGTTGACCGCAATTTTGTACTCATAGGTCCCGGCTGGCAGCGTCCCGGTGAATGTATAAAGCCCATTCCCTTCATCATGCATCCTCGTCGCCAATGCCCCCGGATCCCATTCCGCCGTATGGCCCAACTCATCTTGCAAATTGCCGACTAGCGTGATCGTCCGTGGCTGCGAAGCCGTGGATTCAGCCGTCCACCGATACGCTCCATTCCCTAGAGCGCTAGAACTTCCTGCCTCGTTCGCAGCGGCAACCGCCTGGAAAGGAGTCAGTGCCAGCAACAACACCGATGCCAAAAACAATGATAACGTTCTCCTCACCCTCTTGATCATCCCCCGCTCCCTTCTCCTTTGTTTGGCCAACTTCCTTCTCTCCTTTCCTTTTTATACCCCTTTGTGCAATCGTTTGCACAAAACAGTTGATGCAAACGATTTCATCAATCTTTATCTTATACGAATAAACAGAATATTTCAACTATATTCCCCTCTGTTTTTTTTATTTTCGATTCACTCCTAACTCAAAATCGTTTAAATTCGATATTGAAAACGATTACAAACAAAAATTATAATAGACGTAAACGTTCGAGGTTTTGCTTCCTGTTTACTCTTTTTATGCAATCGTTTCCCTTCATTTTTTGGAATCCAAACCGTCGAATGTAATATTTGATTAAGGGGGAAGGGCATTGTACTAACGTTTCACCGCATCATTCGAAAAGGGTGGGTGTTCCTGCTCGCGTTTTTGCTCACTGCCTCGCTGTTCTGCCCGACAGGACAGCACGCCAAGGCTGCCGCACCGTTTAACGGCACCATGATGCAGTATTTTGAATGGTACTTGCCGGATGATGGCACGTTATGGACCAAAGTGGCCAATGAAGCCAACAACTTATCCAGCCTTGGCATCACCGCTCTTTGGCTGCCGCCCGCTTACAAAGGAACAAGCCGCAGCGACGTAGGGTACGGAGTATACGACTTGTATGACCTCGGCGAATTCAATCAAAAAGGGACCGTCCGCACAAAATATGGAACAAAAGCTCAATATCTTCAAGCCATTCAAGCCGCCCACGCCGCTGGAATGCAAGTGTACGCCGATGTCGTGTTCGACCATAAAGGCGGCGCCGACGGCACGGAATGGGTGGACGCCGTCGAAGTCAATCCGTCCGACCGCAACCAAGAAATCTCGGGCACCTATCAAATCCAAGCATGGACGAAATTTGATTTTCCCGGGCGGGGCAACACCTACTCCAGCTTTAAGTGGCGCTGGTACCATTTTGACGGCGTTGATTGGGACGAAAGCCGAAAATTAAGCCGCATTTACAAATTCCGCGGCATCGGCAAAGCGTGGGATTGGGAAGTAGACACGGAAAACGGAAACTATGACTACTTAATGTATGCCGACCTTGATATGGATCATCCCGAAGTCGTGACCGAGCTGAAAAACTGGGGGAAATGGTATGTCAACACAACGAACATTGATGGGTTCCGGCTTGATGCCGTCAAGCATATTAAGTTCAGTTTTTTTCCTGATTGGTTGTCGTATGTGCGTTCTCAGACTGGCAAGCCGCTATTTACCGTCGGGGAATATTGGAGCTATGACATCAACAAGTTGCACAATTACATTACGAAAACAAACGGAACGATGTCTTTGTTTGATGCCCCGTTACACAACAAATTTTATACCGCTTCCAAATCAGGGGGCACATTTGATATGCGCACGTTAATGACCAATACTCTCATGAAAGATCAACCAACATTGGCCGTCACCTTCGTTGATAATCATGACACCGAACCCGGCCAAGCGCTGCAGTCATGGGTCGACCCATGGTTCAAACCGTTGGCTTACGCCTTTATTCTAACTCGGCAGGAAGGATACCCGTGCGTCTTTTATGGTGACTATTATGGCATTCCACAATATAACATTCCTTCGCTGAAAAGCAAAATCGATCCGCTCCTCATCGCGCGCAGGGATTATGCTTACGGAACGCAACATGATTATCTTGATCACTCCGACATCATCGGGTGGACAAGGGAAGGCGTCACTGAAAAACCAGGATCCGGACTGGCCGCACTGATCACCGATGGGCCGGGAGGAAGCAAATGGATGTACGTTGGCAAACAACACGCCGGAAAAGTGTTCTATGACCTTACCGGCAACCGGAGTGACACCGTCACCATCAACAGTGATGGATGGGGGGAGTTCAAAGTCAATGGCGGTTCGGTTTCGGTTTGGGTTCCTAGAAAAACGACCGTCTCTACTATCGCTTGGTCGATCACAACCCGACCGTGGACTGATGAATTCGTCCGTTGGACCGAACCACGGTTGGTGGCATGGCCTTGATGCCTGCGATCGCGTTGTAAAGACATTCCGCTCTATCATTGAGGCAAAAAACACGGCCTTGCCCGCCATGAATGGCGGCACAAGGCCGTGTTTGATGTTACCATCCATTTGCTTGCTTCAACTTCTCCTTTGACGGCGTTTCGTAGCGGATGTGCGTGTCGATGTCGGTCACGTAATACCCGCCGCCGACCGCGTACTGCCCGCCGAAGCGCGCGTCATACCCGTAGACGCGGTATACTTCCCCAGGCTGTAAGATGCGGACGAACTTAAGGCGCCCATCCTTCGTCCGTTTCCATAGATTGATCGGCTTTTGCACCGTCAAGCGGCCGATTTGCCCTTTTTTCAGCTCCACGCCATCCCAGTACACTTTTTTCACTTGGCCTGGAGGAGTGGTTGGCTTCTCCGGCTGCTTTGGCGGGTTGGGCTTTTCTTCCTTCCAAAGCGGCAAGGTAAATTCATATTGGGCAAATCCGCTCGGCAAAGTAGCGACATAGCGGATGCTGCCGTCTTGCGGCAAGTATTTTTGCGCTTCCGGCGACGATTCAAACGTGACGGTCACCGGCGCTTTCCCTTTCACTGGCGCAAACCGCCAGTTGCCATCTGCCGACGGGTTGATCGTTCCGTTTTCCCGAATGTAGTCGATGATCACTTGCCGGTTTTCATCCGGCGCAGCCAAAATCGTGTTTTTCCCGCCCGGATTGATGATCCGGTTTGTCGTCGCCCGATAGTTGTTCGTTGCGACGATAAATTCCATGTTCGGCGTCACTGGCTTGCCTTCGAATTTCAAGTTTTTAATCCGACTCGCGTTCGGATTGATCACATTTTGGTTTTTGTCGTATTTCGCCGGCTCGGTGACATCGATCTCGTACGTCACTCCATCAATAATGTCGAAGTTGTACGTCGGGAAGTCATTGTTGATGAGCGGCTGAACGTCTGTCTTGTTCGGGTCGATTTGGTTGAATTGCCCCGCCGACCACTCAAGCCATTCTTTCAACTCGGCTCCCGTAATTTTCAGCGCATACACCGTGTTCGGATACAAGTACAAATCAGCAACGTTTTTAATGGCGATTTCCCCTGCCGGGATGTCGGTATAGTAGCTCGCCCCGCCGCGTCCGCCGGCTTTGAACGGAGCGCCGGCCGACAGCACCGGAAGGCCTTCATATTTCGTCCCTTTCAACATCTTTTCGACATACCATTTTTGCGCATTCGTGACGATTTGCACGGACGGATCGTCTTTGATAAGCGCAAAATAGCTGTTGATCGGGCTCGTTGTTTTTCCAACCGGGCTGCGGACGTACTGAATCGTCGCTTCATGTTCCGCTTGAATCGCCTGCTCAACGGCCGGGTCGCTGTCGACAAGCGGCGTTTTCGTCGCCTTGTCATACACTGGACGGAGTTGGGCTTTCGCTTGCGTCACTTTCCATTTCCCGTCAACTTGCTCGACCGTCAAGTCGATCACGCCGAGCGTATCGCCCCATGAACCCGGCATCGTCACCGGAACACCGTTAATCGTGCCGGTTTCATTGTTGATTCCGTTTCCGTCTGGAAAATCTGGTGTCGTGCCTGGAAGGGCCGGGAATTTTTTATGTTGGTGGCCGGTCAACACGGCGTCGACCCCCGGAATTTGCGTCAAATAATACGATGCATTTTCCATATTCGGGCTGTTTCCGCCGGTCTCAATGCCCGAGTGCGATAGCACAACGATCAAATCGGCCCCTTCCGCTTTCATTTTCGGAATATACTTTTGCGCCGACTGCACAATGTCTTTCGCAATCACTTTCCCTTGCAAATTCGCTTTGTCCCAATCCATAATTTGCGGCGGCACAAAGCCGATGACGCCGATCTTCAGCGTATGTTTCTCCCCGTCTTCATCAACGACTTCTTTCTCTAAAATTTGATACGGCGTGAAATAGTTGACATCGTTATCCGGATTTTGGTCATGATCGTCACGGTACACGTTCGCATTCACGATCGGCAGCTTGGCATCGTCATACACTTCATTGAGGAAATCCAATCCATAGTTGAACTCATGGTTCCCAACCGTCGCCGCATCGTACTTCAACAAATGCAACAGTTTCACCGCTGGATGCACTTCTCCGTCTTGCAGCGGCTTCACTTTGGCCACATAGTCGCCAAGCGGCGTTCCTTGAATCAAATCCCCATTGTCAAACAGAAGCGTATTCGGCTGCTCAGCGCGCGCCTGCTCGATCAAACGCGCCGTTTTCGACAACCCGAACTCATTCGTCGGACTATCTTTGAAATAATCGTAGTTGACAAGATTCATATGTACGTCCGTCGTCTCTAAAATGCGCAGCTTGACGACATCTCGGTCTTCCGCGCCCGCTGCGGTCGGCAACACAGCCGGAGCAAGCAGCCCCAACGCCAACACCACGCTCGCCGCCGCGTATTTCTTCCGTTTTTTCAATGCCCATCCCCCTTTAGTGATTCGAAAAATTTGTACCATTGTCATCATATCACAAAAAACACAAAATTGTTAGAAAAAATACTCTTTACCACAAAATGTACTTGACAGAAGGAAGTTTCCTGGTAGACGAAATCAAAAAGATCATTTTCTTTTTTTACCATTTATCATCTCTAACCGAGAAGCCCCCACTTTCGCGCAATCAGCGGAAGTGGGGAATGAATCAGCGTCTTCCATCAAGGATGTTCCCCAACGCGCCTAAAATATCTTGAAAGAAGGACTTCGTTGGCTGTCTTCGTAAGACAGCTAAACAATGGGACGCACGGGGATGGCTTGGCTGGCAACCTGCCGTGGGGCGGGTGTTCCCAAGAATCTCCCACCTCTAAGCATTTGCGTAGGTGGGAGATCATTCAAATCGATTGAGCGAAACTTCTATCATGTTTGTTTTTCTAAAAGTCACGTACACCTTTTGGGGAAGGTCCATTTTTGACGAATGAAAAAGAAAACAGCACCTTTCCCGCCACATGGGCGGGAATCGCTACTACTTTCCATCAAGGTCGAACCGTGGTCGGATGAATCGGCTCGCCGTTTGGACGTTTGATCACGATCATGGACAAGTCAACCCCGTCAGCTATGTTCCATGTTTGCACATACTCTGCCCCGCGAATTTCCTTTACATGTCTATTCGCAATGACTACCTCTTTCACGACGGCTCCTTGAAAATCCACGACAGCCCCCGGAGCAACAGGACAGATGACCACCTTCGTGTGCCGAAGCCCCTCTCCCCGCAGCACAGCGTTGTGTTGCAGCCATATGCCGTCGCGAATGGAAGACATGCCCTCCACTGACAAGAATGCGTGCACCGTTTGCACAACAAGCCGGTTCAAGGATACATTTGCCAAGTGCGTCCATGGTTGTTGTGGAGTTGTTTCCTCCTTGCTCGAAAGCGATGTTTGAATAAGCACAGGGTCATGGTCGCTCGCCCGCTTTCCTTCCATAAACGGAGCGTTGATATGGACGATATCCGCCTTCGTTGAGGAAGCCAAGCGTTTTGACACAAGAATATGGTCAAGGAGTTGGGAATTGCCTTCATAAATATACGAATACCGATCATCCGCCGGCACGCTTTCCATCATGTTCACCAATTCGCTTCCTTTCAACGTCTTTACAGCAGCGGAGAACTCAAAATCATTCAAATCGCCAAGTACAACGACATTGGCATTCGGCTGCTTCTCCAACACATCTTGGACAAAACGATGAACGACCTCAGCGATTTGCACGCGTTTTGCCTCACTTGGGCGCACAGGCGGCTGGATTTTGCCGAACAGAGGTGCATCCCCGTTTTTGGAGTTGAAATGGTTCGCAATGATGATCACCGTTTGGCCGCGAAATTCAAATTGAGCTGCCAACGGCTTGCGAGTCTCTTGAAAAACGGGATTGTTTGGATCAATTCGCCCTGGATTGAGCGTCAAGCGCCCATCGGTAAACGCCACCGCCTCCGTCGCCGCCCCCTGTCTTCCGTCCGCAAGCGACACGCGATCCCGATTGTACAAAAATCCGACACGAATGTTGCCCCCGGGCGCGCCGCCATCTTGATTGTTTTGCGGCGCAACATCAATATACACATAGTCCGGCCCTCCACGCTCTTTCACCTTTTGAATGAGACGTGCCATCGTTTGATCAGCGTTTGTCGCTCCGCTATCCGTTTCTCCGTCATTGTCTTGTACTTCCATTAATCCGATGATGTCCGGGCTTTTCAGCCTATAAACAAGATCATCGGCTAACTGGTTCGCTTTTTCGTCGCTCGATCGGGCGGAAAAATTTTCGATATTGTACGAAGCAATCGTCAATTGGTCGGGATCGGGAACAATGTCCGTCGTCTCCGGAGACACCGCGCCTTCGAGAAGACGTGGAAGTCGCTCGTGGTCAACAAGCACATTGTAATTGCCATAGCGGTAGCTCATCACCCCTGTGACCGGTCCGGCAAACGAATCTCCAGTTTTGGCGACGAATGTTCTGTCTTGCACATACAGAAGAATTCGCTCTGGATTGGCATCATTCTCGGACAGGCGCAATCCCCCTGCTCGCGTATCGACTGGGATGGACTGCGGAACAACCGGGATTTGCCCGTACTTTTGCGGACCGATCACTTTCGGCTCCTCGATTTGAACAAGCATGCCTTCTAAACTCTCAAAAAAGTCAATGCCATCTTCGTTAGGATCGAATTCAGAAAAACCGTCATTATCGATCACCTCCGTCGGCAATGCCCGGTCCCGCCCAATGACCACAGGAGCCGGCAACGGTTGGCCGCTTTGCACGATGCGAAGCGATCCTTTCGATGCATCGATTTCTGTGACTGTCAAATCGGTATCGGCTTTTTCCGCATACCCTTCCATCAGCCATTCCGTGACCGCTCCATCGATCAAAACCATGTCCCCCGGCTTGGCGCCATGGGATGGCTTGTACACAAAAATGCCTTCCGACGTGCGCTCATCGTTGTCCGGCTTTGGATCTTGCATGTACAAATGATTGGCGTCCGGGACATACGTGACAATGCCTTCGACGCCTGTCACTTGCTTCCCGTCCCAGGGCGAACGATGGCCGACACCTTGAATGTCATGTATGCGCACTGCTTGAGTGAGGACGGAATACGTAAACACCGAAACAACACTGGGCTCCATGCCCTCCTTTACCGCAAATGCTTTGATCGTCATCGCTTCCGCTGGAATCGGTTCACGATATACGAAACTGGATGTCGTCGGCTCGCTGCCATCCACTGTATAATAAATCGTCGCTCCTTCGGTCGCTGTCACTAGGCGAATAAACGTCCCTTCTGGCACCGCCTCCGGCCCCGGCGCAGCGGTCACAGGTTCAACTCTAGATGTCGCGCTCTCCACCCAAGAATACGCCGTCGGCGCTTTCAAGCCCGGCACGGCAAAATATGCGGCCAAGCTTCCTGTAATACGAACTTTCTTTCCGACATTCTCCGGATGGGCCTTTAGATTCAATGCTTCCCGAATCGCTCCGGGCGGCAATTGCACAGGCAGAATTTTGTTTCGATCAGTTTCATTCGGACGATCCGCAAGAGCGATATTTGTCTCCACTGTAAACGGCGCGGACAATGAATAGGTCACAGATGCGCCGCTTCCCGACTGAACCACGCCAACAATATAGCCTTCTACCGTCGCGGTCCCGCTGTTGCGGGCAATCGCCTCGGCCACCGTCACAGCCCCATCGGCCCGAGAAACCGCCGGTGTCAACAACGACAGCGCCAAAGCGAACAGCCATGCAATCAGAACCGCCGTTTTCCACCGTTTGCTTTTCATCATAAGCTCCCCCAGAAAGGTTTCAATTTTTCCCGCCTGCAAGCGTCGACAGTTGTTTTCAAATCGAAAAGGACTGGTGATAAACAGTAGTTTCTTCAAATCATCGGTTCATGAATGCAAAGAAAGTCCCCTTTCCACGCTGTTTTGCAATTCAAAAAATCCTTGCTGCATCCGTTTTCTCCATTCGATCACCGACCTTCTAAAACAACCGGCGCCAATGCGTCCCCCCACTTCCACCCACGGAAGCGGGAGGATTGGGCCAACGCCTGCACGTTAGTCAAGCAAATACACATCCCCTTCGACTGTAACATGATCAAGCGTGACAGAATGATTGCCGCGAATATACAAATTCCCTTTGATGACCGCATATTGAAGTTGGTTCACATCTTTCGCTTCCACCGCCACATGGCCGTTATACATTTTCGGCTTGTCCGCTGTCCCGCTGAACTCGGCCGCCGGAACAATTATAGAGGCCAAATCGAAAATCCGCCCTTCCACGTTCGGCGCGACTGTTTTGTCAGGCTGGGATTCAATGTATTGCTTCGCCATTTCCCAATCGACAAAGCCCGGCTCGCTCACACGCCCCTCTCGATACGCTTTGGCGAACACCTCATATCCATCGCCGCCTTTCGCCGTAAAGTTGTTGGTTGCCACCCCGTAGGTTTTGTTCGGATCGAGCGGAATGTAACGGCCACCTTCGTTCACCTCAATAAATACCACTTTCTGTCCAACCGGCTGCCCGCTGTCATAAACAAACCGAAGCCCCGCTACTTGCAAAAATCCCCCGAATGGTTTCGTTGGCGCATCTTTTACACTGACTTCCAGAGCCTGCTTGATTTCTTCCCCCGTCAACCGCATAATGGCAAGCGAATTGCCAAACGGCATGACTTCAAGCAGTTTTCCCAGCGTAATCGTTCCCGCCGGAATGGAAGTGCGAACCCCGCCCCCATTTTGAAACGCGATCGACACACTCGGGTCGATTTGTTTCGCCCGCGCCAACATGCCGTCGGCGATCATATTGCCTAAATTCGTTTCACCGACCCGCGCCGGAGGATTGCCGCCAACAAGCGGAACGGTCGTCTGTCCAACAACTGTCGTTTGCTTTTCCACGATTTTCGGCGTGTACTTCTCATCAAGCAGGGCAGCCGCTTCCTCATCTTCTTTCAACACATACATTTCACCGGTTTTTTGGTCAATATCGATCAGCTTCCCCGCATAGCTGATGACTTTCCCTTGTTCATCAAATTGGACATCGAGCGTGCCGAGATATTTGTTGTATTCATTCGCCTGTACGATGACCGTCGGCTCTTCTCCCGTTCGGTCGATGACCGGCTCCGCCAATTTATCATGGGAGTGGCCGCCGACAATAATATCGATGCCTTCCACCTCCTTCGCTAAAGTGAGATCATTATCTCCTCCCCCGTCATTAAAGCCGATATGGGTGAGGGCGATGATCTTATTCACTCCTTGGCGGCGCAAATCATCTACCGCTTTGCGCGCTTCTTGCAAATAATCTTCAAACTTCACACCATCGCCCGGACTGGAAATTTGCTTTGTCTCCGCGGTTGTCAAACCAAAAATGCCAATTTTTTCACCGTTTACTTCTTTGATCACACCTTCATACACGTTTCCGTTCTCCGGTTGGCTGGCAATCGTGTCATGGAATCGTCCGCCCAGGTGGACATCGTTCGACAAATCGACGTTCGCGCTGACAAACGGAAACCTCGCCTCTTTCACAAAATCAGCCAACACACCCGTTCCTTTGTCAAATTCATGGTTTCCAAATATCATCGCATCATATCCGGCCAAATTCATGAGCGCCAAATCGGCCAATCCGTTAAACTCACTAGAATACAGCGTTCCGGAAAACACATCACCGGCATCAAGCAACAGCGCGTCCGGATGTTCGGTTCTCACTTGTTTGATCGCTGTCATGCGCCGCGCCGCCCGCTCCAAATGCCCGTGCGTATCATTCGTATGCATGATCATCAACTCAAACGGCTCAACGGTCAACGTATCCGTCGGGGCGGACACATTTCCGGAACGATCCGCCTCGTACAAGCGATAAGTGCCAATCGTCCATCCGGACGTGCTCACCCGTACATTCGTCCCGGGAGCGGTTAAAGAAATTTTTTTCGCCTTGCCGCTTGATACGAGCGCTTCCAACTCCGCCAAGGAATGCGGCTGTTCACTGCTCGGCACAGCATAGACGATGCCTTCCTCATCGGATTGGACGGTAATGTCTTTTCCGACTGTCACCCGCGGGGAAGAAGCCAACGACAAATGCGGGGGCGTCACATCAGCCATTCCCCCTCCGCTCGCTCCGCTGACGGAACCTGGGTTGGAGACGGTTCCTGACGTCTGTCCCTGAATGGCCACACCGACTGCCGTCTGCACAACACCCCGATTGGCGATTTCGACTGTTCCTTGCACAGTGGCGCCTTTTCGAATTTCTTTGACTACCGTCTGATCACCAATTTCAATTCGCCCATTCCCATTGCTTACAACGACCGTCGTTTTCGCCAAATCGCCTTTGAGCTGAACGCGCTCCCCTTGTTTAGCAGTTGCGATATCGATCGCTTGAATTTCTGCTCCCTTCTCAGCAACAATGTCTGCGCCCGCTTTCACATCGAGTTGTTGCACCACCGTGCCTGCTTTGATGTTCACAGACGCCCCATTGCCCGCCACTTGGACATTCGTCTTGGAAAAATTCCCGCGCAATTCCACCAAAGTCCGAGAATGTGCAGCTTCAATGACAAGTGAATCATACGCCCCGGCTTCTTTCGCTTCCAACACCAATGTTCCCTCGCTGCCGGCTTCGTCAATGAGCCGGACGGTTTTCACCCTTGTTCCTTCGCTGGCCACAATATGCGCCCCGTTCACATCGCGAATGTCCAATTGCTCCGCAGACACAGATCGTTGATACAGAGTGTGTTCGCTTATATCATCGACAATAAGCTTCCCGTCGCCAACCGCCCCAGGGGTCACGTGTACATGATCCAACACAACCGTGCCGGCGCCATTTCCTTTTCCCTTGATCAAGACATCTCCCTTCACATGGGCATACGCGAAGCGAACATACTGCTTATCACCGGCAAGCAGCACCACCGGCCGATCATACTCCTGTTCTTTCCCCGCCGTTCCACCCGCGGCAGTCGGATGATTCGGATCGGTGGATGCCGCCTCAATAATCGTCCATCGCGTTGCTGCTTCGTTTTTGGCCGCTTGCGCATAAGCACGGATGCTCTCGCGCAGACGGCTGTTTTCCCGCATCGCCCCCGAGGTGTTCCCCTCTTTGAGCCACCGATCGATGCGCGTTTGGCAAGCGATGACATCATCCAATCGCCCCTCAGCCACAGAAGCGCGCAAACGATCCGCCTCAATCTGGATCGATACCGGATACAAAGCCACTTGTCTCACTCGTTCCGCCGGCTTTACATATCCGTCAAACAGCGCTTGGCGCGTCGATGCCCCATAGACGCGGTACAATATCGGTGTTTTGGTACGAATTTCTTTTGATAAAGCATGATAAGCCTGCTCCAACGCTCGGCCTCCTTCCCCCTTGTTCAACTGCTCGGCCAGCTCTTGGGCTTTTTTCGCCATGCTTTTTCCCGCCGACACGGCATCAATGTAGGCAACCGCCCGCTGCACATACACCCGCACGTGCTCCGACAGCCGTGCTTCCAATCCTTCTCTCTCTTTGCCGCTCATTTTTCTTACTTCTTGCTCAGCCGCCTGCAACGCTTGTTTTGTTTCCTGAAATAGCCGCATATCAGGATAGTCAAGCGCCCGATCCGGAACCTTCTGTTTCCGGTACTCATATGACACTTCCCATTTCAATGCCCCTGCCAGCGCTTCGGCTTTGGCCACCAACTGCTCCGCCCGACCCGCATCGGCCGCTTGGACCAAACCGGGCGCCGCCTCAGCAGCAAGCGACAAAGCGGACAATGCCGCTATCGGCATATACCTCTTCTTCATTTCCCTCTCCCTCCATTTTTTGTACAATTTCATTTTCAATATAAACTGAAAATAAAAGAAAAAAAGATAAAATATGTAAATATATAATAAAGATTTTGTAAATAAAGAAAATTATATCCCCCCTATTCTGAAGTATGCAGATTAAGAAGCGATGAAAGAACCGGACATGATTTTATGATTTATAACAACAAAAAAATCAATAAAATCAATAATATGATTTTTTATGTTGAAACAAACAAAAAAAATCATTTATAATGCAATTCAAGGAGGTGAATATGATGTTGACCATCCAACAGGCAGCAGCGAAGATCCTTCAAGAGATGAAAATACCGTTAAGCGCCAAAGAACTGGCAAAAATCGCTTTGGAAAAAGGGCTTGTCCAAAGCCAGGCGAAAGATGCAGTTCAATCCTTATCACAGACACTTGAGCGAAATGTAAGAATGAACGTCGGGAACAATCCGGAATTGCAATTTGTCTATTTAGAAAAAGGAAGATGCCTTGCGCTGCCAGAATGGAAGTATGAACATCCCGAAGACCAAGCGGAATACAAAGAAAAAGAGCAGCCAGCAAAGAACAAAGTGACCATTGACCTACCTGTCGATCTATTGAACCAAATCCGGATTTATCAATTAGGAAATGAATTGAACAGTTTCAATGAGGCCATAGTCCACTTAATCAAAAAGGGAATTTCCGCAAGTACGAACGAGTTGCTGGAAAAACTGAAGTCCAAATTGAATAATTTATGATTTTCGGGCACAAGACGGCTCACGGACGGATGATATCAAGTGCTCTAAGCAGTTGCAGCGCGTTTTCATCATGGATTCAGAAAGAAACCATCAACTTCATGATTTCAAGGAGAACGAAAATTAGGAAAATCAAAAACATGGGCTGCCTCGGGACAGTGAAAAGAAGCCATGATTCAGCATGATTGTGGCACCTGTAGAACACGTCCATCAACATTCTCCGTTGATGCGAAAAAAGGTGTCCCGCCGTTTTGGGACACCTTCTCCTTTGATTTCTACAGCAACTGAAGCAATGCTTTCTTGTTCGCTTGCACTTGGTTGTTCAACGCCTTGACTTTTTCTTTTACCTTCTGAATGTCTGCGTTGTTGGCGCCGACTTTCTTTTCAAGGGCGCGAATTTCATTCGTCACCGCCCGCAGCTGGTTGGACAGCGCGATGAGCTGGCCGATGAGGCCATCAGCGACAAACACCAATCGTTTTGTTTATTTTGATCGCTTGTTCAGTTGTCGGTTTGATTTCAACAAAATAAGCTTTTTTCATAACGGATCTTCCTTGCGGCTCTCTGCCTCTATCGAGCTTTCGCAACTTTTGAGAAGCAACGGATGCCCCTCCGTTAAAAGGAAATCTCTATTTTTCCTTCTTCAATCCATTTTGCCAAATTGGCATTTTTAATTTCTGTATGGAATGACTGTCCATCTAACGAATAAATGACCTTCCTCGACTCGTTTCGACCGCTGCTGTGCACAAAAGCATAGATTTCTTCGGAGCTTAACTTCGTATTTTGAATGGATAATTGTAGAATACGGTCATAAGACAGCAGGATGTATTGCTGTTTAAATCCTAAAAAATCATCGATACCTAATATTCCAAATAAACTTTCGTTATTTACAAAAGTATTATACATCGTATATACACCTTTGCCGTCATCACTACATATATAGGCAGGACCGTAGTACTGATGAACAAGCAATAATGAGAAAAAACAAATAAAGCGCTCTCCTGCATTATTTCCGTTATGTAAAATGATTTGTCTCAATTTTGGAAGATCCGAAATGGAGGATAATTCACATCGTTCCAGGTTATGAATAATATCTCTATTGACTCTGAAAGCTTGCAAAGCTAGTTGTTTCATCACATCCAATATGCGTTGCTTTTTCGTCATTCCTTTCTCTAATAAGTGATAAATGGTTTGCATCGATAGAATATACAGCTGTTTCTTCTCCGATAATTGTTTGAAAAGCTCAAAGTAATAATCATTATACCGTTCCTTTGTGGTAACTATTCAGCCACATCATAAAGTGAGCTGAATATTTTTTGCTTTTCCTGTCCATGATGTGAATATTGATAGACAAGGAGGTGAATCGCATGTTGACGGTACAACAAGCTGTATTTACAGTTGAAAGCTTAATCAGCAAAGTCCAACAACAAAAGCAGCTCATTACTCACCAACAACAAGTCATTGAGCAACTGTTGAAAGAAAACAAACAGCTACGCAAAGAAAATGAACAACTCAAGTATCGCGTTCAAGAGCTGGAAGCACGCACGAAAAAAAACAGCTCTAATAGCCATTTGCCCCCATCTTCTGACCGTTTTGCCAACACACGTTCTTCTCGTCAACCATCTGGCAACAAGCCAGGCGGACAAGAAGGACATCAAGGAACGACGCTCCGTCAAGTGGAACGTCCACATCATCGTGTCGTCCACCGTGTGCATACGTGTCAAGGATGTGGAGCTTCTTTGCGTGAAGTCAAACCGTTCAAAGTCGATATCCGTCAAGTGTTTGATGTCCCTCCTGTGGCGATCGAGGTGACACAACATGAACGTGAAGTGAAATCGTGTCCACATTGTCGATGTGTTCAACAAGCCGAATTCCCATCCCATGTCACGAATCATGTGCAATACGGTCCACGGCTCACGGCGCTCGTTGTTTATTTACATCATATCCAATTGATCCCGTACAAGCGTTTAAGTGATACAATCGAAGCGTTATATCAACACTCGATTAGTACGGGAACTCTTGCCAATATGGTGAAACGAGGACGCGAATCGTTGGAATCAAATATGGACATCATCGAAGACGCCTTACTTGAATCCAACATCCTGCATGTCGATGAAACGAGTTTGCGCATCAATGGGAAACTCGCATGGGTGCATGTCGCGTGTACATCGAGATATACATACTTGGCTCCTCACGCTTCTCGTGGAAAAAAAGCGACCGATGATATCGGGATTCTTCCCCGATATGAAGGGACGATGATGCACGATGCGTTCGGTACGTATCCGAAATACACACATGCCACCCATGCCCTTTGTCATGCCCACCATTTGCGTGAGTTAAAAGGATTCATCGAACAGGGGCATACGTGGGCGATGCGCATGACCACGTTTCTGTTAGCCGCCAAGCAAGCCGTCGAAGCCCATCACGGTGCACTTTCCGAAGAAGAAGCGAGACGGTGGGAACGAGTGTATGATCGCATCCTAGAAAGAGCACAACACCGATTAGAAACGATGACGCCTCTTCCGAAAAAAGCACTCGCTTTTGTTCGACGCCTTCAAAAACGAAAGGAAGAAGCGCTGCGTTTCTTACGTGAAGTACATGTTCCCTTTGATAACAACCAAGCCGAACGCGATCTTCGCATGGTCAAAGTCAAAGAGAACATTTCGGGTACGTTTCGCGAAGAAACATTCGCGCAGTCGTTTTGCATCGCAAGAAGCATCGTTTCCACACTGACGAAACACGAAAAAAACGTGTGGGATTCGTTATGTCTTCTGTTGGCAGGCGAAACGATCGATCGAGTTCTTTCCGCTACCTAGGGCATTTTCTATGACCGAAATGCCCTATTTGTGCTGGGCTTTTTTATACACTAGCACTGGGGTGAATAGTTACCCTTTGTGGGTATATTCCTACAAGACTCTTCTAACACTGCATCAGGAATAAGAAAAATCGGAGACTGATGAAATGCCTGCAGCAAAAGCGGCAAATTTGATATTTGTTTTCTGAATTTCGTTAAGATCATATTATCTAACATATAAAATGCTTGATGTTCATTTAGTGACTGGTACAGTTGGACCGTATTATCTGAAATAAACGGGCGAACGGATTCTAAAACAGGGGAATCGAGGACCTTCATCCTTTCGTCCCCCTTTGATCATGCACTGACGCCAACACTTGTTCATATAGCTTATCATAAAATTTTTTAATCGATTGAAGATCCTCCTCATACATCAATCCTTTTGCCTTTTCATATAATTCATCAAACCCGCTGATGTTTATCGTATAACTAGGCTCGAACAATGATTTGTCTATATCATGGGGAATACGATTTCTATAATCATAGTCCAATGCATCTTTTGCTTCGTTAATCGTGATCAATTCGTTTTGAGCAAGTTTCACAACTAACGCTTTGTACGGGATCTGGAAGACACTGATTAATCGCATAATTTTTTGGGAGAGAGATTGTTTCATGTGAGCGGTCTCCAAAAATCGAAAACTTCTTTCCAACACAAAATCATTAATTAAAAATTCGGCAGCAAAGAGATTAGGAAGCCGCTCTTTTTCATCATAAATATGATCAATCATGATAAAATTTTGGTCAGGGTTCTTAATTTTCTCCTTGTCAAAAAAGAAATGATAAAACTCGTGCGCCCACATGAAATTTTCATATATTCTCGGCTGTGCGGTATTAATATGGACATAATAATCACCGTTATAGTAATACACAAGCCCACCATAGTCAGCATGTTGAATCGGAAACTGCAATACATTTGCATGCTCGTAAAGATAAGTTTTTATAAAATCAAGCGGCTTTACATGAGCAAGAGGATCTCCGAGGGAGTAAATACGGTCCATTGCCCTTTTCATTTTCGGCAAATGTGTTTTGTTATGCTCTAGAATCATTTCAAGATTGTCTTTTGCAATCAATGGACTACCCCCTTGGATGTTCGGAATTTGTCACTGATTTTAACACATCGATCAGTTCAACAAATTCGCTGAAAAGATGCATGCCCTTTTTGAATTCTTCGTCCTCTGCACCGTGAAACGAAAGGGCCACATAATTCATAAATGAATCAGATCGGCTGCGGCCAAACGTTTTTCCATTTAACTCCATATCTGCCTTGTAAAAAAAGAACGGATCGTTAATGCGGAACAGCTTATTGATCTTTGCAACATACTCCTCCACATTTCCTTCGCCTTTCAAGAAATTATAATAAGCTGTCTTCTTAATACCAGTGCGTTCCATCACCCATGAATGTTTAATGCCTTTCCCTTCTATATATTTTTTGACATTCTGACCTACAATTTTGTTTGTATTTACCATACACTTCACCTCCCGTATATCTAAAATGACGAATCCAACCTTGAACATCCCTGCGATGCTCAATGGGATGATCCGTGTGGAGTTTTCATCAAACTTTTGACCTTGCTTCTACAATCAATTATAAACTGAGAACAATTGATTTTCCATGTATTTTTCCTCAAAAAGCGGAATATATGATTAGTTTATGTCAAAAATCATGCAAAAGTTCTTGATTAAATTCATTTTTTCCTTAAAAACGGGAATAAGGACGTCCTTCCGTTAATGCAAAAAGGCGCCCCAACGTTTGGGACGCCTTCTCCCTTGATTTCTACAGCAACTGAAGCAACGCCTTTTTGTTCGCTTGCACTTGGTCGTTCAACGCCTTGACTTTTTCTTTTACCTTCTGAATGTCTGCGTTGTTGGCGCCGACTTTCTTTTCAAGGGCGCGAATTTCATTCGTCACCGCCCGCAGCTGGTTGGACAGCGCGATGAGCTGGCCGATGAGGCCATCAATTTGCTCTTGTTTTTCTTCATCGAGTTCCTCTTGGTCTTCACCAACAGGTTGTGGAGAATTCGGAGACGGCGCCTCCGTTACCGTTTGCCCGCTGGAAGCTGGAGCGGCAGCGTCATTGGCCGCTATGGCTTGTCCACTCGGAGCGTCAGTTGCCGCTGTGACTTCTGTCGGTTGAGAAGCAGACGGCTCGCCCGTTGGCAACGAATCAGCAGGCGTCGTTTGCGTGTCCGTTGACGATTCCGCTTCGCTCAATGCTTGAATGCGAGCGGTCACTTTGTCTAGCCGCTCTTCAATTTGGCCTACTTTTTTATGTAACAGCGCCAACTTTTGCGCAAGCCATTTTTGTTGCTTGGACGATTCCTGTTTTTTCTTCGCCTCTGTTTCCTTTTGTTCCGTCTTCTTCTTGACGACGACTTCCACTTTCTTCACCATCGTTTCGCGCTCATGCGCTTTGCCCGCAGGTTTGGCGGCCGCCCACGCCGGAGAGGCGACGAGCATCGACGCCACCAAAATCGGCCATCCTTTCTTCAACATTACCAATTCCTCCCTCTAGAAATGTTGATCTATCAAGGCTTTTCGGCCTCTCAGGGGTGTCCAAAAAATATTTTTCGACAAAATCCCTTACATCCTTTTTCAGTTTTGTGGATATCTTACAGACCTAGGGTGCGCTTCGCGGCCACGGCTGGTTATATTTTCCTGCCGCGGGGGAAGCATATTCGATGCACCCTTTGGATCTCCGCGTCGCTGATGAGGACGAACCCTCCCATGTCTCCGGGCGTCTTCGCGCCAACATTCCCTCGTTCGGTCTCGTCATCAGGCGGAGGCCGGCCAAGCTCCTTTAGGGACTCAAGGTCGAATGGATGAAATCACGCCAGCTTCTCCGGTGTCATCTCGTTGTCCAACGATTCTTCCGTTCGCAGGGGGGAGGCCTTAGGCCGCCCGTTGCACTTGGGACAAGACGTCCTGTTTCATTCGCTCCGCGTCAAACGCTTGTTTCTTCGTACAAATCGCAAACAGCACATTCAACAGCTTCCGGCACAAGGCGACGATGGACTGCTTTCCGGTCAGCGGATTGACGGATCGGGTCGTATAATACTCATGCAGCTCGCGAAACGCCTCGTTATGCCGAATCAGCGGAATCATCGCCCGAAACAGCACCGAGCGCAACCGTTTCCGTCCCCGTTTGGAGATGTGCTTTTGCCCTTTGCGCTGGCCGGAGGAGTTCTCCTTGAGCGTCAGGCCCGCCAACTTCACCAATTGGCGCGGGTCCCGATAATGGGCGAAGCTGCCGATCTCCGCCAGCAGATCGATGATCGTGGCGTCTCCCAACCCGTCGACCGTTTTCAACCATTGGTACTCCATCGTCGTTTGAACCAATGCCTTCAACTCGGCGTCCAGTGCAGCGATCTCCGCCTCCAATTGGCGGTATCGGCGGACGAGCGCGGCGATCTCAAACCGGGCCATCGCTGTCCCTTCCGTCACCCCAATCGAGTCCTTCGCGGTGTTGATCAACGCCTGAATTTTGGCCTTCTGCGGGCATTTCATCCCTTCGCTTTGCCGGTACACCTCAAGAAGCTCCTCCACCGTCCGGCCGGCCATATCAGCCGGAAGCGGCGTCCACTCCAACACCGAAAGCGCCGTTTTCCCCAAGTCACGAAACACGGTCCAAAACTCTGGAAAATACCGATCCGTCCAGCGGACGATCGCGTTTTTCACCGCCGTCTGTTCCTTGCGGAGCTTCTCTTTGAGCGTGCTCCCCACGCGCAAATCGGCTTCAATCTCGTGCAGCAGCCGGGGAACGAGGAATCGTCCGTCTTTTGCCAGTCTGGCAATGACCAGGGCGTCTTTGGCGTCGTGTTTCGTCGGCAGGTTGTCATCAAGTTCTTTCGACCGACACACATGCGCCGGGTTGACCATGACCAACGGGATCCCGTGCTCCTCGAGGAAGTAGGCCAGGTTCAACCAGTAGTGCCCGGTCGGCTCCACGGCGACGATCACCTCTGACTTCCCGAACGCTTGCATCGCCTCCTGAATCGCTTTATACAGCTGTTGAAACCCCTCTTTCGACTGGAAGATCGGGAACGATTTGCGAAGCACGCGCCCCCGGTCATCCACGAAGCAGGCGTAGTGGGTTCGTTTCGCGATATCAATACCCACGACAAGCGTTTGTTCGGTTACTTGATCAATTTTATAGTTTTGTGTACAATTCATCTGAAGTCCTCCTTGGTATGGTGAGTGATGTGGTTGACACCCCTGTATCATACCAAGAGGGCTTTTTTTGATCAAGTCCCCGGAAAAGCTCCTAACGGGAATGCTCCTTTATTTTTTGGTAATGGCAGCTGGCTGGCATAGGTTTCCCCTTAGCCCCTGTAGCTTTGTGACGCTAAGTTTCCTTAGCTGTACCTTTCATCATCATTGTACCATGATTTTCTTCGCGAGGAAGTGAGACGAAATGACGATTTTCGACCTTTGAACCATTTCATATATATCTCAAACATTCCTGCTTCACCGTTAAATCCCTAGTTGAAGCTCGTGTACAGGATATTTGCTTTTTGTCACAACTCCCGGGCTCCGCAATGTTTCATGCACCTTCTCATTATACAACCGAACGTTTTCATTGATGATCTTCCACTCCACCGATCGCTGGTGGCAAAACCCATCGATATCATTGTCGAGATGTTTCACATAGCGATAGGGGCCAATGATGCCGATGCTGAGCCATGCGCCATGGCGAACCAACACGATATCCCCTTGTTCCATCGTATGGACAAACGCCCAGATCGCGCCAAGAGCGTTGCCAAGCTTCGCCCCCGAATAATGGTACACGTTGCGCAATCGCTCTCTCAGCTCATCTTTGCTTATGCCGTCCAAATTGCCAATCAGCGGCCAGCCAATCCCAATGACCTGATCGCGAATGAATTCGTCGTACCGCTGAAACCCATGCGGTTTTGTTTTGATTTGAAATACATGCGCCATTCCTAATCCCCCGTTTCCCTCTTCAACCTCCGCCTTAGCCACACCGTCCCATCCATCGAAAAATGACACACACATAACCGCTTCAACTCTTTGCGTGCTTCTGAAGAACGGCGGTAATCGCCTCAATCGTTTCTTTGGCGGCATCCGTCAACGCTTCAAATTTAAAGGCAATCGACTGGGCGTTTGGATTGATGGCCGTCCCTTCGTTTTGATCTCTGCGAAACGCCGTGATGGCCTCCAAATCTTGTTTGAGGCCATCGGGAAGCAACGCTCGTTCGAACCTCCAACTGACAATGCAGGGCTCTTTCGCTGTGTAATCGTTGGATCCTTCATATTGTATAGCCCCGATGCGCTTCTTCCCTTTCTCAGAAGCGGCATCATTCATAAACAACTGCACGGTTTGCTTTGCATGGCCATCACATAAATGCAAGCCTGCTTCCATCGATTTGTTTGCGATGAAATGAAAAATGGGTGCAATGGCAAAGCGGTACTCGAGCACCTTCATCTTTTCGTCTCCTTTCTTTTCACGCAATTTTTCGCTACGATTAACTTCAGGCATTGTCAGCATCCTCTCCATCCTCCACTGTTTGGTTATGCGTTCACAACTTCCACAGTAGAGGAAAGGTTAGGAACTGGCAAGCCTTTTTTCTTTGCCTTACGCTCTGCACTTTACGTTGCAGAACTGTGTATTTTTATTTTGCACTAAACAATGGAAGGGTCAACAAATGGATGCAAAAGAGATCTTGAAGCTGTATAAAGGGCAGATCTCGGTGGAAATGAACTTCGCTTTTTTGAAAGATCCGTTTTTCACGGATGAGATCTATGTCAAAAAGCCAGAACGAGTTGCGGTATTGGGCTATTTGTTTCTCTTGGCCTTGGCCATTTACCGCGTCTTTCAGCGCCGGGTGCGCCAGTTCATCACACCCGAACACCCATTAAAGGGCGCCGGAGGCCGCAAGCTGACCCGACCGACGGGACAGGCGATTTTTCAGCTGTTTCCATATGTGAACGTCGTCCTGCTGGAGCTGCCGGATGGACGCATCCAACGCTCACTGGATCGCTCACTTACCCCTGAACAGCGAAGGATTCTGCAGGGGTTGGGGCTGGATGAGAGCATTTACGTGTAACGTCATACGGAACGACCAGCGATGGTAAAAAAAAGATTGCCATCGCTCGTTGTGTTGGTCAAAAAGTTATTCTGAAAAACTAAATAAAAAATCCTTTGTTTTGACCTTGTTAGGGTGCGAAATGTGAGTCCTAAAATAAAAATCGCCCCCATTCCAAAGCGGAATGAAGGCGTTCAAAGGTATAATATTCAAACGACGTTTGATGCGGAAAAAAAGAAACAGAGAGCCATTCAATGACTCTCTGTCTCTATAAAACTTCGACAAACTTCGGGGCGTGACAGGCACCATACCAAGGTAGGAAGAATTTGACGCTTACTCTGATTCCTTCACGTTGACTGAATTTATGCTGTCTACTTTTCGGATCGCAGTGCGCAGGCACGCTACCCTAGTACGCATTCTTATTCACTAATCCATTGGAAATCGTTTTAAAAATAATCTTGATATCAAACAACAGGCTCCAGTTTTCGATGTAAAAGATGTCATGCTCAATTCGGGCTTTAATGGACGTATCTCCGCGCAATCCGCACACTTGCGCCCATCCGGTGATGCCAGGACGAACATGGTGCTTGATCATGTATTTAGGAATTTCCTCTTTAAACTTTTCAACGAAATAAGGACGTTCAGGTCTTGGCCCAACGACGCTCATATCGCCTTTTAATACATTAAAGAATTGCGGCAGTTCATCCAAACTTGTTTTCCGCAAAAATGCCCCAAACTTTGTCCTCCGTGGGTCATTTTCCACTGTCCACTGCGTATCAGAAACCGACTGAGGCAAATGTTTCATTGAACGGAATTTGTACATATAAAACGTTCTTCGGTTCAGTCCGACCCGCTCTTGCTTAAAGATAATCGGCCCTGGCGAAGTCAGTTTGATTCCAATCGCAATGAATAACATAATCGGTGATGTGACAACAATCGCTAGTAGAGCGAATATAATATCAAATGAACGCTTCAATATGCGATTCCTTAATTCATCCAACGGTACGTCCCTTATATTAATGATCGGTAAATCCCCGAAAATCTCGAAATGAGGAACAGCTGGAAGCATATCATAAAAATCAGGAATAATCGAAACTCGAACTCCCATTTTTTCACACACTGCGATAATTTCTCGATATTTCGGATATGCTTGCAGAGGAAGTGCAACAACTACTTCGTCAATTAACTGGTGGCTCAATACATGCTCAAGGTCAGCAGTTTGTCCAATAATCGGTTTATAATGAGCAAACTCCCGTGCATGCTTCGTTCGAAAGTCATCTAAAAACCCAACGACCTCCAATCCGTATTCCGGATGCATTTGAAGATTTTCAAAATACTTTCTGCCAATCGATCCTGCACCAATAATTAAAACAAACTGTTTATTATACCCTTTTTTTCTTAATTTGCGAAGGCTTTGTTTTACAACGTAACGATAGATCGAAACTAACGTCAAATTCCATGCAAAATATAGCAATAGAAATGACCGCGACACATCAACAGTTTTAAAAGTAAAGAGCACGCTTAATAAAATAAACATGCTCAACGTATGTACTTGCAATACCTTCGCTAACTCATTAGAAAACTTCTCTTTCCGTTTAGGCGCGTACAATTCTACTAAATATCCTATTACAATCGCAATAGCGCCATAAATCAAACTCCAAAACAAATAATCTTCCAATGGCAAATGACCGCCAACACCATCGTGAAATACTTTAAATTTCAACACCCACGCTAAGAAAAAAGCGCCTTGCATCATCAAAACATCTGTAAATGCATAGAGCTTGGTTAAAAATCTCTCTCTCCCTCTGATCACCTTAACCACCTATTTTTCGAAAAGTGTTGATTATTGCAGAAAGCATGAACTTGGCTGTTATGCCCATATAAACGAAATAATTCACGATAAATGGATATTTTCTAGCATAATGCTTCTTATGGAATAAAAACATCGCCCGATGAAATTCATAAACAATTTTAAAAGGTTTCTTTTTGCTACTTGCCCCTTTGTAATGGATAATGCTTGTAAACGGGCAATAATAAATCTCCCAACCCGCCTGTTTGATTCGATAGCACCAATCGATATCTTCACCGTACATAAAAAATTCCTCATCTAACAATCCGACTTGCTCAATCACCTCTCTGCGCACCATCATAAATGCCCCTACCAAACAATCAATTGGATGCGGTTCGTTCAAATTCATATAGCCGAGATGATATTGATTAAATCGCCTGCTTCTTGGGAAAAGTCTCGCCAATCCCACTAAGTAGTAAAAAGAAGCCTCCGGAGTTGGAAATCCCCGATGACAAGCCCAATCCAATTCTCCATTTGGCAAAATGACCTTGCAACCACTTGCTCCAACCTTTTTATTTTTATCCATAAATTCTATCATTTTCTCAATGGTATCTTCTCTTACAATTGTATCAGAATTTAACAACAAAATATAGCGTCCTTTCGACAATTTTATTGCTTGGTTATTTGCCTTTGAAAATCCTACATTTTGTTTATTTTCAATCACCACTATATTCGGGAACTTTCCCTTGAGGATACGGACGGAATCATCGGAAGAATGATTATCCACAACAATAATTTCATAACTATATTTTGTTTTAGATTTTAAGATCGATTCAATCGCCTCAACAGTTAGTTTCGGTGTATTGTAATTCACGATAATAATGCTAATATCCATTGTTTCACCCGCTTGTAAAAAAATAATCCGGCCTAACTAACCGGATTATAGTAAATAATTGATCTATTGTAAATATATCACTTCAAATCCTAAAATCACTTTTCAAAAATTCTTTCAATGCTTCACGCCAATGTCTTAACATTGGAAAACCATTCACCTTCATAGCAAAGTTGTCTAATACAGAATATTTCGGCCTTGCCGCTAGTCTAGGAAATTGTTCCGTCGTGATTGGATTGACCTTAACACTGATATTACTTTCCTCAAAAATCGCTGTCGCAAACTCGTACCAAGAACAAGAACCACTATTTGTACAATGATAAGTTCCAAATTTCTCTGTTTGGACCAAGTCAATAATAAAGCGCGCCAAGTCAACGGTATACGTAGGAGACCCAACTTGATCATTCACCACATCGATTTCCTCTTTTTCTTTCGCCAGTCGAAGCATAGTTTTGACAAAATTTTGTCCAAACTCCCCATATACCCATGCCGTTCTTACAATAAAATATCGAGAACATAACGATTTCGTGAGTTCCTCACCAACGAGCTTAGATTTTCCGTATACTCCCAATGGATTCGTTCGATCATATTCTCGATAAGGTATCATTGAAGACCCGTCAAAAACATAATCTGTGCTAATATAACATATTTTCGCTCCTACTTTTTCCGCTGCCACTGCCAAGTTTCTTTGTCCAAACGCATTCACTAAATAAGCTGTTTCTTCTTCTATTTCCGCTTGATCTACTTTTGTATATGCAGCAGCGTTTATGATTATATCAGGCTCAATCTTTGTAATAACTTCATTTACTATGTTCTCATTCGTAATATCCAACTCACTTTTTGTAAACGGATGTAGTTCAAAGTTCGTTTCCTGTAGTTGTAGTACAAGCTCTTGACCTAACTGCCCGTTTGCTCCAGTGACAACAATCTTCATTATGATCTCCCTAACTTCTGTCCATATTGTCTTTGATAATATTCTTTATATTCCCCTGATAAAATGTTTTCCCACCAAGAACGATTTTCTAAATACCAGTCAATCGTTTTCTTTAATCCTTCTTCGAACGTATATTTCGGCTGCCATCCTAATTCTTTACGAATTTTTGTTGCATCAATGGCGTAGCGCCGATCGTGACCAAGGCGATCCTCAACAAATGTAATCAACGATTCAGGTTTGTTTAAATATCGTAAAATTGCCTTTACTACTTCGATATTCGTTCGCTCATTATTGCCGCCAATATTGTATACTTCTCCATTTTTTCCCTTATGTAACACTAAATCAATCGCAGAACAATGATCTTCCACATGAAGCCAATCACGAACATTCAAACCATCACCATAAACAGGGAGCGGTTGATCATTTAAAGCATTAATAATCATCAATGGAATTAATTTTTCTGGAAAATGATAAGGACCGTAATTATTAGAACATCTTGTAATATTCACTGGTAATCCATATGTTTCATGATACGCTCGTACTAAAAGATCCGCACCAGCTTTACTTGCACTATATGGACTGTTTGGAGCTAATGGTGTTGTTTCCGTAAAATACCCTGTTTCCCCTAACGTTCCATATACTTCATCAGTGGAAATCTGTATATATTTTTTCACGCCATACTTTTTCGCTGCATCAAGCAGCACTTGTGTACCTTGAATATTTGTCTTTACAAATATTCCTGGATCAGCAATACTACGGTCTACATGCGACTCAGCCGCAAAATTCACAACTGCATCTATACCTTCTGCAAACAACGATTCAATCAATTCCCTATCCGTAATATCACCTTTCACAAATCGATAATTCGGCTCATTTTCAACCTCTTTTACATTTTCCAAATTCCCGGCATATGTAAGTGCATCTAGATTGATAATCTGATAGCTTGGATATTTTCGAACCATGTAACAGACAAAATTACTGCCAATAAAACCTGCTCCACCTGTAATCAATACTTTCATCTGTATTTCCTTTCCCTTAATAAGTAAAATTATTTTCTGCTTCTACCAACCTAGGGTGCTTACTGTCTTTTTCAGACAGAATCGGTGAATTTGTCGGCCAATCAATATTTAAATCTGGATCGTTCCAGCAGATTCCACGATCATGCTCCGGTGAATAATAATTGTCTACCTTATATAGCACTTCTGTATTCGGTACAATCGTACAAAAACCATGAGCAAAACCCTTTGGAACTAACAACTGTCGCTTATTCCCTTCGCTTAAAATAAATCCTTGCCACTGTCCATAAGTAGGAGATCCTTTACGAATATCGACAATCACATCATAAACTGCCCCACGAATCACCCGAACTAACTTGGTTTGAGCAAAGGGCTCAAGTTGATAATGAAGACCTCTTAACGTTCCAGATTCCACAGATAAAGATTGATTATCTTGAACAAATTGATAATCTAGTCCTAGTTCTTTAAAAACTTTCTCATTATAACTCTCCATGAAAAATCCACGATGGTCACCAAAAACTTTTGGCTCTATAAGAAAGACATTGTTAAACTTCGTTTCAATAATTTTCAACTAATTCACCTTCTTTACTAACCCGATTGGCAATATCGAGCAAATATTGCCCATAACTATTTTTCTTCAAAGGCTCGGCTAATTTTAGGAGTTGTTCTTTAGAAATGTAACCTTTACGATACGCAATCTCTTCAAGACACGCCACCTTTAAACTTTGCCTTTTCTCAATTGTTTCAATAAAAAGCGAAGCCTCGAGTAACGATTCGTGTGTTCCCGTATCCAGCCAAGCAAAACCACGCCCAAGCAATTCAACATGAAGCTCTCCGAGTTCTAAATACGCCCTATTTACATCCGTAATTTCAAGTTCCCCACGAGCAGAAGGCTTAAGCGACTTAGCAATGTCAATGACACGATTATCATAGAAATATAAACCCGTCACCGCATAGGTAGACTTAGGCTTTTCCGGTTTCTCTTCAATAGAAATAACTTTACCATTCTTGTCGAATTCGACTACACCAAAACGTTCAGGATCTTTTACATTGTAACCAAATATGGTGGCTCCACTTTTTCTGGATGCCGCTCGCTCCAACATCGCCGTAAATCCATGACCGTAAAAAATATTATCGCCAAGAATAAGAGCCACATTATCATTACCGATAAACTCTTCTCCAATAATAAAAGCTTGCGCCAAGCCATCTGGCGACGGTTGAACAGCATAGGATAAAGAGATTCCCAAATCACTCCCATCGCCAAGAAGCTGTTCAAAGCGCGGCGTATCATCTGGCGTGGAGATGATAAGAATATCTCGAATACCTGCGAGCATTAAAATAGATAATGGATAATAAATCATTGGTTTATCGTATATTGGTAATAGCTGCTTAGATATTACCTTTGTCAAAGGGTATAGGCGTGTGCCGCTACCGCCTGATAAAATAATTCCTTTCATCATAACTCACACCTTTTAAGTCATAAAGTAGAGTCTCATATTTTATTAATTAATTCTACTGCTTACAAATAAATGATACCCGTGGTGCTAGATAAACTTGATCAAGCATAAAAATAGCCCTTGCTGGCGGATCTCCAGTAGAATGAAAGTGTCACCCAACATTCGAAAGGAGAGATCCCCCATGCAAGAGCACTTTCATTTTACTACAGATCCAGCCAAACTTCAAAAACAATATGCCGCTATTTTCTGTTTTGTTTCTGCCCAACTGTCGTTGATTCAAATGTATCTTCATCGCCGCAACCGTCACTTGGTCAAGCAAGAAGACGAAGTGGTCATGGCGGTTCACCTTTTGGGGAAGCTGCTGGGCTTTTCTTCCGAACGAGCCTGGCATCGTTTTGTCACGGGAAATTTGTTCACAAACGGCTCGTTTCTTGAACGCTCCCGATACAACCGCCGCTGCCGGGCGCTTGGTTTCGCCATCAAATGGATCCGTCATGAGCTGGCGAAACGTGGCCAACACCATGCTTATGCGGTCGTCGACAGCTTGCCTCTTCCGTTGTGCCATCCCGTGAGAATGCAGCGCGTCAAGCGATTTCGAGGGATCGCAGATATGGGGTATTGTGCTTCCAAAAAGCAATGGTACTACGGTTTCAAGCTGCATCTTCAAGTGACCAATCAAGGGCTGGCCATGGGCTATGTCGTGACGGAAGCGTCCTGCCACGACGTCAAAGCCGCTGAAACGGTGATGACTCAAATCCCTCATCCCTACAACTTTGGGGACAAAGGGTACATCAGCCACGCTCTTCGAGAAAAGCTGTACGAAGAACACCAAGTCGCGTTCTGGACACCGTCTCGACACAATCAAAAGCACGGCCCATCCAAGGCATGGGAAGAATGGATCCAAAAAAAACGCAAAGTCATCGAGACGGTGTTTTCGATTCTCGTAGACCAATACCGGATCACCGACATTCGAGCGAATTCCATGGCCGGGTTTGAAGTGGCACTCGATGGCATCTTGTTGGCTTATTCCTTGGTCACACTAGGGCTGGTTGAGCGCTGACGCTCAACTAGCACCACGGGTAAATGATATATGAAATCCCATCCCTGAATCCGTGATAAAGACGCGTTCAAACTGCCAAGAAAACTTGATCAATCAACAAATATTGCACTCGGGCTTCTTCACCTAATAGGTGAACATTCGGAATTGAGTTGATACTTTGGCATGATTGGGTTTTCCAACATTTTTGATACACTTCTGTCACGGATTCAGGCCATCGTTAATTATGTAATTTTAACCAATTTCGTATATACAAAAAGATACCGTTTTTGTATAATGAAAGTGACTATTCATATAAATACATAAAAAGGTATTTTCTGCTTCTAAACATACCACGTTTCCGAATTTTGTTCAATTTACTCATTGATATAGAAAACAGGTGGAATACATATGCCAACGATTACAGTACAAATTGTTACGTATAATAGTGAAAAATACATTAACGATTGTCTAGAGTCTGTTCGTGCACAGTCTTATCCCATCACAAACATTATAGTTATCGATAATGCTTCAGATGATTCTACCGTAGAAATAGTCGAGAAACATGATGATATATTGTTAGTAAAAAATCAAAATAATAATGGCTTTGCTGGTGGGCATAATCAAGCTTTACAATTATCATCTTCTGATTATGTTCTCGTTTTAAACCCTGATGTTTGTTTACATAGCAATTATATCGAAGAAATAATAAAAGTTATGGAAATTAACCCTAGTATCGGGATGGGAACTGGAAAGTTATATAGAGATTATAAAAAACGTTTGCTTGATAGCACAGGTATTATAATAAAGAAAAATCGTCGTGCATTCGATCGAGGAACTGGACAAATAGATAATGGTCAATTCGATAAAGACGTTGAAATATTTGGGGTTTCAGGGGCAGCAGCTTTATATCGGCGTCAAATGATAGAAGATATTTCTATAAACAATCAATTTTTTGATGAATCTTTCTTTGCTTACAAGGAAGATGTAGATGTCAGTTGGCGAGCAAGAATCTTTGGTTGGAACAGTATATTTGTTCCAAATGCGATTGCCGAACACAAAAGAGGCTGGAATGAACAAAAAAAACGATCGGATGTACCAATGAAAATTAGAAAACATTCATATATCAATAGATACTATTGTATTTTAAAAAATGACCACCTGTTGTACATTTTATTACATTTACCTGCAATTTTAATTTATGAGTTCATTATTCTTTCCTATGCCGTTTTAAAAGAGAGAGAATTGTTAAAAGCATGGACACTTTTTAAAAATGAATATTCCAATATGATTCTTAAAAGAAAAAAAATACAGCGCGCACGAAGAACTTCACTTAAAAATATTTATAAATTTTTTAGAGGGATATGGTAGCCAATAAACAAATAGAATCGAATCTCTTACATAAGAGTAGGCTATTATAAACATTAATTCATACCTTGGAGTTTATCCTAATCTACTTATAAATCCCTCGACATATAAACGTGCATAATCATTGTGGTATGTATAACGTAATCTTGAATATACAGGATGCGACTTTTAATATTATCAAGAAATTTGTCTATGTTTAATATGTATAAAAAAGCTTATATATCTAACTTCGTGATAATCATACATATTAACACTGAAAGACTTGATTTTTGATTCTTTAATCGCTTGATTAATCGTTTGACATTTTCACAAAACCTATACATCGGTCAGATAGAATCTCCAAGTTAGATTTATACAAAATTATAATTCTTAAATAATTATCGGGGGGGATTTGTAATGGCAATACTTGTAACTGGAGGCGCTGGTTATATCGGTAGTCATACTTGCGTCGAATTATTAAATGCAGGTTATGAAATTGTCGTGATTGATAATTTCTGTAATAGCAAACCCGAATCATTAAAGCGTATAAGCGAAATTACTGGGAAAGAGTTTAAGTTTTATAAAGTCGATTTGCTTAATAGAGATGAGTTAGAAACAGTGTTTTCAGAAAATAAAATTGATGCCGTGATTCATTTTGCTGGTCTTAAGGCAGTCGGTGAATCGGTAGAAGTTCCTCTTCGCTATTACCACAACAATATTACTGGTACACTTATACTGTGCAATGTTATGCAAAAGTATGATGTGAAGAAAATGGTTTTTAGTTCTTCGGCTACGGTATACGGTATGCCAGAACGCGTGCCAATTTCAGAAGATTTCCCACTTCATCCGACCAATCCTTATGGTCGAACAAAATTTATGATTGAAGAAATTTTACGAGACCTATACGTCTCCGACAAGAAATGGGGGATTGCTCTTTTACGCTACTTCAACCCGATTGGTGCCCATCCAAGCGGTCGTATTGGTGAAGACCCAAATGGCATTCCGAACAATCTAATGCCTTATATTACCCAAGTGGCCATTGGAAAGTTGAAGGAATTACGAGTGTTTGGAAACGACTATCCTACCGTAGATGGAACAGGTGTCCGCGATTATATTCATGTCGTTGACCTTGCACTAGGGCATCTTAAGGCACTTGAAAAGGTAATGACAACACCGGGTGTCGATGCTTATAACCTTGGTACAGGAAAAGGATATAGCGTTCTTGAGATTGTTTCAGCCTTTGAAAAAGCATCAGGTGTTAAGATTCCTTATAAAATTGTCGGACGTCGACCTGGCGATGTCGCGATCTGCTACGCCGATCCAACGAAGGCAAAAGAAGAACTAGGCTGGGTAGCTGAAAGAGGAATCGAAGAGATGTGCGCGGATTCATGGCGTTGGCAATCTAATAACCCAAACGGTTATATTTCAGAGTATTACCTCGTCACTTGATATGTAGTCCTCAGCGTACAGGATATTTACCAAAAAGCCAATTAAAATAAGGGTCAACCTAATGAGATAAATCTATCTTATTTCAACAGTTTGAATCCAAATGGTTCAGCAAGTCCCCCCCGAGTTCGACACTGACTAGGCAAACAAATCGTTCACCAGCCCTTGTGGGGCAAGGGCTGGTGAACGATTGGGCATACTTCACGCGTGTATCTAGGAGTTAGGCTGAATGTCTAGGATTCTTGGAGGAGGCTCCACCCCTACAGCCGCAAAGATTTGACGCTGTTTGGCCGTAAGCTCCGTGCACTGATACAAATCTCCATATTTCGAAGAAAAATGACCTAAAGTCAGTCGTTGCAGTTCGTCTCGCACCTTTCGCCACGATTCCCCCGTACGAATTTCCACGATTCGAACCAAAAGGAGAGCCAGCCAGCTGAGCAGCACATGCGCACGAATGCGGTCTTCCAAGCGATGATACATCGGCCGCAATTCGAGGGTGGATTTGAGCGTCCGAAAGGCATCTTCGACATCGACCAGTTGTTTATATCCAAGCGCCACTTCTTCGGCTGACAATGTATCGTCAGACGTTCGGATGAGATATTTCCCATCATATTTCTCCGCATCGCGAATTGCCTGTTTATCGATGCGAAGCGTTCCATCTTTTAATTGACGCAAATATTTTCCATAAGAAGGGTGAGCACGTAAACGACATGTCGCCTTATGATGGGCTTCATTCGGCAGCTGCCGGAGCCCCTCTAATTCCTCCTGCAGCGCCTCCAACAGCTTCTTTCGCTCTTGCCGTTGACGCTCGGCTTCTTTCGGATTGTACCTCACATTTCGCACCCTAACAAGGTCAAAACAAAGGATTTTTTATTTAGTTTTTCAGAATAACTTTTTGACCAACACGACGAGCGATGGCTATCCTTTTTTTACCATCGCTGGTCGTTCCGTATGACGTTACACGTAAATGCTCTCATCCAGCCCCAACCCCTGCAGAATCCTTCGTTGTTCAGGGGTGAGGGAGCGATCCAGTGAGCGTTGGATGCGTCCATCCGGCAGCTCCAGGAGGACGACCTTCACATATTGAAACAGCTGGAAAATCGCCTGCCCCGTCGGTCGGGTCAGCTTGCGGCCTCCGGCGCCCTTTAATGGGTGTTCGGGTGTGATGAACTGGCGCACCCGGCGCTGAAAGACGCGGTAAATGGCCAAGGCCAAGAGAAACAAATAGCCCAATACCGCAACTCGTTCTGGCTTTTTGACATAGATCTCATCCGTGAAAAAAGGGTCTTTCAAAAAAGCGAAGTTCATTTCCACCGAGATCTGCCCTTTATATAGCTTCAAGATCTCTTGGGCATCCATTTGTTGGCCCTTCCATTCCTCCGGAACGGTCGTGACGAGGACAAACCGGGACGCTTTCCGTCTTGCCTGTTCCCACGCGTTTTGGTCGAATTCGACGTCAAGGCGCAAGAGATACCGCGTCTCCATCTCGGGTTCCGCCCCTTTTTTCGGCCGTCCGCGCCGTTTTTTCGGGCGTACGATCTCTTCGACCGCGGCCTTGACCTGATGAAACCGTAGGCGAAGGGACGTCTTGAGGGACGCCAAGGCTTGTTCAGCGTCTTCCCGGCACGAGAAAGGGTGGCGCTCCCAATGGGCTTGTTCCTCGCGAAGAAGCTCCGCTTCTTTGGTTCGTTCTTTTTCAAGCGTCTTTCCTTTTCGCTGGTCGAGCGCACTCGATTCGACGACGATCAGCCGAACGGGGTGGCCTTCATACGTCGAGGCCGTTTCCCATACCCGGTACGTGGCGCCGTTTCTCTCCGCCAGGGTAAAGGGTTCGCTCCACGGGATGTGAGGCGAATCGGCCTCCGCTAATGCCCGTTTCACGATCCGAAGCGACGAAGGGCCTCGGGTGATCAAAAAGGCGTTGGCCGCTTTGGTTTGCGCCAGAGTGTCTTTTGTCATCGCGGCGGAATCGGCCACGTAAATCCATTCGTCTTCCATCTTGGCTTGTTTGAGCTGTTCGTGGACACGGGACAGCACCTCCGGATTCCACGTTTTGTCAGGCAGGTTGCCGTCGTGCACATCGCCGTAAAACGGGATGCCGTCCTCGTTGCCGACCAGTCCGAAGCCGATCTGTTTTTGCCAACGATGATGGCGGTTATAGCCATGTGTGATCTGCAAAGCCTCTAATGAGGCCGATTCATACGCGCCGTAAACCGTCTTGTCCGTCGTATCGGCGTGAAAGGCTCGGAGGGAAAGGCCTTCTTTGCGATAAATGTGAATCAAGCAAGTGCTGATCACCTTGTGAATGTCGGCCTCATACAAGCGGTCGAGATGACGAGCCAAGGCATCGTCGTTCAACCAGGAAGGATGGAGACCGGGACGGATGAGTTTCTCTAGATCGATCTCCTGAGCCCATCGTTCCACGTGAACGAGGGCTTGCCGGCCGTCAAACAGATTGTAGATGATGGCCTGAACGGCATCGCTGACTCGAGTCTGGCACTGTGGATCAACGGGAACGAGATGGTCAATCAATTGGGGCAGGCCCAGTTTCTTGAATAGGGCACTTATTATATTCAAATAATCATTACGATAGACCTTTTTGACTTGAACGTTCATGAGAGAAAAACTCCTTCACTTTCCTTGTGTGTCAAGGATTCATTCGACATCGGAACGAAAAAATCCTCCCGATTTTCGTTGGGAGGGTGCGAAATGTGAGTTGTACACCAACACATAGCGCTGGCGCGCCTCTCCATCTCCAACGATGATCTCTTTGACATGTAAGTTTTCCCGAACTTGGTGATACCGGCCCCGGCGGCTCATTGCTTCTTCCGTGGCGGCCTTTCCGGATCGCATTTTTTCGCCGGCGATGTAATGTCCGCCCGCCTGTTGTAAGGTTCGCAAGTTTTCCTCGGAAGAAAACCCCCGATCCATCACACTGACAACACGTCCCAGTTTCCAACCGATCAAGTCTTTTTTTACCTGCCCGATCACCGTCATATCCATGGTATTTCCCGGCCATACCCAAGCGCGAATCGGGATGCCTTCGCGGGTGACGGCAAGCCCAATGACCACTTGCAAGAGATCGGGACGCTTATCTTTCGAAAAGCCCTGTTTTCGGAAGGTCTCATCTTCCGGTGCTTCGGACGGATCCACTTCAAAATAGGAAGAGGTGGTATCAAAGTAAATCAAATCCACTTCCAAGTTCAATAGATCTGCGACGGAATAGAACACTTGACGTTCCAGTTCCGATTGCACCGCAAGCAATTCATCCATCGCCCGATACAGTTGGTGGCTCGCCACTTCTGGAAGATCCGGAATATAGACTTCATCTTGAACCCAGTCCTCCATCGCTAATTTGCTGGAAGGATGAAGCGCCCGATTCGCTGCCATCGCGAAAATCAACCGTTCTAAGGGGATTGGGTGATGACGGGAAGCAAATAGCTTCTCGAGAATCTTATCGAATCCCAATTGATCCCAAAGTTGATGCAACAACCAGACGCCGCCAAGGCGTTTGCAGGATTGGAATAAAAAATCAGACGCTTCTCCAATTGCTTCCCGTGTTTCCCATGCTTGCTTGGGAGAAAGGAATCGCGAGATGCTTTTGGCCAGACGTTCCAGAACGGCACGGTCGACTTCGTCTTCCCGTCCGAAAGAATAGATCACCTTAGCTTTTGCATATTTGGCTTTCGGATCCCATTCGTTATGAGCAAGCTGGAGATAAGCCGTTGTGGTGCCATTTTTGTTTTTCCGTGTTACTCGTCGAATATACATGCCTATATTAATTATTTATATTAAAAGTATAAATTTACAAAACGTGTGCCTATGAAATTTAACGTTTTTTTCTAGGGGAGTGATTTTCAAATCCTTGATAGAACAGGGATTTCCAAATTTTGTTTGCCTAAAATGGGCTTAAAACTGTCGAACTCGGGTACCCGAGAGAAGTCCAATCTTGGGCGAATGAGTTGGATGTCCTCCTCACCTTTATGGACTATCCAATCAGCATTCGAAGTGTAATTTACACCTCACATTTCGCACCCTAACAAGGTCAAAATAAAGGATTTTTTATTTAGTTTTTCAGAATAACTTTTTGACCAACACAACGAGCGATGGCAATCCTTTTTTTACCATCGCTGGTCGTTCCGTATCACGTTACACGTAGATGCTCTCATCCATGCCCAATCCCTGCAGAATCCTTCGCTGATCAGGGGTAAGGGAGCGATCCAGTGAGCGTTGGATGCGCCCATCCGGCAGCTTGAACAGGACGACGTTCACATATTGAAACAGCTGAAAAATCGCCTGTCCCGTCGGCCGGGTCAGCTTGCGGCCTCCAGGACCCTTCAACGGGTGTTCTGGAGTAATAAACTGACGCACTCGGCGCTGAAAAACGCGGTAAATCGCCAAGGCCAACAGAAACAAATAGCCTAATACTGCGACCCGTTCTGGTTTTTTGACGTAAATCTCATCCGTGAAAAACGGATCTTTCAAAAAAGCGAAGTTCATTTCCACCGAGATCTGCCCTTTATACAGCTTCAAGATCTCTTGGGCATCCATGGGTTGGCCCTTCCATTCCTTCGGAACGGTCGTGACGAGGACAAACCGGGACGCTTTCCGTCTCGCCTGTTCCCACGCGTCTTGGTCGAATTCGACGTCAAGGTGCAAGAAATACAGCGTCTCCACCTCGGGTTCCGCCCCTTTTTTCGGCCGTCCGCGCCGTTTTTTCAGGCGTACGATCTCTTCGACCGCGGCCTCAACCCGATGAAACCGGGGGCGAAGGGACGCCTTGAGGGACGCCAAGGCTTGTTCGGCATCTTCCCGGCAGGAGAAGGGGTGACGCTCCCAACGGGCTTGTTCCTCGCGAAGAAGCTCCGCTTCTTTGGTTCGTTCTTTTTCAAGCGTCTTTCCTTTTCGCTGGTCGAGCGCGCTCGATTCAACAACGATCAGCCGAACGGGGTGGCCTTCATACGTCGAGGCCGTTTCCCATACCCGGTACGTGGCACCGTTTCTCTCCGCCAACGTAAAGGGATCGCTCCACGTCGTGTCCTCAGCATCCGCTTCGGCCAGCGCGGTTTTCACGATCCGGAGCGACGAAGGGCCTCTGGTGATCAAAAAGGCGTTGGCCGCTTTGGTTTGCGCCAGGGTCTCTTTCGTCATCGCGGCGGAATCGGCCACGTAAATCCATTCGTCTTCGATTTTGGCCTGCTTCAGCTGTTCATGGACACGAGACAGCACCTCGGGATTCCATGTTTTATCGGGCAGGTTGGCTGTAAATTATCACTTTATTTCCGCACAAAAAAGACTCTTTTTTGCACATTCCTTCGGAATATCCCTCTCCCCCTTTCCGAAAGAATGTGCTAAATTTTTTGTGAATTATTTCGGAATGGGACATGGGTGATTTCCAGAGGGGGGACGAGGACGTGATTCGGTTTCATGACTTTCAGGTCGATGTCCAGACATATGCCCAGCGGGGAAAACAAAACGACTTTCCCCTTCTTAAGCGGTGCCCTCATTGCCAGGCAAAACGCCCTCTTTATCGCCATGGGTACTACGAACGAAATGCCGTGACGTCGCATCAGTCTTATCGCATTTGGATCGCTCGGTATCGCTGCCCGGAGTGCAGGAGGACGGTGGCCGTGTTGCCTTCATTTCTTCTCCCTTATTTTCAGTATACGTTGCCCACCATATGGAGAGTGGTGAAAGAACGGTTGGGCCTGACTCCGAAACGGGGGATGGAGGAGGCTCCACTCCTTCCTACGGATGAAGGGGTTTTATTTTATGTCCGACGTTTATTCCGAAATTTGAACCACCTTCATTGGTTTTTTGCGGAGCGCTGGAGAAAAATTGGTCCTGCCATCGCCCAAGCGAGAGAACGAGCCCTATGGTGGATCCAGACGATGGAGGAGATCGGCCTCTTTTTCGTCATCCAAGAGATATGGGAGCACCGATCGACGCATCTTTTTGCACGTACATTCAGTTCCTGATTTTACTTATATCCCCTTATATGGAATCATTTATAGATTCCACAAACCTTTCCTCTCGACGGTCGGGGGAATGATCCGATAGGATAGAGACAGGATGGACCGATAAGGTCCTAGAATGGGATGAACGAAGGAGGAGATCGAAATGAATGAGTCGATGAGACAGGAGATCGCTTTATTTCGGTATGGATTGATCGCTCCATTGGTGAATGGACAAGTCGATCCAAAAACGTACTTGAAGGAAGTAGCGGAACGGATCCATCAAGTTCCCCACCATGGAGAGAAACGCATCGCCGCCAAAACGATCCTCGACTGGTGCACGCAGTACAAAAAAGGGGGCTTTGAGGCGCTGAAGCCGAAACGACGGTCGGACCGTGGCCATTCCCGGAGGCTGTCACCTGAAGAAGAGGATCACATTTTAGCCCTGAGAAAAAAACACCCCCACATGCCCGTGACGGTGTTTTACCAACACCTTATCGAGCAGGGGGAAATCCAATCCATCTCTTATTTCACTATATACCGACTTTTAAAAAAATACAACCTCGTGGGGAAAGAAATTTTACCGATTCCTGAACGAAAACGATTCGCGTACGATCAGGTCAATGAGCTCTGGCAAGGTGATTTGTCCCATGGCCCGTTGATTCGCGTGAATGGCAAAACGCAAAAAACGTTTTTGATTGCCTATATCGATGACTGCTCGCGGGTCGTGCCGTACGCTCAGTTTTTCTCTTCCGAGAAATTTGACGGGTTGCGGATCGTAACCAAGGAAGCGCTGCTTCGATACGGAAAGCCGAAGCGAATTTACTCGGATAACGGCAAGATTTATCGGGCGGAACCCTTGCAGTACGCCTGCGCGGAGTTAGGGATCACCTTGATCCATACCCAGCCGTACGATCCGCAAAGCAAAGGGAAAATCGAACGATTTTTCCGCACCGTACAGACGCGGTTTTACCCGTTGCTCGAAATGAATTCACCGAAGTCGCTCGAAGAGCTAAACGAGCGATTTTGGAAGTGGTTGGAGGAAGATTACCATCGAAAACCGCATGCCTCGTTGAACGGGAAGACGCCACATGAAGTGTTTCAATCGCAAGTCCATTTGGTGTCGTTCGTCGAGGATTCGGATTGGCTCGACTCGATCTTTTTGAAACGCGAATACCGTAAAGTGAAGGCCGATGGTACGGTCACGTTGAACAAGCAGCTGTATGAAGTTCCGCCCCGGTTCATCGGACAATCGATCGAACTCCGTTATGATGAACAAGGCGTGTATGTGTACGAAGACGGTCAACGGGTCGCCGAAGCGGTCCTTGTTCGCTTCGAGGACAATGCCTATGTGAAACGCCATCGGTCACCGTTTGCGGCGGTTCCGGTAGAGGGAGGCGAAAACGATGTATAAAACGTTTTATTCCCTTTCCCGAGAGCCGTTTTCGAAGGAGACGAATCCACCAGAGGCTTATCAAGGGGCCTCGTATCAAGAGGCCCTCGCCGCTTTGGACTACGTGAAACGAACAAGAGGGATCGGGCTATTGATCGGTGAACCAGGGGCCGGCAAGACATTCGCCCTTCGGGCGTTTAAGGAATCCCTGAATCCGTCACTGTATCACGTCGTTTATTTTCCATTGTCAACGGGAAGCGTGATGGACTTTTATCGCGGCCTTGCCTTCGGGCTCGGGGAAGAGCCGAAATACCGCAAGGTCGACTTGTTTTATCAAATCCAACAAGGGATCGAGCGCTTGTATCATGAACAACGGGTAACGTCAGTGTTCATCCTCGATGAAATGCATTTAGCGAAGGATGCCTTTCTGCAGGATATCGCGATCCTGTTCAACTTTCACATGGACTCAACAAATCCGTTTGTCTTGATTTTGGCGGGGCTGCCCCATTTACAGGCAAAACTACGGTTGAATCAACACCGTCCGCTTCACCAACGAATCATCATGCGATACCAGATGGGGCCTCTTGATAAGGAAGAAGTGGTAGGATATATCGAACACCGCCTGAAACAGGCGGGGGCGAAACACCCGATTTTTACCCCAGCTGCCTTAGAAGCGATCGCCCTGCAGTCGCAGGGGTGGCCGCGGATCATCAACAACCTCGCCACCACTTGCCTGTTATACGGCGCTCAATTAAAAAAACATATGATTGACGAAGACATTGTGCGTATGGCAGCCGAAGAAATGGGGTACTGACACAGCAGGGGCTGATCGGCCCCTGTTATGTTTCATCCCGATCCATCCTCATTCTAGTTAATCATCCGAAATAATGTGCAAATGTTCGGAAATAATCTGCAAAACCTGGAATAATTCGCAAAGATTTTGCACATTATTTCCGAATCCGTCCGAAATAATTTGAAAAAGGGATTCTGAAATAATGTGCTAATTTACAGGTTGCCATCGTGCACATCGCCGTAAAACGGGATGCCGTCCTCGTTGCCGACCAGTCCGAAACCGATCTGTTTTTGCCAACGATGATGGCGGTTGTAGCCATGTGTGATCTGCAAAGCCTCTAATGAGGCCGATTCATACGCGCCGTAAACCGTCTTGTCCGTCGTATCGGCGTGAAAGGCTCGGAGGGAAAGGCCTTCTTTGCGATAAATGTGAATCAAGCAAGTGCTGATCACCTTGTGAATATCGGCCTCATACAAGCGGTCGAGATGACGAGCCAAGGCATCGTCGTTCAACCAGGAAGGATGGAGACCGGGACGGATGAGTTTCTCTAGATCGATCTCCTGAGCCCATCGTTCCACGTGAACGAGGGCTTGCCGGCCGTCAAACATATTGTAGATGATGGCCTGAACGGCATCGCTGACTCGAGTCTGGCACTGTGGATCAACGGGAACGAGATGGTCAATCAATTGGGGCAGGCCCAGTTTCTTGAATAGGGCACTTATTATATTCAAATAATGATTGCGATAGACCTTTTTGACTTGAACGTTCATAAGAGAAAAACTCCTTTACGTTCCTTGTGTGTCAAGGATTCATTCGACATCGGAACGAAAAAATCCTCCCGATTTTCGTCGAGAGGGTGCGAAATGTGAGTTACACGACTAATGCCATTGAACGAACGATAACGATCAAGGAGATTCGGAAACGTCTAAAGCCGATGAACAGTTTAAGTAGCTTAGAAGCCGCTGAAAAAGTCGTATATTTGACCATCAAAGATTTTAATGAAAAATGGGCAGAAAGTTACGAGGATTTGCCGAAGCTCATGAAGCCCTTCAACGAATGTTTGAAGAGTGTTATCATTAACTAAATACTGTAAATGAACAAACCAAGGGCTTCTCCCTTTCCGCACAGGAGACTGAATATTGAGTCTCCTGTACGGAGGAAACCGGTACCCTATCAATTCCAAATCCATTTCAGAGATACCCTATCTATATATGCTCATTGAAAAGTTAACCTTCGTATAAGTGGTGCCCACTCCGGTTATACTGCTCCTAAGGAAAAGAATGGAAAAGGAGCGGAATTCTGCATGAAACGTCTCAAAATCACCAACGATCACGGATGGACACCTCGGACACTTCGCAAACAGGAACGGAAAATCAAAAACACCCTTCTTCGCCAACGGGTGATGGCGGTTCGCCTGGTCATGGAAGGCTATTTGGGCAAAGAGGTGGCCTCCATGGTCAACGTGTGCCGACAAACCGTTTCCCATTATGTGTCGCTGTTCAACGAAGGCGGTCTGGAGCTCTTGCTTCATCGGGATTTCGCCCCCGGGCGGGAGCCGTTTCTCACCGAAGAACAGCAGGAAGAGATCAAACAGCTTGTGTTGACCACCACTCCCGTAGAACTGGGCTGGGACGTCGCTTCGGCGTGGAACACCAAACTCCTGCAATCCTATGTCGAAAAGCACTTCGGTGTTTGCATTTCCCGCGAAGCGTTGCGAAAACTCCTGCACCGCAAAGGGCTGTCGTGGACACGGCCGACCTACACATTGGCGAAAGGCGATCCGGATCGACAAAAGAATTTTGAGAAACAGATCGACTTCATAAAAAAAACTTAATGGATCCTGATTCGGTCTTGTTGTACCTTGATGAAACACATATCCGCTCTTACCATGTCTTGCGGTCCACATGGTCGGCAGTCGGCCGCCAAAAACAAGTGCCGACGTTCGGCCATCATGCCCACGTATCGCTGTTTGGCGCGGTCAACATCCACGATGGCGAAACGGTGCTTCATCAAACGACCGCTGCCAATGCCGCGACGTTCTTGGATTTCTTGAGAATGCTCAAAGAGCGCTATCCGGACCGTCTCATGGTCTTGGTGTTGGATAACGCCCGCATTCACCATGCCAAAATGGTCAAGGAGTTTTTGCGGGAAGAAGGGCAGTGTTTTCACTTTATTTACCTTCCTCCCTATTCGCCACAGCTGAACCCGATCGAACGCTTATGGAAATGGCTGAAAGATACGGTGATTGCCAATTGTTTATTGCAAAATAAAAATACAGAGTTCTGCAACGAAAAGTGCAGAGCTGAAGGCAAAGAAAAAAAGGCTTGCCAGCCTCTAACATTTCCTCTACTGTGGAAGTTGTGAACACATAACCAAACAGTGGAGGAGCGAAAGGATGCTGGCAATGCCCGAAATTAATCGTATCAGAAAACTGCGTGAAAAGAAAGGGTTATCGATTGCGGAAATTTCCCGTGAAACGGGATATAACTGGAGAACGGTCAAAAAATACGCAGATGAAGACATTTCTGTCCAACCAACCATCAAACGCAAAAAGGGGATGATGGAGGAAGAAGGGTACGGGCAAATCATTGATGACTGGTTGGAGGAGGATGCCAAGCTGCCGAGAAAACAACGGCGAACGAACAAGACGATGTTTGAAGCGCTTTGTCGTGACCATGGATTTCAAGGCTCGTATCGCACCGTTTGCGCGTACGTGCAAAAACGAAGACCGCAGCTCAAGCTCGAGAAAGAACAGCGCTATGAACGACTGGAGCACCCGCCAGGCGAGGCGCAGGTGGATTTCGGGAAGATGACGGTGGTGACGAAGGAGGGGAAGGAAGAAGAGCGATCGGTTTTGATCATGAGCTTTCCCTATAGCAACGCTGCGTTTGCTTATCCGCTGCCGGCGGAAAACAGTGAATGCTTCCTCCACGGGTTGACGCAGCTGTTTCGTCAGGCTGGGGGAGTGCCAAAGGCATTGCGCATTGACAATTTGTCCGCGGCCATTGTGTCGATTCGAAAAGGGGGAGAACGCCGATTCACCGAGGCTTTTGAGAAATTCCAACTCTACTATCGGTTTGATGTACAAGTGTGCAATCCATACAGTGGACATGAGAAAGGAAATGCGGAGCGAAAAGTCTATTACACTCGCAACCTTTGTTTCATCCCCGCTCCATTGATGGAGTCGGATCCGGAGCTGGTGGAGTGGCTGCATCGCAAGATGGTCGAGGACCGAAACCGTCCTCATTATGAAAAGGGGCGGTGGATCGAGGAACTATGGCAGGAAGAACAACCAGAGCTGTTGGCGTTGCCGGAACAAGATCTTCCGATCTTCTCCCTCGATCACGCTTACGTGAATAAATACGGAGAAGTGATGGTGGATGGGAAGGCGTTCGTCGTCCATGGCCTGTCCGTCCCCAACCGGGTGTTGGTGAAGAAAGAATGGAATCGTTTCGTTGTGTTCTCTTCCGATGGAGACGTCCATCTTGAAGCGCCAAGGCCGTATACGAACGTGAAACGCGAAATCCCTTGGAAAGAGATTTTCGCTGAGTGGGAGACCAAACCCCGGGTTGTCGGACATTCCCGCTACCGGACGTACTTGCCGGAGGCGATCCGAATGTATCTGGCTGGCCCCCCCGCCCCAGGTGGTGGCCCGTTTAAAAGGACTGCGAGCGCTGTTGGATCGGCACACGCTTTACGAAATCGCCCAGTGGCTCGAGGAGAGTCAGCGATGGGACTTGACTCCTCATGAAATCGGCGTGTTGATGGAAGCGAAGCACTCCTATTACCCGGACAAGTGGGAAGAATCATACACCCCTTCCGTTCTAATCGACTATGAAACGGATTTAACGGTGTATGATCAACGTCTTCATCCCGCTCGGGAAGGGAGTGTCCAGAAATGAGAGCAGAGGTGAAAGAGATTTGTAAAGCGCTGCATTTGGCCTATATCGCAGATCGATTCGAGGAGGTGAGATTCGAAACGAAAGAACAGTTTTTGCGGGATGTATTGGCGCTGGAACTGTCGTGCCGCCAAGAAGCGAAACAGGCTCGGCTGATCAAGAAAGCCAAGTTTCGGGAGTTGAAATGGCTGAAGGATTACGAATGGTCGGGTCATATCCATTGGCCAGCCACGACATCGAGGGAGGAACTGTGTGACCTTCGCTTTTTGGAGCGAAAGCAAAACGTTCTGCTTTTAGGTTCACCTGGAACGGGGAAAACCCATCTCGCCACAGCACTTGGCATTCAGGCGTGCCAACAAGGCCATGAGGTTCGGTTTTTCCGCGTCGCGGATCTTGTCGCCCAGCTGGAAGAGGCGTTGAAAAACGGCACGCTCGGACGGCTGAAACGAAGCCTCGACCCATGCGAACTGTTGATTTTGGATGAACTCGGCTATGTGCCGTTTCAAAAGCAAGGATCGGAACTGTTGTTTCATATTATCGCCGACTGTTACGAGCGAAAAAGCGTCATGGTGACATCGAATCTAGAATTTGGACAGTGGAATCGGGTGTTTGGGGACAACCGTTTGACGGCAGCGTTAGTGGATCGCTTGGTTCACCACGCCCACATCTTGGCCTTTACGGGAGAGAGCTATCGACTGCGGAACGCTCTCTCCGCGATCCAGCCGTCCTCTGCCCCCGGTCTGGAACCTTAAGTCTTGAGCTGGCAAGCCTATGTATTTTTTCTTGCACTTCTCTGCATTTTTTGCTTGCAAAAAACAGCCAATGTATTTCACAAGGATCGCAACGATATCATTCAAGCCATTACTCGGTTTGTCAACTACATCCACGAACGTCCGGAGGAAGTGCTGCAGCGCTTAGGGTGTGCAGGATGACTGAGAAGTTAACTCTTCATGTTGCATGTATATATCTTACATACACAAAATTCTTGACGGTACCGGAAAGTGGTTGTAATAAGAATCCTTACTGACGAGTCTCCTCACGATTTTTTATTTCCTCTAGCTGATTAGAAACTTTTTTCAACTCGAATTCTAGAATAGAAATTGTTGAAATACTATCTCTTAATCTGTAGATGAGCAAATTCACTGACATAAATTGACAACTAAACAAAAAAGGAGACATGAACCGGACTCCTTGGGTAAAATAGATGTGCTCAAAACCCATTCACACAAGGAGGTTCATGTCTCATGAATAAATTAGCACATCACCAAGGAATCCACAAGTTTTTCTTCACGCTGGGGTTGACGCTGCAGCTTTCCAAACCGGTCATCAAGCATCTCATTCATATCGTCGATGCCTTGACCACCAAGGGATTCTCGGGAACATTGACTGATATTCATTACTGGAGCTTTCATCCGAATCATCGAACGACGCTCAGTCACTTTTTCACGAAAAGCCCTTGGAACGAGGAAAGGCTGCTTGGGAAGCTTCAAGAGTGGATCCTTTCCCAGGTCGAACGACTGGCCAAACGGAAGAATCAACCCCTTTTTGTTTCGATTGATGATACGATTTGCCAAAAAACAAAGCCTTCGTCACGGGCTGCGCACGCCATTCAAGGGTGCGACTGGCACTACTCGCATAAAGATCATCAATCGGTCTGGGGGCATTCGCTCGTTTGGCTGATGGTGCACACCTTCACGCAGGCGTTCCCATTTGCGTTCCGCCTGTATGACAAGAAAGCGGGAAAAAGCAAGATCGACCTGGCGATCGAGATGCTTTCCTCGCTCAAGGTGAAGCGGGCTCAGCCGGTGTATGTGCTCATGGATTCGTGGTATCCGTCCAAAAAGCTCATTGAAGCCTGCTTGAAACAGGGATTCCATGTCATCGCGATGCTCAAGACGAACCGGATTCTCTACCCGAAAGGCATCGCCATCCAAGCCAAGCAGTTCGCCCGCTATATCGAGTCCAAAGACACCCGCCTCGTCACGGTGGGGCAGGAGCGTTATCGCGTGTATCGCTATGAGGGGGCCATCCATGGCCTCGATGACGCGGTGGTGCTGCTGGCTTGGAAGGCGGATCAGCCGCTGACGCCGGAACATCTTCATTGCATCTTGAGCACCGACCGGGAACTCGGGGACGAAGACATCTTGCGTTACTACGCCCAGCGCTGGACGATCGAGTGCTTTTTCCGGCAGGCGAAAGATCAACTGAAGCTGGATGGATACCGCGTTCGCCACATTCGGGCGGTGAAACGGTATTGGGCGGTGGTGCTGTTGGCCTGCGTGTACAGCATCGCCGAATCCCGACAAAACCTCTCCACCGGGCTGGAGCTTCTTCGGTCGCGGAAAGACCACAGCGTCGTCGAGTTCATTTATGACGCTGCAAAGCAAGATATTCCCATTGATGTGATCAAAAAACAGCTCCGTATCGCGTAAGGGGTACCCTGTTTGTCTCTCTAACCATGGAAATTATTGTAATGAAAAATGCTCATCTACAGTCTTAATTTCTCGTTCATTTGTGAAATCTTAATAAATTGTCTAAACACAATAATAAATAACATAATCAACCCCAGCAAACAGTTTCAGTGTTTTCGTTTTCGGTGCATTGTGGACTTAAAGAAGTCCCAACTTTGTCAAATCATTAAAGACACTATTCAGTAATTCAGACATTTAATAAAATATTTTTTAAATTTTTTAGTTTTATAACTCCAATCCCATTCTTTAATAGACTCTAAATTTTCCTCTGATAATTCTTTAAACATCCCTGGTTCTCTTAATAAATCTTTAATTAGCCTTTTTAACTCATCTTTGCTACGTTCTTTCATAATAAAATTTTTTTGCTTCGTTCCAAAAACGTTTGGTACAATTCCCACATCTGTAGATATAACTGGCACTCCACAGGCCATAGCTTCTAATACAGGATTAGGTGTACCCTCAAATTTAGAAGTACAGATATACAAATCGATCTTAGAATAATAATTAGGCATTTCCTCATGTGGTATCATTTTTTCAGATCGATCTGCAAAATTTATTTCAATAGGATAACCTTCATCTATTAATTCTTGTATAGCAGGTTTTAATATAGTATGAACTCCTTTAAAATCTTCAATATGATCCGCCCACTTACTGTTTCCACACCAACCAATAACTATTTTCCTATCCTTAATATCACTAAATCTACTAATATTTATAGGTTTAAATATACTTGTATCTACACCATCTTCAAGAGGTTCATCGTATAAATTTTGAGTGAACGGAAGCTTCTTATAAATTTGATATAATTTATCCGAACAAACATAATAATTTTTGGCCAGATTAAAAATAGATTTGTTTAGTTCTAACGAATCTTGTTCAAGAAACAAATGATCATAAATGCAAGTAGATATATTGAGTTTTTGAATAACATCCTCATAAAAAGAATTATAGCTAATCCCTAACTTTCTCAAATACTCTTTATTGTCATCAGATGAAATCCATGCAACATGTGGTCTCCAGAAAAAATGTATTAAGTCATAATCCTTTACTAATAATAGCACTTGAGTTATATTATTAATCCAACTCATTGGGATAATGCGAAACTCAAAATATTCATCCAAATGCTTTACTAATTGTTTAGAAATATTGGCAAACGCCCAGTTATCCGTGTCGACAATTAGAGCAATTCTAGGACGTTTATAGCTAACAGCAGTCTGCTTTTCTGTTAATTCGATTTGTTTGATTTCTTCATTTTCATTATCTAATCCAAGTTGTCGTTTTTTCTCTTTTAGCCATTCATCAACATGATCATTCCAAACTTTAATACCATGTTTTTTCTCGAAATATTCAGCGGATTCTTTCAAAATATTTCTCGAAAACCTCTCTTTTTCATAATCTACATCCGATTTCTTACTAGGTTTTGGATGATCATGTACTAAGCAAAGAATTCCACAATTACCAATTTTATATCCATTTTTGAAAATCCTCAGAGAAAAATCTATGTCTTCAAAACCGATAAACATTCTATCATCAAATTTACCTAGAGATTGAAAAGTATGTTTATTTAATACAGAAGCCCCACCAAATAAAAACGTTGACAGAAATGGCTCATCTATTTTATTTGAAGGATATGGTTCTTGTCTATAAACAGAGCCTCCACCAATATACTTACTTTGATTAATAATATGAAAATAGAGATGTCCACCATATGCAAAAATTTTCTCGCCTGTTTCATTTAATAAAGGTAAGTTAAGAAAATGACATCCAAGCATAGAAATATCTTCTTGAATTTTAGATAGAGGATTACCGATAAAATAAATGTCGTTATCAAGAAACATGATCCAATCTGTACGCACATGCTCAACGGAAAGATTCCTACCACCAGCAACACCATAGTTTTTATTCAACTCAATAATTTTACAATTAAATGGCATTCTAGTAGCTTCGTTTTTGATGTTTTTAAGCTCTGCTTCATCCGAACCGTTGTCAATGATAAGAAAATCTCCTTTAAAATTAGGAATCTCGGTTCTTATTGAATGCATTAACCTTATAGTTAATGCTGATCTATTAAGAGATAGAACCACTATTGTTAAATTTTCTCCATCATCTCCGATATTTTTAGAATTTAATATATATTTATGATTATTTTCATAAATATATTTACCTTTTTGAAGTTCAGGTATGATATTTAATTGTACATCATCCATATTACCCTTCTCCTCTTAGACGTGTTAGCTTACTCCTTATACTAAAAAATTTATCACGCAATTTATAGTATTTTAAAAGCATTTTAAACCCATTAGATTTATAAATATTATTAAGTTCTTCTTCTAGCTGTTTTACTTTATCATTTGTTTTTTCAGATAGGCTGTTTTTTATATAATCATTTTCTACCTGTACGGCCTCTAACTTTAAATGTAGTTGTTCATTTTCTCTTTTTAATTCTGAATTTTTTAATAAAAGATCTTTTAATTGTGATTTATATTCACATATTTTATTTTCAAGTTCAAAAATTTTAGTTTTAAAATTGTTTATCTCCCAATCAAATAAACTTTCTCTAGCATCCATACTTTTTGCATATATAACTGCAGTTTCCTCAAGCAAACCATCTGTACATCCCCATATGCCTAAAAAGTAGCTACAGTTGCTCTCATCAATTTGATGATCTTGAGGAATCAGCAGAGATTTATGGTTACTTTTATACTGAAACATATAATCTTGAGATTGATTACCTATATCAAAGTTACGGAATTTTTTGTTTATAAATCCACCTACTGGAGTACCCAAATAAAACTCCGCGTTTTGTCCTAGAATAGATTCTGTCATACTTTTAAATTCATCAAATGTATACTTCTTTAAATGATAAGGATTTCCCATACTTTCTTCGGGATAATAATAATAATCGTTAGGACAAGATATAATGATTATTCCATCAGGTTTTATTAGCCGTCTAAACTCTTGTAACATTTTCTCAGGATTAGACAAGTGTTCTATTGTTTCTAATGATATAATTAAATCGTAATTTCTAGAAGGGAACTTTCCCATTTCCTCTACAGAACCTTGATGGAATGTTAAATTTTCTTGTTTAAAATTCGCTTTAGCATTTTGTATTGCTTCTTCGGATATATCAATTCCATCGACTGCTTTAGCTCCCCACTTTGATAATAGAAAGCTACCGTAACCTTCCCCACATGCAGCGTCTAGTACTCTTTTTCCTTTACAAAGATCTTTTGCTATTAAGTATCTATTAATATGGATGGCTCCTTCGATAGCACTGTACTTGGCTCCAGAACTAAATTCTAATCTCTCCAAACCAATCTCTCCTTAAGCTTTTTATTTAAATAGCTTGTTCAATTTCAGTTTGAACATTGCTTTAATAATAAATTTTCCTAGTTTTGAATTTGCAATTCTTAATAGCTCATTTTTTTGAAGGTTACCTTCATAGGTATTTTCAGATATAACTGATTCAGGACTATCAAAAGAGGGGTTATTCCATTTAAATCCTGGTCCATTTGCATCAAGTAAATTAAAAATTTCAACAGCATATTTTTGGTATATTTCAGGATTTCTATCAGAAATTATGCTTCTTAAATATTTCAACATATCAGGATTAAACTGTCTCGCCATAGAGTCTTTTCTTACTCTATACTTAACTAGAGTTTCCGGTATACTAATTCCCACACAGCCATTCGCGCACATCGAGAGCCAGCCCTCGTAATCTTCTAAACCATATTCCAATTCTATTTTGTTAAGTCCAAAATTAATAAAGTCTTCTTTTCTAACAACCGCAAAAGCAGATAGCATATTTTGACATAGAAGATAAGGAAACTCTGCGTTAAATGTAGCCCATACTCCCTTTGATTCACCAAAATACTCTAACCAACTATAAACAAAAGATACGTTTTGATAAGTATTTAAAATATCAATAGCCTTTGCATAAAAACTCGGATCTACCAAATCATCAGCATCAAGGAAAGTAATAAACTCTCCCTCAGCGTTCATAGCTCCTACATTTCTTGCGTTAGCTAATCCCTTGTTTTTCAAATCAATAATTTTAATTATTGGATTATCTTTTTTTCTAATTTCCTCCAAAAGATTCAGACTCATTTCATCAGTAGAACCATCATTAACTATAATAATTTCTTTATGAGGATAAGTAGAATTTAAAGCACTATTTAAGGTTTCGTTTAAAAATTTGCCCAAATTATAAAAAGGAATAATGATTGATAATTTCCCTTTAACGTACGTTACTTTATGTTTTAGTTCTTGTTTAGGTATGTCTAATAAGGTAGGGAAACTATCTTTATTTTTCATTTTAGATTCATGAATAATATCTTCAAAAAATTTAATTCTTTCTTCTAAATTTTTCTCAACATTACATAAAGAACGGATTCTTTTTTCTGAGTTCAGACTCATTTCTTGTAATTGTGATTTATCCATTTCTATGAGCTGTCTTAGCTTATCCTCAAAATCTCCTTCTATTTCCCAATTAAAAATTAGACCACATACTCCATTTTCTCCAACCATTTCTGCTTGACCACCTGAAGCAGATACTAACATCGGAGCTCCTAGCCACATAGATGTTAAACATGTATAAGGGAAGTTCTCATACAAAGATGGTACTATTACTGCTCTTGCATTTAATATTTCTGGATTAAGTTCTTTAGGAGGTACTGCATTTTTAAAAATAAGCTTTCCTTCTTTGATTCTATGCTCATATTTTTCTTTCAGATAATCTCCAAGCATTCGACTCCGTGGATAAAAATATGTATCGCCACCTATAATTTTCAGCTTAAATTCGTACCCTTTCTTCCACAGATTTTCTGCTCCTTTAATCATTTGCAGAACACCTTTACGGTACTCTGTTCTACCTATATAAAGGAACGTATCAGAATCGAAATTTCTTTGATAACCTTCTCTATAGTCTTTTAAATCATATGGCAAATTAATAACCTTGATATCTTTTTCAGGGACTAGCCCCTGAAGCTTTTCTTTCAAAAAATGACTCGGAGATAATAAAGCATCTACAGCTTTTATACAGAACTTTTCCATTTGACCAATCCAATAGTTAGGGAATTTATATCTTGGAGCTTGATTTATTTTGTCTAGCTCAAATGTTGGAGTATGTAGGTGCAAAACAATTGGAATATCCTTAAATATAGGATCTTTAAGCCATTTTTTTTGCAATATGTAATATCCTATCGCATTATAATCTTGTATTTCAATAATATCAGGAGCTTCCCCAAATTTAACAATGAATTTAGCTAACTCCTCTGCATACTGATATGCCAAAGCCGTCCAATATCCTAAATAAGAGTAAAACTCCCCTTCCATATGCTTAAAACGAATAACTCTTAAATTTTCATTTGGGTATTCTATAGAATCTTTATGATCATCTCTTACCAATACAGTTACTTTATGCCCTCTTTCTGAAAACATTGTAGATGCTTGATCTACATACATTCCTATACCTCCCCCAAAGCTAGGAGGAAACTCGCTAGTAAGAATCCAAATATTCATTACTGATTTCTCCTTTTAAACCTATAACTTTCCTCTTTAAATTATTAACTATTCCCCATCCCCATATAAAAAATCCAAATAGAAAGTATCTTGATCTCATAAATTTTGCAGCATACTTTCTTCGAATCTTCTTATCCCATTTTATATGTTCATTTATATTAGTATTACTGTAACTATCTCCAGATTGATTTAATACCCTTTTATGATAATATGCCAAAGGACGCTTGATAACCTTTATATTACTATGCATTAGAAACCTAATATTAAACTCCCAGTCTCCTAGAACTGGAAGATTTTCATCATATATACCTACAATATCTAATAATTTTTTACGGTATACAAACGAATTGGACGTAAAAAGGTTACACCTTAATAATTTAAATAAACTTACCTTACTTAATTTCCTATTAAAAATTTCTCTATCTATTTCTCGCACTTCATTGCTTTCTAACCTTTCATAAACAAGCATTGTCTGAGTCACTACACCACCGATAGAACTATCTGAAAGGAGAATATTCATACAACTTGTTAAAAACTCCTTATCCCATGTATCATCATCATCTAGGAGAGCTATGAAATCGCCGCTACTATTTTTTAAACCTATATTAGTAGCTACCTCCATATAATTATTTCCCTCGATATTAATTAACCTAATCCGGTCTATAACATTAGAATCAAAAGAATGAAGGAGTTCCTTTATCTGATTAACATCTCCACCGTTATTCACCAGTATAATCTCCCAGTTTCGATACGACTGTTCTATGATACTCTCTATAGCTCTTTTTAATAGTAATATTCTATCTTTTGTTCTAACTATTACAGACACTTTAGGTTGCAAATTCAATACCTCATTTCGAAATCAAATGAAAACCTAATAGTAGGAGTTATATTGATTCATGACATCTTTAACATTTCCTAACATTTTCATTTTTCCTTTTTCCAACCAAAGTACTCTATCACATAATTCTTCAATTTGGTTTGAAGAATGAGAAACAAGTAGTACAGTAGTACCAGTTGTTGTTAAAAGTTCTTCAATTCTATTTTTACATTTTTCTTGAAACTTATAATCTCCTACTGCTAACGTTTCATCCACTATTAGAATGTCCGGATTAACTACAGTGGCAATAGAAAATGCCAGTCTCGCAATCATACCAGAAGAATAATTTTTTAAGGGAACATCAATAAAATCCTCTAACTCCGAGAATTTTAAAATATCGTCAAATTTTTCATTCATAAATGCTCTTGAATACCCGAGAACAGCTCCATTAAGAAAAATGTTCTCTCTACCAGTAAGATCAAAATTAAAACCTGCCCCCAACTCAATCAGTGGAGCCATACTACCATTTACATAAACTTTCCCAGTTGTAGGTTTAAGAACACCAGCAATTATCTTAAGTAAAGTACTCTTTCCAGCGCCATTTAACCCTACTATACCAAAAACTTCCCCTCTCTTAACTTTAAAAGATATATTATCTAGGGCTATAAATCTTTCAAAAAAAAGTTGACCCTTTATAAATTTTAAAAAATATTCCTTAATATTATCTATCTTTTCACTACTTAAATTGAATATCATTGAAACATTATCAATTTCAATAATATAATCCTGAGTCATAAAAGCCTCCAACCTATATATACAAGATAAACTTATCTTGTTTCTTATAAAAAACGATAAATCCTACAAATAAACTTGAAGCACCAATTAAAAAGCATAATAAATTACTTACCAAGCTAGGTGTTTGACCATATATTGTAATTTCCCTAAACATATTTAACATATGATATAAAGGGTTCATTTGTAATATAAATTGGATTTCTTTCGGAATAATACTAATAGGATAGAATAATGGAGTAAAGTACATCCATGCTGTTAACAAGACTTCATAAAGATAATTTAAATCTCGAAAAAATACAGCGTAGGCTGACAATATTAACCCTACTCCAGTAGCAAACATAAAAGTATACATAAGTGGTAAAGGAAAAAATAGTATGTTGAAATTCACCTTGACACCACTAATAACCATAACAATCACTAAAGCTATTAGTGAAAAGATAGTGTTTACTAGAGAAGAGAAACTCTTCGCCAAAGGAAATATATATTTTGGAACATATACTTTCTTTATTAAAGCAGCGTTATTTACTATCGAACTCATAGAAAACATGGTAGCTTGTGAGTACAAATCCCAAATGATTCTTCCTGTAAGTACATAAACTGCAAAATGCGGAATATCACTTTTAAATAATGAAGAAAATACAGCAGTAAGGACCATCATCATCATCAAAGGATGAAGAACACTCCATAAAACTCCTAAAACAGATCTTCTATATTTAACTTTAATATCATTAATAACTAGTTCAAAGAGCAAGAACCTAAATTTCAAGAAATTATTCAAATAAACTTTCATACTACAGTTTATCTCCTTAAATTTAATGTAAGATTTGTATTTTCATAGAGTATAACCTGTTTTAAACCTTCGTCTATAACATATAGGCAATTAACATTTCGTTTTATATACGATAAGATTGTGCTTAATATCTTCGCGTCTTTCTTGAGCGTAAACAGGAGAGAATAGACTAAATGAATTATATAGAACTGTTTTAACTTTTCGGCATGCAGATTTTAGCCGTTCTAAGCTGGCGCAATACCATTTTGTACATTGATGGATTTTAGTTATGTCGAAACAATTAATCAGTTAATAGAAAGCTTTACTTATACTGAAAAGATTAAAAGCTCCTCACCATAAAACATGCTTGACATTCTCGGAAAATAAAGCGACTCGCACGTTTATCTATCAAAACATATAAATTCATTTATTAGGAAAGTGGTAACCTTTTATCTAAAATTTCAAGCATAGGTTGTGGTGAAGAGCCATTCTTCATCGGCATTATCATCACAAATTATTGATGTTTTCTTCCGTTTGATCATTTAAGCTTTGCAGCTGCTTTTCAAAAAACTCAACGCGTGGGAAATAAGGAGCAACCACAATCGAAACCAATGGCATCTCCATTTAAAATCAACTCACTTTTTCCTGCTTATTTTGTATAAGGAAAGAGACTAACAATCCAAGCAATATCCAGAATATTACGGCTGTACCGATGATAGAGTCGTTAAATAGCGCCTGAATGAGATACGCACCACAAGCGATAGCGACGCTTGCAAAAATAGCTTGTTTATCATCAACTAATTTCGTACTGATAAAACGTTTTATTGTCAATAGCCCAATGTTGACAATGAAAGCAACAAACGCAAGCAGGGCAATCACACCAGCTCCGTAAGCAATACCGATGTACATGTTATGCGGCTTATCGACTATAACAGTATATGTCTCGATATTGGCTTGCTTTTCAGGATCATCCTGTGGGAAAAAGTAAGGAAGTGTATCAAGACCGTATCCAAATAATGGACGATACTGAATAAGTTCCCACGTTTTTTTCCATATGTATAAACGTCCCGATCCAGGACCAACTCCTGATTCAGGAAGTTGTGGAAGTTGATACTCCTTATTTTCTTGATTCGATCCTGTTTCCGCATATACATGACTTGCATCAAAAGCTTGCTGCAATTCATCGACTACAGCACGAGCTTCTGCAAACGGATTGCTTTTTATAAAAAACCCAAACGTTTCATCCCATACTTTCGGATTATGATTTACCATTACAACATAAACACATGCTGCTCCGACTAAAAAAGTGGCAAAAGTAACTGCAAATTTACGCTTATATATCGATTTAAAGACAAATAAAAAGACAATCGGAAGAATAAGAGTCAATGTAAGAAATCCACTAACCGAAAGCGAACTTAACAACATGGCAAAACATAGTAAAGACATCACAAAATTTACGATACTTCTGATCTTATTTTTATCTAATAATGCCCAAGTGAAGAAAAGGGTCGTAAGAACAGCCGAAATCCCACTTACATAGTTTCCGTGGTTAATGGTTGCAATTAACCGCGAACCTTCCGTCAACTTTGCGCCTTGGGGAAGATTTGAGTAAAGCAATTTTTTCACCCAGTTTAACTCGAGTACGTTATAACCATAAAAATTAACAATACCTAACAAAGTGTTAATCATGACAAACGGGTATAGGCAATATAACGCCCATTTTAGCCTCTTCTCTGTATAATGAATATTCGCAGCGATAAAAAACAACATTAAATAGCAAAGGTAAGTAATTGTTCCCTCGTTTCTATCATACATCCCATAAAGGGCAAGCGTCTTATAAGGCGCAAAAACAGCCGACAAAGTAATAAAGATCGCTAACAAAGCCAACGATATGTTTATTTTTGTTTTTGGTATAGAGTGCCTCAGTACAGCAACCTTATATATAAATAATAGACTTAAACATGCAGTGGAAATTAGCAATAAAATGTGTTTGTAATAAGTAAATACATCTGCTTTCTTTCCCGTATCCAAAATATCCGCTTCCGTAATGGACGGGCTGATAAAGTCGCCAATATGCACTCTAACGATCAATGGAATGGCCAGTACAATGAATGCCAGCCCCCAAAACAATATCGCATCGACCCGTTCCATATCCAGTTGGTCCTCATGTTCATCACGTTCAATATTTAAATACTTATACCAATCAGACATGTTCGCTTCTCACCTTATGATGATTTTTGATGCTGGATTTGAGACAACAGTTCATCGATTCTAGCATGATACGTTTCTGATCCAGGCAGTTGTTTGCTTTGCTCCAAGTATGCTTTAGCTTTCGCATACTCACCGTTGTAATACAGAATCTCGCCAAATTGCAACGTGAAAATCGGATCCTGTTGCAAGAACGGCCTTTTTCTAATCGCTTTTTCGTAATAAAAAGCAGCCTTCTGAAAATCATTTTTCATCGCATACGCCAAACCAAGTGTGCGCATGATGTTGTAACGATCCGGGTATTTGCCCAGCAACGACCGCAATAACGGCAAAGCCTGCTCTGCCCGTCCCTGTTGCATCAACTGAATCGCCTGTTGATACTCAGTATAGTCTTTTAGAAACTGCTCGTCCTGTTGTTGGCCTTTCCAGTGAGCATAGCTGATTCCCGATAAAATCAAAACTAGCAAACTAAGAAACACGTATCGGTCCCATTTTCCATGCATGAGTAAATTCTCCTCATTCTGCAAAAATCGACAACCTCCTATTTGTAAATTCTAGTACATTTTGCACTATAAAGCAATATCAACAAATCGATATTTTGGATACATGTGCGGCACAAGAAAGCATCTTGCTTGTGTGTAAGGTGCATGTTGTGGTGATAAACGAAAAAATATCACAAAAGACCCTCCCATGAAAGTGAGTTCACCACTTTCATGGGAGGGTTGCTACATTGCTATACACTCCATCCTTATTTTGCCACGTTTACAACAGCATCAGAAACTGGGTTGCCAACTACATTATTCGAACTAATACCACCCGTTTGATCTACATCTACAATGCCTGTCGCCGACAAGGTGATTGGCTTAGACAGATCTGTTACTGGGTTTTTCAGTTTGAGATAAATAGTTTTATATCCTTTTGGTAAACTAACCGCATTTTGAGCGCCACTATCTTCATAGACCCCTAATACAGTAGCTGATTGTCCATCAACTTTTACGGTAAAGTTGTTAACAGAAAGCGGATTGCTGATCATCGCATTTGCCACCGGTTCGCTGAAGTCGACACGGATGACGTCTGCGCTGGTTAAGGTCGCTGTGAACGTCGGAGCCACGTTTTCTTTCATGTATTCATTTACGGTCACGGTATCCATAACGAGCCCAGACGTATTCTTAATGTTGCTGATCGTAATGACGTGCGTGCCTGTCCACGTATTTGCCCCGGGTGCGAGCGTCACGCGGATATGTTTCGTATCTCCATCAAAGACTGCTTTCGTGACGGTCAAACCGTTGATGTTGAAGTTGGACAGGTTCAATGCAGAAGCGTCCAAGTTTTGTGTGAACGCAAATACTAATTCGTTGTTGTTGTCCGCTTTCACACCATTATCATCGTAGGCTGTATCAAGAGCTGGCTTCGTCGTTAAGCTGTCAGAGCCGCGAACGAACGTAATTTGTTTACGCTCGGCATATGGGTTGCCAGCCAAATCGCTTACTAAACCGTTCGGCAGCGTCACGGTGTATGTGCCTTTTGGCAAGGAAGAAATGCTCAAAGCAACCGATTTCGATTTTCCGTCTGTCGGCAGATATAATTTGAAATTGTCGCTAGTTGTTTTCAAATCTGCGCCGACAGCCTTAAGTACATTGTTTTCGTCAATATACTTATCGCTCGATTGAACGACTGTAATGTTGCTGCCAGTCGTGACCTCTTCGTCAAATGTCAACACAAGGTGCTCAACACCGTCAATTTTCACGACTTGGCTACTGACGAATTTCGGTGCTGTGTTATCGGCTTTCAATTGAACAACTTTCGTGTATGCATCCCCAGCATTGCCCGCTAAGTCCTTATAATCACTCACCTCAACTGCATACACACCTTCCGACAAAGCAGAAGCCAACGTTGCCGTGTAGACTAAGCCGGTTGAATCAACCGAAACAGAAGCTGTTTGGCCACCGATTTTGATGGTCGGAGCGCTCAACAGTTTTTCGCTGAATGTCACTTTGACGGTTTTCGTGTTGACGGCTTCGATGCTTTGAACGACTGGTTTCGTTGTATCAACCGTTGTCTTCTTGACTGTCAATTCAGCTGGGTTTGGATTGATCACATTACCGTTGTAATCGACAGCACCGAAGATTTTCAACGTCAGATCTTTATTAACCGGCACAGACGAAGATGCAAGGTTGATTGTCATTTCATCGTCGCCAGCCGTGAACTTCGGAGAAACCGAAATTTCAGTTGTTCCGTCGTACAGTTTGACTGTTCCTACGCTGGCAAGCGGTTCAGAGAACTTCACTTTCAGCGTCAAGCCGTTATCCGCGTAAGAAGACGACAGAACGCTCGGTCTTACCGAATCAGTCGTGTCAATCGTCGTCGTGTAGGCAGGCACATCTTTGCCGTCCAATGTCTTGACGTTTTTAATGTCGACAACATAGCGTTTCGTGAAAAATTGAGCGCCATCAGCCACTAATTTTAACGTTTTCTTATCATCGCTCAACGATGCCTTCACGGTGGAAACCGTTCCTTGGCCATCAATCGCCGTGAGCGTGATGGCGGTTGTTTTCACGACGTCATCGGACGTGTCGCTTGTGCCTTTGTTGTCGATTACTGTTGCGGCATCAACCGCTTTGTTAAACTTGATTTCCAATGTTTTTGCGTTAACAGCTGTTACGCTTTCCACTTTTGGAGGCAACGCCGCTTCATACGCCGCATTGGCTTCTTGTGCTGCTTTTTGCAGTTCAGCTTTGAACGCATCGGTTACTTTCGATACATATTGGTTGACTTGGTCAAGCGCAGCTTTCGCTTTGTCCAAGTTGCCGGCTTTGACGGCGTCTTGCGCTTCACGCGCTTTCATCGAAACCGTGATGTCGTAAACTAAGCTGTCGCGCAGTTTTTGCGCTTCGGCTTTGAATTGCGAGCGAAGCAGTTCGCGCGTCGTTTGGCCGTATACGCGGTCGAGGATGACCGTGCGCGTTTTGAGCTCGTACGAAATTTTGTGGTAGAGCTCTTCTGCCTTTTTCAAGTCTTTTGCTTCGACAGCTTTCGCCAGATCTTGACGCAGACCGTCAAGCTTGACTGCGTAGTTGTAAGCGTCGATGTACGTAGCCACGCGCGCTTCGCCCGATTTCGGGTTGGCTTTGAATACATACGTTTCGTATGTAGCTTGCAAGTCAGCCAAATACGCGTCTTTTTTCGCGCCGCCGGCTTTGTTCACGACAGCAACCGCGTTTGCATACGCTTGTTTCGCTTTGTTGTAGGCGGCATATACGTCGCTGATGTTCGGGAGTTTGCCCGTTTCCGTTACCGTGTGGCTGTACGCATAATACGCTGCTTTAAATTGCGCTTTCGCTTGGCTGACGACCGTCGCCACGTCCGTGGCTGCTTGGGAAGCATGCGGGTTGGCTGCGACGAAAGCGCTCGCTGCTACAGCGCTGGCTGTGGCGAGTTTGACTGCTTTCTTTTTGTCCATAAAGCCTAAAATCCCCCTTCATTTTTATGAAACTTTAAGACAATGATCCTAAACGGCTGCCGTTTAGTAGATTCATTGCCTAAAAGGTGCTAACATCAACCAATATCATCCTTGACGGCTAGATGCTGGGCTGATTAGAAAGCCTAGCATCTGTTGCTAGCACTTGAGCATAATTCCTCAATGCTCTACGTCTCCTATAATAATACATTTTTCTTCTAAATTCTAGTCCTAAATACAAATTTTTTAGAGAATATGCCATTGAAATTATTGCCATCGATGGCGACATTGATATGAATATGCCTGTAACAGAAATTTAGAACAATATTTTGGCAGTTTGATGGTTTTGGTTGGCAAACATTTTGTGCAAAAACATCAATCGTTTTTCTTCACCGTGACGTCCATCGGTTGGCCAAGCGTCATTTTGACGACGTCATAGCGGTCATTCAGGTACAAATCGAGAAAGCGGAACTGTCCTGCGAATTGTTCCGGGCTGTTCGTGATGGAAAATTGCAGCTGCATGGCGTAATCGCCGCTGTTGGCGAGCTGTTCGGCGATTTTTTCGATCTCTTCCTTCGGCACGTTGTACGCTTTTAAGTAAGAGATCGAGTCGGCGATCGCTTCGGCATTGTCGTTGAAATAAATGGAGAGTGTCACCGCGGCGCCGTCGATGCGGCCTTCAAGCGGCAATGACATATTTTGGCCGTATAAATACCAGCCGAACAGACGATTTCCTTTTTGCCGCTCAATGACGAACGGGACGGATTCATTTCCTGCCTGAAGAATGTATTGCCCTTTCAATGAGCGGGCGACAAGGGCGAGAAGTTCGTCTTTGGTGAACGGCACGTATTGGATGGCATCCCCTTGTTTGGCATACAGTCCGCCGCCGAGGCTGTAATAGACGGCGCCGCCTGCCCGTTTTTGGCTGTAGGCGCGATACTCGCGCCCTTGTTTCGCCGTCATGGCGGACTGCCATGCTGCTCCGTTCAAGCGGTATAGGGGCGTGTCGCGCAAAATGACGACTTTGCCGATCATGCCTTGTTTCCATTGGACTTGCCCCCATTGGACGGCGGCGTCAACCGTTTGCCCATTTCCTCCGAGGGCGATGGCGGCGGCGAGGCAGATGGCGGCTGCCATTTGGAATGCATGTTTCATCTTCGTTTTCCTCCTCATTTTGGTCATCGGTGTCGTTCTATATAGATGCAATTTGAAGCTTTACCATTTGCAGCTTTTAGCGGGCGTTTGATCGACTGTCGGGCGACCGAACAACGCCGCTTCACAGACACATATATGAGTCTGTGAAGCAGGCGGTTGTTCGGTCCTCCGTCACGCCAAGGCGTGACGGAGGCAAGCCACAGGCTTGCCTGCGACAGTCGAAAAGGGATAAACCGCTTTTCCGTCAAGGATATGGTAAACTTCTTCGTTGCATCTATATAGCATGCTAAAAGAACCGCTTCGCCCCCAAGTACCGCTGTTTCCAATACGGTTGGTCGAGGCGGCTCGTCGTCACGCCGGTCGAAGCGCCGCTATGAATGAACTGGCCGTTGCCGATATAGATGCCGGCGTGCGACGGGCTATTCGTGGTCGTGGCGAAAAAGACGATGTCGCCGACTTCCGGGGCGGAAACCGATACGCCTGCATTCCACATCAAGGCGACGGTGCGCGGGATAGGGACGCCTTGTTGCTGGAAAAGGTAAAAAATGAACCCGCTGCAGTCAAATCCCTCTTCCGGCGTCTCGCCGCCCCAAACGTACGGGACGCCGAGCAGCTCAGCCGCATCGGCGACGAGTTCGATGACGTCCAGCTTCGCCGCAGGGGCTTGTCCGATCAGGCGCTCGTATGTTTCGCCGTCAACAATGCCGGTCGCTGGGAGTTTGGCCGCTTGTTGGAAACGGCGGACGGCATCGGCGGTGGCAGTGCCGTAGTAGCCGGTGATGGCCGTGTAGAAGTAGCCGAGCTCTTTCAGCTTTGTCTGAATGCGCTTGACGTCTTCGCCGAGCGCGCCGATTGAGAGGCGAACCGCCAGGCGCTCGCGCTCGATCGGTGCAGGCGGGGGTGTTTTCGCTTTTACTGCGCTCGCAAGGAGGGCAGCGGTTTGGTTGTCGACCGCGCCGGTCACTGGCAGGCCGTTGTCGCGTTGAAAGCGGCGGATGGCGTCGGCCGTCAGCACCCCATAGTAGCCGGTGATGTCCGAATACGTAAAGTAGCCGAGTTGTTTGAGCTGTTGCTGCAGCTCGCGGACTTCGTCGCCGCGCGCCCCAACGGTCAGCGCCGCAGACGGTGAGGGCGAGGAACCTTCTTCTTTTTGCTTCAGCCGCTCAAGCGTCGCCCGGTCCGCCCGGCCGGTGGCGGGAAGTCCGTTCGCCCGTTGAAACTGCTTCACCGCATCGGCCGTCACCGCGCCGTAGTAGCCGGTGATTTGCGGATAGCGAAAATAGCCGAGCTGTTTCAGCCGGCGTTGCAAATCACTGACGGCCGCGCCGCGGGAACCGATGGCGAGCGTGTCGTTTGACGCAGGCGCGCTTTTGAGCTTCGCGTAGGTGGGGTCATCGACGATGCCGGTCGCTGGCAAGTTCATCGCCCGTTGGAACGCCTTGACCGCTTCTTCGGTAATGGCGCCAAAGTAGCCGGTCGCTTTCGGGTATGTAAAAAAGCCTTGTTCCTTTAAACGCTGCTGGATTTGTGCAATCTCGGGGGAACTCATGCCTTTTTTCCATTCCGCCGCCTGGCTGTCATCCGGGGCAAGAAAAAAGGACGAAACCATGGCAGCGGCAAAGAAGGCGTGATTCGGTTTCACGGACGCGTCCTCTCCCTTCGCCGCCCCTTTCGTTTGTTGTCGTCTTGTCCTTAGTGGATGTTCAAGATGAGGCGCGGCAATGTTCTATATTTTCAGTATATCGTATGAAAGCCATGAAAGGAAATGCTTTTTTCCATTGGGAGAAGAAAGAAGATCATGAACCGGAATGGGGTGTTCCCCGTTTCGGACGCGACAGATTGGCGAACAAGTGCGACACACGCCGATCATCGACAAGGTAAATCGACTGCAGCACTTCATAAATGAGCTGTTTTTCCATCGCCAGCCATTCGTCAACGCGGATCGGGATGTATTTTTGCTTCGGTTCGTTCCACTCGTAGAGGGCGACGGTAAACTTTTTTTGGCGAAGGTCGAGCTTGACGATGAACATGTACAACTGGCTCGTGCATTTAAACACAAAATAGAGCTGAGCTTCGGACGAGCACGTGATCGTGCGAAACAGCGCCTCGCCTTCCGATGCAAAACGCATCCGTCCACCTTCGTTTTTCAGCGAGCGCAGCGAATCGGTGAAACTGGCCGGGGCGATCGTTTTCAGCCGAACGGAAAACGGATTTTTCATTTCCTTAATATAGATATGGTACAGTTTTTGCGTATGCTTCTGCCCGTTTCGTTCACAAATGACAAAATCGGCAAGATAGATGTTCACCTTGACCCCCTCTTTTTGCTTATAAATTTCCCATTTTTAACTAATTGTACTATGTGCTTCCTGGGCAAAAAAGAGGCCGAACGACAGAATAATCGACAAATATGTTCTAATTTGGAAACGAAGAAATAAATGGTCCAAAAAGGAACAACCATTACCTCCGCGCTTTTCTATCTTTAAAGAGTAATGATGAAAAGCGTGGTGACAAACGATGACAAACCTTGGGGAAACGCTCAAACGATTGCGAAAAGAACGGCGCTGGACACAGGAAGAGCTGGCCGAGCAACTGAATGTATCGCGTTCGCAAATCAGCAAATGGGAAAACGGCAGCTTGCTTCCGGATGTGCAGTCGCTTGAGAAGCTCTGCCAGTTGTTTGACGTCAGCGCCGATTTTTTGCTTGGCGGCGAAACGCGCCAACGCGAGCTGTTGCGCGAAGTGACAGACATATACGGAACGGCGGACGTGCACGAAACGGTGCTCGCGGCGTTGGACTACTTGCTTCATAACCAAGAGATGAGCGAAGCGGTGTACACGCTCGCGAAGCTGCCGGATAAAAAGCGAAAACATGTCGAAACGATGATCGTGACGATCGTAAAAGAGTGCTCCGAGCTCATGTAGCTCCCCTCATGCTGAAAAAAAGCGCTAACAACGACGTGCTAGCGCCATCCGTTGGGGAGTGTTTGGGGACACGTTCTTTCTCTTGGGGATTCGCTTTGAAAGGCATGTATGGGGAAACGACTATACGTGCTCCGGCCATTCTGGTTTCTTTCCGGAGTGGAGAAATTGGACGGACTCCGCGACGACTTCGGTGACATAGACGCGTTGACCGTCTTTTTTATCGTAGCGGCGCGTTTGGATTCTCCCCGTCACCGCCACCATCGATCCTTTTCGGCAATAATTGGCGGTATGTTCCGCTGTTTTCCGCCATAAAACGCATGGAACGAAATCGGCGTCAATCCCCCCTTCCGCGTTGCGGAAATTTCTCGCCACCGCCAGCGTGACAGTCGCGACGGCAGCCCCTTCGGCCGTGTAGCGAAGCTCGGGATCTTTCGTCAACCGGCCGACCAACACGACTTGGTTGATCATGTGTTGGCGCATCCCCCCTTTCCTCCACCGCACCTTTATGATAACGAATCTCGTTTTGGGTCGTAAAATCGCGATTTTTGCATTTTTTGGCGCACTCTATGGATACAATTCAGCGAAAAAGGCGAAATCTTCGTCGACAATGGCGGGGCAAAATGGCGTTTTTGCCATCCGACGGAAAATATGCAGATCGTTTTTCAGCAGGAGGGGCGGCATCCCGTTTTTCTTCCCTCGTCCGCCTGTGCTATAATCTTGGATAAGACAACGGTAACGAGGTGGACGAGATGAAAACGTTCAAGCTTGTCGGGCTCTCGGTCATCGACGACGACATGCACCGCCAAGACATCCCGTTTATTGACGGGTTGATCATCAACAAAGAAGACGGGCAAAACCGCTGGCTCGTGGAGGCGTATTTGGATGACGACTATGAGCCAATGTTTGTGAACTTGCAGCGGCGTCCAGAGTTTCAACTGCAAGTGACGATCACCCACACGAGCAACGATCCGGCCAACATGCTCGTCGCCGTCCGTTCGATCACGAAAATGAACGGCCACATTAGCGTCTTGATGGAAGGGCTGATGATCCCGCGGCGCACCCATTTGGCGGAAGTCGTGCTGGCCGGCCTTGTCAAGAAAGGGCTGCAAGGCGAGGCGCTGCTTCAAGAGTTTCGCCAGCAAATGCATGAGCGAATCGATGCCAAGGCGCCGCAGGAACGGAAAAGGTAAAAGGCTGGAGAGCGCACTTTCCAGCCTTTTTGTTTGCCTTCCTGCAGGCAAGTGGATCATCCTCTTGGAAACGCCAGGGCATCAACCCGAACCGGGCGGGCGGTGACGATGCAGCGCTTCGGAGCGCGGCCGATGAGGCGAAACGGGTAGCACGTTGTCACCGTCAGCGTTGGGCGCGCTTTCTCGACCAAAACGGTCCGGTCGTCGTCATCGACGATGCGGATGTTGACGATGCGGTAATGGATGGCGGCGCGATCCGTCCGAATGATAAGCGCATCGCCGATCTCAAGCTCGCCAAAGCGGCGGAACACAGTATCGCGGTGCCCGGATAGCACGACATGCCCTCGTCCCCCCGGCCAATCGCTCGCTGGATAATGGCCGACACCTCGGCGCAATTCTTGTTCGCGGACGCCTTCATACACGGGAATCGCCGCCCCGAGCTTTGGGATGGCGAGTTCACCAAGGTAGACGCCAAGCGGTGCGTCTTTTTGCGCCGAACGTTCCGCTGGAAGGCTTGCGGCCGGCGGTGAGGAAGGCGCAGGAGCATCCCGCTTGACCGCCATCCAGCCGACGGTGTACCAATAGCCGTTCCAACCGGCCATCGCCGCTCCGATGACGATCGCCCAAAGCGCCGCCCATTGGGCGGCCCGGCGCCCCCACGAAACCCGCGCGGGCTTGCCGTTCACGTTCCTTCACCCTTTCAGCCGCCTGACCCGCCGGTAAAGAAGGAACCCGGCGGAAGCGAGCATCAGTCCGGCCAACGTATAGGTCAAATACGGCGACGCCGTCTCCGGCAGTTTTTCCCCATACATCTTTCCTTTCATCTCTACAGCGAGCAGCCCCGCGTCAATGCCTTTCTCCCCCGCGCGGACGATGTAGCCCGATGTCAACATCTCCCGCGTTATGGCGATATCGGCGACCTTCTCGCCTTGGCGGGTGTACAAGCGAACATGGATGGGCTTCGCTCCGGCCGTCTTGATGTCCGGCACGTCCGCCTTAAGCTCAAGCAGGCGAAGCCCCTCTTCCCACATCGCCCGCAGTTTGCGGCGCTCTGTTTCCGTCCACGGCCCTTCCGTCTCCGCAAACGGGCGCAGCCGCTCACGAAGCGCCGCCAGCCGCCCAGCTAACTGCGGGTCGTCAAGCGAGGCAATATGGCGGGTGAGGGCGCGCACTTCTTGTTCCGTCATCCCGAGCGCCCCAAGCAAGTCGTTGATTTGCTGCATGGCGGCGTTGTGCTGCGAGTAAAAACGGATGGCCCGGTCTAAGTCTTCGACAAATGTGTAGTCTTGCACCGTTTCGCCAAACTGGCCAAGCAGCGCCTCGAGCTCCTCAACCGTCAGCCCGTGCCGGCGCAGAACGGCATGAAGCCGCTCGTCAGTGATGGGTGTGCCGAGCCATTGTTTCATCTCATCCATGGTGCGAAAATCGGCGGCTGTCAAGCCGTATTGATCCAAATAAGCCAACAGGTCGCTCACTGTCCAGCCGACGCTCTCAGCGTACTGCTCAAGCTCGCTTCGGCTGATGGCCGCCGCTCCAGCCGGAAACGAAGCGAAAACAGCGACAAGCACGGCCATTCCTAGCCATTGCCGCATTCGTTCTTCCTCCCTTCCGCTTTCTTTGACGTACATTGGTAGTATTTTCCGAACATGCCGCTCTTATGTACGCCAACGAGCGAAAAAAGAAGAAAGCTCGGCCTAGAGCGCTTGAACGCTCTCCCACCTACGCAAACGCTTAGAGATGGGAGATTCTCGGGGACACCTGCCATAAGGCAGACTGCCAGCCAGACCATCCCCGTCTGTCCCTGTGACTTGGCTGTTCCAACGAAGTCCTTCTTTCAAGATATTTTGAGCGGCGTTGGGGGACATCCATGATGGAAGACGCTGATTCATTCCCCCCTTCGGCTGATCGCGTGAAAGCGGGGGCTTCTCGGTACATAAGAACAGGCGCCCGAGTTTCGGACGCCTGTTTCGCGTTAGGAAAGGTGGCTTACGGTTGCCTGTTGGAAGTAGGCGTTGTACAAGGCGCGAACCGCCTCGTTGACGACTTCTTCTTTGACGCCGAACATCATGCTCACTTCGGACGAACCTTGGTTGATCATCTCCAAGTTGATGTTGGCGTTGGCGAGCGCAGTCGTGGCTTTCGCCGCCATCCCGATCGTTTTTTCCATTCCTTCGCCGACGACCATAATGAGCGCCAAGCCGTACTCAATCGTCACCTCATCGACGGCAAGCTCCTCGCGGATGCGGGCGAGGATGCGCTCATCTTTTCCGTCCGCGAGCTGATCCGCCCGCAAGATGACCGACATGTTGTCGATGCCGGACGGCGTATGTTCGTAGGAGATGCCTTCGTCTTCTAAAATTTGCAGCACGCGCCGGCCAAAGCCAATCTCACGGTTCATTAAGTATTTGCTGATGTTGATGCTGCAAAAGCCAGTGTCGCTTGCAATGCCGGCGACTGGTTCGTCGATATGATTGCGCTTGGCGACGATCCACGTGCCTGGAGCGGCCGGGTTGTTTGTGTTTTTTACGCAAACGGGAATGCCGGCGCGATAGACCGGCTCGAGCGCCTCGTCATGAAAGACGGAAAATCCGGAATACGACAGTTCACGCATCTCGCGGTACGTGATTTCTTTCAGCTTGCGGGCATCGGCGACGATCGACGGGTTGACGCAATAAATCGAATCGACGTCGGTAAAGTTTTCGTACACGTCCGCTTTGACGCCCGCGGCGACGATCGAGCCCGTAATATCCGACCCGCCGCGCGGGAACGTGACGATATGGCCCGATCGGGAATAGCCGAAAAATCCTGGGATGACCAAAACGCCGCGCCGTTCGCGCAGCTGCTTCAGTTTGTCGTACGACTCCGGCAACACTTGGGCGTTGCCCGGCTCATCGGTGACGATGATGCCGGCTTCAAGCGGGCTGACGTAGCTCGCCTCAAGCCCGCAATCTTGCAAATAGAGCGCCATGAGCCTTGCGTTATGGTCTTCGCCGCTCGCTTTCATGGCGTCAAACAACCGAGGCGGCTCGCTTCGATAGGCGCTGATTTTCGACTGCAAGTCATCGACAAGCTCGGCCAAAAAGCCGTCGGCTTCCAGCCCCAGCTCATTGGCAATGTCAGCATACCGCTTCACGATCGCTTCCATTGTTTCCTCATGCGGCTCGCCAGCCACAACTTGTTCGGCCAGCTGGATGAGCATATCGGTCACTTTCACATCGTCTTTGTACCGTTTCCCCGGCGCCGACACGACGACGATGCGGCGCTCGATATCCGAGCTGACGATGTCGGCCACTTTACGGAATTGCGCGGCGCTCGCCACCGAACTTCCACCGAATTTAGCTACTTTCATCGTTCATGACCCTTTCTGTCGAAAGTCTCTATAATTGTTTATCATATCACATTTTTCCGCCCATGGAACTATTCATTTTTTAGAAATTTCCGCGAACGTCCCAAAACACCGCCATCGCCGGCCATGACTCTTTTCAAAACATATAGATGCCATTTGAAGCTTTACCATTTGAAGCTTTTACCGAGCATTGGATCGACTGTCGAGCGACCGAACAACGCCGCTTTCAGCCCCAGTATGGGTCTGTGAAGCGGATGGTTGTTCGGTCTTCCAAGCTACAGGCTTGCCCTCGACAGTCGAAAATGGACAAACCGCTTTTCCGTCAAGGATATGTTAAACTTCTTCGTTGCATCTATATATACAGATGCCGCTGCAACAGGCCCCCCGCCTTGACAAACGAATGACGGCTCAGCGCAGCGCCGTGTTCCCATCGTCCTTCGATTCTTTTTCCGCAAATCACTTCTCACGTTTGCGCCACATTGCCGCGGCGGACGTTGGCGATTCCTTCTTTGCAGACGCCGTACGGCAGCCACGAGCAGTCGCGGCATAACTCGTCCAAATCATCCGGCTTGACCCGTTCCGCCGTCCGCCGAATCAGTTCGGACTTCCAATACACGTTGCCTGGCTCCAAGCCTAAATGGCGAATGACGTTTCCGTCAAGTGAACGGACGTGGGCATCGGAATTTGGGCCGGCTTCACACGTTGTCTCCCCATGATGCGGGCAGGCGAGGCACGCCTCATCGAGCGCCGCGACGACTTCAATCGGGAAATCGTCGTGTTCATCGCGAATGCGGGCCACGATCTCCCACATTTTTTCCACGAACGACGGGCTGTAGCCCATGCCGCGAAATCCGTGCACACAAAGCAAATGATGGCCGCGCAAACGAACCGGTTTCATCTTTATCTCCCCCTTCCTTTTTTCCGGATGACCTTTGACCAACCGAACCGTGTCGAAGTGAACATTTGGAGATGGGAGTGTCTGTTGGCAGTACTTGGCTTCCACACACAACAGACAGACCTACGCTCGATGTTTGACGGTTGCAACGTTTCCTGCAACCAACTCCATCCATCGAGCAGCCGTTATGGGAGTGCCTTTATTGAACGGTTTTCTCCACGTCTTTATTCTATCATACCACAAAAGAAAGGGGGGAACGCGCATTCCTCTCCACTTACTCCCTTTGGTCGTTGAAGTGGGAGTCTCCTGCGCGAAATAGAGATGAAACGATGGATCCCAATCTTCGCTCAAACCGCCGTTTTCCTCCGTCAATTCGGAAACATAACGGATCTGCTTTATCCAGACAGCCGTCATGATACAATGTGAAAGAGAATGATGTTGCTGGGAAAGGACTGGCTGATCATGACGAAAGAAGAATTGGCACGCTCGCTTTCCGTCTTGCTTCATGAGCTGACGAAATCATGGCAGAAAGAAAAAATTCATTCCGATGTGCTCGAAATCATTATGAAGCTGCGCATTCAAACTGATGACGACGAGCAATACGTTGCCGATCTGCTCGGCAACATCGCGTTTGCGAGCGAATCGGCCCATGCGCTCAAGCAAATTTGGGGCTATATGCTGCGCGAGCAAACCTTTCTATCGCCACAGACGATCGAGGCGATGCTCACGGACGCCCAGCGCAAGATCCAGCGCCGGCTGTCAGAGATGACGGCCCGCTATGAGCGTCCGTTTTTGTCCATCGATGACCCGCTCGAGCGGAAACGCCAGCTTGAGCGCTCCTACGGCGCGCTTCTTTTGTTCAACCGGATCGCCACCGACTTTTTGCTTGAGTTCGTCCGCGAAGAAAACGAAACGGCCGCCAGCACCTTTTTTGCAGCTGACCCGAACGAGGCGATCGAAGTGTTCCACCATCTTTGCAGCGTCTACGCAAGCCGCTGGCTGGAAGGCTTGGAAGTCGATTGATGGCCGAACCGTCGATTCAAGTCCTTGAAGCCAACCAAGGGCGCCCCAAACGCAACGGGGCGCCTCTTCTCATCACCATCTATACGGCTGCATGGACATTTTCGATTTGACAGTATTGTTCAGTCATGATATTGTATTCATTGGAAAGAATTTTTATAATATTCTTTCCTTTGTAAGCGAATACAAAAAACTCAAATGGAGGAGGAATCGGGGATGATCTACGCACAACCAGGCCAGCCAGGCGCGCTTGTCACATTTAAAAAGCGCTACGAAAACTTCATTGGCGGCAAATGGGTGCCGCCGGTCGACGGCGAGTATTTCGAAAATATCACGCCCATCACCGGACAGCCGTATTGCGAAGTGCCGCGCTCGAAAGCGGCGGACATCGAACTGGCGCTTGACGCCGCCCATGCGGCCAAAGACGCATGGGGACGCACGTCTCCAGCGGAGCGCGCCCGTTTGCTGAACAAAATCGCCGATCGGATGGAAGAACATTTGGAAATGCTGGCCGTCGCCGAAACGTGGGAAAACGGCAAGCCGATCCGCGAGACGCTCGCGGCTGACATTCCGCTTGCCATCGACCATTTCCGCTATTTTGCCAGCTGCATCCGCGCGCAAGAAGGCACGATTTCAGAAATCGATCACGACACAGTCGCCTATCATTTCAAAGAACCGCTCGGCGTCGTTGGACAAATCATCCCATGGAACTTCCCGATTTTAATGGCGGCCTGGAAACTCGCGCCAGCGCTCGCGGCCGGCAACTGCGTCGTGTTGAAACCGGCGGAGCAAACGCCGACGTCGATCCTCGTTCTCATCGAACTCATCGAAGATTTACTCCCACCTGGCGTCGTCAACATCGTCAACGGCTTTGGCTTGGAAGCCGGCAAGCCGCTCGCCTCGAACCCGCGTGTGGCGAAAGTGGCATTCACCGGCGAAACGACGACCGGACGGCTCATCATGCAATACGCCTCGCAAAACATCGTGCCGGTCACATTGGAACTTGGCGGCAAGTCCCCGAACATTTTCTTCGCTGATGTGATGGACAAAGATGACGAGTTTCTCGATAAGGCGCTTGAAGGGTTTACGATGTTCGCTCTGAACCAAGGCGAAGTGTGCACATGCCCGTCGCGCGCCCTCATCCATGAGTCGATTTACGACGCCTTTATGGAACGGGCGCTTGAGCGCGTCAAGCAAATCAAGCAAGGCAATCCGCTCGATACGGAAACGATGATCGGCGCCCAAGCCTCCTCCGAACAGCTCGAGAAAATTTTGTCATACATCGACATCGGCAAACAAGAAGGCGCCGAACTTTTGATCGGCGGCGAGCGGAACATGCTCGAAGGAGAACTGTCCGGCGGCTATTACGTCAAGCCGACCGTTTTCAAAGGGCATAACAAAATGCGCATTTTCCAAGAAGAAATTTTCGGCCCAGTGCTCGCGGTCACGACGTTTAAAGATCATGACGAAGCGCTTTCGATCGCCAATGAGACGCTGTACGGCCTTGGCGCCGGCGTCTGGACGCGCGACATCAACACCGCGTACCGCTTCGGCCGCGGCATCCAGGCTGGCCGCGTCTGGACGAACTGCTACCACGTCTATCCGGCCCATGCGGCGTTCGGCGGCTACAAAATGTCCGGCATCGGCCGCGAAACGCACAAAATGATGCTTGACCATTACCAACAAACGAAAAACTTGCTCGTCAGCTATTCGCCGAAAAAACTGGGCTTGTTCTAATACTCACCCACCCACTCTTTCACCGCCTCCCCGTTTTGAGGCGAAGAGCCCACCATGTTGACAAGGTGTCCCGGTTCCGTTCGGGACACCCTCTTTTGCCTTGACGACACTGCTGTTGTCTCACTCGTTCTCCGCCAAGCAGCGGGCCGCCGATTGACCGCCCATACTGAAAACAAACGAAATGCATGAATGCAAAGGAGGGACACCCAATGGCTGAAGAACCGAAAGTCATCGCCACCGAAGCAGCGTTAGCGTTAATCGAAAAGCTGAAAGCCAAGTACGGCCCGCTCATGTTCCATCAATCCGGCGGCTGCTGCGACGGCAGCTCGCCGATGTGCTACCCGCTCGGTGAGTTGATCGTCGGCGATTCCGACGTGTTGCTTGGCGAAATCGGCGGCTGCCCGTTTTACATCGCTAAGGCGCAATACGAATATTGGAAGCATACGCAGCTCATCATCGATGTCGTTCCGGGGCGCGGCGGCATGTTTTCCCTCGAAGGCCCGGAAGGCGTTCGCTTTCTCACCCGCTCGCGCGTCTTCGGCCAAAGCGCAGAGGCAGGCGCGCCGTAGCCGCCCGTTGCCGATCGTCACCGTGAAGCTGCCAAGCGCCGAGCATCGCGTTGATGCGAGACCCGCCCGGCGAAATGAGCGGCACAAAAGCAAACCGACGCCTACCTCTGGATGCCTCATCGCTCTTTTGTTCGTTGCCGCCCACAAAAAAGGCGGCCCGCCTTCTCGCCGAAAAGGCGCGGTCCGCCGTTTCCTTTTCTTCACTCGGTCTCGGTTCCCTGCTTCAACGGCTTCATCGCCTCCGCCCGATCGGACAAGACGATCCTCTTCAAGCCGAACACGAAAAGCAAGCCGACCGCGATAAACGCGAGCCCGAACCAAAAGACCGCCTGCAGGGAATCGACAAGCGACTGCTTCAGCACCGGCACGAACATGTCCCGAAGCGGCGCTGGAATTTTCGCCATCGCTTCCGGACTGAGCAAGACAGAATACAAGCCTTGCGGGTCGGTATGGATCATATCGGCAAAGCGGTCGACAAGCCCTTTCGCCTGCGCCGGCAGCGCTTCAAGCTTTGGCATGAGCCGCTCGTCAAGCAAGACGCTCGACCGGTGGTTCATGATGGCGCCAAGCACTGTCATCCCAAACGTCCCGCCAATGGAGCGGAAAAATTGGCTCGAAGAGGTCACGACGCCAAGCTCTGATTTCGGGAAGCTTTCTTGCAAAGCGAGCGTCAAAATCGGCATCACAAGCCCGGTGCCAAGACCGAGAATAATCATATACATCGTCGCCGTCCATTTGGACGTATCGACATCCATCGTGCCAAGGAGCCCGAATGCGGACGCCATAATGATCATGCCGGCGACGAGTTGCGTTTTCACTCCGATCCGATACACCAAACGGCCGCCAACGACGCTGCCGATGATCATCGTAATCATCATCGGCGTCATGATCGTCCCGGACTGGGTGGCGCTCACGCCGATGATGCCTTGCATGAAAAACGGCACAAACATAATCGCGCCAAACATGCCGACGCTCATGAAAAAGCCGATGCCATTGAGCAGCGTAAACGTCCGATTGCCAAACAGCCAAAGCGGAAGGATCGGCTCTTCAGCCCGCTTTTCCGCCCAAACAAACAAAGCGAAAAAGACAACGGCGGCCGCAAACAGCGAGACGATTTGCCACGACCCCCACGGATATCGGTCGCCGCCAAACGTCAGTCCCAACAGCAGGCTGACGACGCCCACGGTCAACGTCGCCATCCCGGCGATGTCAAATTTCACCGGCCCCTCGGCTTTATATTTGCTTAACCCCATGGCAATCAGCACCGTGGCGAGAATGCCCACCGGCAAGTTGATGTAAAACACCCAGCGCCAGTTCAAATGGTCGACGATAAAGCCGCCGATTTGCGGGCCCAGCACCGAAGCAAGGCCGTACAAGCCGCCGAACACCCCTTGCCATTTCGCCCGCTCCTTGCCGGTAAAGACGTCGCCGATGACGACCATGGCCATCGGCATCATAATCCCGCCGCCCAGTCCTTGAATGCCGCGGTAAATGATGAGCTCGGTCATATCGTTCGCCATGCCGCAAAGCGCGGAACCAGCCATAAAAATGACCAACCCGCTCACATAGACAATCCGCCGGCCCAATAAGTCGGCGAGCTTGCCGGCGATCGGCACGACCGTCGTTGACGTGAGCATGTACGCCGTTGTCAACCACGTCATGACACCGAGTCCGCCAAGTTCCCCGACGATGCGCGGCATGGCCGTTCCGACAATCGTCCCGTCCAACGCCGCAAAGAGCATCGCAATAATGAGCCCGGTGATCAGCAACGGGCGATGACGAATAGTGCTCGTCGGCACTGCTATCGCTTTTTCCATACTTCTCTCTCCCATCCGTTTTGTCGTTGGTATTCATCCATTTCTTTGACCAATGCATCCAAAGCCGACGCCAGTTGAGGCGCCTGTTGATGCCGCAAATACAACAGCAGCGCTTCGACGATATAGGCGCGCGGCGGCTCATTGCGCCCAAGCAGCTCCTCCTCCAGCGCCGCTATGGCTTCCAGCACATCGTTCCCCTGCTTCGGATTGAGTCCATTGGCGGCCTCCCGGACGGCGGCGAACGCCGAAGCCAGCCGCTCCCGCTGACGCTCGCGCTCACGCTTCTCCAGTTCCATCCATGGCGCAAGCGCCTCCTCGGTCAAAAGCGGGCGCTCATCAGCCGTGAAGCTGGCGACAATCGCATCAATGCGCCGCACAAGAAAACGAGCTGCCTCGTCCGCATCAAACGCCTCCTCGCGAAAAAAGAAGTAAAACAAATATTGCCGGATGATGCCGTTCGTCATCATGGCCACATCATACACATACGGACCAACCGCCTCGCCATAGACCTCCGCTAGGCGCGTGCAATACCATAAAAAAAGGCGCCCATGCTGGCGGAACATATACCGTTCCACTTCCGGATTGACTTTCGGCAATTGCTCCGACATCATCATACGCAAAAAGTCTTTGTACTCGCGAATGTGAGAAAAATGGGCCGCCAGCTGGCGGACAAACCGCTCTTTTTCCGTCCCTTCCCCGCCGTCCGCCATGAAATCAGCGACCATTTTTTCGCTGTAGTAGCGGAGCACCGAAAGCAACAACTCCTCCTTTGAGGCGAAATGGTGATAAAACGCTCCTTTGGAAATCCCCCACGCCTCGACCAAATCTTGAATGGAAGTGGTGTGATACCCTTTTTCAGCAAACAATTTCAACGCCGCCTCAATAAATTGGGCGCGCCGCTCATCCATGGCAGCCACTCATTCCTTTCCCATTCGTCCTCATCCACTGCCGATACGACGGCAGCAGCGCGCGCGGTTTCACGACATCAACCCGTACGCCGCGCTGTTGCAGCCATTCTACCAACCGTCGAACATGGATCATTGTCCTCGCCTCCATATCACTTATGACCAAATGGTCAAACTAATTATAAACCAACGTCATAAAGATACGCAACTCAAAAACGATTTTTTTTGACCAATAGGTCGATTTTTTGCTAATTCCGTTGAACAATCGGTCAATATCCCTTCCTTCAAACAAAAAACGGCCCACCGCCTGATTGAAGACGGTGAACGGCCGTCCTTGCTATTCGATCGCCCTCGCCGCAAGCGCCAACGCACCTGCAATGCCGGCGTTGTCGCCAAGCCCCGGAAGGACAATATACTCATCAATCCGCCGCAAAATCGCCTCGTGCTCGACATACCCGTTGAGCAGTTCCTGCACATGACGGCGCACAAGCGGCAACACGTGCGTCTGCTTCATGACGCCTCCGCCCGTGATCACCTTTTTCGGCGATAAAATGAGGATGTAGTTGGTGATCGCCTGGGCAAGATAAAAGGCTTCCAACTCCCATACTTCACGGCGGTCCGCCAACTCCGCTCCCTTTTTCCCCCAACGCCGCTCAATCGCGGGGCCAGACGCCATCCCTTCCAAACAGTCGCCATGATACGGGCAAATGCCGGCAAACGCGTCATCCGGATGGCGGCGGACCAACATGTGGCCCATCTCCGGGTGAAGCAGCCCATGCAACAGGCGGCCCTCGACGATTGCCCCAACGCCGATACCCGTTCCGACCGTCATGTACAGGCAGCTGTCAAGCCCTCGCGCCGCCCCCCAGCGCTGCTCGCCGAGCGCCGCCGCGTTGACATCCGTGTCAAAGCCGATCGGCACGGGAAAATGTTGCTTTATCGCGCCGACAAAATCGAAGTTTCGCCACGCCTGTTTCGGCGTGCTCGTAATGTACCCATACATCGGGCTGTCCGGGCGCAAATCAACCGGGCCGAATGACCCGATCCCGATCGCCTCCACGTTGTGGGGGCGGAAAAAATCGATAACGTGCGCCATCGTCTCTTCCGGCGCCGTCGTCGGAAACACCGCCCGCTCATGAATGTTCCCTTGTTCATCGCCGATGGCGCAGACAAATTTTGTGCCTCCGGCTTCAATGGCTCCAAGCATCCTATGCGTCCCCTTCCTTTTTGATCATTCCTTTTTTAGTTTACCTTGAAGCATGACTATTTGGAATCCCTTTCACAGCAAAGTCGCCGCACGCCAAACGGAAGGGGAAAAACGGGTGCCGCATTCTAGCGAACAGATGTCCATCACCGTTTTGCACACAAGATGGAGAAATTTGCAAAAAGGCGATTGACACATCATCTGTTGCGTGATACGATATCGAAAAACCAAGTATTCCTATATGAATTATAGAGGAGTGTGTTGCCATGCCTGATATCGTTATTCTCAACGGAAACCCATCGTCCACGTCCCGCCTCAATGGACTCATTGAGTATGCCGAACAGGCTTTGCGGCAGAAGGGATTCGCCATCGAACAAATTCGCGTAGCCGACTTGCCGGCCGATGATTTGGTGCGGGCTCGCTTTGACAGCCCCGCCATTGCAGCCGCCAACCAAAAAGTAGAGAAGTCTCATGGCATCATCATTGCCAGTCCCGTTTTCAAAGCCTCCTACACAGGAATATTGAAAGCGTACTTGGATTTGCTGCCGCAAAAGGGATTGCAGCACAAAGTCGTCCTTCCGTTGTTCATCGGCGGCTCCCTTGCCCATTTGCTCGCGATAGACTACGGATTGAAACCTGTTCTGTCCGCCTTGGGAGCGCGCTACTTGTTGGGCGGCGTCTACGCTGTCGATCAATGGGTTACCCGTCTTCCGGAAGGGGGCTACTCGCTGCCTGAAGAATTGAAGCGCCGGCTTGATGAAAGCTTATCAGAATTGGGCTCCGCCCTTCATCTGTCTGTTTCTAGCTCGTTGTAAGAAGCGATTTCACCCACTCACCCTTATCGTGCAAGCAGATTGCCCCTGTCGGACAATCTGCCTTTTTTATAAGGGAAAAAGAGAACGTCGAGGGGAGGAAACAAGATGGATTTGCGAACCATCCGAACATTTCAAGCGGTCGTGAAACACCGTAGTTTCCAACGAGCAGCTGAAGAATTGAACTATGCACAATCAACCGTTACCACCCATATCAAAAATTTGGAATCCGAGCTCGGCGTCACCCTCATCGAACGGGGCAAATCGTTTCAGTTGACTGAAGCAGGCCGATTGCTCAGCGAAAAAGGAGCGTTTTTGCTAAAAAGCTTCGAGCACTTGCAAAAAACCTTGAAAGAGTGCATCGAGGGCGAAGGAGGCGTCATCCGCATCGGAGCAATGGAACCGACAGCCAGCTATCGTCTGCCTGCCTGGCTGAGCGCTTTCCGGAACAAGCACCCTGCTATTTCGTTCAATATCCAAATTCATAGCAACCAAACGCTTATCGACATGGCCGAGCGTGGAGACATTGACATCGCCATTTGCGCAACTCCGGAATCGTTAACAGGGACAAGCTTCGAACCATTGTTTTCCGAGGATGTCGTGCTTCTTGTTCCTTCTTCCCACCCGTTGGCCAAACGTTCATCGATCGATCTTCACGACTTAGCCTATGAGCGCCTCCTTGTGACAAGCGCTGCTTGCCCATTTCGGCGCCATTTGGAAAAAAAGTTGATTGAACTCGATATTCAACCATTGTATGAAACCGAAGTGAGCAATATGTTGGCGCTAAAATACTACGTTCATGCGGCGCTTGGTGTCGCGGTGGTTCCAAAAATCTCCGTCACCCCTCCTCCCGAAGGAACAGTGGCGCTGCCAATTGTCGATTTTCGCCATGGACTGACCGTCGGCATCTTGCGACGATTTGCGAGTGGAGCATGCCATCCGGCAACGGAAACATGGATTCGTTTTTTGCTGGACCACTATGCGGGAGAACGTTGTACAGATCTTCATATTTTTTGAACCATCGCTTCTATTTTTTCAATTTTACAAACGGAAGTTGCTCCTTTATATTTTTATTAAACCTATTGAATTACTATGAAATTATATGGAGGGAGCAAGGATGATCATAGCTCTTGTGATCGACGAACAGGAGAACGTTGTCTCCATCATGGAAGGAGCAATCATTCGCCTTTATGACACGGATTCACAAACGTACGAAGACTATCCGAATATCGCCAAGCAACAGCAAGAGGGGCGCCGCAGTGCAGTTCTCCGTTTCGCCAAAGAAAAAGGGGCCGATGCCTTCGCTGCTCCGCCGAATACGTTTTGTGAACGGTCCTACGCTCAAGATGTCGAGCAGCACGTCCAATTTTATTTGTTGGGACATCCGATTTCGTTCCGAGAGTTCGAAAAGCGGTGGCAAAATGGTTCACTTTCATCAAGCGATCGGCTGCCAGCGGAAACAATTGTTCCTAGCTGACAAGGACGGTGCGCAATCAAAGCGAGAACGCTCTACTCTCTTTTCCCTTTCTGAAGACGATCCAAAGGAGGAGAAAAAATGGTCGAATTTATTACGATGGCCCCGACATCCGGAGACAGTACGTTCGTCGGTCTTGGCAACAATTCGACAAACGTAAACAGCTGGACCGGGACAGACGAGAATCCGGAGCGTCCGCCGACGGTAGAGTACATTGAAGCGATTGCCAAAGCAGCAGAAACCCATGGTTTTTCTACATTGCTGTTGCCGACAGGTGCAGGCTGCCTTGATTCGTTGGCTGTCGCAGCTTATCTCGCAGCGCGAACGACCAAATTGCGCCTTCTGTTCGCCGCCCGTCCTGGCGCCACTTCACCTGCTATTTTTGCCAAACAGTTGGCGACGATCCATGTTTGGACAAATGGACGGGCGTTGCCCAATATCGTGACAGGCGGTTCACCGGTCGAATTAGCGGCTGAGGGGGATTTTCTTGACCATGACACGCGGTATGAACGGACGAGGGAATACATCCATCTGTTGAAGCAACTGTTCACCCTCCCTTCCGTCACGTATGAAGGACGATTTTACCGTCTCGAAAACGCCTCGCTGTTCCCCAAACCCGCACAGCGCCCGCCGATTTATTTCGGAGGAGCCTCAGACATTGCCAAGGAAGTAGCGGCGCAAGTGGCGGATGTGTACATGATGTGGGGAGAGACATTCGAACGAATGAAAGAACGAATCGAAGAAATGAAACAAAAAGCAGCTGGTTACGGGCGAACGCTCCAATACAGCATCTCCTTTCAAGTCGTGCTGGGTGAAACCGAACGAGAAGCATGGGAACGAGCGGATGCGTTAGTCAGCCATCTATCCGAGTCAGCGAAGCAAAAAAAAGATGAACTGATTGAAAAAGGTGATTCGGTTGGCGCAAGGCGATTACACGAATTGATGAAAACAAGCGCAAAACGGCGTTTCCAAATCGGTCCAAACTTATGGACCGGGCTCACACAAGTGTTGTCGGGCAATTCCATCGCTCTTGTCGGCACCGCTGATCAAATTGCCGACCGGCTTATTGAATTCATCGATCTTGGCTTTGATTATGTATTGTTGCGTGGGTTCCCACATTTGGAAACGATTGAGCAAGTGGGAGCCTCTGTGATTCCGCTTGTTCGGGAGAAGCTTCAGCAGGCGAAGTTGTTTCATCATTGACAGGGGGGACGGAAGTTGAGAGGCAACCGTCGACTGGCAACATTGTTGCTTTTCCTATTCTTATGGGTTTTGTTGAGCTGCAGCCATGAAAAACAGCAAACACACAATAGTTCATTGACCGAGATTCGCATCGGCTACCAAAAAGGCGGAACCATCTTGTTGATGAAACATGAACATAAGCTACAAAAACAGCTCGAACAGGAAGGATATCACGTAACTTGGTCGGAATTCAACACCGGCAGCTCGATTCTGGAAGCACTCAACACTGGAAGCATTGATTTCGCTGTAGCCGGAGATATTCCTTCCATCTTCGCCCTCGCTAAAGGGGCACAATTTCGCTATATCGCTGGAGAGCCGTCATCTCCAGCCTCTGAAGGGATCATCGTACGCAAAGGACTCGACCTTTCTTCACTAGCTGACTTAAAAGGGAGAAAAATTGCCCTCAATAAGGCATCTATCGCCGAATATCTGTTGGTCAAAGCCCTGCATTCTGTCGGTCTGTCGCTTCGGGATGTACAACCTGTATATTTGAATCCACCAGACGCCAGCTTGGCTTTAGAAAAAGGAGAAGTCGACGCATGGGTTGTCTGGGATCCTTTTTTATCCGTAGCTGAAAGCAAAGGACATACATTATTAAAAGATGGAACGGGCATCGTTCCCTATCGCACCTTTTATTTCAGCTCACCTGCTATGACGGACAGCCATCCGGATATTGTTCGTCAATTCGTCCAAGCATTGCAGAAGTCAGGAGAACAAATCCGCCGCGATCCGACAGAAGCTGCACAGCTGCTTCATGAAGCCACGAATTTGCCTGTCGACACATGGATTCACGTGTTGAAAAAACGACAATCTACTGTCCACTGGATCGACCCTCAAGCGGTTCGCGACTTGCAGCAAGAAGCAGACGACTTGCGCGCGATCGGTTTCATTGAAAAACACGTGTCCATAGAAGACGTTGTCTGGAAACCAACAAACAAGTAAAGGGGCTGAGCCACATGAAACGACGACACATCAAGCTTGGACTGTTTCTTATGGGCGTCGGCCATCATATCGCCGCATGGCGACACCCCGATGTGCGGCCGGAATGGTGCGAAGATTTCGCGTTTTTTCGCCGTCTTGCGGAAATCGCGGAACAAGGGAAGCTGGACATGCTGTTTGTCAGCGACGGACTCGCCATTGAGCCGTTGTCTCACCCTGCCGAGATCGTCCGGCTCGAGCCGTTCACATTGCTCGCCGCTTTAGCAGCCGTGACCAGCCGCATCGGGTTGGCCGGCACAGCTTCGACCACATACAACGAACCATTTCACATCGCGCGGAAATTTTCCTCGCTCGACCATATTAGCCGCGGGCGAGCCGCTTGGAACATCGTTACGTCCTACTATGAGGAAGAAGCGTACAATTTCAGCCGAACGGCTCATTTGGAACATCAGCTGCGCTATGAGCGGGCGCGCGAATTTGTCGATGTCGTCAACGGTCTGTGGGAAAGTTGGGATGAAGAGGCGCTGATTCGCGATCCATCATCTGGAATCTACTTTCATCCAGAGAAGTGGCGGCCGTTGAACCATCATGGAACCCACTTCTCGGTGTGCGGGCCGCTGAACTCTTCCCGTCCGCCGCAGGGAAAACCCGTCTTGATTCAAGCCGGCTCATCACAAGACGGCATCCGTTTCGCCGTCCATGTTGCGGAAGTCGTGTTCACCGCCCAATCGACATTAGCGGACGCCCAACGTTTTTACCAAACGGTGAAACAAGAAGCCGCACGGATCGGACGCGATCCTGATCATCTATTGATCATGCCAGGCGTAGCGCCTTACATCGGGCGAACGGAACGAGAAGCGCAAGAGCAATATGAACAATTGCAAAAGTTAATCGTTCCGGAGGTCGGGTTGGCATTTTTATCTGACTACTTAGGGGGCATCGACTTTTCAGGCTATTCACTCGATGATCCGCTTCCCGACGACATTCCTGAAACAAACGGGAATCAAAGCCGGCGCCAGCTTATCATTGATTTAGCGCGCCGCGAACGCTTGACCATCCGCCAACTGTACGAGCGAATCGCTGGAGCGCGAGGGCACTTTACCATCATCGGAACGCCTGAACAAGTCGCTGATCAACTTGAACAGTGGTTTCGCCAAGGAGCGGCGGACGGGTTTAATCTTATGTTTCCGTACTATCCGCATGGACTGTCGCTGTTTGTCGAGCATGTGATCCCGATTTTGCAAAAGCGCGAGTTATTCCGTCGCGACTATGAAGGAACCACATTGCGCGACCATCTAGAACTGCCCATGCCCAATCCGATCCGTGTATAAGGAGTGATTTTATTGGTGCTTCCTGATCTGATTCCCTACTTAGCGAATGATTTGTCCCGATTGTTTGTCAAAACGGAGCGCCACGAACAACTGTTGCAACAAGCCTCTATGCTTGCGGAACAATTCCGTCCGAACATGCGGCGCATTGATGAGGAAGGAGCGTTTCCATTTGAACATTTCCAACTTTTGAAAGAGACCAACTATTTAGCCCTGACCGTTCCAGAAGAATACGGGGGTCAATCATTGTCTTTATACGAATTGATCCTCGTGCAAGAGCGCCTAAGCCAAGGCGATGCTTCCACCGGGTTGTGCGCAGGCTGGCATTTAGGTCTTGTGTACGATATTCGGGAACGCCGCACATGGAATGCGCGCACGTTTGCGTGGCTTTGCAGGGAAATCGTGAATCGAAAAGCCGTCATCAATCGGCTGGCCACCGAAGAAGCAACAGGAAGCCCGACTCGAGGAGGAAAACCGATTACAACCGCAGTGAAACGCGATGGAAAATGGATTCTGACGGGGAGAAAATCATTTGCCTCCATGGCGGAAGCGTTGGACTACTCATTGGTCACAGCCGTCATCGCCGATACGGGGAAAGTCGGGTTTTTCCTCGTCGATCATCGAAGCGACGGGATTCGCATTGAAAAAACGTGGGATATGATCGCCATGCGGGGGACAAGAAGCGATGACGTCATTTTCGATCATGTCGAACTGCCCACCGATGCGTTAGTCGAACTCGATCAATTAGAGTTCGTCAAAGGCGGGGGGAGCCGTGCTTGGCTTTTGCACATTCCCGCTTGCTACTTAGGGGCTGCCATCGCTGCCCGAAATTACGCCATTTCGTTTGCTTCGCACTATCAGCCGAACAGCGTATCCGAACCGATCATTCATCTGCCGCATGTTCGACAGAAAATAGCGGAAATGGATATGGAACTGTGGAAAGCCCGTCACGTTCTTTATTTTACCGCCGAAAGATGGGACGCCATTCCAGAAAAACGTTCAGCAATGGACCGAGAATTAGCATTAGCCAAGTACATTGCGTTAAACAGCGCCAACCGTGTCGTCGATTTGGCCATGCGCATCGCCGGGGCGAAAAGTTTGCACCGCTCCAATCCGTTGCAACAATACTATCGTGATGTGCGGGCGGGGTTGCACAATCCACCCATGGAAGATGCGGTCGTAGAATTGTTTGCATCGCATGCCATTCCGAATGGCGCTGCAATCGTTCACAACACCGGCATCCATCCGTCACCCATCCGTTGAAAGGAGGAAACAAGCCATGGATCGTCCTTTACTATTCAATGCCTTTGAGATGGCAAGTGCGATGCACAACGCCCATGGCCTATGGAAACATCCCGACAGCGAACGTCACCGCCGCTACAAAGAACTTCCCTACTGGGTGGAAATGGCGAAGCGGTTGGAAGCAGGGCTGTTTGACGCCGTTTTTTTCGCTGACGTTCTCGGGGTATACGATACTTATCGCCAAAGCCCATCCCCATCGATTCGTGATGGAATGCAGTTTCCATTAAACGATGCTTCATTGATCATTCCTGTTATGGCAAGCGTCACCACTCATCTTTCGTTCGTGTTAACGGCAAGCACGACTTATGAACATCCGTTTCATATCGCCAGAAGGTTTTCCACTTTGGACCATCTGACAAGCGGACGAATTGCATGGAATATCGTGACTTCTTACTTGCCAAACGCAGCCGCCAACTTCGGACTGGAGAAGATGATTGCCCACGACCAGCGATATGAAATCGCCGATGAGTTTTTGGAAGTGGTCTATCAGTTGTGGGAAGGAAGCTGGGAAGATGGCGCATTTGTCGAAGATCGGACAGCAGAAGTACTGATTGATCCAGACAAAATTCATCCGATCTGCCATCGGGGGCCTTTCTTTGCCGTCAAAGGCCCGCATTTATGCGAACCTTCTCCACAGCGAACACCTGTGTTATACCAAGCTGGTTCCTCAGAGAGGGGAAGAGCGTTTGCGGCCAAACATGCAGAATGCGTTTTCGTCGGTGCACCTTCTGCTGAGCGGCTGCGAGCCTACATCGGGGACATTCGCCGCCAAGCGGAACAATGCGGGCGTGATCCCGAGCAGCTCAAATTTTTCACCTTTCTGACCGTCATTGTGGGTAAAACGTCAGAGCAGGCGGAAGCCAAATTCGAACAATTGCGCCGCCTTTGGAGCGCCGATGCCGCCAAGGCTCAGTTCAGCGGAGCGAGCGGCTATGATTTGGCTGAATATGAAGGAAAGCCAGCCCATGAACCATTTTTGTTCCGTCCCACCGACCACGGACATTACAAAGCGGCTTCGCTAACCAAAGACGCTACAAAACCGCTGACAATCGGTGAGGCGTTGCAAAAAGCCGGAACGCTGACGAGAGAGTCGGTCATCATCGGAAACCCGACACAAGTCGCGGATGCGATTGAAGAGCGGGCCCGCCGCTCTGGAGTGGACGGGTTCAACCTCGTCCATCTTGTCACCCCCAAGGATTTGGATGACTTTATCGAATATGTCGTTCCCATCTTGCAACGGCGTGGACTGTACAAAACCGCCTACACAGACGGCACTTTGCGGGAGAAGCTGTTCGGGGGCGGAGCGCGGCTGCCGAGTCACCATCCCGCTGCCGCCTTTCGCTCCATTGGAGTTCATGCAAAGAGCTCATGATACGATCCATCAGTTCATGAAAGAAGGGGTGATCGAAAACCACATGCTCATTTTCGGTCAACCCCTTCGCCACTTTTGCTATATGTTTGTCTTATGAAAAACGGCTTGTTTCGCCTGGCTTTTCACCTCTCTCATCTTGTTCTCTCCTCCCCGCTCTGGGCGTTGGGAAAGCCAAGCAGCCGTAATGTCGAATAGTTGGCGCCTTGCCGAAATCGCGGAAAACGTATGGTCGGCTTCTGCAATCACATGGCTCCAAAATCGTGAATCAAGCCGTTTTCCAAACGCCTCCCGATACACATCCGCATATGCAACGGGAATATCGTGATCAGCCGTGCCATGAACCAAAAGAACATCACCAGAAAACTGTTCTGCTGCCTTCAGCGGATTCGCATGAGCAAGCGATGCAAAAAAGGAAGGGGGCAATACATATCCACGGTGCTCCACCGTTTCTGCATCGACTTGTCCTCGCCCTTGTGTGGCAATGCGGACGATATCTTGATAGGGATAGGCCACAGGCGCCCACAGCACCAATCGGTCGACACGCCGATCCAATGCAGCTGTGGCCGTCGCCACCGCCCCTCCCAAACTATGGCCGAGAAGCACAAGCGGTCGACGTTCAAATGACGGAATGCGTTCCACTGCACAAATAACATCTCTCGTTTGTCGAATGAAATCATCAAATCGGTTGTTTCCGTACTCTCCGCTGCTCTCCCCGCAACCAGCATAATCAAAACGGACGACTCCGGCTCCGGCCGACGCAAATCGTTCCGCTGCTTGGACAAACAACCGATCCACACCAATCCGCGTACCGATAAACCCATGACAAATGACAACAACAGGCGCATCATCATGATCAACCGACACGGGTGGATCATGAATCGAAACCGCCAAACGTTCCCCTCCGCTCTCAATATATTGGAATTGAATCAACTGCTCTCTCCCCTTTCACCTGCCTTTAATTCATAGTAAATAAATAAGAATACTATGTTTATGTTATTTTACTACGCTTTTGCATAGCCGTCAACCGTCTCTGATCCTAGCCACAGGCAACCATCGGCTGACACACTAAAGGTTGCCAACAAAAGCACTATCTTCTTTACCTGAAAAGAAGATGCCCCTAAAAGCGGAGGGCACCTTTCATCACACTTGTATACATTTCCAAAAAGCAACAGCCTCCGTAAGTAAAATCGACGCAACGGGTGCACCTTCTTTTTTGCTCACCCCTTCACCGATCCGGCAAGCAAGCCGCGGACGAAGTATTTGCCGAGGAAGATGTACACAAGCAAGGTCGGCAGTGCGGCAAGCAAGGCTCCTGCCATTTGCACGTTCCATTGGACGATTTGGCTGCCGGATAGATTTTGCAAGGCGACCATGATCGGCTGTTTGTCGGATGTCGTGATCGTCACCGCGAACAAAAACTCGTTCCAAATGTTTGTAAACTGCCAAATCGCCACGACGACGAACCCGGTAATCGACAGCGGAAGCATAATATACCGGAAAATGCGGACAAATCCCGCGCCGTCGATTTTCGCCGACTCGATCATCTCATCCGGTATCGCGGCGTAAAAATTGCGGAACATGAGCGTCGTAATCGGAATGCCGTAGACGACATGGACGAACACGAGCCCCGGAATCGTGTTGTACAGCCCGATTTCGCGCAAAAACTGGATGAGCGGAATGAGAATGCTTTGATACGGGATGAACATGCCGAACAAAATGAGCGTAAAGAGCGTATCCGCTCCTTTAAACTTCCATTTCGACAGCACGTAGCCGTTGAGCGCCCCAAGCAGCGCGGAGAGCAGCGTCGCCGGCACGACGAGCAAAATCGAATTCCAAAAGTTCGGGGCGAGCTTGTCAAAGGCTGTGGCGTAGCTGCTCCAATCGATCGTTGACGGCAGTTTCCACATGTCGGCCAGTGTCACTTCATCAAGCGGCTTCAAGCTCGTGGCGACCATGACATACACCGGCATGAGGAAAAACACGCTCATGGCGATGGCCAATGCGTACAAAAACGGCCGCGCCCACACGGATCTCGCCATCACGATCCCCCCTTCCGGCTTGAGATAAGATACGGAACGATAAAGATGGCGACCGACAGCAGCATCACGATCGCAATCGCCGCGCCGTTGGCGTAATAGTTGCCGCGGAACGTCGTTTCAAACATGTATACGCCCGGCACATCGGTGACAAAGTTCGCCCCCGGCCCGGTCATGGCGTAAATCAAATCGAAAATTTTCAGCGAAATATGGGCCATAATGATGATGACGCTGACGGTGATCGGCCGCAGCAGCGGCAAAATGATTTTCCAATACAATTGAAACTCGGTCGCTCCGTCCATCCGCGCCGCTTCCCGCACTTCATCCGGAATGGCGCGCAGGCCGGCGAGATACATCGCCACCGCAAATCCGGTCATTTGCCAGACGGCCGCCACGACAACAGCAACGATGGCGACAGGAACGCCAAATTCGATTTTCCCCCAATGGAATCCGCCAAGGATGTTCGTATCCGTATACCATTTTCCATCAAGGCCAAGCGGTTTCAAAAATAGATTCACACCCGTTGACGGGTTGAACAGCCATTGCCACACGACTCCGGTGACGACAAAGGACAAAGCCATCGGGAAAAAGAAAATATTGCGGAACAGCGACTCGCCGCGCAGCTTTTGGTCAAGCAAAATGGCAAGCAGCTGGCCGAGCACGATGACGGCGGCGATAAACAACACCGTAAACACGAGCGTATTGCGCAAGTCGGCCTGGAAGCGGAAATCATGAAACAAATACAGATAGTTTTTCAACCCGGCAAACGACCAATCCGGTACAAGGGAGTTCCAGTTGCTCAACGACACATACCCCGTCCAGCCGATAAACCCGTACACAAATAAGAAAATCAGTACGACCGACGGCGCCAAAAACGCCGCTGCCAGCCAATGATCGGCCGTCCATTTCCGCTTTTTCCGCACCGCCGGGACGGCCGTTGCCTTCTCCGTCGTTGTGACGTTGACCGTTTCCACTACGATTCCTCCTCATGATGGCGAAAAGGGGAAGAGAATGGCTCCCGTCCCCTTTTCTCCATTATTTCTTCAGTTCTGCTGCAGCCGAAGCCAACGTGTCGATGAACGTCTTCACATCTTTTTGCGTCACGAAAATGTTGACGGCCTGATTCACCTTCGTGACAAACCCTTCCGGCGCTGCGGAGCCGTGGGCTAAGCTCGGCGCCAATTCGGCTGTTTTGAAGTCTTGCATCGTTTGTTTGCCGTATTCATCGTACTTGGACGGATCCGCGTCGATGCGGGCCGGGATGGAGCCTTTCAGCGGGTTGAACGCATCTTGCCCTTCCACCGAGCCAAGCACCGCTAAAAATTTCTTTACATCATCCGGGTTTTTCACGCCTTTCGGCAGGCCGAACGTATCGGTAATGACCATAAACTTGCCTTCCGTATTCGGCACTGGCACATAGCCGAAGTCTTGGTTCACCTTCAATTTCAAATCGTTGACAAAATAGCCTTTCACCCAGTCTCCCATCACGTACATGGCCGCTTTTCCTTCGGCAACGAGCTGGGCGGCGTCTTGCCAGTTGCGCGAGCTATGGTCTTCGTTAATATAGCCAAGCATTTTCTTAAACGTCTCAACGGCTTGTTTCACTTGTGGGTCGTTAAACGACAATTCGCCCGTCCAAAGCTTCTTGTAGTTTTCCGTTCCGAGCGTGCCAAGCAGCACGTTTTCAAACAGGTGCGTCGCCGCCCACGGCTCTTTGTCGCCCAAGGCGAGCGGCGTAATGCCTTTTGCTTTCAGCTTATCCGCCGCTTGGAAAAACTCGTCGAACGTTTTCGGCGGCTGGAGTCCGTTGTCGGCAAAGATTTTTTTGTTGTACCAGAGCACGTTGCCGCGGTGAATGTTGACGGGCACGGAGTAAATGTTGCCGTCTTTGCTTACCATATCGATAAGCGCTTTCGGGAATTTGTCCATCCAGCCTTCTTTTTCATACAAATCGTTGAGCGGCTCCATTTTGCCAGCCGCAACCCAGCCTTCATTCAGCTCCGCTCCGCCGTGCACTTGGAACGTTGATGGCGGGTCGTTCCCTTGCATGCGGCTCGCCAACACCGCCTTGGCGTTCGTTCCGGCCCCGCCGGCGACTGCGGCGTTTTCGACTTTAATATCCGGATATTTTTCTTGGAACAGTTTGATGAGCGCTTTTAAGCCGTCTTCCTCGCCGGCTCCCGTCCACCAGCTGAAAATCTCGAGTTTCTCTCCCGCTTTTTGGCTGCCTTGTTTGGCGTGATCGGATGAAGAGTTCGAGCTGCTGCAGCCTGAGAGCGCCATCCCAATTCCAAGCGCCAACGCCAGCCATGCGGATGCTTTCTTTCTCATGGTTCTCCCCCTTTGTCTTTTGTTTTTGAAACCCCTTTCAACATCGAGTGTACCATGCGCTGTCCAGCAAACGGCGGCTTGATTTCTTCACTTTTTTGCGTTTTTCTTCACTTTTTTGTTTTCCGTTCTCCTGTCAGGCAAGCGGTGCAGCGGACAGCCATTTCGCTTTTATGGCGCGAAAAAAGCCCGTCTCCCCATCCAGGGGGCGGGCTTCGTTTCAGACGCCGGAAGAGGGCGGGGCAGCCTGCTTTGTCTGCGGGACTTACCTTTTGACTTGCCATGCACCTTCCTTGTTGGAGACAGCACTCCCCTTGTCAGCGCGCCTGCACTTTTTTCCGGTATTCGCTCGGCGACAGGCCGGTCTGCTTTTTAAAGACGCGGCTAAAATAGTTGGGATCGTTGTAGCCGACTGAAAAACAAATTTCTTTTAAGCTTTGGTCCGTCCCAGCCAGCGCTTCTTTCGCCCGTTCGATGCGCACGTTCGTCACGTAGTCGATAAAGGTGATGCCAAAGTGCTCTTTGAACAGTTTGCTGAAGTAGTACGGGCTCATCCCGGCTTGTTCCGCCACTTCTTCAAGCGTCAGCGGCTTGGCGTAGTGGCGGTCAATGTAGTCTTTCGCTTTGCCGAGTTTGCCGTAGGCTTGCTGCTGGCGCCAAACCTCGAGATCAGCGGCGATGCGGTCCAGTTCATCAAGCGCCGCCCGCTTCAATTCTGCCGCCGACCGGCAGGAAGCAAAGGAAGCGAGCCGCTCATAACGAATGCCCAGCTCCGATAGAAGACGCCCGAGCCACACAAAGGTCTCTTCCGCTTTGCGACCGGCGGCCGGCAGTGAATGAGAAGAGGCCAGTTCCTCTATATACGTCAGACAAATTATCCGGGCTTGCTCGATGTCGCCAAGGCGCAGCGCTTCAAACAGCTGTTTATCCCGTTCCGCTTCCCCGCCGGCGCGCGTCGCTTCCGCCGGCAGAAACCCCACTTGTGCTTTTTGCCGGTCGGCGTAATAATGAGCGGCCGACAGCGCCTCATAGTACGAGGAACGAAGTTGGTCAAGGCGGGAAAACGGGGAGCCGAGCCCGATATACAGCGCGGCGCCGTACCGGGCGGAAAACTGCCGCGCCAAATCGAGCGCCAATGCCTGGACGGTGGGCTTCCAGGCCGGCTCGCCATCGTTTGGGCTGCGGAAAAACAAGACCGGCAGGCGCCGGTTCGCCATCCGCCCTATCCAATAGCGCGTTGGCGCCTTCCCGCTAAGCTGCTTGTCCAGCCATGATTTCCATTCGTCAGCCACCCCTGCATCCGGGAACTGAATGACCATAAACATTCCCGAGGCGATCGAAAACGGCAGCAGTTCCTTCCACCGCTCCCACTCATCAGCCGATACGTCTTCTGTCATGAGGACAGACAGCCATTCGCTTTCCACAAGCGTCTGCAACCGGCGAATCTGCTCCTCGAGCTGGCGGCTGCTCTCCTCGTGTCGCCGCTTGGCCGCCACTTCTTGTCTGACCCGTTCCAAAGCCGAAATGACCTCCTCCTTCCGGCTCGGTTTCAATAAATATTCCTTGACGCCAAACCGCATCGCTTGTTTCGCATAGTCGAACAAATCAAACGCCGACACAATAATGAACTCAAGATCCAATCCGTCTTGGCGAATCGCTTCGATGGCTTGCAGCCCGTCAAGGCCGGGCATTTTGATGTCTATAAGCATCACATCCGGGCGATATTGCTTGGCAATGTCAATGGCCTCGCGCCCGTTGGCGCCCTCGGCGACCACCTCGATGTCCGGAAGGTGGTCGTGAATCATTTTGCAAAGCGCTCTTCGCTCCAACGCCTCATCATCGACGATCGCCACTTTCACCGTTCATCCCCCCTTGCCATCTTGGCAGCCATAACCGCACCGTCGTTCCGTTTCCTAGCGCAGACTCGATTTCAGCCACATCCATCACTCCGTAAAACAGCTGCAGCCGGCGAATGACATTGCGCAAGCCGATGCCGGTCGAATGGCCGCGCCCTTGCTCACGGCGCGCCGGCGGTTCTTCGCCGCGGATCAACGCCTCAAGCTCCGCTTTCACCTGCTCATCCATGCCAACGCCATTGTCGCGCACTTCCACAACGACCCGCCCATTGTCGGCGAAAACGGAAACGGACAGCTCGGCTCCCTGCTCGTACGTCTCAATGCCATGGATGAACGCATTTTCAATCAGCGGCTGCAACGTGAGCGGCGGAATCGGTTGATCGAGGCAAGATGGTTCCGCCTCTAACGAAAACTTGATCCGATCAAAAAACCGCGTCTGCTGGATGAAGAAATATTCACGGGCGATGCGCACCTCATCGGCAAGCGTCACCGTCCGCTGCAAATCGCCCAAGTTGTAGCGCAAAATGGCCGCCACCGCTTCAATCAGCCGCGACGTTTGCTGGGCGTCCTCCAAGTACGCCATCTTCGCAACCGTGTTCAGCGTATTGAATAAAAAATGCGGATTGATTTGGCTTTGCAAGCTTTTGAGTTCCAGCTCCTTCACCAGCCGGTCGAGCTCAGCCTTTTGTTTCATCTCCGCAATCAGCTGCTTTAAATTGCGGCGCATATCATTAAACGTGATCGTCAACAATCGCAGTTCGTCATTCGTCGTCGGCTCCACATCCGGCCCGTCCAGCCGCCCGTCAGCGATGGATCGGGCAGCGCGCGAGAGAAGAATGATCGGCTTCGTTACGTGGCCGGAAAAGAACACCGCCAGCAAGGCGCCAAGCAACAACGTCGTGACAAACAATCCCATTCCCATATAGCGGAAATAGCGGTTGCGCCGCTCCACTTCATCGTACCGCCGTTGGTAGGCCGTCAGCTCATCGTCAATCAAGTTTAACGTTTCCTCTTGCAAAAAGGACGCAATGTTCATCGTTTCATGCAAGTGGGACGAGTACAAGCCAATATTTCCAGCTTGAAAATGATAGACCGTCAGCGCCGCCTCCTCCAGCAAACTTTCAATCATATGTTCATAGTTTTCCGCCGCCAACCGATCGGACAGCACTGGCAAGATGGCGCCGAGCTGCCGGCGGCGTTGCTGCAGCCAGCGGAACTCCCGCTCATAAGCGCGTGCATACCGTCCTTCTTTTTCCGAGACGTACGCATTGAGTTGTTCGGTCATCCGATTCGTCCGCTGCGACACCTCATTCAGCAACAGCAATCGGCGCATCCGTTGATCATAATCGCTCATCATCTCTTCGCTCGTCTGATACAAAAGAAACACCGCTCCGTTGAGCAAAAGCAAAAACACGGTAAAGCAAAGCAGCATCTTCGTCCGAATGTTCATCTCGATTCCACCCCGCTGTCACCGGCGCTTTGTTGCCTGCATCGCCCTGCCGCTTCAAGCCGAACGTGTTCGAACGTCAAGGACGGCCATCTCTCATGCTTTAGCGGTGTTCGCCAACCTTTCTCCGCTTTCAGCCCCCTCCCTACGGAGGCTTGGAAGGCGCCTTCATGGCGTGTTGACCTCATAATGGCGCGCCGGGCGCAGCGGCAAATCCTCTTTTCGGATCACTTTCGTCTCCGTATTCGTCACCGCCGGCACGTCTCTGCCGGCGACGATCTCGGCCATCATGTTGACCGCCTTGTATCCCATTTCATACGGCTCCTGCACCACGGTCGCCGCAATCGTTCCTTTCTGCAAATAGCGGATCGTCTCCGGAAGCGTATCAAAACCGATAATATACGTCTTTTGCTCGCGGTGAAACTGTTCCACCACTTGGGCAATACCGATCGCATCAAGCGCGCTTGTGCCGTAAAACGCATTCACATCCGGGTGCTTTTTCAAAATCGTATACGCCTTTTCCGCGGCTTGCACACGCGTAATGTGCGACTCTTCGATGGCGACGATGCGGATGCCTTTTTCCTGTCTCACCGCATCCTCAAATCCGCGCACTCGCAGCTGTTGGTGCGCCGCCGTCAAACTGCCGGTAATAATCGCGACCGTCGCCTTGCCCTTCGTATCCTCAGCCAACGCCCGTCCCGCGAGAAAACCGGCATAATAATTATCCGTTCCCACATAGGCGACACGTCGGCTCGTCGGGGCATCCGTATCGATCGTCACTACAGGAATATTCTTGTCCGTAATTTCGTTAATCACGGGGACAAATTCCGCTTCCGTCAACCCTTGTGTGATGATCCCATCGACTTTCGCCGCCGCAGCTTTTTTCAAAATGCGCAAATGCTCATCCATATTCGCCTGCCGCGGGCCGATATACTCAAGATCAACCCCCAGTTCTTTCGCCGCCGCTTTCGCTCCTTTTTCCACGAGCCGCCAGTAATCATTATCGAGTTCCTCTGGCACAAGCACGAAATGATAGGCCTCTTTTGTTTTTTCCGGAACCCGTTCCTTCTCTGATTTCGGATACGCATACACGTTCCAAGCGCAATAGGCGGTGAAGGAAGCGCTTGCAAAGAGCAGGGCGATGCCGCCCCCGTAAAACAGCCGTTTCCACCAATCGCGCATCTTGATCCCTCCTACCGCCATTGTACACGAACGTCGGGGCGCTAGCCTAGACAAAAGAAAATGGATGCCGTGTCTCTCCCTTCTTCCCGCCTGCCGCGGCCTCACATCGCCCTCCTCTTCTTTTCGACGTATATAAATGATGCCCTTTTATGCAAAAAATTCATTTACCTACCTTTTTTGGCTCTTCACCACAACATGTACTTGACAAGCAATACAGTTTCCTGCACAAAGATGTGCCAAAATCGCGGATTTGTTGATTTTCCCTCACAAGCATAAATAAGGTATGTTCAGAAAAAATCAAGTACAACTTTTGGTGAAGAGCCCCTTTTTTACATGGACAATATATGTACCTTAAGAAAAAATTCAAAAAATTTTTGATCATATTTTCCTTTCGATCCTGCTTCTTTTTGTCGAATAATGATATAATAGAAACGGAAAAAAAGGAGGTGAAGATGATGGAGCAGTTGTTAGAACGTATTTTTGATGAGCTGGCTTTTTTGCGGGCGAATATGGCAACGAAAGACGATGTGGCTGCGTTGAAAGATGATATTCGAGCATTAGAAAGTCGCGCCAGTCATATTGAGCAGACAATGGCGACAAAAGACGATATTGCCGCTATGGACAAACGCATTAGCCAGATCGAACAAACGATGGCGACAAAAGACGATATTGCCGCCATGGACAAACGCATCAGCCAGATCGAGCAAACGATGGCGACAAAAGACGATATTGCCGCCATGGACAAACGCATCGGCCAGATCGAGCAAACGATGGCGACAAAAGACGATATTGCCGCTATGGACAAACGCATCAGCCAGATCGAGCAAACGATGGCGACAAAAGACGATATTGCCAGCATCGAACAGCGGATGGCGACGAAAGATGATGTGGCAGATATTCCGTTTATTAAACAAGCGGTGATGGAAACGTTAGAAACCATCAATGAAATCCCAGCAATAAAACAAACCCTCTCTGAAGCGCTACGAAAACTAGACAATGTTATCGCCAGTCAAGCGCGGCAAGAGCTCGTTCTCCAATCACTTGCATTTCGCTCGCTTGAACAAGAAAATGAGATTCGCGCATTAAAAGCGAAATAATCTAGCCACGCAACAACACTTCTTACCGTAGCAATCAATCCTATACTAAGCGCAAAAAGCAACCGCATGCACGGTTGCTTTTCTCCATTTATGGAATGATGGATCAGGCGCGCGTAATGCTTCTGCCAACAACGATAAAACATAAATTGACAACCAAACAAAAACATCCGACACTGGCCAATCCGCAGCAGATCAAAAATGTCCCGTAACAATCGGAAGAATGCTTCTGTCGTATTTCATGACCAAGCCGCCTGTCGCCGGCGGCTTGGTCAATCCGTTCCTAAGCGGCTTAGTTCCCAGCCGTTGCTTTTGCCTGTTTGAAAAACTGCGGCAAGTATTCTTTATGCGCTTCCAACATTTCGTCCAAAATTTGTTTGGCGATGGTGTCAGACGGGACAAGCGGGTTGATCGTCATGGCGACCAACGCCGTTTGGTAGTCGCCGGTGACCGCAGCCTCGGCAGCGACGCGCTCGAACGACTTGATTTGCTGGACGAGCCCACGCACCGCGACCGGCAAATCGCCGACGGCGATCGGTTTCGGTCCATCTTTCGTGATGACGCAGTTTACCTCCACCGCCGATTCCGGAGGGATGCTCGCAATGGCGCCGTTGTTTCTCGTGTTGACCGGCTGAATGTCGCGCTTGTCGTTGTAAATGGAGCTGATCAAGCTGCACGCGGCGTCGCTGTAGTACGCCCCGCCGCGCTGCTCGAGCTGCGGCGGCTTGATGGCCAAGTTCGGGTCTTTGTACAGCTCAAACAGCTCTTTTTCGAGCTGCTGCACAACTTCGGCGCGCGTCCCTTTCGTTTTCGCCGCCTCGAGCTCTTCAGCCAGCATTTTGTCCGTTTGGAAGTAATATCGATGGTACGGGCACGGCAATACTTTCAACCCTTTCAAAAAGTCCGGCTCCCAGCCAAGGTCAACGATGTTTTTCATCGTCACACCGGAGCGGTCTGGATGGGCGACGAGGTCAATCACCTTTTCAGTCACTTCGACTCCGTCCAGATAGACGTGCAAGCCAAACACCATATGGTTCAAGCCGGCAAAATCAATGTGCACGCGGTCGGCATCAACGCCAAGCAGCTTGGCGACGCCCATGCGCATGCCGATCGGCACGTTGCACAAGCCGACCACTTTCTCCTGTTTCGTATAGCGCAAGACGGCTTCCGTCACCATCCCAGCCGGGTTCGTGAAGTTGATAAGCCATGCATCGGGGCAAAGCTCTTCCATATCGCGAATGATGTCCAAAATGACCGGGATCGTCCGCAATCCCTTAAACAATCCGCCCGGGCCGTTCGTCTCTTGGCCGATCACCCCGTATTTGAGCGGGATGCGCTCGTCTTTCGCCCGCGCCTCAAGACCCCCGACGCGAAACTGCGTCGTCACAAAATCCGCCCCGTCAAGCGCCCGACGGCGATCCAAAGTCAAATGAATCTCGATCGGCACGCCGGCTTTTTCGACCATCCGTTTGGCCAGTGCGCCAACGATTTCGAGTTTTTCTTTGCCTTCCGGAATATCGACAAGCCACAATTCCCCGACCGGCAATTCATGATAACGCTTGATCAACCCTTCGACCAATTCCGGCGTGTAGCTCGACCCGCCGCCAATCGTCGCAATTTTCAATCGTTTATCCATATTCCTCTTCCCCTTTCGCCCTGTTGGGCATGGTATAATCAATGTAGGAATCAACCAGTGGGCTTGAAAGCGCCATCCTTTCCCAGCTATCGCACGTTCCGTCCCATGAAAGCGAGGTGTCCCGATGTTCACTCCTGAACAAATCGCCCAGTTCTCCGAGCTCGACTACGCCATTTACGACTATGTGATGAAACATCCGCATGAAGTCGCGTACATGCGCATCCGCGAGCTCGCCGAAGCCGTCCATGTCTCGCCGCCGACCGTGCTCCGCTTTTGTAAAAAGGTCGGATGCGAAGGGTTCAGTGAATTTAAAACGAAATGGAAGCTGTATTTGCGCGAGACAAAGCGAACCGCGATCATCAGCAGTCAAGAGGCGCTTAAGGAATTTTTCGAACGGACGCTGACCGCCGATTACGAGCGGACCATTCTGGATGCGGCAGCCGCGATCGCCCGGGCGGATCACGTCATTTTCGTCGGATCGGGCAGCTCCGGTATTTTGGCCGAATACGGCTCGCGCTATTTTTCTGCCTTTCAAAAGTTTTCTGTCTACATCAAGGATCCGTTTTTTCCGATTTACGGCCATTATTTCCACAACTGCGCCGTCATCGCCTTGTCGGTGTCTGGAGAGACGTCCTATACGCTCGCCCAAGTGCACCGGTTCAAGGAAAACGGCAGCACGATCATCAGCATCACCAACCGGAAACATTGCACACTCGCGAACATCTCGGACTACAACTTGACGTACTACACCACACCGGAGCGGATCGGGCAGACCGATGTCACAACCCAGCTTCCGGTCGTCTACTTGCTCGAACGGTTAGCGAAAGAAATGTATCGACTGCTGGGACGGAAGACGGAAACGATCGGAAAGGACAGCAGCCCAACCGTTTGAGCCCAACTCTGCTGATTGCAGCAACGCCATCGCCTTGTTGTTGGCTCCATCTACTATTACTAAACCGCGCCGGATGGCAAAAGTAAAGGGCATGGCGCCTTGTTGTAACAAAAGGAAAACGAAAAACAACTGTTTCTATGTTGTAACACTATGTTACAAAGGCAAGAACGGGCTGTGCATATAAGTTTTAGAAGGAAGGGGGGAACTGGGGCGTCCCGTTTCCTAGCAACCCTTCTCAAATGAAGAAATCTTGAAACACCCGTTTCTCTTTTTCCATGATGGTCGATCCAAGGGAACCGGCTGTTTTTCACCAACCTTTTCGCGGACAATGCGTTTGTTTTTGTAAACTCAGCCTTGACACTGTGGTGTTGTTTGAGGCACGCTTAGCGGATTTCTCCTTTGCGCCGCCCGCCGATCAAAAGAAACATCCCCGCCAACAGGCAGGGATGCAGAGCGTCCGCTATGATCAAAAAATTTTCCCCGGATTGAGAATGCCGTTTGGGTCAAACAATTGTTTCAGCCGTTTCATCCACACGACGGCGTCTCCTTTCTCCTCGCGCAAAAACGCCCGTTTGCCAAGGCCGATGCCGTGCTCTCCCGTGCACGTGCCGCCGCGCGATAAAGCGTAGCGGACGATATGGGTGTGCACGCGTTCGATCCGCGCCATCTCATCTGCATCGTTCGGGTCAAAGGCAAGCACCGTATGGTAATTGCCGTCGCCGACGTGGCCGAAAATCGCGGCGGTCATCTTCTGCTCGTCAACGAGCCGACGTGTATCGGCGATAGCGTCGGGCAGCTCGGACAGCGGCACGCACACATCGGTGGAGAGCATCGCCTTGCCTGGATAGGCGGCTTGAATGGCGAACGCCGCATGGTGGCGCGCTTCCCACAGCTTCGCGCGGGCGAGCGAGTCGGTCTCGACCACAAACGAAACCGCCCCCTCCACTTCGCACAATTCGTTGACCAGCTTTGTCCCTTCCTCGACGCTTGACGGGCTGCCGCTCAGCTCGATAAACAACGTCGGTTTCACCGGATAATCGGTTTTTTTGTACGCATTGACCGCGGCGATCGTCGCCTCGTCCACGAGCTCGATTTTGCCGGGGCCGACGCCGGACCGCAAAATGGCAAACGCAGCCCCTGCCGCTGTCTCGAGAGACGGGAAGCACACTTTGATGGCGTTCGTCGCCTCTGGAATGCCGTGCAGGCGGACGACGAGGCGGGTGAACACGCCAAGCGTCCCTTCCGATCCGACGAACAAGCCGGTCAAGTCATAGCCGGCCGACGATTTCACCGCCAAACTTCCCGTCTGAATGACTGAACCGTCCGCGAGCACCACCTCTAATCCGAGCACTTGATCGCGCATGACGCCGTATTTCACGCAGTTCGTGCCGCTCGCGTTCGTCGCCGCCATGCCGCCGATCGTCGCGTCCGCCCCCGGATCGACCGGGAAAAACAACCCGTATCGCTTCAGCGCCTCATTCAGCTGCAGCCGCGTCACCCCGGGCTCGACGATCGCCAAAAAATCATCGGGACGAATGTCAATGATGTGGTTCATCAACGTCAAATCGAGGCTAATCCCGCCTTGGACCGGAATGACGTGCCCTTCCAAGCTCGTGCCGGCGCCAAACGGTGTGACCGGAATGCGATGCTCGTTGGCAAACGCCATCACCCGGCTGATTTCCTCCGCTGTCTTCGGAAAGACAACGACATCTGGCTTGTGCGGCGCATGGTAGGCGATGCCTTTGCTGTGGTGTTCGAGCACCGTTTCATTGATGCTCACCCGCTCGCGGTCGCCGATCAATTCCAGCAGTGATTCGTATACGTTCATCGTTCTCCTCCTCACCCGATCGGATCAAGCGGCGCCACCCATCGATGCGCCGCCTTTTCTCTTGACGCACTCTGATGGTGGATCGATCGACCCGGATGGCATGGTTCGTTTAGTATCGCAACAGCGTTTCGATCCCTTCCACGATGCGTTCGGCGTTCGGCAGCCAATCATCCTCCACCGACGGCACCGGATACGGCGTGTCGTAGCCGGCGATGCGCACGATTGGAGCTGATAGAGAAAACAGCGCCCGCTCACTGATCAAGGCCGCCACTTCGGCGCCAAACCCGCCCGTTTTCACCGCTTCATGGACGATCATCACCCGCCCCGTTTTTTCCACCGAGGCGATGATCGCATCAAAATCAAGCGGCTGCAGGCAGCGAAGGTCGATCACTTCCGCGCTGACCCCTTTCGCTTCCATCTCGGCGGCGACTTTGGCGGCAAGCGGCACGGTCGCCCCCCAAGCAATGATCGTCACATCGTCTCCTTCTTTCACAACCCGTGCTTGGCCGAGCGGAATCGTGTACGGCTCTTCGGGCACTTCCATGCGAAACGCCCGATACAGCTTCATCGGCTCCAGAAACAGAACCGGGTCTTCGTCGCGAATGGCGGAAATGAGCAGCCCTTTCGCATCGTACGGATTGGACGGCATGACGACTTTTAAGCCCGGCGAATGGGTAAACAGCGCCTCCAACGCATCGGAGTGCAATTCCGGCGTCCGCACCCCGCCGCCGTACGGGCTGCGCACGACGATCGGGCACGAAAACCGTCCGGCCGAGCGGAAGCGGATGCGCGCCGCCTGGGCCGCCAGCTGGTCCATCGCCTGGTACACAAACCCGAGAAACTGAATTTCGGCAATCGGGCGCATGCCGTTGATCGCCAGTCCAATAGACGTGCCGATAATGCCCGATTCCGCAAGCGGCGTATCAAACACGCGCCCCTCGCCAAACTGCGCAAGCAGCCCGTCCGTCGCCCGGAAGACGCCGCCGTTTTCGCCGACATCTTCGCCCAGCACGATGATGCGCGGATCGCGCTCCATCTCTTGGCGCATCGCTTCATTGATCGCTTCAATCATCGTCAATTCCGCCATTTATCTCACCCCGCTCCGTTGTTTGCGCCGCATCACTTCGTCTTTTTGCTCGGCAAGCAATGTTGGCGCCTCGCTGTACACGTAATCGAATACATCGACAATCGAACCGGACTTGCTGGCGATGGCCGCCTCGTACGCCGCGGTCACTTCATCATTCACTTGGGCGACAAGCGCGTCTTCCTGCGCTTCCGTCCATAATCCGCGCCGTTCCAAAAGCAGGCGCAGACGGCGGAGCGGATCTTTCGCCCGCCATGTCTCGACCTCTTCCGGCCGGCGGTATTTCGTCGGGTCATCCGCCGTCGTGTGCGGCCCGAGCCGATAGGTGAGCGCCTCGATCAACATCGGCCCCTCGCCGCGGCGAGCGGCTTCGACGGCCTGCTTCATCGTTTCGTACACCGCCAGCACGTCATTGCCGTCAACGAGCACCCCTTTCATCCCGTACGCAAGCGCCTTTTGCGCGATCGTCCGGCTGGCCGTCTGCTTCCGGTACGGGACGCTGATGGCGTATTGGTTGTTTTGGCAGAAAAAGATGACCGGCACGTTGTACACCGCGGCAAAATTCATCGCTTCATGAAAATCGCCCTCTGACGTCGCCCCGTCGCCGAAATACGCCACCGATACGTGCGGTTCGCCCTTCAATTTCGACGCCCACGCGCAGCCGACCGCATGAAGCGTCTGAGCAGCGATGATGATTTGCGTCGGGAAAATGTTCACTCCCTCCGGCATCCGTTTCCCCGACAGACGCCCTTGCACGTAATGGAAAAACTGCTCAAGCGGCATGCCATGCATCAAGCATACCGCCACTTCGCGGTAGCTCGGGAAAATCCAATCGTCTTTATGAAGCGCAAGGGCGCTGCCGATTTGCGCCGCCTCTTGGCCGCTGAACGGGGCGTAGGTCCCGATCCGCCCCTGCCGCTGCATGCGCAACAGCCGCTCATCAATGACGCGCGCCCGCCGCATTTCCCGATAGGCGCGAAGCAGCCATTCATCGGAAAACGCCGCCAGCTGCCTCTCGTCGCCGTTTCCGTTTTCGTCCAAAATTTGCACGACCTCGACCGGCAATTTGCCCGGATCAAACATGGAGTCCCCTCCCACTCTTTTTTCATTGCCGCTTCACTTCGCGCTCTCCCAGCTTTTAGGCAAGCATCGAATGATCACCGTACATCCAAAAGCAGCACTTCCGGATTTTCCAAATAGTAGGCCACCGTCCGCATAAACCGCCCGGCCGGCTCGCCGTCAATGACGCGGTGGTCAAAGGTGAGCGACATTCCCATCATATCGCGGATGACAATTTCGTCGCCGACGACAACCGGGCGCCGTTTGATCGCATGCGCTCCGAAAATCGCCACTTCCGGATAGTTGATGATCGGCGTCGCAAACCACCCTCCGCCCGCGCCGGTGCTCGTGATCGTAAACGTGCTTCCTTGCAGCTCGTCAAGGCGAAGCGCCTGGCGGTGCGCTTTTTCCGACAGCTCGGCGATCTCAACGGCGAGCTCGCGGATCGATTTTTGATCGGCGTCGCGGATGACAGGGACGACAAGCCCCGCTTTCGTCGCCGTCGCGATGCCGATGTGATAGCGCTTTTTCAAGACGATTTCATTCGTCTCTTCATCGAGCGAAGCGTTAAACATCGGATATTGCTTCAGCGCCCTTGTCACCGCTTTAATAATAAACGGCAAATACGTCAGCTTGATCTGCTCCTTGGCCAGCTCGCTGGCCAGGTTTTTGCGGATCTCGACGAGCTTCGTCACGTCCACCTCGTCCATCCCGGTCACATGCGGCGCCGTGTACGCCGATTTCACCATTTTTTCGGCGATTTTTTTGCGCAAGCCGCGAAGCGGGATGCGCTCTTCTTCTGGAACCACAAGCTCCGTGCTGGCGATGGACGTCCATGCGGCTTTGTCCGCCTTTTGCTCTATCGCCGTGCCCCCAACTGGCAAAACCGCGGCCCCGCTCCTTTCACGTTGCTCTGCCACCGCCACGGCTGCTTCCCGCTCGCGGACATATCGCTCCAAGTCGGCGAGCGTCACCCGGCCGCCTTCGCCCGTTCCTTCCACTTCATCGATCGGAACGCCCAACTCCCGCGCCCGCTTGCGCACCGAGGGCGCGGCAATCGCCCGCTTGCGCCCCACCGTTGGGCGCGGGGCTTCTATATGAACAGCAGACGCAGGCTCCTGAGCCAAATGGTCAGTCGGCGCCGCTTCGGCCGCCACCGCCGCCTCGGTTTCCACGACAATCAACGGCTCTCCAACCTTCACCGTCGCCCCTTCCGGCCCGGCAAGCGCCACCACTTTGCCAGCGACCGGCGTCGTCATTTCCACCATCGCCTTATCCGTTTGAATTTCAGCGATCGGCTGATCGGCCTTGACCACATCCCCTTCGCGAATGAGCCAGCGGATGATTTCCGCTTCATGCAGCCCTTCGCCGATGTCAGGCAATTTAAATTCGTAGATCATGCCATATCCCCTTCCCCTTGTTCTCACGTTGTGATTGGAAACAAACACAATGGTGCGGCATCAATGGTGCGGCGATCATGAGGAAACATAGAAGTTAAGCGCTTACAAAAAACGTGGTGACCATTCGTTTTTTCTACCAAAATATCAAATGAATATTTTAAATTTTCCAACCTACAAGATTTATGATAGTCTATAGATTGTCAAACTGTCAATATAAGGAGAGCAGACATTTTTCGCCCGCTTCGACAATCAACGACAGCAACTTCCATTATCGCAACATAACATTTTCGATTTCATTTGTCCCCAAACACCGGGAACGGGTCCAAAACGGCGGGGAGGCTGTTTTTCCCAGTATGAGCCATACAGGCGCCAATCGGCGGCATTGGGTGAAAAAGAAGTTGGTTTTATAAGGTTTTTCTAATTGAAAAATAAAACTAGTTCAACGGCATCACCCGTTTATATAAGGAGGAATTGACATGCGCCTTGCCACGATTCACCATATCGCTTTGATTTGCTCGGACTATGAACGATCAAAACGATTTTATACAGAAATTCTCGGATTTCGCCCCATCCGGGAGCAATACCGCGCTGAGCGCCGTTCGTACAAACTCGATTTGGAGGCTGATGGCGGCATTCAGCTTGAGCTATTTTCCTTTGAAAACCCGCCGAAGCGCCCAAGCTACCCGGAAGCGTGCGGACTGCGCCATCTTGCTTTGGCGGTGGACAACCTCGATGAAGCCATTGCCTACTTGCGCCAACACGGCATCGATCCCGAACCCGTCCGCGTTGATGAAGCGACCGGCAAACGATTCACCTTCTTCCAAGATCCGGACGGGCTGCCGATCGAGCTGTATGAAAACTAAAGAGAAAAGCACGCTTGCTCCATGACGATGACAAAACGAAGCCTCTCCGTTGATTTGTGGTACAATGGGGTCGATACAAATGAAGGAGGCCAAACAACATGATTCGATTCGCAACCATCGGCACAAACTGGATCACCGAAGCATTTCTTGACGCCGCGCGCCTCGTCGATTCCTTCGAACTCGCCGCCGTCTACTCGCGAACCGAGGAGACCGCAAAGCAGTTTGCCGACAAAGTCGGGGCGCCGCGGACGTTCACCGACTTGCAAAAGCTGGCCGAAAGCGACGGCATTGATGCCGTCTATATCGCCAGCCCGAACGCACTTCATGCCGAGCAGGCGATTTTGCTCATGAATCACGGCAAGCACGTCTTATGCGAAAAACCGCTCGCCTCCAATGCGAGAGAAGTCAAAGCGATGATCGAAGCGGCGGAGCGAAACGGCGTCGTATTGATGGAAGCGATGAAAGCGACGCTGCTTCCCACATTCCGGTCCATCCGCGAGCACTTGCCGAAACTCGGCCGCATCCGCCGCTACGTGGCGAACTATTGCCAATACTCATCGCGCTATGACGCCTATAAGCAAGGAACGGTGCTCAACGCCTTCAACCCAGCTTTCTCCAACGGGGCGTTGATGGACCTTGGCGTCTATTGCCTGTACCCGATGGTCGTTTTGTTCGGCCAGCCCCGTGGCGTGAAGGCGCAAAGCGTGAAGCTCGAATCAGGGGTGGACGGCGAAGGCTCGATCGTGCTTCATTACGGGGCGATGGACGCGGTCGTCTTTTATTCGAAAATCACGAACTCGCACTTGCCTTCGGAGATTCAAGGGGAAGACGGAAACATGATCATCGACGCCATCCACACACCAACCAAAGCGGAAATCCGCTACCGCGACGGGCGCGTCGAGGACATCACCGCGCCGCAGGACAAGCCGCCGATGTATTATGAAGCACAAGAGTTTATCCGTTTGATCGAAAACGGAGAACACGAATCGGCCATCAACTCACACCGTCATTCGCTTTGGACGATGGAAATCATGGACGAAGCGCGAAGACAAACCGGCATCGTGTTCCCGGCCGATCAGCGGTAATAAAAAAGTTCCAACCTAGTCTGCCTGGGGCTCGGTTGGAACTCTTTTTCTTTCTGTCTTATTGGATTTCCTTGGCTACCGATAAGCCATGGCTGTCACCTTCTGCTAAAATACGGGCCAAGCCATCCGCTTTCATGCGTCATGACAAACGTCCAGTTGAACTCACTGTCCACCACATATAGATCGATTTTGTCGTTTTCCGCTGCCAGATCGGCGGCTTTCAAGCCGGACGCATCCTCCACGGTGAACGCATCGTCGCCATGTTGAAAGAAAAGATAGCAACACGTTTTCTCTTCTTGATCAAACGCCATTTCCGCTTCTTCTCCTGTGAAACAGCCTCTCATCCCATAGCTGAACAGGTGCCATAAGTAGCCGTTGACTCCATTCCGATTATGAAGGTGGATGCGTTGTTTTTCTTCCGCTGTCAAATGGCCGGCAAACGCCTCTTCCCACTGTTGTCGCCATTGCGCTCCGAAACCGGACTGTTTACGGATTTTGATGTTTCGGCGAGCTAACTGATGAAATAACTCCATTTGATTTCTCCCCCAGTGACCTGATGTGGCACTGCCTTCATCGATGTGCTCATTTCGTCTGTCAAAACGTTCAGTGGATTGACAAGATGGCTTCTCACCATCTTTTTCGCGCCGAGCGGTTTTCGTCCGCCCAGCCACTTCCCCGTTTCCGGCCGCACTTCGACGAGCAGCTGCTGCGCACCCTATGCAAGACAGTTTCCCCGCTCTTTGCGCCTGCCTCGCTGCACCGCCCCTATTCCCCCGTCTCGGCAAACCGGCGGATGCGCGCGCCGATTTCATCGCGGACGCGGCGGAACACCGCCAGCTTCTCCTCTTCCGTCCCTTCCGCTTTCGCCGGGTCGTCAAAGCCCCAATGGACGCGCTTCACGTGCGGCGGGGTGACGGGGCAATGGTCGGCCGCATGGCCGCACAGCGTCACGACCAAATCAGCGCGGTTGAGGAGATCCGGGTCGATGACGTCAGACGTTTGGTTCGAAATGTCGATGCCGACTTCCTTCATCACTTTCACCGCATTCGGATTGAGGCCATGCGCTTCAATGCCGGCGCTGTGCACTTCCCATTCCTCACCAAGAAGTTGTTTCGCCCAGCCTTCCGCCATTTGACTGCGGCACGAGTTGCCGGTGCATAAAAAGTATATGACTTTTTTCTTCATCGCTGGTTCCCACCTTTACGTTGATGTTGGATTGCCCGAAGAAAAATACTTTCGCTGAAACGCCAATGCTACGTTGACAAGCGCCAGCATCACCGGCACTTCAATCAGCGGACCGATGACCGCCGCAAACGCCGCGCCCGAATGAATGCCAAACACCCCAACCGCCACAGCAATCGCCAGCTCAAAGTTATTGCTCCCCGCTGTAAACGCCAGCGTTTAAAGTCAGCACCCGCAGCGGGCCGCGGGATTCGCTGTCTCGATTTTGCGAATGTTTTCGTCTTGGTCCGGAACGTATGACAACACCGCTTGCAGCAGGGAGTAGTATTCGCTTTGCGGCCGGAGCGAATAATACACCCATTGCCCCCTCCGCTCCTCTTGGATCAGCCCGGCATCTTTTAACTTACGCAAATGCTGGCTGATCGCCGGCTGGCTGGTCGAAAACACCTCCAGCAGCTCGCACACACAGCACTCCCGCTGATTCAAAATCGCCAAAATCGTCAGCCGCGTCGGATCGCCGAGCAGCTTCAACACCCGAGCGGCTGCTCCTATCTCCATTGCGAGTTGCGGCATATCACCCCTCCATTCATCATCATATCATGATTTGCTTATATAAAAACGAACATCCGTCATGAAACGGCCACGCCGACCAATGAAATGGTTTCCGTCAATCAGTATATAATTAAATAATTATATAAGTTAACCATGATGTATCGACAAAAGCAAGAAAAGCGAGCGTGCCGCATGTTTCCGCCGCACGCCCCCCAATGTCAGTCCATCCGCTTTTTCGCCGCCGACAACAGATCGACCGCCTTCGTCCCGACTCCGACAAACGTCTCGAGAATCGCCTGCGCCCCGGCGATCGAAAAGATAAAAATCAACGGCATGGCGATCTTTGGGATGAATAAATACCCAAGCGCGAGAAAAACCGCGCTCCACACTCCCGCACACCAGTAACAGTTCAACAAATAGCCGAATTTCGATTTCGGCACCTTCTTGATTTCCGTACTCCCGTCCTCGTGTTGGATCGTCTCTTTTTTCATGAACGGATTGCGAATAAATTCCGTGATTTTATCAAAGACGATCAAGTGAGTGAACCGATAGCTGGCCAAAATGATCATGATGTACGTCATCCAGTCAAGTTCGCGAAGCATGGTGGGTTCCTTTCTTTTTCCATCTTTTTCTTTAGTATGAACCAAGATGCGTTTCTTTATGACCTCCGATGGTTAATGAAGCCGGTCGAGGGAAAGAGCGGAAATCACTACTCACATGTCACACCCTAACAAGGTAGAAACAAAGGATTTTTGTAGATTGGTTGGTTTTGTTATCCCCTCTTGTATATGCTATAATAGATGTACATTATAGCCAGCGTATGTCTCGTACATGTTTTTTCAAAACAGGCATATGCTATTGCTAAGGTGGTGATAGCGTATGCGCAGAAAGGAGCATCGCCAGTTGCGAAGATCAGCCATCTCAAGGCGAAAAGATGTGCGAGCACAGTCATTAAGATCGATTTATGCTAAACCTGCTGTGCGAAATCGATACGCAAACATCAATGCGTCTTTAAGTTCAAGCATTTGTTTTGATCGGTTGCCTTCTGCTCCTTTATTGGATGTTAGCCCTGATGGTGTTGTGACTGTGAATCCCGATAATCCTGTGCATCAACGGTGGCTAGATGAAGAATGATGCAGCCGGGTGGTATTTACGATATATATTTTCGTTTTCAGGAAGGGCAGGGCGGTACATATCGTCCTGTTCTTATTTTGGGTTTTAGAGGCAATCGAGCCATTGCTATTGGATTAAAAGTCACAAGATCAAAACCAACATCTCGATACCCTTATCGAATACCAATTGTTTATTGGAAATATGTTGGATTAAAGGCACAATCATATGTTCAGTATGACTGGTATAACGAAATTCCATCTACCGTTCGGTTTCGGAAATTTTACGGGATTATGCACCCTTATGATTTTAATCGCGTCCTTAATGCGTTTCGTCGTTATCATGGCATTTAATAGATACATAGTGATCAAAGAGCTTGCTTTGCCAGAGTTTTGTTTTGATTAACCCAGGTGCTAGTTGAGCGTCAGAGCTCAACTAGCACCACGGATAAAATCCCATATTATTGCCCTTGAACCAACTCGAGCGGAACGGGGATAAATTGATCCACTTTCTCCCTTTTGTGAACGCGGATAGCAGCGTCCACCGCCTTTTCGCCAATCAATGCTGGTTTTTGCGCGACGGTGGCCGCCATTTTCCCTTCTTTCACCGCCTTGACTGCGTCATCGGTCGCGTCGAATCCAACCACAATCACGTTGTTCATCCCATGCGCCTGCAAGGCCTCCAACGCCCCTAAGGCCATTTCGTCATTATGGGCAAAGACCGCTTGAATGTCTTTATGGCTTTGCAAAATGTTTTCCATGACCGATAATCCTTTGGCCCGGTCAAAATCAGCCGCCTGTTTGGCCACGACTTTCATCCTATTTCGCGCAGGAGACTCCCACTTCAACGACCAAAGGGAGTAAGTGGGAGAGGAATGCGCGTTCCCCCTTTCTTTTGTGTATGATAGAATAAAGGCGTGGAGAAAACCGTTCAATAAAGGCACTCCAATCACGGCTACTCGATGTATGGAGTTGGTTACAGGAAACGTTGTAACCGTAAAACATCGAGCGTAGGTCCGTCTGTTGTGTGTGGAAGCCAAGTACTGCCAACAGACACACCGAGAGAATCGGTAACGATGCAGGCATGACCTGCGTCGTTGGGTAGTCGTCAACCTGCCCCCTGATGCAACCCCAAGTCAAGGAAGGAGGACGAAGTCCGTTTGCACTTCTGGGGAGTTGCAAGCCCCCACTTCAAGCGTTAGCTAAGTGGGGGTAGTTGACATTGGCTGCTTTGTCGATCACTTGGTGGAATCCTTCTCCCAGTTCACGAGCGGCCGAGGAGCCAGGAATCCCTTCCAATTCCACAATGTTTCCACCGTTTTTCAAGTGATCGACAATAAATTGTGCCGCCATTTTCCCACCAGCCACATTGTCAGAAGCGATATGGGTGACCACTTCCCCGCCGTCCGCGCTGCGGTCGACCGTAATGACCGGGATGTTGGCGCTGTTGGCGGATTCAATCGCAGACGTGACAGCGCTAGAGTCCGTCGGGTTGACCAGTAGCACATCGACTTTTTGCCTCATTGACTTCGTTCCTGTTCGGCCAAAAATGATTCCACCTCCTCTCGTCTCGGCATCCCAGCCTGCGCCCCGATTTTTGTCACGGACAGAGCCGCCGCCGCATTGGCAAACCGACACGCTTCATGAAGCGCCTTCCCTTCCGCCAGCGCCACGGCAAGCGCACCGTTAAACGTATCGCCCGCGCCCGTCGTATCCACGACGGGAACGTGAAAACTTGGAATGAGCCGTTCTTGTCCATCTTGCCAAATGCGCACCCCTTTTGCCCCTTCGGTGACAATCAGCTTATCGGCAAACGCTTCTTCGTCCATCTTGTCAAACAAAATGGCCCGTTCATGTTCATTCGGCGTCAAGAAACTCGCCTGCTCAAGCACCACGAGCGGCAGCGGCTGGGCTGGAGCTGGGTTCACGATGACGCGCACGCCATGGCGATGAGCGATCGAAACCGCTCGTTCCACAACGGGAAGCGGAATCTCGAGCTGCAGTAAGCACACATCGCTTTCGGCGATCACGGATTCATATGGATCCAGATCCTCCGGTGTCAGCGCATGATTCGCCCCGGGGACGACAATAATGCGGTTGTCCTGTTGCGAAATCGTAATCGCAGCAATGCCGGTATGTTGATGTGTAACCGGTTTCACATAATCGACGGAAACGCCTTCATTTTGCAACGAACGGATGAGCTCTTGACCAAACGCATCATCCCCGACCGCGCCAATCATCCGTACATCGGCGCCGAGGCGGGCGGCGGCCACCGCCTGGTTCGCCCCTTTGCCGCCGGGAGTGGTGAGAAACTGTTCGCCTAAAATCGTCTCTCCTTGGTTTGGAAACCGCGCCGCCACAGTGACTAAGTCCATGTTGATGCTGCCGATCACCGTAATCGATGGCCGAGCCATCTTTCTTCCCCCTCCTTGTACGAAACAAAAGCGATAGACTCCCGCGCCTCGACGTTTTCCCGAAGCCATATTGTGATTTGCCCGGATCACGGTTATAAATTAATAAGATAAAAGCATAGGATAAAAAACAGGACATTGACAACTGCCAATGCCCTGACCAACACGCACAGCGACCGCAAAAAGTGCAACGGTCTAGAAATAGGCAGAATCGCCCCACCTACACCTACACCTAGTAGAGGACTTTTCTTTTGATACCGCACAACGACTGTCGCGACCAACGACGCAAACGAAATGATCAGCGACAACCACAGCAGCCATCATCCATTAGCCCCTTTTTATCAAGGGAGTTGCCGCTGCTCCCGTGCATGAAACCGTGCATCTGTATTAACCAGCATGTCTTAGAACACCTAAGGCGTTCGATCATTGCCTAACGCCCCTCTGCAAGCTTCTCACTTTTCCCTCCACCGTTCGCTTGCTTCATCCGCCCGTTTCGCCACCGCCATCATGCTCATGATGACGAGCATCACAAACGAACCCACAAACATTCCCGCGATAAACGCGACCATGGCCCTCTCTCCCTTTTCTCGCAAACTCGTTATTGGCCATTCTTTCCGTTTACATCTAAATCTATACGATGGGAGAGCTTTGTTCTATTATACGCCGCGTTTGACCGCCCGATGCTTGGTCCTTGCCCAACAGCGGCAAGCCCATACAATCAAAAGCGCCAGGAGCGCCCCACATGAATCAATCGCCACATCTTTTGGCGTCGCCGTCCGTCCTGGTTCAAACGATTGATGCCACTCGTCGGTTGCCGCATACACCGTCGCAAACAGCCAGGCGCCCGCATACGCAAACCGTTTTGGCGCAAGCACCCGCCACACAAGCGCGGCCAAAATGCCAAACTCGGTCAAATGCGCCGCTTTGCGAATCAAAAAATTCAAAAATGACGACCCCTCTTCATCCCCGCCGCCAAACGGCAAGTACGATAAAATCACCTGCAGCACATGCGCCGTATTCGCCCCAGTGAACGAGGAAGACTCGCTGAAGCTGTAAATGACGAGGCACCAGAGAATGACGGGGAGCCAGCGGGAAAGGAAAGCTCTCATCGTTTCACCTGCCAACAACCTTTTTCCCAACAAAACAAGGTATCTAAACAACAAACGAAAGTAGACACCTTGTTCGCTGAACCCTTTATCATCATAACAGGGATGGTGATATTTTTCCATTTTCTTTTTTGAAAGCTGCTTTACCATTGTTTTAAAATCGTTCGCTCACAGGCTGGAAAGAAGACTTCTTTTCCGTTTCCCCCTTTTCTTTCACCCATTCCCCTTTTAAGGGAGATTCTCTCCCTGTTTATGTTTTCGTGAACAGGGGTATAGTAATAAAAGAAAAAATCTGTACATTTTTTCTGACCTGCATTATAATTTTTAGAAAGGAGAATCAATGAGGTGATCGATATGCCTTCCGCTTTGGAAACGAAAATGAGGGTGACACTGTCTTGCACGGAACAGGCCAACAAACCGGATAAGGATCTTTCATTCGCCGAATTACGGAAAAAAATAGCCAAACCTTCTCCCTTTGGCAAAAAATTAGTGGACATCTACAAACAAGGACGGTAGCCGATTATGTCTTTTGTGATGACATAGGAAGATGCCATAGATGAACATTTTGGACAAGCGTCTATATACATCGATGCTTGTTTTATTTTGGCCTATATGGACTCCAATGATCCAAGGGGAGATAAGGTATGTGAAATCCTCCAAAAGTGGCATAACGAAGGTGTAACGAAATTAGGGATCAGTACACATGTATTTGGGGAAGTAGTACATAACTTATTCATTCAAGAAATTCTATTACCATTAGAAATCCACCATAAAAATCAATCCAATTTACGTTCAAAGTCTCGCCATAATCATCACCTTGGGGAATCAGAAGAAAGCGTATCCTTCCTATATAACGTTTGGAAAAAACAGATGCCAAGTTTCTACAAGAAGAACGTTTTTATTAATATTTTCAGAATTAATCAAATTAGTGAAGATGAATTATCCCTCAAAAAGAAACAAGTTGCAAATCTTCTACAACAATTCCATTGATCGATATAATGAATTTTTATCTGCCCTAAGGCAACATTTCCACATTGAATTCCTAACAACAGATGCCTACATTCAAGATTTAGCCTTGGCTCAAATGCGGCTGTTCCAGCTCGAAGCCTATGATGCCTTGCATTATGCCATTGCAACATACCACCATTATGACTACTTCGCTACGCTTGATGGCGATTTTGTCCATACTCTTTACAACCAAGACCCCGACCCAGCGTCGATTACAAAAATTATAAAAATCGCCTAGCCTTGACGTTCTTGATCGAGTCGGGGTTGAAAAAGTAAGGGAGGCAGAGAACTCTATGCCCTCCTTCATTTCTTCTCCACTCACGCGAGCTGCACCAAGTTCAACCATGTGAATTGGTGACAAAGAAAGAGCATGCAATACATATCGATCCGCCTTTATGATGTGCAAAAAAGCGGAACCGGTTATTCCGCCCCCGCCAACAGTTTCAACGTCGCGGCGACAAACATTTGCACGCCAATCTCAAGCGCGTCTTCGTCGATCGTAAAGCGCGGATGGTGATGCGGGTACACGATCCCCTTTTCTTCGTTTCGGGCGCCGACGTAAAAGAAGCTGCCCGGCGCTTTTTGCAAAAAGGCGGAGAAATCTTCGCCGCCCATGTTCGGTTTCAAGCGGGCGACGGCTTCTTCGCCGAACAGCTCGCACGCCGTTTCCTCCATGACGCGGGTCACTTCATCGTAGTTAATGACCGGGCGGTAGCCGTAGTCAAATTGAAACTCATACGAGGCGCCGTGCGCTTCGGTGATCCCTTTGACAATGCGCTCCATCCATTGCGGCACCGTGCGCCGCAGCGTCTCATCGAACGTGCGCACTGTTCCTTGGATTTCAACTTCCCCTGGCAAGACATTATGCGCCGTACCCGCCACAAATTGTGTCACGGACAGAACAAGCGGCTCGAGCGGGTCGACATAGCGCGAGACGATATGCTGCAAGTTCGTCACCACTTGCGCCCCGATGGCGATCGCATCGATCGTTTGGTGCGGCATCGCTCCATGGCCGCCTTTGCCGATGATGCGGATGAAAAAGCGGTCGGGTGCGGCCATCATCGGTCCATACACAATGCCGATTTTTCCGCGCTCAAGCGGCGACCAAAGGTGGGTGCCGATGACGACGTCCACCCCGTCCATGACGCCAGCTTGCACCATCTCTTCCGCCCCGCCGGGGAACAGTTCTTCCGCGTGTTGGAACAAAAAGCGAATCTCGCCATGAATGTGATCACGAAGCTGGGCAAAAATTTTCGCCGTCCCCAACAGCATCGCCGTATGGCCGTCATGCCCGCACGCATGCATGACGCCTGGGGTTTTGGAGGCAAATTCAAACGTGTTTTCCTCTTGAATCGGCAGCGCGTCCATATCGGCGCGAATGGCGACGACCCGGCCTGGCTGTTGGCCAATAAGGCGCGCCATGACGCTCGTTTTCGTCGGGCGGGTAATCTCGAGACCGCCGAACGATTGCAGCGTCTCGTAGACAAACTGCGCCGTTTTCTCTTCCTGGAACGACAATTCGGGATGGGCGTGCAAGTGGCGGCGCCAGGCGATGACGTCCGTTTTCACTTCATCGACGAGCCGTTTGATTTCTTCCTTTGTCATCCATAGTCTCCCCCTGTTCGTTTGTCTTTTTCGTTATTCCCCTTGGGCCAGTTGCCACACCGTATGATAAAGCACCTCTGCTCCAGCGGCGCAGTCTTCTTTCGTGCTCCATTCCGCCGGACTATGGCTCACCCCGTCTTGGGAGCGGACAAAAATCATCCCGATCGGGCAAATCGGAGCCAACTGTACGCCGTCATGGGCTGCGCCGCTCGGCAGCCAAAACGGCGGATACCCGAGCTGCTTGCACGCTCTTTCCGCGGCCTGTTTCACCACCTCGGAACATAACACCGGCGCCATTTCTTGCAGCCGCTCGGTCGTGAGGCGAACGTTCCGCTCCTTGGCGATCGTCTCTGCCCGCGCGGCTATGGCATTCCATACTTGATCGCGCACCTCAGCCTTCAAGTCGCGCAAATCGAGCACAAATTCGACCCGTTCCGGAATGACATTAATACCGCCCGGATATACATGCAACTGTCCTACAGTACCGACCGTTGTCCCTGTTCGTCTTGCTTCCTCTTCGATCACTGTGATGATCTGGGCAGCCGCCGCCATCGGGTCGCGCCGCAACGACATCGGCGTGGCGCCGGCATGTTCTGCTTTTCCTTCGATGGTAAATTTCACCCAAATCAGACCGGCGATGCCAGTGACGATGCCAACTGGAAGACCAGCCTCCTCCAGCACCCGTCCTTGTTCGATGTGCAGTTCGACATAGGCTTTCACCGTTCCTGGTTTTCGTGCTGCCTGCGGCAAGCGGTCCGGGTCAAGCCCCGCCTGTTTCATTGCTTCAGCGAGGGAAATCCCTTCCGCGTCGCGGCACTCGAGCGCTTCCGGAGGCAACGTCCCCGCCATCGCGCGGCTGCCGATCATGCCGAAACGAAAGCGCGCTCCTTCTTCGTCCGTAAACGCCACTACTTCAATTGGATGGTGCGTCACAACCCCGTGCTCGTTCATCGCCTGAACAACTTCCACGCCGGCCAACACCCCGAGCGGTCCATCAAAGCAACCGCCGTTGTAAACCGAATCGAGATGAGACCCAACAAGGACGACCGGAGCATCCGGATTCGCCCCTTCTTTCCGTCCGATCAAGTTGCCAGCCGCGTCTTCATATACGAAAAGCCCCGCTTCGCGCATGTAGGAAGCGACGAGATCTTTGGCCCTCCGTTCTTCAGCAGTGAACGAGAGGCGCGTGACGCCGCCGCTTGGTTTCTTGCCGACCTCCCCTAGTTCCATGAGCCGTTGCCAAAGACGTTCCCCTTGAATCAAGCTATCCTCCCCTCACGCCAATTACGGATGATTTTCGGATATGTCCTTAATTATAATGGAAATAGAGTAAATTTTCAAATAATACAAATAATAAAAATGTCTTCAAGACAACAAAAAACTTCTGCCTGGCGCTAAAGGCAGAAGCTGATCGAGCGATTATAAGAAAATGCGGTATACTTTGCGCGGACGCCCGCGCGGATACGGGTTTGTCTCCCCGGCCACTTCGGCAAGGCCCACGGTCTCCAATTGGTTTAAAATCCGGCGGGCGCTGCGCGGCACAATCCGCATATAAGAAGCCAACTCATGCGCTTCGATCTCGTTGGTTCCGCGTTTTTGCAATATGGCTTTCAATTTGCAGAGCGTCGCGGCGCTTAATCCCGTCCGCTCCGCCAGCTGCCGCAGTTCTCCGCCGCCGAGCGAATAGCGGAGGTGCACACTTTTTCCTAACGGACCCGAGATCGTTCCATCATCAAACACCACCATCCACGCACCCCGTCCGCTTTGTTTCGCATGCAAAAACGCCTTCCCAGCCTGAATTTCGGCCTCATACGCCGTTCGGCCGATGCCGATTCCGCACGCGATGACTTCGTCGTAAAGGAGCTCCGTCTCCTCGGCCGAGGGGACCGTTTTATAGCCATCGGTGATCTCTTTTAATGCGCCCCTTGTCGTAAAAATGACATAGCGGCCCGGTCCGGCGCTTTTCAGCGACCCTTGGACTTTTTTTGCATACCGTAGCAATTTTTCCGTTGTCTTCATCTCCAGACGATATATGTCATCGGTCGAAAATGTCTCTGGGGAGGCCGCCTGCATCGCATCGACTTCAATCATTTGCACGGCGATTTGCGCATCTTGCGCCTGTAGCATCTGTCCGGTGCGAATGATTGTTTGGATGACCGCTTCCACCGCCGAGCGGGCAGGCAATACCCGATACACCGGCATCCCGAGTTTCTCCAGTTCGAGATGGGCTGTCCGCAAACAGGTGACCGCTGCTTCCGTTTTCCCTTGTTTCCAAAGGGTGTAATGATAGTCGGACAGTTCCTGGGCCGAAATGCCTCCCTCGTAATGCTTGACGTATGGAATCGGTTCTTCGATGCCCGCCTCTTCCAGCAGCCGTTCGATTTCGCGACGCTCGTACGTGTCAAAACTAAGTCGGCTGACCGGAATCTGCTCCGTATAGTGCGCCTGCAGCAGTGTGCGGTACAAGCTGGCACCAATATGTGGAACATAAAACAGCGGCGCATCGACCTCACCGGACTGCTTGACGATCGAATACGGCACTTGTCCGGAAAACAGCCACATATCAACCTCTGACGCGAGCGGGCGGATCAAATCGATCACTTCACTTTCATCCCAATACACAACGGGAACGCAAACAAGCTCTTTGTACTCTTGCGCCACCGCCTGAATAATTGACAGCGAATCGTCCGCACCAAATATGCCTAATCGAATACGAATGGAGCACACCTCCTCACTATCCCCGTCCTATCGGCAAACAACACCCTCGTCCGATTCACTTTCTTCCTCAAACTCCCCCAACGGCTCGTTGCAGATACAAAAATGCATCACCACGTTTTTAGAAAGCGCCTAAACGAACAATCCTCAGCATCGCAATGCCATCCAATTCCTTCAGCAGGCAGCGCCTCCCGCCATCGCTGGGGACGAACCATCGCCAGAGAACAGATGGGGCACAGCTGCTTTCTTTACCCCTCTTTTTCTGCTTGTGTAGCGACCGGTGCGTATAGCGAAACGCCTGTCGCTCCACCCACCACCGGCCGCCCGATCGACTCGTAGATTAAGCCGGCGGCTTCTGCCGCCTTCGGGTCGTAACAATTCCGCCCATCCACCACAACCGGTGTTTTCATCAGCGTCTTGTAGCGGTGAAGGTCAAATTGCAGCACAGCCGGCCATTCGGTGAAAATGAAACAAACATCCGCGCCGCGAATGGCTTCCTCAATCGTCTGACAACAAACGACCGCATCGCCAAAACGGCGGGCGACATGTTCGAGAGCGGCTGGGTCCCAGACGCGCACGGCGGCCCCTTCAGCAATGAGCCGTTCGATGTTCGCCAATGCCGGCGATTCGCGCACATCATCGGTGCCCGGCTTGAATGCGGCGCCAAGCACGGCGACCGTCCGGTTGCGGAAATCCCCAATGTGCAGACGCGCTTTGTCAAGAAGCTTCCATTTTTGTTTCTCATTGACGTCCATTGCCGCCCATACCGTTTTGAGCGAATAGCCGTGAGAAGCCGCCAACGAATAAAGCGCGCTCGCATCTTTCGGCAGGCATGAGCCTCCATACCCGACGCCTGCGCGCAAAAAGCGGCGGCCGATGCGCGGATCCATGCCGATTCCTTCCGCCACCGCCTGAATGTCGGCGCCTACCAACTCGCATACATTGGCGATCTCGTTGATGTAGGAAATTTTCAACGCCAAAAACACATTGGCCGCGTACTTGATCATCTCGGCGCTTCTCCGGTCCGTCACGACGTACGGGAGCGCAAACGGGGCGTAGAGGTCCTTCATCATCCGCTCCGCTCTCTCCGATTCGACGCCTAACACAATGCGCGGCGCCTGCAACGTATCGCGCACCGCCGTTCCTTGTGACAAAAACTCCGGGTTGGACACAATGTCGATGCGCACCCCAGAGCGTCCATTTTCTGCTACAAAACGCGCGGCCTCATCCCCTGTGCCGACCGGAACCGTCGATTTGATCGCCACCAAACAGTCGCGCTCCACCGCCATCGCAATGCGGCCGAGCGCCTTCCAAACGGCGTCAAGCTGCACAGAACCATCCGGCAGCGGCGGGGTGCCGACCGCGACCATGATCACTTCCGCCCATCGATACGCTTCCGCATCGTCTGTGGTAAAGCGAAGGCGGGCGCTGTTCCGTTGGATGAGCGGTTCGAGCCCCGGTTCATAAATGGGGACGATTCCTTCATTCAACCGCCGAATTTTTTCCTCATTGACATCCACGCATATGACATCATGCCCTTTATCAGCCAGGCAGGCGGCGGTCACCAGCCCCACATATCCCGCCCCGGCGATCGTGATTTTCATCGTTCCTCACACCTTTTTGATCCATTGCGGCTATTGTCGCTTGTTCTCATTATATCGAATCGCCTGGGGATTTTCATTGTTTTCGCCTAGCCGCTGAGTTCACCGGTTGTGCTCTGCGGCCAAAAGAAAACCGGGAGGAGCCAAACCCCCGGTTACATGACATTTGCTTCTTGACAGCCAATCAACCACAAAACCGCCGATCAACGATTTCTCCACGATCATTTCTTATTCAAAATAATGCCGAACCGCATCCGCAATCGCGGTCGTCACTGCTTCCTGATAGTCGTCTGTCGCCACCGTCGCCGCATCTGTGCGGTTGCTTACATAGCCGAGCTCAAGCAATACAGACGGTCTGTCGTTTTCCCGCAGCACGTAATAGTCGCCAAACGCAACGCCGCGGAAAGGCAGTGCGGCCAATCGGGAAAGCGGGTCTTCGAATGATTGCGCTAAGCCGTAATCGGCAAAACGGTCGTAGTAATAAACGGTGATGCCGCTCGCCTGTTGGTCGTCTGCGCTGTCATAATGCAGGCTGATAAACGCATCCGCTTGATACAGGCGCGCCATCGCCACGCGCGCGGACAGCGGCACATACTCATCGCTGGAGCGCGTCAGCACGACGCGGGCGCCGTAAGATTGCAGCTTGTTTTTTAGAAGCCTCGCCGTTTCCAACGTCAACTCCTTTTCCTTGACGCCATCGGCACTTTTCGCACCGCCGTCTTTGCCTCCGTGGCCAGCGTCAAGAACGATCGTTTTTCCGGCCAGCGCCTGAACAGGACCGCGCGTCCAGCTGTCTACATACAGGCGCGAGTCGCTAGGCGCGATGATGGAAAGCAACGAGCGGTCAGCCGACTGGGGCGCTTCCGCTTCCTTTTCATTGGCTTGTCCACCCTTTACCTGCACATACGCGGACGAAACCCAGCCACCAAGCCCTGTTGAGGAGGCAATTTTATACCATCCCGGTTTCTTTTCTACAATCTCGACCTCTTCACCACGGACAAGGCGTCCGACGCGCGCTGCCTTCAATGACGGCTCAGCCCGAACGTTGAGCGAACTGGCGTTGACGATTCCGGTTTGATGCGAAATCGATGACTCCCGAGCCGCAGTGAGGTATGCTGAAGACACCCAGCCGATCGCACCGTCTGCGATCACTTCCGTCCATTCCCCATCTTCCTTGATGACCCATACCGTTTCTCCCCGCGCCAAATGCCCAATAATTCGCCCGTCTCGGCTCGGCTCTTGGCGAAGGCGGAGCCGGTCTTCTTGCACGACGGCTGTCTCTTTTGCCAACGCGACGTACCGCGCCGCGAGCCACCCGGTCCGATTTTTCTCCCATTCAATTTTCAACCAACCATCTTTCACATCCACCAACCGGTACACGTCACCGCGGTGGACGCTTGCCACCGGGCGGTACGGCACCCCCGGTCCTTGGCGGACATTCACGCGGTCCGCCGTCACCACCGCCAGACGCTTCGTTTCTTCCGTTTCTTTTTCTCCTTTCACTCCCGACGGCCAAAGGACCGCCAGCAACCAAAGCAAACAAAACGATGCGGCGAGCCATCCCCCCCGCCTCATGCCCATTCCCTCCCCCGTTGTCCCCAATTTGTCTACTATATCGTTCGCGCACAACGGGGAATTTCCTGTCTGCCGCTTCGGAAAACCGCTCGACAAAACTAGCGAGGCGGCATCCATCAACCGACAACGGCTCTCCTTTTTCTGCATCATGCTTCTTCATACGACAGCCACTACAACGCGGCCGATCGACATGCGTCATCCTCCCCTTCCATCTTTCTTTTTTCAATATTTCCATCAATAATGTTTAAATTCTACTATGGACAGGATAAACTACTATTATACAAAACGTTTATCCGAAAGGAGACGAGGTCTATGAACCCCGACAATCTTGCTAAACTGATCGACGAATTGTCTGCCATGTTCCATCCGACAGAGCGGGACCGTCCACACGGCAGATGGGTTGAGGCGCCAAAGAGCGCACCCCCTTCCAAACGGCGGCGGTCCAAAACAGCCTACCAGCTGAAAATCACATTAAACGGCATCCGCCCGCCGATTTGGCGGCGCGTCCTTGTTCCCGGACATGCGACATTTCACGAGCTTCATCTCATCATCCAAGAAGCGATGGGATGGGAACAAGCCCATTTATACGAATTCGATTTCGGAAGCGTTCTCATCGGCATCCCTGACGGCTGGGATTCGTTTCAGCTGGAAAAAGAACTGATGGACGCCCGCCGCATCCCATTACAGCAATGGCTGACGGAAGAAAAACAAAAATTTCTATATATTTACGATTTTGGCGACTACTGGAGCCATACCGTCACCGTTGAAAAGATTGAAACACTCCCAAAACCGTTGGAACGCGCCGCTTGCCTGAAAGGAAAACGGGCGTGCCCTCCCGAGGATTGCGGCGGCGTCTATGGCTATCTGGAGCTGCTGGAAGCGACGGCGCAAAAAGACTCTCTTGCCGATCCCGAATTGCGCGAGCTGGTAGACTGGATGTACGACATGAAAGGCGAAGATTTTGATCCTGATGCCTTTGACGTCGAGGAAGCGAACGAGCGGCTGGCCTATATCCGATTGTAACGCATGCGAAAGAAGGTATCCGTCATCTCTCAAGGGCACCTTCTTTCGCATCCATCTGTCCTTTGTTGCCTGCTTTGTCCATCGCCTTACAAAAATCCCCGTTCAGCAAACGTCTCCCAGACGAGCTCCTCGAGCTCCTTGCGCAACTCAGCTGCATCGACTCCTTCAAGCAACCCGTCCTTTTTCCATGTTCGGATCGCTTTGTCGATCAAGCGATGGACTTGATCAACGTCCCAGCCCTCGCAATCAAACAACTCCTCAACTTGGTCAAGCCATTCCTCAATCGCACGGTCCAGCTCATCGCCATCCTCCATCCCACCGTCGTCGAACCAGATCTCATCACCGTCATCCCCATCGTCAAAGAGCCACTCATCATCATTCTCGCCCTCATCATCTCCATCATCGAGCAACTCTGTGCGAAATAAAAACAATTCCATCACAGCGGCTTCCACTTCCTCTACAGGAACGCCGTAGTGTTCCGCAACCTTTTCCATATTGACAAATTCTCTTCCAGCCATTTCACTCGCCAAATAACGGAGTGCAGCCGCATACACAGCAGGATTCTTGATGACCGGTTCATCCATTTCGCAATATGCGCGCCAAAGGAACGCAGCCTCGCTGAGCACTAGGGAGGAGGTTGTTTCTTCCTTTTTCTTTAATTCGCGAAAAACATCATCTTGATCTCGATCCCCCCAGTCCTTTTCGCTCAGCAGCTGCCACAACAGCTCATGGACCGCTATTTCAAGCAATTCCGGAAACGACTCGCGCAAAAACACTTCACACGTTTTCGTATCCGGATTCCATTCCGCTTGAAGCGCCCGCGCAAGCCGATCCTTCCCGCTCTTTAGAATCGGCAGCACCTTCATGAAGTACGCCCACTCGTCCCCATGCGGAACGAGGCATCCTACTAGCACGTCCCCCTCCCTAGCAGACGGAAGCTCCTCCGGCGTCAAAAAACGGACGTACTTTTCTTTTCTGGTCAACAGATCGCGTACAAGGAAACGCCGCTCATCCTCGATATGAATGATCTCGTCAAACGACGGAACCGCCTCGTCCCATCGCTTCAAATGAGTTTGCACTGCTGGACGCCACCGCGTGCGGCGCCGGCTTCTCATATAGGCTGAAAAAATTGTCATCCCTTTGTCATCAACGTGTCTGTGAAAAATCGCCCAGTTCGTCAGCAATAAATTGGCGCTGGTCTCCAGCTCGTTAGGAAGCCCTTGAAATGGAGAACCAGACATCATGAAAGCAAGCTCTTCCTCATATCGCTCTAACGCAAACGAAAACACATCTTGCATACATTTGGCCACTTCACGGTCAATTAGAGATTCTATCGATACTGCTTCTTTCTTCCCACAACAATGCTTGTACATTTTCCCACTGCCGCATGGACAAAGATTGTTTCGCGATGCCTTCGCCATATAGCTACCTACTTTCTTTGTATCATAGTCATTGAACGTTCTCCCCCTCTACGCTAACGCTCGGGCCAGCTAAACACCTTGGGGAGACATTCACGATCAACGTGTGATGGAACTGCTTTCAGCAACACATATCGCAAGCACTTTGGGACTTCCGCCGCTCATGTCGAGAACATCGATTCGCATTCCATTTTTTATGCCTAACCAAAATCCTGGTTCTTCACCAAAAGGTGCCCTTGGCTTTTTCAAAACATGCCATATTTCCTTCTCCAAGGAGAAAATCAGCCAATCCATGATTTTCATGCCGGTTGACACTCCGCACTCCTAAAGGTGTAGGATTCTTGGATCATTCGCGTCCTCATCCGTTTCTGGGTAAAACGAGAAAAACCCTGCTTCTCAAGCACACGTTATGGTGATGGACCAAAATCCTAAGAATATGAATGACTCTTACCATTGGTCTTGCCTGCATAATGGAGAATCATAGAGGCCGAGCCGAGAGAAACAAGCGCCCCGTCATCCGTCGGGACGCCTACGGCCGGCGAATCAAGCGAGACAACGAGGCAAGCAGGCGCTCTTGAAACGCAACCCATTCTGTCTCCGCCTTGTCTGGCCACGCTTCCAGCGCCTGAAGCCACGGCTCTACGTACGGAGAGAAAGACGGCGGATACACGCGGGCAAGATCGTCCATCTTGCCGTTGCGATCGGTCGCGGCGACGATATACATGCCCGGCAACAGATGCGGCTCTGCCCGCTTCGGAATGTCCCATGTCACCGTTCGGTTATGGGCAAGCCAATCCAGCACCGCCTTCCCCTGTTCCACACGCTTGACGCGGAAAAACGAGAAACCGACGGAAAGGGGAATAGGCAAACCAAACAAACGAGCAAGCTGCCAAGCCATCAGTTCCTCATCCGCCTTTCCGTTCTCGCCCCTCCATTCATCCAGCAAAGCAAAGCAATGTTCCAATTCGCTTCTGACCTCTTCCAGCACAGCACCAATAACAGTTCGATGATTCGTTCCATAACGGCGGTCCAGCCAATCGGCCCACTCAAGCAACATATCGAGCGCTCGGCTCACCACTTCCCATGAAAACGAACTCCATCTTGACGGGATTTGCTCGACGATGCATTGTTTCCAGTCTTCTTCTCCTACGTCCTGCCACGATGAAAACGTCCGCCCGTTCATATATTCACACACGAGCAAAACCATGGCCCAAAACGCCTCTTTGGCTTCTTTTTCTCCGCTCACGATGACTTCGTTATAAAACGCCAATGCGTCATCGGTGAAATACATCCCTTCCCATTCCGCGCGGATCAACAACGTCTCGGTTCTTTCCGGCCCCATCCATTTCATTTTCCATAAGTCCGAAAGACGATGTGATGAGCTAAACGGAGATGGGGGCAATCCATAACGGGAGCGAATGGGATTCACTCCGATGAGCACCGGCAAATTGGCTCGTTCTTGCATGTTAAACAAATGGAATTCATACTCTTTCAGCCACTCATCCACTTCCTGAACACGCCCCTCGCGCGCCATTTCGTGAGGGGTTTTTCCATTCCATTTCTCAAGCGGGGTGTGAAGGGCTTTTTCCATTTGAACATCCAATCCGGCCATCGTTGCCACCCAAGGGGGAGAGTCTGGGTCTGAATCAATATGAAGCGAAACGTTTTCGATCCCTTTTCGGCGCAAAACGGCTTCTGTCCCCCGTTTTCGTTCTTTTGGGGAATACCCAAACGCCTGCAGCAGCGACACGAGCTGTTCGGCCGTCCCTTCCTCCTCGGTAGACAACACGAGACGCGACCGATGAGCGGATAATGACCCGCCTAATTCAAACACATGAATCGGCTTGGGGGAAATCACTCCGACATAATGGTACACATTGGTGCACCATGAACCTTCCACTTTCTCCCCATCGTCATGATCAATGTGAGCGCGTCCGATCGAAGCAAGCTTCCTCATCGCCTCAGCGGCTTCCTGGCATTCGTATTCATACGTCCATCGCGTGCGCTCCTCTTGCACATCGTCCGCCCTCGGAGGATAGCCTGCATCGACGATATCGAGAAAATGTTCAACGGCTACCTTTTCATACGGCCAATCGGTTTGCGTCAACAAGACGCGAATGTTCTCTTCCGCCCGTTCCACGCCCTTCGGATCCACAATTGATGATACACCGCAAACGTAATAGCCGCCGTCAAAGGGCTCCAAAAAGGCAAACATGCCGCCCCAAGGGCGCACAACCTCCAATGTCTCGCAATACGGCATGAGAAGTTTCTCGCCCGTCAACCGGTCAACCGCCACTCCTCCTTCATCATGCAAATCGACAAATTGCACAAGGCGCGGCACAAGCCGAACCCAGCGGTCCAACATTTCTTTCAGCTCTGGAGAAAGACGACGCCCTTTTTCCTGTTGAAACCATTCAACGCCGCGCAATCCATTCGGATAACGATGGAGGAAAAAACGCCAAAGCGTCTCAAACACCTTCAACTCTTCACGATGATCCTTTTGTTCGATCATTTGGCGAAATGTACGGTTGACCGCTTCGCGTTCATCGTAAGACAGCGCTTCATCCAAAAACCGTTGCACCATTTGCGACAGCTCATATTTTTGGTCAAAAAAGCGGCGCTGCCGCACCCGCTTGATCTCATGCTTTTGCTGTTTGTTCATGCAGCATTTCTTATACTTTTTCCCGCTTCCGCACGGGCACGGGTCATTTCGGCCGATTGCCATGCAAAATCCTCCCTTCTAATCTTTCCTTTCCAAAACGGCGACCAAGATATTAAAAACGGTCGGAATTGCGCACAAAGCCATTTTTCCCAATCCATTATGGATTCGGTCAAAACGGATCGTTCCCCGCCGCTTTTTTTGGAGTTTCACGAATGGAACGTATTCCATTCCCTGTTTCTGCTTATAGAGAGCTTGGGTTGAGCTCCATGATGGTTGAATGAGAGAGCCCTTGTGGAACCGGCTTTCCTTTCTGACGAAATGCCGCTGACTTGCGCGCAGCGCCCGTTTTTCTGCCAGCTTCTAGATGAATCCCCGATCGGTGAAGATCTCCCACGCTACATCGCGGAGTTCTTTACGCAATTCTTTTTCATTCACTTCCTCGAGCAGGCCCTCATTCCGCCACGAACGGATGGCGCGGTCAATATGACGGTTGACTCGCTTCTCGTTCCATCCTTCACGCATCAACATCAGATCGATGTCATCGATCCATTCATTGATGCGCGCATCAAGCTCATCCCCTTCCTCTTCGAACCAGTCTTCCTCCCAGTCATCGAGCCATTCCTCGTCGTCTTCATCATCAACAGCCATCAGGAAAAAATCCAACGCCGCCGATCGCACATCTTCTGGCATCACGTCATACCGATCGGCGATGTCTTCCACCTCCGATCCTTCCGCCTTCATCAAATGCCCAGCCACATAGCGGAGCGCCGCGGCGTAGACGGGAACCGAATGAGGGAGGCGGGATGTTTTTCCGCAATAGATCGCCCATATGGCGAACGCTTGATTGAGCAGCGCCGCTGGCGCCTCCGGCTCGTTTTCATCGAGCTCGCGAATGACGGCCGCTTGTTTCGGATCATCCCATTTGAACTGTTTGGCGAACTGCCAAAGCCACTCCAAGAGCACATCGGAAAGCACAGCGACGAACCGATCGCGCATCCATAAAGCCGATGGCTGACCGCTCCACTCCCCTTCTTGTTGAATCGCCCGAAGCAATCGATCTTTCCCTGACGCCGGGAGCGGAAACACCGCTGTGAAACACGTGAACACGTCTTGGTACGGCACAAGGAAGCCGAACACCACATCTCCTGTTTCGATCACGCTCGGCCATTGATCGGAAGTCAATAAATGAACGATCTTTTCCTCTCCCGTCAACAAATCCCGGACAACGGGGCGATTGTCGTCATCATAGCCGATGAACTCGCCAAGCGACGGAACGGCTCCTTCCCACCTCTCGATGTGAGCCTGAACAGACGGGCGCCACCGCTCCCAATGACGGCTTTTCCGGTAAGCAGAAAAGATCGTTTGTCCTGTTTCATCAACCGGCCAACAAAACAACATCCAGTTCACCACCATGATCTGCATGCCAAGCTCGAGTTCCTCCGGCATCTCATCAAGCGGGAACTGGTCTAAAAGCTCTTCCGCCTCCCTCTCATACCGCTGCAAAACAAACTGACGCATATCATTCATGCATTCGATCAACTCGCGGTCAATCAATGACGAAATCGAAACCGCCTCTTTTTTTCCGCAACAATGCTTGTACTTTTTCCCGCTTCCGCACGGGCATAACGCGTTCCGTGGCGTTTCCGCCATATTCGATGCACCTGCTTTCTTTTCCATTTGGACTTTTTCTATTCCTATTATACCATCATCGATAGACGTTCAACCATCACCAGCTTTCTTTCGAGTCAGTCAAGACTTTGTGGAGAACATTTTTTCGGTTCACTACGGGCGTTGTCAATCACTAGTTAGCGAACCATTTTCAGGAATTAATATCGTAAGCGCTTTCGGACTCTCATCCCTCATCTTGAGGCGATGATACGATATTCCATTTTTTTACACCCAACCACCATCCCGGAGCGCCGACAACGCTTGATGGATCGGTGTCCCGGATGACCGCTGCAGACACGGTAGATTCTGACGCACCACATCTGCCCATAACCGTCCGGCCTTCCGTTTGGCCTGTTCGATCCGCTTGGACTTTGTTGAGGCCGAGGCCGCCGTTCGGGTCTCTTCTTCCTCCACCAACTGCCCATTTCTCCGCCAAATCCCGTCGATTCGGGCCGCCATCGCCCTCAGAAACGCCCGAAGCCCTTGGTCTTTCCAGCTGCGGCGGGATTTCACCCGATGCGCAAACCGGCTCATCACGCTCTCGGCGTGGCCCATCGGACGCATGCCGGTCGTCTCCACCCCTTGCTCCGACAGCCACTCCCGATAGTCCCGGATGCATCCCGGCATCGACTCGATCCGGCGGATCATGGCAGCCATCTGCTTCTCTTTCGCTTCGTCCTCCAACGTGCCGACCGCGCTGTTCAGCTCCACGAGAAGCCCCTCTTCGTCTTGTTTCGCCAGCTTCTTCCGCACCTCCCGCCAACGCGGATGGCCGGACAGACACTGACGCAGCTCCCGCGCCACATGAAATCGATCCAGCTGAAAGCACGCCCGCTTCCCAAAATACTCCCGGCAGGCCGTGATCCACGACGCCGCGTCGCCGTTGATGATCAACAGGTCCCGGCACGGATCATAGGCATATTCGTTCATCAGCCACTCTTCGAACCGTTCCCACACGTCTCCCTCCCCTTCATGGAGGTAGTGGCGCCGGTTCACGAGCTCGAGCTGCGAACCGTTTCGTTTCCATCCCTCGTGAACCGCCAGGATTTTCTCTTCTTTCGCCCGTTTCCCTTTCCCCTGGCGGGAAATAAACAGTCCATCCGCCTCCACAAACAGCACCCGGCCGTGCCGTTGGGAAACAGGGCGGTGCAGCGAGACAGGGGCCTCCAGCACCAGTTGGCGAATCGCCTCGTGGCTCATGACCGCATACCCCACGATCGACTCCAACGTACGGGCCGCTTTGCGGTAGGAAGAGCACTCGACGGCCAACTCGACCGCCGTTTCCTCGAGGCAAGGACTGATCGATCGGGCCCCATCAAAGCCTAATTCGGCATCCAGCAAGAAGGTATAGTTCCCCGTTTGCCGGTCATAGTAGTAGTTCCGTCGAAACGTCACTTCTCCAAACAGCGTTTGGATCGTAGTCGGCCGTTTGTCTTTCAGCTGATACCGGCGCTTGTCCCGCGCTTCCGCCAGTTGTTGATCAATCTCCTCCAAAAGGGCCGCCAACAAGACAGCGAACACCTTTTGAAGAGTTCTGACTAATTGTTCCTCCAGCTCTTTTAATAAAGGCCATTCTGTGGTAAGATGTTTCATGGACTCTCTCCCTCCTGTTTTCGGTTGATGTTGACAATCACCATCATAGCAGGGAGAGAGTCCTTTTTGCATGACATTTGCTTTTTTCTACCGCGCTTCGCTTGGTGGCCCCGACGAGCGTCGCGAACAAAAGTTCGCAACCCTCGTCGGGGATCATTTCGGAATGTCACCCACAAATATTTTACTCACACCTTTCTTTCTATCAAAACGCGTACACGTTCAAAAGCTCGCAATGTCCTTTCATGCCGTCTCGAGAACAGACGCGTTTTGTCACATTGCCCCTCTTTTTTCGACACGCTGTCACATGCTATAATAGGATGATAAGGAATGGATCGGAAAGGACGGACCGACATGTTGCAGACCACGATCTCCAAACCGCTTTTGCGGCAAGCGGCAGAAGAATTGGTGAAAGAATTGCCGTATCCCATTTTCCACACGCTCATTCAAAAAGGACGCGATTTGTCCAGATACGGGTTCGTCTATAACGTGATGGTCATCAACAGCCATGAAGTGGAAGGGGTCGTGTCTGACAAAACTCCTCATGACGTCATGGTTGATTTGTCCAACGTCACCCGCCGCCATCGCTGCCCGTGCGGGACGGAAGGGCTGTGTCCACACGTTTTGGCGCTGTTCTTTTATATATACGGCAACGTGTTCGACGTTGGCGAGCTGTTCCGCCTTTGGAAAAAAGGGCAAATCGGCCCGTTGCAGAAAGAATCCGCTGTCCATGAATCAAAAACACCTGCTCCAAAACGCGCGGGGAAAACGGCAGGCCTTTCGATCACAGCCAATGAAACGGTTGAAGATTGGCGGGGCCAGTTCGAGAAACAGTATGAAGACTTTTTCTCCCGCCATCAAAACGGCCAAAACTGGCCGTACCGTTTAGCCTTCCAGCTGCTCCCGAAACTTGGCAAAAACGAAGGGAAGCAAGCTGGCGCCCGTCCGTTGCGGGAGCTTCATGCCGCCCTCTTTTTGTTGGAAAAGCTTCGGCAGTACGGAGAGGCGCAAGGGTGGAATGACGTCGTATTCGCCTCTTACGGACAGTTTTCCTGGCAGCAGGACGTCAACTATGTCGCCGACCGCGCCTTTGACGCCTTGGAAAAATTGTCTACTCAATCGCTGCCGCGGTCGCTCAACGCGTTGATTGAACAGACGATTCCGTATGTTCGTGATGTATTGTTTTTGGACGGGGCGCTGTCATCATTCGGCTATGACTTTTACACAACCGCGTGGGAATCGCTGTTCACCAAGCCCACATGGCGGCAAGAGGAACGGGCCGAACTCCTTCGGCTCGCCAAAGACCGAGACGACATCCGCGCCGCTATGGCGGCGGCTCATCTTTCCTTTTTGCTTGGCGAAGACGACGAAGCGATGGCGCTTTACCGCGCGTTCCCCGATCAGGCAGGCTTGTTTTTGGTGGAATGGATCGGGCGATTCATTCAAAACGGCCTCTTGAAGCGGTTTGAAGCCGTTTGGGAAAAAGCAAAAGACGATTGGCCGCTTTATCTTTCGCATATACCCGCTCCCATCCGAAGCAGTTTTTTGGACGAAGCGGTGCACTGGTTTGAAATGTACGCCCGGCAACGAAACCGCTCGGACGCATGGGAAGATTTTTTGCAGCGAAGCCTTCCGTACAGCGTCAACGAGTACACCAACTTTTTGTATCGGCAAGGACGCTACCGGGAAGTCGTGGACCTATTCTTATGGGCGAACATCACCGCTGATGAGCTGCATCCGCAGCTGCTCAAAACATTGCAAGCGCGCGGGACGGATCTTGTCATGCCGTTATATCATCGGACCGTGATCAAGCTGCTCAACGAGAAAAACCGGTCAAGCTACCAAAGGGCGGTCCGCCACTTGAAAACGATGCGGGCTCATTACCGCTCGATGAAGCGATTCGATCAATGGGAAGCGTATCTTGAACAGCTGCTCGCCAAAACGGCGCGCCTGCGCGCGTTTCATGAAGAATTAAAGAAAGGAAAACTGCTTCCATGAAGGCATTGGAGACGATTCAGATTTCCTGCAGATGGAATGAAGAGATTCGATGTTTCGAGCTCTCTGGTTCCACCCATCCCTCATCATGGGTTTCGCCTTTATTGGCTTGGCACGAAGAAACCTTTTACGGGACCATGATTGATATCGAAGACGACATCGTGCGGCTGTCGCCGTGGCAAGCGCTCACTCTGTTCGCGTTGCGTCCGCACTCGCGCTTTTCCGTCATCGAATGGGCGGATGAATTCACCGCCCGATTGGAAGAGTGGGCGAGACACATTTGGAATGGGTTGGGGGAACGCCGCTTCCTTCCAGACGCTTCCCTTTGGAAAAACACAGGCGGCGCATGGAGCGAAGCGGGTCGCACCCGCTGGCGCGGCGCGGATGACGATCCCGATCCGTTCGTCGCTACATGGCGGTCGCTGGCGATTGCCGACTGGCTGTCGCGCGACCCGGAGCTTCGCGGCATTTGGGGCGAAATCGTTCGCGCTTATCCATTGATCGCCTCCCCCAGCGGCCAATGGACCGGAACGGAAGACGATTGGCTTGAACAAATCGGCTGGCTCGGCGACCGACCGCCATTTACGGTCGGACTGCGCCTTGTCGAGCCGTCCGAGGAAGGCGACGTATGGACGCTTGAAGCGGTGCTAATCGCCGTCGACGACAGCGTCATCGCACCCGCAAGCGACATTCCGCGCGCTTGGCGCCCATATGAATCATCGATCCAGCGCGCCATTCGCCGCATTTGCGCGATCGTGCCGTGGCTTGACGCCGGGGAGGGTCTGCGGACGGAACTGTCTAATGAAGAAGCGTGGCGTTTTTTGTCCGAAGACAGCTTAAAGCTCACCGAAGCGGGCGTGCGCCTGCTGCTTCCCGACTGGTGGCACGACATCCGCCAGGCGCAGCTGTCGATCAAAGCGAAACTGTCGCCTTCCGTCAACGCGGAATCATTATTCGGCCTTGAGCGGCTCGCTGATTTCGATTGGCGCGTCGCGACCAACGGGATTGAGCTGACGGAAGAGGAGTTTGCCGCTTTGGCGGAACAAAAGCGGCGCCTCATTCGCCTGCGCGGCCAATGGCTCATCCTTGATCCCGCCCTTGTCCGCCGCGCGCAGGCGCTCATGGAAAAGGCGAAAAAAGAAGGCGTGCCGATCCACGATATCGTGGCGCAAACGCTGCTTTCAGAAGCAGAGGAGCGCGAAGAGGCAACGGACGAATCGATCCCGATCCACATTGACGTCCATGATCAGTTCCGGGCGTTCATCCGTCAGCTCCAGCAGCTTGATGGATTGCCGAAAGCAAATGTGCCGCCGTCTTTTCACGGCACGCTCCGCCCGTATCAGCAGCGTGGCGTCGACTGGCTCGTCTTTTTGCGCCGATTCGGCTTTGGCGCCTGTTTGGCCGATGACATGGGGCTAGGCAAAACGGTGCAGCTGCTCGCCTATTTGACCTATGTAAAAGAAATGGAGCGGCCGGACACGCCGGCGTTGCTCATCTGCCCGACCAGCGTGATCGGCAACTGGCAAAAGGAATGCGCCCGCTTCACCCCAGACTTGCGCGTCTACGTGCACCATGGACCGAACCGGGCGAAAAACGATGCGTTCGTGCAAACGGCAGGCGAGGCCGATCTCGTCATTACGTCTTACAACCTTGCTCATTTGGACCAAGACGATTTAAAACAGATTCATTGGCATGCGATTTGCCTTGATGAAGCGCAAAACATCAAAAATGCGCAAACAAAACAAGCGCGCGCCATCCGCCGCTTGAGCGGAAAACATAAAATTGCCTTATCCGGCACGCCGGTTGAAAACCGTCTCGGCGAACTTTGGAGCATCTTCCACTTCCTCAACCCTGGCTATCTCGGCAGCCGTGCGGAGTTTGAGCGGCGCTTTGCCGGGCCGATTGAAAAAGAAGGAGATGCCCGCAAAAAAGCGGCGCTGCAGGCGCTCATCCGCCCATTTCTCTTGCGGCGGACGAAAACGGATGAAGCGGTTGCGCTCAACTTGCCGGATAAGCTTGAACAAAAAGAATATTGCCCGCTCACAGCCGAACAGGCTGCCTTGTACGAGCAGCTCGTCAACGACACACTCGAACGGGCAAAGGAAGCCAGTCCGTTTGCGCGGCGCGGCTTGATTTTGCAAATGCTAAACGGTGTGAAGCAAATTTGCGACCATCCGGCGCTGTATTTGAAAGAACGCCGCCCCCGCCAGCTCGTTGAACGGTCACACAAGCTCGAAAAGCTCATCGAACTGATCGAGCAAATTCGCGCCAACGACGAGTCATGCCTCATCTTCACGCAATACGTGCGAATGGGAGAGATGATCCAGGAGCTGCTTTCCGACTTGTTTGACGAACCAGTGCTGTTTTTGCATGGCGGCGTCCCGAAACAAACGCGCGATCGAATGGTCGAGGAGTTTCAAGCACGACAAGCGCCGATTTTCCTTTTGTCGCTCAAAGCAGGAGGCACCGGACTCAACTTAACGGCCGCCAACCACGTCATCCATTTCGACCGCTGGTGGAACCCGGCTGTGGAAAACCAAGCAACCGACCGCGCCTACCGCATCGGACAGACGAAATTCGTCCACGTCCATAAATTGATCACCGTCGGGACAATCGAGGAAAAAATCGACGAGATGCTCGAACAAAAACAAGCGCTCGCCGACCTCATCACCGAAGGCGAGGCGTGGATCACCGAACTTTCCGATGACGAACTGCGCGGCTTGCTCGCCTTATCGGCCGCAGCGAAAGGAGGCGCTTGAGCATGGCGGAAGAAAAACGAAAGCGCAAGAAAAAAACGGCGGAAAACCCGTGGGAAAAGCTGCTGAAGCGGATGGAAGAGAAAATGAAGGAGCGGGAAAAGCGTCAAAAACAACCGTAAAGGACAGCACGCAGGCGATGAACATCCTGTTGGACACAGAAAAAACTTCATCCTATTTCGCGCAGGAGACTCCCACTTCAACGACCAAAGGGAGTAAGTGGGAGAGGAATGCGCGTTCCCCCTTTCTTTTGTGTATGATAGAATAAAGGCGTGGAGAAAACCGTTCAATAAAGGCACTCCAATCACGGCTACTCGATGTATGGAGTTGGTTACAGGAAACGTTGTAACCGTAAAACATCGAGCGTAGGTCCGTCTGTTGTGTGTGGAAGCCAAGTACTGCCAACAGACACACCGAGAGAATCGGTAACGATGCAGGCATGACCTGCGTCGTTGGGTAGTCGTCAACCTGCCCCCTGATGCAACCCCAAGTCAAGGAAGGAGGACGAAGTCCGTTTGCACTTCTGGGGAGTTGCAAGCCCCCACTTCAAGCGTTAGCTAAGTGGGGGTAGTTGACCAACAAGTGTTGTTCTTGGTCCAGCCATGAAAAGGGCCAGTCCAGACGCACGTGTGTTCATCGAAACATCTCATGGGCAACGTTTTGCCCTTCATCCGGGCATGAACATGAATCATCAAAAACAGCGTGGGATTGTTCCCACGCTGTTCGCTTTCAAGCCATCCTCTCAGCATCTTGTCAACGAAACAATTCGGCCATGTCGATTGCAAGCCCCGGAAAATACACGGAGCGAACCGTTCCCGTTTTCACTTGAACATCCGCCTGCTCATACAGCCGTTCCTCATTGAGCACATACACCGTCACAGCCTGCTTCATCGGATTGACGATCCAATATTCATGGACACCGCATGCCATGTACAAATTGAACTTGGTGACAAGATCATGCGCCTGGTTCGACGGACTTAAAATCTCGACGATCAGCGGCGGCACTCCGATATACTTCGTTCCATCCAATCGTTCTTCGCCGCAAATGACCGTCAAGTCGGGAACGACCACATGTCGTTCCCCTGTTTGCTCATCAACAAGCTCCACATCAAGCGGCGCCGCCAGCACATCGCACGGCTTTCCTCGAAAAAACAAACTGAACTGAAAATGAAGCCGGCTCGAGATGAGCTGATGCCGCACGCTTGGCGACGGGGTCATATACACGGCCCGATCAATATACTCTAAACGATCATCGCTTTGTTCACGCAGGACCCAATAGCGCTCATACGACACGCCAGAAGCAAGCGGCAAAGACAACGAAGGCCCCTCCCCATTCCCTTTTTTCTCAGTATACTGGATGGCTTCGAAAGGGGCAATGGGAGGTGAAAAGGGTCTTCCCTAAGAATCCGTCCAATGGATTGAAGTCAGCGAATATGAATGCAAAATCTTCCGTTTTATACATTATGAACATTTTTTGGATCCATATCCGCCAAAATGGTTTCGTCCGACCGACTCCTAGGAGAACAACGCGGCTCCGACTGCCGCTGGCTATTATGGTCTATCGCGCAAACAAGTCACGTTTATGTCAAACCGAAGCCCTTCGCACAAGGCAAGAAACATAGCCGGCCAAATGTGAAAAAGGACCGGCCGCCAACCTTCCCCATTCATAGAGAAGGTCTGTCGCACCGATCCTTTCCCTAAACGGAAGCATACATCCGATCAAGCTCTTGCGCTTCGTACTTCGCAAACGGGTCGATGAGCGAAATTTTTTGCGCCTCGGCGTCGCTCACACCGGCGTACAGCTCAGCCGTGCCGTCGCCTTTGCGGATGAGTCCGCCGCTGAAAACGACGTTCGCCAAATCCGGCCGTTTCGCCGGCCCGTCTAAAAAGTGGGAGCGAAGCGCAAGCAATTCCAGCTCTGAGCGCTCCATCGTCTCCGGGTTCAACACGAACACCATCGGGTAGTAATGGCGGTTGCCGTGCTCGTCAAAGCAAGCGATATGGCCGAGCGCCCCAACAAGCCCGTTCGCCAGCAAATGCGCCTCGTTCACGCCGCCCCATTCTTCATCCGTAAATTGGGCGTCCAAAATCGGCGCGGCCTCGATCACGTCCGGCGTCAACTCATCGAGCGAGAAAATGCGGGTGAACCCGATTTTCCCGCGGCCGCCTTTTTCCCCTTGCGGCCGGGTGAACACGCCGATCGACCCATCTTTCAGCTCGACAAGGCGAATGTCTTTCATCCCATCCGGCCCTTCGGCGAACTTTTCTAAGCGGCGAATGTTCGGTCCGCGGTAAAAGACCGTCCGCCAGCTATGCTCGCCAACAAACACCGGATGCGGAAACGTCTCCACGCCGCCGAACACCAACTGACCGTGAATGCGCGCCACAAACGGATCCTGCAAGGCGAACACCGGCGCCCCTTCACGAGGAACCCAGACGCCGTCGCGCTCGACGAAAAAGTACACTTCCGATTGCTCGCTGTCGCGCGCTTCGACGCGCCCAGCGATCACCCATTCTCCTTCATCCACAAACGGTGCGGAAATATTATAAACGTCCCGGTCCCCGACACCCGCAAAGCGAAGCTTTTCCGGCTCAAACGGCTGTGGGGCCGAACGAAATTCATCCACTAACACTTGACATGTCTTTAATGTTGGCAATGAGAATAACATGATTCATCCCTCCGGATGGCGCCAAAAACGCCCGCATTGGCATTTTTGGCTGTTTTTCCTGATCGCGGTTCGAACAGGAAACCCCACTCCCTTTCACACCGGCTTCGTCATTCGGACACCAACGATGATGCCACCCCCCGTCGCCGGATCAGGAAGTCAATGAAACTCATTCATTCGTGTGTTCTTATTATAATATGATATGAGAAAGAAGGAAACACGTTATTCATTGCCAAAAAAGCAGGGCCAAGACGAAGTCAAGGCCCTTTTTCTCCCTTTATTGGCGCTGTTGGACAAAACGGATGAATGCTTGATCAATATCCACCACCACAAACTCCACATCCTCGACCGGACCCAACACCTCGACAAACAACTGCGCCACGTTTTCTTTGTCAAGCCTTCCGACGCCTGTCCCTAGCGCTGGCAACGCCACCTTCTTGATTCCGTTCTCCCGACAGTGCGCGACGAGCCGCTCGAGACACGCCCGAACGATGTCATACGACGTCGCCCCTGCAGGCTGCTTCATCGTCACTAAGTGAAGGACCCCGCGAAACGGCAGCGAGCCTGCTCCTGTCACGTACAAATCGCCGGGCTTAGGGTCTTGCGCTTGACAGACGCGGATCGCTTCCTCTTCGATCACACGTCCCCCCGCCCGACGGATCGCCGCTGCCACGCCGCCGCCCATCGGCCCGATGCCGTTGGCGGCATTGCAAATGTACTCGACTCCTTCCACTTTGGTCAGATCGCCGACCATGGCGCGAATCATCCGAACCCCTCCTTAGCGATGTTGCGCAAAAACTCCCTAAGAACAACGGCATGGTTATGCTGCTCGTCTTTGGCGGCATAAAGCAACATCACCGTTCCGGAAAGCGAAAGCAGCTCCGTAACGAGCGCTTGCTTCGTCGTATCAGTCCTCCTGTTCATACGTTCTCGCAAACTCGGCAAACCGCTCCGGCCGATGGCCAAACCATTGCTGGAGGGCAGTCTCTTTCACCAGCGGTCACGGCACGCTTCGACCTTTGACACCGCGGCCAAAGGCGGTCGACGAGAATGCGGATGCCGTCATCCCGTTCCGCTGGAATATCAATTTGCTTTGTTTGGAACACAGGTCCGTTTCCCTACTTTCCTTTACACCTCTACCTCGTCCCAGTTCACTTTCACCGCTAACGAACCGCCCGTTCTCCTCAACATTTTTTCCAGCTTGATCCTATCGGTCGATTTTACATTAGGTGTTCTCACTCGCGTCATGATAATTCGTCCTTCAAACCGGTATCCAGACAACTTCTTGCCTAATTGTTCAACTGTCCGCATGATTTGCCGCACCGCTTCCACGAGATCAGACCCTTTTAATTCGATGAAAAATGCCTGCTCCCCTTCGATCACCAAAAATAAAAAGTCGCATTTTACCCCCTCTTGAATCAAACAACCGTCTACACGGTATAAAGCCACCCTCTTTTCCCCTTTGTTGACAAAACGAATCTCTCTCCCTTTTTCCTTAACAACCGCTAATTTTCGACGGTCGCAATATTGCAAACAACTTTCCCATTCTACAACCGACATGTTTACTCCCCCGCTTCCTCCGCCTCCATAAGCTCATCCAGAACACGGTTGATGGCAGACGATGCTTCATCGATCGCTTCGGCCTGGATTAACCGTAATTCATCATCGATAATGCTTCGGTAGCGGAATCTCCCTCCTTCATTCTTCAGAATATAGGCCTTTACCCTTTGCGGAGAAAGCCGCAACTTTCGGTCTATAATCGGATTGGCACGCCCATCCAATTTCCTTCCGATTTTGGCAGCGTACAAATAAATATTAAAAGCAGACAAAATGTACGGGCTATGAGTCGTGATCACGAGTGTACTATTCGTTACGTTGAGCAGCAACGCAAATAAGGCCACCATTTCTTGTTGGGCGTTGGGGTACAAGTGCGCCTCCGGTTCTTCAATCACCATAAACACTCGTTGCCGTTCCAAAATGACGGTGAAAATGAGCAATAAAATCCAAACCACTTCCTGCTGTCCAGAAGAGGAAAACTTCAGTTTTGTATACTCTCTTTCATTAAAAAAAATCCGCTCTCCATAATCAGAGAACATGTATTTTCCTTTCATCACGCCTTCGATCATCTTGATGGCCAGTCGAATGGCTTCAAAGTCAATTTTTTCTGTCGAGAATTTTTTGCGATCTTCGATGATTTCCTCAAATGAATGGGAAAACATCTTCTTCAGCAAATTGATTCGCTCGATAAACTGCTCTGTCAACACATCGAGCTGTTGCGGATTAATGTCCTGAAGCTGATCCGACAAGGTCGCCACTAGACTTCTGCCCGCAGGGATAAAAATAGGTGTTTTGGAATCACCGAATACTTCAGCGATGGAGGCTTTGACCGTTTCCAATATATTTTGCTGCCGCACTTTCCAGGAGGAGACATTCCAAAAATCATCCAACTGTTGTTCTTCATATTGCATTTCCTTTTTCATCTGCACAACATGTTTAAAATTTTCCTGAATCTCCCGTTTTAGCGGATCGCTGAAATGGATTTGTACATAACCGTCCTTTAAATCAAGACGGACAAACTTTTCAACATCATACTCATAACGAATATGAAACGGTTTCATATGTTTGGTTGTGCCAAAGTACCCAACAAATTTTCTCCGAAGACGTTTATTGAACTCAAAAAATGGGTTGTTTTCTTCCGTTTGACGTACTGAAAGCAAATAGTTTACCCATTCATCAGGAATCGATTGAAAGAAAAAAATCAATTTGCTGATCGTACTTTTTCCGCTCGCTTGGGGGCCAATCAAAACGGTAACATCCGTGATCTCCTCATCAAACAGCTTCACAGGACCAAAATGTTCAATCCGTATGCGCGCCACATCCTACCCTCCTTTTTTGTCTTCATCTTCTGAAAAATTTGATTAGTTGTTCTTCGATCCCTTCGCCTCTGCCACCACCCGCTCCAAAAACGAAAGCAAGTCATCCCGCAGCTCCTCGTTTTGCAAGGCAAACTCAATCGTCGTTTCGATAAAGCCGAGCTTTTCGCCGACATCGTACCGCTTTCCTTCAAATTCATAGGCAAACACGCGCTGAATTTCATTCAACCGCCCGATCGCATCGGTGAGCTGAATCTCCCCGCCTGCGCCGACCTCCTGCTTCTCCAAAAACAAGAAAATTTCCGGCGTCAACACGTACCGCCCGACGATCGCGAGGTTCGACGGCGCTGTGCCCGGAGCGGGTTTTTCGACAAAGCGGCGCACTTGGTAGCGCCGTCCCTTCTGCTCGAGCGGGTCGATGATCCCGTAACGGTGCGTCTCTTCCTCCGGCACGCGCTTGACGCCGATCACCGAGCTGAACGTTTGTTCATACTGCTCAATGAGCTGTTTTAAACAAGGTTTTTCCGCTTGGACGATATCATCGCCCAACAACACCGCAAACGGCTCGTCTCCGATGAAATTGCGCGCGCACCAAACGGCATGCCCCAGCCCTTTTGGCTCTTTTTGGCGAATGTAGTGGATGTCCACTTTTGATGGCTCTTTTACTTTCTCAAGCAAGTCCAATTTTCCTTTTTGCTTCAGCAGCTGCTCGAGCTCAAACGCATAGTCAAAATGATCCTCAATCGCCCGCTTCCCTTTCCCGGTGACGATGATGATGTCCTCAATGCCTGATGCCATCGCCTCTTCAACAATATATTGAATCGTCGGCTTATCGACAATCGGAAGCATCTCCTTCGGCATGGCCTTTGTCGCCGGCAAAAACCGCGTCCCAAGGCCCGCTGCCGGAATGATCGCTTTGCGCACTTTTTTCATGATTCCGTCCCCCTCTTCTAGCCGATAATGACTCGTTCTTTCGGGTAATGGTAGCTATCTTTCACCGCTCGGCCGCGGACGAGCCATAAAAACGAAATGATGCCGACCCGGCCGATGAACATGACGATCACCAACACCAGCTTGCCAAACGGGCTGAGCTCAGAGGTAATGCCGAGCGACAGCCCGGTCGTCCCAAACGCTGAACATACTTCAAACAAAAGCATAACGACAGGAAGCGACGATTCCGAGACGGAAAGCGCAAGAACCGCCGCAAAACAAAGGAACAGCGCACCGATAAAGACAACAAACGATTTTAAAATATCTTCCTCATGAATTTCACGCCCGAACACTTTGACCGCTGAGCGCCCTTTCGCATAATGCCAAACCGTTAACAAAATCACCGCCAACGTCGTCGTCCGGATGCCCCCGCCAACGCTGCTCGGGGAAGCACCGATAAACATCATCGCGCTCAAAAGCAATAACGTCGGGTCGGAAAACTCGTTCATATCCATCGTCGCCAGCCCGCCGCTGCGCGATGACACCGACTGAAACAAGGCGTAAAAGAGCGACCGGTGCCACGGCTTTCCAGCGAAAAAATGGCTCCATTCAAGCGCATAAATCGCCACCGTGCCAAAGAAGACGAGGGCAAAAAACGTCACCGTCGTCAACTTCGTAAACAGCGAAAACCGGTAGCGCCCTCGGTCGCGCGCAAACAAAAACTCCTTCACCTCAATGAGCACAGGAAAGCCAATCGCGCCTAGAATGATCAGAATGATATGGATGACTTGCACGAAATAATCACCGGCGAACGGAATCAGCGACTGGCCGGTAATATCAAATCCAGCGTTCGTCGTGGCACTGACCGACGCAAACACCGCCTGCAAAAGCGCCTCCGGCCACGTCGGAAAATAACGCAAAAAATACACGCCCAAAATCAGCGCACCGACCGCTTCAATGGCCAGAATCAAGAAAAAGATGTCCCGCGTGAGCTTCACGAGCCCTGAGAGCGCAAGACGGTTTTGATCGGTCATGATCAGCTGCCGCTCACGAAACCCGATTTTTTTGCCAACTAACAGCCAAATGAACGTACTAAGCATCATTAACCCTACGCCGCCCACCTGCATCATCACAATCAACAAAACAATCCCAAACGTATTAAACGTCTCCGGAATCGACACAACCGTCAACCCGGTCACACTAATGGCGCTCGCCGCCGTAAACAGCGCATCAATCCAGTGAAGCTCCACTCCCGGCTGATGCACAATCGGCAGCCATAACAGCACCGTCGACACCGCGACGGCCGCCAAATAAAACAGAATGATCAACTGAATCGTCGACAACTTCAACCATAATGAACGTTTGATTGTCATGCCGTCACCACCATTGCCCCGACCAGCGCGCGGGCAGCTTCCGTACGCCGAGTTCACATCGTAATGGATTGTCCCGATCAATCGACGTTTTTTTCCATTATATCAAATCCCTTTGCCAAGAAAGAAACAAAAGGAAGAACTTTCGACAGAAAAGCGCCTAGGGAGCCACAAGCCAAAAAAAGAAACGCCCGACGCATCAGGCGTTTCCCGTTTACAAGTTCATTCCTTGACAAGCGAATCCAAAATCTCGCTAAGCTTCAGCTCGATGCACGCCATCGACGTATCCGCGGCGCCGTAATACATTTTTACGATATCGCCATCGACAATCGCCCCGCATGAAAACACGACGCGGCCGAAAAAGCCGTTCACCTCATAATCCGCTTCCGGCTCGACAAGCGGCTGCTCCGAGCGGGCGAGAACTTTGGATGGGTCGTTCAAATCAAGCAGCACCGCCCCCATGCAATAGCGGTGGTCATCCGACGCGCCGTGGTACAACTCAAGCCAGCCTCGCTCCGTTTTGATCGGCACCGCCCCGCCGCCGATGCGGGCGCTGTCCCACTTCCCTTCGCGCAGACCGAACAAAAAGCGATGATTCCCCCAATGAAGCAGATTCTCTGACTCGGCAATCCACACCTCAGGGCGGCCGTTGCTTCTCGGCACCGGGCGATGAAGGGCGTAATACTTGCCGTTGATCTTCTCCGGAAAAATGAGCACATCTTTGTTTTCCGGCGCGAAAATCATGCCGTGGTGCGTCACCGTCTGAAAGTCTTTCGTCGACACCATCGCCTCGCCGACTCCTTTCGGCGACACGGCGCTGAAATAAATGTAATACGTGCCGTCAATGCATGTAATGCGCGGATCTTCAATGCCGAATGTCTCGAGCTCATTCGATGGATAGACGAACGGGCGGTCGTCGATCGTAAACCGCCGCCCGTCTTGACTCCGGGCGAGGCGCAAATACGAAAGCGACGTCAAATAGGCGAACCGCTCCGCCCCCGCCTCTCTGATCACCCGCGGGTCGGAAAAATCGTAGCGCGGATCGTCTTGGCGAAATTCGTAAACATCGACCTTCCCCGTCTTTGGATTCCATACCGGCGCTTTCACGATATTCGGGTCATCCGACACGGGACGCTCCGCCACCCGAAGCAGCAGCAACACCTCCCCTTGGAACGTCGCCACCCCGGCGTTAAACGCCCCGATCACTTCAAACCCGTCGTGGTGCGGCGGCACATCTTCCGGCGTAATGAGCGGGTTCTCTTCATAGCGGTAAAGGTGCATCGTCACCCCTGCCTTTCGTATTTCGTAAATGGATCCACGATCGTGAGTTTTTGCGCTTCTGCGTCACTTGTTCCAGCGTAAAAATCGGCCGTGCCGTCCCCTTTGCGAATCAGTCCGCCGCTAAACACGACATCCGCCAAATCCGGACGCTTCGCCGGGCCATCGAGGAAATGGGCTCTCGTGGCAATCAGCTCCATGTCCGACGCTTCCCCCGTATCCGGATTGAACGCAAACACCATCGGATAATAGTGGCGGTTCCGCTCCTGATCGAAACAAGCGATATGGCCCAAGACGCCGACGAGCCCATTGCCAAGCAAATGCACCTCATTGGCGCCGCCCCATTCTTCATCCGAAAATTGGCCGTCAATGAGCGGAGCCTTCTCAATCGCCTCCACCGTCAACTCATCGAGCGCACCGATGCGGGTGAAGCCGATTTTTCCGCGTCCGCCTTTTGCCCCTTGCGGACGGGTGAAGACCCCAACCGACCCATCCCGCAGCTCGACAAGACGAATGTCTTTCATCCCGTCGGGACCGGTGAAAAAACGCGCCAATTCCTTGATCGTGTTTCCGCGGTACAACACCGTCCGCCAATACAGCTTCCCGTGAAGCACGGGATGCGGAAACGTCTCCACGCCGCCAAACACGAGATGCCCGTGCACCCGCGAAACAAACGGATCCTGCAAAGCAAACACCGGCGCCCCTTCCCGCGGCACCCATGTCCCTTCACGCTCGACGAAAAAGTAGACTTCGGATTGCTCGCTGTCTCGTGCCTCCACCCGTCCGGCAATGACCCACTCGCCATCATCTTCAAACGGCGCGGAAATGTTGTACACGTCCCGCCCCCCAACGCCGGCAAACACGAGCTTCTCCACCCGAAGCGGCTGCGGTGCACGCTGAAATTCCTCAAGCAGTGTCTTGCAAGTCTTCATGGTCGGCGTCCTTGTCTGCATCACGTCTCTCCCTGCTCCCTCTTCCGATTATGATGTTTTTATTATTTTAATATGAATTGCATCCCTTCCTTAAAATTCTTGCTAAACAAAAGGAACAAAATCAAAATCGGCAGCGTGAGAAGCACCGAGGCGGCGTACATCGGCCCCGGATATCCGCCGTACGGTCCAAACATTTGCGCCAACAACACGTTTAACGTCAACATCTTTTCGTTATTCACGACAAGCATATCCCAAAGCAGTTCCACCCATCGCTCCATGAAAAGGAACAAGAAAATGATCGTGGTGATCGACCGCGACATCGGCCAGACAATGCGGCGAATGATGGTGAAATGGCCCGCTCCATCCATCTTGGCCGCTTCGATCAATTCATCGGGAATGCTGCGGAAAAAGTTTGTGTACATAAAAATGGCCCACAAGTTGACCGCTTTGGGCACGATCATCGCCCAATACGTGTTGTACCAGCCGAAATACCGGACGATTAGAAACAGCGGAATCAACAAAATGATCGACGGATAAAACATTTGAAACAAAATCGCGTTGTTGACCCATTGTCTCCCTTTAAACTTCACTTTCGACAATGCGTAGCCCACCATCACCGCCGTCACAAGCATAAGCACCGTTGACGCCGACGTGACGAGCAAACTGTTGAAAAACGCCCGAAGCCACGGCCGCGGCACGACATCTTCGCCGCCTTGAAACAACCATTCATACGAGCGAAGCGTCAATGACGACGGAATCAACTTTCGATCGACTTCATCCCATGGAGCAAGCGAGCCTAACACCATATACAAATACGGGAAAACCATGACGAACAAAACGGCAAACGCCAAAACATAAAGCAGTCCGACCTTCCATGTTTTACTCCCAGCCATGTTTGCCACCCCATTTTTCCAACACCTTGCGAAAGACGAAAATCGACGCAAAGGTGACGATCGAATTAATGATCGCGACCGCGGTTCCGTAACCCGCATTCAATTTTTCAAACGCTTGGTTGTAAATCTCGAGCTGCCACGTATGGGTCGCATACTCTGGCCCGCCGCCCGTCAACACATACGGTTCGGTGAAAATGCCAAACATCAAGCCGACCGCCAAAATCGTCACGGTATAAAACGAAGGGTACAGCATCGGAATCGTCACGTGCCAAACCCGCTTCCAGCCGACCGCCCCGTCCATTTCCGCCGCTTCATACACTTCTTTCGGGATGCTTTCCAAGCCGGACAAAAACAGCAGCGCATAATATCCGACAAACTTCCACGCCATCATGAGCGCAATGACGAGCGGGGCTAAGATGGGCGAGCCGAGCCAGTCAATACCGATGCGGTGCTGACCAACAATCGGTTCGGGGCGTATGTGGCCGTCCAGCATTTGTTGGAGCTCAACCATACTGACATCGCGTTTGTCGGCGACGTCAACTATTCGCCGAGCTATCAAGAGCGGTGTCAACTACCCCCACTTCGCTAACGCTTGAAGTGGGGGCTTGCAACTCCCCAGAAGTGCGAGCGGACTTCGTCCTCCTTCCTTGACTTGGGGTTGCATTAGGGGCAGGTTGACAACTGCCCAACGACGCAGGCCATGCCTGTGTCGTTCCTTCAACGATGTACTCTATTCCTTTTCGTTGAAGGTTCATAGCACCAATGCGGTCATCGTTTGAGGTGTATCCGCATGTTCGGCAACAAAAGGTGTGTGTACGCTTGTTTCGATTGGCTTTTTCCGTATGACCACACTTTGGACATGTCAAAGAGGTGTAATGCGGAGCAACCACCATCACTTTTGACCCATGCAAACGTGCCTTATACTCTAACATTTGACGGAACTGATAGAACGCCCACGATACGGTTTCATATCGGTCATGGATACGTACACGTTCTGTTTTTTCACGAATGCCTGTTAAATCTTCTAATACAAAAAGGGTACGTTCTCCATATTGACGAACGAGTGCCTTCGTGACAGCATGGTTCACATCCGTCATCCAACGGTTTTCTCGTTGTCCGATTGTTTTCAACTTCCGACGCGCAGAAGCCGTCCCTTTTTGCTGGAGGGTTTTTCGCATTCGTTTGTACTTCGCCCGCATATGCTTGATTTTTCGTCCGTTAAAAAAGGTAGTTTTCCCTTGCGAATCATAAGCTGCTGCAAGAAAGTTAACCCCTACATCGACACCGACCACTTGGCGAATGTTGTGTTCATCTACGGTCGGAATTGTTTTAGTCATGGGAATGTGCAAAAAGAATTTGTTATGCTTATAGACGAGTTTGGCTGTGCCAAACGTCCATGAGCCATCAAAATATTGTTCCATGCCTTTTGGTTCGAATGGCACTTTGATTCGTCCTTCTAGCGTATTGACAGAAAATAACCCTTGAACAATGGAGTAATCTCGATTCCAAACGAGATCATATTCAGGCTTTTTAAAGCGAACCAATGTCCATTCATGACCATTGCTTTTTAGGGAACGGTATCTAGCGATCACCGTTTTAATCACAGATTGCGCCATTTGTGAACGCAAAGCGTAGTTTGATCGAAGTAGACGATAGGTCATGTCGTGTAACTTGGCTTGTGCAAGCACTTTTGTGTCAAAAATCACAACAGATACAGCGTTGCACGCTTGTCGATAAGCGGAAAGGGTGGCTTTCAATACTTCTGCTTGTTCCGCTGTTGGGTAAATTTTTATTTTGGCTGTTAACGTCATGTCCATTTGTCTCACCTCTCTTTCACTAAATATATTATATAATATATTATATCATATATTATATCATATTTTTTTAGTGATACAAAAACAAAAAAAGCGATTCCTCCCCCACTTACTCCCTTTGGTCGTTGAAGTGGGGGTCTCCTCGCCAAAGACGATGAAGGGTACTTATTGGCGCTGAAAGACTATGGAGTGAAACCGAACGAGGAGTGGATGTTCTGCCAGGCGCAAGAGGACGAAACGGTCATCGCAGGCTACATCCGCGAGCTGAAGCGGCAGCCGACCGCCTGGTTTTGCGTCAATGACGGGCTTGGCTTTTTCGTCAGCACCGGCCTGCAGCGATACGGACTCAACGTGCCCGATGACGTTTCCGTCTGCAGCTTTGACAACGGACAGCTTTCGCAAATCGCGACGCCGAAAATCACGACCGTCGACATCGACCTGAAGCGCTACGGCAAACGAGCGGTGGAATTGTTGCGATGGCGGTGGGACAACCCGAACGAACCTTTTCAGGAAGTGCTATTGTCTACGAAACTGATCAAACGGGAATCCACAGCAGCAAAACCAACGCGCTAGGGCGGGGCTGGCCTTTTGCCTCGCCTGTTTGATTTCCATTCACTTGAAGCCGCTTTGTTTCATTTCCTCAATCTCCGTCACAGGCAATCCGGTCAGTTCGTGAATCGTCTGCGCATCAAACCCTTTCATCAACATCCGTTTCGCAATGTGCCGTTTTTCTTGTTCCGCTCCCTCTTTGCGCCCTTCCTCCCGTCCTTCCTTTCGGCCTTGAATTTTTCCCTTTTGCTCGTACGAAATGATCAATTCCAGCACGCGTTCTTTTTCTTTCGTCTCCATTTGTTCCACCTCGCTTCGAAGCTGTTGTTCTTCTTCATCGGACAGCTTCACATACGTTTCAAAAAAGCCCATCAACAAACGCTGTCTTGCCTCGTCTAGCTCAAGACGCACCAACATGCGCAAAAATTGCTTTTTCAGTTCCACTCGTTCACTTTCAGTATACCCCATTTTGCTAAGCAGCGCAGCCGCCACCGGGTTGTCGGTGCGGATGAATTGGCGCCAGTTTTGCTTGCGCAACTCCACGTGGAAAAAGCGAAAGTCAAGCACATCGCCAAACGGAAAGGAGAGCGTGAACGAAGAGGGTTCATCTCGGATGGCATCATAGCTGAAGACAGCAATCGGAATGATCGGAGTGCGGTATTTTTCAAACAAGCGGCTGAAGTAAAGAAACATTCTTTCTGGAAATGACGATTGAACGTACGCTTGGTTTTCTACGTGAACAATGATCAATCCGTCTTTTCCTTTGAACTTCGTCTCGACGAGCAGGTCAACGCGGTACTTCTCCCCAGCCGTTACGTCCGTAAACAGCTCTTCGGACAAAAACGACAAATGGTTGAAATCAATATGCTCGTGCATATCCGGAAAGAAGAGAAGCACAAATTCCTCAAAAAACGTCTGCAACAACTCCTTGAACAACCGGTCGTGATCGATCGCCATACATTCACCTCACACGAATACGTTTCGTATTCTCTTTTTCGACATCATCAAGCAAAATCCTGCCGATGGCACAAAAATGGCTGTCCCTTTTCAAGAAGAGACAGCCAAGACGCCGACCGCAATGTGAAGCCCCCTCCATTCCTGGATATGAATGTTCCGCCACTTGCACGCAAGGCCTAGAAGTGGGGGATTCCAAGGCGGCTACATCCCCGCCTTCCTTCCCCCAGCCGCCACTTTCGCCCGGCGGAAACGGGCGACCACATCATCCATCCCCCCGCTGCCGAACAACACGCCCACGACGATGAAAAGAAAACCAGCCAGCTGCATCGGCGAAATCGGCTCGCCCAGCAGCCAATGCGCCCCAAGCAACGAAAAGAGCGGATTCAAATTAATGAACACCGCCGATTCCGCAGGCCCGAGGTGCTGCACAGCTTGGTTGTAAAACATATGACCGAGCGCTGTGGCCACGACCGCCGAAGCAAGGAAAATCATCCAAAGCGGAAGCGTGCCCTCTTTCAAACTCGATAGGCCGCCTGGTTCCAGCACGAGGCTTAAGACAAACAGCCAAAGCGACCCGAAGACAAGCATCCACCCAGTCATCAACCGCGCCTCGACCGTCGCTTTTTTGATCATAATAAAGCTGATCCCTTGCGCCAAAACAGCCAAAAAGACGTACACATCCCCAATGGACAAATGGCCAAGGCCCCCGTCGCCGCTCGCCACAACAAACACGACGCCAAAAAACCCAAGCGCGATGCCAAGCAGCCGAAACAACGTCGGCCGCTGCCCCAAAAACACGATCGCCAACAGCGCCGTCACAAGCGGCACAAGCCCTAGCACAAGACCCGCATTCACCGCTGTCGTCCTCGCAATTCCCAACGCTAAAAAGAAGTGATGGGCCACGACGCTGAACAAGGCGGCCACGCCAATCTGTTTCGCCTCCTTCCAACTGACTCGTTCCAGCTTGCCGATCCCCCATAAAAACAAAAGCACGACCAACCCGGCCGTTAGAATGCGCAGCGCTGTCAACGCGACGGGCGAAAAATGCTCCACCAAAACTTTCAACGCCGTCACATTCAGCCCCCAGGCGACCATGATCCCGACAAGCAACACATAAATGAATGATCTCTTCATCCCTCTCTCCCTCTCCTGCGCGTTCGGTTTTTCTCAACATGGAAAAGGAAAAACGGAGCCGATGGACGCTCCGCTTTCCCACCCGTTTCCGCATAGAACGAATGAATTCACTTCCGCTGCAATGGCTTCTGCGATCTATTTTACTACACCGCAGCCGATTTTTTGACTAAAAAGCACCGGCATGATCGAGCTCTCTTCCTTTCTCCGCCCATATCGGCCGTCCATCGTGCATATGGTATAACAGAGAGGAGAGGAGACCCCATGTTCCCACGCTACCGCCAAAAAACGATCCGAGCCAGGACTGGGGTGGCGGTTCTCACCGCCGCCGCCGTGCTGGTGGCGATCTTGTCCCTGTTTCTTTCGAACGAACAAAATGAGGCGAAGGAAATCGTGGACACGTTTTACCGCTATGAACAGGCAGGGGATTTTGGCAGCTCTTGGGAGCTGTTTCACCCGCTCATGAAAAAGAAATTCCCAAAAGACGTCTACATCCAGCGCCGCGCCCACGTCTTTATGCAAGACTTCGGCGTCGAGACGTTCGACTACCGCATCGATGAGGTGGAAAACCTGTCGTCATGGTCGATGTCTGATAAGGACAAACCGCTTCACGATGTGTATCGCGTCCGCGTCATTCAGACGTTCCATAGCGTCTTTGGCGTGTTCGAGATCCACCAAGACGTCTTCGTCGCCACAGAAAAAGGGGGAAAGCGCATTTTGTTCCCTTACCGTCCGTAACCCCCAACACCAATGCGGCCCCGATATCGACTGGGCGCCGCTTTCAACTCTCCTTCCATTCCTCGATGATCTCAAGCGTCCGATTCATGCCGACATTGTATATCAACAGCTTAAGCAAGTTTTCCCGCTCCTCTTTTGCAAAAAAAGAGATCACCGTCCATGATCTCAAGCGGGACAGGGGAAAGCTCGGCATACAGCTCATCATCAACCTTCTGTCCTTCCTCTGGTTTTAGGACAAACGTTCTCATTCGCGCCATCCTCCTTTTCCCCTACACGTTTTGACAAGAAACACCGTTAGGCAGCGCTCCCTGTCAAGTATAGACTAACGCACAGCGCGTTCATGCGCCTGGCAGCCGCACCGTATTCCCATGCCATGCACATGAGACTCTCTTCCTATGCAGCAACCTCATCCGAATCTTCTCATACACTAATGTATCATCAATCGGAGCTGGTTTCTCCATCCAGCGAAAAAAGGAGCGAACTGCCATGTACACACATATCGTCAAACGTGGGGAAACGATCGCTTCCATCGCCCGCGACTACCGCACATCTGTTGAGGCGCTCCTTCGCGCCAATGGGTTGACCGCCGCGTCCGTCATCTTCCCTGGCCAGGGGATCGTCATCCCCCACCTTCCGCCGAAAGGATCGATTCCGTACACGATCCACATTTCGATCGGCCGCCGCCAGCTAACGTTAAAACACCGAGGGCGGACGATCCGTACGTATCCCATCGGCGTCGGCAAAATGGTCACCGCCACCCCCGTCGGCGACTTTGTCATCGTCAACCGCCAGCCAAACCCAGGCGGGCCGTTCGGCGCGATGTGGTTAAGCTTATCCAAACTCCATTACGGCATCCACGGCACGAACGACCCGTCCTCGATCGGCAAATACGTATCCAAAGGCTGCATCCGCATGCACAACAAAGACGTGCTCGAGCTCGCCTCCATCGTCCCGAACGGAACGGAGGTGTTCATCCGTCCGTGAGGGCAACCGAAAACACCGGATCGCCTACGCGGGAAGTCTTCTTTTAAAACGAAGTTTCAATATTCATAAGGCCGCCATTCGTCCCTAGCGAACGGACACCGTGTCTCTAATCGTGATAGCAGATGACAACCGATCAAGCAAGCGGTAGAAGTTGAGACGATGGCGGTCGGGATCTCGGTACCATGCCAAAGACATATTGCTCAGATCGCTCAGCGCATTGTACCAAAACCAAGCCCTCGATGTGTACGGACTTCACGGACTCCCGCGGATCAAAGCAGTGCTGCCAACCGAATTTCCGTCTGTACGGGCGGACGAACGGCGCGCCGACACCGTGTTTCTTCTCGAAGACGATTCCATTTTGCTTCTGGAGTACGAAAGCAACGAACGGTTTCTCGACAATCATTTGAAGTATCTCTGATTATGCCTGCCGCATCCTTCACACATACTATCAACAGGACAAACGAATCCGCCCGATTCGCATCGTTGTGATCTACACAAGCGATGTCACGAGCGCCCGCGAACAGCTTGACGCCGGCGACGTGCTTCTTTCATCCAAAGCGGTGCTACTTGGCGAATTCAACGGCGATGCCATTTTCCATGCCATTGAAGAAAAAGTCCACAACGGCGAACCGCTCACTCCGGAAGAAACGGTCAACTACCCCCACTTCGCTAACACTTGAAGTGGGGGCTTGCAACTCCCCAGAAGTACGAGCGGACTTCGTCCTCCTTCCTTGACTTGGGGTTGCATCAGGGGCAGGTTGACAACTGCCCAACGACGCAGGTCATGCCTGTGTCGTTCCTTCAACGATGTACTCTATTCCTTTTCGTTGAAGGTTCATAGCACCAATGCGGTCATCGTTTGAGGTGTATCCGCATGTTCGGCAACAAAAGGTGTGTGTACGCTTGTTTCGATTGGCTTTTTCCGTATGACCACACTTTGGACATGTCAAAGAGGTGTAATGCGGAGCAACCACCATCACTTTTGACCCATGCAAACGTGCCTTATACTCTAACATTTGACGGAACTGATAGAACGCCCACGATACGGTTTCATATCGGTCATGGATCCATACACGTTCTGTTTTTTCACGAATGCCTGTTAAATCTTCTAATACAAAAAGGGTACGTTCTCCATATTGACGAACGAGTGCCTTCGTGACAGCATGGTTCACATCCGTCATCCAACGGTTTTCTCGTTGTCCGATTGTTTTCAACTTCCGACGCGCAGAAGCCGTCCCTTTTTGCTGGAGGGTTTTTCGCATTCGTTTGTACTTGGCACGCATATGCTTGATTTTTCGTCCGTTAAAAAAGGTAGTTTTCCCTTGCGAATCATAAGCTGCTGCAAGAAAGTTAACCCCTACATCGACACCGACCACTTGGCGAATGTTGTGTTCATCTACGGTCGGAATTGTTTTAGTCATGGGAATGTGCAAAAAGAATTTGTTATGCTTATAGACGAGTTTGGCTGTGCCAAACGTCCATGAGCCATCAAAATATTGTTCCATGCCTTTTGGTTCGAATGGCACTTTGATTCGTCCTTCTAGTGTATTGACAGAAAATAACCCTTGAACAATGGAGTAATCTCGATTCCAAACGAGATCATATTCAGGCTTTTTAAAGCGAACCAATGTCCATTCATGACCATTGCTTTTTAGGGAACGGTATCTAGCGATCACCGTTTTAATCACAGATTGCGCCATTTGTGAACGCAAAGCGTAGTTTGATCGAAGTAGACGATAGGTCATGTCGTGTAACTTGGCTTGTGCAAGCACTTTTGTGTCGAAAATCACAACAGATACAGCGTTGCACGCTTGTCGATAAGCGGAAAGGGTGGCTTTCAATACTTCTGCTTGTTCCGCTGTTGGGTAAATTTTTATTTTGGCTGTTAACGTCATGTCCATTTGTCTCACCTCTCTTTCACTAAATATATTATATAATATATTATATCATATATTATATCATATTTTTTTAGTGATACAAAAACAAAAAAAGCGATTCCTCCCCCACTTACTCCCTTTGGTCGTTGAAGTGGGGGTCTCCTCGCCAAAGACGATGAAACTCATCCTCGTTCCGCTCATGCACACCCGCTTCGACCGGCAAACGATGATCGAAAAAACGATCGAACTGGCGAAAACGATCGACGACGAACCGAAACAGCTGCACATCATCGCCGGCGTCCTGACCGCCACAGACAAATTCATCGACCGGTCATACGCCGAAAAAGTAAAGGAGTGGATCAAAATGAACAAAGTGTTCCGTCTGTTAGTCGAAGAACTTGAACAAGAAAGAGAAGAAATGTTGAAGAAAGTGATGCAGGAAAAAGAACGAGCTGTGCAACAAGCTCTGCAAGAAAAGGAGCAGGCGATCAAGCAAACGGAAAAACGGAAGGCCATCGAAATCGCCAAAAATTTGCTTGACGTCCTCCCCATTCACGAAATCGCCAAACGAACCGGCCTGACCGTCGCTGAAGTCGCCGATCTCGCGAAGGAAATGGACAAATAGGCAGCACAAAAGAGCCGCAACCGCGCGGCTCTTATCACTGGTCTTTTCCCTATGGCTCTTGGCGTGTGGAACAAGCAACAGCCGGACTTTTCCCTTGGCCTTTGGCCGCCAAAGCGAGCGCACGTCCCAGTGTGTCAATCCCTCTACTCGCCACTTGCCAATCGCCGGCGTGCCTCATCCGTTAACACCAAATACGGACGGCGCTTCCCCTCCTCCAGACGCACCACTTTCTCCGTCCACGCGTGAAGCAAAAACAGCCCTAACTTTAGACGGGATTCCGGGTCCACCATTTTTTGCCGAACGCCATCTTCATGGGCGATGAGTTTTTCAATCACGTTGAGCATCGCCTTCTTGCTTAGAAACACTTCCTTTTCCTTCGAACTCAAGCGCACGGTAATCCCCTCATCGGAAAACGAGACGACGCGAAACGCTTCCTTCCCTTTGAACATCGATACGATTTTTCCTTCGTACAGTTCAACCAACAACGATTTCCACATGTTCTCGGCAAACGTTTGTCGATCCATCCGTTTCACCCCCTATCCTTCTTTGTCCCTCATTCCATTCGCCCCATCCGCACCGCTCGAACTGAACGAACGCCGAACATCCGCCAATTGCAACGCCAGTTTTTCCAATTCATCAGCGCAAACGATCGCTTCCACAAACCGCTTCGGCAGCTGGCTGTATCCGATTTCCAGCCCTTTCAGTCCTCCCGCAATGGCTGCAATCGTATCGCTGTCTCCACCCATATTCGCCGCCGAAATGACGACATCTTCGAACGAGTCACAACGGAGCAGCCAATGCAGCACCCACCCCATCGTATGGACGACATACCCGTCAGGAGGGTAGGCAGGCGTCACCATAAGCAGCGGCTCATAACGGGTATGCTCCACTTCTTTCCGAATCGCCTTGGCGAGCGGCTCTCCTTGAAGCACCCGAAAGGCGACGCGGTTGTAAATCAGGCACGCCTCTGTCGCCCGTTCGTCCGCATGCGTCATGCGGGAATGCAAAGCCGTTATTTCTTCCATCTTCTCTTGGTCCGCATACGCCAGCGCGATCGGCAAACAGCGCATCAGCGATCCATTGCCTGCACATCTTCCCCCCAACTCCTCGCAAGCCTGCACCGCGGCCGCAAACCAGTCGCCCTGATACCGCCTCAACACCGTGCGGATGATGATGCCGACATCGGGCGGGTCAGTCTCGTACCACCGCAAAAACTCTTCGCCAATGTCATGAATCGGGCATGTCGGATCGCGAATGATCCCCCGCGCCACCGCGATCGTCATCGCCGTATCGTCCGTTACTTCCCCGGGCTTCAAGTCAAGGAAACCGCCGCCAATGATGTCCGTCACCTTTCCATACTTGCGGCGGACGTCATCAGCGCTCATAAACTCCGTCGTCGCCCCAAGCGCATCCCCGATCGCCACCCCAAACAGTCCGCCTTTGATCCGATCCAGCACCCTGCAGCCCCCCTTCCCCATATATGAACGGCTCCAATCGTCAAAACCATCGATTGCGATTCATCGCGGCTGCGCACCGCACTCCCCAAAGGCCTTCAGGCCGACGTGAAGTTGTTCTCCGAATTCCCGTCCGGATTCGTCCGCTCATAGCCGCCGCCCTGTTCCTCGGTCAAGTTCACGTCTATGTTCCCGTCGCCGTCGCGCCAATATCCTTCAATCCACTGTCCGTCACGCCAATGCCCGTCCACCCAGTGTGGGCGGATATGGTGCGTTCCCGGGCTTTCGTCTGATTCGATATCCGCAGCTGCTTCAAGGGACGCGGAACTGACCGCTTGATTCGGATCATCTGCACCATGGGTTTCCAAGTTCACATCTTCACTGCCCTCGACCCCATCGCCGTAGTCTGCCCCATCGATCATGTCGACAATTCCGACGGCCAACGTTCCTATCGCCGCCGTTTTGGCGATGCTGGCCAGCCCGTTTTTCACCTTTTGGACGTCATCATCGCACATCCCCTCATACACTTCCTTGCCGCTTTGGTATGTATGTTTAGCGGTCTCATATACGCCTTTTGCCGTGCGTGAAATCGACTGGCCGATGTTTTCCAGCCCTCTCTCGATCTTCGCCTCGTCCTTCTGGATAAGGCCGGAAGCCGTGTTCCATGCGCCGTCAACTGCCTGGCCGAGCGTGTCGCCAGCGAATTCGGACGCCTTTTTCACCCCGTCTCCGACCTCTTTGAGAAAGCGGCTGTCCGCCAGCTCGCCGACTGCGTTTACCATTCCTCCGATCAATGCCCCTGCTGCTTTCCCTGCTAATCTGCCAAGTTCCCGAAACACACTCAATGGAATTCCCTCCATGTCCTTTTATGTAGATGTCCGTTGTTTAATTTCGACCTTTTTCCTCAGAACCCTTTTCCTTCCATAAAATTTTTAAGAACGAAGGCCCAGGACATAGGGACTTCCCAGCATTCCGGTGTTGACTAGTTCACAGATTTTTTCCCATAAATAAACCGCCCTGTCATCAGGACGGATTTCCCGTTCGCATATGGTTCGTTAGATGTTCGTTTCCATAGATTCGCCAATCCCTAACATTTATGCGCCATCGATCCGCACAACAGCCCGCTTCGCCCGCCTTTGCCGTTTGACTGCCCGACTGCTCCCCATCTGATCCAAAATCCCCAGACAGGACTTTGCATTCCTATGCCTCCCAACATACAAGTTAGGCAAGACCCCTCCGCAGATACGCGGCAAACGACAATCAGCAACGCATGCTTGGGCCTCTCCCCCCATAGCCATCAAGTTAAGAAAACAGGAATAAATATATGCCTGATTTGACCATCCTTTTGAAGACCTCATAATGTCTTAGAAAGGGTGGTTTTTTTGAAGACGTCCTTATCTCTCCAAGAAGAATGGCATGGTTTTTTAGACGGATTAAGAAGCGTGTTATCGTGCGAAGAACTCGAACATATGGCCCGAGATCATCAATTTATTCAACGAAAGGGGAAATTACGCGCCCATGATTTCGTGGCACTTTGCACATTTCTCCAGGAAGGAGGCGGTCAAAAATCATTGGTGCAGCTTTGCAGTGCTCTAGCTCTCAAGCAAAACACCTCTCTGAGTGCGGAAGGGCTCCATCAACGGTTTAATGAAAAAGCGGTGAGTTTCCTCAAAGCGGTGTTTGAAAAACTGCTCATTCATCAGACTCAGGAAGCCCGTCACTTATGTCAAAGACATTCGCTGTTTCGCCGGATTCGCATTCTCGATTCCACGTCGTTTCAACTGCCTCCTGAAATCCGGGGGATTTACGAGGGATGTACGGAGCCTGGGGTGAAAATTCAGCTAGAATATGAATGGCTAGAAGGGAAGTTTCTCCATGTGGACGTCGAAGATGCCCGTCATCACGACGCCGCCTACGGAGCGTCCCTTTTATCGACCATCCAAGAGGGAGACCTTTGTTTGAAAGACTTAGGCTATTTTTCGCTTGAGGGATTGCAAGCCATTCATGACGCCGGAGCCTTTTCTATTTCACGGCTCAAACACAATGTAGGGATTTACCAAAAAGAAGGGGACCGATTTCGAAAATGGGAACCAGAGGATTTCCTTGCGGTGCTGCAACCCGGAGAAACCATGGAACTGGAACATGCGTATGTCAGTGGAAAGAAAGTTCATCAACCGCGGCTCATTGTGTATCGGCTGACAGAAGAACAGGAGCGACAGAAGGAAGGACAATGGAAACAGAAGGCGAAACGAAAAGGGGCCGCGTACGTGACGCGACGCCCCCCACCCAATATATGTATATATCACCAATATTCCAGCGATTTATACCTCTTTGCACGAAATTCATACGCTGTATTCTCTTCGCTGGCAAATTGAAGTGGTATTTAAGACATGGAAATCCCTGTTTCACATTCATCGATTCAAACCGATGAAAGGGGCTCGCTTTCAGTGCCACCTGTATGGAACGTTGATTGCCTTATTGATCAGCTCCACTGTCATGTTTAAAATGCGGGAATGGCTCTATCGAAAACAGAAAAAGGAATTGAGTGAATATAAGGCGATGAGTATGATCAAGGAGTTCGGCATGGATTTCTTTCAAGCCTTATGGTGTTCTGAGGCGTTAGTTGTCCAACTCCTTTTAAAACTGTGTGACATCATCGCTCAACACGGAAAAAATCAAGGCGTTATACAAAAAAGAGCGCTTTAGACATTATCGAGAGTTTGGTCATCATGCCGGTGTCGTAAGAAATTCCCGCCTCATACCATGAAAAAAACCTTCTATTAGGGAAGGTGTATTTGGCATGCCTATCTTTATATATTCTCACGGTCACAGCCTCCAAAGATGAAAAGTGAAGCCTTGGAGCTACTCGCTCCAAGGCTTCACTTGATGGCTATGGGGACAGCCTCTTTTCGCGCTCTTATCCTCCCATAACACGAGCTAAATAATAATAAAAACTCCAAAGACCTAAAGAACTAAGGCTACTTAACAAGACAGCAAGCGATAAAAATAGGCTAGCATTGGATTCCTTTCTATAACGAACCAGAAACATAATGGACAGGATGATACCAGCAACGAAAAAGGGTAGCCATACTAGCCATAAAGAACCGAAGGGGAACCCAGTATCTATGAGGTAACCCACTATAAAAACAAGATTGACGAATAAAATTACAGGAAGAATTATTTTCTTCATTTACATTTTCACCTTTTTCTATATAGATGCAATTTGAAGCTTTACCATTTGCAGCTTTTAGCGGGCGTTTGATCGACTGTCGGGCGACCGAACAACGCCGCTTTCAGACCCATGTATGGGTTATGGGTCTGTGAAGCGGGTGGTTGTTCGGTCTTCCGTCACGCCTTGGCGTGACGGAGGCAAGCCTGTGGCTTGCCTTCGACAGTCGAAAAATGGACAAGCGACTTTTCCATCAAGGATATGTTAAACTTTTTCGTTGCATCTATATACATCCTCTCAGAACAATCACTCCCCTTCGCCACCATCGGGCAAGATGACAACGGTTATGTAGACTCGCCCTCTCCCTTCTAACCATTCGCTCCACCAAGCTTTTCAAAAAGAAGCGCCAAGTGAGATGACATCTTCATTCCCCGTCGCCACGGTCTTGCGACAGCGGACGTTCCCGTTCACCACGCAGCTTCCTCATCCTTTTCAATTCCTTCTTGACCTCCATGAGCGAATGGTGGATCTTCGCCGAAAGAAGCACATCTTTCCTCGCCAATAGTCCTTCATCGATCATGTTCAAATGATCCCACGCTCCTTGAACCGTCTCTTCGTCGTAATTTCCGGGGTTGGTGATGATCTCCAACAACTTCTCTTTTGTATAGCTAAGGCTTTTCACAATCTCTTTCAAACATTCCATCTCGACGTGTCTGCTGTCTAGCAGCCAGGGCATCTGTTCCCCTTGTTCCATCGAGCCTTCCCTTCACCTTTCCGCGCGTTGTCACTCTGAGGCATGTTCCTAACAGCCGACTTCCCTCCTCGATAGGCCAGCGCTACCTTCCATCCCTGCACCGTGTTGCGCCCTCTCCTCACCCCGGCCTAATTCCACTAGTCTGTATGCCCGTCAGCCAAACCCCACCGCCCCTAGCGCTTTCGTTCCTTATGCATCACCTTGGCGCCCGACTCTGTCCCTTGTTAACCAAAATCACCCTCACCATGTACATCTTATTTCGCCACACCGCCGTTATGCCTAGGATCACCCATGCAAAAATATTCAGCCATAAACAAAGATGCCCGCTGTTGAAGTGCGGTTTACATTTTCTCCAGTTCGTCCAAAGAAAGATACCTGACGGGATTTTGTCCCTTGAATCTTCTCGCTATTTCACTTTCCTTCCGTCGCAACTTCTGCAGAATTTCTACTGGAGCCTCTACGCCCTCAAACCGCCTTTTTTTCTGACCTTTTTCCTCGATAGTTTCCCACTTTTCAGGACGAAAAGCACAAACGATTTTTCCATGATTGATCCCTACTACATACTGGATATACGGGAACCTCCGTTCGCTTATCAGCCAGTTTCCACGTATCGCTTCATAGTAGTCTTTTCCCTCTGCCAATGTATGATGGATTTTTACCAGCACTATTTCTTCCTTCACGTCCTTCTCCTCCCTTTGTCCGTTGATACACACCGCTGTGCGCTGAAGAAACATGTCCAGTCATAAGACGACCGCACCTGTCTCGGACCTTTGGCCTTGATTGATGGGTTCGGGTATGTACTCATTACCCGTTTCGTTACAGTCGTTTATCGTGGGCATCCCCTCTTGCCAGCGGCGTTTTTCAGGTAAACATTGACTTGCTTCTGCGTCCAGTTAACGGGATTGCCTCGCCCATGCAAAATCATTTCCAGCTGATATTGCTTCCCCCATCATCAACCTTATGCCCTCCTTCCCCGCTGAAGACTCTCTGTTCATTTCACCCCAAACGTCGGCCTTTTCCAGTGCACCGCAGCGCAATCGGCCATGAAAAGTGAAAAGAAATTCATGCCATTTATAACCGATTCTATATACCCTCAAAAAATCCTTTTTATTCCACGAATTCATCAAAACCTATGACAATGGAAACGGCAAAATTTCGGGCGGTGACAGGCACCAAACATGATTCACCGGCCTTCTAGGCGCCGGATGAAATGTTCCGCTTTGCGGACACCGAGATGATTGCCTTGTCGGCAACGTTCATCGAGTTCCTGGCGCCCATTCGAAAGAAGCTCGTCGTACACCGCTTCCCAATACCGGACTTCCAAGAGTGATGGTAAAGTTCGGTATACTCCCGAAGCTCCCGGAGATGATGGGCGTGGCAAAGGGCATGGCTCGCCTGCGTATACATCGGGTATACGGCATACGCATCATGCACCATCGTTCCTTTGTACCGCGGCAAAATCCCGATGTCATCCGCCGCTTGTTTGCCACGCAAGCGATGAATCCCGTATCGGGTTTCCTTGGAAGTGGAAGCGACGTGCACCCATTGTTTCGTTCCTTTCACACGCAGGCTCGTTTCATCGACGTGCAGCGTGCTCGGGGTGAGCAGCGCGGCTTCGATTTCTTCAATCGCGGCTTCTGCCACAGGCTGCCACCGTCTCGTCATGTTCACTGCCTGCACTCATCGAATGGCCAGTGAGCGCTTTGACCATCTCCGTGACACGCTCGCACGGGATCAACTGCGCGTGATTCCAGTATAAAATAAGGGAAGTGATAGCTGGACCGTACTGGACATGATTCGTGACATAAAAAGGGAACTCCGCCTGCTGGACAAGTCGGCATTCAGGACAACGCTTGATTTCCCGCTCGTGTTGAGTGACTTCCATGCGAACCACTGGGAAGTCGAACACTTGGCGAATGTCTACTTGAAGTGGATCGATATGTTCTAACGAGTGACCACATCCTTTGCATTGGGTCACACGGTGAAGGACTCGATGGTCAGGATTCGGTGATGGGCGAAGCGTCGTTCCTTGGTGCCCTGGCTGTCCTCCCGGCCGTTTCTCCGACGGTGGGCGAGAAGGAGATTTCGCCCCAAACCGGTCAGAGGACGGCGGAAAATGACTATTCGTACTGTTTTTTTTCGTACGGGCTTCTAATTCTGCAATACGTGCTTTCCATTGCTGGTTTTCTTGTCTTAACTGTTTATTTTCGTTGATGAGTTTTTCGATGGTCTGGGCTTGACGTTCGATGTTTGCCACCATGCTTTCGAGTGTGAAGACCGCTTCTTGGAAGCCAAAAGCAACATTTGCCATTGTGTTCACCTCCCATGTCTATGATGGTAATTCGTATAGACAAGGAAGGTACGAACAAACCGGCTCTCGTAAATTTTTTCTATGTACGGGCTGAATAGTTACCCGCAAACTCTGACTGCATCTTGTTAATATCGCCTTAATCTCGGAAACTCCTTTCCGTTCACAAACAAATAATATTTTCGCACCGCATTTTGATAAGCATTATGATATAGCTTATCATTAAGCCTTTCTTGAATTTGCAGCAACAAATGATACATGGCTTCATCATTTTTCACAATATCATCTAAATTGACGTTCAGCTCTCGTTCGACCCTTAAAGCCTTTGCTACTCTTGAATGAACTGCTTTCACTTTGCTTTTTATATTGCTGTCGTTCATTAAGAATCTTCGAAACTCTTCTTCTCTCATTCTACACTCCTCCCTTCTTTATTTAGAATATTATCACAAAAAACAGCAGCCTGATTTAGCAAATTGCTGCTTAAACATTTCTCTTTATTAAGGTGGGTCAAACGCAATGGCATTTTCTCTTTTCAGCAATATATCAATCACTAATTTTCTTGCCCATTTCAATGTTCGTGCAATCGATTGGTCAATGTTTCCCATCTCCGTCGATCTTCGCTTCCTTCGACACAGAAGATCGAAGGGAAGTATGAACACGGAACGATTGATGTTATTTCACTGAACAATGTAAATGTGGACACCCTTGAAATGGGAAAAGTCCAAGCACAATGTGGCAAGGCAGCCTATGAATATATTGAAACGGCTGTTCGTTTGGCATTGAATGGAAGCGTATCAGCTTTAGCAACCACACCGATCAATAAAGAGTCGCTGAAAGCTGCCAATGTTCCTTTTATCGGCCATACAGAGATTTTAGCTGCTTTGACCAACACCGATGATCCGCTGACGATGTTTGAAGTAAGAAATATGCGCATTTTCTTCTTAACGAGACATCTGTCCTTGAAAGATGCCATCGCTGCCATGACAAAAAAAAGAGTTTGCGACTATCTCATTCGTTGTGATCAAGCCCTACAACGCTTGGGAGTAGAAAATCGGAAAATCGCCGTTGCCGCATTAAACCCACATGGTGGAGAAAATGGGCTGTTTGGAAGGGAAGAAATCGATGAGATTCTCCCAGGCATTCAAATGGCGCAAGAAAAGGGAATCAACGCGATTGGCCCTGTTCCTGCCGATTCAGTATTCCATCATGCTTTAAATGGACGCTATGATGCCGTTCTTTCCCTTTATCATGACCAAGGTCATATCGCCGCAAAGATGGCCGATTTTGAAAGAACCATTTCGATTACCAATGGACTTCCATTTTTACGCACATCCGTTGACCACGGAACCGCGTTCGACATCGCAGGAAAAGGCATTGCAAGCAGCATAAGTATGGAAGAATGCATTAAAGTGGCCGCTAAATACGCTGGACGGTTTCGCTCCTTACAAACAGCATAAACCGTCCAGCTGACCGAAAGCAATCGGGCAGTAGTTTTGTCCGTATTGCTTTCCATCACACGCTATTTGAAAGCGGTTGCGAAAAAATCTTCATGTAAAATGGGGGAGTACGATGAAATCAAAATGGGCAAGAATCATTCCTGTCGCCTTTATCATGTACATGCTTGCGTATATGGATCGTATTAACATAGGTGTGTTGATGCCTTATATACAGGAAGATTTAAATATTTCTTCTTCTGCAGCTGGAGATATCGCTGGAATCTTCTTCATTGGATATTTATTATTGCAAATCCCTGGGGGCATCTTAGCCACAAAATGGTCAGCCAAAAAGTTTATTTTTATCTTGATGATCCTTTGGGGATTGGCCGCTATGGCCTCTGGTTTTGTTCAAACCGAGGGACAGCTAAAACTCGTTCGATTCTTGCTAGGCGTAGCTGAAGGAGGGGTTTGGCCAGCGGTTCTCGTATTGCTCGCCAACTGGTTTACCCTTCAAGAACGAGCGCGGGCTAACGCATTTTGGATGGCTTGCTTGCCTGTTTCCGCCATCCTCATGGCGCCAATCACAGGCATTTTATTGAAGCATTTCAGCTGGAAGACAGTGCTCATTTTGGAAGGCATCCCACCCATTGTTTGGGCGTTTGTATGGTATGCGATGATTAAAGACCGTCCAACTGAAGCTAAATGGATGGATGAGAACGAAAAACAGCAATTATTGCACGCCTTGACTGCTGCACAAAGCCAATCCGCCAAATCTCAAGGATATGCGGCTGCATTTAAAAACAAAGCCGTTTGGGGACTTGTCATCATGTACTTCCTCTGGATGACTGGATTTTACGGTTATACGATGTGGGTGCCTAGCGTTGTCAGTGAGTTCACCGACGATTCATCTGTCATGGGGTGGTTGACCGCCATTCCGTTCACATGCGCGCTCGTTGGCATGATTGTGAACTCATCTTGGTCGGATCGGCGCATGAACCGCACACAACACGTCGTCATCCCGTTGTTTGTAGCAGCTTGCGCTATGATAATGGGACAGTTTGTAGAAACACCTCTGTTAAAAATGATTCTCTTATCCATCACAGCAATCGGCGTATATGCACCATACGGGCCGCTCTGGGCGATCCCGACGGCCATTATTCCTGCTGAAGTAGCCGGTGTAGCCATGGGCTTGCAAAACGCCATCGGCAACCTTGGTGGTTACAACGGACCAAAATTCTTTGGTGTACTCAAAGACCTAACAGGGAACTACCATGCAGGCTTTTATTTCTTAGCCTTGTCTCTCGCCTTGGCAGGCATTGTCACCTTCTTTTTAGGAAAAACCATACCGCAGAGGCAAGCTTCGGCTACCTCAGCAAGCAATCAAAAAACAGTACATTCGAACTGACATACGCTCGCCTGCCATTTTTAGCGAGCAAGAACTTCACCGTCGTCCTCAAGGACGGTATCATCCGCATCTCGGTCGACCACGGCACTGCCTTGGACATTGCCGAAAAAACTTAGCCGGCGAGCAAAGCATGCTCGAGGCCATCCGCGTCGCTGTTGAACTGTCTCCAGAAGCAATGCGTAAACACGAAAATCGGCAGCCTATCCTTGGGGCTGCCGTCTTTTTGAAAAACAAAAGATGCATAACGATCAGACGTCGAAGAAGGATGTTTCTCCTTCACCCATAAACAGTTTCCCCCTCTTTTGTCCATACATATTTGACAAACAGGTGCCCTCATTTCCCATCACCATGATCCCGTTTCCGCTGGCGGCACCATTTCCGGATCCTTTTCAATTCCCACTTGACGTTGATCATCTCATTATGTATTTTTACCCAGTCTCTTTCCCCCAACAATCTTAGGTCGATCATTTTCAAATGATCCCATGCTCGTTGAACCGTTTGTTCATCATAATTCCCAGGGTTAGTAATGATGTCTAAAAGCCTCTCCTTCGTATTGCCTAAACTTCTTATGATTTCTTTTAAATATTCTATTTCCATTTGTCTGCTGTCCAGCAGCCAATGTATCTGTTCCTGTTTTTCCATCAAGCTTTCCCCCTTTGATCTCCCCGCGGATACGTCGTTCCAAGGCATTTGCCAAAAAAGGGCCTAAAGGTCCTTTTCCTTGAAATATAAACCAAAACCTCTCCCCTGCAACATCCGCCCATCCCACTCACTCCACTTTCTTGCCCATCACCCGCTCGATCATCGCAAGCAGAGCCAGCCTTCTTTTTTCAAAAAACTGGTCAAAATCATCCGCTCTTATGGATGTCACATCAATGACATGCGTTTGCAGGATGTCATCCAACACCGTTGCCGAAACGCCTTTCCTCTCCTCCAATTTCTTCAAATATACACTTGGAGCATCACGGCCAATCATCCGATTCGTTTTATAGGACAATGGGGTTTTATTTATAATGCAATCGTACTTCGCTTTCTCAATCCCTCGTTTTTCACAATAATCACGAGGGAAAATATGGTGAATATCAATCGATTCGCCGTAATACGTCTGAATATCGATCGGCACCCCAGATAAGAAATCCCGCGCCCCTTCCCTCATGAGCAAGGCGTGCAACCCTTTATAAGCGGCGCTGTTCCGCGTGCGCAGCGTGAAGAGACGGTCAGCGGCGAAATGGGCATCCCGCACCGTCGTCGGCTCCGCACCACCGCGAATCCATTCGACGACCTCCACCACGTCACGGGCAATCCGCGTCTCCGTCGCACCTCCATACAACTCGCCCAACACCCCGCACCAATACCAACGGGCGATTCGGTCACGGACACGAACATTGTGCGCCTCTTTTCCCAGCTCGACAAAAATGGCTGCCAGCGGGATCAACTGGGTTCCGTACGGCAAATCTCGCGCAGAAAACACATGCTGCTCATGCAAAAATTGAGCCGCCTGAATAAACCCTTCCGTCACCCGATCCGCCCATCTTTGGTAATCCGCCAACGTCAACTGCAAGATGTCGCGCCGCTTGCAGCTGACCGCCACGCCGTCCCCCGCTTTTCGTCGATTGTACGTGGCCAACAACGCAACTGCCTGCAGGAAGTCGGTGCTGCTGATATCGGCCAACACTTTGTTGTAAATTTCTCCAGATCTCTTTAATTTTGCTTCCTTCTCTTCCCAATCATCCCTCAGCTTGAAATCTTCCGCCGCAAATGTGGCGGTAAGAAGCTCGAAGACGGTCAGAGAGACGCCCCCCGTGTTTACATTCTCAAAAACTTGGCAAACCGCCTCTTTCGGAGTCGGCTTCCGAAGCATAATAACAGGCACTTGATATTGCTGAAAACGAGGAAATACATCCATCATGAGCTTTTGCCATTTCAACGACCGTTCCGCAAGCCTCGCTGGATCCGAAAAATAGCGCGTCTGCCACGCCAACAACCCCGCAGGATCGAAAAGCAAATTCACGGGAAGCATTCCCGCCTCGCATTCTTTATCCAAATCAGAACAATCAAGAACGACTCTCCCTCCCGGCCCGCGAATGATTCGATCTTCCGGGACGCTGACAATCGTTTCTTCCCGGTCGACGCTCGGATCTAACATTTTGTCAATGTCAATATAGTAGAACCGTTTGATTGCCTTGTCCCTCTTGTCTCTCGTCGCTACAGGCGCTTTCAATTTCAATGATTGAAACAACGCCGTCAGCCGCTGTTGACCGTCAAGAATCAGCCGTTCCGGCTCAACTTGGTTCACGTTATCGACCCCTTCGATCGGCCTTGAGGCAAAACGGACATTCGGATTTCCCGTCTGCAGCATCATCACCGCACCGATCGGATAAGAGAGAGAAACACTGATCAACAGATTTCGAATCCGCTCGTCATCCCAAACCCAGCCTCTCTGAAAATCAGGAAGCTGTGTTCGGCATTCTTGAATGCTCTCAAGCAAATCAAGCAAACTCTCTACCGTACTATCAAATGTCGTGATCGTGCTCATGTCCTTCCCCCCCCCCGTTTCATGAAAACCCCTCACTTCCATACGATTCAATCGACCAATATTCCATCATCCAATGCATATTCCCTCTGCTTTCAAAAAGCCACTTTATTTCTTCGACAATGGCATTCTTTTTCCCTCCTACCGCCGCGCAGCGTTTGGCAGAAACATCCCCTAGCCAACGAAAATCTGTAGTTGAATATAAAAACAAAATACTGTATATTTATAAACATACAATGACGATTGATCGCGAGGGATCCAAATGCAAATCGACCATGCCGTCACGAGCGATGTCAAAGACATGCACGCACTCATTCAACACTATGCGGAAAAAGGATTGGTGCTGCCTCGCTCGCTGCTGTCCATCTACCAGCACTTGCAATGCATGTATGTCGCCAGGGAGAACGGCCAAATCGTCGGCACCGCTGGACTGCATATCCTAGGGCAAGATCTCGGGGAAGTCCGTTCGTTAGTCGTATCTCCCGACCATATGGGGAAAGGAATCGGCCGCCTGCTCGTCGACCATATTTCGAACGAAGCGGCCAGACTCGGGGTGAAGCGGTTAATCTCCTTCACGTACCAAGTGGAGTTTTTTCGAAAATGCGGGTTTGAGATCGTAGATAAATCAACACTGCCGGAAAAAGTGTGGATTGATTGCGTCAACTGCCCGAAACTGGACTGTTGCGATGAAACAGCGATGGTGAAATACCTTTGACCCTCCTCCCACCCGCATGGCGGGGAAGGGGGATTTTCTTTGGGAGAATCTTTTTTGCTTCCCATCCCCAGCTAATCGTCCTTTTTTTCTAATTCACCTTTCTCCCTCTAACAAACACCGTGCAGAGGCGAAACGCAAGCTCAATCATCCTTCACCGCATGCTTCACAGACTCGCTGACTAAGCGGTTTGCCACAAAGGAAATGGTCAATCCTATCGAAAGGTATAGTTTATAAAGTTAGAATTATTATCATGATTACAACAAACAGATTCCATTTTAATACATATGTGTTTTTTTCACCTAGTTCAACTAGCATAGGACAAATGATTCTCCCCATATAATTTCTTGAGGTGATTTCCAGATGGGAGGAAATATTGTTTATATACCAAAAAGCAAGATTCAAACAGTATTCAACGAGAAGATTACCCATACCTATCAGGTGAGAGCGCAAAAATTAAAGGCATATTTGGAAATTTACGATTTTTTAGTCCCGGTTGAAAAGGACCCCTATCAAGATGTCTACTATCTTGTAGGAGCTTATCCGAGATTTCATTCACTTTTTCATGATAACGAACTTGTTCCTTGTCTCGTTGAAGAGTATACCAGCCCAAAAGAACAATTACTGAAAATTGCCCGTAGATTTGAAAATCAATATACACCCCCAATTGTAAAAAGAGAAATGGTAGATCTCCTCAAGGCAATAGGAATAACTGACGATGAAATAATAAGAAAGACAATTTTTGAACGAAGCTCGTTAAACAAATATCAATACTCTAATGACATCCCCTCCCTGGTGCAATATTTGAACGAAACCTCAGGAAATCCAACGAGCAGGGAAACGCTCAACATGATTGGGAGACTCACCATTACCCATCATTGGCTAAACCAAGACGTCATCGCCGAACTTTACAAAGCCGCCCTCGCCAAAGCGTTATCTCAACAACAAATCCGCTCCATAAGTCAATTTTTAACCAACTATTCTTCTCTATTTATGAATCTCCATTTAGAAAACCAAAAAAAGCTTCTCAAATACATGATCAATTCACCAGCTCTTCTCCCTAAATTTTGGAACAAACGGCTTCAGGAGCTTTTACAGAGCCAAGGGATCTCGCTCAAACGCCTTACCCTTTCTCGATTATAAGATATCCTTTAAGCAATTAGCCCTGCACGATGTACATTGCATTTTTCCAGCGTTCCCTTTTGAAATGCTCTCCCACCTACACAAAGATGCAGGTGAGGTGGGAGAGGTTCAAACATGCCAATCCACAAGGCTTGTAACCACCCCATCTCCGTACGTCCCGCATTTTGTCTATCTTACAATGAAAACCAGGCAAAGTACTTCATCTGCCAAAAAATTGGTAAAAATTAACTCAGGAATAAGCAGGAGGCACTCCGACTATGTTTCTCCAAAGGCAGACAGTAGAGAAGAAGCGAAGTAGACAACTAAAACCATAAAAAAGACACTGCTAGAAGAAATACATTCCCCCAGCAATCAAAATCCGCTATTTACCACAGAGAAGCAATTTGCTTCTACTTCTTCCCGCGTCATATAAATACGAACAATATCATCCTCAATTAACTGTGTTCCTGTTTGCTCCTCAATAAATTCTAAATCCGTAATCGCTTTAATCCCATATTTTGCGCCAACAGGGATTTCAAGCACATCACCTGGCTTAACGCGGCGGATTTCCCCATTTAAGGCAAATTCCCCTTTAATAATGGTCCACACTTCACTTCGGTGATAATGCATTTGATAGCTTAAGTTTTTTCCCTGCGGCAACGCCGATCCGTTTTGTTAATACTTCTGGTCCATCTTCAAACCTTGTATAATCTAATACCCGATACTAACCCCAGCGGCGTTCTTCATTACATTGGATGTTGCTCAAAATCATTTACTAACCTCTTTAATTTTTGGACTTTTCGTATTCCTTGCAGATGACGTTGTACGTTGCCTGCAGACGGAACGGGCCCTGTTGTCTTCTCTTGGAAAACGATCTATAATCTAAATGATGTACACGAAAATTTCTAAATGAAAAAGGAAGAGTGCCCATGAGAGCAAAACGTCGGAAAAAGAAGAAAACATGGCTCCGCTGGGTGACGGGATTGCTCGTCGTGTTATTCGCTGGAGCAGGAATATTCGCCTACTCCATTTATCATCATGTGAAACAGACGGCAAACCAAATGCATGAGGACGTCAACTGGAAGTCGGAGAAGCGGAAAGAAGACGTTTCGTTTGAACGGAAGACGCCGATTTCGATTTTGTTGATCGGTGTCGATGAACGCAAAGGGGATCGCGGGCGCGCGGATACGCTGATTGTGATGACGGTGAATCCGAATAAGCAGTCGATCGAGATGGTCAGCGTGCCGCGCGACACAAGGACCGAAATCGTTGGAAAAGGGACGGAAGATAAAATCAACCACTCGTACGCCTTTGGCGGAGTGGAGATGACAATGGCGACGGTCGAGCATTTCTTGGATATTCCAATTGACTATTACATTAAAGTCAACATGGAAAGCTTCCGCGACATCGTCGATGCGGTCGGCGGGGTGACGGTGAACAACCCATTCGCGTTTACGTATGAAGGGACGCACTTTCCGAAAGGCGAGATTACGTTAAACGGCGATGAAGCGTTGAAATATTCGCGCATGCGGAAAGAGGACCCGCGCGGCGATTTCGGGCGTCAGGACCGGCAAAAGCAGATCATTCAAGCGATTATTGAGAAAGGCGCCAGCTTCTCGTCGCTTGCGAATTACAGCGACGTGCTCACGGCGATCGGGAAAAACGTGAAAACAAACTTGACATTTGAGGAAATGAAAGACATTCAGGCGAATTACAAAGACGCCCGCAAGCACATTAAGCAACTGCATATTACGGGACAAGGGACGAAAATCAATGGCATTTACTACTTGATCGTGCCTGAGGACGAACGGCTGGCGATTTCGAATGAGTTGAAAGAGCATCTCGAGCTGAAGGCGACGGCAGCGAAGTAAACAATAACGAGGATGCCCCAAAGGGCGTTTTTTTGCACCAACCCTTTGGGAATCCTCGTTTTGCACTATTCATCCTTATTATCTTTGTCATTCGCATCTTTCGGATCTTCGATCGGGTCTTCGCGGTCCGGAACCGTATCGCGCTCATCGTCGCCCGGTCCGTTGTTCGTGTCGTCTCCCGGCGGGAGTTGATTGTTTTGGTTGTCGTTCAAATCGGTATCGCGGTTGTCTGGGATGCCGTCATTGTCTTTGTCGTTGTCGACGTCATCGTTTTGGTTGATGTCATCGGCCGGGTTCATGTCTTGGTCGTTGACATCGTTTTGATTGTTGTTCGGCGGCGGCGGATTGTTGTTGTCGCGGTTCATATTGCATCCCGCCGCTAAAAAGAGGGCGACAAGAGCGCTGAACAGCCGGATCAGCAACGCTTTTTTCTTCATCCTATCTGCTCCTTTCTGTTATTGTGGTGACCTTATGTAAGGCCGGTCCTTGTTTATCTTTCCCAGAAAGAAACTTTTCATTCGTTCGCTATATAGCGCAGCCGACAAAAAAACGCGCTCCCCGAAGGAACGCGTTTTGTTCAGTCGGCTCGTTTGTCGCCAAGAGCGAACATCAACTCCGTTTCGCAGACAAGCTCGCCGGCGACGGTGGCGATGCCTTTGCCTTTGCCGATGGCGCCGCGGGCGCGGAGGATTTCGACTTCCAAGCGGAGCTGGTCGCCCGGCTTGACTTGCTTTTTAAAACGGCAGTTGTCGATGCCGGCGAAAAAGGCGAGGCGGCCGCGGTTTTCCTCACTTTGCAGGAGGACGACGGCGCCGACTTGGGCGAGCGCTTCGACGATCAACACGCCGGGCATGACCGGGTATTCGGGGAAGTGGCCGGCGAAAAACGATTCGTTGGCGCTGACGTTTTTGATGCCGACGGCGCGCTTGCCTTCTTCGATTTCCAGAATGCGGTCAACAAGCAAAAACGGATAGCGGTGCGGGATGATGGACTGGATTTGCTGGATGTCAAGCATGGGCAAACTCCTTTCTCTTCTTGGGCGGCTTCATCAGCCGCGATCCGTTCCTTTCTCGACGATATCGACGATGTGCTTCCACGTGGACGGGCGGAATACATCGAGCGGCTTCCCATCGCCGATGGCGCTGTAGCCAACGACCGCGCCGGCGGCGAGGCTTATGGCCATCAACGCGGCGACGATGATGAGCCGAAGCCAAATCGGGATGAGCCGGGTGCGCGCGAACCGGCGCGGCGCAGCCGCTTCCCCTTCAGCCGAAAGAGCTTGGGCTTCCGGTTCGGCGGAAGCCGGCGGGCTCTTTCTTACTCGTCCTTTCCGCCTTGCCATCCGGGAAGACGGCGAGCTCATAGGTTCTTGATGCCTCTCGTCACTCATCGCGATCCTCCTTATGAGGAGCGCATGCCGTTAATCAGCCCGAGCATTTGTTCGGAGATGGAAATGGCGCGGGCGTTCAGCTGATACGCTCGGCTTGTCGCCATTAGGCCGACCATTTCTTCGCCAAGGTCGACGTTCGACTGTTCCAAGACGCCTTGCTTGACGCCGATTTGGCCGCGCAAGTTGCCGTTCAGTTCTTCGGCCGCGCCTGGGACGTTGGGAAGCGCATAGACATTGCCGCCGCGGGCTTCCAGAAGCTGCGGACGGCGGATCACGGTGACGCCCAAATTGACGCGGGCGACGACGCGGCCGTCGGCATTGGTTGCCGTCAACGTCCCAGTCGGGGACATCTGCACGTCATGCGCATCGGCGGGAAGCACAATCGGCGCGTTCCTTTCATCAAGCACAAACAGGCCGTCGCTTGTTGTCAAAGCAAGCTCGCCGTTCATGGGCGCAAGCGAAAAGTTGCCGGCGCGGGTGTAGCCGATCGTTTCCGCGCCGTTTTGATCGGCCAGACGGACGCGGAACCATTGGTTTTCGGCCGTCAAGGCAAAATCCAAGCGGCGGCCGGTTTCCACCAGCGCGCCTTGCTTGGTGATGAGCATCGTCGAAGCGAGACGCGCCCCGTTGCCGTAACGCACGCCAGGCGGCGTTTGGCGCGGCGCTTCGTCGTTCGGCAGGCGGTCGATTTGTTGGGTCAAGAGCTCGGCAAAGCTCGCTTCGCGCCGTTTAAAGCCGACGGTGTTGCTGTTGGCGATGTTATGGCTGATCGTATCGAGCCGCTCTTGCAAAGCGTTCATCGTGTTGGCGGCGGTGAGCATCGAACGAAGCACGGGCTTGTCCTCCTTTTGTCATCATTTCAGGCGGCCGACTTCATTGACGGCCTTGTCCAAGCTGCGGTCGTACGCTTGGATGATTTTTTGGTTTGCTTCAAACGTTCGGTAAGCCGCGAGCAAATCGGTCATCGTCCGCTCAACGTCCACGTTCGACCGCTCGAGAAAACGCTGTTTCACCGTATACGTCACATTGCCGGGCGCCTGCGGCAACGACCCTGTCGTGCTGCGGAATAAGCCGTTTCCTTCCTTCACCAACGTTTGCGGATTGGCGGCGAATGCAACGCCGAGACGGGTGGCCGTCCCATTCTCATCGATGATCGTTCCATCGTCGCGGACCGAGAACCGCTCGCTTGAGAGCGGAATGCGCTCGCCATTGGCATTAAGCACATACCAACCCTCTTGCGTCGTCAAGTAGCCGTCCGGGCTCACGGTGAAATGGCCGTTGCGCGTGTACCGGATGTCGCCTTGGCCGTTTTCGACGGCAAACAAGAGCGCCCCGCGCTGCCCGCTTGCCGGGTCGACCGGGACTTGTCCATCGACTAAGGCTACATCAGTGGAGAGACCGGTTTCTTTAATATCCCCTTGGCGGAAGTTCGGGATGAGTTCTTGCATATAGACGCCCGTAACGAGCGGCCCAATGACGGTTTGCGTCGGGATGGCGCGCCTTGAGGCGGTCGGGATCGGTTGATCCTCGAGGCGGCTCATCAACAGTTCCGGAAACGCTCTCATCGCGGCCGCATCGGCTTTGTATCCCGGCGTTTCGGCGTTCGCCAAATTGTTCGTCAACCAATCCACGCGCCGCTCTTGCGCCAACATGCCGCTCGCGGCGGTGTACAACCCTCTCAACATGACTAGCACCTCGCTTGTCCGATCGATCAGAAAAAGCCGCGGCCGCTCTTTGGGCAGCGGCAGATGGGGTGTTCCCTATGGTCAAGCGGGCGGCGCGTTGCCCTGCCGCTCCGCTCCTTTCCATTCCATACTTTCATTATAAGCGGGCAAAGGCAGCCGCGGCATCCCCCGCCATTCCTTTTTTGCCCGCCTCGCTTGTCCCGGCGGCGGTTGTATCCATTTTTCACGCCATGAGAAAAACGTCCTTCCAAAGCGGTCTGCGCCTGAATGACGCAAAAGGTTGACTCTATAAGGTTGATCCAGATGAACCATCTCTTGGCCAAAGGGCATGACGGCTTTGTGACATACTCCCACCACCTACGCTTCGCTTAGAGGTGGGGGCTTCTCGGGTAATCCCATCTCATGATGGGAAGTTGACCGAGCGATCCCCGTGTGTCCCACGGTTTTACTAAAATTCACTTTCGACTTTCACTTCGTTTAGAAGTGGGAGACTTCTTTCGGAAAGATGTTAAATCAATTGCGATTTCGGCGCGCGGTCGATGTTCTCAAGCATCAGCCCGGTGCCAAGGGCGACGCAGTCCATCGGATTCTCCGCGACGAACACCGGAAGCTTCAGCTCTTCTGACAGCAATAAATCGATGCCATGAAGCAATGCGCCGCCGCCCGTTAAAATGACGCCGCGGTCGATAATATCCGCCGACAATTCCGGCGGGGTGCGCTCGAGCACGCTTTTGGCAGCTTGTACAATCAACGACACCGGCTCGCGAAGCGCCCGTTCGATCTCCTCCGATCGAACGGTGATCGTGCGCGGCAGTCCGGTGACGAGATCGCGGCCGCGGACGTCGATTTCTTCGGACCGTGCGCCTGGGAATACCGTTGCGACCTTAATCTTGATTTCCTCGGCCGTTCGCTCCCCAATGAGCAGCTTATATTCGCGCTTGATGTAGTTTAAAATCTCCATATCAAACTTGTCCCCGGCCATTTTAATGGAAGAGGCGGTGACGATGTCTCCCATCGAGAGAACCGCGACGTCAGTCGTGCCACCGCCAATATCAACGACCATGTTTCCGCACGGCTGAAAAATGTCCATTCCGGCGCCAATGGCTGCGACTTTCGGCTCTTCCTCCAAGTACACTTTTTTGCCGCCGCTTTTTTCCGCTGCCTCTTTGATCGCTTTCCGTTCCACGGATGTTGTGTTCGTCGGGCAACAAATCAAAATGCGCGGTTTGGCGAAAAAGCCTTTTAGGTCGAGCTTGCTTAAGAAATGCTTCAGCATGGCTTCGGTAATGTCAAAATCCGCGATGACGCCGTCTTTGAGCGGCCGAATGGCAACAATATTCCCAGGAGTACGTCCGACCATTCGTCGTGCTTCTTCGCCGACTGCCAGCACTTTGTTCGTGTGTTTATCGATCGCCACGACGGACGGCTCATTGAGCACGATGCCTTTGCCTTTGACGAAAATGAGGACGTTCGCCGTGCCTAGGTCAATGCCGATGTCTCGTGAAAACATATGACTTGCTCCTCCTTGCCTCTGCCCTAAAATCATTCCTAATTGTTTATTCTACCATATTTGCCTCCCGGAATGATACTGCAAACGGCAGATGGCAAGGAAAAAGTCAGTTGTTTTTCACCGTCTGCTTTTTATACTTTTTCTTCGTTGCTTCCCCGCCGCGCAAATGGCGGATCGATTTATGGTAATCGAGAATTTGTTTGACTTCTTGGGCCAGCTCCGGGTTGATTTCCGGCAGCCGCTCGGTCAAGTCTTTATGCACGGTGCTTTTGGATACGCCAAATTCTTTCGCAATGACGCGAACGGTTTTCCTCGTCTCCACGATATACTTGCCAATCTTGATCGTACGCTCTTTGATGTAATCGTGCACACCACTCGCCCTCCCTAAGTTGGATGTGAGAAGTGAGAAGTGTGAAATGAGACTCGTCTTGCCACTGATGAGCGCCGCTTTCGTTGGATGTCTTAGAAGCGTCTTCATCGCGTCGCTTGCCGGTTGTGAACGATCCCCACCTCAACCACTCTCATTGCTGTTCAATTTGTAACATTTTATTAGACAAATCGGGCATATATACCAGAAATATCAAGGCGGACAACGGTTTTTTCACAATTTTTTTGCGGTTTGTAACGGAGAGAAAATGGGAAACGACTATAATAGAAAAGTCAAAGGAGGAGCGAGAATGGGAAACGGAAAGACGATCGGCATCATTGCGGCGCTCGTGGGAGCAGCAGCGGCGAGTGCGTTGTTCATGTACACAAACAGCAGTGATCAACCGCAGGCGAAAGACGATTTGCTTGGCCCCGCTCCGGCCGGCAAACCAGCGCCCGCGGGCGGAAAAGGCATCATCGCCGGGACGCTGGAGCCGTCGCTCACGTACGAAAGGCAAAACGATGCTTACGTGTTTACCTTTACGGTCAAAAACCAAACCGAACGCGTGCAAACAGTGACGTTTACGAGCTCGAAAAAGTATGACTACGTTTTATACCGCGATGGACAAAAGGTGAAGCAGTTCAGCGAAGGGAAGATGTTTGCGCAAATTTATGAGGAACGGACGTTAAAACAAGGAGAAGAGCTGTCGTTTCAGGAAACGTTCCGCGGTCTAGAGCCGGGGACGTATACGCTTGAGTGGTGGCTCGCTGATCCAAACTGGCCGAACGCGCGGGCGAAGGTGACGTTTACGGTGCAATGAGGCTTCGGGCGAACAGGAGCCGCCGCATGTGGGTATGCCAAAACGCCGCTCGTGCCGCATCAGCCAACAGCCCGGTCGGGAAAGGGCGCCCATTCGCCTGTCAACGGAAACAATGGCGAAAAGAGGGATGCTTCCGTCACTGTGAGGAAGCATCCCTTCTTTCTTTTTTAGCCATAGAGACCATTCATGGCGATAGAAACACCGCCCCATACACAAGCGCCAAGACGATGACGTACGCTGGGTGGATGCGCCATTTGCCCAGCAGCAAAAAAGCGCTCGCGGCGGTGAGAAACGCCGTTTGGCCGAGCCCGGCCCCTTCGTACGATTCGCGGAAAAGGTCGATCGCCATAATCCCGAGCATCACGGCGATCGCTGGGCGGATGTAGGCGGTGAGCCGCTTCACTTGCGGCGCGTCTTTCCATTTGTACAAGAGCCCAAGCAGCGCCAACAGCAAAACGAGCGACGGAGCGACGCTGGCAAACACTCCGATGGCAGCGCCAAGGACGCCGGCTTGTTCGTATCCGATATAACCTGCCATTTTCGTCGCAATGGGGCCGGGAAGAGAGTTGCCAAGCGCCAGCACCTCGCTGAATTCGTTGACCGTCATCCAGCCGTAGCGGTCAACGACCTCGTGCTCGATGAGTGGGATGGAAGCCGGGCCGCCGCCGTAGCCGAGAATGCCGGGCCAAAAAAAGGCGAGAAACAGCTGCCAGTAGATCATGACGACGCCCTCCTTTCTCCGCCTTTGTCTCTATCCACCGCCTTCGGCTTGCTTCGGCCGACAAACGCGGCCGCAAGCAACACTGCGACCACAAGCGCCGGATGAAGGCCGAGCCACTGCAAGGCCAAAAAGCAGGCAAGAAGGAGCAGGGCGGCCGGCCGCCAGCCGAGGGCGGCGCGCGCCTGTTTGGCGAACTGCCACGTCATCTCGGCAAGCATGACGGCCACGACCGGCACGACCGCTTTGGTCATCCCAGCGACCCATGGTGTGTCTTTAAACGAGGATAAGGCGGCCAACAGCACGATCATCAACACGACCGTCGGGGCCGTCGTCGCCAACACGGCGTTCACTAAACCGAGCGCGCCGCCGACACGGTAGCCGATATAGCCAGCGAGCTTCGTCGCGATCGGGCCGGGCAAGGCGTTGGCAATGGCGAGAATTTCCGCAAACTCTTCATCGGTCATCCACCGGTATTTTGTCACCACTTCGGCGCGCACGAGCGGGATCGAGGACGGCCCGCCCCCGTACCCGAGCATGCCGACGCGGAAAAACGCGAGAAACAAATGCCATTGGTTCATGTATGTCATTCCCTTACCGTTGGTTTACCAAGCGGCGACCGCGCCGTCCGTGCGCGGCTCCGTCCCGGCGGCGAGCACGCCGGTGTGCGGATCGCGCCAAATGATTTGCCCGCGGCCGAACGGACCGCCATCAAGTGCGACGCGGATGTCATGCCCTTTGCGGGCGAGCGCTTCGGCGATATGGCGCGGGAAGTGGGGCTCCACCAACACCGTTTTTCCTTCCACCCACTGCCAACGTGGCGCATCGAGCGCCGCTTGCGGGTTCAAGTCAAAATCGACCGTGTTCATGATCACTTGCAGATGCCCTTGCGGCTGCATAAATCCCCCCATGACGCCGAACGGACCGACCGGCGCACCCCCTTTGGTCAAAAAGCCAGGGATGATCGTATGATACGGCTTTTTCCGCGGCGCCAGCCCGTTCGGATGGCGTTCATCGAAGACAAAGTTATGGCCGCGGTTGTGCAGGGCGATGCCGGTGCCTGGGACGACGAGGCCCGAGCCAAAGCCCATGTAGTTGCTTTGAATATAGGACACCATATTCCCTTCGCCGTCGGCGGCGGCCAAATAGACCGTTCCGCCTTTTGGCGGCGTCCCCGGCTCCGGCGTCAGCGCCTCCTCGCCGATTTGCGCCCGGCGCGCGGCGGCAAACGACTCCGACAACAGCTCGTCTGGGCTGCAGCTCATATAGCGGCAGTCGGCGATGTACGCTTTCCCATCGGCAAAGGCCAGCTTCATCGCCTCGATTTGCCGGTGGTGCGTCTCGACATCCGGGACGCTCGGCACGTCAAACCCGTTCATGATGTTTAACGCCATTAAAGCCACAAGCCCTTGACCGTTCGGCGGAATTTCCCACACCTCATAGCCGCGGTAGGAGACGGAGATCGGCTCGACCCATTCCGGTTCGTACTCGGCGAGGTCGTCCGCCGCCAAAAAGCCGCCGTATTGCTTCGAGAAGGCCGCGATTTTTTCCGCCAGCTCGCCGCGGTAAAAGCTTTCCGCTTCCGTTTCGGCAATGGAGCGCAGCGTCGCCGCATGGTCCGGCGAGGCCCACACTTCGCCGATCTTCGGCGCGCGGCCGCCCGGCGCAAACGTCGCAAACCACGAGGCGAACTCCGGCCCGTTCAGCGCTTCTTTGTACACCCGATAAGCGTTCGCCCAGTATTTGCCCAGCACCGGCGATACTGGGTAGCCGTTTTCCGCATAGGCGATCGCCGGAGCGAGCGTTTCGGCAAGCGGCAGGCGGCCAAAGCGCTTGGACAGCGCCGCCCACGCCGCCGGCGCGCCCGGCACCGTCACCGGGGCGAATCCGTATTTCGGCATCTCGGTATAGCCGCGTTCTTTCAACGCTTCGATCGAAATCGCTTTTGGCGCATAACCGCTCGCATTCAGGCCGTACAGTTTCCCATTCGTCCAGACGAGAGCGAACGCATCGCCGCCGATGCCGTTCGATGTCGGCTCCACGACTGTCAGACAGGCGGCGGCGGCAATGGCGGCATCGATGGCATTGCCGCCTTTTTTCAACACATCAAGCCCCGCCTGCGCCGCGAGCGGCTGCGACGTTGCGACGACGCCGTTTTTCGCAAACACCGTCGTCCGCTGCGATGGGTATGGGTGGTATAGGTAGTCCATGGCAACCCCTCCTCACTTCACTTCATGGCAAGCGACGAAATGGCCTGGAGCCGCTTCTTTCCACTCCGGTCGCTCTTGTTTGCATCGTTCGGTCGCCACCGGGCAGCGCGTATGGAACGGGCATCCTTTTGGCGGGTTGGCCGGGTTCGGCAAATCCCCTTCAAGACGAATGCGCTCCCGCCTAGCGCCCGGCTTCGGCCGCGGAATGGCAGACAATAACGCTTTCGTATATGGGTGCAGCGGATTGGCGTACAGCTCCCGCGACGGAGCCAGCTCCACTGCATGGCCTAAATACATGACAAGCACCCGGTTGCAAAAATGACGAACGACCCCTAAATCGTGGGAAATAAACAAATACGTCAGTTCATGTTTTTCTTGGATGTCTTTTAACAGTTTAATGATTTGCGCTTGAACCGATACGTCCAACGCAGAGACCGCCTCATCGCAAATAACGAGCGACGGGTTTAAGGCGATCGCTCGGGCGATGCCGATCCGCTGTCGCTGCCCGCCGCTGAATTCATGCGGGTATCGGTCGTAATGTTCTGGGCGAAGCCCGACTTCTTGAAGCAAATGCAATACCCGCTCTTCGCGTTCGGCCTTTGTCATGTTCGTATGGATGATAAACGCTTCCTCCAAGGCATGTCCGATGCGTTGGCGAGGGTTGAGCGACGCGTACGGATCTTGAAACACCATCTGCATCTCTTTTTTCCATTTTTTGCGTTGCCGTTCCGGCAAGCGGCTGATCTCCTCACCCCGAAAGAAGATGGCGCCACCCGTCGCCTCTTCAAGGCCGAGAATCGTCCGACCGAGCGTCGATTTTCCGCATCCCGATTCACCGACGATGCCGACGCTTTCCCCAGCAAACACATCGAGAGAGACGTTTTCGACCGCTTTGACATAGCCTTGGATACGCCGCAGCAGTCCCCCTCTGATTGGGTAATATTTTTTGACGTTTTCCAGTTTAAGAAGTGGCTGCTTGGACTGGCTCATGGCTGTGGGCTCCCTCCTCTAGCCAGCAACGGACAGAATGGCTGGCGCTGATCGTTTTCTCTGGCGGCGGCGCCGTGCGGCATTGGTCGGTCGCAAACGGACAGCGCGGGTGGAAGCGGCAACCGTCAATTCGTTCGTGCAAGCTCGGTAGCGTCCCCGGAATCGGTTCAAGCGAATACTCCTCATCATCCACGCTTGGCACGGATTTCAACAACCCTTTTGTGTACGGATGGCGCGGGTTGGCGAAAATACTTTCGACATCGCCTTCTTCCACTTTCTCACCAGCATACATGACCATCACTCGATCCGCCATTTCCGCGACTACGCCCATGTCATGAGTGATCAAAATGACGGCCATATTCAATTTTTGTTTCAACTCATTGATCAAATCCAAAATTTGTGCCTGAATGGTCACATCCAAAGCAGTTGTCGGTTCATCCGCAATGAGCAAGCTCGGATGACAGGCAAGCGCCATGGCGATCATGACACGTTGCCTCATCCCGCCGCTCAACTCATGCGGGTATTGTTTCATTCGCTTTTCCGGAAACGGGATGCCGACTTGCTTGAGCAGTTCAATGCTTCGTTCGTGCGCTTCCCGTTTCGACAGTTTTTGATGAAGCATCAATGGCTCACGAAGTTGATAACCAACTGTAAACACAGGGTTGAGCGCCGTCATTGGTTCTTGGAAAATCATTGAGATTTCATTGCCGCGGATGCGGCGCATCTCTTCTTTCGACAATTTCACCAAGTCGCGTCCTGCAAACTCAATCGATCCGCTCTCAATCTTCCCGTTGTTGGGAAGCAACCCCATAATCGACAGCGAGGTGATGCTTTTCCCGCACCCTGATTCGCCGACAATGCAGAGTGTTTCTCCTTTGCGGACGGAAAAAGAAACCCCCCGCACGGCGGAGATTTTTCCCTCCGCCGTGCTGAAGGTCGTGACAAGGTTCTCGACACGCAACAATGTTTCAGCCATGCTATCCCCTACTCTCTATGAACGTGATAGAGCGACCATTGTCCTGTCGGATCGATCTCCAATCCTTTCACCGATTGATCAACAGCCGCCGTCACGACGCCATGGTTCATGACAACAACGGCAGCATCTTTCAACAAGAATTCATTCGCTTTTTTCAACTTTTGTTTCCGCACTTCTGGATCGATCGTCGTACGTGATTCTTCGACAAGTTTGTCAAAGGTTGGGTTGCTGTAGAATGTACGGTTCGATACACCTGCGTTTTTTGAATGGAAGTTTGGATAGAACAGCTCGCTGCCATCTGCCGTACTATTGGTCCACCCAAGGAATGTGATATCGTATTTTCCTTGCTTTGTCGCGTCAAGGAAGGTTCCCCATTCCATCGATTCAATTTCAGCGTTAATGCCGACTTCTTTCAATTGCGCTTGGACGATCTCAGCCATTTTCATATAGCTTGCTGTGTTGGCGACGAGAATTGTAATTTTTGTGCCTTTATATCCGTGTTTCTCGATTAATTGTTTTGCTTTTTCCGGATCGTAGCTGTAAGCGACGTTTTCCGACGCTTCATCATAGCCGAACACTTTCGGACCGATGACGCTGTTTGATTTCACCCCAAGCCCTTTCAGCTGCTGGATATACTCATCTTTGTTGATCGCATAGGAAACCGCTTGACGGAAGGCAAGCTCGTTCATCGGTTTCTTTTTCATATTAAAGCCTAAATAGTAGACTGGTGTGCCTTCCTTTTTGATCAGCTGAACATTTTTCATCGATTCGACGCGGGACAACTGTTCAGCCGGGATATTGTCGATAAATTGCACATCGCCCGTTTGCAGCATCGAAATCGCCGTCGTCACTTCCGGAACAACTTTGAACGTCACTTTTTCCAACTTCGGCGCCCCTTGCCAATAGTCATCGTTTTTCTCTAATGTCACATGGTCGCCCGGCACCCATTCAACAAATTTAAACGGGCCAGTGCCGACCGGCTGTTTCATTAAATCTTGTTTTTGATCAGCCGTCGGACTGACAATGGAAGCGTTCGTATGCGACAAGGCCGCCAACATCGGACCATACGGGTATTTCGTTTTGATCACTACCGTGTAATCATCTTTCACTTCCACCGATTCGACCGGTTCAAGAAGCGATGCCCTTGGCGCCGCTGTCTTCGGGTCTCTTAGTTTATCAAACGTATACTTGACCGCTTCCGCATTAAAGTCGGTGCCGTCATGGAATTTAATTCCTTTTTTCAATTTGATGACCCACGTCTTATCATCCGGAGTTTCATACGATTCCGCCAAATGCGGCTTGATTTCCATCGTCTCCGGATCACGGACGAACAACGTTTCATACACTTGCTCGATAACGGCAGACGAGACGGAATCGTTCGTTAGAATCGGCGAAAGGCCAACGACGTCAGATGTCGTCGCATACGTCAATTCCTGGGCGACGGTTCCTTTCCCTTGCGAACTGGACGAGGCGTTGTTAGAAGCGGATTTGCCTCCGCATCCAGCCAGTGCTCCAGAAATGGCAAGCATGAGAACAAGCAAGACGTAAGACCAATACTTCTTTTTCACTGTTCCTTCCCTCCAAAACGGTTTATTTATTTATGTTTGATTAATTGATATCCATGTTCGGATCCAGCGCATCGCGCAATCCGTCGCCAACGACGTTAAAAGCGAAAACGACGAGCATAATCGCGATGCCCGGGACGATCGTCATATGCGGCGACGTCCACATAAACGCTTGTCCGGCGGCAATCATGGCGCCCCACTCCGGCGTCGGCGGCTGAGCGCCGAGCCCCAAATAGCTGAGCGAGGCAGCAGATAAAATGGCCGTTGCCATGCGCATCGTCGCAAACACAATGATCGGCGCCAAACAGTTTGGCAAAATATGCTTGATGATAATGCGGGCGTTGCTTGCCCCGAGCGCTTTCATCGCTAAAATATATTCGCGATTTTTTACTGACAAGACACTGCCACGGACGATGCGGGCGCATGTTGGGATCGACCAAATACTGATGGCGATCGCCACATTCATCAAGCCAGTGCCTAAAATGGCGATGATGAGCATGGCAAGCAAAATGCCCGGAAACGCAAACAGCAAGTCGACAATCCGCATGATCAGTCCGTCGAGTTTTTTATAATACCCTGCCAACAGGCCGAGCGCCACCCCACCGATCAGCCCTAAGCTGACGGAAACGATGCCGACAACGAGGGAAATGCGGGCGCCATAGACGATGCGACTCCAAATATCCCGCCCGTAGTTATCGGTTCCAAGCCAATGTCCATCAGAAAAAACCGGAAGCTCAGCCGCTGACAAATTTTGCTTTATCGGATCATGGGTGGCGAGCCACGGGGCGAAGATGGCCATGAGTACTTGAATAGCGATGATGACAAGCCCCACAACTGCTAACTTGTTTTTCAACAACCGCTTGATCGTGGTGATGTACATTTTTTCTTTCTTGCGTCCAAGGCCGGCTGTGGCATGGCCTGTATTCACCGCTGCACCGGTTTCCATCGATTTTCCCCCCTTTCTATCGTTCTTTTAATCGTAACTAATACGCGGGTCGATAAACGTATAAATAATGTCAACAATCAGGTTGACTAAGACAAACAACGTAGCAACAAGCAAGACGGAGCCTTGCACCATCGGGAAGTCCCGGGCGGCAATGGCTTGCACCATCAGGCGGCCGACGCCGTTAATGGCAAAAACCTGTTCGGTGATGATCGTCCCGCCGAGCAAAAAGCCAAAGTTTAGACCAATAACAGTAATGACTGGAATCATGGCGTTGCGCAAGGCATGCACCCAAATGACCGTCCGCTCTCTTAAGCCTTTGGCCCGTGCTGTCCGAATAAAGTCGGCTCGGATGACCTCGAGCATCGACGAACGGCTCATTCTCGCAATCATTGCTGCTGACCCGGTCCCAAGCGTAATGGCCGGCAGCACCAGCTGCTTCAACCCTTCTGCCGTATAAAATGGCTGATCCAGCCCGCCGACTGGAAGCAACTGCAAGTTGACCGCGAAAATTAAAATGAGTACGGTGCCAAGCCAAAAGTTCGGGATCGAAATGCCTGCCAAAGCAAACGCGGTGCTGGAGACGTCAAACCATGAATTTTGCCGGATGGCAGAAATAATGCCGGCGACAACACCGATGATCACCGCGACGATAATGCTGGCGATGGCTAGCTTAAGCGTGTTCGGAAACCGCGTCATGATCGCGTCCCACACCGGCTGCTTCGTTTGGTACGAATAGCCGAGATCGCCATGAAACAGCCCGTTCATGTAGCGGCCATACTGGACAAGGAATGGGTCGTTAAGCCCTAAATCTTCGCGGATGGCCTCGATGTCTGACTGTGATGCGGTCGGGCCAGCAATGATCGTTGCTGGGTCCCCCGGAGCGATATACATGCTCGTAAAGACGAGGAACGAGATGCCGACCAATAGGAGGATAAGCTGAAAAAATCTTCTGACAATCATCCCTGCCATCATACTCACTCCTTTCCGTTGTTTATATAAAAGAGAATTTTATATTCATTTGTTAATTAAAACCAAATTGATATTTAACAAAGTTAATTTTTATTTCGTTTTTTATGATTATATAGGAATTCGAATCATTTTTCTACATAATTCTCTAAAAAAAAAATTGAATTTTTTGGCTCTTCACCAAAAGTTGTACTTGATTTTTTCTGAACATCCCCTATTTACGCTTGTGAGGGAACATCAGCACTTTTTGCCTATCCTTGTCAGGAAACCGTTGTCAAGTACATGTTGTGGTGAAGAGCCAATTTTTTATTATGAATAAAAAAACGCCCCTTTACGGGACGCTTTTTACCGGGTTTCACGGCCCTGCCAGAGGCGGCCGCTACAACTTCAACCCCGTCCGGCTCTTGAAGCGGCGAAGCAAAATATGGCTTTCGACTCTCGTGATGCCTTCTAACGCATACAGCTCATTGTTGATGAATTTTTCGAGGGCGGCAAAATCTTCAACGAGAACGTGCATATGGAGCGTGCTCGGACCGGTCATTTGGTAGCAGCTCGCCACGTTTGGGTTTTCGGCCAGCTTTTGCGCCACTTCGACCAAATACGCTGGTTCACAGTCGACCTCGAAAAACGCTGAAACTTGCTTGCCGAATTTCTCTGAATTGATGACAACGGTGAACTTTTCAATCACACCGTGCTTGACGAGCTGATTGACCCGCTCGCGGACGGCGACGCGCGAAAGGTTCAGCTTTTTGCCGATGTCGACGTACGACATGCGGCCATCTTCAATCAACAGTTCAAGAATTTTGCGATCGATGTCATCTAGTTTCATCGCCTTGTCACCCCGCCTAGCATCCATTTTTCTATCATTATAACGGCTCTAGCATGAGGTTAAAAGCTTTTTCAATCCCCGTCCGCACCCCCTGCGGTGCAAAAGTCTCGTGAAACGACGATGAAAAAAGACCCGCCCGCTTGTCTTGTCTTGGCAAACGGACAGGCCTTTTCGTCGCGTTTTTCGTTTCCTCTTGCTCGACGCCTTGTCGATTACGCTCTTGCCATGCCGATCGAGGCGTCTGGCGTTTTGTAGGATGAAGCGTCGTTGTTTTCGTCTTGATGGTTGTCGCTTGGCGTCGTCGAATGGTCGTCAGCCGATGGTTGTTCATTCGCTGGGTTTTCGTCTGTCGGCGCTGTTTCGTCACTTGGCATCAATTCTTTTTCTTTGCTCGTGGCGGCGCGATCGGTTCCCGTTTTGTCTTCCGCTTTGTCAGTCAAAGCCGTCAACGGTTTGTCGACATAATCGATCGGGTTGACCGCCCGGCCGTCTTTGCGAATTTCAAAGTGGACGTGGATGCCGGCTTCTTTGTTGAATTCGCTTTGCCCTGCCTTGCCGATCACTTCACCTTGTTTCACCGTGTCGCCGGCTTCGACTTTCACATCAGCGAGCGATTGATAGACGGTCGTGACCCCTTGTTCATGATTGATTTCGACAACATAGCCCAAAATCGGGTCTTTTTCCGCTTTCGTCACCGTGCCGCTTAAGGAAGCGGTGACATCAAACGTTTTGCCGTCTTGGCGCACAAGATCGATGCCTTGGTTCGGGTGGTACGTATGATCATAAAAGACGAGGGCTGCTTCCTGTTCTGCTTCCGATGCTTTGTCATCGTAGAATGGCGTTTTCACTTGCACCGCATTTGGATCAAGCACCGGCATCGCAATCGTTTCGACCGTTTCATTGACCGGAACAGCCGGATTTTCTTGCTGGGCGGTGCCGTTTTTCGCCACGTTGTCTCTGCCCGTATTCTCCTCTTTGCCCAATTGGAACCAAAGCGCACCAGCGACGATTAATGCGGCAGACGATAAATAGATCGCCGGAAATACCCAACGTTTGCGGAACAGACGCTTCAGCGACGATTGTTTTTGTTCCTCTCTCATGTTCATCACCTCAGCAACCATTTTGAACAGAAAGAGGAAAAGATATACACATAGAAAATAATTTTTTCACTTATTTTTTGACATTCGACTAGATTTTATGCAAAAAAATGAGGGGCGCATGGCGAGGGGCGTCTCCCTGCCGTTTGCCCCGAACATTTGACAGAAAACCGGGGCGGCAGAACCCCGGTTCATCCATTTTTCGCGGTCAATTTGTTTAAAAACGCCGTCGCCGACGAAATATGGACGCCGCGGTAATAATATTTAACGATGTCGGCGTACGTTTTCCCTTCTTTGGCCATAAAGTTGGCGCCGTATTGGCTCATGCCGACGCCATGGCCGTAGCCTTTTGTCGTAATGATGATGTCATCTCCGTTGCGCACCCAGGTGAAATCACTCGACGGCAATCCGAGCCGTTCGCGCACATCGCGGCCCGTAAACGTCTTGCCGCCAATCTTCACTTCGCCGACGCGGCGGCCGGGAGTGCGCGATACAATGACGCCGACTGAGCCGTCAGCGGGCAGTTCGACCCCCAGTCTTCGCTCGAATTCCGCCACTGGCATCGTTTTTCGCTGGTAAAACTTCGGGGATTGTTTGTCCCATGGGCTGGCGACACTTTTTAAATACGGAAAATCGCTTTGCCAATAGGCTTCCGAATTTTCCGTATAGCCGTTGCTTGTCGAAAAAAACAGCGCCTCGATCGGCTCATTGTTGTATGTCAAAATTTGCCCTTGCGTGTCCATCACCGCTTTTGTCACTTTTTTCATTTTCCAATCGTAGTCGCTGCCCCATAGTTTTCGCAGTTCGTCATCGCTGTAATAGACTTGATGAGCCACCGTGTCGGTCACATTCGCTCCTTTTGGCAGGCGAAACGGCTGGTTGGCGAGCAATTGCTTCACGATGTACGTTCTTGCCGTCAACGCTTGCGCCTTTAATGCCTCGAGTTCAAATTCGGCCGGCATTTCCGCCGCAACGACGCCGATGACGTATTGCTCGAGGGGAATATGTTCGACGCGTTGTTCTTTGCTTCGATAGACCGCCACGTCGATGGACGGCCCTTCGGCTGCCTGCGACCGTTGGACTTGTTCTTGCTTGTGCAGTTGTTCGGCCAATTTGGCCACCTTCCCGTCATAAAATGGAAGAACGAGCGCCGTCGGAATGACGAGGATGGCGACAAACAGCGAGAGAGCGAGCGCCATCACCGGTTTCAGTCGTTTCACCATAGCCGAGCCCCCAATATGCATTTTCCAAGCACAAGCGGACATCGCGAATGAATGCCTGCGTTGGCTTCGGTTCGTTACTATAGTTATGGGCTCGGACAAGTATATATGACAGTTTTCTTTCCAGCCAAAACCTTCATGAGCGCGTTTCGCACTCCGCCTAAAAGGCTGGTGAAAAACAACGGATTCGCTCAGTTTGTGAGAAATCGCAAGGAATGACGCTATGGTGTTGCAAGGTTTTTCCATTTGAGAAACACTGTTGGAGAACAGCATTTCCCCTTAAATCGCCAGCCTTCTAAACATGAAGCCGTTGAAAAAAGTCGGTGACGGAATAGGGGGCGATGGAACAAGGGGGTTTTCGAAAGCACATGTTTCACCACCGCCGCAACTTGCCGCGCGCGATGCGATCAAGCTTATGGAGAAACTTCATACAGACGGTCTTTCTCTGAGCTTCAAAACAGACCGTTAGGAACGAACAGTTGTTTTCTACCGTCCTTCGACGGTCGCCCGTGTTCCAAGAAAAAACGACCATTCCCTGCCAAAAGGCAAGGAACGGTCGTTTTTCGCTCTTTATCCGTTCCATTGGATCGTTTGAATTTGGTCGAATTGTTCTGTTTCTTCGCGGACGCGTTCAATGTCGGCCCCAAGCGCAGCCAACTTTTCGTGGAAGCGGACATACCCGCGGTCGAGATGACGAAGCTCGGTCACGCGCGTGTAGCCGTCCGCCGCGAGTCCAGCCAAAATCAACGCCGCCGCTGCGCGCAAATCGGTGGCCGCCACTTCGGCGCCTTGCAGCTGGCACGGGCCATTGATAATGACGGAACGCCCTTCAATTTTAATATCGGCGTTCATGCGCCGGAATTCCTCCACATGCATAAAGCGATTTTCAAACACCGTCTCGGTGATCATGCTCGTGCCTTCCGCTTTCAACAAGAGAGCCATCATTTGCGACTGCATGTCGGTCGGAAAGCCCGGATATGGCATCGTTTTAATGTCGACGGCTTTCAGCTTTTCCGGACCGATGACACGCAAGCCGCTTTCCTCTTCAATGACGGTCACGCCCATTTCTTCGAGTTTGGCGATCAGCGAGCCTAAATGTTCCGGAACGGCTCCTTGCACGAGGACATTGCCGCCGGTGATTGCCGCCGCCACCATAAACGTGCCGGCTTCGATGCGGTCCGGAATGACCGTATGCGTTGTGCCGACGAGCTCGTCAACTCCCTCGATTCGAATCGTTCCGGTGCCGGCGCCGCGCACTTTGGCGCCCATCGCGTTCAAAAAGTTCGCCAAATCGACGATTTCCGGCTCTTTCGCACAGTTTTCGATCACAGTCGTGCCCTCCGCGAGCACGGCGGCCATCATAATGTTTTCCGTCGCCCCGACGCTTGGAAAGTCCAAATAAATTTTGGCGCCGCGGAGCCGTCCGTTCACTTCCGCATCGATAAAGCCATTGCCGACTTTCACAGACGCGCCCATCGCTTCAAATCCTTTTAAATGTTGATCGATCGGGCGCGAGCCAATGGCACAGCCGCCCGGCAGCGCCACGCGGGCTCGGCCGTTGCGCGCCAACAGCGGCCCCATGACAAGCACCGACGCGCGCATTTTTCGCACATATTCAAACGGCGCTTCCACCGTCAACGGACCGGTGGCATCGACGGTAACCGTCTCGTCGGCAATGTGCACATCGGCGCCTAAATAGCGGAGCACTTCACTGATTGTATATACATCGGAAAGAGCAGGCACATCATGAATCGTACTTGTTCCTTTCGTAGCCAATAAAGTGGCAGCGATGACAGGCAAAACGGCATTTTTTGCGCCTTCCACTTTGACGGTGCCGCTCAACCGGTTTCCGCCACGGACGATGATCTTTTCCAAGGTATTCCCCTCCGCGTCCAATTTCTCTATATTAGTATTCAATGGTAATGATTGGGGTTCCAGCAACGACGCGCGTCTTGCCGCCCAATCTTTCTCTCAAGGCGAGTTGCAGGTTGATCGGCTGATGATTGGCGGCCGGGAGAACGTTCTTCCACTGCCCAGTATATGCAGACAGGGAAACGAGTGACTCTTCCCGCAGCCACTCGACAGGCGTCGCTTGAAAATCGCGAAGCAATTGAGAGGCTTGGTCGAACAAACCACCTTCCATATTACCACTGAACTCGCCTTCAATACAAGCAAAAAATGTAGGGTGATTCACAAATAGTCCGTTCGTCGTTTTTTGAATGTGCTGTGCTGCTTCTTTCCACCCAGCTTGGCTCCACGTTGGGCCGGTCGCTTCATAGAGGATATACGTTTGCGGCGTTCCATTTGTGACGGTCATCACGAACTGGATTTGTTCACGAAACAAGGAATGTTCATTCGTGCCGATCGCTTTTTGCCAATGGCTCGTTTGGTGGAACGTCCAGTGAAAGGAGCGGTATGTTTGTTTGAACTCCGCCATTTTTTTGAAAAAGTCCGCATCATTTTGAATATCGTGGGCATACTCTCTTGTGTACACGACCCAGCGGCCGAGCGAGGCACCGTGCTGCGCCAATGTGTGCGCCATCATTTCCAATGGTTCGGACCATTCGTTCCCCCGCGCGCCTTCCGTCCGGTATTGCCCTGCGGCCAACAACAAGACCGCGGCGACGAGCGCCATCAGCCAACAGATTGGATTTTTTCTCATCTTCGTTCCCTTCCTCTCCTTACTTGTTATTGTTGCCACCGGGCAAGGGAACATACGTCAAAAAAATCGACAACCGGCGATTTTTGAAATCGATTTCATAAATAAACATCAAAGCGGAGGGCAAACAGCCGAGAATCCATGGAAGAAGGGGACGGGACGGGGAGCAAAGAGGCGGGGGCAAGAACGGATCAGCCGGACAGAGGGCGGGGCAAGCGGGCAATTGGAGGGGGAGCCGAAGCACCACGGCGCCCCGGGCCTCCCTATTCGCGGAACAAATACGGCAAATCGGTTGACCAAGCCCAATAGTCAAGGAAAAAGTTCGCCACCGTCGAGCCGATGGCAATCGTCAATAAAATGTACAGCAGCCGCCCTTGGACGACGCGGTTCGGCCGAAGCAGCACCTCGAGCCGCACCGCCTGCAGCGTCCACCACGTCACCGCTAGAAACGCCAAATGAACGATAATCGAAATCAACGCTTGTTGGCCGATGACCGGCATCATCAAATTTCACCTCTTTCTCAAGCATATGTGAAACGAAGCATACGAAGCATTTCCTCTTTTTCGGAACGCGGCGAGCAGCCAAAGCACTTCATGCGTTTCGAAAACAGATTAAGCGGCGCATGATAAGCTCTTCTCCCCCGAAACAGAGCCGGCCGCACATCCAAGGTGCTCCTCGTCCCGAAACAAAGCCAGCGGGATGAGCATTCCCCTCTTTCGATGAAAATGCGCAGGCCTTGAAACTTTCATGCTAGGTGGAAAGCAAACATGGCTCGATGGAGCTTTCCTGCGCAAAGCACGCAGCGCATCCCCTCCTTTCCAAACGAAGCCGGCGGCGCAAAAAAAGAGGAGAGGCATTCTCCCTCTCCCTTTATTCTACCGTTACGGCAAAAAATCGCCAAAATGCCCAAACTGGGCGAGCATATCGTAAGCAAGCCCCGGCGCCCAGCCGATCGCCAACGTTCCAAGCGCGCAAAGAACGACGGCGGTCGACAGCCCGGCCGGCAGCCGGCCAAGCGGCGCGGTGAACGTCGGGCGGAAAAAGAGCTGGACGATCAAATTGAAATAGTACACGTACGAGATGACGGTCGTGATCGCCATCACGGCGGCGAGCACATAATGGCCCGGCTCTGTGACGACAAGGCCGATGAAAATATGCAGCTTGGCGATAAAGCCAGCTGTTCCTGGGATGCCGGCGAGCGAGAGCAAAAACAGCCCGAGCGCCGCAGCCAGAAATGGGCGGTGCCGATATAAGCCGGCGAGCCCATCCAAATCATCGGATCCGGTTTCATTGACAATATGGGCAATAATGGCAAACGCCCCGATGTTCATCAACGTATAGACGAGCAAATACATCCAGAGCGAATCGATCATCGCCCATGACATCGCGGCAAACCCCGCGAGCAAGTAGCCGGCGTGGGCGATGCCTGAGTAGGCGAGCAGCCGCTTTAAACTCCGCTGCCGAAGCGCCACGACGCTGCCGATGATCATCGTCAATCCAGCTAACACGGTGATGATCGGCTGCATCGACAAAAGAAGCGATGATGGGTCACGCCCTTCAGACGGCGCCGCGGCAAAGATCGTCACCAGCAAACGGAGAAGAAGGGCAAAGCCGGCCGTTTTCGACACGACGGCAAAAAACGCGGTCGCTGGAACGGGCGCTCCTTCGTACACGTCCGGCGCCCACATATGAAACGGAACAGTCGCCAGCTTAAACGAAACGCCGATGAGCAAAAGCAGAAACGCCAAAGCAAGCATGTACGGCTCGTTCGTCTCCTGCAAGCGGCGCGCGATGCCGCCGAGATTCGTCGTTCCGGTCAAGCCGAACACATAACTCATGCCAAACAGCATGATGGCGGTGGCGATGCCGCCGTTAATGACGTATTTGAGCGCCGCCTCGTTCGATGCCGGCGCCGTTTTGCGCAAACCGGCCAAAATGTAGGACGACACCGAAAGCAGCTCAAGGCTGACAAATAATGTAAGCAAATCGCCGCTAGACGCCATCATCATCGCCCCAAGCAGCGCAAACAACATCATATAGACAAATTCGCCGCGGTGCGGACTGCCTTCTTTCGGCGCCCATTCGGCCACTAAAAGTAGAGCGAGCGCTCCGCCAGCCAGCAAAATGAGCTTGAACGCTTTGGCGAACGCATCGAGCCGGAACGTATCATGCAAAATCGATGCCGACCCGACCGGGATCATCGCCGCTGTCGCGATCATGGCGAGCGCCGCCGCCGCCGCGGCGCCCCAAGCAAGCGGCCGGCGGCTTCGGCTACTTGGCAGCGCCAAGTCCATCACCAACAGCGTTATGGCGGCCGCGAGGACGATCCATTCGGGCGCCATCATGCTCCAATCGGATTGCCATACATCGTTCATGTGATCAACCCCCTAGCCCGTTCATCATCGTCTTGACGACGGCCGTAAGCGGCGCGGCCAATAGCTGCGGATAGACGCCGACGGCCACGATCAACGCGACGAGGATGAACGCCGGCACAGCTTCTTTTCCTTGCAAGTCAACGACGCCCCCTTGCGGTTCACCGAGGCTTGCCGCAGATGCTTGCGGCTCACGCGAACTCACGACCGCTTCCCGCCGGTCGCGGGGGCGGCCGAATGTGATATCAAGGACGGCTTTCAGCGAGTAGACAGCAGCGAAGATCAAGCCAAGCGCCCCCACGGCGGCAAGGGCCGGCTTCGTTTGAAACAGCCCGAGGAACGACGTGAATTCACCGACAAATCCCGCCAGCCCCGGCAGACCGAGCAAGGCGAGCGCCGCTGTGAGCAAATACCCGGAAAAGAGCGGCATCGCTTTCGTCAGTCCACCAAGCCGGTTGATGTCCGTTGTTCCCATTCGATGAGCGAGCACGCCGACAAGCAAAAACGACAAGGCCGAGATGAGTCCGTGAGCCACCGATTGCAAGACCGCTCCTTGAATGCCGGCCTCATTCAACGCGCCGAGTCCGATGAGCACGACTCCCATGTGCGATACGCTCGAATAGGCGAGCACATGTTTCAATTCGCGCTGGCGAAGCGCCAACAGCGCGCCGTACAGCACGTTGATGACGCCAAATAGAGCGAGAACGCCGGCAAACGAGCGGAACTCATCCGGAAACAAGCCGACCCCGAAGCGAATCATCCCATACGCTGCGATTTTCAACAACACCCCGGCATGAAGCATCACCACCGGCGGCGGCGCTTCGACGTGGACGCGGATGAGCCAGCGGTGGAACGGAACAGCCGGCAGCTTGACAGCAAATGCCAACAGCAGCCCGCCGAGCAGCCAGCGACGCCCTTCCTCCGTCAGCGGCGCAATCAGTTGCCCTTCCGCCGCTGGATTATGTAACATTTCATGAAGCAAGGCAAAGTTCGCTGTTCCCGTTCGGGCAAGCAGCACCGCGATCACGACAAGCAGCAAAGCCGAGCCGAGCCCGTTGTACAACAAGTAGCTGTACGCCGCCCGCTCGCGCTCAAACCCGCCCCACTTGCCGACAAGCAAAAACATGGCGACCAACGTCACTTCTAAGAAGAGGAAAAACCAAACGAAATTGGCGGCGGAAAATACGCCGAGCATGCCAATCTCAAGCGCCAGCAGCCAGAGAAAATACCCTTTTTTCTCCGTTGTGACAAGCATCGACGCCAAAGCGGCCAACGTCGCCAATACCGCGGTCAGAACGATAAAGACAAGCGACAGCCCATCGATGCCGAGCTCATAGCGGATCACATACGCCGCGTCCGTCAAAAATGGCAGGTCCGTAAGCCGCACCCAGTCCCGTGCTTCGTCGAGCCGCTCGAGGCGAAACCCGCGCCCGGACTGAACGAAAGCAAACAACGCCAAAATGAGCGGCGGTACGGTGGCAGCCGTTCCGAGCCATTGAATCATTCGTTCATCCGTTTTGCGCACAAACATCAGCAACACGATGCCTAACAGCGGCGAAAAGACGAGCAGCGATAAAAACATCATAGCCAGTACCCCCCTGTTAAGGCGAAAATGACGACCAAAATCGCCAATCCGGCCACCGTCACCGCCCCATACGTCTGCGCCTGCCCGTTTTGCCCGCGCGACCCAGCCGAGGCGGCCGCGCCGACAATGCCGGCGGCAAGCCGGGCGAGCCCTTCAACAAGGAAGCGGTCGACATACGTCAACAGGCGGCTGATCCATGACACAAGCGACACGACCGTCAAACGGTAAATGTCATCGATGTAGTAATGACGGCGCAGCAGCTCATCAACATACGGAACACGCGCGGACAGCCAATCGCGCGGCATTTTCTGCGCCCCGTACATCAGCCAAGCGAGAAAAATCCCTGCAAACGACACGATCGTCGCCAAAACAGCGATCCATCCCGGCGCCGCTTCATGACGATACGCTCCATCCGTCAACCATTCGCCAAGGAACGAGCCAAACCATGGCGTTTGCATGTATCCGGATGCAATCGACAGCACGCCGAGCACAAGCATTGGCGCCACCATCGAGGCTGGCGCTTCATGAGCATCCTCATGATGCCGCGCTTTGCCGGCAAAGACGAGGAAAAAGAGCCGGAACATATAAAACGACGTCAACAGCGCGGCAGCGACCGCGAGCCAAAAGAGGAGGCGCGGCCCGTTCGTCCAGGCGGCGGCCAAAATTTCGTCCTTGCTGAAAAAGCCGGCGAATAGCGGAACCCCGCTGATCGACAGCGCCCCAATGAGGAATAGCGGCGCGGTCCATGGCAGCCGCCGCCAAAGCCCGCCCATTTCCTCGATGTTTTGCGTACGGACGGCATGAATGACGCTCCCGGCGGCCAAAAAGAGGAGCGCTTTAAAGAACGCATGCGTCGTCAAATGGAAGATGGCCGCGACATAGCTGCCGGCGCCAAGCGCCAACATCATATAACCGAGCTGGCTGATCGTCGAATACGCGAGGACGCGCTTAATGTCCGTCTGCACCAAGCCGATCGTCGCGGCGAAAATCGCCGTCACCCCGCCGATCGTCGCCACAGTCATCATGGCTGCATGGCTTGCCTCATACAGCGGAAACAATGCCGCCACAAGGTACACACCGGCCGCCACCATCGTCGCAGCGTGGATGAGCGCCGACACCGGCGTCGGGCCTTCCATCGCGTCTGGAAGCCATGTATGGAGCGGAAATTGCCCCGATTTGCCGATGGCGCCGATGAAAATCAAGATCGCCGCGAGCGTCGTCATCCCCGGCGACAGCGTCCCGTCGCCGACGGCGCGGAAAATGTCGTCGTAATCAAAGCTGTGCGTTTGCCAAAAGAGCAACATCATGCCGATGAAAAAGCCAACGTCGCCGATGCGCGTCATGATGAACGCTTTTTTCGCCGCCGCTTTTGCTTCTTCCTTATAGAAGTAAAAACCGATCAGCAAAAACGATCCAAGCCCGACGAGCTCCCAAAAGATGTACGCCTGCAGCAAATTCGGCGACAGCACAAGACCGAGCATCGCAAACGTAAACAGGCCCAAATACGCGTAAAAGGTGGAAAACCGTTCATCGCCAGCCATGTACCCTTGCGAATACACATGGACGAGCCAGCTGACGAGTGCGACGACGACGAGCATCCAAGCGTTTAGGGCGGTGGCGGAAATCCCGACCGTCAACGTCACGCCGCCTATCGTCATCCATGTCCAGTTTGCCTCATACGTCGACCCGCCGAGGCGGTCCACAAGCACCGCGAGCGCCAAAAGCAGCGACAAGAACGCCGCGGCGATGCCGACATAGGCGCTTCGCTGTTTCCATCTCCGTCCGAACAGCAGCAACAGAATGAACGAACCAAGCGGGAACAGCGGCACGACCCAAGCTAGGTTCATCATCGTTCCCATCCCCTTCTCTAATGTTTCAACGAATTGGCTTCATCGACTTGAACCGTCTTCCGGCTGCGGTAAAAAGCGATGAGCGCAGCTAAGCCGACGGCTGCTTCCGCCGCCGCCACGGCGATCGCAAACAGCGCGAACACGTGCCCGTGAACGCTGGGATGGGCGCCGTATTTGGCAAAAGCGACGAAATTGATGTTGACCGCATTTAACATCAGCTCAATGCAGATGAGCACAATGACCGTATTCCTCTTCGTGAGCGCCCCGTACAGCCCAATGCAAAACAAGATCAGCGCCAACGCTAAATAGGCCGATAATGTCATTCGTCTTCCGCCCCCTTGCCGTCTTTTTTCGCCAACACGATCGCGCCAATTAAGGCGACAAGCAAAATGACGGACACGATTTCAAACGGAATCGTATAATACGAGTAAAGCGACTTGCCGATCGCCTTCGCGTTGTCGCCCGAAAGCGCGCTGCCGTCAGCGCCGAAGTCGAGCTGGCGGATGCCGAAGTAGACGGCAAGGCCGAAGGCGATGACGGAGAGGGCGGCAACCGCTTTATGCCAGACGCCGCCGGTGGTTTGGCGCTCCCTTTCGTCTGTGTGATGGCGCGTCAGCATGATCGCAAACAGCATGATGATCGTGATGGCTCCGGAATAGATGAGCACTTGCACAACAGCGACAAATTCAGCGGACAACAGCACGTACAGCCCGGCAATGCCTACAAATGTCATGACGAGGGCGATGACCATATGGACGACGTTCGTCAGCTGGAGCATCGTCACTCCCCCGGCAATCGCCGCGAGGGCGAGCAAGAAAAAGGCGATGTCCGTTCCGCTCACGGCTTATTCTCCCTTCTGATGTTCGTATCGTTTTCATCGAGCCAGGCCAAATCTTTATACAGAGCGTCGCGGCTGTATTCCGCGAGCTCAAAGTTGTTCGTCATGACAATCGCTTCCGTTGGGCATACTTCCGTGCACAAATCACATAAAATGCAAATTTCAAAGTTGATGTTGTACGTCTCAATCACTTTCCCTTTTTTCGTCGGATCGGGATGTTTTTTCCCGGTCAGCTGGATGCATTCGGTCGGGCAAATGTTGACACACTGGTTGCACACGATGCATTTTTCGGGATAAAATTTCTGGATGCCGCGAAACCGATCCGGGAGCGGGAGCGGTTCGTGCGGGTAATCGTACGTCACTTTTTCGCGCGTCAACTCTTTTAACGTATACGCCAATCCTTTCATCAACCCAATCATCCGTCTACCCCTCTCATGGGAAAAGTGGCGTTCCGACACGACCTCTGCCCGAAGGAGGAGGCCATGCTCATGGGCGGCTGCCCCCTTCTTGGCAAGACAAGTTGCTTTGTTCCTTTAGAGGACTGGTGAAAAACGACCGATTTCGCCGAATCCGTTGCTTTTGGGTGAAAGAGAGGCGTTGATTTTACAGGACTTCTCAATTTGAAAAGAGTCCGTTTTTCGCGACTTTTCACTAAATCACCGGCCTTTTAGAAAAACCACGCTTTCACGACCGCCGTCAGCACAATGTTGACGAGCGAAAGCGGAAGCAGCACTTTCCAGGCGAACTCCATCAGCTGGTCGGCGCGCACGCGCGGAAATGTGGCGCGAAACCAAATGAGGACGAAAACGACCGCACAAAACTTCAGCGCAAACCAGACCGCGCCAGGAATCCAGCCGAGAAAGGCGACCGGATGCCAACCGCCGAGAAACAAAATCGTCACAAGCGCCGCCATGGCGAACAAATACACATACTCGGCGAGCATAAAGAACGCCCAACGGAACCCGGAATATTCGACATGGAAGCCGGCGACGAGCTCGGACTCCGCCTCCGGCAAGTCAAACGGCGTCCGGTTCAACTCGGCCACCGCGGCAATGAGGAAAATCAAAAACGCCAACGGCTGGGCGAAAATGAACCAGACGTCTTTTTGCGCCGCAACGATGTCGACTAAATTCATGCTTCCAGCCAAAAGCACGACGCCAAGCGCCGACATGACGAGCGGAATCTCATAGGAAATCATTTGCGCGGCTGCCCGCATGCCGCCAAGCAGAGCGTATTTGTTGTTTGACGCCCAGCCGCCGGCGACAACGCCGATGGTTGTCAAGCCGGAAACGGCGATGTAATACAAAAGGCCGACGCCGATATCGGCAAACCGAAACGAATCGGTAAACGGCAATACCGCCAGCACCATAAACGACGGCACAAAGGCGATGATCGGCGCCAGCACGTACAGCGGGCGGTCAGCGGCTTTCGGAATCGTATCTTCCTTTAGCAGCAGCTTTAATACGTCCGCGACCGTTTGCAAAAGCCCGAAGCGGCCGCCGACTTGGTTCGGCCCGATGCGCCCTTGCATAAACCCCATCACTTTCCGCTCAGCCAAAATGCCGTATGTGACAAAGGCGAGCACGACCGCCAAAAGCAGCGCCCCAAGCCCGAAAAACAGGGCGATGTTCGACCAGCTTGGCGTGGATTCAAGCCATTGTTCCATCATCCGTCGACCTCCCCAAGCACAATGTCAATCGACCCAAGAATGGCGATGACATTGGCCAAGTTTTCCCCTTTGAGCAGCTTCGGGAGTATTTGCAGATTGTAAAACGACGGGCGCCGGAATTTGAGGCGGTACGGCTCCTTTTTGCCGTCGCTCGCAATATAGCAGCCGATCTCGCCGCGCGGCGCCTCGATGCGGACGAACGTCTCGCCGGGCGGCGCTTTAATGATGCGGGGCACTTTTCCCATGATCGGCCCCTCAGGCGGAAATTGCTCGCACGCCTGCTCGATGATGCAAAGCGACTGTTCGATTTCCGCCATCCGGCATTCATAGCGGGCAAGGCAGTCGCCGCCATCGCGCACCGGCACGTCAAAATCAAAGCGGTCATAGATCGAATACGGTTCATCTTTGCGCAAATCCCATTTGACGCCGGTCGACCGCAAGTTGACGCCGCTGAGCGAATAGCTGATCGCCTCTTCTTTCGTATACCGCCCGACGCCGGTGACGCGCTGGCGGAAAATTTCATTGCCAGTGACAAGCTCATGATAGCCGTGAAGTTTCTCCCGCATGTACGGAACGAACTGCTTCACTTTGTCAATCCAACCGTCCGGCGCATCCCATTTGACGCCGCCGATGCGCATATAGTTGAACGTCAGCCGCGCTCCAGACAGCTCATTTAATAGATTAATAATCATTTCGCGTTCGCGGAACGCGTACAAAAACGGGCTCGTCGCGCCAAGGTCAAGCAAGTACGTCCCCCACCAGACGAGGTGGCTGGCGATCCGCCCGAGCTCCATGGCGAGAACGCGCAAATATTCGGCCCGCTCCGGCACTTCAATGCCCATCATCGTTTCGACCGCATGGCAAAGCACATAGTTGTTCGTCATCGCCGACAAGTAGTCCATCCGGTCGGTGTACGGGATGATTTGCGTATATTGCAGCCCTTCGGCGATCTTTTCCGTTCCGCGATGCAAATAGCCGATGACCGGCGTCGCCTCTTGAATGATCTCGCCGTCAATTTTTAAAATGAGGCGGAACACCCCGTGCGTGCTCGGGTGTTGAGGGCCGACGTTTAAAATCATTTCTTCTGTGCGCAGCATCATCTACACCTCCGCATCATACGGCTCATAATCTTTGCGCAGCGGATGCCCAACCCAGTGCTCCCCAAGAAAGATGCGGATTAAGTTCGGGTGGCCGCGGAAACGGATGCCAAGCAAATCGTACGCCTCGCACTCCGGCCAGTTCGCCCCCGGCCAAAGCGGGACGAGCGAATCGACTTCCGGGTTGTCGCGCTCGATTTTGACTTTCAGCGCCACCGGCTGCCGGTTTGGATAGGAATACAAATGGACGTACACTTCCATATGCGTCTGAAAATCGGTGCCGTGCAGCTCGGATAAATAATCAAACCGAAGCTGTTCATGGCCTTTCAACAACTCGGCGACTTTGTAGTACGCCTCTTTTTTCACGACAAGCGTCGGCACATCTTTCGCCAGCCGGTTGATGTATGCATCCTCGAGCACGTCCGAACCGAGATGCTCATGAATGATGCGGACATATTTCTCAAGCAGCGGATCGTTCGGCGATGAAGCAGATGGCTTCGCCGCCCCGCCATCCTCCCCAGCGGCTGCGGCCTTCGCCCGGGCAGCCGCGGCCGCTTTCGCTTTCGCCGCCGCGATCGCCTTTTGTTTCGCCTCATCGTCGGCAGCATCGCCTTGCTGCTTCGCCATAGCAGCAGCCCGCGCTTTCGCTGCAGCGGCGGCTTTCGCTTTTTGCTTCGCCAGCTCGTCATCGCTTCCCGCCGCTTCAGCGGCCTTCTGTTTGGCCAGCGCCGCCGCCTTCGCCTTAGCCGCCGCGGCAGCCTTTTTCTTCGCTAACTCGAGGTCCTCTTCCGACGCACCTGCGGACGCGGCCGCCTCGCGCTGACGACGTAGTTCGGCCGCCTTCGCCCGCGCTTCTTCCGCCGCTTTCTTCTTCGCCGCCTCGAGGTCGTCCCCAGCCCCCGCTCCCGACGCCGCCTCGCGCTGACGACGCAGTTCGGCCGCTTTCGCCCGCGCTTCTTCCGCCGCTTTCTTCTTCGCCGCCTCAAGGTCGTCCCCGGACCCCGCTCCCGACGCCGCCGCCTCGCGTTGTCGCCGCAGTTCGGCCGCTTTCGCCCGCGCTTCCTCCGCCGCCTTCCGCTTCGCCGCCTCGAGGTCGTCCCCGGACGCCGCCGCCTCGCGTTGTCGCCGCAGTTCGGCCGCTTTCGCCCGCGCTTCCTCCGCCGCCTTCCGCTTCGCCGCCTCGAGGTCGTCCCCGGACGCCGCCGCCTCGCGCTGTCGCCGCAACTCGGCGGCCTTGGCTCGCACCTCTTCGGCAACTCGTTTTTTCGCTGACGCGATGTCTTCAGCCGATGGCGGCTGCGCCGCGCCGCCCGGCGCTTCATTTGCCGGGCCGTCGGATACATCTGAAGAAGGATTCAAATCATCGCTTCGGGCGTCACCGGTTTCAGCGGCTTGCTTCGCCTGTTCTGCTGCTTGCTTGGCCGCAAGCCGTTCGCGCGCCAGCTGTTTTGCCCGCTCGGCTGCTTCTTTTTTTCGCTGGGCCAAATCTTTTTCTTCATCCATCGGTTACAGCACCTTCTTCCCCGTTTTGGCTTCCAGTCGGATTTTTTCTTTTAATTTATGAATGCCGTAGATGAGCGCTGCCGGGTTCGGCGGACAGCCTGGTATGTACACGTCCACCGGGACAATTTGGTCGACGCCTTTGACGACGCTGTACGATTTGACGTACGGGCCGCCGGCTGTCGCACACGAACCCATGGCGATGACCCATTTCGGTTCGGGCATTTGGTCATACAACCGGCGCAAGAGCGGCGCCATTTTTTTCGTCACCGTGCCCGAGACAATCATGACGTCCGCCTGCCGCGGCGAGGCGCGGAAAAACGAACCGAACCGGTCGAGGTCGTAATGGGCGCCGCCGACCGCCATCATCTCGATAGCGCAACAGGCAAGGCCGAACGTCAACGGCCAAAGCGAACTGCTTCGGGCCCATCCTTTCAACTGTTCCAACGTCGTCAAAAAGACGTTTCGCTTCACTTCTTCCATTTCGACGCCAGAAAAACCCTCCCATTTCACATCCATCGTAACACCTTCTTTTTCCAAGCATAGATAAGGCCAATGGCAAGCAAAACGATGAAAATGATCATTTCCACCAACGCGAACAAGCCGAGTTGGTCATAGACAACAGCCCACGGGTACAAAAACACCGTCTCGATATCGAAAATGACAAACAGCAAGGCAAATAGGTAGTACCGAACTTGGAACTGAACGCGCGAGTCGTGAAAGGGATTGTTACCGCTTTCATACGTTGTCGCCTTTGCATCACTCGGCACGTGCGGCCGCAGCCACCGCCCGGCCGTGAGCGCCCCGATCGGCAGCAACACACCGAGGCAAAGGAAGACGAAGATGATCAAATAACTGTTTGCATAGATGTTGCTCAACCAGCTCGCCCCCTTCCGGTTTACTACATACGTATGGTGTTAATGATGAAATTTTTCAATAATTCCTTCGATTTCATTATAACATTTATATCCAGCCGTGTCAGCAAAACTTCAAGTTAACACTGTCAACACGGTATCCATTCATGTAAGCGCTTCATCTTTGTTGAAGCGACGGAATGCGAGGAACGAAAAAAGAGAGAGCGTTTGCCTCTCTCCTTGACGGACGATTCTTCCGTTTTCATCAAAAAAAGCAGGGGAAAAACTCCCCTGCTTTTTACTTCATTTCCGCAACGCTCAAACGGTTCATGGCGCGTTTTAACGCCAGTTCGGCCCGTTTGAAGTCGATGTCATCCTGCTGGCTTTGCAGGCGGCGCTCCGCCCGCTCTTTCGCCGCTTTGGCGCGGAGGACGTCAATGTCCTCCGCCCGTTCAGCAGCTTGAGCCAAAATCGTCACGTTGTCCGGGCGGACTTCCAAAAAGCCGCCGCTGACGGCAATGTATTGCGTTTTGCCGCCTTTTTTCAACCGGGCCGCGCTGATCTCGAGCGGGGCGACAAGCGGGATGTGCCCCGGCAAAATGCCGAGCTCGCCGCTTTTCGCTTTGACGCTGACCATCTCAACATCGTCTTCGTACACCGGGCCATCAGGAGTAACGACGCTCACGTGGATCGTTTTCATTGTCCAATCCCCCTATCCCGGGTCACACTTCGACACCCATCGCTTTCGCTTTTTCAACGACTTCTTCAATGCGGCCGACTAAGCGGAACGCATCTTCCGGAAGATGGTCGTATTTGCCTTCCAAAATTTCTTTAAAGCCGCGCACTGTTTCTTTCACCGGCACGTAGGAGCCCGGTTGGCCCGTGAACTGCTCCGCCACGTGGAAGTTTTGCGACAAGAAGAACTGGATGCGGCGGGCGCGATGAACGACGAGTTTGTCTTCATCCGACAGTTCATCCATCCCCAAGATGGCGATGATGTCTTGCAATTCTTTATAACGTTGCAGCGTTTGCTGCACTTTGCGGGCGACTTGGTAGTGCTCCTCGCCGACGATTTCCGGCGCCAGCGCACGCGATGTCGAAGCGAGCGGGTCAACGGCCGGATAAATCCCCATTTCCGCGAGCTTCCGCTCCAGGTTCGTCGTCGCATCCAAGTGCGAGAACGTCGTGGCCGGAGCCGGGTCCGTATAGTCGTCGGCCGGGACGTAAATCGCTTGAATCGAGGTGATCGAGCCTTTCGCCGTCGACGTGATCCGCTCTTGCAATTGACCCATCTCCGTCGCCAATGTCGGTTGGTAACCAACGGCCGACGGCATGCGGCCTAACAGCGCCGACACTTCCGAACCGGCCTGCGTGAAACGGAAGATGTTATCGATAAAGAGCAACACGTCTTGGCCTTGTTCATCACGGAAGTATTCGGCCATCGTCAAGCCGGTCAAGGCGACGCGCATCCGCGCCCCCGGCGGCTCATTCATTTGTCCGAACACCATGGCCGTTTTGCTGATGACGCCGGAATCTTTCATCTCATGGTACAAGTCGTTTCCTTCGCGTGTCCGTTCGCCGACGCCAGCAAAGACGGAAATCCCGCCGTGCTCTTGGGCGATGTTGTGGATCAGCTCTTGAATCAAGACCGTTTTTCCTACGCCAGCGCCGCCGAACAAACCGATTTTTCCGCCTTTAATATACGGGGCAAGCAAGTCAACGACTTTAATCCCCGTTTCCAAAATTTCGACTTCCGTCGCCAATTCCTCGAATTTTGGCGCCGGACGGTGAATCGGGTCGCGGCGGGCGTCAGCCGGAATGTCGCCTTCCAAGTCGATCGGCTCGCCCAAGACGTTGAACACGCGGCCAAGCGTGACTTCGCCGACCGGCACCGAAATCGGTGCACCGGTATCGATGACTTCCATGCCGCGGATGAGGCCGTCTGTGGACGCCATCGCGATCGTCCGTACTGTATCATCGCCAAGGTGCAAGGCGACTTCCAATGTCAAGTCGATGTCGACTTCGTTTTCGTTGCGCGCTTTATGTTGAATTTTCAGGGCGTTGTAGATCGCCGGCAAGTGGCCGTTCTCAAACTTGACGTCTACAACCGGACCCATGACTTGGATAACGCGTCCTCTTGTCATCGTTTTCCCTCCTAACTTGCTAGTCCCCTATTGCAAGGCGTTTGCTCCGGCGACAATTTCCGTAATTTCTTGCGTAATCGCCGCTTGCCGAGCGCGGTTGTAGGAAAGCGTCAATGTGCGAATGAGCTCGTTCGCATTGTCCGTTGCGTTCTTCATCGCCGTCATGCGGGCGGCGTGTTCGCTTGCTTTTGCATCGAGCAATGCGCCGTAAATGAGGCTTTCCGCATACTGCGGCAATAAGACGTCCAAAATTTCTTCTTGCGACGGTTCAAATTCGTACACCGTGCGCTGCTTATTCTCCGCCAAGTCAGTGAGCGGCAGAAGCTTCCGTTCCGTCACCTCTTGCTGGATCGCGCTCACGTAATGGTTGTAATACATATACAGCTCGTCAAACGTACCGTCGGCGAATAACCCAACCGTTTTGCGGGCGATTTCTTTAATATCGGCAAACGACGGCTGGTCCGGCAAGCGGGTGATGTCGAGAATGACCGGCATGTTCCGCTTGCGGAAAAAGCTCAACCCGACGCGGCCGATGACGATGATCGCATATTCGTCCGGAGAAGCATGGCGTTTTTGGATCGTTTGGTACACGAGGCGCAGCACGTTGCTGTTGTACGCGCCAGCCAGACCGCGATCCGACGTGATCACGAGATACCCGGTTTTTTTCACCGGGCGCGAAACGAGCATCGGATGCGAAGCCCCCCCGGCGCCAAGCGCCACATTGGCCACGACTTCTTGAATTTTCTCCATATATGGAACGAACGATTTCGCGTTTTGCTCCGCTCGGTTCAGCTTCGACGTCGAGACCATTTCCATCGCTTTTGTAATTTGGCTTGTCTTCTTCGTCGCATTGATGCGCGTTTTAATATCGCGTAACGATGCCAAAGGTTTCACCACCTTTTTGCTGCACGGGTTCTAACAGGCGTGAGGGGGCGATATGCCCCCGCCGGCCTTATTGTGAAACGACAAACGTTTTCTTGAACGCTTCGATCGCTTTATTGAGATCGTCTTCGTTCGGAAGATCTTTCGTCGTGCGGATGTGCTCAAGCAAGTGTTGGCCGTTTTGGTCGAGCCACAAGTAAAACTCTTTCTCGAAACGGCGCACATCTTCAACCGGAATGTCGTCCAAAAAGCCGCGCGTCAATGCATAGATGATCAACACTTGTTTTTCGACCGGAATCGGCTGATGCAAATCTTGCTTCAGCACTTCGACCGTGCGCGCCCCGCGGGCGAGCTTCGCTTGCGTCGCCTTGTCGAGGTCGGAGCCGAATTGGGCGAACGCCTCCAGCTCACGGTAAGCGGCCAAGTCCAAACGGAGCGTCCCGGCTACTTTTTTCATCGCTTTGATTTGCGCTGCCCCACCGACGCGCGAAACGGACAACCCTGCGTTGATCGCTGGGCGGACGCCGGAGAAGAACAAGTCCGATTGCAAGAAAATTTGCCCGTCCGTAATCGAGATGACGTTCGTCGGAATGTACGCGGAAATATCGCCCGCTTGCGTTTCGACGAACGGAAGCGCGGTCAAGGAACCGCCGCCTTTGGCATCGCTCAATTTCGCTGCGCGCTCAAGCAGGCGGGAGTGCAAGTAGAAAATATCCCCCGGATACGCTTCACGGCCCGGCGGACGGCGAAGCAAGAGCGACAATTCGCGGTATGCCGCGGCTTGTTTCGATAAATCGTCATAGACCACTAACACGTGTTGGCCTTTATACATGAAATACTCGCCCATCGCCACACCGGCATACGGCGCCAAGAACAAAAGCGGAGCCGGCTGCGACGCCGAGGCGGTGACGACGATCGTATAGTCGAGCGCGCCGTGTTTGCGGAGCGTTTCGACAACGGTGCGGACCGTCGATTCTTTTTGCCCGATGGCGACATAAATACAAATCATGTTTTGGTCTTTTTGGTTGATGATCGTGTCAATGGCGACGGACGTTTTCCCCGTTTGCCGGTCGCCGATGATGAGCTCGCGCTGGCCGCGGCCGATCGGCACGAGCGCGTCGATCGCTTTAATCCCGGTTTGCAGCGGCTCATGCACCGATCTCCGGTCCATAACGCCCGGCGCACGGCTTTCAATCGGGCGCGTTTCCGTCGTTTCCACCGGCCCTAATCCGTCAACAGGCTGACCGAGTGGGTTGACGACGCGGCCGATGAGCGCTTCCCCAACGGGCACTTCCATGATCCGGCCCGTACGGCGCACTTCGTCCCCTTCTTTAATGCCGGTGTACGGTCCTAAAATAACGATACCGACGTTGTTTTCTTCCAAGTTCAACGCCATGCCCATCACGCCGTTGGCAAATTCAACAAGCTCGCCGGACATGACGTTATCGAGCCCATGAGCGCGCGCGATCCCGTCGCCGACTTGGATGACGGTTCCGACATCGCTCACTTGGATTTGCGATTCATAGTTTTCAATCTGCTGCTTAATGAGCGCGCTGATTTCTTCCGCTCGAATGCTCATGCCTTTCACCCCTGTCTTCAAATGTTAGCCGATCAGCTGCCGCCGAATCCGTTCAAGCTGCCCGCTGACGCTGCCGTCGTAAATGCGGTTGCCGATGCGCAGCCTCACGCCGCCGATGAGTTCCGGATCAATGATGTTTTCAATCTCAAGCGTCTGTTTGCCGACTTTTTGGGCAAAGACGTCGGAAAGCGCCCGCAGTTCTTCGTCCGTCAACGGCCGCGCCGAATAGGCGACCGCCTTGGCGATGCCGCGCGCATCGTCGACGAGGGCGAGAAACTGTTCCGCCAGCTCGGGCACAAGGCCGAAGCGATGGCGCTCCAGAAGAAGGAGAAGCGTGTTTTGCACCGGAGTGGACACACCGGCGAACGCTTCGCGGATGAGCGCTTTTTTCTGATCCAAGGAAAGTTTCGGATACGAAAGAAGCGATAAAAACTCGCCGTTTTCCGCCAACGCCTGGCGCACGGCGCGAACATCTTCTTCGATTCGATCAAGCTGTCCTTGTTCGAGCGCGATTTGGAACAAAGCGGACGCGTACCGTTTGGCGATCACTTCTTGGTTCATCGCGCTCCTCCTACCTCTTGAACGTCTTTGATGTACGCTTCGATCAGCTTGCGTTGATCTTGCTCGGTCAGCTCTTTTTCAATCACTTTTGAGGCGATCAAGACAGACAACGAGGCCACTTGTTCACGGAGCGCGGCCATCGCCTGTTCTTTTTCACGCTCGATTTCTTTTTTCGCCGCTTCTTTCACCCGTTCCGCTTCCGCACGGGCCGAGGCGACAATTTGTTCTTTCTGCTCTTCAGCCAGCTTGCGCGCGTTTTCAATGAGCGCTTGCGCTTCTTGGCGCGACTGCTTCATCAGTTCGCGCTGTTCTTCAAGAAGTTTTTCTGCTTCTTGACGGCGTTTTTCCGCCTGGTCGATTTCGTTCGCGATATGTTCTTCACGTTGTTTCATGATATTCATTAACGGCTGCCAAGCGAATTTGCGCAGCAAGGCCAGCAAAATAATGAACATCAGCAATTGGTAAATAATCGTGCCGCCGCTGATGCCATGCGCCGCTTCGCCGAGCACCCATACGTTTGCCTTCCACAACACCGCGTTTCACTCCTTTCGACAGCTATCGCACCGATGCGGTCTCGCAAAACCGCACATAAAGGAATGGCGAAGGTGGTCGTTGACACGAACTTCGCCATCACTTTCCATATCGATTTCTTATCGACCTAAGTAAATGAACGAGAAGACGACACCGATGATCGGAAGCGCCTCAACCAACGCAACCCCGATGAACATCGTCGTTTGCAAAACCGGACGCAATTCTGGTTGACGAGCAATCCCTTCAATGGTACGGCTGACGATCAACCCGTTGCCGATGCCGGCGCCTAACGCCCCCAAACCTACCGCAATCGCAGCTGCAAGTACACCCAAACTCATGTTGATAGATCCTCCTTCACCATGTTAAAGTAATGTTTCAAGTCCTTAATGAAATGATAAGGAATGCTCAATGGTCATGACTGACCTTATGAGCCATATAAACCATGGTTAACATCGTAAAAATGAACGCCTGAATCGTTCCGACAAAAATACTGAACGCTTGCCACACCATCATCGGAATGGCTGCGCCAACAGCGCCAAGCACACCGTAATGCGTGCCAAGGCTGGCGAGCAAGCCAAGCAAAATTTCCCCGGCGTAAATGTTCCCGAAAAGACGCAAACCGAGCGTCAGCGTGTTGGCAAACTCTTCGATGATTTTAAGCGGGAACAACCAGGCGACTGGACGGGTGTAATCGCGCAAATAGTCGGATGCCCCTTTCATTTTCACCCCATAGTAGTGGGTGAGGGCGACGACCATCACCGCCAGCGTCAACGTAACGGTCGCATCCGCGGTCGGCGATTTCCACCAAAGTTCGCCGTTGACATGGACGGAAAACGGCAGTCCAAGCATATTGGCCACAAACACATACATGATGAGCGTGACCCCCAGCGTCAAAAAGCGGCCGCCCGTTTGCCAATCCATCGTGCTGTTAATGATGCCTCTAACAAAGTCAAAGACCCACTCCATAAAGTTTTGCATCCCCGTCGGGCGCAGCTGAAGCGAGCGAGTAGCCGCAACAGCAATGATGAAAACGATCAAACAGGTGATCGTAATCATCAACATATCAGATAAATTAAACGTAAGGCCTAAAAATTCGACAAGCGGCGCTTTATGCTCCATCCTCTCTCACCTCGCTTTCATGCCTGCAGCTTGTCGTTTTTCCATTTGTGAAAGAAGAAATCTATTATAATGACAATGTAGGATGTCATTAATCCCAAAACGGTTGGCACGATATGAAAATATTGCGGATACGTCAGAACAATGACAGCAGCCAATGCGGCAAGCGCCAAACGCGATAAGGTGCCTAATGTGCGCACTTTTTTGCGCGCCGCCACCGCTTGTCCGAATTTTTCGATTTTCCAGGTTAAGTTCCAAACCATGAGGAGGCTGATCGATGTGCCGAGAATCAAGCTGAGAAAAACGGTTTTATACGGCGTAAATCCAAAGCCGAGCGTATAGATGGCGAGCAAATACAATATGTATCGAACTTGCCGCCAAAACATCGCTTGAAGATTTCCCATTTTATTGCTCCCCAGAGAAATATTGGCGGATCAAGCGCAACATCGCATACACGCCGGCCGCCAGTCCAAGCAAAAGGCCGACGATCAAAAAGATCGGCTCGGTGCCAAATCGATCATCGATCCATCTCCCGCCGAAAACGCCGACCAAAATCGAACCAACAAGTTGGGAGACGATGGCGGACATCAACGCCATGGCTTGAAACGGGTGGCGCTGTTTTGGGGACATGCCAACACACCCTTTAACATAATGAAAACCTTCTCAATCTACCCCTTGTAAAGGATACAATACGGCCTGGTCAATGTCAATGTGTTTCCACGTAAAACCTCATTCACATAGGGCAAATATTAATAATTTGTGACAATTTCTCATTTTCTTCTCACAATGATGATGTATAATGATATATTTTATTTTTAGCCTATTTTCCTTTTCATGATTCGATGCAAGCGCTTAACTGACGCATGGGCAAGGCACCCTCTCCACCGCTCGATGGAATGCGAACCCCGCGCGGCGCGGGGCGCCTTGCAGCTGTTATTTTGTGCCAAACAGCCGATCGCCGGCGTCGCCAAGACCAGGGACAATATAGCCGTGGTCGTTCAACCGCTCATCAAGGGCAGCGATGTAAATGTCCACATCCGGGTGGGCCGTTTCCACCGCTTTGACTCCTTCCGGCGCCGCGATCAGGCACATAAATTTAATGCTTTTCGCACCCCGCTTTTTCAGCGCATCGATCGCCGCCACCGCTGATCCGCCGGTTGCGAGCATCGGGTCGACGATGATAAAATCGCGCTCTTCGACATCGCTCGGCAGCTTGACGTAATATTCGACCGGCTTTAATGTTTGGGGATCGCGGTACAAGCCGATATGGCCGACTTTCGCCGCCGGGATGAGCTTCAGGATGCCGTCAACCATGCCGATGCCGGCGCGCAAAATCGGAATGACGCCCAGTTTTTTGCCGGCGATCACTTTCGCTCTGGCTTTACTGACGGGGGTTTCGATCTCGACTTCCTCAAGCGGCAGATCACGTGTAATTTCAAACGCCATCAACGTCGCCACTTCGTCGACAAGCTCGCGAAATTCTTTCGTGCCCGTATTCTTGTCGCGAATGTAGGTCAATTTATGCTGGATGAGCGGATGATCAAAGACGTACACTTTTCCCATGGGTCAACTCTCCTCTTCCGTATGTATGCGCTGCACTTCTATACATTCTACTGGAAAACGAGCGCCTATTCAACTGCCGAACGAACGGAAAAAGGCGCACCGCCAAATCCGGAGGCGGTGCACCGTACGGTTTCGGACGAAGCGGCGGCGCTTAGTCTTGATAGAGCGGAAACTTTTCTGTCAAAGCGGCGACGCGTTGGCGCGCTTCCTCAAGCGCTTGTTCGCTGCCGACGTTTTTCAGCACAAGGCCGATGATGGCGGCGATTTCGTCCATCTCTTCCAATCCGAAGCCGCGCGTCGTGACCGCGGCCGTGCCGATGCGGATGCCGCTTGTGACAAACGGGCTTTCCGGATCGTACGGAATCGTGTTTTTGTTGACCGTAATCCCGACCTCATCGAGCACTTTCTCCGCCGTTTTCCCGGTCAGTTGCTGCGGGCGCAAATCGACAAGCAGCAAATGGTTGTCCGTGCCGCCGGAAATGAGGGTGAATCCTTCGTTTTGCAAGGCGGCTGCGAGCCGTTTGGCATTCTCCACGACGCGCTTCGCGTAGACTTTAAAGTCGTCTTGCAGCGCTTCACCGAGCGCGACGGCTTTCGCGGCAATAACATGCATGAGCGGGCCGCCTTGAATGCCAGGGAAAATCGCTTTGTCGATCTGTTTGGCGAACTGCTCTTGGCATAAAATCATCCCGCCGCGCGGACCGCGCAGCGTTTTGTGCGTCGTCGTCGTAACGAAATGGGCGTACGGAACCGGGTTCGGATGAACACCTGCCGCAACAAGACCGGCAATATGGGCCATGTCAACCATTAAATAGGCGCCGACTTCATCGGCAATCTCGCGGAACTTGGCGAAGTCGATGATGCGGGGATAAGCGCTCGCGCCGGCGACGATCAACTTCGGCCGGTGAAGGCGCGCTTTTTCGCGCACGTCGTCATAGTCAATGACATGCGTTTTTGGATCGACGCCGTATTCGACAAAATGGTACTGAATGCCGCTGAAATTGACCGGGCTGCCGTGCGTCAAATGGCCGCCGTGCGACAAGTTCATGCCAAGCACCGTGTCGCCGTGCTCCAAAACAGTGAAATAAACGGCCATGTTCGCCTGCGCCCCCGAGTGCGGCTGGACATTCGCATGTTCCGCTCCGAACAATTGCTTTGCCCGCTCGCGCGCCAACTCTTCGACGATGTCGACATATTCACAACCGCCGTAGTAGCGGCGTCCCGGATAGCCTTCCGCATATTTGTTCGTCAAAACCGACCCTTGCGCTTCCATGACCGCGCGGCTGACAAAGTTTTCCGAGGCGATCAGTTCAATTTTCGCATGCTGCCGCTTCCGCTCTTGCTCAATAGCGGCGAACACTTGCGGATCTTGTTGTGGCAAGTAATTCATCAATAGCTCCCCCTTATGCGAAATCAGTGAATATTCGTTTTTATTTTATCAGCTTCAGCTAGGCAAATTCAAAGAAAAAATGAATGAAACCGCTAGAAAGAACAGGAATCATTCGGATTTTCCAACGAGTAGACCGCTCGGGCGCCGCCGATCAGCTTCGGCCGCGTTTTCGCCAGCGTCACGCACGCCGATCCAATGTGCTTCACCGAAACGCGCACGGGAACGGCAACCGGCTTCAAATGCATGCCGATGAGCGTATGGCCGATGTCAATGCCGGCATCGGCGCGAATCGCCTCGACAACGACCGGGTCAGCGAACGTTCGATAGGCGTAGGCGGCCATCGCCCCACCCGCTTTCGGCACCGGAACGACCGAAACGATCTCCAGCCCGTGAGTTTTGGCGGTTTCCCGTTCGACAACAAGCGCCCGGTTTAAATGTTCACAACATTGAAACGCGAGCGCAATGCCGGTTTCGCGCCGCCACGCGTCAAGCTCGGCAAACAGCATGGCGGCAACGTCCATCGATCCAGCCGTGCCGATCCGCTCGCCAAGCACCTCGCTCGTACTGCAGCCGATCACAACGACATCGCCGCGGCCAAGCGGCGCCTGTTGGCGAAACTCATGCAAGATGGCTTGCCATTGCTGCCGCCATTCGGTCAATCGTGCGTCCATTCCCTTCCCTCCTTCGCACGGTGTGCCCCACACGATCCTTGACGAACACTAGAAGTCTGGTGATGTAACGAAAAATGCGGCTCCATCACGTTGCTTTTCAAATGGAGAAACCTTATACATGCTGCTCTTCCTTCACTTGAGAATCATCCATTTCAAAAAAACGGCTGTTTTTCAATGGCCTTCTAGTATTTTCACCAATGATTCGCGAAAGATGAACAGCGTTTGTTGTGAACATCGCCGAATTCCCAGCCTTTGCGCTGCTGCCCTCATGAAGCTAGACGCCCACACCTTTCGCTTATGGCCCACAGGCCGCATCCGCTCCGATGCGGCCCTGGTTCCGCCTACAAATGCTTGTTTTCATAGTCGGCGATTTTGCCGATTCGCCGCGCATGGCGTCCGCCTTCAAATTCGGTCTCAAGCCATGCCTTGGCGATTTCGCGCGCCAGGCCGGGGCCGATGACGCGCTCCCCCATCGCGAGAATGTTGCTGTCGTTATGCATGCGCGTCAGCTTGGCGCTGTAGACGTCGTGGCAAAGGGCGCAGCGCACCCCTTTCACTTTGTTGGCGGCGATCGTCATGCCGATGCCGGTGCCGCAGATCAAAATGCCGCGATCAAATTCGCCGCGCGCCACTTTTTCAGCGACGGGAAGCGCGTAATCCGGGTAATCGACCGATGTTTCACAATCGCAGCCAAAATCGGTGTACTCGATTCCCATTTCATCCAACAGTGCTTTAATTTCCTCACGAATGCGAATTCCACCATGGTCAGAAGCAATAGCGACTTTCATCACGTTCGGGCGGGGAGCCCTAGGCTTCGCAGTGATAGCGAAAGCCAGGGAGGAATCGCCCTTCCTCCTTTCGATGAATCATATTTGCATGTGCATCAACGGGTGCGGAACCGGGCGACAGCCGCCTGCAATTGTTCGGCCTGTTCAACCAACTCGCCAGCCAGTTTATGCACATCGTTGATCGATGCGGCCTGCTCCTCGGTCGCCGCCGCAACTTCGAGCGCGCCGGCGGACGTCTGCTCAGCAATCGCCGCCACTTCTTGCGTCTGCGCCGCGGCCCGCTCCATATGCCCCATTTGACGCTTCGCCAGCTCAGCGATGTCATGGACGGCGCGGATCACTTCATCAGCTGAGGCCGCCATGGCCGCAATGGCCTCATTCGTGCGCTCCCCTTTCGCCGCCTCAGCGTTGGCAGCAGCCACCTGCTTGTCCATTTGCGCCACCACACGGGCGACTTCATTTTGAATGTTGCCGACCAGTTCCGCGATTTTCTTGACCGCCTTGGCGCTCTCATCAGCCAGCTTGCGCACTTCCTCAGCGACGACGGCAAACCCCCGGCCGTGCTCGCCGGCGCGGGCTGCCTCAATGGAAGCATTGAGCGCAAGCAAGTTCGTCTGTTCAGCGATGTCCGCGACAAGCAACGTAATGTTGCCGATTTGATTGGCGTGTGCTTCGAGCTGCTTGACAGCCGCCCGCGACCGTTCTTGATCGTCAGCCAGCTGATCGATGCCGCTGACAAGCGAATGGATGATATCGCGGCTTGCCTTCAGCGTTTCGGCCATCCCATATACCGACTGTTCCGCACGCTCGGCTGTTTCTTTTACTTGTACTGCGATGGCGAGCACATCCTCGGCCGCCGCAGCCGCCTCTTGAATCGCCTCGGCCGAAGACGCCGCCCCTTTGGAAATGTCGTCAATGGTCGCTGCAATATCGCGTGCACGGTTTGACGCTGTTTCGGACGCCTGCCTCATTTCCGCCGTCTTTTCAGTCGTGCGCGCTGCGCTCTCTTCCACATTGGCGACGACTGCGCGCAAATGGCCGAGCATCCGGTTGAACGCGACAGCCAGCGAGCGAATTTCGTCATGGGAAGAGGGCAGCGGAACATCCTCATCGATATGCCCTTCCGTCGCCTTTGCCGCCGCTTCCTCGAGCCGTTGCAGCGGCCTTGTAATCCAGCCAGCGGCCAAATAGGCAAGCACTCCGGACCAAAAGATGCCAAGGAGCAACACGATCATCGTGAACACGCTTTTGTTCCATGAGGCGAACCACTGATCATACAAAACGTACAAGAAAAAGGCGCTCGTTGAATACGTGATCAGCGCCAACGCTGTCGTAAAGACGACGAGCTTCAGGCGCAAACCGAACCGATGACTTGTCCCCCCCATTTGTGTTCCCCCTCACTTCTTTACCTCATTGTTCTGTTTGCAACTTTTCCGCCAAGCGGTCAATGAGCGTCTCCAGCTCATCGCGCGCCGCCCGGTACACTTCAATCGGCCCGCCGAACGGATCGGCGATGTCGCCGTCTGTTCCCGAGACGAACTGCTTCAACGTAAACGTTTTGTCCTTCGCTTCTGGGAAACGCTCGACGATCATTTCTTTATGGCCGGATGTCATCGCCAGCACGTGCGTCGCCCAGTCGATATGCTCTTTTTTCAGCTGCGAGGAGCGGTGGGCCGCTTCGATTCCTTTTTCCTTCAACACCGTCTTGGCGTGAACCGACGCCTCGCTCCCTTCCGCCGCAAACACGCCGGCCGATTTCACCTCGACGCCTGGCAGCTGCTTATTCTCCAACAATGCAGCGGCCATCGGGCTTCGGCACGTATTGCCCGTGCAGACGAACAAAATGCGGTATGGCATACAACCACCTCTTCACATCAATGACTTACCATCAATATACCATAGGGAAAAGAGCAAAAAAAGGCTCTTCACCACAACATGTACTTGACAAGCAATGCGGTTTCCTGCGTAAGGATAGGCAAAAAGTGCTGATTTTCCCTCACAAGCGTAAATAGGGTATGTTCAGAAAAAATCAAGTACAACTTTTGGTGAAGAGCCGCAAAAAAAGCAGGCAGTCCGCTTTTTTCCACTGAAGGAAAACCGCCTGCCGCCGTTTATAGAAAAAGCAGCTTGAGCCCGAACGCCAGCAAAATGCTGCCGCCGAGCGCTTCGCTGTAAGAACCGAGCCATTGCTGAAAATGGCGGCCGACAAAAAGCCCAACCCATGTCAGCACCATGCTGAACAGACCAAACAGCAAAATCGTCACCATCGTCCGCGCTCCGAAAATGCCGAGGCTCAGCCCGACGGAAAAGCTGTCTAGGCTGACGCTGAACGCAAAAAAAAGCAACCCCACCCCACGCGGAAACAGCGGTGAGCCATCGTCCCTCCGGAACGAGGCGATGATCATTTGCCCGCCAAGCCATAACAGCAGCGCCCCGCCCGCGTATGTCGCGACACTTCCGAACTCGCGCGACAGCAGGCGGCCGACCGCCATGCCAGCAAGCGGCATGAGAATATGAAACAAGCCGATCGTCAACCCGATATAAAACATTTGCCGCAGCCGGAGGCGCAACAGCCCCATTCCTAAAGCGACTGAAAACGCGTCCATGCCCAGCGCCAGCGCCATCATTGACAGCGCGATGATTTCGCCGATGAATGCGCCCATGTTTCTTCCCTCCCGGACCGGCCTTATTGCTAAACATATGCACGTCCAGGGCAGTTTAGAAGCAGAGCGGGCAGCCAATGGGCGCCGCCTGATTGACGGGCGGACGGAAAAGAAAAAACCGGTCCACAACAGACCGGTTTCGCGCTTGGAAACGGCATCCCCCAAATCCTCTAGTTGCCATTTGAACCTTACCGTTTGCAGAGCCGTTTTCTCGACTATCGCACGACCGAACAACGCCGCTTCCAAACCCATACATGGATCTGTGAAGCGCGTTTCCGTTCGGTCTTCCGTCACGCCAAGGCGCGACGAAGAAGCCTGCGGCTTGCCTCCGACCGTCAAAAAATAGACAAGCTGCTTTTTCGACCAGGATACGTGAAACTTGTTCACTGCATCTATACAGACGGCCGTCCTTTCATTTCCGCTGTTCGCTGATGGCGCGTCCGCCGGCTGCTTTGCGGAGCCGGTTCATGATCGCCGCGCCGATTCCTTCTTCCGGAAACGCCTCGCTGTAAATGAGATCGACGTTCGTTTCATCAAATCGGCGCAGCGTGTCGTACAGCCGGCTCGCGACCGTCTCAAGCGCCTGGCGCGTTCCGCACGGCAGCACGACATCGGCCGCATACTGATCCCGGTTCTCCTCGGTCGTCAACACGCCGACCGTTTTCCCTTCCGCCCGGCTTTCATCGACAAGCCGCTGCAAAAACGCGGGCGGGCCGGCGACGATCCAAAGCGGCGCTTTCGGCGCATAATGCGTATATTTCATCCCCGGCGCTTTCGGCGCCGCCTCGTCATCCACAGCAGCGGCCTCTTCAACGCGGCCGATCGCTTCAATAAGCGCCTCTTTCGTCACTCCTCCCGGGCGCAAAATCGTCGGCACGCCCCCACTGCAATCGAGCACCGTCGATTCAACGCCCACGCCGGTCGGCCCGCCGTCGATCACCCCGGCGATCCGCCCGTCTAAATCGGCAAGCACGTGCGCCGCCGTCGTCGGACTCGGCCTTCCTGACCGATTCGCGCTCGGGGCGGCCAACGCCAAGCCGCTCGCCTCGATCAACGCCAGCGCCAGCGGGTGATCCGGCATGCGCACCGCCACCGTCGGCAGCCCGGCCGTCACCCGTTCAGACACCGCTTTGGCCCGTTTTGGCAATACTAACGTGAGCGGCCCCGGCCAAAACCGCTCCATCAACGTTTTCGCCATCGGTGGGATCGAGGCGGCTACCGCCTCCGCTTGGGCCATGCTGGCGACATGAACGATGAGCGGATTGTCGCTCGGCCGCCCTTTGGCGGCGAAAATTTTTTCCACCGCGGCTGTATTGGCCGCATCAGCCCCCAACCCGTACACCGTTTCCGTCGGGAATGCGATAACTTCCCCGGCCCGCAGCCATTCAACCGCCTCTCGTATTTGTGGATAAACTTGCTGTTTATCAACAATATTATCCACAACCCAAACACGCGTTTTCAATCGTTTCACCTTCTCCATCGCCGTGATTCGCCTTGAAAATGGCGGCTTTTTTTTACAAGCGTCAGATCGCCGCCCGATGCCTTTCCACAGTTATACACAAATTGTGAATAAACTTGTTATTTTTGTGGATAACTTTGTGGATAGATGCTTATGGAATGAGATGGCTGAGCCACTCTTTGAAGAAAAATTTGACTTCCACCGGCTGTTCCGGCTCGGCCATGACGACGAAGGACGATTCTTGATCATCAGTGTGCCCTTTGTCCTTCTCGCCATCCGCATGGATGGACGAAGCGGCGCGATCTTCGGTTTCCGCCATCGCACCCCTCTCCTCTTTCGGTTCGTCCCGCTCGATGGCCTGCTCGCCGCTTCGCATCGCCTCAGCTTCCGCTTCGGCCGACTCGCTGTTCTGCTTCGACCCGGCTTCCATTGACCGGACGCTCCCAGCCGACACCGGTTCATTCGTTCCGGCAGGCGATCGGTTCGCCGCCATCATGACGGCATCGCTGTTGGAAAAATCGAGAAAACAAAGCGGCGGGAACAGAACGCACCACCAGTTTGCTCCTTTTCCTTCCCCAAGCGTGATCAGCACGGCATCATAGATGCCAGCCGGATATACGTAGTTGCCGTACACTTTCGTCGGAAAATGAACCGGGCCAAACTCCACTTTGTACGTTTGATCGCTTTGTTCATCGCGCAACACGCGGGCGACCGTCCGCTCGATGTCCGGCAGGTGAGAGCGGATGACGCGCTTTGCTTCCTCAAACGAAGTGAGTTCGGCCACCCAGCCGTTGATTTGCGCATTGACCGCATCACGCACTTTTCGCTTCAATTGTTGGTCTTCATCGGCGTCGCTGTTGGCTAAAATGCGCAGGCGGATTGCCTCATCAGGGATGGCGACCGCCGCGTTCGCCCCGGCGTCCGTCTTGTGGCCGTACAGCTCGACGAGTACGCCTGTCGTTAATAGAATGATATATAAACATATGGCAATGGCATTTCCTTTGATGGTCATCATCGGCACCGTCCTTTCACCTTTCATTGTGGACGGCGCCGCTCGTTTTTAAACCTATCAATCTAACACGTTTTCCCGTTTTTCGGCCGCGTCATGTACACCATCCGGTCTTTGCCGTTGAGGTCAAAATCGACTTCCACTTCGGCTTCTGGAAACGCTGCGGCCAAGAGCGCCGCCACTGCTTCCCCTTGCCCGGCGCCGACTTCAAAAGCGGCAAGCGCCGGCGCGCCGAGCACAAGCGGCAACTCGCGGGCGAAGCGGCGGTAAAAATCGAGCCCATCGCGGCCGCCAAAGAGCGCCGTGTGCGGCTCATAGTTTTTGACGACCGGGGAAAGCATAGCGGCGTCCGTCTCTGGAATGTACGGTGGATTGGAAACGACGACATCGACCGTCCACCCCATGGCCATGATCGGCTGCAGCAAGTCGCCGCACAAAAATGAAACATTCGCCCCGAGCCGCCGGGCGTTTTCACGGGCGACCGCGAGCGCCGCTTCGGAAATATCGGTTGCGGTCACCGACAACGCTTTGTTCTCCAGCGCCAATGTCACGGCGATCGCCCCGCTGCCAGTGCCGACGTCAACGACATCGATCCGCTTCCGACCAGCAAATAGGCGCGGCACCCGTTTTAGGACGCCAAGCACCAGTTCTTCCGTTTCCGGGCGCGGGATCAACACATGGCGGTTGACAAGAAACGGCCGGCCGTAAAACGATTCATAGCCGATCAAATATTGAATCGGCACATGATCCACCGCATGGCGGCGCACATCGGCCGCAAACCGTTCATATACCGCTTCGTCGACCGGCTCGCGCCAACGGGCGAACAGCCCGGCCCGGTCCACGCCTAAATGGTGGCACAATAGCCACTCTGCCGCCCGCTCCTCTTTTCCGTGGGCGCGCAAAAAAGAAGAAGCCCAGGCGAGGACTTCGTGGACGTTACGACGCATCGTTCGCTTGCTCCAATTTTTTCGCTTGGTCGTCCAAAATGAGCGCCTCGATAATTTCGTCGAGGTGGCCATCGAGCACTTGATCGAGCTTTTGGATCGTCAATCCGATGCGGTGGTCCGTGACGCGGTTTTGCGGGAAGTTGTACGTCCGGATGCGCTCGGAACGGTCGCCGGTGCCGACTGCCTGCTTGCGCGTTTGGTCATATTCGGCGCGCGCTTCTTGCTGGTACTTGTCATAAATGCGGGCGCGCAATACTTTCATCGCTTTTTCTTTGTTTTTGATTTGCGATTTTTCGTCTTGGCACGTGACGACAATGCCGGTCGGAATATGGGTGAGGCGCACGGCCGACATTGTCGTGTTGACGCTTTGCCCACCCGGTCCGCTTGAGGCGAACGTGTCGACGCGAATGTCTTTTTCATTGATTTCGACTTCGATTTCTTCCATCTCCGGCAGGCAGGCGACCGTCGCCGTCGACGTATGGATGCGCCCGCCTGACTCCGTTTCTGGGACGCGCTGGACGCGGTGCGCGCCGTTTTCAAACTTCAGCTTTGAATACGCCCCTTTGCCGTTGATCATAAAAATGATTTCTTTATAGCCGCCGAGGCCGGTCGGGCTCGCTTCGATCACTTCCGTCTTCCACCCTTGCGATTCCGCATAGCGCGTATACATCCGGTACAAGTCGCCGGCAAACAGCGCCGCCTCTTCGCCGCCGGCGGCCGCGCGGATTTCCATAATGACGTTTTTCTCATCGTTCGGATCTTTCGGCAAAAGCAACACTTTCAGCTTTTCAACGAGCGCCTCTTCCCGTTCTTCCAGTTCGCCGATTTCCTCTTTCACCATCTCCCGCAGCTCCGGATCGAGCTTTTCCTCAAGCATCGCCTTCGCTTCCGCGAGTTGCTCGCGAACCGATTTGTATTCGCGGTACGTTTGCACCGTTTCTTCCAAATCCGCCTGCTCTTTCGAATAATCGCGCAGCTTTTTCGGATCGTTGATGACGTCGGGGTCCATCAACAGTTCATTGAGCTTTTCATACCGTTGCTCCACAGCTTCCAACCGATCAAACACATCATTCACCTCTGTTTTTCCCACACAGTCTATTTTTAGATTATAGCATGAAATGAAGCCAAACAAAAACCCCCGCTTTTGGCAAGCGGGAGCTCTCAGTTGACGCGCACGATGATCTCGTATGTGGGGATCGCTTTTGTCAGCAACTTGTCAATGCGTTGCGCCTCGCGCTGCCGCTCCTCGTCAGACAGCTCTTCCGGTGCATCAACGGTCACATACATATTGCCGCCGTGAAACCAAACGGAAACGGGGCGATAGTCGGTGTGCCGCTCGATCAGCTGCATTGCTTTGCGCGTATCGGCGCGCTGATTTTCGCTTCCTTCGGTCAAACTGATGAAGTTCGGATTTTGCCGCGTTTTTTCCGGATCGTCAAAGTTGTTGTACAAGTCGCGGTCGGCATCGATTTTCGGCCGTCCGTCCGTCATCAGCCGCGCGCCGTTTTTGTCCTCGCTTTGCTGGCGGTAGGACGGATGATCCGGAGCGAGCGAACAGGCCGAAAGCAGGAAGATCATTCCTAACAGCCAGATGCGTCTCATCCTTTTTCGCCTCCTTAGCTGTTAGGATGTCCATGATCGCCCGTCAATGATACACGGCAAGCCATAAATCTTTCTGCCATCATTCGTCTATTTTGCGGCGAACGAACAAAAGGGGCAGCCTAGTCAAGCGAACGATCAATGATGAACGAGCCGCATGCCAAACGCTTTTTCCTCCCATAGCGAATGGACGCACGAGACGGGCGAGAATGATGGCGCCGCTTCCGCCCTTCTCGGTCGGCGAAACATACGAATATGCACCGTTTCCATCAACGATGGCTGCGCTTCGCCACTTGGCCGATGAAAGCGGCCAAACAACATCAGTGACCGCCTCACCATCACTCACCCGTATGTCCAGCAAGCGGGCGGTTGTATCGCTTTTTCGGTTTGCCAGGCACTTCATGGTGATGGCGGCAGCGAGGCTCGTACGCCTCGCTGGCGCCGACGAGAATCACCGGATCGTCATAAGAGGCGGGCGCACCGTTAATGAGCCGCTGCGTCCGGCTGGCCGGGGAACCGCATACCGTGCAAACCGCCTGCAGCTTCGTCACCGACTCCGCGATCGCCATCAGCGCCGGCACGGGGCCAAACGGTTCACCGCGAAAATCTTGGTCGAGCCCCGCGGCGATGACGCGGTAGCCGCAATCAGCGAGCGTTTGCACCACATCGATGATGTCGTCGGAAAAAAACTGTACTTCATCGATGGCGACGACGTCGGTGGCGGCGGAAATGTAGCGGAACATTTCCGCCGGCGTCGCGACCGGAATGGCGATCACCGAATTGCCGTTGTGCGACACGACTGCGTCTTCGCTATAACGATTGTCGATCGTCGGTTTGAACACTTTCACTTCCTGCTTGGCAAACTGAGCGCGGCGGACGCGGCGAATCAATTCTTCTGATTTGCCGGAAAACATGCATCCACAAATGACCTCAAGCCAGCCGGACTGCGTCATCACGTACATTGGGGCCTCTCCTTTCACACAACACTGTCCTCAAACCATCGGCCGCTCCTTGCCGTCTGCCATCGCGACGATCAGCGGGATCAGCCTTGTAAGCAACCGGCCTTCCATCTGTATAGATGCAATTTGAAGCTTTACGATTTGCAACTTTTACCGAGTATTTGATCGACTGTCGGGCGACCGAACAACGCCGCTTAAAGACCCATATATGGGTCTGTGAAGCAGGCGGTTGTTCGGTCCTCCGTCACGCCAAGTCGTGACGGAGAAGCCTGTGGCTTTCCTCCGACAGTCGAAAAGGGGCAAACCGCTTTTCCGTCAAAGATATGGTAAACTTCTCCGTTGCATCTATATGCTCTCACGAAAAAGCAGGCAAGTTTCGCTTGCCTGCTTTCGTCACGTCCTTGTTACTTAAGGCCGTATTTTTTATTGAATTTATCCACGCGGCCCGCTGCCGTAACAAATTTTTGTTTGCCCGTGAAGAACGGATGGCATTCCGAGCAAATCTCCACGCGCAGCTCGTCTTTGACCGAACCGCTTTCGAATTCGTTGCCGCATGCGCAACGGACGATGACTTTTTTGTACTCTGGATGGATGCCTTGTTTCATCGTTTTCATCTCCTTCCGCCCTGTATCTTATCGAAACAGAGTGATTCGTAGCATGGAACGCTTCATGCTTATGCGCGCCCGCCCGTTTGGCAAGGCGCAGCGCATGGAACAGCCGGGACTCCACCGAAGCGAACCCGGCCGGTGCAAATCACGGATCGCACAAACCAAAAGGCGATAGCCAAAACACACATGTTAAGATTATAACAGCTTTTCTGTCAGTTTGCAACGGGCGATTCGCGGCAAATTCCGCCAACGGCCTACAGACGGAGCGGGCCGCCCTGTTTCCACTCCTGATCGAGCAAGGCGAAAAACTCTTCGTTTGACTTCGTCCGGCGCAATTTGTTCAAAAACCGCTCGATAAAGTCGGGCGAATCGGCCATCGTTTTGCGGATCGCCCACAGCTTTTCCAAATGTTCTTTTGGGATGAGCAGCTCCTCTTTGCGCGTTCCCGAACGGCGAATGTCAATAGCTGGAAAAATGCGGCGCTCGGCGAGCGAGCGGTCAAGATGGAGCTCCATGTTGCCGGTGCCTTTAAATTCCTCGTAAATGACGTCATCCATGCGCGACCCGGTGTCAATGAGGGCGGTCGCCAAAATCGTCAAGCTGCCGCCTTCTTCGATGTTGCGCGCCGCGCCGAAAAACCGCTTCGGGCGATGAAACGCCGCTGGGTCGATCCCGCCTGAGAGCGTGCGTCCGCTCGGCGGAATGACCAAGTTGTACGCCCGGGCGAGGCGGGTGATGCTGTCCATTAAAATGACGACGTCACGCTTATGCTCAACTAATCGCATCGCCCGTTCTAAGACAAGCTCGGCCACTTTAATATGGTTTTCCGGCACCTCATCAAACGTCGAGCTGACGACATCGCCTTGCACCGACCGCTCGATGTCGGTCACTTCTTCCGGCCGTTCGTCAATGAGCAAGACGATCAACTCGACATCCGGGTGGTTTGTGGTGATGCTGTTGGCAATTTCCTTCAGCAGCATCGTCTTGCCAGCTTTCGGCGGCGCGACGATCAACCCGCGCTGGCCAAAGCCGACGGGAGCGATCAAGTCGATGATGCGGGTCGACAGCTTGTCCGGCGTTGTCTCCAGCTTCATTTGCCGATTCGGGTAAAGCGGCGTTAACGCTGGAAAGTGAACGCGCTCCTTGGCGACTTCCGGGTCTTCGCCGTTGACCGCTTCGACATGAAGCAAGCCGAAGTAGCGTTCATTTTCTTTCGGCGGCCGCACTTTGCCGGATACTTTATCCCCGTTGCGCAAATCAAAACGGCGGATTTGGGAAGCGGAAATGTAAATGTCTTCCGAGCTCGGGGAATAGTTGATCGGGCGCAAAAAGCCGAATCCTTCCGACGGAATGATTTCGAGGATGCCTTCCATGAAAAAGAGGCCGTCTTGTTCGGCACGCGCTTTCAAAATCGCAAAAATAAGCTCCTTTTTCGTCAACTTGCTGTAGTATGAAATTTTGTATTGCTTGGCGAGCTCATACAGCTCCTTCAATTTCATGTTTTCTAGTGCTGCTAACGTTAATTCCATCTTGACACCACACTTTGCAAATTTTCCTATTCTCCCATCGTTCGTGTTCGGACGTATTGGTCATCAATTCGACAGGCGAAGGGATTCATTTCGAAGATGATGAAGGCTGAAATGAAATAAAGAAGTAGAATGGCAGAGCTTATTTTTGCATAAGCAACACGACTATTTTACCCTTTTTTCTTCTTTTTAATCAATATTTTTTTGTTTTTCCGAGCCAGGCGCGGCTCCGGCGCCCGGCCGAATGGTAGGATATCATTTGATGACTAAGTTCGGTTTTTTCTTCAAACTGTGCCGCCCTTCGATGAAGCGGACCGTGCCGGACTTGGCCCGCATGACGACGGAGTGGGTGAGGCCGTACGCCCCTTTCAGCCGCACGCCGCGCAACAGCTCGCCGTCGGTGACGCCGGTGGCGGCAAAAATCGCGTCGTCTCCTTTCACCAAATCGTCCATGCGCAGCACTTTGTTGACGTCAATGCCCATTTGTTTGCACCGCTCGACTTCATCGTCGTTTTGCGGCAGCAGCTTCCCTTGCAGTTCGCCGCCAAGGCATTTCAACGCGACCGCCGCGAGCACTCCTTCCGGCGCGCCGCCCGAGCCGAACAAAATGTCAACGCCGGTATGGTCAAACGCCGTGTTAATGGCGGCGGCGACATCGCCGTCATTGATGAGCTTAATGCGGGCGCCGGCTTCACGCAGCTCATGAATGAGACGCTCATGGCGCGGACGGTTGAGAACAACCGCGACGACGTCTTCAATATCTTTGTTTTTCGCCTTCGCCACCGCCTTTAAATTGTCGATGATCGGCGCCTCAATGTCAATCATCCCGACCGCTTCCGGCCCGACGGCGATTTTCTCCATGTACATGTCCGGCGCGTGAAGCAGATGGCCGTGGTCAGCGACAGCGACGACAGCCAAGGCGTTCCATCCCCCGGAAGCGACGATGTTCGTCCCTTCAAGCGGGTCGACAGCGACATCGACGCGCGGGCCATAGCCGTTGCCGAGCTTTTCCCCGATATACAGCATCGGCGCTTCGTCCATTTCCCCTTCGCCGATGACGACGGTGCCTTTCATCGGCACGGTGTCAAACACGTCGCGCATCGCCGACGTCGCGGCGTCATCAGCCTCATTCTTTTTCCCGCGCCCCATCCAGCGGGCGGCGGCAAGCGCCGCCGCTTCGGTGACGCGCACGAGTTCCATCGATAAGCTTCGTTCCATCGTCGTTCTCCCCTTCCCCTTTGTCGACTGGACGTTACGCGTTTTTCACTTGCTCGATTTCTTCATCGGTCATTTTTTCGCGCCAAATGGTGGCGCCGATGTCAGACAGTTTTTCGACGAGGTTGCTGTAGCCGCGGTCGATATGCTCGACGCCGGTGATCTCCGTCACTCCTTCAGCCATCAGCCCGGCAATGACAAGCGCCGCCCCGGCGCGCAAATCGCTCGCCTTCACTTTCGCCCCTTGCAGTTTGACGGGGCCGGTGACGATGGCTGAGCGGCCTTCGACTTTTACATTGGCGTTCATGCGCCGCAATTCATCGACATGCTTGAAGCGGGCGCTGTAAATCGTGTCGGTGACGACGCTTGTGCCGTTGGCTTTTGTCAGCAGCGCGGTAAACGGCTGCTGCAGATCAGTTGGGAAGCCCGGATAGACGAGCGTCTTGACGTCAACCGCTTTCAAAACGTCGGTGCCGCAGACGAGAATTTGATCTTCCCCCGTCTCCACGCGCACCCCCATTTCGCGCAATTTGGCCGTCAGCGATTCAACGTGCTGCGGGATGACGTTGTCGACGACGACTTCGCCATTGGTGGCCGCGGCGGCGATCATGTACGTCCCGGCTTCGATCCGATCCGGGATGATGGCATGGCGGCAGCCCGATAATTTTTCGACGCCGTCAATGCGGATCACATCGGTGCCGGCTCCTTTGATTTTCGCGCCCATATTCGAAAGCAATGTCGCGACATCGATGATTTCCGGCTCTTTCGCCGCATTTTCGATAATCGTCCGCCCTTTGGCGCGCACCGCCGCCAGCATGATGTTGATCGTCGCGCCGACGCTGACGACGTCCAAAAAAATGCGGGCTCCGCGCAGTTCCTCCGCGCGCAAGTAAATGGCGCCCTGCTCGTTCGTTACGGTGGCTCCTAGCGCCTCAAACCCTTTGATATGCTGGTCAATCGGGCGCGGACCGAGATGACATCCGCCCGGCAAGCCGACAACCGCTCTTTTGAAGCGGCCAAGCATCGCCCCCATCAAATAGTAGGAGGCGCGCAGCTTTTTCACCTTCCCATTTGGAAGCGGCATGGACACCATATTCGTTGGGTCGATGACCGCCTCTTTGCCGTCAAACGAAAACGAGCCGCCGATTTCTTCGATCAAGCTTCCTAAAATGTGCACGTCGGAAATGTCCGGCAACCCCTCGATCGTCACCGGCGAATCGGCCAAAATCGCTGCAGGAATCAAAGCGACCGCGCTGTTTTTCGCACCGCTCACTTTGATCGTTCCCCGCAGCCGATCTCCGCCGATAATTTTCATTTTATCCATCGTCGTCTCCCTTCTTTGCTCGGAAGTTGGCTTCACCCCTGGGACGAAAAAGCAAAGCCGGGCGGGCTCATCACGTCCGGCCTGAACGCGGCAGAGCGAGCCCGCTTCACCCAAGAGGCAAACGGCTTACTTTCATTTTTGCCGATTCCAGTCGGCGAGAAACTTCTCAATTCCTTGATCAGTCAGCGGATGGTTGAACAATTGCATAAGCACCTTGTACGGAACCGTGGCAATATGCGCCCCGCGCAACGCCGCTTCTGTCACATGGTGCGGATGGCGGATCGAAGCGGCGATGATTTCCGTTTCAATGCCATGAATGTTGAAAATCTCAGCGATGGTGGAAATGAGCTCTAAACCGTTATGGCCGATGTCATCGAGGCGGCCGAGGAACGGAGAGACGTACGTCGCGCCGGCGCGTGCGGCCAAGAGCGCCTGGTTGGCGGTGAACACAAGCGTCACATTCGTTTGAATCCCTTTTTCGCTGAACGCCTTGACTGCTTTTAAGCCTTCCGGCGTCATCGGCACTTTGATCGTAATGTTCGGGGCGATTTTCGCCAGCTCTTCGCCTTCCGCGATCATGCCAGCGGCGTCGGTCGAAATGACTTCAGCGCTCACCGAACCAGAAACGATCGATGTAATTTCGCGCAACCGATCATGGAACGATACGTTCTCCTTCGCCACGAGGCTTGGGTTGGTCGTGACGCCGGCCAAAATGCCGAGTTCATGGGCGTGTTTGATTTCTTCCAAGTTGGCAGTGTCGATAAAAAATTTCATGCTGAACCCTCCTTGTTATTCGTTGCACATGCAAAGGCAGCCGCGCGGCGGCCAAACGCCGCCCGCGAAGCCGATTCATCGCGCCGCTTTTCCGGACGAGCCAAACTCGCGCATTTTGCCGATGACCGTCGCTTTGATGGCGTCGCGGCCCGGGCCGATGATTTTGCGCGGATCATAGACGTTCGGGTCTTTCGCGAGCAGTTCGCGGACGACTTTGGTAAACGCCATTTGGTTTTCGGTATTGACGTTGATTTTCGATGTGCCAAGGGAGATCGCGCGTTGAATTTGTTCGGTCGGAATGCCGGTGCCGCCGTGGAGCACAAGCGGAACGCCGGTTAAATCGCGGATTTGCTCCATTTCGGCAAATCCGAGCTTCGGCTCTCCTTTGTACGGGCCGTGCACAGAACCGAGCGCCGGGGCGAGACAGTCGACGCCTGTCCGTTTGACAAGCTCTTCGCACTCTTTCGGGTCGGCGTAAATGATCCCTTCTCCGACGACGTCGTCTTCCTGCCCGCCGACGATGCCGAGCTCCGCTTCGACCGAAACGCCGCGCGCATGAGCATATTCAACGACTTGCGAGGTGATGCGGACGTTTTCTTCAAATGGATGGTGGGAGGCGTCAATCATAACCGAGGTGAACCCGGCGTCAATCGCCGCTTTGCATTTTTCAAAGCTCGATCCATGGTCGAGATGGATGGCGACCGGAACGGTGATGTTCATGTCTTCCATTAACCCTTTGACCATATTGACGACCGTTTTGAATCCGCTCATATAGCGGGCCGCCCCTTCGGAGACGCCGAGAATGACCGGCGATTTTTCCTCTTCGGCCGCCGCTAAAATGGCTTGTGTCCATTCCAAGTTGTTAATGTTAAATTGACCGACCGCGTATTTGCCGCGCAGCGCCTCGTTGAGCATCTCTTTCATCGATACTAACGGCATGGTTCCATCCTCCTTAGCTGATCGTCGTCTTTGTCGCCCTGGCGGTGACTGGGTCCACAGGCGCAAAATCCATCTACGTTATAAGCATACCAACTTGCCGGCAAAACGGCAACATTTCCACCCTTTATTCTCCTAAAGACGACAGCGTCATCAATGTCCACCGATGCGCTTTCTTTGCCAAAGGAAAGCCGCTCGTCGATGGCGCTGTCTAGGCGGTAATGTATTTTTTGACGGCAACGCGCAAATCGTCAATATCAAACGGCTTGGCAAAATGCATCAGCGCCCCGAGCTCTTTCGTTTCTTGAATCATATCGAGCTCCCCGTAGGCGGTCATGATGATCACCTTAATATCCGGATCAATCTCTTTCAACCGTTTTAAAATTTCAATGCCGTCCATGCCAGGAATTTTCATATCAAGAAGCACAAGATCGGGGTGATGTTTGCGGGCGATTTCGAGCGCCTGCATGCCGTTGGCGGCCTGATACGTTACATACCCCTCCCGCTGAAACACTTCGTTGAGCAAAATGCGGATGCCATACTGGTCGTCGACAATCAAAATTTTGTTTCCCACAGTTATGCACCTCTATTCCCTGTTTTCTCCCTATTAATGTTTCGCATTTGGCAAACCCTTTTCCTGCTTGCTTTTCTTGTTGTTTGCCGATTTTGTATAATAGCGGCGAAGGGAGGCCGAACCGTGAAAATTTTAACGACGCAAACGATCGGATTGTTGCAAAAAATCGCCGCGGATGAAGAGCTGGCGCTCGAAGACGGTGCGCGTCTGCTCGCTCAGGCCGCCATCGGTGATGGACGCATTTGGCTGTATGGCATAGGTGAACTCGATGCGGTCGTCACCGCCGCGCTTCTTGGCCCCGATCCGCTGCCGAAAGCCAAACGGCTTGAGCCGACAGCAACCGATGACTGGCAGGAAACGGACCGAGCGCTTCTATTTGCCCGCTTTTCCAATGATGCTGAGGCCATTCGCCTCGCCGAACAGCTGCAGGCGCACGGCGTCGATGCAGTGGCCGTCGCGGCGCTCGTCAAGGATGAACCCGGACTGGCCGATATGGCCACCGTCTTTATCGACAGCAAACTTTCCCGCCCGCTCGTGCCGACCGAAGACGGCCGCCGCATCGGCATGCCGACGATCATCACCGCTTCATTCATCTACTACGGACTGCGCGTTTTGCTCGATGAAATTTTGGCGGAATATGAATAACAGCCGCCATGAAAACGAGCGCTCTCCCGCCGGCTGAAGGCAAAGAGGTATAGAAACCGCCCAAAAAACGGCGCCTGATCAATGGGCATCGTGCTTGACAAGATGAAAAATATCCAAAAAAGAAAGGGGGCTGGACCCAAAAGGCCGTTCTACGGCTTTTTTGGGACAGCCCCTTTTTCGTCACTCTTTCAGCGACGCTCTGACAAACTCGCGGAACAGCGGCTGCGGCCGCGTCGGGCGCGAGGTGAATTCCGGATGGAATTGCGCGGCGACGAACCACGGATGGTCTTTCAGCTCGATGATTTCCACAAGCCGTCCATCCGGGCTCGTGCCGGAGAAGACGAAGCCATGCTCTTCTAATAGATGGCGGTATTGATTGTTGAATTCATACCGATGGCGATGGCGTTCGTAAATGACTTCATCGCCGTACGCAGCGTAGGCGAGCGTCCCTTCCTGCAGCTTGCACGGATACAAGCCGAGGCGGAGCGTGCCGCCTAAATCTTCGACATCCTTCTGCTCCGGAAGCAAGTCGATGATCGGATGCGGCGTGTTCGGGTCAAACTCGGACGAATGGGCGCCGGACAACCCGACAACATGGCGAGCAAATTCAATCGAGGCGAGCTGCATTCCTAAGCAAATGCCCAAAAACGGCACGCGCTGCTCGCGGGCGTAGCGGATCGCCTCAATCTTCCCTTCGACCCCGCGGTCGCCGAACCCGCCCGGAACCAAAATGCCGTCCGCATCTTTCAACAGGTCGGCTACATTGTCACGAGTCACATGCTCCGCATTGATCCACTGAATATCAATGTCGGTGTCAAACGCATACCCCGCATGACGGAGCGCCTCAACAACAGAAATATAGGCGTCCGGAAGCTCGACGTATTTGCCAACCAAAGCGATTTTCGTCGTTTTCGATAAGTTGCGCACTTTCTCGACGAGCGCCTTCCATTCGGTCATATCCGCTTCGCGGCAGTTGAGGCGCAAATGTTCGCACACGATTTGGTCCAGTTTTTGTTCTTGAAGCATAAGCGGGACCGCATACAGCGTGTCGGCATCGCGCGCCTCGATGACCGCTTTCGGATCGATGTCGCAAAAGAGGGCGATTTTCTCTTTCATTTCCTGCGGCATCGGCATTTCCGTGCGCACGACGATGACGTTTGGCTGAATGCCGAGGCTGCGCAATTCTTTCACGCTGTGCTGCGTCGGCTTCGTTTTCATTTCCCCAGCCGCCTTGATGTACGGTACGAGCGTGCAGTGGATGTACATGACGTTTTCGCGTCCAACATCGCTTTTGATTTGGCGGATCGCTTCTAAAAACGGAAGCGATTCAATATCGCCGACCGTGCCGCCGATCTCCGTAATGACGACATCGGCGTTCGTCTCTCTTCCGGCCCGGAAGACGCGCTCTTTAATTTCGTTGGTAATGTGCGGAATGACTTGCACCGTGCCGCCTAGGTAATCGCCGCGGCGCTCTTTGCGGATGACGGCGGAATAAATTTTTCCTGTCGTCACGTTGCTGTATTTGTTTAAATTAATATCGATGAACCGTTCATAATGCCCTAAATCCAAATCCGTCTCTGCACCGTCGTCCGTGACGAACACCTCGCCGTGCTGATACGGGCTCATCGTCCCTGGGTCGACGTTAATGTACGGGTCAAACTTTTGGATCGTCACGTTCAACCCGCGGTTTTTCAACAAACGTCCAAGCGAAGCCGCCGTAATCCCTTTCCCGAGTGAGGAAACAACGCCGCCCGTCACAAAAATGTATTTCGTCATTTTGTCTTCCCCCTTGCCGAAATTGCGGTAACAGTTTCAGTGTTTGCGAAAGGCGCAAATAAAAAACGCTCCGCTTACCGTACGTAAGGGAGCGATCGATTTGTTCGTTTTCAAGAGCCCAACACACATTGTACCGGGTTCCCCTGGCAAAGTCAAGCGGTTATTCGTCTTCGTCCGGCTCTTCGAGATCAAGCTCTTCATCAAGCGGCGCATCGTCCAGCTCAAACTCTTCATCGCCGAGAATGTCATCGTCAAACGCGACGTCTTCGTCCAGATCGAATTCTTCATCTTCCAAGAGCTCGTCTTCATCAAGCTCGAGCTCTTCCCCATCATATTCATCCAAATCGTCGTAATCGAGATCTTCATCTTCAAGCAACTCATCGTATTCATCGTATTCATCGTCAAGCGCTTTTTTCTTCTTCTTCGGCTTGACGATCGTCACCGTTTCGTCTTCTGTCTGGTCAAACGGATACCATGCGCGCAATCCCCAGACGTTTTCCCCAACGCAAATAAACCGGCCGTCGATGTTTAAATCGGTGTAATATTGGGCCAGCCGCGCCTCCATCTCTTCTTCCGATATGCCGGCCAGCGCTGCTGCTTCACGAACGAGTTGATCAAACGGCAGCGCCTCCCGCTTGTCAAGCAAAATGAGGTTCGCCAGCTCGACGAACGACATCTCCTGCAATTCCTCCGGCGAGTATTGCTGCTGCAGGCTCAAGTTCAGCACTCCCCTTCTATATTAATGAAACAAATGAATGCAAGTGGAATACATACCATTCATTATAAACAAATTGTCGGGGTTTATGCTACCCATTTGCCGAAAAAAGCAAAGGAGGGCAGCCCTGCGGCGAGGGCGGCCCTCCTTCCGATTCCGACATATCCGTTGTCACAATCACCTTTGTTCACACCGCTCCACTTTTTCCTTACGAAGCCCATTCGTCTTGATCTTTTGGCCCAATCCGCGTTCCGTTCGTTTCGCCTCCGGCGGGCCAGTACGCCAACAGCCGCTGCCCATCATTCTACCGATCTGCTAAAGTTCAACGGGCCGTTGTCCATTGTGATCAAGGGCGCCCATCGAAAGCAGAAAACAACGAAACTCCCTCGAATTACATATTCCGCCGGTATTGTCCGCCGACTTCGTACAAGGCGCGGGTGATTTGTCCAAGGCTGGCGACTTTCACCGTTTCCATCAATTCTTCGAAAATGTTGCCGCCGCTTGTCGCCACTTGCTTCAGCCGTTCGAGCGCCGGGCCGGCTTTGTCTTTGTTCCGCTCTTGGAATTCGCGCAAGTTGCGGATTTGCGTCTCTTTTTCTTCATACGTCGCCCGGGCGAGCTGGATGTTGTTCAGTTCGTCCTCTGACGGCGGATTCGGGTTCAAGAACGTGTTGACGCCGATGATCGGCAGTTCGCCGGTATGTTTTTTCGTTTCATAGTAAAGTGATTCGTCTTGAATTTTGCCGCGCTGGTATTGCATCTCCATCGCCCCGAGCACGCCGCCGCGGTCGTTGAGCCGTTCAAACTCTTGCAACACCGCTTCTTCAACCAAATCGGTCAGCTCTTCAATGATGAACGACCCTTGGAGCGGGTTTTCGTTTTTGGTCAGGCCAAACTCTTTCGTGATAATGAGTTGGATCGCCATCGCCCGACGGACCGACTCTTCGGTCGGTGTCGTGATCGCTTCGTCATAGGCATTCGTATGCAGCGAGTTGCAGTTGTCATAAATCGCCAGAAGCGCCTGCAGCGTCGTGCGGATGTCGTTGAAATCGATCTCCTGCGCGTGCAATGAACGGCCGGACGTTTGGATATGGTATTTCAGTTTCTGGCTCCGTTCGTTGGCGCCGTATTTTTCGCGCATGACGATCGCCCAAATGCGGCGGGCGACGCGGCCGATGACCGAATACTCCGGATCGAGGCCGTTGCTGAAGAAAAACGACAAGTTCGGCGCAAAATCGTCAATGTGCATGCCGCGGCTCAAGTAATACTCGACATACGTAAAGCCGTTCGCAAGCGTAAACGCCAGCTGCGTGATCGGGTTCGCCCCCGCCTCGGCGATATGGTAGCCGGAGATCGACACCGAGTAGTAGTTGCGGACGCGGTGCTTGATGAAATACTCTTGAATGTCGCCCATCATTTTTAAGGCGAAATCGGTCGAGAAAATGCACGTGTTTTGCCCTTGGTCTTCCTTCAAAATATCGGCTTGAACCGTGCCGCGCACCGTTTGCAGCGTCCATTCCTTCACTTGTTCGTACTCTTCCGGCGTGAGCGGGCGGCCAAGCTCGGCTTCCTTTTTCTCGACTTGCTGGTCAATCGCCGTATTCATAAACATCGCCAGCAAAATCGGAGCCGGACCGTTGATCGTCATCGACACGGATGTGAGCGGGTCGCACAAGTCAAACCCTTTGTACAGCTTTTTCATATCATCAAGTGTACAGACGCTGACACCGCTTTCCCCGACTTTGCCGAAAATGTCCGGCCGGTAGTCCGGGTCTTCGCCATAGAGCGTCACGGAGTCGAACGCGGTGCTGAGCCGCTTCGCCTTGTCTTCTTTGCACAAGTAATGGAAGCGGCGGTTCGTGCGCTCCGGCGTCCCTTCGCCGGCAAACTGCCGTTTCGGGTCTTCGCCTTGGCGCTTGAACGGGAAGACGCCGGCCGTATACGGGAACGAGCCAGGGACGTTTTCTTTATACACCCAGCGCAAAATCTCTCCGTAGTCTTTGAATTTCGGCAAGACGACTTTCGGAATGTCCAAACCGGACAACGTTTTCGTCGTCAGTTCGGTCACGATTTCTTTATCGCGCACTTTCGTGACCAGTTGTTTTGCCGCATATTTCGCTTTCGTTTCTTCCCATGTCGCCAAAATGCGCTTCGATTCCGGCGTCAATTTCGCCTCATAATCCGCTTTGAGCGTCTCGAGCGCGCGGATCACGTCTTCAGCTTCGCCCCGTTCCTTCGCCGCTTCGATGGCCCCTTCGATTTGGAAGAGGCGTCGGGCCACCCCGACTTGCTGCTCGGCGCGGCGGTGGTACGAACGGACCGTTTCCGCGATTTCGCGCAAATAGTAGCGGCGCTCGTTCGGAATGATGACATTATGCTTTTCGACATTGGCGACCGTTTTCAAGCTTGTTTTCCAATTCGTTCCTGCTTTTTGATTGATCGTATCCACAAGCGCGACAAAAAGCGTATTCGTGCCCGGGTCGTTAAACTGGCTGGCGATCGTGCCGTACACCGGCATTTCCGAAACATCGCGGTCAAACAGCTGATGGCTGCGCTGATATTGTTTTTGCACTTGTCGTTTTGCGTCTTCTGACCCTTTGCGCTCGAATTTATTAATGACAATCAAATCGGCATAATCGATCATGTCGATTTTCTCAAGCTGCGTCGGCGCGCCGAACTCGCTTGTCATGACGTACATCGACACGTCGCACACTTCGGTAATGGCGGCGTCGCCTTGGCCGATTCCGCTCGTTTCAATGATGACAAGATCAAATCCGGCCGCCTTGACAACCGAAATGGCGTCGCGAATCGCGGGCGACAACTCGGAGCGGGAATGGCGCGTCGCCAAGCTTCTCATGTAAACGCGCGGCGAGTTGATCGCATTCATCCGGATGCGGTCGCCCAACAGCGCCCCGCCCGTTTTTTGCTTCGTCGGGTCGACGGACAAGATCGCGATTTTGATATCCGGAATTTCGTTTAAAAAGCGGCGGACGAGCTCATCGGTGAGCGAGCTTTTCCCAGCCCCGCCTGTGCCGGTGATGCCGAGCACCGGCACGCGCTTCTCGAGCGCCTTCACTTGTTCAATGGCGGCTTCCGCCGCCGCGGCCGCCTCTTTGTTGTCCGCCTCAGCGCGGTATTCGCACAGCGTGATGAGCCGGGCGATCGCCTGCACATCGCCGGACGGAAGCCGCTCCAGTTCATCGGTCACCGTCGTCACGGTCGGAAAATCGCACTCTTCAAGCATGACGTTGATCATCCCTTGCAAGCCGAGGCGTCGGCCGTCTTCCGGCGAGAAAATGCGGGCGATGCCATATTCGTGCAGCTCTTTGATTTCCCGCGGGATGATGACGCCGCCCCCGCCGCCGTAAATGCGGATATGGGACGCCCCCCGCTCTTTTAGAAGATCGTACATATATTTAAAAAATTCCATATGCCCGCCTTGATACGAGGAGACGGCAATGCCTTGCACATCTTCCTGAATGGCGGCATTGACGATTTCCTCCACCGAGCGGTTATGGCCTAAATGGATGACCTCGGCGCCGCTCGCCTGCAAAATGCGGCGCATAATGTTGATTGAGGCGTCATGGCCGTCAAACAAGCTCGATGCAGTCACAAAGCGGACGTGATGCTTCGGACGGTAAATGTGCGCCATCGTTTCTTCTCCCCCTTTTAGACTCGCTGTTTCTCCATAATCCCCTTTAATAAAAACTCGGTTTGCAGTTCGATATATTCATCGAGTGTATACATTTTCCGCAGCACCCAACGGCGGAACGCCCACATTTGCCCAAGAACGACGATGTTGTGGGCAAACAGGCGGATTTCGCTTTCAGAAAGCTGCAACGCCCCGTTCTCAACGCATGCGCGCAAAATATGTTCGAAAATCGCCGCCATATCGAGTTCTTTATTCAACACATACGGCAGCGATTCTTTGCTTAGCGCTTTCACTTCTTGATACATGACAAGCACTTCATCATCGAGTTCATCAACAACGCGGAAATAGTGGGCAATGGCGCGCCTCAGCCCTTCGATCGTGCCATGGTGGGCACCGAGGTCTTGTTCCGTCCGCTCCCGCACTTCGTCGTAAATGCGGTCGCACACGAGATAGAGGACGTCTTCTTTCTTGCGGATGTACTCGTACAACGTGCCGATGCTGAAGCCGGACGCTTTGGCGATCTCCCTTGTCGTCGTTTGGTGGAAACCTTTTTGTTTAAACAAGGAAATCGCGCCTTTGATCATCTCATTGCGCCGTTTTTTCACGAGCTTTTCGTCTTTGACCGATGCAATCACTTCCCGTTTTTTCATGTTCGTTATCTCTCCCCCATTCCCATTTGACGGCGGGGCGCCGCCCCGCCCCATGCCGATCCGTGCGCCCTTCCCCAAAGCGCCAAGCCGCCGTTCAGATCCAAAACCATTGAAATGACGCACAATGTTTCAATCGCGCGCTAACACGAATGAGTGGACACGCAATGTTTAATTGCGTGTCAACATGCGCGAAATGACAAGGCGTTGGATTTCTTGCGTTCCTTCGTAAATTTGCGTAATCTTCGCGTCGCGCATAAACCGCTCGACCGGGTAGTCCTTCGTGTAGCCGTTGCCGCCGAAAATTTGCACCGCCTCGACCGTCACTTTCATCGCCGTGTCGCCGGCAAACAGTTTCGCCATGGCGGATGCTTTGCCGTACGGCAAGCCATTCGACTCCAACCATGCCGCTTGATAGGTCAAGAGCCGCGCCGCTTCAATGGCCGTCGCCATGTCAGCGAGCTTGAAAGCGATCCCTTGCTGCTCGATGATCGGTTTGCCGAACTGGACGCGCTGTTTCGCATAGTCCACCGCCGCATCCAGCGCGCCCTGGGCAATGCCGACCGCTTGGGCGGCGATGCCGTTGCGGCCGCCATCGAGCGTCATCATGGCGATTTTAAACCCTTCTCCTTCTTGACCGAGCAAGTTTTCTTTCGGAATGCGGCAGTCTTCAAAAATGAGCTCCGTCGTCGGCGACGAACGAATGCCGAGTTTCTTTTCCTTTTTGCCGAACGAAAAGCCCGGCGTTCCTTTTTCTACGATAAAGGCGCTGATCCCTTTATGCCGCTTTTCCGGATCGGTGACGGCAAATACGACGTAAATTTCCGCTTCGCCGCCGTTGGTGATCCATACTTTCGAGCCGTTTAAAATGTAGTGGTCCCCATCTTTTACCGCACGCGTTTTCATCGAGGCGACATCCGACCCCGCCCCCGGCTCGGACAGAGCATATGCCCCTAGTTTTTCCCCAGTCGCTAAGGCGCGCAAATACTTCTGCTTTTGTTCTTCGTTGCCGAACTTGTAAATCGGCCAGCTGGCAAGCGATATATGCGCGGAAAGCGTCACCCCGGTCGAGGCGCAGACGCGCGACAGCTCCTCAACGGCAATGACATAGGCCAAATAATCGCTGCCAATGCCGCCGTATTCTTCCGGCCACGGAATGCCTGTTAAACCGAGTTCCGCCATTTTGTTGAAAATGCCGCGGTCAAACCGCTCTTCTTCGTCTCGCTCAGCGGCAGTCGGCGCCACTTCGTTTTCGGCAAATTCGCGCACCATTTTTCGCAGCATTTCATGTTCTTCGCTCAATCGAAAGTTCATCGTTTCATTCCCCCGTTTTCCTATATATCCGAAATCCTCGTCCCCCGTGCCAGCGTGATCACCATCTTCCAGATACAGACATAAACTTGTTGGTGAGTTCCCGTTGCACCACAAAACGCCGCAAAAGACAGAGCCCCATGTTTATGCCTCGATCCCTGAAAGCGGCGTTGTTCAGCCTTCCGAAGACCCGACGGTTTGCGGCTCATTCCACCATTTCATTCGGTTGCCAATCATGAGCTGGCTGAACACAAGCTTTTCTGCCTCTTTCCTCGAACAAGAACGCCAGAGGGCAAATGCCATTTGCCCGCAAAACGTCCATTGTTCGAGGAGGGCATGCTGTCGCATGCCCAGTCGGCAAGCGAACGGCTTGCCGACTACGGCAGAAAAGCTAGGAACAGAGCCTTCTCATCTGGTTCGGATTGGTTCATCAGCATGCCTGGCACAAATGTTTGCTGATGACGATGCGCTGAATTTCGCTCGTTCCTTCGTAAATTTGCGTAATTTTCGCGTCACGGAACAGCCGCTCGACCGGGTAGTCTTTCGTGTAGCCGTTGCCGCCGAAAATTTGCACCGCCTCGATGGCATTGTCCATCGCTGTTTGTGAAGCGAAGAGCTTCGCCATCGACGCCTCTTTTCCGCACGGCAGCCCTTGCGCGCGCAGCCAAGCGGCGCGATAGACGAGCCATTTCGCCGCTTCCGCCGCCGTCGCCATATCGGCAAGCTTGAAAGCGACGCCTTGCTGCTCGATGATCGGTTTGCCAAACTGCACCCGCTCTTTCGCGTAGGCGACGGCATGTTCGACTGCCGCCTCCGCGATGCCGAGCGCTTGGGCGGCGATGCCGATCCGACCGACGTCAAGGTTGGCCATCGCGATTTTAAATCCTTCCCCTTCCTGACCGAGCAAGTTTTCCGCCGGCACTTCGGCGTCTTCAAACGTAATGGTCACCGTCCGCGACCCGTGCAGCCCCATCTTCTTCTCATCTTTACCAATCGACATCCCTGGCGTCCCTTTTTCCACAATGAACGCGGAAATGCCGCGGCTTCCGGCTTCTTCCGGATTCGTGCGGGCGAAGACGATGTACGTATCTGCCTCCCCGCCGTTGGTGATGAATATTTTTGAGCCGTTTAGCACATAACGATCTCCACGGCGCACCGCTTTCGTCTTCAAGCTTTTCGCATCCGAGCCGGCGCTCGGTTCAGTAAGGCAAAACGCCCCCAAGTACTCACCTCGGGCGAGCTTTGTCACGTATTTTTGTTTCTGCTCTTCGGTGCCGAAATACAAGATCGGATTCGTGCCGACCGACGTGTGCACGGATAAGATGACACCGACGGTCGGGCTCACTTTCGAAATTTCATGAATGGCGATGATGTACGACACAAAGTCCATACCCGCGCCGCCATATTGCTCCGGGACAGTGATGCCCATTAGGCCGAGTTCGGCCATTTTCGCTAAAATCGGGCGCGGAAACTCCCCTTGTTCCATGCGCTCGACAAATGGGGCGATCTCCGCCGCGGCGAACTCGCGCACCATTTGCCGCATCATTTCCTGCTCTTCGGTGAAGCGAAATTCCATGAAATGGCCTCCTTCCGATGTCGCTGACACAATGGTGTTTTCAGGCGCTCCTCCGCTCCATGGGGTAGCCAGCAGGCAGCTGAACGATTCTATAGATTTGCCTTATAGGCTGTAAAACAGCGTTCCCGCATGCACCTAACGTGCGGCGTTACGGTCGGCAGACAGCATAGCGGGCGCCGCCCCACGCACATTGCGGCACGCTTCGGCGTTGTCCTAGAGCGACGCCAAGCGGTTTATTCATACGTGTAAAATCCGCGGCCCGTCTTGCGGCCGAGCCAGCCGGCTTTCACATATTTGCGCAAGAGCGGGCATGGGCGGTATTTGTCATCGCCGAACCCCTCATGAAGCGTTTCCATAATGTATAAGCACGTATCGAGCCCGATAAAATCAGCGAGCGTCAGCGGACCCATCGGATGGTTCATGCCGAGCTTCATCACTTCATCGATGGCTTCTTTGGTCGCCACCCCTTCGTACAAGGCGTAAATCGCTTCGTTGATCATCGGCATGAGGACGCGGTTCGAAATAAAGCCCGGAAAGTCGTTCACTTCGACCGGCACTTTGCCGAGCTTGCGGGCAACGGCTTCGATCGTTTCATACACGTCATCAGCCGTCGCCAATCCGCGGATAATTTCGACGAGCTTCATCACCGGCACCGGGTTCATAAAGTGCATGCCGATCACTTTCTCTGGCCGTTTCGTCGCGGCGGCAATTTCCGTAATCGGCAGCGACGACGTGTTCGACGCTAAAATCGTCTCCGGGCGGGCGAGCGCATCGAGCTCGGCGAACAGCTTTGTTTTCACGTCCATGTTTTCGACGACCGCTTCAATGACAAGATCCGCTTTGGCGGCGGCATGCAAGTCGGTCGAGCGGGCAAGCCGCGCGAGCGCTGCGTCTTTGTCCGCCGCTGTCATTTTCCCTTTTTCCACTTGGCGGGCGAGCCCTTTTTCGATGTTGGCGATTCCTTTGTCTAACTGCGCCTCGCTAATGTCGTACAAAAACACTTGATAGCCGGCGACAGCGCATACTTGGGCGATGCCTGACCCCATCTGTCCGGCGCCGACGACCATAATCGTTTTGACGTCCATCGTTCCATCCCCCTATAGCAAAATTCGCAAACGCTCTTGTTCGTTTATTGGCTCCATCCTGGGACAACGCAGATCGCAAGCCAGCGGCCGCAGCGCCCAAGGGCGCGGCGGGCCATCCATATCCCCAAACCGCGGCCGCCCCACCGCCAGGCGAACCGCCTCCTGTATGGCGACAACGCCGTCGGGCGGCATGACGCGTCACGCCTCGACGGCGGCGGCCGCGATGACGTGGCAGGCCATTCCTTATACTTCGATTAAGATGGCGTCGCCTTGGCCGCCGCCGCTGCAGATGGCGGCGATGCCGAGGCCGCCGCCGCGGCGTTTCAGCTCATAAATGAGCGTGAGGATGATGCGTGCGCCGCTCGCGCCGATCGGGTGGCCGAGGGCGACAGCGCCGCCGTTGACGTTCACTTTTTCCGGGTCAAGGCCAGCGATTTGGATAGCAGCAAGAGCAACAGCGGCAAACGCTTCGTTTATTTCGAACAAGGCAATGTCGTCGACCGTTTTTCCCGTTTTGCGGAGCAACTCGTTGATGACAAGTCCCGGCGTTTTTGGGAAATCTTTCGCCTCAACGGCGATGGCGGTGTGGGCGACAACAGTCGCGAGCGGCTCAAGCCCCTCGCGGGCGGCGCGCTCCTCGCTCATCAAGACGAGCGCCGCGGCGCCGTCGTTGACGCCCGGGGCGTTGCCGGCCGTGATCGTTCCTTCCGGGTCAAACACCGGCGGCAGTTTCGCCAACGCTTCAAGCGACGTGTCTTTGCGCGGCGCCTCGTCGTGTTCGACGACAAGCGGCTCTCCTTTGCGCTGCGGAATCGTCACCGGAACGATCTCTTCCGCGAGCCGACCGGCTTCGATGGCAGCAATGGCTCGCATATGGCTGCGGTACGCCCACTCATCCTGCGCCTCGCGTGTAATGCCAAGTTCACGCGCTGTATTCCCGCCATAAACGCCCATATGGACGCCGGTAAAACTGCATGTCAAGCCATCATACACCATTAAATCCTTCACCGTGCTGTCGCCCATTCGCAACCCCCAGCGCGCTTTCGGCAGCACGTACGGGGCGTTGCTCATCGATTCCATCCCGCCCGCGACAACGACATCGGCGTCGCCTAAGCGGATGAGCTGATCCGCGAGCGTCACGGCGCGCATGCCCGATGCGCATACTTTATTGACCGTCTCGGTGCGAACATGCCACGGAATGCCGGCATGGCGCATCGCCTGCCGCGATGGGAGCTGTCCTTGTCCGCCTTGCAAGACGGTGCCTAAAATGACATGATCGACTTGTTCCGCGCTCACATCCGCGCGGGCAAGCGCTTCTTTCACGGCAATGCCGCCGAGTTCTGACGCTGACAGCGCTTGCAAAGAACCGCCGAGTTTTCCGAACGGGGTGCGCGCCCCGCTGACAATCACTGTTTTTCCCATATTCCTCTCCCCTTTTCATCGGATAAGAAAGCGATTACAAAACACAGACTGAACGCTCGCTCGGTCGTGGTGCGAAAGAGAAGGTGTACAACGGTACACCCTCTCCTCTACCCTTATTCACTATTTTAAAAAATAAAAATTGTCTATGCAACTATTTTTACGATGCTGCTTCCTCTTTTTCCTCGCCAAACACCGATTTCGCCAACAATTCAGCGACATCGTACGTCGCAACGCGGTCTTCCACTTCCTTGGCCTTCGTGCCGTCCGACAGCATCGTCAAACAGTACGGACAGCCGGAGCTGATGACCGTCGGATTGACAGCGAGCGCTTGCTCAGTGCGGGCGACGTTGATCCGGTTGCCGGTCGTCTCCTCCATCCACATGAGGCCGCCGCCGGCGCCGCAGCACATTCCTCGCTCGCGGTTGCGCTCCATTTCAACAAGCTCGACGCCCGGGATGGCGCGCAAAATTTTCCGCGGTGCGTCATAGACGTCATTGTAGCGTCCTAAATAGCACGAGTCATGGAACGTAATGCGTTCATTTACCGGATATTTTGGCACCAAGCGCCCTTCTTCGATGAGCTTGGCGAGCAGCTCGGTATGATGATACACTTCGGCCTCGAACCCAAAATCCGGGTACTCATTTTTGAACGTATTGTAAGCGTGCGGGTCGATCGTGACGATTTTCTTGACGCCCGCTTTTTCAAATTCTGCGATGTTGTTCGTCGCTAATTCTTGGAACAAAAACTCATTTCCTAACCGGCGCGGCGTATCGCCCGAGTTTTTCTCCTTGTTGCCTAAAATCGCGAACTTGACGCCTGCTTCGTTCAACAGCTTGGCAAAAGCAAGGGCGATTTTTTGGCTCCGGCTGTCATACGACCCCATCGAGCCGACCCAGAACAAGTACTCGATTTCCTCTCCCGCTTTCGTCGCCTCTTTGACGGTCGGCACATGCACATCATCGCGCAGCTCGCGCCAGTTCTCCCGCTCTTTTCGGTTCAAGCCCCACGGATTGCCTTGGCGTTCGATGTTCGTCATCGCCCGCTGCGCGTCCGGGTTCATCCGTCCTTCCGTCAGGACAAGATAGCGGCGCAAGTCGATGATTTTATCGACATGCTCATTCATGACCGGGCATTGGTCCTCACAGTTGCGGCACGTCGTACAGGCCCAAATCTCTTCTTCGGTGATGACATCGCCGATGAGGCTCGGCATTTCGATCGTCGCCGCCTGCTCGGACGCCGCGGCGAACGCGAGCTGATTGCCCCTTGTATGTTTGAAAGCGAACGCGGGCACCCACGGCGTGCGCGACGTGACGACCGCCCCTTTTTCCGTCAAATGGTCGCGCAATTTTAAAATCAAATCCATCGGCGACAACATTTTCCCCGTGCCGGTCGCTGGACACATGCTTGTGCAGCGGCCGCATTCGACACAGGCGTACAAGTCGATCAATTGCTTTTGCGTGAAATCCTCAATTTTGCCGACGCCAAACGACTCTTGGCTTTCGTCTTCAAAGTTGATTGGCGCCAGCTTCGGTCGCGTCAGCCGGCTAAAAAAGACATTGATCGGCGCCGCGATCAAATGGGCGTGCTTTGATTGCGGCACGTACACGAGGAACGTGAGCAAAATCAACAGATGCACCCACCAGGCAATAAAGAAGAGCACCGCAGCCCCCGTTTCGCCGACCCAGGAAAACGCGGCAGCAATGAGCGAAGCGACCGGCTCGCTCCACGTCGCTTCTTCGCCGTGCCAAATGATGCTCATCCCGTTGCCGAACAACACCGACAGCATGAGCCCGGCGATGAAGATGAGGACAAGCCCAGCTTTCAAGTCGCGCTTTAAACGGACGAGCTTTTCAATGTAACGGCGGTAAAAGGCGGCGAGCACCGCGATCAAAATAAGCAAAGTGACGATTTCTTGGAAAAACGTAAATCCCGCATACAGCGGCCCAAGCGGCAAATGCGCCCCCGGCGCAAGCCCTTTGATGATGAAATCAATCGCGCCAAATTGGACGAGAATAAAGCCATAGAAAAAGACGACGTGGATCAGTCCGCTTTTTTTGTCCTTGAGCAGCTTTTTCTGGCCGAACACGTTGACCCAGATGTTTCGCAGCCGCTCTTTTACTTTGCGGTCAAACTCGACTTTTTTGCCGAGTTTGATGTACATCGCCCGCGTTTTGACGACATATGCAAACAAGTGAATTGCGTAAGCGGTTACAAGCAAAAACGCGAGCCAGTTCACCACCAACAAGGCATTCATCTTCTCTCCCCTTCCCCCGTTTTTCGAGCGAATGTGTTGCCATAACAAAAGAAATTTTCAGAATTCGCTTTATGTCTATTGTACAAATGAATGAGCATTCAGTCAATAACCTTTTTTCATCCCAACCGTGAAAACTTTCCCTTGGCAACGGAGCGATCGCGGGGGAATCATCGATTTGTTCAGCCCTCTATAGACTCCCATGACGAAAAACATTCATCAATATGGAAATTTGATTCATTTGGAGTTTGGGTATGTTCACGGTAGATGCAATTTGAAACGTTTTGCGCGTTCTCGGGCACATTAATAAATACCGAATCGACATAGGAGGAGAAGATATGGTCGTCATTTCCGTCATTGCCATCGTATTGTTGCTCGTTTATCTTGATGACAAGCTTGGACAGTTCATCTTCCGCAATGGGCGCAAAAAAGTCGTCTACCCGGAGCGGAGAAGCGATATTTCCCTCTATATCAACGGCAGGCATTTATTTTCTGATTACTTCGCTGAACTAGGCCGCGCCCGCGATCATATTCACGTCTTGTTTTACATTATAAAAAATGACGAAACGAGCGCGCCATTTTTCCAGATTTTAAAGGAAAAAGCAGCTGCCGGCGTGAAAGTGCGAGTGTTGACCGATTGGGTCGGCAGCTTTGGACTGCCGAAAGCGCTCATCCGTTCGCTCGAGGAAAGCGGGGTGGAGTTCGCCTATGCCCGAAAGCCGCGCTTTCCGTTTTTCATTTACCGCCTCAACCGCCGCAACCATCGGAAAATTACGGTCATCGACGGGCGGGTCGGCTACATCGGCGGCTTTAACATCGGCCGCGAATACAACGGAAAAGACGCCAACTTCGGCGAATGGCGTGATTACCACTTAAAAGTGAACGGCGAAGGGGTTCACGACTTGCAAGAACAGTTTTTGCACGACTGGGAAGAAGCAACGGACCGGACGGTGCCTGACAAACATCGCTACTTCCCGCCGCTTCCGGCCGGCGCCATTCGCCATCAGCTCGTCGCCACCAACGGCACTGCCCTTGAAGAACAGTTTATCGAGGTCATCCGCCAGGCGAAAAAAGAAATTATGATCGGCAGCCCATACTTCATCCCAAGCCGGCCGCTGTTTAACGAGCTGATGCAAGCGCTTCGGCGCGGGGTGCGTGTGACCGTCCTTGTGCCGCTGAAGGCGGACCATTTATTTGTCAAAGAGGCTGCCTATCCGTACTTTTATCGACTCTTGAAAGCCGGCGCGCGCATTTACCGCTTTTACCAAGGATTTTACCATGCCAAAACGCTCGTCATCGATGAGGAGTGGTGCAACGTCGGCACAGCCAATTTCGATCGGCGCAGCTTGTTTTTGAACGGCGAAATCAACTGCTATGTGTTTGACCGAGCGTTTACCCGTCTCGTCAAACGGGCGATCGAGCGTGATTTGTTGCGCGCCGAGCCGCTGACGGTCGACTTTTGGCAAAAACGTTCGCTTCTTGACCGCGGCAAACAGTCGATTTCCCAGCTCATCTCCGCCTGGCTTTGACCGGTCCGAAGTTCCATTTCCCTCGCAAACAACAGAAGAAGCAAAAAACCCGGCCAGCGCTTCCGGCGGCTTGATGCTGCCAAAATGGCGCCAACCGGGTTTTGTTCCCCGTTTGATCATGCAAGTGCTTACTTCCAAAACACCGTGAACCATTGAAACAACCGCATGCCGAGATACACCCCGACGATGCCGGCGATGCCGGCCAACGCCGGGGGAGCGGGAATCGGCAAGCGAAGCAGCGTAAACAAAAAGCCGACGATCATGCCTGTCAGAAGCGACAGCACGATTTCTTTCATGAGATTCGTCCTCCACTGTTTGTTTTTCTTTAGAATGCCCAAAAAAGAGGGGGCGCTCTCCGCTCTCCCCCTCATTCCTTTACATTTGTTCCGGCGCTGAAACGCCAATGAGCGCTAACGCATTTTGCAGCGTAATTTGCACCGCCTTGACAAGCGCGAGGCGGGCTTTTGTTTTTTCGATGTTGTCCAGATCAAGCACTTTTTCCGCGTTATAAAAGCTATGGAGCGCGGAAGCCAAATCGAATGCATAGGCGGTGACGCGATGCGGCATCCGCTTGAGCGCCGCCTCGGCGACGACGTCAGGGAAATCGCCGAGCACTTTGAGCAGCTCGATTTCTTTTTCCGTCTCCGCTAAATGATGCAAAGCGAGGTCGCCTTCGTACGACACATTTTGCTCTTCCGCCTGGCGGAGAATGCTTGAGACGCGGGCGTGCGCGTATTGGACGTAGTAAACCGGGTTTTCATTCGACTGCGACACGGCCAAGTCCATGTCAAAATCCAAATGCGTATCGCCCGAGCGCATCGCAAAGAAATAGCGGACGGCATCGACGCCGACTTCTTCCATGAGCTCGCGCATCGTCACCGCCTTGCCGGTGCGCTTGCTCATTTTGACGCGCTCACCGTTTTGGTATAGGTTCACCATTTGAATGATTTCCACTTCAAGCGCCTCCGGATCATAACCGAGCGCAGCGATCGCCGCCTTCATGCGCGGAATGTAGCCGTGGTGGTCCGCCCCCCAAATGTTGATGAGCTTTTTGAACCCGCGCCGCAGCTTGTCTTGATGGTAGGCGATGTCCGGAAGCAAGTACGTATATGTGCCGTCCTGCTTAATTAAGACGCGGTCTTTGTCGTCCCCAAACGCCGTCGAACGGAACCATGTCGCCCCGTCCTGCTCGTAAATATAGCCGCGCTCGCGCAAAGTGGAAAGCGCTTCGTCGATTTTTCCGCTTTCATAGAGCGATGTTTCCGAATACCAGACGTCAAACGGCACACGGAAGTCGGCCAAGTCTTTTTTGATTTTTTCAAGCTCATAGCGGAGCCCATAGTCGCGGAAAAAGGCAAGCCTTTCTTCTTCCTCCATTTCGACAAACCGGTCGCCGTACTCTTCGGCAAGCTTTTTGCCGATTTCGACGATATCGTCGCCGTAATAGCCGTCCTCCGGCAACGGCATATCGACACCGAGCGCCTGAAAATAACGGGCTTCGACCGATTTCGCTAAATTGTAAATTTGCTTGCCGGCGTCATTAATATAGTATTCACGCGTCACGTCAAACCCGGCTTTCGCCAAAATGTTGCAAAGCGAATCGCCGACCGCCGCGCCGCGGGCATGACCTAAATGCAGGTCTCCGGTTGGATTGGCCGAGACGAACTCGACTTGCACTTTTTCCCCGTTGCCGACGTTCGATTCGCCATACGCTTGTCCCGCCTGCAAAATCGCCGGCACGACCGCCGTCAAATAGCGGTTGTCCATGTAAAAGTTAATAAACCCTGGCCCGGCGATCTCGATGCGGGCGACCGACATGCGTTCGCGGTCAAGCTGCCCGACGATGGCTTCGGCGATCGCCCGCGGCGGTTTTTTCGCGATGCGGGCGAGCTGCATGGCGATGTTCGTCGAGTAGTCGCCATGCGCCTTGTCGCGCGGCACCTCAAGCAGCACATCCGGCAGCTCGTCGGCCGAAGCCAGCCCTGCTCTTACCGCCGCCTGGCGGATTTCTTCTTTCATCTTTTCCTTGATTTGTCCGACAATGTTCACCGCTTATACCCCCTTAAATGTCAACGTCAACGTATGGCGCCCGCTTCGCTCATCGCCTAGCATCAGTTCATAGGAAAGAAAGAGCCGCCCCTTTTTCCGCTGCTCATCATAGTGAAACTCCATGGAGCTCGTTTTGGCCGCCAGCGCCCATCGTCCAAACGCTGTCCCATAATGGCCCGATGTTTCTTGGCGGCGGCGGAACGTTTGCCGCATCTCGACCGCTCCGGAACGAAGGACGGTCACCTCGTCAGGCGCGATTTTCACAATGTTGTTCACCCGCCCGAGTTCGTTTTCTTCGGCAAACTGCAAATAAACGGTTTCCCCTTTTATGTAATACGTGCCATCCGCCTCAAGCACAACCGTCTCTTGGCGCGGACCGTCGCGAATGACAGCCACTTGGCGGAGGCGCGCCGGGATGCCGTTTGTTTCCTTCATATCGATGAACACACCTTTGCGAACAAACAGTCATAATTCATAGTATAATGAACTGTTTCGCTCCATTCAAGAGGGGACAAACCCGATGGCAGATTTCCGCTCCAGTGGGCAAAAAAAGGGACTGACCCAAAAGGTTGTTTTTCCTTAAATAAAACGTACGCTCATATTCCTGCATCTTTTGTCCCACCAAAGAAAAAAGCGCCCTCGCAAACTTGCGATTTAGGCGCTTTTTCTCATTTTTCACTTCGCCACCCAGCCAAGCAGCATTTCTCTCACAAGCTTGCTCGCCGTATTGGCCGTTTGTTCGGAATGGTCATAAATCGGTGCAACTTCCACCAGATCGGCGCCAACGACTCGCACGTCGGAGCGGGCGATCTCGTGAATGGCCGAAAGCAGCTCTTTTGACGTAATGCCGCCGGCATCGACCGTCCCAGTGCCTGGGGCATGAGCGGGATCAAGCACATCGATGTCAATCGTCACATACACCGGACGGCCAGCGAGCTTCGGCAACACGGAGCGGAGCGGTTCAAGCACTTCAAACTTGGCGATGTACATGCCGTTTTCTTTCGCCCATTCGAACTCTTCCTTCATGCCGGAGCGGATGCCGAACGAAAAGACATTCGTCGGGCCGATCAAGTCAGCGACTTTGCGGATCGGCGTCGCATGCGACAGCGGCTCGCCTTCGTAATGTTCGCGCAAGTCCGTGTGCGCATCCATATGAATGACGGCCAAATCCGGGTAGTATTCATACACCGCTTTCATGACCGGCCAGGAGACAAGATGCTCTCCGCCAAGGCCGAGCGGAAATTTGCCGGCGTCAAGCACCTTTTTCACGAACTGTTCAATCAGCTCCAAACTGCGGGACGCGTTGCCAAACGGGAGCGGAATGTCCCCAGCGTCAAAGTAGCGGATGTCTTTGAGTTCGCGGTCCAAATATGGGCTGTACTCCTCAAGCCCGATTGACACTTCGCGGATGCGGGCCGGGCCAAACCGCGAGCCAGGCCGGTAGCTGACCGTCCAGTCCATCGGCATCCCGTAAATGACCGCTTCGCTTTCTTCAAAATTCGGATGGCTGCCGATAAACACGTTGCCCGAATAGGCTTCATCAAATCGCATTGCCTGCGCCCCCTTACTTCGTTAAATCCGCGACAAATTTCGGCAAGACGAAACACGCTTTGTGCAATTCTTTCGTGTAATATTTCGTCTCAATGTCATGGAACCGGTCGTCGCTCACAGCGAGCGGGTCGTATTGTTTCGAGCCGAGCGTAAACGTCCAGAGCCCGCTCGGATACGTCGGAATGTTCGCCGTATACAAACGGGTGATCGGGAAAATTTCTTTCACATCGCGGTATACGTTGCGAATCAAATCGGCCTTAAACCACGGATTGTCCGTTTGGGCGACGAAAATGCCGTCTTCCTTCAACGCGTTGGCGATGCCGGCGTAAAACCCTTTTGTGAACAAGTTGACCGCTGGGCCGACCGGTTCGGTTGAGTCAACCATAATGACGTCATACTCGTTTTCGCTTTTGGCGATATGCATAAACCCGTCATCGACTTTCACTTCGACGCGCGGATCGTCAAGTTGGCCAGCGATTTCCGGCAAGTATTTTTTCGAGCACTCGATCACTTTGCCGTCAATTTCCACAAGCGTCGCTTTTTTGACGCTTGGGTGCTTCAGCACTTCACGAATGACGCCGCCGTCGCCGCCGCCGACGACAAGCACGTTTTCCGGATTGGGGTGGGTGAACAACGGCACGTGGGCGACCATTTCATGGTAGACGAATTCGTCTTTTTGCGTTGTCATGACCATGCCGTCTAGAATGAGCATGTTGCCAAACTCCGCCGTTTCGACCATATCAAGTTTTTGGAACGGCGTCTGTTCTGTATGTAAAGTGCGGATGATGCGTGCGGTGATGCCAAAATGCTCCGTTTGCTTTTCGGTAAACCAAAGTTCCATTCGGTAACATCCTTTCTCCGAGCGTTGCTTACTATACAAGTTTTCCTTAGCCAACGAAAAACTAAACATGAAAAAGTATAGAGCAATCTAGCAAAAATGCAAGAGGAACAAGTTTAAAATAAAAAATTTTTTTTCATACTGGTAAGAAAAGCGGAAAGCGCCAACCGCATTTTGCCAGAGGGCCAAACGATGCGCTTTTCCGCCAACATCGCCGAGGTGATGCGCAATGGAACCGATCCCGGGCAGCCGTTTTCGCGGCACGTGGAAATATGTGCGCGCCGCCGTCTTTATCGGCTTTTTTCTCGCCATCTTTGCCTTCGCCGCTCTCGGGAGCTTTGTGTTGTTCGCGAAAATCGAAGGCGCCCCGCCGGTCGCCGTGCCGCAGACGACGATTTTTTATGCGGACGACGGCCGCAAAATCGGGGAAAGCGACCATGGGCAAAAACGCTATTGGGTTCGGCTCAAAGACATGTCCCCGCACGTCATCGAAGCGACGATCGCCGTTGAAGACCGGAAGTTTTACGAACATCACGGGTTTGACTTGAAACGGATCGCTGGCGCGGTGCTCGCCAATCTCGAGGCCATGGACAAAGTGCAAGGAGCGAGCACGATCACCCAGCAATATGCACGCAACTTGTTTTTGACGCATGAAAAAACGTGGTCGCGGAAAATCCAGGAAGCGTTGTACACCATCCGGCTTGAAGCCAACTACAGCAAAGATCAAATTTTGGAAGGCTATTTAAACACGATTTACTACGGCCATGGGGTCTACGGCATTGAAGCAGCGGCTCGCTACTATTTCGGCAAGCACGCGAGCGAGCTGACGCTCAGCGAGGCAGCGATGCTGGCCGGCATTCCGAAAGGGCCGTATTACTACTCGCCGTTTGTCAATGAACAGCGGGCGAAAGCGCGTCAAAAAATCGTGCTTACCTCCATGGTGGAAGCCGGCTACATCAGCCGCGAAGAAGCGGAGCAGGCGTACCGCGACAAGCTCGTCTACGTCCGCCACCACGAACAAGAGCAGCCGATCGCTCCGTATTTTCAAGATGTCGTCAAACAGCAGCTGCGCATCAAACTCGGCCTGGATGAGCGGACGATCGAGCTCGGGGGGCTGCGCGTCTATACGACGCTGGATCCGCGTCTGCAGCGGATTGCCGAAGAGCAAATCCGTCGCATCATCGATCCGCACTCTGCCATTCAAGCGGCGCTTGTGGCGATGGATCCACGCACCGGGGAAGTAAAGGCGCTCGTCGGCGGACGCAACTACGAAGAGAGCCCGTTCAACCGGGCCGTGCAGGCGGAACGCCAGCCAGGGTCGACATTTAAGCCGTTTTTGTATTACGCGGCGATCGAGCAAGGATTCACCCCATCGACCCAACTGCGCAGCGAGCTGACGACATTTACGTTTAACGGCGGCCGATCGTCGTACACCCCCCATAATTACAATGACTACTACGCCAATGGCCCGATCACGCTCGCTCAGGCGCTCGCTGTATCCGACAACGTCTTTGCGGTGAAAACGCTCCAGTTCATCGGCGCCGACAAACTCGTCGAAACAGCGAAAGCGCTTGGCATTACAAGCAGATTGAAAGCAGTGCCGTCATTGGCGCTCGGCACCTCGCCCGTGAAAGTGATCGACATGGTGGCCGCGTACAGCACGCTGGCCAACTACGGCAAACAAACCGAACCGGTGTTTATTCAAAAAGTCGTTGATGCAAACGGAAACGTGCTGTATGAACATAAGCCGGAGAGCCGGCAAGTGCTCGACCGCGACGCGGCGTTTGTGACGACCCATTTAATGACCGGGATGTTCGACCCAAAGCTTAACGGCTATACAACCGTCACCGGGCAGTCCATCATCGATGACATCACGCGTCCGTACGCCGGCAAGTCGGGAACGACGAAAACGGACAGTTGGATGATCGGGTTCGCCCCGCAACTTGTCGCCGGCGTCTGGACCGGCTACGACCGCGGGGAAACGATGGATCGTCCTGCCGAAAGGCAATATGCCAAACAAATATGGGTTCACTTTATGGAACAAAGCCTCGCCGGCGAACCGAAAAAATCGTTCAAACCGACCAAAGGCGTCATCGGCGTCTACATCGACCCGCAAAACGGCAAGCTGGCCACCGACTCCTGTCCGGTGAAACGAAAAACGTACTATCTCATCGGTACAGAACCGACCGACTATTGCACCGACCATTTGGAAAAGAAAAAGAAGAAAAAAGAAGACGGAAAAAGCTGGTTCGAGAAATGGTTCCCATGGTTTTAAACAAGAAAATCCCCTGCGTTTGCCCGCAGGGGATTTTCTTGTCCTAGTTTTCCTGTGTTATACATATAGATTTAGTTTATCCTTTTTTCCAAACGAGAACAAGCCCTTGAGCAAACATGTTCACAAAACCGTCACAATTCGCCTTCGAGCCCTTTTTTCAGTTCATCGCTCGAACGGTTCCACATCCCGATGTCATGTCCTTTCAAAAAGTCGGCGAGCACCCGCTTCGACTTAGCGTCCATATGATCGACGATGATATGCCGTTTCAGCGATTTATCGAGCCGGTTCACATGTTCCGGCAATAACTTATAGCCGCGGCGCGCCTCACGGTCGATCGTCATTTCGCACGCCGTCACCCCGGCGTAATACGGGCCGTCTTCACGGCGCTCGATCGTCACCCAGACGATCCAATACGGCTTGCCGTTTGGCACGGCGGAACGGTCCGGCAAAAACTTGATGCCGCGCTCAACAGAGCTGCGGGCATGCATCGCCCCCATATCGACGAACGCTTCGCCCGCTTCGACGTCAATGATGACCGGCGAAACGTTTTCTAAGCTCAACGCCCCGGCGCCAAAGCCGCGGTGCCCGTCGGTCGGATCGTCTTTGATGATATTAAAGCCGATGTTTTTTTTCTTTTTTTGCTCCATTCCGCTTGTTCCTCCTTCCTTACATAAACAAATTGGCGACCAACGACTGCAAATTTTCCAATACAAACGGCAGCGCCACTTGAAACACCGGCTCAATCGTATATCGGTCAAGCGGCGTGAGCACAAGGATAAGAAAAATGAGCGCCCCGTAGTTTTCCCATTGCGTCATTTTCGCCCGCAGCCCATCCGGGGCCAAGTCTTCAATAATACGATACCCATCAAGCGGCGGAAACGGCAATAAATTAAACACAAACAAGACAGCGTTCAAGCTGATAAAAATTTGGAAAAACAGATCAAACCCGGCCGCAAACCAATCCGGCAGCGCCCGCATGATGCCGAAATCGATCATCGCGTACCAAATGACAAATCCAAGCGCGGCAAGCACGAGGTTGCTCAGCGGTCCGGCAACTGACACGAGAATGCCGGCAAGGCGCGGATTTTTGAAATAAAAGCGATTGACTGGCACCGGGCGCGCCCAGCCAAACCCAGCGAGAAAAATCAGCAGGGTGCCAAGCAAATCCAAATGGGCAAACGGTGACAATGTCAGCCGTCCCTCGTTTTTCGCCGTCGGATCGCCGAACTTGTAGGCGACGTATGCATGAGCGAACTCATGCACGGAAAACGCCAGCGCCAGCGTCAACAGCACGTACGGAATTTCGCTTAACGAATACGGCAAAATGTGTTCCACTTGATTAACTCCTTTTCCCCTGTATTCACTATCCTTAGTATACATGATTTACCGCCAAAAGTGGACTGAACTTCACGGTTCCATGGTATAATAAGCGCGACAGCACTCGACAAGGAAATGGGGGAATGATGATGCCGTATGTCACGATCAAAATGCTCGCCGGCCGCACGGATGAGCAAAAGAAAGCGCTGGTGGAAAAAGTGACCGACGCCGTTGTAGAGACAACCGGGGCGAAAAAAGAGAGCGTTGTTGTGTTCATCGAGGAAATGACGAAAGACCATTACGCCATCGCTGGAAAACGGCTGAGCGATGCGGAGTAACAAACGGGGGCGCCATCGGGCGTCCCCGTTGCTTTTTGGAATAAAAACGAATATTATTATAGTTGTCTTTCATATTGTTCGCCTTTAGGAGGTTGCCTATGATTCGTCTTCCGCACCATGCCAGCAATCGCAAAACAGAGTTTCTCGCTGGACTGACGACTTTTTTCACCATGGTGTACATCATCGTCGTCAATCCGGTCATCTTATCAGACGCCGGCGTCCCGTTTGAACAGGCGTTCACCGCCACCGTCATCGCGACCGTCGTCGGCACGCTGTGGATGGCAATATTCGCCAACTATCCGATCGCCATTGCCCCCGGCATGGGGCTGAACGCGTATTTTGCCTATTCCGTCGTCGGCTCGCACGGCGGCATTTCGTACGAAACCGCGTTTTCCGCTGTGTTTGTCGCGGGATTGCTGTTTTTGTTGCTGTCGCTCACCCCGCTCCGCAGCAAGCTGATCGAAGTGATCCCCGACAGCTTAAAACATGGCATCACCGCCGGCATCGGGCTGTTTATCGCCTTTATCGGCCTGCGGCTGACCGGAATTATCCAAGCCCATCCGCAAAATTTGGTCGCGCTTGGCAACTTGCATGCCCCGTCGGCCGTGTTGACGCTCATCGGCCTGGCGGTGACGCTCGTTTTCATGATGCGCGGCGTCAACGGCGCGCTCTTTTACGGCATGGTCGCGACCGGCGTCATCGCCTACGCGACCGGGCAGCTTCACTTTGACAAAGGTATCGTCTCGCTGCCGTCGCTTCCAGAAGGGCTGATCATTACCAATCCATTCGCGGCCATCGGGGACGTCATCGGTCATAGTTTGTACGCGGTCGTCTTCTCCTTTTTGCTTGTCACGCTGTTTGATACGACCGGCACAATGATCGGCGTTGCCCAGCAAGCCGGGCTGATGAAAGGAAACACGCTGCCGCGCGCCCGCGAGGCGCTCTTGGCCGACTCGGTCGCGACGACCATCGGCGCCATGTTTGGCACAAGCCCGACATCGGCGTACATCGAGTCGTCAACCGGCGTCGCCGCTGGCGGACGCACCGGCTGGACGGCGCTCACCGTCGCTGTACTGTTTGTCATCGCGGCCTTTTTCAGCCCGCTGGTTGGCGCGGTCGCCGGGTTATCCGCCATCACCGCCCCGGCGCTCATTATCGTCGGAAGCTTGATGATCAGCAACATCGCCCATATCAATTGGCGCGAACTGGACGAGGCGTTCCCAGCCTTTCTCATCATCTTAAGCATGCCGCTCACCTCCAGCATCGCGACCGGCATCGCGCTCGGCTTCATCTCGTACCCGCTCTTAAAAATCGCCCGCGGCCGCTGGCGCGATGTGCCGTTGCTGCTGTATGTGCTTGCCGTGCTGTTCTTTTTGCAGCTGGCGTTTTTGCCGCATTAACCAAAAAGAAGAAGGAGGTGTCCCAAAAGGATCGGGACACCCTCTTTCGTCTCATATATACGCACTAACCGCTTCTTTCGCACTATATTTTGTGTCTATCCTGAAGACAGACGGCCTTTTGGGTCAACCCCTTTTCGTCTATGGCCAACTGATGATACGTTGAAGCAGCTTTTTCCGCCCGCCTACACGCGGGCTTTGTTGTGGCATCGGCTGCGCAGCGCCTCAATGTACGCGTACGCCTCCTCGATTTCTTCTTCCGTATAGCGCTGCTTGCTTTTTAACACCGCAATTTTCTCTTTCACTTCGTCTTTCGGCAAATGTTCAAAATAAAGCACGGTGGACACAAGTTCCAAAAAACGGGCATTTTGTTCGTTCATCGCTTGCATGCACTCCGCCAAGCCCGGCATGTCCCAGTCATAATGGCGCAAAAACTGTTCGCCCGCTTCGGTCAATGTATAGCGATATTGCATATAACCGCTCTTTTTCTCTTTCACTTCATGCAAAAAGCCGAGCGCGCACAGCTCTTCGATGCGGCATGTCAGCTCTTCCGAATACGGGCCGTAAAAGTGGAAGTCAAACTTCTCATAAAACGGAAAGTCGAGCTTTTTCGCGATGTAGATCATTTTTTGCAGCTTTTTGCGGCCGGCAATTTCCCCGGCGGCCGCCAACGCCTTCATTACTTTCGCATGCTCTGTGAGCACTCTCCGTCATCTCCTAACCCTTTAAAATTTCCATAATCTTTTTCTTCACTGTCCGCTTCGTCGACAAGTCTTCCAGGAAATCAGCTGGGAAATACAGCTTATGGTCGGTGCGCCGTTTCCCGGAAATGGCGTCAACGAGCACCGATTCGCGCGACAGCTCGCGAAGCTCCCCGTTTGGCATCAACAAATAAATCGGAAGGCGCTCGCCTTCCTCGCCCGGCCGGTAAAAGTCATACGGCAAATCCGAGGACGAATCGACGACCAAGTAGTAGTCCGGGTCGATGCCCGCTTTTTTAAACAAACCGGTCAGCTCAATGAGCTTCTCCATTTGCTCGTTCGTCGGATGGAACTCCGTATATTTGAACAGGCGGCGGCGGACAAACCGCTGGCACAGATCGCTTAAAATCGGATCCCGTTCGTATTGCCATTGCTGGAAGTAAAACAAGATGACTGCCTCATCCAGCGCCAAGTAATCGCCAAGCGACACATTGCCTGCAAAAAACGACAAAAAGTGGACCGGCTTCGTCTGAAAACGATACCCCTCTTCATACAGCTTTTTCGCCCGATGCAAAATTTTCGTTAAAATGACTTCCGCACTGCGCGTCACAGGATGGAAATACACTTGCCAATACATTTGGTAGCGGCTCATAATGTAATCCTCGACCGCATGCATGCCGCTTCGTTTGATGACGACTTGGTCTTCGCGCGGGCGCATGACGCGCAAAATGCGCTCCATGTCAAAATAGCCGTAGCTGACGCCGGTGTAGTACGCATCGCGCAGCAAATAATCCATCCGGTCGGCGTCAATTTGGCTCGAAATGAGGCTCACCACAAGCTTGTTCGGGTACGTTTTGGCGATCACTTCCGCCACTTTTTGCGGAAAATCGTCGCCCACTTCGCGCAAGGCGGCGTTCACTTCTGTATCGCCTAAAATGATGGCCTGTGTAAAATCTTCGTGGTCGAGGCGAAACACCTTTTCAAATGAATGGGAAAACGGGCCGTGCCCTAAATCGTGCAAGAGCGCCGCGCATAGGCAAAGAAGGCGCTCGCTATGATCCCAATGATCGCGGCCGACAAACACGTCGTCAATGATGCGGCGGATGATTTCGTAAACGCCGAGCGAATGGTTAAACCGGCTGTGCTCGGCGCCGTGAAACGTCAAATATGTCGTGCCGAGCTGCTTGATGCGGCGCAGGCGCTGAAATTCTTTTGTGCCGATCAAATCCCAAATCACTTTGTCGCGAACATGTATGTATCGGTGCACCGGATCTTTAAACACTTTTTCTTCGTCAAGCTGCCCGCCGGAATACATCGCATCCTCCTCTTCCGTCTCCAACATACATCTATTATACGCCGTTTCTTTTGGCAAAGAAATAGTTGACTTTTTTCTCCGTCTTTCTCCATTATTGACGGAAAAAACAAAAAATCACCTTCTTTCGGCAAAGAAGGTGATCGGTTATCGCTTTTTCAACCTTTCGGCAATTTTATCAATCAGTTCGTCTTCCGTCAGCGCCGCCACCGGACGGTTGTTGACGAAGGCAAACGTCTTTTTCCGCCCTGGGCCGCAATACGACTGGCAGCCGATTTTGATGACCGCATCCGGATCAAGCTTTTTCAAGCGCGGAATCAATGTTTTTAAATTCGGCGCCTTGCAGTCGTCGCAAACGCGAAACTCATTTGCCATTATGCGTCATCCCTTTCTGCAGCGTTTGCTTTGTGTATTCTACCGCTTTTTCCGGAAAATTGCAAGTTGGCATGCTTTCACGAGTCAGTCAAGACTTTGTGGAGAACATTTTTTCGGTTCACTACGGGCGTTGTCAATCACTAGTTAGCGAACCATTTTCAGGAATTAATATCGTAAGCGCTTTCGGACTCTCATCCCTCATCTTGAGGCGATGATACGATATTCCATTTTTTTACACCCAACCACCATCCCGGAGCGCCGACAACGCTTGATGGATCGGTGTCCCGGATGACCGCTGCAGACACGGTAGATTCTGACGCACCACATCTGCCCATAACCGTCCGGCCTTCCGTTTGGCCTGTTCGATCCGCTTGGACTTTGTTGAGGCCGAGGCCGCCGTTCGGGTCTCTTCTTCCTCCACCAACTGCCCATTTCTCCGCCAAATCCCGTCGATTCGGGCCGCCATCGCCCTCAGAAACGCCCGAAGCCCTTGGTCTTTCCAGCTGCGGCGGGATTTCACCCGATGCGCAAACCGGCTCATCACGCTCTCGGCGTGGCCCATCGGACGCATGCCGGTCGTCTCCACCCCTTGCTCCGACAGCCACTCCCGATAGTCCCGGATGCATCCCGGCATCGACTCGATCCGGCGGATCATGGCAGCCATCTGCTTCTCTTTCGCTTCGTCCTCCAACGTGCCGACCGCGCTGTTCAGCTCCACGAGAAGCCCCTCTTCGTCTTGTTTCGCCAGCTTCTTCCGCACCTCCCGCCAACGCGGATGGCCGGACAGACACTGACGCAGCTCCCGCGCCACATGAAATCGATCCAGCTGAAAGCACGCCCGCTTCCCAAAATACTCCCGGCAGGCCGTGATCCACGACGCCGCGTCGCCGTTGATGATCAACAGGTCCCGGCACGGATCATAGGCATATTCGTTCATCAGCCACTCTTCGAACCGTTCCCACACGTCTCCCTCCCCTTCATGGAGGTAGTGGCGCCGGTTCACGAGCTCGAGCTGCGAACCGTTTCGTTTCCATCCCTCGTGAACCGCCAGGATTTTCTCTTCTTTCGCCCGTTTCCCTTTCCCCTGGCGGGAAATAAACAGTCCATCCGCCTCCACAAACAGCACCCGGCCGTGCCGTTGGGAAACAGGGCGGTGCAGCGAGACAGGGGCCTCCAGCACCAGTTGGCGAATCGCCTCGTGGCTCATGACCGCATACCCCACGATCGACTCCAGCGTACGAGCCGCTTTGCGGTAGGAAGAGCACTCGACGGCCAACTCGACCGCCGTTTCCTCGAGGCAAGGACTGATCGATCGGGCCCCATCAAAGCCTAATTCGGCATCCAGCAAGAAGGTATAGTTCCCCGTTTGCCGGTCATAGTAGTAGTTCCGTCGAAACGTCACTTCTCCAAACAGCGTTTGGATCGTAGTCGGCCGTTTGTCTTTCAGCTGATACCGGCGCTTGTCCCGCGCTTCCGCCAGTTGTTGATCAATCTCCTCCAAAAGGGCCGCCAACAAGACAGCGAACACCTTTTGAAGAGTTCTGACTAATTGTTCCTCCAGCTCTTTTAATAAAGGCCATTCTGTGGTAAGATGTTTCATGGACTCTCTCCCTCCTGTTTTCGGTTGATGTTGACAATCACCATCATAGCAGGGAGAGAGTCCTTTTTGCATGACATTTGCTTTTTTCTACCGCGCTTCGCTTGGTGGCCCCGACGAGCGTCGCGAACAAAAGTTCGCAACCCTCGTCGGGGATCATTTCGGAATGTCACCCACAAATATTTTACTCACACTGCTTTCACCCTTGTAATTTGCCAATCCCATAAACTTGCAACGTATAAATTTTTTCCTTTTGGTCCACCCTTTTACTAGCATGGGAAAAAGGAGTGGAGAACAATGAAACAACGGCAAGACGCTTGGACGGAAGAAGACGATTTATTGTTGGCAGAGACCGTATTGCGCCATGTGCGTGAAGGGAGCACCCAGCTCAACGCCTTTGAAGAAGTCGGCGACAAGCTGAATCGGACATCGGCCGCCTGCGGCTTTCGCTGGAACGCGGTCGTCCGCCATCGCTACGAAGAAGCATTGCAGCTGGCAAAAAAACAGCGAAAAGAACGGCAACGGCTGCTCGCCAAACAAGGCGGCGCGAAAAAGCGGCGTCTGTACGAGCCGCCGATGCCATCACTCGAGGAGCTGGGAGAGGTGATGCAGCTGCCTGCCGTCATCCCATCCTCCCCGCCGCAACAAGTGACGCTGGATCAAGTGATCGCGTTCTTAAAAACGTTCCAATCCCATGAGCGGAGACGGGAGGCGCTGATCAAAGAAAACGAGCGGCTGCGCCGCGAAATTGAAGAATTAAAGCAAAAAAATAAAGAACTTGAAGAAAAGGTTGCGAAATTAGAAGAAAATTCGTCGACCGTCCAAGAAGATTTTGAGACGCTCGTGAAAATCATCAACCGAGCGCGCAAAATGGTGTTAAAAGAGGAAGAAGAGCGGGGACTGACCTTCCGTATGGACCCGAACGGCAACTTGGAAAAAATCGCGGAGTAAATAAAATAAGGATGCCCTGTCCATGGCTGCGCCTTGATCGCACTCTCCTCCGGTGCGGCCGAGACACGGAGCATCCTTTTTGCCTGCCGGCGGCGTCAGGCGATAAACGCGGGCTCTTGCCGCCGGGCGGACCGCCCCCTTATTCTCCTGCTGGGAGCTCGCCCTTGAGCGCCGTTTCATTCCGCTCGACGATGCGCGCCCAATACTGCTCATACCAATTCCATTCGCCGTTCTCGAGGGCAGACGAATATAGCTCGCCGCCAAACGACTGCAGCGTGCGCCAAAGGGCGACAAGCAGCTCATCGATCGACAACTCGCAGCCGAGAAGCTCAGACAGCGACGCCATGACAGCTGGGACAACATCGGGGTAGGCGAATTTCGTTTTCTCTCCTTGGCGGCCGAGCTCATAAAAGCGGCGAATAAGCTCAGCCCGCGCGGCTCCACTCCCGTTGACGCAAAGGTAGATTTGCACGGCAACGCCGCCGCGCACCCGTCGCTGCGAAATGCCGGCAAATTTTTTGCCTCCTATGCTCAAATCATAACTCCCAGGGCAATAGGAACCAACCACTTCCCCCGCCTCAACGCGGGCGCCGTATGAGGCAAGCATGGCGGCCATGAGCGCGTACATCGCCTCATACCCTTGCTCGATGGCAATCGTGTTTTTCGTTTCCGGAAAAATGAGCGAAATATTCAACACCCCGCTGTCAAGGACAACGGCCAGCCCGCCGGAATTACGGACGACGACGCGGTATCCTTCCTTATGCAAAAACGAAACCGCTTCGTGGAAATGGGGAAGTTTTGTATCCGCAATACCCAACACGATGGTGTCGTCATGCACCCATGTGCGGACGACCGCATCCGACTGTCCCGCACCAACCGCGGTGCATAATGCATCATCGATGGCAAACGATTGTTTCGCATCAAACAGCGGCCCGAAGTGCGACTGGTCGATGACCCGCCATTTCGGCTGCCACAGCAATTCATGGCCCATCGCGAGCAACCCCTTGCATAGATCATTCCAACTCTATTCATTATAACATAATCGCCATTAGCAAATGGCGCAAAAAGGACAAGGGGCGCATGCCTCCCTCGTTTTTATCGAGCGGCAGCCCCGTCACTCCCCAAGCGACTGGGCAGCGGTGATGAGCGCGAGCTTGTAGGCGTCTTCGGCGCTGCAGCCGCGCGATAGGTCGTTCACCGGCTTGTTCAGCCCTTGCAAAATCGGGCCGACCGCTTCAAAGCCGCCAAGGCGCTGGGCGATTTTGTAGCCGATGTTGCCCGCCTCAAGGCTCGGGAAAATAAAGACATTTGCGTCCCCTTGAATGACCGAGTCCGGCGCTTTCTTTTTCGCCACCTCTGGCACAAACGCGGCGTCAAATTGAAACTCACCGTCAAGGATCAGATCCGGCGCCATTTCTTTCGCCAACCGCACCGCCTCAACGACTTTTTCCGTCTCCGGCGACGAGGCCGACCCTTTCGTGGAAAAGCTTAACAGCGCTACGCGCGGCTTAAGGCCGAACATTTTGGCCGTCCGGGCGCTCTCGACCGCGATTTCAGCCAAATCATGACTGTTAGGAGCAATGTTGATGGCGCAATCGGCAAACACATATTTTTCGTCGCCGCGCACCATGATGAACACGCCGGACGTTTTGCCAACGCCTGGCTTCGTTTTAATGATTTGCAAGGCTGGTCGGACCGTATCCGCCGTCGAATGTGCCGCCCCGCTGACGAGGCCGTCGGCCGCTCCCGTATAAACGAGCATCGTACCGAAATAGTTTTCATCGAAAAGCAACTCGCGCGCCGTTTCTTCTGTCACTTTCCCTTTGCGCCGCTCCACAAACGCCGAAACTAGCTCATCAAACCCGCCGTAGCGGCGCGGGTTGACAATCTCCACCCCTTCAAGCGGCAAGCCAAGCGCAGCTGCTTTCACCCTTATCGCTTGCTCATCGCCAAGGACGATCGGCTGAAGCACTTGCTCCGTCGCCAAACGGCTCGCCGCCGTTAAGATGCGGTCATCGGTTCCCTCGGGAAACACGATTTTTCGACCCGTATCGGTTACTTTCGCTTTTAATGCCGTAAATAAATCGGTTGTCACGATTCATGCCTCCTTCACGGTTGGCCCGCCTGTCTCCAGGCATCAGCCTTTCTCTACATTAAGCATACCGCTTCGATACGAAAACGCAACGATCGTAAGCCCTTCCAATCAATAATTCACCTTTTGGAACAATTCAGTATCTTTTGCTTTATGCACGGACACCCGCTTTTTTGGCCAAACTATGATATAGTGGTACTGTACAATTGATTGAATAAAGGAGTGACGATGATGAGCGAAGCGGCCCAAACGTTGGACGGTTGGTATTGTTTGCACGATTTCCGCACGATCGACTGGAGCGCGTGGAAAACACTTCCAAACGAAGAGCGCGAGGCAGCGATCAGTGAGTTTTTAGCGCTTGTCGACCAATGGGAGACGACGGAAAGCGAGAAGCAAGGAAGCCATGCCGTCTACACGATCGTCGGGCAAAAAGCCGATATTTTGTTCATGATTTTGCGGCCGACGCTGGATGAGCTGCATGAAATCGAAACAGCGCTTAACAAAACGAAACTCGCCGACTATTTATTACCTGCGTATTCGTACGTTTCAGTCGTGGAGTTGAGCAACTACTTGGCGTCCGGCAGCGAAGATCCGTACCAAATTCCAGAGGTGCGCCGCCGTTTGTATCCAATTTTGCCGAAAACGAACTACATTTGCTTCTATCCGATGGACAAGCGGCGCCAAGGCAACGACAACTGGTACATGTTGTCGATGGAACAGCGGCGCGAACTGATGCGCGCCCACGGCATGACCGGCCGAAAATACGCCGGCAAAGTGACGCAAATCATCACCGGGTCGGTCGGCTTGGATGATTTTGAATGGGGCGTCACCTTGTTTTCAGATGATGCGCTCCAGTTCAAAAAGCTCGTCTATGAAATGCGCTTTGATGAAGTCAGCGCCCGCTTTGGCGAATTTGGCTCATTTTTCGTCGGCACCCGGCTGCCAGTGGAAAAGGTGCCTTCTTTCCTCCATGTATGAAGCAAAGCCCCGAACGATACGGGGCTTTGCTTCGTTTTCGCTGCTTTTTGGACAATCATCCCGCTTTTCTGTCATATGCGGCCTGACCGCTCCATACACATAAAAACAGAAAATCTCTTCAGAAACATTCTATTCGTGTGTCACCATTTTCTTGTTCCACCAATAGCCTATTACTGTCGAAATTCACAACGACTGAGGTGACGATATGGGTCAGATCGCTCCCTCCATTGTAGCCCACACAGAAGAGGAAGTAAAGTTGTTGGCTCGGCTCATGCGAGCCGAAGCGGAAGGAGACGGGCGGCTTGGGATGCTCATGGTCGGCAACGTCGGCGTCAACCGCGTCATCGCCGACTGCCTTGACTTCCGCGGCATCCGCTCTATCCGGCAAATGGTGTTTCAAAGCCCGGGCGGCTTTGAGGCGGTGCAAAAAGGGTACTTTTACCAACGGGCGCGCGAAGTGGACATCGGCCTAGCCCGCCAAGTGCTCCGCGGTTGGCGCTACCACCCAGCGACAAACGCCCTTTGGTTTTTTAAACCACCTGAAGGTCAACCGTGCCCACCGCAATGGTTTGGCCAGTGGAACGTCGGCCGCTACAAATCGCATTGCTTTTTTGCACCGACTCCATCCGACTGCCCACGCGTCTATTCTTAATATTGAGGAGGGTTCTTTATGCCGAACAATCCAGAAAATCAATTTTATCCACCTGATGAGGAGCAACAATCATTTTATTATTCGCCGTTCGGTCAAGAACGGCAACAACCGTATGCATCCTATCCATACGGCTATCCGTATCCGCAGCCGTACTATCCGGCGGCGTACCCGTATTATTACTATCCGCAAGCGGCTGCCGCTCCAACCGTGACGCCGGCGACAGCCGCCGCTCCGACGTTCGGTTTGCAGGCGCCGACGTTTACGGCCCCGACACCGATGCCGACCACCACCGGCCCATCGATTCCAGGGATGCTGCCGATTGAAGAATCGTACATTGAAAACATTTTACGGTTAAACAAAGGAAAAGTCGCCACTATCTATGCGACGTTTGAAAACAACCGTGAGTGGAATGCCAAGGTGTTTCGCGGCGTCATTGAAGCGGCTGGACGTGACCATGTCATTTTAAGCGACCCACAAACAGGCACACGCTATTTGATCCCGATGATTTACCTCGATTACGTCACGTTTGAAGGAGAAATCGCCTACGAATATCCGTTTGCCGGTGCCTCCGCCACGCCGCTCGCCTCCTATTCGCCGCGCTGAGTGCAAGCGCAAAACCGATGTTCGATGAGCAGGCTGCCCCAGGGTAGCCTGCTTTTTTTCATCCGATGCGACGGCCATCACAAGTTGCTGACGCCCAGTTGTCTATCATGGTGGCAAACGAAACAAAAAAGGTGCCTTCTATGATTGGGACGGCGCGTGATTTCCTGTTCGGGGTACACCTTGCCCGCGCTTCGCTTACAGCCATTTCAACGCCGCATATCCGATCATCACCCAAGCGATTAAAAAGGCGACGCCGCCCAACGGGGTGATGGCGCCAAGCGGCTTGATTTGCGTAACACTTAATACGTACAAACTGCCGGAAAACAGCACGATGCCGGCGAACATCACCCAGCCCGCCGCACCGATCAGCCCGACATTCGGCGCCTTGCCAGCGAGCAATCCGACAACAAGCAGCCCTAATGCGTGGAACATCTGGTATTGGACCGCCGTTTTCCAAATCTCCAAATAACGATCCGGAATCTTCCCTTCCAGCCCGTGCGCGCCAAACGCTCCCAATGCGACGGCTAAAAACGCATTGAGCGCGCCGAGAAGGATGAATGTTTTCATAGCTGTTCCGCCTTTCTAATGAAAGATTGTTTTCCCTCATTCATTAATATAATGGGAATGTTCCCCGACAACAAATTACTAATGAATGTCAGCCACTTCACTCGACAGAACCGGTCAATCGGGAGCGCCACCGGCAAGACCCGCATCCAAGCCGGTGAACCGCTTCTTGTTTTTTGGCGCAAACAAAGGCAAGCGATTCAACGGAGTTCTGTTGATCAACATTCCCCGTGGAGAAGACCGTTTTCCACGGTGTTTCGTTGCCCCCTCAAAAATCCAACAACGACTCCCCGTTCGCCTCATCGTCAATGTCAGGGGAGCGTCCCCGGACAGAAACGGCTCCAAGCGAAAGCCCGCCAGCAACCGAAATCGGCCCGCCGACGACAAGCGGCCCGGCTGCGGCAGACGAAGCGGACGGCTGCGGATGGCTTGTTGCTTCCAACATCAAATCGCATAAAACGCGAATGGCGGCGACGTGTTCACGCACCCGCTGCAGGTCGTTCGTGGACCTCGCTTTCCGCAGCTCATCTTCCATCTTGGCGATAACGGCCGCAAACGAGATGGACATCATTCTCCCCTCCTTATTCAGCACGGACGCCGATGTTTTCGATTTGCCAGTCGATCGGTTCGCGTCCGCATTTCATCAAAAACGCGTTCGTCCGCGAAAACGGGCGATGGCCGAAAAAGCCGCGTGCGGCGGAAAACGGGCTCGGGTGCGGCGCTTCAATAATCAGATGGCGCGGATTCGTAATCCGTTCTTTTTTCTCCTGAGCGTTCCGGCCCCAAAGCAAAAAGACGACCGGATCGTCTTTTTCATTGACGAGTTCAATGACGCGGTCGGTGAATTGTTCCCACCCTTTGCCGCGGTGGGAGTTCGCCTGGCCGCGGCGGACGGTCAGCACCGTGTTTAACAATAACACCCCTTGCTCGGCCCATTTCACGAGATAGCCGTTATCTGGTATGTAGCAGCCAAGGTCATCATGCAGCTCTTTGAAGATGTTGACTAATGACGGCGGCACCGGTACGCCGGGCTTGACGGAAAAACTCAACCCGTGCGCCTGCCCCGGGCCGTGGTACGGATCTTGCCCGAGCAGCACGACTTTGACGTTTGCATACGGTGTATAATGAAGGGCGTTGAAAATATCGTGCATATCCGGATAAATCGTCCGCGTTCGGTACTCTACTTTCAAAAATTCGCGCAGCTTCAAGTAGTATGGTTTTTGAAACTCCTCTTCAAGCAGCGGAGCCCAGTCGTTTTTGAGAATCGGCATTGCGAGCAACTCCTTTGCCATCGGCTTTTTCCTTTTATCATTGTAACCAAAAAGACCCCAGCGTCAAAGCGAAGTGAATGTTCAGATTGAGGCAACCACAGCGAAACCTGTTTCCCCAACAGGAAATGCGCCAATCCCCTGCCGTAGCCATCAAAATATTGAAGAGAAAATCAAAATGTCCACGAAATCAACCAGCGGAGCAGCCAGACGCCAAGCAGCACGTATAAAAAAATGATCAGCACCCCAGCGGCCCAATTTGTCGGTTTGCCGTGCTTGGCAAGCTCTTCCGCCCGCGCCCGATGTTCGGCAGCGACGTCTTTCGGCAGCCATTTGAGCGCTATGTAAATGCCAAGCGGCACAAGCAGCAAATCATCGATATACCCAAGAACCGGAACGAAATCGGGAATCAAATCGATCGGACTGAACGCATACGCCACAACGACCAACATAAACAGCCGCAGCCAGATGGAAACGCGCCGGTCGCGAACCGCAGAATACAAGACGAATATGTCTCGTTTCAGCACCCTTGCCCATTCTTTCCACTTTGTGAACATCGCGTTCCCCTGCCCTTTCCTGTTTCATATAGTATAAAATATGGGTATAGTAGTGTAAACATTGCAAGGTGGACAACCTTCCCGTACCATCATCCAGCTAACTCATTGATTATGTGAGGTGAACGGCTATGGACAGGAAACGATTTCATATCGTGCATGATGAACAGCCGGATCGGCATGTTGTATACATAAAAGGGGAGCTTGATCTAGCGACGGCCGAACAGTTTCAACGCGCCGTCGAACCGCTTGCTCATGACGCATCAAAACCGCTTGTCATCCGCCTTGAAGAATTGTCGTATATCGACAGCACCGGCATCGGGATGTTTGTCGCACTGCTGAAAACACGCAAAAAACAAGAAGCGCCGTTTATGATTGAAAATGTGCCGCCAAAAGTGAAACGTTTGTTCGATTTAACAGGTGTATCTTACTTCTTTTCGGAAATGGATCAGACGACAGAAAGGATCGGGGGCCAATCATGAAAGAGCATGAAACCGTCGTACAGCTGTCGATTCCAGCTGATGCGCAGTTTATCGATGTCGCGCGTTTGACGCTATACGGGCTGGCCGCCAAGATGGGGTTTTCCTATGAAGAGATTGAAGATATGAAAGTGGCCGTCTCAGAAGCGTGCAACAACGCTGTTTTGCATGCGTACAACGGAAGGGGTGGCATCATTCATCTTCGCTTTGAGATGCGCGCCGATGCGCTTTCGATCATCATTAAAGACGAGGGCAAAGGGTTTGATTACAAACGGGTGTCCAAACAAGCAGCGCCCCTGTCCGCAAAGCCGCTTGAAGACGTCAAAGCTGGCGGCCTCGGCCTGTTTTTGATGGAAGCGCTCATGGACGATGTCACCGTCACCACAAAGGGCGGAACGGAAGTCCGCCTGACGAAATTCCGCCATCGCGGCGAAGGAGAGCATGCCCATGACTGTATATCCCCCTCCTCTGTCCAAGAGCAAGCTTGACGCCCTCATTTCCGCCTATCAACAAACAAAAACGGAAGAAGCGGCGACCGCCTTGCTCGTGCGCTTCGAGCCGCTCATTGCGGCCGCAGCGAAAAAAATGGCGCGCAGCCGCCCTGACTTTTACGAAGACTTGTTTCAAATCGGACGGCTGTCGTTTTTGCGTCTCCTTGACCATTACGACCCTAAACAAGGAACAAGCTTTGAGTCATACGCCATGAAAAGCTTGATCGGCTATATGAAAAACTATTTGCGCGACAAAGCATGGTACATCCAAGTGCCGCGCAAGGTGAAAGAAAAAGGAAGCAAAGTGCAGCAGGCGATCGATGAGCTGACCGTCAAGCTCGAACGGTCGCCGACGCTCGATGAGATCGCCGGCCACTTAGGCTTATCGGTCGAAGAAACGATCGAAATTTTGGCCGGACGGGACCATTACCAAGCCGTTTCGCTCGATGCCCCGGTGCAAGACGGGGAAAAGGATGCGACGACGATCGGTGAATTCGTCGCTGATGAAGCGAACGAAATCGAGTCACTGATCGAGCGAATGGATTTAGAGCAGGCGATCGGCAAACTGAGCGAGCAAGAACAAATCGTCATCGACGCCATCTTCCGGCGCGGGGAAACGCAGCGCTCGTTAGCCGAGAGGCTCGGCGTCTCGCAAATGACAATCAGCCGCATTCAAAAGCGGGCCATCGCGAAATTGAAGCGGCAGCTCGCCGCCTATTCGCCATAACGGTCAAACATCGCGCCGCCGGACGCATCAAGCGGTCGAACTGTCCATGCTAGCGGCGGCGCAGCAGCAACAACGTTTGGTCATCTTTTTGTTCGTATTGATGATACGCTTGAATATGCTCGTACAACTCGCGCACGATCTCCGGCGCCGGCTGATCAAGGTTGACGCGGGCGACCATCGCGGCGAGAACGGAAAAGTCATCGTCCGCCTCTTCGGTACGCTTTTCCGTCACCCCGTCGGTGTACAGCAGCACAAAATCGCCTGGTTCGAGCACAACCGATTTGGTCTCAAATGAAAATTGCGGAAACAAGCCGAGCGCGCAGCCTTTGGCGCCTAGCGGCACGCATTGCTTCGTTTTCGCCCGATACCAAAGCGCCGGTTCGTGCCCGGCGCACGCGTACGAGAACGTATGCGTTTTTTCGTTGTAATTGCCGACAAACATCGTGACAAACATCGACGGCTCGGTGTAGTCGTAGGCGAATCGGTTCAGCAGGTCAAGATATACGTGCGGCTGCGTTCCGTAATGGACGGTCCGGTCCAGAATAAATTTCATCAGCGTCATGAGCATCGCCGCTGGAATGCCTTTTCCCGATACATCAGCAATGCCGACGGACACCGATGTTTGATGGACAGCAAAGTGATAAAAATCGCCGCTCAACACCCGGGCAGGGACGCTGAGGACACCGATGTCGACGTACGAAGGCAAATCCGCCTTCGATGATGTCTGCAAAAGCGCCCGCTGCATATTCGCGGCAAGCGACAGCTCAAAGTCGAGCTGTTCCCGCTCGCGCTCGAGCCGCTCTTTCTCTTTTTTCTCCGTCATGTCGCGCAAAACAGCGACAAGCCCTGTCAGGGCACCGTTTTCCATCACCGGCGCCAGCGTGTAGCCGACCGGCAGGCACACGCCGTCATGGCGGCGAAACGGCTCCTCCTCGACGCGAATCACCTCGCCGCTTTTCAGCCGTTTGACAACACGGCGCAGCTGCTTCCAGTCCCACTTGTCGCCATCCGGCCCGGCGAGCGAGACAAAGGAAAACAGCGGCTTCCCTTTCGCTTCCTCCGGATCAAGGCCAAGCAAACGGCCGGCTTCCGGGTTCATCCAAACAATCCGGCCGTCGCGGTTTAACATCATCAATCCCTCGCCAAGGGCGTTCGCCATCATTTCCAGTTGCTGTTCGTGCTGTTTCAGCTCCACGTACGGTTTTTCGACCGTCTCGACGTACATTGCACGCACGATATACAAAAATCCGGCCATTTCATACAGCTGCCCCCACAGCGCATGGCCGCCGCCAAACATGAGCAGCCATTGACCGAGGGCAAACCACCATAACGCCAGCAGCCAGTACAGGGAGGACCGGGAACTCCCTTGCCGCCAACGACGCCATACAAGCAAAGCGGCGCCCGCATCGAGCAACCCGATCATTCCCTCGCCGGCCTTCCACCAGAGCGGCCAGCGGCTTGTCCCGTCTCCCGGCCAAAGCGGCGCTGTCCAATGGATGAATAGCCCAACGACCGCCGCATAAGCAAAAGCGGCGAAAAACGCTTGCCACCGTTGTCCGCTTCTCCGCTCCATCACCTCATCGCGGCGCGAAAACAGAAAGAGAAGCCCCCAGGCGAGCGTCAATCGGGCCGCAAGCGAAAAGAGCGGCGCCTCCGCGCCGTCAGACGCAAAAGACAAGACAACATGCAGCGAAAACAACAAGCCTGAGGAGAAAAACAGCGCCCCCATCATCAGCCGCTCCAGCGACAACGTATGCGGAAACACGGCCCACCCTTGCACGGCAACAAGCCAGCAAACGACCACCACGGCGAGCCCTAAGGCAAGATGAATAGAATGATAGAATCCGGGCGAAACAGGCAGCCGGCCGGCCGCAAACAGAAGCAAGCCAAACATTCCGGCCGCCAGCACGGCCATCGCGCTGTGCAGACGCACTAGGCGATATCGTTCGTATTCATTCACCAACGAGGAACCCCCACTCTTCATTCTATATGGTTTATTATACCATACGGCTCCCCACCAGCGTATATGAACGTCACGGCCGTTTGGTTGTCCAATAAAAAAGGAGCCTCTCCGAATGAAGAGGCTCCCAAGCCAAGTTTGCGGCCATTTTCCGCGCAATACCCGTTCTCCCGTTAAAACGTGTGCGCCAAGGCTTTCGCCCGGGCGATGGCGTTCGCTTTGATTTCTTCCGCCTTTTCCGGCACCGCCGCATGCCCTTCGACAAATACCATTCTATTGGTGATGGGAGATATCCTGCAACGACAAAATAATGGGAATGTATAGCGCAAAAAAATATTGCAGCGTGGCCGAACTTTAAGGACAAGATGTGATACAATCATGAGCGTGGCGGTATAAAACGAAGGGAAAGGGGGAATAAAATGGAATCAGATGCTATTCAACGCGAACGATTACGTTTAAACAAAGTGGACAAAAAGGTAAAACTAGATGAATGGCATCCAAAGAAGATTGCTTTAGCAAACGAATGGATTGAGAATGAGCAAACGCAGATGAAGCGCCCGATCATACGAGGAGCTATTTTCACTTGTGAACTCGGGGAAAATATCGGCACAGAACAAAACGGAGAGCGGCCGGTGCTTGTTCTTTCTAATGACTGGATTAACCGCACATCCGGAAACGTTAAGGTAGCTCCTTTATCTACAAAATTAAAAACCAAAACCGTTACAGATCGGAAAGGGAAAACCAAAGTAGTGCCTCGTTTCAAGACACATTACTTTCTTCGAAAGGAAGTTTATCCTTTTTTAGCTCAGACTTCCGCGGTAAAGGTAGAAGAATTAACGACCGTAAACAAAGTACGATTAAAGCAACATATCGGCAATATAAACGAGGATGACTTAAATAAGATTATGAACCGTGTAAAATGGGTATTTGACCTGTAACGTATTTACAATGTATTGACGACGTATTTATGACGTATTGACATTTCCCTAGGTTTTTTCTATACTTAGAGTACAAAATAAGTTGTCTGTCTCGTCACAGACCATTTCACACGTGAAAAAACGTGGATTCGTTTGTTTTGACAACGGAGAGGAGCCTAAATGGTTCCTCTCTTTGCATATTATCGCCAAGAGAATCATAACCTAATGATAAGTTGCCTGCCGCGTCGCAGGCCATTTCACCCCGTCAGCGGGGAATTCATGGTTTTTGCCCCAGTACTTCGGTGCTGGGGTTTTATGTATTTATCGAGGAAAATTTCTCACGAAGAAATAGGGACTTTATTGATCAGGCTATACCATACGGCTCCCCACCAGCGTATATGAACGTCACGGCCGTTTGGTTGTCCAATAAAAAAGGAGCCTCTCCGAATGAAGAGGCTCCCAAGCCAAGTTTGCGGCCATTTTCCGCGCAATACCAGCCCTCCCGTTAAAACGTGTGCGCCAAGTCTTTCGCCCGGGCGATGGCGTTCGCTTTGATTTCTTCCGCCTTTTCCGGCACCGCCGCATGCCCTTCGACAAACAACCCTTCAAATGACGGAACACCGAAAAATTGCATGATGACGCTTAAATACCGATGACCCATTTCCATTTCCGCCGCCGGGCCTTCGGAGTAGAAACCGCCGCGCGCTTGAATGTGGAGCGCTTTTTTATCAGTAAGCAATCCGACCGGCCCTTGTTCCGTATATTTAAACGTCTTGCCGGCGACCGCCACGGCGTCAATATACGCCTTTAACACCGGCGGGAACGAAAAGTTCCACATCGGCGTGACGAATACATATTTGTCGGCGGAAATAAACTGCTCGCACAGCTCGTTCATCCGCCCGACTTTCGCTTTTTCTTCGTCAGACAGCTCTTCAAACGATTTCCCGGAGCGAAGTTTGCCCCAGCCGCTGAACACGTCGACGTCGATTTCCGGAATGTATTCCTTGTATAAGTCGAGATGAATGACTTCATGATCCGGATGCACTTGTTTGTATGTGTCGATAAACGCTTTTCCGACCGCCATGCTGTAAGACTGCGTGTCGTCGTGCGGATGGGCGGTGATGTACAATACTTTTGTCATGATGCATACTCCCTTTCGTGATGATCTCGGCACTTTAGTGTTTGCACTTTGTTGAAGCGGCATACAATTGTTTTGAATTCAAATATCTCCAACAAAAGATAATTATATAAAGGTCCGAAACGCTTGGCAAACAATTTGACCGCAAAAAAAAATTGCCTTTCTCCAAGGCAATGTTACTCGCTTTGTTCCACGACAAACGGGTTGCCGCTGATTTGTTTTCGTATCTCATCGGTGAGCGTAAACGGTTCGCTTTTGATGACGCTTTCATCATTGCCAGGCGGATGGCCGCTTCCATCGTAGTAAATCGGTTTCCCTTCCATCATGGTGAACCCCCTTGATCCATTGCAGGAACTAGTCTATACTTCTATTTTACCATTATATACAGCGAACATCCATCTATTTTTTTGAATTTTTTTCTAAAAAAGCGGTTCTATCCCCATACACGTTCTTAAAAAAACGCCGGGGTTTCGTCGCTGCCCCGGCGTTCATGGCATCAAAAGGCGATTTTTTCCTCTAAAAAGGCTTTGAGCTCCCCAATCGGCAGCCGCACTTGCTCCATCGTGTCGCGGTCGCGCACGGTCACTTGGCCGTCTTGTTCAGACTCAAAGTCGTACGTGATGCAAAACGGCGTGCCGATTTCATCTTGGCGGCGGTACCGCTTGCCGATCGAGCCGGTTTCGTCATAGTCGACCATGAAATGTTTCGCCAGCTCTTCATAAATGCGGTGCGCCCCGTCCGCGAGCTTTTTCGACAGCGGCAAGACAGCCGCTTTGTACGGCGCAAGCGCCGGATGCAAGTGCATCACCGTTCTCGTCGTGCCGTCTTCCAGCTCTTCTTCGTCATAGGCGTCGATCATAAACGCCAGCGTGACGCGGTCAGCGCCAAGCGACGGCTCAATGCAGTACGGGATGTAGCGCTCGTTCGTTTCTTGGTCGAGATAATGGAAGTCCTCGCCCGAGTATTCCATATGCCGCTTCAAATCGTAATCCGTGCGCGACGCGATGCCCCACAGCTCGCCCCAGCCGAACGGGAAATGGTACTCGATGTCCGTCGTGGCGTTGCTGTAGTGGGACAACTCTTCTTTCGCATGGTCGCGCAGGCGGATGTTGTCCTCCTTCATGCCAAGCGACAGCAGCCACTCCTTGCAAAACTGCTTCCAATACTCAAACCATTGCAGCTCTTCGCCCGGTTTGCAGAAAAACTCGAGCTCCATCTGTTCAAATTCGCGCGTGCGGAACGTAAAGTTGCCCGGCGTAATTTCATTGCGAAAACTTTTGCCGATTTGCGCGATGCCAAACGGCAATTTTTTGCGCATCGTGCGCTGGACGTTTTTGAAGTTGACGAAAATGCCTTGCGCTGTCTCTGGGCGCAAATAAATTTCGTTGGCGCTCGACTCGGTGACGCCTTGGTACGTTTTGAACATTAAGTTGAACTGGCGCACGTTCGTGAAATCGCGGCTGCCGCATTCCGGGCAGGCGATGTCGTATTCCTTGATGAGTTCATCCATTTTGGCCAGCGGCAACCCGTCAACGATCATCTCGATCCCTTTTTCCTCGAGCGCCTTCTCAATCAACTTATCGGCGCGATGACGCGCTTTGCACTGTTTGCAGTCGACCATCGGATCGTTGAAGTTGCCTAAGTGGCCAGACGCTTCCCACGTTCTCGGGTTCATTAAAATGGCGGCGTCGAGCCCGACGTTGTACGGCGACTCTTGGACGAATTTTTTCCACCACGCCCGTTTCATGTTGTTTTTCAGCTCAACGCCAAGCGGGCCGTAATCCCACGTGTTCGCCAGCCCGCCGTAAATTTCCGAGCCCGGAAACACGAAGCCGCGATGCTTGGCATGTGCGACGATTTCTTCCATTGTGACAGCCATCGTGTTCATCCTCCTTCAATGTGATGTCCAACAATCAAAAACGCCCTCGCCCCTAGGCCTGACGCCTAGGGACGAGAGCGTAGCTCCCGCGGTTCCACCCTAGTTGATGCGCAAATCACGCATCCCCTTTTTGCCATTTCCGCTCCGGACTGCCGTTTCATTAACCATCTTCGCCGGGCTTCCACCGTCCCCGGCTCGCTTGGGAAGAGAGGGTTAACTACTATTGATCCGTCATCGCGATCCATATATGATTTTGTCCATTATCATAGCAAACCCCAAAACCTTTTGTCAACGCCATCCTGCTTTTTTTGCATCCAAAACCGCGACACGATCGGCTTCCCGTCCCAGATGACTTCGCTTTTCGCCCGGCGCTTCGCGACTTCCGGCTCGTCAAGCAAGAGCCAAAAGTTTTTCACCGGCAAGTCCCCAAGCCCATGCTTCTCGCAAAGCCGCCGCAAGTAATGCCGCCGCTTGTCGCTCATATGTCGCGACACGTTGTCGCCGTCCGGGCTGAACGCATACAAGACCGTCGCCGCCGCGACACGCGTGACGCGACAAACAGAGGCGGCGCGCAAAAAGAAGTCCCAATCCCAATAATGGTGGACAGTCGGGTCAAAGCAGCCGATCTCGTCATGGAGCGATTTTCGATACACGCTCCCGGACGGGACGTACGTCGAAAACGTCCGCATCGCCTCCAAATCGTACTCATAGGCAAATAAAAAACGGGCCGATGGGACGCGCTGATCGTTTTCCACCCGATACTGGACAATTTCCGCATCGGCATAGGCAAAATCAGCGTCACGAAGCGCTGTGACCATCCGCTCGAGATGGCATGGCAACACTAAGTCGTCGTCGTCGCAAAGCATGATGAGGTCGTTGCGCGCCTCCTTGACGCCGATGTTGCGGGCCGCGACATGTCCTTCGTTGTCGCGGCGGTCGATGAGACGGATGTCAAGCTCCGGGTACAAGGCGACGACATCATGAACCGGGACACCCCCGTCGTTGACGATAATGACCTCAAACGGCTTGTACGTTTGCCGGCTTAACGACTCGAGCAGCTCGGCAAGCGGATACGGGCGATTGTACGTCGGGATGACGACGGACACGGACGGACATAACATCAATTCACCGCCTCTCGCACTGGTTTTCCCCTTGGCGTCCGCGGGCGTCGATGCGCACACCCACCAAAAGCTTGGCCAATCAAAAAAGGGGCTTACCCTTAAGGTACCGCCCCTGCCGTTTGTTTGTCAATTTCGTCTTGCCTCCCCTAACGAGCGCCACGAACCAAAGCCCGCAACCCCTCATTAGAGATCTGCCTTAGAATGTCCCTTACAACGATTTTACTCATGCAAGCTCCTGCTGCTTCGTCTCGCTGCCCAACACCGCGACCGCCAAAACGGCGACAAGGACCGATAGACAAAACAGCGTGAAAATGGCCGTCACCGACACCCCTTGGGCGACAAGCGAGCCGACCAACAGTGGGCCAAAAATGCCGCCGATGCGGCCAAACGCCGCCGCCATGCCGGCGCCGGTCGCACGAATCGACGTCGGATACTGCTCCGGCGTATACGCATACAGCGCTCCCCAAGCGCCGAGGTTGAAAAACGACAAGAAAATGCCGGATGCCATCAGCCCAACGAGCGACTCGGCCGTGCCGAAAAAGTAGGCGCTCAATGCGGTGCCAAGCAAATACGTGACCAAGACAAATTTCCGCCCCGCCCGCTCGATCAGCCATGCGGCGCTGAAATAGCCGGGCAATTGCGCCAGCGTCATGATGAGCACATATTCAAAGCTTTTAATTAAACTAAACCCTTTCATCACCATGACGCTCGGCAGCCATAAAAACATGCCGTAATACGAAAAGACGACGCAAAACCAAAGCAACCAAAGCATGACCGTCTCTTTCCGATGGGGAGCGGACCATACTTTGACGATATTGCTCCACACCGTCTCCTCTTTTTGCGCGGCCGCAAACCGCGGCGAATCGGGCAGGCGGAGGCGCAAATAGATCGCATACAGCGCTGGAATCGCCGCCAGCCATAACGCCGTCCGCCATCCGTAAACTGGTATGACGAAATACGAGATGAGCGCTGCCAGCAACCAGCCGCCCGCCCAAAAGCTCTCAAGCAGCACGACAACCCGGCCGCGGTCGGCAGCCGGCACCGCCTCCGAAACGAGCGTTGACGCGACCGGCAGCTCGCCGCCAAGCCCCATGCCGATCAAAAAGCGGAGCGCCAAAAACGCCGCCAACGTCGTCGTCAGCGCCGACAGCCCGCTGCCGATCGAGAATAATAACAATGTGACAATGAAAACATTTTTCCGGCCGATCCGGTCGGCGAGCAGCCCGAACACGAGCGCTCCGACCGCCATGCCGATCGAGTTGACGCTGCCGATCCAGCCGACTTGGCTGGCCGTCAAATTCCAGTCTTTTTGCAAGGCCGCCATCAAAAACGACAACATGCCGACATCCATCGCGTCAAACAGCCAACCGAGACCGGCAATGCCTAACAGCTTGCGCTGGGAAATCGCGGTTTGGTTCATGTGTATCCTCCTGTCATTATCAATGTAAAGACATATTTATTATAAAAGAAAATCACCCACCTGTGCACCCACTTTGTTATAGTATTCATTGGAATAAACAAATCGATAAAAGGACGGTGCTTATGAACGAGGAAAGAATCAAGGATCTTGAAGCAAAATTGAGTCTAGCCACCGATGCAATTACGTTACTCTTAGATATGGTGAACAAGGAGCACAAAAGCTTTGCGATTCTGGCCTTAGCCACTGGCTTTACTGCCGACGAGTTGGAACGCCTGGAAAAGCTGTTTTATCACGCTGGCCAATCACAGTGGGACAAGGATACATTTGTGGCAGAGTTCGAGAAGCAGCTTCCCAAAAGAAGTGCAATGTTGAGAAGCATTTTGGAAGGGCTAAAGTCAGATGGAAAGTTTGTATCGTTATGCGAGAAGTATTTGGATTGACAGAAAAAACCCGTCCATGTCGAGGCGGGTTTATTTTTCTTCAAAACATCCAAATCTTCACCAAGCAATTCTGTCAATGTCAAGAGAAGTGGAGATCGCGAAACTCCAAAACCTGTCGCTGCTGGCCATCAGCATGATCCACGACGTTGAGCGGCAGCATAAGTTTGCGCGAGGCTGGAAAAGTCGTCAAAATGAATCTTGAAATTAACACAGAAAAAACAAAATATTAATACACTTTAAATAAAACAAAATATTCCTTTTACACTTTTCTCATATAATCGTTTATGCTTAGGAAAAATTTCTTAAATCCTTTGAACGGAAAGGAGGATCACCTTCCAGCAAACCATGAAACCCGCTTCTCATGCCAAAGGAAAAATAGAAAGGAGAGGCTCTCGTGAAAAAAATCATTGCCGGAACTGTCATGGCGACAGCTTTGCTGACGGCTCTCCCCTCATCGTGGCCGGCTCTCGATGGACATGCCTATGCCGCAGCGAAAAAGAATACAGCCGCGTCTCACTATATTGTCAATGTCAACGGCAATTTGATGACGGTCCGTTCGCTCCATCGTTCAGGAACTGTTTTATTGGCGGGGAGCGATATGGCCAAGCTGTTTTCAGCCGATTATCGGTATGATCCAAAACACCAATATTACGAAATTCGACGCACATCTCCTAACATACGGATTGTGCTTCAGACGGGGAAAAAAGCGGCATTGGTGAATGGCAAATCCATTTCATTGTCTGTCGCCCCACAGCGTTTTGGTCAAGAACTATACGTCGATGCGAAGCAAATCGCCGCTCTCTTAGGTGGACAATGGAAAGCAGAGGCTGGTGTCGCCATCGTGTCGACATCCGGCAGCTTTCGCCCATTTCGCGAGACATGGCAAGTGAACGGCTCCACAGCTACGATTCACGGTCTCGTGTTAGGACAAACATCTTTTTATTCAGTCAATGATGTTGCCGCTGCTTTTGGCGCTACTGTGCACGTTGACAAAAAAACGAGCATGGTTAAGGTCAAAAAAGGAAATAGAACTATTATATTCAATCCGTTTAGTTATGTATTAAACGCCGGCGGCAAAAAAACCTCCTTGCCGACCGCGCCATTCATTCAAAATGGAGTGCCGTACATCAATCTGTCCGCCATCGTCTATGCACTAGGGGGAGAGATCGAGGAGCAAGAGCGATTTATCGCCACGTCTGGTTTCATCAAAGGAACGAGCATCCATCCACAATGGATCAATCAAAATACATTGCTCATCAGCCGACCGGATGAAGCCTCTTCACTGCTTTTGGACATTCGCTCGCGAACGGCTCTCCGTTCCATCAACGAAATGGATCTTACGTTATCACCTGATGGGAAAAAAGCGGCTTACGTCGATGAAAACGGTCATTTGTTTGTCATAGACCTCGTTTCCAATACGGTCCAACAAATCGGCGAAGACGATGAGGTCAAAACCGACCTCGTTTGGTCCAGCGATGGCCGCTCACTCTATTGCATTTACGGCAGCAACAATGAGGCGGTCGCAGTCGTTGCCTTAGACAATGGAACCATCACCAAGATTATTGATGACAAAGTGAAGTACAAAACAGATCTTCGTCTTTCTCCCGATGGAACAAAGTTATTATACACAGTAGCGAATGAAGGGAAAACGAATTACACGGACGATCAAAGAACCGATGTCGATTCCATTGATACAAGCGGAACCGATCCGCAGCTGATTCTTGTCGACCTGTCTTCACCAACAAAACAGCCAACACCACTCACTTCATCGTCAGACAATAAGGTTGACAGCGCGTTTCTATCAAACCATGACATCGTATATGTAAGCGCAACGGATGATGACATGAGTCCGCCATCATTGAAAATGATCCGGAACGGAGTAGAACAAACATTGCTTGATAAGCAGAACATCATTGACATGGCGGTGGTCAAAAGCCGTATTTACGTTGTTGTTGAAGCAAACGGCCTTTACACCATCCGCTGCTTCGATCCATCCACCAAATCATGGAAAACAATAGGAAGGACGAAACATGAAATCACCTCGATTGCGCCATCGCCATATGACGATCAAATTGCGGTAACGATGGCAACCGACGGTGGAGAAAACGTATCTCTTCTTCGCCATGGTTCATGGATGAATCTTACAAAATGAGGATGGAGGGAGATTTATGAAACGCAGCACATTATGGAAAAGAGTCATTTCTGCTGTTCTGTCATCTACCTTGTTGCTTGGAGCTGCCTTGGCCACCGAGCATCGCGCCGATGCCGCTGAAGTATCCGGAAAAATCGTGATTGCCGGCTCCACCGCTTTGTTGCCGTTAACTCAACAAGCGGCAAAAGAATTTAAAAAGAGCCATCCAAAAGTCAAAATTGTGGTTTCCGGCTCTTCTTCCATCGCCGGCCCGCAGTCAGTCACAAAAGGAGTCGCCACCATCGGAGCATGCGACTGGGATGCCACTAAAGCGGTCGGAGGGTTCCCTGCTTACAAAGGATTAAAAGCATACAAAATTGCCAAAATTCCGTTTGCTGTCATTGTCAACAAAGGCAATCCCGTCAGCAACCTGTCCGTCGAACAAATCCAAGATATCTATGAAGGGAAAATCAAAAATTGGAAACAATTAGGTGGAAAAGATGAAGAAATCGTCGTCATCAACCGAGCCAAAGGATCTGGAACACGCGTCAATTTTGAAGACAAAATCATGGACGGCCATATGATCAAAACGACAGGAGATAACTATAAAGAAGTGCAAAAATCAGGGGATATGGTGAATGCCGTTGCGTCGAATCCAAACGCGATTGGATTTGTTGATTTGGCTTATGTGAAAGGCGGAATTAAAGCCGTCAGCATCAACGGTGTCAAAGCAACCACAGCTAATGCCAAAAGCGGCAAATACATCTTTTACGGCTATGGATACTTACTGACCAAAGGGGAAGCCAAAGGTGCGGACAAAGCCTTTATCGATTATATTTTAAGCAAAAAATTCCAAAATGGCTCCTTGAAAAAATTAAAATTCATTCCTGTGAAATAACGACCTCTTTCAGCCTCTCCTTTATTGGCGGAGAGGCTGATTTTCCGTTCGATGACAGAAAGGGGAAAGGAAAATGGAAAAGCTGTCTCCTGATTGGACTGAGGCCACCCGCTTGTTGACCGCTCAACGTCAACGCTGGACCACGAAATATCGATTCGACCGTCTGTTTCGTTTTTTTTGCTTGACAAGCATCGTATTTCTGATTGTCGTATTGAGCGCCATCGTTCTATTCGTCAGCAAAACAGGCCTTCTCGTGTTTCGAGATGTATCTCCGTGGGAATTTTTCTTCTCCTCCCGATGGGATCCAGAACATCATCGATACGGAGCCGCCGTCTTTATCACCGGAACGCTATATGTAACGTTCGTGACGCTGTTGATAGCCACACCGATTTCCATTTCGACAGCCGTATTTATTGCGGAGATGGCCCCTCCCCGGCTTCAACAATGGCTTCGGACGCTGCTTGATTTGTTGGTCGGCATCCCATCCATTGTTTACGGATATTTGGGAGCCACCCTGCTCGTCCCATGGATTCGTAAGCTTACAGGCGCTCCAGTGGGAGATGGAATTCTTGCGGCAGCGATCGTGCTATCGATGATGATCTTGCCTACCATCACCCGCATTACCGACGATGCACTTTGCGCGGTTCCCAACGAATGGCGGGAGGCCAACTACGCCCTTGGAGGGACCAAAATAGAAATGATTTCCAAAATATTGCTTCCTGCCGCGAAATCTGGGATTGCCGCTGCTGTCATCCTCGGCATGGCACGCGCCATTGGCGAAACAATGGCCGTCGTCATGGTCATCGGCAACGTGGCGCAATGGGGATTTGATTTGGTCACGCCATCAAGTGTGTTGACCAGCCATATCGTGATGCAAATTTTAAACGTCGATTTTCAATCAACGACCAACCATGCCCTTTATATGATGGCGCTTTTGCTGCTTTTCATCTCCATTTCTTTCATTATGATGATTCGCCGCTTGCGTCTGAAAGGAGGACCGTCATCATGAACAATCAAGCCCCTGGCCTTCATGGAAAAATGAGTCGGCTCCGCATCCGCCGTCTCATGAATCGACTCGTACTGAGTATAATCAGCATCATTTCCGCAACCGTCTTTTTGATCATCTTATCCCTTCTTTATATGATCGTGCGAAAAGGATTGCCGGACATTGACATCCATTTCCTCATTGGACTGCCTGAAGAAATCGACGCTGGAGGAGGAGTTGGGCCGTTCTTATGGAACTCGATTTACATTCTCGTGCTATCATTGCTTTTGTCATTGCCCATCGGAATTGGAGCCGGTATTTTTTTAGCGGAATACGCCCCAAACAACCGAATCATGGAATGGGTGAGGGCGGCCATTGAAAGTTTGGCATCTGTCCCATCAATTGTGTTTGGTCTATTCGGTTACGCCTTGTTTGTGGAATACTTTCAAATCGGCGTGACCATTTTAGGAGCATCCATTACACTGGCATTGCTCAATCTCCCAGTTTTAGCCCGCGTCTCCGAAGAAGCGATCACGGCAGTTCCCTCCACTTGGAGGGAAGCCTCCTTCGCTTTAGGCGCAACGAAAGCACAGACCATTGTCAAAACAGTGCTCCCTGCCGCCATGAAAGGCATCTTGACCGGCATCAGCCTTGTCGCATGCCGAGCATTTGGCGAATCGGCCATCATTTTGCTAGTCGGTGGGACATCGTCATCTGGCGAGATGTGGGATTTTCATCTCCTTTCCGAAGGCGCGACTCTCCCGGTCCATTTGTGGTACATTCAGTCTGAAGCGCTCGTGGCCGATGCGCAGCAAATTGCCCAAAAAACATCCGCCCTCCTTGTGTTGCTAGTGCTGTTCCTTAGCTTTATCATTCGTTTTCCGCTATGGCTTAGCCAGCGGAAGAAACGATATTAGTAAAAAAGATCACCGCTCTTTCTTTTCGAAAGAGCGGTGATCTTGGCGAAAAAGATGATCTAACTAAACAGTTATTCGCAAAACATTTTTACATCCCTGATCCAACGCTACAAGATTGCGCGTGCTTCTATAATCTTTCACCATCTCTATTTAAAGTTCTTCTCCATTTGTTTCAATTACTCTTTTATACCAATAAAATGATTTTTTTCTTCGTCTCTCTAAGGTTCCCTTTCCTTCATTATCTTTATCTACATAGATAAAGCCATAACGTTTTTCCATTTCCCCTGTCCCAGCACTTACTAAATCTATACAACCCCATGGCGTATACCCTATAACATCAACTCCATCTAATTGGATGGCCTTTTTCATTTCCTGAATATGATCCCGGAGATACTGAATACGGTAGTCATCGTTAATCGTTCCATCTTCTTCAACGACGTCCTTAGCCCCTAAACCGTTTTCCACAATAAATAACGGAAGTTGATATCGTTCATACAAAACACTTAATGAATACCTCAACCCTACGGGGTCAATTTGCCATCCCCAATCACTTGTTTTTACATACGGATTTCGAACAATGCGTCCAAATTCCCCATCAAATTCACTTCCCTCTACTTCACGGGCACTCACGACTTTTGACATATAATAACTAAATCCGATATAATCGACCGTGCCTTCCTTTAAAGCTTGTTCATCTTCTTCTGTATATTCAATATTCAATTTGTTTCGCTCCCAATATTTCTTTATATAATTAGGGATTTCCCCTCGAACATGCACATCTCCAAAAAACCAGCGATTGCGCATAGCCTCGGCAGCAAGCATAACGTCATCTGGATGGCAAGAATATGGATATACAGGCACAAAAGCTAGCATACAACCTATGCGAAAATCGGGATTAATTTCATGGCCCAATTTCACAACTTTTGCACTTGCAATCAATTCATGAAGAGCAGCTTGATACATCGTTTCTTCTCTATTTTCTCCATCCTTATATATAATCCCTGAATTCGTGAAAGAAAAGAAATCGATGCTTGTATCCGCTTGATTATTGATTTCATTAAAAGTCATCCAATATTTCACTTTATCTTTATAGCGTTTCATCACTGTCTCAGCAAATCGCACAAAGAAATCAATACACTTTCTATTTCTAAAGCCTCCATATTTTTTTACAAGGTAATACGGCATTTCAAAATGAGACAATGTAATAACGGGTTGAATGCCATACTTGAGCAGTTCATCAAATACAGCATCATAAAACTTTAATCCTTTTTCATTTGGCGTTGGATCATCTCCATTCGGGAAGATTCTTGTCCAAGCGATTGAAGTTCGAAAACATTTAAACCCCATTTCAGCAAACAATTTAATATCTTCTTTATAACGAGAATAAAAATCAATAGCTTCATGATTTGGATAATAATACCCCTCTAATACCCCATCTGTAATTTGACGAGGTACACCATGCCTCCCTGCTGTCATAACATCAGCAATACTTAGGCCTTTTCCTCCTTGCTTCCATCCCCCTTCAAACTGATGTGCGGATACCGCCCCTCCCCAAAGAAAGTTTTCCGGAAAAACATGTGTTGACATCATGAATCAGCTCCTCACCTGATCATATATTGAATATTGCGAAACCTATCAATTGCAATTTAAACACGGAGAAGACGGCCAAGACACCCGTCTTCTCCGATCGTTAAACCGCATTCTTGCCGGACTTTAAGGATAAATCACAAAACAGACTCTCCGCCTTTTTCTTGCTCAAACAATTTGTTGTCATATAATTTGATAAATGGCAAATAGATAAGAAGGGCTACTATTCCACAAATAAATGCGACAACAACCGCCATCAAATCTCCACCCGTACCAATGAAGGCGCCTATACCAATGGGAGATGGCCACGGCACTTGTGCAATAATCGGTTTAACAAAATGCAGCTTAATGGCCCAATAACCAATTGTGGCAGTAGCCATAGGAGCTAAAAAGAACGGAATCGCTAAATACGGGTTATACACGATCGGCAGACCAAATAAGATCGGTTCGTTAATATTAAAAATTCCAGGCGCAATGGAAGCCCTTCCTAAAATTTTTAATTGCTGTGATTTCGCTAACAAAGCGATAAAAAGTGTCAGTCCTAACGTTGAGCCCGAACCGCCCATAATAACAAATGAATTTTGAAATTCACCAGCGAACGGAATATTCGCTCCATGCATGTTGGCTTCCATATTGGCCAAAACAATCGGCGTGGTAAAAGCAGAGATAATATTCGCTCCATGAATTCCGACAATCCAAAGTGCATGGATTAGGAAGTAAATTACCATCAGTCCCAGCCAGCTATTTGCTATATTGACAACAAAACTGAAAGGAACAGCCACAACCTTAAATATATCGGTACCCAACGCCACTAAAATCCCATTAATAATCAATACAACAAAAGCCACGAAAAAGGCAGGAATTAACGCTGTGAACGATCTCGATACTCCTTCAGGAACCGCTTCCGGCATCTTAATAACCCAATTTCGTTTTACACACAGTCGGTACAATTGCACAGCTACGACGGCCATAATAATAGCAGCAAAAATCCCCGTTGTACCTAGACGACTTACACCATTATCAGCCATTTCCCAGCCGCTAATAATTTTGGTATGGTCATCAATCTGTTGCACCAAAGAGATTTTTCCATTTTTTAACACCAATTGTGGGATGGTCATGAAAAAAGCAAACATGGACAACAAAGCACCGTTTAACGGATTTACATTCAATCCTTCTTCCTCAGCAAATAGTTTCGTATACTCATATCCAATGACAAGGTTAAAATACAAAGCCAAGATGCCCATTGTAGCTTTAAATGCCAACATATACAAATCGCTAATTCGGAAGAAAGTACTGTTGAAAAATCCCTCTAAAAATGTCATTGTTTGCGGCAAAACATTAAGAACAAGAAACATAGATCCTACAATGGTAAACGGAATGGATGCCATTCCCGCTGCCATGACAGCCCTTACAAATCGAAACGATGCAACTTTCCCCATAGGGCCCATTAGATATTTTTCAAGCAAAACAAACAACCTATTTTCCGACGACATTAGAAATTCCCCCTTTTTCGTTGGAGTGTTTTCTCATATTGCTGAATAAGATAATAATTCTTATCTTCATTGTTCTTAATTTGTCGCAAACGATTGAGAGATACAAGTATTAGACATATTTGAAGGAACAAGATTGCTAGAACCAATCCCCTTGATTTGTTCTCGTTTAGCAAAAATGGATATAATTTGCCAAACAGGGCAGTGAAGCAAGACATCACTGCCAGAAGAACATTTGTCCAAAGCAAAACGAGAAAGACGTATTTTGTATATAGCGCGCCATTAGTAGGAGCACTATAGATTTTAACCTGTTCTGCCATGCTTATCGCTAGAATCATCATCAATAACAAAGGAATAACACACAAAGATGAATGAGCCATGATCATGCAGATGAACCAGTATAAGTTAGCAAAAAATATTACTGCCATAACGTACCGAATCAGGAGATAACGGTTATAATACATTGATTTCACACTTTGTTCCTGTCGCCTTCTCTCTAATAAGGCTCTTACACTTTCATTCATACCAATTCCTCTTTCTTCCAATCATGATAATTGATCAGAGAATTCATTTAATATTAGGTTTCCCAGTTTTTCAATCCCCATTGGAACAGGAATATACGCTTGAGGAGGAATATTTATGACCGGCTTCCCTACTCGGTCTCCCGCTTCTTTCAATTTTTGGTAATACATTTTCGTTTGAGGGCTAACCAAGAATAAGTCGAACTCACCCTTTTCAATCATTTTGCTGCCTTCATTAGCAGAAACAGCATCAACGGTAATATCATAACCTTTCGATTTAAAAAATTCCGTTGTTTTTTTAGCCATTAAAGAAGAAGACATTCCTGCTGCACAAATGATTAATACTTTTTTCATGATCTATCCCCCGTCTAGAAGTATTTTAGAAAATTCAAAACTGAAACCATATCAGCATCTTTAATACCAAAAAATTCAGAAAGCAACGTTTCTCCTGTTGTTTTCCATTTATTATCAAAATATGCACTTGATAAACAAAGATTTTCTCAAGTACTTCTCATAAAAGTCGTTCATTCACTGATTTTAATAAAGAAAGGCCAAGTACAACGTTTAGTGAGAACCCTAATGGTCATTTTTAAGGAATTTTTTGTAAATCCCAATCATTTCTTGTGCTAAGTCAATCACAGTCATGGCATTCATCAAATGATCTTGTGCATGAACTAACAAAATGCGAATTTCTATTTTTTCTCCGCGTGCTTCTCCCTGAATGAGTTCCGTTTGAAAGCGATGAGCTTCCCTCATTTCCTCATGGGCTTCCTCGATTTTCTGTTCAGCCAAGGTAAATTCACCATTCTTTGCATGGTGAATAGCCTCCATGGCTAAGGTCCTTGCATTTCCACCATGCAAAATAATTTGAAAGCTGATTTCCTCTAAATTCACTTGAATCACCTTAATCCTCCTTATTGTTGATTTTTCTTCCCTCTAAATTCTAATGGAAACGGAACATAGAGACCCCCCTTCATAACCTCAAGTCATTTTTTCTCTTCATTATGCAAATTCCTTTATGACTTTATACTAATTTGAAAGCGTTTTAATTTTAAGAATAAGTTTTTCCGTTGCTCAACGGAAATGTTGTATACCTAATAAAAAGGCTGAGGCCTCCGCTTATTTTTCAATTAGAGAAACCTTTCCAAATGGACTTGGGCTTCTGAGCCGATGCCGTTGATTTGCGCGCGATGCTCCATTTTTCACCAACCCCCTAATTCATTTTTCAACAACAAAAAAGCACTTCACGAAGGATCTTGAAGCGCCTTTCTAAAATAAATCCAAATTCATTTATCTATCTCTTCATCGAGTTAATAATTTCACTGTAGTTGAGTAAATTTACTAACATAAATTTACAACCAAACAAAAAAGGAGACATGAACCCGACTCCTTGGTTAAAATAGATGTGCTAACCAACCATTCACAAGGAGGCTCATGTCTCATGAATAGATTAGCACATCATCAAGGAATCCACAAGTTTTTCATGGCGTTGGGGTTGGCGCTTTATTTCTCGAAACCGGTCATCAAGCATCTCGTTCATATTGTGGATGCCTTGACGACCAAGGGATTTTCGGGAACGTTGACCGATGTCCATCACTGGAGTTTTCATCCCAACCATCGAACAACGCTCAGCCATTTTTTCACGAAAAGCCCTTGGGATGAAGAGACGTTGCTTCGCAAACTCCAGCAATGGATCCTTCATCGCATCAAGCGAATCGCCAAACGGGAGAATCAACCCCTTTTTGTTTCGATTGATGATACCATTTGCCAAAAAACGAAGCCTTCGTCACGGGCCACGCACGCCATTCAAGGGTGTGATTGGCATTTCTCCCACAAAGATCATCAATCGGTCTGGGGGCATTCGCTCGTTTGGCTGATGGTACACACCATGACTCAGGCATTCCCGTTCGCGTTTCGTCTTTATGATAAGGCGGCGGGAACAAGCAAAGTCGACCTAGCGATGGAGATGCTTTCTTCGCTCAAGGTGAAGCCGGATCATCCGGTGTATGTGCTCATGGATTCATGGTATCCGTCCAAAGAGCTCATCGAAGCCTGCCTGAAAAAGGGATTCCATGTCATCGCGATGCTCAAGACGAACCGAATTCTCTACCCGAAAGGCATCGCCGTCCAAGCCAAGCAGTTCGCCCGCTATCTCGAACCGCGAGACACCCGCCTCGTCACGGTGGGGAACGAGCGCTATCGTGTCTACCGCTACGAAGGTGCGCTCAACGGTCTTGATGATGCGGTGGTGCTGCTTACTTGGAAGGCTGCTCAGCCGATGACACCCGAACATCTTCATTGCATCTTGAGCACCGATCGGGAGCTGAGTGACGAAGACATCTTGCGTTACTATGCCCAACGCTGGTCGATCGAATGCTTTTTCCGGCAGGCAAAAGACCAGCTGAAGCTTGATGGGTACCGTGTTCGCCACGTTCGGGCGGTCAAACGGTATTGGATCACCGTGTTGTTGGCTTGCGTGTACAGCATAGCCGAATCTCAACAAGACCTCTCCGCCGGACTGGAGCTTCTTCGATCGCGGAAAGGACACAGCCTAGTTGAGTTCATTTACAACGCGGCGAAGCAAGATATTCCCATTGATGTTGTCAAAAAACAACTCCATGTCGCCTAAGGGTTACCCTGTTTGTCTCTTTGTTAATGGAAAATATTGTAATGAAAATTACTCATCTACAGTAATTTCAATTATTTCTTTAGGGGATTGGCTTTTAACTATTTTCCGCACAATGGTCTTATCCTCTAATATATCCAACAGCTTTTGATACATTTTTTCTAAATTGCCCGTAGGACCTTTTTTAATATTCAGCAGGCAAACAACTTGAACCTTTTGTTCCCCATGCCATTCAATAGGTCGTTTTAGAGTGCACATCGCCCAAAACGTTTCCTCGGTTTCAGGAACTAAAGGATGTGGAATCGCCACAAGATTCCCAAAGTTGGTTGGAGCTAATGATTCTCTTTCAAGCACAGAATTAACATAATATTCAGAAACAAGTCCTTGTTTATATAATTCCTGGCATATAAAGCGTATAACACTCTCCTTATCTTCAAAATCTTTATGAATGAACACCCTAGATTCATCTAAATAATTTTCCTTGTCACGTGCTTTCATATCCAACAATCTTCGACGAATCTCTCCAATATCTTGTTCATTTAAAAGTGGGCTCACCACTAGAACAGGAACTGCTATATTTTCTTGAATAGGAATTGTGCTGATAATAAGATCAATAGAAGACAGATCCCAATCTCGCAATTGGTAGTAGTTTGTAGAAGAGACAATTTCTATTTCATCGTTAAATAGTCTTTGCAAACGATAAAAAAGCAATTTAGCACTCCCAACGCCTGAAGCACATACAATAATGACTCTTAACTTTTTCTTTTCATTGTTTTTGCGTTTTTCCAAAGCAACTCCTATATGCAACGCAATATACGCTATTTCATGTTCCCCGACTTCCATATCTAGATAATCCGAAATACATTTGCTGGCGATAACGGCGCCTTCAAACGCGCTTGTATACTTTGTCTTCACTTCATCTAAAAGCGGATTCCTTATATTCATCTTATACCGCAATCTATTCATTGCTGGACGAATATGCAACGTTAAACCTTGGATCAATTCTGTATCATCTGAAAAATCCCACCCTAGTTTCTCTCTTAGTTGCTCCAACATACATTGAACAATGGATTTTACTTCATCATATTCACTAAACTCTTCCAACGTCTCTTGTTGTATAAGTTTAGTTCCCAGCAAATGCACGATGACATAGTTGATTTCAGCCTGAGGAAAAGTTAAGCCTGTTAGGTGTTCTACTTCTTTTATGATTTCAGTAGCAACAAGATATTCGAGCGGATACTTTCGATTCATATTATGTTGAATATCCCCAATGATAAATCCCTCTTGGATTCGTTTGCAGGCAATGGCAATGTGAATGGTCAAGTTTTCAAGAGCAATATCTGATATCTCAATGTTATACTCATTTACCTTTTTAATAATGATCTCCTTAATATCGGTCAATAAATTTCGATCAAAAACATCCTCATTTTCAAAAAAAGCAATTTTTGTACCACCATTATGACCATGATGACGATGAAGAATATAATTGGAGAGGCAAAGCCTCTTCATGTACTCTTCTCCTTCTACAACCATACCATGACGAGGACGAACCGTTAATTTTAGTTTGTACTTTTGCAAAATTTCACGCACTATTTTTAGATCGCTCTGAATAGTGGGCTTCGATACAAATAGCTCTTCCTCTAAGCTTTCCAACTTAATCGGCCTTTTCTCTAACAAAAATTTTTTTAGTATATATATAACACGATCATTTTGTTCCAAAAGATAGGTTTGATTTTCAACATGGAGGTTTTTTATCAAAAGAAGACCCATTTTCTGAAATCGTTCGACATCTTGAATCTCCAGTTTGTAACCTTTTCCCCTAATGGATTCAATTTTGACACCAAGTACATGACTTTGCAATCGAAGTCCTTTTAATTCGTCTCGAACTGTTCGATCGCTTACTCCTAATTGCCTTGCCATCCACTCAGCTGGAATGGGGTCTTTATTCTGAACTAAAAACGATAGAATTGCTTTTTGACGCTTCGTAAACATATTTCCTCCCTGCCGCCCTTATTTCATTTTGACATGAAATAAGACCGTCTCGCCTTTTTTGGCTGAGGCCTCGGCCTCTCTCTCGAGGCTTTCGAGGGCGTCGCCGTTCGTGATGATGATCGGCGTCACCGCGCTTTTCGCTTTCTCGCGCACAAGCGGCAAGTCGACAGAAAGAAGCCGATCGCCCCGTTTCACTCGGTCGCCGGCTTTGACATAGGCGGTGAATCCTTCCCCGTTCATCGACACGGTGTCGATGCCGACATGGATGAGCAGCTCCACACCCGCTTCCGAACGCAAGCCGATGGCGTGTTTCGTCGGAAAGAGCTGGATGATTTCACCATCGACCGGAGCGACGACATCCCCATCCGCCGGATCGATGGCGATGCCATCGCCCATCATGTTTTGCGCAAACACCGGATCCGGCACGTCTTCAAGCCGCATGATCGTCCCGTCAAGCGGCGCGGTGATCGTCTCTTCCTTCGGCTGTTGCTTGCCAAACCATTTTTTGAACAACGGGCGTCATCCTTTCTATTCGGTTTGTCTGACATTCAGTATACCGAAACGGAAGGACAGTGCCAACCGCGCCGACCCAATCGGTCTTCATCAGCCGCGTTTGCGCAGCCGCCGGCAAATTTCTTCCGTCACTTCCTTTGTCGTCGCCGTGCCGCCGAGATCCGGCGTTTTGATGCCGTCAGCGGTGACATCCTCGATCGTTTGCAACAAAAGGGCGCCGAGCTCTTCTTCGCCGAAATGGTCAAGCATCAGTTTCGCCGTCCAAATTTGCCCGATCGGGTTGGCGATGCCTTTGCCGTAAATGTCCGGCGCCGAGCCGTGCACCGGCTCAAACATGGACGGGTACTTGCCGTTGACGTTGATGTTCGCCGCCGGGGCGATGCCGATGCTGCCCATAATAGCGCCGCCAAGGTCCGTCAAAATGTCGCCAAACAAGTTGCTCGCGACAACGACGTCAAACGTATGCGGCCTTGTCACGAAAAAGGCGGCCAATGCATCAATATGGTACGACGCGGTCGCGACATCCGGGTAGTCGCGCTTGACGTCGGCGAACACTTCATCCCAAAACGGCATCGTATGGAAAATGCCGTTCGATTTCGTCGCGCTCGTCACATGCCGTTTCCGCTTCCGCGCCAGCTCGAACGCATAACGCATCGCCCGCTCCGTCCCTTTGCGGGTAAAGACAGCGTTTTGAATGGCGATTTCATCCTCACCGCGATGAATGCGCCCGCCGACTTCGCTATATTCCCCCTCGCTGTTTTCGCGGACGACGATGAAATCAAAGTCGCGCGGCTCGGTCAGAGGCGAGGATAAGCCGCGGAAATATTTCGCCGGGCGAATGTTAATCACTTGTTCAAATTCGCGGCGGATTTTCAGAAGCAATCCCCATAATGAAATATGATCAGGGACAAACTTCGGATTGCCGACCGCTCCAAGGAAAATGGCGTCAAAGTTCCGCAGCGTCTCCAGCCCATCATCCGGCATCATTTTTCCATGCTCCATATAATAGTCGCAACTCCATGGAAATTCAGTGAAAGAAAAGGAAATCCCTCCATGGACATCCGCAACCGTTTTTAACACATCCAACGCCGCGGGCACAACTTCCTTGCCGATGCCGTCGCCAGGAATGACGGCGATTTCCCATTTTTTCACAACAGTCTCCTCCTTGATGAATCATTTCCTTTCCCTAATTCGACAGAAAGCGCACCGAACCCTCTCCGTTATAGAATACACAATGGCAACCCTTATTTGTGGTAAAATCAAACTACAATCCTATGGACGATGCGGGGGAAACAAATATGTCTCACTATACCGACCCGTTCCGCGGCGAATTTGACAGCCTTGAAGAGTTTGCCGACCGTGTCAGCGACGTGCTGAAATGCCCGGTGACGATCGAAGACGCGAACCATCGGCTCATCGCCTACAGCGCCCATGATGATTACACCGACCCGGCGCGGACGGCGACGATCATCAGCCGGCGCGTTCCGGAAAAAGTGATCAACAGCTTATGGAAACAAGGCGCCATCCCGGCGCTGCTCAAAAGCCGCGAACCGGTGCGCGTGCCGCCAATTCATGATGTCGGCCTCGGCAGCCGCGTCGCTGTCTCGATCTGGAAAAACGATGAGGTGATCGGCTTCATCTGGGTGCTCGAAACAAACCGGACGCTTTCACCCGAGGAGATGGAATGGCTGAAGCTGGCGGCGAAAGCGGCGAAAAACAAAGTGCTGCAACTGTATATGCGCAAAAACAAAAAAGAAGAGCGGGTGCAGGAGCTGTTTTGGAAGTTGCTGACGAGCCATATCGCGGCCGAAGACGAGATTCGCGCCCATCTCGCTGCCATGCAAATCCCGACCGCACCGCAGTTTGCCGTTGTCGTCTTCCGCTTTGCCGCCGATTTGATCGCCGAAATGGAGCGGCAAATTTCCTACTTATTGCAAACAACCCAGCAACTCCCGCTCCTTCTTTATACGACCGACGGCCGCGATGTGATTTTGCTGGCGGCACCCAAAACCGACCAGCCGCTCAAAGAGCTGAATGCATTCATCGAGTCGTTCGCCGCCAAAATGAAAGAACGATTTCACATCCACGATGTGCAGTGCGGGTTTGGCGGCGTGTACGGCGCCTATCGCCTCATTGAAAAAAGCTACCGCGAAGCGCTCGCCGTCCTGGCGCTGAAAGAAAAGCTCGGCGATGAAATCAAGTCGGTTTACGGCTATGCCCAGCTTGGCATTTACCAATTTTTTGATTTTTTGCTTGAACAAAAGCGGCAAGGAGAATGGACCAACCCAGCGTTAACGAAGCTGCAATCGTACGACCAGAAACACCACAGCGACTTGGTCAAAACGTTTGAAACATTTTTTGACCATAACGAAAATGTGCAAGAAACCGCCGACGTCCTCAACGTTCACCCGAACACGCTTGCTTATCGGCTCAAGCGGATTGCCGACATCGCCGAGCTTGATCTCAATGACATGAATCAAAAAATCAAATTATACATTGATATTAAATTAGCGAAATACGAAGCGCGCGGTTGAATTTGTGGAAATCCACAAAAACCGGGCGCTTCTTTCTCTTTTTTGAACAATGCCCGGCCCGTTCCGTCTCTTTTATACTATAAGTAAGGCCACTTCTGACGAGGAGGAACGATATCCATGATTATTGGAGTGCCAAAGGAAATTAAAAATAACGAAAACCGTGTCGCCATTACGCCGGCTGGCGTATTGTCGTTCGTTCAGGCAGGACATACGGTGCTCATTGAGAAAGAGGCAGGGGTTGGAAGCGGTTTCAGCGACAGCGATTACGCCCGTGCCGGAGCACAAATCATCGAGCGAGCGGAAGATGTGTGGGCGCAAGCCGATATGGTGATGAAAGTGAAAGAGCCGCTGCCAAGCGAATACGGCTATTTCCGCCCAGGTCTCATTTTGTTCACCTATTTGCATTTGGCCGCCGACCCGGAGTTGACGCGCGCCTTAAAAGAAAGCGGCGTCATCGCCATTGCCTATGAGACGGTGCAAGTCGGCCGCACGCTGCCGCTGTTGACGCCGATGAGCGAAGTCGCCGGGCGGATGGCGGCGCAAATCGGGGCGCAATTTTTAGAAAAACCGTACGGCGGCAAAGGCATCTTGCTTGGCGGCGTCCCAGGCGTCGCCCGCGGCAAAGTAGTCATCATCGGCGGTGGGGTCGTCGGCACGAACGCAGCGAAAGTCGCGGTCGGCCTCGGGGCAGATGTCACGATCATCGACTTGAACGCGGATCGCCTGCGCGAGCTTGACGACATTTTCGGCAACCAAATTACGACGCTCATGTCCAACCCGATGAACATCGCCGAAGCGGTCGCAGAGGCCGACCTTGTCATCGGCGCCGTCCTCATCCCGGGAGCGCGGGCGCCGAAGCTCGTCACCGAGGACATGGTGAAAGCGATGAAACCGGGTTCGGTCATCGTCGATGTCGCCATCGACCAAGGGGGCATCGTCGAGACGAGCGACCACGTCACGACACATGACGACCCGACGTACGTCAAACACGGCGTCGTCCATTATGCGGTCGCCAACATGCCTGGAGCCGTTCCGCGCACCTCGACGATCGCCTTGACGAACGTCACGATGCCATACGCCTTGCAAATCGCCAATAAAGGCGTCATGCAAGCCATTACGGACAACCCGGCGCTCGAGCTTGGCGTCAACGTCGCCAACGGCGAAATCACGTACGAAGCCGTCGCCCGCGACCTCGGCTATCGCTACGTCCCGGCCCGCGAAGCGCTCGGGAAAACGTTGGCCGCCAACTAACCATGATGGACGCGGCCGACAACGCGCGCTGCCGGCCGCCTGTTCATCATTGTCCATTCCCATGACCGCCCACTCATAGCGGGCGGCTTTTTTTATCGTCCTAACCCGACAAGGCCGCCATTTCGGCAAGTGAGCGCAGGCGGTGGGAGTATGCCCCATACCCATCAAGTTAAGAATTTTGGTCTTTGTGCATCGTCAAAAACATGGTATCCTTTCTAACGAACACTCCACGTTAGAAAGGATTTTTTTCATGGAAAAACAAATGAAAGCATGGGTTCAAACCATTCGTCAACTCTTTTCTCCCGAAGAATTAACCCGTCTCGCACGGAAAACAGGCTTTATCCGGCGGCAGCGTTCGTTAACGGCGGAAGCCTTTCTGACTCTCTGTGCATGGGGAGATGGCTCACTGGCCAAACAGTCGCTTCAGCGGTTGTGTGCGGCCTTGACGCTCTGGCATGGCTGTTCCCTTTCAAGCGAAGGCTTGAATCAGCGTTTTACCGATCGGGCCGTGGCATTTTTGCGAGAAGTGTTTTTCCTTCTCCTCCTGCATCAACGTCCATTGCTTTTGTCAGCCATGGAGACCTATCGAACTTGTTTTACCCGCCTGCGGATTTTGGACTCAACCAGCTTTTTGGTTCCCGCTGACTATGGGGAAGACTATCGAGGTTCCGTTTCGTCGGGGGTGAAAATTCAGTTTGAATATGACTTGTTATCCGGCGCCTGCCTTCAGCTATGCGTTCAATCGGCCAATGACTCGGACGCTCGTTTTGCCTATCATGCCCAGCATACGATTTTACCGAATGACCTATGTATTCGGGATTTGGGCTTTTTCTCCGTTGCCGCACTGGCCGAGATCGACGCCCGCGGAGCGTATTATATTACTCGGCTCCGTTCCGATATGAAAGTGTATATCAAGGAGAATGGCCAGTGGAAGGAATGGGATTGGGAATCCCTTGGGAATCAATTAGAGGAAGGGGAATCAGTGGAAATGGAACATGTATACATCGGACATGAACGCTTGTATGTTCCACGGTTGGTTTTCCGCCGTCTGACGGCGGAAGAATGGCAAAAACGGATGGCGTATGTGCGGAAAAAGGAAAAAAGAAAAGGGAAGGCGCTGGCACGCCAAACCCTCGAACAAAAGAAATACCACATCTTACTGACGAATTTACCACAAGAGTCGTTTGATGGTCAACAGGTTTATGAGCTCTATTCCCTGCGCTGGCAAATTGAATTGTTGTTTAAAGCCTGGAAATCCGTATTTGATTTGGAGAAAGTCAAGGAGATGAAAAAAGAACGTTTCGAATGCCATTTATACGGGACGTTGATTGCCATTTTGGTCACCCAGACGTTTCTGTTTCAAGCTCGGATGTATTGGCATCAAAAGGAAGACATTGAAATCAGTGAACGGAAAGCGCTCGATCTTCTCCAATCGTATTGGCACCAGTTGCTTTTGCGTTCGCATATGGCGGAAATCAACCTTTTCTCTCTCCTTTCCCTGTTACGAAAACATGCCAAGAAAGGTCGAAGGAAAGGGGAAGAAACGGCATCAGATATCTTAACGAAATTAGAGATATGGTAGAATTAGATATGGATATAAATACCAAATACCCCTCTTCTGGAGGGGTATTTGGTATGCCCAATAATGGATGTGATCCCCATCATTCACTGCGGGGATGAACACGAGTATCGTCTTAAAAATTTTATACCGCTAACTTGACGGGTATGGGAGTATGCCCCCTGTTGCGTTATGCCAAATCATTTTCGTTCAGCAAAGCAGGCCGTGTATAATGAAAATAGAAAGCGGGAAAGAAGGTGATTTCGTGAACGTTCCGGGAAAACAGGCGGTATCGCTTGAAGAATTTTATCGCATGCGGGAAACAACCGATCGTATTTTAGAATATATTGATGGCGCTGTGTTGATGTCTCCCTCCCCTTCGACCCAGCACCAACGCCTATCGGGACGGCTGTACGTCCAACTGTTCCATTTTTTAGAAGGAAAGCCGTGTGAAGTGTTTCATGCCCCTTTTGATATCGAACTAAAGAACGAACGAATCGAAGGCAAGAAAATTGTCGTCCCTGATTTAACCGTGATCTGCGATCGAAGCGGATTAACGGACAGCAAATTTGTCGGCGTCCCAACGTTGATCATTGAAATTTTAAGTCCTTCCAACCAGGCGTATGATCTCGTGTTCAAATTGAACTTGTATATGCAATACGGAGTCGGTGAATATTGGATCGTGAACCCTATGCACTCTGTTGTGCAAATCTACTCGCTCAATGACGACGGACAATATGAACAAGCCGGCGTCTGGAAAGAAACCGGCATGGCCTATTCGCGCGCGCTTGACGGTTTTTCTGTTGATGTAGAACAACTATTTCGTCCTTGAGGGCGGCTTCATGATATAATCTTGTAGAACAAAGGAGTGATGACGATGACGATGCCAAAAGCGTTAACGATCGCCGGGTCAGACAGCAGCGGCGGCGCCGGGCTGCAGGCGGACTTGAAAACGTTCCAAGAGCTTGGCGTATACGGAATGACGGCGATCACGACGATCGTCGCCATGGATCCGCACAACCGTTGGGCGCATCAAGTGTTTCCGGTGGACTTGGCGACGATCGAAGCTCAGCTTGAGACGATCATCGTCGGCGTTGGCGTCGACGCCTTCAAAACGGGGATGCTGCCGACGACGGATATCATTGAATTGGCAGCGCGCGCCATTGAAAAACATGGCTTGAAAAACGCCGTCATCGACCCGGTTATGGTGTGCAAAGGGGCGGATGAGCCGCTCCACCCGGAAAATACGGTGTGCTACCGGGAAACGCTCGTGCCAAAAGCAACGGTCGTGACGCCGAACTTGTTTGAGGCGGCGCAGCTAGCCGGCCTGCCGCGCATTGAAACGGTTGAGGACATGAAAGAGGCGGCCGGGCGCATTCATGAGCTCGGCGCTCAATATGTGATCGTCAAAGGCGGACGGAAAATTCCGCACGACTATGCGGTTGACGTCCTTTACGACGGCAAAACGTTCGAGCTGCTTGAGTCGGAACGGATTGACACGACGTATACGCACGGCGCCGGCTGCACGTTCTCGGCCGCCATTGCCGCCGAACTGGCGAAAGGCCGGCCGGTGAAAGACGCCATTGCGACGGCCAAAGCGTTCATCACCGCCGCCATCCGCCACTCGTTCCCGCTCAACGAATACGTCGGGCCGACGCATCACGGCGCGTACCGCCGCTACGGCGAACAATAGACAAGGCCTCGTCCTTGTCTTTTTCCGCAACTCCCCTCCTTGGAATTAGGAAGGGAGCGAGGCCTGCGCATACCGAAAAAGCAAATGCCTCCAAACGATTTGCATGGCGCTAAAATAGATGCCATATAGAAATAGAAAGGAAGGTGCCGCCATTGCGCGTCTCGGCTGTCCAATATCATCTTCATACCATCCGTTCGTTTGATGAATTTGCCGCGCAAGTGACGCATTACGTCAAAACGGCGCAAGAGTTTGACGCTGAGTTTGTGTTGTTCCCGGAATTTTTCACCACCCAGCTGCTCTCGATTCCGCTTGACGACGGACGGCAAGCGACGATTGATGACTTGCCGAATTATACCGAAAAATACACCGAGCTGTTTGTGTCGCTCGCTAAAGACACCGGCATGTATTTGATCGGCGGCACGCATGTCATCCGCCAAAACGGCAAGCTGTACAATGTCGCCCATTTGTTTGCGCCGGACGGGACGGTCCATCGCCAGGCGAAGCTGCATATCACCCCGACTGAGGTCAACGAGTGGAATATCGCTCCAGGCGACGGCGTGCATGTGTTTGAAACGGACAAAGCGACGATCGCCATTTTGACGTGCTATGACATCGAGTTTCCGGAAATCGTTCGCATGGCGCGCGCCAAAGGGGCAGATGTCATCTTCTGTCCGTCGTGCACCGATGACCGGCACGGGTTTTACCGCGTACGGTATTGCTGCCACGCGCGGGCCATCGAAAACGAAGTGTATGTCGTCACGACCGGCACGGTCGGGTCGCTTCCGACGGTCGACTTTATGCGCGCCAATTTCGGCCAAGCGGCCGTCATCACGCCCAACGACATCCCGTTCCCACCCGGCGGCGTGCTTGCGGCCGGCGAGATCAACGACGACATGGTCATTACGGCTGACCTCGACTTATCGCTTCTTCGCAAAGTGCGGGAAAAAGGATCGGTCGCGACATGGCGCGACCGGCGCATCGACTTGTACCCGGATTGGAATCAAGTGAAATAGTCCTAAACGACAAAAAGGGTGCCCCTGCGCAAGGGGACACCCTTTTGCCTATTTTTAGGACAGCAACTGCTTGAATCGATCAAATTGTTCAGCTACTTTCCCTTCTGGCTCCTTCGTCAGCAAGCTGACGATCACAATCGCTGCCAAGCTGGCGGCAAAACCGGGGATCATTTCATACAACAGCCCTTTTAAGTAGGCGGATTGCGTCCAAAGAATGACCGTCAATGCCCCAGCGACCATGCCGGCGAGCGCCCCCCATTTCGTCATCCGCCGCCAGCATAAGCTAAGCAAAATGACGGGGCCAAACGATGCGCCAAACCCAGCCCACGCATAGCCGACCAAGTTTAAAATGGTGTCGTTTTTCGTATACGCCAGCGCTGTCGCGACAATGGCGACAAGGAGCACCGACAAACGCCCGACGAAGACAAGCTCCTTATCCGAAGCCGCGCGGCGGAACACGACTTTATACAAGTCTTCGGTCAGCGAGCTCGAGGTGACGAGCAGCTGGGATGAAATGGTGCTCATAATCGCGGCTAAAATCGCCGCCAGCAAAAACCCAGTAATAATCGGATGGAACAAAATGTGTCCGAGTTGAATAAACACCGTTTCCGGATCATCAAGTTTCATGCCGCGCTGCGAAAAGTAAGCGATTCCAAAAAGACCGGTCAACATCGCTCCGACAACCGAGAAAATCATCCAACCCATGCCGATGCGGCGGGCGCTTTTCATTTCTTTCACCGACTTAATGGCCATAAAGCGGACGATAATGTGCGGCTGGCCGAAATACCCAAGCCCCCAGGCGAATAATGAAATGATGCCAAGAAAACTTGTTCCTTTCCATATATTCAACAAGTTGGGATCGATGTCGCGAATCGTCTCCATCGTATCCACCGGCCCGCCTGTATGGAACAGCGTCACGACCGGCACTAAAATCAACGCGATGAACATAATCGTCCCTTGGACAAAGTCCGTCCAGCTGACGGCCAAAAAGCCGCCAAACAGCGTGTAAGCGACGACAACGCCGCCGACGATCCACAAGCCCGTATGGTAGCTGACACCAAACGAGTTTTCAAACAGAACGCCCCCCGAAACGAGGCCGGACGAGACATAAAACGTAAAAAAGACCATAATGACAATCCCAGATGCCATCCGCAACAATTTCGACGCATCGCCGAAACGGTTTTCCAAAAACTCCGGAATCGTAATCGAGTCGTTCGCTACTTCCGTATAGACGCGCAAGCGCGGCGCGACAAACAACCAGTTTGCATAAGCGCCAAGCGTCAAGCCGATGACGATCCAGGCGGCGCTCACCCCATCGACATACATCGCCCCCGGCAGCCCCATGAGCAGCCAGCCGCTCATGTCGGAAGCCCCGGCGCTGAGCGCCGTCACCGCCGGCCCGAGCGTCCGGCCGCCAAGCATATAATCGGACAAATTCGACGTCCGTTTATACGCCCAATAGCCAATCCAAAGCATGCCGACTAAATACACAATGACGGAAAATAAAACCATATGGACTCTCCTTCCTCTACTGTCTTGTCACCACTTTCATCATAACGAAATTGATAGTATTTACACAATAGTATTTATTTTTCCATACCGCTATAATAAACAAATTGACAAAACCTTTGCCAACTCTACCCTCTTTCTGGTATAATATTCTGTAAATTAAAAATCAATCGTTTATGTCTTTTTATACATAAAAAATTATTTTATAAAAATGCACACGAAATGATATTAGCCATATGCCCTTCAGTTAATGTGGCGAAAAACATTGAAAAATGCGCCTTTTCCCCATTTATACGGCAGTACCAAAATGTTCAAACAATTATTTTTATAAAACCTATTGCATAATAACAAAAATATTGATAGTATGATAATCGTTCATCGACAATGATTCCAAAGGGGGATTTTATAGGATGTTAAAAATGAAGAAAGGTTTGATCGTAGCGGTCGTTGCTGCGTTGTTTATGGCGCTCGCCGCTTGTGGCAAGTCGACAGAAACAAGCTCTCCGTCAGGCGCTGAAAAAGAAGGGAAGCAAAAAATCACCGTCGGGACGGACGCGGCGTTTGCGCCATTTGAATATATGCAAAAAGGAAAAATTGTTGGGTTTGACGCCGACCTTTTGGATGCGGTGATGAAAGAAGCCGGCTTGGATTATGAATTAAAAAACATCGGCTGGGATCCGCTGTTCGCTTCGCTGCAAAGCAAAGAAATCGACATGGGCATTTCCGGCATTACGATTACGGACGAGCGGAAACAATCTTATGATTTCTCAGCTCCGTACTTTGAAGCAACACAAGTCATCTTAGTCAAACAAGGCAGCCCGGTGAAAAACGCCCTTGACTTAAAAGGGAAAACGATCGGCGTGCAAAATGCGACAACTGGTCAAGAAGCAGCAGAAAAGCTTTTTGGGAAAGGCCCTCATATTAAAAAATTCGAAACAACAGTCGTTGCCATTATGGAGCTTCTAAACGGCGGCGTTGATGCTGTTATCACGGACAATGCAGTGGCGAACGAATACGTGAAAAACAATCCCAATAAAAAACTGCAAGTCATTGAGGATCCAAAAAACTTCGCTTCAGAATATTATGGTATGATCTTCCCAAAAAACAGCGAATTGAAAGCAAAAGTGGACGAAGCATTAAAAAACGTCATCAACAGCGGCAAATACACTGAAATCTATAAAAAATGGTTTGGAAAAGAACCGAAGCTTGATCGATTAAAACAACAATAAGCGTGCGAACAAAGAAAATGCGTAACTACCCGCAAGTTACGCATTTTTCGTAGAGAAAGGTGAGATCGATGGATTTTCGTTTTGATATTATTGTTGAATACGCCCCTTACTTTTGGCAAGGGCTGCTCGTAACGATCGGCGTATCATTAGCCGGCATCGTGTTCGGCCTCATTCTCGGCCTGTTCATCGGCCTTGGCAAAATGTCGTCCAACCCGATTATTCGTTTGCCGTTTTCGTGGTACATTAACTTTTTCCGCGGTACGCCGCTTGTCGTGCAAATTTTGCTCGTCCATTTCGGCGCCATGCCGCTCTTTTTCGCCCAGCCAAATGCCGTCGCTTCCCTGGCCGTCTCGCTGTCGCTCAACTCGGCCGCGTATGTGGCCGAGATTTTCCGCGCCGGCATCCAGTCGATCGACAAAGGGCAAATGGAAGCGGCCCGCTCGCTTGGGATGACGCATGCGCAGGCGATGCGCTACATTATTTTGCCGCAGGCGTTAAAGCGAATGATTCCGCCGTTTGCGAACGAGTTTATCGTCTTAATTAAAGATTCGTCGCTTGGGATGGTCATCGCCGCCCCGGAAATCATGTATTGGGGGAAAGCGGCCGCGGGTGAGTATTACCGCGTTTGGGAGCCGTATTTAACAGTGGCGTTCATCTATTTGCTCTTAACGCTTTCGTTAAGCAAACTGTCACACTATCTTGAAAGGAAGTATTCGACCCAATGATTGACGTACGCCAGCTGAAAAAATCGTTCGGTTCGCTCCAAGTTTTAAAAGGAATCGATGTCCATATTCGCGAAGGAGAAGTCGTGGTCGTCATCGGCCCATCGGGGTCGGGAAAATCGACGTTTTTACGCTGTTTAAACTTGCTTGAGGATTTCGATGAAGGTGAAATTATTATTGACGGCATTAATTTAAAGGCGAAAGACACGAACTTAAATAAAGTGCGGGAAGAAGTCGGAATGGTGTTCCAGCGCTTTAACTTGTTTCCGCATATGACGGTGCTGAACAATATCACGCTGGCACTGATGAAAGTGCGGAAATGGCCGCGTGAAAAAGCGGAAGCGAAGGCGATGGAGCTGCTCGCCAAAGTCGGGCTGCAAGACAAAGCGCATGTCTACCCGGACTCCCTCTCCGGTGGGCAGGCGCAGCGCGTCGCCATCGCCCGGGCGCTCGCCATGGAACCGAAAATCATGCTGTTTGACGAGCCGACATCAGCGCTCGACCCGGAAATGGTCGGGGAAGTGCTCTCGGTCATGAAGCAGCTGGCCAATGAAGGGATGACGATGGTCGTCGTCACCCACGAGATGGGCTTTGCCCGTGAAGTCGGCGACCGCGTCCTGTTTATGGACGGCGGCTACATTGTCGAGGAAGGGAAGCCGGAAGACTTGTTCGACCACCCGCAGCATGAGCGGACGAAAGCGTTTTTATCAAAAGTGCTGTAAAAAGTCGTCTTGCCTGTTCGAGGCAAGACGACTTTTTTTAGGCACATATCATGCCCCCTATAATGCAACCATGTTGCCTCCCCATCTCTTCAATGTTCCGTCAACGGCTCCCCCATTTCAGGCATCTATGACAACCACAAAAGTCCTTCTGAACATAAAAAGCCGGCCGAATCCCCGGCCAGCCTCGCTTTACAACACAAACTGCATCACCCAAATCGAACCGGCGACAACGACAATGGCGATAAAGAAGCTGTACGCCATGTTGAATGTTTGAATGCGGCCGCTGTCGCTTTCGTTGACATGCATGAACATAAACAGCTGCAAGCTTGCTTGAATCACCGCAAACACAACAATGATGACAATGACCGCTTTGAGCGGCAGTCCGGATGAGAGCGCCACCCAAAGAGCGGCAAACGTCAAGACGAGCGACAACAAAAACCCAATGATATGTTTCCACGGAAATGATTCGTGATGGCCGTTCGTGCCCATGGTTAGATCACCATCCCTAACAAATAGACGAGCGTGAAGATGAAAATCCAAACGACGTCCAAAAAGTGCCAGTACAAGCTGACAATAAACACTTTCCGCGCTGTTTTCGGCGTAAAGCCGCGCTGGAGGAGCTGGATGATGATCAAAATCATCCAGCCAATTCCTAAACTGACGTGGGCGCCGTGCGTGCCGACGAGCACGAAAAAGCTTGATAAAAATGCGCTCGTCTGCATCGTCGCTCCTTCATGGACGTAATGGATGAACTCGCGAATTTCAAACGTAATAAACCCGGCGCCGAGCAAAAGCGTCACCAGCAGCCAAGCGATGAGCCCGCTTATGCGGCCGCGGCGCATTTCAAAAATGGCCAACCCGCACGTAAAACTGCTCGTTAAAAGCAACAGCGTTTCAATCAGAACGTCTTGTACCTCAAACAGCTCCCCTGCCGTCGGCCCCGAGCCGGTCCGTTGGAACAAGACGAGATACGTCGCAAACAGCGTCGCAAACAGCGCGACTTCCGCCCCGAGGAAAATCCAAAAGCCCAATATGTTCAACCGACTCTCTTGCGTCCGATACTCCAACGGCAGCGTTTCATCATAGCGATGTGCAGCTTCTCCCATTCGTTACGCCCCCTTCCGCGCCGCTCGTTCCATCCGTTTGATTTCGTCAACCGGAATATGGTAGCCATCATCGTCTTCAAATGAGCGGAGAATCAATCCAAGCACAATGAACAACGCACCAACGATAGCCAACGCAAACCACTTGAACACAAGGCCGAACCCGGCGACGAAAAACGCCACCGACATCCAAAACGGGCGTCCTGAGTTGCTTGGCATATGGATCGGCTTCAAGTCTTCTTCTTTCACGTGGAAGCCGCCATATTTTTTCTTCATCACCCAATAGGCATCCACATCTTCGACAACCGGCGTCACCGGGAAATTGTAATGCACCGGCGGCGACGCGGTCGCCCACTCGAGCGTCCGCCCGTTCCACGGGTCGCCGGTCATGTCGCGCTCGCCGTAGCGGGCGCTGTAATAAATGTTGTAACAAAGCACGATAAACCCGATGCCCATCAACACCGCCCCGACCGTCGCGACGACGTTGAGCGGCGTCCAGCCGAGACCAGCCGAGTACGTGTACATGCGGCGCGTCATCCCCATCAACCCGAGGAAATACATCGGGAAGAAGCAGATGTTAAAGCCGATCATAAACAGCCAAAACGTCCATTTGCCGAGCCGCTCGTTTAAAATATGGCCAAACATTTTCGGATACCAGTAATGCAAGCCAGCAAAGCAGGCGAACACCGTACCCGCGATCAACACGTAATGGAAGTGGGCGATGAGAAAATAGCTGTTATGGTATTGATAATCGGCCGCGGCCATTGCCAGCATCACACCTGTCACGCCGCCGATGACAAAGTTCGGAATGAACGCCAGCGACCAAAGCATCGCCGTTGTAAAACGAATTTTCCCTTTTCGGATCGTAAACAGCCAGTTGAAAATTTTCACCCCGGTCGGGATCGCGATCGCCATCGTCGTGATCGAGAAGGCAGAGTTCACTGCCGGCCCTGCGCCCATCGTAAAGAAGTGGTGCACCCAAACGATAAAGCTCAGGAACGCAATGCCGACGATCGAACCGACCATGGCCTTATAACCAAACAAGCGTTTTTGGGCAAACGTGCTGACGACCTCCGAGAAAATGCCGAACGAAGGCAAAATGACGATATACACTTCCGGGTGACCCCAAATCCAGAACAAGTTCGCCCAGAGCATTGACATGCCGCCATTGGCCATCGTGAAAAATTGCGTGCCAAATACGCGGTCGAACGTCATTAATGCCAAGGCGACGGTCAATACCGGGAAGGCGAAAATAATAAGCACGCACGTAATGAGAATCGTCCACGTAAACATCGGCATGCGCATCAACGTCATGCCTGGCGCGCGCATTTTTAAAATCGTGACAAGGAAGTTGATCCCGGTCATCAATGTTCCGATCCCGGAAATTTGTAAAGCGACGGCGTAATAGTTGTTGCCGACGCCATGGCTGAATTCGTTGCCGGCAAGCGGGAAGTACGCCGTCCAACCGGCATCCGGCGATCCGCCGATGACGAACGAAATGTTAAACAGCAACGCACCGAAGAAAAAGAGCCAAAAGCTTAACGCATTCAAATATGGAAACGCGACGTCGCGCGCCCCGATTTGCAGCGGAACGACAATGTTCATCAAACCGATGATGAACGGCATCGCCATAAACAAGATCATAATCGTCCCGTGCGTCGTAAAAATTTCATTGTAGTGCTGGGCATCAAGAAATTTCATATTCGGAGCCGTCAGCTGCGCCCGCATCAAAAGCGCATCGACGCCGCCGCGGAAGAGCATCAAAACTGCGCAAATAATGTACATGACGCCGATTTTTTTATGGTCGACGGTAGTGAGCCATTCGTTCCACAGCCATTTCCATTTTTTAAAATACGTCAAGACGAACACAATGCCGATTATCGTTAAAACGATCGCGACATCAGCCGCGTAAATGAGCGGCTCTCCGGTTACGAAAAACTCGCTCCATTTCATCTTTCGCTCCTCCTTTCCTACTCCCCATGATGGTGACCGTTTGTCATCGTTTCATCATGTTGATCGTCATTTTTCATTGGCTTTCCATCTCCATGATGGCTGTTCTGTTTCGCATGGTCAATCCATTGCAAGTGGGTGTTCGAAAACGTCATTCGCCCAACAAGCCCCGGTTTTAAAATTTGTGTGTATTTTTCCTCATCGAGCTTCGGGGCGGTTTGTTTCACTTCATTTATCCATTTGCGGAAGTCCGTTCCCGTTTGGGCGACAACCTCAAATTCCATATGTGCGAACTTTTCCCCGGAAAAGTTGGCGCTCCGCCCCATATACGATCCTGGTTTATCAGCTTGTAAAATCAGCTCTGTCTCCATGCCGTCCATCGCATATTTTTGTCCGCCTAGCTCCGGCACCCAAAACGAATTCATCGGTCCGACGGACGTGAGCTTGAATTTGACCGGCACACCGGCCGGAATATGGACGTAGTTGACCGTTTCAATGTTTTCTTCCGGATAGCTGAAAATCCATTTCCAGTTCGCCGCCGTCACATGAATCGTGATCGGTTTCACGTTCTCGGTCGGCGGCTTTTCCAACGCAAACGTCGCCTTCACTGTTGGAACAGCGAGCGCAGCGACAATCAAAATCGGAATGGCCGTCCAGACGACTTCAAGCAACGTGTTTCCTTCCTCATCCGGCGGCTCATAGCCGGCATTTTCCGGCTTCTCGCGATAACGAATGAGAAAAACGGCAAACAACGTAAATACAACAACAATAATGAACAACATAAAGCCGACAGACCACATGATCAAATCATACTGCATGCGCGCCACCGGCCCTTGCGGATTGAGCACGGCCGTGCGCTCCACGCAGCCCCCAAGCAAAAACAAAAACGGCAAAACCAGCACCGCGCGCCATCTCGCCCGTTTCATCGCTATCGGTCCTCCCTCTTCTGCCCCAACCATTTCGGGGCCTTCCATGCATTTTCTTTTGTCTCTACCATATCAAAATTGAAAATGTTTGAAACGAATGAGCGAAAAAGTTCATAAATCAGCAAAACATTTGTCACAAACTGTTCAATCATTGTTCAACAAATCGCCACTTGTTTTCCTCGTTTAGGGAAATATTGATGAGAAAGGAGAGTTGCGGAAAAGCCCGCCATAAAACAAGACAGCTGAATTCTTTATGAAAAAGAACCCAGCTGTCCTTCGTTCGTTTGAATGGCATATCCTTGTTGCTGCAACTGTTTACGAATGCGTGGGTTTAACGTTTGCCACATCCATTGTTCATACAACGCCTTTTTCTCTCCAGGCAATAAATAGTAGTGTCGGCCGGCCTGGCGGCGCGCCCGCTCGGTGACATCATAGAGCGCTAACGCAGCGGCGACGGAAATGTTAAAGCTTTGCACAAAGCCGTACATCGGAATGACAAACGTTCCGTCCGCCAAGCGGAGCGCCTCTTCCGACACGCCGCTATGCTCGTTGCCAAACAACAGCGCTGTCGGTTGGGACAGATCGATGTCGGAAACCGGAATCGTCCCCTCACCAAGATAGCTTGCATACACTTGATACCCTTGACTTTTCAAATCGGCAATGGCCGTTTTGATATCTGGCTTATGGTGGAGCGTCAGCCACTGATCGGCATAGCGCGTCACAAGCCGGTTCGGCGAAAACGGCGCCTTTCCCGTCACGATATGAACGTCTTGAACGCCAAACGCTTCAGCCGTCCGCAGCACCGCCGCTTGGTTATGCGGGTCATCGACCGCTTCGATCAAGACGGTAATATAGCGGGTGCGCTCATTCAAAACCTCATACATCCGCCGAAGCCGCCTTGGCAAAATCATTTCCCAAACCGGACGCGTCGATTCGGTGATCAGCCCTTCTTGCCGCAGCTGTTCCAAAAATGATGTCTCTTCCCGTTCTTCCACAACGCATCCCCCTTTCCAAGCCTAGCGTATTCTGTGTTTCCCATTGTACAAAATGACAGGATGCCAAGGCAATTCATGTATTTTTAAATACTATTCAGATTATTAAATATATAATAACTTGAAAATATTGCTCATTTACAACCTCTTTATCTATCGGTTAGTATTATAATGTAAGCGCTTCAAAAATACTTTTTCAAAAAATATTATTTATTATCAAGCTGTTTAACCTCGCCGAACAGCAAGAAGCGCCGAGCGCATTCGGCCGGCTGACAAAGCGCGGCATTCCGGGCGCGGCCTTGATCGCCACTGCGCTTGTCATGCTTGTCGGCGTATATTTGAACTACGTATCTGAAAAAGTGTTCCAATGGGTGACAAGCATCGCCACATTCGGCGCCATTTGGACGTGGGCGGTCATTTTGCTGTCCCAGCTGAAATTCCGCAAACAGTTGAGCGCGGAACAAGCACAACGTCTCACGTTCAAACTTCCGCTTTATCCGTACAGCTCATACGTGTCGCTTGCCTTTTTGATCGGCGTTGCCGCCCTAATGGCGTATTTCCCGGATACGCGCATCGCTTTGATCATCGGCCCAGCCTGGCTGCTGCTTTTGACAGCCGTATACTTCGCCAAAGGAATGCATCGTCGCCAGCATGGCCAAGCCGAAGAAAAGCAAGCTGGATGACAAGTCCGATCAAAAGAGAGGGTGTCCCCATCCTTGCGGGACACCCTCTTTATAAAACAAAAAGCAGGAAATGTGCAATCGCAGACGCCATCCTTCCGATCGGTGTATTTCCGTTTGGATCATGACTCGCTTTCATCCTTTCATTCATCAACCGCTATGTAGGCTTGGCGCGGATGATTGGGCTGATCCGGGTATTTTAAGCGGATTTTCCCTTCCTCCAGCAGCTTTCCTAAATAATTGTTGCGCAATCCATCCGGCGTTCGTTCGAGCAGCTCAGCCAGCTCTTTCAGGCGTAGCGGCCGCTCGCGGCATAACCGAATGATCAATTGTTCCATGACCGCTGGAGCCAACCGTTTTTTTCGCCGTGCCAATTCTGCCATCTTCCATAGCCGTTCGTCGATCGTTTCCCCTTTTTCGTTGCTGTCATGCATACTGATGTCGTTGTTTACGGAGCTAAGCAAGCTATTTACGAACTCCAGCCCATTATTTATAGAGTTCAACGTTCTATTTACGGAGTCAGGCTCGTTTTTTATGGAGTTCGACCTGCTGTTTACGGAGTTTTTGTTTATATTTACGGAGTTTTCTTCGTTGTTAACGGAGTTGGTGTCTATACTTACTAAGCTTAGTTCGTTAGTTATGAAGCTCTCGGTTTCCTGTCCGCTGTCCGGATCCAGCCATTCGGGTTCCGGCTGTTCCAGCTGTCCAGCCGGTTCTGTTTCCATTGTTGCGCTAATTTCAGCTGGAAATTGCAGCGGACACAACACAACGATTGTACGGTCTGGATTCGTTTGCTGCGAGATATCGACCGGACAGACAAGCGCCTGTTCCTGCATATCACACATTCGCTTAAGGCCCGATCCCGCGCGTTTGCATACGTCGATCAGCAAAAACATTTTAAAAATATTCGGGTTGCGCAAATTGCTTGTATGCCCCGCCATTGCCGCTTCAATCGGGATGCGAAACCGTCCCGGGTTGGCAAAGCGAAATGAACGATCCTCTTTTTCGACGGTGATGCCGCCTTCCTCCCCATAATCGGCATGAACGATGGCATTCGCAAGCGCCTCGCCAAGCAGAGCGCGCCCTTCATCCGCCCAAACGTGACGCTCCAGCTCAGCCAACACGCGAAAATAAAAATCGTAAATGTTGCCCGACCATGTGCCGTCTTGTGATGTGAACCGCTTCGTCCATCCTGCCGCTTCACCGTCAGCGTGCTCTCGATATTCCAAAAAGTATTGCGGCAGCACCTCGGTGATGATCCGCTCCTCACTGAACATCAACAATCCCGCGAGCGTCAGCCCTTCTTTGCTGCTGTCGCGCAGCTTGCCCCACGCGCCGATTTTGTATAAAAATTCTTTTGTCTCGAGCCCGTTCCATGGATGGCCCGGTTTCACCCGAGCAAACCTCTCGCGGTAATGGCTGACGGTCTCGAAATTGAGCTCACTTAAGCTGTAATGCTCTAAAATCAGGCTGTCTGCCAGCGCATGGGGGCGTTCATGAAACGAATTTGTATATTTATTCACTCCCGATCTTCCTTTGACGTTATTTTTGCAAAACAGTTTGATTCCCTTTTTCTATTGTACCATCTTTCCTTCTCCTTGCGGATAGTTGCCAAAAAAAGAAAACGGTTGTGGATATGTGGAATAGTTCGCCCGATAAAAGGAAAACTACAGAAGACAACATTGACATGCAAGGAGGAGGTCATCATGTCGTCCCTTCCTTCCACCGTAGAGCCTTACTGGCGCGACTCCGTTTCGCTTCCGTCGTTTCCGAAACTCGATGCGGACATTTCCGTCGACGTCGCAGTCATCGGCGGCGGCATTTCCGGGATTACAACAGCGTATTTGCTGTCGGCGCAAGGGGCGCGCGTCGCCCTTCTGGAAGCCGACCGGCTCCTGAACGGCACGACCGGCCATACGACAGCGAAAATCACCGCCCAGCACGATCTCGTCTATGATGAATTTCTTAACCATTTCGGTGCAGAAAAGGCGCGGCTCTATTATGACGCCTGCATGGACGCACTCCAGTTTATCCGCCGCACGATCGAAGAACAACAAATAGACTGCGACTTTTGCGAGCAAGATGCCTATATTTATACGACGTCTTCCTCTTCTTTCCAAAAACTAGTGAAAGAATGGGAAGCGTACGAACGGCTCGGCATTGACGGCGCCTTCGTTGAGTCGATCCCGCTCCCGCTGCCGGTGGCGGCAGCGGTCGTGATGAAGAGGCAGGCGCAATTTCATCCGCTCAAATATTTGGCCAAGCTCGTCGATTCGATCACACAGGCTGGTAGCGCCATTTACGAACACACACCAGCGGCGGATATTGAACAAGGAAAAAGGATGACAGTCATTACGCGAGACAAAAAACGGGTTGAGTGCGACCATGTCGCCGTCTGTTCTCACTTTCCGTTTTACGACGGCGGGTTTTACTTTTCGCGCATGTACGCTGAACGGTCGTACGTATTGGGAGTGACGATCACGGAACCGTACCCGGGCGGCATGTATTTAAGCGCCGATGAACCGAAACGCTCGATCCGCTCCGCAACGGCAGGCAGCGAGACGCTTATCCTGATTGGCGGCGAAAACCATAAAACCGGCCAAGGCGTGCCGACGATGCGTCATTACGAGGCGCTGTCCTCGTTCGCTTCGCAGCTGTTTACGGTGAACGACATCCGTTACCGTTGGTCCGCCCAAGATTTGACGACGCTGGACAACGTGCCGTACATCGGCCCGATGACGGCAGGGACGCCAAACATTTATGTCGCGACAGGGTACCGGAAGTGGGGGATGACGAACGGGACGGTCGCCGGGATGCTTTTGTCTGACCTCATCCTCGACCGCGACAACCGATACCGCGACTTGTACTCCCCGTCGCGCTTTTACGCTGATCCAAGCATGAAGCAGTTTTTCACGACAAACCTTGACGTCGCCAAACATTTGCTGGTTGGAAAGATCGAACCGGTTGTCCGCCGGCCGCAAGATTTGGCGCATGGCGAAGGGGCGGTTGTCTCGGTCAACGGAAAGCGGGCTGGCGCCTATAAGGACGAAGCCGGGGGACTCCATGTCGTTGACACGACGTGCACTCATATGGGTTGCGAGCTGGAGTGGAACAGCGGCGACCGGACATGGGACTGCCCATGTCATGGCTCGCGCTTCTCGATCGATGGCGATGTGATCGAAGGACCGGCGAAACAGCCGCTCGCGCGCATTGAACTTGATGACGCGAAGTGAGGCGCTGACGCAGGACGGCGGCGCGTGCAGAACATCGTCGCAATCGGCATGTCGACCTTGAGTTCCAATGGGGGTTGGGAGCGTATGTTCCTAACCCCCTTATCGTTTTCATTTGCCGATGGCGCATTTCGTGATAAGATGAAAATTAGAGTGGACTGCATGTTGTATGATGTTTTCGGGAGGGATGACGCATGGACCTTGAACCGATTTTTCTCACCCCTGTCTTCCAAGAACGGATTTGGGGCGGCACGAAGCTCGCCGAACGATTCGGCTACGACATTCCGTCTTCGCAAACCGGGGAATGCTGGGCGGTGTCCGCCCATCCGCACGGGCAGACGGTCGTCGCCCGCGGACCGTTTGCCGGGATGACGCTCGGACAATTATGGGAGGAACGCCGCGATTTGTTCGGCCACTTCCCGTCTGACCGCTTCCCGCTGTTGACCAAAATTTTAGACGCCAACGCCGACTTGTCCGTCCAAGTCCACCCGGACGATGAATACGCCAAAACGCATGAAGGCGGAGAGCTCGGCAAAACGGAATGTTGGTACATCATCGATTGCAAGCCGGGCGCCCAGTTGATTTACGGCCATTATGCAGAAACGAAAGGAGAGCTGCGCGCGATGATGGAAGCGGGGGAATGGGATCGTTTACTTCGGAAAGTGCCGATCCGCCCCGGCGACTTCTTCTATGTCCCGAGCGGCACGATCCACGCCCTTTGCGAAGGGACGCTCGTCCTTGAGACGCAGCAAAGCTCAGATACAACCTACCGCGTCTACGACTACGACCGTGTCGACAGCCAAGGGCGGAAGCGCGAGCTTCATCTTGACAAAGCAATAGATGTCACGACTGTCCCGCACCGCGACATCGACATCCGCCCCCATGTCGCCGAATTCCCGGGCGCGACTGTGACGACATTCGTGGAAGGCGACTACTTCGGCGTCCAAAAATGGGACGTCCGCGGCGCGTTCGAATCAGAGCAGGCAAAACCGTTTCTCATCGTCAGCATCCTCGAAGGCGAAGGCGAGCTTGTCCGCAAAGGACAGACATACTTGCTTCGCCGGGGCGACCATTTCATTTTGCCGCATCAATTCGGCCGTTTCACCATTCGCGGCTCCCTCCAGGCGATCGCGTCGTGGCCACGGAAAGGCAAATAAACGCGGGTGTCCCAAAGGTTCGGGACACTCGTTCTCATTGCCATAAGCAGCAAAATGACCAAATTGTGTTCGATTTAAGGGGCGTCGCCTTTTTGGGTCAGCCCCTTCTTTTTGTCGAAAATATTAACGGGGGGATTGTTTTCCTAGTTGGCCAAGACGGTATACGTACGCAATATGCCGCGCCGTTTGCGTCACATACTGTTCCGCCTGCTCGAACGCTTTCTCAAGCGGAATGACGCCGGGAACAATTGTAAAGAGGGCGTCAATGCCATGGTCTAAGACGACCGCACTGTCGTCGCCTAACGAACCGGCGATGCCGATGACCGGGACGCCGAACTGCTTCGCCGTTTTGGCGACACCGATCGGCGTTTTTCCGAATATCGTCTGTCCGTCGATCCGTCCTTCACCGGTAATGACTAAATCGGCGCCTTTGACGCGCTCTGCGAGCTGAACCGTCTCGATCACAATCTCCACACCGCGCTTTAGCTCGGCCGGGAGAAACGCGAGCAGTCCCGCTCCCAAGCCTCCGGCCGCGCCGGCGCCGGGAATGTCGCCGACTTGTTTGCCGAGTTCGCGGCTGATGACGTCGGCATAGTGCGCCAAGTTCTGGTCGAGAACCGCGACCATATCCGGTGTCGCCCCCTTTTGCGGGCCGAAAATGGCGGACGCTCCGTTCGGACCGGTAAGCGGGTTGTCGACGTCGCACGCCACGTCAATGCGGACTCCCCCAAGACGCGGGTCGAGACCGGAAAGGTCAATCGCATGCAAATCGGCCAGCGCGCCGCCGCCCGGACCGATGTCGCAGCCGTCTTCATCCAAAAGCCTTCCCCCGAGCGCCTGCACCATGCCGGCCCCACCGTCGTTCGTCGCGCTGCCGCCAATGCCGATGATGAGGTGGGTGGCACCGGCATCCAGCGCTGCAAGGATCAACTCCCCTGTCCCTCGCGTCGTCGTCACCAATGGATTGCGCCGGTCGCGCGGGACAAGGTGCAGCCCTGAGGCGGCGGCCATCTCAATCACCGCCGTCTTCCCATCGCCAAGCAAACCAAAAAACGCCCGCACCGGCTCGCCGAGCGGCCCGGTCACTTCCGTTTCGACGATGAGGCCGCCGGTCGCATCAACGAGCGACCGCACCGTCCCTTCCCCGCCGTCGGCCATCGGCACCTTAACGTATTCCGCCTCCGGAAACACCGTGCGAAACCCACGCTCGACCGCCTCGGCGACTTCGAGCGCAGAAAGGCTTTCTTTAAATGAATCAGGAGCAATAACGATTTTCATTCTTTTTCCCTCCTCATGTGTCAAATTTTGTGGAAAAAAAGCGAAAAACAATGCCATTTTGTCTATTTTCACAATTATGTATATAGTACTATAATAGATATAACCATATGTTCGTTTGTTCCAATTGGGAACATGTTGATTCTATAAAAAAGACGGTTTCCAAATTCACCGTTCGCCATCGTCTGCTATAATCCGTATTTTTGCTGAAAGCCACTGGCATGTGAGCGGTCTTCCTCTTTTTGGAATCACTTCATCAACGACGAAGTTGTCAGAGGTCAGATTTATAGGAGAGAGAGCCGAGATGTTACTCCGAGCACGACCGATTATTTTTGCTGTTTTTTCCGCGTCCATTGCTGTTGTGTTTGTGTCAAAGCCGCCTTTCTTCGATCGCACCTATGTCATCGCTTTGCTGTTTTATTGGCTGTTTTCCAGCTTGTATTCACACTTGCGCGTCATAGACAAAACGAAAAACAATATTCCCGTTGATTACGGCATTAACTACAGTTTATCCTTCTGCTTATTTGCCGGCCCGTTCGGGCTGTTTATCTTTGAAGCGTTGTTTCGCTTGACTGAACATATAGCCAAAAAATATTTGAAAACAGCGGAACCCGATGAATGGCTGCACACATTGTACAACATTGGTTCGTTTGTGACGTTCAATTCGCTCGCGTTTGCCTTATACGATCTCCTTGGTCCGCTGTTTCAGTCTATTCCGTTCATTGGCTTCTGGCTGCTTTTATTCCTGCTCGTCATCGTCGTTTCCTTTTTGACTGACTGTTGCCTGATCATCATTTTTTATATAACCGGCGACATTCAGACACAGCGCGAGGCGTTGGATTTTATTAAGACGAGAAGCTGGATGGACATGGGAAAAACGGCGCTGACAAACGGTCTGTTATTTCTCTTTTTGCAAGAACAGCGGTGGGATATGCTTTTGAGCTTATTTTTGCTGAATTACTTCGTCAGCCGCTCGTTTTTTTCCAAATCGCAAAGCATCCAGCATAAACTAGAACGCGACCACTTCGAAAAAATGGCCTACACCGACTTTTTGACCGGCATCCATAACCGCGCCTACATGGATCAAACGATCGCCAAGCTAAACGGATCCGGTGAATGGATTGGCGTCGTCGTCGCCGATATCGACAATTTTAAAACGATCAACGACACGTATAACCATGCCGTCGGCGACGAGGTGATCCGCCATTTCGCCTCAACCTTGAAACAGTTTCTCAAAGAGGGCGATTTTTTGTTCCGCAGCGGCGGTGAAGAATTTACGATGTTTTTGCGTAATCGCACGTTTGAAGAGAGCGTCCGGCTTGTCGAGGAGATTCGAGAAGCAGTGCGCCGCAGCACCGTGTTGGTCGATTATATGGCGGCGAAACGTCCCATTGCCTATACGTCGTCGTTCGGTCTTTACTTTTGTCAAGCAGAAGGAACGATGTCAATTGAAAAAGCGTACATTTATGCCGACCATTTATTGCTCCGTTCGAAAGAAAGCGGCAAAAATAAAGTATCAGCCCAATGCGGGGGAGTTGCATAAATTAGGCGGCTCTCCCTTGACTTTTCCTTAGCGCAACCTAAGGTGAAGCAGTTCAATTAGTAAATAAACGGAAATTTCCCTTACTTATGATACGGTTCCCCGCGGTTAATGCGAAACGCACGATAAATCTGCTCGAGCAAAATGAGGCGCATCAGCTGGTGTGGAAACGTCATTTTCGAAAACGACAGCGTCTCATCGGCGCGCGCCATCACTTGTTTGCTTAAGCCAAGCGAGCCGCCGATGACGAACACCACTTTGCTTTTGCCGTAGGTGGCGAGCTCATCGAGACGGGCGGCGAATTGCTCGGACGATTTCATCTTCCCTTCAATCGCGAGCGCGATGACGTGGGCGTCATGCGGAATTTTCGCCAGCAGCCGTCCTCCCTCGCGCTCTTTGATTTGTTCCTCCTCAAGTTCGCTCGCCCGCTCCGGCGTTTTTTCATCAGCGACTTCGATGATGTCGATTTTGGCGTATGCGGACAGACGCTTTGTATATTCATTAATTCCAGCGATTAAATATTTTTCCTTCAATTTACCCACAGCGACAATGGAAATATGCACAAACAACCCCTGCCTTATAAACAACTTATCAACAAGATTTATCCACATATACACAACACATATCCACATGTTGTGAAAAAACTGTTATCCTCCTACGACATATACAGCTTGTTTCGAGCAAAAACAGCACTGTTTTTCGCTGTTGTCCACAGGCAGGAGATCCGGCGCCTGTTCCGTTTCATCTACATATTGATCAATGGCGATGTCGACATGTTCTTCACATGTGAATATCATCATTCTCGCCCCTTTCCTTGTGGAAAAAAGAAGGAGCGTTTCCGCTCCCTCCATCCGCTTTCGTTTAATACGACTCGCGCGCCAGCTTCATCGTGACCGTGCGTTTTTTCCCATCACGATAAAACGTGACTTCCATCCGGTCACCGATCGATTTTTTCGTATACAAATATTTGCGCAAATCAAGCACGTTGCGGATTTTTTGGCCGTCAAGCGCCACGATGACATCAAACTGTTTTAAGCCCGCCTGTGCGGCCGGCGACATCGGCACGACTTGAATGACCGCCGCTCCTTCCGTTACGTTCGGCGGCAAATGGAGCGTCGCCTGCAAATGGTACGATGGGATGTCGCTCAGCGAGCGAAGTTCAACGCCCATATACGGACGGCGCACTTGTCCGTATTTTTCCAAGTCCGAAATGATCGGAATGGCCGTGTTGATCGGGATCGCGAACCCGATGCCTTCAACCGCCTCTTGGGCGATTTTCATCGAGTTGATGCCGATGACTTGCCCTTTGATATTGACGAGAGCGCCGCCGCTGTTGCCCGGGTTGATCGCCGCATCTGTCTGCAATACTTCTGCATTCCAGTCTGGAGCGCCGTCTTGGTCCAAATCGACTTCAACCGTCCGGTTCGTTCCGGAAATAATGCCTTGTGTCACCGAGCCGGCAAACTGCAAGCCGAGCGGGTTGCCGATGGCAATGACCGGCTCGCCTGGCTTCACTGTATCGGAGTTGCCGAACTGGGCGACTTTTTTCACATGCTTCGCGTCAATTTCCAAGACGGCTAAATCCATAAGCACATCGCTGCCCAGCAACTTCGCCGGCACTCTCGTCCCATCTTTGAGGCTCACTTCGAGCTGACTGGCGTTTTCAACAACATGATGGTTCGTGACGATAAACGCCCGGCCTCCCGCTTTCTTGTAAATGACGCCCGATCCGACGCCAGCCTCGCCTCCTTGCGACCAGAAGCTGGCTTCTTGAATGTTGACAACGCCGACAACCGCATCCGACACTTGGTCGATCGCCTTTGTCACCGCCGTCGTCACATCTACGGAAACACTCTGCCGAATCGGTGGAGTTCCATTTTCCTCTGTTTTTGGCTCTTCCTCTGCTCTTTGATTCGGCACAACATCATACGGGAGGATATCCCAACGGGAAAGCGCCGGAATGGACATGAGGACGAGCAGCCCTCCTAACACGGCGCCGACAAGCGCGGAAACAAACGATCCGCTGCGCCGCTTCCTCCTCGTTTGTTCGTACGGCTCATAATGGTCGTCGTAGTATCCCATGCTCACCCTCCTTTCCACATTCGTCTCCATCCCTCATTATAATCATGAACAGGAGAAAAAATCCAACAAATGTGTCTCCCTCAGTTTCGGCAAAACGGGCTTTATACATACGCTAGTGCCGTCGCCCGACGCGGATCGGTATCATACAAACGAAAGCGGGCGCCGACCGCTAAGCCTTTCTGTTCCAACACTTGCGTCACGGTCATGCGCGCCAGCTCTTTCATATTGTTATCTTGGCTCAAATGGGCCAAATAAATTTGCTTTGTCCGGTCGCCGATCACGTCAGCAAGCGCCAAACCCGCTTCCTCATTCGAAATATGGCCGACATCGCTTAAAATGCGGCGCTTGACGCTCCATGGATATCTCCCCATCCGCAGCATGCCGACGTCATGATTGCTTTCAAACACGAACACATCCGCGTTTTCAATCGTCTTTTTGATCCGCTCGCTCACATAGCCGGTATCGGTGAGCAACGCAAGCTTTTTCCCTTCATAGTGGAAAACGTAAAACATCGGCTCGGCGGCGTCGTGAGAGACGCCGAACGATTCGACGTCAACATCGCCGAACGTCCTTACCGCGCCGAGCGGAAAGACAAATTTTTGCTCGGGCGGAATGTCGCCGACCGCTTGTTCCATCGCCCGCCACGTTTTTTCATTGGCATACACCGGCAGCCGATACTTGCGGGCAAGCACCCCGAGCCCTTTAATATGGTCGCTATGTTCATGGGTGACAAGCAGCGCATCAAGCTGCTTTGGATGGCGGCCGATCTCAGCAAACAACTCCTCAAGCTGCTTGCCGCTCAAACCGGCGTCAACAAGCAGGCGCTGGCGGTCTGTCTCAATGTAAAAGGCGTTGCCGGTGCTGCCGCTGGCCAGCACACTAAATCGCATCGTCATGTTCTTTCACTCCAGCACATTTCCTTGATCATTGATCACTTGCCCTTCAAACGCATTGACGAAATAGTCTTCCTTCCGATTGACAACAATATGCCAAGTTGGAGTCAACACTTGGGATGCAGTAAATTGAACAAGCCCGTAATAGCCAAGCTCCACTTTTGTGACGCGGTCGCCCGGCTGCAAATGCCCTTTTCGGTACAACGTCTCAATGGCTTTAATCGCCGGGACGATATCTTGCTTCCGCTCGTACTTTTCCAAGTCGCTGAGCATCGTCTGTTCATACGACAGCGCTTCCCGTCTCCCGTTGACATGGATGACGAGCTTGCTGTTTTCATTGCCGTAAATCATCTTACCGTCATACACTTGGTAGCAGGTCAAGATTCCTTGTTTTTCATCAAACGACCAAAAGGCATATTGCCCGCCGCCGATGATGTAGCGCTGCAAAAACTCACGCAACTGGTATGGATCGTCAATCGGCAGCGCAACCGGATCGATGAACGTCCCTTTGACTTTCGTTTCTCCTTCGATTTTCACTTTTTGCCCGGGCAGCTTTTTTACATCCGCCATGGTGAATGAGCGGCTTTTGCCGCTGACATACGCCGCTTTCGTCACTTCTTTCGGCAGATCCACATACGTAATGCCGTTCGCCTCAAGCTGCTCTTCAATCGTCGTTTCCAAAATGACATCGAGCTGGCTGCTGTTTCGTTTTTCCATAAACTGATAGCCTAAAAAGCAGTCGAGGATGAGGAACACGATAATAAAAATCGTCTTCGTTTTACTCCAGTCCATTTGTTCCCCCTCCTCCCGCCTCATCGCTCGTGTCCACCTTTTTCCACGTTTGTCCGTACAAGTAGAACCATGCCGGTTCAAGGCGGATGACTTTTTCCCGCTCGGGATCTTTGATGAGCTCATAGCCGATGGCGATATCTTTGATGAGCGATTTGCGAACGCCTTTCGTCTGTTCGAACCAGTTGACGACCTCATGGCCGGACGGCAGCGTTTTTGGTGTGCGGTTGCGATCCGCGATTTCAAGGCGGAAGAGCGGACGCTGGTATTTCATCAAATCGGACGCTCCCCACGTCTCCACGATTTCTGACATGCCGTATTCATTAAAGACTGGATAGCCGTTGACGACAAGCCGGAACGTGACTTTTCGATCCTCCTCGCTCCAGCGGGCGAAATGATACAGATCCGTCCAACCGCCATGCTCATTGACGAAATCAATGCTTTTTTGGATGATATGGGTTTCTTGCTCTGTTTGTCCCATATTCGAGACGCGCGCCGCTGGATTCACATACAGCAGCATCCGTTGAAGAAAATCGACGTCCATCAGCCGCGAACCGTCTGTATATTCTTCGCCAAACGGAATCAAATCTTTTTTGACAAAGCTTGGATCGCTAAAGAGCGCTTCTTTAAACTTGTCTGCGTCCAGCTCGTCGGTATAATATTGCAGACTGCTGAGCACCACTTCTTTTTCCGGCAAATACAACTGCTTCGTTTCGCTGACCGGATAAGCGAAATAACGCGGAAAATGGCTCGTTTCTTTCGCCAGCCGGCCGATCGCCGATAAGGAGGCATCGCTGGCAATCGCTTTGTAAATTTTGCGCTTGTCGGTCGCGATGAAGTAGATGGGGAACTCGTCCTTCCCGCCGAGCGGGACGAGCAGGCGGTCAAACGCCAAGCCGTCGAGCCCCCTGTCATCGATCGTGAAAATCAATCGGTATATGTCGATCGGCACCTCATCGGGGTAAATGATCTCAAGCCGCTCTTTGCCATTTAAAAACGATAAAAACTTCCCTTGCGGAACAGAAGACGAAACATCTTCGAAATCGTCAAGCGTCCATCTTCTCATTTCTTTCAGCACTTCATTTTTCTCTTCGTCTTTCGTCACAGCATAGGGGACGCCGTTTTTATGAATGAGAATCTGCTTTGGCTGCACGACCATCGCTGTATCCACTTGCGTATTGCTCACGGAGACGTGTTGAATGTATTCGTCGTTTTGCAACACGTCGTATTTCGGATGATATGTCCATAAGGCAAACGTTAAGGTAATGCTGATGAGCACAAGCAACGTCAACACGATGGTTTTGATCGTTTCATACATCGCACCAGTCATCCTTTTGCTCGCGTTCTAGCGGCAGCGTAAAATAAATCGTCGTCCCTTTATGTTCTTTGCTTTCCGCCCAAATCGTTCCGCCATGGGCGAGCACGACTTCTTTGGCAATGGCCAGCCCAAGCCCCGTACCGCCCAATTTGCGCGACCTGGCCTTGTCGACCCGGTAAAACCGCTCAAAAATTTTCGCCAAATCGGCCTTCGGGATGCCGACCCCTTCGTCGCTGACGCTGACAATCATTTCATCAGAAAGTTTGCGGACGCGAAATGTAATCGTCCCGCCTTGCGGAGAGTATTTCAAAGCGTTCGAAATAATGTTATCTAACACTTGCGTAATTTTATCTTCATCAACTTCAATAAAAATCGCCTCGCGCGGAATTTTGCGAACGAACCGGATGTTGTCGCTTTTCGTCAACTCAAATCGGTCAATGACTTTATGGAAATAGGCTGAAAAATTGATCCACGTTTTCTTCAGCTTGTAGTCTTTGCTGTCGAGCTTGGACAGATGGAGCAAGTCGTTGACGAGCCGAATCATCCGTTCCGTTTCATTTTGCACGACTTGAATGAACCTCGGCGCGATGTCTTTATCTTGCCAAGCGCCGTCAGCGAGCGCTTCTAGGTAGCTTTTCATCGTGGTGAGCGGCGTGCGCAATTCATGCGACACATTGGCGACAAACTGCCGCCGCTCGCGGTCGATTTTTTCCTGTTCGGTAATGTCGTGCAAAACGACGATCAACCCGTTGACAAATCCGCCCTCTTTTTGAATCACCGACAACGACGCGCGCAAAATATATAGTTCCTCATCCGTGCTGAAATCTAAAATGAGCGAATCGCGCTCCTCAAGCAGCGTTTCAAACGTATACTGGTCGGCAATGCCAAGCACGTCGACGATCGAACTCGACAGCACTGTTTCACGTGAAACATTCAAAATGTTTAACGCTGCATCGTTAATGAGAATGACGCGCCCGCGACGGTCGGTCGCAATGACGCCATCCGTCATATGCGTCAAGACGGACTCGAGCTTGCGCCGTTCCCCTTCCGTCGTCGCCTGCGCTTCCTGCAGTTTTTTGGTCAGGTTATTGAACGTCATCGCCAATTGGCCGATTTCATCATAGCCGTACACTTTGACCTTGCGTGAGAAATCTCCCCTCGTCATCGCCAGCGCTTGCCGGCGCATATCGGAAATCGGCCGGGTGATCGTGCGCGACAAAAAAATGCCGAGCACGGCGGTAATGGCGAGAGCGATCCCCGTCCCGGTCGCCAAAATCATATTGATTTGCCGCATTTGCGAAAAGACGTTTTCCATCGAGGCGATGACGTAAATGACACCTTTGATTTCGCCGCTCGTTTTGATCGGAGTCGACGAAATGTACATGCGATGACCTGTTTTCGAATCGAGCAGCATCCGGTCGACGATTTCGCCGGTGACGAGGGAACGTTTTACATAAATCTCGGTCGTCCGCTTTCCGACGATGTTTTGCATATACGGATTGGATGTCGCAAGCACTTTCCCTTTCTCATCGATGACGCGCACTTCGGAAATGTCTTGGGAAACGAAATCATGAAGAAGCGAACGGATGTCTTCTTCCAATGTCGGGCTTTTTTCATCGCGCTCCCGATTCATCGCCTGCTCGACGTTATAGGCGAGCAAGGTCACCCGTTCGTTTAATGAGTTTTTAAAGTTCTGCACAAGCTCCGTTTCCAGCTTGCGAACGAAGTACACGCCGATGATTTGCATGGCAACGAGAATCAGTAATACATAAATGATGACAAACTTAAAATGAATCGAACGGAATGGACCTACTTTTTTCATGCTGGCTCATGACTCCTGTTCCGGATTGCGCAAGTAATAGCCGACTCCCCGTCTTGTGACGATCCAATTCGGGTGGGAAGGGTTGTCCTCAATTTTTTCACGCAGACGTCTTACCGTCACGTCCACGGTGCGCACATCGCCATAGTAATCGTAGCCCCAGACGGTTTGCAGCAAATGCTCGCGCGTCATCACTTGGCCGATATGTTTCGCTAAGTAATGAAGCAGTTCAAATTCGCGGTGGGTCAGTTCAATGGTTTCCCCCCGCTTTTGCACGACATACGCGTCCGGACGGATGACGAGCGGGCCAATGACGATTTCATTTGTTTCGTTTTCTCCTTCTTCTTGGTTGGCCGTTTGCGCATGGCGGCGCAAGTTTGCCTTCACCCGCGCCAGGAGCTCGCGCGTGCTGAACGGCTTTGTCACATAATCGTCCGCACCAAGCTCCAACCCAAGCACTTTATCAATCTCGGAATCTTTCGCTGTCAGCATAATGATCGGCATATCATACTTTTTCCGCACTTCACGGCATACTTCCATGCCATCTTTTAACGGCAACATAATATCCAATAAAATCAAGTCCGGCATCGTTTCTTCAACTTTTTGCAGCGCTTCTTCGCCGTCGTAGGCGCAAATGACTTCATATCCTTCTTTTTGCAAATTAAATTGCAAAATATCGGCAATCGGTTTTTCATCATCAACGACTAAAATGCGTTTTTCCATCTCGCTCACATCCTTCCTTTTGCGATGGAATCCTATCATTACTAATTTACCATGTTATGAACATGAAATCATCCTTTGCCGATTGCCATTTTGAGGAGCCGATCAAAGAAAAAAGCATAGACGCGCGCGCATCTATGCCTGTCGTTTGCATTGTTTATACGCTGCCTGCCACCGTCCACTGTTGCCGCTTACGCGTAGACGCTGCGGACGACGTTCGTTTGCAAACGGTCCGGTCCGACGGAGAAAATCGAAAGAGGGATGCCGGTGAGCTGGGAAATGCGCTCGACGTAATGGCGGGCGTTCGCCGGTAGCTCGTCTAGACTTTTCACCCCGGTGATATCTTCCGTCCAGCCAGGAAGTTCTTCATAGATCGGCTCGCATTCGGCCAACACTTTTAAGCTGGCTGGAAATTCTTCGAGCACTTGGCCGCGGTAGCGATAGGCGACGCAAATTTTCAACGTTTCAATGCCGGTCAACACGTCGATCGAGTTAAGCGACAAGTCCGTAATGCCGCTCACCCGGCGGGCATGACGGACAACAACACTGTCAAACCAACCGACGCGGCGCGGACGGCCGGTCGTCGTCCCATACTCGCGGCCGACTTCGCGAATGCGGTCGCCGATTTCATCGTGCAGCTCTGTCGGGAACGGCCCGTCGCCGACGCGCGTCGTATAGGCTTTCGCCACCCCGACGACATGCTTGATTTTCGTCGGCCCGACACCGGCGCCGATCGTGACCCCGCCAGCGACTGGATTCGACGACGTGACAAACGGATACGTTCCTTGGTCAATGTCAAGCATGACGCCTTGCGCTCCTTCGAACAAGACGCGGCGCCCTTCATCGAGCGCATTGTTCAATACGACCGATGTGTCGCAGACGTATTGGACGATTTGCTGGCCGTACTCGTAATACTCCTCAAAAATGTCCTCCAATCGGAAGCCTTCGACCCCGTACACTTTTTCAAGCAACGTATTTTTCTCCCTCAAGTTGCGCTCCAGCTTTTCGGCAAACACGTCGCGGTCAAGCAAATCAACAATGCGGATGCCGATGCGCGCCGCCTTGTCCATGTACGCCGGCCCAATTCCTTTTTTTGTCGTGCCGATTTTGTTTGCCCCTTTCCGCTCTTCCTCAAGCTCGTCCAACTTCAAATGATACGGCAAAATGACATGGGCGCGGTTGCTGATGCGCAAATTATCAGTCGAAATGCCGCGCTCGTGCAAATACGAAAGCTCCGCAACGAGCGCCTTCGGATCGACGACCATCCCATTGCCGATGACGCAAATTTTATCTTTATAAAAAATGCCCGACGGGATCAAGTGCAGCTTATACTTTTCCCCGTTGAACACGATCGTGTGTCCGGCGTTGTTTCCCCCTTGATACCGGGCAATCACTTCCGCATTTTCCGATAAAAAGTCCGTAATTTTCCCTTTCCCTTCATCGCCCCATTGCGTGCCGACAACAACGACTGACGACATGGCGAGCACCTCCAGTTTCCTCGGTCTAAACATTGTCAGTGTACCAGTTTTCAGCCATAAAGTCAATGAAACACGAACATTAAAAGAAAATATCGTCTTTTTTATTCGTTTATTAATGATCAGGAAGGCTCCCTCTTCAACGCCGCGGGTGTAAACGGGGAAATAGTCAAAGACCAAAAGAACAAAAAGGCGCTCGACGCCGGCAGCGCGGTCCGTCTTACGCCCCCGGTGGAATTTGCGCCTCATCGAAACGGCGCTCTAAGTTGACGAATTTATTGTACTCTTTAATAAAGGCGAGCTGCACCGTCCCGACCGGGCCGTTCCGCTGTTTGGCGATAATGATTTCGATGATGTTTTTGTTCTCGGAATCTTTGTTGTAGTAGTCGTCGCGATACAAAAAGGCGACGATATCAGCGTCTTGCTCAATGCTCCCCGATTCGCGAAGATCGGACATCATCGGCCGCTTGTCCTGGCGCTGCTCAACGCTGCGCGACAGCTGTGACAAAGCAATGACCGGCACTTCGAGCTCGCGGGCGAGCGCCTTTAACGAACGGGAGATTTCCGACACTTCCTGCTGGCGGTTTTCCCGGTTGCGCCCACTTCCTTGAATGAGCTGCAAATAATCGATCACCACCATGCCGAGGCCGCTTTCCTGTTTCAAGCGGCGGCATTTGGCGCGAATGTCGCTGACGCGGATGCTCGGCGTATCGTCAATATAAATGCCGGCGTTTGACAAACTGCCCATCGCCATCGTCAGCTTGCCCCAATCTTCCGGCGTCAGCTTGCCAGTGCGCAAGTTTTGGGCGTTGATGTTGCCTTCGGCGCAAAGCATCCGCATCACAAGCTGCTGGGCGCTCATTTCCAAGCTGAAAATCGCGACATTTTCGTTCGTCTTCGTCGCCACATTTTGGGCGATGTTTAATGCGAATGCCGTCTTCCCGACCGATGGCCGGGCGGCGACGATAATCAAGTCGCTGCGCTGAAATCCGGACGTCATCCGGTCGAGTTCCGTGAATCCGGTCGGGATGCCGGTGATGTCCCCGTTCCGGTTATGGAGCATTTCAATGTTGTCATACGTCTGTACGAGAACATCTTTAATATTTTTAAAGGCGCCTGAATGTTTCCGTTGGGAAACCTCCATAATTTTCCGTTCCGCTTCATCGAGCAAAACGTCAATTTCATCTTCCCTTGTATAGCCATCTTGGGCAATCGATGTCGCCGTGCGAATGAGGCGGCGAAGCAATGATTTTTCTTCAACAATGCGGGCGTAGTATTCGACGTTGGCCGCTGTCGGCACAAAATCAGCAAGCTCGCTTAAGTAGGAGACACCGCCCACTTCCTCCAGCTGCTCCAAAGCGGCCAGTTCCGCCGTCACCGTCACTAAATCGACCGGCTCGCCTTTATCAGCGACGCGAAGCATGGCGTGGAAAATTTTTTGATGGGCCGCGCGGTAGAAGTCTTCGGGAATTAATCGTTCCGAGGCGAGCGTCAGCGCAGTGGGATCCAAAAACACAGCGCCAAGCACGGCCTGCTCGGCTTCAATGCTTTGCGGAGGAATTCGTTCTGAAAAAAGTTCGCTCATCGTCTCACCGCCTTTTCCCCCGTTTCATTTCCGTCGATAATGCCCCCGCCATAGCGGGCGGGGGCATCGTCGCTACCGTTATTTTTGTTCCTTGACGTGCACTTTTAAGGTCGCTGTCACTTCCGGATGGAGCTTCACCGGCACATTCGTATATCCGAGGGAGCGAATGGCATCAGCAAGCTCGATTTTCCGTTTGTCAAGCTTTAAGCCATGCTGGGTCTGAAGCGCCTCAGCGATTTGCTTGCTCGTGATCGAGCCAAACAAACGGCCTCCCTCGCCCGCTTTCGCCGGGATTTCCACCGTCAGCTTCTCGAGCTCTTCTTTCAGTTTTCTCGCATTGGCCAATTCTTCCGCCGCTTGGCGCTGCTCTTTTTGTTTTTGCGCCTCGAGCGCTTTGATGTTCGCCGGCGTCGCTTCAATGGCGAGCCCTTGTTTGAACAAAAAGTTGTTTGCGTAACCGTCGGCGACGTCTTTGATTTCCCCTTTTTTCCCTTTTCCTTTCACATCTTTTAAAAAAATGACTTTCATGATGGCTTCCCCCCCTCGAAATAGTCATGAATGGCTTCACGCAGCTGCCGCTCCGCCTCTTCCACCGTCACTTCGGACAATTGGGCGGCGGCGTTTGTCAAATGTCCGCCTCCACCAAGCCGTTCCATAATGACTTGCACGTTGACATCGCCGAGCGAGCGGGCGCTGATGCCGACCGTCCCGTCGGACCGCTTGGAAATGACGAACGAGGCAACGACGCCGCTTAAAGTGAGAAGCGTATCGGCCGTTTGCGCAATCAACACTTGGTCGTGCACCTCGTTTTCGCCGCCTTTGGCGATGGCGATGCCATGCTCATCGATCACCGCCCGTTCGATCAATTTCGCCCGTTTGACGTAGTTGGCGATGCTTTCCCGCAGCAATTTTTGCACAAGCACCGTATCCGCTCCTTGGGCGCGCAAGTATGACGCGGCGTCGAACGTCCGCGAGCCGGTGCGGAGCGTAAAGCTTTTCGTGTCGACGACGATGCCGGCAAGCAGGGCGGTCGCTTCGAGCATCGTCAGCTTCATCCGTTTCGGTTGGTACTCTAACAGCTCGGTGACGAGTTCCGATGTCGAAGAAGCATAAGGCTCCATATAGACGAGAATCGGCGCCTCAATGAACTCTTCGCCGCGGCGATGGTGATCAATGACGACGATATGGTCGGTGCGATACAATAGCCGCTCTTCAATGACGAGCGACGGACGATGCGTATCGACGACGATCAAAAGCGTATCCTCGGTGACGAGCTCAAGCGCCTGCTCCGGTTTTAGGCATCTTGACCATAATTCAGCATGTTTTTTCATTTCCTCAAGCAACCGTTGCGCCCCGGCATCCGTTTTGGCCGGATCGACGACGATAAACCCTTCCTTTTGGTTCGATTGGACGACTTTTAAAACGCCGATCGCCGCTCCCATGGCGTCCATATCGGGATATTTATGGCCCATGATGAGCACTTTGTCGCTTCCTGCAATCAGTTCGCGAAGCGCATGGGAAATAACGCGGGCGCGGACGCGCGTCCGCTTTTCCATCGGGTTCGTTTTGCCGCCGTAAAACTTCACTTTTCCATTTCCTTGCTTAATCGCGACTTGATCGCCCCCGCGCCCCAACGCTAAGTCCAAGCTTGATTGGGCGAGCGCCCCGAGCTCCGGGAGCTGGGACACGCCGGCGCCGATGCCGATGCTCAGCGTCAGCTGGGCATGATGTTTTGCCGTCTGCTCTCGCACTTCGTCGAGAATGGAAAATTTGCTTTTCTCGAGCCGCCCAAGAATATGTTCGTTCAATACGGCAATAAATCGGTCGGATGACGTCCGCTTTAAAAAAATGCCATAGTCGTTCGCCCACCGGTTCAACACGGACGTGACGAGGCTGTTTAGTTGGCTTTTTGCCTGATCGTCCATCCCTTGCGTAATTTCATCATAATTGTCAAGAAAAATAATGGCGAGCACCAGCCGTTCCGCTTCATACTGCCGCTTCAATTCCAAATGCTCAGTAACATCAAAAAAGTAAAGAAGCCGTTCCGAGCGGCGAATGACCACTTTCAGTTGCTTTCCGTTCAATTCGACGATCTCTTCGTCCGTTTTTCCCCTTTTCACAAAAGCGGCCAACGATTCGGAAAGCTCGGCGAGAGAGCGGCCGACAAGCGTCTGTTCCTTAAAGCAGGCGGCCAAAAAACGGTTCGACCACTCGATTTCTCCCCCTTCATCGATGAGCATAATGCCGATCGGCATTTGCATCAACGCTTCCTCGCCTACTTTTTTCACCCGGTGCGACAAATTGGAAATATAGTGCTCCAACTCTTTATGCAAGGAGCGTTGCGCCCCAATGACATAATAAAGCACAAACCCGACGCCAAGAAGGGCGACGAGGCCAAGCAGCCATTGGAAGTAAAACAAGCCGATCGCCATAAGCACCGCCAAGGCGGCTAACGCATATAACGGATAGCGATACGCTTTCCTTTCATAAAAATGGGACATTCAAGTCAGCTCCTACACTGAAGAAATGACTCGCCTGATCCAATTATCATATGCGGCGGCGCAAATCAAATCCTAAATCAATTATACCGAATATCGCCACAAGATAAAGTAGAAAAGGCAGGAATAAGCAAACAACCGTCCCTGCCGCCACCACACCTTTGCCAACCCCTTTTTTGTAAGCGGCGTAGTAAAGAAACGAAAATCCTTGCACGATCATCGCCAGCTGCAACACATACGATAAGTTCAACACGGCGATATAGGCAAACGATCCTTCTTTGAACGGGAACAAGGAGAGAAGGAGCACGAAGACATACAACCACAATACAGTTTTCGGCCACATAAGCTCGCGAAACGGCGGCCATGAACCGACCGGCAGCTTCAGCCTCTTCATCACCGGCAGCGAGACGATGATCGTCGCGTACGCCAGCGCAAACGAAGCGATGACAAACAGCGTCGGAACCATATAGCCGATCAGCTTCAGCCCTTGTTCGAACTGCCTTTGCATCTCCAAAGGCGGCGCTTGTCCCATTCCCTTCATTAGATTCATTGCCGTGTCAAACGATTCTCGCACGAGCGCAAGCGTATCTTGGATCATATCGACGTGCAAAAATTGAATCGAGATGATGTAATCAAGCACGATATTCGCCAAAAATACAAGCGCGCCGACAAGAAGAACAAGATAACGGTTTTTCTGTTTCGAAAGCATCGCGCCGACGGCCATGCCGACGGTGCCAAACATAAGCGCCATCGGCAGCGACAAAAGCGAGCCGATCAAACCGGAGATGACAAGGGCCGCCGCCAGCAGCAACATAGCTGGAATCCACCCATGGCGCATCGTAAACACCATAAACGGAAGCGCTAAAAACAAAGCGGCGACAATCCCAATGACCGGCGCGTACAGCGCAAGCAAAAACAAAACAGCAAACAGCGCGAGCTCAATCGCCGCTTCGGTGAGGGCGTGCGTTTTTCGCAATGGACGTTCCCCTTTCTTTGTTTTTTTAGTGATTTGACCTCCTTCCCCACTTTCACTCTGCTTGGGAGTGGGAGTCCGCTCAGTCAGAGGAGATAAAAAAAGCAGTAAGGATCCCCCCTTACTGCTTGCTTTCGGCTCACTCATCCGCAACGTACGGCAGAAGCGCCATTTGGCGCGCGCGTTTGATCGCGACCGTCAATTTGCGCTGATATTTCGCGCTCGTTCCCGTTACACGGCGCGGCAAAATTTTGCCGCGTTCAGAAATGAACTTTTTCAGCAAATCGACATCTTTGTAGTCGATATGCGTAATGTTGTTCGCCGTGAAGTAACATACTTTGCGGCGTTTGCCGCGGCCGCCTTTCCGTCCTGCCATGCTGTTTCCTCCTTTCCGTTGCCATCGTTTCCTCATCGGTGGAATGGCCCGCTGCCTGCGCTTTGCTTCAAGACAGGGGCTTCAAGCGACTTGTTTATTAAAACGGCAAATCATCATCAGAAATATCGATCGGCTGGCCGTCATTGGCGAAAGGATCGTCATCGATGCGGCCAAACCCTTTTTCATCGGGATGTCGGTGGTTCTGATCTTGTCCGAATGGGAATGGATCCCCGTAGTAGCCGCCTGCTGTTGCCCCTCGCTGCTCGCTCGTTCCTTTCGGCTCAAGAAATTGGACGCTATCAGCCACCACTTCCGTCACGTACACGCGCCGACCTTCTTGATTTTCATAGCTGCGGGTTTGCAGTCGGCCATCGACACCAGCCAAGCTCCCCTTTTTCAAAAAGTTGGCGACGTTTTCCGCCTGGCGGCGCCAAACGACACATTGAATAAAATCCGTTTCCCGCTCGCCCTGCTGATTTGTAAACGGACGGTTGACCGCGAGCGTAAACGTGGCAACAGCCACTCCGCTTGGAGTGTAACGCAACTCCGGATCTCTCGTTAACCTGCCGACCAAAATGACGCGGTTAATCATCAGAACCACCTCTTCATCATGTCGAAAAGATTATTCTTCTTCTTTGACGACGATATGACGGATGATGTCTTCGCTGATGCGCGCTAAGCGGTCGAATTCTTGCACCGCTTTCGGCTCCGATACGACATTGACGATCATGTAATAGCCGTCGCGGTATTTTTGAATTTCATAGGCTAAGCGGCGCTTGCCCCAATCCGTCACGTTCGTAATCTCCGCGCCGTTTTCTTTCAACACGTTGTTGAACCGTTCCACGAGAGCTTGTCTCGCTTCATCGTCCATGTTCGGGCGGATGATGTACATGATTTCGTACTTTCTCACGCTCGTCACCTCCTTTTGGTCTAAGCGGCCCTTCCATTCGAAGAGCAAGGAGCAATCACCATTACTCACATTTGTTGATTATACCATGACCGACAACGATAAGCAAGGCAGTTTGCCGCATTCCGTCGGCGCAAACATCTTCCGTCCGTATGGCCAAGCCAAAAACGGCCCCACGCCGTGACCTGCTGCATCCGCCCTGCCCTCGAACCAATGGTTACACGTTGAACCGGAAATGCATAATGTCGCCGTCTTGCACTTCGTAGTCTTTTCCCTCCAAGCGCACTTTTCCGGCTTCGCGCGCCGCCGCCATCGATCCAGCCGCGACAAGGTCATCGTACGACACCGTTTCCGCGCGAATAAACCCTCGCTCAAAGTCGGAATGGATGATGCCGGCGCATTGCGGCGCTTTCATCCCTTTGCGGAACGTCCACGCCCGCACCTCCTGCTCGCCGGCGGTGAAAAACGTCGCCAATCCGAGCAAGCTGTAAGCGGCGCGGATAAGTTGGTCAAGGCCGGACTGCTCGATGCCGAGCTCCTGTAAAAATTGCCGTTTTTCCTCATCGCTGAACTCAGCGATTTCCTCTTCGATTTTGGCGCAGACAACAATGACTTCAGCGTTGTCGCGCTTGGCAAACTCGCGCACGTCCTTGACAAACGGATTGCCGCTAGAGTCAGCGATATCTTCCTCGCCGACATTGGCGACGTAAAGCATCGGCTTTATCGTCAACAAATGCAGCTGCTTGACGACTTTCATCTCTTCATCAGTGAACTCGAGTGTGCGCGCCGGCTTGCCGGCTTCGAGCGTCTCCTTCAACCGCCGCAAAATGTCGTATTCAAACGCCGCCTCTTTATCCTTTTGCTTGGCGATTTTGCCGACCCGCTCGATTCGTTTGTCAATCGTTTCCAAATCAGCCAACACGAGCTCCAAATTGATCGTTTCGATATCGGCGAGCGGGTCGACTTTGCCCGCCACGTGGGTGATGTTTTCATCACTGAAGCAGCGGACGACTTGGCAAATTGCATCGACTTGGCGGATGTGAGACAAAAACTTGTTGCCAAGCCCCTCTCCTTTGCTCGCCCCTTTGACGATGCCCGCGATATCGGTAAATTCAAAAACAGTCGGCACCGTCCGCTTCGGCCGAAACATTTCCGTCAATACATCGAGCCGCTCATCGGGCACTTCGACGACACCGACGTTCGGCTCAATTGTGCAAAACGGATAGTTGGCTGACTCAGCACCTGCTTTTGTAATGGCGTTAAACAGCGTCGATTTGCCGACGTTCGGCAATCCGACGATTCCTGCTGTCAATCCCATTCGTTCCACTCCTCTTTCCCGTTCACATCTTTCCTCATTATATGGGCTGGCCAAGAAAATGACAAGCGCGCCGCAAGCGGGGAATGTTTCCTCTCCCACCCGCTTCAAAAAAGGCGGAAGTTTGCGCCCTTTTCCCAACACTTGGATGACAAAATCATCTTTTCGGATCAACAGCCTCAAACCGCATTTTGTCGTCGACAATATCTTTTTTCTACTGATCCGAAGCAACTGTGAACCGCTTACTTTGCTTCCGACGTGACTTTTTCAATATTGACCAAACAGTCATACAGCGTGCTGCCGCAGCCGTTATCCGACTCCAAATCGGACGTGAGGACGTTGACCGGCCCGCCGAACACTCCCCATTGTCCTTCGTCAATGTTGATCGTGCCTGGGTAGGCGCCATCAAGCATCTTGACCGTTCCCACGAGCGATCCACGGTCGTTGTAAACAAGCGCCCGGTCGCCATCGGCAAGACCTTTTGCCGCAGCAACATCAGCCGCTACCTCAATGCGGACTGTCTGAAGCGCTGGGATGAGCGGATAATGTTGCGAATGATTCGAACGGAGCGGATGGATCGTCAACAGCCGATACGGATATTTGGCGGCTAGTGCCGGATTGGACTCCTCCGATTCGGCCGGATACATGATTTGCAGCCGGCCGTCCATCCCTTTTTGCTTGGCGATGGTTGACGTAAATTCGTATTTTCCGCTTGGCGTTTGAAACCGGCGGTCGCGCCATGGCACCGGTTCGACAGGCAAAAGGACGCGGTGTTCTGTTTTCAATCGCTTCAGCGTAATGCCGTGATGCTCCAACGGCCGGAGCGCCATCGCAAGAAACTGCTCACGCGTATAGGCAAAATCATCCCCAAACCCGAGCCTTTTTGCCAGCTCCGTCCAAATCCACAAGTCCGGCTTCGCCTCACCCGGCGGGTCGACAAGCTTCGGCCCGTAGTTCAAATACGCATGGTACATCGATGAACAATAGACGTCTTCCTCTTCAAACGAAGCCGCTACTGGCAAAACATAATCAGCCATGGCAGCCGTATCGGTCATGAACTGCTCAAACACAACCACCGTTTCAACGGAAGCGAACGCTTTTTTCATCAAGTTCGTGTTCGGCACTTGAGCGAGCGGGTTGCCGCACGTGACGATCACCATGCCGATCGGTGGATCATTCGCCCGCAATATCTCTTCTCCCTGCTTCATCATCGTCCATGTGCGCGATGCCGTTTTCCGCTCTGGGAGCGTCAATGCGGCTTTATCAAAACACTCGCCCACCTGCAAGTTGCCAAAATTCGCCCCTCCACCCGGAATGCCAACGTTGCCGCTTGCGGCGACAAGGGCATCGATCCATCGGATTGTATTGCCGCCGTTCGCATAGCGTTGCATGCCAAGGCCAAGATACGTTGCGGTCGGCCGGTCCCCGTAAAGCCGGGCCAGCTCCGTCATTTGATCGCGGCTAACACCGGTATGCCGCTCAATCTCCGCCAACGAAATTGTCTGCAATAGTTGTTTGACATCATCAAACCCAATTGTATGTTGCTTGATAAAGGCCCGGTCCTCCAACCCGAGTCGAAGCAGCTCTTTCATAATGCCCATCGCCAAAAAAGCGTCCATTCCCGGCTTGATGCATACGTACTGATCGGCGATGCGCGCCGTCGGGCCAAACAGCGGATCGATGACCACAATGGTCGCCCCGCGTTTTTTCGCGGCAAGCAACCGCTCGAATAAATGCATGTTCGTGCGGGCGACGTTTCGCCCCCAAATGACGATGTGGCGGCTGTTGTCGATATCTTCTGGCGCATGGCTGTAGGCGTTGCCAAAATCCCATGTCTGCGCCTCAATGCCCGCGCCCCAGCAAAGGCTGCCGATAAGCTCTGTTGCCCCACCATAACAATTAAAAAAACGGCGGTCCAGGTTTTTCAGCAGCCCGTTGTTGGCGTAATCATGGCTGTGAAGCACGGCTGTCGGCCCAAATTGTTCTTTCAACTTCCGCATTTTCCCGGCGATGTCATCAAGCGCCTCTTCCCAAGAAATGCGAACGAACTGCCCGTTTACTTTTTTCAACGGATAGAGAAGGCGTTCTTTGGCGTTTACCCGCTCTTTCAACATCCGCCCGCGTCCGCAAATGTTCCCTTTCGTGATGGGATGGTGTTCGTCGCCGTCAACCCGTACGACTTTCCCCTCGTTCACCGTCACCTTCAGCCCGCATACGTCCCAGCAGTTGAGCGGACATGATGTTACATGCGTCGTTCCCGTCATTTTCTCCCTCCCCTTCGCAACAAAAGAGCATGGCCTCGCCACCATGCTTCATTTGCTTATTCTTCATGCTTGACGAGCACTTTTTTCATTTTGCGGATAAACTCTTTGCGCGGCAACAAAACGCTATGGGCGCACCCTTCGCATTTAATGCGGATGTCAGCGCCCAAGCGGATCACTTTCCAACGATTCGTTCCACATGGGTGCGGCTTTTTCATTTCGACGATATCGTATAGGCCGAACTGTTTCTCCTCCATCGATCCACCTCCCTATGACAACGATTGCTCCCGTTGCGGCTTTGCCTCCGGCTGCTCTTGTCCGTCGCGGCGATGCAGCACAAGCCGCGGGTATGGGGTTTCGATTCCCCGTTCGTCCAACAGCAACTTCACTTCCTTGCGGATCGCCCGAGCGACCGCCAGATGGCGCATCGGCTTCGTTTCGCACGTGATGCGCAATACGACTTCTGAGCTGGCTAAATTTTGCACGCCAAGCAATTCCGGCGGGGCGACCATGTCTTCATACTTCGCCGGCAGCTGCGGAAGAAGCTCGCGGATGGCTTTCTCCGCCTCTTCAATGTCTTCTTCATAGGCGATGCTGACGTCAACGACAGCGAGGCTGTTGTGCAGTGAATAGTTCGTCACTTGAGTGATGCTGCCGTTTGGCAAAATGTGCACTTCCCCGGTCCAACTTTTAATTTTCGTCACCCGAAGCCCAATCGTTTCAACATACCCTTCAAAATTGCCGATGCGCACATAATCGCCGACCGCAAACTGGTCTTCAAAAATGATGAAAAATCCAGTGATGATGTCTTTCACTAAGCTTTGTGCGCCAAAACCCACGGCCAGCCCGACGACCCCAGCCCCGGCGAGCAGCGCTTTGACGGGAACGCCAAACGTATCTAAAATCATCAAGAGCGCAATAAAATATAGTACGTACGTAATGACGTTGTCGAGCAGCCGAACGAGCGTCGCCTCCCGCCGTTCGGAAATGCGGATCGGCGCCTTCTGTCGCACTTTGAACATGTTATGAACGGCAATTTTCAACACTTTCACCGCAATGGCGCATATGAGTAGGATGAGAACAATCTTCAGCGTCCCTTTTCCGATCTGGAGCCACAATTTCTCATCTATCAAAAATGCGAACAATCGGCTCATCGTTTTTTCCATCGTGTTCAACGTTGGCGACACCTCAATCTTTTTTCTTGTTCTGCGCTTTTATTTTAACAAGACCGGCCGCTGATTTGTAGCCCGATATCCCGTTATCGCGAAGAAAAGGCAAGAAAACGAACAATGAAATGTATATCATTCTTTTATTTTCCGTATACTGTTAATACTTTTGAAACGAAAGTAGGAGTGAAGCGAATGAGTATACCATCGATATTTTTCTCGTCCAAGGAGGAAAGGGACCGCGTGTTTTACGATGAGCAAGGGGCGGTGTCGTCGATCGCTTGGCGGGTCGCCTCACTGCTTCCCGACCCGCTCGTTCAGCCGGTCGCTATCGTTTGCATCGGCACAGACCGCTCGACCGGCGATTCGCTTGGACCGCTCGTCGGCACGATGCTCAAAGAGAAGCCGTTGGCTCGCTTCCACGTGTACGGAACACTCGAAGAACCCATCCATGCCGTTAATTTGGAAGAAAAGGTAGAAGCCATTCGACTCATTCATCACGATCCGTTCATGATCGCGGTCGATGCCTGCCTCGGGCGGCTGAAAAGCGTCGGCGCCATCACGATTGCCAAAGGACCGGTCCGCCCTGGGGCTGGGGTCAACAAACAGCTCCTTCCCGTCGGCGACGCCCATATTACTGGGGTTGTCAATGTCAGCGGGTTTATGGAGTTTTTCGTCCTGCAAAATACGCGCCTCCATCTTGTCATGAATATGGCGAAAACGATCGCCAATGGCATTTACGAAGCAGAGCGGTTCATCCTCCGAAAAGAGCGGCTCGCTGCCCCTCCGCTCTCAACAGACCGGCATTCATTATGGTAGGCAGCAAATCCCCCTCTTGGTCAGCTGTTCAAGGAGGGGATTTCTTTTCTGTCCGGCCAAAACAACCGGTCGTTAAACGAGTGAAAGAATGAAAACGGCGGCTGCCGTAATGAGAATGCTCGGCAGCAAATTGGCCACGCGAATGTTCGTCAAACCGAGCATATTGAGTCCAATGGCCATAATTAAAATACCTCCGGTCGCCGTTGATTCGGCGATGAACGAATCGAGCACTTCCTTCGGCACAAACCGTTCGATTTGCGTCGCCAACAGCGCGATGCTCCCCTCATAAACAACGACCGGCAAGGCGGAGAAGATGACGCCGATGCCGAGCGTCGTCGTCAAAATGACACTGGCAAAGCCGTCTAAAATCGATTTCGTATACAAGACGCTATGGTCGCCGCGCAGCCCGCTGTCAAGCGCTCCGACGATGGCCATCGCCCCGATGACAAACAACAACGTCGCGCTGACAAACCCTTTCGCGATGCTTCCTTGCCCGTTTCCGCTCACTTTCGCCTCGAGCCATTGACCGAGCTGGTTCAGCTTTTCCTCCCAGTTCCACCACTCCCCGAGAATGCCGCCGAAAACAAGGCTGAAAATAACAACGAGAAACTGTTCGCTTTTCATTCCCATTTGTATGCCAAGCAGCGCCACCGCAAGCCCAATCCCCCCCATCACCGTTTCCTTTACTCGCTCGGGGATGCGATGAAGCCATTTTCCAATCAACGCCCCGGCGATAATGCTCACTCCGTTGACAATCGTCCCTAACAACACCATGATGTCCAACCCTCTCTTGCAAAAAAATAAACCGGCCTTGATCAAAGGGCCGACTTACTCGTCGAACCGCACATCGAGCAGTTCTAATATTCTCTCTAAATCTTCCGGAGAAAAAAACTCAATTTCAATTTTTCCTCTTTTCCTCGTTTGTTTAATTGTAACGTTCGTCCCGAATTTTTCGCGCAGCAACGATTCGCTTTCCCGAATAAACACGCTTTTTTCCGGCGGTTTCCGCTTCGATGTTTCACGTGAAACATTTTCGTTCGCTTGTTGGATCAGTTTTTCAAGCTGGCGGACGTTCAACCCTTCGCGAATCGTCCGTTCCACGATCGATTTCATTTTGCTTTTTTGTTTCAGCCCTAAAAGCGCGCGGCCATGTCCCATCGAAAGTGTGCCGTCAATGAGCAGCTTTTGCACATCTAGAGGGAGGGACAACAAACGCAAATGATTAGCGATGTGCGGACGGCTCTTCCCAACACGGCTCGCGACTTCCTCCTGGGTTAAGTGCAGCTTGTCCATCAACATTTTGTACGCCATCGCTTCCTCGATCGGGTTCAAATCCTCGCGCTGCAAGTTTTCAAGAAGGGCGAACTCCATCATTTGCTCATCAGTCAACTCGCGCACCACGACCGGCACTGACGGCAAATTCGCCTCTTTGGCCGCCCGGTAGCGCCGTTCGCCAACGACGATTTCAAATCCGTTCGGTACACGGCGGACGATGAGCGGCTGCAAAATGCCGTGCTGCAAAATCGATTGCTTCAACTCCTCAATCGCCTCAGGCTGAAACGTTTTCCGCGGCTGGTACGGGTTTGGATGAAGGTCGTGAATGCTTACTTCCCGCACCGTTTCCTCTTTCCCATTCAATTCATTGAGAGAAAGGTTGTCAAACAGCGCACTGATGCCTTTGCCGAGACCTTTAGCCACGTTCAAGCACCTCCTTCGCCAGTTCCAAATACACTTCCGCCCCCCGCGATTTCACATCGTACAAAATGATCGGCTTGCCATGGCTTGGCGCCTCGCTCAGCCGCACGTTTCGCGGGATGATCGTCTGGTACACCTTTTCGCGGAAATACTTTTTGACTTCTTGAATGACCTGCAAGCCTAGATTCGTCCTTGCATCAAGCATCGTCAACAGAACGCCTTCGAGGCGCAAATCATAGTTTAAGTGCCGCTGCACAAGCCGGATCGTGTTAAGCAGCTGGCTGAGCCCTTCTAACGCATAATATTCGCATTGGACAGGGATGAGCACAGAATTGGCCGCTGTCAACGCGTTGAGCGTCAGCAAGCCGAGCGAAGGAGGACAGTCGATAATAATGAAGTCGTATTTGTCTTTCAGCGGCTCGATCGCGTTTCTCAGCCGGATTTCGCGGGAAATGACCGAGACGAGCTCAATTTCTGCGCCGGCGAGCTGGATCGTCGCTGGAATGACGTATAAATTTTCGATGTCCGTCGGTCGAATGACATCTTTTGCTTTCATGTCGCCAATGATGACATTGTAAATGCATTCGTCGACATCGCCTCGCTCAATGCCGATGCCGCTCGTCGCATTTCCTTGCGGATCGGCGTCAACAAGCAGCACTTTTTTTCCAAGATGCGCCAAACAGGCCGATAAATTGACCGCCGTCGTCGTTTTTCCAACTCCGCCTTTTTGGTTTGCAATAGCAATGACTTTTCCCACGATGCCACCTACCTCTATCTCTTCCTCAATCCATTTTATTTTAGCACGAAAACAGGAAAATGACTTTGTTTTCTGAAAGAAAAAACCCCATCAGCAGTGCTTGATGAGGCAAAAGGTGACTTTCGTTATTTTTTCGCGATTCGAATCGTAATTTGATAGTAGTCATCGAATTCTTCTTCTTCAGATTGGACGGACACCCCGCTGCTTTCGACCATGGAAAGCGACTGGCGGATCGTGTTGACGGCGATGCGCATATCGCGGCTGAACGCCTTTCGCTTCGGTTTTGGCTTCCGTTCCCCCGCCTCGAGCAGCTTTAACACCCGATCTTCCGTCTGCTTGACATTCAACTGTTTGTCGATGATTTCTTGCAGCAGTTTCAGCTGTTTTTCTTTATCTTTCAAGGCAATCAACGCGCGCGCATGACGTTCCGTAATCGCCCGTTGCAAGAGCGCCTCTTGCACCTCTTGCGGGAGTTTCAGCAGACGCAGCTTATTGGCGATCGTCGACTGTCCTTTGCCGAGCCGCTGAGCGAGCGCTTCTTGCGTCAAATCATGGAGCTCGATCAATTTGGCGTACGCCATCGCCTCTTCAATCGGCGTCAACTCTTCGCGCTGTAAGTTTTCAATGAGGGCGACGGAGGCGGTTTCTTTGTCATTTAAGTTTTTGATGATCGCGGGGATTTCCGTCCAGCCAAGCTTTTGCACCGCTCTCCATCTCCGCTCGCCGGCGATGATTTCAAACCGTCCGTTCCCGCATTCGCGGACGACGATCGGCTGGATGATGCCGTGCGTGCGGATCGTCAGCGCCAACTCGTCGATCTTCTCTTCATCAAACATCGTGCGCGGCTGAAAGCGGTTCGGAATAATGCTTTTGACCGGAATGTGGCGAACTTCCTCCCGCTCTTGCTTTTCCTCCATTTCTTCCTGTTCTTTTTCTCCAAAGCTGAACAAGCGCGAAAATGGATGTTTCATCCCCCTACACCACCTTTGGACATACTTGGCCAAAATGTCTCTGTCTCGCCCGGCATACGCCGCCTTACAGTCGGTTTTTTGGCGCGGGACGAAGGCGGGGAGCGAAACAGCTTGTTTCTCTCTTTCAGCCGGCAAAGCCCTCCCCCGCCCGCAAAGACGCTACTGAATCGGTTGTTTGTTCGGCGTTCCCGGTTTGCGCGGGTATTGGTTCGGCGTTTTTCTCATTTTTTGGATGAAAATGATCGTTCGTTCGCCTTCGTCAAACGGCAACGTGAACGTTTCCGTCGCCGTCACTTCTCCGCCAAGCACAGAAATCGCCTTGTTTCCCTCTTTCAGCTCCTCGGGCGCCGAAGCAGCTTTCATCGCAATGAATGTCCCGCCCATTTTCACGAGCGGAAGGCAAAGTTCGACAAGCACTGGCATGCGCGCCACCGCTCTGGCCGTGACGACGTCAAATGATTCGCGCATCCCCTTTTGACGGGCGAACGTCTCAGCGCGTTCGTGGTAAAGCGCCACGTCCGCAAGCCCGAGCTCGGTGATCAGATGCTCTAAAAAACGGATGCGTTTTTGCAACGAATCAACGATGGAAACGCGCAAATGCGGAAAACAAATTTTGAGCGGAAGGCTCGGAAATCCCGCCCCGGATCCGACGTCGCAAAGCGCAAGGGGCGCTGAAAAGTCGTAGTAAAAAGCCGGGGACACCGAGTCGAAAAAGTGCTTGACATAGACGCCGGGCTTGTCCGTAATAGCGGTCAAATTCATTTTCTCGTTCCACTCAACGAGCAGTTCGTAATAGCGCTCAAACTGCGCAAGCGCCCGGGAAGAGAGGAGAATTCCCCTCTCTTCGAGCATGGTTTGAAATTGTGTCGCCTCCATAAGCCAATCCTTTCCCTCATTGTTTATTCATTCGACACGCGCGCGATTCTTCCTTGTTCCAAATACACTAATAATATCGAAATATCGGCCGGATTGACGCCAGAAATGCGCGACGCCTGGGCGATCGAAAGCGGGCGCACTTGTTTGAGCTTTTGCCGCGCCTCGGTTGCCAGCCCTTGGATGGCGTCGTAATCGATATCTTCCGGGATTTTTTTGTTTTCCATTTTTTTGAGCCGTTCGACTTCTTGCAACGATTTTTGGATGTAGCCCTCGTACTTGATTTGAATTTCGACTTGCTCAGCCACTTCCGGAGCGATCTCCTCGTCCGCCGGCGCCAGTTTTCGGATGTGCTCGTACGTCATCTCCGGGCGACGGAGCAAATCGGCGGCGCGAATGCCGTCTTTCAGCTCGCTTCCACCCGCTTCACGGATGACTTCCTGCACTTTTGGCGTCGGTTTGATGATCACCGTTTGCAGCCGCTTTTTCTCCCGTTCGATCGCCTCTTTTTTCGCCAAAAATTTTTGATACCGCTCTTCGGAAATGAGACCGATCCGATAGCCGAGCTCGGTCAGGCGCAAATCGGCGTTGTCATGGCGAAGCAAAAGCCGGTACTCGGCACGCGACGTCAGCAGGCGGTACGGCTCATTCGTCCCTTTCGTCACCAAGTCGTCGATTAAAACGCCGATATAGGCATCCGAACGGCTTAAAATGATTTCTTCGCGGCCGAGCGCACGGTGGGCGGCGTTAATGCCGGCCATAATGCCTTGGCCCGCCGCTTCTTCATAGCCGGACGTGCCGTTGATTTGCCCTGCGGTATACAAGTTTTTCACAAGCTTCGTCTCGAGCGTAGGCCATAGTTGCGTCGGCACGATGGCATCATACTCGATCGCATAGCCAGCCCGCATGAGCTGCGCCTTCTCAAGTCCCGGGATCGTCTCGAGCAGCTTGCGCTGGATATGTTCCGGCAAACTTGTTGACAACCCTTGCACGTACACTTCTTCCGTTTCCCGCCCTTCCGGCTCGAGGAAAATTTGATGGCGCGGCTTATCGTGGAACCGGACGACTTTATCCTCGATCGATGGGCAATAGCGCGGCCCGGTTCCTTTGATCATGCCGGAGTACATCGGCGACAAGTGCAAGTTTTCATCGATGATGCGGTGTGTTTCCTCCGTCGTGTACGTCAGCCAGCACGGCAGCTGATCCGTGATGTATTTTGTCGTCTCGTACGAAAACGCCCGCGGCTCCTTGTCCCCCGGCTGAATTTCCGTTTTGCTGTAGTCGATCGTCCGGCTGTTGACGCGCGGCGGCGTGCCCGTTTTGAAGCGAACAAGCTCAAACCCAAGCTCTTCTAAATGCTCGGACAGCTTAATCGACGGTTGCTGGTTGTTCGGGCCGCTCGAATATTTAATGTCTCCGATGATGATTTCCCCGCGCAAAAACGTCCCGGTCGTAATGACGACCGCCTTGGCGTAATAATGCGCCCCCGTGTGAGTGATGACACCTTTGCAAACGCCGTCTTCGACGATCAGCCGCTCGACTTTTCCTTGCAGAAGCGTCAAATTTTCTTGATTTTCGAGTGTTTTTTTCATTTCCCGCTGGTACAGCACTTTATCGGCTTGCGCCCGAAGCGCGCGGACGGCTGGCCCTTTGCCGGTGTTTAGCATCCGCATTTGAATGTATGTTTTGTCAATGTTTTTTGCCATTTCCCCGCCGAGAGCGTCGATTTCGCGCACGACGATTCCTTTCGCCGGGCCGCCGATCGACGGGTTGCACGGCATGAACGCGATCATATCGAGGTTGAGCGTAATGACAAGCGTCTTCGCCCCGATGCGCGCCGAAGCTAATGCCGCTTCGCAGCCGGCATGGCCAGCGCCAACGACAATGACGTCATACGTTCCTCCATGGTAATCCATATGGCATTTCCTCCTCGCTTATTTTCCTAAACAAAACTGAGCAAACAGCTGATCAATCAAGCTTTCATGGACCGTATCACCAATGATTTCGCCAAGCAACTCCCATGCCCGGCGCAAATCGATTTGGACGAGATCAACCGGCATGCCGGCGTCAATGCCGGCCAAGGCATCCTCGATCGCTGTTTTCGCCTGCTCGAGCAAGGCGATATGGCGAGAGTTGGAAACGTACGTCAAATCGCCGGCTTCCAGCTCACCCCCAAAAAACAGGTCAGCAATCGCCTTCTCCAGTTCATCAATTCCTTGTTCATGCAACAGGGATGTCCCCACGACCGGCCGGCCGGCCGCCAGCTCCTTGACTCGCTCCATATCGATCCGCCGGGGCAAATCGGTTTTATTCACAATGACGATGGCGTCCATTCCCTCGATCATGGCAAACAGCCGCTCGTCCTCTTCCGTCAGCGGTTCATGATAATTCAAAACGAGCAAAATTAAGTCGGCCCGCTTCAACATTTGCTGCGAGCGCTCGACGCCGATCCGTTCGACGACATCTTCGGTTTCGCGGATGCCAGCCGTATCGATCAAGCGAAGCGGTACGCCGCGGACGTTGACATATTCCTCGATGACGTCGCGCGTCGTCCCCGGAATATCGGTGACGATCGCCCGATTTTCATGGGCGAGCGCATTCAAAAGCGACGATTTGCCGACGTTCGGCCGCCCAATGATGACCGTTGCCAGCCCTTCGCGCAATATTTTTCCTTGTGCGGCGGTCGACAGCAGCTTTTCAATTTGCCCGCGCACATATTCCGCCTTTTCCCGCAAAAGGCGCGGCGTCATTTCTTCGACATCATCGTATTCCGGATAATCGATATTGACTTCAACATGTGCCAGCGTCTCCAAAATCGTCTGCCGCAACTCGCGAATCAATTTTGACAGGCGCCCTTCCATTTGCTGTAGGGCGACGTTCATCGCTCGGTCGGTTTTGGCGCGGATCAGGTCGATGACTGCCTCAGCTTGAGATAAATCGATGCGCCCATTTAAAAACGCCCGCTTCGTAAACTCCCCCGGCTCGGCGAGCCGCGCCCCGTTTGCCAGCACGAGCTGCAGCACCCGATTGACGGAAACAAACCCGCCATGGCAGTTGATCTCGACCACGTCCTCGCGCGTAAACGTCTTCGGTGCGCGCATAACTGATACCATTACTTCTTCAACGACCCGTCCGCTTTTCGGATCGATGATATGCCCGTAGTGGATCGTGTGCGATGGAACGTCTTTGAGCCGCTTTCCGCTCGGGCTGCGGAAAAGCCGGTCAGCGATCTCAACCGCTTGATCTCCGCTCAACCGAACGATGGCAATCGCCCCTTCGCCCATCGGCGTCGAAATGGCGGCGATCGTATCAAATTCCGTCAAAGCTGTTCACCTCTCTTTACTCCGCTTTCTCTATATCCACAGCCCGTTTTGGCCGCTTTTTTTCCTTGTGCATATTCACTTAGTTCAATTTTAACTTATCCACATGTGAATAACAATACGGCGCGCTCAACGCGGTTGTTGAAAAATATAAGCGGCGGCCGTCAAAAAAGTTGGTGGAAACTAGTGATTGCTTCACAATCATCTGGACGGATAGGCAAAAAAGAGCGTTGCTGCGCTGTTTCCCCATTTGAAGAAGCTCTTGCTGGAGCGTTTCCCCCCATTTCCATCGCCAATCTTCCAGGCGGCGCCAATCCCGTAAAAAAAGAGGCCGCCTCTCTACAGTTTAGCGAGGCGCCTCTTTTTTCGGCGACATTTTGCCTGTTTTCGGAGCGACGACAATCGAACGGTGCGGATCAACGCCAACGGAATAGGTCAAGACGTGCTTGTTGTCAGCCAGCGCTGCATGGATGATCTTCCGTTCATGCGCCGGCAACGGCTCCAACCTTACTTCTTTTCCCGTCTTCACCGCCCGGGCGGCCAGCTTGTGCGCCAGTTCGATCAGCGCCTTTTCCCTTCGTTCGCGGTAATTTTCGACATCGACGGCAATCGACACGTATTCGTCAGCATGGCGGTTGGCGACGAGCTGCGCCAAAAACTGAAGAGCGTTTAACGTTTGCCCGTGCTTGCCGATCAATAGACCGACCGGCCCCCCGTGCACATGAAGCGTCACCTGCTTGCCGCGGCGGACGGCTTCGATGCTTGCCCCTTCCGCCCCCATTTGCGCGATGACTTGCTGCAAAAAGCGAACCGTCTCCTCAACCGGGTCGATTTTCAGCACGGCTTTCACAACCGCCGGCCGGCCGCCAAACAAGCCAAACCAACCTCTTTCCCCTTCATCGAGCACAACAATAACCGCACGCTCTCGAGGAACGCCAAGCTGCGCGAGCGCCAACTGCACCGCCTCTTCGACTGTCCGGGCAGTCGCGGTCACTTCTTTCACTTTTTCGCTCCTCCTGAATGGGCGGCAATCTCCGGCCCTTTAATGAGATACGTTTGCACAATGGAGAAAATATTTCCGACGACCCAGTAAAGCGACAAAGCAGCTGGGAAGTTGATCGCGAAAATGACGATCATAATCGGCATCATCCAAAGCATCATCGCCATTTGCGGGTTTTGCTGAGCGGAGCCGGCCATCATGATTTTCTGCTGGATGAACGTCGTCACGCCGGCAATGACCGGCAAAATGTAGTACGGGTCTTTTTCGCCAAGGTCAAACCATAAAAAATTATGTTGGGCAATTTCTCTCGTCCGCATGATGGCATGGTAAAATCCAATTAAAATCGGCATCTGGATCAAAATCGGGAAGCAGCCGGCCATTGGGTTGACGCCGTGCTTTTGGAATAAGAGCATCATCTCTTGCTGGAGCTTTTGTTGAGTTTGCGCGTCTTTTGAGCTGTATTTTTTGCGGAGCGCTTCCATTTCCGGCTGAAGCGCTTGCATCGCCTTCGCGTTGCGCGTCTGTTGAATCATCAGCGGCAAAATCAATAAGCGGATCAAAATGGTGACGACAATGATGGACAACCCAAAGCTTCCGCCGAGCAGCCCGGCGACATATTTGATCAGCCAAGAAAGCGGATAAACGATATACTCGTTCCAAAACCCCTTGCTTTCCGGGGTGATCGGTTTGTGAATTTCCGTGCATCCGGCCAGCACAGCCGCTAACGCACCGAACAAAATGATGAATCTGATTCGCCTTTTCACCTTCTTTTTCCTCCCACATATACAAGTTCACGTATGTATTTTACCATCTTTTTTTGCCGCGTGGAGCATTTTTTCAAGCCGAATGCGACGGTTGGCCTCCTTTTTTCAGCCCTCCGGATTTCCGGAGCACATGGATTAAACTTTTTTTTACTTCCGCATAATTCATCTCCGCCACCGGCTGCCTAGCGATCACGACATAATCTTTGCCAGGGGCAATCTCCTCTTTCAATTCGAGGAAGCATTGGCGGATGTAGCGCTTGATTCGATTTCGGACGACAGCCTTGCCGAGTTTTTTGCTGACAGACAGCCCGATGCGAAAATAAGGCTGCTCCGGGCGGTCAAGCGTGTAGATGACAAACTGGCGGTTGGCCGTTGAAGCGCCCCTCTGAAACACTTCCTGGAACTCTTCGTTTTTCTTGATCCGATACTTTTTTTTCATTCTCCCCAAACACTCCATTTCCCGGCGGCAAAATATTGAGAAAAAAGACCACTGAAACTTCAGTGGCCTATTATGCAGACAAAACTTTTCTTCCTTTGCGGCGGCGGCGCGCCAACACTTTTCTGCCGTTTCTCGTGCTCATGCGCGCGCGGAATCCGTGCACTTTGCTTCGTTTCCGTCTATTCGGTTGATACGTCCGTTTCATCTATGACACCTCCCTAGGGAATAACAGTTACGGGCAGTCTTTCTCATTATATTGAACAATCTTAGCAAATGTCAACCGCCTCTTCGTTTTTCCAACTTTGATCAGCGCTGTGGATAAATTTTTTCTCCCTATCAACAATCCACAACATTTATCGACATTTTTTTCACATGTTCAATGGTGTGGATAATGATTTTTTCACACCCTGTCCATTTTGTGGATAATCAAAAAAATCCCGTTGCAACAAGCCGCTTTATTTGCTATTATTATTGTGTTTTCACTATGGATAATTATGTGGATAAGATGAGTCTATCCACATTTTGTGGATAGATTGTGGATAGTTTTTTCACAACGCGTTAATAATGTTACCCACAGATGGTGGATTTTGTCGAAAAGCTTCTTTATTTCCTTAATATGCTTTTTCCACAAACTTATTTTTTTAAACAAACGATCATCCTCTGACTTAAGGGAGGGGCAACGGGTGGAAAATATCCATGACTTATGGGATCGCGTGCTCGCGGAGATTGAACAAAAAATCAGCAAGCCGAGCTTTGAAACTTGGCTCAAGTCAACAAAAGCCCACTCTTTACGAGGTGACACGCTCGTCATCGTAGCCCCGAACGAGTTTGCTAGAGATTGGCTTGATTCTCGCTACTCTCATTTGATTGCGGAAACGATCTACACCATCACGGGCGAAGAATTGGCCGTCAAGTTTATCATTCCGCCAAATCAGGATGATGAAGAACTAGAGTTCCAGTCATCTAAGAAAAAGCAACGGAAACCGTATGAAGAGACAAACGATTTCCCACAAAGCATGTTAAATCCGAAATACACGTTCGATACGTTTGTCATCGGCTCCGGCAACCGGTTCGCCCATGCCGCTTCATTGGCGGTCGCTGAGGCTCCGGCCAAAGCATACAACCCCTTGTTTATCTATGGCGGCGTCGGACTTGGAAAAACACACTTAATGCACGCGATCGGCCATTACGTGATTGAACATAACCCATCGGCGAAAGTGGTCTATTTATCTTCAGAGAAGTTTACGAATGAGTTTATTAACGCCATCCGAGACAACCGCCCTGACGACTTTCGCAACAAGTACCGGAACGTTGACGTCCTACTGATCGATGATATTCAGTTTTTGGCCGGAAAAGAACAAACGCAAGAAGAATTTTTCCATACGTTTAATACGCTGCACGAGGAGAGCAAGCAAATCGTCATCTCAAGCGATCGACCGCCGAAAGAAATCCCAACACTCGAAGACCGCTTGCGTTCGCGCTTTGAGTGGGGGCTCATCACCGACATTACGCCGCCTGATTTGGAGACGCGGATCGCTATCCTCCGCAAAAAGGCGAAGGCGGAGGGGTTTGACATTCCAAACGAGGTAATGCTTTATATCGCCAATCAAATTGACTCGAACATCCGCGAGCTTGAGGGCGCTCTCATTCGCGTCGTCGCTTATTCGTCGCTCATCAACAAAGAGATCACCGCTGACTTGGCAGCAGAGGCATTGAAAGACATCATCCCGAGCGCAAAGCCGAAGGTAATCACGATTCAAGACATTCAGCG
>NZ_CP129218.1:0-34853 GCF_030414215.1 Geobacillus zalihae
TCAATCTCTCTTGACACAAACCACCCTACACGGCTTTGTCGGCCGACCGGCTCGCGAACGTTAAACGGAATGATGGTAAAGCCATACGACAATACGATGGGAACGAGCTGCTTTTTCCCCACCAACTCCCCATACCGATGGCGGTTGATCGAAATGCTTGTGCCAAAGAAGGTCAGAAGCCGCTTCAAAAACAGACTCGATTGCACGTCAAGCAGCTTAGTTTCCCCGCTCCTGAGAAAAAGTTTGACCGAATCCCCTCTGTTTTCCACGTTGACAGGGATAAACGCCTGGCCGGCATAGGCGAACCGCTTTACCTCTTTCCAGTCCAACTTTCTTCATCCCCTTCTTCCCCTTAACGCTCGGGGTGAAATTTGTCGAAAATATCACATTTTTAAGTACAATATACCCCTATTTGGCAAAAAAATCAAAATGACAAAACCTTATCTTTCAGCTCGAAAACAGCGATTTTTGTTCTGAAAAACGCCGATTCGATTAATTTGTGCTTTGAAAGGCAAAATTGGCACTGGTATCTTAATTTTATGTCAGACGAAAAATGTTGAATTAGTGAAAGTCTGGAGGTATAATAAACACAAATAGTGTCGGACAAAAAATAGAGGTGATGGCGATGATGGAAGGAAGATGCTATGAGCGGCACGATTTCCAGGTTCTCGTCCTTCAGGAATTCGGCAAGCGGCGCCCTCGGTCCCCAGAGGAAACAAAGAGGCTGCAGGAAGAGTACCTCCGGCTTCTTGAAGAAATTCCCCGAATGTGGGAAGAATTCGTAGAGAAACATAAAAACATTTATGAGCGGTTCGGATACCTCGATGTTGTCGTCCATGATGATCTGCGCGTCGAACGCAAAAAGCTCCAACGTGGACGCCCAAAAGAAGAAAAGTCCAAGTCATATCGCATTACCGTGCGCTTGGACGACGAGCTTTACGAACTTCTCCAGAAATACTGTCAGACAAAAAACATGTCGGAGTCGGAGGCGGTGCGGCAACTCATATCGGAATTGAAGTGGAAGCGTTTCTAACGCTCTTATTTTTTGCAATCATTGAAGGAATCTAGAAAATAACGTAGAATAAATCATATAAACAAAAGAAGAAACAAACCTTGGAAGAAAGGAAGGTGATATAAGTGACCATCACCATCACCATGGGCATCCAGAAAGGCGGATGCGGGAAGTCCACGACAACCGGAGTCCTCGCCTATTTGTTGAGCAGGGACGGATACAGGGTTTTGGCCGTCGACATGGACTCGCAGGGGAATTTGACAGAGCTTCTTTCGCGGAAGCCATCCAACGAATTCACGGAGAAATCCGTTCTCGAAGCGATGCAGGAGAGAGATCCGGAGCCGTACATAGTCAAGGTCAACGACAGGTTGGATCTGCTTCCGGCCAACAACTTTCTGGCCACGTTCCCCCGCTGGATTTACACAGGGGAGACGTACCTTGGAAAATATATAAGATACAAGGGAAAGCCGACCTTGATACTGGACGATACGTTGGACAAGATCCGGCATCATTACGATTTCATTGTCATCGACACGCCGCCTTCGCTGAGCGAGCAGACGACCAACGCCTTGTGCGCAAGCCAGTATGTCATCATGATGTTCGAGTGCTCCAATTGGTGCTACTCGGCGGTCCCGAATTTTATGGAATCCGTCGAGGGAGCGAGGGTTCATGGGCGGCACAATACAAGGCTGCTGGGCATTCTTAGAACCATGAACGACGTCCGCCGCAGCGACGCGAAGGCGTTCAATGAAATGATCGAGGAAGATTATCCGAACGAGGTTTTCAAAACGATCATCACCCGCAAGGCGCCGATCGGACGCCTGTCGCTATACGGCTTTGAGGAAAACAATGAGTTGAACCAGGCGCTGGAGCAGTATGAAAACTTCTACAAGGAGATGATGGAACGTGTCCAAAGTAGATGACATCAAAAACATGAAGCGCCAGCAAAAAGTCATCACGCCTACGCAAGTGCTGACCGATCCTGTAGGGGAGGAAAACAATACATCTTTAAACGAATATAACAACCAACCAAGAAAGGAAGATAAGAAAGTGGAGAGAAAGCGCGTTTCCTTCGATATTCGGACGGACCTGCACAAAGAGTTGAAGATGCAGTCGATTTTGCAGGAGAAGAATATCTATCTGTTGATTGAGGAAGCTGTTGAAAAATATCTGAATGAGCTCAAGAAGGGAGCCGAGTGAAGGCTTTAATTGAATTGCTGTTGTTTTTTTCAAAAATCCTCTATAATGTACTGACACGTTGATAATTCTTTCGCCACGGAGGTAATACAATGATTTTTCGCAAAGGAGAACTCTTCAGCGGTCCTGGAGGCCTTGCTTTAGGAGCCAAAATGGCGAGGGTGGTTGCTGCTGATGGCGAAGAGTTCCGCATTGAGCATGTTTGGGCCAATGACTACAACGAATCGGCATGCAGGACGTATCGACGGAATATCTGCGGCGATCCAGACGATCCATCCGTCATTGCATGCGATGTAAGGGAGCTTGACATTGAGCAGCTTCCCAGAATAGACGCATTATCGTTCGGTTTTCCATGCAATGACTACAGTGTTGTAGGAGAACACAAAGGAATGGATGGAGAGTATGGACCTTTATACACATATGGGGTCAAGGTCCTTAATATTCACCAACCAAAGTTTTTTGTGGCCGAAAACGTGGGCGGCCTGCAAAGCGCCAACGAGGGCCGTGCATTCATGCAGATTCTGAAAGAATTGTCCGAGGCCGGGAGAGGGTATGACATCGTGCCGCATCTATATAAATTTGAGGAATACGGCGTTCCTCAGATGAGGCACCGCATTATCATAGTCGGCATCAGAAAAGACCTGGATTTGAGGTTTAAAGTTCCTGCGCCGACTACTCCCGACAAGTATGTGACGGCGAAGGAGGCGATCACCAATCCGCCGATCCCAGACGACGCACCCAACCACGAGTTTACGCGCCATAACGCAAAAACAGTAGAAATGCTCAAACATATACCGCCGGGTGAAAACGCATGGTATGAAGGGATACCTGAGGAGTTGCGCTTAAATGTAAAAAAAGCAAGGCTGAGCCAAATCTACAGAAGGCTGCATCCTGATCAGCCCTCCTACACCGTTACAGGGAGCGGCGGCGGTGGAACGCACGTATATCACTGGGAGGAGCCGCGGGCTCTCACAAACAGGGAAAGGGCGAGGCTCCAGACATTCCCGGATGATTTTGTGTTTGAGGGGACAAAGGAAAATGTCAGGCAGCAAATCGGCATGGCAGTTCCTCCGAAAGGAGCAAAGATCATCTTTGAAGCCATTTTGAAGACGTTCGCTGGCATTCCGTATGAATGCGTTGAACCTAAATGGGATGTTGAAGAATTGTTTGGAACGGAGCAATTGGCCATTCCAGAGCTTGTGTAGAAGGGCGGAGGGAAAAATCCCTCGCCCTAGCTTGTCTCTTTTAATTCTCGAAGCAGAGCTTCGAGCGACTTGTATCCTTTGTTTTTGACAGCCTTGACAAACAGTTCGGCGCGGTCTTCCAATGGCACATCGTTCTCAATGCAATAATCAAGGAAGCCGAGCAAGGTTCTGGCTGTGACTAAAAATCCGCTGATGGGATTTCCGGTGATTCGCTTAGCTTTGTCCGATATCTTTTCCAGGTTGCGCTCCCCGCTGAAGTCGTTTGCGGTCACATAGCCGAAAAACGTTAGCTCTTTGCCTTCATATCCCGTGTAATTGGGGATGTATTCAGACGCCATATGTGAAGCCAAGGAAGAGGACAGTGGGAACTTTCCTGCATAGTTTTTGGCGTCAATGATGCCGAATTTGCTTCCTCCATACCCGGCGATGATTTCGATTTCTGTTCTTTCCCCGTTCTTGGCTTTGGGGCGCATTGCAACGTCAAACCCCAGCGCGCTGAATATTTGGCCGGTCTTGTCTTCAAACACCAAGTTGTCTTTTTCATTCAAGTAGGCCTCTACAAAATCGGAGTTGATCCCTTCAAAATCGTCCTTGCTTTCCACTATCTCATGAATGACCTTTTCAATGTCTCTCGGCGATAAATATTTTTGGAGGGCCCCAGCGATTTCCTCTTTCGACATCGATTCTATGGATGGAAATTGCGCAAGGATCCTCTCTGCTTTCGCCCGAAGCTTGCTGGAGTTTGCAGCTGGTTTTATATTGCCGTATCTGCTGGCCTTGTAGCTGTCGACATCCAAGCCGCTGTTTTCCGCCATGCGCTCGAGCGATATCATGTACCGTGTGTTGAATGGGTAGCGTTTTTCGATTTCAGCGATTTCCTGCTTAATTTCATTGATCCTGGAAGAATCGCCTTTCAAAGCCTTGCCGCGAATGTATTCGACCAATCCTGTGTAATCGCTGATGAGCATAAAAGTGTGGGCCACGTCGGAGTGGGCTTCGTAAAAGTCCCTCGCTCCTTTGTCTGATCTTTCCCTATGGTCGAACTTGGCGGCAATGTCTTGTTTCATTTCTTCTCTCTCGCGAGGGCCGGCTTTTCGGAACGCCAATATTTTATGCACGATTTCATCCAGCTGCGAGTCCTTTTGGGCTGTCATGGCAAAATAAGTGATCTCCTCTTTTGTTACATAAAAGTCCAATCTTTCGTCATTCGCCAACTTGATCAGAAACAGGACAGGGCGGATCCGAAACCCTTCGTCGAATTTTGGGCGGAATCCCGGCTCGAGAAAATAAGCGTTTGGATATTGGAGCGTCAAGACTTGTTTTCTTGTGTTTTCGTACACCTTTTCTCCCTGGATGAGCTTTTCTCCGACTTTTGTAAGGCGAATATATCCGTCATCATCTACATAGCAATAGGAGAAGGTTTTGAGCATGGCCATCCATGTGCGTCCTCCGGAACCGTCATGGCTGACGTTGTTTCTTTTGATCCCCATATTTGCGAGCTCTTCTTCATACCGTTTATGGACTTCTCTATTTCCCGCCCATTTCAGCCTGAAATCATCCGTCGCCTTCTGCAAAGCCAGCAATGCCTCTTGATGGAATCGGGGGTCTCTTTCCGGGCGTGTAATAAACCATACCTTTCTGGTGCTTTTCTTATTCATGGTCGAGCATCTCCTTTATTTCTGCGTAGATGTCTCTCTCTTCGATTGTAAATGGATCGACTTTTTTGGACTGGGTGGTGGAAAAATAAAAGTCCAGCGACTTGAAAAACTCCTTGTTTTCCTTGATCAGCTCAGTGATGTCGGCATCTGAAATTTGGTTGAGGATGCTGACGGCTTTCTCAATTTCATTGTCGATTAGAATTTTGGAATAAATGGAAATCTTATTTTCCCCGATAATCTGCTCCGCTGCGTGCACATAACGGATTATGGTGGCCACAGACGGGACCGACATTTCGTTGATGATTTTATTGAAGGCGTTGTCGGGAGCGCCAATATATCGGCTGATTTCCCGGTTTGCAATCCGATGCTGGGATAAAAATCTGTTGAAGTTGTCCATCACTTTTTTGCTTATAATTTTGCTTAATATTTTTTGCAATAAATTTTTGTTCCTCCTGGAATTATGAAGCAAAAAATTCCTCCCCCTCCTCCAATTAACATCATAGTTTTTATCTTTGTATAATACATAAACCTTATAAGGTTATAATTTTCTACAAATAAAAAAACGCTTGTTGCATCCAAGCGCTCATCCATCCATGGCTTGATCAATGAAATTCTTTATTTGCTTTATTGTTTGATCAAAATCCTGTTTCAAATCATGCTCCCACACTCTCAAGCAATTCCAGCCCATTTTTCTATAATATTCGTTGACTTCTTGATCCCTATTTTTGTTTCTCAAGAGCTTTTTTTCCCAATATTCCCTATTGCTTTCAGGCATATTCCCGTGCAGTGGACATCCATGCCAGAAACATGAATCAATGAAGATGGCGACTTTATACTTTTTGATGGAGATATCAGGTTTCCCAAGGAGGGTCTTGTCGTTCTTTCTAAATCGATATCCTTCCCTCCAGAGGGCTTTTGAGACCGTATCTTCCAACTGCGAGCGCGACTTTATGGCTTTCATGGTCTTGGAACGTTGCTCTTTGGTAAGATTGTCGCTCAAATGGATCACCCCAGTCAGCGAAGCCTTTCAGAAGCGTATATTTACTACTGATTATATCAGATAAACGAAATCCGCGCCGGCCTGTCCGCGGATGCCGCTTGCAAGCATGACCATCCATAGCCGTGCGAAGCGTGACCGAAGAAGCCAATGCATTGCACCGCTGCTTGAAGGAACAAATCATTAAACGAATAAGTGATGATAAAAATAATAGAGTATACATTAAAATAATTAAAACAATAAATAAACGTTTATTTCATCTTTTCTTCCAACAAACAAAAGTTTCGTGGTTCGAACAAAGATTCCATTTCCGCGCCGGTCTTCCCGGCTGGCCGCCTTCTGGCCTTTGGCCATCCGGCTGGAGCCTGGAGAAGCCCGGCGCTCGGTCCATTCAAAGAAGCATCGTGCAAGCGGACTCATCCCGCAACCATGCGAAGCAACTTCAGGCAGCAACTCATCGCATCGCTGCGGGAAGGAAAGAAAAAAACCCAATCAAAAGGAAAAACGCCTGATCGCAAGGTGTTGAGCCGATGACAAAACCCGCTGAAAAAATCAGCGGGTTTTCGCGTTAGTCTTATTTTTCGCTTCTCATAGGTAAGATAAAAACTTGACCGCATCGCTTTTGAATTAGATTGTCCTGAATGGTTTCAATTCCTCATAGGTAAGATAAAAAAATCCTAAAGCGATCTTAGAAGCATTGAAAGCCAATGTTTCAATTCCTCATAGGTAAGATAAAAACTTTCTGTTCCTTCTTTTTAGCGCTCATGATCCCTGCAATGTTTCAATTCCTCATAGGTAAGATAAAAACAGGATGCGGATCAGACGACGACGGCTACGGATTTGCGTTTCAATTCCTCATAGGTAAGATAAAAACCCCAAAAAGCGTTGATACATCAACACTTTTCAAAATAGGTCAAGTCCAGTATACTCCATTTCGAAAATTCCGTCAATAGAGTGAATCGCTGATGGCTGTAGGAAGGAAAGAAAAAAAGAAACTGTCGTCGATCCCCCGGAGTTTTTGCACGATTGGAAGTCGACGACAGAAAGGATTGAAGCAGTTGTTTTTCATAAAAACATGAAAACCGCGTTAAACTCGAAAAACGGTCCGTACAAACATTTTTTCTTTCTTGAATAGAAAACCATTACCTTATCGATTAAAACGCGATACAGGCGAATTTGAGCGGTCATTTTTTAGCAAAGTGCCTATTTTTTTATTTTTACCAGCCCATATTATGAGAAATATTAAAACATTTACTGTCTGACAAAAATATAAAATACATATTTCGACAAATCATGACAAAAAAAGAGATCAATGGAACCAAGTCCACGTTCGCCGGCGCTTCCGTTTCCTTTTGGTCCGGGTCCCCGGGGCGGTGTGATGGTCGGCTGGCAGCCGGAAAGGCTCAGCCACTGTAAGCCCAAGCGCCGAAGCCCTCGCCTTCCGGCTCGGTCCAGCCTATCACACCGCCCTTCCCGGCCCAAAAGACTACGGGTCGCCGGTGTTCCAAGAAATGCAGCCAAAAGAGCATTTTTGTTAATCGATTTGACGATTTTTGAAATAAATGGAGGATTTTGAAATAAAGTGTCGAAATTCAAGACCGCCAGAGTCCTCTCCTATTCAATAGGCCTCGATTGATCCTCATGGCATTCTTATTTTCCCTTTTTCTATTTGAATGGTGTGTAAATTTTGAAGAAACGGCCGCTGTCTTTCTGCATAATGATCGTACCTCGCACCCGCGCGACTATGCGGTTGTTTCCCATGTAGGGAGGGTGTTTTGTGGAGAATTTGAAGCTGGAGAATATGGAAATTTCCCCTTTGGATCGCGCAAAGCGGCATGTATGGATTCAACACCGCGGCGCCTCAGGATGGATCACGCTGGCGAAGAAGGAGCCGGATGGGGGATGGAGGCAGTATCACTACCAGCCCAACGAATTGGCTGTAGAACTGCCTAAATGGCTTGGAGAGGACGTCTATTTTAGCCAGAATACCTTTTATAAGCCTCAACGAAGAATCGAGAATATAAGGCAGCTGAGGGCTCTGTACGTGGATGTGGATTGCCATACGATTGGCTATGAGCCGGAGTGGGTGGTCGGGAAGCTGGACATCGAGGTATTCTATGACAATATCTTGCCTGAACCTAATCTCATCATTTTCTCGGGTCGCGGAATCGTATGCGTTTGGTTGATCGAGCCGGTCCCGTACAAGGCCTTGCCGCTGTGGAAGGCGGTGGAGAACTATTTTTATGAGCAACTTAGCTATGTGGGGGCGGACAAGAAGTCGCTGGATCCGACCAGGGTGTTCCGGATCGACGGGTCGGTCAACTCCAAGAGCAAAAGGGAGGTCGTCGTCGAGTACCGGCACGGCGACAGGTATGTCCTCCGTGACTTGCAATATGAGTACTTGCCGGAATTGACAAGGGCGGAGACAGGGAAGAAAGGAAGAAAAGGGAAACTTGTCCGGCTACATAATATCCAGACGCTGCACTATGCCAGGCTACTGGATTTGATTCGTCTTGCGGAGCTTAGAAATTATGATCTGAAGGGATACAGGGAGCTGTTTTGTTTTTTATATCGATACTGGAGTTGTTGCCTCACTGATGATCCCGATGAGGCGCTGAGACAGATGATAGAGCTGAACGCTGGATTTAAGGAGCCGCTGTCTGAAAAAGAGGTGATCCGGGCGACAAAAAGCGCCGAGAAAGCGTGGATGGCTAAGAATGATGCGAAGGCGAATGAGGAGGCGAGGAAAAAAGGCTATCCCGGCGCCGGCTATAATCTGAAGAACTCTACGATCATTCGATGGCTGGACATCACGCCGGAGGAACAGCGACACTTGCAGACCATTATTGACGCCAATGAGAAGCGCCGGCGGAAACGGGAACGCGACAGGGCGAGGACAGGGGAGTTGCGCCGGGGACAAGGGGCGAAGACAAGGGAGGAGTACCTCGAGGAACAACGGGAGCGAACGGAGGACAAGGCATGGCAACTGCAGAAGGCAATGGAGCGACACCCTGACGCGACAAATAAGCAGCTGGCCATGATGCTTCAGATATCGGTGCGGCGTGTCCAGCAGCTTAAGAGGTTGGTCAAGAACTGACGTTCCCGTGAAATGGTTCGTCGCCCTTATATTATGGGCGTCAGCCTGCTTGCTCCCGCGACCATAAAGAAAGAATAAACCAAATTGGTTTTGTTCCAATACCTCATTAGATTGGTGGGGGGAGTCCCGAGGGTTTTAAACTTCAGATTTTCACTTCGATGAAGGGTGAAATGTAAGTGGATCGTTGTAAAAATGGAGGGAGAAAGGGATTTTAGGGCTTGATTTCGGAGGTGTAGCTGCAAGTCGGAAATGGCAGTTAGGAGTTATTATAAAGGGGATAGGTTTATTGGTTAGATTTTGGTTGATGATGATATGATTAGTTAGAACATAACTCCTAATGCAAAATTATCAATAAGATAAAAATCAGTCTTAGAATCAGAATATCGAATGGAGGTGAGGACACCAGAGTGACGCAGAGGACGCTATGATGAAATATTGCAAATAAAAGACGAGGACAAGGGACGTGTCTCTGCTCCTCGATCGATTAGAAATCTATACAACTAAGACATGCAACCGCGTAAAGGTGTCGCGACAGATGTCCCAGTGGATTAGCGGCCGTCCGAGACGATGGATAGTGAGTCGCGACAGACTGAAATAATAAACGTGTCTCCCATGACAATATGGACAGTGGGTGTCCCCAGGTCAGGGGATCCTGAGGACACGGCATGTCATCGTGTCTTGAAAAAACGAACTTAACTTATTTTTTGTCAGACATAAAATTAAACACTTTCATTATCATGATCATCAAGTAAAAACGGATACTTCAGCAACATATGTTGGAATGTTCCTTTGTCTTTGAATGGGAGGAATTTACGGGACAGATTTTGATGGTAGCATCTCTGGTGGATGATTGTATTGATTATATCCAAGAACACTTTATCGCTAGGGCGGACAATTTTTGAGCATACCGGACACCTTAGTCTTCCGATAATATCGAACATTTTTTCGCCTCCTGTTTGTTTTCTATACTCCCTCTTAGCTCAATTGATGGTATAATCTTCTTGAAAAGTAAAAGGGGGAGTTTTCAATGAGGAAAATCAAGATGCTGATGGTAGCTGTAATTGTATTTATGATAGCAATACTACCGGGAATTGTAACAGACGCAGCCCCAAAAAACATGTATGTACACTTCATCAATGTTGGGCAAGGTGACAGTATTTACATTAAAGCGCCAAATGGAGAGGACATTCTCATTGATGGAGGAAATAAAGATGGCAGTGATGTCGTCGCCTATCTTAAAAAGCAGAAGGTAAAGGACATCGAAATCATGATCGCGACTCATCCAGACGCCGACCATATTGGCGGTCTTGATGAGGTTCTCAAGGCTTTCCCTGTAAAAAGCGTATACGCCCCAAGAGTCGGCAGTACAACACAAGCATACAAAGATTTTTTGACTGCTGTTAAAAACGAAAAGCTTACTATAAAGGTTGCTAAAGCAGACGTTGTATTGCCAATCAAAGGTGTGACTGCTAAGTTTGTTGGCCCTGTAAAATCGTACAGCACTAGCGATACAAATGACTGGAGCGCTGTCCTAAAAGTGACCTATGGCAAAAAGTCATTCCTGTTTACAGGCGACGCTGAGACTCGAGCAGAAGCGGATATGGTTAAAGCAAAAAAGGATTTACGTGCTGATGTGTTGAAAGTAGGTCATCATGGGGCGAAAACATCGACTAGCGCAACACTTTTAAAAGCTGTAAAACCAACGTATGCGGTAATCTCGGTCGGCAAGAACGCCTACGGTCATCCAACACCGGAAGTTTTGAATCGGTTGAAATCTTATAAAGTCAAGGTATTCCGTACCGACAAACAAGGAACGATTATCGCAACAACCAACGGGACAACACTTACCTTCAACGTAAAACCAATTTATTAGAGGTGGTTAAATGAAATATATCATTGATCGCTTCGAGGGTAAATGGGCAGTTTGTGAGGCGGAGGATGGCAAAATGATCGATATTGAGAAAAGCAAGCTACCCAAAAACGCCCGCGCCGGCGATGTGATTGTACAAGAGAACGGAAAGTTCCGAGTGGATAAAAAAGAAACAGAGAAGCGGTGGAAAGAGATTGAAGAGTTGATGAATGAGGTGTTTGAGGAGTGAATTGCCACTTTATGCAATAATTAAAAAATAACTAACCCGTGGTGCTATATACATGCTCATTAAAAGATTAACCTCCGTATAACTGGTGCCCACTCAGTGGAAGCAATCGCCGAGATACAGAAGAAACCATGGAAAGGCAATGTGCGGGAATTGCAAAATCTGGTGGAACGTTTGATCATTACGTCGGATGAGCCGGTGATCCGAGTTAAAGATGTGAACCATTTTGCGGCTGGCGAAGACCCCTCTCCAATCGAAATAAAAATTCACCGAGAGGTCTCTTTAAAAGAAGCAGTGGGGGCCGTGGAGAAAGCAATGCTCGAATTTGCCAAAAAGAAATACGGGACGACCAGCGATATGGCCAGGGCTTTGGAAGTGGACCAATCCACCGTCAGCCGGAAACTCAGGAAATATTCTCTGTGACGAAAAACAAAGAAGAGGGCGTGCAACAGCCCTCTTCTTGCGCAATTCCCTCCCTTTATTTCCAATCAAAAGAGGCTCTTTTTTGCACATTCCTTCAGAACATCCCTATCCACTTTTCCGAAGGAATGCACTGAATTTTTTGTGAATTATAGCGGTGGGGAGAATTAAAATGAGAACCCCCTCGCTGAATTTGAAAAGGGGCTCTTGGTTTTATTTACATTTCTATTACTTCATATAGTGCAGAATCCATTTCATCAAGAAAAACTGAAGGTTTTCCGTAATAAAACATGTATAATATAAGCTTCGCTCTTGTCATTGATACATAAAGCAAACGCCGCTCGATATCCATGTACTCTGTTTCATCATCGTTCTCGGCTTCTTCGGAAGGAAGGGGAACCGTATCGTTATTAAGGTCAATGATCATTGCCACATCAAACTCCAAACCTTTTGCGGAGTGGAAAGTGGTCAATTTTACACCAGGTGTTGTCACTTTCCCTTCTTCTCTTTGAATCATTTCAAACTTAATTTCATGTCGTTCCAGTGCATATTTTAAGCGATACAATGGCCGCCATACACGCGCTAAAACACCAATTGTCAGACTTGGATCTTTTGTTTGCAGTTCTTTTATGAAATTGATAACTGCAACATCGTGAGCATACTTATCCTTCAATTTCACTACAACCGGTAATGGGCCCTCATGCTCCGGAATTTCTGGATTAATAAAATCCTCATCTTTCGATTTATACAGTGAATCATGCTTCTGCAGACTATGGGCCAAGCTAATAATTTGCTTTGTCGAACGAAAGCTGTTTTTCAATACCTTTGTCCTTCCGCCGCGAACATTGATGCCGATTTCTGACCAAGAGAATGAAGTTTTATAGATTTTCTGCCCCTTATCAGCTGCAATAATAATGCTTTTTTTCGCTGCATGACGGAGCACCTGCAACTGCATTTGATCTAAATCTTGCGCTTCATCAATCAGCACATGATCAATCCGAAGTGACTCCGGAAACAAATCAATATTTTGATAGATTGTCACGGCGAAGTCATCGAAATCCATCTTGCCTTTAGCATCTAAAATGGACTGATACTCTTGAAAGAAATCAAAAATCCTTTTCCGATCCGACTTCGTGACACGAACCTTGCTTCCTCGCCCGGTCCGGTCTGCTTTTTCGTACTGTTCAAGTTGCATTAATCCTTTACCTTTTATCCACGATACTTCTTCCTTCAAAAAGGAAATATAACTGTTATCTTTGAAATAACGATGGTTGCTTCTCGCGCGCATGTTGGCAACAGCTTGCACAAAAAAATCATCTTGCATTTTGCTTGTAAGAACGGGACGTTTCAGATCCATTTTTTCCAGTACTATCCCAGCCCACTGATGGAATGTATATACCTTAATTCGATCACTGTTTAAAGTTTCGGCCAGCTCTTGCGCATATTTCGCTAAAGTGCGATTGAACGTGAACAGCGCCACTGTTGTGTCGCTCTCACTCTCGATGATTTTCCTTGCTTTTCTAAGAAGCACCGTCGTTTTTCCGCTGCCAGCAATTCCTCTGATTAGCAATTCGCTTCCTTTGAAGTTCACAATTTCTTCTTGTGTCGGGGTAAGCTTATACTCAAACATCGACATTATTTAATCCTCCTAAATGAATTCATCATCGTCGCCGTCATCCCAAATAGCTTCGAAAGCTGTGCCAAGATTCTTCTTCGTATTATACTTTTCTAAGCTTTTCATAACAGCGGCAATACTCTTCGCCGCCGTTTTCTGAATGCGCTCTTCTTGCTCTTTTTGTTTGACAAGCAGTGGTTTTCCCCATGAAGCTGCAGCCTTCTCCCAAAAATCCCTTTGAATAACAGCTTTTATCATATGTGCTTACTCCATTTCCCTTAAATCATCATCGATTGGATAATGCGCATCAGGACATTCATCTATATGCGGGCAGAAACGGCACAACTTGGACGGTGTTGCTGTCAGCATTGGTTGATGCTCCTCAGAAAGAGCTTCCCAAAACGCTTCTCGGACATCATCGCCTGTCCCAAATATCAATTTCCATTTCTCCGCAATCTCTTCTTCATTTTGATACGTTCCTGGATGCAGCAAAAACTGAAACTGCTTCTGTACGAAAGGATACGGAACGCCTTCGTATGTGCTGCTTTTGCTTCTATTTGCATGCTGAACATTTTGAATATATTTTTTACGATAGTTCTCTTCCATGAGAAGCTTTCGGCGCAAATCGGTCCACTGAGGAAACAAAGCAAACATTTGCTCCTCAATCTGTTCCCGAGAAGCTTCAGTCATTGCCCCCAGCATCTTAACGAACGTTCCGAATAAAAACTCGAGATGAAAATCTTTTCGATAGCTCGCGTATTCTTTTGTTAAAAAACTGTAGAAGAAGCGGCGTGGACAAAACAGCAATTCATTCATCGCCTCATCAGGGTAATGATTGAAATGGGCCGTCGCTCCCTCAAACGGCTCGCAAATGACTTCAGGGCGAGCCATCTCTTCCACGCAAGGATCATGCTTATAGGGTTGCTCATCTAATTCTAACAACATTACATAAAATGATTCTTCCATTACTTCGTTTCCGTTCCAGTTTCTCATCCAAGAAACGACGCCTTCATCCGTGAAGCTTGCAAAAGAATAAAAAAGATAACGGGAAATTTCCGATTTCAAGTTTTCGCGAAGCAAAAGCATATACAGCGATGTGTTCGTTTTCATCGATTCTAATGTTTTCCTTGTCAACGGCCACGGCAATGCGGATTCTGACAATGGAAGACTGTTTTCATCTAATCCGCATACGTGAATGATTTTATCGTTTACCGCTGATTCAATCACCTTCCCATCAATATCTTGGAATGGGAAAATGCGTTCTTGGCAACCCTGATCATCGTTCTCATCATCATTCTCATCATCAAAAGACAATCCGCCGCTTAAATAGAAGGAAATGGCGTCCGCTAAATCCTGCACAAGAAAAGTTTCATCTTCTTCGTTGTCGAGAAGCCTCTTCCGCAATTCATCCATGAGCATCTCTTCTTCGGGCTCTAGCGTGTTTTTTATGCCGTCATTTAATATTTCTTCCAATCTTTTAAAGTGGCTGCGGAGAGAAACAGTCTCCCCGTTCTCTTCAAATAAAAAACGTGCAATGGAAAATAACCGCTTTATAAACCGAATAACCTGTTCCACCTCTTCAATGGAAATATTGAAATAAGAAAAACGGACAAACGGATTTTCCAGCATGCGATGAAAGCGATCAGAGGCTGTTCCAGCAGCCTCGTGCTTCTCGTACGGCCGCACTGCATTGTTGCGAATTTCCCAAAGCAACTGCGCTGCTTCTTCCCACTCTTCGATCGTTCGACATCCTTGAAAGAAAGGCAGCAAATCGTTTAGTACTGACGTGTAATCTTTCGCATTCTCATTTGTTTCTGCATCAAAGAGCCAACCAGAACTAAAGCACTCCATTAAGGCTTGCTCGCTCACAACCAGTGTTTCTGCTTGTTCATCCCACATCTTATGAAGATGAAATAAAAACTGCCCAAACGGATAAGAAAGAAAGTGGCGCTCATTCTGATACATTTCCGGATAATATTCTTTTAAACGATCGTTTAAATCTTGATGGGAAGGGGACAAATACGTAACTCCTTTGTCTCCTTTATCTCTCTTCAATCCCTTCTCATATTCATCTAGAAATTCGTAGAAATTATCATACACCTTCTTGTGAAGTACATTTTGTACATTGTTTCGATATTCCCGAAACTGCGCCATTGTTCCGCCGCTTAAGAAAGAAGAAGCAAAGACCTGTCCGAATGTGTGCAATGCATCGCCTCCGCCCTCTAGACACCATTTTTCATAATCGACCCATCCGTATTTAGAAGAGATAAATTCTCTTACAGATTGAAAAACAGCAGGATAACGAGGGTCATATAAATTCATAAAGATAAGCTCGAAGCCCGCTTGCTTCAACAAAGTAAAAATCTTGTGCTGAATTGGAGTAATGAAGTAGAATCCGTGAAGCAGTATCCTCTTCCTATCCCATTTGCTTACTGACTTTTTAAGCAACTGTCGGAGGGCTTTATGCAAATCTTTCTGAAATGTGTCTGCATCCCTCCATCGTTCATTTACTTTCTTGCGAATTTTTGCAAAAGAATCATCTTTTTGTTCCAGATCTGCCCAAAGTTTTACCAACCACGCCTCTTCTGGTTCCTTCACTTTTTGGGACAGCGTATCCGGCGATTCATTTACTTCCGATAAAATTCTCATCGTTTGCAGCACGTCCGCCTGATTCAAGCGGAAGGCACGCAGAATCTGCTTTTCCTCTTCACTAGCGTTGCTTCTTGCTTCTCTAATCACTTCCGTCAGCCTTGCGTATTGAAACAATTTTTGCTTTGTTTGCGACCAGTAGCCGAGAAGCCTCCCGACAAGCAACGCTGCCGAGATCACCATCTCCTCCGGCCCTTGGTAGTCTCCCTTTTTTGCAGCTGTTCTCACTGCTTCCGTCAGGCTCTTTGTTGCGCATACATGGAGTGCATTCCGATATTCATTTGCAAACATATCGCTTTTAATAAATTTACGCGGATCTGTGTAGGCAATCATTTTGACATTCATACATTTACACCTCAAGTTCTCACAGATAACAACTTCGTCCAATTCCAAACCGATGGACCTTTAGAGTACTCATTTTTAATGATCCAAAGCTGATTCTGGCAGCGTGTCATTGCTACATATAAGAGACGTGTTTCTTCCTGGAGGACAGCTGCATCCTCCTCTTTAGACAACCTTGCATAATTCAAATTTTCTTTCACTTGATCTTGTTTTCGAATTTTCCAGCCCACCTGCTTCTTATGTTCGTCAAACAGCACCTCGCTGAAGTTGTAACGAAACGGACGCTCAGTGAACGGAATCATTACCGTATGAAATTCTAATCCTTTCGAACGGTGGACGGTCATGATATGAACAACATCTTCCGGAACTTCTTCAATCCGCGGTTCATCTTCATCCCGATTTGCAGCTTGGTTGCGCTTCAGCCAAGAATGGATGCTGTACAATGTTGCAAAATCGGAATCAAACTGTTCGTGCAAAAGATCCATTAAGTGATTTAAGTTTTTTACGTACTGCCTCCACTTTAATTTCGCTCTCTCTTCCGCCTTTTCAGCCGCTTCTTTCTCAGACATCCCATTGTTCTCACGCAGCAGGTGAAGATAAATTCGTTCTTTTTCTTGCAAGTAATACCGAGAAGCCGGCTTGGCTGAGATTATAATTTTACGCAAAACAGAAAATACAGGCCTAATGCGCAATTGTCTCGACACTTCTAATAAAGGAAATCCCGATTCGTAGCTTCCCAGCACCGACTCCTTAAGAAAGTCATAAATCTTCTCCTCGTCGCCATTGAATTTTGCCAGAGCCGTCCAATCAATCCCTTTGCTGGAATATGGAGTATTGAGCAAATTAACGATGCTCGACACTCTCTTAGGATACAGCAAAGCCTCTACGAGCATCGCAAAATGCACAACAGCATGACTTGTAAAAAACGTGCCACCGACATTCAGATATGTATCTATGCCGTGTTTGTCGCACCATCTCTCTACAAGTTTTGCTTCTTTGTTTGTCCGTACGAGCACGGCTATTTTTCGCTTCCCCGGCTTGCTCTCTTGATCAAGCTGGACAGACTGTTTCGCTTTCTTGATCATCGAGATGACATCGTCTTCTAATTCTTCTTTGGGCTTGTTGATGGGATAAATGAGCTTGGAAGGGGGAAGCCCTTTCGGCATATTGCGAATGCCGATCAACTTATCTGTTTCTTCACGGTTCACATCGGAATATTGGAGCCACCCTTTCTTTCCCCATTCGAGAAAATATGGGTGCATATTCTCAAGCACCGTTTTGACTGTACGGTAATTTTTCCTCAGGCTGTACTGCTTGAGCTTTTGTCCGTTCTTCTGCATCTCCTCTTGAAGGCGATTGAAGGCTGTATGATCCGCGCCGCGGAAACGATAAATGCTCTGCTTAATATCACCGACCACAAATAAAGAAGCATTCAAAGCTTTTTGCATTTGGGAAATCAGACGGATTTGGACATCATCGCTGTCTTGGAATTCGTCTACAAAAATATAGCGAAAAGGAGAGGGCAGTTTTTCAAATGGATTTTCTTCTTTTTTCTTTTGCTTTCTCAATGCCAAATCCACTTGGCGGGTTAAATCGTTTAAAGATACGGCATTGTTCATCTGTTTAAATTGCTGAAATTCTCTTTCAACAGCTTGGAAAATCGTTTTCATCATCGTATTGTAAAAAGCATGTTCATCTGTTGCTTCTCCCCATTCCAAGGATGCAATTTCATCAATAGTCATCCCCTTTTTCTCCATCTCTTCCCAAAAACTGTTTAACGTGTCAATCAGCTCATGCAGCCGCAACGGAGATATTAGTTCTGCCAAGCTCTTTTGTTCCTCATCCTGCATTTTCAGCAAATACTTTTCAAGCTCTGCTTCGATAATCCTTTTTCGTTCATTTTTGAACGTGCGAATCTGCACATTCCTTCCGTAGCCGAGCGCAGCCCCCATCTCCTTTAATAACATCTTCGCAAATGAATGAATCGTGCTGATGCGCATTTTCTTTAATTCTTCAATATATTGCAAATAACGAACTTGTCTTGTAAGTTGGTAACGGTTGAATAACTCTTGTCTGAGACGGTGAAACATTTCCTGCGCTGCATCTCTCGTGAATGTAATCATCGCGATCTCTTTCGGCGAAACGCCGGCCTTTTGAAGCAGATACATAACGCGCTGCACCATTACCGTTGTCTTTCCCGTACCGGCCCCCGCCTTCACTGATAAATGCTCATCGGCAGGTGCATGCTCAATCAGGTACTGCTCGAGATTAAACGATAGGAAATGCTCTGCAACATCATAAATTTCATCTGGAACTTCCTCGCCGTCTATTATGATAAAATGATCCTTAATCTGAAATTCGGGTGAATCGGGCATAAATGTTTGCAGCAAATACTTATCTTTAAACGCCTTTTCTTCTTCCTCTGACATCACATCTGTAAATGAAACATCTTTATCCGTCAATAACAAAACTTTTATTCCCGAAAACAAGAAAGCGCTTAATTCTTTCTTCAAACTTGACGTTATACGGGACGAAGGCAGAACCCCTAAATATGAATAAACAGGTGCTTGCTCGGATTTACCCATTATAATATCCCCTCTATAACTTGAAATATTACATTCTTCTATATTTCCAAAATAGTTATGTATATAGACTATTTTAACATATGTAGGTCTTTAGGAGTATATAAGGAAAAATCTGTATTAAGAAGTTTTTGTGTGTATAAAGAAGAAACTGATAAACGAAGAAAAGAAATTGAGGATTTAATTAACGAGCTGTTTGAGGATTAAAAGCAGCAAGACCAGCCCCTTTCAAGGCGAGAAAGGGGCTGTGTTTATTTCCTTAATCGATGAAACGGGGATATAATGGATTTTCCCGCTGTCTTTTTCTTTGAATCGCAATGTTTGGTTTGGTTGATCGTAGTAATGAACACGACCGATGACGCAGCATAAACGATAATTATGTATGTATTGAATCGAGAGATAAGAAGCAAACTCCATCGCCTCGAAAATGATCCGATTCCATTCTTCATATTGTTGCTCGTCGTGACAGGAGGTATGGATTCGCACTTCTTTTTCACGCAGCTCCTTTAGCATTTTGCGGTGCTCTGGCATTAAAAAGGGCGAGTATTTGATGATTCCACGATCGCGATGGTTCATGCCTGATGCCCTCCTATATAGTTATTGCGGATGCGTGCGACGCTTCCTGGTGTGTAGCTGACAGCACGCAACAGCGCGTTTGGACCAAATTTGTCACGGATTGCGTCCATTGCTTTGGCAAGGGCGCGTTCCTTCGTTCTGTCTTCAAAGAGGGACAGTTGCAAACTTTCCTCATCCATTAAGTTTTCAAGGGACACATGAATGACGCGCACACTTCGTCCGTCATAAAACTTATGAAAAATCCGCTTGCAGACGCGGTAGATATCCATCGTTAAGTTTGTAGCGGTATCAAGGGTAACGGACTGATGGAATCCTCCTTCATTATGCGAATAGCGCACGCTAAACGAAACGGTGCGTCCTACTTTCCCGATTTCACGCGCTCGTTTTGCTACTTCCTCACAAAGCTCCAACACAACTGTTAAAATTTCGTTTTCCCGCCAGTAGTCGCGCAGTAATGTAATTCCTTTTCCGATACTTTTTTGAGGGAAGGTCCTTGCGTCGATAAAAGGAGGGCTTAAGTCAATTCCCCAAGCATGATAGTAGAGCTGTTCTCCTATTACGCCAAACCGTTTCCGTAAGCGATCCAGGGAACTGTTTGCCACATCTCCAAGCGTGTACATTCCCATATTGTTCAAATGTTTCTCCATTCGGCTACCAATGCCCCAGATTTCCCGTAACGGAACTGGCCATAATTTTTTCGGAACTTCTTCATACGTACATTCAGCGATTCCTTGTTTTTTGGCGTATACATCAAGTACGACTTTGCTGATGAAACGGTTTGGACCGATACCAATGCAGGAAGGCAGACCGAATTGATCCCAGATCGCGCTTCGTATTTTTTGAGCCGCTTCCAGAGGGGATCCATGCAGCTTTTCCGTACCGTCTAGGGTTATCCAGCTCTCATCAACGCTGTACGTGAGAATCGCTTCAAAAGGGACAAAGGTAGAAAACAGTTCTGTAATTTGCACGCTGATTTCCAAATACCGCTTCATGCGGGCGTTAAAAATATGGATATGGCGACGGCGAGGCACTTCATATAGACGACTTCCTGTTTTGATTCCGTAATCTTGCTTCATTTTCGGAGACGCAGCTAGAACTACACTTCCGCTTCGGTTTTTATCGGAGACAACGACAACATAATCCTCGAGAGGATCCAGTCCATGATCGACGCATTCGCAGCTGGCGTAGAAGCTCTTCATATCGATACATAAAATTTTATTTTTTGGCAGACGAGAAATATCAAACAACATCGGCGCAAGGACCCTCCTTTTTAAGAACACATGTTCTATTTACGAATATATGTTCTTATATTTTGTCAAAAAAGTCAAGATATTATTGGAAAAATGAGGTATTACGATAATGAAACGGAGCAATTATGCTTATTAAAAATAAAAAAGACCGGATACATCCGGTCTGGTACTTATAGTATTTTATATTAGGAATTGCTCGTTACGTATAGTCCATCGTTTGATACAAAAATATTGATTAAAGACACGAGTGTTGATTATCCAAAATTAGACATACGTCTTCCATAAATTTGGGCATACTCAAACAAAGCAGCGGCCATCCCGGATTTCCAATCGAGAGGAAGCTGCCCAGAGAAAAAACGGCGAACGAACGAAATGAAGGAAAGAGAGACGTTCGTCTGTTTTTTGGTTTGATCATACAGCCATCGCAGCAACACATACGCGATGAACGCCGCAAACAGTTGGTTGTATACCGCATTTTCCGTCGTGCCAAACAAGGTCGGGACATTCAGATATTGCTTCACCCAACGGAAAAAGACTTCAACGGTCCAACGTTGTTGGTACATGTCGGCAATGGTTTCCGCAGACGCATGGAAGAGATTCGTCACGACCCGAATGTCGCGGCCATTTGCATCTCGAAAGATCACTACCCGGTGACGCTTGGTCGATCGGCATTGTTTCGTCCCCAACTGGCACGTGAAGTCGGCTTGAACCGATGAGGATGTGCTGGAAAGGCGTTTCAAGCTTTTTTTCTGATGAAGTTCGATGTTGTCCTTCATTCGAATGACAAAGAGCTGATGCTGCTCCACAAATCGATCGAGGCGTTCGATTTTGAAATACGCCCGGTCTTCCACGAGCACTTGTTGAGCGTTCGTCAACTGTTCTCCCACTGGGCCATCGTGACGCAGTCCGGTCGTTTCCACCACGTCTGCCGGCAGCGAGGATTCCGGCGAATACGCGACGTGCAGCTTCACTCCGGCGCGTTCGCCGTGATACGGAGCCCATGGGAGGCGGTTTTTCCCGACCGTGACGGTCGTCGAATCCACCACCCGAAGCGGTTTGGGAAACCGAAGCGAGCGGCGGGTTTGGCGGTTGCACTTGGAAATGATCAACGCCAACAAGCGTTTCATGATGTCATAGGGAACTTCTTTCGCTTTCTTGGATACTGTGGAATAATGGAATCGCGGCAATCCATACAGAGGCCCCACGTCAGCTCTATGGCGAAAGCTTTTCCATTGATGCATGGCGGCCAGCAGGAAGAAGTGAATCAACTCGCGCAACGTAAAGGTTCGAGACGAATCACGATCCCCAACCGCTTCGGCAATCAGTTGAATCTCTTCATCCGAAAGTGTGAGTAAAATATTTGTGGGTGACATTCAGGAATGATTCCCCGACGAGGGTTGCGAACTTTTGTTCGCGACGCTCGTCGGGGCCACCAAGCGAAGCGCGGTAGAAAAAAGCAAATGTCATGCAAAAAGGACTCTCTCCCTGCTATGATGGTGATTGTCAACATCAACCGAAAACAGGAGGGAGAGAGTCCATGAAACATCTTACCACAGAATGGCCTTTATTAAAAGAGCTGGAGGAACAATTAGTCAGAACTCTTCAAAAGGTGTTCGCTGTCTTGTTGGCGGCCCTTTTGGAGGAGATTGATCAACAACTGGCGGAAGCGCGGGACAAGCGCCGGTATCAGCTGAAAGACAAACGGCCGACCACGATCCAAACGCTGTTTGGAGAAGTGACGTTTCGACGGAACTACTACTATGATCGGCAGGCGGGGGCGTATACCTTCTTGCTGGATGCCGAACTGGGCTTTGATGGAGCGCAGTCGATCAGCCCTTGCCTCGAGGAAACGGCGGTCGAGTTGGCCGTAGAGTGCTCTTCCTACCGCAAAGCGGCCCGTACGTTGGAGTCGATCGTGGGGTATGCGGTCATGAGCCACGAGGCGATTCGCCAACTGGTGCTGGAGGCCCCTGTCTCGCTGCACCACCCTGTTTCCCAACGGCACGGCCGAGTGCTGTTTGTGGAGGCGGATGGGCTGTTCATTTCCCGCCAGGGGAAAGGGAAACGGGCGAAAGAAGAGAAAATCCTGGCGATTCACGAGGGATGGAAACGAAACGGTTCGCAGCTCGAGCTCGTGAACCGGCGCCACTACCTCCATGAAGGGGCGGGAGACGTGTGGGAACGGTTTGAAGAGTGGCTGATGAACGAATATGCCTATGATCCGTGCCGGGACCTTTTGATCATCAACGGCGACGCGGCGTCGTGGATCACGGCCTGCCGGGAGTATTTTGGGAAGCGGGCGTGCTTTCAGCTGGATCGATTTCATGTGGCGCGGGAGCTGCGTCAGTGTCTGTCCGGCCATCCGCGTTGGCGGGAGGTGCGGAAGAAGCTGGCGAAACAAGACGAAGAGGGGCTTCTGGTGGAGCTGAACAGCGCGGTCGGCACGTTGGAGGACGAAGCGAAAGAGAAGCAGATGGCTGCCATGATCCGCCGGATCGAGTCGATGCCGGGATGCATCCGGGACTATCGGGAGTGGCTGTCGGAGCAAGGGGTGGAGACGACCGGCATGCGTCCGATGGGCCACGCCGAGAGCGTGATGAGCCGGTTTGCGCATCGGGTGAAATCCCGCCGCAGCTGGAAAGACCAAGGGCTTCGGGCGTTTCTGAGGGCGATGGCAGCCCGAATCGACGGGATTTGGCGGAGAAATGGGCAGTTGGTGGAGGAAGAAGAGACCCGAACGGCAGCCTCGGCCTCGACGAAGTCCAAGCGGGTTGAACAGGCCAAACGGAAGGCAGGACGGTTGTGGGCAGATGTGGTGCGTCAGAATCTACCGTGTCTGCAGCGGTCATCCGGGACGCCGATCCATCAAGCGTTGTCGGCGCTTCGGGATTTTGGTTGGGTGTAAAAAAATGGAATACAATATCATCACCTCAAGATGAGGGATGAGAGTCCGAAAGCGCTTACGATATTAATTCCTGAAAATGGTTCGCTAACTAGTGATTGACAACGCCCGTAGTGAACCGAAAAAAAGTTCTCCACAAAGTCTTGACTGACTCCATCCGAAACAAGTTTTTGCATCAAATTCGGGAGTGTGGTATGCTTGTTCATAGAGAGCACCTCCTGGGTTTGTTTGTGTCGTTACTCACATTCTACAGGAAAGGTGCTCTTTTTTCTATACCCTTTGGATTTTATTGGATAATCAACACGCCTGGATTAAAGAATATCTATTATAGTGTTCTTCTGAAGATGTAAATTAACTAATCAGTTTTAATTTTTGAATTAACATAGTTTAGAATGGCTCGAGACATATTAATAATAAAAAGTGCTTCTGGTTCTCCCAATATATTTTCATTTGGGTGAGAAAAAGATCTGTTATTTCTAATATCATTTAAGTTATGTAATAATCTACTGATGGATTTTATAATCTCGTTAAAATATGGATCATTGTCTACCTTAAAATAAGGATGTTCATTTTTTAATTTACTAAATATCTCTTGGATTGTGGGTTTACCTTTTTCAAATACAATACCAGCTTCATCGCAAATTCTTTTTAAATAACCATGTAGAGCAGTATGTACTCGATCAACGGCAGATGCCGCAGAATGATTATTGATTAAAATTTCCGCTTGTTTTAATACTTTTTCTACAAACTCATAATCATATTTTAATTCGTTAACTTTAATAAGACCATTACCTTCGAGTTGACTTATCCATTCCTCTATTTTTGTATAAAGTTTCCTTTTGTTTTTTATTTCTGTTTCACTAAGAATACCTTCTTCGAATCGATCTTCGAAATATTCTAATGGATATTTTTTTAGTACCCCCCGAAGAATTTTTGATTGCTGATATGCATCAGCTTCTATAAGAATCTTAATAAATCTTTCTCTTGTAGTTCCTTTATAATCATTTGGATTAATATCTAATCCGCAATATAACGGATAAAATTCAGCATGCGATGCATATGAGAAATCTCCTAAATAACCATTATGAACACCTATATATGCTACGACAGAATTGATTTCTGTAGGAGATAATTTTTCCATAATATCGGTATTCCCTCCCTTTTCTAAATTAAATAGATTTTGTTCAATCTCATGTTTACAACTTATTTTATTAAATAAGCAATTCTCCTTAAATTACGAAGGGAATGTGATGTTAGCAAGTAATCACATATTTTATCATTCATCACCTGTTATTAGAATTTCGGCAATTCCTTTACGGCATTAGCTAGATCACTATAGTTCGAGTTCAACACTTACTAGGTAAATAAATTATTCATTCCAAATTGGGTAAAGCGGGCAGTTTGGCTCAGAAGATCACTCGGAAATCCAACGATTTTTTTCTTTTCGTTCCCCTTGAATATTAAAATATAGTAATTAACCCGTGGTGCTAGTTGAGCGTCAGCGCTCAACCAGCCCTAGTGTGACCAAGGAATAAGCCAACAAGATGCCATCGAGTGCCACTTCAAACCCGGCCATGGAATTCGCTCGAATGTCGGTGATCCGGTATTGGTCTACGAGAATCGAAAACACCGTCTCGATGACTTTGCGTTTTTTCCTGATCCATTCTTCCCATGCCTTGGATGGGCCGTGCTTTTGATTGTGTCGAGACGGTGTCCAGAACGCGGCTTGGTGTTCTTCGTACAGCTTTTCTCGAAGAGCGTGGCTGATGTACCCTTTGTCCCCAAAGTTGTAGGGATGAGGGATTTGAGTCATCACCGTTTCAGCGGCTTTGACGTCGTGGCAGGACGCTTCCGTCACGACATAGCCCATGGCCAGCCCTTGATTGGTCACTTGAAGATGCAGCTTGAAACCGTAGTACCATTGCTTTTTGGAAGCACAATACCCCATATCTGCGATCCCTCGAAATCGCTTGACGCGCTGCATTCTCACGGGATGGCACAACGGAAGAGGCAAGCTGTCGACGACCGCATAAGCATGGTGTTGGCCACGTTTCGCCAGCTCATGACGGATCCATTTGATGGCGAAACCAAGCGCTCGGCAGCGGCGGTTGTATCGGGAGCGTTCAAGAAACGAGCCGTTTGTGAACAAATTTCCCGTGACAAAACGATGCCAGGCTCGTTCGGAAGAAAAGCCCAGCAGCTTCCCCAAAAGGTGAACCGCCATGACCACTTCGTCTTCTTGCTTGACCAAGTGACGGTTGCGGCGATGAAGATACATTTGAATCAACGACAGTTGGGCAGAAACAAAACAGAAAATAGCGGCATATTGTTTTTGAAGTTTGGCTGGATCTGTAGTAAAATGAAAGTGCTCTTGCATGGGGGATCTCTCCTTTCGAATGTTGGGTGACACTTTCATTCTACTGGAGATCCGCCAGCAAGGGCTATTTTTATGCTTGTCTGAGTTTTATCTAGCACCACGGGTAGTAATTAAACAAAATATTTGATAAACTGAAATGGCAGGCGAAGTTTCCTCCTTGGTCATGGTTTGGTCATCTTTACCATATAGGAAATTTCGCTTTTTTTGTATTCTCTTACATCAAAAAATATTTGTTGTCAAGTACACTTTGTAGTAATTAACTATAAGAATTTTTGGGGGGATGTATTTTATGGCGAATGGTTGCGAATTAATAACAACCAAAGATGAATATACTGAATATACTTTGTATAATGATGCATGGTTGGGTCAAAAGGAAAAATTTGAGAGAAAATTAGAATATTTAGCTACCCTGGCTAAAGAGGAGAATTGGGATTTTGTTGATGAAGAATATAAAGTACCAGGGAAAAAATATCCTATTTTAGAGAACTATTTAATTTTTACATATGATAGGTTAAAACAAGAAAATAAAATAGCTATATCTAAAGATGGAGAATATATGTGTTTTAATACAGGATTACAAACACAATATGATGAAGATATATATGCATTCTTTATGCGTAACAATAAACCTAATGTAAAACAGAAATGGTTTTTTGTTAAATTTTGTAAGGAAAGTGACGCCGATCTTGCAAAATTCTCCCCACTACCAGAAATTGCGAATTATTTTGAAAATCCTGCTGATTTGCTTCTTGACCGTCGATTATTGCCAATACGAATTAATTATGAACATATAATTAAGGATAATAGAGATAGATTTAAACAATGTGTTTCTTATAATGAACATGAATTAAGACAGGCCTTAGAAAGTGCTGTCAAACAAGCAGAAAAAAAGGCTATTAGAAATTATAAAACTGCTATTCCTCAGTTTTATACCAACAAACAAACAGGTGAATCCAAAATTCAATTATTATTGCCTTTATGCATTAAAGACAAAATTAATGTGGACTTAGCTTTAGTTGTTGAAAAGCAAGAAAATGCTTATATAGCTAAAACAGTACTTCCATTGGACTGGGCTTATATGAACTCGAGAAGAATCGCTCGTCCAGATACTGATTGGATTAATTTCTTATTCAAAGAACAAAAAGAACAATAAAAAAGCAATTGACCTCAGAAAAAAAATATGTTAACATTGTAACCAAATTATGAATAAATTACATATATAACGGTTATATTTTTAATTAGAACATAACCATTATTTAAGAACATTCATTATTTATTTTTACTATGATCTATTTTTGATAACTAAAGGATTAACAGTTCAGGAAAAACAACATATAGTCATTGCCATTGAGAACAAAAAAAGTAGAAGATGGGCAACCTATAAAGTTAAGGTTGGCCCATCTTCTTTTTGTAAGCAACTTAAATCCTAAACAGTATATGTTAGAATTTCGGTAACGCTTCGACTGCATCGACCAAATCGCTATAACTGTCTTTGAGGTATCGAGACGTAGTGGCGATATTACTGTGACCAGCAAGCCTCCGTACTTTTTCGATATCGTTGTTCGTCGCCTTTAACATCCACTTACAAAACGTATGGCGGAACATATGTGGCGTAAGCTTTTTGTTCGGCAGGCTGTAGCTTTCGATCATTCGCTGAATGCCCCGGACCGAAAACTTTGGCGAGCGCTGGCTGTAAAAGACGTATGGCGATGCGGCGACATGCGGTTTCTTTTTCGCCATTTCCGCACGAAACTTAAGCCAATCCTCGAGTTCTGCCAGCAAGATATTCGAAATCGGCACGGTCCGGACCTTCATCCCTTTTCCCACGATCCGAATTCGTTTCATCTCTAAATCCAAGTCTGTTAATTTTAAATTTGATAACTCTTCCACCCGCAATCCTGCATAGGTAAGCAAGTACACTACCGCGCGATCTCGGCGATACTTTTCCTCTGGATCGACCCCTCTGCTGTGGACCGGTTTTTTCCGCATCCGATGCAATAAGTCCTCAAATTCTTCTTCTGTGAGCCACATAATTTTTTCGTTCTCTTCATCGGCTGATTTTAAATCCTGGATGTCTTTCATTGGGTTCTGTTCGATCTTATGATGTTCGACCGCCCACGCATAAAAGCTTCGTAGCGAATTAAGCCGGCGATTGATCGTGGAGATAGCCAACGGTTTCCCTTCTACCGGATTCAACATTTGCTGAATCCATTTGCGAATGTCGGCCGACGTGACGTAATCGCCTGGACGAAGATGCAAGTCTTTCAAAAACTGATTCACGTCATTGAGATAGGAGATCACGGTGTTAGGAGAAAACCCCTTCTCTTGCAAATACGTTTCATATTCGTGTAGCATCTTTTTCATCCTTTCACTTATACGACGAGTTTAAAAAGGTTCGAAGAGCAAAAAATCGATTAAAAAAATAACATTATATGACGAGTATATCATAAAAAAGAATAGATTGTTAGACATATAATGTATATTATGCGATAAGTTTAAGCCGGAAAATAGTTATATGGATATCGTCTCAATGTGCTCAACACTCTTTCCTCGGTCACCGGCGACCCGTAGTCTTTTGGGCCGGGAAGGGCGGTGTGATAGGCTGGACCGAGCCGGAAGGCGAGGGCTTCGGCGCTTGGGCTTGCAGTGGCTGAGCCTTTCCGGCTGCCAGCCGACCATCACACCGCCCCGGGGACCCGGACCAAAAGGAAACGGAAGCGCCGGCGAACGTGGACTTGGTTCCATTGATCTCTTTTTTTGTCATGATTTGTCGAAATATGTATTTTATATTTTTGTCAGACAGTAAATGTTTTAATATTTCTCATAATATGGGCTGGTAAAAATAAAAAAATAGGCACTTTGCTAAAAAATGACCGCTCAAATTCGCCTGTATCGCGTTTTAATCGATAAGGTAATGGTTTTCTATTCAAGAAAGAAAAAATGTTTGTACGGACCGTTTTTCGAGTTTAACGCGGTTTTCATGTTTTTATGAAAAACAACTGCTTCAATCCTTTCTGTCGTCGACTTCCAATCGTGCAAAAACTCCGGGGGATCGACGACAGTTTCTTTTTTTCTTTCCTTCCTACAGCCATCAGCGATTCACTCTATTGACGGAATTTTCGAAATGGAGTATACTGGACTTGACCTATTTTGAAAAGTGTTGATGTATCAACGCTTTTTGGGTTTTTATCTTACCTATGAGGAATTGAAACTCCCAATACGCACAAGCATGCGAGCTTTCCACTTAGAAGTTTTTATCTTACCTATGAGGAATTGAAACATTCTGCTCCGTGCATTCAAGTAGCTTCCAACGCTGGGTTTTTATCTTACCTATGAGGAATTGAAACCGGATTTTCCTGCATAAGGTCCTTCCAGTAGGATAAGTTTTTATCTTACCTATGAGGAATTGAAACCTTGGTCATATGTGACATATGTATGCGGATCTTGGAAAGGTTTTTATCTTACCTATGAGGAATTGAAACTGTTCAATGTGTGCAGCGAGCGCGATGAGTTGTTGGGTTTTTATCTTACCTATGAGGAATTGAAACGACAGCCGGGGCCTTTTTGTTATGGCCGATGGTATGACCGTTTTTATCTTACCTATGAGGAATTGAAACTTATACCACAGATGATATATCTTTGTCAAGTATTTCCGTTTTTATCTTACCTATGAGGAATTGAAACCAGGCATTGCAGAACTGTTTAAGAACCAGCCATACTGTTTTTATCTTACCTATGAGGAATTGAAACATTGGATTCCATTTCTTCTCTTTCAGGCTAGCCACGTTTTTATCTTACCTATGAGGAATTGAAACATTTTCTGCACATCTACTACAGGAATGACTGATGACTCGTTTTTATCTTACCTATGAGGAATTGAAACTACCCGACCGTTTTTGCAGTTGAACCGGATAAGTTGGTTTTTATCTTACCTATGAGGAATTGAAACAAGAATAAAGATAGAACCATTCCTGTTTTTATCTTACCTATGAGGAATTGAAACTCGTAGATGTGTAAAGATAATTTTTTCGCGCCCAGTTTTTATCTTACCTATGAGGAATTGAAACCATTCAGGACAATCTAATTCAAAAGCGATGCGGTCAAGTTTTTATCTTACCTATGAGAAGCGAAAAATAAGACTAACGCGAAAACCCGCTGATTTTTTCAGCGGGTTTTGTCATCGGCTCAACACCTTGCGATCAGGCGTTTTTCCTTTTGATTGGGTTTTTTTCTTTCCTTCCCGCAGCGATGCGATGAGTTGCTGCCTGAAGTTGCTTCGCATGGTTGCGGGATGAGTCCGCTTGCACGATGCTTCTTTGAATGGACCGAGCGCCGGGCTTCTCCAGGCTCCAGCCGGATGGCCAAAGGCCAGAAGGCGGCCAGCCGGGAAGACCGGCGCGGAAATGGAATCTTTGTTCGAACCACGAAACTTTTGTTTGTTGGAAGAAAAGATGAAATAAACGTTTATTTATTGTTTTAATTATTTTAATGTATACTCTATTATTTTTATCATCACTTATTCGTTTAATGATTTGTTCCTTCAAGCAGCGGTGCAATGCATTGGCTTCTTCGGTCACGCTTCGCACGGCTATGGATGAATGGGCCCATAGGCAACTTCTTCGAATGAACCGAGCGCCGGGCTTCTCCAGGCTCCAGCCGGATGGCCAAAGGCCAGAAGGCGGTCAGCCGGGAAGACCGGCGCGGGCTGGACTTAGTCTTTGTATTTCTTTAACCGCTCCTCAAGCTCACGTCGCATCTGTTCGATATCTTCATCAACCTCTTTGCTTTTGGCGCTTTCGGCAGCAAGCTGCTCTTCGTAGCCCCGGAGCCAGTCCGGCACGATCTCGCGGCGGACGAATCTAGCGCCTCCATGGCTGTGAATGGTCACCTCATTTGGATCGATCCCGACCTGAATCCGTTGCACTTTTTCATTCAAGAAATAGGTCAGAAAAGCAATTGGTTCGCGGATGTCATTGCGTTGCATAATGCGCCTTGCCGTTTGAATGAGCTCATCCATCCAGTTTCCGCCGAAAGCTTTTTGAGCCAAGACCGCTATCTTCGTGAATTGCTGTTCTGTTATGTACCGGTCATAAGCCTGCACTACAGCCAAAAACTGCAAATACCGATCATCTGCTTGAGCTTCCTTTTTCTCTTCCAAGGCAACGACAACCGGCTCAACGACTTTCTCTCTGATTTGAAAGCGGATCGCCGCAACTTTGCGTTTTTCCCTTATCTCCTCGTATGTGAACATGATGTCCGTCTTCTCCGCAATCTCCTTCTTGGCGGGATTAAGCACTCGTTTTTTGAAATTGTGGTATTCTGAATACTTGTCCCCTGCTCCAACCATCATCCGCAAATCATCCAGACGAATCACGACCTCGCCCATATACTGCCAACGTTTTAAAAGCTCGTACATACGGATGGAGTAAGAGCTTTTCAGTTCCATCACATTCTTCAGGCGATAGGTCGTAAATTCCCTTTTCAGCTGCAGGAGGTAGGGCTTCAAGCGGGGATCAAAGGCCAAGCTGACATAGCCGGAATGCTCGTCGTATTCCACGTATGAAACCCAACTCAGCTGTTTGAGCTTCTGGCCTTCTCTGATCTCAAGCACCTTGCGCATCAAATTTTTCGTGATCTCCCGAAGCTCCGTGTATTTAGGGCTTCCCCGATATCCCAGCAATTCAGAGAACTCCTGTATCGGCAGCTTATACATTTTAAAATCGGCGTCATCTTTGCGAATCTGGCTGATGATATACAAGATGATCTTCTGTTCGATAGTGGACAGCTTATAGTTCGCCTCAATCAGCGCATTGGACTTCGTCACGGCGCTGTTGTACTGCGGCTGGACAGCCGGAGTCTGCATCCTCTCATCCTCCACCTACTAAATTAGGAAAATAACTCCTTGATCCTATTCTACAAGAAAACACTCACGTTAAAAAGTACATTTTTTCGTACATGTACGCTTTATTTATTAAAGCGTACACAAGAAAACATGTGTACGAGATAAACACCAAAAATGTACGCTGGACACCAAAAATGTACGCCGAAACAACCAAAAATGTACGAGATAAACACCAAAAATGTACGCTGGACACCAAAAATGTACGCCGAAACAACCAAAAATGTACGAGATAAACACCAAAAATGTACTGTCCAAATCGCTGAAACCCTTGATAAATCAAGGATCTTGCCCCCTCCTAAAATATATAAAGATTTAAAAGATATAAATACTAAAAGTATATAAAAGCAGCAAAAAGGGGGCTGCCGCTCAATATACACAAGGGTTTAATATATCTTGCTGTGCTGAAGAGGAAAAACAAACAAGGTCTCCTAGGCCTTGTACGGCCCGTATGAGACGCTTTTTTTGATGGGTTAATGGTTTTCTACCCCCCAAGCTTCAAAACGCCAAAATAAGCCGTTTAACGACGTTTTACGGCAAGTTTTGATTTTTTCTTCCACAGCGCCACTTTGATCGGCCTCTTGATCTTGCTTCGCACGACCGCGGACAACGGAAGGAGCTAGATCGCAAGCGGCTTCTTCGAGCGGCTGAGCGCCGGGCTTCCCTAGGCTCCGGCCGGATGGCCAAAGGGCCAGAAGGCGGCCAGCCGGGAAGACCGGCGCGGGCTTCGTTCACAGATCAAGCCCTGCAGTGACTTCATCGATTTGCTCCTGCGTAATGCCGATGTAGCGAAGCGTTTCGGCCTGGCTGGAGTGATTGAGGATTTTTTGGATCATGGCCAAGTCCGTTCCTTGTTTGTATGCGAAATAGCCGAACGTTTTGCGCAGGGAGTGGGTGCCGATGCGATCCACAATCCCAACTGCTTTGGCGGCCCGGTTCAGGATGTAGTGGGCATGCTGACGGCTGATCGCCCGGCCTCCTTTTTGGCTCCGAAACAGCGGCTCGTCGCCGCGGGCGTGCGGCCGCTCCTGCGCTAAATACAGCTCGATCAGGCGGCGAGTTTTTCTGTTCAGTGCGACAACCCGAGTCTTTTTTGTCTTCTTTTCCACGATCTCAATGCGTTCGACAACGCCTTTTTGATTCCTCACATCCCCAACTCTCAGAGCCAAAATATCGCTGATCCGCAGCCCCGTATTGATCCCGATCGTAAAAAGAAGCTCGTCTCTCAACGACGAAGCACGCAAAATCTTTTTCATCGCTTCGATTTTTTCCCTATCTTTGATGGGCTGGACGGTATGCAAAATATGACACCCCCTTGTCCATGAGGGAGATGAGTAAGATTTTTGGACAAAAAGTGGGAGAGCGGCAAAGCGGCTTCGTGTTGCTTCCTTCAACGTATTTAACGTCAGACAAAAATCTGACATAACGTGCTTTTGTCAGATTTAAAAAAATCCCCTCCACTTCCGGAAGGGGCGAGACAGTCTATTTTTTAGCCACGACAGCGGCCGGCGGCCTTTTTCCCGCCCGCAGCTGTGCAAGCGAAAGGCCAAATGTATATTGAAAATGGGGATAATCTTTAAAGCTCTTCCAATCCCCGCCCCATTCAAGGCCAAGCGACTTTCCGATCTGACCGACGCGAAACCACCGACGGTCGAGGCTCCAGCTGGGGATCAGCGTACCTTTGAAAACATTGCAGACACAAACGTCAAACGCCAATCCAAAATTATGATAACTGTATCCTCCACGGGCGTTCGTAACAATCCGTCCAGGTTTTGTCCGCCCCAGCGCATACAGGCGGTTCTGCTCCTCGACGGTTCGAAACCCTTGCGTAATGATGATATAAATGCCTTCCTCATAAGCCTTTCGAATCAACGCTCTAGCTTTATCCGCCACCAACGGATGCAGCCCGGACAGCCTTTTCTCCGCCCGGAAAAGCAGCTCCACCAATTCCACTTCGAATTCCCTCCCATCATCAATTCTGCGGACCTCGGCTCAATGCGATAGTTAGATCTTGAATGGATTTGGTCAACTGATCCAGCTTCGTCTCCATCCGATACAGAAGATAGATAGAAACAAGGATCGGGAAGGAAACTTCACTGATCATCGAAAACAAATCCATTGCTTTTCCCCCTTTCAATGCTCAAAAACGGAAGGCGAGAAACCTTCCGTTCATGACAGATGCGTTATGGCAGCTGGATGTCTTGCGTTTCGCGTTCAATGATGCGGGCGCTCTTCGGGCTCACCAGCTCCCCGTTGCCGGTCATAAAAACATTTGCCGCTACGAGCTGGTTCATCACCGTTTTCACTTGCACCGGATCAACCGGCTCCTTGGGATAGCGGATCAAAATCCGCGCCGGCCCCGCTTGAGCGTTAAACGTCAGTTCCAACGTCTTCATTGTTCATTCCCCCTCTCATCATGCATTGATAATATGGCTGGTCAACGTCGTGCGCACGTACCGCAAGCTGCCGCTCGACAAGCTGGCGATGGCGGCGGCGGCATCGTAAAGCGATTGGACACTTGCGTCGCTCTTCACTCTGAAGGTTTGCGAGCGGATGATGTCCTTTCCGTCGCTGTCCTTTCCGGCGTAGAAGTCCAAAACAAGAGTGCGGCCCGACACCATTTCTGAAGCGGCCATTTTCCTACCTCCTTTCGATTTGCCAACATCATATCAACCGAGAACACCCATAGACAAAGACGATTTCAAAGCGAAAAAAGAAAAAAGCGGCCTCCAATGCCGCCGATCCTTCCGGTTTATTGCGATAAATCATTCATTTCACTACATAACCACCGTTTCACAAACTGCGCTGCCGTTTATCCATTGCCTGCGATGCGGTTCATGAATCTCCCCGTAGCACATCTCAATCCATTTTGCATTTTTGAGTTGGTCAATGCAGAACTTGCGGGAATGAAACACAGGAATCTGATGTCCGGAAAGAAGATGGATCGTGGTGCACTGGGGAGATCTTTGCCGGAACTGC